>OY776633.1:0-1992500 GCA_963675855.1 Christensenellaceae bacterium
TTGCGCCGCGGTGTCCGTATTTGAGTTTTACGGTCTGCCCGCCCTGCGCCAGCGCAAGCAGCTGATGCCCGAGGCAGATGCCGAAGAGCGGCACCCTCGCCTCGCACAGGCGTTTCAGCTCAAGAATGATACCGGTGTTCTCGGCGGGGTCGCCCGGGCCGTTGGAGAGCATCACGCCGTCCGGCCGCAGCGCGAGTATTTCCTCTGCCGTTGCCGTCGCGGGAACGTTCGTAACGTCGCAGCCGCATTTCATCAGCTCGCGCGCGATGTTGCGCTTGGCGCCGAAGTCCCAGAGCGCGACGCGCCGGACGCCGATTTCGGCTCGCTGCGTATGCTGCCCGCTGCATGTGACCGCTTCCACCGCGCGCTCTACTTTGTACGCGCGCAGGCTCGCCATCTGTTTTTCATCGAGTTCGGGACTGTCCGAAACGACAGCGTTCATCACGCCGCGCTCGCGGATGATGCGAACCAGCTCTCGCGTATCCACACCCCAAATCCCGACGACGCCTTTGGCTAATAAAAAAGCGTCAAGGTCTTCTTCACTGCGAAAGTTCGAAGGCGCCTGACACCAGGAATGCACGATATATGCTTTCATCGCGGGGGCCGCCCCCTCGAAGTCCTCGGGAATCACCCCGTAGTTGCCGATCAGCGGGAACGTTTGAACTACCATCTGCCCGTAATAGCTCGGGTCGGTCAGCGTCTCCAGATAGCCGGTCATGGCGGTCGTAAACACGATTTCGCCGGTAACCCGGCCGCTCGCGCCGAACGGTTTCCCCTGGAACACCCGCCCGTCTTCCAGGGTGAGATACCTAACCTGCTCCATGCCGCCCTCCGATCGTTTCCGCTTTTGCGCGCCGAATGCGCGCGGGTCGCGTGCTTTTAGCGAGTAATATAGCACATAATCGCGCACTTGAAAAGCTAAATAATATTTATGCTAAATAAATTTATATTTATTCTATAAATCAGTAATTATATCTATTTTTACCCGTTTTTGATTGCTTTTATGTATTGTTATGCATTATTCGTTTATGTTTCCTGCATCTTGCTCCACGCGCGGAGATAAGTATTTTTAGAATCCACCCGGTATTTTGTCACGAAATATTTGCCGCAAAAGGCTGATCGTTATACAATCGTATCGACGCATCGCGGCATAAAAAGCACGGCGCCTGTGCAGCATTTTTACGGAGGGTCTATGCCGTTTCCAATCGAGTCTTGTGAGATTCTCGCGCCCGCGGGCGGCGGCGAGCAGCTGCTCGCCGCTGTACGCTGCGGCGCAAACGCGGTCTATATGGGCGGGTTGCACTTCAACGCGCGCCGGAACGCCGCCAATTTTGACGAAGACGGCCTGAAACAGGCAGTCTCGTACTGCCATGCGCGCAGCGTAAAGGTGTACGTCACCGTCAACACGGTGGTGACGGACGACGAATACGGAGATCTGGAAACAGAAGCGGAACAAATCGCCGCGTCCGGCGCGGACGCCGTGATCATTCAGGACATGGCCGTGCTGAAGCTCTTTCAAAACCGCTATCCTTCGATCAAGCGCTACGCCTCCACGCAGACCGCCGTACACAATGTCGACGGCGCGCTGTTTTTGCAGGAGGCGGGGTACGACAGCATCGTTTTGGCGCGCGAGCTGACCCTCTCCGAAATGAAAACGATCTGCTCCGCCGTGTCCGTCAAAACCGAAGCGTTTGTCCACGGCGCGCACTGCATGAGCGTGTCCGGCGCGTGCTATCTGTCCGCCATGCTCGGCGGAAGAAGCGGTAACCGGGGCCTATGCGCGCAGCCCTGCCGCCTCGATTGGTCCAGCGGCGAGGACTCTTACGCGCTCTCGTTCAAGGATATGTCGCTGATTCCGCGCATCCGTGAAATGGCGGATGCGGGGGTCGGTTCCTTCAAAATAGAAGGGCGCATGAAGCGCCCGGAATACGTCGCCGCGGCGACGAGAGCCTGCAAACTCGCTCTTGAGGGCAAGCCCTATGACGCGGAAGAACTGCGCGCGGTATTCTCCAGAAGCGGCTTTACGGACGGGTACCTGGCCGGCAATCGGGACGTCTCCATGTTCGGCCGCCGCACAAAAGAGGACGCGGCGGAATCCGGCGGCGTACTCGCCTCGCTTGCCGCGCTCTATCGAAACGAAACGCCGCTGGTACCGGTCGACCTCACGTTTACGATGCGCGCGAACGAAACTGCCCTGACCACGCGCGACGGAACAAACCAAATCACCGTGCGCGGCGTTACGCCGGAACCCGCGATCAACCGCCCGTTGAACGAAACGCTGGCGCGAAAGAATCTTGAAAAAACCGGCGGCACGCCGTTTTTTGTGCGCGGGTTTCAGGCGGACGTCTCGGAAGGCTTGACCCTGCCCGCCGCCGCGCTCAACGCGCTGCGGCGGCAGGCGCTGGATGAACTGCTCGCCGTCAGGGGGCGTATTGTTCCGCATGCGCGGCAGCCGTATGAAACCGCCGCACCCGTTCGCTACCGCTCCGCGCGCGAACAGCCCGCCCTCTGGGCGCGGTTTTACCAAGCATCTCAGATCACGAAACCGGACGCGTTCGGACGGATCATCCTGCCGATCGATCAAATCAGCGGCGAAACAATCGCTCGCTACGAAGAGCGGCTGACCGCCGAGCTGCCGACGCTGCTCTTTCCCGAAAACGAACCCGCGCTCGGCGCGCGCCTTGCCGCATTAAAATCGGCCGGGCTTGGATCAATCTATGCAAGCAACATCTACGCCATAGCACTCGGCAGGCGGCTCGGCCTCTCCTTGCACGGCGGATTTGCGCTCAACGTCACAAACACGCAGTCGCTGCTGTTTTACAAAGAAGCGGGGCTGAAAAGCGTCACCGTTTCGTTTGAGCTGGCGATGGCGAAAATCAAGTCGCTCGGCGGCGGCGTTCCGCGCGGAATCGTGTCCTACGGCTATCTTCCGCTCATGCACCTGCGCAACTGCCCCGTCCGCGCGTTCACAGGCTGCGAAGCGTGCGGCGGAAAAGAGTCATTGACCGACCGCAAAGGGATCAAATTCCCTGTCGAATGCCAGCAGATGCGCGCGGCGACGCTGCTCAACAGCGTGCCGCTTGACCTCGCGGGGCGGAATCTGAACGGACTGGATTTCCAACTTCTCTATTTCACGCGCGAAAGCGCGGATGAAGCGGGGGACGTAATCCGGCGGTATCAACGCGGAGTGAAGACGGACGCGTCGCATACCGGCGGGTTGTATTACCGTGAACTTCTGTAAACTTGCGTTGTTAAACAAACCCCGGACAAAATTGTCCGGGGTTCTCTGTGTAAAAAAGGTTTCGTCAGTCAGGGTCTTTGATCGCAAACACGAATTCGCAGCTGGCGACTTTTTTGCCGCGCACGCTCGCGACGCCCTCTCCCTTGCCGATTGGCCCGTGCAGATCGTGGATACGCGCGTCGAGCTCCAGCATGTCGCCGGGAACGACGGGCGCGTGGAAGCGCGCGTTGTTCAGCCTGCCGAGGAACGCGAGCTTGCCGCGCATCTCGCCCAGCGTCAGCACCGCGATGCCGCCCATCTGCGCGAGCGCCTCTAAAATCAGCACACCGGGCATGACCTTCTTCTGGTCGAAATGCCCCATGAAAAACCACTCGTTGCCGGATACGGCTTTCACGCCCTTTGCGGATACGCCGGGCTCCAGCTCGTCCACGCGGTCGACCATCAAAAACGGCTCGCGGTGCGGTAAAATCTCCTTGATCTGTTCGATTCCGATGCTTTCCAAAGTACCTTTACCTCCCGCCTCGCTTGAGCACAAGGCAGCTGTTATGCCCGCCAAACCCGAGCGAGTTCGACAGCGCGTATTCGCTCTCCAGTTTCTGCGCCTTTCCCTTGACATAATTCAGGTGGCACGTTTCGTCCTCTTCGTTTAGGCCGATGGTCGGGGGCGCTATGCCCTCGTTGAGCGCGAGCAGCGAAATGACCGCCTCAAACGCGCCCGCGGCCCCGAGCATATGCCCGGTCATGGACTTGGTCGAACTGACCTTGAGTTTTTTTGCATATTCGCCGAAGCACGTCTCGATGGCCGTGCTTTCGCTTACGTCGTTGAGCGGCGTGCTCGTTCCGTGCGCGTTGATATAGCCGACCTGCTCCTTTTCGATGCCCGCGGTGCGCATGGCTTCCCGCATGGCGCGGACAACCTGTTTGCCTTCCGGCTGCGGCGCGGTGATGTGGTGCGCGTCGCAGGTCTGCGCGTAGCCGGCGAGCATGCCGAGCGGTTTCGCGCCGCGTTTTTTAACGCTTTCTTCGCTTTCGAGCAGCATGAACGCCGCGCCCTCGCCGATGACGAACCCCTGACGGTCTTTGTCAAATGGGATGCTCGCGCGTGATAGGTCCTCGCACTCGGTCAGCGCGCCCATCTGGTGAAACCCCTGCACGGCCAGCTCGTTGAGCACCGACTCCGCGCCGCCGACCAGCATCGCGTCCGCGCGGCCTTCGCGCACGGCGTAATATGCCTGCCCGATGGCGTCCGCGCCGGACGCGCAGGCTGTCACAACGGAGTAGCATGCGCCGTTTAATCCGAAGCGGATGGCGATCAACCCCGCCGTCGTGTTGATGATCGACTTGGGAATAAACAATGACGAAACGCTCCTTGGCCCGTTGTCGACCAGTTCGCTGTATTGTTCGCAGATGACGTCCAGCCCGCCCATGCCGCTGCCGAGCACTACGCCGACACGATCATGATCAAACTCCACTTCCTGCAGGCCGCTCTCTTCCCAGGCCTGCGCTGCGGCGACGATCGCCATCTGCGTAAAGCGCGCCATACGCTTTGCCTCGCGCTTGTTCACATACGGTTCGGATGAAAAATCTTTAATCTGTCCCGCGGCGAAGATCTGGGTCACCTCCGCGGAAAACTGTTCCGGCGCGGAGATGCCGCACACGCCTTTTGCCGCGGCGGCAAAGCTCTCCCGCGCGGTCATGCCAAGCGGCGACACCGCGCCGATGCCGGTGATATATACGTTCATGCCTGTCCTCCTTACTCGATTCGAGGGCTACATCGCCATGCCGCCGTCCACGATCAGCACCTGGCCGGTCACATACCCCGCGTCCTCCGAGCAGAGGAACGCGGTCATGGCCGCCACGTCTTCCGGACGGCCGATACGGCGCATCGGAATGGTTTTTTTCAGCGCGTCGCGCGCGAGGTCGTTCATTTGTGCCGTCATGGCGGTCTCGATAAAGCCCGGCGCGACTGCGTTGACGCAGATGCCCCAACGCGCCACTTCCTTCGCCGCGGATTTGGTCAGGCCTACGATGCCCGCTTTGGACGCGGCGTAGTTGCACTGCCCGGCGTTTCCGGTCAGTCCTACGACGGAGGTGATGTTGACGATTGTTCCGCTTTTTTGGTGCGCCATGTGGTTCACCGCCTCGCGCGTGCAGAAAAAGCACGCGTCGAGATTGGCGGAGATCACCTTGCGGTACTGCTCGTTGGTCATGCGCATCAATAGCGCGTCCGCGGTGACGCCCGCGTTGTTGATCAGCGCGTCCAGTCCGCCGAGCTGCTCCACGCAGGATGTTACCATCGCGGCGCACGCGTCCGGGTCGCTCAGATCCGCGCCGAGCGCAACCGCGCGGCGGCCCAAAGCAGCGATCTCGCGGCAGGCTTCCTCCGCCTTTTCGGCGTTGCTGTTGTAATGCACGGCCACGTCGTAGCCGTCCCTTGCCAGCCGGAGGCACACCGCGCGGCCGATGCCGCCGGAACCGCCGGTCACCAGAGCGACCTTGCTCATACCGTTTCCTCCCGGTACGCGCCGATAAACGCGTTGAACGAGGATTCGTCTTTTACGCTGTAGAGCGTAACGTCTTTGCCCGCGCGGCGCTTGAGCATCTTTGTCAGCACGCCGCCGGGGCCAACCTCGACAAAATGGGTCACGCCCGTTGAGAGCATGTCTTCGACACAGCCGTGCCAGCGCACGCGGCCGTTCATCTGCGCACAGAGAAGCGCTCTTACGTCCGCGCTTTCCGGATACGGCGCGCCGAGCGCGTTGCTGTAAACCGTGGTCTGCGGGTTTGCCAGAGGTTCGTTCTCCAGCGCCGCGGCAAAGCGTCCCGCCGCCTCGTCGAGCAAAGGACAATGCGAGGGGCCTTTCATCGCGAGCATCGTCGTCATGCGCGCGCCGGCGCCGTCCAAAATAGGTTTTGCCGCGTTTAATTCGTCCAGCAAACCGCCGAGCACAAGCTGGGTCTCGCCGAGGTGGTTGGAGACGTATACGTTGCAAAACGGTTTGACCGCCGATTCCACCTGCTCCATGGTCAGCCCGACGACGGAGAGCATGCCGCCCGTGCCGGGCGGTACCGCGCCGTCCATCAACGCGCCGCGCGTTTTCACCAGGCGCGCGCCCTGCGCGTCCTCGATTACGCCGGCTGCCGTCAGCGCGGCGTATTCACCGAGCGAAAGCCCGGCGAGCACGTCCGCCTTGACACCCTCCGCTTCCAGCGCGCGCAGCGTCGATACGGAGTGCGTATAGATCGCGGCCTGAATCACGTCGCTGCCGTCCATGCCCTCGCCTTTGAAGCAGGCGCTCTTGAGGTCAAGTCCCGTCTCCGCCTCGCAGCACTCAAACGTTTCGCGGTAACGGCTGTTGGAGATATATAAGTCCGCGCCCATGCCGGGCGACTGGGACCCCTGTCCCGGGAATAAAAAGGCCGTTTTCATCCGTTTCCCTCCAGAAGAGACCGCGCCGTCTGCAGCGTTTGCCCGATCTGCGCCGGGTCGAAGAGCTCTTGCACGATTTCGGCGGCGGGCTGAACGCAATTCACCATGCAGGCGCATTGCCCCGCCATAAACGAGCCGGTTGCCTTATCGCCGTGCAGCACCGCGCGCATGAGCGAACCTTCGCCGAGCTTTTCCACCGCTTCGGCGCCGTCCGGTCCGTACTCCACACCCGCCATCTCCCGCTGGAGCGGGCTTCTAAGCAGGCGAACGGGATGGCCCGTGATGCGGCCGGTGACCTTGCTGTCGATGTCCTTTGCGCGAATCACGCGCTGTTTGTACTCCTCGTGCGCGGTGCATTCCTCGGCGAGGATGAACCGCGTGCCGACCTGCACACCTACGGCGCCAAGGCAGAACGCGGCCGCGACGCCGCCAGCATCGAAGATGCCGCCCGCCGCCACGACGGGGATATTCACGCTGCGCGCGATATCCGGCCAGAGCACCATAGAGGTGAGCTCGCCGATGTGTCCGCCCGCCTCGCTGCCCTCCGCGATCACGAAATCCGCGCCCATGCGCTCCATGAGCATCGCCAGCGCACGGCTGGCCACGACGGGCGCGACCACGCAGCCCGCCTCTTTCCAGCGCTTGACGTACGCGTCCGGATTGCCCGCGCCGGTGATGACCACCGGCACCTTCATGTCGTACACGAGATCGGCGATCTGGCTGACAAACGGGCTGAGGAGCATAACGTTCAAACCAAAGGGTTTGTCCGTTTTGGCCCGTACGTCCTTGATCTGCTTTTCCACCCAGTCGGGCGGCGCGTTGCCCGCGGCGATGACGCCGAGACCGCCCGCCGCCGAAACGGCTGCGGCGAGGCTTGCGTCCGAAACCCAGGCCATGCCGCCCTGAATCAGCGGATACTCCGTCCCCGTCAACGCGCAGATCGTGCCGGGGTACTTCATTGCTGTTTGCCTTCCAGGTGCTTGATCAGTTCGCCGACGGTGTGGATGTCGCCGACTTCCTCGACGGGTACCTTGATGCCGGTCTCTTTTTCGAGGTTGATGAGCATCTCGACCATATCGAGGGAGTCCATCGAAAAGTCCTCTACGAAGCGGCTGTCCATCGTGATGCTGTCGCGGTCGAGGTCGAGCTGGGTAACGAGGCTGTTGATAATAATTTCCTGCATAATCAGTTCTCCTTTTTGTTTGGTATCGTCCAATCGATCACCGCTCCGCCGCTGGTCAGCCCCGAGCCGAATCCGACGATCGCCACACGGTCTCCCGCGTTGAGCCAGCCGGATTCCCATGCATCGCACAGGGCGATCGGAATCGTGGCGGATGATGTATTGGCATAGGTAGCAATATCGACGAAAAACTGTTCCCGTTCGAATTTCATCGTGCGTATCACAAAATCGATAATCTTCTCGTTCGCCTGATGCGGAATGATTTTATCGATCGGTTTGTCCGTGCAGTGTTCGTCAAGCTGTTTGAGCGTGTTTTCCATTACGTCGACGGCATACGTGAATACTTCCGCGCCCTTCATGCGGATGGATTCCCGCTGCACTTCCACAGGCCCGGTAAACGGCGTGTCGCGCGCCTCTTTTTTTACCACGATCACGTCGTCGGTGTCCGGTATCGCATCCAGAACCGGATGCAGCAGGTGCGGTATCTCGCTGCGTTTGAGCACCAGCGCGCCCGCCCCGTCTCCAAAGAGCACGCAGGTGGAGCGCTCCGTCCAGTCGCAGTATTTCGTCATGATCTCGCTGGCGACCACGAGCGCCACGTCCTTATGCAGCGTCTCCATCAGCGAGGCCGCCGTTACGAGCGCGTACACAAACCCCGTGCAGCCCGCGGAGACGTCCATCGCCGCACAGTTGGGGATATCAAGCGCCTTTTGTATCTGTCCCGCCAGAGACGGGGTCAGGTCTTCCGCCGTGATCGTGCAGGCGACGATCACGCCGACCTCCTCCGGCGCGATGCCGGACATTTCGAGCGCTTCTTTCGAAGCCTGCGTCGCGATGCTTTTCGCCGTTTCGTCCACCGCGACGTGCCGCGAACGAATCCCGGTGCGTTTGCTGATCCACGCGTCGCTCGTTTCCACGATCGACTCCAGTTCGAAGTTTGTAACCACCTTTTCGGGCACGCATTTCGCCACGCCCGCAATCTCTATCGGCGCCATCATCCGTTCCACCTCATATTCAGGTATTTTTGCTGGCGCTGTTCCACCAGCCGTTCCGGCGGCATCTGCGTCAGCCGCTTGAGCGCGCCGCGGATGGCTTTTTTCACCGCCTCTGCGCTCTCGTCCATATGAAACCGGGAGTAACCCTGCGGCTCGCGGATGATTCCGTCCACGATGCCGAAGCGCTTGAGATCTCCCGCCGTCAGTTTCAGATTCTTTGCCGCCTCGGAAGCCAGCGAACTGTCCTTGAACAGGATCGACGCCGCGCCTTCCGGCGAAATCACCGAAAAATAGCTGTTTTCGAGCATGATGAGCCGGTCGGCCAGCGAGAGCGCGAGCGCGCCGCCGCTGCCGCCTTCGCCGATGATGATCGAGATGGTCGGCGTCTTCACCATCGCCATCGCCCGAAGGTGCTCTGCAATCACGCGGCCCTGCCCTTTTGCTTCCGCCTCCACGCCGCAGAACGCGCCCGGCGTATCCACGAGGCAGATCACGGGGCGGTTGAATTTTTCGGCCTGCTTGAGCGCGCGCATGGATTTGCGGTACCCTTCCGGCGAGGGCATGCCGAAGTTGCAGCGCATGCGTTCCTCGAGCGTGTGGCCTTTCTGCTGGCCGATGATGGTGACGGGATACGTTTCAAACCAGGCAACGGCGGTGACGATGGCTTCGTCGTCGCCCATGCACTGGTCGCCGTGCATCTCGAACACGCCGTGGAAAAGCTTTTCAATATAATCGCGCGACTGCGGCCGGTCCTCCTTACGCGCGTTCATGACGCGTTCCCAGGCGGGTTCCGCTCCGGCGGGCAGTTTTCCCGGTTTGGCGTTCGACTGCGTCTGTTTCATGCGCGCACCTCCCTGCCGGGCGCGTGGCCGCGTTCGGTGTTGTGCAGCGCGAGAAGCGACGCGAGCGTTTCGCGCATATCCCTGCGCTCCACGATGCGGTCGATCAGTCCGTGTTCGTTTAGATACTCCGCCGTCTGGAACCCTTCCGGCAGTTTGTCGCGCACCGTCTGCTCGATGACGCGCGGTCCGGCAAAGCCGACCAGCGCGCCCGGTTCGGCGAGCGTGATGTCGCCCTGCATGGCAAAGCTCGCGGTAACGCCGCCCGTGGTCGGGTGCGTCAAAACGTTGATATGCAATAACCCCGCCGCGCTGTGCCGCGCGAGCGCAATGGTCGTTCTGGACATCTGCATGAGCGAGAGCACGCCCTCCTGCATGCGCGCGCCGCCGGAGGCGCAGAAGATCACGAGCGGCAATCGGTTGACCAGCGCGAACTCCGCGAGGATGACGATCTTCTCGCCCACTACGGTGCCCATGCTGCCCATCATGAAATAGCTGTCCATGACCGCCAGAGCCGTACGCAGCCCCTTGATGGTGGCCTTGCCGATGACGATGCCCTCCTGCATCTTGGACTTTACGCGCTCTTTTTCGAGCTTGGTGCGGTAGCCGGGAAAAGACAACGGGTCGCCCGTCTCCGTTTCGCGCTCGATTTCGATGAAGCTGCCGCTGTCCGCGATCGCCTCGATGCGGCGGTACGCGGGCTGTCGGAACAGGTTGCCGCAATACGGGCATGCCGCGTCCCCCGCGAGCACGACGTCCGCGACGAGGTCGCGTCCGCAGCGCGCGCATCGAAGCATATCCAGAGCGCCGGAGGTATTCTCGCCTTCGGCTGACAGATTCGATTCGATTTGTTCGTTAAACAGATTCATACGCGCCCCCTCAGATAGCGCGGCAAAAACGACTGCTCAATCCACTTCGTATGCGCTTTTCCCGCGCGGAAGTCCGGGTCGTTCAGCATAGCGCGCGCGAGCACGGCGTTGTGTTCGATGCCTTCGATGGCCAGTTCGCTCAGCGCCGCGCCGGAAAGGCGGATCGCCTCCTCGCGGTCGTCCCCGTACGCGATGAGTTTGAGCACCATGGAGTCGTAATAGGGCGAAATTTCGTCCCCGGCCGCATAGCCGCTGTCGATACGGATGCCGTTGCCGCCGGGCAGCTGCATGCTCTTGATCACGCCGGGCGACGGGCGGAAATCCTCCGCCGGGCATTCGGCGTTGATGCGGCACTCGATCGCATGCCCGCGCGGGATCAGGCTTTCCTGCGATACGCGGATATGGTGCCCCATCGCAACCTGGAGCTGCGCCTTGACCAGATCGAGCCCGAATATGCTTTCCGTGACCGGGTGCTCCACCTGAATGCGCGCGTTCATCTCCAAAAAGAAAAAACTTCCGTCCTTCGTCAATAAAAACTCCACCGTACCGGCGTTTTGATAACCGACCGTCCGCGCGATGTCCACCGCCGTCTGTTCGATGGCGCGGAGCGTTTCGGCGGGTACGTTCGCCGCCGGCGCCTCCTCGATCAGCTTTTGGTTCTTTCTCTGCAGCGTGCATTCGCGCGTACCCAGGTGCAGCACGTTTTCGTGCGCGTCCGCCAATATCTGCACCTCGATATGCCGCGCTTTTGGCAGATGCGCTTCGAGATAGACCCCGCCGTCGCCGAACGCCTGCTCGGCTTCGCGCTTGACCAGCGGAAACTCGCGTTCGAGCGCGGACGCGTCCTCCACGATGCGGATGCCCTTGCCCCCGCCGCCTTTGGCCGCCTTGATCATAAGCGGAAACCCGATGCCGCGCGCCGTATGGAGCGCGTCCTTCAAGCTCTCGACGGCGCCTTCCGAACCCGGTACGACCGGAAAGCCGTTTGCAATCATGGTTCTGCGCGCCGCTTCCTTATCGCCAAGCACGCGCATCGTCTCCGGCGCGGGGCCGACGAAACGGATGCCCGCGTCGGCGCACGCCTCGGCAAACGCGGCGTTTTCCGAAAGGAACCCCACCCCAGGGTGCAGCAAATCCGCGCGGTAGGCTTTCGCCGCGGCCAGAAGCGCGTCGATATTGAGATAACTTTTTTCGGCGGGGCGCGGGCCTATGCAGACGCTTTCGTCCGCAATGCGCACCGGCAGGCTCGTTTCGTCGTTCTCCGAATAAACCGCCACCGTCCGCAGCCCGAGTTTTTTGCACGTGCGGATGATGCGGACGGCGATTTCCCCGCGATTTGCCACGAGTACCGTCTGCATATCAGTTTCCTTCGCTCAGCACGAAGAGCGGATCGCCCGCCGCGACCGTCGCGCCGTCGTTCGCGAGGATCGCCGCGATGACGCCGGCTTTCGGGGAACGAATCTCGTTCATGGTCTTCATCGCTTCGATGATACAGAGCGTGTCGCCCTTTTTCACGCGCGAACCGGCGGATACGAACGGTTCCGCCTCCGGTTCTCTGGCAAGGTAACACACGCCCGAAATCGGCGAGCGCACGGCGTCCTTTTCGGCTGCCGCGTCCGCTTCCTGCGGTACGCTTGCCATCTCCGCCGTTATGGCGGCGTGCGCAACCGCGCCGCGCTCCAGGCAAAGGCGTATTTCGCCCGACTGGATTTCGACCTTTGTGAACGAAGATTTTTCTGCGCGATCCAGCAGCTGGAAAATTGTGTCCAGATCCATCATCCGGATTCCTTTCGACGAATAAAGAAGTATAAGTCCGTATTATGCCAGCCGTGTCTGCCAACGCGCGGGGGGTATAAAAAATGATCCCGCGTTTCGTTAGCACTACTAACTAACTTGCGCAGAATCATAACACGCTGTTTTTCACTTGTCAAGTTCACACCCCCCGTGCGATACGGGATTGTGAACTGTCGGCCGACGAAATACCAGTCTTCCTATTATGGTATAAGCCGATGAATATTCATTACGAATTTGTCGATGAACGCCTGTTTTTACGCGTTTTTTTCACACAACGACCGAATATGCCGCATATCGTTCCGTCCTGTCAGCGAATCCGCCGCGGATTTTCACACGCGCAGGTGGTTGAAAAAGTTCACAAGCGCCTGCATCGACTTGAGCACCTCCGGATATTCCGAAACATGAAACTCCCGCATCACGCTGCCGATGAGCATGTCGTGGAACTGTTTGTGTTTTTTACACATCACTTCGCCCGTATCGGTAAGCACGAGGATGCTCTTTCGTTTGTCGCCCTCCGCACGGGTTTTAACGAGATACCCCTTCTCGACGAGGCGGTTGACGGAGACGCTGATCGTCGCTTTCGTAACGCCGAGGATATCGGCAATCCGCGTAAGCGTCGCATCCGGAATATCCTGCACGATCTCCAGCGCGTGCATTTCCGTGCGGCTCAGGTTCCCGTTGGCCATTTTGGATACACTCTGCTCCTGAAGCCGCAGTACGCTGTAAAACATATCCTTAAGCGCCTGATTCAGCAGTTCTTCGATTTCCCGGTCGGTCATTTTCCACTCCTCGTCGGCAGGGCAGCCGAACTTAATTCGTACTACTAACAATTTATGATACCATATACGGATAGAAATGCAAAGACGCATATGCCTTTTTGCATCAGCACTTCGCTCGCCCGCCTTGCCGCGCCTGGATGAATGCCATATACTGGATTCAGCATTGCATCGAAAGCCGAGCATGTCCGTTCTGCGCCGCACGGCGGCCGGCGGCGCCAGGGAGGATAGTATATGGAATTCGCCCGTATCAACGTCGGCAACCGGGAATTGGTGAACGCGTTTCTGCGCGCGCACTGGTTTTCAACGGATATGGTCATCCGGGGCCGCATCGTGGACTTGACGCATGCGGAGGGATATCTGCAATACGGGAAAAGCGGCGCGATCAACGCCCTGATTACCTATATCGTAACGGATGAGTGCTGCGAGATCACTTCGCTGGACAGCCTCGACGGCGGGCGCGGCACGGGTACGGCTTTGATTCGCGCCGTCGTTGAAACCGCGCGCCTGCGCGGGTGCGAGCGGGTCGCAGTGATAACGACGAACGACAACATCAAAGCCATCCGGTTCTACCAAAACCGGGGATTCGCAATATCGAACGTCTACCGCGATTCTCTCGACGCCGCGCGGCGCATCAAACCGGAAATTCCGGCAATCGGTGAAAACGGCATCCCGCTCAGGCATGAAATAGAGCTGCAGATGCCGCTTGCAAATCGTCACCTTCACCGTGAACGCCGATAGACGAGAAACAACCCGCCATAAAGCGGGTTTGATAAGTCATATTCATTTTATTTCTTTTCTCGCGGCACCGGCTTTTTATTGCGCTTCGCTTCATACATCTTCTTGTCCGCACGCGCTATGAGCGATTCGTAAGTCTTATCGTTCAGCTCGTCCCAGTCGGCATGTCCGATGCTCAGGCTGATCGGTTTTTCGCTGTCATGCTGTTTGTTCCACTGCTCGATGTTTTGATCGATTCCTTCGATGAGTTCTTTCGGGCTGATCTTGCTCTCCGCGGGCATCACGATGCAAAACTCATCGCCGCCGTAACGCGCGAGAAATAAATCCGTGTTTTTCAGGCTCGTCTTAAGGATATCGGCGACCGCAATGAGCACGCCGTCGCCGTAAAAATGCCCATACGTATCGTTGATCTGCTTAAAGCCGTCGACATCCATCATGACAAGCGTGATCGTGCCGTTGCTCTGCTGCTCGCGCGTTTCCTTCAGAAGAAACCTCGTCAGTTCGCGCCGGTTGTTCAGCCCCGTGAGCGGATCGGCCGAGATCTGCCGGTTTTGGGAGTCGATATAAACCAGCAATATGGAGACAGCCGCGAGGATCCAGTTGAGGCTCACGCCGTAAAATGCGAGCTGTATCAACCCGCCAATGAATGGAAAAACAGCAAAAAAAGCAATTGTGTAGCAGCGGCGTCTGTCCTCTACCCAAACAGAGTTTTTTGCTTTAATTAAAGCGCGTATACTCGCATAGGCCAGGTACGAGTAGGACAACGCCGCATAGATATATACGCCGAAGGTGCGATGATATATGTTCGCGTCATCGATGATAAAAAGGAACTCGTATTTGATGTTGAGCGGCAGTAACAGGATAAAGATCAAAAGAGGAGTGGCTATGATGTTGATGCGTCTTTTCGCCGCTTTCAGGTTGGGGCTTAGCGCAATCTCCACATAGTTCGCCCAAAGGAACGGCAGAACCAGATGCAGCGTATAGTAAATCGTTTCCGCCGCATAGTTCAATTCCCACGCAAAATTGAACTGTTTTCCGTCGATGTTCCAGCAAAAAGCATCTACGACCAGCATGACCATCGTCGTATAGATCAACATATTAAAGCGTCTCTGCGCCGCGGACGAGCCCGTCGTCAGCCGCTGTGTGAACAGTATGACCAGCAGCAGGATAATCCCGATCGCGCTGATTTCAATGTAGAGCATGCTCTGCATTCCAACACCTCTATTCCGGCTTTGTAGCCGTTCTCGTACATTGCTAAAGTTACAGAGTCTCCCACCATGTGCTTTACGAACCCGCTTTTATCTTGGCTCTCTTGCCAATCAAGCCGCAACAAACCAATGCTTAGTATATCATACTACTTTTCATTTGTTACATCATAATTTTTTAAACTTTTTTCCAGTAACGGCGGGCTTTTTCCCGAGCACCGCGCGGAAATGACACCTGTCCGTGCCCACCACGTTTACTTGATCGTAGGCGTGTTCTCCAAGATGAACAACGGAGTGTTCGGTAAGGTCGCGTCCTTCAGTAATACAGTTCTTTGAGTATACCCGCGCCAAAGAACAAGCGAATCGGCAAGCAGGAGTTGAAGGCCACGATTAAACATTCTTTCAGGTTGGAATAAATACTGGAAGCATATCTAATCATTGTTTCATCATAAGACTGTACTTCATGTGCGTCAATGTATAAAATTATAAAATCGGGTTATTTAGAAATCAAATTTTTACTTTTTTGTTGTCATACGATACAATTATTATATAAGGAGGATACAAAAAATGGGAATGGTATGTTGCCCAATTTGTGGATCAGAAGAATGTGAGATTGGATCGCCTACTAAATCAAACGAAGCAGAGAAAATACATTGCATTCAGCTGAATGTAGACTTCTATTTAGGTGTTGAAATAAATTACCTTAAAGACCCTGTAATTAGATATCGTTTATTAAATATAGTTACAGAAAAGTTGATTCGTCAAAAGCTATATCAAACAAAAAAAGACAAGAAACTTTGGTTTTTTGTTTATGAAGAAAACGAAGCCCCTGATAAAATTGATATTCCCCATCGTATCAATTTAGCGAATGAAATAAAACTATACCCGAAAACAATTTCTGGACGAGTTGAAAGAGCTCTTTTAAATTTAGGTGTCCTATACCCAAATGTTGGAAAAGAAATTCATCGATCAAAAAATGATGTCTTATTTCATCGTGAACTGTTCTGTGAATCAGCTGCACCCGACGACGAAGTAATTTTAATACTTCGCTCTCTCCGTGAACTCAATTACATTGATGTTGATTTAATAGGACCGCTCTTTGTCATTTTGTATGAAGGTTGGAAAAAGATTGAAGAATTAACTAAGCGATCAAATGAAATAAATCAAGGATTCATTGCTATGAGTTACGCTCCTGAAGCAAAGTACATAATGGAAGCATTCCGAGAAGCCATAGAATTAAAAAAATATAAAGCACAAATTATAAGTGAAAAAGAACATAACCACCAAATTATTCCCGAAATGTTTTATGAAATCGAGCGAAGTAAGTTTATGGTAGTCGATGTTACTTATCAAAACTATGGTGCGTATTACGAAGCAGGTTATGCACAAGCATTGGGTAAAGAAGTAATTGTCTGTTGCAATGAAGGAGTTTTCAAAGATCCAAATAAAAAGCCACACTTTGATATTTCACAGAAGCCAATAATCATTTGGAAGGATGTTGCTGATTTGAAGCAACGGCTTATACGTCGAATAGAAGCGACCGTTCATTAACACATTCCTTACCAGAACAAGCAATAGCGAAAAACTGGACGCTCTTACGTCCGGTTTAATCTTGTTTTATTCCGCTACTTCGGTTTCCGATACGACAGCACCCCTTTGGGGCAGACGCCCACGCACTCGCCGCAGAGGATGCAGTCGTAACTCTTCACGCTGCCGGTCTTGACCGCGGCGTTGACGTCGATGCTCATGGGGCATTTATCGTTGCACTTCTTGCAGTCGATACAGTTCTCCGCATTCGCCTTGATGCGCATCTGCGGCAGATGCAGAAACCTTCCGGCCAGCATGCCGGCGCTGAGAAACGGGCTCATCCAGCAGATGGCGTGGCATGCGCCGCGCCGTCCGAGCGCGAGGTCGAGCACAAAGATGATCCCGAGCACGAAATAATACACGACGTATTTGACCGGCTCGTCAACAGAGATATACCGCTCGGTCATGCGCAGCGGGTCGATCCCGCGTATCCCGCCCGCGAGAACGAATCCCGCAGCCAGCACGCAAAACCACACCGCGAATATGCAGTACCGTACAATCCGGAGGCGTCGAGCGTTGACAGGTTTTGCATTCACCGTCTGGCTTATTTCCGCAACTCCGCCCGCCGGACAGATCCAGCCGCACCACGCCCGCCCGAAAAACAATCCGGAGAGAAACAGCGCGCAAAACAGGATCGCGCTACCGGAGAGCACGCCGGCAAACGCCCCGTCGATGGAAACGTACGGGGAGAGGTAATTCATCGTCACCGGAAAGAGGAACAACGATACATAAAGTAAAATCCGCCTGATTTTCTGTCTCATCTTCTACTCCTTTTCGGCGGCGCCTGCGCGGGCACGCCGTTTTTCTTCAAAATACGCGGTCGTTTCGCGGCACCAGTCCAGATACGCGCGGTTTGCTTTCTGCCCGAAGTCGATCACGCGGAGGATATCGCGGTGGTTATTATCCTCGTCGGGAATGCGCTCCAGCTCCGCTTGAAATAAATCGAGGATGCGCAGTTGCTGTGCGTGGCTCTCCTCGAATGCCGCAAGATGCACAAGCATCGCGTCCGGCGCCGCGTAGCCGGAAAAATAAGTCTTCAGCAGGATCTCCAACCGGAAGGATTCCTTCTCAACCGGCTGGCCGAGCCAGCGCGCAAGCTCCGCCATTCCCGCGGTTGTGATCCGGTATGCTTTCGCCGCGCGCGCGCTTTTTTCACCATCCGGATTCTCTTCGACAAATCCCTGCGCCGCAAGCGCTTTCAGCGCGGGAAATATCTGCCCGAAGCTCTCGCTCCAGAAGAACTTGAAGCGGATATCGACGAGCTTCTTGATCTGATATCCGTTCAGCGGCCGCTCCGCAAGCAAGCCAAGTATCACATAGTCCGTCTGCCGCATATCGCACCTCTTTTATATCTGTTAGATATATTATATCGTTAATTCTGTAAAAGACAAGCCGTTGGATATATCTTTTTGATATATCTACGATATGCACGTAAAAAAGCCGCCCTAAGGCGGCTTTTTTACGGATATCGCTTCATTTCGCCGCATTGGCGGCGACGGCGACGGCGTCCCACACGCCTGAAAACGGCGGGGCGTAACCGAAGTCCGCAAACCCAAGCTCCTCCGTCGTCATGCCGCGGTCTATGGCGACGGCAATCGGGTCGATGCGCAGCGCCGTCTCGCGTGCGCCCATGAGCTGCGCGCCGAGCAGTACGCGGTCTTCGGCCCGGTAGCAGAGCTTGATGGCGATCTCGCAGGCGTCCGGATAATAATGCGGATGCGAATGCGCGCGGACGGTGACGCTCTTAGCGTCAATACCCGCTGATTTGGCTTCCTCTTCCGTCAATCCCGTCCTGGCCAGCTCCAGACCCATGCAGCGCAGCATAGCCGATCCGAGCGCGCGGGTATAGGAAACGGGCACGCCGCAGGCGCTGTCCCCCGCGAGCCGGCCCTGCTTGTTGGCGTAGGTGCCGAGCGGCAGATAGACCGGCTTTTGCAGCAGCTTGTGCCATACGCTCGAACAATCCCCCGCCGCGAGCACGTCCGGTTCGCTTGTTTTCATTGCCTCGTCGGTGACGATCGCGCCGTTGGTAAGCATATCCAGCCCTTTTGCAAACGAAGTATTCGGCGCAACGCCGACGGAAACGACGACCACGTCCGCATCGTATCTGCCGCGCTCCGTCTCAACCCGTTCGACGGACGCGCCTCCTGAAAATCCGGTCACACGTTCGCTTGTTCGCACCTGCACGCCGTGCTTTTCCAGTTCATCGCGCGCTGCGAGCGCGAACTCCTCGTCGAACCCAGGCAGAAGCTGGCCGGCCGCCTCGATCACGGTCAGGCTCTTCACTTTCTGCAAAAGGAATGCTTCGGCAAGCTCCAGTCCGATCGCCCCGCCGCCGACGATGACGACGTTTGACCGCTTATGTTCAATCGCCGCGCGGATTTGTTCCGCATCCCGCGGGGTCTTGAGCGAGAATATGTTCCCCTTTTCCGCACCGGGCGCGCCCAGCCGCCGCGGCGACGCGCCGCTGGCGATGAGCAGCCTGTCGTAATCCATACGGAACGCGTCTCCCGTCGCGTTGTGCCCTGCAATCATTTTTTCTTTAAAATCGATGCTCTCGACGGTATGCCCGAGACGCATGACGATGCCGCTTTTTTCAAAATCCGATACGGAACGGATTCGCACGAGGTCTAGGTTGTCGTTCAGACCGGCGATGTAGAAAGGCAGGCCGCACGCACCGTAGGACACCTCGAAGGTTTGTTCCAGCGCAACGACCTCGCATTCCGGCCGCCTGCGCTTGATACGAGAGGCCGCGCTCATGCCCGCGGCGTTCGCTCCAATGACCACGAACTTCATATTAAAATCCTCCCGCGTTTCGTTTCTAACAATATCTTATCACAGCGCGCACGGATGGAGAACCTTCCAAAAAATCCCGTAATGCGTAAAACACCGCGTAAACAGGTTGCATATGTGTTGGATACGCTTTATGATGAAGATGGTTCCAGTCTTTAAGTCCGATTTAAATTAACGAGCAACATATCAGCATGGAGAGAATATGAAAAAGCTTTTGTCTTATGAATTTCATTTTGTGCAAAATATCACGCCCGTAATCGACCGAAACGGTAATGTTCAGGAGTTTCATCCACAAGATAAATATAATAAAAAAGATCAATACAAGCTTCATAAATACGGAGACGGAGCATTTTGTCGCTTTTCTATTGACCCGCTAAAATGGTCAGGCGTTTCTGGAATTTATGCTTACTTTATTGATGATCGTCTGGTTTATATTGGTCAAGCGCTGGATCTAGCAAAAAGATTTAATCAAGGGTATGGTTATATTGCTCCTCGCGCTTGTTATGACGGTGGACAACCCACTAACTGTAAAATGAATAAAATTGTGTTAAATGCAATTAATGATAAAAAAACCATAGAATTGTATTTTTGCATAACAGGCGATTTTCATCGAATAGAACGCGATCTGATAGGTCACTTTAACCCGATTTACAACACTGCTTTAAGAACCGATCTCTGCTTTGATATAAAAGCTCCATCATCCCTATCAGAGCATATAAAAACAAAATGCATATCATCTGCAAAATCGGCTTCTAGCATAAAGAGAATCACCGTAAATCCATCCATCCACGAAGTCCGAACATATATACAAACCTTAATTGCAGCCGCTAAGTCTAAGGGTGTACACAAAATAAACATTCGTTCAGGCGATGTACATCGAGCACTAAATATGGATCGAGCGATGCCTACTGTCTGTAGAGCGATGCGCACATTACCTGGCGATTACAAGTATTTAATTCTCGAAGAACCACCAAAAGGAAATGGTTCGCGATTAGTATTTCAGTATATTTTTTAATGAGGTAATTCTATCATGATTGGAAATTCCGATCGTCAGCTTCGCAAAGAGGAAAAGCGCCAACGCGCATATGACCGCGCATACCGTAGGACATCTATCTTTCTCGCAAGTCTTGCTGCGCCGATCATCGGACGTAAGTTAAAAGATAGAAAGAAGCGCAAATAATGTGCGGTTTTACAGCCAAGCACCAGAACTGAAGGAACGGATATGCCAAAGGACTACGGCTACTTCGGAAAAGGCCTGACCGGCTACGCGCATTACATGCAGGCGTTCAACCGCAACAAAAACGGCGGGAACAGGCCCTCCGGCCCCAAGGGCGGCTGCCTGACGACGCTTTCCCTGTTGACGCTTATGGTAGTCTTTGCTTTAATCCTCCAGTAAACGCCTCGTTTGCGCAATCAAACGGTTCGATTTTTTTGCTCGAAAGGAAACCCTTCATGAAAAAACCCGTTGTTCTAGTTATCGACGGTCAGGGCGGCCGCATCGGAAAACTGCTCGTAGAACAGCTCGCCACCCGTTCCGACCGCTTCGAAATCCGCGCCGTCGGCACAAACAGCATCGCGACCACCACCATGATGAAGGCCGGTGCGGCGCGCGCGGGCACGGGGGAAAACGCCGTCGTCGTCAACTGTAAAGCGGCGGATTACATCGTCGGCCCGCTCGGTTTAATGGTCGCCGACTCCATGATGGGCGAGATCTCTCCCGCCGTCGCTGTCGCGGTCGGACAAAGCCCCGCCGAAAAGCTGCTCATCCCGATGAACCTGTGCAACTGCTTTATCGCGGGCCTCGGCCCGTTCGCGATCAAGGAATTGATCTCGCTGACGCTGGACGAACTCGACCGCCGCATCGCGGCGCATATAAATGAGGATGCAAACGTTATTTCAGAAACACATTGACATCCGGTTGTATGATTTATAAAATATTCCCATAGTGTTCGCCACGAAGGCGGACGAACGCGTCTAATCCCTTACCGATCCCGATCAATACAGCCACGAAGGCGTATGCCCCGGTCAAGCCGGGCCGGCCTTTGCGGCTGTTTTTCGTTTGCCAAAAAATAAAAAGGAGTCTGTCAACATGTATCGATTCACCATGACCAAGACCAAGCGCCTCATCTTCGCCGGGCTGTGCGTCGCAATCGGCGTCGTGCTTCCCATTGCGTTCCACTCCGTCGCCAACGCGGGCAGCATCTTTCTGCCCATGCATATCCCGGTCTTTCTCTGCGGCCTCGTCTGCGGCTGGCCGTTCGGACTTGCCTGCGGCGTGCTCGCGCCGCTGCTTTCGACCCTCTTTACCGGCATGCCGCCGATGGCGTATCTGCCGAGCATGCTCTGCGAGCTTGCGGTCTACGGTTTCGTCTCCGGCCTGCTCATGCGGTACATCCAAACCGGGAAGCTGACGCTCGATCTGTATCTTTCCTTGATCGCGGCGATGCTGGCGGGCCGGTTCGTGTTCGGTCTGCTCAACGCGCTGATCTTCCGCGCGGGCAGCTATTCGCTGCCGATCTGGATGACCGCTTCGTTCGTTACCGCGCTGCCGGGCATCATCATACAGCTCGCCATCCTGCCCGTACTCGTCCTCTCGCTGAAAAAGACAAAACTCATCTCCGAATAACGCACGCGAAAAAACCGGCGGTATGGGTATCCATGCCGCCGGTTTGATGTACCGTTTATTTGATGCTTTATGCTTCCGGTTTGCCGCCGATCATATCCCATCGATCGCCCTGCTCTCCAAAGAGCCGGTAGGATGCGAACCGTTTTTCTTTCGCCCATGCTGCTTCGTCCAGCTCTATTTCGTAACCGCTGCAATTGCGCACATACCACGTGTGGTATGACTCGTCGGAGCCGGAAAACGCGCTCATAACGGACATGATCACGCCGCCGTGCACCGAAAAACCCACGCGCTCTTCCCCGCGCGCGATTGCGTCGGCAACAGCGCCCGCAAACGCCGCGGTGGCGCGCTTGGCAAACAGCGGGATGCTCTCGCCGCCCGGGCAGAGATCCACGCAGCCGCCGGCGACCCACGCGCGGTAAGCCGCGTCGTTTTCCATCTCGGCGGCGGTGCGCCCTTCGAACTCGCCGAAGTCCATCTCCCTAAGGCCGTCGATCGTCACGACCTCTGCGTTTGGAAAGCAGATGCCGGCGGTCTGCCGCGTGCGCATGAGCGGGCTCGCGTAGACGTGTTTGATGTCGGGGAAATGCGCCGCTTTACGCGCCTCGCGCACGCCGTCGTCGCAGAGCGGGTCGTCGGTCCTGCCGTTGTAACGGCTGTTCAAGTTTCCTTCCGTCTTGCCGTGCCGCAGCAGGATGATGGACAGCATTTGGTTCCTCCTGAATCGCCGGGATTCGCCGCAGCGGCGAACTTCGTCCCGTTTTTCGAGCCGCCGCGCGCCGTTTATAAAAAGAACGGCGGGCGCGGTGTTCTGTCGATTATACACTATATCGCCCGCCCGCGCATGCCGTTTTATGTAAATTTCCGGTAAGGTTTCATTGCGGTTGTTCTTCCTGCCGCCACTGCGCGAGCATGGAACGCATCCATCGCGGCACGTCCATGGCGTAGGCCCGGTTCAGGTGTTCGGCAGAAAACACGTCCTTTATCGGGCCGTACGCGATCGTTTTTCCGCCGTCGAGCAACAGCGCGTGCGTTCCGTACGCCCGCGCGAGGCTGAGGTCGTGCACGACCGAAACGACCGCGCGCCCCGGCTCCTTGATCCACTCCGAAATGAGCCCGAACACCTGTTTCTGATACACGAGATCGAGGTGGTTGGTCGGCTCGTCAAGCAGCAGCACGCGCGGATCCTGCGCAAACAGCTGCGCTAAAAACGTCCTCTGCAGCTCGCCGCCGGAGAGCGTGAGTACGCTCTGATCGGCAAAGCGCGTCATGCCCGTGAGCGCGAGCGCGCGTTCCACCATCCGCTCGTCCGCGTTCCCTCCCCGGGAAAACAGCCCCGGCGAATACGCGTACCGCCCGAGTCGCACGACCGAACCGACCGTGAAGCCGTAGCCCATGGCATGCGTCTGCGCCAGTACGCCGACCAGCCGCGCCAGCTCGTGCGGGCGGTAGCGCTTTACCGCCTTGTCCAGCACGCGCACTTCGCCCGTATATGGCGCGTTCTGCGAAACCGCGTTGACGATCGTGCTCTTGCCCGCGCCGTTCGGCCCGACGATCATGAGCCAGTCGCCGTCGGAAAGCGAGAAACTTGCGCCGTCCACGATCGTAAGATCACCGTAGCGCACGGTCAGGTTTTTTACGTCCAGCAGGGTCATGCGCGCACCCTCCTGTATCGATAAAAGATGACGATAAAGAGAATCGCGCCGGCAAACGACGTGACCACGCCGATGGGCAGCTCGATGGGATTGAGCAGAATCCGCGCGACAAGGTCCGCCAGCATGAGAAACACCGCGCCGCCGAACAGGGACGCGGGCATAAGCCGTTTATGGTCGGGCCCTACGATCATGCGCACCATATGCGGCGTGACAAGGCCGACAAAACCGATCGTGCCGCCGATGGAGACGCAGACGCCGATGAGCACCGAGACGGATATGAGCAATATGAGCTTAACCCGCCGCACGGGCACGCCGATATTGCGCGCGTTGTCCTCGCTCACGGCAAAGGCGTTGAGCTCGCGCGCATAGCGCAGGATTACGCCGCCGAACACGGCGAGGGCGCCGAGCAGCACGAGCGCGTTTTGCATCGTCGTGCCCATCAGCGAGCCCATCGTCCAGAATGTGATCTGCTTGACGTGGTCTGAGGCGAACGTGACGATCAGCGCGAGGATGCTCGAAACAAACATGGAATAGATCACGCCGATGAGGATAATCGTATGCGTGGACATGGAATAATCGATTTTATAGGCCAGCGAAAGGATGATCATGAGCGAGAGAAACGCAAACACGATGGCCAGCACCATGGTCCCCGCAAACGGCAGCGCAGGCAGCGTGATTCCAAACGCGATGGCGATCACCGCGCCGAGCGACGCGCCGCTGGACACGCCGAGCGTGCTGCCGTCCGCCAGCGGGTTTTTCAACAAGCCCTGCATCGCGCCGCCGCAGATCGACAGCGCCGCGCCCGTGAGCGCCACGCAGATTACGCGCGGCAGGCGCACGGAGAGGATGATCGGCACGGAGATGCCCTCCGGCATCGGCAGGCGCCAGACGGCGTTCCAGATCACCGTGAGCGTCGTTTTCAGCGGCAGGCTCACGCTGCCGACGCAGACGCAAAGCGCCATGACGGCGAGCGTGACCAGCGCAAACAGGACGAGTTCGCCCGCGCGAAATCCGTCCCGTCCGCCGCCGCTATGCGTTTCGGGCGCGGGGGACGGCAGCTCGTCCCCCCTGCCCTTAAAAACGTTACGCCGCATTGTCCTTAACTATCGCCTCCAGCACAAAGTCGAAGAGCGCCTGCGCGCCGTCCGCCAGACGCGGGCCGGGGCGCGAGAGTTCGTTGTCCGGCAGGTTGAGGATGTCCCCGTTCTTTACGGCGGCCACGTCCTGCCACCCCGCGCGCGAAAGAATCTCCTCTTCCGGCGTCGGTCCCTCGCCGTAGTACATGGCGATGGTCACGATAATATCGGGATCGGCAAGCAGCACCTGTTCTTCGGAAACCTCCGCCCAGCCGCTGACGTCCGAAAAGATATTCGTCAGCCCCAGCAGCGCGGCGATTTCATCCATAAATGTTCCTAAACCAGCCGTCCAGAGACCGTATGCAAGCGGGGAAACTTCAAAATAGACGCTCTTGCCTTCCAGTTCGCCCGCGCGCGCGGCGAGTGAATCAAGCGTCGCCTGCATGCCGGAAACGACCGCCGCCGCTTCCGCGTCGCGTCCCGTAATCGCGCCGAGCAGCTCGATCGCCGTATACACGCCCGCGATGTCCTGCGCGTCGGACACGACCACTTTGATGCCCGCCTGCTCCAGCTGGTTCACCTGATCCTCTGTCTGCGCCATGACGCTCATGATTAAAACCTGCGGCTCGAGCGCGATGATCTGCTCGAGGTTGGTCTCCATACCGGACTGTACGGCGGGGATCTCCAGCACCTCGGCCGGATAGTCGCAGTATTCGCCGCGGCCAACGAGCAGACTGCCCGCACCGATGGCGTAGAGTATCTCGCAGTCCGCCGCGCCGAGCGCGACGACGCGCGTCGCCGGTTCGTCGAGCGTCACTTCGCGGCCCGTCATGTCGGTCACGCTTATTCCCGCGCTTTCGGGCATGGTTTCCGCCTCGGCGGGTGTTTCGGTTGCAAGCGGTTCCGCAGTTGCGGCGGGTTTTGCCGCATCCGGCGCGCAAGCGCCGAGCAGCAGGATCGCCACGAGCAGCGCGGCGATGTATTTCGTGTGTTTCATGTTTTGTTTCCCTTTCCGAATATTCAAATGAATAGAGCCGAGAGGGAAGCAATAAAAAATGCTCCGCTCTCTTGAGGAGAGGGAGCAATGAAGACTTCGCGTGCTGTCGGCGCGGTCAATAGCTGCACTCCACCCCAGGAGTATGTCATGCATAAACAGGTCTCCCGGCTTCGCTTCATCCTACTTGGACGCCTTCCCGCAAGTCGCCTCGCAGTGGCTTTTTTGTCCGTTCGTCCGCTTCACGGTTACTGGGGTAGCTCGGAATTCTCATCCGCATTCCCTTGGCGGAATTTCTCCCGCCAGCGCCCTTGTTCGGGCGCGGATACGCACGCTATTCATTTAGTAACAGTATAATAGTTCCCGCACCGTGCGTCAATGGCGCCAAACGTCATCAAAGTGCGATTATCTTCTCAATTTATAGGGTTTGTGATACCATGTTACCGGGATGAGAATGAGAGGTGTTTCATGAAAACGCTGCTGAAAAACGGGCTGATCTACGACGGCACGGGACAGGACGCATATCTTGGCGACATCTTAATCGAGGGCGATCAAATTCTCGGCGTCGCGCCGCAAATCGAAGCCGGGGACGCACGGATTGTCGACCTGACGGGAAAGAGCGTATCCTCCGGCTTTTTCGACGCACATTCGCACAACGACTGGTTCGCGGCGAAGACCGACCCAAGGCCGTATTTCGAGCCGTTCGTGCGGCAGGGTATCACCTCGTTTATCACCGGCAACTGCGGCTTGTCGATGACCGGATTCGCGCCGGACAGCCCGTATATAGACAAAGTCGGCGCGGGGCTGTTCCACATGACCGGCCTGACGGGTATCTATCCCGATGCGGATTCGTTTTTTACTTCGATCGACGGCAATACGCCGCTCAACATCGCCTCTCTGGCGGGGCACTGCACCGCGCGCGCAAGCGGCACCGGTTACAGCGACAAACCGTTGAGCGAATCCGAGCTGGCAAATATGCTCGCGCTGTTAGAGCGCAATCTTCAGCAGGGCGCCTGCGGCGTTTCGCTCGGACTGATGTACGAACCCGGCATCTATGCGCCCAAAGAGGAACTTAGAAAAATCGCCGAGCTCTGCACGCGCTACGACCGCCCGCTGACGGTGCACCCGCGCGCCTGCTCCGCCGTGTCCATGGCGTACCCCGAATTGCTCGGCAGGCCGCACCTGCTGCGCGCGCTCGACGAGCTGGAGGAGATCACGCGCGGGCTGAACGTCAAGCTGCAGTATTCCCATGCCATCTTCGTGGGTAAAAGTTCTTTCAAGTGCAAGGACGAACTTGTCGAAATCATCGAGCGCATGCGGAAAAACGGCGTGGACGCAATGTTCGACATCTACGCCGAGCTGCTCGGTGTGTCGGTCATCACGGTCGTCATGCCGACGTGGTACCAGGCGCTTTCTCCGGCGGATAAACGCAAATTCGTCAACAAATTCCGCTTCCGCCTGCTGGCCAACGCCTCCATCGCGCTGCTCGGCTTCGGCTTTGGCGACATTCAGGTGGCTTACATCGGCCCCGGATACGGGAGCTACGAGGGCAAGACCGTTCGGCAAATCGCGAAAGAGCGGAAAACGGACAACCTGAACGCCTACCTCATGCTCTGCGAAAAGAGCAATTTCGGCGGGCGCGTCAATATGGGCCCGTACAGCACGCCCGGTATCGTCTCCGCACTCTCGCGGCACGACCACGTGCTGTATATGACCGACGCGTGGGTGGAGGAAAACGGCGTGCAAAACCCCGCAATCTACGACTGCTTCCCGAAATTTTTACACCTCTCCCTCAACGGCAGCGGCGATACCATGCCGCGCACGCTGCGCAAGATGACCGGCGCGGTCGCGGACCGGTTCTCGATTGAAAAACGCGGCTACGTCAGGCCGGGATACTACGCGGATCTGACGGTGTTTGACGAAACGAAACTGAAGAACGCGGTTCCCGATCAGTCCAAAGCGTTCGGTATAGAGCGCGTTTATGTCAACGGAACACTTGTGCTCGACGGCGATGCGCTTGACGAATCCGCGTTTGAAACCGCCGGGCACGCCATGCGCGCATAACCCCGCGCCGGATCCCGCAAGACGGGAAGGAGGCAACCATGAATAACCTGCTGCAGCTCAAGTACGCAATCGAGGTGGAGAAAACCGGCTCCATCAGCAAGGCCGCGGAAAACCTCTATATGAACCAGCCGAACCTGAGCAAGTCCATCCGCGAGCTGGAGGACGACATCGGCATCGCCATCTTCGACCGCACGGCCAAGGGCGTTGTGCCGACCGAAAAGGGGCGCGAATTTCTCGGTTACGCGCGGGGCATCCTCTCGCAGGTCGCGGAAATCGAGGCGCTCTATAAACCCTCGGACGAAAAAAAGACGCGTTTCGACCTCTGCGCGCCGCGCGCGAGCTACATCTCCCGCGCGCTGACGGAGGCCATCCTCTCACTCGGACCGGACGCGGATTACAGCGTCGACTACCGCGAGGCGGGCGCCATGCGCACGATCCGCCAGGTCGCCAACGGCATCAACCAGCTCGGCGTGATCCGCTATCAGAACATCTACGAAAAATACTACCTCAACGCGCTGACCGAGCGCTCGCTGCAATACGAATCCATCTGGGAATTTGCGTCCGTCGTCATCCTCAGCAAGCGCCATCCGCTCGCCTCGCGCGGGCATATCATCGAACGCAGCCTTTCGGGCTGCACGGAGCTGCTTTACGGGGACAGCGCCATCCCCAACCTGCCCGTCAACCTTGCGCGCGAAATCGCGCAGTCCATCGAATCGAAGAAGACCATTACCGTCTACGAGCGCGCGAGCCTGCTTGAGCTCATCAGCCGTATCGACAAGGCGTATACGCTCTCCTCGCCTATGCCGGAGGACGTTCTGGAGCGTTTCGGCCTGACGCAGCGGCGCGTGGATATCCCCGGCAACGTCTTTTGCGACGTGCTGATCTACCGTTCGGGTTACCAGCTGACCCGATTCGACCGATTTTTGATCGAAAAACTGCAAGAGTCCGCAAAGCGCCTGTTCATCGACTGACCGGGCTGCGGCGTATAACGATAACAAACCGAAGGAGTGTACTATGGCTGACCTGTTGATTGGGTTGAAGGGTTCGCGCGAAGAAGAAGTGACCGGCCAAAATACCGCCGAAGCGGTCGGCAGCGGCGGGCTGAACGTGTACTCGACGCCTTCCATGATCGCGCTGATGGAGTACTGCGCTGCGCGGAGCGTACTTCCATTTTTACCGGATGGCAGCTCCACGGTGGGCACGCATCTCGACGTAAAGCACCTCAGCGCGACGCCCGTCGGCATGACGGTACGCTGCGAAACCGAGCTCGTCGAAATCGACCGGCGGCGGCTTGTGTTCCGCTGCCGCGCATATGACGGCGCGGGGCTGATCGGCGAGGGCACGCAGGAGCGCTTCATCGTGGACAACGAAACATTCATGGAAAAAGCCGCGCAAAAAACGCGCGTCTAACGCATGTTTCTAAAAAACCCCCGGCATAACGCCGGGGATTCTATCTGCTTATTTTTCCGCCGCCCGGCGCTTTTTTAAAACCTGACGGGCGTTTGCGCTGGGCGCACCGCTGCGGCATCTTCAAATTGACAGCGTTTTTTACGCACGATACAATGAAACAGGCAAATTAATTGAGTTGATACGACAAAACAAATCATTGGGAGGTGCTGTTTATGCTGTTCGGAGACCCCGGGTTAAAGCCTTTGGCCGACCTTGCCAAGGCCGCCGTGCGCGACACAAGCAATTTTAACTGGACGTTTATCGCTCTGCTTGCCGTCATTGTGATGCTCTATGTGGACGAGGTCCACAAGAAGAACTACAAGGTTATCGCCGCGGCGCTGATGCTTTACAGCGTACACTGGCTCTATGAAATCGCCAACGCGGTCATCTGCCATTTCACGGGTTACGCGCTCTGGACGGTTTCGCCGGAGAGCACGTCGTATATCCTGCTCATCGGCGTGAGCTGGGAACTTTCCATGATGTTCGCCATCGCGGGGTTCACCTCGAAACTCATGCCGCAGGATAAAAACATGAAACTCCTGGGGATCAACAACCGCGTCGTGTTCGCCATCGGCGGCGCGCTGCTATTCTCGCTTGTGGAGATCTTCCTCGCGGGAACGCCCGCGTTCATCTGGGTGTATCCGTGGTGGGGCGCACTTCCCGTGTTCATCACGGTCTATATCCCGTTTTTCCTCGCGAGCTACCTCATCTACGACCGGGAACCCAAGGCGCAGAAAAAATGGATCGGCTCTCTTGCGTGTATCAACATCGTATTGCTTGCGGTGCTCGTTCCGCTCGGCGTTATCTGAGCGGTAAAGGAGCGGTATGTCCTGCTACTTTGTTGCCCGCATTCGAATCCGTGACGAGGAGGAATACGCCCGTTATCTCGCACGTTGCGACGAGGTGTTCGCACGGTACGAAGGTCGCTATCTCGCCGCAGACGCGGATCCCGTTGCGCTTGAAGGCTCGCCGGAAACCGAACGGGTCGTGATCATCGAGTTTCCAACAGAGGCGGCGTTCCGCCGCTGGTACGACTCGCCGGAATACCAAGAGATCCTCGTGCACCGTCTCGCGGGTGCGGTGTGCACTTCGGTGCTCGTACGGGGAAAAAATTGACAAAGTAAAAACCGCGCCTTCCGGCGCGGTTTTTTATTGCGCGCGGGCGAGCTTCTCCGCCGCTTCCTCCGCGGAGGATACGAAGAATACGTGGCTGCCGTTGTTGCTCTCATATATAAAGTCCTTCAGCGGCTTGCTCGTGTAACCGGAAAAATCACCGTAAACGGCGAGCTTCATCTGATAATTGACGAATTTCTGCAGGATATCTCCCGCCAGGCGGCTACTGAGTATGAAAAACCGCTCGTCAAGCGCTTCTTTATTCAGTGCGAGACGGTCGGCGCCCGTTTCGTAACGCACCGTCGCCATGAGGTCGAGCGCCGACTGCACGTTCGTAATCAGCGGTTCGCCGCTGTCGGCGAACGCGATGGTAACGCCGTTTCTCGTTTCGGTTCGAATGTTCATTCCTCTTCCTTCTCCCCCTGTTTTTGCGGTTTGATCAATCGCCGCATATCATCCGGCAGCGTGGATGTTAATTCGATTTGTGCCCCCGTAACCGGGTGCGTCAGCTTCAGTTCGTGAGAATGCAGCGCCGGGCGCGAAATCAGCGCGCGGTCCTCCGCACCGTAAAGCCAATCCCCCGCGAGTGGATACCCGATTGACGCCATATGCAGCCGCAGCTGGTGCGTACGCCCGGTGTGCGGAATCAGCCGCAGCAGCGTAAAGCGCTCGTTGACCGCAATCGACTCGTATTGCGTTTTCGCCGCCTGCCCGCCCCGGCGAACCGCGCGCCGGTAGGTCGATCCCTCCGCCATGCCGATTGGCAGCTCGATTGTACCCTTCGGCGGTTCGACGCGCCCGACGGCGACGCCGAGATACGAGCGAAAAAACGCATTAGTATGCATCTGCCGCCGGAGCCGTTCGTGGATATAACCGCTTTTGGCAAACGCCATCAGCCCCGTCGTGCCGCGGTCGAGTCGGCTCACGGGATGCGGGCTGATGTTCCCGCCGAGATGGCGGCAAACCGCGTTTTCGAGCGTGAGCTCGTCCTTCTCGCGCGTCGACTGATGCACGGCGATTCCCGCGGGTTTGTCGATGATCAAAAGATCGTCGTCCTCGTAGCGTACGTCGAGCGTATATTCCATCGGCACGATGTGCCCGTCCGGCAAATCGCCGATCTCGATAACGAGCAGGTCGCCCGTGCGCACCCGCGCGGTGACGTAGCAGCGCGCGCCGTTGAGGCATATGCCCGTTTCCCGGCGCTTCAGGCGCGAGATGTGCGCGCTGGAGCAGGCGAGCTCGCGTTTGAGCAGGCTCAGCACCGTCCGCCCCTCGGCGGCGGGTTCGATCGCGATCGACAGCGTCCGCATCCTTGCGCCTCCTTTTTTGCCGATGTTTCCCCCTTACTCTACAGCAGCGCTCCCCGCGCGGCAAGCCGCGACTGACAAAAATACCGTTTTTTCGGACAAATTCGCCGTAACGCATTTCAAAACGCGGCCGCATCTTATATACTGAAAGCAGGGAATTGGTATATCCCGCCCCATCACTCAAAAAGGAGTTGTCCATATGTCCGTTGTAACGATTAGCGAAGCGAATTTTTCGAAGGAAGTGCTGCAAAGCGAGAAAAAGGTGCTCGTCGATTTCTGGGCGCCGTGGTGCGGCCCCTGCCGCATGATCGGCCCCATCGTGGAAGAGATCGCAAATGAAACCCCCTCCATCAAAGTCTGCAAGATCAATATCGACGTGCTGCCGCAGATTGCCGCTCAATACGGCGTGGCCAGCATCCCGACGCTGATGGTGTTCGAAAACGGCGAAACCGTAAACAAAGCCGTCGGCGCACGCAACAAGGCGTTTATCCTGCAGATGCTCGAAGGCTGAAACCGTACAAAATCCGCAACTCCCCCTCGCGAACAAACCGCTTGGGGGAGTTGTATTTTTGTATGGTTTCCCGGCTGTTACCCGGCCGCTTCAGCTTTACTCAAACACCGACTCGACCGACTCCACGCCTTCGATTCTGGAGAGGCATTCCATCATATTGGCCAGATCGTCCCGGTCCGGCAGCGACAGGTGCGCATACACATGCCGCCGGAGGTTTTTGGTGTCGATGGCGAAGCTGAATTCGTCGATCACGCAGCCCATGCGCTCGAGATCCTTCTGCAGGTGCACGATGCTCTGCCCTTCCATGGAAAGCATGATCTGCAGCACGAGGCGGTTCGCCTTTTTCCGGCGGCTGTGCGCCGCCGAGCGCAGTAAGCGCAGCACGACGAGGATGAGAACCGTGGTCACGCCCGCGAGTATGAAGTTGCCGGTGCCCGCCACGAGGCCGACGCAGGAGACGCACCAGAGGCTGCTGGCCGTCGTCAGCCCGCGCACGGAGATACCCTCCTTGATAATCGTGCCCGCGCAGAGAAAGCCGATGCCGCTGACCACCTGCGCGCCGACGCGCGCGGGATCGATATGGGGATATTTCACCGCGAGAAATTCCCCGCTGCACATGACCAGCGCCGCGCCGATGGCGACGAGGATATGCGTGCGCATGCCGGCGTTTCGCTGCACGTATTCGCGCTCGAAGCCGATTGCGCTGGCAAGCACCCCCGCGACCGCCACGCGCAGAAGCATGGAGAGCGACTGCATCCAGTCGACGGAAAAATCCAACATCGTACTTCCTCCCCTGTTATGATTCCGTCAGGCTCGGCGAACCCTCCGCGCCAAGCCCCTCTGTATTCGTATATTATACACCGCGCGCGCAAATCGGCAAAGCTTGCGACCATTTGGCCGCAGGCGCAAAAAAACCGGCCCTGCGCGTCGCTGCGCCAAAGGCCGGTCGCTGTGCCGCAAGAGGAGCGAATTCCCGCGGCGTCGAAGCTGTCAGGTTATACCGCGCTCGCGCCGTAGTTGGCCAGCACGCGGGCGGACGGATCGTTTACGTCGCACCCCTCCCAGGAGCGGTTTGGCATCCAGAAATCCTTGACCATATGCGCCTGTCCGGGGTATTCGGCCTCGAACAGTTCGCGGTAAAGAAGCGATTCTTTCGTAAACGGCGTTGCGAAGTCGTATTTTTTGCTGCGCTGTGTAAATTCCTCGTCCGTATAGAGCTTTTCGGCGTACGCCTTGATCTGATCGACCATGGAGTGCCCGACCGCATCGGAAAACGCGGCTTTTTCGCGATAGAGGATGTCGTGCGGCAGGTAGTCCCCCTCGAACGCGCGGCGCAGCAGGTATTTGCCTTTGCCGAAGCGGTTCATCTTGAGCGCGGGATCGACCGACATAACGTATTTCACGAAGTCGAGGTCGCCAAACGGCACGCGCGCCTCCAACGAGTTGGAGGAGATGCAGCGGTCCGCACGGAGCACGTCGTACATGAAGATCTCGTCGATGCGCTTCTTGGCCTCCTTCTGGAATTCCTCTTCGTCCGGCGCGAAATCCGTATACTTGTACCCGAAGAGTTCGTCGGAGATCTCGCCCGTCATCAGCACGCGGACGTTCGTGTTTTCATGTATGTACTTGCACACAAGATACATACCGACACTCGCGCGGATGGTCGTGATGTCGTAGGTTTCGAGGATACGCACGAGGCCGCGCAGGCATGCGATGACCTCCTGCGTGGTCATCATGACCTCGGTATGTTCCGCGCCGAGATAGTCGGCGACCTGCTTGGCGTACTTCAGGTCGATCGCGTCGCCCACCATGCCGATGGCGAACGTGCGGATTGGATGCGGCAGGTTTTTAGCAGCGATGGCGCAAACCAGCGAGCTGTCCAGCCCCCCGCTGAGCAAAAACCCGAGCGGCACGTCCGAATCGAGGCGCTTGACCACGCCTTGCGTGAGCTTGTCATGGATGGTGGCGCAAACGGTTTCCAGCTCGTCCGGCGCATACGCGCTTACGCTGGTAAGATCCGCATACTGCACGAATTTGCCGTCCTTCCAGTAGTGGCCCGGCGGAAACGGGCGGATCGTTTTGACCAGGCCTTCGATGTTTTTAGCCTCGCTGGCAAATACGATGCTGCCGTCCTCGTCGTAGCCGTAGAACAGCGGACGGATGCCGATGGGGTCGCGCGCGGCGATGAGCGAATCGCTCTTGTGGTCGTAGAGTATCAGCGCAAACTCCGAGTCCAGCATCCGGAACATGTCCGTGCCGTACCGTTGATAGAGCGGCAGGAGCAGTTCGCAGTCCGAACCGCTTTTAAAGGCATAATCCGGAAACAGCTCGTCGCGCATCTTGCGAAAGCCGTACAGTTCGCCGTTGCAAACGACGGCGTCACCGTCGCGTTCAAACGGCTGCATGCCGCTTTTCTCCAGCCCCATGATCGTCAGCCGGTGAAACAGCAGGTAGCCTTCGCCGACGCTGAGCATGCGGGACAGGTCGGGTCCGCGGTAGATGGTTTTGTAGAATCCGTCGACGAGCATATCCAGAGGGATGCGCTTTCCGAGGTATCCCATGATAGAGCACATGGCCTCTTTCTCCTAAATGTATTATTACCTGACGTTGAAGAGCATATCGCCGTAGCTTGGGAACGGCCAATCGCCCGTCGCGGTCAGTATTTCGAGCGCATCCACGCTCGCGCGCAGTTCGCTCATCTGTTCCAGCACCTTTTCCTTGCAGATCCTGGCCGCCTTATGCACGTCTTCTTCCTCTTTGGCGGCGGAGAGCGCGTCCTCGAGCAGCTTGGTGCTTTCATAGGCGGCCTTGGTCAGCGCGGCCGCCGTCATGAGCGTTTCGGTTTCATAGGTGCAGTCGGCGGCGCTGGCATAGGTGCGCTTGACCGCGATGGTATCCGCCAGCTTCTTCTGGAAAGCTGCGGCGGCGGGCAGTATGTCCTTGCGGGACATGTCCATCATCGTCATGGCTTCGATGCACACGACCTTTTTATAGTTCTCAAACGCGATCTCGAGGCGGGCGCGAATCTCGGATTCGCTGAGCACCCGGTGCGAAGTTAAAAGCTCAATATTCTTGGCGGAAACGAAGCTGGGCAGCGCTTCCGGCGAGGACTTCATATTCAGAAGGCCGCGTTTCTCGGCTTCCTTTACCCAGGCGTCGTCATACCCGTTGCCGTTGAAGATGATGCGCTTGTGCTCGTGCACCACACTCTGAATCAGGCTGTGGATGCTCGGCGCAATGTCGCCGGCGCTTTCGAGTATGTCCGCGTATTTGCGCAGCGACTCCGCCACCGCGGTGTTGAGCACCATGTTCGCGTCCGAAACCGACTGGCTCGAACCGAGCATGCGCAGTTCGAATTTGTTGCCGGTGAACGCAAACGGCGAGGTGCGGTTGCGGTCGGTGGTGTCTTTCGGAAAATGCGGTATCACGTGCACGCCGACTTTCATCTGCTTCTTTTCGCGCGCGCCGTACGCCGAACCGGTGTCGATCGCTTCGAGGATGCCGGAGAGCTCTTCGCCGAGGAAGATGGACACGATGGCCGGCGGCGCCTCGTTCGCCCCCAGGCGGTGGTCATTGCCCGCGCTCGCTACCGAGACACGGAGCAAATCCTGATAATCGTCCACCGCCTGAATTACCGCGCAGAGGAAGAGAAGGAACTGCGCGTTCTCAAATGGCGTTTCCCCCGGCTCCAAGAGGTTCGCGCCTGTATCTGTCGAAATGGACCAGTTGTTGTGTTTGCCACTGCCGTTGACGCCCTCGAAGGGCTTTTCGTGCAGCAGGCAGACGAGGCCGTGCTTTTTCGCCACGCGCTGCATGATCTCCATGGTCAGCTGGTTGTGGTCCGCGGCGATATTGGTCGTCGAAAAGATCGGCGCCAGCTCGTGCTGTGCGGGCGCGACCTCGTTGTGTTCGGTCTTGGCCAGAACGCCAAGCTCCCAGAGCTCGTCGTTGAGGTCTTCCATAAAGGCCTGCACGCGCGGCTTGATGGAACCGAAGTAGTGATCTTCCAGTTCCTGGCCTTTCGGCGCGCGCGCGCCGAAGAGCGTGCGTCCGGTGAAGATCAGGTCGGGGCGCCTGTCGAAATCCGCCTTGTCAACAAGGAAATACTCCTGCTCGTTCCCTACCGTCGTGGCTACGTGATGCACGTCGTCGTTGCCGAAGAGCTTGAGGATGCGCATCGCCTGCCGGTCGATCGCCTGCATGGAGCGAAGGAGCGGGGTTTTCTTATCCAGCGCTTCTCCGCCGTAGGAGCAGAACGCGGTCGGAATGCAGAGCACCTTTTCCTTTATAAATGCAAAGCTCGTGGGATCCCAGGCAGTATAGCCGCGGGCTTCAAACGTCGCCCGAAGACCGCCGGACGGAAAACTCGACGCGTCCGGTTCGCCCTGTACAAGCTCCTTGCCGGAGAATTCCATGATGATGGTTCCACCGGGCGTGGGCGAGATGAAACTGTCGTGCTTTTCCGCCGTAATGCCGGTCAGCGGCTGGAACCAGTGCGTGAAGTGCGTCGCGCCTTTCTCGATCGCCCAGTCTTTCATGGCGTTGGCGACAACGTTGGCGACGGACAGATCAAGCCGGTCGCCCTCGCGGATTGCGGTCTGCATCGCCTTATACGTGTCTTTCGGCAGGCGCGCCTTCATGACCGCATCGTTAAACACTCTGCTTCCGAATGCTTCCGAAACCTTATTCATGGTTTATTCTCCTCCTGTGTACTTATAAAAAAGCGGCAACGACACCACGGTATCTCCGCGGCGCCTTTGCCGTTTGAAATATTATACGATAGTATACAGCGCGTGATTCCGCTTGTCAACCCAAAATTCATGCAGGATTTCCTGCTCTTCTCCTCAAAATCAAACGATCATATATAAAATAGTATGCCTTAATCGTTGTGCACAACCTTTTTTGCAGTTTAAAAGTATATATGATTCATCCGTCTGCTTGACAGAATATTCCTCGTTCTGTATACTCGCAGGAACAAAGGCGTTCGGCCCGCGGGATTTTTTCGTCCGGGTTTGGGCGCTTTTCGCGCAGCGGGGCGCGTCGGTTTTCGCGAAAAGAAAAAAAGGGCGCTCTTGAGGCCGAACTGTGATACACTCCAGACAGGATCCTCCCTTCACCGGGCGGATTGTTGGACGGAGCGTATCAATTCATTATTTGAGAGAGGATGTGCACCCATGATGTACACCGCACAGGAAATCGTCGACTATGCGACGGCGGAAGACGTAAAATTCATCCGCCTCGCGTTCTGCGATGTGTACGGCGTCCCCAAGAACATCTCCATCATGCCAGAGGAGCTTCCCCGCGCGTTTTCGGACGGCGTCTCCATAGACGCCTCCGCCATACGCGGGTTCGGGGACGAAACGCGCAGCGATCTTTTGCTCTACCCCGACCCCGAGACGCTCAAGGCGCTGCCGTGGCGCCCGAGCCACGGGCGCGTGGTGCGGCTCTTTGCGGACATTCGCCGGTCGGACGGGTCGTTCTTTCCGCTCGACACGCGCAATATCCTCAAGCGCATGGTCGCCGAGGCCGAAGGCGAAGGCGTCACCGTCAACTTCGGAACGGAATTCGAGTTTTACCTCTTCCGGCTGGACGCGGACGGAAACGCGACGGATATTCCATACGACAGCGCGCGGTATATGGACATCGCCCCGCTCGACCGCGGGGAGAACGTGCGCCGCGAGATCTGCCTCACGCTCTGCGAAATGGGTATAAAACCGGAAAGTTCGCACCACGAAAACGGGCCCGGGCAGAACGAGATCGACTTCCGGTACGGCGACGCGTTGAGCGCCGCGGACAACGCGATCACCTTCCCTTCCGTGGTTCGAACCATCGCCATGCGAAACGGGCTCTGCGCCGACTTCTCGCCAAAACCGCTGCCAAACGAGAGCGGCAACGGCCTGCATATCAACCTCTCGCTGGCAGAGCCGCACTCCGAAAAAACGCGGGACGCGTTCATGGCGGGACTGATGGACCATATCTGCGAAATCACCGCATTCTTAAACCCTGTGGACGCTTCCTACGCGCGCTTCGGCGAATACCGGGCGCCTCGCTACGTCACCTGGTCGCCGGAGAACCGCTCGCAGCTTATCCGCATCCCCGCCGCGAAGGGGGAGTACGAGCGAATCGAACTGCGTTCGCCCGATCCCGCGGGAAATCCGTACCTTTCGTTTTCGCTGATCCTCGCCGCCGGGCTCGACGGCATACGGCGCGGGCTTTCCGCCCCGCCGCCGACCAACGTCAACCTTTTTACGGCGGACGAGTCCGTAACAAAAGGGCTTCGACAGCTGCCGCGCACGCGCGCGGAAGCGGCAAAGCTTGCAAACGAGAGCGCGTTTGTGCGCTCCGTGCTGCCGGAAGGCATCGTCGAAGCGTACACCGTCATCGACGCCTGACACCCTGCGGAGGTAATTTTCTTGGCTTACAGCGGCGCAAATCTGAATAGCGTTTTGATCGTATCGGGTTCGGAACGCTCCCGCGATACCCTCGCGGAAGTGTTCTCTTCCACGCGCTATGCGCCGGTCACGACGCGCGGATCCGCCGCCGAAGTAAGGCGGCTGCTGCTCGACGCGCCGTATTCGCTGGTGTTTATCAACGCGCCGCTGCCGGACGAGCCGGGCGTGCAGCTCGCGCTCGACCTCTCAAGCAGCCGCAACTGCTGCGTCACGCTGATCGTATCCGGGGACAACTACGATCAGGTGAACGAACAGGTGGAGGACGCGGGCGTGCTCACGCTGAGCAAACCCTGCTCGGCGCAGCAGCTGAAGCAGGCGGCGGCCATGATGAGCGCAACGCGCGTCAAGCTGGCGGACATGGAGAAAAAGGCCGCGACGCTGGAGGAGAAGATGGAGGAAATCCGCCTCGTCAACCGCGCCAAGTGGATGCTCATTCAAAAGCGCGGCATGGACGAAGCCGCCGCGCACCGCTATATCGAAAAACTCGCGATGGACGCGCGGCAGACAAGACGCCTCGTCGCGCAGACGCTGATACGCTCGATGGACGACACGTGATCGTTAAATTACTTGCTCAACTATACCGTTTACGTGTTGTTTGTATACACACGCAATAGCGAAACATCCTTACCGGGCGGGAACAATCCCGCCTGTTTTTATGGTATACTGTTTTTCAGAGTAATCTGTCCGTATCATATCGGCGCACAGCGCCGCACATCCATTTTGTTCAAGATCATCCGGAGGAATCAATATGGAGCAATATGACGTCATCATCGTCGGCGCGGCGACCGCGGGCAGCTTTTTTGCGCGCAGGCTCGCAGAAGCGGGGCACAGCGTGCTCGTGCTCGACAAGCTAACCCCGGACGCGCTCGGTCGGCGGTTCGACATCTTCCACGTGGCCAAAAGCGACTTCGCCCGTTTCAATCTGCCGCTGCCGCAGGAGGGCGACGACTTCGCGTTCGAGTTTTCCGACGGGCGGACGCTCTCCGCGTTTGACCGCTACCCGAAAAAGACGAAAACCCCCGTCGTCGGCATGCACATGCACCGCTACATCGCGCGGCTCAACGGCTGGGCGCGCCAGGCGGGCGCGGAGTTTCGCTACGGCGCGGCGTTCGTCGATTTTCTATTTGAAGACGGGCGCATCGCCGGCGTTGTTTACGAACAGGACGGGCGGCGGCGCGAGGCGGGGGCAAAGCTTGTCGCCGACTGCTCCGGCATCCCGTCCGTCGCGAGGCGGAATCTGCCGGACGGCTACGGCGTGGAGAACTTCGCCATCACCGACACGGAGAAATTCTACGTGACGCTCCGCTATGTCGCCTATCGCGACCCGAAGGATTATATCACCGGCTCGCGCGGCTGGACCTACTATAAAACCTGGGAAGCGCCGGAAGGGAACGCGGACAGCTCCATCCTCGGCGTTGGCGCAAACTTCTCCTACGACGAAGGCGAACAAGTCTTCTCCGCATTCGAACGGGCCGTGAAGCTGCCGGAGTATACGCTCAAGCACATCGAACGCGGCACGACCCCCTACCGCCGCCCACCGTACTCCTTCGTCGCGGACGGATTCCTCGTCTCCGGCGACGCGGCGTGCCTGACCAAACCCTCCGCGGGCGAGGGCGTGACCTCCAGCATGGTACAGCTGGAGATCGCGGCGGACGTGGTCGGTCAATTGCTGAACGAAGGCGGGTATCTCACCCGCGCGCGCCTCTGGCCGGTCAACGCGCGCTATATCGAGGCACAGGGCAGGGCGTTTGCGGGGCAGCTCGCGACGCTGATCGGCGCGATGTCCACCAGCGCGAAGGAAAACGACTTTTTCTTTAAAAACAACGTCATCTTCAGCGAAAAGACGTTCGCCGCGCTCGGCAGAGGCGAACCGCTGGTGTTTTCCACAGGCGAGATGACTGCTATGGCGCTCAAGATGCTCTGTGGCGTGTTCACGGGGCAGCTGCGCGTTTCCACCATCCGTTCGCTGCTCGGCGGCATGAAAAACGGTTCGCTCGCCGAAGCGCTCTATGCGGAATATCCCGCAGATGAAGCGGGCTACGACGCGTGGGCCGCCCGGGCGGACGCGTTCTGGAAATCCTGCGGCAGCATGGCGGAAAACGAGATCAGTTGAGTTGAAATAAACAGCGCTTTTACTCCCCCGAACGGGGAGTTTTTTTATGTAAAAAATGCGCTTGCGTTTCTTTCTTTTTATGTTATAATTTAATCATTCGTTGATTTATTAATTTATAATCCCTCTCAGAACACGTTTACTCATCAAAAAGGAAACCGAATATGCGAACCAAACAGGACGAAACCGTTATCCTCGACGCGGCGCTCAAGGTGTTTTCCCGCTACGGCTATAAAAAGTCCACGCTGGAGGACATCGCGGGCGAACTGAACATGACCAACACCGCCGTGTACGCCTACGCCGCGAGCAAGCGCGACCTCTACGAGCGCACCGTGCGCTATGCCATGAAGCGCTGGCAGTCCGGCGTGGAACGGGCGGTGGAAAAAGCCCCTACCGCGCTGGAAAAGATGACCGCGCTGTGCGAAAGCGCGCTGTATTACCTTGCGCGGGATACGGAGTTCTGCGCGCTTTTGAGAAACGACCCGTCGATCTTCCCGATGTTCCCGACCGTCGATCCCTACGAGGAGATCAACCGCGACTCCGTGCGCATGATCGAACGCCTGCTGGCCTACGGGCGCGAATCGGGTGAGTTCCGCGCGGTGGACGAAGCGGCGGTCGCGGAGGTGCTCTTCTCCATCTACAAAAATTTCATCATCCATACCTACGTCAACAGCGAGGAAGACTATACGAGCCGCTATCTTCCCATCACGATGGAACTCATCTTAAACGGCATCAAAAAAACATAATCCGCATTTACGCCCGTTCATCCCGCTTGCGATAAATCATTGACACAAATACAGCAAATCGGGAGAATCCGTCTCTCAATAAAACAACCAAATCTGAAAGGAGCAAGTCTGTTACCATGGTCAAATATCTATCCGAAGAATGGCGCGCCGAGGTGGAAAAGCGGCTGCGTGAGCAGCTTACACCGGAAAAGATGAACAACCTCACCTCCTCCATGAACAACCTTTATTTCAACTGTCCGGACGGCAAAAGCCGCTATTTCTTTGTGGGCTTTGTCGAGGGCAAGGTGGACGGCGTACAGGTCGGCGAGGGCGACGGGCCCAAGGCGGAATTCGTCATCTCCGGCGACTACGACGTGTTCGCCAAAATCAGCCGCGCGGAACTCGGCGCGCAGCGCGCGCTGATGGGCGGACTTCTAAAACTCAAGGGCAACATGGTCAAAGCGCTGAAGCTCGCTTCGCTCGTCGACCGGCTCAACAAGATCATCGCCACCATTGAAACGGAATTTTGAGGAGGCGCGCATATGTTCGATAAATCAAGCCCGTATTACATCGACTTTCCCGGCCGCATCAAAGCCATACAGGCAAAAATGGCGGAAGAAAAAATCGACCTTTACCTCGGCTCGCGCCTGCGTACGCTGAGCTGGACGACGGACGCGTTCTTTCCATGGCGCAGCTTCATCGTCATCCCCGCGGACGGCCTGCCGACGGCGTTTACGTTCGTCATCGACGCGGCGCGCGCGGCGGACGACAGCTGGCTGGACGAAGACCACGTGATGGGATTCGCGCCCATGGGCGGTCAGGATCAGATTACGCAGATTTCCGACTTTATCAAGGACCTGCTGCCGCGCGGCGGCAGAGTCGGCGTGGAAGCCGGCATGAGCAACTATCTGCCGGAAGGGTATCTGACCTATTACGAATACAAGGCGTTTGAGGACGCGCTGCCGGAGTGCACGCTCGTCAACGCGCATCCCATCGTCGACCGGCTGCAGATGATCAAAGACGCCGGCACGATCAACCGTTTTCGCGAGGCGTCCCGCATCGTGGACGTCGGTCACGAGGCCGTCCTCGCCGCAATCAAAAACGGCGGCTGGAAGGGCATGACCGAAACGGAGATCGCCGGCCTCGCGGGTTACGCCATGCGCAAGGCGGGCAGCACGTTCGAGTGGTCGTTCACCGGCGGAAACGAAATCGCCGCGGGCTACCGCACAGGCCTCGCGGGCGGCGCCTGCACCCCCGCCTCCACCAAAGAACTCGCTGCGGGCGAACCGCTGATGGTGGACATCCATGCGCTCTTTGCGCTCGCCTGCGGCGACCACAGCCATAACTATCTGATCGGCCCCGCGAGCGATCGCCAGCTCTGGCACGCGAAGAACTTCGTGGACATAGTCAATCTCACGCTGAAGACCTACCGCGCAGGGATTTCGCCCTCGTCGCTCGCCGAAGAGATGATGGATTTTGCCGAATCGCGCGGATTTGCGGACTTCATGGTTCCCGGCTTTGAGCACGGCATCGGCATGCTCGGCGACGAATGGCGCATCGGCCGCCACGACGGGCCTTTCGCCTACTGGACGGATCCGGATCACGAATATCAGGAGAACGAGGTGCTCATCTGCGCCATGCAGTACGCCTGCCCGGACGAGGACATCGGTTTCAGGTACGAAAACCCGATCCTCATAAACAAGGACGGCTGCGAATACATGAGCAAGTTCCCGCTCGCCATCGAGGTCATCGAGTAACGGGCGAACGCGCCCGCCATTCCGGCACGCAACAAAAAGCGCACGGTTTCTGCCGTGCGCTTTTTTCGGCCCTATCCTCAATCCAATATCTTCACGACCGCGTTGAGAAGCAGCGCCGCGATTTTATCCGGTTCCTCTCTTGCGTCTTTGTTGATCCAGCTCTTAATCATACAAAATCCGCCGTTCACAACGAACTGATACATATAATCGACCGCGTCGTTCTGATATCCGCCGCTCAGCTGGTCGCCCAAAAGTCTCTGGATTTTCGGCAGCATCAGCAGGCGTTGTGCAAACCTGGAATCGATCGTATTGTTGATGAGCAGCCTGCAAAGCGCAAGGTTCTCCTCCATATAGGTAATGATCTGTGTCAGCCGGCGGACGTCGTCGATGATCTCGTTTTCATGGCAGGAAAGGTAGTCCTCGATCTGATCCAGAACCGTATCCTCAATGTCGATCAGCAGGTCGTATGGGCTTCCATAGTATTTATAAAACGTGGTGCGGTTGATCTGCGCCTGATCGCAGACCTCCCGGACCGAAACCTTATGGATGCTCTTTTCCGATAAAAGGGCGATCAGGCTTTCCCGCAGCAGCTGCTTGGTGAGCCGGACACGTTGGTTTTCTATCATGCGCTTCACCGCCAAATTCATTTGTTTTGTTCCGACAGCCACATATCATCGATATTTGTCGTTCTTACGGCAGTCGCAAGATCAACAGTTGGTTGTTATATAAACATAGTGTCATTATAATATGATTATGAAAAGAGTCAATAGGATCGGAGCATTTTGATGAATTTTAAAGATAAAGTTGTCGTCGTTACCGGCGCCGGGAACGGCGTCGGCCGGGAGCTTACGCTGCGGCTGCTCTCGCGCGGCGCGAAGGTTGCCTGCGTCGATATCGACGCGAACGGATTGAAAGAGACCCTGCTGCTGGCAAGCGGCTGTCAGGGGCGCGTGTCGGGTTTCGAAGCGGACATCACCGACAGCGATATGGTCGAAGCGCTGCCGGGTAAAATTGCGGCGCAGCTCGGGCCCGTGGACGCGCTCGTCAACAACGCCGGCGTCATCCACCCGTTTCTGCACGTGAATGAGACCGGTTATGGAACCATCGAGAAAGTGATGCGCGTCAATTTTTTCGGCACCCTGAACATGACGAAAGCGTTTCTGCCCGGTCTTTGCACGCGGGATTCGGCATATATCGTGAACATATCGAGCGCGGGCGCCTTGGCCCCGATGCCCGGAGAAACCGTCTACGGGGCGTCGAAAGCGGCGGTTCGCCTGCTCACGGAAGGACTGCGGTATGAACTGCGTCAATCCGGCGTGCGGGTGATGGCGGTCTTTCCCGGCGGCATCAACACGGATATCATCCGCAATTCGGGCGTAACGGTCGCTTCCTCGATCGACGGGTTGCGCGCGCGGCTGGCTTTCTTATTGCTCACGCCGCAAAAAACAGCCGAAAGAATCATCACCGGAATGGAGAAAAACCGTACGCGGCTGGTGCTGGGCATCGACGCCGCGGCTATGGATTTATTCTCGCGTATCAGCCCGCGCATTGCGCCGCGTGTGCTGTATGGAATCATCGATAAGGTGCTTTCCCCGCATATACGCTCCTGCAAACCCGTCGCGCAGAAATGACAAAAAATACGGCGCACCTTGCGCCGTATTTTTTTATCGCTCGATATCAGTCTAATCCATCGGCACGAACACCTCGGCGCCGTGCTTGCACACGGGGCAGATGAAGTCCGGCGGAAGCTCGTCTCCTTCATAGATGTAGCCGCAGACCGTGCACAGCCACCTCTTCTTGCCGGGTTCGGCGGGTTTGTCTTCTTTGGCGGTTTTAGCGGATTCGGCGGGTTTGCCGGACTCGGCGGGCTTCGCCGGTTCCAGCTTGCTCCCTTCCGCCACGGACGACAACGGCACGAACACCTCCGCGCCGTGCTTGCACACGGGACAGATGAAGTCCGGCGGAAGCACTTCGCCTTCGTAAATATAACCGCAGACCGTACAAAGCCAGCCTTTTTTCTTCTGCGCCCCGGCGGCGGGCTTTGGCTTGATGTATTTCTGGTAGAAATCGTAGGTAACGGAAGCCTCGTCCGAGAGCCGCCTCGCCTCGGTCAGGTCGGCGAGGAAGAGCGTATGCGTGCCGCAGTCAAGCGTGTCGATCACCTTGCCGCTGAGCAGCACGTTGACGTTTTCGGTCACGTAGGTCAGGCCGTTGGCGCTGCGCTCGTACGCGGCGTAGTCCTGAAACTTATCCACATCCCTCCCGCTCTGGAGGCCAAAGCGGCGGTACACGTCGAACTTCGAAGTGTCCGTGAGGATCGATAGGTTGAATATGCCGGTATTGAGCACCATATCGTGCGTGAGGTTGGCTTTGTTGACCGTAAACGTGACGCGAAGCGGCGTGCTCGTCGCCTGGATCACGGTATTGATGATGCAGCCGTTGTCCTGCTCTCCGTCCTTTGCGGTGAGCACGAACAGGCCGTAACTGATGGCAAAAAGCGCTTTTTTATCCAGTTCTCCCGACGCAACGCTTTCGTTTTTCGGCAGAACCATCGTGTCCGCAATGGCTTTTGCCAACGCGTCGATCTCACCCAGCTGGTTCTCTTTGAGCGAAGAGCGCAGGCTCACCGTCTGCTCCAGTACGGTCATGTCCTTCAGCGGGGCGAGCGTTTCGCGCATGATCTTGCCGCTCGTCGGCGCCCAGGATCCGTTTTCGATGAACGCGAGCGTGCGGTTTTGTATGTTGTGCAGCACGAGGTCGTGGATGAGCTCCTCCATCGTGATGAACACGCCCGCGTTGTACGTCGTCGCCGCAAACACGAGGTGGCTGTAGTGAAACGACGCCGCGACGATTTCCGACATCGGCACGACCGACACGTCGAACACCTCCACCTTGACCCCCAGTTCGCGCAGGCGGCAGGCGAGGATCTCCGCGGCGTTTTCGGTGTTGCCGTAGATGGAGGCGTACGCCAGCATGACGCCGGTCTCCTCCGGTTCGTAGCTGCTCCAACGCAGGTATTTATCGATATACGCGGCAAAGTCGCGGCGGTGCACCGGCCCGTGCAGCGGGCATATGGTTTTAATGTCCAGATTGGACACTTTCTTCAGCGCCGACTGCACCTGCGGGCCGTATTTTCCGATGATGTTGGCGTAGTAACGCCGCGCCTCGCCTATGAGCGTGTTGTAAAAATCCAGCTCGTCGGCAAACAGCGCGCCGTTGAGCGCGTTGAACGTGCCGAACGCGTCGGCCGAAAAAAGCACCTTGTCGGTCTTGTCGTAGGTGAACATGACCTCCGGCCAGTGCACCATGGGCGCTGTGATGAACTGAAATTCGTGTTTTCCCGTCGAAAACGTGTCGTTCTCCTTGACGATGACCTCTCGGTCCGTCACATCCTGATCGAAAAACTGGCGGATCATTTCGCTTGTCTTCTTCGTACAGACGATCTTAGTTTCCGTATAATGGCACAGAAGATCCATCAGCGTCGCCGAATGGTCAGGCTCCATGTGCTGCACCACAACGTAGTCCAGCTTGCGGCCGCCCAGCACGTGCGCCACGTTTTCAAAAAACACCTTCCCGACGGCTTTGTCCACCGTGTCGAAGAGGATGGTTTGTTCGTCCAGTATCAGGTAAGAGTTGTAGGAAACGCCGTCCGGAATGGAATAGACACCCTCGAACATGGCGAGGCGCCGGTCGTTTCCGCCGACCCAGGTGATGTCCTCGTTTACTTTTCTCGTGCAGTACATGCTAGTTATTGCCCCTTTCGTTCGCCTGTCTATCGTAACGCTTTACAGCCAAACCGTCAATCGGTCAGATAAGCGGAAAATCCATCGCTCATATGCTGCGTGCCGTCGGAAAGCACCCAGAACGCCTCCACGCCGGGGAGCGACGCGACCAGCGCCATGCCTTCCTCTACCGGCATGCAGAACAGCCCCGTGGTCAGCGCGTCTGCAAGGGCGGAATCTTCGGCGACCACCGAAACCGAATCGTACCGCGTGGACGGCATGAGCGTTTCCGGGTCGATGATGTGATGGTAACGTGTTCCGTCCACTTCGTAATACCGTTCGTACGTGCCGCTCGTCACCACGCTCTGCCCGCTTACCTGCACCGCGCAGAGGGTCGCGCCGGAATACGGGTCGCGAATACCGACCTGCCATCCGGTGCCGTCCGCGCGCGTACCGATGGAGCGGACGTTGCCGCCGACGCTGAGGAGCATGGCGTTCACGCCGGCCGTTTCCATCGCCTCCGCCGCCTTCTGGACGGCGTATCCCTTCGCCACCGCGCCTACGTCGAGCCGCGTCTCGGAATCGGAAAGATACAGCGTGCCAGCCGCACGGTCGATTTCGATACTGTCGATATCCGCGTGCCCGCCCGCCGTCTGCAATTCCTCCGCCGGCGGCAGCGCGGCGTTGGCGGGGTCTTCCAGCCCCGCGTCGCGGTATTCCTGCCAGATGGCGGACACGCCGCCCAGGGCGACGTTCATCCTGCCGCCGGTCAGCGCGTACATCTCTTTCGCGTATTCGATCAGATCGAGTATCCTCACATCTACCTTTACAGGCGCTGCGCCCGCGTTTGCGTTCACCGTATGGAGATTGTTCAATCCGTCGTAAGCGTGGTAGATGTCGTACAACTGGTGATATTCTTGTAAAATTGCGTGCAGTTCGTCCATGCGCGCATATGCGCTCTCTTCGTTTGTGTCGTACAGAATCACCGTGGTCACGGTGTCGAACACATCGAGGTAAACCCGCTCGTAGCGCTTCGGCGCGGCGTTTTTTGCGCAGCCGCCAAGCAGCGCCAGAACCAGCATCAGCGCGCACAGCGCGAATAGTTTGAGCTTTGTCGATCGCTTGTCCGTGTTAATCTCCCGTTTCGCGCGGCCGGCGCGTTGTTTTCGATTTTCCTGAAGGCATTATTCCACTTTTTTATCTGTTTCGCAAGCCTCACCCCGCCGCTTTTCGCCGCGGTTTTTCCGCTTCGGGTTCAGGCCTTGAAAAGCGTACCGCGCGATGAGCCCAGTCAGCGTGCCCGTCACCGCCGCCGCAGCGAGCAGCACGGGCAGGTACGCAAGTATGGCGCGCGTACCGACGATGAAGCAGGCGACGGCCATCTGCGCGATGTTGTGCGAAAGCGCGCCGAGCACGCTCACGCCGACGACGCCGACGCCCTTAAACCTCCGCGCGAAGATCATGACGATCAGGCTGACCGCGCCGCCTGAAAAGCTGTAGATCATCGCCGCCGGGCCGCCGAAGAGCAGGCCGCTTAACCCGACCTTCAGAACCATCAGCAGAATCGCGCTTGGTACGTCCAGCAGGTACAGCGCGTAGAGCAGCACCGTGTTGGCAAGCCCCAGCTTGACGCCGGGGATGCCGGCAACGGGCAGCAGGTGCTCGAAGTACCCGAGCACGACAGCCACGGCGGTTAACAGTCCGAGTTTTGCGACGGCGGACGCGCCCCAGCGGTTTTTCATTCGCCTTCCTCCCCTCCCGTCACCTCGACCGACACGCCGTTTGGCAGGCATATGATCCAGCGGTCGAGCAGCAGCTCGTCCACACGGTCGGGATCGACCGTGCCGTGCCGCACGCAGATCTGATTTTTACAGGTGGAGGATTCCATGCGCACCCCGTCTTCGTCGATCACGACGACGTTGACTTTCCCGTCGCCCTGGTCGATCGTGATGGTCTGATATTCGTCCGCGCCAACCTTGGCATACACCTCGCCGCGGACGTAGACGGCGACTGTCGCGCCTTCTGTTTTCTGTGTAAACAGGCGGACAGCGAAGAACGAAAGTAATGCCAGCAGCAGTACGCCGCCGATGATGAACCAGTCCTTTTTCTTCACGTCATAGCCTCCAACTATAAGTAATACTCACTGGTAGACAAGATAGTAAGTTGCAATTATAAATATTCTATCATGCTTATGTTCAACCTCGCTATATATTTGCATTTATTATCCCTAATAAACAAAGTCACCTGAGATTTTACAATTTTCTTTAGAAATTTTGACTTTAAAAGTTGATAACGATATAATTATTTTAGTCAAGTTCCTCCTCTTGACTACCAGAGACGCAGTCTCCGACAGGGGAAAAAGCGAACGTAAATACACGCATAGAAGGAGGGATGCTTATGAGTATTATTAAGAAAGTCCAAAAGGTAATAAAAAGTATCAAAGTAAGTATCACAATTAAATTACAACTCATCAACGTTACGTTCGCTCCTGCGCTATCACTGCAACACGTGAAATTGTTGCTAAGATTATATTTTCAAAAGCGGCACCACGCAGTGATGCCGTTTTTGAATTCATCTGGCACCTTATGTTAGCAAAACATTAGAATGCCATAGACTTCCCTTTTGTAATTAAGACAGCTTAACAAATCGCGTACAATATTGATTGCTAACAAAGCATCAATATATGCAGGAGGTATCGACATGAAAATCCTCATGATCGGCGGAACGGGACTATTAGGCAGCCAGGCCGCGCGCGAACTGATTTCACGCGGGCACAGCGTGCATTCCATCGCGCTGCCGCCGCTTCCCGAAGGCGCGCTCCTGCCGCCGGAAATGACCTTGACGCTGAAAAACGCCAGCGATATGGGCGACGGCGAACTCAAGACGCTCTTTGCGGGCGCGGAAGGATTCGTCTTCGCCGCGGGCGTGGACGAGCGCGTCGAAGGTCCCGCGCCCATCTACGATTTTTATAAAAAGTACAACATCACCCCGCTGGAACGCCTGCTGCGCCTCGCTAAAGAGAGCGGCGTGAGGCACGCCGTCGTCGCGGGTTCGTATTTTTCGCACTTTGCCAAAAAATGGACGGAGATGGAGCTGACGCGCTGGCATCCCTACATCCGCAGCCGCATCGATCAGGAGAATATGGCATTTTCGTTTGCGGACGAGAATTTTGACGTGTCTGTTCTGGAGCTGCCGTATATCTTCGGCGCGCAGAGGGGCAGAAAGCCCGTCTGGGTGTTCCTCGTGGAGATGCTTCTGGGCATGAAAGGCGCCATCCTCTACCCGCGCGGCGGCACCGCGATGGTCACCGTCAGACAGGTCGGCCAGGCGTTTGCGGGCGCGCTGGAGCGCGGGCGGGGCGCAAACGCGTACCCGATCGGCTGGTTTAACCTCACGTGGCGGGAGATGATCGCCGTCATGAACCGGTACATGGGCGTGCCGAAAAAGAAGATCGTCACCATCCCGGATTTCCTGTTCGCCCTGAGCGCGGGGCCGATTGAAAAAAAGCTGCGTTCGGCGGGCAACGAAGGCGGCCTGTCGATGAAACAATTTGTCAAAATGCAGACGAAAAACCTCTTCATCGACAGAGCGGAAGCCAGCTTCCCGCTCGGCGTGACGGACGACGACATCGACGCCGCCATCGGCGAATCGGTGCTGCTGAGCATGGAGGTGCTGGAGAAAAAGGCGGACGTCATCGATATGAAGGGGGAATAAACACAATGCTAAAAAGAGCCGCGCAGATGCGCGGCTCTTTGTTTGCGTCGATACTTCATACGTTAAACCGGAACAGCGTCACGTCCCCGTCCTGCATGACATACTCCTTGCCCTCGCTGCGCACGAGGCCCTTTTCCTTGCAGGCGGCCATGGAGCCAAGCTGCGCGAGCGTTTCAAACGGCACGATCTCCGCGCGGATGAAGCCTCTTTCAAAATCGGTGTGGATCTTGCCCGCCGCCTGCGGCGCCTTCGTGCCGCGTGTTATCGTCCAGGCGCGCACCTCTTTCGGTCCCGCCGTGAGATAGCTGATCAGCCCCAGCAAGCGGTAGCAGGCCTTGACGAGCTGGTCAAGCCCGGACTCTTTGATGCCCAGTTCGGTCAGGAACGCGCCCTTTTCCGCCGGGTCGAGTTCGGCAATCTCCTCCTCGAGTTTACAGCAGATGGTCAGCGCCTCCGCCCTCTCCGCTTTGGCGATTTCATAGAGGGCGTTTACGTGCGCGCCCGGCTCCTCGCCGATCTCGCCCTCGCTCACGTTGGCGATGTAGATGATGGGCTTATTGGTGAGCAGGAACAATCCGCGCATGATCTCCGCTTCCGCTTCGTCGAGCTCCATGCTGCGCGCGGGCTTTCCGCTCTCCAGCACGGCGTAGATGCGCTCGAGCAGATCGGCTTCCGCAACGGTTTTTTTGTCCCCGGTTTTCAGCAGCTTTCTCGTGCGGTCAAGCCGCTTTTCCACCGTCTCCATGTCCGCGAAGATCAGCTCGATCGAGATGGTCTCCACATCCCGCGCGGGGTCCACGCTGCCGTCCACGTGCACGACGTTTTCGTCCTCGAAGCAGCGAACGACGTGCACCACCGCGTCCACCTCGCGGATGTGCGAGAGGAACTTGTTGCCGAGGCCTTCGCCCCGGCTCGCGCCGCGCACGAGTCCCGCGATATCCACGAACTCTATTGTGGTCGGCGTGTATTTTTCGGGGTTGTACATCTTAGCCAGCACATCCAGCCGCTCGTCCGGCACGGCGACCACGCCGACATTGGGCTCGATGGTGCAAAACGGGTAGTTCGCGGCCTGTGCGCCCGCCTGCGTGATGGCGTTGAAGAGCGTGCTCTTGCCGACGTTCGGCAGACCGATCACTCCAAGTTTCATAAAAGGGGGCCCTCCTTTTTCTTTTCTTTCAAAAGAAAAGAAATAAAAGAAATTTACACATTACTTTTCTTGAAAGAAAAGTAAAACAAAAGAACTTTTTATAGTTTTGCTCTTCCGGATTTTAATCTTTTAAGCGATTCTTCCCTGCCCAAGAGAGCCGCGATCTCGATCGCGCCGCCGGGGGTGACCTGCTTGCCCGCCAGCGCGATGCGCACCGGCCAGAGCAGCGTGCCGTTTTTCATGCCGCGCTCCTGCGCCATACCGATCAACAGATCGTGCAGCGCCTCTTCCGTCCAGTCCGGCAGCGCCTCCAGCGCGGGGATGACGAAATCCAGCACCTCGGTGGAGACGGCGGCGTCCGTCTTGCACTTTTTGTTTGTAAACAGCTCCGTGTCATACTCCGGCAGCATAGCCAGAAACTCTACCATCTGAGGAATCTGCGTAAAGACCTCCGTGCGCTTTTGCAGAATACGGCAAAGGATGTCTTTATCCATGCCGGCTACGCCCGCCTGCTCGTAATATGGCAGCGCATGCCTCGTAAACTCCTCCGGCGAAAGACGGCGCACATACTCCGCATTCATCCAGGTGAGTTTGTTCACGTCGAAGATCGCGGGCGATTTGGACATACCGTCCACGTCAAACGCCTCTTTGAGTTCGTCCAGCGTGAAAAACTCCCGCTCGTCGCCGGGGTTCCAGCCTAGCAGCGCGACGTAGTTGACGATCGCTTCCTTGAGGTATCCTTTTTTCAGATAATCCTCGTAATACGCGTCCCCGTCGCGCTTGCTGAGTTTATGGCTCGCGTCGCGCATGATCGGCGTCATGTGGATATAGACGGGCTTTTCCCAGCCGAACGCGTCGTATAAAAGGTTATACTTTGGCGTGCTGGAGAGGTATTCGTTGCCGCGCATGACGTGGGTGATCGCCATGGTGTGGTCGTCGATTACGTTGGCGAAATTATAGGTCGGCATGCCGTCCGCCTTGACGAGCACCATGTCGTCCAGCTCCGCGCTGTCCACGGCGATATGTCCATAGATGAGATCGTCAAACGACGCCTCGCCCGAGAGCGGCACGTTCTGGCGGATGACGTGCGGTTCGCCCGCGGCGATGCGCTTTTGCACCTCTTCCGGCGAAAGATGCAGGCAGTGCTTGTCATATTTCCAGACCTCGCCCTTTGCCGAGGATTCCTCCCTGCGTGCGTCGAGCTCCTCGTTGGTGCAGAAGCAGTAATACGCCTTGCCCGCTTTCACGAGCTGTTCGGCGTAGGGTTTGTACATCGCTTTGCGCGCGCTCTGCACATAAGGGCCGTAGCCGCCGCCGACGTCCGGGCCTTCGTCCCAGAGCATGCCGATGTCGCGCAAGGTGTTGTAGATCACGTCCACCGCGCCCTCGACATACCGCGCCTGGTCGGTGTCCTCAATGCGGAGGATGAACCTACCGTCGTGCTTTTTGGCATAGAGATACGTATACAGCGCGCTGCGCAGATTGCCGAGGTGCATATAGCCCGTCGGCGACGGGGCAAACCGGGTTCGAACCATAAGATGTTCTCCAAACTTACTTTTCTTAAAAGAAAAGCAAAAAACAGAATTTGTTAAGCTTTGTAACTGTCTTTTAAGCCAACCGTACGGTTGAAAACCGGCTTATCGGGTATGCTGTCGGGGTCGGCGCAGAAGTACCCCTGCCGCATAAACTGATACCGTTCGCCAGCGGTCGCATCTTTCAGCGCGGGTTCGACGAACCCGTGCAGCGTCACGAGCGAATCGGGGTTGAGACTGTCTACAAAGTCCTTTTCGACCGCGATTTCCTCTTCTTCCTCGTCCTGCTCGGCGCTCTCGCTTTTCATAAGCGTGTCGTAGAGCCTAAACTCGGCTTTCACCGCGTCGTCCGCATTGACCCAGTGCAGGGTTCCCTTGACCTTTCGCGCGCACTCGCCGCTGTGGCTTTCGGGATCGTAGGCGCAGAATATTTTGACCACGTTGCCCGCCTCGTCCTTTTCCCAGCGCTCGCACTTGATGATATACGCGCTCTTGAGGCGGACTTCCCCTTCCGGCTTGAGGCGGAAGAACTTCTTCGGCGGAATTTCTGCAAAGTCGCTCCGCTCGATATAGACGCGTTTGCCGAGCTTCACCTTGCGCGCGCCCATCTCGGGGTGGTTCGGGTGGTTCTCCAGCTCGATCTCTTCCACGCGGCCTTCGTCCCAGTTTTCGATCTCCACGAGTACGGGATCCAGCACCGCCATGCGGCGGGCGGCCGTCTCGTTGAGATCCTCGCGCACGCAGTGCTCGAGCATGGCGGCGTCCACGACGCTGTCCGCCTTGGCAACGCCGGCGCGCTCCAGAAAATCTCGGATGGCGGGCGCGGTGTAGCCGCGCCTTCTCATACCGCAGAGCGTCGGCATGCGCGGATCGTCCCAGCCCGCAACAAACCCTTCCTCCACGAGGCGGCGCAGATAGCGCTTCGACATGATGGTGTCCGTCATGTTCAGCCGCGCAAACTCGATCTGCCGCGGCTTATGCGCAAACTCGCACTGGTCGACGACCCAGTTGTACAGCGGGCGGTGCGCCTCGTATTCCAGCGAACAGAGCGAGTGCGTCACGCCCTCGATCGCGTCCTGAATCGGGTGCGCGAAGTCGTACATCGGGTAGATGCACCACTTGTCGCCCGTCTGGTGATGGCGCACGTGCTTGATGCGATACAGCGCGGGGTCGCGCATGTTGATATTCGGCGACGACATGTCTATCTTTGCGCGGAGGGTCTTGGTCCCGTCCTCAAATTCGCCCGCGCGCATGCGGCGAAACAGGTCGAGGTTTTCCTCCACCGGGCGGTCGCGGTGCGGGCTGTTTTTGCCCGGCTGCGTCAGCGTGCCGCGGTAGGCGCGCATCTCGTCCTTCGACAGGTCGTCTACATACGCGACGCCCTTTTGAATGAGCTTGACGGCAAGGTCGTAGCACTGGTCGAAATAGGAAGAGCCGAACAGGATCTGGTTCCACCGGAATCCGAGCCAGCGGATATCCGCCTGGATCGCGTCGACATACTCCACATCCTCTTTGGACGGGTTGGTGTCGTCGTAACGCAGGTTGCACACGCCGCCGTATTTTTCCGCCATGCCAAAGTCGATGGCGAGCGCTTTGGCGTGGCCGATGTGCAGGTAACCGTTCGGTTCGGGCGGAAACCGGGTCTGCACGCGCGGCTCTTTGGTGCGCATGTCCTCTTCTATGAATTCCTCGATGAAGTTTTTCGGGCGTCTTGCCTCTTCCATTGCCGTTTGCCTCCAATTTTACTTCACTTATTATCGTGTACATGCCATAAAATGTCAATTAAAGGGGGAACGAACCTCTTTTTCTTTTCTTGAAAGAAAAGAAACAAAAGAATGTTTCACTTTCTCTTTTTCGCCAACTGCATCAATCGCACAAGGTTATTATCCTTCGGGTGCTTCACGCAATGCAGAAACAATCTCTTTTTCAGCGCGCCGAGCTCTCTGCCCTCCGGCAGATCGGACGCGGCCTTGAGTTGTTCGCCCGTGATGGCGAGTTCGCGTTCGGAAAACGGCGTTCCGTCGTGCTGCATGGTTTCGTAAAGCGCGCGCCAGCGCGCCTCCACATAGTCCGTATCATAGCCGCAGCCGCGGATATCCGCCTCCCGCAGCAGAATCTGCTCCAGCGTACGTTCCCTGCCCCATCTTGCAAACCGCACGCGCAGCGTATCCGTCTTTGCCTGCCGCTGGATGTCGTACATGTGCCCGCCGACGAGCGCGCTCACCTCGTTGATGATGCGCTTTGGAAAGCGCAGATCGTTCAGCACGCGCTTTGATATCCGTTCGCCGTATTTGTCGTGGTCGTACTGCACGCCCGTTTCGCGCCGGCAGTCCGGCTTGCCGACGTCGTGCAGCAGCGCAGCGAGGCGCATCTTCTCCGTCGGCGGCGCGGCGGCGCAGACGCGGAAGCTGTGCTCGAGCACGTCGTAACGATGATGGTCCCGCCGCTGCGCCATGCCGCGCGCGAGGTTGAACTCCGGCACAAGATCGTCCCAGACGTCCAGCTCGTCCAGAAGTTTCAGGCCGCGCAGCGGGGAGCGCAGCTCGTTCCGCCCCAGCTCCGGATAACGCGCGTCGGTCAAAAGGATCTTAACGAACTCCTCCCGTTTTCTCTCGGCGGCGATGTCGACGAGTTTCGGCGCGTTTCGCTTCGCCGCCTGCCAGGTTTGTTCGTCGATTGCAAACCCCAGCTCGCAGGCAAAGCGCACGAGCCGCAGCACCCGCAGCGCGTCGGAACGGAGAATATCGTCCGGCTCCGCGCTCGTGGTGCGGACAGCCATCCGTTCCAGATCGGGAATACCGCCCGTCGGGTCGGTCACTTCGCCGGTTGACAGATCGGCGTAGATCGCATTGATGGAAAAGTCCCGCCGCCATGCGTCCTGTGTCAGGCTGTCGCCAAAGGCGACGTCGCTCGGGCGGTGCGCGCCGCCGTCGGCGTAGGATTCTTTGCGAAATGTCGTATGCTCCACGCGCATGGAGCCGAAGTGCAGCTCCACCGTGCCCATCTCGAATGCCTTTCCGATCACGCGGACGCCGTATTTCGGCATCGCCTCAATCGCCTCGCCCGGCGTGAGGCGCGAACAGACGTCGATATCCGACGGCGGCAGGCACAGAATCGCGTTTCGCACCAGCCCGCCGACGGCGTATGCTTTTATATTCTCTTTTTCGAACGCCTCCGCGAGCGGAAAAAGTTCGTCCGGGATTTTAATTTTCATCGCATTCAATAAAAACTCCTTTGACCTACATTTTATTGTACATCAAAGGAGAATTCTTTTGCGTTTTTCTTTTTAAGAAACTATTTCAATTCGTACAATCACAGTTCTTTTGCTTCTTTTTTTAGAAAAGAAGCTATTATTTACTCAGTTCCTCGTGGATCGCCTCGGCCGCGGTTTTACCGGCTCCCATGGCCAATATGACGGTTGCCGCTCCGGTCACTGTGTCGCCGCCGGCATAGACATGCTCGCGGCTGGTCTTGCCCGTGGCTTCGTTCACGATGATGCCGCCCCACTTTTCGGTGTCCAGCCCCGGTGTCGTGTTTTTGATCAGGGGGTTGGGGCTGTTGCCGATGGCGATGACGACCGTGTCCACGTCGATGGTGTGTTCGCTGCCCTGCTTCACGATCGGGCGCCTGCGCCCGCTCGCGTCCGGTTCGCCGAGTTCCATCTCCACGCAGGTCATGGCTTTGACATAGCCGTTTTCGTCGCCGTGAATTTCTGTCGGATTGGTCAGCATCTTGAAGATGATGCCCTCTTCCTTTGCGTGGTGCACCTCTTCCACACGGGCGGGCATCTCCTTTTCGCCGCGCCGGTAAACGATGTAGACATTCTCCGCGCCGAGGCGTTTGGCGCTGCGCGCCGCGTCCATGGCTACGTTGCCGCCGCCGACGACCGCCGCGTTTTTGCCGACGCGCACGGGCGTGTCCGTCTCGGGGAAGCTGTACGCCTTCATGAGGTTGATGCGCGTTAAAAACTCGTTGGCCGAATACACGCCGTTGAGGTTTTCGCCCGGGATGCCCTGAAAGCGCGGAAGCCCCGCGCCGCTGCCGATAAACACCGCGCTGTAGCCTTCCTCGTCGAGCAGCTCGTCGAGCGTGATACTGCGGCCCACGACCATGTTGGTCTCGATTTTCACGCCCATATCCTCGAGGATCTTGATCTCGTCGCGCACCAGCTGCTTGGGCAGGCGGAATTCGGGGATGCCGTAAACCAGCACACCGCCGGGCGTATGCAGCGCTTCGAAAATCGTCACGCCATAGCCGAGCTTTCTTAAATCGCCCGCGCAGGTCAGCCCCGCGGGCCCGCCGCCGACGATGGCGACCTTCTTGCCGTTGTCCGGCAGGGGTTTCGGCGTTTCGGCGCCGTGCGCCATGGCGTAGTCCGCCACGAAGCGCTCGAGCCGGCCGATGCCGACGGGTTCGCCCTTGATGCCGCGCACGCACTTTTCCTCGCACTGCGTCTCCTGCGGACAGACTCTGCCGCACACGGCGGGCAGCGCGTTGGTGGAGCGGATGACGTCGTTGGCCTCCATATGCTTGCCCTGTATCACGAGCTGGATAAACTCCGGAATGTGTACGTTGACGGGGCAACCGGCCACGCACGGCTGCGTTTTGCAGTTGAGGCAGCGCGTGGCCTCGTCGATGGCCATGGCCTCGTCGTAGCCCTGGGATACCTCTTCGAAATTGCAGTTGCGTACGTTGGGGTTCTGCTCCCGCGAGGGCAGTTTCGTCGTTCTCATGTTCGGCATATCAGTTCCCTCCCCGCTTGGTCTGCAGTTCCACGTCCAGAAGGTTGCAGGCCTTGCGCTCCATGCTCTCGGCCTCTTCCGTGCGGTACATCCTGCCGCGGGCGATGGCTTCGTCCCAGTCCACTTCGAACCCGTCGAAGTCCGGGCCGTCCACACAGGCAAACTTCGTTTCGCCGCCGACGGTGACGCGGCAGCTGCCGCACATGCCCGTGCCGTCCACCATGATCGGGTTCATGGAGATCACGGTTGGGATATTGCGCGGTTTGGTCAGGTTGACGACCGCGCGCATCATGACCAGCGGGCCGATGGCAATCACGTGATCGTATTCTTTGCCCGCGTCGAGCTGTTCCTCCAGCGCGGTCGTAACGAACCCTTTGTGCCCGTTCGACCCGTCGTCCGTCATGACGTAGAGGTTCGTGCTCGCGGCTTTGAGCTCGTCGATGAGGATCATGAGGTCGGTGTTCCGAAACCCCACGATCACGTCCACCTCCGCGCCCATGTCATGCAGGGCCTTGGCCTGCGGGTACGCGATGGCGACGCCGAGGCCGCCGCCGATGACCGCGACCTTCTTCATGCCCTCGAGGTGGCTCGCCGTGCCGAGCGGGCCGACAAAATCGATAAACGCGTCGCCTTCGTTCAGGCAGTCCATGCGGCGCGTGGTGTAGCCCACCTTCTGGAAGATGATGGTCACCGTGCCCCGCGCGGGGTCCGTCCCCGCGACGGTCAGCGGAATGCGCTCGCCGTTTTCGTCCACGCGCAGGATGACGAACTGTCCCGGCTTCGCCTTTTTCGCGATGTACGGGGCCTCCACCTCCATGAGCGTAACGGTGTCGTGCAGCGCCCGCTTTGTTACGATTCGGTACATAGGGTCTCCTTTCCGGTTCCAACAAAACGATACGATCGGAAAGCTCTGTTGGCTGATAGCTCTTGTTTTTTACTATACTACGGCGGCGGGTTGTGCACCGGCCGCACGGAAACGACATGTGTTTTTTCGATCGCAACCATTCTAACACGAAGCACAGTGTGCACTCAATGCCAATTGATAATTTATACGTGTTTTTCAACGAATCTTCGCCGGATATACGGCTTTTTTTCTTTCCGCATGCAAACGGCGCGGACGGATCGTTCCGTTCGCGCCGCTGTCATGCGTTTCAAAACCTTTATTCCCAGTCGATCAGGCCGAGGCTGTCGAGGTAGCTTTCGTTGTAGTCCATGTAGTCCTCGACCAGGCGGAGCATGTAGGTTTTATGATCCGGAAACTGCGTCGCCATCTTCTTGTGCATATAGTCGCAGGCCGCGTCGTCGTCGTACACCTCGCCTTCGTCTACGCCCGTTTCCTTCATAAACGCCGCATCGTGCGCCATGACCGCGCCCACCATCTGCTCCAGCGTTTTTTCGTCCGCGATCTCGGCAAAATCCCCCTGCTTGCGAAAGCTGTCGAGAATGTACCGTTTTGCTTCGGTTTCGTCGTATTCCCTGGTCTCCATAAAAAGACGCTCCTTTTTCCGGTCGTTTCTTATTTAAGCAGCTTGTCCAGTTCGTCTACGTATTGCTCGAACACGTCGAGCGAGGCCATGATGCTCTCCTTCTTCGTGAGGTCCACGCCCGCCGCTTTGAGCTCCTCGATCGGGTAGTCGCTGCCGCCGCTCTGGAGGAAGGTTTTATAGCGGTTCACCGCGCCGCCGTGCAGGATGTCGTCGGCAAGCTTCACCGCCGAGCAGAGCCCCGTGGCGTACTGGTAGACGTAGAAGGCGTTGTAGAAGTGCGGCACGCGCATCCATTCGATGGCGATGTTGTCGTCCACGTTCGCGCCCGCGTAATACAGCTCGTTGAGCGCGCGGTATACGTTCGATAGGCTCTCCACAGTGAGCGGTTCGCCGTTTTCCGCCATGCGGTGGGACTTGAGCTCAAACTCCGCGAACATCGTCTGCCGAAAGCACGTGGTGCGGAAAGCTTCTAAAAATTGCGTGATGTAGTACGCCCGCTTCATACGGTCCGTTTCGTTGGCGAGCAGATGGTGGGTCATGAGCGTTTCGTTGACCGTGGACGCCACCTCCGCCACCAGGATGCGGTACTGCGAGGTTTCGTAGGGCTGCGCGGTGTTGGAATAGTGCGAATGCATCGCGTGACCGAGCTCGTGGCCGAGCGTGAACGCGTCGTCCATCTTACCCTGATAGTTGAGCAGCACATACGGGTGCGTGCCGAAAAGGCCCGCACAGAACGCGCCGCTGGTCTTGCCCGGCGTTTCGTATACGTCGATCCAGCCCTTGGTGTAGGAATCTTCCAGCAGCCGCCCGTATTCCTCGCCGAGGGGCTCAAGCGCCTCTTTGACCAGCCGCGTTGCGTCTTCATACGGCATGGGGATGTCGCAGTCCGTCACGATGGGCACATACAGGTCGTACATCTCGAGCGTGTCCACGCCGAGCACGCGCTTGCGGATGTCGAGGTATTTGCGCAGCACCGGCAGCTTTTCGTGCACCGCCTCGATGAGCTGCTCATAGACCGCGACCGGCACGCCGTTGTGATGCAGCGCCGCTTCCAGCGCGCCTTCGAATTTATGCGTGCGCGCGCGGAACACGTCCGACTTGACGGACGTGGCGTAGGTGGCGCTGATGGTATTCTTCATGCTGCGGTAGGCCTTGTATAATCCCTCGTACGCGTCTTTGCGGACGCGGCGGTCCGGGTTGACGAGGAGCATGCCGTAGCTGCCGTGCGTGAGCTTGGCCTCCTCGCCTTTTTCATCGACGATGGTACCGTAATCCAGATCCACGTCCGAGAGCATGGTGAAGATATTGTCCGCGCCGGAAAGCGGCTCCTCCGCCATGGCGAGCAGCCGCTCCTCGTCTGTCGTGAGCGTATGCGCGCGGCGGCGGTCGACGTCCGCGATGCGGAACCGAAACGGCGCGAACCTCGGCTCGGCCGCCCAGGAGCGCAGCGCCTCTTCGGGGATGGTCAGAATCTCCGGTTCGAGAAACGATGCGGTCGCCTGCGCGGAGACGTAAAGCTGAATGGCGCGGTCGGTCATGCCCTGATACTTGACGTCGCCGTTATCCTCGTCCTTTCGCAGATGCGCGTAGGAATAAACGCGGTCGATCAAAAAGCCGAGGCGGCTCTCGTCGCTCAGCGCCGCGAACAGCGCATCCGCACTCTTACCGAGTTTCCCCGCGTGCGCCGAAAAGTCGTTTGCCAGCGTCTGCGCGGCGGCGAAATCCGCCTCCCAGAGGTCTTCCGTAGCGTAGATATCCTCAAGTTTCCATTTCAGCGAAGCGTCGATCTGATCCCTTGTTTTCATATTTTGATCCGTACCTTTCGTCTTTCATTTTGCCATTCGCATTTTTTGCGCCGCTCCCGCGGTTTTCACCCCTGTTTGGGGCGCCGCGTGGCGTATATCAGTATATCACACAGGCGGTTACAATGCGATACAACCGGCGGCATTGCCGCGCGGAAACGCCCGAAGCGGGGCTTGACATTCCCTGCGGATGGGGTATACTATATATACGAACATATGTTTGTATTCAGTGATTGCCGCGCGCCCCCGGCGCGGCGGAAAGGACGCGCCGATGGGACGCAGAATCCTCCACGCGGATTTCAACAGTTTCTACGCCTCGGTCGCGTGCTTTCTCGACCCGGCGCTGCGTCCGCACCCCGTGGCGGTGGCGGGCAATCCCGAGGCGCGGCACGGCATCATCCTCGCCAAAAACCAGCTGGCCAAGAAATTCGGCGTCCAGACAGGCGAAGCCATCTGGCAGGCGAAGCAGAAATGCCCCCTTTTGGTAACGGTCAAGCCGGATTACGCGATGTATCAAAAATTCTCCGCGCTCGGGCGGGAACTTTACGGCGAGTATTCCGACCGGGTGGAGGCGTTCGGGCTCGACGAAAACTGGATCGACGTCACCGCGTCCACGGCGGACATGGCGGACGCGAACCGCCTCGCGAACGTGATCCGCAACCGCGTCAAGAACGAGCTCGGCATCACGGTCTCCGTCGGCGTGGCGGTCAACAAGGTCTTTGCCAAGCTCGGGTCGGACATCAAAAAGCCGGACGCGGTCACGCTGGTCTCGCCGGACAACTACAAGCAGGTGGCCTGGCCGCTGCCCGCGCGCGAGTTGTTGTACGTCGGCCGCGCGACGGAGGCCAAGCTGCTCAAGTACGGCATCCTCACCATCGGCGATCTGGCCAACACGCCGGAAGCGTTTCTGCGCGCGCAGTTTGGTAAATGCGGCACGATGCTCTCGGCTTTCGCAAACGGCCTGGACATCGCGCCCGTGATGCGCACCGTCGACCAGCAAGCGGTCAAATCCGTCGGCAACGGGCTGACCACCCCGCGCGACCTCGTGAACGACGAGGACGTTTACCTGACCATCTCCATGCTCGCCGAGAGCGTCGCCGCGCGCCTCAGGGAGCACGGCATGCGCGCAAGGGTCGCGCACCTGGGCGTGCGCGACAACGGTTTGTTTTCGTTTGTCCGTCAGAGCAAGCTCGACCGCCCGACGAACATCACCGGCGAGATCTCGCGCGCGTGCATGCGGCTCTTTTGCGCAAACTATACCTGGCAGGCGCCCATCCGCTCGCTGACGGTGTCCTGCTCCGATCTCGTGGGCACGGACAGCCCCGTGCAGCTCTCGCTCTTCGACGACGAGGCACCGCGCCGCAAGGCGGAGGCGGCGGAGGTCGCCGTGGACGACATCCGCAGGCGCTTCGGCTACCGCGCCATCGGGCGCGCCCTGTTTTTAAAAGACCGCGAAATCGGGCTCATGGCGCCGAAGGACGACCACACGATCCATCCCGTGGGGTATCTGCAAAACGCGACCATGGACAGCGTGACCGGAGGTAACAGATCATGAAGATCTATGTCGCGGTGGAGCTCACCATCGACGAGGCGGGAATCATGCACCCCAACCGCATCATCTGGGAGGACGGGCGCAAGTTCGAGATTTCGGCGATATCGGACGTGCGGCGCGCGGCGAGCCTCAAGGCCGGCGGCAGCGGCATGCGCTATACCTGCCGCATCGGGCGCAAAGACGCGTATCTTTACTACGAGGACCCGAAATGGTTTGTGGACGCATAGCAATACTATTGGCAAGGGTGGAATTGTTTCTGTTTCTTCAAAAACTGAAAACAAAAACGGGTTCGTAAAAAACCCGTAATTTATAAATATATGTAAAGTTCTTTTGCTTACTTTTCTTTCAGGAGAAGAAAGTTTAGTTGTGTTCTTTTGCTACCTTTTCTTTCAAGAAAAGTAAATCACGTAAGAAACTCCACCATTTCCGTCAGGGACTCGATGTCCCAGTCATCCCTAATTTCCTCCTCCCGGCAGATGTGAAACGCCGTAAACCCCAGCGCGCGTGCGCCGTCCGCCTCCATGCGGTAATCGTCCACATAAAGGCTTTCCCCCGCGGAAACGCCAAGTTGGTCGAGCGCGGCCTGATAGATCTGCGGCGCCGGTTTCATTACGCCTACCTGATCGGAGCAGACGAAGACTTCAAAATACCCCGCCAGCCCCACCGCCTCGAGCGTGAGCTTCAGCGACGGGAACGTATCGCTGATGACGCCCATGCGGTAGCCGTTTGCGGCGAACCAGTCGAGCACCGGCACCGTTTCCGGGTAGACGACGCTTCCCTTGAGCCAGAACGTATCAAAGAGCGCGTCCGCGCGGGCAGAAACCTGCTCGGTAACTCCCTGCGAACGCAGCAGTTCCGCAAAGTACGCGCGCCAGAGCGCGATTTCGTTTTCAACACTCATCAGCTGCCTGCCATGATAGAGGTTCTCAAATAGTCCCATCGGCGGATCCAGCGGCCTGCCCGACCAGCGTTCGATCATCTCCATGCGCGCCTGTTTCGCGGCGGGATCGCCGTGGAGCAGCGTACGGTCGCGGTCGAAAAACGCGGCCCTGTAAATTTTATCTTTTTCTTTTTTCAGCTTCATATTGTTTTATCCCTATCCGTTCTTTTGCTTCATTTTCTTTTCAAAAAGTTGCTCAGCGTATCCGCAGCCCCTTTGGGATATGATTCTTTAATACGCCGTCCACGGCCTTTCCCCAGCCGACGGGATAGCCGGACGCGGTCGCCGGAACCCAGCCGGAACACTCCGGCGGGCATGCGGCGGTCTCGCCCGCGAGAAATCGCGCCAGCGCGCCGTCCTCCAACGGAACGCTTCGCCGGAACGCTCCGGCGGGGTATGCCATCGCGAGCGCGTGGTTGGGCGTGAAGCGCCCGTTTCTCAGTTCCCCCGCAAGCACGCCCGCGCGGAGGATCTGCAGCCCTTTCAGCTCCCGCGGCAGCAGCGCGGGCGTCAGCAGCACCCGCCCGTCCGGCAGAAGCATGGCATTCGGTTGTTCAATCAAAAACGTTTCGCGCCAGAACGTCTCAAACGTGGGGATATGCTCGCCCTGCGGTTCGGTGAGCGCGCAAGCCGCCGTATCACCGTCCTCCGCGCGGTTAAGCACCGCCATATACTGCCCCTCGCCCGGGGAATGATGCGGATACATGCGCCGGGATTCGGCGAGCGAAAAATCATGGCGCGCGGCAAGAAACGCCTCCACCGCGCCTTCGTTTTCCTCGCGAGAGAACGTACAGGTCGAGTAGACGAGCCGTCCGCCGCTCTTGACCAGCTTTGCAGCGCTGTGTAATATCTGCCCCTGTCGCGCCGCACAGGCCAGAACGTGCGCCTCCGACCATTCACGAACCGCCGTTTCGTCCCTTCTGAACATCCCTTCGCCGGAACAAGGCGCATCGACGAGCACCGCGTCGAAGCATTCGCCGAGCGCACCCGCCAGCGCGTCGGGGCGCATGCCGGTCACGAGCGCGTTGGTTACGCCCAATCGTTCGATGTTGCCTGAAAGGATTTCCGCGCGCGAACGCACGATCTCGTTGGCGACGAGCAGGCCGGTGTTCTCCATCATGGCGCTAAGCTGCGTCGCCTTTCCGCCCGGCGCGGCGCAAAGATCGAGCACGGCCATGCCGCGCTTCGCGCCGGTCAGCACAGCCGGCGTCTGCGCGGCGGGTTCCTGCACATAGCATAACCCCGCGGCGTGCAGCGCATGCCGCCCGATGGCGACGCCGTCCCCAAAGAAGAAACTTTCCGGCAGCAGGCCCGTAGGCGAAAGCGGAAAATCCGCCAGCGCGCGAAACGCGTCCGGCGTGATCTTAAGCGTGTTGACGCGAAGCGCGCGCCTCGGCGGCTCGCCCATCGCGCGAAGGTATGCGGCGTAGTCCGTTTCGCCAAGCTGCGCGCGCATGCGCGCGAGGTACGCCTCCGGCAGGTTCGGCATCCGGCGGGCTCCTTTCCAAAGATACTTTATTTTAACACAACATCGGCTCCCCTGCGGGGAGCCGATATGCGTCCATCTCTTTATTGTCCGTGCTGAGGAGAGATCGCGTTGATGTCGAAAGGCGTCTCCTGATAAACGAAGTAGTTCAGCCAGTTTGAAAACAGCAGCGATCCGTGCGCGCGCCAGGTGATCATCGGCTGCAGCGTGTCGTCATTGTTCGGGTAGTAGTTCTTCGGCATTTCGATGGGTTTGCCCGCGTCTTTATCGCGGCGGTATTCCAGCTCCAGCGTCTTCGCGTCGTATTCGCTGTGCCCCGTGACAAACACGCGCCGCCCGTCGTGCGAGGCGGCGAGATACAGCCCCGCCTCCTGCGAGGTTGCGAGGATATCCAGGTCGGGTATCTTCGCCGCGTCCGAAACATAGATCGTCGTGTGCCGCGAGTGCGGGGCCATGAACTGCTCGTCAAACCCGCGCACGAGCGTATGCGAGCGGTCGAGCACCGTGTGCGGGAAGATGCCGAACATCTTCTTCGGCAGCGGGTGTTTTTCCACGCCGTAAAAGTGGTACAGCCCCGCCTGCGCCGCCCAGCAGATGTAAAGCGTGGAGAATACGTTGCGATCCGCCCAGTCCATGAGCCGCACCAGCTCGTCCCAGTAGTGTACGTCTTGAAAATCGAGGTTCTCAACCGGCGCGCCGGTGATGACGAGCCCGTCGTAGTGCTCCTCCTTCACCTCGTCAAACGTGCGGTAAAACGAATCCAGATAATCCTGCGACGTATTCTGGCTCTGGTACGTACCGGTGCGAAGCAGCGCGACTTCCACCTGCAGCGGCGTATTGGCAAGCAGCCGTAAAATCTGCGTTTCGGTCGCCTGCTTGGTGGGCATGAGGTTGAGAATCGCGATGCGAAGCGGACGGATGTCCTGCGCCGCGGCGCGGTGTTGGGGCATGACGAATATATTTTCCTGCGCGAGCGAGTCTACCGCGGGCAACCCGTCCGGAATCTTAATCGGCATAGGACAAAACCTGCTTTCGTAATAAAGATCAAATCGCGTGCTTAAGCGCGTTTTCGTTGATGTCCGGTAAAAAAACCGCCGTCCGGCTTACCCGTTTGCTTGATATTGCAAACAACGGATCGGCCGTCGGCGCCCTCGAAGTGTGTCTATGAAATTCGGCACGCTGTAAAAGTGCGAATAGTTCCGGCAGGCGGGCGCATCACCCCTGCCCGGCTGCGGTACGATCGGACCCGTTCCCTGCTACAGGAAGTCCCGCGCCGCATCCGCTCGCACAGCGTGCCCCGGCATTCGCATGGCAAGCAGGTATCCGGCAGAACCGGCGCGTTCTGCGGGCCGGCTGCTCTCGCGGCGGATCTTCTGTTTTCGGTTCGTTTCCAGCATGCGGCTGTTTCCTTTTCGGATGATACCGGTTGATTTTTAATATCCTATCAAAGATGCGCCGGTTTTTCAAGCGCGCCGGCGTATTTTGCCGCGGCGCACCCGTTTCGCCGCGCGAACAGAGTTAACAAAGCGTTTCAACGGAGTTTGCATTTAAGTTTCATTCTCCCGCGCGCGGGCGTTGACAGAAGGCGGGGCGCGGTTTATGATATACGCGTATTAGTACGAATAATACGCTCGCACCGTATCGATATGGTTGCGTACGTGTCTTCGGGAGGAACGATGCAGGAAAATACGCTGATCGACGTGCGAAATGTTAAAAAGGTCTACCGCGTGGGCACCGTCGGCATACAGGCGCTGCGCGGGGCGGATCTGAAGATCGCGCCCGGCGATATCTGCTCCGTCATCGGGCGCAGCGGCTCCGGCAAATCGACGCTTTTGCACGTGCTCGCCGGGCTGGAAAAAGTGACGTCCGGCGAAGTCGTCGTCTTCGGCAAGCACATCGAGCGCATGACGCAGGCGGAGCTGATCGTGTTTCGTCAGCGGCACATCGGATTCATCTTCCAGTCTTTCAATCTCATGCCGTATTACACCGCGCTGGAAAACGTGGCACTGCCGCTGTCGTTTCGCGGCATGCCGCGGATCGCGCGGCTTCGGCAGGCCAAGCGGATGCTCGAGCTCGTCGGCCTCGAGACGCACATGATGCATAAGCCTGGCGAGCTTTCGGGCGGACAGCAGCAACGCGTCGGCATCGCGCGCGCGCTCGTAACCAATCCCGAGATCGTCTTTGCCGACGAACCGACGGGCAACCTCGACTCCAACACGTCGGACGAGGTAATGCGGGTCATCATCGACATCCTGCGCGAGCAGAAAAAGACGCTCGTGATGGTCACGCACGATCAGCACATCGCGAACTTTGGCGACAAGGTCATCCATCTGCTGGACGGCAGGATTACGGATATCATACAAAACGGTGAAGAACCGATCCCATCAAACGAACCGCAGGTTCGGGAACCGAGGTAATTTCCATGCATCCTAACAAAAAATTCCGTTTGGCCGCGATGATCGCGGCGCTTGCATTGGCCATCACGGCGCTGCCGCTCTCCGCCGCTATGGCGGACGACGCGGGGCATATTGTCCTGTTCACGGACGTAACGGACGATACGGAAAAGAGCTATCTGCAGACGGTCACCGCCTACGCCGGGGATTCCGTCACGATCTATGTGCCGGTCCTGAACAAAAACCTGGAGCAGGCCAGCGGCCTGACATGCGCTTTGCCGGTTACGGACGACGCCGCGAAATTCCCGTTTGTCAAAAACAGCGAAACGGAGATCGCGCGCGACGTGCCGCGGCATCAGAAGTGGGACGCGGAAAACGAAGAACTCGTCTCCTGGGACGGCAATCTCGCGGTGAGCGAACGCGCATACTTCAAAATGACCGGCACGCTGCTTTCAGCGCTGACGCCCGGGGATTACTATCTTCCGTTCGTGGTCTCCTACAGCGACGGCAGCAGCGCTTTGACGGATACCGTCACCGTGCATATCTATATCCGCGAAAAGACCGCCTCTTCCAGCAGCAGCGGCTCGACGAGCTATAGAAGCAAGCCGAAGGTCATCCTCGAATCCTACAGCTTCGACCAGGAGACGATCTACGCGGGCGACACCGTCGCGCTGCGTCTCGTGATCGCCAACACCTCCACGCGCGAGGCGGTCACAAACCTGCAGCTCGACTTTTCCAACGACGCGGGCGTGATACTGCCCGCGCCTGGCGGCAGCAGCAGCGTATTCATCGGCACCATCGACAAGGACGACGCCTATATGCTGACCATCCGGCTGCAGGTCGCGCCGGACGCGGAGGCAAAGTCGCAGCTTCTCAGCCTGAACATCTCCTACGAGGGTACGAAGAACCGGCAGGAGTTTGAAGAATCGGCCAACGTCAGCGTGCCGGTGCATCAAAAAGCGCGCGTGCGCATCAACACCCCCGTCGTTTACGACGATCCGTGGCTGAACAGCAACGTCGCCGTCGGCGTGACGCTCTATAACCTCGGTAAATCCACACTGTACAACTGCATGGTGGACGTAACGGGCGACGGCATCACGCTCGAAGAACCATACTTCGGCGGCAACGTCGCCTCCGGCGGCACGATGCGCGCGGATCTGAACGTAATCCCGACCGCGGGCGGACAGCTCGACGTCAGCGTGCGCGTGACCTACGAGGACGTCAACGGCAATCAGACGGAGGAGCTCCTGCCGCTGAACATGTATGTCAACGAAGACGCGGGCATCCCGTTCGCCTCCCCGGGAGACGCGATGTACGCGCCCGAAAGCAAGCCTTCCGCAAACATCGGCTGGATCTTCTGGCTCTTTGGCGGCGCGGCGGCCGTAACGGGGCTCGTCTTCCTCGGCATCAAGCTCAAGAAGAAGCGCGAGCGCGAACTCGAGGACCTGTAACCGCCCGGCGCAACGGCGCGCGACTGGAGGAAATATGCGTATCCAAGATCTGCTGTCCACGGCGTTTTTAAACCTGTGGCGGCGAAAACTGCGGGCGTTTTTGACCGTGCTGGGCATGGTCATCGGCGTGGCGTCCATCGTCGTAATGGTGTCCCTCGGCATCGGTATACGGCAGGCGACCATCGACAGCTTCGCCGGAACGGGCAGCCTGACCACCATCCGCGTGAGCTCCTGGTCCTATGTTTCCAGCGGAAACGGCAGGGGGTCGTCACGCCAGAAGGAACTGAATAAAAAAGCGCTTTCGGAATTTAAAAAGATAGCCGGCGTACAGGCCGTCATGCCGCTGATCGAAACCTACGGCATGATCAAAAGCGGCAACTACGCCACGGACGCGTCCATCCTCGGCGTCACCAAAGAGGACGCGGCGCTCTTTGGCATCACGCTCTCCGAAGGCGAGCTGCCCGGTTCGGGCGGTTCCACGACCTATGAAATCGCGCTCGGCGCATGGACGCTGCAGAATTTCTACAGCCCCGATAACTACCGTCAGGCGCTCGATAAAAACGGCGACCCGAAAGTGACCAAAGATTCGCGCATGCAGCTGACCTTCGATTACCGCAACATCTACCGGCAGCAGACGATGTCCATGGTCAGCGACGGAAACGAAGATGAAACACCACCGGGCGACTTCTACAAGCTCAAGGTCACCGGCATCATGGACCGGGACAACAACGATTTTTCGTACTATTGCCTGATGGAAGCGTCGCAGCTTGAAAAGCTCGCCAAGGCGAACAGTGATTTCATCGGTTTCGAGACGGGCAAGTATCAGACCGTTCTGGTCAAGTGCGCCGCCATCGAGGACGTCAAACCCGTCAAGACCGCGATTACCGAGATGGGCTACGGCACCTACAGCCTGCAGGACGCGGTGGAGATGGCCGAGGAGAGCACGAAGAACGTGCAGTACCTGCTTGGCGCCATCGGCGGCGTGGCGCTGCTCGTCGCCGCAATCGGCATCATGAACACGATGATGATGAGTATCTTCGAGCGCACCAAGGAGATCGGCATCATTAAAGTGCTCGGCTGCCGCATGGACAATATCGCGGGTTTGTTCCTTTCCGAATCGGCGTTCATCGGCCTGTTCGGCGGCGCGCTCGGCGTGGGGCTGAGCTTCGGCGTTTCGGCGCTGCTCAACGTCTTTCTCGCGAGTTCCGGCCTTCGCAGCATCATCCCAGCGTATCTGGTGTTCGGCGCGGTGGGTTTCTCCGTCGTCGTCGCGCTCGCCGCGGGCATGTATCCGGCCATCCGCGCGATGAAGCTTTCGCCGCTGGCGGCTATTCGCAACGAATGAGTGTGTGAAGCAGTATAAACTCCCGCGGGATCATTCCGCGGGAGTTTTTGTTGCGCTCGCTTTTTCGAAATTTCGCTTTGCGTTTTCGCCCGATGCAACGTATAATGGGTCTTGCTTCAAAAAAGCTCGAAACCGCGATAAGGATTGAATACACAATGAAGATTTATGATATTACCCGCGATCTGATCAGGACGCCGCCGTACCCGGGCGACGAACCGCCGCAGCTGAGCGCAGTGCACCGGATGAAGGACGGGGAAAGCTACAACCTCTCCCGCCTGGAAACGAGCCTGCACGCGGGAACGCATATTGACGCGCCGCTGCACTTCATCGCAAACGGAAAGGACATCGCCTCGCTGCCGCTGGAGAGCTTCGTCGGCGAATGCGTAGTCATCTCGATACCGAACGCGCCGCTGGACGCGATGTACTTCATGAAGCGGCCGTTCGCGCCGCGCATCCTGCTGCGCGGCAAGGGCCAGCTCACCGAGAGCGCCATCGGATACCTCTACAATCAGGGCTGCGTGCTCATAGGCACCGACAGCCAGTCGATCGGGTCGTATTCGGACGAGCTCTCCTCGCATGTCGCGCTGCTGGGCTACGGCATCGCCGTGCTCGAAACGCTCGAGCTCAAGGACGTGCCGGACGGACGGTATATGCTCTATGCCGCGCCGCTGAAGATCTCCGGCGCGGAGGGCGCGCCATGTCGGGCGCTATTGGTTTCGGAGGAGGAATAATTCATCTGTTTTTCATAAGCAGATGGGCGAATGCGCCCTGCCGTGCGATATTGGTTTCGGAAGAAGAATAGTTTTAAGAGTTTTTTAGATTTAATAACCTGACTCATTTGATAATCAAAAGAGGTGATTTTATCACCTCTTTATTTGTTTTACCCAATTTGAGAGTAAAAATACTCCCGGTACGCCTTCTGCAGTTTTTTCAGCAGCGCGCCGTCCCGGCCGCCGACAGGCCTGCCCTCCAGTTCGCAAACGGGCAGCCCGTGCATGCTCGTGCTCGTGATCATCAATTCGTCCGCGCCGTATGCTTCGTCCAGCGTAAAGGCGGTTTCGTCCACCGGTACGTCGAGCCGACGCGCAAGCATGAGAAAATGCGCTCGCGTCACCCCCGGCAGGATCCTCTCGTCGGCGGGCGCGGTGCGAAGAATCCCGTCTTTCAGCATAAAAAGATTCGCGCTGGAACACTCCGTTACCAACCCGTCGCGATGAAATACCGCCTCGAAACAACCGCGCCGTTTCGCGGCCTCCGCCGCGAGTACGTTCGGGATGAGGTTGAGCGTTTTGATATTGCAGTGCTCCCAGCGCGTATCCGGCAAAACGATCGCGCGCCTCGGCGTCTGCGTATCCGCCAGCGGTTTGCCGCGAGAGAAGATCAGCAGATTCGGCTCTGCATTTTCCGGAAACGCGTGCGTACGCACGGCCGTGCCGCGGGTGACCTGGAAGTAAAGCTGCTGCGATTCGCTCTCGACGCGGTTTGCCGCCTCCTGCAGTATGGCAATCAACGTTTCGTTCGTCATGTCAAACGGGATGCGCAGAAACGCAAGGCTGCCGCGGAAACGTTCGAGGTGCTCTTTAAGCGCAAAGAAGCGGTGCTTCTCCACGCGCAGCGCTTCGTATACGCCGTCTCCAAAGTACACCCCTCGGTCGCAGGCGGGGATCATGAGTTGCTCCAGCGGCGCGAACAAGCCGTTATAATAACCGATATTTTCCATGGTCCACTCCCCGTTTGCCGGGCTGCGCCGCCGGTTTGATTTGCCGGATTCTCGCTTCCCGCGCGTGTTTTTGCAAGAGTGCGCGGCTTTTTGCTAAATTGACTTCGCAAAAAAATTGCTGTACCATATATATTACAGTTTTTCCCGAAGGGATGCAATGAATGAAGCGGACGATGCCTGTCCTTTTGGCCCTGTTGGCCATCGTTTGTCTATCGGTTCCCGCGTTCTCGCTCGCCGAAGAGCAGATCGTTTTCATCACGGTTGAAACGTCCGCCGGCGAAGCCGGCGGCGTTGTCGACGTGGCCGTTCTGCTTGAAAACTGCGCGGGCGTGGACTCCGTTCAGTTCGACATCAATTATGACAGTTCGACGCTCTCGTTCGTCTCCGTCACGCCCGGAGACCTGTTTGCCGCGCAGTTCACCGTAACAAACGCGGATGAACCCGGCCGCATACGCGTCGCCTGTGCGGGCGCGCTCGGGCTGGAAGGCCCCGGCACGCTGTTGACGGTTCGTTTTCGCGTGCTCTCCGATACGGGCAGCGCCATTACCGTCACAAGCGGCATCGTCACGCTCGTCGACGCGGATTATAACCAGAGCGAATCTTATGTCGCCGTCGAAAACGGCGGCGTAAGCGTGAACGACGCGGCGCTGCCCGAAGCCGTTGTTACGCCTTGGGCGCCCGCTACGCCCGTACCCTCGCCATCGCCTACCCCCGTATCGACGCGCGCGCCTGAAACGGCGCAACCCGAACCGTCCGCCACAGCGCAGACGCCCGCCACAACGGCAGGAGACATTCCACCCATCGCGTATTACGTCGGCGGCGGTCTGCTGCTGGCAATCATTTTGCTGACGATCATGCTCGCAACGCACCGCCGCAAAGCCGGCGCAGTCGATAAAGATCATAAATAATCTCCGAAAGGACGCATCCATGACCCCGAAACAACCCGGACGAAAACCCTTCGCGGCACAATTGCACGCCGCTGCCGCAGGCGCGCTCGCGCTTGCCCTGCTGGCGGGCGGCTGTTCGTTTGCGCCCGCTTCCGGCGCGACGCCCGCGCCTACAGATGATATCGTCGTCACGCTCGAACCGACGCAGGTGCCGGCGCCTACGCCGGAGCCGACGCCCACGCCAACGCCGGAACCGAAAAACCGCTCCCAGACGTCCGGCCGCGTGATACCGGAAGGCACGCCGAGCAAGGTCTTCATCCTGTCCATCGACAACGCGGACGGGGCGAAACCCCAAACCTCGCTCATGGAGGCGGACATCGTATACGAGTTTCTGGCGGAACTCGCCATCACGCGCTTTCAGGCGGTGTTCAACGACAACTATCCGCTCTACGCGGGCCCGGTGCGTTCCGCGCGCTATTACTTCATCGACCTGGCGCAGGAATGGGACTGCATGTACCTGCATGTGGGTTACGTGACGCTCGCATCGCCGAACCGGCGCATCCCGGGCAACCTCATCTCCCTCTATCTGCCCGGCGGTGATTTTGCCGGTTATAACGCCAACTACAGCGCTTACAACGGCGCGCTAGACGACTTTGAAGCTAAAAACGGCTATAAATTCCGCGCGCCCGAAACAACGCGGAGCTCGGTGCACGCGCTTTATTTTCGCATCGCGGCGCTGGTCGACCGTTATTATGGAGACTACGAATCCAAAATCTGCCAGCGGTTCAATTTCCTCGAAGACGTCTCTTATGAAAACGGCGAAACGTTCTCCCTCGTTACGCTGCCGTTCGACAATAGAAGAAACCCGCAGTGGATTCAGTTTTCCTACGATCCGCAGACCAACCGCCTATACCGCAGCGAAAGCGGCGAGCCGACCATGACGCGCACGCTTACGGAACGAGGCGAAAACTTCGTCACCGAGCAGATGAACGTGCAGAACCTCATCGTGCAGTATGTCGAGTACGGCACGGTCAAGGGCGACACGAAATACCGCCGCACCTGCGAGCTCATCGGAAGCGGCAAGTGCGATTACTTCATCAACGGCCAACACGTAACCGGAACCTGGTCGCGCCCGACCGCCGATGACTACACATCTTACTATCTGGACGACGGCACGCTCGTCACGCTCGAACCAGGCAACACCTGGATCGCCGTGCATCCGTCGGACTCCATGGTGACCATTGAGTAGCGCGAATCACAACCGCATACGTTCCCGGCGGCTGCGCATCTTCGCGCTGCCGCTTATCGCGGCGCTCTTCCTGCTTCTTTTCGGCTGCTCCGTCATCGAAACCGTATTTGATCTGCCGGGCGAAGGCGAGTCGGGCCGTGATTCCGCCGACGTCGTCATCGTTACCGACTCCGCAGCCGCGGAAGCCGCCGAGCCGGAGCCGACGGAACAGCCGCAGGCGAGCGAACCGCCGGAACCGTCGCCCGCCGAAACAGAAGCGGCGGAGGAAGCCGTCCCCGCCGCCGTGTCCGTTTCCCCGACCACAGGCCGCCCGCTGCCGGAATCCTCCGTCTACCGCCCCGTGCTCGTGGTGATGGACAACGCCGCGCAGGCGCGACCGCAGACGGCGCTCATGCTCGCGGATATCGTCTACGAATTCCCGCTCGACCGCGCCGATCACGGCACGCGGTATCTGGCGCTGTTCTCGGACAACCTGCCGGAGCGTGTTGGGCCCGTGTGCACCTCCCGCGCCTATCTGGCCGACGCCGCGCTGGAATGGGGCGGATTGTATGTTTCTCTCGGCGATCCGGAGTCTGAAAAAGGCGACTATCCGCTGGTAAAAGACAACGGCCTGCCCTACTACGCCGAGAATCACGGCGTCGCGGCCAACTACTTCTACTGCGATAAGACGATCACCTCGATTGAGGAACACACGACGTTTTTCAAGCTGCGTTCTTACGTCACGGCGGATTTCAACACCACCGTCGATCCGGTCGAAAGCAGGTTTGCGTTCGAATCGGGCGTGATCTATGAAAAGGGCAAGGAGTTTTCCACGGTCGGCATACCGTTTACGAGTTCGGACGTCGAGCGCGTGGTGTTCACCTATGACACAGCGAGAAACCTGCTCGCGCGCAGCGATAAAAACTCCAAAAACGTGCTCGGCGGCAGCAAATCGCTTACGCCGACGGACGATGTGCTCGGCTACGAAAATACGCCGATCACCGTACAAAACCTCATCGTGCAGTATGTGCGCGTTTCAGCCTTCGACTCCACCTTCCGCAGCGTCTCGCTCGTCGGCACTGGGGATTGCATGTATTTCGTCAACGGGCGCGCCGTCCCGGGCCGCTGGAGCAGGCCGTCTCTCGACGAACCCACGACCTATAAAATATACGACGGCACCTTGCTGCGCCTTGAACCCGGCACGACGTGGATCATGATGATGCCGAGCCTCAACGAAATCAAGGTGCGCTATTCAAACTGATCCGTGCGCCGGAACGCAAACCCGGACACGCAAAAACCGGCGGATATTCCGCCGGTTTTTTTATATAGAATAATTACTCCGCCGGGCGGTAGTTCTGTAATTCGGTTGGTTTGAGCACGCCGATATCGGTCGCGACGCCGGTAACGAGTTCCGGCGGGGTGACGTCGAACGCCGGATAGAACCCCTTTACGCCGGGCTTGCAGGTAAGCGCGCCCATCGCGTGGCGCACTTCGTCGCCGTTTCGTTCCTCGATGCGGACGGATGCGGCGTCTGGGTGCGTACGGTCCGGAAACCCCGCGACGTAATACGGAACGCCGTAATAGTCCGCGCACAGCGCGATCTGGAAGGTGCCTACCTTGTTGACTACATGCCCGTCGAGCGTGATTACATCCGCCGAGGTGGTGAACAGATCAACGTGTTTATGGCCCAGCACGTAGCCGGGCATATTGTCCGTAATCAGCGTAACGTCGAACCCCATGTCGCAAATCACGCTCGCGGTAAGGCGCGCGCCCTGCAGGTACGGGCGCGTTTCCGGCGTATAGAACTTCGCGTCGTCACCTCTTTCGTGCAGCGCGCGCAGCAGCATGCCCACGTCCGCATCGCCGTAGCACTGCGTCATGATGGTCGGGTTTTTCGGGATCTTTTCTATAAAATACCGCGCTTCGCGGTCGATGCGGCCGTAACGGCGGGAGAACTTCTCCAGCGCGCCCGCCATGATCGCGTCGCAGGCACTCTTTCCCGCGTCGATGGCGGTAAATGCATCCCGCTCGCAGTCGTCCGTCCAGGTGCGCATTTTGCGCGATGTGGTCGGGCGCGCGTTGGCAATCACATCCGCCGCGGCTTTTAAGTACGTTTTTTGTGCGGACGCGCTGCGGTCCCTGCACTCGTGCGCCGCGAGCGCCATGCCCATCGCCGCCGCGTGAAACGGGCCGTAGCTCTGCGTCACCATGTCGGTGATGGCCTTGGCCACCTCCGTGTGCGTATTGCAGGTGACAAACTCTTCCTTCGCGGGGTAAACGCGCCGGTCGAGGATGCGCACCTTGCCGTCTTCATACCAGGCGATGTTTTCGAACCGGAATAAAAAAGCGAGGTCGTGGTCGGCTCTTTGCATATCCGTTCCTCCTGACTGATGCGCGCCGCGCTTGTTTTTCGCGCCCGCCGCAATGTTTTTAGGGCGAATGCGCCCTTTCAGTATACACTTTTTTACGTCGCTATGGTATAGTCTAACGGGGGGTGAATGGATTAATGAAATACGGTATCATCGGCGGCACGAACGTGGAAGCGCTCCCCATCCCGTACCGGGAGGAGGTCGTCAGCACGCCTTACGGTGACGTCATCATCTTCCGCGGAACGCTTGACTGCGGTCAGGAGGTCGTCTTCCGCTTCCGGCACGGCGTGTTCCACCGGCACGATCCGCCGGACATCAACTACCGCGCGAACATCTACGCCATGCATATGATGGGCGTGACCCATATCATCGGGCTTTCCTCGGTCGGCGCGTGCGATCACGCCTACAAGCTCGGAACGCTTTGCCTGATCAGCGACTTTATCGACCTGACGAAGAGCCGTCCGCGCTCCTTCGAGCGGGAGCGGCGTCTGGCGCTGCATACGGGCATGGAGGACGTCTGCAACCCGGAACTCAACGACGCGCTCGAACGGCTGATCCTCGAGAAAGAAATCCCCTATTCCGGGCGCGCCATCTACTGCTGCACGGAAGGCCCGCGTTTTGAAACCGCTGCGGAGGTGCACATGATGCGCATGCTCGGCGCGCAGGTCATCGGCATGACGCTCGTTCCGGAGGCGCCGCTGGCGCGCGACCTCGGTATGTATTACTCCGCCGTCGGGATCATCTCCAACTATGCCACCGGCATGATGTCCTATGTAACCGACGACGAGATCGGCTCCATCATGGGCCGCATGCGCGAAAGCGTGTTCGATCTGTGCTTCGAGCTGATTAAGAGCAGAACGTGCTGAATTCCCTTCTCCGGCTATATAAAAACCCGCGAAAGCGGGTTTTTCATTCTTCTTTCCCCATCAGAAGCGGCGGCTCGACCGTAAGGCCCGGCCTGCCGTGCTTTTTTGCCTCCAGCAGCACGCGCAGCGCGCATCCGCCCTCTTTGGCATAAGCTAACCGGATGCGCTTCGGTTCGAGCCGTTCCTCTTTCAGCGTTAATAAAAGGGTAGACAGCGCGTTTGCCGGGTAGATCAGAAACAGCCTGCCGCCGTTTTTTAGCAGCAAAAACGCCGCTTTCAAAAACACGCGGAGCGTACCCTCCGCTCCGTGCCGCGCCGCGCCGGACGATGCGTTTTTGTTCACGTCCCCGCTTATAAAATACGGCGGGTTCGTCACGGCCGCGGTAAACGCGCCGCGTCTGAGCAAATCCGGCGCTTCCTTAATGTCCGCGCAGAGGAAGCGGATATCCTGGCCGTTATACGCCGCACTTTTTTGCGAAAGCTCCACGAGCCTTGATTGCCGTTCCACGCCCGTGAAGCGTGCGCCGGTGTTGTCCGCGCCGAGCACGCAGATCACGCCTGTTCCGGAGCCGAGTTCCACCGCTTCGTCCTTCGGCGAAAGCCGCAAAAACCCGGTCAGCAGCAGCGCGTCCGCGTTGAAGCGGGCACAGTCCGTATCCTGATAGAGCATCAGCCCTTTGTGCTGCAGGTCGTCGAGACGTTCCATAGCAGGAGTATAGCATAGATCGACGCGCGTAAGAACCGATTTGCACGGCGGTTGTATTTTCTTTTTTTATCCGTCATGGTATGATAATAGATACGTTCGACGCGGTCCGCCGCGCCGGATACACAATGAAGAGGAACGGTGTCATGATCACAAACGATCTGCAAAAGCGCATCCATTTCGGCGACCGGGACGCGTTTCGCGCAGTCTATGAAGCATACGGGCACGAGGTATACGCCGCGGCGCGCGGCGCGCTCGGTTCAAACCAGCTGGCAAAATCCGCCGTCAGGCAGGCGTTCCTCTCGCTTTTTAACGAAATGCTTTCCGCGACGGACGACGTCGACATCCACGCGAGCGTCAAGCGTCTTGCGGATTACGAGGTCACGATGCTGCGGCTTCTGCACGGCGGCGCATCGGAGGAGCCGCAGGACGCGCCGTCGGAGCCGGAACTCGCATCCGCGCGCGTTTCCTTCTCCATAAAGGACGGGTTTTCGGCGGATCTGCCGCCTTTGGTGCGGGATAACTCGTTTCGGCGGCCGGGTCAGGCGCTCTTCATCAAAAAGCGCGGAACCCGGCGCGGCAAGCGGCGAACGCGCGGCGCGTTCGGCAAGGCGCTGATCCTGCTTTTCGCGCTCGCCCTGCTTTGGATCCTCGTCGGCGCGCTGATGAAGTTCGGGTACCTGCCCGCGCTCGATCTCGGCTACGGCTGGTTCAGCCGGACGGTTTACCCGCTCTTTACGCCCGGCGCATAGTCCGCGGCATACCATAAAAAACGCATTGGAAAGACGCCAACATGATCGTACGATTTTCCCTTGAAACGGCGCGGCGCAATTTTACGCCCGTCGACAACCGATTTATCCTGCATTATCTGCCGTACGCGAGCGAGCTGAACATCCGCGTGTATCTCTACGGCCTGATGCTCTGCTACGCCGGCGCGGGCGCGGAAAGCTCCCTTGACGACGCGCTGGGGCTTTCCGAGCAGGCAGTGACGCAGGCGTACGTCTACTGGCAAACCCAGGGTCTCGTGCGCATCCGCGGCGAAGAGCCGCTCATCGTGGAATACCTCGACATCGAACCGAGCGAGGCGGGCGGCGTGGTGCCGGGCAAGTATGCAAAGCTCGTAACCGCGCTCGGTTCGCTCATCGCGCCGAGACAGTTCGACTTTCGCGAGCTCAAGCACGTGTACGACTGGATCGAAGTCTACGGACTGGACGAGGAGGCCGTGCTCGAACTCGTCTCCCACTGCATGGACCAGAAGGGCCGCCGCGTATCGGTGAGCTACATCGACGCCGTCGCGCGCACATGGTCTGAATCCGGCGTGGTCACGCGCGAAGCCGCGCGCGCGCACCTGGCCAGATACGAACTGAAAACGCACGGCGCAAGCGAAATACTGCGCCAGTGGAACAAACGCAGAAAACCCACCAAAGCCGAAACGGCGCTCTACGAAAAGTGGACCTCCGAATGGGGTTTTTCACAGGAAGCGATCGTGACGGCTCTTCCGAAGCTCGCCGTCAGCGGCACGCCGAATTTCGTGTACCTGGACGAACTGCTCGACAGCCTGCGAAAGGAAGGGCAGATCAGCAAGCCCAAGATCGAGCTTGCAGACGCAAAGAGCGCGGAGGAACAGGCGTTCGCGCGCCTCGTATTCGAGCGCGCAGGCAAGCGCGAACCCGCGACCCGCACCCAGCGCGCGCAAATCAGCATGTACCTAAAAGACTACGCCATGCCGCGCGAGCTGCTTCTCTTCGGCGCGGAGCAATGCCGCGGCGCAAACGAGCCCTTCGGCATGATGAAAAAGCTCTGGAACGCATGGCATGACGCGGGCGTGACGACGATAGAGGGCGCGCGCGCCAATATGGAAGCGTACGCAAAGAGCAGGGCGCCGAAGACGCAGAAACCGAAATACGAGCAAAACGAACTGACCGACGAGCAGATCAGCCGGATTCTCGTCGATTTGGACAAGGACATTCTATGATCAATGAAGCTCTCGAAAATTATTACTCGAATATTCGAGCCGAAGAACGAAACGCACTCCAGAAGCGTATCGACCAAGCTTTCGCGCTTGCTCCCGATCTAAAAGAACTTGATACTATTCGCTCTCAGTTGTTTTCCGAATTAGGCAACCGCAGGATCAATCCCGAACAAGCGAAAAAACGTCTCAAAGAGATCGATTTAAAAGAGCGCCGTCTCCTCGCCTCCCTCGGCATGTCCGAAGATGCCTTGACGCTACGGTATCACTGCCAAGCGTGCAAAGACACGGGTTTTGTCGGCGCGTCGAGAGCTCCGTGCTCCTGTCGATTGCTGATGCGCGAGAGGTATCGTGGTGCAGACGGGATTAACGAGAGAGAGACTTTCCAGAAATTTTCCGAAGATATCTTTCTCTCCGCCGATCAGAAAAAGCGCACGCTTTCAGCTCGAACCATCTGCGAAAGATTCGCTGATTCCCTACCCTCTCCTCAAAAGCCAAATATTTTATTGTACGGGTCTCCTGGCTTGGGAAAATCTTTTCTTGGCAATGCCATCGCCTACCATGCCCTGACAAAGGGCATCGAAAGTACCCGCATTACTGCTTATGCCTTCACACAAAAGGTATTCGACGACATACGCAATCAAACGAACCACGTCAAACGCCTCCAATCGATCCCGCTTTTAATTCTGGACGATCTCGGCAGTGAACCAAATATCCCGAATGTATCGACTGAATGGTTGTTTGCTGTAATTAATGAGCGTGTTTTACAGAACTTATCTACCGTATGCATTACAAATCTCGATCTGCGCGGTTTACAAGCAAGGTATGAAGACCGTCTGGCAAGCCGTCTGTATGACGTGAACACCACGCAGGTTCTCCACCTTACGGGCGAGAATCTCCGCACCGTGAAGTGACGCCTATGCTGCTGTTGTGCGCGACCCCGATCGGTAACCTCGGCGACCTCACCCCGCGCGTGCGCGAGGCCCTTTCCTCCTGCGACGCGGTCTACTGCGAGGACACGCGCCGCACGCTGGCGCTGTTAAACCACATCAGCGTGAAAAAACCGCTCGTAAGCTGCTACCGCGAAAACGAACGCCAGCGCGCCCGGGAGGTTGTGGCACGCCTGAAGGCGGGCGAAACCATCGTCTACGTTTCAGACGCGGGCATGCCCGGCGTCTCCGATCCCGGCGGTGCGCTGATTGCCGCGTGCATCGAAAACAATCTGCCGTATACGGTGCTGCCCGGCGCGTCCGCCGTGCTCACGGCTGCCGTCTTGAGCGGGCTGCCCGCCATGCCGTTTACGTTTTTCGGTTTTTTTCCGCGTGAGAAAAAGACGCAAAAGCCTCTTCTTGCGCAACTCAAACGCCTCGGCCACCTCGCGATATTTTACGAAAGCCCGCACCGCGTGCACGCGACGCTGGCTATTTTGCGCGAAACCCTTGGCGAATTGGACGCGGCGCTGCTTCGGGAACTGACCAAGCTGCACGAGGAGGCCGTGCGCGGCACGCTGGGCGAACTTGCCGCGCGCTATGCAAAAGCGCCGCCGCGCGGGGAGTGCGTGCTATGTATCTATTGCCGCGCGCAGGAAGAGGCACACGACACGCCAGACCTCGAAGCAACGCTTCAACAGCTCCTCTCCTCCGGCCTGTCCGTGCGCGACGCGGCGGCGGAGGCGGCGGCACTTTGCGGCGTGCCGAAGAAGGAAGCATACGCTAAAGCGCTCGCTTTGAATAAATAACACATACTGAAACAAAAAAACAGAACCTTTCGGTTCTGTTTTTTTTATTTGTTTCAACGCACAGAATTTTTTTGTCGTTTGTTCTGATAAAACCACGCAGCCAGCGTCAGAATGTTCAGGACAAGCACGATCCAGTCATATACGCCCATCTGGTCGGTGATCGTCAGGATCAGATTGCCCAGAAGAAAAAGGACGGCCAGTACGTTGAGCCAGCGCGCGCGGTCGAACAGAAACGCAAACCCGGCAAAGCACGCCGCGTTGACCGCCATCAGTATCGTCACCGGCACCGGCACGGTCTGCGGCATAACCGCGCTCCTTACGCAAAGGCAGCACCAAAACACACCCTGTAGAATCATCAGCGCCTGATAGATGTGTTTCGCTTTCCTGTTTCGCATGGTCTGCTGTTTCATCGAACCCGTTATCCTACGAACGAAAGGTTGTAGTTTAGCATCACCGTGTTCCAGTCGACGCAGACGAACGCCGCATACCAGTAGGCCAGCGCGAACGCGCTGATGCGTAAAAACGGCACTCCCGCGCGGTACACGCGCGCCGCGCCGACCACCGCAAGGAACACGAAATAGAGCATCAGCCAGAGCGGCAGCACCCGGCGGATCGTCAGCCCGTACGCGCCGACATACAACAGCATGCGCCAACCCGCCGACGCGAGCACGACGAGGCTGGCGATTATCAGCAGCGTCTGCAACATTTTGACCGCCCGTGTCGGCTCGTTCTTTGCCAGGCTGACGCCGAGCACGCAGAAATTGATCAGCGTTACACTCAGAAACTGCCCGAACCCAGCGCGCGCATATTCGCTGTAGGTCAGATCGACCGGCAGCGTGCCGCCGAAGAGGTAGGTAAACTGCACATAGGTAAACAAAGCGTACGCCGCAAGCAGCAGCCCGATGACCACGCCGGAACCGGCGGTTTTCCAGTTCTGCCGGACGGGGGCCGGATCCGCGTCCACTTCGCCCCAGGTGAAATTATAAAACAGCGAGTAGAAAAGCATGCTCGCGACGAACACGACGGCAGCGCGTCCAAACCACTGCCAGACCTGTATGTTTTCAAACCATTTTCCGAGCAGCTTCGCCGTTCCGGCGTCCGCGCTTGCAAGCAGCGCGAGCACGACGATCATGAGCGGCAGGCCGATCGCGAACCCGATCCAGCCGTGGCGCGAAGAGGAGCGCTCCTTTGCGCGGAATATTCCGCCCCACGCTCTGAAATACGCGCCGATGGCCGTAAACGGCTTGACGAATACCGCTCTCAGCACGCCGAACGCGGCTATTCCTTCGCGCTTGTACGCGATGTTCTGGGTTGTGAACACGCCGATCGTAATCATCAGCGCGGGGATGGCTAAAAACGTTAATACGCCCAGATCAAGCGCCATCGTCCGAAAAAGCAGCACGCCGCAGAGCACGAGCGCCGGCACGAGCAGCGCGAGCACGGTTTTGTTCCCCACAACACGCTTCCAGTTGAACGAAACGAACACAGCCAGCGCCGCAAGCCAGAAAACGGAATACCAGATCTGCGAATCCGTCTCAATCAAAACACGCAATAAGACGCCGATGAGGATCGCGCCGCCGAGCAGCCAGAGCTGCGACTTCGTCGGCGCGGTGTTTGAAACATGTGCTTGCGTCAGGTCAGTTTGAATCGGATTCTGTTCCATTGGATTCGTCTCCTTTCACATACGCGAGGATATCCCCCGCGTCGCATTCCAGTATTTCGCAGAGGCTGTCGAGTGTGGAAAAGCGGATCGCCCTGCACTTGTTGTTCTTCAGAATCGAGAGGTTCGCCAGCGAGATATCCATTCGTTTTGCCAGCTCGTTGAGGCTGATCTTGCGTTTTGCCATCATGACGTCCAGATTGACTTGAATCATGCCGCCACCCCGCTAGACCGTCAGGTCGTTTTCCTGCTTGTATAAAACCGCCTGCGCGAACACGCGGCTTAATACGAGGGAAAACAACCCGCACATGGCGACCGGAACCGCCGCGACCACCGCGAGCGGCACGGGATGAAGCAGAAGCGTGCCGATGCCCAGCAGCGCGACCAGAAGAGCGGCGATGCCCATACGTTTGAGCGCGTTTACATTCTGCTGTACGAAGGGGTCGCGCTCCAGCGTGCGCATCATGCCAAAGAGCGTAACCGCGATGTATTCCCCGCCGAGAAAGCACAGCGCCGCGATCACGCCGGAGATGATTGCAAACGATCGAGGTTTGCCTAGCGAAGCGAAAAATTCCGTGACGACGGGCATTTCATAAACGTAGATATCCACCAGCAGCGCGACGCCCGCTATCATGCCGAACACGATGCACGCCTGGACAAACCGGTTCAGTAAGCGATTTTTCGATTGCATCCTTTTAACCACTCCTTTTTCGTCATATCTTTTCTCCGAGGGTTCCAAAAAAACAGACTGCCGCCGGAAACAGCGTCAGTCTATCACCATATTTATCGTTTGTCAATAAATTTTTATTGTTTTTCGGTTGTTTTTGAACTATCGAACGCGGAACACCGTGCAGCGGCCCGTGCCGTTGAGCAGATCCTGAATCCGTTGCTGCGCGCTGGCGATAAAGACCGTCGTGCCTTCGCGGATGGGCTGCTTGATAAAGTCCAGCTTCGCGCGCGCGCCGTTTGAACCGATCCGGCTCGCACCGACGCAGCTGTCGCTCAGTTCGTCGATCTGCCGGAGGATTTCGTCCGCGTTTTTGCCCTCAACGGCGGGTACGAGCGTATTCGGATCGTTCGGATCGCGGTAGATGCCGTCCACGCTCGTGAGGATGACGAGGTATCTTGCGTGCACCAGCGAACAGATGACGGAGGCCGTCTCGTCGTTGTCGACGCACTCTACGACGCGCTCTCCCTGGTTGCGCAGGTTGGCCAGCTCCATCTTGCGCACCTCTTCGATGCTGACGGGGTCGTTGTAGTTCACGATCGGAATCGCGTTCTGCTTAGCCGCGCGTAACAGAAACGAACGGATGTGCCTGCGCTTTTCCTCGTCGTTGAAGTGCGTGTGCTCCACCAGAAGCTGTCGCACGCTGTAGCGGTCCGGGATATAACGGCGGTATTCCATCATGAGGATCGCCTGGCCCTGCGCCGCATAGTCCGCCTTGACCTCCTCGATATCGCCCGTAAGTTCCTTGCCGTTGCGGCGCACGTAGTCCAGCCGCCCGATTTCGGTCGCGCCGCTGCTGACCCAGATCATGCCGGGCTTCAGTTCCGCGCCGAGGCGGGAGAAGATGTTGTAGTCGATGTCGTTGTCGGCCTTTCGAATCAGCGCCATGGAGCCGATCTTGCCGACGAGTTCATAATCGAATTTCATAAGGACCTCATCTTCTTTTCTTGAAAGAAAAGAAGCAAAAGAACTGACGTGATTAAGACTGCACGAGGTATGCGTGGATGAACGGATCGAGCTCCCCGTCCATCACGGCTTGTATGTTGCCGTTTTCATAGCCTGTACGGTGATCCTTGACCAGCGTGTACGGTTGGAAGACGTAGCTGCGGATCTGGCTGCCCCACTCGATCTTCTTCATCTCGCCCTTGATCTGCGCCATCTGCTCCTCGCGCTCGCGTTCCTGCAGTTCCAAGAGTTTGCCGCGCAGCATGCGCATCGCCGTTTCGCGGTTTTGTATCTGGCTGCGCTCGTTCTGGCACTGCACCACGATGCCGGTCGGCAGGTGCGTGATGCGGATGGCGGAACTCGTCTTGTTGACGTGCTGGCCGCCCGCGCCGCTGGAGCGGTAGGTGTCCACCCTGAGGTCGTCGGGCTCTATTTTGATATCGCCCGTATCGTCGTCGAAGATGGGCGTCACGTCCAGCGAGGAAAACGACGTATGCCGCCGCCCGCTCGCGTCGAAGGGCGAGATTCGTACCAAGCGGTGCACTCCTTTTTCGGCTTTCAGATAGCCGTAGGCGTTTTCTCCGTCCACCTCGAAGGTGACGGACTTCACGCCCGCGTCCTCGCCGTCGAGCATGTCCAGCTCGCGCACGGTCCAGCCCCTGCCTTCGCAGTAACGCGTATACATGCGGTAGAGCATCTCGGTCCAGTCCTGCGCCTCGGTTCCGCCCGCGCCCGCGTGCAGCGAGAGCACGGCGTTGGAGTTGTCGTAGGCTCCTTTGAGCATCTGCTCGAGGCGCATGGCGGTCAGCGCGGCGTCTACGGCCTCCGTCTCATCCCTGATTTCGGGAACGAGGCTGTCGTCCTGCTCCTCCTCGGCCATCTCCAGGAGCACGCCGAGGTCGTCCACGCGGCCGTTCAGTTTTTTAAAACGCTCCAGTTTGCCCTGCAGCTGACGCGAGCGCTGGCTGACCTTGTTGGCTGCGTCCACGTCGTTCCAGAAGTCCGGCGCGGCCATCTGTTCCTCAAGCGCCTGAATCTCCTGCGTGATTTCGCCGGGGTTGAGCGCCCCGCGGCACTCGTTGAGTCGATCCCCGAATTCGTCGAGTTTCGCTTTATATTCATCCAACGGTATCATAATCGTTTGTTGACTCCTCTCGATCGTACTGTCTTTGTATTTGTTCCAGTGCGGTCTTGCGCGCTATCCGCCGGAAAGCGAATGCGGGCGCGCATTGTCGAGTCAGCCGTTTTTGCCGCAGCAGTTCTTGTATTTCTTGCCGCTGCCGCAGGGGCACGGGTCGTTTCTGCCGACCTTTTTCTCGCCGCGCGAGTAGGTGGCGGCCGATCCGTCGGTTTTCGGCTCGATGGGCTTGGCAAGCTGCACGCGCTTCAGCGGGCCGCCGGTGACCTGCATCGTATACAGGCGCTTTACGGTCTCTTCCCGGATCTCGGCGACCATTGCGTCGAACATCTCGAAGCCTTCGCTCGTATAGGCGAATACGGGGTCTTTTTGACCGTAGGAGCGCAGCCCGATGCCCTGCTTGAGCTGGTCCATCGCGTCGATGTGCTCCATCCAGTGTTCGTCGACCGTGCGCAGCAGTATGACGCGCTCGTTTTCGCGCATATCGACGCCGGCCTGCGTCAGCTGCGATTCCATCTTTTCATATACCGCGTCCGCAAAGTCGTAAAGCCGCTGCAGTATCTGTTCATAGGAGAGTTTTTTTCTGTCTTCCTCGGAAAAGAGCGGCTTGACCGGCTGCAGCGTGAGCCTGCATATCTCCTGCGATAGCGCGGTGAGATCCCAGTTCTCCTTCGGCGCGTGCGGGTTGCACCGCGCCTCGGCGATGCTCTCGAGCGTGCCGTAGACCATCGCCCTGATGCTCTCGCTGAGGTCTTCTCCCATGAGCACGCGATGGCGCTGGCCGTAGATAATTTCGCGTTGCTTGTTCATGACGTCGTCGTAACGCAGAACGTTTTTACGCGTTTCAAAGTTCATGGCTTCCACGCGCTTCTGCGCGGTTTCGATCTGCTTGGTCAGCATGCGCATTTCGAGGCGGATCTCGCCTTGATCCTCCGCGGAAGAGAATCTGCCGAGCAGGTTACTAACGCGGTCGCCGCCGAAGCGGCGCATGAGTTCGTCCTCGAACGAAACATAAAACTGCGTCGATCCGCGATCCCCCTGACGTCCGGAGCGGCCGCGCAGCTGATTGTCGATACGGCGGCTCTCGTGCCGCTCCGTGCCAAGTATGAACAAGCCGCCGAGGGCTTCCACCTCGTCGTGTTCCTTTGACGTAACGGCTTTATGCATGTCGTAGAGGCTCTTGAAATTCGCGCGTGCGGAGAGGATCTCCTGATCGTCCGTATCCGTGTGGCCGACCGCCTCCTCGACGAGCCAGTCCTCCATGCCGTCGTTGCGCATATCGCGGCGCGCCAGAAAATCCGGATTGCCGCCAAGCAGGATATCCGTGCCGCGGCCGGCCATGTTGGTCGCGATGGTAACCTGGCCCTTTTTGCCCGCCTGCGCAACGATCTCCGCCTCTTTGGCGTGCTGCTTGGCGTTGAGCACCTCGTGGGGAATGCCGATGCGCGTGAGCCTTGCGCTTAAATATTCGCTGCGCTCGACGCTGATGGTGCCGACGAGCACTGGTTGACCGGTTTGGTGGATCTTTTGAATGCCCTCCACGATGGCGTCGAATTTTCCCTTTTCAGTCGGGAAGATCGCGTCGTCGTAGTTGGTGCGAAGCAGCGGCCTGTTGGTCGGTATCTCCACAACGTCGAGATCGTAGATACTCATAAACTCGCTCTCTTCGGTCTTGGCGGTACCCGTCATGCCGGAGAGCTTTTTATACATGCGGAAGTAGTTCTGCAGCGTGATAGTCGCGAGCGTCTGATTCTCTTTTTCCACCTTGACGCCTTCTTTGGCTTCCAGCGCCTGATGCAGGCCCTCGCTGTAGCGGCGGCCGATCATGAGGCGGCCCGTGAACTCGTCTACGATCAGCACTTCGCCGTTCTGCACGACGTAATCCTTATCCAGCGTGAAAAGCGCGTTGGCGCGCAGCGCCTGCACGATATGGTGGTTGATCTCCATGTTGGCGGGATCGCTGAGGTTTTCGAGGCTAAAGCGCGCCTCGGCTTTTTCGATGCCCTGTGCGGTGAGTTGTACGGTGCGCTTTTTAATGTCGCACTGGTAGTCGCCGTCTTCGGGAATCTCCTCTCCGAGGATGCGGTCCGAGCTCGACTGCTGCGTCAGATCCGTGCCGCGTTTGAGGCTTTTTACGAAGCGGTTCGCCTCGATATACATCTCGCTTGATTCCTCGCCTTCGCCGCTGATGATCAGTGGCGTACGCGCTTCGTCGATGAGGATGGAGTCCACCTCGTCGATGATGGCGTAATTCAGCTCGCGCTGCACCATGTTGTCACGGAAGACCACCATGTTGTCGCGCAGGTAATCGAAGCCAAATTCGTTGTTTGTGCCGTATGTGATGTCGGAATGATACGCTTCCTGCTTTTCTTTGCGCTCCATGCCGTTGACGATACAGCCGACGCTCATGCCGAGGAAACGGTAGATCTTGCCCATCCACTGCGCGTCGCGTTTGGCGAGGTAGTCGTTGACCGTGACCACGTGCACGCCGCCGCCGGCAAGCGCGTTGAGGTAGGCCGGCAGCGTGGCGACGAGCGTTTTTCCTTCGCCCGTCTTCATCTCGGCGATGCGCCCCTGATGCAGCACCATGCCGCCGAGCAGCTGCACGTCGAAATGCCGCATGTCCACGGTGCGAACCGCCGCCTCGCGCACGGTCGCGAACGCTTCGACCATGATATCGTCGAGCGTCGCGCCGTTTTGCAGGCGTTCGCGAAACAGCCCGGTCTGCGCGCGGAGCTGTTCGTCGCTCATCGCCTGCATCTGCGCTTCCAGATCGTTGATTTTCCTTGCGTACGGTTGGAGTTTTCTCAACCGGCTCGCGCTCGAATTGCCGAGCAATGTATCCACAAATCCCATTCGGAAACTCCTTTGAAATTCTATTCCGTGGGCGACTGCGATTTTTCATCTTAAAGGCGAAAAATCCGCGAATTTAACCGCATTTTCAACCTGACAAAAGGCATTCGTCCGCATAATACCCTAATTGTGCAGTATAGCAGAAAACCGCTTAAATCGCAATAAAAAGCCCCCGAATCCACGGGAGCTTCACAATGCGTCGTATGGTTTGTCAAAAGCGTGTCATGCGCGGATTATCGTTGGTTTTCCGCATTTTCCGCTATGCTTGCGTTCGTTCGCGCCGTATGCGGCGCAGCATGCCGACGGTATAGAGCACGAGCGCAACGCCGATGAATGAAAACGCGACGATGCGGTCCTGCGTGAGCACCTCGCGAAATACCAAAATACCGATCACCATCTGTATCGTCGGGCTCAGGTACTGCAAAAATCCGACCGTGGTAAGCTGCAGCCGGTTGACGCCGAACGTAAACAGGATCAGCGGGGTTGCGGTGATGGCGCCGGCGCTGATCAGCAGCACTGTTGTCAGCGTATCCAGATGCGCGACCGCCTCTCGGCCGACGGGCGCGAATATCAGAAACGCCAACGCGAAAGGCCCGATCAAAATCGTCTCGACCGCGATGCTGGCTAACCCGCCGACGCCCGCGAGTTTTTTAAACATACCGTAAAGTGCAAAACTCACCGCGAGCGCAATGGCGACCCAGGGAAACGCACCGTATGCAACCGTCGCGATCAATACGCCGACGATTGCGAACCCAAGCGCGACCCATTCCAGCGGGCCGCACTTCTCGCGAAACAGGATGATGCCTATGGCGAAGACGACGAGCGGATTCATATAATAACCGAGACTGGAATCCAGCAGATGGCCGGAATTGACCGCCCAGATGTAGACGCCCCAGTTGACGGTGATGCTGATAGCCGCCGGAATCACGAACCGCATCTTTTTCCAATCGCGAACGATGGCCTTTACATCCGCGAATTTCCGTATCACCAGCAACACTCCTACGGTAAACACCGCAGACCAGATGATGCGGTTGCACAGTATGACGATGGCGTTCACCTCATTGAGCAAATGCCAATACAACGGCAGCAGGCCCCATAGGGTGTAGCACACGAGCGTGCTGATTAGTCCGATGTTGCGTTCTTTCATGTTTGTACTCCCCGTTCCGCTCATTCTAACACACGCACAACGAATCGCAAACATTTTGTTTTACATTCCAACGCTTTTATGCCGGTATACGCTCGTCTTGATGTAAAGTGCATTCTTTCAGCGCATTTTTCTTGCGAAAAAAATCCCCCGAACCGAATCGGGGGAAACAAAGATCACATGCCTGCGCGCCGGATGTTCTCCTGTGCAGGCAAGGATATTGCGGTATTATGGCCAGCGCTCAGCAGCTGGCTTTCGCGGCCGGATGGCGTAATTTCAGTTTGAGCAGGTACGCTACGATGTACAGACGGTCTAACATGGTTTTTTCGCTCTCTTTCATACATCTTGTTTCTTCTATGCTGGTATCATACAACATATATGTGAACAGACTTTTATTTGAAAATGAAAATTCTATTATTTTGTGTTAACAGTCTGTTTCCGGCGTATGTCTCGTTTATGAAATTCGTTTACTCCGCCATTAGTAACGCGCCTCTCTCCGTCATGTCTTCGGCCAAGCGCGCTCTGCGCGTTGTCCGGCGAGGCACGAGAGAGCCGGTTCTCGCAAATATGCAAACAAAACAAAGCCCCTGCTGTTGCAGGGGCTTTGTTTTGTTGGATCCCGGCAGGCGGAGCCGAGCGCGCCCAGTGGGCGATACAGCGAGGCGGAAGCCCAGTGAGCTAGGAGTCATGCGAACGTGAGTGAAGCAGGACGACAATAGCGAACTGCAATACCTACTCTCCCCGCTCGGTTCGCAATAGTCGCGATTCGTCGGGGCTGAAACCCGCTCCTGCCGCTCCTTTGCTCACCGTTCCTCCGCCTCGCTTCATCCCGCACTGCGGGCGCTCGGCTGCGTCATGTCTTCGGCCAAGCGCTTAACGTTGATTTCGTTAAACCCCACCGCGTTTCCGCACCGACTGGTTCAGGCTCGAGGGAGTGGGTAGTTGTCGGGAGACAAAAAAACAGAACGTCCGCTGTTGCGGACGCTCTGTTTTTGGATCCCGGCGGCTACCTACTCTCCCGGGCCGTCGCCGGCCAAGTACCATCGGCGTATGAAGGCTTAACTGCTGTGTTCGGAATGGGAACAGGTGGATCCCTTCAGCTAAACCACCGGAAAGCTGCGGTGTTTGTGTAAACACCTTGAAAACTGCATAGAGCGTAATTCACTTTGATCAAGCCCTCGACCGATTAGTATCGGTCAGCTTCACGTGTTGCCACGCTTCCACCTCCGACCTATCAACCTTGTGGTCTACAAGGGGTCTTACTTCGTTAACCGAATGGGAGATCTTATCTTGAGGTCGGCTTCACGCTTAGATGCCTTCAGCGTTTATCCGATCCGCACGTGGCTACCCAGCTGTGCCGTTGGCACGACAACTGATTCACCCTTGGTGCGTCCATCCCGGTCCTCTCGTACTAAGGACAGCTCCTCTCAAATCTCCTGCGCCCACGATGGATAGGGACCGAACTGTCTCACGACGTTCTGAACCCAGCTCGCGTGCCGCTTTAATTGGCGAACAGCCAAACCCTTGGGACCTACTCCAGCCCCAGGATGCGACGAGCCGACATCGAGGTGCCAAACCTCCCCGTCGATGTGGACTCTTGGGGGAGATAAGCCTGTTATCCCCGAGGTAGCTTTTATCCGTTGAGCGACGGCAATTCCACTCTCATACCGCCGGATCACTAAGTCCTACTTTCGTATCTGCTCGACCTGTCGGTCTCGCAGTCAGGCTCCCTTCTGCCTTTGCACTCTGCGAATGGTTTCCAACCATTCTGAGGAAACCTTTGAACGCCTCCGTTACTCTTTCGGAGGCGACCGCCCCAGTCAAACTGCCCACCTGGCACTGTCCGAACGCCGGATCACGGCCGTTCGTTAGAACCTCAGTAACACAAGAGTGGTATCCCAAAGGTGGCTCCGCAACGACCAGGGTCGCTGTTTCACAGCCTCCCACCTATTCTGTGCATATGTTACCAAAATCCAATGCCAAGCTACAGTAAAGCTCTACGGGGTCTTTCCGTCCAGTCGCGGGTAATGTGCATCTTCACACATACTACAATTTCGCCGGGTCCCTTGTTGAGACAGTGCCCAAGTCGTTACGCCATTCGTGCGGGTCGGAACTTACCCGACAAGGAATTTCGCTACCTTAGGACCGTTATAGTTACGGCCGCCGTTCACCGGGGCTTAAGTTCCGTGCTTCGGTTGCCCTAACACTTCCCCTTAACCTTCCGGCACTGGGCAGGCGTCAGCCCGTATACGTCGTATCTCTACTTCGCACAGACCTGTGTTTTTGCTAAACAGTCGCTTGGGCCTATTCTCTGCGGCCTCTTTCGAGGCTCCCCTTATCCCGAAGTTACGGGGTCATTTTGCCGAGTTCCTTAACAAGGGTTCTCCCGTTCGTCTTAGGATTCTCTCCTCGCCCACCTGTGTCGGTTTGCGGTACGGGCACCACAATTCTCCTTAGCAGCTTTTCTTGCCAGCGTGAATTCAACAGCTTTCCTACTTATTTTCGGTCCCCATCACGGCCCAGCCTTGGTACGCGTACTTCACTACGCACCAGCCTCACCGCTTGGACGGGGTCTACCATCGCCCCGCTCTGTCTATCCTTCTGTGTCACTGCGTCAGTCAAACGAATTGTCGTGGTACAGGAATATCAACCTGTTGTCCATCGCCTACGACTTTTGTCCTCGGCTTAGGCCCCGACTTACCCTGAGAGGACGAACCTTCCTCAGGAAACCTTAGGCTTTCGACGGCAAAGATTCTCACTTTGCTCTCGCTACTCATGCCGGCATTCTCTCTCCAATACAGTCCACGGTCTCTCACGATTCCGCTTCAGCCCGTATTCGTTGCTCCCCTACCGATTGCATTGCTGCAATCCCAAGACTTCGGTGTGTGGTTTAGCCCCGGTACATTTTCGGCGCACATTCACTCGACCAGTGAGCTATTACGCACTCTTTGAATGAGTGGCTGCTTCTGAGCCAACATCCTGGTTGTCTGTGCAATTGCACATCCTTTCCCACTTAACCACCACTTTGGGACCTTAGTCGTTGATCTGGGCTGTTTCCCTTTCGACAATGAAACTTATCTCCCACTGTCTGACTCCCGATCATAATTATCCGGTATTCGGAGTTTGATAGGGTTCGGTAAGCTTTGTGGCCCCCTAGCCCATTCAGTGCTCTACCCCCGGTAATCTAAAATCGAGGCTAGCCCTAAAGCTATTTCGGGGAGAACCAGCTATCTCCGAGTTCGATTGGAATTTCTCCGCTATCCACAGCTCATCCCCGCATTTTTCAACATACGTCTGGTTCGGTCCTCCACGACGTCTTACCGTCGCTTCAACCTGTCCATGGATAGGTCACCCGGTTTCGGGTCTACTATACGCTACTCAATCGCCCATTTGAGACTCGGTTTCCCTACGGCTGCGGTGCTCTACACCTTAACCTTGCAACGTACAGTAACTCGCCGGCCCGTTCTACAAAAAGTACGAGGTCGCTTGCGCTCCCTCTGCTTGTAAACACAGGGTTTCAGGTTCTCTTTCACTCCCCTCCCGGGGTGCTTTTCACCTTTCCCTCACGGTACTATTCTCTATCGGTCACCAAGTAGTATTTAGCCTTGGGGGGTGGTCCCCCCGTTTTCCCACCGGATTCCTCGTGTCCTGTGGTACTCTGGATACCCGCCTTGTCATTCCCGTTTCGTTTACCGGACTGTTACCGTCTCTGGTCCCGTTTTCCAACGGTGTTCAACTACAGGAACTCTCAATTACGCAGGTCCAAACCCCGATTGTCCGTAGACCCTCGGTTTGGGCTCTTCCCATTTCGCTCGCCGCTACTTTGGGAATCGATGTTTCTTTCTCTTCCTCCGGCTACTTAGATGTTTCAGTTCACCGGGTTCCCTCGATCACACTATGGATTCATGTGAACGTGACACGATTACTCGTGCCGGGTTTCCCCATTCGGACATCCATGGATCAAAGCTTGCTTACAGCTCCCCATGGCTTTTCGCAGTTAACCGCGTCCTTCTTCGGCTCTTGGTGCCAAGGCATTCACCCTGTGCTCTTATTAGCTTGATCTCTAGTTCTCTCGCTTGACTCTTTCGAGTCTGCATGAGTTCTCGGCATTTGAAATTGCAGTAGAATAATTTCACAATTACCTACTATTTTTTTCTTAATGTCTTTTTTTCTCCGCGAATTACTTAGCTTTACGTTTCGTCATCCCCGCTTGCGCGGGTCTAACTAACTTAACGCTCTCTATGCAGTTTTCAAGGTGCTCTCTTACTTTTCTTGCAAGAAAAGTAAGCAAAAGAACTGTCGCGTTTCGGGAGTTTCGTCGCTTCCCCGCTTCGTCCTTTTTTTACTCCTCTTTTTGAAAAGAAAAGTAATTGGTGGGCTCAAGTGGACTCGAACCACCGACCTCACGCTTATCAGGCGTGCGCTCTAACCAGCTGAGCTATGAGCCCTCGTTTTCGTCCCCGGCCGTTTTTCTCCGTTGGAAGCAGCGATACCCTTGAGCATGTGCTTTCTTTTGCCACCTTTTTTGCGAAAAAAAAGATGGTGGAGATGAACGGGTTCGAACCGATGACCCCCTGCTTGCAAAGCAGGTGCTCTCCCAGCTGAGCTACACCCCCACGGTGATCCCGGCCTTCGTCCTTTTTGCCCTTTGAGCGTGCTTTAGCACCCTCAAAACTATACAGTGCAATCAACTCAAACACGAATCTTTCGCCAGCGCCGACCGAATCCGTGATGTATCCGGTCGCTTTTGTTGTACTCCCTAGAAAGGAGGTGATCCAGCCGCACCTTCCGATACGGCTACCTTGTTACGACTTCACCCCAGTCATTGATCTCGCCTTAGACGGCTTCCTCCAGATGGTTAGAATACCGGCTTCGGGCGCTCCCAACTCCCATGGTGTGACGGGCGGTGTGTACAAGGCCCGGGAACGTATTCACCGCGGCATGCTGATCCGCGATTACTAGCAACTCCGACTTCATGTGGGCGGGTTGCAGCCCACAATCCGAACTGGGACTGTTTTTCTGAGATCCGCTTCAGCTTACGCTGTCGCTTCCCTTTGTTTCAGCCATTGTAGCACGTGTGTAGCCCAAGACATAAGGGGCATGATGATTTGACGTCATCCCCACCTTCCTCCGAGTTGTCCCCGGCAGTCTCACCAGAGTCCCCGGCATAACCCGCTGGTAACTGGCAATAGGGGTTGCGCTCGTTGCGGGACTTAACCCAACATCTCACGACACGAGCTGACGACAACCATGCACCACCTGTCTCACTTCCTCCGAAGAGACATCATGTTTCCATGACTTTAAGTGGATGTCAAGCCTTGGTAAGGTTCTTCGCGTTGCTTCGAATTAAACCACATGCTCCGCTGCTTGTGCGGGCCCCCGTCAATTCCTTTGAGTTTCAACCTTGCGGCCGTACTCCCCAGGCGGAATACTTATTGCGTTAGCTCCGGCACAGGGGGAGTTGATACCCCCTACACCTAGTATTCATCGTTTACAGCGTGGACTACCAGGGTATCTAATCCTGTTTGCTCCCCACGCTTTCGTGCCTCAGTGTCAGTTACAGTCCAGAAAGCCGCCTTCGCCACTGGTGTTCCTCCTAATATCTACGCATTTCACCGCTACACTAGGAATTCCGCTTCCCTCTCCTGCACTCTAGCCCTCCAGTTTTGGATGCACCCCCCAAGTTAAGCCCGGGTATTTCACATCCAACTTAAAAGGCCACCTACGCACCCTTTACGCCCAGTAATTCCGGACAACGCTCGCCCCCTACGTATTACCGCGGCTGCTGGCACGTAGTTAGCCGGGGCTTCCTCCTTGGCTACCGTCACTTTCTTCGTCACCAAGGACAGAGGTTTACAACCCGAAAGCCTTCTTCCCTCACGCGGCGTTGCTGGGTCAGGCTTGCGCCCATTGCCCAATATTCCCCACTGCTGCCTCCCGTAGGAGTCTGGACCGTGTCTCAGTTCCAGTGTGGCCGATCAGCCTCTCAGCTCGGCTACCCATCGTTGACATGGTGGGCCGTTACCCCGCCATCTATCTAATGGGACGCGAGCCCCTCCTTCAGCGGATTGCTCCTTTGACCTCTCTGCGATGTCACAGTGTGGTCTTATGCGGTATTAGCATCTGTTTCCAAATGTTATCCCCCTCTGTAGGACAGGTTGCTCACGCGTTACTCACCCGTTCGCCACTAGGATACAATCGAAATCATATCCCCGTTCGACTTGCATGTGTTAAGCACGCCGCCAGCGTTCGTCCTGAGCCAGGATCAAACTCTTGAGTTCAATCTCAAACAGATCCTTTTAAAAAGACCCGTTAGCTCACTTACTTTGTACGCTCGCTCAAATTCGTTGCGTTTGTTTCATTCTTCGACTTTTGCATCTTTCGACGCCCTTGCCTCAGAATTACTGGCTTGTTTTTGTTTCTTGCACTATATAGTTTTCAAGGTGCTCGACGGCCTTTTTACCCTTTCGAATCGTCCGGCCCCGCCGCTTTCGTTTCGTCCGTTTCTTGCGACAGCCTGATTAGTATAACAGTGAAACGGATTCAAGACAAAGGATGTTTATGCTCAAAATCTTCTAATTTTCGCTTTAATTTGTGTTTAAACACAACTATTTAAAATTATACCCGTAATTTGTTCTTATTCTCTCTTTTTCTGTCTTTTTTAAAATTCATAAATCATATACGGAAAATGGGCCGAAAATAGAAAAAACCGCCCCGTAAAAGAGGCGGCTTTCCTGTTGCATTTTTTATATGATCGGCAGGGTATCCCCACCTATATCTACTTCACCGGTTTCATCGTCGGGAAGAGCAGCACGTCGCGGATCGTCGCGGCGTCGGTGAGCAGCATGACGAGCCGGTCGATACCGATGCCGATGCCGCCCGTCGGCGGCAAGCCGTATTCGAGGGCAAGGCAGAAATCCTCGTCGATCATCATGGCCTCGTCGTCGCCCTTTGCGCGCTCCTGCGCCTGCTGCACGAAGCGTCCGCGCTGGTCGACTGGATCGTTGAGCTCGGAAAACGCGTTGGCGTATTCATGTCCCGAAATAAAGAGCTCAAAGCGCTCCGTCAGGTGCGGCTCCTTCGGTTTGCGCTTGCTCAGCGGCGAAATCTCGACCGGATAGTCCGTGATGAACGTCGGCTGAATCAACGTGTCCTCGACAAACGCGTCAAACGCCTCGGCCAGCAGCTTGCCGCGCGATGTGGTCTTGTCCTTAATCTCCAACCCAAGCCCCTTTGCCTTTAGACGCGCTTCTTCATCCGAAACGCAGGCGTAGAAATCCACGCCGGTCTGCCGCTTCACCGCGTCGTTCATCGTCACGCGCGCAAACGGCGGGGTCAGGTCGATGTCCCGGCCTTGATAAGAAATCTTCATCGTGCCGTTGACGGCGAGGCTGCAGCGGGAGATGAGATCCTCCGCCAGCTCCATCATACCGTTGTAATCGGTATACGCCTGATATGCCTCGATGGTCGTGAACTCGGGGTTGTGCATGGCGTCCATACCCTCGTTGCGGAACAGCCGCCCGATCTCGTAGACGCGCTCCAATCCGCCGACGACGCACTCCTTGAGGTGCAGCTCGGTGGCGATGCGCAGGTACATGTCGAGGTCGAGCGTGTTGTGGTGCGTCATAAACGGCCGCGCGGTCGCGCCGCTGGCGGTCGTGTTGAGCACGGGCGTTTCCACCTCGATGAATCCCCGCTCGTCCATGCGGCGGCGGATTTCGGCGATGATGCGGCTGCGCTTTTGAAACATATCGCGCACTTCGGGATTGACGATGAGGTCGACAAACCGCTGGCGGTAACGCAGTTCGGGGTCTTTCAGGCCGTGATACTTCTCCGGCAGCGGACGCAGGGACTTGGACAGGAGCGTAACCTCCTCTGCGTGGATGCTGGTTTCCCCCGTCCTCGTAACGAACACATACCCCTTGACGCCGAGGATATCGCCGATATCAAACGTCTTAAACGCAGCGTAGGATTCCTCGCCGATGTCGTCTCGCTTTACGTAAACCTGAATGCGGCCTTTTGCGTCGAGCAGGTGTGCGAAGCTCGCCTTTCCCATGATACGCCGCGAGACCATGCGCCCCGCGATCGACACCTGCATGCCGTGTTCGCCTTCCTGCGGCGGCGGCGCGGCGAGGATGTCGCTGCTGGTATGGCTCACGTCATAGGACGTGTTCGCAAACGGATCGTTGCCCGCCTCCTGCAGCGCGGATAATTTATCGCGCCTGATCTGCAGCAGTTCCGAGAGCTGTTCCTGCGTGAGTTCCTGTTCGATGGGCGGGTGTTCCATTTTCGATCCTCTCCTCTGTCCTCTTTTGCTGACGGTCTGCAAAAAACAAGGGGGCCAGCAGCCCCCGTTGAACCTGTACGCGTTACTTGCCGATGGAAGCGACCTTCAGCTTCATCATGCCGCCGGGGGTGACGACCTCGACTATGTCGCCGATTTTATGGCCCAGCACAGCTTTGCCGACCGGCGATTCGTTTGAAATGCGCCCGTTGGTTGGGTCGGTCTCCGCGCTGCCGACGATCTGGAAGGTGTATTTTTTTGATTTATCGTTTACGTCGCTGAGTTTCACCGTCGCGCCGACGCCGACCATCGTATAGTCGATTGCGTTCTCGTCGATGACCTTCGCGTTCTTCAGCTCTTTTTCAAGCTGAACGATATCGTATTCGTTCTTCGCCTGCTCGTTCTTCGCGGCGTCGTATTCCGCGTTTTCGGAGAGGTCTCCAAACGCGCGCGCGATTTTCAGCTGTTCGGCGATCTCGAGCCGCCGCGTCGTTTTCAGTGTCTCCAGGCGTTCCTCGCGTTTTGCGATCTCTTCGGGTGTCAGCCAGGTTTCTGCCATCGTTCGTTTCTCCTTTTGCGTGCGGGATCGTTTCAAATCCTACCGTGTTTACCTATTATATTTATGAAAAAAAGTCGTGTCAACCCCATATTTTTTCCAATTCCTCCAGGGTCCTGCACGCGTTGACGCGGGTTCTGAGTTTCGCGGCGTCCTTCGTTCCGCGCAGGTAAAACGCCAGATGTTTGCGCAGTTCCACGATCGCGCGGTCGCCCTTTTCCTCCAGCGCCATGCGCGCGTGGCGCAGCGCAGTCTCGCGCCGCTCTTCCCGGGTCGGCGGCGTATAGGCGCGCCCGTCGAGCGCGCAGCGGATCTCCTCGAACACGAACGGGTTGCCCAGCGCGCCGCGTCCGACCATCACGCCGTCGCAACCGGTTTCGCGGAGCGTCTCCAGCGCGCTCTGCGCATCGCGCACGTCTCCGTTTGCGATGACCGGGATCGAAACCGCCTGTTTGACCGCAGCCATACACGCAAGGTCGGCTTTCCCGGAATACATCTGCGTTCGGGTTCTGCCGTGTATGGTGAGAAACGAAGCGCCGCTTTCTTCACACATGCGGGCGAATTCCACGGCGTTTTGATGCGCTTCGTCCCAACCCTTTCGGAATTTGACCGATACGGGCACATGCGCGGCTTTTGCCGTCGCCTCCACGATGCTTCCCGCAAGCGCGGGATCGAGCATGAGCGCGCAGCCGTCGCCGTTGCCGGCGATCTTCGGCGCGGGACAGCCCATGTTCAGGTCGATGGCAAGGAGCTTATCGCCCAGATCTTCCTCTACGATGCGCACCGCGGCAGAAAGCGTCTCCGTTTCGCTGCCGAAGAGCTGTACGGCGTACGGCTCGTCCTCGTCCTTCGTAAAATACAGCGCCCGGGTCCTTCCGCTCATAAAGAGCAGCCCCTTGGCGCTTACCATTTCGCTGATGAGCAGATCCGCGCCCTTTTCGCGGCAGAGCAGGCGGAACGACCGGTCGGTGTACCCCGCCATCGGGGCCAGGCATACGGCGGGCCTCCCCGCGGGAAAAATCCGCCGCGTCATGGCGCGTCCGGCACTTCCGTTGGCTTCGGGGTCGGCGTCGCCGCTGGAATAGGTGACTCGTTGGGATCCGGCGTGCCGAGGTCGGACTGATCGGGATTCTCCTCGAGCACCGTCATTTCGGAGATATACCAGCGCGCGTTGGCGTTGATGAATTTGATCTTATAGCGCCGCGGTGTCCACTGCGGCAGGGGGAAATCGTCCGCGTTCTGATCCTCGCCGAGCTGATCCGCGTTGATCGTGCCTTTGAGCGACACGCGCTCGGTCGCGATGACCGTCGCGCTCATCGACCACGGCAGCACGCTGATGCGGTTGATCGTCAGATCGTAGCTGTAATCCGATATCGTATAGTTGGCGTACGTCGCGTCCGACATAGCGGGGTCGCCGTCCAAAAACGAGAGCGTGAAATACTCCTCCAGGTCGTTGCGCGCGCCGTCGGTGATCACGCAATCCGCGCGCAGCGCCATGCCTTCCGATGTCAGTATATAAAGGTTGGAGTAACGCTCCGCCGTTAAAAACGCGCCGATGCATAAAATGACGCCCATGATAATCATCAGAAGCGTACGCACAAGGTACAGCATCGAGCGGCGCGCGATGCGCAGATTGCGTGCGTTCTTCGGTTCTTCGTGATTGGAATGCGTCATGGCCTCACCCTCGCTCGCTATGATAGCATATCGTACTACGCTTGGCAAACCAACAAATTGGAAACAAATCCGCACGATTTTTGCCGCAATTGCGGCCGTGTTTCGTGACGATCTCACACGCCTATACCCTGCTTCGGTTGACATATATGATAGAGCGCTTATAATGGAAACGCCGGGTTTTCGGCAAATATCAAAAACAGAGGAATCCTATCGCCATGGAAGAATGCAACCACGAATGCTCGAGCTGCTCCGCAAACTGCGACAGCCGTGAACCAAACAGCCTCATCGAAGCGCCGCACGTGTTGACGCACGTGAAAAAAGTCATCGGCGTGGTCAGCGGCAAAGGCGGCGTCGGCAAGTCCATCGTCACCTCTATGCTCGCCGTGTTGATGCGCCGCAGGGGATACCGCACCGCCATACTGGACGCGGACATCACCGGGCCCTCCATCCCGCAGGCGTTCGGCCTGCACGGCAAGGCGGAAGGCTCCGAAGAGGGCATCTTCCCGATGCAGACCAAGACCGGCATCGAGGTCATGAGCATGAACGTGCTGCTCGAAAACGAGACCGACCCCGTCGTCTGGCGCGGGCCGATCATCGCGGGTTCGGTCAAGCAGTTCTGGACGGACGTGATCTGGGGCAGCGTGGACGTGATGTTCATCGACATGCCGCCGGGCACGGGCGACGTGCCGCTGACGGTATTCCAGTCCATCCCCGTGGACGGCATCGTCGTGGTCACCTCTCCCCAGCAGCTCGTGAGCATGATTGTGGAGAAGGCCATGTATATGGCGGGTCTTCTCAAAATACCCGTGCTCGCGCTCGTGCAGAACATGAGCTATGTCGAGTGCCCCAAATGCAAGGAGATCATCCGTCCGTTCGGCGAGAGCGACATCGCCGCGCTGGCAAAGAAGCACGACATCCCTCTCACCGCCGAACTGCCGATTGAAAAGGAACTCGCAGTCGCCTGCGACGCGGGTGTGATCGAACTCTTCGTTGGCGACTGGCTCAACCATCTTGCGGATAACATCGAAGCGATGGTAAAAGAAGAGAAAAAGTAGATTTTTCCGGAATATCTATAATAAAGTCGTCTGATTCTCACGGCGACGCAAAGGAGATACGGCATGATCATATCGCACATTGATAAAACGAAAACCGTGACGCTGCCCGACGGCTTATATAAAAACGTCAAGGGGCAGGTCCTGATCTCTCCGGCATGCGGCTCCGATGAAAACGTACTGCGGCTTTTTCACATCGCGCAGGGCGGTCATTCCGCCAATCACACGCACGATTACCCGCACTACATCTATGTTCTCGAGGGCGAAGGCACGATCGAGTTGAATCATGAGAAATATCCGATCAAAGCCGGATCGTACGCCTTTGTTCCCAACAACGTTCAGCATCAGCTGGTCAATACCGCCACGGCCGGGCAAGCGCTGAAATTTTTATGCATGGTTCCGGTGGAAGGCCATAAAGGATTTCCAGAGTAAAAGTTTCATATAATTGTGATAAGCAAAACGACCGGTGCGCCGGTCGTTTTGCTATCGCCAATTCATTTCACGTTTTCCCTTACCCAGGCAAGCAAGCCGTCATACTTCATCGAGCCATCGGCAACCGATAATCCAACGCGCACAACTTCCGCGTTCGTCGGGCGGATTTTAATCCCGTTCACTTCGAGGAACGTGAGCATGATGTACATACCGATGCGTTTATTCCCGTCCACAAACGCGTGATTTGAGATGAGCGCAAATCCCAGCCGCGCGGCTTTCTCTTCCTTGGATGGATAAAGATCCTCACCGTCAAACGTTGCATACGCGCTCTCCAGCGCGGAATCCAACAAACCGATATCGCGCAGACCCGGGTCGCCGCCCGTTTCCTGCGTGATCAGCTGATGCAGTAAAAGAACCTTGTCCTGTGAGAATCTGATCACTTCGCAAGTTCCAAAAACGCGGAGCGGTAGAGCCGCAAAATCCGTGCGGCTGCAACGTCGATCTTTTCCTCGTCCGACAGCTCAAATTCCGGTTCGCGTTCCATATCGACCAAACGGTATTTCGGCCTGTTGTTTCGAAATATGACGGCTACGCCGTATCGGTCCGCAATTCGTGCAACACGAGAGAAGTTTTGATTTGCCTCCGTCATGGACGAGATGGTTTCCGTATCGATTTCCATAAGAGTTCCTCCGTTGTTATTGTAACGGGAATATAGGATTAAATCAACCTATTTTTTTTAAAATTCCGCACATCGCCAAACTATTCCAACAAAACAAAACGACCGGTTCAACCGGTCGTTTTGTATTTGAAACGATTATAACCCCATCTCCGCCTTGACGGCGGCAAAGGCCGCAACCGCGAAATCGAGGTCTTCTTTTGTGTGCGCCGCGGAGACCTGCGTGCGGATGCGAGCCTTGCCCGTCGGCACCACGGGATAGAAGAAACCGATCACGTAAACGCCGTGCTCCAGCATCCTGGCCGCAAACTCCTGCGCGACCTTCGCGTCGTAGAGCATGACCGGCACGATGGGATGCTCGCTTTCGGGCACGTCGAAGCCGAGTTTGCCCAGTTCCGCGCGGAAATACTTCGTGTTTTCATGCAGTTTATCGCGCAGCGCGGTGGATTCTTCCAGCAGGTCGAGCACCTTGATGCTCGCCGCGCAGATTGCGGGCGCGACGGTGTTGGAAAACAGGTACGGCCGAGAGCGCTGCCGCAGCAGATCGACGATCTGTTGCTTAGCCGCCGTATAACCGCCGCTTGCTCCGCCGAGCGCCTTGCCCAGCGTTCCGGTGATGATGTCCACGCGTCCCATCACGCCGCAGTATTCGTGCGTGCCGCGCCCGTGCGCTCCCATGAAACCCACGGCGTGGCTGTCGTCCACCATCACCAGCGCGCCGTATTCCTCCGCCAGATCGCAGACGCCGGAGAGGTTTGCGACAAACCCGTCCATGGAAAACACGCCGTCGGTGGCAACGAGCTTGATGCGCGCGCCTTTCGCCGCCTCCAGCTGCTCGCGAAGGCTTTTCATATCGTTGTTTTTATAGCGGTAGCGCGCGGCCTTGCACAGGCGCACGCCGTCGATGATGCTCGCGTGATTGAGCTCGTCGGAGATCACCGCGTCGGCGTCGGTCAACAGCGTTTCGAACAGGCCGCCGTTGGCGTCGAAGCAGGAGCTGTAGAGGATCGCGTCGTCCATGCCGAGGAAGTTTGCAACGCGTTTTTCCAGTTCCTTATGGATGCCCTGCGTGCCGCAGATGAAGCGCACGGACGATAATCCGTAGCCCCATGTGTCATAAGCTTCCTTTGCGCTTTTAATGATTTCGGGATTGTCCGCCAGCCCCAGATAGTTGTTGGCGCACATGTTGAGCACGCTCTTTGTCTTCGTCGTATCGATGCGCGCGCCCTGCGGCGTGGTGATCACGCGCTCGTCCTTATAGGTGCCCGCGGCGCGAATGTCGCTTAACAGTCCGCTGTAGATGTCGTATGCCGGTTTTCTCATGTCCGCTCCTCCGTCCAGTCCAGTACCACCTTGCCGGATTGTCCGCTGTTCATCACGGCGAAGGCTTCTTCGAATTCGGTATAGTGATAGCGGTGCGTCAGTACAGGCGAGAGGTCCAGCCCGGCCTCCACCATCGCCATCATCTTGTACCAGGTTTCATACATCCTGCGCCCGTACACGCCCTGCAGCGTGAGGCCCTTAAAGATCACGTCGTTCCAGTCGATCACGGTGCCCGGGCCCGCGATGCCGAGTAGCGCCACCCTGCCGCCGTTTCGCATGAGCTTGAGCATCTGGTTCAGCGCCGCGCCGCTGCCGCTCATCTCGCAGCCCACGTCGAAGCCCTCTATGATGTGCAGTTCCTTCATCGCGTCCTCGACGGTCTGGTTTTTGAGGTTGACCACCGCCGACGCGCCCATCTGTTTCGCGATGCCGAGGCGGTAGTCGTTCACGTCGGTCACGACTATGCGGCGCGCGCCGTTCTGGCGGCAGATGCCGACCGCCATCATGCCGATGGGCCCCGCGCCCGTGATGAGCACGTCCTCGCCGGTCACGTCGAACATCGTCGCCGTGTGGCAGGCGTTGCCGTACGCGTCGTAAAACGCGACGATCTCCTCCGGCGTGGTCGTCGGCACGGCGATGACGTTCGTCTCCGGAATGCAGAGGTATTCCGCAAACGCGCCGTCGCGGTTGACGCCGACGCCCTTAGTAAACTTGCACCAGTGCCCGTTGCCCGCGCGGCAGTTTCGGCAGTGGCCGCAGACGATGTGCCCCTCTCCGGTCACGATCTGGCCGACGTGGTAATCGTCCACGCCCGGGCCGAGCGCGGCGATCTCGCCGACGTATTCGTGCCCGACGGTCATCGGCGGCACGATGGTCTTCTGGCTCCAGGGATCCCAGTTGTAGATGTGTACGTCGGTTCCGCAGATGGCGGTCTTGTGGATCTTGATGAGCACTTCGCCGATCTGCGGCACGGGGGTTTTTACCTGTTTGAGGGTCAGCCCCTTGTCGGCGGTCTCCTTGACGAGCGCGCGCATGTAGGCAGGAAACATGGATCGTATCCCTCCAAATTTACAGTATTCGCGTAACCGCATGTTTATACAATATGACTGTAACGCCTTTTTACGTTATTTTCAATGCATCTGGAATAATATAAAATCCTGCACAGGCCGGAACGAATTTCGCCCGCCGGAGAGCGTGCTTCCGGCGGGCGGTTTATCGTTGTTTATATGCCGCTCCTTTGTGCGAGCATATCAAGCGCGGCGTTCGTCTGTTCGTCCGTAAAGCAATAGCCGAGCTTCGTATGTCCCGCGCGGAGTTTTGCCACTTCCTCCGCGATGGGTTTATCCTTCAGCGCGCAGTCGGCGATAAGCTGCGCAAGCTTTGCAAACTGCTCCGGCCCGAATCCAAAGCGCGTCATCTCCGATACGCCGAGGCGCAGCGCGCCGCTTGCGGTAAAGCCCTCTTCCTCGGGCGTTGCCTGATAGTTGACGATCACATTGTTCTCCTCGAGCCGCTCGGCGATCTCCGGCCCCGTGCCATAGCCGGTCTTCACGATGACCTGGTGCGTCTCGGTGTAGTCGATCGCAAGATCGCCCGCAACGTCCAGCCCGGCGGCTTTCAGGCTCTTTGCAAACGACTTGGCGTTGGCGATCACGTTTTTTTGATACGTGTCTCCGAATTCGTTCATCTCGTACGCCGCCATCAAAAGGCCCACGACCGTGCCAAGATGGTGGTTGCTCACCGCGCCCGGGAACGCGCGCGTCTGGATCGTCTTCCAGAGATCGTACTTCAGCTCTTCTTCCTTGTAGTTGACCGCGATCACGCCGCGCTGCGGGCCGAAGAACGTCTTGTGCGTCGAGCCGGTAACGATCTCCGCGCCCTCTTCAAACGGCTGCTGGAAGTGCGGCCCGACGAGGCCGAGCACATGCGCCATGTCGTACATGATCGTAGTGGGGATCTTCATCCCGTCCACAAACGCCCTGATCTCGCGCACGGGTTCTTTGTGCAGAACCATCGACTTGCCGAAGATGATGAACTCCGGCCGGTAGCGCTCGATGACTTTCTTCGTCTCCTCCACGTCGATCTTGAAGAGATTGTCCCGGCAGACGGGGAAGTTGACCACGGCGGGCCGCTCCGTTTCGGGGTCGATCGCAACATAGTCGTGCAGCGCGCCCATCGGCTGGGCGCTGAGGTGTCCGCCCTTGATGATGTGGTTGTTGAGAATGTAGCCGAGGCGCTTTGGCGTGTGTTTGCGGTCGACCCGGTTTTTGAAATCCATCAACGCGGAGAACACCGTTGTGTTGCTCATCTGCCCGCTGATGATGCGCGCTTCGACCTCCGTGCAGTTGAAATATTTTCGCAGCTCCGCAACCAGCGCGCGTTCGACTTCGTCGATAAACTTCGTGCCCTGATAATAGAACACCTCGTGGTCGTAGAACGACGCGGTCTTTTTATGCTCGGCATAGCGAAAGCTCGGATCGCTGCCGGAAAGCAGCCGCACCGCGCGCGAAGCGGTCATCTCAGAGGGGATGAGGTTGATGCAGCGCTCCTGACGCCAGGCATGGTTGTCCGCCGCTTTTTTTAAGAGCGTCAGCGCGCTTGCCGGCAGATCGGCTGAGGGGTTATCTTTTGGCTCCTCCGGCGCGTCCGCGACGATTGGGCGCGCATACGGCGGCGCGTCGCCGCGCAGATGCCAGGCGGGCACTACCGCGGAAACGAGGCTGCCGCGAATCTCCACCTCGACCGCGTCGTCGGTGAGGATGTCCGAATCCAGCAGCGCCAGGCCGATGGATCTTAACGCCTTCTGATCGGTGAACTTCTCTAAAAGGCTGCCCTGGTTTTCCACCAGATACCGCGGCACCATGGTTCCGCTGGTGACATACCCGATCTCTTTTCCGTCCTTGAACACGGGGAATCCCGCGCGCAGCACGCCGCGTCCGGTCAGCGCGACCGGACGCACCCTGCGCGGCAGCGCACGTGTATCTGAAAAATCGCGGTTGAGGATGCGGCTGCTCGCGGCGAACTGCTGTTCCAGCGGCGCGCGGCCGATCATATTTTTCTTTTCCCCGGCAAAACTCACGGCAAAGCGCGCCAGCGAGATAGCGAAAATCGGAATCTCGTTTCCATCCTTATCGATCCCCAGTTCATGGCCGTAGAGCGGCAAGCCCGCTTCAAGGCGCAGCGTGTCTCGCGCGCCGAGGCCGTTCGGCTTTGCGCCGCGCTTGACCAGTTCGTCCCAGAGGAACACGCCATCCTCGCGCAGCGCGAAGATCTCGTAGCCCACGGGTTCGCCGGTGTAGCCGGTCTTGGCGATGTGCGCCGTTTTACCGCAGAGCTTCACGGTGCCGAGCGCGTTTTTCACCGGCTCGGTCAAAAACGCGCCCTCCGCCATGTCGCTGAGTATCTGTTTGGATTTCGGGCCCTGCAGGGAAAGCAGCGCGACGGCTTCCGATTTATTCTCAATCTGCGCGTCGAACGCTTTGATCTCGTTTGTCAGGTGCGCCCAGTCCTTTTCGGCGTTCGCCGCGTTGACCACGAGGATATACGCATCCTCGACGAAGCGATACAGATACGCGTCGTCGACCGCTCCGCCGGTTTCGTTCGGAATGATGGCATACTGCGCCTGGTCTAGTTCCAGCGCGGAGACGTTGCTGCTCAGCACGTGCTGCAAAAACGCCTTGGCGTCCTTGCCGGTGATGCGGAAGCGCCCCATGTGGCTCACGTCGAACAATCCGCAGCCGCTCCGGGTCGCGAGGTGCTCGGTCACGATGCCTTCGGGATACTGAATCGGCATCTCCCAGCCGCCGAAGTCAACCATGGTCGCGCCCGCCGCTACGTGGCGCTCGTAAAATACCGTCCGTTTCAATTCGCTCATATCGCTTCCTCCGGAAATTCATATCTGAGTATGGGGTTTCGCGCGGCGCCGACCTCGTCCGGCCGCCCGATGGGCGTGGTCACGGGAGAGGCGTGCAGCGCCTCCGGTTCCGTCTTTGCGCGCGCGAGAATGGTTTTAACCGCCTCCGCCGCGGCATCGAGCGTCTCTTTGCCTTCCGTCTCGGTGGGTTCGAACATGAGCGCCTCGTGCACAATCAGCGGGAAATACATCGTCGGCGGGTGCATGCCGTAATCGATCATGGATTTCGCCATGTCCATCGCGCTCACACCCGTCTCTTTTTTGAGCGCTTCGAGCGAGACGACGAACTCATGCATGCAGAAGCCTTCGTTCGCGGCGGGCAAAATGTCTTTCAGCAGCGCGCGCAGATAGTTGGCGTTGAGCACCGCGTTTTCGCTGGCCTCTTTCAACCCGTCGCCGCCGAGCATGGTGATATAGGTCAGCGCGCGGAGCACGACGAGGAAGTTGCCGTAAAACGACTTCATGCGGCCGACGCTCCCTTCCGGATCGGTGAATCCGAACGTACCGTCCGCTTTCCGCACCGGCAGGCGGTTTGGCAGATACGGCGTCAGGCATTCCTTGCAGCCGACCGCGCCCGCGCCGGGTCCGCCGCCGCCGTGCGGTGTGGAAAACGTCTTATGAAGATTGAGGTGCACAGCGTCAAAGCCCATGTCGCCCGGGCGCGCCGCGCCCATGACGGCGTTCATATTCGCGCCGTCGTAGTAGCAAAGCCCGCCCGCGCCGTGCACGATGTTGGTGATTTCGAGTATGTTTTTATCGAAGATGCCGAGCGTGTTGGGGTTGGTCAGCATCAGTCCGGCGGTGTCGGGTCCGACCGCCGCGCGCAGCGCGGAAAGGTCGACCGTTCCGTCCGGCGCGGACGGGATGTTGACCACCGAAAAGCCGGTCATGCTCGCGGTCGCGGGGTTCGTTCCGTGCGCGGAATCCGGCACGATGATCTTTGTTCGCGCTTCGTCGCCGCGCGCTTTGTGATAGCGTTTCATCAGCAGCAGGCCGAGAAACTCGCCGTGCGCGCCCGCCGCGGGCTGGAAGGTCATCTCGTCCATGCCCACGAGCGTGCAGAGCAGTTCTTTTGCGCGCACGAGCGCTTCGATCGCGCCCTGCGCGGTTTCGGCGGGCTGAAGCGGGTGGATTCCGGTGAACCCTTCCAGAGATGCCGCCTGTTCGTTGACGGCGGGATTGTATTTCATGGTGCAGGAGCCCAGCGGGTAGAACCCGTCGTTGACGCCGTACACCTGCGTTTCCAGTTCGGAGAAGTGGCGGCTCACATCCGTTTCGCCCAGCTCCGGCAGGCGCGGCGGCGTCTTTCGCAGCAGCGATGTGTCGATTGCGGCGCGCGGCGCGCGCGATTCGGGTACGCGGACGCCTCTTCTGCCTGATACGCTTCGTTCAAACGATAGTCTCATATGCTCACCGCCTTTACCGTCTCGACCAGCGCGTCGATCTGAGATTTCGTGTTGCGCTCCGTCGCGCACCAGAGGATGCCTCCTTCGACGGGCAGCCCGCCGAGGACTCCCTTTTCCTCCAGCGCTTTGAGCGCCTTTTCCGCAAGGCCGGCGGGCGTTTTCGTCACGAATTCGTGAAAGAACGGCGTGTCCGGGTAAGCCGGTTCAAATCCATTGATCGTTCCAAGCTCAGACGCGAGGTAATGCGCGTTGTCGTAACATGCGCGCGCAACCTCCGCAAGGCCCCGCGGGCCCATTGCGGAGCAGTATGCCGCGGCGGTTAAGGCGCAGAGCGCCTGATTGGAACAGATGTTGCTGCTCGCTTTTTCTCTGCGGATGTGCTGCTCGCGCGCCTGGAGCGTCAGCACAAAGCAGCGCCTGCCCTCGGCGTCCGCCGTCTGTCCAACGATGCGTCCCGGCAGTTTGCGGACCATGTCCTTCTTGCAGGCCATGAATCCGAGGAAAGGACCGCCGAAGCTCAGCGGCATACCAAGCGGCTGCCCGTCGCCGATGGCGACGTCCGCGCCGCACTCTCCCGGCGAGCGTAAGAGCGCCATGGCGGTCGGGTTCATGCTGACCACGAGCTTCGCGCCAGCCGCGTGCACAAGCTCGGCAACGGCAGGCACGTCCTCTACGACGCCGAAGTAGTTTGGAGACTGAATGATGAGGCTGGCCGCGCCGCCATGCAGCGCGGTTTTCAGCGCGTCGAGATCGAGCCTGCCGTTTTTATTCGGCACGACGGCGGTTTGAGCGCCCGCGCCGAAACAGTAAGTATTCACGGTTTCTATGGATTCGGGATTGAGCCCTTCCGCGAGCAGCGTCAGCGTACGGCTGCGCTCGCGGCACATGGCCGCGGCTTCGGCGGCGGCGCTCGCGCCGTCGTAGACCGAGGCGTTGCCGGCGTCCATGCCGGTGAGTTCACACAGTATGGTCTGATATTCGAAGATCGTCTGGAGTATGCCCTGGCTGATCTCCGGCTGGTAGGGCGTATACGCGGTGACGAACGCTTCCTTCGCGCTGACGCGGCTCACCACGGCGGGGATGTGGTGCCAGTATGCGCCCGCGCCGCGAAATACGGCGGAGAACACACGGTTTTTGTTTGCCAGCGCGCGCATCTGATCGAGCGCTTCAAACTCCGAAACGCCGTTCGGCATGGCGGCTACCGCTTCGGCGGCTTTTTCCCGCATGGCCTGCGGGATATCGGCATACAACTCATCGACGGCCAAAACGCCTACTGCGTTCAGCATCTGCTTGCGCTGGGTATCGGTGGACGGCAGAAAATTGCCCAAAGCAATCCCTCCTTCTATGACGGATTCCATGATTTGGTCAGGATGTTTTTCATTCAAAGTCAACCAGCTTCCGCTTGGGGAGATTGTTGGAAGAATTACCCCTCCGTGCAGAAAGCCTCGTAAGCGGCGGCGTCCATCAGCTCCGCCGTCGCGGTCACGTCCGTCACCTCGACCAGCCATGATCCGTACGGATCGGCGTTGATCGATTCCGGCGCGTCGGAAAGCGCGTCGTTAACGGCGCTCACCTTGCCGCTCACGGGGCTGAGCACTTCCGAAACGGCCTTGACGCTCTCCACGTCGCCGAGGGATGCGTCCGCGCTCAGCGCGTCGCCCGCCTGCGGCAGGTCGATGAAAACGATATCGCCCAGGGACTGCTGGGCAAAGTCGCTCAGCCCTACGCGGTAAGCGCCGTTGCCAAGGTCTAAGAGCCATTCGTGGGAGTTTGTGTATTTGCGGTCGTCGAGCAGTGTCATGATGTTTCCCTCCGTGTTTTTTAAATTTGTCATGCCGGCCATAAAAAAACAGGACGCGCGAACCAGTTCGCGCGCCCCGTATCTGTACCTGAAAGATTCTTCCGCAATCGCTGATATAAGTCCTGCGGAATTGCCTCGTCGGTGCTGAAAACAGCTTTCCGAAGCTTCGTCGAGCACCGGTCCTTTTGCCTGAGAGTTTATTGCGTAATCCCCTTCGGCTCTACTTTGTCGTAGTCTCTCCCGATGCCGTCATCCGAATATTCTTTTTTACGCAGTCAGTGTATCGTATTTTTATACCGACTGTCAACGTCAAAAAGAGAAGTTTTTGCCGCCGGGCCCGCTATGTCACGCGCGCGCCGACCGTGCGAAAGTCACAAAAACGCCGGGATTTCCGTGTTGCAATGCCGTGTTTCCTATGTTAATATTGTTTGATACTGGCGTATTATGCCAATTTATTGAGAGACGTTCGTTGGAGGAGTACATGGCAACCTTTGAAAAACTGGAAAACAACCGCGCAAAACTGACCATCACCGTTTCACCGGAAACGTTCGGTCCGGCCGTACAGAAAGCATACCAGAAAACCGCGAACCAATACAACGTTCCGGGCTTTCGCAAGGGCAAGGCCCCGCGCAAGGTCATTGAAAACATGTATGGCGAAGGCGCGTTCTACGAAGAAGCGTTTGAAATCGTCTGGGGCGACGCGTACGACGCCGCGCTGGAAGAGCACAAGCTCACCGCCGTGGACAAGCCTTCCCTGGATATCACCACCATCAGCGGCGCGGACGGCGTCGTATTCACCGCACAGGTGCAGCTGAAACCCGAGGTCACCCTCGGCGCCTATAAAAAGCTCGAAGTACCCGAGCCGGATTTCACCGTGCAAGATGAAGCGGTTATGGCCGAGATCGAGAAGGAACGCGAAAAGAACGCACGCTTTATTGAAGTCGACCGCGCCGTGGAAAACGGCGACCGTGTGATGCTGGACTATTCCGGCAGCGTAAACGGCGAGAAGTTCGACGGCGGCACCGCCGAAGATCAGCTTCTGGTCATCGGTTCCGGTTCGTTCATCCCCGGATTTGAAGAGCAGCTCGTGGGTATGAAAGCAGGCGAGGAAAAGGATATCAACGTCAAGTTCCCGGACGAATACTCCGCGCCGCTTGCCGGCAAGGACGCCGTGTTCGCCGTAAAGATCAAGGCCGTACAGGTGAAAGAGCTGCCCGAGCTGGACGACGAGTTCGCAAAGGACATATCCGACTTTGACACGTTCGAAGCGCTCAAGGCGGACAAGCGGGCGCAGATGGAAGAAAAAGCGGCAAAGAACCGCCAAACCGCCATCGAAAACATCGCCCTGCAGAAGGCCGCGGACAACGCCATCGTCGACATTCCGGACGTGATGGTCGAGCGTCAGATCAGCTACATGCTGCGCGACATTGCGTATCAACTGAGCATGAGCGGGCTTTCGCTGGAGGATTACGTTAAATACTCCGGCACGGACATGAACGGCCTGAAGGAGAGTTACCGCACCGAAGCAACCGCACGCGTTAAGATGCAGCTCGTCATCGAAGCCATCGGCGAAAAAGAGGGCGTTTCCTGCACGGACGACGACGTCAAAGCCGTCATCGAAGAGTACGCGGCCGGCAGCGGCAAAAGCGTGGAAGAGTTTGAAACGTCGCTTTCCGACGACGACCGCGAATATTTTTCCGACAACGCGACGGCTCGTAAAACCGTTAAGATCGTAACCGACAGCGCGGTGCTCGTCAAAGGCGAATCCGCCGAGAAGAAGCCCGCCAAAAAGGCCGCCGCCAAGAAACCGGCCGAAAAGAAGCCAGCAGAGAAAAAAACGGACGACGGCGAACCGGCGGAGAAGCCCGTTAAAAAAACCGCGAAGAAAGCCGAGCCAAAGGAGTAACATCCGGCGGACGGATCGAACACAGGGTTCCGATATAAGGAGAGAAACAGCATGAACCTCATCCCGATGGTCGTCGAGCAGACCAACCAGGGCGAACGCAGCTACGACATCTACAGCCGCCTGCTCAAAGACCGCATCATCTTCATCGGCGGACAGATCGACGACGACGTGGCAAACATCGTCGTGGCGCAGATGCTCTTTTTGGAGGGCGACGACCCCGATAAAGACATCAACCTCTACATCAACTCGCCCGGCGGCTCCGTGAGCGCGGGGCTTGCCATCTACGACACGATGCAGTACATTAAATGTGAGGTGTCGACCATCTGCGTTGGCCTCGCGGCGTCCATGGGCGCGTTTCTGCTCGCGGCGGGCGCAAAGGGCAAGCGCAAGGCGCTGCCCAACGCCGAGATCATGATCCATCAGGTCAGCGGCGGCGCGCACGGGCAGGCGACGGACATCAACATCCAGGCCGAACAGATACTCAAAATCAAAAAACGGCTCAATCAAATCCTGTCTGAGCGCACGGGCCAGAAAATCGAGCGCGTCACGCAGGATACGGAGCGGGACAATTACATGAGCGCCGAGGAGGCGCGCGCATACGGATTGATCGACGAAGTCTTTCCGCCGCGCAGATAACCCGGAAAGGGGCAGGTTATGACCAAGATAGAAGAATCGTCCACCGTGCGCTGTTCGTTTTGCGGCAAGGCGCAGGAGGACGTGCACCGCATCATCGCGGGACCCGGCGTGAACATCTGCAACGAGTGCGTCGAGCTCTGCCGCGAAATCATAGAGGAAGACGTCGAGGCCGAACCCATCGACCTGACGAATATCCCCAAGCCGCTGGAGATCGTCCATCAGCTCAGCCAGTACGTCATCGGCCAGGACACGGCCAAGCGCGCGCTGGCCGTCGCGGTGTACAACCATTATAAACGCATCCACACGCCCGCTAAAAAGGACGACGACGTGGAGCTGCAAAAGAGCAACATCATCATGCTCGGGCCCACGGGCAGCGGCAAGACCATGCTCGCGCAGACGCTCGCGCGCATTCTCAACGTGCCGTTTGCCGTAGCGGACGCGACCAGCCTCACCGAGGCGGGCTACGTCGGCGAGGATGTGGAAAACATTCTGCTCAAGCTCATCCAGGCCGCGGATTACGACGTGGACAAAGCCAGCAAGGGCATCATCTACATCGACGAAATCGACAAGATCGCCCGAAAGGGAGAAAACGTCTCCATCACACGGGACGTCTCCGGCGAGGGCGTGCAGCAGGCGCTTTTGAAGATCCTCGAAGGCACCGTCGCTTCCGTTCCCCCGCAGGGCGGGCGCAAGCATCCGCACCAGGAGTTCATCCAGATCGACACGACGAACATCCTCTTTATCTGCGGCGGCGCGTTTTCGGGCATCGACAAGATCATCGAAAAGCGCATCGGGCATAAGATCCTCGGCTTCGGCGCGGAGATTCAGAGCAGCGTGCAGAAGGACATCGGCGAGACGCTCAAAAGCACCCTGCCGGAAGATCTGCTCAAGTACGGCTTGATTCCGGAATTCGTCGGGCGCATGCCGATCATCGTCACCCTCGAAAACCTCGACGAAGAGGCGCTCATGCGCATCCTCACCGAGCCGAGGAACGCGCTGGCGCGGCAGTACCAGCGGCTGTTTGAAATGGACGGCGTCGATCTCGCGTTTGACGACGAAGCGCTGCGCGCCGTGGCGAAGAAGGCCATCGAGCGCAAGACCGGCGCGCGCGGACTAAGGGCGATATTGGAAGACGTGATGCTGGACATCATGTTCGACATCCCCTCGCGCGAGGACGTCGGCTCCTGCCGCATCACCAAGGACGTGATCGACAAGTCCTGCCCGCCGCAAATGGCGGAAGGCGCCGGCGAAAAGAAGAACGCCGTCAAAAAACCCAAACAGTCGGCGTAACGTAAAAACACAAAAAAACGAATCCGTTTGGGTTCGTTTTTTTTTGCGGTAATTTTGTTATATCTACAGTTTCCCCGTCATCGAGACGGTGGTAAACGTCCGCAGCGTGTGCTGCAGCCGCTCGCGCTTAAGAAGCGGGAGCATGTTGCGCACGATTTCTTTTCGCGTAACGCCCGTGAACTCCATGAGCATCTCCGACGCTTCGCGCACGGACGGGCTTTCGTCGAACACGACCCTTATCGTGTCTTCGCCTGTCAGCGTGATGCGCATCAGCCGTGAAAACGGCGTTTCGATGAAATGCGCGGCGATGTTTAAAGAGAGCATGCCCGCGTCGTCGGTCCCGGCCTGAACCGCAAACCGCGCCTCGAACACATCCCCCCTCTGCGTCAGCGTCGCCGGGGTATAGCTGTTTTCGGCCAGCATAAACCGGTGCCTGTTCTCCCCCTCCACCAGTTCTACGGCAAGCGCGCCGCCCTCCCCGCGCGAAAACGCGAGCCGGCTCAGGCCGGATGTAAAGTTATTGTGCACGCTCTGCAGCAGAAACGGGAATATGCCGCCGATATTTTTTTCAAACGAGTAAACGCGTCCCTCCAGCTTCGAAACGAACGTCTCCAGCGGCACGTCACCCTTTGACGGATCGAAAAACGGCTTGCGGCGGCGCACGCTCAGAACGTCCCGCGCCACGGCCAGCGCCTCCTCCCCGCTCGGGTCGCGCGGCAGCAGCTCGCTTTCCTCGCGGTCGAGCGCCGCGGTCACGTAGTCGAGCACGCCGCCCTGCGCAAAGAGGCGCGGCGTACCGGAAAAGAGCACCACCAGCGCGTTTTTATCCGGCAGCGCGAGCATATACTGCCCGAACGCGCCGTTGAACAGAAACGCCCCTTTGCGCGCGGTCATCCAGATCTGGTGTCCGTAGCCGTAGGTAATCTCCCCGTTCGGCGTGGCAATCTGCGGTTTTGTCGCCTCTTTGATCCAGCGCTCCGACAGGAGGCGGACGTCGCCGCCGGGCGCGTGCCAAACGCCTTTGTTCAGGTAGAGCTGCCCGATCTTGGCGACGCTCTCCGGCGTCAGCGATAGCCCCCAGCCTCCCTTTTCGGTGCCGTTTGGGCAGGTTTCCCAGTAATGTTCCTCGATACCGAGCGGATTGTAAAGCCGCGGTTCGAGATAGCGCGTAAGCGTATCGCCGGTCTTTCTGCGCACAATGGCCGCGAGCATATAGGTATTCATGGAGTTGTAATCGAACGCGCTGCCCGGTTCGAATTTCGTATACGCGTGCAGAAATTCCCGCTCCCAGTCCGCGCCCATCGCCGATCCCGCTTCGTTAAAGTGAGAGCCCGTGCTCATATTCAGCAGCATGCGCACGCTCATGCGCCGGGCGGGGTGCGCCTCGCCAGGCGGCGCTTTTTCAAAAAAGATATCACAGAGCCGTTCGTTCAGATCAAGCGATCCTTCGTCGACCAGCATGCCGATCGCGGTCGCGGTAACGCTTTTACTGAGCGAGTAAAGCTGGTGCGGCCGGCTGCAATCGTATGGCGCCCATGCCGCCTCGGCGATCACCTTTCCGTTTTTCAGCACCATGATCTCATGCGCGCAGGCGTCTTCGTCCGCCTGCATGGTATCCAGCAGCGCGGCGACGGCGCGCGAGGGGACGCCTTCCCGCTCCGGCGTGCTGCGCGCCAGGGGCAACCTGTCCCGCTTTAATCCAAAGGCGGGCTTTTGCGGGCTGTGGCCGTAAGCGTACAGATGCTGCGTATCCTGCGTCAAAAACCTCCATACCATGTCCATCGCGCGCTTTTCGAGCGTGAGATCGATCTTGTCCATCTCCCTGCGGAAAATCCCGCGCTTCCGGCGCAGCATCGCCCGCTCCGTACCCGCAAGCGCTTCGTAACGCGCGTTAACCTTTTGCATCACCGCGTCCCAGGATACCGGCGATACGGCGCGCGCGTTTTCGCTCAACCGCGCCATGCATCCGGGATCTTTCAGATACCCGGCGATCGCATCCGCCATGCTCTGGGGCGTGTCCCGGCAGATCAGCCCGTTGACGCCGTCCTGGATAAATCCGCCCGGCGCGCCGCTTTCGACGGCCAGCGAGGGCGTTCCCTGTAGCGCCGCCTCGCGCGCGGCGAGTCCCGTGCCGGCGCCCTGCATAGGGCAGAGGCAAAGAGCGCTCTCCGCGTAGAGGCCGCCGAGAAGCGCTTCGTCCGTGATCCGGCCGAGAAAACGAACCGTACCGGCCAGGCCCAATTCTCTTACGGTTACGCGCGCGTTTCTTTCGTCCGGCCCTCCTCCGGCGATAAGCAGCTGAAAGCGCACGCCCCGGCGGCGCAGCAACGCGGCCGCCTCAAAGATGCGCGGCAGGTTCTTCTGCTTATCAAGGCCGCCGGTAAAGAGCAGCGCCGGATCCGCCGTAAGGTGAAATTCCTCCCGCGCGCGGCGGCGCGCCGTTTCGGACGCCGCCTCCAGCCCGGTGCCGTTACCAAACACCTCCACGTTGCCGTGAAAGCCGCGTTCGTAGAGGAACGCCTTCGCCTCCTCGTTTGCGGTCCAGATTTCGTCGCATCTGCTGAAAAAATCGAACGCAAACGCCCTGCCGAGCTGGCTCTGCCTCTCGTCCTCGTTTTCCTGCAGGAATTCGCGGATATATTTTGTGTGAAACGTGCCGATCAGCGGCGCGCGGGATTTCTCCGCCAGGCGCAGCGCTTCCATGCCGGACGAGCCGGGACCGTGCGCATGGACGATGTCGAACACGTGTGCGTTGGCGCGGGCAAGATAATGCACGTCCAGCGAAGCCAGCGCGGCCTTCGCCTGCAACCCGCCGGGAACGGGCAGCGCGAGATAGTCCAGTATTTCAAACGGATACTTCCCGCGGTACCCCTGGGTAACCATAGGCGTGATCACGTATATCTCTTGCCCCAGCGCGCTCAGTCCGCGCGCATAAGCGTTCACGATGCGGCTGATTCCGTCGTAAACAGGCAGAAACGAATCGGTGCACTGCGCGATTTTCAACATGCTAAAAATCCTCCGACACTATTTTAACACAGCGTCTGCGCGTACGCCATCGCAGACATTTTTCGAAGGCTTTGTAATATATGGCCGCACATTTGACTAATCAATTTCACGTCGTGTTAACATCAGTTCCATCATACAGTGTTGATTTATTTTCGACGATAGTTTATATTGAAACCATCCGTATAATTCGCGCCGCTTCGGCGCCGGAATTTCGAAAATGGAGGTAGAACCGTTGGAGAGTAAAAAGATGGATCGCCGCGTTCGGAAAACCCGCTCGCACCTGCGCACGGGGCTGACGCAGCTCATGCGCGAAAAACCGATCAAGGACATCACCGTGCGCGAATTAGCGCAGCTGGTAGATATCAACCGCTGCACGTTTTACCTGCATTACCGCGATATCTACGACATGGTGGATCAAGTGGAACAGGAGGTCATCGGAGAGTTTGAGCAACTTGTCGACTCGCACCCCGCCCAGGAACTGCTTGATAAGCCACTCGCTCTTTTGACGGATCTCTTCGAGTTTTTTTCCGCCAACGCGGATCTGTGCTCCGCGCTGCTCGGCGGCAACGGGGATATGGCGTTTTTCAACAAGCTCATCTTCATCGTTCGCGAGCGCGTGATCGAATACTGGCATCTAGAGCAAAAGAAGGATCCCGAGCAGTACGATTACTACTTCGCCTTTCTCGCCGCGGGGTTTATCGGCGTCATCCGGGAATGGTACGCGCGCGGCATGCGCGAGCTTCCCTCTCATATGGCGGCCATGTCCGAACAGCTGATTCTTTACGGCTTTCGCGGATAACGCGGCTCTATGTTTACGCCGGGTTCATGATACGGCGTTATGCTGAATAGAAATCGATCTTAATCAAATAGAAAGAGACAGAACAACATAACATGACAGAACATACGCCATCCAAAAAACCGATCTACTACTATGCCCTGCTGGCGATGGTCGCGCTGCTGCTGCTCAACGCATTCGTGTTTCCCGCGCTGACGCAGCAGGAGGTAACGGAGGTCGGGTACAACGAGTTTCTGGCCATGGTGGACGAAGGAAAGGTGGACGAAGTCGCGCGCGATGAAACCACGCAGACCATCACGTTTACCAGCGAACAAAACGGCGAAACGCTGTATTACAAGACCGGCATCTGGCCGGACGACACGCTCGTCTCCCGCCTGAGCGACGCGGGCGTGACATTCACCGCAAACATCCCGACGCAGACGTCCCCGCTGACGAGCTTTCTGGTCGGCTGGCTGCTGCCGATCGCCATCTTCATCGCGCTCGGCCAGTTTTTGATGAAGCGCATGCAAAAAGGCATGCCCGGCGGCATCGGCAACGCGCTGTCTTTCGGCAAGGCCAACGCAAAGATCTACGTCGAAGCACAGACGGGCAAGACCTTCGGCGACGTCGCCGGGCAGGACGAGGCCAAGGACGCGCTGCTCGAAATCGTCGACTTTCTGCATAATCCCGACCGGTACGCCGGTATCGGCGCGAAGCTGCCCAAGGGCGCGCTGCTCGTAGGCCCTCCGGGCACGGGTAAAACGCTGCTGGCAAAGGCCGTCGCGGGCGAGGCGAACGTCCCGTTTTTCAGCATTTCCGGTTCGGCGTTTGTCGAGATGTTCGTCGGCATGGGCGCGGCGAAGGTGCGCGACCTCTTCTCCCAGGCGGAGCAAAAGGCGCCCTGCATCGTGTTCATCGACGAAATCGACACCATCGGCAAACGGCGCGACATGGCACTCGGCGGCAACGACGAGCGCGAGCAGACGCTCAACCAGCTGCTCACGGAGATGGACGGCTTCGACGCGCGAAAAGGCGTCGTCATCCTCGCGGCAACGAACCGCCCCGACTCGCTCGACCCCGCGCTGCTGCGCCCCGGCCGGTTCGACCGGCGCATCCATGTAGAACTGCCCGATCTAAAGGGCCGCACGGACGTGCTGAAGGTGCACGCACGCGGCATTAAGATCGCCGAAAACGTGGACTTCGAAGCCATCGCCCGCGCGACGAGCGGCGCGTCCGGCGCGGACCTGGCCAACATCCTCAACGAAGCCGCTCTGCGCGCCGTGCGCATGAAGCGCGACATCGTCGAGCAGGCGGATCTTGAGGACAGCGTGGAGGTCGTCATCGCAGGCTACGCGCGCAAGAACGCCGTCATCACGCCCAAGGAGAAGCGCATCGTCGCCTACCACGAAATCGGGCACGCGCTGGTCGCCGCCACGCAGACGGAGAGCGCGCCAGTGCACAAGATCACCATCGTGCCGCGCACGAGCGGCGCGCTGGGCTACACCATGCAGGTGGACGAGGTGGAACGCTTCCTCATGACCAAGGAAGAGGCGGAAAACAAGATCGCGACCCTCACCGGCGGCAGGGCCGCGGAGGAGGTCGTGTTCGGTTCCGTCACAACGGGCGCGAGCAACGACATCGAACAGGCGACGCGCATCGCCCGCGCGATGGTCGTGCGCTACGGCATGAGCGACAAATTCGGCATGGTCGCGCTGGAGTGCCAGAGCAATCCGTACATCAGCAGCGAAGGCGCCATGACCTGTTCTTCGGACACCGCGGCGCGCGTCGACGCGGAAGTCATCGCCATCGTCGAACAGGCGCACAAGCGGGCAAAGCAGATTCTGAAAGAACACGAACCCGCGCTGCACAAGCTCGCCGCGCACCTTCTGGAGCGCGAAACCATCACCGGCGAGGAGTTCATGCGGCTGTTGAAGGAGTTTTCAGCCGAGCAGCCGGCCGCCGCAGGCGCATAGCATAACTTCCGATCAAGGCGGGGTGAGGCCCCGCCTTTTTTATAAAAATGTGAACATATTGTGGAAGCGGACCCATGCGCTTGAAAACGCGCAAAAAGTGTATTATTCTAGATTAGCACTCGTTTAAAGCGAGTGCTAACGACGAATCGGAAAATTCGATACGGAGGCGCACCATTCATGGCAAAAAAACAATTCAAGGCGGAATCGCGGCGCATTCTCGACCTGATGATCGACAGCATTTACACGCATAAAGAGATCTTTCTGCGCGAACTCATCAGCAACGCCAGCGACGCGATCGATAAGCTCTACTTCATCTCGCTGACCGACGACAAGGTGGGAAAGAACCGCGAGGACTTCGAAATCCGCATCGCGGCGGACAAGGATAACCGCGTCCTGACCGTCTCCGACAACGGCATCGGCATGACGAAAGACGAGTTGGACGCAAACCTCGGCACCATCGCCAAGAGCGGCACGCTCGCGTTTAAAAAGGAACACGACACCGGCGACGCGGTGGACATCATCGGCCAGTTCGGCGTCGGCTTCTATTCCGCGTTTATGGTCGCGGACAACGTCAAGGTGCTCTCGCGCGCTTACGGCAGCGACGAAGCCTGGCTCTGGGAGAGCGCGGGCCGGGACGGCTACACCCTCACGGCGGCGGAAAAACCGGACTGCGGCACCGTCATCACGCTCGCCGTCAAGCAGAACACGGACGATGAAAACTACGACCGGTTTTTGAGCCAGCACTCGATCTCCTCGCTCGTTAAGCAGTACTCGGACTATATCCGCTACCCCATCCGCATGCAGATGCAGCATACGCGCCCCAAAAACGGCGAGCCGGGCGACACGGAGACCGTCACCGAGGACGAAACGCTCAACAGCCAGATCCCCCTCTGGAAGAAAGCCAAAAAGGAAATCAAGCCGGAGGAATACAACGAGTTTTACAAAAGCAAGTTCCACGACTTCGAGGATCCGCTGTTGACCATCCACTTCAGCGGCGAGGGCGCGGTCAACTACGACGCGCTACTGTATATCCCGAAGAACCCGCCGTACGATTTTTACGCCAAGGAATTCCAGCGCGGGCTGCAGCTTTACTCCAGCGGCGTGATGATCATGGAGAAAAATGCGGATCTGCTGCCGGACTATTTCGGCTTTGTCAGCGGTCTCGTTGACAGCAGCGATCTATCGCTTAATATCTCGCGCGAGCTGTTACAGCACGACCGGCAGCTCAAGACCATCGCGGTGACGCTCAAAAAGCGGATCAAGAGCGAATTGAAAAAACTCATGGACAACGACCGCGAGAAATACGAGGCGTTTTATAAGAGCTTCCGCCTGCCGGTCAAATACGGCCTGTACAGCGACTACGGCATGAACAAGGATTTCCTCTCCGACCTCGTGCTCTACCACAGCGCGGCAGAAAACAAACTCGTCTCGCTGAAAGAGTACGTCGACGCGATGAAGGAAGACCAGAAGCATATCTACTACGCCTGCGCCGAGACGAATGAACGCGCCATGAAGCTGCCGCAGACCGAGCGCGTGCGCGAGCAGGGCTACGACATCCTCTGCATGACGGACGACGTGGACGAGTTCGCCGTGCGCATGCTCGCGGCTTATATGGAAAAGACGTTCAAGTCCGTTTCGGACGCGGACCTCAACCTCATCTCCGACGAGGAAAAGCGGGCGCAGGAGCGCGCGCAGGAAGAGCACAAGGACATCCTCGCCGCGCTCAAAGAAGCGCTTTCCGGGAAGGTAAAGGACGTGCGTTTAAGCGACCGGCTGAAAAGCTCCCCCGTCTGCCTGACCAGCGACGGCCCGCTCTCCATCGAGATGGAAAAGGTGCTTTCCAGCATGCCGGCGTCCGACGGATCGGTCAAGGCCGAGCGCGTGCTGGAGATCAACCCGGCACATCCGGTGTTTACTGCTCTGTCAAACATCCCCGCGGACGACGCGAGGATCGGCAAATACGCAAACCTCCTCTACGACCAGGCGCTGCTGATTGAGGGGCTGCCCGTCGAGGACCCCGTTGCGTTTTCAAACGCCGTCTGTGAACTGATGGTATAGAAGTATCGACGCAAAAAACGGCGGGCCGTACGGCCCGCCGTTTTGTTTGTAAGAACGTTCAAAAGACGATAATCCTTGCTTTGCATTTTACAAACGGATAAAATAATTATGTATGGCCATGATCGATGAAATCCGGCGCGCAACGAATACCGGCGTCCAAAAAGACCCGCGCCATCTCTCTCCGCTGGCGCTCGCGCAGATCGGCGACACCGTTTGCGATCTTTACGCGCGCGTCTACCTCAACGACCAGTTCGCACGCTCGCCGCGCGAGCTGCACCTCGCCGCGAGCAAATATGTCTGCGCGGCGGGGCAGGCCGCGGCGTACCGCAGGATAGAGCCTGCGCTGACCGAGGAGGAGGCCGCCGTATTCCGCCGCGGGCGCAACGCCCACAGCGGCATCGTTCCTAAAAACGCCTCCGCCGCGGACTACCACGCGGCCACGGGGCTTGAGGCGCTGATCGGCTGGCTGTTTTTAAGCGGCGCGGACGAACGGCTGAACGAGCTGATGGCGCGCTACTTCCAGCCGGATTACGAGCACCCCCAAGCATAGTCAACGACGATTTTTTCACTATTTATATCGAAACGAGGAAATTTCCCATGGCACAGAAACAATACGGCTCCGGTCGGGACGACCGTGGCAAAGGTTCTTCTTCCCGCTCGGGCGGCGGGCAAAAGGGCGGTTATACGAAGTCCTACAATGACAAATCCGAAGGCGGTTATAAAAAGTCTTACGGAAACAAAGCCGAAGGCGGATACAAAAAATCGTACGGCGATAAATCCGAGGGCGGCTATCAAAAATCCTACGGCGACAAGCCCGAGGGCAGATATAAAAAGCCCTACGGCGACAAACCCGAGGGCAGATATAAAAAGCCCTACGGCGACAAGCCGTACGAGAAAAAACCCTACGGAAAAAAGCCGTACGAAAAGAAATCTTACGATAAAAAAGCTCCTTACGCCGATCGGCGTTCGGAAGAATTCAAATCCCGCGACCGCCTCCCCGAAGACGATCGCGGCGCCCGCGAACCGGACGAACTGCCGTTTTTGATCCTCGGGCGCAACGCCGTCAAGGAGGCGATCAAGAGCGGGCGCAGCATCGACCGCGTCGAGGTCGTCGGCGATCCCGACGGCTCGCTGCGCGAAATCCTCGGCCTCGCGCGCGATCGAAAGCTCGTCGTCCGCGAAGTGGAAAGAAAGCATCTCGACGAAATCTGCCTGCCCTTCGGCCACGGCGGCAAGCCCGGCAACCACCAGGGCATCGTGGCGTATGCGGCGGGCGTGGAATACTGCGCCGTTTCGGACATCCTCGCGCTGGCAAAAGAAAAGGGCGAAGATCCGTTCGTCGTCGTGCTCGACGGCATCATGGATCCGCATAACCTCGGCTCCATCATCCGCAGCGCGGAGTGCGCGGGCGCGCACGGCGTGGTGATCGGCAAGCGCAGGAGCGCGTCCGTCACCGCGGCGACCGTCAAGGCCAGCGCGGGCGCGACGGAGCACGTGAGGATCGCGCGCGTGGTCAACATCCCCGCCGCGCTGGACGAACTCAAGCGCGCGAAGCTCTGGGTCGCGGGCGCGGACATGACGGGCCAACCCATGGGCAAGCAGGGGCTCAACGGCCCTCTCGCGCTGGTCATCGGCGGCGAAGGCGCGGGGCTGAGCAAGCTCGTTTCAGAAAAATGCGATTTTCTCGTCGCCATCCCACTCTTCGGCAAGATCGCCTCGCTCAACGCGGGCGTAGCCGCCGGCGTGCTCATGTTTGAGAAAAAGCGTCAGGACGGCGCTGAATGACCAGTTACGAAACGTTCTCCGACGAAGAACTCCTGCGCCGCCACCGCGAAGGCGACGCGCGCGCAGAGGAAGCGCTCTACGCGCGCTACAAGCAGGTCGTGCGCAGCAAGGCGCGCACGTATTTTCTTGTCGGCGCGGATCGCGAGGACATCATACAGGAGGGTATGATCGGGCTTTACAAGGCGGTCATGGACTACCAGTTCGACAGGCAGGCGTCTTTTCGCGCGTTCGCGGAGCTTTGCGTCACACGCCAGATCATCACCGCCATCAAGGGCGCGACGCGCAAGAAGCATATCCCGTTGAACACGTATATCTCCTTCAACCGCTCCGTACGCGAAGGCGACGGCGAACGCCCGCTCATCGATGTGCTCACCAGCACGCGCATCACCGACCCGGAGGAGGTGCTCATCGGCCGGGAGAACTACGCGGCGGTGGCGGACAGCATCGAAAATTCGTTGAGCAAGCTCGAACGCGACACGCTTGCGCTGTATCTGAAAGGGTACTCCTACCAGCAGATCGCCGAGGCGCTGGACATCTCGGCTAAGAGCGTGGACAACGCCATTCAGCGGGTGAAGAAAAAGCTGGAAGCGCGATTAAAATCGATGAAATGAATCATACAAAAACAGGATGGCGAATGCCATCCCGTTTTATTGCCGAAGCATCAGTCTATATAATACAACGGGTTATAGGGGACGCCGTCTACGATGATCTCATAGTGGAACACCGGCTTGCCGCCGTCCTCGTCCGCGGCGAGTACGCCGACCTTGTCGCCGATGAACACGCGCTGGTTATATTCCACCTGCACGTCGCTTAAGTGCGTCAGCCTTGACACGAACCCGTTTCCGTGGTCGATATCGACCACGAAGCCGTACGCGCCGCGCTCGCCGCAGTATACCACGACTCCCTCGCCGGGCGCGACAATGCTCGTGCCCTCGCTGTTTGAAAGGTTCAGCCCGTAATTCATCTTTCCGTCGACATAACCAAAGAAGCTCACGACCTGCCCGCGCATGGGATAACCAAGCTGCAGGTCTCCCTTGCTTTTTCCCTGCGGCCCTTCGAGGCGCTCGGGCGTGCCGGACGTGTCCTTCTTCGTGTACGTGCCTGTGCGCAGGATCGTCGCGCGCGCCTGGTGCAGCGTAAGCGTGACCGGCGTACCCGTTTCGAGCAGTTCTCCCGCGCGGTAGACGGCCTGCATGCTCGTTTGCGTCACTTCACCCGCGCCCAGCTGCGTGAAAATACGCGCGCCTTTCGGCAGCGCTTCTTCCTCGGACTGCTGCACCTCAGGGCTCGATTCCTGCGTCTGCGTCCGAATCGTGGTCAGACGGATGGGTACGATCGACGGATCTTTAAAGAGCAGTTCCAGCGCCTCGCCCGCCTCCAGCGGCTTGACGTAAGGGTCGGCGGACGTGAGGATGAGTTCGCAGTCGAACCGCGCGGAGAGAAACTTCTCCCCCTCCGGCGCGATCGCGCTGCTGTTTAAGTATTCCCAGAGCATCTGCTTGGCCGCAAGCTCCGAACCCAGCGTCATCACCGGTTCGCGGTCGACCAGCAGCGTCACGGTATTCTGGTAGGAAACCGGTTCCAGCGTCGGCGCGGGCGTGTTCTCCAGCGTCTCTAGATTCACCATTTCCGCCTGCGCCTCTTCCATCAGCACGGGGCCCGTCTGCGGCTGCGGCATGGCGGCGCGGACGGCGCCGATGACGCCGAGCGCGAACAGCACGCCCGCCGCGGCGATCAGGAAGATGCGGTTGAGAAGTTTTTTATTCACGTTTTTTTGGTTTTGATCCTTTCCAGCCCGCCCTCGTCAACCAATCTTGACGTAAACCGCGTTTCCGATTTTGATCCTTCCAGCCCGCCTGCGTCAGCCGACCTTGACATAAGCCGCGTAACAGTACCCTTTCGTACCGCTGTAATCGACATAGCACCAGCCGTTTGCGATCGAATAGATCGTGACCGTCGAACCTCTGTCCATCGTGAGCAGTATCTGCGAACCGGAACTCGTCGAAGGCTGCTCTCTGAGGTTGAGCCGTCCCGTGACCACGCCCGTCGTCGTAATGGGTTCCACGGCGCTGGTCATGGTGACGTATTTTGCGAGCGTATATCCTGCGATTTTCGCGGAAGGAATTTCTATTTGATACCAGCTGCCGTACGAACCGGTCACCAGCACGCTCGTATAGCGTACGAGCCTGCCGAAGCTGTTGTAACGCGTGTCCGGCCCTTCGCGAAGGATGATGCCGGAGGCGTTGATATACCCGTCGCTGGACGCCGCGCCGCTGCTGCTGTAGGAACTCAGCTGCGTCAGGGTGACATATTTGGCGTAGATGTATCCTTCCAGCCCGGTGGGTGAAACACGCACATGGTACCAGGAACCAGTTTTTTCATAGATGTCGAGCTCGGTGTCTTTCACGAGCCTTCCGTAGCTTCTGGTGGACGTGCTTCCACCCGCGCGGATGTTCACGCCGTTTGCGTTGACCACACCCACTGCGGAAAGCTCGGGCGCCAATGTCGGTCCCGGCTCCGGGGTCGGCGACGGCGTTGCCGTAAAATCGGACGCCGTAGGCGCGGGCGTCGCGTCCGTTTGACCCGCCGTCTGGTCCGCCGCCGGGGCGGAGCCGGAGCTCTGCGCGGTGCTCTGGGTAATGACGACGTAGCTCTTGCTGATGAAGCCGTCCTGTCCGGTCGAGATGATTTTTACTTTATACCAGCCATTCACCATGCCGTAGATGCCAAGCTGGGTGTCCTGCGAAAGCTGCGCGACCGCGGAATAGCTCGTTCCCGGGCCGCTGCGGCAGTTCACCGCGCTGGCGGAGACCTTGCCCTGCGCGATCATGCTGGCGCCCGTGAGCTGGATGAAGTCGTAACGGATGTACCCCGTTTTACCGTTCGGCGTGACGATATAATACCACTCGCCGGTGATGCCGTTGAGCGTCACCTGCGTACCCTCCGCGAGGGTTTCCAGCACGCTGCCGGAGGTAGAGGCGATGGAGCGGACGTTGACCGAACCGCCCTGCACCTTGCCGGTCGAGGCGCTCGTATCTGCGGTTTCGGGCTGCGTCGCGCCGACCGATTCGGGGAACGTATAGCCCATTGTGCCGAGCGTCGCGCCCGGGTAATAGAAGCGGAGTATTTCGGAATAGCTCTTGCCGATGTTCGCCATGTACTGGGCGCCGCGCTGGCTCATGCCGACGCCGTGGCCGTGGCGGGCGTGGTAGATCGTCCATCCGCCGCTCGTCGGTGCGGCATAGAAGATCTTCAACACCGTCGATTGAAACAGCCCCGCGGCGACCATGTCCGAAATCGGGAAGCTGATGCTGACCTGGCTTGTGCGCACGGTCTCGATTTCAGGCGTCGGCGAAGGCGTCGGGTCAAAGGCGGGCGTGGGGCTCGGCGTCGGCGCAAAGGTCGGTGTCGGCGACGGCGTTGCCTCCGGCGCAGGCTCCGGCGAAGGCGTAACGCCATCCGGCAGCGGCGTCGAATCCGTATTATCCGGCGTAGCGGCCGGTTTAAAGGTCGGGGTGGGGCTCGGCGTGGGTTCGAAGGTCGGCGTGGGGCTCGGCGTCGGCGCAAAGGTCGGCGTGAGGCTCGGGATGAGCGCTTCATCGAGGTTTGCGCGCACGGTCGCCGTCACGGTTACCGTGGTATGGTTCAGATCGTCCGCATAACCCGCCGTGCCGGAGGAAACCACGCTGTCGATGGACTGTATCCCGGCAAAATAGAAGTTCTTCGGGATCACGCCGCGTTCGGCGACCGCAGCCATAAGCCGCGCGTCGAGAAACGCGAACGCCGCGGTCCCCATCTGCTGCTCGCTGTAGATCGCGGAGAAAAACACCTTTTCCACCGGCGTAACGGGGTTTTTCAGGTCGTACGGATCCGCGCCGTAGTTATACGCGCCGTCGTAGATCGGGCTGGTCCATCGGTCGGAAGGAAGTATCATCCAGCCGCCGTTGCTCGCGGCGTAGTAACAGTAGAGCGGCACGCTGTTGTAGTAAAGAACGCTTCCCATGGTAGAGTCCACGGCGCGGATGACGTTCTGAAGCGTGGGGTCGTATCCTTTGTACACCTGGTCGCTCGATGTGTCGGTCAGATCGTATGTTCCGCTCTGCCGGGTTTTGAGCAGCGCGTAGCCTTTCGCCGCGATGGCCTGCGCCTTGAGCGCCTCCAGCGGGAATGCGTTGTTCATCTCGTATCCGACCACGCCGTAGAGGTAATGCGAAAGCGGCACGCGGTTGATGATCGTGAGCACGCCGTTATTGGCGGAAATAGCGAAGTTGCCGAGATAATTGCGCGAGCCCGCGGCGGTCTTGACCGTCAGGTACCCTGCGCCGCGCGCAATGTCCGCGCGTTCTATGGTCGCGCCGCCGCCGGTATAGATCTTCCCCTCGGTTGAGTGTGTGACGGTGACCGTGCTGCCGCTGGCGGATATGTTAAGCGTCCCGTCCGTAAACGTGCGCTGCGTCTGCGCGAGCGTATAGGTGCCTTTTACAGGCACGCTCATCGACCGCGCCGACTGCGTGGATAGCAGCACGCGGATGTATTTTACGCCGGAGTCCGCCGGCGCGGAGGATAGCGGCACGGCGAGCAGAAACATCGCCAGTACTGCCAGCACGGCGATTCCTCTGCGAATCCGGATCGAACGTATCATCATATGTCCCCCGAAATTAGATTCTGCACAACGCATATGTAACAATTATTTGATGTGATTGTATCGGATTTGACCGCTGGATTGCACCTGTTTTTTTAATTCTTCTCGGATTGTTCACTTTGCGGCAACAGCCCGTCTACACGTTCGCCCCAGTCGCCTCGCCCGCCCGTTTGACGCTTTCGCATACGCGCGCAAACGGCAGGTCTTCAAGCTCAAGCAGCGCGGCTTCCGCGGCGGTGCGGTTGGAAAAAACGCCGAATACGGCGCTCCCGCTGCCGCTCATACAGGCGGCCTTGGCCCCGGCCTTGAAAAGCCTCTGTTTGACGCGCCCGATTTCGGGCACGAGCTCGACCGCCGGTTCTTCCAGCGCGTTGTATAACAGCGGGCAGAGCGCGTCGAGATCGCCCGCAGAGAGGGCTTTGAGCGCCGCGGCGTTGTCCGGCATTTCGCGCGGAAGCTTTAAAAGCGAAAAAAGTTTTCTGGTGGAGACGCCTTCGTGCGGTTTTGCAACGACGAAGCACAGCTTTATGCCGCGCACGGGCGTGAGCGCTTCTCCGACGCCCTCGGCGCGCTGCGTGCCGCCGCGGAGGCAAAAAGGCACGTCCGCCCCGACCTTCAGGCCGAGTTCAACGAGCGTGGGTTCGTCCACTTCGCCGTAAAGCGTCTGCAGGCCGTTAAGCGCTGCCGCCGCGTCCGCGCTGCCGCCACCGAGCCCTGCTTCGGCGGGGATGCGCTTGACCACGCGTATTCGCGCGCCGCGCCCCGTAAGCGCGCGGTACGCTTCCGCCGCGCGCCGGAGCGTGTTGTCGTAAGGCAGCGTCATGCCCGTGCTCGTGACCACGATATCCCGCGCGCGCTCGACGGCGACCGTGTCGAACAAATCGATGCTCTGCATGATCGAGTCAAGCGCGTGGTAGCCGTCCGTGCGTTTAAAGAGCACACCGAGCGTGAGATTCAGTTTTGCATAGGCGCGCTGCAATGTCCTGTCCATGGCACAAAGTATAGCAAAAACACGCGCGGTTTGCCAGACGGCCCCGCACGAAAACGAGTTTGTCACTGTCGCGTTTTTATCCCTTGTGCTATACTATTGTTTGTTTAAATTCGAAGGAGAACACCCTATATGCTGTTTTCGCCGTTGTGCAGCGGTTCGTCCGGCAATGCCTCGTATCTGGAGGCGGGCGGCGTGCGCCTGCTCATCGACGCGGGCGTCACAGCCAAGCGGTTAAACGAGCTGATGTCCATGATCGACGTCTCGCCGACAGGGCTGGACGCCATACTGATCACCCATGAACACTCCGATCATATCTCCGGCATCGGCGTGCTCTCGCGCAAGTACGATATCCCTGTCTACGCGGCGGAAAAGTGCTGGGATAACATGCCGCAAAGCATCGGCAGAATCGCGCAGAAAAACATCCGCGTGTTCGAACCCGACCGGGAGTTTTATTTAAAGCAGCTTTGCGTGCACCCGTTCACTATACCGCACGACGCGGCGCACGCCGTGGGCTATTCGTTTGTCCACGGCGGCAAGAAGCTCTCCATTATGACCGACATCGGGCATGTCAGCAACCGCATGCTCGATGCGGTGGCGAATTCCGATCTGATCCTGCTCGAAGCCAACCACGACGTGGACATGCTCAAAGCGGGCAGTTACCCCTATCCGCTCAAGATGCGCATCCTCTCCTCCAACGGGCATCTTTGCAACGAGGACGCGGGGCTCGTGCTGCAAAAGCTGCATAGCCGCGGGGTGAAAAACGCGATCCTGGGGCACCTGTCGGAGGAGAACAATACGCCGGAGCTCGCGCTGGTGACGGTGCAGGCGCTGCTTGAGGAAGCGGGGCTTCTCGAGAGCATGTTCGTCACGGTCGCGGACCGGTTTCAACCCTGCGGATTATTCGAATTATAGCATCATGAAAATCAAAATCGCCTGTGTCGGAAAACTGAAGGACCGATTCAACCGCGAGGCCGTAGCGGAATACGCAAAGCGTCTCTCGCGTTTTTGTACGCTCGAAATATCCGAGGTTTCGGATGAAAAAGCGCCGGAGTCTCTCTCCGAAGCGGAGGAAGCGCAGGTGCTCGACAAAGAGGGCGAACGTCTGCTGGGGCGCATCCAGCCGGGCGAGTTTGTCATATGCCTCGCAATCGACGGCAAACAGTTCGGCTCCGAAGCGTTTGCGGGCATCATCCAAACTACGTTTGAGCGCGGCTTTTCCTGCATCACGTTCGTTATCGGCGGGTCGCTCGGTTTGAGCCCGCGCGTGTTAGAGCGCGCGAACTTGAGGCTCTCGCTATCCGAAATGACCCTTCCGCACGGCCTCTGCCGCGCGGTGCTGACAGAGCAGATCTACCGCGCGTTCAAGATCTACGCGCACGAGCCGTATCACAAGTGACGCAGGCGCCGCAAATTGACACGTTTTGTTTTCATTTCGGCCCGGAAGCCGGACTGCCGTTTGTTTGACACGGCTTTTTTAATCATATATAATATAAAGACAATCATATTGCTGAATCTTCCGTGCGCAACACGGAAGAGCGGGAGAACCAATTATTGGGGTGAATCCGGCGGTTCCGCCGGTAGGACAGCTTTCAGTCCGAACCCGTCAGCTAATCTCGTAAGCGTGGAAAGCTGGTTTCATTTGGCGTCTATTCTTTCATGCGCTTGCGATTTCGCGGGCGCATGTTTCTTTCTCTGTTTTTTGCCCGTACAAAGACAAATTCAATTCTAAATTCTTTCACGAAAGGAGACTTGCGTATGATCCGAACAGCCGTATGCGGCGTTGGCCGCACGGGTAAAGAAGTGCTTCGCGCGGTTCTCGACAGCGATCAATTTCAACTCCTTGCCGCGTTTTGCAGCCCGAACAGCGAAAAGGCCGGGCGCGACGTCGGCAACTACCTCAACCGCAACGACGTCGGCATCCACATCCGGGAGGTCACGCAGATTGATCAAGCGCTCACCGAGACACCGGTCGACGTGGTGATCGATTTTTCCAACCCCGCCGTCACCAGGATGCTGCTGCGCGCCTGCAAAAAGCACCGCGCCGCAGCCGTTCTCTGCACAACCGGATACTCGGAAGCGGATCTTTTATGGATGAGCGAATTCGTCAAGCACAATAAATCCGGCGTGGTGTTCGCGCCGAACGTAACGCTCGGCGTCAACGTGCTGCTCGCGGCGCTAAGGCTCGTCGCGCGCGCGTTGCCCGGCTTCGACTATCACATCACGGAAACGCACCACAATAAAAAATTCGACGTCCCCTCCGGCACGGCGAAAAAACTCGCCGCCGCTATCGAGGAGGAGCTTCCCGCAGGGCCGGAGGTGCCCATCAGCGCAATCCGCGCGGGCGGCTACGTCGGCCTGCACACCATCATGCTCGCCAGCGATTACGAGCGGCTTTCGCTGACGCATGAGTCGTTCAGCCGCCGGGCGTTCGTGGAGGGCGCGCTGGTCGCCGCCGCGTTCATCGCGGGGAAGATCGGCTGGTACACCATGGAAGACGTGCTCGGCATGCACGAGCCGCAGCAGGCGGCGGCAGACGCGGTATAGCCGCTTTCCCGGCGCAGCCGGCAATTGACATTTTGTAAACCCGGGCGTATACTAATAACTACTTTCGGAGAGACCCGGGAAGCAGTAGCGCCACCTTAGAGCGCATCCACCCAAGAGAGCCGCGCATTTTGCTGCGAGCGCGGCGGCGGATGACGGCGCGAAGACCGCCCGGCGACCGAACCAGCGGGTGCCGCCCGATACAGCGCAAGAGAGAGCGCGGAGCGATCCGCGAATACGGGTGGAACCACGGTAGCGTATCTATCGTCCCAGAGCATAAGACGCTTTGGGACGTTTTTTATTGTTCCGGTAAAAAACGGCGGACAGGATTTAGTTAGACACAACAGGAGGAAACAAAATGATTATCACATTTCCAGACGGAAGCAAACGCGAATTCGCCGACGGCATAACGGGTCTCGACATCGCGAACGAAATCAGCCCGCGCCTTGCCAAGGCAACGCTGTCATGCGCCATCGACGGCGCGCACACAGACGCGTTCAGGCCCGTCACGGGCGACCACGCGATCCAGTTTTTCACCTTTAAGGATGAAGACGGCCGCTGGGCGTACCGCCACACGGCCTCGCACGTGCTCGCGCAGGCGGTCAAGCGGCTCTGGCCGGAGACGAAACTCGCCATCGGCCCCGCGATCGAAAACGGGTTTTACTACGACTTCGACACGCCGGAGACCTTCTCGCCCGAAGACCTCGGCAAAATCGAGGCCGAAATGGCGAAGATCGAGAAGGAAGATCAGCAGGTCGAGCGCTTCGAGCTGCCCCGCGAGGAAGCCATCGCGTACATGGACAAGCTCGGCGAGCCGTACAAGGTCGAGCTCATACGCGACCTGCCGGAGGGTTCCGTCATCAGCTTCTACCGCCAGGGCGACTTCGTCGACCTCTGCGCGGGCCCGCACGTAAAAAGCACCGGCGTAGTGAAAAACATCAAGCTGTTAAACGTCGCCGGCGCGTATTGGCGCGGCAGCGAGAAGAACAAGATGCTCCAGCGCATCTACGGCACGGCGTTTGAAAAAAAATCCGAACTGGACGCGTACGTCACCGCGCTGGAAGAAGCGAAAAAACGCGACCACAACAAACTCGGCCGCGAGCTGGAGCTGTTTACGACCGTGGATATCATCGGACAGGGGCTGCCGATCCTGCTGCCAAAGGGCGCGCGGGTGATTCAACTGCTGCAGCGCTTTGTCGAGGACGAGGAGCAAAAGCGCGGCTACATGCTCACAAAGACGCCGTTTATGGCCAAGCGGGAGCTGTATAAGATCTCCGGCCACTGGGACCACTACCGCGAGGGCATGTTCATCATGAGCGACACGCCGGACATCGAGGACGAAAACGCGGAAGTGTTCGCGCTGCGCCCCATGACCTGCCCGTTCCAGTTTATGGCGTTTTTAAACCGCTCGCGCTCGTATCGCGACCTGCCGATGCGCTACAACGAGACGAGCACGCTGTTTCGAAACGAGAGCAGCGGCGAGATGCACGGGCTGATCCGATTAAGACAGTTCACCATCTCCGAAGGCCATCTTGCCTGCCGCCCCGATCAGGTGGCGGAGGAGTTCAAGGGCTGCCTTGACCTTGCGAAGTTCATGATCGACACGCTCGGCTTTACGGACGACGTGAGTTATCAGTTCAGCAAATGGGACGAGAACGACACGGACAAGTACATCGGCGACAAAGCGGACTGGGAATGCACGCAGGACATGATGCGCGACATCCTCAACGACCTGAAGGTGCCGTATCACGAGGCCGAAGGCGAGGCCGCCTTCTACGGGCCGAAGCTGGACATCCAGATCCGCAACGTCTATGGCAAAGAGGACACGCTGATTACGATTCAGATCGACTTCCAGCTGGCCGAGCGCTTCGGCATGCAGTATATGGACAGCGACGGGCAGAAGAAATACCCCGTCGTCATCCACCGCACGTCCATCGGCTGCTACGAGCGCACGCTCGCGCTGCTGATTGAAAAATACGCCGGCGCGCTGCCGGTCTGGATGGCGCCCGTGCAGGTGAAAATATTGCCGATCACCGACCGCACGGCGGATGCGTCCGTCGAGATTCAAAAGTCGCTTGAGCAGTACGGCGTCCGCGTGGAAACCGACCTGCGCAATGAAAAGATCGGCTTTAAGATTCGCGAGGCGCAGATGCAGAAAACGCCGTATATGCTCGTCATCGGCGACAAGGAAGTGGAGCAAAACATCGTCGCGGTGCGCTCGCGCAAGGACGGCGACCTAGGCACCATGACGCTGGACGACTTCCGCGCCAAGCTGCTGGAAGAGATCGCCACCAAGGCAAAGTCGTAACAAACGGGAGACACAAAAAGAGGGCGCATATGCGCCCTCTTAAACGATAAATGTATTAAGTTGATTCTAGAAGATCAATGCTCATATTGGCAGATAAGGAACCTGATGAGTTTTTCGTAATTGGATGAGCTGACATATGAAATATAGAATGATCAAAATCGATTGTTTTTAATAACTTAATTATGCATTCTGAATCTGAAATAATATTCAGTGTATCAATCAGCTCTCGTCCAGCAGTTGTAAACTCGATGCATTTTATGGTAAAAGTACCTGCTTTCGATTTTTGATTCCAAACTCGTATTAATAATGAATCTGTGTTCATCTCTAACATAGCATTACCAAAGAAATTGTTTTCTACACTTGTATTAAAATCACAGACAACCAATCCACATTCATCTAGCAATCGAAGATCATCGTACTTTACTTGATAATTCGATAAAACATCCATATTTCTAATTAAAAATCGACGCTCTTTTAATCCAATTGAGTAAGTTGATATTTTACTGAACAAAACAGCTTCTTTTTGCGAGATATTTTTCAATGTCTCTAACGTTCTTAGAGAAAATGATCTTGGTTTTTTGATTTCTCCAGCAAGAACTGAAGCCCAAATATTCCTCATTTCCTCGTTGCTGATATCTTCAACACAATTAAAGAATCGTACAATCCAATCATCGTCGACGGGTTCATTTGTTACAGTTTCTTCGTCTTTTAACACTTCATAAGATTTGTCAGCTATTATTTCAATATTCTGTTGCTTTCTGACTTCCTGAAAAACCATTCTGGATTCTGCGTGTTCTGCTAGTTCTTGAATACTACGTGCATCCATTTGAATTCCATCTCTATCAAGAAGGATAGGCAAGTAGCTATTACGTTGAACCGCTCCGGCTATTGTTTCTATTTCGTATGCTGTTGCATCTGCCATTTTCCTTTTATAACGAGGGTCATAGGCTCTTCCAATTCCACGTGAAACAACTTCAATTAATTTTGTGGCTGGTGCAGATAATGCTTTAGCAGCTTCTAATAACTCTCCCATACAGAATCCCCCATTTGACAATACTAATTATCATTGTATCAACTGTGTAATAAGTTGCAAGGGTGATTATTAGTCGAAAAGTTTCATCTGCCTCTCTTTCGACTCAAACGTCCACAAATACTTAAAAACATCTTCTGTCTTGTACAATATCCCGTTCTCTTTGCAAACCCGTGTAAATATCCCCATCAATTTTCTATTATTCGGACTCATACAGCTATACGCGTTGCCAAAGGTCTGCATGTATTTCTGCTTCACCCCGGGAAACTCGCGATCCAGTGCGGCGTAAAAATACTCCCGGTCTCCTTCCCGCAGCGTCACCCCAAAGCCGAAGCACAGGATGCCCTTCACCCCCGCTCGTACGCAGTAGTCCAGCAGCCCGAGCAGGTTCTCCTCCGTGTCGTTGATAAACGGCAATATCGGCGTGAGCCACACCACCGTCGGGATGCCCGCCTCCTTGAGCGTCATCAGCATGTCAAAGCGCTCACGCGTGGTGGAAACATGCGGTTCGATCTTCTTGCAGAGCGCTTCGTCATAGGTCGTCAGCGTGACCTGCACGACGCATTTTGTGCGCTCGTTGATCTTTTTGAGCAGGTCGAGGTCGCGCAGCAGCCGCGCGGACTTGGTTAGTATCGCGAGACCGAAGCCGTACCGCTCAATGCGCTCGATGCTCTGTCTCGTGAGTTCCAGCTCCGTTTCGAGCGGGATGTACGGGTCGCACATTGACCCCGTGCCGATCATGCACGGCTTGCGTTTTCTCTTCAACTGCGCTTCGAGAATCTTCACCGCATCGCGCTTGACCTCAATGTCCTCGAATACGTGGTCGATATGATAGCATTTGCTCCGGCTGTCGCAGTAGATGCAGCCGTGCGAACACCCGCGGTAGAGGTTCATACCGTTCTGCGGCGAGAGGATGGTCTTATAGTCGGCGTAGTGCATCGGCGGCGTATTCCCTCCTCCCGCATAGTCGTTTCAGTATAGCAGAACAAACCCGACAAATATATGTCATGTTTTCTATCGGTTATCCCACGAAAAAAGTTTAACACTCTTAACAGTTTTTTCGGCGTTTCTTCGCACTTTCTCCACAGGCGTATCGTATCATACCGCCATGAAGTATAATAAAACACCAAACAACTTGAAAAAGAAGCGCAGATTTTTCGTCGTCGCTTTACTGCTGCTCGCCGCCGTCCTGCTTCCGCTTGGCGTGAACGCAGGTATGTGCCTCTCGGTACGGGATCAAATTCTGTCACCGGAAGAGGCCGGCAGTCTCGACGCGGACGCCATTCTCGTACTCGGCGCACGCGTCTGGAACAACGGCAGTCCGAGCGGCATCCTCGAAGACCGGCTCATCACCGGTATCGCAGCCTACGAAGCAAACGCTTCCAAACGCCTGCTCATGAGCGGCGACCACGGGCGCGACGACTACGACGAGGTCAACGCCATGAAGGATTACGCCGTCGACGCGGGCGTTCCCGCCGGCGCGGTCTTTATGGATCACGCGGGGTTTTCCACTTATGAAAGCCTCTACCGCGCGCGCGATGTGTTTCAGGTGAAAACGGTGTTGATCGTCACGCAGCAATACCACCTCTACCGCGCGTTATATGTCGCCCGCGCGCTGGGGCTGGACGCGTACGGCATCGCGTCCGATCTTCGAACCTATCCCGGCATGCCGCGCTTTGAAGCGCGCGAAATTCTGGCGCGCTGCAAGGATTTTGTCTATACGCTCTATATGCCGCTTCCGACGTATCTTGGCGAGCCGATCCCGATTTCGGGCGACGCCAGCCTGACAGACGGATAGCCTCGATTTCGCGATATCAAAAAGCGCCGCTAAATAGCGGCGCTTTAATTTTTCATTCGTTAGCGGTTGCGCAGGAACGCGGGCACGTCCAGCTTGCTCTTAGGCTTCTCCTGGTAGTCCCTTCGGATGTCGTTTTCTCCGAACACCTGATCCTGCCGCTGCTGGGGAATCGGCGCGGCGACGGGTTCGTCCGTCATGATCGGGCGGCGCGGCGCGTAGGACGCCGAAGCGTACTGCGGCTGGTTCGGCGCCTGCCGCATCGGCGGCTGATACTGCGGCTGCGCCGGATACGGCTGCGGCTGCGCGGGCTGCTGCTGTTGCTGGGCTGCCTGCTGCGGGTGCGGCTGCGCGGCCTGCTGGGCTGCGTTGGCGTTGCCGTACGGCATGCGGTAGGAACTGAACGCGCCAAAGCCGGGTACGCCCTGCGTATTGCCGCTGCGGTCGGAGCGGTCGAATCCGGTCGCGATAACCGTGATGCGCAGCGCGTCGCCCATGGCTTCGTCGATATCCGCGCCAAATATGATGTTCGCTTCCGGATCGACGTTTTCGCTGATGAGCTCCGCCGCTTCGTTGACTTCCAAAAGGCTTAGATCCGGGCCGCCGGTGATATTCATGAGCACGCCGCGCGCGCCGGTGATGCTTGTTTCGAGCAGCGGGCTTTCAATGGCCTGGCGCGCCGCTTCCGCCGCGCGTTTTTCGCCGCTGGCGTTGCCGATGCCCATATGCGCAAGGCCCTTTTCCCGCATGACGGTCTTCACGTCCGCAAAGTCGAGGTTGATCATCGCCGGCACCGCGATGAGGTCCGAAATGCCCTGAATGCCCTGGCGCAGAACGTCGTCCGCGACACGCAGCGCATCCGGTAGGCTCGCGCGGCCTACGAGGTCGATGAGCTTGTCGTTCGGAATCGTGATGAGCGTATCCACGGCGGGTTTGAGCGCGGCGATGCCGATCTCGGCGTTGCGCATGCGCACCTTGCCCTCGAACGTAAAGGGCTTTGTCACCACCGCGATGGTAAGTATGCCAAGCTCGCGCGCGCACTCGGCTACGATGGACGTAGCCCCCGTGCCCGTTCCGCCGCCCATGCCGGCGGTGATAAACGCCATATCGGTGCCGCGCAGCGCTTCGGTGATGAGCTCCCGGCTCTCGTCCGCGGCCTTACGGCCAACTTCGGGGTCAGCGCCCGCACCGAGGCCTTTGGTCAGCTTTTCGCCGATCTGTATCTTGGTCGGCGCTTTGGCAAGAAACAGCGCCTGTTTATCCGTATTGATTGCGACAAAGTCCACGCCGCGGAGACCGTACTGCACCATGCGGTTGATGGCGTTGCAGCCGGCGCCCCCTACGCCGATGACCTTTAACTGCGCAAAGGATGTGTTCTCGAAGTCCGGTTCAAACATTGTTTGTCCCCCTTATTTGGTAAAAAGGTTGCGCATCCTGTCCACGAGCGTAGCGGGCGACGTATCGGTCACGACGTCGTCGCTCGTGGCGCGCAAAACGAAATCTAAAGCTGAAAAGGCACTGGTGTAATTCGGCGTATCCATATCCGCCACCCACGGGGTGTCGCGCTGAATGTTCAGCTGCAGCCCGCGCTTGAGGTAGTCGATGCCGCCTTTCATCATGGCGATCCCGCCGCCGGTGAGGTACGTAACGGGACTCGCCTCAGGCGAAATCCCCATCTCCCTGAGCGCCGTGCGAATCAGGGAAACCAGTTCGCCCGCGCGCGCTTCCACGATCAGTTCGATCGCCGAATGCTCCACGCGCTTTACGCCTTTCGGCGTGCGCACAATTTCGGTGTTGCTCAGCGGCTCCTGCAAAAAAACGAAACGCCGCTTCACCTGCTCCGCCGTTTCAAACGGGATCTCCAGTCCGAAGGCGAGGTCGGAAGCAATCTGCTTTCCCCCGGCTTCGATGCTTCTGAAATCCGTCAGCGCGGCGTTTTCGACGATGGAGACGTCGGTATGCGTATACCCCGCGTCGATGAGTACCGCCGGGCGTACGCGCTCTTTTTCGGGAATCACCGCCAGCGCCGCGCAAAGCTGCGAAGAGACGCTCATCGAAATCTCGATGTTCAGCGGAGAAAGCGCCTGTTCCATCGCGTGAACGAACTCTTCCTGCACGAACATGTGAGAAACGAGCGCGCCGAGTTCCTCGGTCTTGGCACCCGTCGGGAGAGCGGACGACACCACCCCGCCGACCGTAAAGGAGACGGGCGTGCTGTGCATGAGCACATAGCCGTTCAGCTTTACCTTTTTAAGGGAGAGCGAGATGACATCGTCGATATCCTCCGCCATCACACGTTTCCCACGGCCTCCGATGGGCAGCGCCGCTTCGCTCAGAATGATCCTGCAAAACGGCGCGGGAACGCTGACGGCGGCTTCGCGGATGCGCATGCGCGCTTCCTGCTCGGTTTTGGAAACCGCCTCGACGATTGCGTTATGCAGCGAGCGGTGATCCGAAAATGCGCCTGTCTGATAGCCGTTGTACGGGCACACCGAGACGCCGTGCACCGTAATGCCATCGCGATTGACAAAACTGCCGCACAGACAGACAATCTTGGAACTTCCGATGTCCAGCACCGCAGTCGGCTTCAATGCGGTATCCTCCGCTTACTTCGCAACATACACTGCGATATTATATCATAACGCAAAGAAAAGTCGCAACACAACCGTATTGTTTCCGAATTGTTCGAATTTTCGTCATGGTTGCGATTTTGCGGTCTACAACTTGATGAAACAGCCGTATAGAAATCAATATCTAGCGCCTGTAACGGCTGGATTTTACCTGGCCGATACGGGCTGGCTGCCGGTTCGGCGCGCCGCAGCGGCTTTTTCGACCGCGTCGAGCGCGTCCTTCGCAATCTGCGTATACGAAAGGTTCCTTTCGCCATAACGCCGTGCGTTTTCCCCCATTCGCCTTGCGGCTTCTTCGTCACGCGTAAAGCGGTTCAGCATGTCGAACAATTCGTCCGCGGAGCCCGTCTTCAGGAAAAAGGCGCCCGGGTTTGCAGGGTCGCTCAGGTGCGCCGCGTCGCCGGGTTCCGGCTCGTGAAACGCAGCGGGAATCCCGAGGCACACCGTCTGCTCCCAGAGCACGGAATGCGCGCCGGGATATACCGCAAAATCGCTCGCGGCGATATGCTCCAGCACCCTTTCCCCCGGCAGAAACCCGGTGAAACGAACGCGTTCGTTATCCCGGCAAGCCGCGGCGACGCGGGATCGGACGCTTTCATCCATACTTCCCACATAGAGCAGCCACCAGTTGCGTTTGTTCAGCCGAACGAACGCCTCCGCGAGCTCGACCGGGCGCTTCTTTTCATCCAGCTTGCCCGCGAGCACAATCATCTTCGCGTCCGGCGGCATTCCGAGCGCGGAACGCACCTCTGCGCGAAGCGCCTGCTTTCTTACATAGGGAAGCGTTTCAAGCTGCGCGCCCAGCCAGAGCGGGTGCAGCATTTCCTCCGAAAACCCGAGCTCTTTTTCGGCGAACGTCCTGCGCGGCGGTGTCACGTAAAACACCTTCTCGTATCGCCGTTCCATATATCGCCGCCAGAGCCGGTACGCCAGCTTAAAATACAGAAGCCGCCGGACGCGGTCTTTTACCGTACCCGAAAAACACGCGTTGAACGCAAGCAGGTACGTTTCGTGCGTGTCGGCGCAAAAAAGGCACCCGGGATATTGTCTGCCGTATTGGAGCAGTTCAAAGCTTCTCGCCAGCACAAACCCGTGCACGAAGATCAGATCGGGTTTTTCGCGCTTCAGCAGTTCGTTCAGGCCGGATATCCGCGTATACAGGCGTTTGTAACGAATCTTGACATAGCGCACCGCCACGCCGTCGTCCGTCGCTTCGTCCCCGGGCTGATGTTGCGCGCCGTCATAAAACGCCGGATTGTCCACGCCCGCGATCACGCTTACCTCGTGCCCGAGCGCCGCCATAGCGGCGGGCAGGTAGTTCTCCTGATACGTGTACCCGGCCATATAGTGCTGTACGAGGTGTACGATCTTCAAAGCGGCAAAATCCTTTCCCGTTCCGGCCGGCTGCAGTTCTTTTGCCGGGCTATTGTTACTGTTTCGTAAGTTTTGCATAGATTTCGAGAAGCCGCGCGTGATTTTTCTGCGGGTTGTGCCGCCGCGCCGCCGCCTCACGCCCCTCCGCCGAGAGTCGCCTTGCCAGCGCGCTGCTGATGAAGATGCGTTTCACCGCGTCCGCAAGCTGCTCCGGCTCGTCATACGGATACAGGATTCCCTCCAGGCCGTCCTGCACCATGTCCGGCGTGCCGCCGACACGGCTCGCAACCACCGGCGTACCGAGCAGCATGGCTTCGCCGATGGCGTTGCTGCTGTTTTCGATGGCGGAAGGGTTCAGCGCGACATGCGCGCGAAGGTAGCGTTCCTTCATGCCCTGCGCGGACAGCGCGCCGAGAAACGAAACATGCTCCTCCAGCCCCAGCATGCGGATACGTCTCGCCAGATACCGCGCGTAGCTCTGGCGGCGCAGGCGCGGCATCAGCCCCCCTGCGCGCGGGTCAGCGCCGGTCGTATAGAGCTTCACACCCGGAAACTCACGCTTTAAAACCGCAAGCGCTTCCAATGCCTGATGCAGCCCCTTAATCGGATAATTGCCCTGTGAAACGAAGATGCTGTGCCGCTCGCAGCCGTCCGGCCGCCAAGCGCCTTCGTAAAACTCCGGCCGCAGGGTCTCGCTGCAGAAATGGTACGCCGCGTACGGATTGATTCGCTCCACGCTTTGTTTGTCCCAGCCGGTGCGGCCGATCACATGGCGCGCCTTTTTCAGCGCGGCGATTTCAAATTCGCCCCGGCGTGCAAATTTCTCTCCTTGCTGCCTGATATTATCCCGCCGCAGAAAATCCCGCGGGGTGAAGCCGTTTACAACGCGTTCCGGCAGCCCCGCCGCGTATTGCCGCGCGATCAGCGATATCAGCCCCTGTACGCTCACGACCGTGCAGGCGAGCATGCCTTCCTGTTCGGCGGCGTTGAGCATGGCCAGCGAAAACGGATATTCCGTACCCCAGATATGGATCACGTCCGGCGCTTCGTGCCGCAGCAGCTTCCGAAATTCTTTCTCCTGTTCGGACGAGTAATCGAGCGGATCCTGCCGAAACGACCAGCCCGTGAGCCGCCCGGCGGTCACGCGCGTATGCGCGCCCGTCGTGCGGTAACAGCAGATCAGGCTGTTGTCCGGGTCTTCCAGCAGCCGGTCGCAGAAGCTCACAAGCCACCCGCCCGCAAACGACGGGGTTAAGCCGGTAATCCGCGCGATCTGCGGCAGAACGGGTTCCGCTACCCAAAGGATCTTCACGTGCGCCTCCTTTGCCTGAGCGCGCGCAGCGTCATGAGCCTGCGCGACTCGTCGCCCAGCAGCCTGAACAGCCTGTCCTCTTCCGTACTCTTTTTAGACAAAACCGCCCGGAGAGCGCCGCGTTTTTGTGCGCGTTCCTCTTCCAGATAATATCGCAGGCACATCTCGTCGACCGCGCTTCGATACGCCGCGTCGTCGAGATAGAGTCTGTTTTGATCGTCGATTTCGCGTTTGAACGCTTCGTCGGTCGAAGCGCGCAGTTCGCCGGACGTATGCTCCAACGCGCGCGTCTCGTATTCCAGCCGCCCGTTTTGCAAAAGCGTCAGCGAAATCGCCAGCGAATCGTCGGCATCCGGCCCGCCGAGCCCGTAAAACACCAGCCCGTTTCGGTGCGCTTCCCAACCCTTCGCCGCGCCCGTGTCCGCAACGACGCTCGCGCCCGCGTCGATCAGGCGGCGGTATCGCGCGCGCCACTCCGGCAGTGGCAGCCGCGCGCCGGGAAGTCCCGCGCGCAAGAATACGATCACATGGTCGCACTGGTTAAGAAGCATGCGCACCTGGTCGTATGCCATGAGTCCTAGCACGTCCGCCCGTCCGTCGAATCCGCCCGCGCGCCGTTCTCCGTAGGATAAAAACCCGACGCGCACGTCGTTGACGCAGAGCACGGCCGGCGCGTTTGCCAGCGCTTCCGTCCTTCCCGCGCCGATGGCGTGCGTGCCGCCGAGCGCGGCGCGCACTTCGTCGAGTCGGCCGCCTTCCATGCCCGCGAGCGCGGCGATGTCCGCGCCGTTTTGCATGAGCCATACGGCCGTCTGTTCGTCGTCATCGTGCAGCGCGAATGCGCGCAGATCGTGCGCGCCGATCTCCTCCGCCAGCGCCGCGCCGATACGCGGCGCGCCGCCCTGCATGCGCCCGGCGCCGCCGAGCAGCAGAACCCGCGCGCGCGGTTTTTGTTCCGGTTGAAGAACCGATTCTTCCGTACCGGGCCGGTTCGATTCGTTTTTCTTTTTCCCGTTTGCCATTTGTTACATCCCGCCTTTTGTGCGGCTGATATTGTTCAGCAGCTGCAGCACTCGCGCAGCCTGCGCTTTGTTCGATTTGTTTTTTAGCACGAACGCTTTCGCCGCAAGGCCTTTTTCATGCAGGGTTTCGCGTGGAAGCGCGAGCGTTTCTTCAAGCGTTTTTGCCATTCCCCCGACCGACTCGTCCAAAATGAGGTAAGCATAATCGTCGTATTCGCGCGGCATACCGGAGAGCTTCGTGGTGAGCACGGGCGTGCCGGACGCCATGTATTCGAGGTTTTTCGAAGGAAACGAGTAGGCGGTGAACGCCTCTTCAGACGGGCGGGGGTTGACGAGCAGCGTCGCGCGCAGCTCCTCCTCCACTACGGCGGCGTTGTCCGCCACGCCGCGGCATTCGATCCTCATATCCCGCGCGGCCAGTTCGCGGAGTTCCTCCGCCGCGTCGCCTTCGCCGTAGAACACCAGCCGCGCATTTGCATCCTTTACCTGAAGGAACGCGCGCGCCAGCGTTGTTACGCCGTACCTTGCATGCAGCATGCCGGCATAGAGGCAAACCCTTTCGGGATGTTTGTCCTCCAGCCGGTTGTTCCGCGAAGCCATCGCCGCGTCCACCTGCCCTTCGGCTACGATGTACGGCCTGCAATGCGGATTGACCCGCGCGTCCATTGCCTCGGTGAGCAGCACATACCCGTCGTAGCGCGCGAGCCGGCGCGCGTTGAAATCCGCGACGCGGGTTTGACCGAAGAGGACGTGCGGCACGTCGGTCACGATAGCGACGCAGGGGCGGCGCGTCAGCCGCGTCGCTGCGCGCACGCCGGTGCTCAGCGCAATGTTCAGCCCGTCGCAGACGGCATAGCCGCCGCGCCAAAGAAAGCGCAGCGCGGCAAAAAACGCGCCGCCGGCCACAAAGAGGTGCTTTACAAACGGCAGTCTGAGAACCGGCAGGTACCGGTAGGACACGCCGTCGCGCTCCTCGCGCGGCAGGCGGACGAAGACCCGCCTGCTGGTGAGCCGCGAGACCGGCGGTGCGGTGAGCGCGATAACCTCCGCGCCGTTTTGAATCAGCCCCCGCGCCATGAGCGCGTGATACTTCTGCGCGGCGAGGCTCGGTTTTGTCGCCGCGCTAGAAAACAGCGCGGAGTACGTCTCCGCGCTCACGAGCGTCGATGCGTATAGCACGCGCGCGCGCGCGTCTTTATCGCTTTCTATGGGCATTTTTTCCTTCCCCAGGTCGTCTGCATGACGATATCCGTATAGCTTTCGATGATCTTGACGACCTTGGCGCTCACGTTTTCATCCATATAGTCTTCGGGCATGGCGGTCGGCTCGCGGTTTTCCGCCATGCCGATGGAAAGCTCCATCGCCTGCGTGATACTCTTTCCCGTAACGCCGCCGATCACGATCGTGCCCGCGTCCAGCGCCTCCGGCCGCTCGGTGGAGGTGCGGATCAGCACGGCGGGAAAGCCGAGCATGGCGCTTTCTTCGGAGAGCGTGCCGCTGTCCGAGAGCACGCAGTAAGCGGAGAGCTGCAGTCGGTTGTAGTCGAAAAAGCCGAACGGCTCGAGCGAGCGCACGTTCGGGTGGAACGCAAAGCCGCGCGCTTCGATGAACTTACGGCTGCGCGGGTGCGTAGAGTAGATCACCGGCATATCGTAGGCTTCGGCAACGCCGTTTACCGCGCTCATAAGCGAGAGGAACGCGTCCTCGTCGTCTATGTTTTCCTCGCGGTGCGCCGAGAGCAGGATGTATTTTTTTTCGGTCAGGTTGAGACGCGACAAGACGTCGCTTTTGATGATCTTTTCCCTGTGTTTTTCGAGCACCTCGCGCATGGGCGACCCGGTAACGAAGATAAACTTGCCGTCGAAGCCCTCCGAAAGCAGGTAACGGCGGGAGTTCTCCGTATACGGCAGGTTCACGTCGCTGATGCGATCCACGATCACGCGGTTGACCATCTCCGGTACGTTCCAGTCCCAGCAGCGATTGCCCGCCTCCATGTGGAAGATCGGTATCTTGAGCCGTTTTGCGGCAATGGCCGCGAGTGCCGAGTTCGTATCCCCGAGCACTAAAAGCGCGTCCGGCCGTTCGCTTTTTAAAACATCATAGCTCTTTGCGATGATATTCCCCATCGTCTCGCCGAGATCCCTGCCGACGCAGCCGAGGTAGTGATCCGGCGCGCGCAGTCCAAGCTCGTCGAAAAAGACCTGGTTCAGCTTCTCGTCATAGTTCTGGCCGGTATGTACGAGTACGTGGTCGAAATAGCGGTCCGCGCACGGGATCACCGCCGAGAGGCGGATGATCTCCGGCCGCGTACCGAGTATGGTCATGAGTCTGAGCTTGTTCATCACGCTCTTTCCACCTCCGAAGCGATGGTGTCCGGATGTTCGGCATCGAAGCACTCGCTCGCCCACATCAGCGTCACCATGTCGGTCTTTCCGGTATTTTCGATGCTGTGCGTGTAGCCGACCGGTATGTCGACCACCGCGAGCTGCTTACCGCTGACGGGATACTCGATCACGTCGTCCATATCGATCCTGCGGAATTTGATGACGCCCGAACCGGATACCACGAGAAATTTCTCCGCCTTGGTGTGATGCCAGTGGTCGCCCTTGACGACGCCGGGCCGGCTGACGTTGACGGATACCTGCCCGCCCCCGGCGGATCGTAAAAACTCCGTAAAGCTGCCGCGCTCGTCCTCGTGCGTCTCCAGCGGATACGAAAATTCCATCACTGGCAAAAAGCTCAGATAGGTGGCGTAGAGCTTGCGCGTGAGCGGGTCGCTCATGTCCGGCAGAACGTTCGTTTCGCGGATTTCCCGAAACGAGCGGATGCGGTTGGCCACGTCTCCGAGCTTTGCCGTATGGACGATGGGAACGACGCAGTGCGGCCCTTCCATGGTGGCCTTGTCGTCGATCAGGTCGCACAGCGCCTCCGCCACGTCGTCCACATAGGCGAGGCTGAGTACGGCGGACTCGTTGTTTACCGCGATGGGCAGATCGTGCGAAACATTGTAGCAGAACGTCGCCACCGCGCTGTTGTAGTTGGGTTTGGACCACTTGCCGAACACGTTGGGGAATCGAAAGACGTATACTTTCGCGCCGGTTTCGCGCGCGTAATGGTCGAGTAGCTCCTCCGCGGCTTTCTTGCTGCGGCCGTAGAGGTTCGGCAGCGCCGCCTGCGTGGAGGATGCGTACATGACGGGGCAGCGGTTTTTATGCCGGATCATCATACGAAGCAGGGTGTCGGTAAAACCGAAATTGCCCTGCATGAACTCCTCCTGCTGTTTGGGGCGGTTGACCCCAGCGAGGTGGAATACAAAGCCGCACTCGGCGCAGTAACGTTCCAGAAACTCCATGGGCGTGTCCGCGTCGAATTTCAGCAGATCGTGATAGCCGCGCGCGCGCAGCGCGACGATCAGGTTTCTGCCGATGAACCCCCCGGCGCCCGTGATCAGTATCTTCATACGCACCAATCCCCGTTTCCGCGTCCCGTTCTGATGTGCCTGTCCGTTTCCGCGTACAATCCGTGTATTGTTAGCGCTGCTGTCCGCCGTTCAATTCATTTTGAATATAGGAAAGCGCCAGCAGCCGCTCCTTCACCTCTTCGATTGTCAGCAGGTCGGTGTTGTTGGAGTTGAATTCCGTCAGGGTTTTTTTCTCCCTGTAGCCTCGCTCGAAATACTGTTCGTAGTTCAGGTCCCGCGCGTCGGCGGGAACGCGATAATACTTGCCGAGATCTTCCGCGCGGGCGCATTCCTCATTCGTTAAGAGCGTTTCGTACATCTTCTCGCCGTGGCGGATGCCGATGATGCGCACGGGGTTTTCCGCGCCGAAGATCTGTTTGACCGCTTCCGCAAGCACGGCGATTGTGCACGCCGGCGCTTTCTGCACCATGATATCGCCCGTGCTTCCGTTTTCAAAAGTATACGCGACGAGTTCCACCGCCTCCTCGAGGCTCATGATAAAGCGCGTCATGTCCGGGTGTGTCAGCGTCAGCGGCAATCCGGATTTGATCTGCTCTACGAAAAGCGGGATCACGCTTCCGCGCGAGCACATGACGTTGCCGTAGCGCGTGCAGCAGATCGTCGTTTGTTCCGGTGAAACCGTGCGCGAACGCGCGACGGCGACCTTCTCCATCATGGCCTTGCTCGTGCCCATGGCGTTGACGGGGTATGCGGCCTTGTCCGTGGACAGACAGATGACGCGCCGCACGCCCTCCTCTATGGCGGCTTCGAGCACGTTGTCCGTGCCAAGGACGTTTGTCTTGACCGCCTCGACCGGAAAAAATTCGCAGGACGGTACCTGCTTGAGCGCCGCCGCGTGAAATACGTAGTCTACGTTATAGATCGCGCCTTTGAGGCTGCCAGTATCGCGTACGTCGCCGAGGAAAAAGCGGATCTTGTCGCTCTGATAGCGGCGGCGCATATCGTCCTGCTTCTTCTCGTCCCGCGAGAAGATGCGGATCTCCTTCACGCCGGAGTGGAGAAACCGCTCCAGTACGGCGTTGCCGAAGCTCCCCGTTCCGCCTGTAATCAGCAGCGTTTTTCCGTCAAACACACCCTTCACCCCGTTTCAGCTTATCGCAGCCAGTCATAATACGCCCGCGTCGCCTGCGCGCGCGAAACGTGGCCGCAGGCATAGCTCCTTGCGCGCGCGCCGAGTTCTTCAAGCGGCACGGTGCTCGCGTGCAGACGCAGTATCGCGTCCGCCATCTCCCGCGGTTCGCCGGGCGCTACGCATACGCCGTAACCCTCGCGCTCGATGGAGCGCGCCCACTCGCTGCCCGCGTCCACGCAGGCGATGACCGGCCTGCCCGCGGCGAGCGCGGACCAGGTTTTGCTCGGCATGGCGAAGCGCGTCGTGCCTTTTTTCAGCGGTACGAGCGCGGCGTTTCCCAGAGAATACACCTCCGCCACGCGTTCCGAGGCATACAGCGGGAAGAGCAGCACGTTTTCGATCCGCTCGTGTTCGATGCGGTTCTTTACGTGCTCTGAAAGCTCGCCTCCTCCGAATATGACGATGCGGATATCCTCCTGCTCCAGCAGAAGTTTCGCCGCGTCGAGAATCACATCCGGCTCCTGCAGAACACCGAGCGTTCCGGCATAAACGGCGTAGAAGCGGTCTCTGGGCAGATTCAGTTCGTCGAACAGCGTGTTTTTCTCGCGCGAAACGGGCTGAATGCTCTCGGTGTCCGCCCAGTTCGGGATCACGGCAACCTTCCGCTCATCAATCCCGCGGGCGACCAACGTACGTTTCATGTCCTCCGAAAGCGTAACGAACGCTGAATTTTTACGATAGACGCGCTGTTCCATGCGCCGGGACAGCCGCACGACGGGATGCCATTCGGTGAATTTGCCCATGGCGACCATGCTGTCGGGAAAAATGTCCTGCAGGATATAGACCGTCCGTGCGCGGCGGCTTAATTTCGCGCCGACCAGGCCGAGAAACGGCGGCATGCTGCCGAGCAGGTACACGTCCGCCTTGATCCTCTTCGCCTCGCGGCTGAGCGCGCGCGTGTTGTTCAGAAAATGCAGCGCGCGCTGGAAGAAGCTCTTCCCCTCGCGCTTTTTTGTGCCGACGCGCAGGACGCGGTAGCCCTCCGGCGTTGTTTCGTCCGTTCGTTCGAGGTATGTGTCCCTGACTTCTTCGCTCAACCCGCGGTTGGGCATATTGGTGATGACGCTGACGCGTGCGCCGTAGCGGCACAAATCCTCCGCCAAATCGGCATAGAGGTGCGTAATGGGCGTGATCTCCGGCGCGAAATACGTCGTCACCAGCGCAACGTGCAGCCGTTCTTCCGTATCCGCCGCCCCCTCTCGCACGCCGCGGCGCTTCAGCACGCTTCCGATCGTGCCGAAAAAGCAGCGGCAGTCCATGATAAATCCGAATCGTTCGACATACTCTCCGTCATAGGCGGCTTTAACCGGAACCGGCAATTCGTCCCGCCCGTTGATCTGCGCCCATCCGGTCAGCCCGGGGCGCAGGTGGTTGGGCGTCAGGCCGCGTTTCGATATGTGCCTGTCACGCTCGGCAATCAGGTCGAACTGGTTCCAGAGCGCGGGACGTGGGCCGACGATCGACATATCCCCCGTAATGATGTTCCAAAGCTGCGGCAGCTCGTCGAGGCTGGTTCTGCGCAGGAAACGGCCGACGCGGGTGATGCATGCGCCGGAATTCTTTAAAAGATGCGTCGGCACGTCGCACGGGGTATCCGCGCGCATGGTGCGGAATTTGAGAATTGAAAAATGCGTCTTGTCTTTTCCAACGCGCTTCTGGCGAAAGAGCACCGGTCCGCGCGATTCCAGTTTGACCGCGGCGGCAAGAACAAGCAGCAGGGGGGAAAGCGCAACGCCGCCGATCAGGGAAACGATGACGTCCAGCCATCGCTTGATGCGAAAATACATGTTCTTCCTTCTGCGGCGGGATGTTTTTCCCATCGCCAGCTGGATCAATCCGCGGGTTTTTAGCGTTAATTTGCCGGCAAATCGCCGTCGTTTTCCGGGATTTTGCCTGCACAAACCAAACGGGCCTGTTCCCCCGCTTATAGCGAAAATTTTACCATGCAAGTCAGTGGGTGTCAATCGAGCGCAAGGCGCGCGCCGCTGCGGCAAACGAAACGGAGGAAGCGCTTCCTCCGTTTTTTTATCTCTCTATGCGGCCGGCTTTTTCACTCCCCGTCCTTGCATTCGTAAACGCGTTTTTGCGTGTTTACGTCGTATTTATTGATGCAAAGCGGGCGGAGCTTGTAGGTGAGCACCACGCTCGATTTGACGTATTCGTTGTAAAACGCCTTTTTGATGCGGTCCATGACGAGCCGCCCCGTCTCGTATGTGACGGAAGGCAGCAGCACGACATACTGCATGACGCTGTATCGCGATATGGTGTCCCCGCGCCGCAGGTTGGTCTGCGCGACGTGCAGCAGCTGCTTCATGATGTTGTCGAGCACGAGGTTGTCGAAGCGCTGCTCGTAGGTGTTGCTGATGGTCAAAAGCGCTAAAAACATCGTGCCGTTGTAGCGTTCGAGCATGCGCCGCTGGAGCTGGTAGATCTCCTTGAAAATCTCGTACTCGCAGATGAACGCGCCGTAGCTTTCGGTGTTCTCCTCGAGCATATTCTGCACTTTTTCGATGTCCGCTTCCATCTCCTGGTCGGCCTGTACGATGAGCTTGTACACCGCGCGGATCTCGCCGGAAGGCTGGATGCCGAGCTGTTTATAGTGCAGGTCGGTCGCGAAATAATACTGCGAGAGCGCCTCGCGCTTCTTACCCGTCTTGACCAGCGCCATCATGAGTTCGAGGTGCAGACGTTCGTCGAACATGTCCACGTCCATCGCCTTGCGGCAGACCTGCACGATAACGTCGTATTCCTCTTCCTCTTTTAACAGATCGAGCAGGATAAACACGCTTTCTAGAAACAGGTCGTGGTAATACACGCTCTTGGGAACGACCCACATCTCTTCTGCGGAGTTGGTCAAAAGCGGCCCCGTATAGATCTGCAGCATCTGAAGGTAGCGTTCGATGCTTTCGCGCTTGCTCATGCCGGGCGTGCGCGCCTCCTGGCAGAGCCGCTCAAACTCGAACACGTCGATCTCGCAGTCGAGGTTCGGATTCCACTGATACGCGCCGCGCGCGGTGAGGACGGACTCCGACAGTTCCGGCAGGCCGCTTTGATCCACCAGCGAGCGGTAGCGGTGCAGCAGTGTTCGAAGCGCCGTCGCGGGGTTTCTGTTATCCTTGTCCGACCAGAGCATTTCGAGAAGCTCCTCGTGCGGAACAGCCCTGTCCTTTTTCAGGATCAGATATTCAAGAAATTGGCTCGTCTTCTTTGCCTGGCGCAATTGCGTGAGCGCAACGTTTCCGTTGACCACGATTTCAAAAGTGCCAAACATTCTGATTTTAATCTTCGCGTTGGACATGCCGTCTCCTCCTTGTCGGTTCGGGTGTATGCGAAACTGTTCCGCTCAACCCTCGGTCAATTTCTTTCTCATCTGGTCGGGATTTGCCGCAAAGAGCAGTGCGGTCTCCTTTGAGACGCGCCCGTCTGCGTACAAACGGAGGATATCTCCGTCCATCGTGCGCATACCCTCCCGCGCGCCGGCGTAGATGACGTTGTCCATCTGGTGCGCCTTGCCGTCGCGGATCATATTTTGAATCGCGCTGTTAACCAGCATGATCTCAAACGCGGGTTCGAGCCCGCCGTCCGCAGTCGGCAGCAGCTGCTGGCTGACCACGGCGCGCAGCACCATCGACAGCTGCACGCGTATCTGCTGCTGCTGGTTGGCGGGAAATACGTCTATGATGCGGTCTATCGTCTTCGCCGCGCCGATGGTGTGCAGCGTGCTGAGCACGAGCTGCCCCGTTTCGGCGGCGGTCAGCGCGGTCTGTATCGTCTCGAAATCGCGCATTTCGCCGAGCAGTATCACATCCGGCGCCTGCCTTAATGCCGCGCGCAGGGCGGTCTGGTAACTGCGTGTATCGTGGTCCAATTCGCGCTGGCTGAGCACGCTCTGCTTATGCGCGTGGATAAACTCGATCGGATCCTCGATCGTAACGATGTGCCCGCGCCGGTTGGCATTGATGCGGTCGATCACGCACGCGAGCGTGGTCGATTTTCCGCTCGCCGCGGGGCCGGTAACGAGCACGAGCCCTTTTTTGATGTCCGCAAGACGAAGTATCTCGTCCGGTATGTGCATGGCATGCGGGTCCGGAAGCGCGAGCGAAACGATGCGCAGCACCATCGCAAGCGAGTTGCGCTGCTGGTACGCGTTGCACCTGAATCGCCCGACGCCGCTGATGGAAAACGAAAAATCGTCGTCGCCTTCTTCCAAAAGACAGTCCATCTCCCGGTGGTCCATGTCGTAAACCTGCTTGATAAGCCGCTTCGTGTCGTCCGGCCGCAGCACCGTATCAAGGAGCGGCCGCACCTCGCCGGAAACCTTCAGGCGCACGCAGGAACCGGGTATGATGAACACATCCGATCCGCCTTTTTCGATTGCCGCCTGCAGGATATCCTGTATTTCCGTCATAGGTTCAATCCCCCTGCCAGAGCGTCCCGGCGCTCTGACCGACCCACTCCGACGCGTTTTCATAGCGATATTTGAGAATAACGCAGCTTCCGCCGGACAAATCGACCGTTACGCCCAGCGTATGCCCGTCGAACGAACCCACCGAAAACGCATAGGTCCCGTCCGCTTGCCGCGTCACGCCCTCTATACTCTCCGGCTTTTCGCCCGCCGCCAGCGCGTCGTCCAGCGCGGCGATGAGCCGCTGCGCACGCGCGTCCGCGTCATAATACGCGTCGGTGCTGACTGCGGTCTTGTCAGTGAGCGCCGCGTCCGAGCGCGCCTGCAACAGTGCGAGCGAGGCAAACAGCGTCAGGCTCACAACCACGAGAATGAGCAGTATGCTCGACGCGCCGACGCCCATGCGGGAAGGAACCTGTTTCATGGGCCCACCTCCGCATCCGGAATATACCGCGCGGCGTCCAGCCAATAGATCTCGCCGCCGGGCGAAGCGACGCTGAGTTCAATGTCGTACAGCGTGCCCTGCAGCGGAGAATCGTCCGGCGTGACGATACAATCCACCGTCAGATCGGAAGCGGTCTCCATCGAAAAAGCATATACGCCGCATTCGTTGCAGTCGCCTTCACCGGCGGGGTTCGCCTTGATTCGCTCGGCCGCACTTTCCATGGCGATGATCGCACGCGCATGGTAGGCGCTCTCCTGAGCGGTTACGCTTGCGGCCGCAATCAGCCGGACGATCACGCTCGCCGAGAGCGCGAAGAAAAGAATGACGAAGATCAGCTCGATGAGCACCGGGCTGAATACGCTGCGTTTTTTCACCGAGCGAAGCGTGGTTTGCGTCATGCGCCGCCCTCCTTCGCCGCCTGCAGGCAGAGCGCGGCGCTGTGCGCCTCTCCGCCTTCGTCTACCAATTCTATGGAAAGTAGGCCGCCTTCCAGCGTCAGGCGCATCGCGTTAGCCGAAAAGATGCCTTCACCGTAATCCGGCGAAAACGCGGCGTCCGCCGCTGCGAAATATTCGCAAACCTGCGTCCCGTCGCAGTAGATATAAGTGTTGTACCGTTCGCCGCCGTATATGCCGCCGAGTACGAGCACGTCCGTGCCGTCTTCGCCGCGCACGATCGAAAGCATGTCCGCTTCGTCCGCGCCGCGCACTTTGCCGATCAGATAGCTCAACCCCGTGCGGGAGACGTATGCGTGCTCCGCCGTGTCGTTGATCATGCGGTAAGAGCGCGCGCCGGCGATAACGATGACGAGCGAAAGCAGCGCAAACGCCGCAAGCAGCGCGAAAATGAAAGCCCCGCGCATTTCGCCGCGTCCGCGGACGCCCGATCCGGCGCTCACGAGCCGCCTCCGATCCGCACCACGCGCACGCCCGGCATGACGTTTGCCGCGATGACGTCATAGAAAACGATATAACGGCTCGCGTCGACGCGGACGCCGTAGTTGTCGTAGATGTATTCGAGGTTCGGCGGATACTTGCCCTCCACGGCGTAGCAGGTGACGACGGCGCGCTGCAGCGCGGAATCGACCATCTCCTCTTCCCGCGCGTCGTTTCGGCGGGCCGCGACGGCAAGCGAAATGAGAAAGAAGACGGCAATCAGCGCAAACACGACGATTGCGAAAACCAGCCCTTTATGCCGCCCGCGCGCACGCTCGTACAGGTGCATGCCGAATCCTCCTTTCCCAGTGTAGCAATTTCAACCAATTCGCGGTTCAGCCGACCGCGGACAGCACCGACAGCAGCGGCAGCATGACCGAAAGCAGTATGCCGCCGATGACGATGGAGAGCACCGCAACCAGCGTCGGTTCGATCATGGCGATGACGTTGTGGATTGCGTCGTCCGCCTCTTCCATATAGACGCCGCTGAGTTTTTCCATCACGGCGTCGAGCTTGCCCGCCGCCGCACCGAAGCGGATCATCTTCTCGTGCATGGGGTCAAACAGGCCGCTTTTTTCCGCGGCGTCCGCAAACCCGGCTCCGCCGAGCAGTTCGCCGGCGGCAAGGTCGGCCCGCAGCCTGTGTTTTTTATCCGTAACCACCGACGGCGCAAGCCGTATCGCGTCCTCGACGGGATAGCCCGCCGCGAGCATCATGGACAGCGCCGAGGCATACCGCGCCGTGGACAGCCGCGCGTTGACGCGGCGAACGGACGGAACGAGTTTTGCAAGCAGCGCAAGCACAGAACCGCGCCGTTTCGTGCGCAGCAGCACACCCGCAACAATCAGCAGCACCGCGAATACGCCGACAAATACGAGCATGAACTTACCGAACCCCACGCCGAACTGCATCGCCGCCGAGGCGGGGCTGCCCGCCGCGAGGCCGAGGCTGTCGAACACGCGCCGGAACACCGGCATCACGCTGATGACGAGGATAGCGATGACCACCGCGAGCATCATGACCAGCACGCTCGGGTAGAGGATCGCGTTTTTAACGGACGTTTTGATCTGCGCTTCCCACTGATAGTAATTCGCCAGCGAAGCCATGACTTCGTCGAGCTTGCCCGCGCGCTCGCCGATGCGCACCATGGCGAGCATATAGTCCGGAAAGATGCCAGCATCCTCCAGCGCGGCGGACAGTTCGCCCCGGCGGTTCACCGCCGCGCGTATCTGATCGAAGCGCGCGCCGTAGCGGCTGCCCTCGTAACTTCGCGCGAGCGTCTCCATGCCGTCGCCCAGTGGGATACCCGCTTTGAGCACCATGGCAACCTGCTCGCAGAAAAGCGCGGTTTCATCCGGCGGAAGCGTTTTTTGCGTCTGTTGATCCTGCATTCCGGTTCCCTTTCCTAATAATTATGCCTGCCGCGCGGCAATATCGCGCCAGCGTGTTTCTCCGTCAATAGATACGCTCTACGATATAATCGCTCTCACGGTGTCCGGATTTATCGAGCGTCGCGTCCATCCATACCCACTCTCCGTCGAGATAGACGCTGTTCCAGGCATGATAGAGGTTTTCCGGCGTTACGGTGCCGATGAGCATCTTGGCCGGAATCCCCTCGGATCGGAGCATCACGGCCAGCAGCGCCGCGTAATCGAAGCAGATGCCCGTTCCGGTTTCCAGCGATTCGTCCGCGTCCGGCAGATATCCGCCTGGCACCGTCGCGGCCTTTTCCGTATCGTACGTCATGTGTTTCACGACGAATCGGTAAAACGCCCTGGCAATCTTCTCTTCGTCCGTCATGCCGTCCGAAAGCTCCCTCGCCCGGCCGACGGCCCGCGTTTCCTCATCATACCACACATACTGGTTGGGATACAGGTACGGCACGGTTTCGTCCGCAAGAAGCACGTCGATTTGCACGCCGTAGCGGACGGCATAAAGGTCGTTTTCCACCTGCTCCATCACGCGGACGGTATACGCGCCGTCCCCCATCTGCAGGGGAAAGACGCTGTAATCGTCTCCGGCGGGCAGGTCGTAATAATAGGTCTGTTCCGCTGTCGAGATGCGCGCCTTGAGCCGCTTGCCGGTTTCGCTGCATCGCACCATGACGTACCCCTGGTCGGTATGCGACGCGTCAATCGTAACGCCTTCGCCTTCAAAAACGACGGTTCCGGACGCTTCCGGCAGCAAAAGAGGCTTTTCGGCGGTCTGCCCTTCCCCTTCGGCCTGCGCGGCGTTCCGCGCGGTTTCCGTCGTACCCAACAGCGCCAGGGAACCGCCCTTGCAGGCCGTCAGGAGCAGGAAGCCGAAAAAAAGCAGCCACGTAAACCCTTTTTGCAGCCGTCCGGCTACCGACCCTTTTTTCATATCCAGATTATACTGCGAAAAATCACACGAATGCAACAAATTGTTACTTAGCTACTATCAGGTCTCGCCGAAAAACTCTTTGTTTTAGGCGATCTTTTGTTACATAACGGTGATCTCTCCGGCCGCTTCACGCGATTGTTACAGATCGCGTAATGTATGCAACACAACCGAAGTCATCCGTTCCGCCCCGCGTAACGCGGATGATCGCGGCGTAAAAAACCCGGCGCCCTCATGAAAAGGGCGCCGGGCTTATCTTCTGTTTTTTTCGCTTGCTGAAACTTATACGCCTTTGAGAATGTCGTATGTCCACGGTTTTTCCTGTTTCCGGTTCTTATCCTTGCTCCTGCTCTTTGTGGTTCCAATGACGACCAGCAGGAACTGGACGAACGCGATGGCGGCCATATAGATCGTCCACCGGTCGGTGAGCGTCATTGGATTGTTCATATTCTCCGTGAGCAGGAACGCGACGACTCCGCCGACAGCGGGCAGGAGCGTCAGAATCCGCGCGATGAGCTGCCTCTTCTGTGTTTCCGGCGTTACGACGCCATCTTCCACGTCCTTTTTCCTTCCGATCAGGCCAAAGAACACCCAGAGCGACGCCAGCGCAGTCGCCGCCGCAAGGATCAGGTTTACGATCGCCCACGCCGAGCCTCCGAACAGAGGCGTCCTCTCAGCTGCTATTATTTCCGGCTCTTCTTCGATGTCCGCAACCACCTTCGACATCGTGCCGTAGATCACGAGATCCCCGTCCGGTATCGTCAGCGGAATATCCGTCGTCCAGCCTTCGAAGACAAAACCTTCCAGCGCGGGATCGGTCGGAACCGGCAGCGCATCGCCGTACGAAAGGCCGGTATACGTAATGTACGTTTCGTTCCCGTCAAATTCACCCGTTCCGCCGGAGACGATAAACGTCACCGTAAAGAGCTCCTTTTCCCACTGCGCGTAGAAGTTAAGCTGCCGCGGAGGCATCGTGACAACGTCGCCGGGCTGCCTGGTAACGTCCGTCGCCGCGACCGTTTCGCTCCATCCGGTAAAGCGGTAACCGGTTCTCGTAAACGTGTTTTCCGCAACCGTTACGTCCGCGTCGGTCGGGTAGCGTCCCTCCTCAAACATAACGCCCTCCGCGCCGTTGGGATGGTAGTTGACGGGCGAAACCGTCGCTTCCCAGACGGCGGTGAGCGTGACGTCGTTGTCCGGCATCGTGAAGGTATCGCCCGGATCAAACGTCCTCGCCGTCCCGCCGATATCCGTCGTGCTCCAGTGCAGGAAACTGTAACCGGAATTGTACGGAACAACGCCGGAGATCGTAATCAGCGCGCCGGAGAGAATGTTCGTCCGGGCTGCGGGTAGGTAGAGCACGGCGGCGTCCGTGCCCGCGTCGTAGTCCACGTCGTAGGTCTCGTCGTAAACCTCGCGCGTCCAAACGGCGTTGAGTGTATAGTTGCTGCCGATCGACGGAATCGTTCCGCCGAGCGCGACCGGGTGCCCGTCGCCGCGTCGCGCCAGCCGGTCAGTTCATAACCGGCCCGAACGACGCCGTAGCCGTCGGCAACGACCGCGTTGGTTCCATAACCGAACCATTCGGTCTGCGGGAATCCCGTCACGGCGGCCACGGTATTGGTGTTGTAGATCACGCGCGGGTTGATCGTAAAGTCCGCCGCGGCCGTCAAGAACGTATAGTTGCTCAAAACATCCGGCGCCGCCGCGACGCCCGGCGCCAGCACTCCTGGGTAAATCCCCACGTAGTTGTCGGTGTTTGTGCGGAGCACGGATACCGTAACACTTCCAAGGTCGCCGGCCAGCACGGCGTAGTACGTCGTGCCGTTCACCGTTCCAGTCTTGTAGGTATACCCGAACGCCGGATCGGCCGTGCTGTAGTTTTTCTCTGCGTTCAGCGCGGATACGAGCACCGCGCGCTTTGTCACCGTCAGCGTGCCGGGCGTAATCGAAACGCTGTAATCTTCGCTTCGCGTCGCTAAGCTGAAGGTATAGTCAAAGCCGTTCTCAACGGAGCCGGCGTTTGTGATCGTGCCCGTCGTGTTCGTCGCGGCGAACCCTTCGCCGCCGGCAAAGCCGTCGCTCGCCGCCCCGAACCCCCAGCCGCTCTGCGTCAGCGGAGTCCCGTCGTAAACCCTGTTCGCATCAAACGTACTGACCAGAATCGCACGCGGCGCAATCGTGATCGAAGCCGAGCCGAACGCGGGCGCGTAGTTGCCGTTGATCGCTACGAAATAGACCGTTTTACTCTCGCTCACGTGCGTCGCCGTCGGGCTGGCCGTCAGCGTGTAGTCGGCCGGGTTCGCGCTGTAGTCCGCGCTGTAATAGATCTGCGTACCGGCGGAGACGTTCGCCGAAGCCGTTACGCCGTGCGCGAGGCCGTCGTATTTGCCGCTGTAATCGGCGGCGTTCACCGTCAGCGTATCCGCCGCCGTAACCGTCAACGTGCCTTTTGTGATTTCGAACGCATAGTTCGCCGGATCGGTCGAAGCGTTGAGCGTGTAGGCAAAGCCGTTTTCAATGGAGCCGACGTTCGTGATCGTTCCGTCAGCGGCGGCGCTGGTAAATCCCTCGCCGTCGGCAAACCCGTCGTTGCCCGCTGCGTCGTAGCTCCAGTCCGGATTCGTCAGCGCGGTGCCGTCGTAAGGTTTGCTGTCGCTCACCGTCGTCAGCGCAATGGTTCTTTTATCGATTTTTATGACTTCGCTGCCGAACACCGGGTTGTAATTCGGGTTCGTTACCACGAAGTACACCGTCGTGCCGGGTGTGAAATCCGTTTCCGCCGGGCTTTCCGTCAGCGTATAGTCCGCCGGATCGCCGCTGTATGTCAGGCTGTAGCGCACCATCGAACCGCCTTGCGCGGGGGTCACCGTGATCGCGTGCGGATAGCCGTCGTAGATACCCGCATACCCTTGTGAATCCGCCGTCGTATTCGCGGGCAGGATCGTCAGCGTGCCTTTGACGGTTGAAACGTCATATTGATACGTAACGTCCTCCGCGCCGCTCAAAATCGTAAAATCGGGCCCGATGGAAACGCTCGTGGGATACGCGCCGGCGTATGTTCCGCCGCCGTATACCGTGTAGCCGCTCACCGTGACGGCCGGGTCGGACACCGTTCCCGTCGTAATGGTATGCAGGCTGCCGTCGTAAGGGTAACTTGCGCTGTCGGCCGTGATGACGAGCGGTTTGTTCTGGGCGTACAGCGCATAGATCGTCGTGTTTTCGGTCAGATCCTCCGCTGAAGCGGGGTTGTACGCGCCAAGCCAATAGTAGTTGACGCCGTTATAAGATACGTTCTGCGGCGGCGTGACAGAATACGTCGCGTCGCCCGTGCCGTATGCCACCCACTCGGTGCCGAGCAGTTCGCCGCTTGCATCCGCGCGGTACATTACCCGCGGGTTCACCGTCAGGCTGCCGTTTACCCAGCTCACCGCGTAACGTTCGGTCACGTCTTCCCCGCCGTCGAGGATGACGAGGTTTTCCTGATTCTGAAAGTTCGTCTGGTATACGCCCGGCGCAATGCCGCTCGCGCCGGCGGTCGCGCCCTCGATGGTCAGGCCCGCGATGCTCGGCGTGATGCCGGAAACGCTCTTTACCGCCGCGTCGTAGTTGTAAACGGCGCTGTTGGCCGTCAGGGTCAGCGCGGTCTGTTCGGCCCAGTTCGCCGTAAATGTTTTATCCTCGGTCGAGCCGGATAGAATCGTATCCGTTGGCGTCCAGCCGAGGAAATAATAACCGGCTTTTGTCGGATCCGCCAGTATGATCGTCCCGCTGTTTACCGTATAGGTCACGGGGTTGGCCGGGTCGTTCTCGCCGCCGTTGAGTTCATAAGTAATGTTGTACACGATCGCGTCGGACCATGTCGCCGTGAATGTAATGTCACCGGTCGAACCCGATAGGATCGTGTTTGTCGGCGACCAGCCGAGGAATTGATATCCGGCGCGCGTCGGGTCGGCGAGCGTGATCGTCTCGCTGTTTACGGTATAGGTTGCCGGATTGAGCGGACTGTTCTCGCCGCCGCCAAGCACATAAGTGATGCTGTAAGCAACCGGGCCGGACCATAGCGCCGTAAATGTTTTGTCCTCGGTTGAGCCGGATAGAATCGTATCTGTTGGCGACCAGCCGTCAAAGATATATCCGTCGCGGGTCGGGTCAGCCAGCGTGATCGTCCCGCTGTTTACCGTATAGGTCACAGGGTTGGACGGGTCGTTCTCGCCGCCGTTGAGTTCATAAGTAATGTTGTACACGATCGCATCGGACCATGTCGCCGTGAATGTAATGTCCCCGGTCGAACCCGACAGGATCGTGTTTGTCGGCGACCAGCCAAGGAATTGATATCCGGCGCGCGTCGGGTCGGCGAGCGTGATCGTTTCGCTGTTTACGGTATAGGTTGCCGGATTGAGCGGACTGTTCTCACCGCCGTTAAGAACATATGTAATGTTGTAGACATTTGCGTCGGTCCACGTCGCCGTGAAGGTCTTATCCCCGATCGAACCCGATAGGATCGTGTTTGTCGGCAGCCAGCCGGCAAAATCATATCCGTCTCTTACCGGATCCGCCAGCGTGATGGTTTCGCTCTCGACGGTGTAGGAAACAGGATTGGACGGATCGTTCTCGCCGCCGTTGAGTTCATAAGTAATGCTGTACACGATCGCATCGGACCATGTCGCCGTAAATGTTTTGTCCCCGGTCGAACCCGATAGGATCGTGTTTGTCGGCAACCAGCCGAGGAATTGATATCCGGTGCGCGTCGGGTCGGCGAGCGTGATCGTCTCGCTGTTTACGGTATAGGTTGCCGGATTAAGCGGACTGTTCTCGCCGCCGTTAAGAACATAAGTAATGTTGTAGACATTTGCGTCGGTCCACGTCGCCGTGAATGTCTTATCTCCGCTCGAACCCGATAGGATCGTGTTTGTCGGCAGCCAGCCGGTAAAATCGTATCCGTCTCTTACCGGATCCGCCAGCGTGATGGTTTCGCTGTTCACCGTATAGGTCGCCGGATTGAGCGGACTGTTCTCGCCGCCGTTTAATACATAGGTGATATGATAGGCTGACGCGGCGTAGACAAACGTGAAGTCGTTGCCCGAATACGCCAAAACGATCGTTTGCGGGCTCGCCGAGGTCAGCGCGTATCCGCTGATATCAATAGCGTACTCGGTAACGGAATCGCCGACCGCAAGCTCCGATACTGTTTTATCGGGGGATATCGTATTGCCCAGCGTATCTTTGTAGTAAACGGTGTAGGTCGTCTTCACCGCTCCGGTCTTGATATATACGTAGACGTCGTATACGCCGGGGCCGCCTTCCAGATCGATCTGCCCGTTTTTATACAGATCGCCCGAAGGAATCGCGGCGCTTGTTCCGGCCAGAGCATAGCCGGTGTCCGTCTGCAGCAGGTGAAGCAGGCCGATGCCGTCGATCCCGTCGTATTCGAGGATCTTGGCGTCGGTCACTTCGGTCATGACGTAATGCTGTATGAGGTTTGCGTAGTTGTTTCCGCCGTAGATGTAGATGTTGACGGTGCTTCCGGTCGCCTCGGCGGCCAGAGCGGCCGGCGGATCGAGCGACTCCGGTTCTTCCGTATATCCGAATTTTGCGTAAAGGGTCATGTCGGCGGTAACCGGCGTTGAGAAATCGTATGCGCTGTCCGCGCCGGCATACCAGTAAAGGAATGACATGCCTGTGAATTCCTCGTCCTCCGGTACGGCGGGATCGCCCGGCGCGGATGCCGTTGCGCCTTCTTCGACGATTTGCGTAAGACTGGCGTCGATCGCCCCGTCGACCGAGAAGAGAACCGTATATGTGTTCGGCGTCGGCTCGGTATCCTCCGCCAGTGTCGGCGCAGGAAGAAATGCCAGCAGCATCAGGATGCTCAGCGCCACGCTGACCGCCCGTTTCAACTGCGACTTTTTCATGAATCATTGCCTCCTGTCAGCCGTAAATACGTGTCTTTGGTTCTCTTCCGCATAATTCTGTTTCCACATTATATACATTGTAAAAAAAACGCATTACATCCTTGTTGCTTTGCTCCTCTTGAAATATTAATTTTTTATGAAGCGGTCGCGGTTTCTATCTGTTTTTTGATTAAAACCCCTTTTTTGTTACATTTGCGTTGCGTTTGATTTGACAGATCTCGTTTTTCGTCTTACCGTTTCGCAACACGGGCGCCGCGGGTGCAATCAAAAACCGCGAACTTTTGAAAGTTCGCGGTTTCGATTCGGTCAAGTCGTTATAACAGCGTTACGCCTGCGTGTTCGCACATCGCCATGGTTTCGGCGTCCCAGATGGAGCTCTGCACCTCTCCGATATGCGCCTTGTTCAGTAAGAGCATGCACAGGCGCGACTGCCCGATGCCGCCGCCGATCGTCTGCGGCAGCCTGCCTTCCAGAAGCATCTTGTGAAACGGCAGGGAGCGGCGGTTGTCGCAGCCGGAGAGTTTGAGCTGCTCGTCGAGCACGGCGGCGTCCACGCGCACGCCCATGCTGGAGATTTCAAACGCGCAGTCGAGCAGCGGGTTGTAAAAGAGGATATCTCCGTTGATCTGCCAGTCGTCGTAGTCCGGCGCGCGTCCGTCGTGCGATTTTCCATCGCTGAGCTTGCCGCCGATGCCGCGGATGAACGTAGTCGGGTGCTGTTTGAGAAAACGGTTTTCGCGTTCCTTGGGGTCGCAATCGGGATACAGGTCGAGCAGCTCCTGCGCGGTGACGAACGTCACGTCCCGGCTGACGAACGGGGTGAGCACGTCGTATTTCGCACAGATGACCTGCTGCGTATAGTAGATCGCGTCAACGATGTTCAAAACGGCCTGCCGGAGCGTCTCTTCCGTCCGCTCCTCCGGCGTGATGACCTTCTCCCAGTCCCACTGGTCGACATAGACGGAGTGGAGATTGTCCAGCGCCTCGTCGCGGCGGATGGCGTTCATATCCGTCACAAGGCCTTTGCCCGGGCGGAACCCGTAGCGGCCGAGCGCGAAGCGCTTCCATTTTGCAAGGGACTGCACCACCTCGCCGACGCCTTCCGTGGCGGGGATATCGAAAGAGACGGGGCGTTCCACGCCGTTGAGGTTGTCGTTGAGCCCCTCCGCCGGATTGACGAACAGCGGCGCGGATACGCGCTTTAAACGCAGAACGGCGGAAAGCGATTCTAAAAACGTGCTCTTGATGATTTCGATGGCATTCTGCGTATCGTAGAGTCCCAATTTCGAATGATAGCCCTGCGGGATGAACGATTTAGACATGTTTTCTCCTCCTTTACCCCGATGCGGGTTACTATTCAGTTTATTCGCTCTGAAAAAAGGTTGTCAAGAATTTTTATGCAAAACAACGCAGAATGATTCGCACAAACCGTACGAACCGCACGGTTTTTACCACCGTCAGACGCGCTGAACCAACACGGCGCTGTCCGTTGCCATTGACACGCCGCCGGACGGCGGATATATTATACGCAAACGGGGGGGCGTTCCGCCGGCAAAGAGCGGAAAGAAAAGAAGTACAGGAGGCACCATGAATCCGGGTAAGCTCAAGTGGTTTCAAAAAGCGCCTGCCGCGCTGTTTTTTGCGCTCTCCTCCAAAGGGCTGTTCAACTGGATGCCGGACCGCATGTATCTTTCGGCGCTGTGGCACGCCCACTTCCATCGTAAATTCAACTGGAAAAACCCTCAAACGTTCAACGAAAAGCTTCAGTGGCTCAAAGCGTACGACCACAATCCCGTCTATCCGCTGCTGGTCGACAAATTCGCCGTACGGCAATATATAGCTGAGAAGATCGGCCTGGATTATCTGATTCCGCTTGTCGGCGGACCCTGGAATCATTTTGACGAAATCGACTTTACGCGCCTTCCGGAGCAGTTTGTACTCAAATGCACGCATGACAGCGGCGGAATTGTCGTATGCCGCGACAAAAGCGCGCTGGATCTGAAAGCGGCCGGAAAGAAAATCGAAAAAAGCCTGAAGCGCAATTATTACTGGAGCGGGCGCGAATGGCCGTATAAACACATCAAGCCGCGCATCATCGCGGAGCAATATATGGCGAATGGATCGGAAAGCGATCTGCCCGATTACAAGTTTTATATGTTCGGCGGCAAAAACCGTTGTGTGCTCGTATGCACCAATCGATTTTCCAAAGACAAGATGAACATGACGTTCTTCGATCCTGCGTGGAACAGGCTGCCGTTCGAGCGGCAATATGAGGCCGACCCGCGCGAACTGCCGCGCCCGGAGCGTTTTGAAGAGATGCTTCGGCTGGCGGAGCGGCTCTCCGCCGGTTTGCCCTTTGTCCGCATCGATCTGTACGAAATTGATCGTACGATCTATTTCGGCGAAATCACGCTCTACCCAGCCAGCGGCATGGGAGAATTCCGGCCTGTCGAGTGGGACTGCAGGCTTGGCGGTTGGATTGAACTGGACCAGTATTTCCCAAAGGAATTTTAGCGCGTTTCCGTTTTTTCCGGCGGCGTTTGCGTATGGGTATTCAACTGCGCCGCGGACGGATGGATCGGCCCCCCGCTTTATAAAAATATGATATACTCATAAGGTAATCCATCGATCAATTTATTCGGAGGTGTTTTATGAAACCCGCAAATAAGACCCCGCATATCGGCTGCAGCCCGGAGGATTTCGCCAAGACCGTTCTCATGCCGGGCGATCCGCTCCGCGCAAAGCACATAGCCGAAACCTATCTGAGCGATTACGAGCTCGTCAACAACGTGCGCGGCATCCAGGGATATACCGGCAGCTTCGAAGGCAAGCGCGTCTCCGTCATGGCCAGCGGCATGGGTATGCCCAGCATGGGCATATATTCGTTTGAGCTGTTCAATTTCTTCGGCGTGGAAACCATCATCCGCATCGGTTCCGCGGGCGGCATGCATCCCGACCTCAAGCTCTTCGATATCGTGCTCGGCCAGGGCGCCTGCACCAACTCCGCGTATTTTTCGCAGTACGGTTTGACCGGCTCCTTCGCGCCGATCGCCGATTACGGCACGCTCCGCCGCGCGGTGGACGAGTGCGAAAAGCGCGGCTTGAACTACAAAGTCGGCAATCTGCTTTCCAGCGACGTGTTCTATTCCGAGAAGGGTCTTGAAGGAACATTGGAGTGGGCCAAGCTCGGCGTGCTCGCCGTCGAGATGGAAGCCGCCGCGCTGTATATGAACGCCGCGCGCGCGGGCAAGAAGGCGCTTGCCATCTGCACGATCTCCGATCTGCTCATCGGCGGCGCGGTCACAACCGCGGAAGAACGCCAGACGGCGTTCCACGATATGATGAAGGTAGCATTAACAATCGCAGAGTAAAAAAGAAAATCATATTTTTATGAAAATATGATAAGTGATGATGAAGGTAGCATTGACGATCGCAGAATAAAGCTGAGTAATTCGAAACAACTTATACGTACAGACCGCCGGATGAAACCCGGCGGTCTTTATTTGTATCAGATTTATGGCAACATATTCTGTCTTTGTGAATTTACTGTTGCATTTGCGGCAATGCGTTGTTTTCCCCCCGTTATGCGCATATCATCAATATTTATAAAGGCCGTCGTCCGGCAATCGCGCCGCCGCGGAAAGGAACCGTTATGCGCCATAAAAAACCTCTGCCCGCCATCCTCGTCATCCTGCTGGATCTGCTGGGCATCGGCGCCGCGCTCGGTATATACGCCCTGTTTCTGTTTGTTCTGCAGCCCGGCAGCAGTCAGCCGCTGCAGAGTATCGTCTTCGGCGAAACACCGTCCCCGACCGCAGTTGTCGTGACGCCGGTGCCGGAGCTTCAAGCAACCGCTGCGGCGACGCCCGCCGTAACCGTAACGCCGACGCCGACGCCTTCTCCCACCCCCGCGCCGGGCGACTTCTCGGCCACGTTCCCGACGGGCGAACTCAACGCGGAAAACGTCGTCGGCACCTATGCGGACGACAACCTCCGCATCGTAATCACCGAGCACCACACCGACGAAACGGTCTATTTTGTAGCGGACGTGTGGATTCGCAATATTCAGGAATTTCGCACCGCTTTTTCCGGCGGTAAATTCAAAGGCGGCTACTCCCTGCCAAGCGCCATGGCGAGCCAGGTCAACGCGATCCTCGCCATCTCCGGCGATTCCTGCGGCTCGATGTCTTCCGGCATCGTGGTCCGCAACGGAGATCTCTACCGCGACACCATCGGCGGCGACGTCTGCATCCTCTATGCCGACGGCGTGATGGAAAGCTATTACGAAGCGGATTTTGATCTCGACGCCGCTATCGCGCGCGGCGCGTATCAGACCTGGTCCTTCGGGCCGAAGCTCATCGACAACGGTCAGATTCCGGATAGCTATAACTCAACGTCGGTCATCATAGACGATCATTCGCCCCGCGCGGCGATCGGTTACTATGAACCCGGGCATTACTGCCTCGTCACCGTGGACGGGCGGCAGGGCGATTACTCGCGCGGCATGACGCTCAAGGAGCTTTCGCAGGCCATGATCGACCTCGGCTGTACGGACGCGTATAACCTCGACGGCGGGCAGTCCGTGATGATGATATTCCAGGGCCAGATCATCGGCCAGCCGTATAAGGGCGGGCGCGATATCAGCGACATCATCTACTTCGGAGGCGATGCGCCGGCATAAAGCCGGGCAGGGTTCTTACCACGGCGTCCATCGGGTTTTAACAGAAAGAGAGGCATTGATATGAGAACGTTTCGCAGCGTATTTTCGCATCTTTCGATCATATTTGCGGGCGTGCTGATCACGCTCACGATATTAAACCAGTACAACCCGGCAATGGGATTTTTATCGAGCTCGCTCACGAGCGTATTTATCGTGCTCTTTTGCCTGTGCGCCGCCGCGCTTTCCATCGCGACCATCGCGGACAACCGCAAGCACGCCAGGCATATGCATATGCGCGCACAAGAAGCGGCGCGATGGAAGAAGATCAGCAACCATAATCAGCGCCCGCCGCAGAGATAGACTTTTCTTTTCTCACAAATAAGTGAAGGAGTTGACCGCCAGCGGTCAACTCCTTTTTTTAATCTTGTATCATCAATGCTTTCTTGTCATTTTATTATAGCAGGGATCAATTTGACCGTTACGCCTCCGCCGACAGACAGCTCGGTCCCTTCCGGCAGATCCACATTGGTAAATTCATCGATATACCAGCCGTACCCGTTGTCAATGCCAAACATTTCGTTCAAACCGCCGTCGAACATGTTGTCCGACGAGAGATTTCCCGTTCCCGAAACAGCTACGGCCTTATAAACGCCGGCGGGGAAGTCTATCCCCGCTTCGTAATTGCCCGTTGTTAACGTGATTGCATTCACATCGTCATAAGTCCTGCCGGAAAAACCGCTTTCGATACTGGAATATGACAATTGAATTGTCACGGAACCGCCGACGTGCAGCACGGTGCCTTCGGGCAACTTCAGGCCGTTGAATTCTTCCGTATAAAAGTCCGAGCCGTCATCCACGCCGAACACTTCGTTCATTCCCCCGCTGTACATATTGGAACTGCTCACGTTACCCTGCCCTTTTACGGCAACCACATTGCACCGGCCGGAAGGGATATCGACGCCCGCGGTATAGTTTCCGGCAGCAAGCGTATATTCCGTTGCCACAGCGGATAAGTCGATTGTCGGCTCCGGGGTTGGTTCCGGAGACGGCGTGGGTGTTGGTGCGTTTGTTGACTCCTGCTGGGCAGGTACTTCTTTATCATCGACGACGGTTTCATTCGATACCCCGCTTTCCATCTGCGCCGCGGTTGTATCCTTTTGTTTATCGTTGTTTCCGCCGAGGTTACCAATCAGCGCAATCACCAAAACCGCAACGATGACCCAAAACCACCAGCGCTTTGTGATTGGTTTTTTCGGAGGCGATGTTCGGCTGCCCGTATTGCCCGAACTGTTTTGCATCTGCACGCCGTCCGCGGGCGCACCGCAGTTCGGGCAGAATTTCCCGTTGAATTCAGAATTGCAGTTACGACAAATCATAGTTACCTCCGCTCCGTCTTCCGTTGTTTGCCATGCGTGCAAAAAAGAACCGTCCTGTATCAAATTCGCACCCTGTCATACCCATTATAATTCTTGCAAGGGTCGAGTCCATTTGATAATTTGTCTGAAAAACACGAATTATGGGTAGATTCATACGGATAAAAGATATGCTGCGATTTATACAATCAAAAAGCCGCCTTTCGGCGGCTTTTGATTGATTGTAAATCACATCTCCATATTGCCCGTCGTGCGCGGGAACGGCAGTACGTCGCGAATGTTCTGCATGCCGGTGAGATACATGATGATGCGCTCGAAGCCGAGTCCGAAGCCCGCGTGTTTCACGCCGCCGTACTTGCGCAGTTCGAGATACCAGCCATACTGGCCCAGCTCCATACCGAGCTCCTCGATGCGCTTTTCGATCATGTCCAGCCGCTCCTCACGCTGGCTGCCGCCGATGATCTCGCCGACGCCCGGCACCAGAAGGTCCGCCGCGGCGACGGTCTTGTTATCGTCGTTGAGACGCATATAGAACGCCTTGACATCTTTTGGATAGTCCGTTACAAACACAGGGCATTTGTAGACCTGCTCGGTGAGATACCGCTCGTGCTCGGTCTGCAGTTCCAGACCCCATTCGACGGGATACTTGAACTCCGCGCCGCTTGCAAGGAGCTGCTCGACCGCGTCGGTGTAGCTCAGGCGCACAAAGTCGTTGTTCAGCACGACGTCCAGCCGCTCCAATAATCCCTTGTCGATGAATTTGTTGAAAAACTCCATCTCCGCAGGGCAGCGGTCCAGCACGGTTTTGATGATGTATTTGATCATCGCTTCGGCGACGTCCATGTCGCCTGCGAGATCGCAGAACGCCATCTCCGGTTCGATCATCCAGAACTCCGCCGCGTGGCGCGCCGTGAAACTGTACTCCGCGCGAAACGTCGGGCCGAAGGTGTAGATATCCCGAAACGCGAGCGCGAACGCCTCGCCGTAGAGCTGGCCGGAGACGGTCAGGTTCGCGGGTTTGCCGAAGAAGTCGCCCGAAAAATCGACGTTGCCGTCTTTATCCTTCGGCATCTCGTTGAGCGGCAGCGTGGTCACCTGAAACATCTCCCCCGCGCCTTCGCAGTCCGAGCCCGTGATCAGCGGGGTATGCACGTAGACGAACCCGTTCTGTTGAAAGAACTCGTGGATCGCGCTGGCCACCACCGAGCGTACCCGGAACGTCGCCTGGAACGTGTTCGTCCGCGGGCGCAGGTGCTGGATGGTGCGCAGGTATTCCAGCGTGTGCCGTTTTTTCTGCAGCGGATAATCCGGCGGGCACGCGCCTTCAATCGCGATTTCCTCGGCGCGAATCTCAAACGGCTGCGGCGCGTCCGGCGTGAGCACCAGTTCGCCGCTAACGGCGATTGCGCAGCCCGTGGAAAGCCCGCCGCCCAAATTTCGATCGTTGCGCTCATAGACGATTTGGACGGGGGAAAAGCAGCTTCCGTCGGTCAGTTCGACAAAGCCGAGGGTCTTGCCCTCGCGCACGGTGCGCACCCAGCCGCAGACGGTTACCGCTCCGGCGTGCGCTTCCGGCGATTTCTGGATTTGGGAGAGTTTGAGCGCCATAAAGAAAACCTCGCATTCTGAATATGGGTTTTGGGTTAAGGCATAGTATACCATATTTTTCCGTTCAGAAAAGGCAGTTTCGCCGTATTTTGATCGAATTTTGGGCAAATTGCAAACGATCATGAATTTCCATCCTCTCCTGATGAGAATATGTTATACTTTCGTTAGTATTTCAGGAGGGGAATTCCTATGTATTTTGGCTACGGCTCCGGCGACGGTATCTACATCATACTCCTGCTCGCCGTCATGGGCATCAGCTTTTACGCGCAGGGCAAGGTGCAGCGCACGTTCAACAAATTCGCAAAGACGCCGGTTGCCTCCGGCCTTCGCGCGGAGGATATCGCGCAGCGCCTGTTATACAGCGCGGGCAGCAATGTACAAATCACCGCCGTGCAGGGCGCCCTGACCGACCACTTCGATCCGAAAAACGGCGTTGTCGGCCTGAGCACGCAGGTATACGGTCAGAGCAGCGTCGCCGCCATCGCGGTAGCCGCGCATGAAATCGGCCACGTAATGCAGCATCAGGAGGGTTACGTGCCGATCCGCCTCAGAAACGCGATACTGCCCGTGGCAAGAATCGGCTCTTACGCCGCGCCGTGGATCGTCATCCTCGGACTCTTCATGGGCAGCTTCAACCTCTCCATGATCGGCGTTGTGCTCTTTGGCGCGATGCTGGTGTTTCAGGTGGTCACGCTGCCGGTGGAATTCAACGCCTCGTCGAGGGCGCTGCGGATGCTCGAGGAGGGCAACTACATCACCTATGAGGAGAGCGACGGCGCAAAGAAGGTGTTAAACGCGGCCGCGATGACCTACGTCTGGGCGGCGGTGGCGACGCTTATCAGCTTCCTGCGTCTGCTCGCGATTGCGAATCGCTCACGGCGCTGAGGGGGTTGCCGATATACCTTATCAAAAATAATTTTATGCAGAATATAAAAGACGCACGGGTATCGCTCCGCGCGTCTTTTATATACTATTTCTGGGTGTTGAAGTCGGTTCGACTTTATTATAGAATAGGTGGCAGAGTGTATAAGGAGGAACCGGTATGCGTGACGAACGTCTCGATCGGCTGGCCGATCTGCTGCTAAACTATTCCCTCAAGCTCAAAAAAGGTGAGCTTTTTGAAATCAACGGCGGCCTACCCGCCAAACCCCTGATCAAGGCGCTGCAAAAGCGGGCGCACGCCCTGGGCGCGGTGCCGTTCGTCAAGATCACGGACGACGAGATCAGCCGCCTGTTCTTCGGGTTCATCGACCCCGAACACCCCGAGCAATCCAAGGCCGCCATAGACGCGCAGCTGGAGTGGGAAACGAAATACTGGGACCGGCTTGTAGCGCACGTGGACATCGGCGTGGACGAAAACGACGCGGAGCTCTCCGCCGTGGACACCCGCGCGATGACCTATTACCGCGACCTGCGCCGCCCGCTGAGAGACCGCGTCATCGACGAGCGCCGCTGGGTCTACCTGCACTGGCCAACCATGGCCGACGCGCAGAAGGCCGGCATGTGCTACGACAATTTTTATGAGTTTTTCCTCTCCGCCGCGCTGGTCGATTACGAGCAGATGGGGCGCGATATGGAGCCGCTCGTCGAACTCATGGAAAAAACCGACATGGTGCGCCTCCTCGGCCCCGGCACGGACCTGACGTTCTCGATCAAGGATATTCCCGTCGTGCCCTGCAACGGCGAACTGAACATCCCCGACGGCGAAGTATACACCGCGCCCGTGCGCGAGAGCGCCAACGGCGTCGTGCAGTACAACACGCCCGCCATGCGCTACGGAAAGAAGTTTGACAACCCGCGGCTCGTCTTTAAAAACGGTCATATCGACGAGGCGGACTGCGACGGCGACGCCGCAGGCTTCAACGAGATGCTCAACGCCGACGAAGGCGCGCGCTACCTCGGCGAGTTCGCCATCGGCGTGAACAACGCGGTGACCAAATCCATCGGCAACACGCTCTACGACGAAAAGATCGGCGGCTCGTTCCACCTCACGCCCGGCTGCGCGTACGCCGACGCGTTCAACGGAAACAAGAGCCAGCTGCACCTCGACATCGTCTGCATCCAGACGAAGGCGTTCGGCGGCGGCGAGATCTGGTTCGACGGCAAGCTCGTGCGCAAGGACGGCGTGTTCCTGCCCGACTCGCTGAAAGGGCTGAATCCGTAAGATTGGGAGCGTTATTGCGCGGTGCCGCCCCGGCGCGCGCGGTTGCATGATAAGGTCGTGAAAAAGATGAAACAATCCGCCCGCGTCTGGGCAGTCGATATTCTCCTGTTCGTGCTGGGCAGCGCGATGGTCGCCGCAGGGCTGGTGCTCTTTACCATACCCAACGACATCGCGCCCGGCGGCGTCTCCGGCCTGGCGACGGCTCTGGCCTACATATCACCCATATCGGTCGGCATATGGACGCTGCTGCTCAATATCCCGCTCATCGTGCTCGCCTGGTGGAAGCTCGGTTTCCGCCCGCTGACAAAGACGATCCTGACTACGGTGCTGCTTTCGGGATTCATCGAGCTGTTTTTGCGTGTTCTGCCGTCGTATACGAACAACATCCTGCTTGCGTCCGTGCTCGGCGGCGTGCTCTGCGGCGCAGGCATGGGCGCGATCTTCGTGCGCGGCGCAACCACGGGCGGTACTGACCTGATCAGCCTGCTTCTTAACCGCATCTTCCCGAACACCTCGGTCGGTTCGCTGCTGCTCGTCGTGGACGCGATGGTCGTTGTGTTCGCCGTGTGCGTGTTCCGCAACATCGAGGTTGCGCTGTATTCTATCGTAACCATCTTCGTAACAACCCGCACGATCGACGCGATCATGCAGGGCGTGGACCACGCCAAAGTCATCTACATCGTCACGGAGCGCGGGGACGATATCCTCGCGCTGCTGGCGGAGGATCTGGGGCGCGGCGTGACCGTTTTGCAGGGACGCGGCGGCTATACGCGGCGGGACAAGCACGTGCTTATGCTCGTCGTGCGGCGCAACTCCTTTGCCCAGACGCTCAAGTCGATCAAGCAGATCGACAAGCAGGCGTTCATCTTCGTCACCGACGCGACGGAAGTGCATGGGGAAGGGTTTAAGCCGATGGAGTAAAGTTCTAAATAATAAACCCTCCGATTTTATCGGAGGGCTTTATTTATATGCTGTCTACTCTTCCGCCTGCATCCGCGCAAGTTCCGCCTGACCCTGCTTATTGGTAAACATATGCTTGCGGTAGACGATAAAGCGGTACACGGAAAACTCTGTTACGAAGTTGATCACCATGGTGCCGAGCAGCACGACGTAATAATTCCAGCCGATGCGCGTCAGCGCCTCGCCCCACCAGGTGGACAGCGGCGTGAAGATCAGATAGTAGATGATGATCTGCGTCATCGCCAGCGGCACGTTCTTGGCGGACTTGAACGTGAACTTCCGGTTGACCGTAAAGTTATACAGCACCGAGAGCGTCAGCGCGATGAGGTAACTCGGCCAGTACGGCCAGTGGATCGTCTCGTTCATCAGCGTAAACGAAGCGAACTGAATCACGCCCGCCGAGGCGGAGAAGACGAGGAATTTTAATCCCTGAATGATATTCTGTTTCTTCGTGAGCTTCACCGGCGTTTTCCCGCTCGGTTCCTGCACAGGATTCTGTTCGTTCTGTTCCGTAGTCTTATCCTCCGATATCATAATTTCTCGGTTTGTACGCCGTCTTCCGGCGTGTGTTTTTCCGGCGCGGAGAAAAACGAGATGGAGTTTTTGCCTTTTTGCTTCACCTGGTAGAGCGCCTTGTCCGCCGCCCGGTAGAGCTTTTCGAACGTATCGCCGTCCCGGTCGTAGATCGCCACGCCGACGCTGACCGATACCGTAATGCCGATCTTCCGGCTTAAATCCGCCATCTCGGTGCAGAGGGCTTCCGCCTTTTCCAGCGCGACGCCATCCTCTTCGATGTCCTTGAGAAACACCATATACTCGTCGCCTCCGGTGCGCGAAAGATAGTCTCCCGCCCTGAAGAGGCGCTTCATCCTTGCAGCGAAATCGGCGAGGAGTTTATCTCCGGTCGCGTGTCCGAGCGTATCGTTGACCGCCTTGAACCGGTCGAAATCCAGAAACAGGAGTGCGTGCTTTCCATTTTTCCCTTCGCCGGAAAGGAATTCTTTTACGCTGCGTTCAAGGGCTCCGCGGTTGAGCAGGTTTGTCAGCGGGTCGCTGTCCGCCTGCTGAATCAGTTTTTGCATGGATTTTTTCTGACGATGGATATCGGCGATTTTACCGACAAATTCCACCGCCTGCCCGTTCTGATCCAGCACGGCGAATATCTCCAACCGCTTCCAGCGAACCATTCCGCGCGAATCGACCATACGCAGCTCTTCGTATGCTTCGGTCGCGCCGTTGATGAGTCCTTGTATGGTGGCGCGAAAACGCATCCTGTCCTCCTGCAGGAACAACGAATAGCAGGCATCCATCTTTTCGATCGAGCACGCCGGCGGCGAAAAACCGAACATGGCGTCAAAATTTTCATTGAACAGCACTTCGCCGGATAAACGGTCGATGTGGAAGAATACCTCGTTGGAGAGCTGCGAAAGCAGTTGGTACCGCTGCGCGCTCTGCTGTAAAAGATCACGGTCTTTTTCGATCTTGCGCACCGTCGCGCGTTCGTGCAGGTAGGACTGTACGGAGAGCGAAATACCCACCACAAGCATGATGAACAACATGCCCGTCTGGTAGACGCTTACCTGATGCTGGATATAATCCGCCGTGCTTCCGGGCGCCATTGTGATGATATACCAGCCGCACACGCCGGTCGCTTCGCATATGGCGTGATATGTTTCTTCGTTGTAGTTGAAATGAAAACGAATCTGGCTTTGCCGGCCAAGGTCGCTCGTCAACTGCGCCAGCCGGTAATCCTTATCCAGCGTCTGGTCGTTGACCAATTCGAAAAGATTGGTGCCCGCTTGCAGGATATCCTCCTTGTCTTCCGAAAAGAGAACGGTTCCCTGCTCGTCCGTTACGAGCGAAAACGCTGTCCCATCGTATGCGTGCGTTGTTAGCAGCCTGGAAAAATACTTGTTGTCCAGCGTGATGAAAAGCACGCCGTCCTCGCCGGTTTTCGGATGCACAATCGCGGAGATAAGCACGTCCGTCAACCCGTCCCTCAGATTCATCGAGGCGGTCGTTATGACCGTTTCACCGCGGATGCTTCGCTGAAACCAATCACAATGCGCGACGCTGAACGTCTCTTTGTCGCTGTAAAACAAAATGCCTTTTTCGTTTGCATAACCGATCTCCGCGTCGTTAGCGTCGCCCAGCATCTCGGTTCGCAGCGCTTCGACCAGCGTGTTCGGGCCTGTATCGCTGTTGTAGTCGGCGACAAGCGTCACGCGCGTGGTCAGCAGATCAACGTGCCGTTCGAGCGCGATGCGCTGGGTTCTTGTTGAATCCTGGAGTATTTGAAAGGTACCTTCGTGAATCTCGGATTCGATCTGGTATTTCGTTGCAAAAAAAGCGATGACAACGACGATAACCGCGAAAACCGGAAATCCAAAATATCGCATCAGTTCGGTTATGAATGAACGTGCGGATCCGCTCCGCTTCATAGAAACCGCCTTCCTGTTTCGCCGAAATTCCTTTCCGCATGTTAAACGGCGAATTACCATGTGATGTTACATTGCATTCTTTCAAGATTATATCGGGTAATCCGTAAATTGTCATCCAAAAAGAAAAAAACTCCCGTTTCATCGCTATTCTTCATGTGCTAAAATAAAAAAAGCGGGCGGTTTCCATTTATAACGGAAACCGTCCGCTTTGTCTTGTGAAAATCTCTTCGTTCGATTAAATACGCGCAACCCCGCTCTTTCTGGCCGCCTCGGCGACAGCCGCCGCGACGGTCTTACCCACGCGCGGATCAAACGCCTTGGGTATGATGTAATCCGGCGAAAGATCCTCGGCGGAAATCAGCCCGGCCAGCGCGTACGCGGCGGCGATCTTCATCTCGTCGTTGATGTCGCGCGCGCGCACGTCGAACGTACCGCGGAAGATACCCGGAAACGCCAACACGTTGTTGATCTGGTTTGGAAAGTCGCTCCTGCCCGTCGCGATGACTTTTGCGCCGCCTTCCTTCGCCTCGTCCGGAAAGATCTCCGGCGTGGGGTTGGCGCAGGCGAAGATGACCGCGTCCTTGTTCATGGTCTTTACCATGTCCACGCTGACCATCTTCGGCGCGGAGACGCCGAGGAACACGTCCGCGCCCTTGATCACGTCCGACAGCGACCCCTGCCGCTTTTCACGGTTGGTGACGAGCGCCATCTCCTCCTTGATCCAGTTCATGCCTTCTTTGCGCCCTTCGTAGATCGCGCCTTTGCGGTCGCACAGCGTCACGTCGGCAAACCCGTCGGACAGCAGCAGCTTTGTCACGCTGACGGCCGCCGCGCCCGCGCCGTTGATGACGATCTTCACGTCTTCCTTCTTTTTACCGACCACCTTCAACGCGTTGATCATCCCCGCGAGCGTAACCACCGCGGTGCCGTGCTGGTCGTCGTGGAAGATCGGAATATCGCATTTCTCTTTAAGCTTGCGCTCGATTTCGAAGCAGCGGGGCGCCGCGATATCCTCGAGGTTGATGCCGCCGAAGCTGCCGCTGATGAGATACACCGTGTTGACGATATCGTCCACTTCCTTGCTCTTGACGCAGAGCGGAAAAGCGTCCACGTCGCCAAACGCCTTGAAGAGCACGCACTTGCCCTCCATCACCGGCATGCCCGCCTCCGGGCCGATGTCGCCCAGGCCCAGCACGGCGGTTCCGTCGGTGACCACCGCGCAGAGGTTCCAGCGGCGCGTCAGGTCGTAACTGAGGTCTACATCCTTCTGAATCTCGAGGCAGGGCTGCGCGACCCCCGGCGTATATGCCAGCGAGAGGTCTTCGCGCGTGGCGACCGGCACGGTCGCCACAACCTCGATTTTGCCTTTCCAGTCATAGTGCAGGCGGAGCGATTCCTTTGCGTAATCCATTGATGCGATTCTCCTTATTCTTAATATGAACCGTTACTGCTCAAACGGGAATTTGTAGGGCAGGTTCTTTTTGTCGCGGATTGCGATAAATTCCTTCTGCACCGCTTCGCCGACGGGTACGCCCTTGTCCTTGCGAATCTGCCAGACGTCCCATTCCTTCTCACCCGCGGTATAGATGCGGCTCTCACCCGGCGCTTTTTCGGAAGCGCGCAGCTCGCGCAGGATATCGCCCGCTATCTTTTTGAACGTATTCAATCCGCAGAACGCCTCGGGGTCGATCACGATGAAGAAATGTCCGAGGTGGTAGGGCTTTTTGTTGCCGTTTTCGTCTACGTCGACGCACATCTTGAGGAAGCTGCCCGCCTGCAGCGCGGCGGAGAAAATCTCGACCACGGTCGCGTAACCGTATCCTTTATAACCGGCCAGCTCTTCGCCGATGCCGCCAAGCGGCGCGAGCGCGGCGGTGCCGTTCGTGAGGCCCTTGAGGATAGCGGGACTGTCCGTCATGGCGCTGCCGTCGCGGCCGATGACCATGCCCGCGGGGGTGTCCTTTCCGGAGCGTGCGTAGTACTCGATCTTGCCGCGCTGGCTGATGCTCGTTGCGCAGTCCAGCGTGAAGGGAAAGTCCTCGTCCGTCGGCAGGCCGTATGTCATCGGATTGGTGCCGAGCATGTTTTCCACGCCGAACGTCGGGGCGATGCTCGGGCGCGCGTTCGTGCCGGAAATGCCGATTAGTCCTTCGTTTACCGCCATGCTGGTCCAGTAGCCCGCAATGCCGTAGTGGGAGCTGTTGCGGATGGCCGCCATCGCCATGCCATATTTTTTGGCTTTTTCGATGATGGTTTTCATCGCCTTGTGGCTGGCGACCATGCCCATGCCGTCGTGCGCGTCCACGACCAGCGTGGTCGGTGTGTCTTTTACCACCTCATACTCGGTAACGGGGTTGAGTATGCCTTTATCGATTCGGTCTAGGTAGATGGGCTTAAAGCGGTTGCAGCCATGGCTTTCGATGCCGCGGCGGTCGCTTTCGAGCAGCACGTCCGTGCAAATCTTAGCATCCTCCAGCGGCACGCCATAGGCGGTAAAGCTGTCGATCATGAAATTCTGAATCATATCCCACGGGATATACGGTCTTGTTTCTTCCATCAGTCAGTTCCTCCTGTTCAATTGTTCTGAAAATGATATCCTGTCGGACTGAAGCGATGTCTTTTTCCCGCTCTTTGCCTTCGAAATCGACAAGGGCATGAAAAAAGGAGCATACGCAAACAATCCCGTGCGCCGCTCCAAACTCCAAATCTCAGTGGAACTTTTGTACATGATTATCATATCCCCAAAAAAGTCGGCTGTCAAATCTGATTTTCATGTTTTTTCGTCTTCCCGCTTGCGCTTTTAAGCAAAGTTTCATATGCTAGTATCAAATTCGATTTATTAGTGAGGTCCGCCTTGCAGCACGCCGCACAACAACTCTATGAACAGCTTCAAGCCAACCCCGTCGCCGCCACCGCCGGAAACATGGAGGAACTCGCGCTCGCACTCGAATCCGACTGCCGCGTGGTGTTCCTGCTCATGGGAGACGTGCTCGACATCGGCGACCTGACGCGCCGCGTCCACGAGCGCGGCAAGCTCTGCGTGATCCATCTCGACCTGATCGAAGGGTTCTCGAGCAAGGAGATCGCCGTGGACGCCGTTTGCGAACAAACGGGCGCAAACGGCATCATCAGCACGCGCGGCGCGCTGATCAAGCGGGCAAAGCAGCTCGGCATGGCCGCCATCCAACGCGGGTTTATGCTCGACTCTCGCTCCCTCAATAGTTTCGAGCAGCAGATCCGGCAGAGCAGACCGGACTTCGTCGAGATTCTGCCGGGACTTTTACCCAAAGTGATCGCCACGCTGAAAGAACGCGTGGATGTACCCATCATCGCGGGCGGGTTCATCCACGAAAAGGAGGACGTCATCGCCGCCCTGCAGGCGGGCGCGCTCGCCGTATCCGCATCCAGCCCGAATGTCTGGACGCTGTAATGTCGCGGCAACACGTTGCGACATAATAAAAACCCGCCGTACGGCGGGTTTTTTGATTCTGATAGAAGCAGCGAGCATCAGCCATCGCCGTCGTTAATGATCGTGTCGTCTTCGGACGGCACCTGTTCGGAATAGCCCCATATAAGCCCGTCGGGAATGCGGCGCTGGTAGGTGTCCTCGATGGTGCCTACGTGCGTATTGCCGTGGCGGTTGAGCTGCTCGCCCATAAACAGCATGCAGGCCGAAACGCCGCCGTCGAGGTTGTACGCCTCCACGCAGCCCTGTTCGATAAACAGTTCGCGAAACGCCGTAAGGCGCATGCCGTAGCTGTATTCTTTCTGCCGACCGTCCACGACGATCGCAACGAAATGCCCGGGTTCCACCATGCCGATGCCGGTGCGCGGGTTGGTCTCGTTTCCGATGCGGCGCGTGTGGTCGATGTCCTCGTCGGTAATCGCGCCGTCGCGAAGCAAGGTCGGCCCGAAGGAAAACGCGTCCCGTACGCCGTCCATGAGCAGTTCGTATGCGTTTGTTTCGCGCGGGGAGAAGATGCGCATCGTCATATCGGGGTACATGGCCAGCACGTCGCACTTGGCGCTGTTGAGAAACACCTTGCCCTCGCGGATGAGGATGCTCTTATACTGCGTGTCGCTTTCCACAAGGTTGTCGCCCGTGATCATAAGCACGGCCCTGCTGCGCCGCGCGAGAATCCACGGCTTGATCGCGCCCGCTCCGTTGCGGTTTACCGCCGCCTGCACGGTGCCGAAGCTGTTGACCTCCCGCATGCGGATGTGCGCCACGAAGTAGACGAGCGGATAGGTCTTGTCCGCATAGTTGACATACTCCGTTTCGACGCGGTCGATCATGATGGAGAGCGTGTCGGTGCGGTATTCCCAGTGTCCGTTCTCCCCGTCAATGATGATCACCTCGTCCGGGTCGTCCACCGAACGGTAATACTCGTCTTGTGCGGAGTCCGCAACAGGTTCCGGCTCCGGTTCGGGCGTCGGGGTCGGTTCGGGCGTGGGTTCCGGCGTCGGCGCTGCCGTCGCCGTGAGCGCGGGGGTTTCTTCAACCGCCTCCTCCGCCTCGTCCTGCCCGCCGTAGTAGTACAGCGCGCCGGATGCGGCAAGGCAGATGAAAAACGGCAGCAGCGAGAGCACGACGGCTCCGCCGCGGCGCCTGCCGCGACGCTTTTTCAAGCCGTACGTAAGCAGCAGGAGCACGGTCAGGATCAGCCCCAGCGCGGACAATCCGGCAAGCAGCGGAAACGTAGGAATAAGCGTCTCATCTTCATTCGCCGGCGGTTCCGCCGCTGTCTGCGCCGCAGGTTCCTGCGTGGGTTCCGGCGTGGGTTCCGGCGTGGGCTCCGGCGTCGGCGTCGGTGTCGGCGTCGGGTCGATATAGCCGCTGAGCGAAAGTTTGTCGATGTTCTCAAACAGGTCGTTCCCGGCCGCGTCCTCGCCGATCTGGCTCTCCGCAAGCTGGAAAACGGACGCGGGGTTCAATTCGGTTTCATACACATGCCGCGTTGTGCAGAGCGTAAACGCATCCGCGGCGAGTTCCAAAACGCTCTTTCCCCCAAGGCCGTTGAGCGGAGTGGAGAAATCGAGCGCCGTCGTTCCAAGCTCGGACGCGAAGTAGATCTTCTGTACGCCGGTGTCCTCCGCCGCGCGGGCGGTGTATTCTCCCGTGAACTGCGCAGCGCCGTCCAGCGCCGTTTCGTCGTCGATATGCGTCACGATGACTTTCGGCGCAACTGCGGCGACGCACGCTTCGAGATAGTCCAGCGTCGGCCTCCTGCCCCATTCGTTTCGCACCATGGTATACGGCTCGTTGTTATCGCTGTGAAAACTGCCGAAAAACGGATAGTTCTCGCAGCCCGCGCGCCAGAGCGCCGCAAGCAGCTCACCCTGCGCTGCGCGGGTACCGCGGGACACGACGACCAGCGTCGTGGGAATGTCGTAGTTGCTTGCATAGACCGCCATGACGCCGAAAAATTCATCGAGCGCGGTGACGGATGTGGACGCGACGACGAGAAGGTCCGCCGCCCCCGAAGGGCTCCACCGCTGAACGTCCCGCGGCAGTTCGCCCGCGCCGTAGACGGCAAGCGCGGAGAGCGACGTTTTGCCGAGCATCGTCACCACGACGCGAGACACGCCCTCGACAAGCGGAAAATACACGTTGACATAAGGTTTCGCAACGTCTTCCGACAGCGCCGTACCCGCCGCGTCGAGCTGGGTTACGGTATACTGCGTCGTGATATCGTACCACTCCAGATACAACCCCTGCGCGTCTAAAGGCAGGTCGATCTGTATCGTCTGTTCCTTCGTAAAGGACTGGTAACTCTCCACAAGGCCGTCGGTGATGCGGTACTCTTTGCCGGTCAGTTCCTCCGGCAGCGTAATCGTGCATTCGTCCGTGATTGCGGCGGCCTGCTGCGTCGGAATGTCCGCGTCCTCTGCGTGCGCGGCGCTCTGCGGAACCAACCCGGCCAGCAGGAAAAGCGCGCATAAAACCGCCATGAGCCGGGAGCGAACATGTGTTTTTTTCATTTGCGTGTACATGTTATCAGTATACACAGACGGGGCCGTATAAGTCAAAACGATTGTAATCAAACACCAATTTTATTATAATTTATTCATACACGCTCGACCGGCTGCCGCGCGTGCCGCCTGATATGATGATAAGGAGTATATCCGATGACATATAAAAAAGCCCTCTCCGCCGTCCTGTTGCTTGCGCTGATGTTTGCGTTCGGATGCACGGGCCAATCCCCGGCCGAACCCGCGGCGCCTGAAGGCACGGACATAACCGCGCTCGATCGCAGCAGCGCCGGACTGACCGACGCCGACCTTGCCGCGCTCTACGCCGAGACGGAACTGATCTATCTCGACTTGCGCGGAAACGAGCTCTCGCCGGAGGCTGTCGGCGCGCTGACTGCCGCGCTGCCGAACTGCGTGATCCTCTGGAGCGTCCCGCTCGGTTCCGCGCGTTTCGACAGCGGCAGTGAAGAGATCGTTCTTCCCCCGGATACGGACGCGGCGGAGCTGGAACGCCTGAAGCTGTTTCCGAATCTGACGCGCGTGGACGCGACCGCGCTTTCGGACGCGGCGGCAATCATGGCCGCCTCCGCCGAACTGCCGGACGTCGAATTCCTCTGGAACGTCGAAGTGCTCGGACAATCGTATCCTTCCACGACCGCCGAACTCGATCTGCGCGGCGCAGCAATCGGCGATATCGACGTGCTCGCCGAATCCCTCTCAGCGTTTTTGAATCTGAAAACCGTCGACCTGACCGGGCAGACACTGCGTGACGAAGAGATGCTCGCGCTGACGCAGGCTCAGCCGGAGACGCTGTTTATTTGGGATGTAGACCTCTTCGGCGTTTCCGTTTCCAGCAAAGAAATGGAGGCGGACATCAGCGATATGCCGGTGGACGACCTCGACGCGCTGCAGCGAAAGCTGATGCTTCTGCCAAGCCTGACACAGCTGGTCATGTGCAACTGCGGCCCGTCCGACGAAGAGATGGCGGCGCTTGCCGCGGCGGTTCCGGACGTGAAGTTCGTCTGGATGATCCGCGTCGGGGGCTGGGAGATGCGCACGGACGTAAAGGCTTTCTCCAAGGGGAACCGCACGACCTTCGACGGCGGCGAGTTCGTCGGCGGAGTGACCAACTTTTCCAGCGAAGACCTCGAACCGCTCAAATACTGCACCGACCTCGTCGCGCTCGACGTCGGCCACGGCAGCCGCATCACCGATCTGAGCGTTTTGCAGTATCTGCCGAAACTTCGTTTCCTGATCGTCGCGATGAACCGTATCGAGAGCATCGAGGACCTGAAGTACTGCCCCGAACTGGAATATCTGGAGATCTTCCAGAACTATATCTCCGACTGGTCGCCGCTGCTCTCGCTGCCGAAGCTGACGCACCTCAACTGCAGCACCAATTACGGCAGGACGGACGACGGGGACAAACAATACCCCGACTACACCGTACTCATGCAGATGACGCAGCTGCAGCGCTTATGGGTCATACACGACAACCTCTCAAAAGCGCAGATGGAGGAACTCCGCGCCGCGCTGCCGAACGCCGTAATCAACAACATCGGAACCCACTCGACTTCCAACGACTGGCGGGATAACGACCTTTACCGGGAAATGCAGGAGCTGTTCAACCTGCCTTTTTCAGAATGAACGCAATCCCGTAACCCCAACGGACCACCATAGGAGTGACTCATGTTTAACAAATTCGCCCTGACCCTCGTCCTCGCGCTGAGCCTGGCCGCGCTGTTCGCCGTTTCAGGCTGCGCGCCAGCCGTGGAAGCGCAGGAGCCGGCGCAGGAAACCGCCGTCCCGACGCAGGCTCCGACGCCGACGCCGACGGCCACGCCTTCCCCCACCCCGACGCCGGAACCGACCCCGACGGTCATCACCATCGGCGCCATCGGCGACATCATGATCATGCCCCCCCAGATCAGCGGCGCGTATATCGACGAAACGGGCGAGTATGACTTTTCTCGCAGCTTCCTCGGGGTCAAGAACCATTTCCTCTCGGTCGACCTCATGTGCGGCAACCTCGAAACCACCCTGTCCGGCGAGGAAGCCGGATATTCTAAAAAGAAACGCGAAGACGAGCCGGCCGACACCTTCAACGCGCCGGACGAAATCGTGGACGACCTTATCGACATCGGATTCGATTTTTTAAGCACCGGCAACAACCACGTGCTCGACCGCAAAATGGAGGGGCTTCTGCGCACGCTTGACGTGCTGGACGAAAAGGGCGTTTACCACACCGGCACCGCACGCTCCAACGAGGAGCGCGATACGCCGCTGATCATCGATGTAAAAGGGATCAAGATCGGCTTCGTCGCTCCAACGGAGATCATCAACAAGCGCGACCGCTATATGAACGACGAGGAGACGGAATATGCCGTCACCCGCCTGTATTCGCAGCAGGAGCGGCTGCTCGCCGAAGTCGCGGCCTGCAAGGAGGCGGGCGCGGATTTCGTCATCGCCTACCCGCACTGGGACAAGGAGCATCGGACAGCGGCGACGCAGCGTTCGCGCGATATGGCAAAGCTGCTGCTCGAAGCGGGCGCGGACGTGATCCTGGGTTCGCACCCGCACGTGGTGCAGGACATCGAATACGTGACCGTCGAACGCGACGGGCAGCCTTATACGGGGCTCGTCGTCTACTCGATGGGCAACTTCATCTCCAACATGGCGGGAAAGACGGAGATCGACCCGCTCAAATACGGTCTGTACGTGCAGCTCTCGGTTGTGAAAGACGTTGACGGAACCGTTTCTTTGCAGAGCGCGTGCTATATGCCGCTGTTCGAGTTCTACCGCACCGTGGACGGAAAATACGTCCACCAGGTCGTCCCCGCGCTCGAGGACACCTCGCTGATCACCTCGTTTTCGGAACTGAACGCGAAGGAGATCAAGCGGGCCGGATACGCCCGGGAGTATGTAATCGAGCAGTGCACGACGGACGTGATCCCCGTGATGGACGACGCGGACTGGGTCAGATAGCATAAACGCAACGATCAAAAAGCCACGGCAGACGCCGTGGTTTTTTAATCGTTATAAATCAAATGTGTTAATATTTTGTCAAGCCGTCATGCTATTCCACCGGTTCGGTCTCCGGTATCGGTTCAGCTTTCAGAAAACGAAGGACGAATCCCGCCGAAAACATGAACCAGATCCAAACCGTATTCACGCCGCCGTTGACAAACAGAAAATCCTCCATCATGCTTTCGCTCACCGTAAAGAGAAGCATCGCGGGAAGCAGCCGGACGGCGAGCGTGTCCGCGTTTGTCAGACCGCCGAACGAGAACCTGACCGCCGCGACTGCAATGAGCACTAAAAATATCAACGCAAACAGCAATCCCACCACACCGAAGGAAACAAGCGCCCCAAGCAGCGAATTATGGAAGATGCCGACCGGCGACCCTTCCGGAAAATACGGTTTCATCAGGTCGCTGGCCACCGCGGGCCCGGTACCGATCGCCAGTATCTTCGGGTTTCCGGCAAGCCCCTTCAGCACGGCGGCCCAGATGTCGAGCCGGATGCGCATGCTTTCCATATCGGTGATGTCCCTCGCCGTCAGATCCGGCGTTTCATCGGCATCCTGCTGCAATGGCGTCAAAGCCTGCTCTTCCACGGGCGCCCCCGCCGCCGCGGCATAATCCGTTTCGGCAGAATAGGCGTCGTACGCGGAGCGAACCAGCCCCGTACCCAAATAGCACGCAGCGATCGCCAGGCACATCATCAAGGCGCTTATGGCGACACGCAGCGCGGCGCGCGCTTTTTTCATCCATGCGGCGCGGTTCAGCCAGACGTTGCTCAGCAGAAACGTTTCAAACCCGATCGCAACGCACGCGCCGATGATCGCCGTGCGGCTGTCCGTTAACACCAGCGCGGTAAAGCAGATCGCGCCGCCGATAGAAACGAGAATTCTGGGCAGGGCCTTTTTCAAACGAACCAGCAGATAAACCGTCAGTACGACGCCCGCCGCGCAGTAGGGCGCGCTTCTGTTCGGATTGCTGTCCAGCCACAGCCTGCCGCCATAAATACCGAATCCGGAAAACAACGCCGGCGCGCGTGTCTCGGCGTCCTTTACGAACACGGCGGTCAAGCCGACGGCGCTCAGCAGCGTCACCGCGGCGAGCGTCGTGATCGCCAGTACCGTTAAAACGCGGGCCGCGCCTTTTTTTGAAAACGCATACGGAAACGAAAAGCATAGAAACGACGTCACGCAGACGCTGGCGAACCAAAGATAGGAATCTACGATATGCGCGCGTGAACGGTTCAGGACGACCGACGCGCACATCCAAAGGATGAAGAAAACCAGAAAGCGAATCTCCGGATATTTCACATAACGGCAGTCGTACGCAAGAAACGCGAAAACGATTACCGATGCCGGGAAAAACACATACAACAGCGGCGTTCCGTTGTCGAGCGGCACCAGATACTGGATCGCGTCGAACGCGGCGCAGCAGGCAAGCGCCAACAGCGCCAGAAACCTCCAGGAGAGAACGCCCCCCCGGCAGAATGCGAGCGGATCCGCCGCGCGCTTGTTTTTTTCACCGGATTTTTTCTGAATCATATCGGCCCCTCAACTGACCCGTGTTTCATGTTCGCAACCGTATCATGCTCTGCGGCGTACATCTTCGGCGATGCGCATAATCACGTTTGCGTCGACCGATTCGTCAAATTTGCGCGCAAAGAGCATGCCGCTGTCCATCAGCATATCGAAGTCCGCGTCCTTCAGCGTGCGCGGGGACGCGCCGCCGCCCGTCCAGTCTACGTACCGCATGGTCGCGGCTTGTTCGTCGTCAAAACCCATGAACGCGCGTTTGTCCATAAACGGCGAATTGTAAAGCGCCGTCTGGAGCCATATCTCGTCCGCGCAGGAGGAGTTTCTATAAAATCTGCGGTATGTTTTGATCTGTTCGAGCGCGTGGAGCGCGAACGCGTGCGTAATGGAAAACCAGACGCCGCCCTTTTGAAAAACGACGCCGCTGTTTCTAATCCGGTTCACGCCAAGCAGCTTTTGTATTCTGCCGCTCAGCGGCGAAAGGCGCCTGTGCAGCTTCAGGGCAAACGGATCGACCGGCCGCGTCCAGTGCCACAGCCCGATCCTGCCGAAGATGACTTCCGGCTTTGCCGTTTCCCGTTCGAAGGACACAAACTCCCGCCCCGCGTGTGCGTCGAAAAACGCGTGTATCTCACGCTGCGGTTTCAGGGGAAGGTCGACGCCGGAGAGCATATGGTAAAAGACATGCTCTTCTTCCGCCGCTTTTGCAAGCAGGGAGACGATCACGTCTATGAATACTTCGCTGCCCCAGCGCGCGTCCCGGCGCGGCACGAAGTACACGCGGCTGTTCGGCGCGGCGGCGCGCAGCGCATCCTCCGAAAAACCATCCGCTTTCCGGTCGATGTGCAGATAGATGTCGTTGCGGTCGTTATCGAGCAGGGCAATAAGGGTCAAAAGTTGATGCGGCTTATTGTGCGCCGCGATCAGATACGCATGTCGTCCGGCGTTCGTGCGTTCCATACGCTGCTTCCTTTCCCGTTTGACGGAAACCTTCCTGTCGATCGCCTGTTAAGCTTCCGGCGACCAGCCCTGCGGCACGAGCCCGGCGTAAAGCCGCGGTTCGTCCTCGCCCGGAACCAGTTCCGAGTATCCCCACAGGAGCTGGTCCGGCACCGATCGGTAGTGGTTTTCCGCCCGGATGTTGATGTATTCGCCCATAAACACCATGGTTGCGGACGCGCCGCCGTCGAGATTATACGCCATCACGCAGCCTTCGTCCAGAAACATCTGCGCAAATTCCGGCAGCAGCACGCCGTGGCTGTAGCGCGGCAGCCGCCCGTCCACGACGATGGCTACGAAATGACCGGGTTCCACAAGCCCTAGCCCCGCCCGCGGATTGATGCGCGACACGCGGCTCTGTTCGATATCCGCGCTGATGACGCCGTCCACGATCAGCGGCGGGCCGAAGGCGAACGTGTCGCGCGTGCCTTCTTCAATTTCGTTGAGCATGGTCTCGTCTTTTGCGGAATAGATGCGCATGGAAAAGTCGTCCGTCAGCGCCATGGCCGACTGCTGCGTCATCGCCCTGAAAACGCGGCCGTCCCGTATCATCAGCCCGCGGTTGTAGTCCGAGTGAAGCAGGTTGTCGCCCGTTATACCGAACACCGCGCTGTAACGCCGCGCCATCGTACAGGCGTCGACCGGGTCGCGCCCGTTCTGCCGCGCCGAGCCGAAGCCGGAACGGTAGGAGTCAACATCACGCTCGTAGATGTGCGCCACATAGTACGCCAGCATCGGATCTGTACTCGTAATACGCCGAATTTCGATGCCGAGCGTATCGTTGCGGTATTCGAAGACGCCGTTTTCATAGTCGAACACGACCACTTCCTCCGGCTCGCCCTCCTGTCTAAAATGCGCGGCGAACGGATCGGCTGTCGGCGTAGGTACGGGCGTCGGCGTCTCCTCGTGCACGGTGGCTGTCACCGTCGGCTGCGGCACAGGCGTAATCTCCGGTTCGGGCGTCGCAGCGGGCGTATTCGCGCGGAGGATCAGCGCCGCGCCGAAGAGAACGAGCAGTCCCCCGGCAACCGCGCCGGCGACCCGGAGCGACGTCCGTTTTTTCTCCGGTTCGCGGCCGCGCCTAAACAGGCAGAGCATGATAACGGCAATGCCGAGCGCGGTGAGCCCCGCGCCGATCGCGTAGCCCGTTTGGGAATACATCCAATCGTTCGCGATATCCGCGCTTTCGTTTTCATTTTCCCGCGCCTCGGCCGCGTCGGCCGTCGGCTGCGGTTCCGGCGTGGCGGTCGGCTCCGGCGTAACGGCGGCGCTTGGAAGCGCCTCCGGCCCGGAGAGCGAGGAAAGCAGCGCATAAAGCTCCTTTGCGCTCTCCGCCTCGGTCGCGGCGATATCCTCCGGGAACGTTTGGATAAAATACGGGGTGTCGGTTACCAGCGCGCGGAACACCTGGTACGTCGTGTAACGGTCGAACGCCTCCTGTGCAAGCTCCAGCGCGCTCATGCCGCCGAACGCGGAGATCGGCGCGCCCGTATCGTACAGCGGGCAGCCGCCCGACTCGAGATGCTGATAGACCGCCCGCACCTGCCAAACGCCGTAAAGCCGCTCGCTGACATATTCCTTCGATTCGTCCGCCGCCTGCGCGGCGGCGAGCGGCACATGCGTCGCGGCGAGCAGGTGCATGCCGTCTCCGCCTTCGCCAAGCGCGGAGTGGGTGATCAGCGTGTCCGGCCGGTAGCGGCGCAGCAGCTGGATGAGCCAGTTGGACAGGTCGGCCTTATCGATCAATCCATACATTCTTTTCACTTCAAGCACGGTCCGGTAATATTGGAAATTTCCGAATACCGGCTGTGTGCGCGAGCCGAGCGCGTACAGGTTTTCGATGGCCTGCTGCTGCGCCTGCCTGCTCTCCGAGGAGAGAAACACGATCGCCGCGTCGCCGCCGCAGAAGAACGGAAGCAGGCTGCCGAAGTCGTACGCCTCGTCGCTTGTATGCGCGGCGATGAGCATCGCCTTGGGCTGCGTCTGCTGCGCGGCCATGACGCACAGATTCTCCGGCGGGGCCGCGGCGTCGAACACGCGCAGTTCGCATACGGAGAACGCCTTGTCCCCGGCGATGCGCACGGCGGCGCATCCTTGTGGCAGCGCGAAATACTCGTTGAGCAGATCGGCATTGGCAGCCTTGCTTTCCAGCACCGCGCCTGCTTTGTCCAGCGTTTCGATTCGCGCGGACTCCGGATATTCGTACCAGGCGACGTAGAGCCCCTCCGCCCCGTCGGCGAGGGCGATTTCGATCGCCTCTTCTTTTTTAAACGAAATGCGGGAGTTGTACCGCCCGTCCGTCAGGCGCGCGTCAAACGCCATTGATCGCTCCGGCAGGACGAAGGCGCATGCTCCCGTCAGGTCGGCGGCCTCTTCTCCGCCTTCGGCGCGCGCCGCGCCAAAGACAGGCAGTAAAAGGCAAATCAACAACAAAAAAGCGGCCGCGCTCCGAAAAAACTTCGAATGGTAGACGCTTTTTTGATTCATGCTGTTTTGCTCCTGTCGCGCCGCGCGCAATCCGCGGCTGATTAGTTTATTGATTAAATATCTCCTCCGCGCCCGAATGCGCGAACTGTAGAATGTTTAAGTTTCCGGAACCGCCACCGTCTCGGGGTGGAACGTGTAGACGTTTTCCGCCGCGTCCGTGCCGATGCGCTTGAGCATCTTATCGTACGCCGCCTGGAAGCGGTCCAGCGCGTAGCGCGTGCGCGGATCCACGATGGAGAAATCCGCAAGCGCCTGCTGCAGCGGTACGACGGAATACGACATGATCTTCTCTTCGTTGTAGAAGTTATAGGTGTAGGTCAGCAGGTAGCTCGCGTCGATGGACGCGAGTCTGTCCCGGTCCCAGTCGTAGGTAAAGCTGAGGTTGAGGATGATGTTGTTCAGGCTCTCCGTATGGATTGCGCTCGACATAAAGTTGCCCAGGCCGTAGGCGATGAACACCGTCTTTTCCGCACCGTCCACGGTTACGGTACGCTTCTCCATGCTTTGGAGGGAATGCGTATGGCTCATGACGACCGCGTCCACGCCGAGCGCCGCCGCGTCGTTCGCCGCCGTGAGCTGGCGCCTGCTCGGTTCGTCGTCCTTCTCCGTACCGTCGTGCAGGTACATGACGATCACCTTCGCGCCGGACGCGCGGGCGGCGGTTACGTCCTTTTCGAGACGTTCGGCGGAGTAGTAGTTCATCGTCCACTTCGCGTCCTCGCCGTCGAGCGCTAGCTTATATTTGTTCGTAAAACCCGTATACGCCAGGATGGCGACCGGAACGCCGTTGACGTCGCGAATGTAAACTTCGTCCACGGCTTCCTTCGCGGCGTTGGTGCCGAGCGCGGTGAATCCCATGTTTTGCAGCTTTTCCGCCGTTTCAAACGCGCCCTCTACGAGGAAGTCCATCGCGTGGTTGTTGGCGGTAAACAGCACGTCGAACCCGTCGTTTTTGAGTTCCTCGGCGTAGGATACCGGCGCGTTGAAGCCTTCGATGGAGCCGTTGAGCGGCGCGCCGTCGTACATGCAGGCTTCGAAGTTGCCTAACAGCACGTCCGCACCCGCAAGTTCGTCCCTGATCTGGGCGAAGTGCTTGGAAAAATCATACGTGCCGTCTTGTTGCAGTGCGTCCTCCATCTGCCCGTCGCAGCACATCAGGTCTCCGACAAAGCGCATTGAAAACTCCTGCGTCCCGGTCTTCTTTTCCGGTTCGGGCTGCGGCGTATCCGTCGGCAGGGGCGTTTCCGCCGGCGCGGACGTGTCCGCCTGCTGACCGGCCGTTTCTTCCGCATCGGCCACGGCCTGCGCCTGTTCCGGCGCGGCGGCAGGCCTGCCGCCCGTGACGAGAAGGTTGATCGCAATCACGATTGCAAGCACGAGCAGCACCGCGTTGACGATCACCACTTTTTTCAGTTGATTCGGTCCTAGTTTCTTCATAAATTTCCTCAGTGTTTATGATAGAGACAAGCGCCGTAATTGTCAAACCCGCGCGCCAAAATGCCGCATGTTGTTCACATCCGGTTCTATAAGCATATATGGTTGACCGCCCGAAAGAGAGCGCCGCCCGAATTGCAGATGTTTTCGGGCGGCTTTGCCCAATTTCCGCTTTTATCGTATAATACCAGGTATCAATCGATCGAGCGAGGACTCTAATATCATGATTCGAGCGCTGTCTCTTCTGTTAGCCGCCGTTATGCTGCTGCCCGCCTCCGCCGACGTCGGCACCGCCCCGCCGGACGCGGACATCATCGCGCCTTATTATATCGTCGCGGACGCAAACGACCCGTCCGTCGTGTTTTATGAACGCGACCCGGACGAGCGCTGCATCCCCGCCAGCACGATGAAGATCATGACCTGCATCCTGACGCTGGAACTGGTGGAAGACCTTGAGGAGACCGTCGTCGTCACGAAGCAGGCCGCGGGCATGTCCGAACGAAATTCGCTCATGCACGTCGTGGCGGGCGAAACGCTGACCGTGCGCCAGCTGCTCTACGGGCTTATGCTCAATTCGGGCAACGACGCGGCGTTGCTGCTGGCGAACTATGTCGCAGGCAGCGTAAGCGATTTTTGCGACCTGGCCAACGCAAAGGCGGCAGAGCTCGGCATGGCGGACACGCATTTTCTCAACGCAAGCGGCGCGTACCGCGGCGGGCAGTATTCGACCGCGCGTGATATGGCGGTTCTGACCGCCTACGCGCTGAAAAACGACATGTTCCGCACCCTGATCGGCACGGCGCGCTATACGATCGAGGCCAACGACGTACGCAAAGAACCCATGGAGATGGTCAACTCCAACCGCCTGATCTCGGACGACCCGGACAGCGACTGCTACAGCGATCTCTGCATCGGCGGGAAGACCGGCAGCACGACGGTCGGCGGCCAATGCCTGATCGCAGTCGGTCAGCTCGACGGCGCGGAGGTAATCGTCGTGCTCATCGGCGCGGACGACTACACACACCGCGACGCGAACAAGCGTATGCCGCGCGTGTTCCAAAACGCGAAACTCTTCATCGAATACACGCTGCAAAACGACTATGCGTTTGTCTCTGCCGAAACGCTAGGTTACGCGTACTCCACCGACGTAACGGTGGAAGGCCTCGTCGAACCGGTCGGCATCGCCGCTAAGTTTGAAGAGGACGCGGGCGTCCGCCTGCCGAAGACGATTGTCGATCCGGCGTTTTCGGACGTCTCGCTGCTCGAGACCGAAACGCAGGTGACCGCCGCCCTCTCGTCCGCCGAGGCGGGGGACGTCGTAGGCACCATCTCCTGCTCCTACGCCGGATACGCGCTGTTTGCAGGCGAACTTGTTGCCGAAACGAGCGCGGTTCCCGTGCCGACGCCCAGCCCCGTCCCGCCGGAACCCACGCCGGAACCCGAGGAAAAGCCGGCATTGTCCGATCTGTTTTCAAACACCGGCACGGGTTTTCTGATCTTTGCCGGGGTCAGTCTTGTGCTTCTGATCAGCCTGATCAGCCTGACCGCGGCTTACGCGCGCCGCACGGTGCGCCGGAGGAGACGGTAACGCCCCATTTGCTTTTATAACATGACCTGCGGGCGTGCAAATAAAAACGCCATCCGACGGATGGCGTTTTTCGTTGAAAGCGTTATCACAGATCGGCAAAGCCGGATTGCGCATAGTCGCGGTCTTCCTTATCGGCAATCGCTTCGCATGCAGCCAGACCCAGCCGTTTATTTTCCTCCAACAGCGCTTGATCTCCAAGCGCTTTATACGCGCGCGCGACCGCCTCGTAACCAAAAGCAAGGTCGAAATCGCCGATCCCGTTTTCCAGGCAGATTGTGAGCGAATATGCGCCGTGCAGCAGCGCGAGCCGCCCTTCGCCCAGCAGGCTGTACACGTGCGAAACCTGCCATTCGCCGCGCGCATTGTTAATGGGACTGTCCGCCGCACGCCAGAGATAGCAGGATGTGTGCGCCTTATGCAGCATGTCGGCGTTTTCCGCATCCGTGCGATCCGGCTTGTCGATGAGGTCCCATGTTTCGTTGAAAAGCTTTTTTGCAAGATCGAGAGTTGTGCTCATGTTTTCTCCTTCATCAACCGTATAGCGTAATCCGGCTTTTGTGCCGGTCGAGAGAATCAACCCGCGTATCAAAAAAGGCGGCGCGTCAGGCACCGCCTTTTTTGCTTATCGAACCGTTGTCGTTTGAGTTGGCGTGTCCCTGTCTGCCTGCAAAACGCCCCAGAGCGTAAACGCTCCGTCGACGAGCAGGCTGATTCCCGCAATAACGGTCGCAACCTTGACCGCCGTAAACGGGTTGAACAATAGAAGGATGCCGAACGCCAGTGTAACGAGCGAAGTGATGAGCAGGACAAGCCAGTTTTTCAGCCCCGCATGTCTAAAGTTGAGCGCGATCTGCAGCCGCAGCACGCTGTCCACGATGACCGCGACGCCGATGATGGCGGCGAGCAGCGCGACGACCGTATTCGCCTTCACAACGAGAAACAGGCCCAGCAGCACGCAGGCGATGCCGAGCGCGACACCGATTTGGACGGTTCCGCTCAAATGCTCTTTCCGCATGAAGAAATCCACGATGCGGTAGCCACCGTAGAGAAGCGCCGCCGCGCCGATGGCGTAGATGACGATCTGCCGCGCAACGTCCGGCCATATGATCAGAAGAAGGCCGATCACGATGTACACGGCGGACGTGACGAGCAACGTTTTTTGTAACGGCTTTTTCATGTTTTTCCCCTCCATATTAACATCATCATATCAGCGTTCATTTTCGTTTGCAAGAGCCGCTAAACGCGAAAAAAACGCGTTTTTACTTCCCGGGTTCACGACGCTCGATCACGCTGTTTTCCAGCAGGAAATCCGTTACGGTTTTCCGGTAAACGCCGTTGTCCGACCGGTAGCATCCCGCGTGGTCCGCGCCGGCAACGGTCAGCATCTTTTTTATACCGGCTTTCGCTTCGTAGTTTTCTTTCAGCATCGAAAACGGCACGAGATCGTCAGCGTCCCCGTGGACGAAAAGCATCGGTACGTGCGCGCACGCCCTGAGCGCGTCCTTTGGAACCACGCTGCCGAAGGACACGCCGCCGCGCAGGCGTGACAGCAGGCTCGCAACCGGCAGCGCCGGATAAGCGGGTACGTGGTACTGGCGGCGCATCGCATGCCGCATCTCGGCATTCAGATCGCTGTAGCCGCAGTCCTCGACGGCGAACGCAAGCCGTTCGTCCTGCGCCGCATGGAGCATGACCGTCGCCGCGCCCATTGACTCGCCGTGCGTGCCGATCAGCGCGTCCCCGCCGAAGCGTTCGCGCGCCCATGCGCAGACGACGGCGAGATCCTTCGCCTCGTAAAATCCCATCGTGGTCGGCGCGCGGCCGGAAAGGCCGTGGTTGCGGTGGTCGTACAGCACGCAATCAAACCCGAGGCCGTGGAAGATCGAGGCGTATTTCACGCCGCCGAGCAGACAGTAGGTATAGCCGTGCGCGAACACCGCGACGCGGCGTTTCCCGTCCGCAAACGGTTCTCCTTCCCCGCGCGGCCAGAGCGCGCAGTGCAGATCGTAGCCAAACGGCGAACAAATCGTAAATTCCTCCAACCGGACGTTTTCGTCGTACCAGGCGCGTGTGAAATTGCCGCGCTCCACTTCTTTATCGACGACGGTATCGTACGCATGCGCCCTGGGATGCAGGATCATGGTGGACACCCTTAACCCGCCGATCAACGCATACGCCGCCGCGACTGAAATCAGCGCAATCGCGATAATCCAGACCATCGCCATATATACGCCTCCTATATCATTGCGCACGGAAAAATACTGCCGCGCGGCTTACCTGTATTATACATGATTTGTGCGTAAAAAGCACTTTTCACGCGGAACGAACGCCTTCAAACGCAAACATTTTTGTGTACTTGGGCAGGTTTAGTGCGGCAGAATAATTTTAATTTTTTATGGATCATAGATAAGCAGCTATTATAAGCGCTGACGCAAAAATCCCGATTTTATTTTTTCGTATTGCTTATGAAAGAAAACACACTCTTTGATACATACGGTGCACCCATAGTTCTTTGAAAAGGGAACGGCGCATTTTCTATAGTCTATACATTGTTTTGACCCGTCTTTCATTACTTCACTCTGCTGATAAATAGCGCCAACCGGGCATTCCCTTACGCACCTGTTGCACTGATCACAAAATGCGTCAATCCAAGCGTGTTTGTTATGATCGCTGAATGGTAAGTTTTCGATATCCGTATATACAGCGGCAAGTCTCAATGACGGGCCAAATTCCCGATCGGTAATCAGCAATCCGTGTTTTCCTACCGCTCCCATTCCGGCCTTTTGTGCAAGCAGCGGATAATTTACCTCTCCTCCAAGTGCGGGGCCGGCCTGCGCACGATAACCTCTGCTGTTAAGAAATTCTTTTATTTCATTCACTGAATGATTGAGCTCATAATATGTTCGAAATATCTCTTTCTCGGCTTGCTTGGATGGTGCCGTTTGAATTATTTCAGTATCCATCTTCATTAAAATTACGATCGCATTCTTGTAGAGAATCTTTTGGTTACTGAAAATATACGAAGTGTCTACTTCCGTAAATCCGATATCGTCGATGGCCAACTCTTCAACAAAAGATTCTAAATCCGATAAATCCTTATCTGAAATGATCCCGTTCGGGTTTTCGGGTTGATGGTACAGGCTATGGTATGTCTTTCTGAGTTCCAATATACATTTGACCATATAGCGGCCGAGTCTTGGTATTGATCTTATTTTTGACTTTATACTTCCGAATTGAAAAACAATTTCAGGCACATTCAATCCAAGGTGAGCGTTATTGTCCGGCTCAACATATTCGAAATCTGCTTTGATATGTTTGTTGATGCCTGGCAAGATTCTTTTTATATCCATTCCGATTTACCAACTTTGTTTTTGTTAATTATATCACAGGAGAAAAATCAGAATTGAAGACGATTACCGTCTTTGGCTTACGGTGCTAAGGACAAATAAAAAACCCGTCCTGCATATCAGTACAGAAACGGGTTTTTACGCATCATCCCGGGTCAGGATTTCAGCGCGCGTTCGAGGACGTTCTTCACGTCCGTCTTTTCCGCATGGCCTTCATGGATCTTCTCCTGCCCCATATAGAAGCAGGGTACGTACCAGTAATCGTACTTGGCGGCGAGCGCTTTCTGCGCGGATTCGTCGATACGCTCGATTTCGACGCCTTTATAGCGGTCGTCCTCCGAGCATAGCTCCTCAATGCATCGCGCGGCGAGCCTGCAGTGCGGGCAGCTCGGCAGATAGAAATAGGTCAGTTTAGCCATGGTGAATCCTCCGTTTCGTTATGATTGATACTCGTTTTCACATCAGCGTTTGAAATATCCGCAGCAGCGCCCCGGGAGGAAGCGCCTCGGCGCGCGCGTCCGCGGGAAAACCAAGCGCAGAAAGCGCGGCGGGCAATCGCCCGTCTTTGTCCAGATTGTTAAAAAGCGTCTTGCGCCGCATGGAGAACGCCCGCTTTAAAAAAGATAGAAACGCCGCGCCGTCCTGCATGGGTTCGCTGTTGCGAAAGAGGCGGACGACCACGGAATCCACCTCCGGCGCGGGCCGGAAACAGCCCCGCGGCGCCTGCGCGGCCACTTGTGCATCGTAGAGACAGGCTGTGGCGGCGGCTAACGGGCCGTACACGCGGTCTTTCGGCCGGGCGAAAAACCGCTGAGCCGCTTCCGCCTGCACCATAAGCGTCATGCTTTCGGGCAGGAGCGATAACAGCCGCAGTACGATCGGCGTTGTGGCATAGTACGGCAGATTGCCAACGGCGTGCCATGGCCGGGATCCCATCAGCGCTGGAATGTCCGCGTCGAGCGCGTCCGCGTGCAAGAGGGTCAGCTTTTCGCCGAAACGCTTCCTAAGAACATCACAGAGCCGCCCGTCTTTTTCCACGGCAACAAGGAACGACGCCCGTTTCAGCAACCCCTCCGTCAGCGCGCCCGCGCCGGGGCCTATTTCGAGCACGCGTTTTCCCTCGATCCGCGCCGCGTCGAGAACCGCCCCGATCACGTTGGCGTCGGCCAGAAAATTCTGCCCCAGCGCCTTGTTCGGCACAAAGCCTTCGGGTACGGTATTCGATTGGGTGCCGTTGCCTGCCATAGTATGTATCATAGACCGGCTTACCCAAAAAAGAAAGTAAGAATGTTACAAATAAGTTCTTCATGCGCAATGATTTTCTCCAGCAATATCCGAACGCGTGTTGATGAGCGCAGGAGAGTGTGCCATAATAATACTGGTTTCAGCGTTTAAAACAGCACGTATGCACACCGCTTCATCTTATTATTTATCTCTGTAAAACCGCATCGAAAGGAATCTGCCATCATGCCGAAATACCTTCTCGCCCTCGACCAGGGCACGACGAGTTCGCGCGCCATCCTCTTTGACCTTGCCGGGAAGATCGTTTCCAGCGCACAGTACGAATTCCGCCAGATCTATCCCGGTGCGGGATACGTCGAGCACGATCCGTTCGACATCCTTGAAACGCAGAAACAGGCGGTGGCGGACGTGCTCCGGCGCGAAAACGTCAAACCCGGCGACGTCGCGGCCGCAGGCGTAACGAACCAGCGCGAAACCACGATCGTCTGGGAAAAAGCGACGGGGCATCCCGTGTATAACGCCATCGTCTGGCAGTGCCGCCGCACCGCGCCGCTGTGTGAAACGCTGATCGCCGAAGGTTGGGGCGGCCATGTGCAGAAAACCACGGGGCTGCTCATCGACGCGTATTTCTCCGGCACAAAGATCCGCTATATTCTCGACCAGATCGAAAACGGTCAGCAGCGCGCGGAAAACGGCGAGCTATTGTTCGGCACGGTGGATACCTGGCTCATCTGGAACCTCACCGGCGAACATGTGACGGACTACTCCAACGCCTCGCGTACGATGCTCTTCGATATCCATAACCTCGATTACGACGATAAACTGCTCGGGCGGCTGAATATCCCGCGCTGCATGCTGCCAAAGGCCTTGCCTTCGAGCCACGTTTACGGCAGCATTCAACCGCACCTCTTGGGTCTGGAGCCGCTCGGCGGCGTGCCGCTCGCGGGCGCGGCGGGAGACCAGCAGGCGGCGCTCTTCGGGCAGGCCTGCTTTGAAAAGGGCATGGCCAAATGCACCTACGGCACGGGCGGCTTTTTGATGATGAATACGGGCACGACCCCCATCGAGAGCAAAAACCGGCTTCTGACCACCATCGCGTGGGGAGTAGGCGGTCGCGTGGAGTACGCGCTGGAGGGCAGCATCTTCAACGCGGGCAGTGCGATCAAGTGGCTTCGCGACGACCTCGGCCTCATCTCCAGCGCGCGCGAGATCGACGTATTGGCGGAATCCGTACCGGATGCGGGTGGAGCGTACTTCGTCTCCGCGTTTACCGGCCTCGGTGCGCCGCACTGGGACATGTACGCGCGCGGCGCGATGCTGGGGCTTACCCGCGCAACGACAAAAGCGCATTTTGCGCGCGCCGTTTTGGAGGGTATCGCCTACCAGGTGCGCGACCTCGGCGAAACGATGGAAAAGGACGCGGGGGTGCCGCTGGCTGAGCTGCGGGTTGACGGCGGAGCTTCCGTCTCCAACATCATGATGCAGATCCAGGCGGACCTTCTCGACGCGCAGGTCAACCGCCCGAAGTGCGTGGAATCCACGGCGCTCGGCGCTGCCTGCCTCGCCGGCCTGGCCGTCGGCGTGTTCAAAAGTACGAAGGATATCGCCGCGCAATGGCAGAGCGAGCGGGTCTTTGCTCCGCAGATCGACGCCGTGGAGCGCGAAGCCCGCTTGCGCGGTTGGCGCCGGGCGCTGCAGCGCGCCATGGCCTGGGAAGAGAAATAGCCTGAAAAAAGCACGTAAGATAAGCATTTACGTGTTATTTAAGGAACTGTATTTTGCGTTAAAAAGCCCGTCGCGCCACACGATTTGGGATGTTGACTTTTTTTGGCAAAGCCTATAGAATAAGGGATGCTACCGTGGCGGAGCATGGGTAACGCTTGACTTCTTCACGGTGGTTTCGATGCGGATTTCCTGCCTGTCACAACGAGTTAAAAAGGGAAGCCTGCACGAAGCGATCCGCCGCCGTCCGCTCCTGCGGCGGAGGGGATGCGGCCGTTGCGCGGGTGTAGCTCAGTGGCAGAGCTCCAGCTTCCCAAGCTGGCTATGTGGGTTCGATTCCCATCACCCGCTCCAGCATCCAAAAAAGGTGCACAACATATTTTGCCCGCTGCCGTTACAAATTCCGCATGCGGGTAACAACAGACGATTTTTAGGAGGAATGGTTGTAATGGCAAAGGCAAAATTCGAGCGGACAAAGCCGCACGTAAACATCGGCACGATCGGACACGTGGACCACGGCAAAACGACGCTGACGGCGGCGATCACGATGGCGCTGGCGCAGCATGGCGACGCGCAGGCGATGAAGTATGACGATATCGACAAAGCGCCGGAAGAGAAGGCGCGCGGCATCACGATCAACACCGCGCACGTGGAATATCAAACGGCGAACCGCCACTACGCGCACGTAGACTGCCCGGGCCACGCGGACTATGTCAAGAACATGATCACGGGCGCTGCGCAGATGGACGGCGCAATCCTGGTGGTGAGCGCGGCGGACGGCCCGATGCCGCAGACGCGCGAGCACATCCTGCTGGCCCGTCAGGTCGGCGTGCCGTACATCATCGTATTCATGAACAAGACCGACCAGGTCGACGATCCGGAACTGCTGGAACTGGTCGAAATGGAGATTCGCGAGCTTCTGAACACGTACGAATTCCCGGGCGACGATATTCCGATCGTCAAGGGCAGCGCGCTGCAGGCGATGGAAGCGCTGGTAGCAGGCAAGAAGGCGGAAGATGCGCCGGAGTGCGCATGCCTCTTTGAGCTGATGGACGCGGTAGACAGCTATATCCCGACGCCGGAGCGCGCGGTTGACAAGCCGTTCCTCATGCCGGTGGAAGACGTATTCACGATCACAGGCCGCGGCACGGTCGCGACGGGCCGCGTTGAGCGCGGAACGGTCAAGGTCAGCGACACGGTCGAGATCGTAGGGTTGACCGACGAAACGCGTTCGGTCGTCGTCACGGGCGTCGAAATGTTCAGAAAGCAGCTGGACCAGGCGATCGCGGGCGACAACATCGGCGCACTGCTGCGCGGCGTACAGCGCACGGACATCGAGCGCGGGCAGGTTCTCGCCAAGCCGAACTCGATCCATCCGCACACGCACTTTCTGGGCCGCGTGTACGTGCTGACCAAGGAAGAGGGCGGCCGCCACACCCCGTTCTTCACGGGCTACCGTCCGCAGTTCTACTTCCGCACGACGGACGTGACTGGTTCCATCGAGCTGCCGAAAGGCGTCGAGATGGTCATGCCCGGCGACCACATCGATATGACGATCAAGCTGATCACGCCGATCGCCATCGAGCCGGGACTGCGCTTCGCCATTCGCGAAGGCGGCAGAACGGTTGCCTCCGGCGTCGTCACCGAGGTCATGGAATAAACTAATAACAAAAAAGGCCCGCATTTGCGGGCCTTTTTATTACCAAAACATCAAAATTCTTTTGCTTACTTTTCTTTCAAGAAAAGTAAGAGAATAAACTATCTCTTATGTTTCTCGTCGTCCTTGAGGCGCATGCGGTCCCATAGGCCGTAGGTTTCCGTCGTGGAGAGCGCGTGCATAAACTTCTCCTCAAAGTCCGGCACCAACCCCGTGATATGCTGCACAAGCCGCTTTGCCTCGTCGCGCTTGGTGCTCCCGGAAATATCGCATTGCGGCGGCAGAACGGGCAGGTTTCGCGCGCGCGCGACGGAAATCGCATATTTCTCCGGCAAAAATACCAGCGGGCGGATCACGGTCACGTCCCTGCGTGAAAGATACGTCACCGGCGCGAAGGTATTGATGCGCCCTTCGTAGAGCATGCTCATAAAGAACGTCTGAATCACGTCCTCGCGGTTGTGGCCGAGTGCGACCTTGTTACAGCCGTGCTCCACGGCAAACGTGTTCAGCGCGCCGCGCCGGAGCTTCGCGCAGAGCGCGCAGGGGCTGCGCTCCTGCCGGTACTCGAACACGACCTTGCCGATATCGGTCTTTTCGATATGCAGTTCGATGCCGATGCGCTCGGCGAACGCCTCGACGCCGGACGTGTCGTGGTTCTTCAGTCCCAGATCGAGCATAACAGCGATCACGTCGAATTTCGTATAGGAAAACCGCTGATAGAGTTTGAGCGCCTCCATCAACAAGAGGGAGTCCTTTCCGCCGGAAACGCCTACGCAGACTTTGTCCCCGTCCCCGATCATGTGATACCGCTCGTCCGCGCGGCGGATGCTGCCTAATACCCGTTTCATGAGGGTTATTATAGGTGGTCGAGCGGCGCATATGCAAGCTTTTTACGGCTAACTGTTTCATATAACAAAAATAAGGCGGTGTTAACCGCCTTATTATGCGATACCCTTATTGTAGGTTCAGGTTCTTTCTGAGGATTAAGCTTTCCAACATAAAAGCCGGCACATGCCGGCTTTTGTGTTTTATTATTGCAGGTTCAGGTTCTTTCTGAGGATCGAGCGCGATACGAGGAAGAACAACGCGCACAAGCCAACGGAAAGCAGCCCGTACCAACCAACCGTGCTGGTCATAAACCTGCTGATCTCCGGCGCGCCGGTCAGCGTCATGGGAACCATGTACTCGCCAAGGGACACCACCGAGAGGAACGTTGAACTGACGATGCCAACGCCCATATTGATGAGCAGGTACATGCCGATTGCCGCGAGGATGCGGTGCTTCTTGGCCACCTGCCCGCCGACGATGATGGCGAAGTAGAGCTGCAACAGCTGCGCCGCCAGCCCGACGATGCCGAGAACGACGGCTTCCGCGATTACGAGGGGAACGTTCATGAAGTCCTTTGCCTGCGGCAGCAGGTCGGTGAAGAAATAGCGGAACCCCTGCAGGACATCCATGTTGACCAGCGAATTGGTGGTCGTGCCGAAGACCGAGTAGATCAGAAGCGCGACCATGACCACGACGCCGTTGATCAGCACCCAGAACATACCCGTAAAGAGCTTGCTCCACAGCAGTTTGGACGTGGAAACCGGTAGCGTGAACGTCAGGTACCCTTCGTCCGAAAGGAAGCTGCGGTAAAAGTGGTAGCAGATCAGAATCAGCGTAACGAACATCGACGCCATGATCGCGACGCCGATGAGAATAGCCGTCGAGATCGAAATACCCATGATCAGCGCCTTGAACAGCGAAGAGCCGTGTTCCGCCGCCCAGGATGCGTCGCTCATGCGGATGGACAGCGCGGAGAGCAGCGTCGCCACCAGTCCGCCGCCGAGGATACCGATCTGCAGCGGGAAAAGCGTGCGCGAAAGCGCGCGGAAATCGTGTTTCATCAATTTGCCTAGCATCTGAATACCTCCCTGAACAGTTCGTCCAGCGACTTGCCCTGCGATTCACGGACGTTGTCCATCGTATCGTGCATCGTGATAACGCCTTCCTTGAGGAAGAGGAACTCGTCGAGCACCTTTTCCACATCCGCGATCAGATGCGTGGAGATGAGGATCGTCGCTTCGTTGTCATAGTTACTGATGATCGTGTCGAGGATATAATCCCGCGTCGCGGGATCCACGCCGCCGATCGGTTCGTCCAGCAGGTAGAGCTTCGCTCTGCGGGACATGACCAGCACGAGCTGCATCTTTTCGCGCGTGCCTTTGCTCAGCTGCTTCATCCGCTTTTTCGCCGGTACGTTGAGCCGCGAAAGCATATCCCGCGCCCTGTCGGTGTCGAAGTCCGCATAGAAGTCCGTGAAATAATCGAGGCAGTCCTCAACCGTCATCCAGTCCGGCAGGTATGTGTTCTCCGGCAGAAACGAGATCATCGACTTTGTCGCTTCGCCCACCGGCTGCCCTTCTACGAGCACGGTGCCCGTCGTCGGCGTCAACAGCCCCGCTACGATCTTGAGCAGCGTGGTCTTGCCGCTGCCGTTCGGCCCGAGCAGGCCGACGATCTTTCCCTTCGGCAGGGAGATGTCCACGTTTTCGAGCGCGAGCGTCGTTCCGTACCGCTTGGTCAGCGTCCTTGTTTCAAGAATGGATTGCATGTTCCCCCTCCTTGTGTTCCCCTTTGGCGAGACGCTCGAGCACCTCTTTGCGGCTCAAGCCAAGCGCCTTCATCTGCATCAGAAACGTCTCGGCGAGCAGGTCCGCTTTTGCGTCCCGCGCGCGGGAGACGGCCGATTTGTCCGTCGTCACCGTTCGTCCGGTGTTTCTCTGTGTCGTAATCAATCCCATTTCCTCCAATTGAGCGAGCGCGCGCTGCATCGTGTTCGGGTTGACTGCCGCCTGTATCGCCAGATCGCGTACGCTGGGCAGCCGCATTCCCATCTCATAGGTGCCGTTGAGAATGCGCAATTCGATCTCGTCTACAATCTGCTGGTAGATCGGCTGGTTCGACGTAAATTGCCATGCCAATGCGCCTTCCTCCTTCCGTGTGTTACTGTACTGTTGTACTAATTGCTTAATACAGTTATACATTCGGAAATGCGGTTTGTCAAGGGTTTCGGAAAAATATATTTTCAATTGAACCGTTTTGCTCAATTTCCCGTTAAACGGCGCGGTTTTATCAAAACGCGCTAAAATACCGCCGCAAAACACGAAACATCTTGTCCTTTTCCCCAAATGGGTTGTATAATAACTTGTTTTCGTATTGAGAAAGAAGGTACTGTATACCATGGATATTCGAAATGTCGCCATCATCGCGCACGTCGACCACGGCAAAACGACGCTGGTCGATCAAATGCTGCGCGATGCGGGCGTACTGCGCAGGGGCGAACAGGACGTCGAGCGCATTATGGACTCCAACGATCTCGAGCGCGAGCGCGGGATTACGATCCTGTCCAAAAACACGGCGGTCGTCTACGGCGGAACGCGCATCAATATCGTCGACACGCCGGGCCACGCGGACTTCGGCGGCGAGGTGGAGCGCATCCTCCAGATGGTGGACGGTGTGCTGCTGCTCGTGGACGCGTTCGAAGGCTGCATGCCGCAGACGCGGTTCGTGCTTCGAAAGTCGCTCGAACTCAACAAGATCCCGATCCTCGTGGTCAACAAGGTCGACCGTCCCGGCGCGCGCTCCGCGGAAGTCGTGGATCAGGCGCTGGAGCTCTTCATCGAGCTCGGCGCGGACGCCGATCAGCTCGATTTCCCCGTTGTGTACGCCAGCGCAAGGGACAATTTAAGCGGCATGTCGCCGGACGGAATGCAGGAAGGCATGCGCCCTCTTTTCGAAACGATACTCAGCGCGATCCCCGCGCCGAAATACGAGCCGGACGCGCCGCTGCAGATTCTGTTTTCCTCGATCGACTACGACGAATACGTCGGCCGCATCGGCGTAGGCCGCATCGAACGCGGCACCGCGAAAAAGGGCATGCCGGTCGTTATATGCGGCGGCGAGGACAACCGGCGCGCGGACACAAAGATCACGCGGCTTTACCGCTTCGAAGGGCTTAAGCGCATCGAGGTGGACGAGGCGCCCTGCGGCGACATCATCTGCGTGGCTGGCATGGAAGGCCTCAACGTCGGCGAAACGGTCTGCGATCCGAACTGCATCGAACCTCTGCCGTTCGTGCACATCGACGAACCCACCGTGAGCATGATGTTCATGCTCAACGACAGCCCGTTCGCCGGGCGCGAGGGCAAGTACGTCACGGGGCGCAACCTGCGCGACCGCCTCTTTACCGAGGTGAAGACCAACATCTCCATGCGCGTGGAGGAAACGGAAACCACCGATTCCTTTCAGGTGAGCGGGCGCGGCGAACTGCACCTTTCGATCCTGATCGAAACCATGCGCCGCCAGGGATACGAGTTTGCGGTCTCCCGCCCGAAGGTCATCTTCCACAAGGATAAAAACGGCAACACGACCGAACCGGTCGAGGAACTGACCATCGACGTACCGGGCGAGTATGTCGGCGCGGTTATGGAAAAGCTCGGCCAGCGCAAGGCGGAGCTCACGGACATGACCAACCAGGGTGAAAACAGCGTGCGGCTGCAGTTTTTAGTACCCGCGCGCGGCCTGATGGGATACCGTTCGGAGCTTTTGACCGATACGCGCGGCAACGGCGTGATGAGCCATATCTTCCACGATTACGAACCCTACAAGGGCCCGATTGAGGAACGCAAAACCGGCTCGCTCGTCGCGCACGAGACGGGCGACACCACGAGCTACGGCCTGTACAATACGCAGGACCGCGGAAAGCTCTTCGTCGGCCCGGGCGTACCCGTTTACGAAGGGCAGATCGTCGGCGAAAACGCGCGCGCGGAGGACATCGTGGTCAACGTGTGCAAGAAAAAACACGTAACCAACATGCGCGCGTCCGGCTCTGACGAGGCCCTGCGACTTACGCCCGCCGTAACGCTCTCGCTCGAGCAGTGCCTTGAATTCATCGCGGACGACGAACTCGTTGAAATCACGCCCAAGAACATCCGCATGCGCAAGCGGATTTTAAAAAAAGAGCTGCGCATGAAATACGCCAAGCAGCAGGAAGCGCTGTGACGCAGGAGGGTACGGTTATGCTCCATCTTGCCGAAATCGACCGCTATAATTTCCGTTCCGTACTGGAGCTTTCCGTTGCACCGGAACAGAAATCCTTTGTCGCGTCCAACCAGTATTCGCTCGCGCAGGCATACGCCCAGCCGGAGTGCGTGCCGCTCGCGCTCTATATTGAAAATACGCCGGTCGGCTTTGCGATGTACTGCCTCGATCCGGACGACCGGCAGTATTGGATCTACCGGCTCATGATCGACATGCGCTACCAGGGCAAGGGATACGGGCGGGACGCGATGCGCCTCATCATCGAGCGCATCCGCGCGCTTGCGGGCGATCATCACAAGTATATCTACATCAGCTTCGAACCGGAAAACGCCGCCGCAAGATCGCTCTACGAAAGCCTCGGCTTCCTGCCCGACGGGCGGATGGTCGACGGCGAAACCGTATATCGGCTGGAACTGTAGATAGCGCTTTCTCAACAATATACCGAAATAAAAAATGCCATCCCGAACTGGATGGCATTTTTTGTTGTTATTGATCGGCTTTACAGTTTTCTCATCAGCCGCAGGTAAAACTGCACTGTTTTAACGATATTCTCCACACGGATACGCTCGTCGTTGCCGTGAATTCCGGCGCGGTCTTCCTTGCTCAACGCCATCGCCGAGAATCGGTAGACGTAGTCCGAAATCGCACAGTAATGCCGCGAGTCCGAAGCCGCAAACATCAGATACGGCGCAATCAGCGTATCCGGCCAGGTTTCGGCGATCGCCGCCGTAAGTTTCTGCCAGCCGTACCCCGTTGTTTCGGAGATCTTGCTCGGATCGGTGCCATGGATAATGTCCGCCTGAATACCGCCGTCGTCGAGCCGCTCTCTCAACACTCTCAGCGTCTTTTCGCAGGTGCTGCCGCTGATGATGCGGAGGTTGGCTACCATGCGCGCCCGCGGAGGAAGAACGTTGCTGGCTTTGCTGCCCTCCGCCATGGTGAACGCGCATGTGGTACGCATCATGGCGTTGAGTTCGCCGCCGGATTTTTTACAAATGGCGTCCAGCAGCGGCGCAAAGCACCAGAGGTTGGCGAAAATCAGCCGATAGGCAAACGACGAACTGCGGCCCAGCGTATCGAACATCTCCGCGACGGGTTTTGTCAGCACACGCGGGAAGGGATTGTTTTCGATGCGCGTCACCGCGCGGGCCAGCCTGCCGATGCCTGTATGCGGCGGAGGCGAAGATGCGTGGCCGCCGGCGCCCTCGATAACGAACTGCGCGTCCATGAGCCCTTTTTCCGCGATGCCGATCAGCGCGCAGGGCTCGGAAACACCCGGAAAGACGCCCTCAACCACCGCGCCGCCCTCGTCCACGACAATTGCGGGCTCGATGCCGCGCGCGCGCAGTGTTTCCACGATTACGGGCTGCGACTTGCCCGCGATCTCTTCGTCCCCCCCGAACGCAAAATACATGTCGTTTTCGGGCACGAAGCCTTCTTTGAGCAGCTGCTCCGCCGACTCCATCACCCCCAAAAGAGTGCACTTCGTGTCCAGCGTGCCACGGCCCCAGAGGAAACCGTCCTCGACGATGCCTTCAAACGCTGGTCTCGACCACTGCTCTTCGTTGACGGGTACAACGTCATAATGAGACATGAACACGGCGGGCTTCTGAGCACTCTTACCCTTGAGCGAAAAGAGTATACCGCTCGGTCCGAGTTCTTCATACGTACATCTGGAAAACACAGTCGGATAGAGCGTCTTCAGCATCGAGCGAAATTTCACAAATTCCGCTTTGTCGATCTTCTCGTCCTCGTAATATGACACCGTCTTGCAGCGGATCATCTGCGCCAGATGTTCGACGACCGTGCGCTCGTCCACAACCGCCTCGCTTGGAACCGGGGTCACGACCGGCTTGGGCCGGAACGCCAGCGCACGCACGACGATTGCCGCAAGAAACAACAGGAACAGCGCGGCCAGCGCACTCCAGAAATAAAGCATATTCGATTTCTCCTATCTGGCTTTTATAAAAAGCTGTTACAGCATTCCTTTTTTATACAGAATCCGTGCTACACCGATGGCAATCAGCGCGCCGACCGGAACGAGGATGCCCACCGCGCTGGCGAGCGACGGAACGAGTAAAAACAACGCGATCATGACAACGAGCGGCGCGATTGCGATCTTCCAGTCCTTGGAGATGAACACAACGCCGAGCGCGCCGAAGAGCGCGGGCAATATATTTGCAAAAGCGGGCTGGAGCGTCTCGCTCTCCAGCACGGGCGCAATCTGCGAAAGCAGCAGTACGCCGAGCGCGATGATAAGCGTGGTCACGATGGCGCTCGTGGCGATCGCAATGGTTGAAATGATCTCCCCTTCTTCCGTTCCGGGCTGTACGCCCGCGCGGTCCATGGCGTTCAAAGCGCACGGCACCTTTAGGTTGGCGAGATTGCCGGTAACGAACCCAAGGTACGACCCGCCGGTGCCGAGCATGGGCACATAGGTGAACACCTCGATGACGCCGACCGTCCAGAAGATGGGTGCGACGCTTAAAAAGCCTTTGAGCAAACCGTCGACCGGCGGCCACGCGTCGTAGTAGACGCAGATAGCAGCCGGAACGGCGAGCAGCAGCGCAAGCGCGCTGAAAATCCAAACCCTGCCCATTCTATGTACGCTGTCGCGATAAGAAATGTCTTTTTTCATGCTGCGCCTCCCCTCTTAACCCGCTATGCCCTGCACCAGCTGCGTGATCGGTATGGACAGCGCCATACCGCCGAGCAGGCTGATCGGCAGAGCATAATCCTCAATCCATTTCGCTTTGAACGCTTTGCGGAACAGGCCGCAGATCATCATGAGCACCGCGCTGGCCAGCATGACGAACACCGGAATCCAGCCGGTCAACCCCTCGGTCACGTGCGCGAACACGAGGCCGAGAAACGCGGAGATCATGCCGAGAAACAGACCGGAGAGAAAGATCTTCCCCCAACGCGAATCCTTGCTGTTGATGCGGCTGACGCCGTTTTCGATCTTTTTACCAAGAAGCGGAACGAGCAAAAGCCCCGGTATGATTCCAAACGTCATGACCCATGCGATGGCGGCGAAGATCTTCGGATCCGTCACCTTCTGCGCCAGCGACGAGCCAACCCCCGTCGCCGCGGCCGCAGCCGCCGTCGCTTCGTAGGTCAGCGAACCGATGACCGAGAGTCTCAGCCACGGCAGCGGAAAGCCGAGCGCGTTGCTCAGCGCGATCACGCCGAGCAGAATCGCGATCGCCGGCGCGATGGTGAACACGGCGGACGAACCGACCGTTTTTTTCATCGCCTTGCTGTCCATGCCGAGCGCCTTGCCGCGCTTCCACGCCTTGATCAGAAAGACGACGGACTGCAGCATGACAAACAGTATCACGATTGCGACGATGACGTACATAAAGCCGCTGTTAGAGTTAAATTCCATCCCACTTCTCCCTTCAGATATGACGGTAACGATTCTGCCTGAAATTATCGAATTTCTTATTATTATAACAGGGTTCTGTTTTTTTATTCAATGCTGTTATCATTATTTATGTTTATTTTCCGGCAACGTGTTAAAAAAAGACGGACGCTGCCCGCTGCGCCCGTTTGTGTTTCATTCCGTTCCGATTATCAATTGACGCCGTCCTCGTCGTCTTCCATATCGCCGTATCCCATGAATTCGCGCGCGGCGATCCGCTTTTCGTAGCGTTCGCGCTCGATCATGTCCGAAAGCATCTCCTTGGTCTGCTTCGCGTTTTTAATCCGCTTGATTTCAAGATCCGGAGTGGTTTTGTCCGCCGTGTTCAGGCGGATTGTGCCTAACCCCCAGATGCGCTGGTGCAGAGGACGGTAGAGCGTGATATCGAGAATGCGGTAGAGACGAACCTCGTCTTCCCTGCGGCTGAGAAAGCCTTTGTCGACGATCAGTTTTTCCTGCGTCAGGGAATACCGCGTAAACGTCCACGGCAAACCGAATATGATGCGTTTGCGATCCTTCCAAACGACGTCCGCCATCGTGAGGCCCTCCGTAATTGATGTTGGTGGCATTATACCATACCTGTCATCGCGTGGATAGCGCGTTTTTCGGCAAATCCGTTGCGGATATTACAAAATATCTTCCGCTTCGTTTTTTTGCGAAATTACTGGATTGACGCGCCTCGATTCGTTTCCTCTGGTATAATAGACCGCGTAGGCAGAACCCGTACTTTTGGAGGAGACCTTGCACGAGAAACGTACCCGCTTCATTGCGTATTTAATTTTTATATTGTTATGTTTGTCGATCGGCTTCTGGATATACGCCTGGCTTTCCGGCGCGCTGCAATACTGGGGCCTTGGCGCGATTGCCGGCCGCTTGCTCGGCGCGGCAGGCGCCGTTTGCGCGATGGCTGCGTTTTTGGTACGCCCGATCCCGGTCAAGGTGCGCACCATCGCGGCGCTCTACGTCTTTTTGTTCAGCCTGCTTGCGTTTGTTTTAAGCGAATTGTTTGCTTTGGTCTGGCCCGCCGCGGCCAATCTGCGCTGGCTGTGGGAGGGCGGCGCCGCCGCGCTTGCAACAAGCGCGGGCATGCTCGTTTACGGATTTTTCCACGGAAAGCGCATCGTACTGAAGAAATATTTCATCGAAACGGATCTTCCCGTTCCAAACGGAGCGCTCAAGATCGCGCTGATCTCCGACGTGCACATGGGCCTGACGATCGACGAAACCCGGCTTCAAATGCAGATGAATCTCCTCTCAGCGGAACAACCCGACCTGCTCATCATCGCCGGCGATCTGGTGGACGACCAAACCAGCCCGGAGCTGATGCGATCCGCCTGCAGAATCGTCGGCGGCGTGCCGGCAACGCACGGCACGTTCTTTGCCTACGGCAATCATGATCTCGCCAGCCACGGCCCCAGGCCGCCGTATACGAAGGACGAGCTCGACGCGGCGCTGTCCGGCGCCGGAATCCGCGTGCTGGACGATCAAAGCCTATCGGTTGCGGGCGTGACGCTGATTGGCAGGCATGACGCGGGATTTTCCCGCAAACCCGGGCGCGCGCCTCTTGCGGTGCTTCTTGAAGACACCGACTGGAACAAACCTGTTATATTGGTCGACCATCAACCCCGCGAGCGGAAGGAAGCCGCCGGTCTTGGCGTCGCCCTGCATCTTTCAGGCCACACGCACGCCGGGCAGGTCTGGCCGATGAGCTGGCTGAGCCGGTTATCCGGCGCGGCTTACGGCTACAAACGCATCGGCGGCATGCACGCGATCATATCCGCCGGCATGGGAAACCGCGGATCGACTCTGCGCAGCGGCTGTACTGCGGAGATGGTGCTCATCCGGCTGTCCGGCCGCCGCTGACCGGACTTTCAACTGTATTTCAGCATTGGACACCCTGCGGCCAAAAATCAAACCGTCCGTGGAATTTCTTCCATGGACGGTTTTCCGTTCGCTCCGCTAATGCCCGCTGATTGTGCGGGATCCTTACGTGTTACATTGTAACACGCGGCTCCTGTGAACGCAACCTTTTCTTGTCACTTCCGGCGCACGTCTCAACGGTACATTGCTTTTTTCTTTAAAACAACGGTTTTAAACGACCACCCGCGCTCTTTCGCGGCGGTTTTAACGGCCTTTGCGATGGCGCCGATGTCAAAATCGTACTCGAACACCTTTCCTTCCGGCCCGTACTGCACGCTCTTGACCTTGCGAAACAGCGTGCTTCCGCTCTGGAACGTCGATTCCCCGCTCGAACCGAACGACATGCCCGCGCCGGTCTCGGTCGTCTTTTCGTACATCCTGACGGCTTTGGCCGCTTCGTCGAGCAGTATCATCGATTCATAGCGGATCTTCTTCTTGCCGGTGGAAAACTTCGCGTCCAGCAGCTCCGCATCGATGCTCAGGTCGGTTTTGCCGCCTTTCGTTACGGATATACCCATCGCCGAAAACTGTTTTTCGATCTCCTGCATCAGTTCGTTTTTCATAATAACCCTCCCCGTCAAATTTGATTTATTACGCTTATTATACGTGTTTGATTCATGATGCTCAAATACACCGCTCGGATTTTCCGGTTGAATCCTTCGCATATTCAGCTTATTTCCTCGACCTGCCCCTGTTGCGCCGCTTGGCGCCGATGGTGCCGGGCTTTGGTTTGGCGGCGCGTTCGAGCGCTTCCTCGCCGGAGAGCTTCTTGATCTCGTCACGCAGCTTCGCGGCGTGCTCGAACTCCAGCTCGCGCGCGGCGGCGCGCATCTCTTCGGTAAGCATCTTTACGCGCGCGATTTTCTCCTCCGCGCTCATCTCTTCGCCGATATCCTGCACCTTTGTGGTGATGATCAGCGTCTCGCGCACGGCTTTTTTGATGCTCTGCGGCGTGATGCCGTGCTCTTCGTTAAACGCCCTCTGCAGCGTCCGGCGGCGGTTCGTCTCGTCCATGGCGTACCGCATAGAAGGCGTGACGGTATCCGCGTATAGAACGACCCTGCCCTCGACGTTGCGCGCAGCCCTGCCGATGGTCTGCACGAGGCTTGTGGACGAGCGCAGAAACCCTTCTTTGTCCGCGTCCAGAATGGCGACCAGCCCCACCTCCGGCAAATCTAAGCCCTCACGCAGCAGATTGATCCCCACCAGCACGTCGAAATCGCCGAGCCGCAGGTCGCGTATGATCTCCATGCGTTCGATGGTCTCGATGTCCGCGTGCATGTAACGCACTTTTACACCCATGCCGTCGAGGTATTCGGTCAGATCCTCGGCCATGCGCTTGGTCAGCGTGGTAACCAACGTGCGGAAGCCTTTCTGCGCCTGCAGGCGCACCTCCCCTAAAAGGTCGTCGATCTGCCCTTTGACGGGCCGAACCTCCACTTCCGGGTCAACCAGGCCCGTAGGACGGATGATCTGCTCCACAACCTGTGTTCCGCGGTTTAGTTCATACTGTGCGGGCGTTGCGGAAACGCAGATCATCTGCGGCACGCGCGCCTCGAACTCCGGAAACTTCAGCGGGCGGTTGTCGAACGCGCTGGGGATACGGAAACCGTAGTCCACGAGCGAGGTCTTTCGTGCGAGATCGCCGCGGTACATCGCGCCGATCTGCGGCACGGTCACGTGGCTTTCGTCGATGAATACCAGAAAATCCTTCGGGAAGTAATCGATCAGCGTAAACGGCGGCTGGCCCGGCCTTCTTCCGTCGAAATAGCGCGAGTAGTTTTCGATTCCGTTGCAGTAGCCGATCTCGCGCATCATCTCGATGTCGTACTGCGTGCGCTGCTCGATGCGCTGGGCCTCGATGAGCCGGTCCATGCGCCGAAACTCGTCCCGCCGCGCCAGCGCGTCGTCCCAGATTTTATCGATCGCCGCGTCGAGCTTGTCCCTGCTTGTAGCATAGTGCGACGCCGGGAACACCGCGACGTGCGCGCGCTCGCCGAGCAGCTCGCCCGTGAGCGAGTCGACGTCCATGATGCGCTCCACCTCGTCGCCGAAGAACTCGACGCGCACCGCCGTGCCCGCGCTGGAGACGGGAAAGATATCCAGCACGTCCCCGCGCGCGCGGAACGTACCGCGTGAAAAATCGAGGTCATTGCGCTGGAACTGGATGTCCACGAGTTTTTTCACAACTTCTTCGCGGGAGATTTGCATGCCTTTTCTAAGGGAAACGGACATGCGCATATACTCTTCCGGATCGCCCAGCGCGTAGATGCATGAAACCGACGCGACGATGATGACGTCCCGCCGTTCGTTGAGCGAGCTCGTCGCGCTGTAACGAAGGCGGTCGATCTCCTCGTTGATATCCACCGTCTTTTCGATATAAGTGTCCGAAGCGGGGATATAGGCCTCCGGCTGGTAATAGTCGTAATAGCTCACGAAATATTCCACCGCGCTGTCCGGGAAAAACTCCCGAAATTCGGAACAAAGCTGCGCGGCGAGTGTTTTATTGTGCGCAATCACGAGCGTGGGTTTTTGCGCGCGCTCAATCACCTTGGCCATGGTGTAGGTCTTGCCGCTGCCGGTCACGCCGAGCAGCACCTGCGCGTTATCGCCGCGCAGCACGCCCTCCGCGAGCCGCTCGATGGCCTGCGGCTGATCGCCCGCCGGGCGGTAATCGGACACGACCTTGAATTCGTTCATGGTATTTCGTAGACCACGGTCTTGCCGTCCGTGCGGTGCGCATAGATGTATTCGCGCGCCTCCTCGTGCGCCGGGTGTTTGTCGTACGCCGCGATGGCGTCGAGGTCGGCAAACGTGCACGTCAGCGCAAGGTCGTAGCTTCGTTCTCCGTTGTGCCATACGTCCGCGCCGGTCTCCATCGACAGGATTTCGGGAATCTTGCCGACCATGCCGTGCAGTTTTTCTATGACGGTCGGCAGGCATTCCTCCGGGTCGCGGAACTTAAAGAGTACGATGTATTTCAGCATGAATTCGCTCCTTATCCCGGTTTAAAACTCGAAATCGACCGTCGCTGTCGCCGTGCGGTGCGCCTTGATGTAGGCGCGCGCCTTCTCGTGCTCGGAATGGCGGTCGTAAATTGCGAGATCGTCTTTCGTGTCGAAGGTGACGATGAGCGCAAGATCGAAGCTGCGCTCACTGTGCTTGAAGTCGCGCCCGGTTTCGATGGTACGAATCTCGGGAATTTTATCTTTCAGCGCGCGCAGCATTTCGCTGGCAACCGGTGCCTGTTCGTCCGGGTTTTCGAATTTGGTGAATACGATGTGCTTGATCAAAATAATTACCCCCTTTATTAAAAACGTTATTTAATTAAAAGTTCTGCTGGCAGGCAAGCATCAGAGAATCTTCGGCCTTTGCAAGCCCCTGTTTCTGCTTCCACTCCACCGCGATAAAATCGTCCAGCATATTCAGCAGTTGTTCGTAGCTGCGCTTTTTCGCGCTGGCAACCGCTTTTTTCGCGGGATACGCTTTTATGCCCAGTATCTTTGCTATCTGCGCCTCGTTTTTGCCCTGCGCAGCCAGCTGCTTGGCGTTCAGCACGCCGCGTACGTTCCGCTCGCAAAGCGTCGCGAGCCCGATCGCGCTTTCGGACGGATCGTTCAGGAGTGTGGCGAGTATCCGCAGTCCCCCGCGTTTGTTGCCGGTCCAGAGCGCGTCCATGATCTCATACACCTTGTATTCGCTCGAAGGCCTGACGCAGGCGTCCACCGCTTTTGCGGTCACGCGGTTGCCGAACCCGACATATGCGCCGAGCTGCAGCAGCGTGTTTTCCAGCGCGCCGAGGTCCGATCCGAGATACTGCACGAGCCGTACCGCCGCCATGTCGTCCAGCGGAATGCCGTTCTCCTGCGCGCGCTTTTGCAAAAACGCCTGCGCCTGATTAGGCTCGAGCGGGTCGAACGACACCGCGCGCTCCAGCGCGTCGATCGCCTTGTACAGCGGGTTCGCCTTCGGCGGTTTGCCGGGCCGCACGAACAGCAGCGCCGTGGTTTTTGGCACCGTCCTGGCGTATTCTTCCAGCGCGTTGGCGGTATCCGCGTCAAACTCCTGCACCACCACCACCCTCAGCTCGTCAAAAAACGGCAGCGTCTCCGCCGCTTCTAGCACCTGCGCGGGCGCCGGCGTTTTTAAAAACGTCGTGTTCATCTCCCGCATGCCGGGATCCGTGCGGCTGACAACCGCCTGTACGCCCTTGTTGAGGCTGTACGCATCTTCCCCGCAGAGATAATACGCGCCGCCCACGCTCGCGCCGTCTAAAATTGATCTGACAAATGCAAGTCCTTCCATAGGCGTTATTATATCATCCTCCTCGCGTCTTGCAAACGATTGTTCTCAAAAACGTCGATTATTCCTACTTTATAAAGAAATAAGCCATGTAATAACCGGCCATTTGCGTCCACAAAGTTTTCCACACTCTGGGGATAACTCTGTGGAAAACCACGCAAAACCCGACAGCCAAACACGTAAATCATCCAAAAAAGCCCTTTTTTCGATGAATAATCTGTGACCGGACCAAACGCTTGTTCACCGCGTTTTCAAAGTTATCCACAGCCCGCGTTCGCACGGAAAATCCGTCACCGAAGCAGCGCCCAAAGCGCGGCGGCTGCGGCGAACAGCGTTCCGGCATAAATCGCGCGCCGCTTCGCGCTGTGCAGGCACAGCCGCGAGGCAAACAGCATCGCGGCCAGCCAGAGCAGATACGCGATCGCCGGCGGCGGCAGGGTCAGCGAGATGCTGCCGCCGAAGCGTGCGATAGAGAGAATGACGTCCAGCGCCGCGCGCGCAATGCCGCAGACGAAGGTGCCAAGCGGAAACGACACATAGGAAAGCAGCACGCCGAGGAACGCGGGTACCAGAAACACCCCGGCAAACGGGATGACGAACAGATTGGTCACGATCGAGAGCAACTGCGCCTGTCCGAAGAACAGCGCGCTCGTGGGCAGCGTTCCGACCACGACCGCCGCGCTCGCGCCGATCAGCCCTGAAGCCGTTGACCCGAGCCGCATCAGCGGTTTTTGAAACAGCGGCGCAAGCAAAACCAACGACAGCACCGCGACGAACGAAAGCTGAAACCCCGCGCTCCAGAGCGCGTAAGGGTTAAACAGCAAAATCAACACAAACGCGGCGGATAGCGCGCTCGGCGGATCCAACCGCCGCCGGAGCGGAAACGCCAGCAGGCCGATGGTCACCATGATGCCGCTGCGCACCACCGAAGGAGAAAACGCCGTGATCGCCGCATACAGCGCGCAGAACGACGCGACCGCGAAAAAACGCACCCAAGCGCTGCGGCGAAAGAGCAGCGAAAACGCCGCCGCCAGCAGGGAAACGTGCAGGCCGGACACCGCGAGCAGATGCGCGATGCCCGTATTGCGAAAAGCGGTCAGCGTTTCGTCGCCGATGTCCGACGTGTCCCCGAGCATCATGCCCTTGGCTTCGCCCGGCGCGTTCGGAAAGAGCGATTCGATCCGCCCGCCGATCGCCTCGCGAATCTCAAGCAGCGTTCCGTATGCGTCCTGCGGCGACTGATCTATTACTTCCGCCTCGCCATCTGCAAACGCCGTGGCAAAAACGCCCTGATAACGATCGTAAAAGAGATATTCTTCGTTCGAGGGAACCACGTCCGCCTCGGCGGAGACGATCTGCCCGTAGGCGGGCGCTTCGGCAAAGCGTGCGAAAAGCTTGAGTTTTCCCGGTAACGATTCGCCGGAAAGAGTCGCGCGGTCGAGCTGCACGCGCCAGCTTCCGTCCTCCCGCGCTTCCGGCGTTTCGCAGACGCGCCCGGCAACGACGCCCGTGCCGGCGGAGATATGCGCCGGCGCAGCGAGCGCGACGCGCAAAACCCCGGCCGCCATGCATACGAGAAATACGGCCCACATCGCTTTTTTTAAGAGCTTCGCGCTCAGTGCGGCAAGCAGCAGCACGAAAACGGCGACGGCGGCGGACAACAGCGCCATCCCGTCCCCGATCAGCAGGCCAAGCAGCAGCCCCGCGGCGGCGACGGCGAACGGGCGCGTGTGAAACAGCGGCGCGCGGATGCATCCCGCCGAAACGGCGGAGCGTGTTTTTTCTGTCGTGTTTTTAACCGGGATTTGTTTTGGCATCGGTTCGAGTTAATCATACGCCGCGGGGTTTGTCAATCGCGCAAAACGCGTTTGGTTGTGCGAACGCGCGGGCGGGTGTTATACTGACTACGGTACCGCGGTTTTCCGCACGAAATACACGGAAACGAACAGGAAACAGACACTATGAAATGGCTGGAAATCAGCGTCTATACGACCGATGCGGGATTGGACGCGGTGACGCTCGCGTTTTCCAACGCAGGTCTCGACCAGGTGAATATCGAAGAAAGCCACGAACGCGCGATGGCGTTTTTAAACGAACGCGCTCTTTATTGGGATTTTGCCGACGCGGATACGGTCGGCGTGGACGAACCGTGCGTCAAAGCGTACGTGGCGGACGTGCCGCAAAGCACGCCGGTGGTAGATAGCGTCAAGCGCGAAATCGCGCGGCTGCGGCAATCGGATCTCGGATTCGACGCGGGTTCGCTTTCGGTCGCGGTCAGCCGCATGGACGACGCGGACTGGGAAAACAACTGGAAAGCCTATTATAAACCGCTCAACATCGGAAAGCGGCTGTATGTGCTGCCCTGCTGGCTGGACGAGCCCGCGCCGGAAAGCAGGGTCACGCTGAAGCTCGATCCCGGCGTGGCGTTCGGCACCGGCGAACACCAGACCACGCGCATGTGCCTCGAGCTGCTCGAAACCGTGGTAAAGCCGGGCGATCGTATGCTCGATCTCGGCTGCGGCAGCGGCATCCTCTCCGTCGCCTCCGTGCTGCTCGGCGCAAAGCACGCCGTCGCGGTGGATATCGACCCCGTGGCGGAGCACGTCGCGCGCGAAAACGCCGCTATGAACGGCGTGGACGAAGCGCAGTACGACGTGCGCATCGGCGACCTTCTGGAGAACGAATCCCTGCGAGCAGGCATCCGGCGGGAGTACGACGTCGTCGCGGCGAACATCGTAGCGGGGGTGATTATCGCGCTTTCTCCGTTTGCAAAAACCTGCTGTAAAAAAGGCGCGCCGTTTATCGTCTCCGGTATCATCGACGAGCGGGAAGACGAAGTGAAAGCGGCGCTTGAACGCGACGGATTCACCATGCAACGGATTTTGCGCAGCGACGGGTGGGTTGCCATGCTCTTCAGCGCGTAAAGGAGCCAAATAGATGCGTCGGTTTTTCTGCGACAACATAACAGGCCGTACCGCGACCATCGCGGGCGACGACGCGCACCATATCTTCCGGGTGCTCCGCATGAAGGCGGGGGATGCGCTCTCGATCTGCGACGGGTCGGGTTATGAATACGACGCGTCGATCACGTCCGTTTCGGCGGAGGCGGTCGTCTGCGCGCTCGGCGAGCAGCGTAAAAGCGGCGTGGAAAGCGCCGTGCAGGTGACGCTTTTCCAGTGCCTGCCCAAAACAGGCAAGATGGAAACCATCGTGCAAAAATGTACGGAACTGGGGGTGTTCGCCGTCGTTCCCGTGCTCTCCGCGCGCTGCGTGGTCGTGCCGAATAAAGATTTTGAGAAGAAGCGCGTCCGCTACGCGCGCGTCGCGCTGGAGGCGGCCAAGCAGAGCCGCCGCGCGCTTGTGCCGCAGATACTGCCGCTTACGCAATTCAAGCAGATCGACGTTAAGCAGTTCGACCTGTTTTTAATCGCCTACGAAGAGGAGACCGCGCGCACGCTGAAGCAGGCGCTGCGCGCCGCGCCGCCGTCGAAGCGCGTCGCCTTGCTGATCGGCCCGGAGGGCGGGCTGGAGGAGAGCGAAGTTTCGCATTTGACAAAATCGGGCGCGGTAAGCGTCTCCCTCGGAAGGCGCATCCTCCGTGCCGAAACCGCGGGCATGGCGATGCTCGCGCAGGTGCTCTACGAGGTGGATTCATGAAATCGATGACGAAAATACTTGTAAATGCGCGCAATGGGGTAATAAAATGAGGGCCGCGTTAACCACGCTCGGCTGCAAGGTGAACCATTACGAAACCGAAGCCATGCGCGAGCTCTTCGCACAAGCCGGCTGGGAGATCGTGGATTTTTCCGACGCGGCGGACGTGTACGTGGTGAACACCTGCACCGTCACGCAGACGAGCGACACGAAATCGCGCCAGATGATCGCGCGCGCGCACCGGAAAAACCCGGACGCGCTGGTCGTCGCCGTCGGCTGCTACGCGCAGACCGCGCCGGAGCGCGTCTCCGCGCTGGAGGGCGTGGGTCTCGTTCTCGGCACCGACGGAAGAAGCGAGATCGTTTCCCGCGTCAAAGACGCGCTGCGTGCAAAGTCAGGCGAATCATTCGTCAATCCGATCTATGAAATGCGGACCTTCGAACCGCTCTCCGCCGTGCGCGACTCGCGCACGCGCGCCACGCTGAAAATTCAGGACGGCTGCGTCAACTTCTGCTCCTACTGCATCATCCCCTACGCGCGCGGTCCGCTGCGTTCGCGGCCGCCGGAAGACATCTCAAAGGAAGTCGCGCTCCTTGCGAACGAAGGTTACAAAGAGATCGTACTCACGGGCATCCATCTGGCAAGCTACGGTCGCGATCTTGACGGCGAATTAACGCTGCCCGACGCGATCGAACGCGCGAGCGAGCCTGACGGCATCCGCCGCGTCCGGCTCGGTTCGCTCGAACCGCTGTTCGTCACGAAAGAGGTGGCAAAGGCGCTTTCTCAAAATCCAAAGATCTGCCGCCAGTTCCACCTCTCGCTCCAGAGCGGGTCGGACACGGTGCTCAGACGCATGAACCGGCGCTATACGGCGCAGGAATATCTAGACGCCATCGGACTCCTTCGGTTGTACATGCCCTCCTGCGCTGTCACCACGGACGTGATCGCGGGCTTTCCAGGCGAAACGGAAGATGAGCACAAAGAGACGCTCGCGCTTTGCGGGCGGGCGGCGTTTGCGCGGATGCACGTGTTTCCCTTTTCGCTGCGAAAGGGCACCAGGGCGGAACAGCTTTCCGGACAGCTGCCCAAGGTAATCAAGGAGGCGCGCGCAAAGGAGCTGCTTGGGCTTGGCAAACGATTGACAAAAGCGTATCTGGATTCTCAGATCGGCAGCGTGGTCGAAGTGCTATCCGAAAGCGACGGCGCGGGCTATAGCGGCAACTACATCCGCGTGCGCACCGCCGCGCCGGAGGGCGAAATCGTACGCATCCGGCTCGACGGGTTCGAAGAAGAGACGGCGCACGGAACACAATTGGATTGAACTGAACCCTGCTGCCGGAGTACAATAGACAAAAGGAGTTGAAACATCCATGAGCAACTGCATCTTTTGCAAGGTAGTCGCGGGGGAACTTCCCTCGAATAAGGTCTATGAGGACGATCTGGTCGTCGCGATCCGCGATATTGAGCCGCAGGCTCCCGTACATGTGCTCGTTATTCCGAAAAAGCACATTCTTGGCGTCAACGAGCTCGCCGCGGAGGACGAAGCCATCGTCGGCCACGCGTTTTCCGTCGTCAGTAAACTCGTTAAGGAGCTCGGTGTGGACGAAACGGGTTATCGCGTCGTCGTCAACAGCGGCCGTGACGGGCAGCAGAGCGTCCCGCACCTGCACTTCCATATACTCGGCGGAAGAATGCTTGCCTGGCCTCCGGGTTGATTTCAGGTTTTTTTCGTCGAAACGAAAGAGATCGTTTCGGCGGTCGCCTGTCTGCCCGGCCCCCGGGTTGATTTCAGGTTTTTTTCGTCGAAACGAAAGAAATCGTTTCAGCGGTCGCCTGTCTGCCCGGCCCCCGGGTTGATTTCAGTTTTTTTCGTCGAAACGAAAGAGATCGTTTCGGCGGTCGCCTGTCTGCCCGGCCTCCGGGTTGATTTGATTTCTTTCGACGAAAGAAAACGATTTTATAAGAGAAGAGTTTCTCTCTTCTCTTCATTTTTGTTGAAAACTCATTTTACCGGATTTCGCTTTACGGCGGGTAAAATGTGTTACTATACTGGTATCGACTACGAGAGGAATCCTCCCGCATGACACTTGGCCTAGGAACACGACTGCTCAAAGCGCAGCTTAAGCTGGCAAAACCACTGGAACGTTTCACCGATTTCAACACCATGCGCATCGCGCAGGACCAGCTCGGGCGCATGACCGCGGCGATATTGAAAACGAAAGTCGGCTTCGATCCCGTCGCGTTCGACGATTTCCCGGCGTGTTACGCGGTTTCGCACGCGTGCGAATCGCCATGCGACCGCGTTGTCCTCTACCTGCACGGCGGCGGATATACGGCGGGCGGCCTGGATTACGCGAAGGGTTTCGGCGCGCTTCTGGCTTCACAGGCCGGATTGGCCGTGTTCTGCGCGGCGTACCGCCTCGCGCCGGAGCACCCGTTCCCCGCTGCGCAGGATGACGCGCTTAGTGCATACCGCTTTCTGCTCGATCAGGGCTATGCGCCTGGCCGCATCGCCGTCGTCGGGGAAAGCGCAGGCGGCGGGCTTACGTTCAGTCTGATCATGCGCCTGCGGGACGAGGGTTTGCCGCTTCCGGCATGCGCCGTGGCGATTTCCCCGTGGGCGGACCTCGCGCTGGCAGGCCCGTCCTACCAGAACAATGCGCAGCGCGACCCGACGCTGCTTCTCGAGGTGCTGGAGCACTGCGCCCAGGCTTACGCCGCCGGACGCGAACGCGAAGCGTATGTTTCGCCGGTATTCGGCGACGTAACCGGGTTTCCGCCCTGCCTGCTGTTTGCAGGAAGCGACGAAATATTGCTTTCGGACGCGGTGACCATGCAGAATCACCTCACGCAAGCGGGCATACGAAGCACGCTCGTGGTGGAAGAAGGCATGTGGCATGTATACCCGCTCTACGGCACGCCGGAGAGCAAAAAAGCGCTGGAGGAGATGACCCTGTTTATCCGCACGGAACTGGGGCTCGAAGTTTGACACGCCAGCCGATATCGTAAGGAAACGGATTATGCCGAAGACAAAAAACCCGAAGAAATGGATGAAGCTCGACAACGCGGCCCTCATCTATCCCGCGACGATGAACCGCAACTGGACGGCGCTCTTCCGGCTCTCGGCGACGCTGACCGAACCCATCGACGAGGACATCCTCGAAGTCGCGCAGAAACGCACGCTGCGCCGCCTGCCCTGGTTTGCCTACAAGCTCAAGCGCGGGCTTTTCTGGTTTTACCTTGAGCACAGCGACGACCTGCCGCGTATCGAAGAGGACGTCGCCAATCCCTGCGTGCGTATGCGCCTCGAAGAGAACGACGGTTTCTGCATGCGCGTTCGTTATTACCACAGCCGCATCGCGGTGGAGTTTTTCCATGTGCTGACCGACGGCGCGGGCGGGCAGGTGTTTTTGCAGACGCTCGTGGCGGAATACCTGCGGTTAAAATACGGCGCGAATATTCCAAGAAGCGACAAGATACTCGACTGCGCCGAAGCGCCGGGCTCCGACGAGGCCGAGGACAGCTTCTCCGTCCATTCGGGCAAGGTGACCCAATCGCGTAAAGAAGTCAAGGCCTACCATATCAAGGGAACGGACGAACGCAGCGGGTTCGTGCATATCATCACAGGTACCATGAACGCCGAGGACGTGCGGGCAAAAGCGCGCGAAAAAGGCGTGAGCATCACCGAATACCTCACGGCCGCGCTGATTCTCTCGATCGACGCGATCCAGCGCAGGGAAATCCCGCAGGTACACAAATACAAGCCCGTGAAAATCACGGTACCGGTCAACCTGCGCAACGTTTTTCCGAGCAAAACGCTTCGAAATTTCGCCAACTATGTCAACCCGGGCATCGACCCGCGCCTCGGAGAATACTCGTTTGACGAAACGCTCAACATCGTGCACCACTTCATGGCGATGGAGGTCACAAAAAAACTCCTCAACGTGAGGATCACGACCAACGTCCGCTCCGAGCGCAATAAAGCGCTGCGGCTCATGCCGTTGTTTATCAAAAACGTCGCGCTCAAATATGTCTATTCCCAGGTAGGCGACGCGCTCTCTTCCACGACGCTGAGCAACCTCGGCGTAGCAAAGCTGCCCGAGCAGATGGCAATTTACGTCCGGAGGATGGATTTTATACTCGGCCCGCTTGCCAACAACCGCGTCTGCTCCGCCGCGCTGACCTACAACGGCAGGCTACGCATCAACTTTACACGCACCATCGTAGAACCGTTGCTGGAGCGCGAGTTTTTCACGCGTCTCGTCAAGCTCGGCATCCCCGTGAAGGTGGAGAGCAACCAGAAAGATTAACGCGCGTTTGTATTTTCTGTTGGATTATAATCGCACAGTACCGGAGGTGCATATACCATGAGTTATTGCGTCAACTGCGGCGTCGAGCTGCAAAAGAGCGAGCCGCGGTGCCCGCTTTGCGGAACCGAAGTCGTCAACCCAAACGATGCGCCGGAAGAAAAGCCGCTCCGCCCGTATCCGAGCCATGTGGAGCATCTGGACAGAAGCGTGGACAGGCGCTATATCGCCTCGTTCGTTTCGCTGCTGCTGCTTATCCCGCTGTTTACCACGATGCTGGCAAACCTCCTCGTTGACAAGCAGTTTTCCTGGAGTTTTTACGTGCTCGGCGGAGAGCTGGTCATATTTTCAATCTTTCTGCTACCAATGATCGCGCGCATGCCGAAGATTCTGTACGTGCTCATCGACGCGGTCGCGGTCGGCGTGCTACTGCTGCTCATCCGCGTCATCGCGCAGAGCAGCTGGGACTGGTATTTGCTGCTCGGCCTGCCCATCACCGGACTGAACGCGCTGATGTCCTGGTTTTTCTCCGCGCTGGCTTCAAAAAAATGCCGCGTCGCGCTGTTGATACGCCTTACGTTCGCGTTGACCTGCGTCGGCTTGCTGGTCGTCGCTATCGACTTCTTTATCGGTCTGTACAACCATCACGTTACCTGGCCGACGTGGTCGCTCTACGTGCTCTTCCCGTGCCTCGTGCTCGCCAGCTCGCTGTTGCTTCTCAACCGCCGCAAGAGCGTGAAGGAGGAGATCAGAAAGAGATTTTACTTTTAGATTCGACCAAACCGTTTAATAATTGAATCGCCTTTCCGGTATAGCGGCATAAACGCTTCTATCCTGCCGGAAAGGTTTTTTATATAGCGTCATTTCTCATCCGTCTTACAGGCAGTTTTCGTGTCGCTCATGCCGCAGGCTGAGGTCCATTATCTGTAACAGAGCCCTACAGCTCCGTTTTTCACAATTTCTCCACGCACAATTCAAACGTTCGTTCGGTATAATGAGTATAACAAGCCGGTTTTATCGGCGGCGCGTTTTCCGGGCGGGAAGCGGCCGACCTCTTCAACCGCGCGTATCAGTACGAGCTTGATAAGCAAGAACTGAACCGCATGGATGCGTCAATTTTACCCCCTTTACAAAAGAGGATTCTGCGTGGAGAATTAGAGAAGAAGCTGGATGATTTGAAGGCGAAGGCGGAAAAAACAAAGACTCCCTCACCTCAGCCTACGCCGAATCCGGATAAGACCCCATTACCGCAGCTGGGGCCCGGTATACCGGTTCTGACCCCTGTTCCCTACCCAAAAAACGGAGAAGTTGCATATATTTTTTACACAGATAATCCTGATGCGGATTTCTCCAAGCAAGCCGAATATCAGAAAAAGCAGCTCGAAAAACAAGGATATGAAGCGAAGCTGGTATGTACAAACGATGTAACGGCATTTTCGGATGCTTGGAACAGCATGAGTCCTAAAACCGGTGCGGCAGTCATCATTAGCCATAGTAACGGTATGTCATTAATTTTCGAGCATAATTCGACAACCAATGCGATCAGTGCGACGGGATTAGGCAGTAAAAACAACATTCTACCCTCAATAGGAGATTTACATGGCCCCGACGTAGGAATACTATATCTCTATGCATGCAATGCGGGACATGAGGAACTCTTTCAAGAAAAAGGTATCAATGTCGCTGCCGCATTCAGTGATCTATCAACCGTTGACACGGTCTTTGCGTATGATGGCAGCGTTGGGTTCGGAATCCCAATTCTCCGAGATATTTTCCCAGATTTCTTTCTGGACCCAAGGCTGGCAAGCGACCAGGATAGCTACTATGATATTTACAAGAAATTTGGCTTATCCAGCGAGATAGGTACGCCTTCGGGGTTAATCGAATATACTGACGATGATTAAGGAGACAATGATGCGCTTTCAAAGGAATAGGCGGATACTGCTCGCGATCGTTTTTACCTTGTTTATGATTATTGCAATAATCATAGTCATTGAGAATTATAACCAACCATTCTCAGGTTATAATCGCAAATCCAGATATTTATCTTCAAACGGTTATGCAGCTGTACTTGGATGTAAAGAATTTTATGAGGAAGAGATTCTTACACAGTGTGGTGAACCAGAAAGCCGTATTCGATGGGTTGATTCTGAAAAAAACGATAGAACCTTAATTCTGGATCAATACGAAAAATTCGACGTACTGTACTTATATACCGATTGGTACAAAGGCGAACCATATAACACGCTTCTTTATGTTGTCTTCAAGCATGAATCGCTGCGGTTTGGCAGGATGAAAATCGGGATCGGCAGCACGAAGGACGAAGTGCATCAAGCCTACGCGGAAGAGCCGATGATCGATGCGGAAGAACTTGCATACAGCGCCGAGGATTATCCTGATGTGGACGAAGGGTTTTACGGCGAAGATTGGAGCCGAATCCTATTCTGCTATGATGATGCGGGTAGAGTCATATCGATGGCGTATGAGCCGCCTGCGTTTTGAAGCGTTATTTAAAACATGTTTGCGATCCTCTGATTGTTGGCACATCAGGATTGCTTGAATACGACAATGAAGATTGAGGAGTTATCTTTCATAAAAGCATAAACCCTTCCCTTTATTAACACGAACACTCCTTTTAACTACACTTGGAGTAATTCTATTGTGCCTGATCTACTTCTGCTTTGAAGGGTTTTTTCTGGATTATATCAATCGTTCGAACCATCAGGCGGTTTATCTTTCTACTTTAGGGCATGCCGATGCTTTAGGATTGGATCGTTTTACGTATGATGCTTTTAAGAGCTTACGGAAAGCCGGATTCCATACAGCCTGGGTTGATCCAGAATTTTCCGACCGTGAATTGTTACACCCTTATCGGAACTTTGACGTCCTCTATGAAGAAGCTGGATGATTTAAAGGCGCGAGCGGGGCGCCTGAAAGCCGAGATTCCCGAAGCAACTTCCGAAATCCGTTCTTCAAACTATATTTTTCACGCATACCGGTTTTTGCCGCTGGAATGAGCTAAATTAAACCGCCGGTCAATCCGGCGGTTTTATATTGTTTTGTCTATTCTTTTGTTTCCGGTTTTTCTTTCGGCTTCGCCTTGGGTTTCGCTGGTTTTTTCGGTTTAACGGGTGTTTCCGGTTTCGCCGGCGCTTCCGCTGCCTCCGGCTTTGGTTCTTCCGGGACCGCGGGCGTATCCGCCTGCGATTCATCCTGCGCTTCGGACTTCTTCTTTTTCTTTTTCAGCTCTTCCTCCACCGGAATCGGCAGGTCGAGCACCGTCTTTTTCAATACGCCCGTTTTGGTCAGCACGAGCAGCGCGATGCCGCCGAGAACGAGGAATATGCTGATGAACTGACTCGTGGACAGCGCGCCGACGAACCCGCGCTCGTCGTTGCGGAAGAATTCGATGCCGAACCGCCACGCGCCGTAGAGCACCATGTACCACGCGGTGATGGTGCCGAACGGTTTCTTTTTGCTCAAAACCAGCACAAGAAATGCGCAGAGCAGGAATAAAAACCCGCTTTCGAGCAGCTGCGTCGGAATCAGCGGTACGCCGGCCGGCGCCAACCCGCCCGCGGGAAACGTGATGGAAATCGGCGTTTCGCAGGCGATGCCGTAGCAGCAGCCAGCAAAGAAGCAGCCGATGCGCCCGAACGCGTGTCCGAGCACGAGCGCGGGAACGAAATAGTCCGTCAGTGAAAAGAACGGGAACTTATGCTTCAGCGCGTAGACGGCTACGCCGCCGAGTCCGCCGATGAACGCGCCGTAGAACACGAACCCCTCGCGCAGGGTTTGTATCAGATAGCGCGGGTCGGCTGCGATCTGCCTCCATTCGACGATCCAGTAGAGGATCTTTGCGCCGAGGAAGCCCAGGATGATGGCCCAGAGCGCCGCTGAAAGCGCCTGATCTTCCGAAAACCGGGTGTGCCTGCGCGTGAGCCACAAAAGAACAAACGCCGAGAGCATGCCGGTGGCGGACATGATGCCGTACATGGGCAGTGTCAGCCCGAAAACGTTGATGTATGGTAACATAGTTCTCCTTCAGTTTGGTCGAATTTGCCGCTGAACGAACGCCGCCGTTTTTTGAGCCAAACTACATGATTTCCGGCAGGATGACATAGCGCCAGATACCTGTAGCCGAAAAGACGACAAATACCACGATCAGGACAAAACAGATCAGCGCGATAATGCCGGAGATCAGCCCGACTACGCTGGTGACATAGCCGGCGGTGTTCATGCTGTTTTCCTTAAACCCGTTCGCCGCGGCGAACTTGCGGTTTGAACTGCTCACGGACAGGCCGACGATGGCGAGCACGAGGCCGACGATCGGAAACCAGGTGACGACCAGGCTCACGATGCCGAGCACCATCGCAGTGACGGATGATTTGTTGTGGGATTGCTGTTCGGGGGTCAACGGTGTTGAATTCTGTTCCATAGCTGCGCCTCCTTATCGGATCGATGAGTGATGAATGATACCGGTGCGTCCAGGGCGTTTTAACGCCTGCTGGAACGGATACGATTGTATCACGATTTTTCTGCGGCGTAAAGCGAACCGTTGTTGTGCTTGATTGACAAACCCATGCAAAAAAGATATCCTACATATTTAGATAGTTTCGGAGGAAAGTGTACCATGCAGGAGCGATACGACCCACAGGCAATCGAGACCAAATGGCAGAAAATCTGGACAGAAAGCCGTTGTTTCGAGGCGAAAACCGATCCAAAGCAAACGAAGTATTACCCGTTGATCGAGTTCCCATACCCGTCCGGGCAGGGGCTTCACGTCGGCCACCCGCGCCCGTTTACGGCGATGGACGTCATCGCGCGCAAGCGCCGCATGGAGGGCTACAACGTGCTCTACCCTATCGGCTACGACGCCTTCGGCCTGCCGACGGAGAACTACGCCATCAAGACCGGCATCCATCCGGCCAAAGTAACGCACGACAACATCATACGCTTCAGAAGCCAGCTTCAACGGCTGGGCTATTCGTTCGACTATTCGCGCGAGGTCAACACCTCCGACCCGAATTACTATAAATGGACGCAGTGGATCTTTTTAAAATTCTACGAAAAAGGGCTTGCCTACAAGGCGGAGATTCCGATTAACTTCTGCACGAGCTGCAAGGTCGGCCTTGCCAACGAGGAGGTCGTTGACGGCGTTTGCGAGCGCTGCGGCGGCGAAGTCGTGCGCATGGTGCGCTCCCAGTGGATGCTAAAGATCACGGCGTACGCCCAGCGGCTCATCGACGACCTCGATACCGTGGACTACCTCGAGAAGATCCGCGCGCAGCAGATCAACTGGATCGGCCGCAGCGAGGGCGCGCTGGTCGATTTTTCCATCGCCGGAACCGGCGACAAACTCACGGTCTACACCACGCGCCCGGACACGCTCTTCGGCGCGACGTATATGGTGGTCTCGCCCGAGCACCCGATGATAGAGCAGTATGCGGATAAAATCAAGAACCTCGACGCCGTGCGCGCGTATCAGAAAGCCGCCGCCGTGAAAAGCGACTTCGAACGCAGCGAGCTGGTCAAGGACAAAACCGGCGTGCCGCTCGAGGGCGTGTTCGCCGTCAACCCCGTCAACAACGAAGAGATACCGGTCTGGACGAGCGATTACGTACTCATGGGCTACGGCACCGGCGCGATCATGGCGGTTCCCGGGCACGACGAGCGCGATTACGCGTTTGCAAAGACGTTCGATTTGCCGATCGTCGAGGTCGTCGCGGGCGGCGACATCGAATGTGAAGCGTATACCGACTGCGACAGCGGAACAATGGTCAACTCCGGCTTCCTCAACGGCATGGAAGTATCCGAGGCGATCCCGGCGACCATCGATTTTCTCGCCAAAGAAGGCGTCGGCGAGCGCAAGGTGAACTATAAACTGCGCGACTGGGTCTTCTCCCGCCAGCGCTACTGGGGCGAGCCCATCCCGCTGGTCTACTGTGAAAAATGCGGCTGGGTGCCGATTCCCTACGAGCAGCTGCCGCTGGAGCTGCCGATGCTAGACGATTTTTCGCCCACCGACGACGGCAGCAGCTGCCTTGCCCGCGCAAAAAACTGGCTCCACACCACCTGCCCCAAGTGCGGCGGCGAAGCGACCCGCGAGGCGGACACCATGCCCAACTGGGCCGGTTCGAGCTGGTATTTTCTGCGCTACGCGGACGCGCACAACGACAAGGAATTCGCCTCACGCGAAGCGCTGGATTACTGGACGCCCATCGACTGGTACAACGGAGGCATGGAGCACACCACGCTGCACCTTCTCTACTCGCGCTTCTGGCATAAGTTTTTGTTCGACCTCGGCCTCGTGCCGACAAGCGAGCCGTATATGAAGCGCACGAGCCACGGCATGGTGCTCGGCAGCAACGGCGAGAAGATGAGCAAATCCCGCGGCAACGTGGTCAACCCGGACGATTATATCCCCGTGTTCGGCGCAGACAGCTTCCGCACCTACATCATGTTCATGGGCGCGTTCGACCAGCCGATCCCCTGGAACGAGCAGGGCACCCGCGGCTGCCGCCGCTTCCTCGACCGCGTCTGGGCGCTGCAGGGCATGGCGTCCGGCGAGGGCGATACCGACGCGGAGATGAAGAAAAAAATCCACGCGACCATCAAGAAGGTCGGCGAGGACTACGAACGCATGAAGTTCAACACCGCCATCGCCGCCATGATGGCGCTGACCAACGATTTCTACGCCAAGGGTACGCTGACAAAAGAGGAACTGCACACGCTCGTGCTGCTGCTCGCTCCCGTCGCGCCGCACATCTCGGAAGAGATCAGCGAGGCGCTCGGCTACGGGCCGGTGCACCACGCGCCCTGGCCGGTTTACGACGAGGCTGCGCTCGTCGAGGACGAGGTGGAATACGGCGTGCAGGTCAACGGAAAAGTACGCGCGCGCATAACGCTTTCCACGGTGCTGGACGTCAAAGAAATCGAAGCCGCCGCGCTCGCTTGTCAAGAGGTGCAGCCGTACCTGTCCGGCAAAACCGTGCGCAAGGTCATTGTCGTTAGAAACATCGTCAACATCGTCATCGGGTAAGCAAAAAGAAAGCAATATAAAAACGGCGCGGATTTCTCCGCGCCGTTTCGGTTGGCTTGTTTCGCTATGCCGCAGCGGTCTCTTTCTTTCCGAATCCCGTCCTTCGGTTGCAGATCAGAATGCTCGCATACAGCGCGATAAGGCACGCCAGCAGATAATAAGGAAATCCGCCGAATCCGGCCCCCTGCCCGACCCAGCCGACGAGCGGCGGCATCACCGTGCTGCCGATATAGGCCGACGCCATCTGAAGGCCGATGACCGCCTGTGAATACCCCCTGCCGAAGCGTTTCGGCGTGATATGCAGCAGGTTGGGGAAGATCGGCGCGCACCCGAGGCCGAAGAGCAGAAGCCCCGCAAGCGCGAATCCCTGCGGCAGCGGCAGCGCAAGCAGACCCGCCCCGAGCGCCGCCAGCAGGATGCCGGAAAAGATGAGCGCGCGTTCTTTGATCCGCATCGCCAGAATGCCGGAGACCATGCGCCCGCCCATGATGCCGAGGAAAAACAGCGAACCCCATCCCGCGGCGACGCCGGGCTCGACGCTGCGCGCGCTGACGAAGTATGTCGCCGCCCAGAGCCCGACGGATGCTTCCGCCGCGCAGTAAAAGAAGAGCGACAGCACCGCGAAGAGAGCGCCGCGTTGTTTCATCGCCGCGCGGTTGCTCACGACGACCGGCTCGCCGATCAGTTCGTCCGGCCCGGCGCGTGATACCTTCGCCCAGAGCGGCAGCGTTATTATCATCACGAGCGCGAGTGAAAACTGAATGATGGATACCGTGCGGAATCCGCCGTGCCAGTTGTTGCCCCGCATCAGATAATACGATACGATCAGCGGGCTGACGCTCGCGCCGACGCCCCAGAAGCCGTGCAAAAAGCTCATATGGCTCGCCTTGTAATGCAGGGCGACGTAGTTGTTCAGCGCCGCGTCGATCGCGCCGCCGCCGAGCCCCAGCGGAAGAGCAAGCAGCAAAATCGCAGCGAAACTGCCGGTAAACGAAATACCGAGCAGCGCGCTCGCGGTCAGCAGCACGCACGCGGCGGTTACACGCCCCGTGCCGAAGCGGCGGATCACGCGCACCGAAACGAGGCTCGAGATCACCGTTCCGGTCGTGACGACGACGGACACGATCCCCGCAAAGGAGATTGGAACGCCGAGCTGTGCATAGGCCGCGGGCCACACCGCCCCGAGCATGGAGTCCGGCAAGCCGAGGCTGATGAACGCCAGATAGATGATAACGAGTAAAACAGTAGCCATGCGCGTATTTTAACGGGTTTTAACGCGTTTGAAAAGAGCGGCGTATTACATCGGCGCGATAGTGCTGAAAACGGATGGAATCGTTTTAAAACGGGCCACCCTCGCGCTTTCACAAAAAAGTTGCCTTTCACGCGTGGTTTTTCCGCCGCGCGTGCGGTATACTCGCACTATGCATCAGAAGCCTCCGAAACAATCCGCCCCGCCTGCGACAAAGGGCAAAAAAATCGCAGCTATCGTGTCGGTCGCGGTGTTTTTCATCGTGCTCGCGCTGCTGACCATCTTCGTCGGCGGGCCGATCGTAAAGACGCTCGGCGATCCGGCGTCTTTCCGCGCCTGGGTGGACGAACGCGGCGCGTGGGGGCGCGTGCTGTTCGTGGGCGTCATGGCGCTGCAGGTGATCATCGCGTTCATCCCCGCCGAGCCGCTGGAGCTCGCCGCGGGTTATGCGTTCGGCACGCTCTGGGGCACGCTTCTTGTTTGGATCGGGCTCGTAATCGGCACCACGATCGTCTTTGTCTTCGTACGCAAGATCGGCGTGAAAGCCGTCGAGGTATTCTTTCCGCGCGAGAAGATCGATTCGGTGAAATACCTCAACAACGAAAAAGCGCTCAACGCCACAGCGTTCGTACTGTTTCTGATCCCCGGCACGCCGAAGGACCTGTTGACCTATGTCGCGGGGCTGACGAAGATACGGCTTATGCCCTGGATCGTGCTCACGAGCGTCGCGCGGATCCCGTCCGTGCTGACCTCCACCATCAGCGGCAACGCTCTGGGACTTGAAAAATACGGACTGGCCATCATCGTGTTCGCCGCGACCGGCCTGGTCTCCGGCGTGGCGTTCCTGCTCTACCGCCGCAATCAGCGGCGCCGCGCACTCAAAACAGCGGGAGAGAAGCTGGCTTCAGAGCCGCTTCGTGAAGCCCCTTCCGCCGACGGCGGCGAACAGGACCGTTCGGAAAAACAAGACTAGCGGATATTGCGTCCGTCGAACGCCCGCGTCAGCGGGTATTTTTTTCGCGCCAAACGCGTTTTCGGCAAATTTGCGCCGCTTTTTTTGCAATCAATACCGCCGCATCATGCAGCGCGTCAAAGCATTCGCACGATTTCGGTTGTATAGATATTCCGCGTTCGATCGTGCATATTCACGTTTCTATCCACATCATCCACATACTTATCCACATTTAATATCGTTATTTTACGCGCTTTTGATCAGTTTTCCACATTTTACATATTGAATACAAATCGTTTTTTTAGGTGTGATGTTATGAAATTTATACTCCGAACACACATGGACTATGCAAATATGTCAAAACTGTGTCGCCTTCATTTTGCAAGATCGGCTGTAAAACCGTACAACACCGCGTGTGTTTTTCTGCGGAACCCGTCTCCTTCTTCATGTAAAAAAAGCGCCGCGGCTTTCGCCGTGCGCCCCTGTTTTCCTCTTCCAGTACCGGAATATTACGAAATCCCGGTTTCCTCTTCGATCGAAAGGTACGGCACGGCGTTGAGCGAAAAATCGTCCGTCTGGCCGCGCACCAGTTTTGCGTACGCCGCGCTGCCGACCATGGCGGCGTTGTCCGTGCAGTACGCCATATCCGGGCAGTAGAACGAAATGTTTTCCTCATTCGCACGCTTCTCCAGCGCGGCGCGGAGCGCGCGGTTGGCGGAAACGCCGCCCGCGAGCGCGATCTTCTTTGCCGCTTCGCCTTTCTGCATCTGCGCCGCGCGAATCGTCTTGTCCGTAAGGATATCCACGACGGTCTTTTGAAACGACGCGGCCAGGTCGGCCCGGTCGATGGATTCTCCTGCCTGTTCGGCGTTATGCAGGCGGTTGACAAGCGCGGTTTTGATTCCCGAAAAGCTGAAATCAAACCTGTCGCCTTCGTTGAACGCGGAATGGAAGCGGTAACGGTCCGGATCCCCATCCCGCGCGAGCCGTTCAAGGTTCGGTCCGCCGGGATAGGGCAGGCCGAGCACGCGCGCGACCTTGTCGAACGCCTCGCCCGCCGCGTCGTCGCGCGTGCGACCGATCAGGCGGTAACGCCCGTAGTCCTCGACGACGATGATATGGCTGTGCCCGCCGGACGCCACGAGGCAGGTAAACGGCGGCTCCAGCTCTGGAAAGCTCAGATAGTTCGCCGCGATGTGCGAGGCGATGTGGTTTACGCCCAGAAACGGCAGACCGGCGGCATACGCAAGCCCTTTTGCGTAGCTCAGCCCCACGAGCAGCGCGCCGACGAGCCCCGGCCCGTTGGTCACGGCGACCGCATCCATGTCGACGAGCGAAACGTCCGCTTCGTCCAGCGCGCGGCGCACGACAGGGCCGATCTTCTGCACATGGCTGCGCGAAGCGATCTCAGGCACGACGCCGCCGTAAGGCGCGTGCAGCGCGATCTGCGTATGCACCACGCTGCTGATCACCTGCCGCCCGTTTTTCACGACCGCGGCGGCGGTTTCGTCGCACGATGTTTCGATCGCGAGGATACGCACGTCCGGCTTTTGCCGGATGTTATTCAGTTTTTCCCGCGCGGCGCGTTCGTAACGTGTCATATCGCCAGTCCCAACCCGGTTCCGTTCGCGGCAGCCGAACGGTCAGTCGTCCAGAAACCCCGTGTCGTCATGAATGTTTGCTTTTTTCTTCTCCGGTTTTTCCGCGGTCTTTACGCTGCGTTTCACAGGTTTTCTCTGCCCGGAAGGCGCGCTCCGTTCCGGCTTTGCCGCGCGCCGTGCGCGCGGCGCGTCCTGCACCGATGCCTGCGTCTTTATCTCCTGCTCCGCCGCCGACTTTGCCGCGGCGCGTTTCTTTGCTCGTTTTTCCTCACGGAGGCGTTCCTGCTCCGCCGCCGCCGCCGCTTCGGCATCGGCGCGTCTGCGCGCTTTGGCAGCCTGGATACGCGCGTGTTTCTGGGCCAGGCACTTTTCCTCCTCCAGCACGCGCTTGGCGTCCGCCCGCGCTTTTCTGCGTGAAGACACCGCTTCGTCCCTTGCTTTTTTGCGGGCCAGCGCGATCGCGCGGCGGCGTTTGTGCCCGTCCGAGGAGAGCACGAGCGCGACGACGCTCAGGACGATGAGCGCGACGATCACCGCACCGGCGTAGATGCCGACGCGCGCGATGATGTCGGCGAAGATCTGCTCGGGCAGCATGTTGATCATGCGGCTTTGCGTCCCGTCGAACAGCCACAGGTCGTTCCAGAAGAGCATCTGATGGAAAAACGTCCAGAAGTTCGAAAAGTCCAGCGCGGCCCACGTACCTAAAAAGCCGAAGATCAGCAAAAACACGAACGATCCGGAAAGATACCCCTGTGCAAGGTGCTGCGGCGCTTTGCGGAAATGGATGACCGCCGCAAACAAAAACAAAATGAGCATGACCAGCACGCCCACGTCGCGGTAGGAGGCGATGGACATGTAGATCTGGCGCACGTCCGCCATGTGTTCGGCTTCCTGCGGATAGTCGAACATCATCTTGCTTTCGCCGTCGATCGTAACCTCGACGTCGATATTATCCGCGTCGCCCTGCATGTAGGACACCAGCCGGTCGAACGACGTCACAAGGTCGGTATTGGATATGCCCATCTTCGAGCTGATGGCGAGTTTTGTAAATTCGTTGTTGATAAACGTCTGGTCGTCCACCACGAGCCCGATCGAAGTGAACACCAAAATCAGGATCAGCAGTATTGAGGCGATACTCGCCATACTCACGGACAGGAATTTTCTCATAGTCTTTATCTCCTCGCTTACAAAAGGCGTGTTTAAGCTTCCTTCGGTTTGCGCGGTTTCGCGGCAAATCCGGTCATCTCGCAGCGACATTATAACACGGCGCGGGATTCGATTCCGCTTCCGTGAAAATCCTTTGCAGAATTGTCGCAAAATCGGCAAAATGCGCTTGCGAAGTGGATTATACCACATCCGCTTCGCCGCGAACAGCAAACAACCCGTTCTGGCCGCAATTTTGGAAACACGCGTTCGAAACGCTTGCCAAGGCACCGCCTGCCAAGTTAAAATAGAAATAACTTCTTTTTGATATGTTAACAACTCCGGCTTCCCTGCATTCCATCCATCAATACAGCGTGACCGAACATGGTACGCGGAAACGAGGCATCATCATGAGTTATCGCATCTTTACAGACGCAACCAGCGATTTTCCGGCGAAATTTGCCGAGCAGCTGAACGTGACCGTGCTCCCCATGGCCTTCACCATGGAAGAAAAGGAGTACTTCTACATCCCCGGACGGTCGGATATGCCGATCGAGACGTTTTACGCCAAGATGCGCGATGGCGTGGAAGCGATCACCGCGCAGGTCAACAGCTATACGTTTGTCGAGGCGTTCGAGCCTGTGCTCAAGGCCGGGGAGGACGTGCTCTACATCGGCTTTTCCTCCAAACTTTCCGGCACGGTGCAGTCCGCGTTCAGCGCCGCCGAGGAACTGAGGCCAAAGTATCCCGACCGCAAGATATTTGTTGTCGATTCGCTCTGCGCCTCGCTCGGCGAAGGCCTGCTCGTGTATTATGCCGCGCGCAAAAAAGACATGGGCGTGGAAGAGCTTTATCAGTGGGTGGAGGAGAACAAGCTGCGCTTTGTGCACTGGTTCACCGTTGAAGACCTCGTCTACCTCAAGCGCGGCGGCCGCGTCAGCGGCGCGACGGCCGCCATCGCCACCATACTCAATATCAAGCCGGTCATGCACGTCGACAACGAAGGCTACCTCGTCGCGGCCGAAAAGGTGCAGGGCAGGAAGAAATCCCTTCGCGCCCTGTTCGACCGCATGGAAAAGACGGTTGACCCGGCAACGTGCGACACCGTGTTCATCGGGCACTGCGACGCGCTTTCCGACGCGGAGTTCGTCGCCGGGCTCGTCAAGGAGAAGTATCCGGATATGGCGGTGCATGTGGACATGATCGGCACGAGCGTCGGCGCACATTCCGGCCCCGGCACCATCGCGCTCTTTTTCATTGGAAACGAGCGGTAATCCAGCAATATGCAGGCGGGTAACCCCCGCCTTTTTTGTTTCGATGTTTTTCGCGCGTTTTGCCGCATTGCTTGTCAACGCTGGCGGCAGCGGCTAAAATATAGAACACACACCCCCGCCTTGCGGCGGAGCATCGGAGGCATAATGGAACCCATCTATATCACGGGCCACAGAAATCCGGACACGGACTCCATCGTGGCGTCCCTCTCCTACGCCGTGCTGAAAAATGCGCTGGGCGAACGCGCCTATACGGCCGCGCGCATCGGCGAACTGAGCGACCAGACGGAGATGCTGCTGAAAAAGTATGACTTTGCCGCGCCGAAAAAGCTGCATACGGTCCGGACTCAGGTATCGGACCTCGACTACGACACGCCGCCCATCCTGTCCGCGGCGGTCAGCGTATACCACGCCTGGCAGACCATCATCTCCGGTACGGCGGGCGTGCCCGCGCTGCCGGTCACGGACGAGGATGGCCGCCTCTACGGCATGCTGACGCCGGAAGAGGTCGCCACCTACGACATGCGCTTCATCAACAGCAACCTGCTCGACGGCATACCGCTTTTTAATCTTCTGGCGTGCCTCGACGGACGGCTCATCGAAGCCGCAACGGAACAGACCGAAGTCTCCGGCTCGCTCGTGGTCGCACTGCCGACGCACACAGGCCTTCCCGAAATCGGCGAAGATAGCGTCGTACTCTGCGGAAATCAGCCGGACGTGATACGCCTGGCGATCGAGCGCCGCGCAGCCGCGCTGATCGTGTGCGAAAGCGAAGTGGACTCCGCGCTCGTCGCGGCCAACGATAAAACCTGCGTCATCTCCACTCCGTTCGACGCGTACGCGGCCTCACGGCTCGCGTTTCTTGCCGTTCCGGTATCCCGCATCTGCCGCACGGAAAACCTCGTCTCCTTCCACCTGGCGGATTACCTCGACGACGTACGCGAGACCACTCTGAAGTCCCGCTACCGCAGCTACCCGATACTCGATGAAAACGACCGCGTGGTCGGCACGCTTTCGCGGTTCCACCTGCTGCGCCCGAAGAGAAAGCGCGTGGTGCTCGTGGACCACAACGAGCTGCAGCAGTCCGTGCCGGGGCTCGAGCAGGCGGAGATACTCGAAATCATCGACCACCACCGCCTCGCGGAGGTGCAGACGGACGCGCCCGTCTATGTGCGCAATGAACCGGTCGGCAGCACCTGCACGATCATTACGAGCATGTTTTTCGAGCGCGGCGTCATGCCAAGCAAAAAGCTGGCGGGCCTGCTCGCCGCCGCCATCGTCAGCGATACCATCGTGTTCAAATCGCCGACAAGCACGCCCGTCGACCGCGCCATGGCGGAGCGCATGGCGAAGATCGCGGGGCTTACGCTCGAAGCGCTCGGGCAGGAGATCTTCTCCATCTCTTCTGCGGACGGCGCGAATATGGAGGAGCTGTATTTCGCGGACTTCAAGCAGTTTCAGATCGCCGGTCATTCGCTGGGCATCTCGCAGATCACCTCTCTGGACACCGACGCGCTGGGGCGGCACAAAGCGGATTTCATCTCGCTCATGGAGCGCGAAATGGCGCAGCGCGGCTACGATATGATGCTGCTCATGCTCACGGACGTGCTCAAAGAAGGCACGATGCTGCTCGCCGTTGGCGACCACGAATCCGTCGAGCAGGCGTTCAACGTATCCATCAAGGACAACGCGGCGTTTCTCAAGGGCGTAATCTCCAGAAAGAAACAGATCGTGCCCGCGCTCTCCCTGCTCTGGGGCTGACGCCTCCTCCCTGTTCTGCGTCCTGCTCATTTTCTTCTATCATTCTTGTCATTCCGCGTATCAATGAATTCATAAAAAGGAGGCGTCCGGTATGAAACTGACCATCGACGGAATCGTCACCGACGTACAGTGCGGAGAAAGCCTGCTCGACATCGTACGCCGCCTCGGCCTGGACAGTACGGATCTGAAGGTTCGACCGCTCGCGGCGAACATCGCCGGGGAAACCTTTACCCTCAATTATGTGCCGCTGCGCGAGAAAGAATTCGTGGATTCCTCGCAGCGCGTTACCCTCCGCCGCGCCATGCGCGCGGCCAACGGCATCGTAACCCTGCTTCGGTACAATTCGGCGCGCGGCAACCGCGTGTATGAGCGCACGATGCTGTTTGTGTTTCTTCTGACCATGCGCAAGCTCTACCCGAAGACGCGCGTGCGCGTCACCTACGCGGTCGGCTCGGGGCTGTATGCGACCATAGACGACGGCACGAAGCTCGACGAAGCAGACATCGCGCACATCAAAGCGACGATGAGCGACGTTGTCGCGGCAAACCTTACGCTTGAGCGCAAACGGCTCGATATCGACGAAGCGATCGATTTCTTCTCCGCCGACGGGCAGGAAGACAAGGTGAGGCTGCTGAATTACCGGCAGTTCTCTTATTTCGACGTTTACCGTCAGGACGACTATGTCGATTATTTTTACGGGGAGATGGCGCCGTCCACCGGGTATGTCAGCGTCTTCGACCTGCAGGCGCATAAGGGCGGCCTGTTGCTTTTGCGCCCTTCCACATCGGATCCGAACGTGCCCGCGGCGCATGTGACGCTGCCGCGGCTTTCCGGCGTTTTCTTCGAAAGCGAGGAGTGGGCCAAGCTCATGCACTGCGCGGTGGTCGCGGACCTCAACGATATGGTGCTCAGCGGCAAGGTGCGCACGCTGATTCGCGTTAACGAGGCGCTTCATGAAAAGCGCTTTGCGCAGTTGGCGGACGATATCGTCGAGCGCGGCGCGCGCGCGATACTGATCGCCGGCCCTTCCAGCAGCGGCAAGACGACCAGCGCAAACCGGCTCTGCACGCAGCTGCGCGTGCACGGCAAAACACCCATCCTCGTTTCGCTCGACAACTACTACCTCAACCGTGATAAGCTCCTCCCCGGGCCGGACGGCACAATCGATTTGGAGGACATCGCAACCATCGACGTAAAGCAGTTCAAAGAAGATCTTGCGCGCCTGTTAAACGGCGAAGCGGTCGACCTGCCTGTGTACGACTTTGTCCGTCAGAAGCGCTCGGCTTCCGGAAAACACGTTCAGATGGACGAAAGCACACAGCTCGTTATCGAGGGCATCCACGGCCTGAACCCGCAGCTTTTGCCGGATACGGTCGACAGGCGGCTTGTGTTCCGCCTGTATGTTTCCTCGCTGACCACGCTGAGCCTGGACGACCACAACCGCGTGCCGACCACCTATCTGCGGCTGCTTCGCCGCATGGTGCGCGACTATGAGACGCGCGGCGCCTCCATCGAAAAGACGCTCTCGATGTGGGACAGCGTCCGCGCCGGCGAGGAAAAGTGGATTTTCCCGTATCAGGAGGATGCCGACGCCATCTTCAACAGCACGCTCATCTACGAGCCCGCCGTGCTGAAAAAACACATCTTTCCGCTGTTAAGCGCCGTGCAGCCGGAGAGCCGCTATTACGACGAGGCGCGCTCTATCGTCAAGTTTTTGAATTATTTCGTCGAGGCGAACGTCGAGGACGAAATCCCCCCGACGTCGCTGCTGCGCGAATTCATCGGCGGAAATACGTTTTACCGTTGATTCCATGCCGAACGCCCCTTAAATATTTCATCTATAAATAACCGGTGTATGCGGAAAAAGGGTGAAACGTCTATACAAATCAGGCGTTTTCCGGTTAAAATGGTCTAATTCGTTACATTCCGGTTAAGAAACCGAAAACGATCATGTACAATTGTTGACATTGTATAGGTGCCTTCGTATGATGGTATCATTCCAAGCTATACATAATGATCCGATCTTGTGCTCCAATGATGAAGGAGGAATATCGAAATGAAGAAAACCCTGCTTTACAAAGCGGCAGCCGTGCTGACCATGCTTGCACTCGCGTTTACCGTTGTAGGCGTGCCGGGCACGGCATTGGCGGCCATTTCCGGCGTCACCATTACCCCGGGCGCCGGCCAGAGCTATACCATCCCGGTTGGCGGGACGGTCGATCTCACCGCCGCGTTAACCGGAACGCCGGACGGGAGCATGACGTATTCATGGTCTCTCACCCAATCCGGAACGAACGTTTCGTTGTCAAGCACCAATACGCAAACGACGACGGCCACCGGCTTAAAGCCCGGCACGACCGCGCTCGTCACCGTAACGGCAACCGACAGCGCCGCCCCCGGAACGCCCTATACGAACAGCGTGACCATCACCGTGACCGCGATGACGATCAGCTCTTCCACGCTGGCGCTCACGGGCGGATCGACCCACACGCTGACCGTCGGCAACATTTCCGCCGGCAGTACGACAACCTGGTCTTCCGATAAAGCCGCCACCGTTGCTTCGGTTGATGCCAGCGGTCTTGTGACCGCCGTTGGCGGCGGAACGGCAATCATCACGGCGACGAACATGCCCGCCAGCGGAGACCCGCAGACAAAAACCTGCACCGTAACCGTCAGTCCGGTCATCACCCTGACCCCGGCGTCTCAGAACATCACGACCGCGAGTACGTCCGCCGGCGTTCTGCTGACGGTTGATTACGGCGGAGAGCTGGTTACCTCTTCTTCCACCGTTTCCTGGGGCAACTCCAACCCGACCGCCGGTTCGCTGACCGTCGCGCCAACTGCGCTGACACCCAGCGGTTCTTCGCTGATTTCCAACGCGACGTTCCTCTCCAACTCCACCGGCGTGAATGCAACAACCACCATTACGGCGACGATCGCCGGCGCGGGCACGTATACCGTCTCCCGTACGGCAACCATCGAAGTACGCACGCAGCGTTATCTGACGCTGACCGGCGATACTTCGCTGGACAACACGGACCGTTACGGAGATTATACGCTCACGCTGCATGAAGCCAACGGCGACGTTGTGGACGACGACACCAGCACGGCGCACTGGAGCTGGTCTTCCTCTTACCTCTCGCTCTCCAGCGCGGCGCTCAACGACGACCGCGCGGATATGGAAGACGGGCAGGCGAGCATCCAGCTTTACGCACGCTACAACACCCCCACGGGCGGAACGCGCCTCTATGCCTGGATCAATGACGACACGGACAACAGGGTTTACACCACCATCTATATCACCGGCCTAGCCTCGTTGCCCCAAACCGGGCAGGACATGACGCTTGTGTACGTCTTCGGCGGACTGGGCGCGGCACTGCTGATCGCGGCGGGAATATGGTATGGCATCCGTAAAAAACGCGCCGCAGCCTGAGCGGGATAAAAAAAGCACGGCGCTTTTCCTTCGCAACGAACGTGAAAAGGTCATAAAAAAAAGCAAGCGAGAGCTGCGCGCAATCCGTTTTCTGGGATTGACCGCGATCCTGCTTGGCGCCATCGCACTGGTTCTCCTCGGAATCAGGCTGTTTGAGGGCGAATCTGCGAGGAGTAACGCGGACGCGCTGCTGGAAGCCTATAAATCCAGCATAACGGCGACGCCCGTGTCCACCGTCTCGCCGGACGCCACCACAGCCCCGGCCGACACGCCGGAACCGACGGACGAAAACTATGAACAGACCAGTGCGGAAGCCGACGCGGACGCGGCGCAAAGCGCAAATCAGCACCTTGCAGACGATGGATCGGTCACGAGCGAGTCGGAAAGCGGCGAATATGTGCAGCCAGACGAGCCCGAGGTGTCCAAACTCGACGAAACGATCGCAAGGATCGTCAAGGCGACCGGCGAAGACGGCGTGATCGGGATTCTCGAAATTCCAAGATTCAACGCCGAACTGCCGATCATCGGCAAATGGTCCTACAACCTGCTCAAGATCTCCATCTGCCGTTATAAAGGCCCCGATCCGAACGAAAAGGGCAACCTCGTCCTTATCGGGCACAACTACAAGAGCGGCGCGCACTTCGGCATCCTGAAAAATGTGGAAGTCGGAGATGAGCTTTTTCTCACCAACGCCTTCACGGGCGAGCGCGTGCGCTATGAAGTCTATCAGGTCAAGAGCATCGCGCCGGATGCGTTCAGCGCGCTCAACAGCTACCACGGCGACGCGGGTCTGACACTGATGACCTGCCGGAACAACGGTACGAACCGCCTGCTCGTACGGTGCGAGCAAAAGGAAGCATCCTGACACACAAAAACACCCGCCGCAAGGCGGGTGTTTATTATTTTTGCGATTCAGTAATTACAAAATCCGTTTCGGCATGAAGTCCAGTTTGTCCGCGGCGACGCAGTGATAGGTAATCCCGTTTTTTTCACCTTCGAAGGCGTTGCGGTTCGCGTCCCCGTGCAGGTGGCCGTAGACGACGGTGCGCACGCCCGCCTGCTCGAGCAGTTCGGTAAACCCGCTTGAACGGCTCTTTTCCGAAAACGGCGGGTAGTGCATCATGGCGATTTTTTCCTTCGCGCCAGCCGGGAGCGAACGAATCGAGAGCGCAAGCCGCTCCAGTTCTCTTCGATAGATCTTCTCGTCGTTTTCGCCGTAGTTCGAGCTTCCGGGGCAGAGCCAGCCGCGGCTGCCGCAGATCCCGACGCCGTTTTCCAGAAACGCATCGTTCTGCAGAGCGCGCATGCTTTCCGGCAGCGCGGCGCGCACGCGGCCGATCGCGCTCCACCAGTAATCGTGATTGCCTTTGAGCAGTATCTTTTTACCGGGCAGCGCGCCGATAAACGAAAGATCGGGCAACGCGGCGCTAAGCTGCATTGCCCAACTGATATCGCCGGGAATCAGCACGAGATCGTCTTGTCCGACCGTTTCGCGCCAATTCTTCTCCAGTTTTTCCATATGTTCGCGCCAGGCTTCGCCAAACACGTCCATAGGTTTTTCCGAGGTGAGCGAAAGATGCAGGTCCGCAATGGCGTATAGACGCATCCGTTCGCTCCTCTCTATCCGCGCCGCGAACCCGGTTCGGTATTACGCTTCGTCGGCATCGTCCTCGTCTTCGTCCTCTTCCTCCGACAGGTCGTCTTCGTCATAATCATCGTCGTCCGACACAGTGGACGCGCTTTCCAGCACAACCTGCCGCTTCTTCTCCTTCAGGCACGCAGAGCACAATTCGCCGCCGCGCACCGCCGGTTTTTCTCCACATTCGGAGCACATGACGATTTCTTCTTCATCGTCATCCTCCGCCTGTATGCCGCGCGCTCTTGCACGCTTCATTTCGCGCTTGCATACTTCGCAGTAAGATTCGCCGTCACGAATATAATTCAATTCGCATTTCGGGCACTTGTACAATGCCATAGCCTTCGCCCTGCCTTCGATACAAAACGTTACGTCTGGTATTATGCTAAAGTTTTGTATGCCTGTCAAGAGAAAATATTCATGGGGATTTTTCACCGCACGGCAGGCTGTTTCCGGCACAGTCGGCGCCGCGTGCCAGCGCGTTATTCGCCGGGTAGCATATCATCGTCCGCTTCGCGTTCCGCATGTTGCCGGCAGTCTTCCGCAATCCGGCCGATGCGCTCTACGAGCATGTCTTTTCCGAGCTTCTCTTCCGCGGAAAAAGGGATCGCAAACGGCGGCGCGCCGAGCAGTTTGGCGGCTTTGTTTGCGTATGCCACACGCTGCGAGCGGACGATTTTATCCGCCTTGGTCGCCACCAGCGTAAACGGAATGCCGGCGTGCAGCGTCCACTGGAACATCTGCCGGTCCTCAAGCGACGGCGCATGCCGGATGTCGATCAAAAGAAGCAGGTGCTTCGGTCTGCCGCTTGCAACATAGCCGCCGATGAAATCTCCCCAGTCCTTCTGTTCGCCTTTGCTGCGCTTTGCGTAGCCGTAGCCCGGCAGGTCGACGAGGTAAAATGAATTGTTGAGCAGAAAATAGTTGATCAGCCGGGTCTTCCCGGGCGTTTGGGATATTCTCGCGAGTTTCTTGTTGTTCGTCAGGCAATTGATGAGGCTGCTCTTGCCAACGTTGCTGCGGCCGACGACGGCAATTTCACACGGCAGAGGGGCAGGGTAAGACTGACCCTGCCCCACGCTCGTTAAGAACGAAGCTTGATTAATGGCGAACTGCTTCATGCGTCATATCCAATCCGGGAAGATTCAACCGGGGTTCGTTTCCGTGCGGATGCATGGTGAGCGCGACGCTGAGCACGTCGTCCACCGTCTCCGCATATTCGATCTTCAGCGCGCTCTTCACGTCCACGGGTACGTCGAAGAGGTCTTCGCGGTTGGCCTTGGGCAGTACGACGCTGACGACGCCCGCGCGCACGGCGGCGAGCAGCTTCTCGCGCAGTCCGCCGATGGGAAGCACGCGCCCGCGCAGCGTCACCTCGCCTGTCATAGCAACGGTACTTTTGACGGGAATTCCGGTAAACGCCGAAACCAGCGCCGTCGCCATCGCCACGCCCGCGGACGGGCCGTCTTTTGGTACGGCTCCCTCGGGCACATGGATATGCACGTCCAGCGTTTCCAAGAAAGCGGAGTCAATGCCGAACCGCGCGCTGTTTGCGCGCACGTAGGTCATCGCGGCTTTGGCGGACTCCTGCATCACGTCGCCAAGCTGGCCGGTGAGCTGTAGCACGCCCTTTCCGGGCACCGCCGCGCTCTCCACCTCCAGCGTTTCGCCGCCGACGCTCGTCCAGGCAAGCCCCGTCACCACGCCGACCGTATCCGGGCGAAGCGGTTCCGTCTTTTTATATTTCTGCGGCCCGAGCCAGTCGGTGATGCGCGTTTCCGTCAGGGACAGCCTCTGCTTGCCTTCGGCGATTTCGCAGGCGGCCTTGCGGCAAACGCTTGCAATCACGCGCTCCAGTTCACGCACGCCCGCCTCGCGGGTATAGCCGCCGATCAGGATGCCGAGCGCCGTGTCCGATATGCGAAGATTGCTCTTTTTCAGCCCGTGCTTCTCCAGCTGCTTGGGCGCAAGATGCCTGCGGGCGATCTCGATTTTCTCGTCGAAGAGGTAGCTGGGAACCTCGATGATCTCCATACGGTCGAACAGCGGTCGCGGGATCGATCCCGCGTCGTTGGCGGTCGTGATCATCATCGCGCGGCTGAGGTTATACGGCAGCTCGAGAAAATGATCCACAAAGGCGAAGTTCTGCGCGCCGTCGAGCACTTCGAGCATCGCGCTGGACGGATCGCCGCGCATATCCTTGCCGAGTTTGTCGATCTCGTCGAAGAGAAGGATGGGGTTGACCGATCCCGACTTGCGCATGGCTTCGATCACGCGGCCTGGCTGCGCGCCGATGTAGGTGCGCCTGTGTCCGCGGATCTCGGCTTCGTCGTGCACGCCGCCGAGGCTCATGCGGACAAACTTGCGGCCCATCGCCTCCGCGATGCCGCGTACGATGGACGTCTTGCCGACGCCCGGAGGGCCGACGAGGCAGAGGATCTGCCCCTGCGGGTTGTTCGTCAGCCGCTGGACGGCCAGGGTTTCGATGATGCGTGTCTTGACCTTTTCCATGCCGAAGTGGTCGCGGTCGAGTATCTGCCGCGCGTGCGTCAGATCAAGGTTATCGTCCGTTTCCTCCGTCCAGGGCAGGTCTAGGATGAGTTCGATATACGCCTGCGCCATCGGCGTTTCGTGGGAGCCGCTCGGCAGCGAAGCGAAGCGGTCAAGCTGTTTGTTGAGCACCTTGCGCGCTTCCGGCGGCAGATCCTTCTTCTCCGCGCGGCTGCGGTACTCGTCGAGTATGTCGTTATCGCCTTCGCCGAGTTCTTCCTGAACGGCCTTGAGCTGCTCGCGCAGTACGAATTCCTTCTGGTTTCTTTCCACCGCGGCCTTGATCTTGCCCGCGATGCGGCGGTCCACCTGCATGACCATGAGTTCGTTTTCAATGATGCCCAATAAGCTCGCCGCGCGGGAAACGAGATCCGCCTGCTCGATGAGCTTTTGTTTGTCCTCGAGCTTACCGACGACGTGCTGGGCGATGGCGTCCGTGAGTTCCGAAAGCGTCGGCTGCGCGAGCACCGCGTCCTTTTGATCCTGCGTCAGACGGTCGCGCTGGCCCGCGTGTTCAATAAAGCCCTCGCTCAGCCGGCGGCGCAGCGCCTCGGCGGTGTATTCGTCCGGCTCGGTATCTTCCAGCACTTCCAGTTGAACGGTATAGTGCGGGTTTTCCGAGATGACGGCGGATATTTTCGCGCGCGCAAAGCCGGTGACCAGAAGGTGCACCGTTTCGTTCTGGATACGGAATACCTGCCGTATGCGGCAAATCGTGCCGACGGAATACAGGTCGTCCGGCGTAACGTCAACGACCTTTGCGTTTTTCTGCGCGACAAAGAACGCGTATCCTTCGTCCGAAAGCGCCTGTTCCATCGCGGAAAGCGTCTTTTTTCTTCCGATATCGCAATGCATTACTTCGTTCGGCAAGACCGCGATGCCGCGAAGCGGTATCACGGGCAGCGTGACGATTCCATGCAGATCCATTCTGTTTCACCTCCGTCAGGGATGCGTACGATGTTTTATCATCCCATGATCGTATCAACGCAATTTGCGTAATCTGTTTTGTTATCTGCGGGATGCTGATATGTATCCCATCATCTATATTGTAAATCCAGTATAGCGGGTATTTCCATCCGGCGCAATCGGCGGCGCCCTTTCAATGTAACATCACGACCACAAGACTGTGAACTTTTAGCATCAAACGCCATAGAGTGCTAACAACAGACAGTGTACCGTATTTTCACTTCGATTGCCACCCCGTTTTTTGTTTTTTATCTCAAGGCAGATACGAAGCGGCGATCCGCTTCTCTGCGAATCGCCGCCCCGTATGAATCAGCAATGGAGCTTGCTTCATTGACCCGGCGCCGGTTTGTTCCAGCCCGCGCCCGGTCAATTCCTGAATACTTAGTAGTTGACCTTGTGCAGCTCGAAGAACGCGCGCGGATGTGCGCAAACGGGGCATACGTCCGGCGCTTCTTTGCCTTCGTAGATGTACCCGCAGTTACGGCATTGCCAGACAACCTTGCCCTCGCGCGCAAATACGACGCTGTCTTTGAGGTTCTTGGCAAGCTGGTTATAACGCGCTTCGTGGCCCTTTTCGATTTCGGCTACCGCAGCAAACTGATAGGCGAGCTTGTCAAACCCTTCCGCTTTCGCGTCTTCGGACATACGCTTGTACATATCGGTCCACTCGTAGTGTTCGCCTTCTGCCGCCATCTTCAGCGCTTCGTCGAGACTCGGCATTTCGCCGCCGTGCAGCGCCTTAAACCACAGCTTCGCGTGCTCTTTTTCGTTATCCGCCGTCTCGGCGAATATCGCGGAAATCTGCTCAAAGCCCGCCTTCTTGGCTACGGATGCAAAATACGTATACTTGTTCCTGGCCTGAGATTCGCCAGCGAACGCTTCCTGCAGGTTTTTCTCGGTCTTGCTTCCCTTGAGTTGCATGTGATGATTCCTCCTCATTATTATAATATCGGTTTTTTAGCGCCGGCGTGATGACTCGTCCGCCGATGCGCTTGAAAAATATAATACGCCTCTCAAAGGCCGAGGCAGTTTTTGCATACGCCGCGCAGAACCACGTCGTAGGAGCGCAGCTCATAGCCGGTTTCAGACGAAATCGCCTCTTCAAACGGCTCGAACGACGGTAAATACACGTCCGCAACCGCACCGCAGTTGTCGCACACGATATGCGAGTGTGATTCTTTCGTTTTATCGAACCGGCAGCCGCCGTCCGCAAGCGGAATCTTTTTCAGTCTTCCGGCGTCCGCAAGCTGGTTGAGGTTTCGGTAGACCGTTCCAAGGCTCAGGCGGGGCATTTCCAGTTTGAGCTGTTCGTAGACCATGTTTGCGGTCGGATGGTCGCAGCGCTCCGAAACCGCGCGAAAGATTCGTTCCCGCTGGTGCGAGTAGCGCATATGCCCCAGCTCCTTTCAACTCCGTTTTTATATTGCCGGTGAATCCGGGAATTCGTAATCGGTTTATTACTATATAGTAACAATTATTGTTATTATAGTAACGCAAACCTCTTATCGCGTCAAGTATTGTGTGCAATTTTTCTGCAATTATCGTCTATTAAACGCTTCCTTCATTCTGCGGCAGCTTGTCCCGAACCAACTTTCTTTCACAGAGCTTCGAAACGCGCTTGTAAAGCAGAAACGTGAGGATGGAGTTCGCCACGGTCTTGATGGCGTTAAACGGTATGATCGCCGTCGGCAGCAGGGCGACAACCGCCTCCCTTGGCACTCCGAAAAAGTGCACCGTGAAGATCAGGTTCATGGGAATCATCATGAGCGTCTGCAGCACCGAGCCGACCGCCATGCCGACGAGCGCTGCGTTGCGCGTTCTGTGATGCGCGTAGATCAACCCCGCGGCAAGCACATAGGAGCCGGTCGCACAAAAATGCATCACCGCGCCAACCCATAAGCTCTGCGGCGATACGAGCAGCCACTGCAGCACGCTGACCACGGCGGTGAGCGCGAGCCCCCACCATGGGCCGTACATAAATGTACCGATTAAAATTGGCACGTCCGCCATGTCGTACTCAAGGAAGCTTGCGGAAGGGAAGATCGGAAAATGAATCATATACACGAGGATGATAGAGAGCCCTGTGAGCATGCCGAGTTTCACCAGGCGGTCGATGTAGGTTCGTTGCACAGTCATAGATTTCTTTCCTTTCAATTAAAAAACCCCGCGATAAGTTTCGCGGGGCATATGCTGAGCCATTGTTGAAAACGGCTTTGCTTCTCTCATCCGGACTATAGGCGGATTTACACGCCTGAAACCGTCGGCAACGGATTATCACCGTTTCTGCCGCTGACGCGGCTCGCGGGCTCGTCGGCTATCATGCCGCATCACCGCCGGTGGGGAATTTCACCCCGCCCCGAAGCTGAATTCAGTTGTCATTTCGGCACAGCCTTTGCCGATCCTGATTATAGTATCACGTAGCGTTGCGCTTGGCAAGCGCTCTTTTGTGTTTTTTCGGGCGGTTATGATACGCGCACCACCGCGCGGTGTGAAAGCAGCACTACAAACATCTCCCGGACGGGCTGGCCTGTGAGCGCCTCGAGCGCCGTGGCGTAGAGCCGCAGCTGCTGCGCATGCCTCGCCGCCGCCTGCTTTGCGTCTTCGCCGGGCCGCACGCGGTCGGTCTTGTAGTCCACGATCGTCCACCCGCCGCCTTCGAGGAAGCAGGCGTCCAGCACGCCCTGCAGCAGCACGGTTTCATCCGCCGCCGTGCCGTAGAGCTGCTCCGCGCCGATCGGATAGCAAAACGGAAGCTCGCGCTCCAGCCGTTTGGCGGAGCGCATCCGCTCAAACAGCGGTTCGCGCGTAAACCAAGCGACCGCCTCAGTATCCGCCGCCTTCGCCTGTTCCGGCGTGATCCGGCCGCTCTGTGCCAGCGCATCCAGATATGCCCGCACAGCGTCCGCGTCCAGCTCGCCTTGCAGCGGCAGATACTGCATCGCCGCGTGCGTCGCCGTTCCCGCGAATACCACGCTTGTTTCGCCGCCGAGGAACGCCGGGCGCGCAAATTCCGGCGCGCGTTCCCCGCCGTGCACCACGCGGCTGACCGCCGCCTTTGCCGCGATGCGCGCCGCTTCGGCGTGCGCATACGTCCAGTCCAGCCGCGCCTCGATCGCCTCCAGCACCGCGTGGTTATACGGCGGCAGCTCACTCTGCTCCCGTTCCGCCGGGCCGCCGAGAAACGCCTCCCGCTCCCAGACCGACGCGGGCAGATACCTGCGCGCGCCCATGACCAGCCAGAGCACCGGGCTGGAGCACCGGATTGTCTGCCAGGCGGTCGGCTGCTGCGGCGCGGCGGCGAGTTTTTCCTCCGGTTTATTGAGGCAGGCGGTTAGAATCAGCTTTCTTTTGGCGCGCGTCATGGCGACATAGAGCACGCGCATCTCCTCTGCAAGCTGCTCGCGCCTGACCCGCTGGGAGAGGATGACCCGCGCGAGCGTATCACGCTTGAGGCGCTGCGCCCCGTCGCGGTCGATAAACCGCAGCGCCATGCCGTAAGCAGAATGCATCTGCAGGCTGTTTTTTACATCCATCATGTTGAATTGCTTACCCAGCCCCGCGACGAACACGACGGGAAACTCCAGCCCTTTGGATTTATGAATCGTGAGGATGCGCGCCACGTCCGCGGTCACGGTCTGCGCCGCCCCGATGTCGATGTTGTTCTTCGCCAGCTCAAGGTGCCGAAGAAAATTCCAGACGCCGCGCGAACCGGCGCTTTCAAAGGCGTGCGCCTTGTCCAATAGCGCGTTCAGGTTCGCCTGCCGCTGGTCGCCGTCGATGCCCGCGCCCATCTGTTCGTAAAACCCGGTTTCGTCGAGCAGTTTGCCGATGAGCTCCTCGACCGAAACAAGCCTGCTCTCCGCGCGGTAGCGCGAGAGTTTTTCCAGAAACGCCGCCGCGCGCTGCGCAAGCGCGCCTTCCTCTTCGGCGCAGGCAAAAAACGCCTCGTAAAACGCACCGTCCCGGTGCGCGGCGCGGATCTTCGCCAACTCGTCAAAGGAGAAACCGCCGACGCTCGAGCAGAGTACGGACAGAAACGGAACATCCTGCCTGCGGTTGTCGATGACGGAGAGCAGGTTTTTAAAGACCTGCACCTCTACCGCGTCGAAATATCCGCCGCTGGATTGCGCGTAGTTCGGTATCCCGCAGGCAGAGAGCGTCTGGGAGAGCGCCTGCGCCTCCGTTTTTGCGCGCAGAAGAATCGCAAAATCGCCGTACCGATAACCGCGCTTCTCGTTCGTAAACGCATCGGTATAGGTTTCGTCGCGCATGATTTCGTGAATGCGCGCCGCGATGAGCCGCGCCTCCACCTCCATGTCCGCCGCGTCCTCGAGCGCGTCGTCGTCCTCGTTTTCGGCGCGTTTTTTTCGTATCAGGTGCAGTTCCGCGCTTCCCTCCGGCTGCGCAGCGCCGGGGGAAAGCCGCGCGCGTTCGTCGTAATCGATATCTCCCGCTTGCTCGCTCAATATCGCCTCAAAGGTTTCGTTCACCGCCGCGAGCACCTCGCCCGACGAGCGGAAATTGCACGACAGGTCGACGCGGGTGCCGGTATCTCCCGAAAACTGCGTCAGCCTGCTTAAAAAAAGTTTCGGATAGGCCTGCAAAAAGCGATAGATGGATTGCTTGACGTCGCCAACAAAAAACAGATTGGAGTCCCGCGCAATCCGCAGCAGTATGCTTTCCTGAAGCCGGTTGCTGTCCTGGTACTCGTCTATCAGTATCCATTGATATTTTTCTCTGTATTCCGCCGCGATTTTTTCGTTTTGCAGAATTTTATAGGCGTAATGCAGTATATCGTCAAAATCTATGCTGTTGCTTTTTCGTTTTGCCTCGGCGTAGCTCGCCTCAAATTTGTGTACCAGCGCGCAGAGCGCTGACACCGCCGCGCCGGAGCGGCGCAGGATGTCGCGCTCCTCCTGTTCCGGCCGAAGAAAGCGCTTTTTCTGTTCCTTGATCAGGTCCTTTCCCATGTCCCGCGCCGCCTGCGCCGGGGCTTTTTCCTCTTTGCTTACGCTTCTTGGAAAGACCAGCCTCCCGTATTCCATGGCGTTCAGCGCCTCGCGGTACTGGCCATACGTCTTGCAGCGCAGCATCGCGTTGTAGCGCATGATTTCGTCGTCCAGCGTCGGGATCGCGCCGCCGCAGTCCGGCGGAAGCGCGTCCCGCTCCCGCACGATGGTTTCGAGCGCAAGCGAAAGCTCGTTTTTGCAGAATGCGACCGCGTCGGAAAGCACGTTCTCCAGCGCGGATTCGTTGGCGTATTGCGCCGCGGCTTCGTTGAGCCACGCTTCCGGCTCCGGTTCCGCGCGCGTGAACCGGTACGCCGCCATAACCGCATCCCAGACCTGCTTTTCCCCGCCGAACGCCGCGAGCGCTACGCGATAGTCGGCGTCTTCGCCGGCGGCGAGATCAGTCAGCAGTTCGTCCCGCACGGCCTCTATCAGCGCGGCGCTTTCCATCTCTTCCGCCGTGCGCATACGCGCCGGCAGTCCGACCGCGTGATAGTGCCGCCTTATAACGCGTGAGCAGAAGGAGTGGATCGTGGAGATATCCGCGCCGTCCACACCGCGCGCCTGGCGGCGCAGGTATCGTTTTTCTTCTCCGGAGTCCGTTTCGTCCGCAAGTTCGTTGAGCCGCCTTGCGATGCGGCTTTTCATCTCCGCCGCCGCCGCGCGCGTAAAGGTGAGCACCAGAAGGTTTTCCAACGGCGTGCCCGCGCGTACGCGCGATACGATGCGTTCGGTGAGCACGGCGGTCTTGCCAGCGCCCGCCGCGGCGGAGACGATCAGATTCCCTTCCCGCTCAATAGCCAGAAGCTGCTCATTCGTCCATTGCACCGGCTTCACCTCCTTCCATCAAGCGGAAGAACTCGTCTCGTTTCAATGTTTTATACAGCCGCGCCCGGCAGCCCGGTTGTTTCGGGTCGAAGCGGCAGACGCTTTGATAGTCGCAATAGTCGCAGGCTGTGTTCCGTTTGCTCCGCGCGGCGGGGGATGCCGTCATCTCGCCCGCGAACATGCGCGCTAGCGTTTCCTCCGATTTTTTCCTTGCCAGCGCGATCAGCGCGTCCATCTCCGGTTGCGAACAAACGTTTCCTCCATATTCATCCTCGCCCGTCTGCTCAACCTTGTAAAGAACGGAGGACGGTCCGCCGTCAAGCACGTTGTCGCTCGCACGGACGACCGAAGCGTCTCTCAGCGTCAGACCGTTGAGGCGGAATGCCGCGGCGACCGCGCTCTCGATATCCTCCTCGGCGTCCGAGACGACGGGCTGAGCAATCGGCATGTAATACATGCCCGCGCGGGTCTCGGCCCCGCGCGCCGCCGCCGTCAGGTAAAGCGGAAGCTGAAGCGCCAACCCCTGGAGCAGTTCCGCAAAGTCGAAATCCTTTCCGCTCGTTTTATAGTCCACGACGCGGAAATATTCGCGCCCGCCGCTGACGGCGCGGTCGACGCGGTCGATCTTGCCGCCGACGAGCGCCTCTTTGCCGTCCGGCAGCAGCAGGCGAATCGGAGGAAACGGCTCGCCCGCGCCGAAGCGCAGCTCGGTCCGGTCGGGCGTAAAGCTGCCCGCGCGGAACTGGTTTGTAATCGCGAGCACGCTTTGCTGCAGCGTTTCGATTAGTAAAAACAGCGTCACTTTCATGCGTTCGTTTTCTATGAATATCCCGAAATTATGGCTGCGGATTACATCGGGCAGGACTTCGTCGAGAATAGCGAGCGCCTCTGCGTCCGAAATCTGTTTCCATTTTTTATGATTCGAAGCCGCGGCGTTAATAAACGCCTCCAGCGCGGCGTGATAGAATTCTCCGAGATCCATCGCGCGTTCTGTAAACTCCCGCGTTTCCTGCGCGCGCAGGCCGTATCTGACGAAATGCTGGAACGGGCAACGGTTGAAGCTCTCGAGGCGGCTCGCGCTCATCGATAAGGAAGTTCCGTACAGCGCGTTTGCCTGTTCCCGCGCGAGCGTCGGCATAAAAGATAGCGCCGCGCTCTCTTCGAGCATGCGCATGGCCAGTTCCCGCGTATCGTCCCGCCGCGTCAGCCACTCGACGAGCGCGGGCAGCCGCTCGGGGCAGGTTCCGTCCGCATGGAACCGCCTCAGATCCGCCGCCGTGATCGTGAGCGCCTCCGCCGCGCAGTCCGGCAGCGCGTTTGTCGACTCGATATCGCTCTTTTTCGTGCATCCGGGATAGAGGGCCCTCAGCCGTTCGACGATCGGGCTTGGCGCCAGTTCGCCGCCGCCGTCGCCGTAAGCGTAGCTCACGTACAGGTATTCGCTCGCCTTGCTCAGCGCGGTGTATAGATCGAGCCGGTCGGCTGCGGTCAGCTCCGAAGACGTTTTTCGAATCTGCGCGCCCCGGCTTTGCAGCTGCCGTATCTCCGCGTCGTCGAGCAGGCCTTCGTTTAACTGCGGGCGGGGAAGAAGCCCGTCGTTCGCGCCGACGACGAAGAGCGCGCGCACTTTGCGGTTTCGCGTGCGCACCGCGTCCCCCACAACGCCCTGGTCCGCCGTGCCGGGCACGACGCCGATGGCACCGCCGCGCATGCCTTCTTCGAACAGCCGCAGAAAACCCGCGCGCCCGACGGCCAGTTCGCCGAGTATTTCGTCGAGCTGGTCGAGCAGCGCGACCAGCAGGTTCCAGACCTGCGCGTGCTCCTGCATCTCGGCGGAACGCCCGGCAAGCCGGAGTTCTTCCGCTTTGTCCTCCAGTTTTTTCTGCAGTTCAATCTGTGAAAGAAACGCGTAAAACGCGCGCACCTGCCGGTGTACGTTCGCGCGGGCGAGATCCCGGCTCAGTCGTTCCAGCGCCGGAGCTGCGCGAGCGCGCGCCCGCTCGGCGCCTTCTGCCGGTTCCGCGCGTGTGAAGGGTTTGAACAGCGCGTTTCCGCGTACGCCGCTGCGTTTGATATAGAGGTCGAGTTCCTCCGCGTCCTCTTCGCCGCAACCAGCGTAGCCGCTCTTGATAAACTTCATCCATTCGGCGGCGGGGTAGCCGCCCGCGGCAAAGCGCAGCGCGCTCAGCGCGGCGTCCGCCGCCGCGTGGCCGGTCAGCGGGCGCGTGCGGTCGAGAAAGATCGGGATGCCCCTGCGCCCGCAGGCGCGGCGGATCAGCCCCGCGTATGCGTCCAGATCGGAAACGATCACCGCCATCTCCCGGTAGCGCACGCCCTTGTCGCGCGCAAGGGAGAGGATTTCCTCGGCGAGCGATTCCGCCTCCGCGCGCCGTGAACTCGCGCCGAAAAGCGTGAGTTTCTCCGCGTCCGCGTCATACGGCTCGGCGGGATATGCAAACAGGTTGCGTTCAATATGCCGCATGAGCGGTTCGTTCCGGTCCGTTTGCTCGACGAGCCGCTCCTCCGTAACGGCGGCGCCGGCGCGCGCGGCAACCTCGCGCAGCTGAAGCAGCACCTCCCGCTCCGGCTCGAAGAGTTCGTCGTCCGCTCCGTTCGAACAGTCGATGCGTAGCGTAACCATCACGCTGGGGCAGGTGCGAAGCATGGTCTCCATGAGCGCGAGAATCTGCCGGTTCGACCGGTCATGCCCGTCGATGTAAACGGGCAGACCCGCGACGAACGATTCCGGCAGCAATAAAGCGGCTTCGTTCGCCGCGTCGTCCAGGCTGATGTACCGCTCGGCAAGATAATCTTCCGTCTCCCGGTAGAGAATGGAGAGATCGGAAAGTTTTTCCGTCAGAGGCGCATCCGCCGGCAGGCGGACGATCAGCGCGTCCAGCGCGTCCGGCGTCAGCCCCGCCCTCTTGACGTCCCGAAAGACGGACGTAGCTTCTTCGGTAAAGCCCGCCAGATCGGCGGCGTGTGAGAATATCTTGAGTTCGTTTTTTTTCCGGTCGATCGCGCGGCGGATCACCATGCGGTATCCTTCGGCGGATAAAAAAGGACGCGTCTTTCCCGAGAGGGAGAGCACGCGCTCAATCAGGCGGTTGAAGCTGAATACCTGCACGCCGATCAGGCCGCCGAGCGCGTCGGCCAGCAGCCGTTCCGCCTCGTAGGTGTACTGCTCCGGCACGAGCAGGATCGCGCGGTCGCCCGCCGTCTGGCGCGCCCTGAGCGCGGCGACGACGCGGGATGTTTTTCCCGTATCCGCGCGTCCGAGGATGAGGTTGAGCTCGCCGTTCATATGAGCGCCTCTTTATGCAGCGGCGTATAGCGCATCTGCCCGTTTTCGTTCCGGCTTTCGTACAGCACGACGGCGTTTGCCGTAAACGCCGCCTTTTGCGGCGGGAGGATAAAGCCTTCGTCTCCTGTGATCTTCCTTCCGAGCGTGATGTGCGGAGAGAGCCTTCCTCTGTTCCTGGTAAAGCCGCGGTTCCACAGGGCGGATTCGAGCGATTCGTACAATCTATCCAGCTCGCCGCCGTCGCAGGATACGCTCACGAAGCCCGTATGGGAACCGTCTGTTTTAAACGAACCGTACGAGCCCAGGCGCAGCACGAACGGGCGGATGTCCCGCGCCGCTTCGCGCATCGCTTCGGCGATATCGCCGAGCGCGTTCGTTTCGCCAAGAAAGTGCAGCGTGATATGGTAGTTTTCCTGCGGCACGAACCCTCCGCGCGCGCCGGATTTTTCCAGCGCGTCGCGCGCGGCGGCAGTCGCGCGCAGAATGTCGGGCGGAAGCGGTATGGCGATAAACAGGCGCATGGCGGATCGGTTCCTTTCTCCGGCGCTTCAAAAAATTCCTTTGCTAACAGTATAGCCAAACGCGCGGATTTTTTCCAGCGGCATAAAGCCGGGCGGTTGTTGGCATAGCCGTTCAAACACCCGTTCTGCGTCCCGTCGTCTGTACGGAAACACTGAAAACCGATTTCTGATTTGAATGGAATCCTGCAAAATCACCGCGCAATTGTTCTTTTTACCATGCGTGAAAGACGCTTATGCGTTTCAGATATACACAGAAATTGTATGACTTATCCACAACCGGTTTTCCACATTGTCCACAATGTTATCCACAAAGTGCGTGGTTTTCGCGTTTTGGTATGTGTATAAGATGAAAATACTTGTTTGCATCGATGAATATACGCGTTTAACAAGCGATTATCCAAAAATCATATACAATATTTTTTACCACGCAGGGTGAATTTATGTGTTAGTCCTCCTGCAAATCGAATTTTTCGCAAAAAAAACCTCCCTTGCAGGGAGTTGCCGTCGGCAGGAATTACGATTCACTTTTTATCAGTAAAAAATCGATTATTTCGTCTTTCTCGATATCTCCGCGCCCAGCGCAGTCAGCTTCTTTTCCAGAAACTCATACCCTCGGTCGATCAGCTGGATGGGATGTGCGCATTGGTTTTATCAAAAACCAATCTCACTTCGTCTTTCTCGATATCTCCGCGCCCAGCGCCGTCAGCTTCTTTTCCAGAAACTCATACCCGCGATCGATAAACTGAATATTGTGTACGCAAGTCGTGCCGCTGGCGGCCAGTCCGGCGACGATCAGCGACGCGCCGGCGCGCAGGTCGGACGCGTAGATCTCCGCGCCGCGCAGGGATTTGATCCCCTTGACCTTCGCCGTATTGTTATCCTTCAGACTGATCGACGCGCCCATGCGCCGAAGTTCGCGCACGTGGTTGAACCGATTTTCAAAGATGGTCTCGTTGATCGTCGATATGCCGCCCGCCGCGCAGAGGTATGCCATGATCGGCTGCTGCAGGTCGGTCGGAAACCCGGGGTAGGGAAGCGTCTTAACGTTGATGGGGCGGGGGCGGTCGTCCATGATCACGCGGATGTAGAACTCCCGTCCGTCGTCGCCATCGATCACGCGCGCGCCGCTTTCCATGAGTTTGGCCGATATGGCCTCCATGTGCGTCGGAATCACGTTTTTGATGACCACGTCGCCCATCGTAGCGGCCGCGGCGATCATGAACGTACCCGTTTCAATCTGGTCGGGTATGATGGCGTAGCCGCAGCCGTGCAGGTGCGGTTTGCCGCTGATGCGGATAACGTCGGTGCCAGCGCCCTTGACGGATGCGCCCATCATGTTGAGGAAGTTGGCGACGTCGACCACGTGCGGCTCCTTGGCGACGTTGCTCAGCACCGTCATGCCCTCCGCCATGCTCGCAGCGAGCATCACGTTGATCGTCGCACCTACGCTGACGACGTCGAAGAACACCTCCGCGCCGACGAGTTTGTCCGCCCGCGCGCGGACGATGTTGTGATCGCTGTCGAGCTCCACCTCCGCGCCAAGCGCGCGCATGCCCTTGATATGCTGGTCGATCGGGCGAGCGCCGATGACGCAGCCGCCGGGAAGAGCAAGTTCCACCTCGTGGAAGCGCCCGAGCAGCGCGCCGAGTAAATAATAGGAAGCGCGCATCTCGCCGACCGCTTCGCTGAGCGCTTTGGTCGTCGTGAGCGTACGCGAGTCAATTTGCATGTAGCCGCCTTCGGTATAATCGACGGAAACGCCCAGTTCCTCCAGGATTTCCTTGAGGCTCTCGACGTCCTGTATGTGCGGCAGGTTCTCCAATACGCAGGTTTCGCCCGCAAGAACCGCGGCGGGTATAATGGCAACAGCGGCGTTTTTCGCGCCGCTGATGGTCACGGTTCCCTCGAGCCGCCGACCGCCTTTTATCTCGTACCATTCCCTCTGCATAACGCTATCAGTCTATCGGAAACGCAATCATAAGTCAAGCTGCACGCCCGCCGCTGCGCATGATGAATACAAGCGGAAAAACACGCCGGTTATTCGCGCCGCTTCTGGCGTTTCCCTCTGCCGTTTTTGAGAAGGAAGGGTTCTTTTTCGATATTTTTATTGCAGCATTTATTATCGTATCCTGCAATTTGTTCGTTACGTTACGACAGCTCGAATAAAAAACAAAGTCGATTTTTCAGCACAACCGTGCGTTTTTCTCGAAATTACACGCAAGAAATGTGATTCTGCTGTTTTTTGTGATTCTGCAACGAATGATTCTGCAGGTTTCATTTCATGTATACGGATTGGGCATCCGCATATTAATTAAAGTATCGATTGACAAGCGCATAAACGCATGCTAAAGTTATTTTTGTAATTCTGCATTTTTTTTAGATTACGGAGGAGCCACATGGAAAAACTGGTGATCGCACTCGGCGGCAACGCGCTGCAGGAAGGAAAAGGCCCCGCAACTGCCGAAGCACAGCTTGAGGTAGTTGAAAAGACGTCCGTTTTTATTGCGGATATCATCGAAAAGGGTTATCAGGTCATTCTCGCGCACGGCAACGGCCCGCAGGTAGGACGCATCGTTCTGCAGAACGAGCACTCTGTTGACGTAACCCCCGCCATGCCGTTCGACGTATGCGGCGCCATGAGCCAGGGTATGATCGGCTATCACATGCAGCAGGGGCTTGCCAAGGCGCTGCGCGCGCGCGGCAACCACACCGGCGTTGCAACCGTGGTGACCCAGGTCGTTGTGGATCAAAACGACAAAGCGTTTATCGCGCCGTCCAAACCCATCGGGCCGTTTTACAGCGAACAGGAGGCAAAGAAGCTCCAGGCGGAGAAGGGCTACTCGGTCAAGGAAGACGCGGGCCGCGGCTGGCGCCGCGTCGTCGCCTCCCCGACGCCTGTTGAAATCGTTGAGCTTCCCGAAGTCAAGTGCCTCATCGACGGCGGGTTCGTGGTCATCACCGTCGGCGGCGGCGGCATCCCCGTCGTCCGCGAAGAGAACGGCGATCTGAAGGGAACCGCGGCCGTCATCGACAAGGACCTCGCTTCCGAGCGCCTCGCGGAGGATCTGGACGCAGACGCGCTGCTGATCCTCACCGCCGTCGAGCAGGTCTGCCTGAACTACGGCAAGCCGGACGAAAAGCGTCTGTCCGCCGTCACGATCGCGGAGGCGGAGCAGTACATCGAAGAGAAACACTTCGCGCCGGGTTCCATGCTGCCGAAGATCAGGGCGGCGGTGCAGTTTGCCGGCAGCAAGCCGGGACGCCGCGCCATCATCACCTCGCTCGATAAGGCCGTTGACGCGCTGAACGGCAAAGCCGGAACGGTGATTACGAAATAAGAATAACTTTTATTCTATAAAAAAAGAGTCTGCACGAGAAAGCAGGCTCTTTTTTGTGTAAGGTTCTTTTTCTTCTTTATAAAAAGAATATGATTATTCTTTTCCCGATATCCTCTCGTACACCCGCTCGAGATCCTCGCGGCTGTAGTACTCGATCGTAATTTTTCCGCGCGTGTTGCTGCCCGCCAGCGACACCTTCGTGCCGAGCGATTCGCGGAAGGATTCTTCGAGACCCCGCAGTTCGGCGGAGAGGGAGGGCTTTTCCTTCTTTGCGGCTGACTTGCTTTTTTTCTTTTCGGACAGCTGCCTGATCTTATCTTCCAGCACGCGCACGGAATAGTCCCGTTCGACGCACTCCTGCGCGAGCCGTTCGATCTGAAAGCCGTCCGTCAGCCCGGCAAGCGTGCGCCCGTGGCCCGCGGAGAGAGCGCCTTTTCGGAGCATGTCGACAACGATTTCCGGCAGCTGCAGAAGGCGAAGGGAATTGGCGATGGCGGGGCGGCTCTTGCCGAGGCGGCCAGAAACCTCTTCCTGCGTCATGTCGTGCTGCTTCATCAGAAAACGGATCGCCGCGGCTTCCTCGATTGGGTTGAGGTTTTCGCGCTGTATGTTCTCGATGAGCGATACTTCGTGTATCTGCTCCTCGTCGTAGTCCGTTACGAGAACGGGCACCTCGTTAAGCCCCGCGAGACGCGCCGCGCGAAAGCGACGCTCGCCCGCAACGATCATATAGCGGCTGCCTTTTTGCTTGACGATAAGCGGCTGTACGATGCCGTGGGTGCGAATGGAGTCGGCAAGTTCGTTTAAGGATGTTTCATCGAACTGCTTTCTCGGCTGAAGCGCGTTTGTATCGATCTCGCGCACGCTGACGCTGAGCACGCCCAACCCGGTTTTCTCCCGCTCTTCGACGGAGATGGAATACGGATCGAGCAGCGCGTCCAGCCCTCTGCCCAGGCCCGTTTTCTGCGCGGCCATTATTTGCCCTCCTTATCGATCATTTCAGTCGCGAGTTGTGCGTAAGCCGTCGAGCCCGCGCTGTTTGGCGCGTAGAGCGAAATCGGCAGTCCGAACGACGGCGCTTCGCCGAGACGCACGCTTCTTGGAATGATCGTATCGTATACCTTGTTTTTAAAGAATTTCTTCACTTCCTCGACGACCTGCATGGATAGGTTCGTACGCGAATCGAACATCGTAAGCACGACCCCCTCGACGTCCAGATCGGGATTGAGGCTCTTTCTGACGAGCTTGACCGTATTCATCAAAAGGCTCAGTCCTTCGAGCGCGTAAAATTCACATTGTATGGGAACGAGCAGCGTATTCGCCGCGGTCAGCGCGTTGAGGGTCAAGAGCCCTAAAGATGGCGGACAATCGATGAACACATAGTCGTACATGCCGTCGATCGTGCCGAGGGCGCGTTTGAGCACTTGTTCGCGCGCCATCATATTGACCAGTTCGACTTCCGCACCGGCGAGCGAAATATGCGCGGGTAATAATTTCAGCGAAGGGATCATCGTGTCCTTCGTCGCTTCGCCGACTGGAACGTCGTTGATGAGCACGTCATAAACGGATTTTACGTCGCCTTCTTTTTTCATACCGAGCCCGCTCGTGCTGTTTCCCTGCGGGTCCGCGTCTACTAAAAGAACGCGTTTTCCCAGCTCCGCCAGGCACGCGCTTACGTTTACGGCGGTGGTCGTTTTACCGACGCCGCCTTTCTGATTGGCAACCGCAACGATCTTCATGACAGGAATTTTCCTCCGGTACTCACCTTCTCCGTCGAAACTGATTCGAAACGGAGATGTTTCTTTCATATTTACGGCGATCAGACCGCTATCGTCATTCTAACAGAATCGGTAAAACGATTCAATGTTTCACGTGAAACAAGAAGGCCTCAATCATAACGACAACTCTTTTTTAACGTTTCAATGTTTCACGTGAAACAATTTAAATAAAAAAGAGACGCGTTCACGTCTCTTCTGTTTGGTCTGTAATTAAAAATTTGAATAGATCCGAACGGGAACGATCAGATAATAATACCCTTCCGTCTTCGCCGGCCTGATGACGCAGGGGCTGATGCTCGTCGTAAAGTCCATATAGATCTTCTCGTCCGGTATGTTCTTCAAAACGTTGATGCAGAAACGCGGGTTGAACGCGATATCGATGTCTTCTCCGTTGATCTGCACGTCTATCTCCTCGTTGATCTTGCCGACGAAACTGTTGGCGGTGATCGTGAGTTTGTTGTCGTGGAACTTCATGACGATGTTGTTGTTTCCTTCGCGCGCCATGAGCTGCGCGCGGTCGATGCTCTCCATGAGTTCCGCTTTATCGATCATGACCCGCGTCGTGTGTTCCTTAGGCAATATATTTTTATACTTGATATAATCGCCGTCCAACAGTCTTGCGACAAGCCGCGAGTGTTTGATGTTTACGCTGACGTGTGTTTTCGTAAACGCCAGCTCCACATCCTCTTGTGTTTCATCCATCATGCGGGATATCTCTATCATCGATTTTCCCGGAATGACGATGTCCCTTTCAGGCACCGGTTCTTTGAGCGCCATGGAACGCTTTGCAAACTGAAACGCGTCCGTCGCGACGATATTGATTTCATCTCCCAGCTCCATCAGCACGCCGGTCAGAATTGGCTTGCTGTCATCCTGCGCTGTTGCGAACACCGTTTGATTGATCATATCGCGGCAATCCGAATGATCCATCTTTACCGTGAACGTCTCGCCTGAAAAACGCATTTCAGGGAACTCTTCCGTCGTTTCGATACACTGCAGGCTGCTCTTGGCGCGGCCGCAGGATATATCGAGCGCTTTTCCCGAGAGCGTTACTTCCGCTATTGATTCCGGAAGTTTCCGGACAATCTCTGAAAATAACTTTCCCGGTACGATTGCAAAACCCTCTTCCTCTATCGTAGCGGGCAGCATGCATTCTTTCTGGAGCATGAGATCCGAACATTTCAGCTTTATACCTTCTCTTGTCGCCTCCAGATAGATCCCTTCGAGAATCGGCATCGTCGTGCGGACAGGCAACGCTTTGATCACGGAAAGTACGCCTTCCGTCAATTCCTTTGAGTCGATGTAAAAATGCATGTTCCCATTTCCTTTCTCCGCATTCGGCGTAACGCCCGCGATTTCTCATTTATCCACAAAAAGCAGAGTATAAACGAGTGAATTGTAATTAGTATTACAGAAGCAGTAGTAGAAGTGAGGTGTGTTTTATGTGGAAAAATCAGATTTCCCGCATAAAAGCAGGAAATTACCGGTGGAATGATCTGTGGAAAAAAGCGTGTTTTAATCCTTATTTTTCCACGTTATCCATATAATCCACACACTCCACTACGCATCCACATTCACCATCCACAAAATGTGGAAAATCAGAGCATCCTTTTTTTGATGTCTTCGATGACGGATGAAAAAGAATGATCCGCTTCGATCATATCCTCGACGCGCTTGCAGGCGTTGATCGACGTCGTGTGGTCGTTCTTATCAAAAAGCGTGCTGATACGCTTATAAGGGATGCCAAGCATGTCGTGGCAAAGATACATCGCCACCTGGCGAGGAAGCACGATTTCGCGGTCCCTGCGCTCCGAGAGGAGGCTTTCTACGGATATAGAATAGTATTCCGCCACCATGTTCTTTATGATCTGAGGGGTGATCTCCTTCTTCTTAACGTCCGGAAGGAGGTCGCGCAGCGCCTCTATGGTCAGTTCCAGCGTCAACGGGCGCCGGCGCAGCTGCGAATACGCCACCACGCGCGTGAGCGACCCTTCCAATTCGCGGATGTTGCTTACCACGTGTTCGGCGATAAACTGAATGATCTCGTCGTCCACGTCGAGATTGTCGAGCCTTGCGCGGTTTCGCAAAATGGCGATCCGCGTTTCGATGTCCGGCGGCTGGATATCCGCAATCAAGCCCCACTCAAACCGGGAACGCAGGCGTTCCTCCAGGCTGGAAATCTCCTTCGGCGGCCGGTCGGAGCTGATGATGATCTGCTTGTTGGCGTTGTGCAGCGTATTGAAGGTGTTAAAAAACTCCTCCTGAACGGACTGCTTCTTTGCGATGAACTGAACGTCGTCGAGCAGAAGCACGTCCACGTTGCGGTACCGCTTGCGAAACTCCAGCCGCTTGTCCATCTGGATTGCCGTGATGAGCTCATTGGTGAAGGTTTCGCTTGTGACATACATGACCCGCGCGGCGGGATCGTTCTCTTTTACCGTGTGACCGATGGCATGCATGAGGTGCGTTTTTCCCAGTCCTACGCCGCCGTATAAAAAAAGCGGGTTATATGCCGCGGCGGGGTTCTGCGCGACGGCGAGCGCCGCCGCGTGCGCGAAATGGTTCGAACCGCCGACGACGAATGTTTCAAACGTATATTTTGGATTGAGCGCAAACACGTTGATCGGTTCCGCGCTGATGGGGTTGATATAGATGTCCCGGTCTTCCGGCAGGACGATCTTGACGTCTACAATGGTTTCGTTTGCGGTTTTCACCGCGTCTCGCAGGTTCTCAAAATAGAAATCCTCGAGGGTTTTCTGTATGTCCGGCGTGGGCACTTCGAGGATCATGACGTCCTTGTGAAGCGCGAGCGGAACGATTACGTCGATCCAGGCGTGAAAAGAAAGACCCGTCATTTGAGGACGGATGTTTTCTCTCGCGGCCGCCCAAACCGATTGCAGTTGATCCATAGAGACATACCCCCTGTATTACAGTCCATCATAGCAAAAAAACCATCGATTTACAAGCTGACTTTCGTCCGCGTCCGGCCGGTGTGCGCCGGCGTGATCAACGTATGCGGCAGGCTTTTCAAGTGCGCTGTCAAACGACGGAGACGAAATGGTTTTTTTAGCGACAGGCGTCATTTTCTCATTGAGGATAAAGAAAACCGACGCATAAAAGAGCCGGTTTTTCACGTATTCAAGCAGTAATCATGCGGCGTTCGGGCGGCTTTTGATACCTTTTTCAGAAAAACAACAGATATTACAGATAAAAGCCGTAAAACGCAGTTTTTTCCCCACTTATTTGGAAAAAAAGGCAGGAACTGCGTTCCAATGGGTTAACAATCTGTGACAAACAGCCCGTTTGATTGCAAACGAACTATTCTAGGGTTAAAATAAGGAAAGAATATAGTAATCGGGGGAAGTATGCCCGTGGGAGAATCGCTGCGCAGTCAGTTATTCATAAATTCCGAAAAAGTGGGGGAGTTTGCCGAGGTTACTCTGCCGCTGTCCGGTGAGGATGAGGAAAGCGAAATCGCACGCATCCACTACCTGGAAGCCGGCGTCGGCGAACCGCTTCTGCTGATCCATTCGCTTGGCCAGTCGCTCTATACCTGGCGCAATGTCTTTGCCGAACTGTCCGAAAACTATCGCGTCATCGCCATCGACTTGCCCGGGCACGGGTATTCGTCCCGCCCGGATTCGTTTTCGTACACCGCGGACGATTTTGCTTTTGTGCTCAACGCGTTTCTGGACGTGCTCAACGTCAAGTCGGCACATGTACTGGGCTTTTCCATCGGGGCGATGTATATGCTCCGGTTCCTCTCGCTCTATCCCAAGCGCGTGGCAAACTGCGTCGCCATCTCGCCGGGCGGAATCACGGAACACATGCCCGCGCTGATTCAAAACATGAGAAGGCCGCTGATCGCCACTTTCGCGCGAAACCTCTACACGGCAAACGATGTGAGAAAGCTGCTTGAAGAGTGCTTTGCGGATCCCGAGCAGGTGGATGATTACGTCGTGAAACAATACTACGAACCGATATCGGACGGGCTCGCCAGAGAGGCGCTCATGTACGCGCTGCGCAATTACGATCAGGAGAGCATCGCCGAGGGACTCTTGCCCGTGGAGCACGAGGTACTCGTGCTTTGGGGAAAAAACGACCGCTGGCATCCGCCGTCGGGCAGCGTATACTTCCAGAGCATCCTCCGCGCCGGACGGTATTATCTCGTGCGCAACGCGGGGCACCTGCTGCAGGAGGAAGCGCCGGTCAAGCTGCTTGAAATCCTCTACAGCTATATTCCGCCGGCCGTGCCGAGCTACGACGTCTACCGCTATACGCAGAGCCTGACGGAAGACCCGGAATGATCGCGGAATTTAACCTGGGCGACGTGGTGCTCATGAAAAAACCGCACGCCTGCGGTGCAAACGAATGGACGATCATCCGCGTGGGTGCGGACGTCAAGATCAAATGCAACCGCTGCGGACGCATCGTGATGCTCGACCGCGCGGATTTCGTGCGCATGGGAAAGAAAATATTGACCAGACAGGAACAGCCGAGTGAAGCGTAGAGCATTTACGCAGAGCCAGATTCGATATCTGCGCGATCGCGCCGAAGAACAATATGAAAACATGCACGGTTCGCGTTCCTACCGGAACGCGGCGTTTTTGCTGTACATCGCCGTCGTCGTGCTCGCCGCGCTGGCGATCCGCTCGTTCATCGCCGAGCCGATTCTCGTGGACGGCGACTCCATGGTACCGACGCTGGTGCACCGGGAGGAAATGCTCGTTGAAAAGATGACATACTGGTTTGCCGACCCGCAGCGCGGCGACATCGTCATCTGCTTTTATCCCGGATATACCGAAAGCTGCGTCAAGCGCGTGATCGGCCTGCCCGGCGAAACCGTGGAGGTCAAAGAAGGCGCGTTCTATATCGACGGCGCGCGTCTCGACGAGAGCGCTTACTGGAACGGGGAAATCATCGGGGACGTGGATGCCGTAACGGTCGGCGAACGCCAGGTCTACGTCGTAGGCGACAACCGCAACGGCAGCAAGGACAGCCGCAACCCATCCGTCGGCTGCATCCCGTACGCCAAGGTGGTCGGCCGTGTCGTAGCAGTCGTATACCCGTTTGACGAATGGGAAACCTTCTCGCGGGTGAGTTACCCTTGAGCGAGACAAGAAGGCGGCGCCGCAGCGAAGGGCGGGCGCGCGTTTATCAAAATGCAAGACGGATCGGATGGCTGTTTTCCTTGCTCGTTACGATCGCCGTGCTCTGCATCGCGTTTCTGGCCTGGCTGTTTCCGACGCGCATCGTGGACGAAAGCATGGCGCCCGCGCTCACAAGCGGAGAGGTGGTGCTCTGCGACCGGCTCGGTAAGTTTTTCCGCATGCCGGAACGCGGGGATATCGTCATGTTTCGCACGGACGAAGGGATCTTCATCAAACGGATCGTCGGCATGCCCGGAGAAACCGTGGAGCTTGTCGGCGGACATGTGTTCATCGACAGCATACCGCTCGACGAGAGCAGCTACGCCGTCAACTACATCGGCGACATGCCGCCCGTAGAGGTGCCCGGCGGATGCGTTTTCCTGCTTGGCGATAATCGCGCGGAGATTTACGACAGCCGTTTGGAGAGCGTCGGCTGCATCCCTTACGAGCGTATCGAGGGTATGCTGCGCCTGCGGGTGTCGCCGCTCGACAGGATCACTTACTTTTCTTGAAAGAAAAGCAAGCAAAAGAACCTTACACGTTATGTTTTAAACTTCTCGCATTAGAGGAGTTTTTTGTTTGTAAAAACGCCGGTGTTTCAATATAATAAAACATACGTTGAATAAGAGAAAAAGAGGCGAAGCGTATGCTGATTCGCAAAGCGGAACAAAAAGACCTGCACCGGCTGCTGGACATCTACAACTACGAAGTCGTCAACGGCGTTTCCACGCTGGACTTAAATCCGCGTACGCTTGAAGAATGGCAGGACTGGTTCGATCGCCACAACGTGGGTAACCATCCGCTCTACGTCGCCGAGATCGGCGGGCATGCCGCGGGGTACGCCACGCTGTCCTCTTACCGCGACAAGGAAGCCTACCGCTCCACCGTAGAACTCTCGATCTATATTGCGCCGGAGTTCCGCCGCCGCGGCGTTGCAACCGAGCTCATGGCGTTCATCCTCGAGGAGGCCAAACGCGACGAACGCACGCATACCGTCGTCTCCGTCATCACGAGCGGAAACGAAGCCAGCTGCAGGCTGCACGAAAAATTCGGGTTCGAGTTCTGCGGAACCATCCGCGAGGTCGGCGTGAAGTTCGGCGTGTATCGGGATATCGAAAACTACCGTCTCGGTGTATAAAGCGGAGAATACACGAAGTTTAATAAAGTTAAAGAATATATAAACATTATTATTATTTATATTGACATAAACATCAATATATCGTACAATTCGCCTGTAAGGAGGGCGAATGTATGCCATATGAACCAAACTGGATCACCGAACTCGACGCCGAGGACACGAACTTTATCAAGAAGTTTATATTGGCGTCCGGCTCACTCAAAGAGATCGCGAAAATCTACGACGTATCTTATCCGACCGTAAGGCTGCGGCTTGACCGGCTGATTCAGAAGATACAGCTTGCCGAAAAAGAGGAGGACGACGCTTTTATCAGCCTCGTCAAACGGCTGGCGATCGACGAAAAGGTGGATCTCGACGCAGCAAAAAAAATCATAGGCGCCTATAAAGAAAGCAGGGAGGTGGACGCATGATCCGGCTGACGATATTCTTAGCGCTGTTGCTTGCAAGCTTCGTTGTTGAGTTTTTCCTGTCGAAAAATAAAAACTGGATCTGGGGAATCATCATTCCCGCCGTCAGCTTTCTGTGTGCCAGCGCGTTTCTCGTATTCAATCTTGCGGAAGCATTCGCTTCGGTCACGGGGTACGGCTCGTTTCTGATTCGATACGGAAGGCCCGGCTTTATCGCGCTGATTTTGAAAGCAGGATTCGTTTACGCGCCTGTCGCGATTCAGTTGGTGATTTTTGCGCTGTGCAGGCGTAATTATAAAAAGACGCACGATTCGCATGGCGGCAATAAAGAACTGAAAAAGATGATTGCGGACGATCTGGGCTGACTGCTGAATAGGCCCAGCCTCAACCGATACGGAGTTGGAAAGGAGCACAAAAAAGATGAATAGTCGCTTTGTTCAATCCTTTCATTATGCGGCGGCAGGCGTGAAAAAAGCGTTTCTGGCCGGACGGAACCTGAAAGTCATGGTAGGATGCTTTGTTCTTGTCGTAGCGTTTGGATTTTTGTTTGGCGTATCGGCAGCGGAATGGATCGCGCTTTTGATCTGCTCCGGCGGGGTTCTGTCGCTTGAGGTTCTCAATACGGCAATCGAGAAATGGACGGATCTGGTCGAACCCGAATACAATAAAAAGGCGGGGGCTGTCAAAGACCTCGCGGCGGGAGCCGTTTTAACGGCTTCCGTTTTTGCGGCGGCCGTCGCGTGCGTGATCTTCATCCCTCATATTCTCGCCGCGCTGCGGCAGTGAGGGCGAACGCATGATCGGGTTTGCCGCACGCAGCCTGTTCACCGGGTACGGGTGGTCGTTTATCCGGCATGTTGCGCTGCCGCATCCGCTTAAAACGCTCCTCGCAATCCGGCGTGCCCGGCGGGCAACCGGCGCGTCGGACGGCTCCGTTTCGACCAGTGCGACCGCCGGCGATACGCAAAAACAGCGCGGGCGGATCACCGGCGTCGGGTTCTGCCTGAAACCGGCGGAGAACCGCTGCCCGTCGAAAGGCGATCTGCACGGGTGCAACTATCTCGAGAACAATTTCCCGAAAAATACAAACAAGCTGCCCGCGCCGTGCAAGGATTGCTATATCAGGGAGATTGGCGCGGCGGCGCTGCAGTCCGGCGGCGCGTTCTACGTCATGACCTCCGCGAAAGATATTCTATTCGACGTGTTCAAACCCGCGATGGATCAAGGTGTGTTTCGTCACGGCAGGTTTCTGCTGTGCCGGTATTCGTTTCAGCCGTTTCTGGTCGGGCTGTATGCCTCCGGGATAGACGGAACGCTGTACCCTTTTTGCAGCGGCGACTGCCGGGATTACAAAACCTGGCTCAAAGCGGATCGCGGAATCAAGGACGAACAAACGTCGATAGCGGCAGAAACGCACGCGAAGCTGGCGGAACGAATCGAAGGCGAATCAAACCAAGCCGGAAACGTTGTGCGAGTTGAGCGGCGGGGAAACATCTACTATCCGTTATTTGAAGAATAGCGTCTGAATGTAATTAAAAAGAGAATCCAACCGGATTCCCTTTTTTTGTTTCCCGTGAAACAATTTTAATACTCGATCCCCTTCCTCGCCTTCACGCCCTTTTCATACGGGTGCTTCACGAGTTCCATCTCCGTAATATAATCCGCCCGCGCGAGCAGCTCTTGATCCGGGTCGCGCCCGGTGATAACAAGTTCCGCAGCCCCGTGGTCGTCCAGCAGCGAAAGCACCGCCTCGCGGTCGACGAGCCCCAGCGAGAGCGCGGGGCTGAGTTCGTCCAACACCAGAAGCGAACATTCGTTTGACCGGGCGAGCCGCGCCGCTTCCGCAAGCGTGCGGTCGTGCATCGCGCGCACTTTTTCTTTCATTTCGTTGGTCATGTTTGGGAAAAACCCGTGCGGCAGGTCGTTGCGGTAAACGGGTACGCCGAGACGCTCCAGCGCGGCGAGTTCGCCTGTCGGTGTGCTTTTCAAAAACTGCGCCAGCACAGCCTTGCCGCCCGCGCCGACATGCCGCAGGATCAGCCCCAGTGCGGCCGTGGTTTTACCCTTGCCTTCTCCGCAGTAGATATGAATCATGGAAGCCGCCTCCGAATCGTACACTTCGTTATCGTTTTTCCTGATGCGATCGCTTCAGATAACCGCGTATCGTCGGCTCCGTACCTTCGTGAACCCGGCGATAATTTTCCGTATGCTTTAGAATCAGGCACACGCTCGGAAACAGCAGAATCGCAAGGTTCATGCTGCTTTGCGTCGCCGTTGCGTAAGCAAATGGGAATATGACTGCGGCGGAAACGGGCAACGCCCAGGGATAATTGACCAAAAATGCGATGGCGATACCGAGCAGCAACAAAATGAGAAAGATCTTGCAGTCCAGCGCAATGACCACGCCCGCAAGGCAGGAGGATCCTTTGCCGCCCTTGAAGCCAAGCGAAAACGGGAACATATGCCCGAGCATGACCGCGGCGCCGGCGAGTACGCCCGCGTAAGGGTACAGCGGAAAGAGCGCCTTGGCGATGACAACGGCAAAAAACGCCTTGCCGATGTCCAGCAACATCACGAACACGCCGGAGAATTTTCCGATCGTTAAAAAGACATTGGTCGCGCCGAGGTTTTTCGTGCCCTCCCGTCGCAATTCTCTTTTTTTGCGTCTGGAAATAATCCACGCGGGATTGACGCACCCAATCAGATATCCAAGCAACAAGGAAACAGGAAGTTCATACATAAAAGAAGCATCCTCTCTCTCGGCAAATCGCTGCCGATTGTTTTCCCGGCGTTGTGAAACAAGCGGGTTTTTGCGAATCCTTTGCTCTGTTATCCACATTTTACGATAAAACGGTGGAAAAAGGCAAACTAGTACATGCTAGAAAATAGAGAGGATAAAGACTAGGAAGAAAAGTCATTTTTTGTAATTCATTAGTATGTATCTTGCTAACGTATTTGCGTTTTCTATGTCATACACTGATAATAATTTTACTTTCCCCCTATTACCATGTGATGCTTTTTTGCTCCGAATATGACTAGTCTCAAAAATAGCTTCTACTATGGCTATATTAAAATCCATAATATAGGTTCCATCGCTCCAAGCACATAGATTTTTACGGTTTATTTGAGACTTAAAAGGACGTTTATAGTCGCCTCTTGAATACCACGGGATTGTATCATAGGGATTTATGTTGTGATTTAATAATTTCTCGCAAAGGTCATCAAGAACAATTGGATTCCATTTGTTTTGTATCGTACTTGGTTTTTCTTTTGAAGAGTTTTCTTTTAGATTTAGTTCTTCTAAAACGGAAAATGATGCAATTACCGCATTACAAATCTTAGTTTGAATTGTAGGGAGGTAAAGCCTATCGATTATATCTGTTCTCGGATCAAGATCCATTGGGTGTATAGGGAATATTTCCTGCGCGACAAAATACTTATACAGAGCAAACTCCAGCTCTTGACTGAATACTGCTTTTCTTACCAGCTTACATGCAGAATATAGATTATCATCCCAAAACACAGCAGTGGCTGGGTCTTTAATTATTGAATGATCATCAAAACCAAGGTTGTGTAAAATAAAACTCAAATCAATATTTGTTACAAAGTCGACAACCGCAATTGAACTGATCAGTAAATCAGCAATTTCATATGCGGTTTGATCGGTTGATGCTTGAATCCAGATCTCAAAGAAAGAACCTTTACTCGTACCAAAAGAGTTCGAAGAAGATTTATGGTAGGTGCTTGCATGACATTTAAACTCAAAAGCACCTCGTTGTGATAATATAATCCTTGGCAACGATTTTCTTGTTGATACAAACACTAAATGAGTATTATAGTCATTCATTTTTAACACCTTGCTCGCAGCTTACTTGCTAAACTAAAATAACTATATTCTGATATGCGTTGATGCGTCAATTGTAAAATACGTTTGTCGCATATTACTGTGAAACTTAGCATGTGTAGTTTGAAGACAAAAAAATGTAAAACGATTTAAAACTTTCAAGAAAAATCACATTAAGCAAAACTATATGTGATACTTGAGTATTATAAACAAGGCGCGCCGGAAACGGCGCGCCTGCGTTTTGCTTGTTTTTTACTTACAGTCCGAGGTGGCGGAGCGTTCCGTGTTTCTCCAGCTGTTTGAGCATCCCGGCGGGATCCTTGATTTTCGCCAGGAAGATCATGGCCGCGATGATATACGGCTTGAAGGACGCCTGCTTGTAGAGCGGGTCGCGGTAGCGGTCGAATACGCTCGCGGCGACTTCGCCGGCTTCGCAGCTCACGCCCGTAATGTCGGCGGGCAGACAGTGCAGGTACAGCGCCTTGCCGTCCTTTGTGGTGGACATGAGCTCTTCGGTGCATTCCCAGTCCTTATGCTCGGCGTTCTGTTTGAGCAGCTTCTTTTCAAGGCGCTTGATGCCGTCCAGATCGCCGTTGCCGTAGAGCTCGGTGCGCTCCTCCATGGCCTTAAACGGCGCCCAGCTCTTGGGATAGACGATATCCGCGTCTTTGAACGCGTCGGGCATGCTGTTGGTCACGGTGAACTTGCCGCCGCTCTCGGCGCTCTGACGCCGGGCGACGTCCACCACGCCGTCCATGACCTCGTACCCTTCCGGATGCGCTAAGGTGACGTCCATGCCAAAGCGGGTGAACAATCCGATGACGCCCTGCGGAACGGACAGCGGCTTGCCGTAGCTGGGGCTGTAAGCCCATGTCATGGCGACTTTTTTGCCTTTGAGGTTTTCCACGCCGCCGAACTCGCGGATGCAGTGTGCCATGTCGGCCATGCACTGCGTCGGGTGGTCGATGTCGCACTGAAGGTTGACCAGCGTGGGCTTTTGCTCCAGCACGCCGTCGATATTGCCCTGCTTGACCGCGTCCACGACCTCGTGCATGTAGGCGTTGCCCTTGCCGATGTACATGTCGTCGCGGATGCCGATGACGTCCGCCATGAAGCTGATCATGTTCGCGGTCTCGCGGACGGTTTCGCCGTGCGCGATCTGGCTCTTGCCTTCTTCTAGGTCCTGCACTTCAAGGCCTAAAAGGTTGCAGGCGGACGCAAACGAGAAGCGCGTGCGCGTGCTGTTGTCCCTGAAAAGGGAGATGCCGAGTCCGGAGTCGAACACCTTGGTGGAGACGTTGCGCTCGCGAAGAGAGCGCAGCGCGTTGGCGACGGTGAATACCGCGTCGAGCTCGTCGCGCGATTTTTCCCATGTGAGGAAGAAGTCGCCTTCGTACATGTCGGCAAACTTCAGCCCTTCCAGCGTCCTTGTGAACTGCTTGATGTCTTCCTTTTTACCCATAAACTCACTCCTATAAATGGTTCTGATTGATGGAATCTTCCGTTAGAAAAAAACAAGCGCGGGGCGGGCATAAGCCCGCTCCGCACCGAGAATGTATTCAGCAGGCGGATTTGTCCGATTTGGTGTCCGTACCGCCGGCGCGGAACTGGCAGGCGTCGTCCTCGCCTTGGCCTTTATACATCGAAGGCGTGAGCGCGTACACCGCCGCGCAGGTCACGAGATCCTGCTTCCAGGTGATCTCGTTCGGCGCGTGTGCCTGACTCTCCGCGCCCGGGCCGAAGCCAACGCAGGGAATGCCGTAGCGGCCCTGAATGGAAACGCCGTTGGTGGAGAACGTCCATTTATCGATGAGCGGACGGTTACGAAGGTGCATCGCGCCGTCGGGCCCGATGCGCTTTTCGCCGTAGAGCGCTTTGTGCGCCTCGGCTACGGCCTGCACGTGGCCCGCGGTCTCTTTATTGATCCACGTCGGGAAGTAGCACTCGGTTTCGTATACGAGACCCGTCCAGGCGGGGCGGTCGTACATATACATGCTTACCTTGGCGCCATGCTTCCTGCACGCCGGAAGGTTCTCAATTTCTTTCAGGCAGCTGTCCCAGGTTTCGCCCGCGGTCATACGCCGGTCGATCGAAATCGAGCAGCCGTCCGCAACCGCGCAGCGCGAGGGGCTGGTGAAAAATATCTGCGAAACGGTGCACGTGCCGCGGCCCAAGAACCGCGCGTCCTCGTAATGCCCGGGATTGAACTCCGGCTCAAGCATCTTGCACAGACCCTTGATTTCGTCGGCGCTGCCGCAGCCGTTTGCGTTGAGGGCTTCGACGTCCTTTAAAATATCGGCCATCTTATAGATGGCGTTGTCGCCGCGCTCCGGCGCGCTGCCGTGGCAGGATACGCCCGTAACGTCCACGCGGATCTCCATGCGTCCGCGGTGGCCGCGGTAAACGCCGCCGTCCGTCGGTTCGGTGGAGACGACGAACTCCGGCTTGACGCCGTCTTCGTTGTGGATATACTGCCAGCAAAGTCCGTCGCAATCCTCTTCCTGCACCGTGGCGGTCACGAGGATTTTGTAGCCGTCCGGAATCAGGCCGAGGTCTTTCATGATCTTTGCGCCGTAGACGGCGGAAACTACGCCGCCCTCCTGATCGGAGCCGCCGCGTCCGTAGATCACCTCGTCGGTTTCATAACCTGTGTAAGGGTCTTTTTCCCAGTTGTCGATGTTGCCGATGCCGACGGTGTCGATGTGCCCGTCGAACGCGATGATCTTCTCGCCCGTGCCCATCCAACCCAGGGCGTTGCCTTCGGGGTCGATCTCCGCCTTGTCAAAACCCAGCGATTCCATTTCCTGAATCGTGCGCTTGATGACGCCTTCCTCTTCGCAGCTTTCGCTGGGAATTGCGATCAGATCGCGCAGAAATTTCGTCATCTGCTTTTCGTAAGCCTGCGCCGCCTGCTTGACCTTGCTGGTGTCCATAGATAACCCTTTCCTTTCTTCTGCCGTGGCCGCGGCCGCAGCATGCGGGCCGGGTCAGTCTTTTTTTGCGTCGATGTAGGAGTAAAGCGTATATTTGCTGATGCCGAAGTACTTCGACACCTTGTCGCCGCTCTTGGTGACGAGGAACGCGCCCGACCGGTAGAGAAACTGGATCGCCGCGATCTTGTCCTCTTTGGTCATCATGGCGACGGGCTTCCCGACGATGACGACGCTTTGCTCGATCAAATCGTCCAGCAGGTCGTTAACATTCTGCGGAATGCGCTCCGGCATGGACGGCTCGCTGTTGTGGTGGAGAACGGAGGAAATCGCCCGCTCCGCCATCAAAAGCTCGGTGATGTCGAAGTTGATCGACAGCACGCCTTCGATCACGCCTTCGCCGTCGCGCAGGTATACGGTGCTGGACTTGAGTACGCGCCCGTCCTTCGTTTTGGTGAGATAGCCCAGCTCGTCGACAAGCATTTCGTCGCGCTTGCGCTGAAGCGCTTCGAGCACCACCCGCGAAGCGCTCCCGCCGGTCTGACGGTGGGACACGTGCCCGTTTTCGATCACGGCAATCGTGTGTTCGGTGTCGTCGCCGGAGATATCGTGGACGACGACTTCGCTGCTCTCGCCAAATTGGGCGGTAATGGCTTTTGCAAGCCGCTGCAGAAACTCCAGATCCATGCTTCGCGCCTTCTTCCCATAAATAATATACAGAATAAAAAGAAAAAACAAGCCGTAAAACAAATATATTTTATGAAGACTGAAATACTTTTTGTTTACCGACTCTAAATATTAATTTTATTGTAGCATAAATCATAAACAGTTGCCAAAAAATTATGTTTGCGCGTATCCGTAACAAACTCACGCTTCCTTTCTTGTGCTTACGCGGTAAATACGGTAGAATAAGTTGACCTGAATACAGGCAGTAACGTAAAGGTGGTGAACCGCATGGAAGAAGAACGCGATCTGGTGGTGTTTTCCGATGACGAGGGCAACGAGTTTGAACTGGAAATCGTTGATTATTTCGAACACGAAGGGCAGGAGTACGCGGTACTTCTCGATCCCGAGACGGAGGACGGCTGCGGCTGCGAGTGCGACGACGAGGAGTGCAACGAAGAACACGGCGTTGAAGTCTATATCATGAAGGTCGTTGTCAACGGCGAATATGAAGAATTTATTCCCGCGGACGAAGATAAAATGGATGAACTGACTCAAATCGTGGAAAAACGCTTCGAAGCCCTGGAAGAAGAGGACGACGAGGAAGAAGACGAAGACTGATTCTCGCGCATCCGGCGAACAGAAAACAAAAACCCGCGGCATAAAATGCCCGCGGGTTTTCTCTTTCCGCCGGATGAAAGGTGAATAAAAAGACGGGGTCAAAACAGGCCGATCACACGATGTAGTGGCCGGTTTTTTTACCAACACAATGAAAAAAGCGGTTTCCACAATCCTTCCACTGGAGTTATCCACAATGGTGGATAAAGATGTGGATAACGTGATTTGTTTGAAATCATGCAAAAGAGAAACGACAAAAAAGGATTCAAGTAGGGCTGGAAATTTTACGAACAAGTGTTTGCGAACGGAACCGGTTTCGTGTATACTGAGATCGGTGCGAACGAGTGTTTGAAAAACCGGGCGTTCCCTGATCAACGGCGTGGGCAGCACTTAAGAATTTGTGATATACTAGAACATCGGCCATTTGCCGTGAAATCGGCGAAAGGTGCGACTCATAATCTGCCGTTTGAAACCGTCAAACGGCAAAAGGAAAGGACTCTCCATGAAGGACATCATCATCAAAGGCGCGAGGGAACACAACCTTAAAAACATCGACATCGTGATTCCGCGCGACAAGCTCGTGGTTTTTACGGGGCTCTCCGGCAGCGGAAAATCGAGCCTTGCGTTTGATACGATCTATGCGGAAGGGCAGCGGCGCTATGTCGAGAGCCTGTCCGCCTACGCGCGCCAGTTTCTCGGCCAGATGGAAAAACCCGACATCGACAGCATCGACGGGCTTTCCCCCGCCATCTCCATCGACCAGAAGAGCACGAGCCACAACCCGCGCAGCACGGTCGGCACCGTGACGGAAATTCACGATTACCTGCGTTTGCTTTACGCGCGCTGCGGCGCGCCGCACTGTCCGGAATGCGGGCAGCCGATCGAAAAGCAGACCATCGACCAGGTTGTGGACCGCGTGCTCACCCTGCCGGAGGACACGAGAATACAGATCATCGCGCCGTGCGTGCGCGGCAGGAAGGGCGAGCACCAGAAACTCTTCGACGAATTGAAGCGCGAGGGCTACGTCCGCGTGCGCGTGGACGGTACGGTGTACGAAATCGCGGACACGCCGCCGCTCGATAAAAAATACAAACATACCATAGAAGCGGTCGTCGACCGTGTGGTGATTAAACCCGGCATCGAAGGACGGCTGACGGACTCGCTGGAAACGGCCTTCCGCCTCGGCAGTGGGCTTGCCATCGTCGCGCCGGTGGACGGCGAAGAGACGCTCTTTTCGCAGAACTACGCCTGCCCGGACTGCGGCATCAGCATCGAGGAACTCACGCCGCGTATGTTTTCCTTCAATAACCCGTTCGGCGCGTGCCCGACCTGCTCGGGACTCGGCACGCTGCTCAAGGTCGATCCCGACCTTGTGATTCCCGACAAAAAAAAGTCGCTTGCGCAGGGCTGCGTCAACGTCATGGGCTGGAACAGCGGGTCAAAGGGAACGATCGCGAGCATGTACTTCGACGCGCTGACAAAGCATTACGGCGTGTCGATGAAGACGCCGTTTGAAGAGCTCCCGCAAGAGGTGAAGGACGCCATCCTCTACGGCACGGGCAAGGAAAAGCTGCACATTGCCTACAAGAAGGAATTCGGCAGCGGCAGTTTCGACGCGCCGTTCGAGGGCATCGCCGTCAACATGGAGCGGCGTTACCGCGAGAGCACCTCGGATTACAGCAAACAGGAGATCGAGCGCTATATGGCGCAGACGCCCTGCCCGGACTGCCACGGCAAGCGCCTCAAGCGCGAGAGCCTCGCCGTCACGGTTGGGGATATCAACGTAGCCGACCTGTCCGAAATGCCCGTGCGGGACACGCGGGAATTCCTCCGAAACCTCAAACTCGGCAAAACGCAGACGATGATCGCCGAACAGATCCTCAAAGAGATCGACGCAAGGCTGGGTTTTTTAGTCAACGTCGGGCTCGACTACCTGACGCTTTCGCGTTCGGCGGTTTCACTCTCCGGCGGCGAGGCGCAGCGTATCCGCCTCGCAACCCAGATCGGCAGCGGGCTCATGGGCGTGCTGTATATCCTCGACGAACCGAGCATCGGCCTGCATCAGCGGGACAACGCGCGGCTTTTAAAGACGCTGCAGCGCATGCGCGATTTGGGTAACACGCTCATCGTGGTGGAACACGACGAAGAAACGATACGAAAAGCAGATTATGTGGTGGACATCGGCCCCGGAGCGGGCGAACATGGCGGAGAAGTGGTTGTCACGGGTACGCCGGAAGAAGTAGCGGCAAACGAGAAATCCATCACGGGTGCATACCTCAGCGGACGCATGACGATCCCCGTGCCCGGCGAACGCCGCCCCGGCAGCGGAAAGACCCTCATCGTGCGCGGCGCGCGCGCACACAATCTGAAGAACATCGACGTGCAGATTCCGCTCGGCAAATTCGTCTGCATCACCGGCGTATCCGGCAGCGGCAAATCGAGCCTCGTCAACGAGATCGTCAAAAAGTCGCTGCTGCGCGACCTGAACCGCGCGCATACGCGCCCCGGCGACCACGACCGCATCGAGGGCGTAGCCGAGCTGGACAAGGTGATCGACATCGACCAGAGCCCCATCGGGCGCACGCCGCGGTCGAACCCCGCGACCTACTGCGGGCTGTTCGATTTGATCCGCGCGGTGTTTGCAAACACGCCGGACTCAAGGATGCGCGGCTACAGCAACGGGCGTTTCAGTTTCAACGTCAAGGGCGGCCGGTGCGAAGCGTGCAACGGCGACGGCATCATAAAAATCGAAATGCACTTTCTGCCGGATATCTACGTGCCCTGCGAAGTCTGCTCCGGCAAGCGCTATAACCGCGAAACGCTGGAAGTGCACTATAAAGGAAAGACCATATACGACGTGCTGGAGATGACGGTGGAGGAAGCGCTTCGCTTCTTCAAACCGCTGCCGAAGATCGCGAAAAAACTGCAGACGCTCTTCGACGTGGGGTTGGGATACATCAAGATCGGCCAGCCGAGCACGCAGCTGAGCGGCGGCGAGGCGCAGCGCGTCAAACTCGCGACCGAGCTCAGCAGACGGGATACCGGGCGCACGCTCTATATCCTGGACGAGCCGACCACGGGATTGCACGTGGACGATGTGAAACGCCTGCTGGAGATCCTCCAGCGGCTCTGCGAAGGCGGCAGCAGCGTTGTGGTCATCGAACACAACCTTGACGTGATCAAGTGCGCGGACCATATCATCGACCTCGGCCCCGAGGGGGGCGACGCGGGCGGAAACGTGGTCGCCACCGGCACGCCGGAGGAGGTCGCCGCCGCCGAAAACAGCTATACGGGGCAGTTCCTCAAGCGAGTTTTGTGACGAAGCGCGCCTCACGCGCTTAAATCGGATTTTGTAACAATGCTGTGACGAAACAAGGATGCGTGTTTGCGCATTCTTTTTCGTATTATATAATGCTGTTGCTTCATGTAGCTGAATCAGACATGCGGCCGGAAAGGAAACAGGACGTCATGTATACCAGATGGAGGCTCTATATCCTAGCCGTATTCTTAATCGTAATCGGGTTGCTGCTGCTCGGCTGCCGCATCTGGCGCAAGCGGGGCCACTCCTTCAGCGCGCTGCGCGAAATCTTTCTCATACTGGGCGTGGTGCTCATCGTGGAGACGCTGATCGTTTCCACGCTCTCCAACTACAACCTCGGCGTGATCCTACCCGCGTTCTTCGGCGTGCCGCTCGTTTTTCTCGCGCTGGTTCTGCCGAAGATGGACAAGGGCTTTTTGCGCTTTCTCAAGTGGCTCATTGCATGCTGCTACGCCGTCGCCGTCGGCATCTTTCTCGTATGCGGGTTTCTGATGATCCGCGCGTCGAGCGCGGGTGAAAAGGTCGAGGCGGACGCGGTGATCGTGCTCGGCGCGGCGGTGCACGGCGACAAAGTTACCTGGGTGCTGGAAAACCGGCTTGATACGGCGATTCATTATCTCGAGGCGCATCCGAACGCCGTATGCGTCGTCTCCGGCGGCCAGGGGCCGGGCGAAACGGTGACGGAAGCCTCCGCCATGAAGAAGTATATGCTCGAGCGCGGGATCGCCGCCGAACGCGTCTACACCGAAGAGCAGGCGGAAAACACGATGGAGAACTTCGCGTTTTCCAAACCCATCATCGAAGAAGCCGCCGGAGCCGACGCGCGCGTTGCGTTTGTGACCACGAACTTCCATGTGTACCGCGCGGGCCGGGTGGCTAAGCAGCAGGGCGTGGACGCCGTCGGCATCCCGGCGCAGGACGTCTGGTACTTAAGGCTCAACAACTTTTTGCGCGAGTGCGTCGGCATCAGCGTCTACGCGCTGCGGGGGGATATCTGAGGGCGGATAGTTTCGTCTTTTCTGAACGCCTGCCTTCAAGCAAACTTGCGTGGATCTGGTTTTCTGTGTATGATGGTGCGGTAAACTTTTGAGTAGTTGAGAGGCTGATATGACGATCTGGATTGCGATGCTGCTGGGGCTTGTGCAGGGATTGTGTGAATTTCTGCCGGTAAGCAGCAGCGGGCACCTGCTGCTGTTGCAGAATATGTTCGGCATAACCGAGGGAGCGATGTTCTTCACGGTCATGCTGCACCTCGGCACGCTGGTTGCGGTGTTCATCGCGTACTGGAAGACGATCGTCGGACTGATCAAAAGGCCGTTTCAGAAGACCGTGCTGTTATTGATCGTCGCGACCGTTCCGGCGGTCGTCGTCGCGCTGCTGACCAAGAAGGTCGCGGTGCTGGAAAACTTCCTCGCCGCGGCGGAGGCGGGCAGATACCTCGGTTACGGATTTTTACTCACGTCGGTGCTGCTGCTCGTCAGCGACAGTATCCGGCGCACGCGTATCGACCGCGAGGGAAACCGCGTGCCGAGAAAAGGAAGGAGCATGAAGCGCATGCGCGTGACGGACGCGCTCGCCATCGGCGGCATGCAGTGCGTGGGCATCCTGCCCGGCGTGTCCCGCTCCGGCAGCACGATCTCCGGTGCGCTGTTTGCGGGAACGAGCCGCAAGACGGCGGCGGATTTCTCGTTTCTGCTCTCGATTCCCGCAATCCTCGGCGGCGCCGTGTTCGAAATACCGGACGCGATCGAGACCGGCATGGCCGGCATGCACTGGACGACGCTGGCGGCGGGCATGATCGTCGCCGGGTTGACGGGGTATTTTGCGATCCAGTTCATGATCGCGGCGATCAAGAAAAAGAAGCTCTGGGGGTTTGCGCTCTACACCGCGCTGCTCGGCGCGCTCGTGCTGGCCGACCAGTTCATCACGCATTATTTCTTTTAATGGAAAATAACAAAAAACCGGCGGAATTTTTTCCGCCGGTTTTTTGATTGCGTTTGTCTAAAAAACTGTCACGCAGCGCACCGCCTCAAGCGGAACGCCGATGGTCACCGATTGGCGCTTTGAATCGCGGGGCATGCCCTGCGATTCGTAAAACGAGATCGCGCGGGTGTTTTTTTCGAGCACCCAGCAGCAGAGCCGCTGAAAGCGCATATCTTCCGCTTCGCGCTTCAGATGATCGAGCAGCTGCTTTCCGTATCCGCGCCGGAAGGCCGACGGCAGGAGATAGAAGAAGCTGAACTCCGCCGTGTTTTCCAGATCCTGATCGTGCGTCGCGTGCAGGCACGCTGCGCCGACGGGTTCGCCGTCCGCCTCGAAGAGGTAATAGCGCATATCTGGCATGCGCTCCAGCCCCGCGCAAAGCTGCGCGGCTTTTTTCTCCTCCGACATCGCGTCGAGGAACTCCTTAGGAACAATTCCCGCGTAGGCCGTGCGCCATGATTCGTTGACGATGTGCGCGATAACGGGTGCGTCCGGCGCGTACGCGCGGCGGATGACGGCATTCTCCATGCAAACCTCCTTCGCCAACGCGGAAACATCGCTCGGACACGAATCCCGCGCCTATATCGACGCGTTGCTATGCGGCGTTCGGCTTTATGTGCTTTTTCTTCGGCTCAACCTCGATTTCGCCCGCCCTGGTGAGCGCGAATTTGGTGACGACCGGCCCGACGAGCTCATAGATCAGCGTTGCGCAGAGGATGACCGCCTGTATGGACGCGCCGTACTCCGGCAGTTCGCGCACGACAAGCTGCGCGATGCCGATTGCCACGCCCGCCTGCGGAATTAAAGAGAAGCCCAGATAATTGCGTATCTTATGCGACGTTTTGGAGAGCGTACAGCCGAGAAATGCGCCGAAATATTTGCCCAGTACGCGCGAGAGGACGTACACGACCCCGACGACGCCGAGCGTGGGCAGCATGGCGACGTTGAGCTCCGCGCCGGAGATGACGAAAAACAGCATGAACAGCGGCGGCGTCCAGATATCCGCCTGTTCGAGGGTTTTTACCGCGTCGTCGCGCAGGTTGACATAGACCGCGCCGATGGCCATGCACAGAAGCAGCGCGGAAAGGTCGAACTGCTGCGCGAGCCCTACGCCGAGCAGCACCGCCGCGATGCCGATCATGAGGCGGTTCGCCCTGCTCTTGAAAAACCGGTTGGAAAGCGCGACGATCGCGCCGAGCACAGCGCCCGCGCCGAGCGAGAAGACGATCTCCAAAACCGGGTCGACGATGGTCGTCATCACGTTGAACGCCTCGTGGTTTTGAATCATCTTGGCTACGGAAACCGACAGCGCATACGCGATGAGGCCGATCGCGTCATCCATCGCGACGACGGGCAGCAGCGTGCTGGTCAGTTCGCCTTTCGCGCGGTACTGGCGCACGACGAGCAGCGTCGCGGCCGGCGCGGTGGCGGCGGCGATCGCGCCGAAGCAGAGCGCCATAGGCACGGGGAAGCCGAACAGGATCAGGGCGGTATCCACGAGGATGACCGCGCCGAGCGCCTCGCAGGCGGTGATGATGAGTATCTTGCCGCCGATGGCTTTCAGGTGCGCGAGCTTGAACTCGCTGCCGATGGAGAAGGCGATAAAGCCGAGCGCGGCGATGGTGATGACGTCAAGCGCCGCCAGTGCGTCGGCGTTGATCAGCTTGAAGCAGTACGGCCCGATCAAAAGCCCCGCAACGAGGTATCCCGTGACGTTGGGCAGCTTGATGAGCTTGACGACACGCGTGAGCAGAAGCCCCGCGATCATGGCGATTGCGATATAGAATAACGTATGCATGTTACTTGTGCGATACTCCTTCCCAGTTCATCACCGGCACGGTGAAGAAGATGCCGGTGTTGGGGCCGTGAAGGTCGCCCGAAACGCTGTGGATGATTTCTTTCACCATAGGTACGTCCTCGTCTTTGAGCACGATCATGATCATCTTGTTCGTCTGCCGGCAGGGGTTGATGAACTGGCGCAGCGCGCCGAAGATCGGCGGCGCTTCGTCGGTATCGCACTCGCTCAGCGTCGTGAGCATGCCCTGGCAGTCCACGACGGACGCGCCCTGCAGCCCCGCCTCCATCAATTTGGTGAAGATGGGGGTCACGCTTTCCTCGTGGTTGGTGATGTGAACAAACAACTGCATAAGTTTGTCTCCCTTTCTATCCCGTTGCCCCGCCGGCGCGCCAATACGGCCGGACGGGGTCGTGTGCATCATATATAACAGTAGAAACTACGCTTCTATTTGCGGTTTGTCAAGAGCCGCACATATATTTCATGTGCGGCTACAGTTTCTGTCCGTAATTCTGACGTGTTTTTCGGTTATTTGCCGTCGCCCTTTTTCAAAAACCCGTGTCCGTGGCAGTAGATCTGGCGGTTGTCCAGCGCCCATTGCCGCTCGGAAAACGCGCCGACGGACACGCCGGAGAGCGCGTCGAACATCTCATACATCTTGCTGTCCAGCAAATCGAGCTCCGCGAGCACCTCCGCTTCGGGGAACATCGGCAGTTTCGGGCTGCCGAACTCCGCCTGCCCGTGGTGGGCAAGCAGCATGTGCTCGACCAGCATCGCCGTCTCGAGGGGTACGCCGAGCATTTCGCAGGCGGCGGACACGTCGGATATGCCGATGGAGATATGCCCCACCAGCATGCCGCGCGGGGTATAGCCGCTTGCGATTCCGAGCTCCCCGGTGTCGAGCTCCTTGAGCTTGCCGATGTCGTGCAGGATCGCTCCGGTATACACGAGGTCGGCGTCCAGCGCGGGATAGGTCTCGATAACGGCTTTTGCGAGCTTGGTCAGCGTCCATGTGTGGTGCAGAAAACCGCCGCGCGTGGCGTGGTGCAGCTTCACCGCCGCGGGGTAGAAAAGCAGCTTCTCCTTGTTTTCGCGCAGCACGTACTGCACGAGCCGGCGAAGGTCGTCGTCCTGAAAACTTTCGGCCAGCTGAAACAGCTCGTCGTAGAGCCACTCCGGATCGAACGGCGAACAGGGCAAAAGCTTCGACATGTCCACATTGTCGTCCGGCGCGGCGTGGCGGATCTTGTCGAGCTTGAGCTGCTCGGTGTCCTTCCAGATGTTGATGGAACCGCGCACCTTGACTACGTCGTCCGGTTCGTAGGTGCCGTGCAGTTCCTTATTGTAATCCCAGAGCTTCGCGGCGCATTCGCCTTCGCTGTCCGCCATGACGAAGTCGAGGTATTCCGTGCCTTTGACGTTGGTTTTCACGCTGACGCTTTTTACGAGGCAGAATCCCTCGAACGACTGTGAGTTGCTTTCGTTCAATAACCGCATGCGGCCCATGGATGATGTTCCCCCTTGGCGAATTGGCGCGGAAGGGCGCCTTTTGTACAGTATACCATATTACAAAGGCCGGCTTGCAACGTGAACTTTTTTCGTGCGGCGTTCGCCGTTTCTCCGACGGCGCCTGTTCGCGTTGCCAGCATGACGCGCGTGTGGTAAAATGCGCGTGTGCATTGCGCGAATATACGCGCAGCCGCGCGAAATGGAATAAACAAGAACAATATGGAAACGAAAAACGAACGAAATTACGATATCGTCGTCATCGGCGCGGGGCACGCGGGGGTGGAAGCCGGGCTTGCCTGCGCCAGAATGGGGCATAAAACCATTTTATTGACGCTGAATCTGGATTCGGTGGGGCTTATGCCATGCAATCCGGCTATCGGCGGCACGGGTAAAGGGCACCTTGTGCGCGAGATCGACGCGCTCGGCGGGGAGATGGGCCTCGCCGCGGACGACACGCTGATCCAGATGCGCATGCTCAACACAGGCAAAGGGCCCGCCGTGCATTCGCTGCGCGCGCAGATGGACAAGCGCCGTTATCACGAGCGCGTCAAGCGCGCGGTGGAGGAGCAGCAAAACCTGACCCTCGCGCAGGGGGAAGCGAGCCGGTTTCTGACCGAAGGCGGGCGCATCTCCGGCGTGGAGACGGCGGAGGGGTTTGTGTACGCCTGCCGCGCGGCCGTGGTCTGCGCGGGCGTCTATATGAAAAGCCGCATCCTCATCGGCGAGCTGGCGCGAGACAGCGGCCCGTCGGGATTGCTGCGCGCGGAGACGCTCTCAGACGCGTTGAGCGATCTGGGCATCCCGATCCAGCGCTTTAAGACAGGCACGCCCGCGCGCGTGAACGCGCGTTCGCTCGACTACGGCGAGATGGAGCGGCAGGACGGCGACGTGCCGACGCCCGCGTTTTCGTTTCTCAACGGCAGGCTGGAGCGCGAGCAGACGCCCTGCTATCTGACCTACACCAACGACGACACGCACAGAATCATACTCGAAAACCTGCACCGCTCCGCCATGTACGGCGGGCAGATCAGCGGCACGGGTACGCGCTACTGCCCGAGCATCGAGGACAAGCTCGTACGCTTTAAAGATAAAGAGCGGCACCAGATCTTCATCGAACCAGAGGGGCTCTCAACGAATGAGATGTACGTGCAGGGCATGAGCACGAGCCTGCCGGGCGACGTGCAGATCAACATGCTGCGCACGCTGCCGGGCCTTCGCCGCTGCGAAATTATGCGTCTTGGCTACGCCATCGAATACGACTGCGTCGACCCGACCGTGCTGGACGCGTCGCTTGCGGTGCGCTCCGTGCCCGGGCTGTACCTTGCCGGGCAGGTCAACGGCACGAGCGGATACGAGGAAGCCGCCGCGCAGGGGTTGCTGGCGGGCATCAACGCCGCGTTCTACTGCCGCGGGGAAGAACCCCTTACGCTGGGGCGCGACGAAGCGTATCTCGGTGTGCTCGTGGACGACCTCTCGGTCAAAGGCACGCCGGAACCGTACCGCATGATGACCTCGCGGTGCGAATACCGCTTGCTGCTGCGGCAGGACAACGCGGACGAGCGGCTCACGCACAAGGCGCTGCGCACGGGGCTGATCTCCGGCGAGCGGTACGAGCGGCTCATGCAAAAGCGCGAGCGCATCGAACGGGCGCTCGCCACGCTGGATAAAACCGTTCCGCCGTCGGACATCCTGCGGCAGCTTTTAACCGAGCGCGGCGAGAGCGTTCCGCAAAACGGGATCAAGCTGTTCGAGCTGCTCAAACGCGTCAACGTGCGCTATACCGACCTGCTTTCGATCTTCTCGTTTCTTACCCCGCTCGATTGGGAGACGGAGGAGCGCGTGGAGACGCTGGCGCGGTACGACGGCTATATTCAAAAGCAGCGCGAACAGGTGGAGCGAAACCGCGCGCTGGAACACACACCGCTTCCGGCGGACGTCGATTACCTGACGCTGGACGGCCTGCGGCTTGAAGCGCGGCAAAAGCTCAACAAGCACAAACCCGCCAGCGTCGGTATGGCCGGGCGCATCTCCGGCGTTACGCCGGCGGACGTCAACGTGCTGCTCATCTACGCCAAACGCGGGTTCCACGCCGCGCAGTTGAAAGCGGGGGAAGGCGCATGATACGTCAAATCCTCTCTCCCCTGCGTCCGGACCTGAGCGCGGAGCAGCTGGATAAATTTGAAACGTACTACGGTATGCTCGCGGACTGGAACACGCGCGTGAACCTCACCGCCATCACCGCGCCGGGGGACGTGGCGAAAAAGCATTTTCTAGACTCGCTCGCGGCGGAACCGTATTTAAAGAAAGGCGCGCGCGTGGTAGACGTCGGAACCGGCGCGGGGTTCCCCGGACTGCCGCTTATCATCCTCCGCCCCGATCTGAAGCTTACGCTCATGGACAGCCTGCAAAAGCGGCTGGCTTTTTTACGGGCCGTTTTGGAGGAACTCAACCTTTCGGCGGAATGCGTCCATGCGCGCGCGGAGGATGCGGGACAGAACCCCAGCTATAGGGAGAGGTTCGACGCGGCGCTGACCCGCGCGGTTTCCGCGCTGCCGGTGCTGTGCGAACTTACGCTGCCGCTCGTCAGAGTCGGCGGCGTCAGCATCGCTTATAAAGGCGACGCGGGGGAGGAACTCGCCGCAAGCGGCAACGCATTACGCCTGCTGCAAGCAACGGCGGAACGGGTGAGCGTACCGTCGGACTACGGCGCGCGGGAACTTGTGATTTTGACAAAACACGCGGCTGCGCCGAAGATGTATCCGAGAAAAGCAGGCACCCCCGCGAAAAAACCGTTATAAACAGGAGCATAGTTGGAGAGAAAAACCGTTAAACCAAGACCTTCCATCCGCAGGAAAACGCAGCTTTCCACCGCCGCGGCCGCCGCGGGCGTGGCTGGCTTGCTGCTCGCCGCCTGGCTTGTCTACGGCACGGCGAGCGTCGACCCGTTCCTCTGGGGACGGTTCGCCGAGGAGCTTATCGTCGCGCTTTGCGTGCTGTTTACGCTGCGGCTTATATGCGTCATCCGCCTGCCAAAGTGGGTCGCCTTTGCCAGTATCATCCTGCTGCCGGCGGGGATCGTGCTCTACGGGCTGACCGCGGACGCCGGGGACGGCTTGCTGCTCGGCCGCGCGCTCTGCCTTGCCGCAGCCTGCGCGCTTGCGCTTTTGACCGCGCGGCATATGGACACGAAACCGGACGGCGTTCTGCTCGCCGCGCTGCTTTGCGCCGCCTGTATCCCCGTCCTGCTCGCGGCAAACACGCGCCTCATCGACGAACTGGCGCGCGCGCTGATCATGGCGGGCGTTTTCCTGAGCGTACTCGCCGTGCGGAAAAAAACGGTATCGTTTGCATATCTCGCCGCCGCGGCGTTCGCGCTGGCGGGGAGCGCGGGGCTTTTCGCGGCGTTCGCGGGCCTTGGCGCGGGTCTCGGCGCGCTGCTGCTTGCGCCGAAACGCAACCGCGGCGGCTGGGTGCTGGCGGCCGTACTCATGACGGCGCTGCCCGCCGCGGTTCTGCTCGCCGCAAATATGTTCATGCCGCAGCAAACGGCGCTGCTGGCCGCAAACCCGCAGACGGCGGGCGCGTTTGCCGAACTGATCCGGACGCATCTGCTGCGCGCCCTGGCACTTGGATTGCTGCTCATGGCGGCGCGGTTTTTCTATCGCCGCGAGGACGCGGCGGTTCCGGCCGTGCTTGCGCTGGCGGCGTGCGCCTGCGCGCGGCTTCTGCCGTTTTTTACCGCACCGGACGTATGGATGGACGCTCTTTTGCTGGCGGTGCCGGCGGGCGTTGGTGTTGCGAAAATCGCGCGCGGCGCAGGTGGATGAACGCACAGGCAACTGCGCTTGCTTACGCTGAAAAGACCTGATATACTTGCTGAACGATGCCGCCCGAACAGCCGCGCTGTCCGGGCATCATTTTCGATTTTTTTACGTCGTATCTGCGGCGGAGGCGCTTATGCTGAAAAAACGGATCGCGGACCTGTTCGACCGCGGCTTCTGGGCCGCGGCGCTTCCGATCGCGCTCCCGATCGCGCTGCAGAACCTGCTCATGACATCGTTTCGACTGATCGACACGCTCATGGTCGGGCGGCTGGGGGACGTCTCCATCGCCGCGGTCGGGCTCGCGGGTTGGGCTTCGTTTTTTGTTGAACTGCTCGCGTTCGGTTTGTCCAGCGGGGCGGCGGTGTTCGTCGCGCAGTATCACGGCGCAAACAACGAAGACGGCATCCTCCGCACCTACGGCATGATGCTCCTCTTTATGGTGCCGCTCGGACTGATCGCTACCGTTGGCGTGGGTTTGTATCCGGGTTTTGTGATGCGGCTGTTCACCGAGGATGCCGCGCTGATTGCAGAGGGCGTGAAATATCTGCGCTTTGCCTGCGTGTCCTACCTTTCGCTGACGGTCAATCTGGCGCTTTCCACCATGCTGCGCTGCACCGAGCGCGTGAAGATACCGATGGTTACGAGCGGCTTTACGGCCGCGCTCAACGCCGTGCTGAACTATACGTTTATCTTCGGCGCGTTCGGCCTGCCCGCCATGGGCGTCGCCGGCGCGGGGTTGGCGACGGCGATCTCCTCGCTGATCAATCCGCTGTTAATGCTGATTCTATCCGCCGCCAGACACACGGTGGTCATCGCGCCAATAAAACGCATCTTTGCGCTGAAGGGTTTTTTCAAGCTGTTCTGGGGGCGCGCGCTGCCCGTGCTGCTGAACGAGTTTTTCTGGAGCCTGTCCATCATCGGCATCAACATGGTGCTTGGGCGCATGGGTACGGACAACTACGCCGCGCTGACCGTCCAACGCACCATAGAGGGGCTCGTATTTGTCTTCTTCCTCGGCATCGGCAACGCCAGCAACATACTCGTTGGCAAATCCATCGGCGCGGGAAACATCGAACTGGGCAAGATGTATGCGCGCCGCTTTATGGCCTTCACGCCGTTTCTCGGGGCGCTGCTCGGCCTTGCTATCGCGCTGCTGCGCCATCCGCTGATCTCGCTGTTCGATCTGTCGGACGCGGCGTCTTATACGGCGCGCGCGCTGCTCGTCATCTTCGCAGTCGACGCGGCGGTGCGGTATATCCCGTTTGTAGAGGTCATCGGCATTTTCCGCGCGGGCGGGGAAACGCGCTTCGGCCTGCTGACGGACGTGGTTTCGCAATACCTGTTCATCCTGCCGGCGGTTCTGCTCTGCGGCCTGGTGTGGAAGCTGCCGTTTATCACCACCTACATCGTCATGCTGGTGGTGGACGACGTCTCCAAACTCGCCATCACGCTCCCGTATTTCCGGTCGATGCGCTGGATCAAACCGATCCGTGAAACGGATACGCCGGATCTGACGGAAGCTTTCGCAGCGGACGGCGGCGGCTCCGCGGCATAAACTTGGATGCGCGCGCAATATTTTTATAATTTTGTGGTATAATCAAACATCCGGGCCGTGGCGTGTCGTCCGGGCTTGGACGCGTATGTAAGAATGCTTCCGAAAACGGAAGACTGGGCGATCATACAACGTAAACGTTACCCGCGCGGGGCGCGGGCGAAGCAAGACCGCAGTAAGGGGCTTTTTAAGGCGTATGCGCAAGGCGAAAAAGGGGATTAAACCGATCAATGTCCTTCCGCTCGGGTTTATCGCCGTCATACTGTTCGGCACGGTGATGCTCATGCTGCCGATTTCGAGCAGGGACGGGTCGTCCCTCCCGCTGATCGACGCGCTGTTCACGGCCACGAGCGCAACCTGCGTAACGGGGCTGATCGTGGTGGATACGGGCACGTATTTTTCGGCGTTCGGTCAAACCATACTGCTGATGCTGATTCAGCTCGGCGGCCTCGGCCTGATGACGATCTCCATGATCCTGTTTTCATTAACGGGCAGAAAGATTTCCCTGCACGACCGCATGAGCATGGCCGAAGGCCTCGGCGAAAGCCGCCTGCAGGGCATCGTGCGCCTCGCACGTGCCGCCCTGCTCGTGACCGCGCTGTTTGAACTCATGGGCGCGGTGCTGTTTTCGATCCGGTTTATTCCGGAATACGGATTCCTCAAAGGCGCGTGGTTTTCCGTTTTCCACAGCATATCCGCGTTCTGCAACGCGGGATTCGACCTCATCGGAGGATACCGCTCGTTTACGGGGTACAGCCACGATCCGTATATGATGCTCGTGATGATGACGCTCATCGTATCGGGCGGCCTGGGATTCGGCGTGATTTTGAATATGCGAAACACACGGGATTTCAGACGGCTTCGCCTGCACAGCAAGCTCGTTCTGACCGGCACGGCGTTTATGATCGTTGTCGGCATGCTGCTCTTTTTCTGGATCGAATACGACAATCCCGGCACCATCGGGGGCATGAACCTCCTTGATAAACTGATCAACTCCCTGTTTCAGTCCGTCACGCTGCGCACAGCCGGGTTCAACACCATCGATCAGCTCTCGCTGCAGGACGCGAGCAAGGGCGTATCGATTCTGTTCATGCTCGTCGGCGGCGGCCCCGCCGGTACGGCGGGCGGCCTTAAGATCACGACGATCTTCACGCTGCTGCTGGCCGCGCGGGCGTATATCCGCGGGCAGTTCGAAACGGAGATTTTCGGGCGTACGATTCCGATCGGGCAGGTGCGCCGGGCGCTGACCATCACGCTGCTGGGCGGGCTGTTCCTGCTCGGTATGGCGGTGATGCTCTCGTTTTCGGAGCAGGACATGCCCGCCGGCGGTTTGGGGCTTTTGAACCAATTGTTTGAATGCACGAGCGCGTTCTGCACCGTCGGCGTGTCCACGGGCGTTACGGCGGCGACCTCCAACGTGACCCGCGTGATATTGATTCTTTTGATGTACGGCGGGCGCATCGGGCTGATCACGGTTGCGATCTCGCTGGTAGAGAGTACGGCGAAGGAAACGGTGCTGCACTATCCGCCGGAGGACATCCTGATCGGCTGACGCATACATACGGGACATTATTTTATCTGCAAGGAGCGGAAACAACGATATGAGCAAAAGTTTTCTGATTATCGGCCTCGGGCGCTTCGGACAGAGCACGGCGCGCATGCTCACGACACTCGGACACGAGGTGCTCGCCGTAGACAAGCGCGCCGACCGCGTGAACTCCATCAAAGACACCGTTCTGCACGCGGTACAGGCGGACACGACGGACGAGCGCGCCATCACGCAGCTCGGCATCCGCAACTTCGACTGCGTGGTCATCTGCATCGGCGACGACATCCGCGCTTCGGTGCTCGCCACGGTGCTCTGCCGCGAGATGGGCGCCAAGAAGATCGTCGCCAAAGCGCAGGACGACCTGCACCAGAAGCTGCTGATCAAGACCGGCGCGGACCGCGTGGTGCAGCCCGAGCACGACGGCGGCATACGCCTCGCGCGCTCGCTGGTCACGGAGGGCGTGCTGGATTCACTCGATCTATCGGAGGAGTACAGCATCCACGAAATCGAGATTCCCAAAGAATGGCTCGGGCGCTCACTCGCGCAGATCGACGTTCGCAACCGCTACGGCGTGTCCGTCATCGCGCTGAGGCGCGACGGGCATGTGACGGTCAATATCGACCCGACCGACGCGTTCCATAAGGACGACTCGATCTTCCTGCTCGGGGACGACAAGAGCCTCGAAAAACTCTGATCCGCTTTTCTGGACAGAACGCAGCGGTTGAAGCAAAGCGACGGCGCACGGCGCCGCCGTTTTCATATACGCTACATTTAGATGAATCAAAGAGAATAGCCGGAGGAAAAACGAACCATGGCGAAATGGGACAAGACGCTTGCCGAAGCGCTCCACGCGCGAAAGATCAAAAAACCGCCGACGTTGATTTACTGGATACTCGGCTATCTCTGGCGGCTGCTCTATTTTAAAAAGCTCAATCTCAAGACCGAGATCAAAGAGGACCCGCGCAAGTGCAAAGGCCCGTATATCGTGGTCAGCAACCATGCCTCCCGACTGGACTATATCTACACCGGCGCGGTGCTGCTGCCGCATACATATAACTTCGTCGCCGGGTACAACGAGTTTTTCCGCTCGCACCTCGCGTTCGTCTTCCGGCTGCTGCAGGTCATTCCGAAGAAGAACTTCACGCCGGACATCTATACGATCAAGGAGGTCGCCCGTATTATCCGCTCCGGCGGGCGCATCATGCTCTTTCCGGAGGGGATGAACAGCATCGGCGGCGGTAATCAGCCCTGCGCCATCGGCAGCGGGAAGCTGCTGAAACACTTCGGCGTACCGGTATATTACTGCAAGATCTCCGGCGGCTATCTCACCAACCCGAAATACTGCCTGGAGGAGCGGTCAGGCGAGGTGCGCGTCGCAGTCGACCGGCTCTTTACGCCGGAACAGTTGAAAGAGATGGACGCAACAGAGATCCAGCGCGCGCTCGATCTGGCGATTCAAAACGACGATTACGAATGGAATAAGACCGCCCGCATTTTCTACGACGGGCACGGAAGGATCGCGCAGAGCCTGCATACGCTGCTCTACCGCTGCCCGCGCTGCGGAAAAGAGTTTATGATGCGCGGCGAGGGGGACACCATCCGCTGTCTCGCTTGCGGCAACGGCGCGCGGCTCGGCGCGGACTACAGCCTCGCCCCGCTGGATGAAACCTGCGTTCTGCCGGAAACGCCAAGGCGCTGGTTTGACGAGCAGCGCGAACACGTGCGTTGTGAATTGAAGAACCCTGCGTTTAAAATGACGGAGCGCGTCCGCCTCGGCGTGCTGCCGGATTATGCGTTTCTGAAGAACCTTGACACGAGCAATATTGCTGGCGAAGGCGAAATCCGCCTCGATCATACAGGTTTTACATACAGCGGAACGAAGAACGGCGTACCGTTTTCGTTCCATATTGAGCCGCAGCTTTTGCCGACCTACGGCATGTGCACGGACGTGTCGCGCATATATACTTTTTTTAATGGCGTGTTTTACGAGTTTTTCCCGGAGACGGAGTGTATCGCCAAGTGGCTGCTCGCGACCGAGGAGCTGCACCGCATGCACGGCGGCGAATGGAAGGACTTTCCGTGGGCGGCGGCCGATGCGTAACGCGAAACATGCGCCGCAAGCCGGTGCGGCGGCGATCACGCTCGATTTGCACGGCAAAACGCAGTATCAGGCGCGGGTAACAATCGACGCGGCGCTGCGCAGGAGCCGCGGGCTCTACCGCATCCGCATCATACACGGGTACCACAACGGTACCGCTCTGCGGGACATGATCCGGCGCGAGTACGCGGAGCATCCGGCGGTACTGCGGCTGGATACGGTTTCTGAGAGCGAGACGGATTTGGTGCTAAGGGAATTATAATCAAAAAACGGAGCGAGACGCTCCGTTTTTTTGCTGTATGGATTTATTTTTGATACCGCTCGATGAGCATCTCATAGCGCTCGACCGCCTTGTTCGCGATATCGTCCCAGGACAGATAGATCGTTTTACGCGCGGCTTTGCCGATGAGGCGCGTCGCCTCAAGATCGCTCAGCGCCATGTCGATGACCTCGCAGAGGCTTTCGGACGTATCCTCGCACAAAAACCCGTTTTCGCCGTCGCGGATGGGCTCCGCCGTCGCGCAGCCGCGCACGACCACGCTTGGCGTTTCCATCGCCGCCGCCTCGCGCACCACCATGCCGGAGGTGTCGTAAAGCGAGGGAAAAACAAACAAATCGGCGGTTTCGTACAAACCGAACAGCCCGCCTTCGTCGGTGACGTGCCCGGTGAAGCGCATCCGTTCGCCGATGCCGAGCTCCCCTGCTTTTTCGCGGATAGATTTCGCGTCCGGTCCCTGCCCGGCGAGTACGAGCGTGAACGGTTTGCCGTTCTTCTGGTAGCATGCGCATGCTTCGAGAATGCGCAGGATGTTCTTTTTCCAGTTCATCTGCCCGCAGTACAGCAGGATCGGCTCGTCCGGCAGGCTGAAGCGCGCCTTCGCCGCCGCCGCTCTTGCCGGGTCGGGGTCGACGTCCGGCGTGCCGTTTGGCATGACGACGACCTCGCCCGCGTATCCGTAGTCGTAGAGCGTGTCCCTGGAACTCTGGCTGACCGTCCAAACCTCGTCGCAGCGCTGATAAAACGCCACGATGGTCGCTACGCCGAGGTTAGCGAGCATCTCCGTTTTGGTCAGCTGGTAGAAGTCGTCGTAGTAGCGCGAGTGGAACATGCCTACGATCGGGATATTGCGCCGGCGGGCGAGCCGCTGCGCTTCCAGACCGGCGATGAAGGGCGAATGCGCGTGCGCGATGTCCAGATGGATATTGCGGATGCGCGCGTCGTAATGCGGGTCGAACTGCGGAATACCCGTGCTGTACTGGCGCTGGCGCGGAAGTTCCATGCTGATGAAGTCGACAAGCTCAAAGGGGTATCCGCCGCGATAACCCGTGTCCGCCATGGGCGCGATGACGTAGCATTCTTCGCCGCGGCGCGAAAGCGCCGTCGCGTAGTGATTCACCACGCGGCCCACGCCGTCCACGATCGGCAAAAAGGAATCGCTGAACTGCCCGATTCTCATATGGCTGATTACACCTCTTCGTCCTGCCCTGGGTATGGCGGCGCCGCCGCGCGTGTGCAAAACAGGCCGCCGTTGCCGCTTCGAGAACATTCTACCACAACATACGAAAACATGTTATGATGAAAGGCAAGGTTTTTGCCGGTAAGGCGGCAGACAACCGCAACGAATACGGCCTGTGCTCAGGCCGCGGACGGGATAAAATTAGCCGATGTGGATGAAAAAAAGAGCTTTATACCTGATGGCGGCGATGCTCTTTTGCGTATATTTCGCCTTCACGCCTTCCGCCGCCGCGCAAGCTCCCCCGGCATACGGAGACCTGACCGGGGACGGGATGATCGGCGCCGCGGATGCGGCGCTGATGCTGCGCTCCCTTGCGCGCGGCGCGCTGTGGGAAAAAGACCGGCCCGACCTCGACTTCACGAAAAACGGCGAGATCGACAGTACGGACGCGCGCGCCGCTCTGCTCTATGCCTGCGGTGGCATCGCGGACATGACGTTGTTCGGCGAACGCGTGTCGAGCGGGCTTTGCAACGAGCGTATCTTCGACCGCTTTTGTTATGCGGGAACGCTGGACGACGGGAAGGGCAACTACCGGAGCGAAAACGTCTGCGTCACCGTATCGGACGGACACACCGAGACGAGCGATTATTATCTCGTCGACATCTACGTGCAGGACATCGCCTGCATCGCGACCGCGTTCAGCGGCGGAACGTATCAGGGCGGCGCGCAAACGGTTAAACGCATGTTCGACGCGCTGCCGGGTGCGATTGTCGCCATCAACGGCGATTTTTACTCCCGCCGCCTCTACGGCCCGGTGGTTCGAAACGGCGCAACGCACCTCAGCCGCGTGACGGGCAGTCTGGACATTGCCGTGCTGCTCTTAAGCGGCGAACTGCTCACCTACCCGTACGGCACGCTCACAAAAGAAGCGCTTGCTCAGATGGACGCATACCAGACATGGGTGTTCGGCCCGGCGCTGCTGGACGAGGAAGGGCACGCCAAGACGAAATTTCGAAGCTGGGTGTTGGGCGAAAACCCGCGCTCGGTGCTGGGCTACTACGAACCGGGGCATTACGCGTTCCTTGCGGTGGACGGCCGGAACAGGTCGTCCGATGGGCTGAGCATGCGGGACCTCTCGCTGCTGTGCGAGGAACTCGGGTTTACGCGTGCTTACAATCTCGACGGCGGGCAGTCGAGCGTGCTGCTCGCAAAAGAAGGCCCGATCAACGACCCCTACCGCGACGGCAGACCCGTCAGCGACATCATCGCCGTTTGCGACCTGCCGCAGGAATGATATGCTTTGAAGCAGGAACAGACAATAGTAAAAAGTAAGAATATGGAAGATTTATTTCAAAAACAAATAGAAGAAAACGCGCCGCTTGCCGACCGTATGCGCCCGCGTACGCTGGACGAATTCATAGGCCAGCGGCACATTGTGGGCGAGGGCAAGCTGCTGCGCCGCGCAATACTGACCGACCGCCTGCAGTCGTCCATCTTCTTCGGCCCGCCGGGCACGGGAAAGACCACGCTCGCGGCCATCGTCGCCAACGCCACCGGCGGCGCGTTCGTCAAGCTCAACGCCGTTACGGCGGGAGTCAAGGAACTCAGAGCCATCGTGGAGGAGGCCCAAAACCGCCTCCGGCTCTACCAACAGCCGACCTACCTGCTGCTCGACGAGTGCCACCGCTGGAACAAGGCGCAGTCGGATTCGCTCCTGCCTGCGATGGAAAAGGGGATCATCCGCTTCATCGGCTCTACGACGGAAAACCCGATGATCTCGATGACGAGCGCCATCGTTTCGCGCTGCCGTGTGTTCCAGTTTTATCCGCTGTCGAACGAGGACGTGGAGCAGGCCGTGCTGAACGCGCTCAAGGACGAAGAACGCGGGTTTGGAAAGATGGACGTCGCGCTGGAGGACGAGGCGCTGCATACCATCTCCGCCATCGCCAACGGGGACTGCCGCAATGCGCTCAACGCGCTGGAGCTTGCGGTGCTGACCACCGGGCCGGACGAAGCGGGCGTCATTCGCATCACGCCGCAGATCGCCGCCGAATCCAGCCAGAGAAAAGTGATCAAATGCGATGAGCAGCTTTTTTACGATATGCTTTCGGCGTTTTGCAAGAGCCTGCGCGGCGGGGATTCGGACGCGGCTGCCGCCTGGTTTTCGCGCCTGATTTACGCGGGCGTCGACCCGCGCATCATCGCGCGGCGGCTCATTGCGCACGCGAGCGAAGACGTGGGCCTTGCCAACCCGCAGGCCATGGTGCAGGCGGTCGCCGCGGCGGACGCGCTCGAGCACATCGGTCTGCCGGAGGCGCGGCTTTCGCTCGTTCAGGCGATCATCTTCATCTGCGAATCGCCAAAGAGCAACAGCGTCGTCACGGCGCTGAGCGAAGCGGCGGCGGACGCGGAAGAGAGCTTCGACGAACCGGTGCCGGTCTACCTGCGGGATACGTCGTATTCCGGCGCAAAAAAACTCGGACACGGCGAAGGGTATCTTTATCCGCATGATTTTCCCGGCCACTGGGTGCGGCAGGAGTATATGCCCCCTTCGCTCAGGGGCAGGCGGTACTATATCCCTTCCGACCAGGGGCAGGAAGCGAAGATTAAGGAAAACCACGAGAAGCGCGAAAAGCTGCGCGCCGGCGGGCCGCGGCGGGACAAGGAAGATTCGGAAGAATAATTCGAACAGGCGTCTGTTAAAGAACGCGAAACAGGAGGATAACATGAACGGTTTGATCTCGGCGGCCGACGCGTCGTTTGCGCAGTTGTTCGTCGCCATCTTCTCCGGAACGTTCGGCCTGATCGGGCTGATCTTTCTCGGCGTCGGGGCCGGCACCGCCGCCGCACAGAACAAAAAGCGCAGCCAGTGCACCGCCTACGCCGAGGGTACGGTGACCGCCATGCAGGGGCAGTACGGTTCAAGCGGCCTTCGCGCGGCGTACAGCTTCACCATCGACGGCAAGCCGATGCAGTACGTTTCAAACTATTCCGGCGTCAACAACCTTTTAATCGGGCAGACGGTGAGCGTATACTACGATCCTTCCAACATCGGCCGCGTCTATATCGAAGAGGACGCAAGGCAGATACGCCGTTTCCTGCGGGTTTTCACGATTCTCGGCGGCACGTTCCTGCTCATCGCGCTGTTCTCTGCTGCGCTGATCCTCGGCGCGCTCTGATTGCGTGTTTCCGGCCGGTTTTATGCCAAAAAACACTTTGATTTCCACTACAAAGCGATTGCGGGGACATTTCGGACATTTTGTGAATAATCGCGGGCGATCATTGGCAGCACATCGGCCATATGGTAAACTGAACGGTGCGAAAATGCTCATCCGCATCTTCGCGAAAGGAGCATTGGTTCATGGCGAAGAGAAGAAGGAGAGCATCCGGCGCGCGTAAGCTGCTCATTATCGTGCTGCTTGCCGTCAGCGTTGTTGCGCTCATTCTTTACCTGACAAACGGCGGGCGTGCGCTGGATGACTCTGATTTGGGCAAGGTCGAAATCAACGAAGTCATGACCAGCAACAAAGGCGCGGTACCGGACGAAACCGGCGCGTTTCCAGACTGGATAGAGGTATACAACAACACCGACTCCGCGCTGGATATCTCCGGCTACGGTCTGAGCGACGAGCTCATCTCCGCCGCGAAGTGGACGTTTCCCGAGGGATCGATCATCGAGCCGCGCGGGTACCTCGTCGTGTTCTGCAGCGGCGACCCCACGCGCGGGAAGATGCACGCGCCTTTCAAGCTCTCCGCATCGGACGAAGTAATCCTCTCCAACGTATCCGGCAAGGTTGCCGACAGCCTCTCGCTCAAACCCGTTTCGAGCGGCTATTCGCTCGGGCGCGGCGCGGACGACGCGACGGTCTGGGCGGAAATGCTGCCAAGCCCCGGCTATCCGAATACGGACGAGGGCGCGGCGGCGTACATCGCGACGCTCTCCGCCTCTGCGGAAGAGTCCGTCGGCGTCACGCTCAACGAATTCATGCCGAGCAACGCCTCCACCCTGATCGGGCCGGACGGCGCGTACTGCGACTGGATCGAACTGTATAACGCAACGGGTTCGGATGTGGATGTTTCCGGCTACGGTATATCGGATTCCGCCACCCAGCCGCTGAAATACACGCTGCCCGAGGGAACGGTGGTTCCTTCCTACGGCGTGCTGCTCGTCTACTGCACCGGAAGGGAAACGCCGGAGGGGGCGGATCGGATCGAGGCGCCGTTCGGCCTCGCGGCCTATTCCGAAAGCGTGGTGTTCTCCACGCCGTCCGGGCGCATCCTCGACCAGTATGACTATACGCGCGCGGATACGGACATCAGTTTCGCGCGAAACCCCGACGGCACGGGCGAATGGGCGGCTACGTCGCAGCCCACGCCGGGATACACGAACAACAACGCCGGCCTGCAGGCGTTTATGAAGACGCTGACCTTCGGAACGGGCGACATCGTCATCTCCGAAGTGCTCAACGCGAACGTCTCGTTTCTCAAGCAGCCGGACGGCGAATATTACGACTGGATCGAAATACACAATACGACGGGTTCGCCGATCGCACTGGCCGGATACGCGTTGAGCAACAACGCGAAAAACCCGGCCAAGTGGGTGTTCCCCGATATCACGCTCGATGCGGGCGAATACTTAGCGGTTCTGGCGTCGGGCAAAAACGTATCCGACGCGCAAAAAAAAAATAGTCTAGAGACGAACTTCGGCCTGTCCACGGACGGGGACGTCGTCTTTCTCTTTACACCGGACGGCGCCATCCTCGATAAGATGCTGGTGCCGAAAGGGCATGCGGACGTGAGCTACGGCAGGACGGACGCGAGTTTGTTCTTCTACACGACGCCGACGCCGAACGCGTCCAACGGCGCGGGCACGGCCGGATATGCGGAAGAACCAAAGATCGTTACCCCCGGCGGCACGTTCGACAGCGCGCAGCAGGTCACCATCGAGGTACCCGAGGGCTGCGTGGTGACCTATACCACCGACGGAACGGTGCCGAACGAGAACTCCACGCGCTACACAGGGCCGATTACGATCTCCAGCACCGCGCCGCTGCGCGCCCGCGCGTTTCAAAGCGGCTATATCGGCAGCGATACGGCAAGCCAGACCTACGTGATCTACACCGGCGAAGAAACGATTCAGAACCACAGATTCACGCTTCCGGTGGTCAGCATCGTCACCTCTCCGGAAAACCTGTGGGATCCGGAGATCGGCATCTACGTCATCGGAAACGATTACGCGGCGGTATCAGGACAGGATCCGACCGATATCCGCATGGACGCGGGCATGAACGACCCGGACTGGAACCTCGCCAACTTCAACGCGCAGCCCAAATCCCACCCCGACCCGCTGAACCGAGACTGGGAACGGGACGTGCACTTCGATTATATCGACGAAAACGGTGTTTCCCTCTACAGCGGGGACGGCGTCGTGCAGATACAGGGTCAGTTTTCGCGCAACAACGAGCAGAAGGGGCTTTCCCTCATCGCAAAAGGCGCATACGGCGACTCGATGTTCGACTACCCCTTCTTTGAAAACCGCGATATTACGAGTTATAAGTCGCTGGTGCTGCGGGCCAGCGCGCAGGACGCGATCTACAGCCGCATCCGCGACAACCTCATCACCACCCTGTTTGAGGAGGGCGAAACCCACCTGCCGGAAGACCGGGCGGTCGTGGTGCAGGCGCACAAGCAGGTCGTCGTGCTGCTCAACGGGCATTACTGGGGCGTATACGACTTCATGGAGCGTATCACGGAGGATTTCGTAGCCCAGCGGTTCAACCTGGCCAACCCCGATTCGGTCGACCTGCTCTTCGGCAACGGAAACGTAAACTGCGTGCTTGCGGGCAACGGCTGGCAGGATTACACTGATATGGTGGAATGGGCCGGCAGCCACGATCTGGGCAACACCGCCAACTACGAATATATCAGCTCGCTCATGGACGTTGAAAACTACGCGACCTATATCGCGGCGGAGATCATCATCGGCAACTCCGACTCCGGCAATATCAAGTACTGGCGCAGCCCGGAGACGGACAACAAGTGGCGCTGGATTTTGTACGACTTCTGCTGGGCGATGAACCGCGACGACGATAATTCCGACACGACGACCGTCGGGTTCCGCAGAGACTTTTACTCGCGGTATTTCCATCCGGAGGGGCACGGGTCGGGTAAGGCGGCGTCCACGGTGCTCTCCCGCGCGCTGCTGGAGAACGCGTCGTTTCGGCAAATGTTCCTCGAAAAAGCGGCGATCATGCTTAACGAGGTCTATACGCCCGAGAAGATCAACGCCATGGTGGACCGCCTGCAGGGCAACATCGCCGAGGAGATGAAGTACGACGTCGACCTCTGGAACAACATGAGCTATTTTTACTGGGAGAAGCACTGCGACAACATCCGCGACTACGCGGATCATTATCAGGAATACAGCCTGAAATACGTACAGGCATATTTCAACCTCAGCGATTCGGAGATGGTCGGCATCTTCGGGCGCACGAGCACACTGGAAGACACGAGCGATGGCAACTAAACGGAATCTCGCCGGAAAACAGTACCGGCACGAACTGAAATACGTCATCTCCGAAGGGGAGCACAAGCTGCTGAGCACGCGCATCAGAGCGTGCCTTCGGCAGGATCGTTACGCCTCCGCCAACGGCGGGGAGTATTTCATCCGCAGCCTGTATTTCGACGATCCGTTCGACTCCGCCGTTTGGGAAAAGACGAGCGGCGACGTCTCGCGCGACAAGTTCCGCATCCGCATCTATAACCTGTCCGACAGCGCCATCAAGCTTGAGCGCAAGCATAAAGAGGGACAGTATATCAAAAAGGACAGCGTTTCGCTGACGCGGGCGGACTGCGACGCGATCCTCTCCGGCAACCTCGAATGCCTGCGTCAAAACCCCAACCCCTTTGCGCAGCAGTTTTACGGCATCTTCAAGGCGAACCATCTCAAGCCGAAGGTGCTCGTGGACTATGTGCGCGAGCCGTACGTCTTCCCCGCGGAGGATGTGCGCATCACGTTCGATAAAAACGTGCGCACCTCCATGCGCTGCACCGATCTGTTCAACCCTGCCGTGGTCACCTATCCCGTCTGGGATCTTCGCGGATGCATGATCCTCGAAGTCAAGTTCGGCAAAGAACTGCCCCGGTATGTGCAGGAACTGCTCACGCTCGGCGCGGCGGAACGTACCGCGGCGAGTAAATACGTCTTTTGCCGGCAGTACGAGTTTTAACGAACGAACGCAAGGAATGATACCTGCGCGCGGGGCGCGTGATATAAAAGTTTGCTATCATGACGATGGTTAGGAGGTAACAAATGAATACCATACTGCGCGCGGCGGACGATCCGCTCGCAACCGCGTTCAACATCAAAGAGCTCTTTTCCAGCACGCTCAACCCCCTGCAGGTGATATTGACCCTGCTCATCGCGCTGGCAATCGGCGGGTTTCTCTACTTCATCTACAAGAAGACGTTCGCGGGGGTCGTGTACTCGCGTTCCTTCAACCTGAGCCTGATCTTGCTCACCATGGTTTCGGCCATGGTCATCATGCTCATCAGTTCGAACCTCACGCTCTCTCTGGGCATGGTCGGCGCGCTGTCCATCGTGCGTTTCCGCACGGCGATCAAAGACCCGATCGACACGGTCTACATGTTCTGGGCGGTCGGCGAGGGCCTTGCGCTCGGCGCGGGCTTCGTGGACGTCGGCCTCATCGGCGCGCTGGTCATCGGCGTGATCATGATCATCATCACTTCGATGAAGGGCAACAGCACCATGCCGTACCTTTTAATCCTGCACTTTGACGAGCGCGCGAGCCAGCAGATCAAGGGGTTGATCCGCCAGCTGCCAAAGGCGCACATCAAAAGCAAGACCGTGCAGCACGACGGCATCGAGCTGACGATCGAACTTCGCATCCGCGAGAGCGACACGGACTTTGTCGACAAATTCCTGCGCGTGCCCGGCGTATTCGATGCGACGTTAGTTGCGCATCAGGGAGACCTGCTGGCGTAATAAAAGAATTCTTATATTATATCTAGAATATAATATGGGATAGCGCATCAGGGAGACCTACTGGCGTAAACTCATAATTTACTCGTCAGATTCAGGCGGCCGGAAGGACGGAGTCAACCCGTCTTTCCGGCTGTTTTTGTGCGAAAAAAACGGCGTTTCGGCGCCCGCCGCCGCACAGCCGTGATTTTGTGTAAAATTACGTAAAAAACTGTGTAAAATACACAGAAAAGCACCCAAAATCGGCAGTTCTTTTCTATAATATATATACAGAAATAAATTTTTATGTTATGATATACAGGAATAAATTTCGGGAAGTTTGAGCAGCGTTCGCATGCGCGTTACCGGTTTGCGGCTTGTCAATTTCAGAAACTATCCTTTACTCTCCATGCGTCCCGACGCTGGCCTCTGCGTACTGACGGGTGAAAACGCCGCGGGCAAGACCAACGTGCTGGAGTCGCTCTTTTTATGCTCTCTTGGCCGCAGCCACCGCACCGTGCGGGACGGCGAAATGGTGCGCGCGGGCGAAAGCTACGCCAGCGTCGCGGTGGACGTCGATACGCGCGGCGGCCCGCGCCGGATCGAGTGCAAACTCTTTCCCGGCGAGCGGAAAAAGATACTCATCGACGGCGCGCCGATCTCACGCTCCGGCGAACTGCTCGGCTGCCTGAACGTGGTGATGTTCGCGCCAGAAGACCTTGCGCTGGTCAAGGACGGGCCCAGCGAGCGCAGGCGTTTTCTCGACATGGCGATTTCGCAGCTCAGGCCATCCTACTACTATACGCTGCAGCAATACAACGCCGCGCTCAAGCAGAGAAACGCGCTGCTGAAAGATCCGGACGGGCTGGATTACGACGCGCTGGAAGGCTGGGACGAACAGCTGGCCGTGCTCGGCGCTTCCATCGTAATCAACCGCGCGGAACTCGTCGACCGCCTCGCGGTAATTGCTGGCGAGCAGCACGAAACGCTCTCCGACGGCGCGGAGACGCTGGTCGCGCAGTACGAACCGAACGTCGCGCCCGTGGCTTCAAGCGACCTTGCCAAGACGCTGCGCCTCGCGCTGTCGGACACCGCCGAGCGGGACATGTACCGCGGCAGCACCTCCGTCGGCCCGCACAGGGACGACCTTGCGCTGCGCGTGGGAAACAAGGACGTTCGCGTCTACGGTTCGCAGGGACAGCAGCGGACCACGGTGCTGAGCCTCAAGCTCGCACAGCTGGAGATCCTCCGCGCGGAAAAGGACGACGCGCCGGTGCTCCTTCTGGACGACGTGTTTTCCGAGCTGGACAGAAACCGCCAGAAGATGCTGCTCATCGCCGCGCAGGACTGCCAGACGTTTCTGACATGCACGCACCTCGAGGAGGTTGCGGCGGCGGGCGTAGGGCAGATGCAGGTCTACCAGGTGGCCGACCGCAGCGTCGTGGAACTCTAAGGAGGCGGACTAAAACATGCAGCTGCACATCGGCGCGGACGTGAGCGTTCCGCTGGACAAGGTGTTATTCATACTCAACGAGCGGGGCATGACCCCGCCGACGAAGGCGTTTCTCGACCGCGCGCGGCGCGAACGCAGGTTCACCCACTGCGCTGGAAAGGCAAAGAGCTACGTCGTGCTGCGCGAACGCGGGCGCGAGCGGGTGTTCGCCTCGCACATCGCCTCCGCTACGCTGGAAAAGCGCTGGAAGAGCGAAATCGGCCGCGAATACCTCAACGAGGTTGCGGTATTGACCATACTGGACGAGGAACAAAAACCGGAACGATAACGACGGCGAAACCGTGCGTTTTGCCGCGGCGGATTGATACAGAGAGGACAGGACAACATGGAAAACCCAAAAAATCAGGCGTATGACGCGTCGCAGATTCAGGTGCTCGAAGGGCTGGAGGCCGTACGCCGCCGCCCGGGCATGTATATCGGATCGACCGACGCGCGCGGCCTGCACCACCTCGTTACCGAAGTCGTGGACAACTCCATCGACGAAGCGCTGGCGGGCTACTGCGACCATATCGAAATCTTCATCCATCCGGACAACTCCGTATCCGTCACAGACAACGGACGCGGCATACCGGTCGGCATGCACGAAAAGACGGGAAAGAATGCGCTCACCGTTTCGTTGACCATGCTGCATGCCGGCGGTAAATTCGGCGGAAGCGGCTATAAGGTCTCCGGCGGCCTGCACGGCGTTGGCGTCAGCTGCGTCAACGCGCTGAGCGAAACGCTGCGCGCGGAAGTGCACCGCGACGGGCACGTGTACGCGCAGGAGTTCATCCGCGGCGAGCCGATCAACGACGTGCACATCGAGCGCGATATCCCCGAGGACGACACCGGAACGCTCATCACGTTCTTGCCGGATCATACGATCTTCGACGAGGTCAACTTTATATTCGACACGATGAGCAGCCGCTTTCGCGAACTGGCGTTTTTAAACGCGGGCCTTCGCATCACCGTGACAGACGAGCGGGAAACCCCGGCGCACGTCAAGTCCTTCTGCTACGAGGGCGGCATCGTGTCGTTTGTGAAATATCTCAACAAAAACAAAGAAGAGCTGCACCCCGACCCGATCTATTTTTCCGCGACGCGTCTCGAAGACGACGTGGAGACGGGTTCGGTCGAAATCGCGATGCAGTACAACGACGGCTATAACGAAAATATATTTACGTTCGCCAACAACATCAACACCATCGAGGGCGGCGCGCACCTTGTCGGCTTCAAGGCGGCATTAACCCGCGTCGTCAACGACTACGCGAAGAAATACAGCCTGCTCAAACCGGGCGATCCGTCGCTTTCGGGAGAGGACATCCGCGAGGGGCTGACCGCGATTATCTCGGTCAAGCTCATGGAGCCGCAGTTTGAGGGCCAGACCAAGACCAAGCTCGGCAATGCGGACATCCGCCCGCTCGTGGACGGCGCGGTGGCCGACGGGCTTACGCGTTTTCTGGTGGAAAACCCCGCCTGCTCGAAGGTCATCATCGAAAAGTGCGTCACCGCGTCGCGCGCGCGCGACGCGGCGCGCAAAGCGCGCGAGCTCACCCGCCGCAAGAGCGCGCTGGATTCCACCGCGCTGCCCGGCAAACTTGCGGACTGCCAGGAGAAGGACGCGAGCAAGTGCGAGATCTTCCTCGTCGAGGGCGACAGCGCCGGCGGCAGCGCGAAGCTTGGCAGAAACCGCGCGTTTCAGGCGATTTTGCCGCTGCGGGGTAAAATTCTCAACGTAGAGAAGACACGTCTCGACAAAGTGCTCGCCAACGCGGAGATCAAAGCCATGATCACGGCCTTCGGCGCGGGCATGGACGAGGATTTCGACGAAACGAAGCTTCGGTACCACAAGATCATCTGCATGACGGACGCGGACGTGGACGGAAGCCACATCCGCATCCTGATGCTGACGTTCTTCTACCGGCATATGCGCCCGCTGATCGACAACGGCTATGTCTACATCGCGCAGCCGCCGCTGTATCAGATCAAGCGCGGCAGCTACCTTAAATACGTGTATTCCGACGAGGAGCTGGAAGCGACACTCAACGAGATCGGACGCGAGCCGAAGCCGACCATCCAGCGATATAAAGGCCTCGGCGAGATGAACCCCGACCAGCTCTGGGAGACGACCATGGATCCCGAATCGCGCATCATGCTCCGGGTCACCGTGGAAGACGCGATCGAGGCGGACGAGCTGTTTACCCTGCTCATGGGCGACAAGGTGGAACCCCGCCGGGAATTCATCGAGCAGAACAGCAAACTCGTCGTCAATCTGGACGTGTAAGAGCGCAAAGGGATAGAGAGAAAGCATATGGAAGAAAAAGATACAACGACACTGAACCCGACGCCGACGCAGACGGTCAACCGCATCGTGCCCATCAAGCTCGAGACCGAGATGAAGAAGAGCTTCATTTCCTACGCCATGGCCGTCATCATCAACCGCGCCCTGCCGGACGTACGGGACGGATTGAAACCCGTCCACCGCCGCATCCTCTATTCGATGGACGAACTGGGGCTGCAGCCGGACAAGCCGTTTCGTAAGAGCGCGCGCATCGTTGGCGACTGCCTCGGTAAATACCACCCGCACGGAGACAGCTCCGTCTACGACGCGATGGTCAGACTGGCGCAGAATTTCTCGACGCGCTACATGCTCGTGGAAGGCCACGGCAACTTCGGCAGCGTGGACGGCGACGGCGCGGCGGCGATGCGGTATACTGAAGCGCGGCTTTCCAAGATGGCCAGCGAGATGATGGCGGATATCGACAAGGACACCGTCGACTTCATGCCGAACTTCGACGAAACGCTCATGCAGCCGACCGTGCTGCCGAGCCGCTTTCCGAATATCCTCGTCAACGGCTCGGGCGGCATCGCCGTGGGCATGGCGACGAATATCCCGCCGCATAACCTCGGCGAAACCATAGACGCGCTCTGCGCGCTGATCGACGACCCGGAACTGGACAACGACGCGCTCATGCAGTATCTGCCCGGCCCGGACTTTCCCACCGGCGGCATCATCATGGGCTTAAGCGGCATCGCCAGCGCCTACCGCACCGGCAGGGGCCGCATCGTCGTGCGCGCGCGGGCGGAAATCGAAGCGTATGCCGCGAATAAAAGCCGCATCATCATCACGGAGATTCCGTATCAGGTCAACAAAGCGCGGCTGGTCGAACGCATCGCCGACCTCGTGCACGATAAACGCGTCGAGGGCATCTCCGATTTGAGGGACGAAACCGACCGCACGGGTATGCGCATCGTCATCGAACTGAAAAAAGACGTCAACGCGAACGTCATCTTAAACCAGCTTTACAAGCACACCGACCTGCAGTCCACCTTCGGCGTGATCATGCTCATGCTCGTGGACGGCGAGCCGAAGGTGCTTCCGCTGCGGGACGTGCTCTACTATTACCTGGAGCACCAGAAGGACGTCGTGACCCGGCGCACGACCTACGACCTCAACCGCGCAAAAGAGCGGCTGCATATTTTAGAGGGCCTCATCATCGCGCTCGACAACATCGACGAGATCGTGGAGCTCATCAAAAAGAGCGCCAGCCCCGCCGAGGCCAAACAGAAGATCATCGACCGGTTCGGCCTGTCGGAACGGCAGGCGCAGGCCATCCTCGATATGCGCCTCCAGCGTCTCACCGGCCTCGAACGCGACAAGATCATGGACGAGGACCGCATGCTCAGAGAGCGCGTGAGCTATCTGCAGAGCATCCTCGACGACGAGGGCAAGCTGCTTGGCATCATCAAGGACGAAGCGCTCGCGGTCAGGGCGCGGCACAGCGACGCGCGCCGCACCGAGATCACGCAGATGATCGACGACATCGACCTTGACGACGTGATTCAGGAAGAGGACATGGCCGTCACCATGACGCACTTTGGCTACATCAAGCGTCTCACGCCGGACACCTACCGCGCGCAGAACCGCGGCGGGCGCGGCGTCATCGGCCAGGGTACGCACGAGGAGGACTTTGTCGAACGGCTGTTCGTGACGAGCACCCACAGCTTCATCCTCTTCTTTACGAACATGGGCAGGGCGTTCAAGAAGAAATGCTACACCATTCCCGAAGCGGGCAGAAACGCAAAGGGCATGCCGATTGTGAACCTGCTTCAGCTCGGAGAAGGCGAAAAGGTCACCGCCATGTTCCCCGTCGAGGGCGAGGGCACGGAGGGCTTCCTCGTGATGGCCACGCGAAACGGCATCATCAAGAAGACGCCGTTAAACGACGTGCAGAATATCCGGAAAAACGGTCTGATCGTGCAGAACCTGCGCGACGGCGACTCGCTCATTGCCGTGGAATACAGCATGGGCGACGACGAGTTCATCGTCGCCAGCCGCAAGGGCAAGTGCGTGCGCTTCGCCGAAGCGGACGTACGCCCCATGGGCAGAACGGCCATGGGCGTTCGCAGCATCAACCTGGCCGGCGACGACGAGGTGGTCGACATGGTCAAGGTGATCGAAGACGGAAACGTGCTGACCGTTACCGAGCTCGGCATGGGCAAGCGTACGCCGGAAGACCAGTACCCGCTGCACCACCGCGGCGGAAAGGGCGTACTCGCCATGCAGCTGACCGACAAGACGGGCGATCTGGCGTGCCTGAAGATGACTTCAGACGGCGAGGACGTCATGCTCATACGCGACGACGGCACCATCATCCGCATGCCGCTCGACCAGGTGAGCATCATATCGCGCAACACCCAGGGCGTCCATCTCATGCGGGTGGACGAAGGCACCCGCGTGGTATCCGTCGAGATTGTTCCGCACGCGGAGGAGGAAGATGAAGAAGCTGTTTCCGACGAAGCGTCGGACGAAACGCAGCCGCCGCAGGACGCGCAACCGACGAAAAATACGCAAGCACCCGAACCGCAGACAGAGGAATAATCAAAAACCCAAAAGCCCGCGCAAACGCGCGGGCTTGTTTTCGGCTGGCGGACAGGGCGGACGAAGCGTGATCTTTCTTGTTCGCTTAACGCAGGAATGTTATACTACTATCAGACTTTGTTGTTCTTTTTAAATTGAATTTGGGAGAGGGTGGGTCAATCTATGCGGCAACGCGACGAAAGCAAGCGATTTACCAAGGTTGAGAAGAGCTGGATCTTCTACGACTGGGCAAATTCCGTCTACGCCACGAACATCATGGCGGTCATCTTCCCGATCTATTACGCCAGCGTCGCGGGGGATCTCGGCAACAAGTGGTGGGGCATCGGCGTTGCGATCGCATCGCTCGTCGGCGCGGTCGTCGCGCCGACGCTCGGCGCCGTCGCCGACTTCAAGGGTAACAAGAAAAAACTGCTGTTTTCCTTCATCCTCATCGGCGCGCTGGCGACCGCCGTGCTCGCGTTCGTCGGCGACTGGAAATGGATGCTGATCGGCTACGTGATCTCACACATCGGCTTTTCCGGCTCGTGCGTGTTTTACGATTCGTTCCTCACCGACGTGACGACGGAGGACCGCATGGACCGCGTGTCGAGCTGGGGCTACGCCATGGGCTACATCGGCGGCAGCACGATTCCTTTCGTGATTTCCATCGCCGTTATGCTGCTTCGAAACTACGACGCGATCGCCATGAAGTTCGCCATTCTGATCGTGACGGTCTGGTGGCTCGTGTTCTCCATCCCGATTTTGAAAAACGTCAAACAGGTGCACTACGTCGAAACCCCGCCGGGCGAACTGGCAAAACACGCGTTTTCCAACCTCTGGGATACGATGAAGCGCTGCGTGTCCAACAAGGGCCTGTTTATCTATCTGATCGCGTACTTCCTCTATATCGACGGCGTGGGCGCGGTGATCTCGCTGGCGACCAACTACGGCGCGACGCTCGGCCTAGGCACCACCGGCATGATCTTCGCGCTGCTGGTGACGCAGCTCGTCGCGGCGCCCTGCGCGATTCTCTTCAGTAAACTCAGCGGCAAATTCGGTGCGATTAAAATGATCATTACCGCTATCGCGGTGTATTTTATCATATGCGGCGTAGGCTTTTTCATGGGCCGCCTTGTCGAGCCGTACCAGCTTGATCTTGTGGATGCGACGCGCACGACCATCTCCGCGCAGGGCGTTGTATTTGAGTCGAAGGAAGACCAGAAAGCCTGGGAAACGCTTACGAAGGATTACGTCGAAGACACGCGCGCGGCGCTTTCGGCGGAGGATCGCGCCGCGGCGTTCGACGAAATTACCGCGGATTACGTACGCAAGGCGGAAGACCCGCTGGGCGTGAGTTACGCGTTTACATCGGATCAGAGCCGCTTGACAGCCGCCGCGGCGGTCGAAGCGGTCGGAACGGAACTGGACTCCTACGCGCAGGATACGGCCAAACAGACGTCCTATAACGGCGCGAAATCGACCGCGACCGCGCTCTTCTGGGTGCTTGCGGTGCTGGTCGGAACCGTGCAGGGCGGCATTCAGGCGCTCTCGCGTTCGTATTACGGCAAGCTCGTGCCGCAGTCGCGCAGCGCGGAATACTTCGGCTTCTACGACGTATTCGGCAAGTTCGCGACCGTGATCGGGCCGCTCCTGTACGCCATGTTCTATTTCATGACGGACCGCGCGTCGGTCGGCATCCTCAGCCTGCTCATCCTCTTCGGCAGCGGCGGCCTGCTGCTGCTCTTCGGGCGGAAGGAACTGGCGAAAACCGAGATAGAGATGCGCGAGGCCAACGCGAGGATGGCCGCGGCCAAACACGAATAGACGGAGGAAACCCGCCTTTTGAGACCGAGGATCAAACATATCCCGACGATGCTCTTCGTCGGCGCGGCCGCGCTTTTATTGGCCGCGCCGGCGATTTCGTATGCGGAAAATTCAAAAGCGGAGGACGTCACCGCGCTGTCGGCAGTGACCGCGCCGCAGGAGCGGCGCGCGGTGCAGCGCATGCGGGATGCCAACGTGGGGACATACACGGCGTTTTCACCCGGCGAAGCGCTGCGCTGCGAATGGGCGGATGACGCGGCGGTTGCTGGCATCTACGTCAAGTGGTACGAACCGCCGGATTCTGTTATACTGGTGCAAACGGACGCCGCCGGGCGGGAGGTCGGGCGCGAGACGATCGACAACCCGCTTTACAACAATTTTTACCCGCTGGAAAGCACGTCGCGCATGCTTTCAATCTCCGCCGAAGGCGGCATGCAGATCGCGGAATTCACGCTCTATACGGCGGGAGAGCTGCCCGACGGCGTATACGATTGGCAGCCGCCGTTTGAAAAAGCCGATCTGCTCGTTGTGGCGGCGCACTGCGACGACGAGCTGCTCTTTTTTGGCGGAACGATCCCGTATTACGCGGGCGAACGCAATCTTGCCGTGCAGGTGGCGTACATGTCGGATGTGGGGCGCCTGCGCGTCGAGGAGACGCTCAACGGCCTCTGGTACGCGGGCGTGCGCAACGCGCCGGTGTTTCTTGATATGAAGGACGCGTATACCGAGACGCTGCGGGACGCGCTGATCCGTTGGGGGGGAGAGGACGCGACCACCGCGCTCGTATCGCTGATCCGCCGGTTCCGCCCCGAGGTGATCGTGACGCACGACCTCGACGGCGAATACGGCCACGGCGCGCATATGGCGACCGCCGCGTGCATGCAAAAGGCCGTGCCGCTCGCTGCGGACGAATCAGCCGACCCCGATTCCGCCGGTACTTACGGCGCGTGGCAGGCGCAGAAACTCTACCTGCACCTCTACGGCGAGAACCGGATCACGATGGACTGGAACGAGCCGCTGGCGGCGTTTGGCGGCAAAACGGCGCTGGAGATAGCCAACGAAGCGTACCATATGCACGCGTCGCAGCTGGAATACCACAAAAACGTCTACGGTGACGGCAGATACAGCTCCGCGGAATATGGTCTTGCTTTTTCAGCCGTCGGATTGGACGAAAATAAAAACGACTTTTTCGAAAACGTCGATCCTGCGCGGCTGACGACTTATGCCGCGCCGGCGGAGGAACCGGCGATTTTACCAACGAGTACCCCGGCGGTTACCCACGCTCCTTCCGCGCCGCCGCAACTCGAGGAACCGGAAAACGATGAAGCGGCTTCCCCGCTGCCGTACGTTGCGCTGGGCCTTGCCGGGTTGGCTGCCGCCGCAGCGGTTGTCATCATCGCCTTGAAGAAAAAGCAGAACAACGGAGCATAACGGATAAAATCACATTGGAATAAAAAAACGACAGACGACCGGAGCTTAACGAACAGATGAAGAAATACATTGCGCTGCTTGTGCTCGGCCTGATGCTGGTTTGCATCCCCGCCGCCGCGCTGGCGGAAGAGTCGAATCAGGAAACGACCGGCGGCGGCCCTTCGCTTTTGATCGAACTGCCTGAGGAACAATCGGAGTACGCTTACCGCTTGACGGACGAGTTCGTTTCCTCGCGCATCTCATTCAGAACGGGGGACGAACTTACGTTTCTGCCGGACGCGCCCGCGCAGGCGATCCGGCTGGACTGGTACGACGTTCCCGCTCTTTATACGGTTTCCCAGTGCAACGCAATCGGCGAAACGATATGGCAGGAGACGGTCGCGGACGGTCGGCTTGCCCGCGTGATCGCGCTTGATTCGGCCTGTACGAAGATATCCGTGCGTCTCGACGCGCCCGGTTCGCTGGGCGGCGCGGCCGCCTTTGCCGCGGACGCGCCCCTGCCGGAGGGCATATCGGCGTTTCAGCCCGCGCTCGAGCAGGCGGACCTTCTGATCGTCACCGCCGAACCCGGCATGGAATGGCTGCAGTTCGGCGCGATGCTGCCGCTCTACGCGCGCGAAAAGGGCATGAAGGTCGCCGTGCTGTACGTTTCGGACTACGGCAAACGCGCGCGCGCGTATGAAGCCCTCGCGGGCCTTGCCGACGCCGGATATGCCGATTACCCGATTTTCGGCGGCTTTTTCTGCAACAGCTTCGATCACTATCCGACGGCAGTTTCCGGATTTGGCAAAAAAGAGCTGACGGATTATTTCGAAGAAACCATCGCCGCGCTGAATCCGAAAGTGATCGTCACGCATTCGCCGCTCGACGAATCCGGCTCGCACAGCCTTACCGCGGAATGTCTGCTCCGCGCGGTCGAGGAGAGCGCGGGCGTACAGAAATTTTATACGTACGGGATAACGGAGGGGATTGACCCCACCGTACTCGACATGAACACTCCGCTGAACGCATACAAAGGAATGACCGCCGCCGAAGTGGCGGAGAGCGCCTATGCGCTCCATGCCGCGCGCCGTGTTTTTCACAGCGAGATCGACACGTCGGGCGCATACACGCTCGCTTACACAACGGTCGGCGAAGACGAAGCGAAAGACGACCTGTTCGAACACATCGAAACGGCGTCGCTGCTGGCATACTCGCCCGCAACGCCTTCGCCATCGCCGACCGCGGAGCCGACCGCGACGCCGGAACAGACCGCAGTACCGACAACACCCGTGCCCACAGATCCGGACGATGCGGTGAGCGAAGAACAATCCGCTGTCTTGAGCATGACGGTTCTGGCGATAATCGCCGCGGGCAGTCTGCTTTCGGGTCTATTATTCCTGCTTGTTTATCGCAAAATTGCGGCAAAGCGCGGCAAAGGCGACGTGTTGTGCTTCTGCCTGATCCCGTTCGCGCTCGGCCTTGCAGCGGGTGCGGTGATCGCCGGCACAAAGGCGGATCAAATAATCGTCACGCCGGCGGAAACGCCAACCCTCTCGGCGAGCGCCACCCCGATTTTTACCTTGGAGCCGACGCCGGAACCGACGGCGGAGCCGACGACAAAACCCGCGTCGACGGGGGATGATGTATATTACCGCCAGCCGGGGGAACCCGCCGAGGTGATTACCGCCGACGTGGAAAACGGGCGCTGGTCCTACCGCTCGGACGACCTCGGAATCGAGATCACACGTGTGAGCGACAAGGACGGCTCAGGCAAACCCGTCACGTATTTCGTAGCCGATATCCATATGCGGGACATCAGCCAGTTCCGTCCGGGATTCGGTTCTGAGGCGCATACCGGCAGGGGTGCGATCCATCCCTGGATCATCGTGCGGCGCGAAAAAGCCGTACTCTGGATCTCGGGCGACAACCTCATCAACGACGAACGCGAGGAAAAAGGCATCCTCATCCGCGACGCGCGGCTGTTCTGGTCCGCCAACGCCGAGGACACGCTCGCCATCTACCCCGATATGACCATGCGCATCGTGAAAAAGCGTACGATGGCGCCGCTTTCGCTGCTCGAAGACGGCGTGGACAACGCCTACTCCTTCGGGCCGACGCTGATCGACGGCGGCGTGATCAACACGCAGGCGAAGTATCACCGCGTGCGCCGCGCCAATCCGCGCGCGGGCATCGGCTACGTCGAGCCCGGGCACTTTATCGCCATCGTGGTCGACGGGCGGCAGAAGGACTACAGCGTCGGCTTAGCTATATGGGACTTTGCCGACCTTTTCGCCGAATACGGCTGCACGGTGGCCTACAACCTCGACGGTGGGCTCTCCGCGGCGATGATCTTCATGGGCGAGCAGGTCAATTCCCACAGCGGCAACCGTACGGGCGAACCGGACGACATCTCATACCAGCGCGCCGTGCCGGACGGGATGATGTTCGGATACAGCGAATTGGTGCCCGGCGTGGACGATCCGATCGGCAACGACGGCAACAATCCCTGATTTACAAAGGCGAAAAACACATCGTTTCGTTGTTTCTATGGTTGACGTGCGCGAAAACCCGTGCTACAATAACAGCCGAACAAAAGAACTGAATACCGCCTTATCAAGAGCGGCTGAGGGACCGGCCCTGTGAAGCCCGGCAACCTGTTCGTGAAGAGCGAATAAGGTGCCAATTCCGGCAGCGTAAGCTGAAAGATGAGCGTTGCACCGACGACTTTGGGAAGACCTCATCAGCGGATGAGGTTTTTTTGTACCCGGACAATCGGAGGATATGACAACATGGCAACAAGACTTTTTACATCCGAATCCGTAACGGAAGGGCACCCGGACAAGGTATGCGACTGCATCTCGGACGCGGTGCTGGACGCGATTTTCGCAAAAGACCCCAACGCGCGCGTCGCGTGCGAATGCGCGGCGAGCACCAATCTCGTGCTCGTAATGGGAGAGGTGACCACGAGCGCGCACGTGGACGTGACCGCCATCGTGCGCGGTGTTGTGGGCGAGATCGGCTACGACCGCCCGGAGCTGGGGTTCGACGCAAATTCGCTTACCGTCATCACCGCGCTCAACAAGCAGTCGCCCGACATCGCGCTCGGCGTCGACCACGCGCTGGAAGAAAAAGACGGCCGGCACGAGGCGCAGTTTTCCACGGGCGCGGGAGATCAGGGCATGATGTTCGGCTACGCCTGCGACGAGACGCCGGAGCTCATGCCGCTGCCCATCTCGCTGGCGCACGCGCTGACCCGCCGTCTTGCCGGGGCGCGAAAAAGCGGCGAGATTCCGTATCTGCGGCCCGACGGCAAAGCGCAGGTAACGGTGGAGTACGAAGACGGAAAGCCGCTGCGCGTCGATACGGTGGTCGTCAGCGCCCAGCATGACGAAGAGGATATGCAAAAGCTGCGCGCGGATATCACGGAACATGTGATCCATCCCGTGCTGCCCGGCGCGCTGTGCGATGAGCGCACGCGCATACTCGTCAACCCCACGGGCCGGTTCGTCATCGGCGGGCCGACGGGGGATTCGGGCCTGACCGGGCGCAAGATCATCGTTGACACCTACGGCGGTTACGCACGGCACGGCGGCGGCGCGTTCAGCGGCAAGGACCCGACCAAGGTGGACCGCAGCGGCGCGTACATCGCGCGCTATGCGGCAAAGCACGTCGTCGCCGCGGGGCTGGCAACACAATGCGAAATACAGCTTGCCTACGCCATCGGCGTGGCTTGCCCCGTGTCCGTGCGTGTGGACACGTTTGGAACGGGAACGGCAAACGACGAGGACATCGAGCGCGCAGTGGAACAAGTATTCGATTTCCGTCCCGCCGCCATCATCGAAACGCTCGGCTTGCGCAAGCCGATCTACCGCCAGACGGCGGCGTACGGCCACTTTGGCCGGAGCGATTTAGATCTGCCGTGGGAACGGCTGGACAGGGTGGAAGCGCTGAAACAGGCGATGAAGGAGTAACGAAGACAATAAAGAGCTGCCATTATGGCAGCTCTTTTTGTTTGCGTGAGGGTTATTCGCCTTTTGATTCTTCTTTGGGGGTCTCTGTTGATTCCTCCGGGGCTTCTATCAGCGCCATCGCCTGGGCGGCTTCTTCGGCGGCCAGTCTTTTGGCGGCCCTTCTGGCGCGTCGGTCGTCCTCTTTCCAGAATCGGGCGATCAGCGTTACCGACGTGACGATCGAACAGACGGCGAGCACGGCGAAGATATGCTTGGAGATTTCGTTTTCCATAAATCCCATGACGGCGTTGAAGCCGTCGACCGTGAAGAGCACGAGCGTCATCAGCGCGAGTATGATGGTCAGGTGCGGAAGCCCGCGTAAAATCAATCGTTTCATACCGGCGCCTCCTTACTGTCCGTCCGTCTGCGAGGTCGGTTCGCAGATGTAGAGAATGTCGCTTGTGTCGCGCGGGGAATCGTCCTGCGGCTGGTTTTGCCATTCGCCGTCAAATGTCATAACGGCCGTATCGCCGCCGTCGAGATTGAAGGCTTCCTTGCACCCCAGATCGTAAAACACCTGCGCAAGGTCGGCGTACGTCATGCCCCAGGAATACCCTTTTTGCCGCCCGTCAACGAGGATGAAGCAATAGTGGCCCGGCTCGTAGTAACCGAGGGCGGAAAGCGGGTTTGCCTTGGGGTTTGCAAAACTATCCGGCACCTCGCCGTCGACTAACAGCCGCGGTCCGAAGGTCCAGATCTGGTAGGGGTTTTTCGCGTAGATTTCGTCTACCGTATCCCGCTTGATCGACTCGGGATACGTTTCGATCGTGCCGTCGTAGTAGAGCACGCAGACGTCTCCGTAGACCGGGAGCTTGTTGTCCCACTCTACGCCGTCGCGCACGGCGAGACCCTGATGATAGGCGAAGTTGTCGCCCGAAATGGCGACGACGGCGTCGACGATCTGTGAAAGCTGAAGGGTGGACATCACGTTTTTGCGGCTGCCTTCGTTCAGCTCTTCATAATCATACGCCACCGCGCTGTGGAAACTGGATATATCTTTGATATAGATGTCGGCGACGTAGTAGACGATCGGCCTGCTTTCTGTGCCTGCGGTAACCGTCGACATCTCGACGCAGACATTCGCGCTGCGGTATAGATCCTCGGTCAGTTCCACTTCGCCGGTTGTAAATTTGTCGGCATACTGTACGCCGAGCAGGCCCGTGTCGATTACTTCCGGCGTAGGCTCGGGTGTCTCGAGAGCCGGTGTTTCTTCCGTCGATGCCGTATCGAGCGGCGTAACGGTTGCTTCAGCGGCCTCCGTCGGGCTGGTCAGGGCGCGCGGCTCATATTCCGGCACGCGCAGGAAGTGAAAATACGAAAACACGGCGAGAAATACGCCGAGTACGATCAGGTCGAGCAGGATCGCCCTGACCAGCCGTACAGTCGATTTTTTACGGGAGTTGGGCATGTTTGCGGGGGTTCCTCCTTACACAGATGATCGGGCGGCTTGCGCCGCGTACAGTTGATTAATTATCGGCGCCGTATTCTTCGCTTTCCGGCGGAAAGACGAACTTGCGCTGGATATAAAAGCTCACGGGATAGAGTATCAGCTCGACGAGGAGCTTGCCTATGGCAAGCGGCATGATATGCGTGACGACCACCATCAACGCGTAGTTGGCGACAAGGATACCGAAGACGAGCATATAATAGCGGAATATACTCGAGCGGCTGCGGTGCTCGAACACGAGCTTGCAGTTCATGAAATAGTTGGTCAGCGAACTGAGCGCGCGCGCACCGACGACGCTGATGAGCAGCGACTGCGCCATACCCTTTGTGGCGGACGAAAGCAGCAGCACAAGCACATAGTCGAGCAGCATTGCTACAAGCGACGACGCGACGAAAAACAGGATCATCTTATAGATGCGCCAGGCGTCGTAAACGGCGTTGAAATGGGAAGATCTGTTTTCTTCTATATACACGGTTTCGATGGTAACCTCTTCTATTGGAATTCGGTGACGTGTGGCGTATAAAAGTACGTTGATTTCGTACTCGTACCGGTCACCTTTCATCTCGAGCATCATCGGGATTCGGAACACGCCGAACGCCCTTAAGCCCGTCTGCGTATCAAACACTTTTATGCCGGTCGAGATCGCGAAGACGAAACGCGTGATCGCGTTGCCCGCGCGGCTCTTGAACGGTACGTTGCCTGTAAATTCGCGGCTGCCGAGCACGAGCTTTTCCGGCGCGGCTTCCCAGGCGTCGCACACGCGGATGATATCGTCCGGCAGGTGCTGCCCGTCCGCGTCGATGGTGACGACGCCCTCGTCCGCCGGATACTGATCCTGTACATAGCTCAGGGCGGTTTTCAGCGCCGCGCCCTTGCCGCGGTTGGCGGAGTGGTGAAAGATTCTGGCATAGGGTTCGAGTGAATCGAACAGAGGGCGTTTGCTCTTGTCGCTGCCGTCGTTGACGATGATCAAGTCGTAATCGGTCTTTTCATGCAGCTCGAGCACGAGTTTATAGAGTTTTTCGTCCGGCTGGTAGGCCGGAATGATGACGACCATGTAAACTCTCCTTTGAGTCGGCTGATTCGATAGCGGCTGGCCTATCGAGGTGATAGAAAAAAGCCCTTGTTCTTTGACCGCATATAGTATATCTTATTTTTCCTGCTCTGAAAAGCGTTTGGCGGTTTCGTCACCGGTTTGCCGTAATAGAAACAAACGCCGGTAAATATGCGGATTTCCACGTGTTTTGCGTGTCGGGACATTGTAAACTATTTGTAATAATTCGATTCCGTCGGGGTTTTTTATAAAATCCTGCTATAATAGAACCGGTATGCAAACCTGGAAAGGACGCTGCAAAATATGACCGGAACAGACAAAAAAAACAGCGGCAAAAAGAAAAAAGCCGATCAAAATCAACGCCCGCAAGCCGAAGGGCTGGAGCGGGCTGAATTCGACACACCCGGACAGGGGCAGGACGAATATGATAACCGCGCAATCGACATAGAATCCTTTCTTCCTACGGATGTTTACCCGTCCGCGCACGTTCGCGGCAAACGCGGGCGTACGCACCGGAAAAAGCGCGCGCTTTGGGCGCTGCTCATCGCCGCGGGGGTCCTGCTGCTCGCCGTAGGCGGCGCGTTTGCGTATGTGGCGCTGCTGGATCCAAGCAAACAGTTTGCCGACGCATCCGAAACGCAAAACACCGCGGAAGTGATCTCCGTAGAGGCCGAGGATGCGAACGCCACACCCGGCGAGCCGACGCCTACGCCAACGCTCGATCCGTACGAGGTGGTCAGCGCGCAGGCGGACACGAGCATGATGCAGAACATCGTCAACGTGCTGCTCATCGGTGTGGACTATGCCGTGGAGCGCGAGACCTGGAACGGCAAGCACGAATACCACTCCGACGTGATGATGGTCATGGCGATCAATTTTGACGAAAACCGCGTGGACCTCATTTCACTGCCGCGCGACACCTACGCCAATATCCCCGGCGTCAAGGGCATCTATAAGCTGAACGCTTCCATCAACTGCGGCGGCGGGTTCGAGGCGGAAGGCGGCGCGGGATTTTTGAAGACCTGCGAGGCGGCGAGCTGGATGCTCGGCGGCATTCCGGTCAACTATTACTATGCGGTTACCATGCCTGCGGTAAAGGAGCTTGTCGACGTTGTCGGCGGCGTGGACTACGACATGGAAATCGCGTTTACGATGATGGGGCGCAGTTACAGCGTCGGCCCGACGCATCTCAGCGGGCAGGGTGTGCTGGACTACCTGCGCGTGCGCAAAAACGTGCAGGGCAGCGGCGACCTCAACCGCATCAACCGCCAGAAGGAGATGCTCGTCGCCATCTTTGAGTCCATGCAGAAGCAGAACCTGATCCTGAAAATTCCGGAAATCATCAACTCGTTCGAAGGGCAGCTCTTCACCAACTGTACGCTGGGCCAGACCGCGGCGCTGACGAAGTTTGCATACTCGCTGGACAAGGACAACATCGGCATGTATTCCATGGGCGGAACCGGCCCGACCAATATTTTCAACTGGAACTTTGTCCTCACCGATCAGACGAACCGCGTCAAGATCATTAAAGAAGTGTACGGCATCGACGTTCCTAAGGAGCTGGAGTACACATACGACTATGCGCGCTACCGCTGGGCGGATATCATCGCCACGCATTATATCGAGATCACGGAACCGCTCGTGGAGTACGTCTCCCGTACGCTTGCGGAGGACGAGCTGCTGCCGACGATGTCGCCCACGCCGTCGCCGCAGATCATCACGCCGCCTCCTGAAACGACGCCGTCGCCAGCCGATACGCCGACACCGACCGGAGCCGTTTCACCGACGGGCGCGACCGGTTCGAATTCATTCGGCGTCGTCCGGCTCAGTGCGGCCAACCCCGTGCTCGGGGAAAGCTACCGGCGGTTTACAGACCAATCGCGCATCATGTTCAACGATTTTCTGATGTCGCTGGACGCGCTGGAGGAAGCGCAGGCCGTCGCCCGCAAGGAAGCGAAGAAGTATGCCGACGGCAAGAGCAACAACCTCAAGCAGGCCACGCAGGACGTATCGGATTACGCGTCGCACGTCAAGACCAACGCCATCGCGCTGGCGCAGGAGTTCGGATATTATGACAGCATCGCCTGGACCTACTGGTACGATAAAGATCCGGATTTCAACGAAGTCAGAGTAGACTTCAATTAACACGCAGGAAAACAAACAAAAGCCCGCTCGATTGAGCGGGCTTTTTTTCGCGGTTATTTTTTCCGCACAACGGTTACGCGCGGATTCAACCCGCCCGCCTCGGTGGCCAGCTCGGCGGCGACGGCGAGGCCCGGTTCGCTTTTGACGCAGGACTGAAGCAGCCTGTGCTCCATCGTATAGAGCACAGCCGCGCCCCCGTCCGCCAGCAGATTCGGCAGCAGGCGGACAAAGCCGCGGTAGAGCGGCTCGTTGGATGCGTGCGAACCCACGCGGTTGCCGAACGGCATGTTCGTAAGGACGAGACCGAACGCGTTCCGGGGTTCGAAGCGAAGGATGTCTTTTTGGATAAACCGCGCGCGGCTCTTTGCGGCCGCCGCATTTTCGCGGGCGGCGGCGAGCGCGCCGGCCGAGATATCCACGCCGAGTAAGGAACAGCCGGCGGCAAGGCGCTCCAACTCGAAGAGGAGCGTTCCGCTGCCGCAAAAGGGGTCGAGCGCGAAAATATGATTTGCGGAGACGAAAGAAAGCGCATACCGCGCGAGGCACGCCGCCATGCTTGGCGCGATAGACGCGGGAATCGACCGTTTGCGATACGCAAACCGTTGATCGGGCACGCTGCAGGGCCTGACGAATACGTTGCACAGCCCGTTTGCACGGCACTCTACGCGCAGTTCGTCAACATAGCGCGAGGGGTTATCCCCGCCGCCGAGCGCGCGGGAGAGCGCGCGGATGAACGCGGCGCGGTCGCCCGCATAATTGCGCAGTTCGATGCGGTACGGCTTTTGAAGCAGTCCGGCGGCGCTGGACGTGATCTCATCCGGATCGAGCGGTATGCTTGTACCCGCGGGGATCAGCGCCTCTTGCATACAGCGCGCGCGGTAGAGCCGCGCAATGTCGCCGGTTTCCACCGACACGCCGCCCGGCGTAATAGAGCCGGAAAAGCCGAGCGAAGCAAGTTCGTCTCTCAGCAGCGGCGCAAACCCGGCAGGCGCAACCGCGCGTATTGCGTGCGGCGCGTCGAGCGGCCCGCGTACCGGCAGCGGCACATCCCGCGTGAGCGCGGCGAGGGCTTTTTTCTGCGCTTCGACGATTTGCATCACATGCTTTTGTTCGGTTTCATCCGCCGCGGACGGAGGAAGATACGCATTCAGCGCGGCTTCTGCCGCCGCACCGCCGACAGAGCCGAGCGCGAGCAGGATGGAGGGCACGACAAAGCGCGTCGTTTCTTCGTGCAGCGAGGCCGCCAGCGCGACTGCGTCCCGTTCGTTTGCAAGCGCGCCCAAAAGGCGCGCGGCGTTCTTGCGCGCTTTGGGTTCGCCGTCGTCGAGCAGGGCGTATACGGCGGACCGATCCGACAGCAGGCGGTCGATTGTTTCGCGCGCGGACTGCTTTTTCGCCTCTGCGGTGAGCGCGGAAAGCGCGCCGACGGGATCGTCCGACAGCGCGGATATGATGGCTTTCAATTGTGCTGTGGCGGAGCCCGTTTCGTTACGCATGGTTCGCGGCTTCCCGTATAATCCTGAGGATTGCCATCGTGCCGTCCGAGCGCGTATCCAGACGCATGATCTCGGCATATCGTTCGCGGTTTTCATAAACCGTTTTGACCGCTGCAACAAGCGTTTCGGGCGTTGTTGCGTTCTGATCGAGCGACTCGGCGTAACCCTTTTTTACGAAGTAATTGGCGTTGAGCAGCTGGTCTCCGCGCGTGCTGGCCGAAGTCAGCGGCACGAGCACGCTGGGCTTGTTGAGCGCGAGCAGCTCGAACACGGCGTTTGCACCCGCGCGGGAGAGCACGACGTCGCTGAGCGCAAACAGATCCGGGAGTTCCTTATCGATGTATTCGTACTGGCAATAACCGCACGCCACGCAGCCGCAGTCGTGCTTGCCGCGGCCGCAGAGGTGTATGACGTCGAAGGTTTCGTTCAGCAGGGGCAGCGCCGTGCGGACGAGTTCGTTGAGCTTCTGCGCGCCGAGGCTGCCACCCATGACGAGCAGCACGGGTTTTACCCCTGAAAGGCCGGTAAAGGAAAGAGCCCGCTCCCGGCTGCCTTCATAAAGCGCGGGGCGAATCGGCGTGCCGGTGAAGATGCCGCGCCCTTTGGGAACATGCGGCAGGGTGTCTTCAAAACTCACGCACACTTTGTCCGTAAAGCGGCTGGCGATGCGGTTGCTCAACCCCGGCGAGAAGTCCGATTCGTGCGCGACGACGGGGACTTTTCCCGCGGCGAGAACGACGGGTACGGACACGAATCCGCCCTTGCTGAAGATCACGTCCGGCCGGAGGCGGCGAATCAGGCAGCGCGCCTCGATCAATCCCTTCATGACGCGGAAGGGGTCGATGAAGTTTTGCCAGGAAAAGTAACGCCTGAGCTTGCCGGTTGAAATGCCGTGGTATGTTACGCCGGAAAGCCCGGCGACGAGGCCCTTTTCCATGCCGCTTTTGGAACCGATATAGTGTACGTCCCAGCCGTCTTTGAGCAGCGGTTCGATCAGCGCGATATTCGGCGTCACATGCCCCGCCGTGCCGCCGCCGGTGAATACGATTCGTCTTTTCTCCTGTATGCCAGATTCCATATGCGGTGGTTCACTCTCCCAAAAATCACACGACCGGCGCGAACCGATCGTGTGGCGGTGTGCGATTCTGTTTTCAGTGTATGCCGTAGCGCCCCGTTTGTCTAGAAAAACCTGCGCGTTTGTCAGCCTTCCGTTTCGTTGAGAACGTCGTCTTTGAGCAGCGCGCGGGCGATGTCGAACTTCATCTGCGTCCATTCGTCGCCGACCTTGGTCAGGTCGATCTCCAGCATGACGCAAACGAGGCGCGCGTTTTCCTCGGTGACCTTGACGCCGTCCTTGCTGTCGCGCCAGCACACGAACCATGCGGTTTCCTTCGTTTTATCGTTGTTGATTTCCGCGGTGCCCGTCTTGCCGGCCAGCGTATAGCCAACGGTGAGCGGCGCTCTCGTGATGAAGCTCTTGGTCATATACCGCGCCGTGCCGTCCGTGCAGACCTTTAACAGCGCGGGATAGATGTTGTCTATCGTACCCTTTTGCAGGATCGTGCGGTAGATCTTGGGTTCGCGCTGTTCCACGAGCGTATAATCCGTGCCGTCCGCGTGCCAGATGCTGTCCACGACGTACGGCTGCATGACCACGCCGTCGTTGGCGTAAGCGGAGGCGTAACATGCCATCTGGAGCGGCGACATGAGGATCTCGCCCTGCCCGTAACCGGTGACCGCGAGATCGTATTCGTTCAGCGGCGTATCCTCCGTGCGCTCGTTTGCCAGCTGCGGCTGGCTTACGTCGAGGCCGTAAAGCTTCTTTTCAAGCACGAGGTGCACGCCGGGTACTTCCGCGTAGCTGCCGTCGGCCTGTTCTTCCCAGATCGTCGTGCCGCCCTCTGCGAGGTTCATCCACGCGGCCTTCTCTTCATCGGCCGGGTTCACCTGCCAGTAAAGGCGGGGTTCTGTGCCGGTCGTCTCCAGCTCGATGGGCGTATTCCAGCCGATTTGCTCCATAAAAGCCTGCAGCCGCGTCCAACCCATGCGCATCGCGGCGTAGGAGAAGAAGAGGTTGTCCGACGAGATGATCGAATTGATCATGTTCATCGGGCTCGGACGGCTGTCGCTGCGGGTACGCACCAGCGCGCGGTCGTGGCTCTGTTCCTCCCAGGTCAAATCGCTCGCGCGGTCGGAGAGGTTGGCGAGGAACGTCGCGGAAGGGAACCACGTATCGGTGTCGATCTCCTCCGATGCGGGGAATACGTCGTTGACGGTCATGGTGTTGGTTTCCAGCAGCGCCGCGCTGGTCATGAGCTTGAACACCGAGCCGGGCGTATACAAGCCCTGTGTGGCGCGGTTGTAGAGCGGAATCGTCGGGTCGTTCTGCAGCGCGTCCCACTCCTCGATCGGGATGCCTCGGCTCAGATCGTTCAGATCGAAACCCGGCCAGGACCGCATGGCCTGTATGGCGCCGGTCTTGGGGTTTAAAACGATCACGCTGCCGTAGATCTCATCGTCGTATACGACGGTGTCGATGATGTCCTCCAGCCGCTCCTGCAGCTCGGGGATGATGGTCAGGTGCAGGTCGTTGCCGTCCACCGCGTCGGTGGAATAGAGCATGCCGCGGCTGCCGCCCTCGTTGGTCTGGATATAGGTAAAGCGGCCGTTGGTACCCAGAAGCTGATCTTCGTAAAGCTGCTCCAGGCCGTATTTGCCGATGTAGCTGTCGCCGTTGTAACGCGTCGGCGTGGTGACGTAGCGGTCGTTTGCTTCGTCGTAGCGGATATCGCCGTAGGATTCGTAGTTGATCTTCTCCTTTTTGGAGATGATTCCGGCGTAGCCTATGATATGGCAAAGCGAGCTGCCGTTGGGGTAAAACCGCAGCGTGCCGTAATTCGCCGTGTCGATGGCGAGGCCCTCGATGGCGAGCAGGCGCGACTGCAGATCCAGCGTCGCTTCGTCCGGATAAAACGTTTTGAGTTTAACGAAGTCGTTGCGTTCCTTTTTCAGCGCTTCGCGCACGTCGTCCTCGGTCATCTCCATCTCGGACACTGCGGCCACCGAGCGGATGAATTCGTCCGTGTTTGTGATCGTGCTCGGTACGCAGAACACGGTGACGGCGCTGACGTTCTGCGCGTACGGTTCGCCGTATGCTAAAATTTCGCCGCGGTTTGCCTGCAGCACGCCAACGCGGAGGCTGTCGCCCCACTCCATCTCGGGGAAGATCAGGCTTGGCGACCAGTCGATCGTCCAGCGGTGCTCGATACGGTTGGCCTCGATTACGAATTCGTATGTGAGGTCTTCGTTTGCGCGCGCGCTGTGATAGGTCAAAGTATAGTTGACGCGTGCGATGATCTCGCCGTCGAGCACGTCCGTAGACGTATAGTCGATGCCGGTGAGTTCCAGCTCGTCGAAGATGCTCTGATACCGCTCGATAAAAGCCACCTTTGTAATGGTGGTTTCCACGTCGTCCATGATCCCGTCGCCGTCCACGTCCGTGGGCGCGGGCGTCGGGGTCGCGTTGGGGTCTGGCGTCGGCGCGGGCGTCGGGGTCGCGTCGGGGTCGGGCGTTTCGGCGGCGGGCGTCGTGGCCGCATTCGGATCCGGCGTCATGTCCGCGTCGCGCTGGTCGGCGGGGATGTCGCTTTCATCCACCATATTCGGATCGGGCGTACCGCTCATATCCGGCGTCGCGTCAGGATCGGTCGTCGCGTCAGGATCGGCCGTAGCGGCGGGATCCGGCGAAACGGGGTCTTCCTCCATGGGATACAGGCCCGTTTCGGGGTTTGGCGTGAAGCCGTTTTGAAGTTCAGGCGTCGGCGTGGGGAGTTCCGGCGTAGGCGTCTCCGCCTCCGGCGTGGGGGTGTCCTCCTCCGGCTCCGGCGTCGGGGTCGTTAATTTATCGAGGCCGAACACCTGCCGCCAGATCGCGCGGTTTTCTTCCTTTTCCTTTTCTTCCGCCGCGACGCGCTCCACGCGCTCCTCTTCGGTTTCCGGCGCCTTGATGCTGTCGGCCAGCATTTCGTACGCCTTGTCGAACTGGCTCGTGCAGATATAGTCCAAAAATCGGTAACAGTAATCGCTGCCGCGCGTCACGATCGAACAACCCGTGCTCAAGATCGAGGCGCCCAGCATGGCGGCGGCGATGAAAAATGCAAAAATTCGTTTCATGATGTACCTTGACGCTTTTGATTTACCCCCCGGTAAAGCAATGATATTATACCAAATGCGCCGCGACGAAGAAGCAAATCCGAAAAAAGTTAATAATCATGCCACGATTACGGATGAAAAAAGCGGGATTGTGAAGAAAAAATCCCGCAAAAGAAGCGGGATGCGTGTTCCAATCGATCGGGCGCTATACCGACCTCTGCGGCTACAACTGCGCTAGCGGGTCGGTCAAACCGCAGAGGTCGAGGCTGACGCCGTAAAGCCGGTTTGCGTTTTCAAGATTTCTGGAAGCCGCGCTGCTCGGTTCAATGCGACAACGGTAAAAGTATTCTCCGCTGACTTTTTTCAGCTCGGGGTCGCTGGCGAGGCATACGCTGGTCTTTGCGCCCTCGTCGCTCGTCATAAAGAATATCTTCATGAGCCTGGCCAGCGCGCGGAAGCGGTCATTGGCGCGGTTGACGACGATATCCGTGGCGACGATGCCGGGGTGCACGGCGTTGACAGTGATGCGGCTGCCGCAATCGCGCAGCTTTTGCGCCAGCGTTCGCGCAAAGAGCAGGTTGCATAGCTTGCTGTGCCCGTAGGCGGAAAAGCGGTTGTAGCCGCGTTTGAAATTCAAGTCGTCGAAGCGGACGTCCCTCCAGCCGTGGGCGACGCTGGTCATCATGACCACGCGCCCCTGCTCGCTCCTCTCCAGCAGCGGCAGCAGCAGCATCGTGAGCAGAAACGCGCCGAGATAATTGACCCCGAACGTCAGCTCATAACCCTGTTTCGTCTCCGCGCGCCGCCGGCCGAGGATGCCCGCGTTGTTGATCAGCACGTCGAGGCGGTTGAATTTCTCCGCAAACGCCGCGGCGAACGCGCGCACGCTCTCCAGGTCGGCCAGGTCGAGCCGCATGAGCGTAAAGCAGCGCCCGTCGACGCACATCAGCTCGTCCAGCGCCGTTTCCCCGCGTTCTTTCGAGCGGCATGCGAGCACCACCGTCGCACCCATGTCTGCAAGCTGCGCGGCGGTCGCCTTGCCGATGCCGGCGTTGGCGCCCGTCACGATGACGATCTTCCCCTTCATATTCCCATCCATGGGCAAAAGTATACCCAAAACGGGGTGAAAGAGCAACACTGATATAGCAGGGTGTTGTGCTGCGCCAATGGGAAGGTGGAAATCCATACTTTCCGTTTTTATGGAAAGCCGATATACTATAGTAACGGAATTGAGCAAGACCATTCGCGGCGCGTTGGCCGCGAGGAGGATAAAATATCATGTTTTTAGCGGACGGATGGAAAGATTTTCGCGTGCTGGACGCGGGCGGCGGCATGAAGCTGGAGCGCTGGAAGCAGGTGACGCTGCTGCGCCCCGACCCACAGGCCGTCTGGCCCATGGAGGAGCGCGAAGCGGACGCGGTCTATCTCCGCTCGGATACCGGCGGCGGACACTGGCAGATGCGAAAACAGCTGCCGGAGTCGTGGCAGGTAACATACCGCGACCTGACGTTTATCGTGCGCCCGACGGGGTTTAAGCACACCGGCCTCTTTCCGGAGCAGGCGGTCAACTGGGACTGGATGCGCGGCGAGCTCGCGCGCTGGAAATCATCGCACGGCCGCGTGCCGAAGGTGCTTAACCTCTTTGCCTACACCGGCGGAGCGAGCGTCGCCTGCGCGGCGGAAGGCGCGGAGGTGGTGCACGTGGACGCGGCCAAAGGCATGGTGGCCTGGGCGAAGGACAACGCCGCCGCGAGCGGCCTTAGGGACGCGTCCGTTCGATACATCGTGGACGACTGCGTGAAGTTCGTCAGGCGCGAGCTGCGGCGCGGCAACCGCTACGACGGAATCGTCATGGACCCGCCGAGCTACGGCAGGGGGCCGACGGGCGAACTCTGGAAGATTGAAAACGACCTCTACCCGCTGGTGAGCGACTGCGCGGCGCTGTTGAGCAGCGAACCCGCGTTTTTCCTGATCAACAGCTATACCACCGGCCTTGCCGCGAGCGTGTTGAGCAACGTTTTGCGCGTCGCGCTGCCGAAGGGCGGCGTCGTTTCGGACGAAGTCGGTCTGCCCATCGAGCGCGACGGTCTCGTACTGCCCTGCGGCGCAAGCGGGCGCTGGACGCCGGAAACTACCTGACAAAAAGAAAGCGAATCAGATTGGAAGAGCAGCAAAGCGTCTCTAAACTCCGGCGCGACGAGCGTACGGACAGCGGAATCCGAATTCTATACGAGGACAACCACCTGCTCGTGGTGGAAAAGCCCGTCAACCTGCCCGTGCAGGCGGACAGCTCCGGCGACGAGGACTTGCTTACGCTGCTCAAAAAATATCTGCGCGCGCGCTACGGCAAGCCGGGCGAGGCGTATCTCGGCCTCGTGCACCGGCTCGACCGCCCCGTCGGCGGCGTGGTGGCGTTCGCTAAGACCAGCAAAGCCGCCGCGCGGCTTAGCGCGCAGTTTCAGTCCCACGAGGCGAAAAAGCGTTATGCCGCGATCGTATACGGCAATCCCAAGCCGGGCGACACGCTCGTCGACTGGCTGATAAAAGACGAGATCACGTTTTCCTCGCGCGTGGTACCATCCGGAACGCCCGGCGCAAAAGAGGCGCGCCTTCGCTACGCTATGATCGGACGAACGGAGGATTCCGCGCTGCTGGACGTGGAGCTGTTTACCGGCCGGCCGCACCAGATCCGCGTGCAGCTGCTCAACGCCGGCTGCCCGATCTGCGGCGACCAGCGGTACGCGCCGGACGCCGTGCCCGGCGAGCAGATCCGCCTCTGGGCCTACGCGCTCACGCTCACGCACCCGACGCTGAAGGAGCCGATGACGTTCTTCTCCGCCCCGCCGTGGGAGGAGGAGGCGTATGCCGCGCAGATCGCGCTGCTGCCCGCGTTTGCCGTCTGCCGCGGCGTGTATCTGGACGAACGCTGCGTCGCGGTCGATAAAAACGCGGGCGTTGAGACGGAGGGAGAACTGCTCGGCGAGCTGGAATCGCTGTTTGCGAGCGTCTACCCCGTGCACCGGCTGGACGCGAACACGGAGGGTATCGTGCTCTTCGCGCGGACGGAGGAAGCCGCGCAACGATACGAGCAGCTCTTTTACACGCACGACCTGCGCAAGATCTACCGCGCCGTCGTGCGCGGCGTGCCGGAACAAGAAGGCCTCCTCGTGCACTGGGTGCAAAAAAACGGGGACGAATCATTCGTCCGCCTCTGCCGCGAGGGCGACGCGGGAGCACAGCGCTGCGAACTGAGTTACCGCGTGCTTAAAAGCGACGGCGAGGCGAGCCTCCTGGAAATCGAGCTCTTCACAGGCCGCACGCACCAGATCCGCGTGCAGATGGCGGCCGTCGGGCACCCCGTGCTCGGGGACGACAAGTACGGCGATCGGGAGTTCAACAAGCGGCGCAAAAAGAGGACGCAGCAGCTGCTTGCCAAGCGGCTTGAGATCGACGGACATGTGTTCGAGAGCTTGCGGGAGCTGGAACTGTAAAGCTACCGGCTTTCACGAGCGGGATGCAAACCAGATCGCGCAAAGAACCTGCAGGGCGGAGCAATATTTAATTTTATTCAGATCGCGAGAATACTATGACCAATGACGTTTCCATTTCCCGCTGCGAAAGCTATGAACCGCAAGAGGTGAAAGATGCCTTGCTTGCAGCGCTTGCGCCGATCAACGGTCTTGACTGGGTAACGCCCGGCATGAAAATTGCGGTTAAGGTAAACCTGATGATGCTCGTCAAACCCGAAAGAGCGGCTAGCGTTCATCCGCAGGTCGCCGTCGCGCTTTGCGAGCTCTTGGTCGAAAGAGGGGCGCAAGTTGTGTTGGGAGATAGTCCGGGCGGACCGTTTGCCGCGGCATACCTTGCGTCGATCTACTCCAGCACCGGGATGCGCCAAGTGGTTGAGACTGGCGCGACGCTGAATGAAGACTTTTCATTTCTCGAAATAACCAACCCCGACGCGGTTGCGGCGAAGGAATTTCAGGTGACGCACTATCTCACATCCGCGGACGCCATCATCGACCTGTGCAAGATAAAGACGCACGGCCTGATGTCCTATACGGGAGCATGCAAAAATCTTTTCGGCGCCGTGCCGGGCATGCGAAAATCCGAGTATCATTACCGCTACCATACGCACGAGCTGTTTGCAAATATGCTGGTTGATATCTGCGAGTGGTGCAAGCCGCGCTTATCGATCGGCGACGCGGTACTTGCGATGGAGGGAAACGGGCCCTCGGGCGGCAGCCCGCGTTTCGTCGGCGCATTGCTGGCGTCTTTCAATCCCCATGCGCTCGACCTCGCGGCTGCTCACCTGATGAATCTGGGAACAGACGACGTACCGACGCTTAGGGCGGCGTACCGACGCGAATTGGTACCGCGGGATGTTTCCGGGTTGAATCTGTTTGGCGAGCTCGAATCGTTTGTCGTTCCGGATTTCAAGCTGACGCCGACACATGAAGTGAGGCTCTGGGGAACCCAAAATCCGGTTCTGTCGAAAATTCTGGCCCGGTTCTTTGCCGGAAAACCGCGCATCGATTCCGACGGGTGCGTTGCCTGCGGAGAGTGTGCGGCGGTTTGCCCGGCAAACGCAATCCGCATCGAAAACCGGCTGGCGAAAATCGACGAAAGGAAATGCATCCGCTGCTTCTGCTGTCAGGAATTCTGCCCCGAAGGAACGATCAGCATCTATCGGCCGCTACCGGCGCGGTTGATTGAAAAGCTTTGATAATCCGTCATTCCGGTTTGTATGCGATACAGATAGAATCACCGAAATTGCATTAAAAAAGAGGCTCGCCTATGCGAACCTCTTTGTGTTTACTAATTCGACTTATCAGAAGAAATTTTTTCAACTTTCGGCTTTGGTGGTGTCATAGCCTTTTTTACTTTTTTTCGAGCTTCAATTGCTTTATCTCCGTCAAGAACTTCACGTTTGATAATTTCATCTTCAATAATTTGTTGGATATCTTCTACCGTGAATTTCGCATCTCCGGCCATCGTTTTTAACAATTTACGAATAATATTAGCTATAGGTTCTGAAAGCAATAGTTGACCTATAATAAACTTGTTCATGAAGAGCCTTTGAGTATGAAGTTCTTCAAGAGAATTCTTATTTGCTTTTCCTAAAGCTTCTTTTGATAAATAGTAAAGCATTTCCAAGTCGTTTTGTTTTTTAGAATTTAGTTTGCTGAAATCAAATTCATACACAAAGTCAGTATCTACTGGTTTGGCAAATATTATTTTATAGATTTTCCAAACCACTCCGTTTGTGAGAACAATCCATTCTAAGCCTGAATTGGAGCCGTAATTTACGGCTTGCTGCATATGTTGCTCTTTCAATTCAATGCCAGCAGCTTTTGCTTCAACCAACAAGCGAACTTCGCCATCTAGCTTAATTGCAAGATCGCAGAAAGTTTTTTTAATTGCAAACTCAGATGTAATCTCTGTAAACTTGTCGTAACCGAGAATGGACTCAAAAATGTCTGTAATAATCGTAACGGTATCACTCTCGTTGATATCTCTGTCTTGTGCGCGAATCACGATCGGCTGATATTTCTTTATACCAGCGACTAGTCTTTCTTGAACTTTTGCCGGAATCATTGAAATTACCCTCCCCTTACAAATCACTACTGTTATCAACATAACTGTTAAACACTGAGCAGTCAAGGGATATTGAGTGTATCTAGCTTAATAATAAAGAAATGAACTTGTATTTTATGTTTTTACTGTTTGCTTTGTGAAAATTGACACAAAAGAGGTTCGCCTATGCGAACCTCTTTTTATTCGTCATACAACCCGAACCCGCAATACGGGCACCGATCCCGCGCCGCGGAATACCGCCTGCCGCACTCGGGGCACTCGATGGAGTTCTTCGCCGTCAGCCGCCTTGGGTCGGGCACGCGCGGCAGACGCTGTGTCGGCCTTTGGATGCGCCCCGTAGCAAACCGGTCGACAAAGTGGTGGCCGCAGTGCGGGCAGACCTCGGTGTCGGCGGGCACCTCGTAATCGCAGCGTGGGCAGAAGATATAGTCTTCCTCTTCTTCCACCTTGTCAAAGAGCGATTCCACGGCGTCCTGCTGGCTTGGCGGCGGGGGTTCGGGGGCGCGCGCGTCGTCCGGATGAAAGCCGCAATACGGGCAGGTGGCGAGTCCGCCGGGGATCTTCCTGCCGCACTTTTCGCACTTTGGTTCCTCGGTAGCCGGCGGCGGCTGCTGCGCGAGCGGGGTTTCCGCCTCGACCTGTTTTTTTTGTTCGGCTTCCTGTTCCTCTATTTCGAGCGGGTCGCCGGGATAGTAGCCGCAGTGCGGGCAGGTGGTCAGAAACGGCGGTTTCTTCCTGCCGCAGCGCGGGCAGATATCCTTTGGCAGTTCCTGCCGTTCAGGCACGGCGGGTGTGGGTTCTTCTTCAAGTTCGAGTTCAAATCCCGGCTTCTCTTCGTCAAAATCGTCCTCAAACGCGTCCTCGTATGTTTCCTCCAGCCCGTCATCGGGCTCCAAATCGTCCTCGTCGTCGCCGAAGAGGTCCGGCGTATCGAGGTCGTATCCGCAGCGCGGACAGATGCGCACGTCTGGATTCAGCTTTTTACCGCAGTCCGGACACTCGACCCTGCCGCGCGGATCGGGCTTCTTCTTCGACTTTGGTTTCGGCTTTTCCTTCGGCTGCTGCTGCGATAGTTTCGGCATGGCGGCCACGAGCTCCGGCAGCTCCGCGCGGAGGCGGACCGCCTTCAATAGCCCCGCGGCGCCAAAGAGTATGATGCCCGCGCGGAACATCAGTTCGCGCAGCAGCTGCATGGACGTGTAGCTCTTTCTGAGTACGAGCGCGACGATGAGCATGGCGATCACCGACAGCCCCGTCGCGGCGATGGCGGAGGCAAGCAGCGCGTTGTCCGGCGGGATGTCCTGCCTGCGGTCTGAAAGCTGATAGAGCACGCACGGCACCACCAGCGCGGTGATGAGCGTCACGAAATCCAGCAGGTAAACAAATTCAAAAAAGAGAATCATCTCTACGAGGTAGCTGACGGCGTTGACGACGCCCCAAACGACGAACAGCGCGTTGAGCAGCAGGTAGTAATTCCCCTGCTTCATGCGCAGCCTGCCGCGCCGGTGCATCAGCTGCAGGTAAAACGCCAGCCCGATCACCCCGATGATCAAAAGGCTCCCTACGATGCCGAAAAAGGTGAAGTTCTCCGGCGGCGCCTGGTCGAGCCTGTTTCGCGTGTACGCGTCCGAAAAGAGCTGCAGCAGCCGGAACACGCGCGCGGCAAGGAATAAAACGGTACCGTAAAAAACCGCCCCACTGGTCAAAAAGCTGGCGGACTGATAACGCTTTTTCGGTTGTGCGAGCCGTTCCATAGGGGTATGATAGCACAGCCCGCCTTGCCATGCAACACGGCGGCTAGTATAATCAAAGGTAAGGCGCCGTTGCTGCGGAGCGGGCATCGAATAGAGGGTTCGCACGCCGGAAGAACGCGCCGATTCGTCGGAAAATCGTCTTTGCGCGCCCGCGCGGGACATACTGGAAAGGACAAGCCGAATGGACACGAGATCCGTTTACGAATCCTGGCTCAACGAGCCGGCGCTGGATGAAGAAAGCCGCGCGGAACTGCGCGCGATCCAAAGCGATCCGCAGGAGATCGAGGAGCGCTTTTACCGCGAACTTGAGTTTGGAACGGCGGGGCTGCGGGGCGTGCTCGGCGCGGGTACGAACCGGATGAACGTCTATATCGTACGCCGCGCCACGCAGGGATTGAGCAATTACCTGATAGGCTGCGAAGGGGCGCAAGAGCGCGGCGTCTGCATCGCGTACGATTCGCGCCTCTTTTCGGCGGAGTTTGCGAAAGAAGCGGCCTGCGTGCTCGCGGCAAACGGCATCAAGGCGTTCCTGTTTTCCACGCTGCATTCCGTGCCGCAGCTGTCGTTTGCGCTGCAGCGCCTTCACTGCATGGCGGGCATTGTGATCACCGCCTCGCACAACCCAAGCAAATACGACGGCTACAAGGTCTACTGGGCGTATGGCGGACAGGCCGCACCGGAACAGGCCGCGGCAATCTATGAAGAGATCCAAAAGGTACCGATGTTCTCGCCGCGTGTGGCGGACTATGACAAGGCCGTTTCATCCGGTGCGATCGTATTGATCGGCGCGGAGGAAGACGAGGCGTATTATGCCGCGACGGAACAATTGCTGCTCGACCCCGGCCTCGTACGGCGGCGCGGCGGAGACCTTTCGATCGTATATACACCGCTCCACGGCACGGGCGCGGTTCCCGTAAAGGAACTGCTCTCCCGCGTTGGGCTGACCAACGTGACGACCGTTCCTCAACAGAGCGCGCCGGACGGGCGCTTTCCTACCGTGACCGCGCCAAACCCGGAGAATCCGGACGCGTTTCGCCTCGCCATCGCGCTGGCGGAAGAAAAAGGCGCGAGCGTTTGCCTTGCGACCGATCCGGACGCGGACCGGCTCGGCGTTGCGGTCAAAACAAAAGATGGCGCATGGCTCACGCTCACGGGAAACCAGATCGGATGCATCCTCTTAGAGCACATCCTCTCATCCCTGAACCGCCAGAAGCGTTTGCCGGACAACGGCGTTGTGATCAAGTCCATCGTGTCCACGCGCCTGGCGGACGCGATCTGCACGGCCTACGGCGTTTCGCTCGAAAACGTACTCACCGGGTTCCGGTTTATCGGCGAAAAGGTGGACGAATACCAGATCAACGGCGAAAAGACGTTTCTCTTCGGCTTCGAGGAGAGCTTCGGATTTCTCGCGGGCGGGCTCGTGCGGGACAAAGACGCGGTCTCTTCCGCCATGCTCGTGGCGGAGGCGTGCATTTGCTACGCTGAACGCGGCATGACGCTCTCGGACGCGGTGGACGAAATCTACGCGACCTACGGTTTTTACAGCGAGAGCGTCAAAAGCTATACGCTCGAAGGCAAGGAGGGCATGGAGAAGATCGTCGGCGCGATGGCAAAACTCCGCGCCAATCCACCGAAGGCGTTCGCCAACACAGCCATCGTAATAGCGGAAGATTATCTAGTTCGCAGTTGCGAGCGGGGGGATGGAACGGTTTGTGAAATGTCGCTGCCGAAATCGGACGTGCTGCGCTGGCTGCTTGCGGACGAGAGCTGGGTCGTCATCCGCCCCAGCGGCACCGAGCCGAAGCTCAAACTTTACATCGGCGCGCGCGCCAGGACAAAGGAAACGCTCGATCACAACCTCTCCGCGCTGATCAGAGACGTGGACGCGCTTTTAAAGGAATATCTGGAATAGACTGGTTTCCTCAGGGCAAACAGCGGCGCGGCGCCGCTGTTTTTTAACGAATGTGAACGTTTGTGCCGTGCTCAATCGATGCTTGAGTCTTAAAAAAATGACAACTCAAGCGTTGCTTGCTGGCGTTTCTATCCGCCTTTTTGTATGCTGAATGCGTACCAGATGAAAGGCGGTGAACGCTGAAATGCGGGTTCAGATCAAAAGAAGGCTGCTTGCCAAGAGAACGCCGGATAGCGCCGAGCGCGCGTACAGGCAGATGCTCGCCGAGAAGATGTATGAAAAGAATAAAGAACACTGGTTCTTGATGTGGAAACAGACGCCGGGGATTTGAAAGGAGAAATAAGATGTTTGACGCGGTGGAGATCGGGCGGCGGATTTCGCGCCTGAGAAAAGAAAAGGACATGACGCAGCCCGCTCTTGCGGATATCATGGGGGTGAGCTTTCAGGCGGTGAGCAACTGGGAGCGCGGCGCCTCCATGCCAGACATCGGCAAGCTGCCGGAACTGGCGCAGGCGCTCGACGTAAGCGTGGACGAGCTGCTCGGAAGCGGTCGCGGCGGAAAACTCATCCGCAGCGTGATCGACGGGGCGGAGGAGACGTTTGTGCGGCAGGAGCATATGACGATTTCGGAAGCGGGCGAAGCCGCGCCGCTGCTCAGACCGAAGCAGGTAACGCGCATCGTCAAAGCGATCGACGAAGAAAACGAAAAAAGGCAGAAGGAGGGCGCTCGCGAGGAAGGAAAAACTTCCGAAGCGTCCGGCGGGATCGATATCGAAAACCTGATCCTGATCGCCCCGTTTCTCGACGAGGAGTACCTCGACGAGCTGGCCTTTCGCCTCGCACCAAGCACCGGGCTTAAAAAGCTCGCGGGCATCGCGCCGTTTCTTTCCGAGGACGCGCTCGACCGTCTCGCGGGGGAGGCGTACGTTCATTCTGCGCGTATCTCTGAGATTTCGGCCATCGCGCCGTTTCTCTCCGAGGAGGGGATCGACCGACTCGCGCTGCGCGCCGTCAACGACGAAGCGTCGCTCGGGGAGCTTGCGTCCATCGCGCCGTTTTTAAGCGAGGAAACGCTGGGGAAAATCGCTTCCGAAGCCATAAAAAACGGAGGGTCGATCGAAGATGTGGCCAAACTCGCGCCGTTTCTGGACGAGGACGATCTGGGAAAAATCGCGCTTTCCTGTGTGGAGGACGGCGGCAGCCCGCTGAAGATCGCCGCGATCGCGCCGTTTCTGGATGAGGATGATCTGGACAAAATCGTCCACGCCGCGCTGAAAAGCGGACAGCCGGTCGGGGAACTCGTCGGGTTGTTTCCGTTCCTTTCCAAAGACGCGCTGCGTGAACTCATAGAAGCCGCCCTCAAGAAAAACGACACGTCGTTTCTCTCCAAAGCATCGCGGTTTTTATAATTCAAACTAAAAACAACACATAAAAAGCGTGCGTAAAAGGCACGCTTTTTATTTACGCAAACCGTCGGTTTTTTGCGTCTAAAAAGAAATATAGGTCAGCGAAAATAATTTTATATATTCCGCCTGCTTCGTTGACTTTGCGGGGAGACAAGGATATGATGTGTTTGGGTGAAAACCCCACATTTCAGTATAGAAAACATATCAGGAGGAACGCATGAACGCCTATATAGCGCGGGTATTGGAAGAGGTCAGGAAGAAGAACGCAAGCGAGCCGGAATTTCTGCAGACGGTGGAGGAGGTATATTCCTCGCTGGAAGCGGTGGTGAACAAGCATCCGGAATATGAGAAGCTCAGCCTGCTGGAACGCATGGCGGAGCCGGAGCGGGCGATTTCGTTTCGCGTAACGTGGGTGGACGACGCGGGCAAGGTGCAGGTCAACCGCGGCTACCGCGTGCAGTTCAACGGCGCGATCGGCCCGTACAAGGGCGGCATACGGTTCCATCCTTCGGTCAACCTCTCGATCATGAAGTTCTTAGGATTCGAGCAGACGTTTAAAAACAGCCTGACGAGCCTGCCGATCGGCGGCGGCAAGGGCGGCAGCGACTTCGACCCGCGCGGCAAGAGCGACGGGGAGGTCATGCGCTTCTGCCAGGCGTTCATGAACGAGCTTTACCGGCATATCGGCCCGGACGTGGACGTGCCCGCGGGCGACATCGGCACGGGCGCGCGCGAAATCGGCTACCTCTTCGGCCAGTACCGCCGCATTAAAGGCGGCTACGAACCCGGCGTGCTGACGGGCAAGGGATTAAGCTTCGGCGGCAGCCTGATCAGGCCGGAAGCGACGGGATTCGGCGCGGTGTACTATATCAACGAAGTGTTCAAGCACGAAGGCGACAAGATGGAAGGCAAGACGTTTGCGCTCTCGGGCTTTGGCAACGTATCCTGGGGCGTGGCGAGAAAGCTCGAAGAACTCGGCGCGGTGGCGATTACGCTGTCCGGACCTGACGGGTATGTGCATGACCCGAAAGGCGTACTCGGAAAGAAAATCGATTACCTCGTCGAAATGCGCAACAGCGGCCGCGACAAGGTGAAGGACTACGCGGACCGCTACGGTTGCGCGTTTTACCCGGGCGAGAAACCCTGGGGCGTGAAGGCGGACGTATACTTCCCCTGCGCGACGCAGAACGACGTGAACATGCTCTCGGCAAAGAAGATCGCGGCGAGCGGTTCGAAATACTACATCGAGGTGGCGAACATGCCGACGACGAACGACGCGCTGACGTACCTGATGGAACAGAAGCACATGATCGTAGCGCCCAGCAAGGCGGTGAACGCGGGCGGCGTGGCCACCAGCGCGCTGGAGATGAGCCAGAACAGCCAGAGGCTGAGCTGGAGCGAAGCGGAAGTGGACGAAAAGCTGCACACCATCATGAAAAACATCCACGACAACTCGGCAAAGGCGGCGGAGGAAAACGGGCTTGGCTACAACCTCGTGGCGGGCGCGAACATCGCGGGCTTTGCCAAGGTGGCCGACGCCATGACCGCGCAGGGGATCGTCTGAGCGTAAAACGGTAAATGCGCCCGTGTTCCGAGCAGGGACACGGGCGTTTTTCTTGCGGTATGCGAATTGCGATGTAACAATTTTTATGCTTCATACATCTATACAACCGCTGTAAGTCTTGGTATACTCAATATAATAAAAAAGTGGAGGTGAAAACGATGGCAACGGTTGAACAACTCGTCAAGCAATATGAAACCGATAAAGAACTGCAGGCTGAAGTCGCCGAAATCCTCGCCGACGGCAAAGTCAGCATGATGGAATTCATGTCTTTTGCCAAGAAACACGACGTTGCAATCTCTCTCGACGAGCTGCCCAAATATCTGGAGCAGGCAAAAAAACTCGGATTTATGTAACGGGCGATACGCTTCACGCACCGGACCGCATTCGGAAACGGTGCGTTGTGAATAAACGGCGAAGCGTGTAACATCATTAATTTGGGAGGTAAAAAATTATGAGACTCAATCCGCCAAAGAAAGTAACATTCTGGATATCGGTCATCGCGTTTGTCGTCGGCGGCGTGCTGGCCACGGGCGTTGTCGCGCCGGTGCTCGTGATCTACGGGGTTATCCTCGCGATGCTCGCCTACATTCTGCTGGTTCTCGGACTGGTGATCAAAGGGCTGTAAGGCGATCGGATTTATAGGACAAAAGCGGGCATTCCTAGAATGCCCGTTTTTATTTGAAAGAATGCTTGCGGGCGTCTTTATTCGCGTCCGGAAAAGAGATTCCGGATTTTCTTTACGGACGTACGATTGGTTGATATACTGAAGGCGATCCAAACAAATATAACATTTGATAAAGGGGGTATTGTTGTGAAGAAAGCCAAGATGAGACTCAATGCGCCGAAACGGTTCACGTTCTGGGCATCCGTCGCACTCTTTGTCGTCGGCATGATCGCGGCGTTTAATCTGATTCCCTACGTGCCGTTCCTTGCGGGCGTCATCGCGCTGACGGTTGGCTATGTCCTGCTTGCGCTGGGCAATATACTCAAAGGATTTTGATTCATAACAAAAAAAGGAACCCGAACGGGTTCCTTTTTTTTATTTTGTTTATTCTTCCAGCGTCGCCAGCATGACGGCCTTGATCGTGTGCATGCGGTTCTCCGCCTCATCGAACACCATGGATTGTTTACCGGAAAAGACGTCGTCGCTTACTTCCATACTGTCGATGCCGAAGCGTTCGCCCATCTCCTTGCCGATAACCGTATTCAGATCGTGAAAACTCGGCAGGCAGTGCATGAAGATTGCGCCGGGTTTTGCCGCTGCCATGACACTTGCGTTCACCTGATACGGCGCAAGGTCGTTGATGCGCTCCTGCCAGACCTCCACCGGCTCGCCCATGGAAACCCAGACGTCGGTATAGATCACGTCCGCGTTTTTTACGCCCGCGAGGACGTCCTCGGTCTGCGCTATGCTGCCGCCGCTCTCTTTGGCGAGCTGCTTGCAGGCGTCGGTGAGTTCCTGCTGCGGGAAGTATTTTTTCGGCGCGCAGGCGACGAAGTCGAGACCCATCTTGGCGCAGCCGACCATGAGCGAGTTGCCCATGTTAAAGCGCGCGTCCCCGCAGTATGCCATCTTGACGCCTTTAAGGGAGCCGAACTTCTCCTGAATGGTCATAAGGTCGGCGAGCACCTGCGTCGGGTGATATTCCGTGGTCAGCCCATTCCACGCGGGCACGCCCGCGTACCTTGCGAGCTCCTCCACGATACTTTGGCCGAAGCCGCGGTACTCGATGCCGTCGTACATACGCCCGAGCACCTGCGCGGTATCGGAGATGCTTTCCTTCTTGCCGATCTGCGAACCGCTCGGGTCGAGATAGGTCGTGTGCATGCCGAGGTCGAAGGCGGCGACCTCAAAGGCGCATCGCGTGCGCGTGCTGGATTTTTCGAAGATCAGCGCGATATTTTTGCCGCGCAGCTTGTCGTGTGCGACGCCCGCTTTTTTTTGCGCTTTCAATTCTGCCGAGAGATCGAGGAGTCCTTGTATCTCGCCCGGCGTAAAGTCCAGAAGCTTTAAAAAACTTTTACCTTTCAGGTCCATATTCTTCGCCTCCCATATGTTGATTAATAAACGCTGAGTATCTCTTTGAGGATAACCAGCCCCGTGTCGATCTCGTCTTTCGTGATCGTCAGCGGCGGCATGAGCCGGATAGTATCCTCGCCGGCCGTGAGCGCGAGCAGCCCGTTTTCCACCAGCTTGCCGACCGTCTCGCGGTGTGAACACGTGACGCCGATGCCGATCATGAGGCCGAGCCCGCGAACGCTGGATACGACCGGCTGGTTCCAAGACGCGATCGTTTCGCGAATATAGCCGCCTTTTTGCGTGACGTCGGATAAAAATTCCGGCGTAAGCGTGGAAAGCACCGCGTTGGCGCCCGCGGCGCAGATCGGATTGCCGCCGAACGTGGTCGCGTGGGTGCCGGCGCAGAGCACGTCGGCACAGCTTTCTGCCGCCAGCACGCCGCCGAAGGGAAGCCCCGCCGCGATGCCTTTTGCAAACGTAACCGCGTCCGGTTTGATGCCGTACTGCTGAAAGCAAAACAGCGTGCCCGTCCGCCCGACGCCTGTCTGCACCTCGTCTATGAGAAGCAGGATGTCGGCCATGCTGCAAAACTCCGCGACTTCCCGTATGAATTCCGCGTCCAGCGGCAGCACGCCGCCTTCACCCTGAACCAGCTCCATAAGCACCGCGCAGACGGTGCCGTTGCTGCAGGCGGACTTCACGCTCGCGGCGTTATTCGGCTCGGCATGCACGAATCCTTCGGTAAACGGGAAAAAATAATTGTGAAACACGTCCTGCCCGGTTGCGGCGAGCGTCGTGACCGTGCGCCCGTGGAAGGAACGCTCCAGCGTGACGATGTCGCTGCGCCCCGCGCCGTATTTATCGTAGGAGTATTTGCGCGCGAGTTTGATCGCGCCCTCGTTGGCCTCCGCGCCGGAGTTAGAGAAAAACGCGCCCTTCATGCCCGTGCGTTCGCAGAGCGTTTTTGCCGTTTCGGCGGCGGGCTCGGTGTAATAGAGGTTTGAAACGTGCGGCAGCTTCTTTGCCTGAGCCGTGATGGCCGAAACCCACGTCTCGTTGCCGCAGCCGAGCGAACAAACGCCGATGCCGCTGGCAAAGTCGACATATTTCCTGCCGTCGAAGTCGTAGAGCGTCGCGTTGTTGCCGCGCTCTAGCGCGACGGGAAAGCGCTTGTAGGTGCCGAGGGTATAGCCGTCCGTCAGCCGGATTACGTCCTGGTTCGTCATTCCTTCCTCCCTGTTCATGCGGTGACCATGGTGCCGATGCCTTCGTCGGTGAGCATCTCGATGAGGATTGCGTGCGGTACGCGCCCGTCGATGATAAAGGCGCGTTTGGCGCCCTGCTCAACCGCGCGGGCGCAGCATTCCAGCTTCGGAATCATACCGCCCTTGACCAAGCCGCTGTTCTGCAGGGCGGGGATGTCTTGTAACGACAGCCGGGCAATCAGGCTCTGGGGATCGCTTGCATCCCGCAGCACGCCCTTGGTGTCCGTCATGTTGATCAGGCTCTCCGCCCGCAGCGCGCCCGCGACGCTCGCCGCCGCGGTGTCCGCGTTGATATTGTATACGTTGCCCTGCTTGTCGCAGCCGATCGTGGAGACGACGGGGATATACCCTTTTTCGAGCAGGTCTTTGATCGGCTCGGGATGGATGGCGACGATCTCGCCGACGTAGCCGAGCGATTCGTCGAGCATCTTCGCTTCGATCAGGTGCCCGTCCATGCCGCTTAAGCCGACCGCGCGGCCGCCGACGTTCTGAATCAGGTTGACGAGGCCCTTGTTGACCTTGCCCGCGAGCACCATCTGCGCGACTTCAACCGTCTCTTTGTCGGTAACGCGAAGGCCGCCGACAAACGTGCTCTCCTTGCCGAGTTTTTTCAGCGTCGCGCTGATCTCCGGCCCGCCGCCGTGGACGAGCACGATCTTGACGCCGACAAGCGTTAAAAGCACCACGTCGCCCATGACCGCTTTTTTCAGCGACTCGTCTTCCATGGCGCTGCCGCCGTATTTGACCACGACGGTCTTGCCATAGTAATTCTGAATGTAGGGCAGCGCCTGGATGAGCACCTCGGCGCGATTTTTAATATCAATAGTCATATGCAATAATCCCCGTGTTTTTCATGCAGCCGTTCAGAGCATTAAAGATCATGTGCGGTAATCTCCGTTGATCTTGACGTAATCGTACGTCAGGTCGCAGCCGTATGCGGTGGCGGATGCCGATCCGTCGCCGAGCGTGATCTGAATCGTGATCTCGCTTTCGGAGAGCACTTTCTTTGCCAGCTCTTCCGAGAAGTCGACGCCCATGCCGTTTTTACAGACCTCGACGCTGCCGGCCGCGGAGGAAAACGCGACGCCGATTTTGCTCACGTCCGCCGGTACGCCCGCGTAACCGAGCGCGCAGAGCACCCTGCCCCAGTTCGCGTCCGCGCCGAACATTGCGCACTTGACCAAAGGCGAATTGATGACGGACTTGCTCAGCTTGACGGCGGCGGCCTTATCGGCGGCGCCGGAGAGATTGCACACGATGAGCTTGCTCGCTCCCTCGCCGTCAGAGGCGATGGAGCGGCTGAGGTACTGCGTTACCGCGGATAGCGCCGCGCAAAACGCGTCGTAATCCGCGCCTTCGTTCTCGATCATGGTGTTTTCGGCCATGCCGTTTGCGAGGATGGTGACCATATCGTTGGTGGAGGTGTCCCCGTCTACGCTGACCATGTTGAAGCTTTCGTTAACATCCGCGCTCAGTGCTTGTTGCAGCATGGCGGGCGAGATATTCGCGTCGGACGTGAGAAATCCCAGCATGGTTGCCATGTTCGGCTGGATCATGCCGCTGCCCTTGGCGATGCCGCCGATGCGGCAGGGTTTGCCGCCGAGCGAAAACTCGAACGCGATCTCTTTTTTCCTAAGGTCGGTGGTCATGATGGCCTCCGCCGCGGCGGCGCTGTTGTCGCCGAGGGCGGAAACGAGCGGGCCGATGCCGTTTGCAATGGGCTCGATGTCCAGCGGCTTTCCGATGACGCCCGTGGAGGCGACGACGACGTCGCTTGCCGGAATATTCAGCGCGCCGCCCAATAGTTCGCACATTTTTGTTGCGATCTCGACGCCGTTTAAATTGCAGGTGTTGGCGTTTCCGCTGTTGCAGACGATGGCGGAGGCATACCCGTTTGCGACGTTTTGTTTCGTGACCGCGATCGGGGCTCCCTGCACGAGGTTCTGCGTGTAGACGCAGGCGCAGGCGGCCTTGACCCGGCTTGTGATCAGCGCGAGGTCTCTTTTGTTTTTATTTTTCCGTATGCCGCAGTACACGCCCGCGGCTTCATATCCTTTTGCGGCGCAGACGCCGCCGTCGATCTGCTTCATGTTGCATGTTGCCTTTCGTTTCGCACGCCGCGTGCGCGCGCCGTTTATTGATCGAGTATCAGTCCCGCATAAGGGCCCGCGCCGATGAGGATGTTCATCAGCTGGATCGCCGCGCCGGACGCGCCTTTTCCGAGATTGTCAAAACGCGCGAGCAGTGTGATGCGCTCCTCGTTTCCCGCGATGCTGACGTCCATGCCGTCGAGGTCTTTGAGTTTGCCGCTGGCGAGGTAGCCGTGTTCGTCCATCTGCTCGCAGTAGCGCACCATCGGCCCTTCGTATCGCTCTCGGTAAAGCTCGCGGATGTTCTGTGGGCCGTAACCCGGGGCGAGCTGCTCGCGAAATACCGACAGGATCGTCAGCATGCCGTTGAAATAGTCCGCCACGACGGGAAAAAACGCGGGCGCGGCGGCAAGCCCGCTGTAATGATGCATCTCTTTGATGTGCTTGTGCTGCTGATTCAGCGCGTAGAGACGGGGGGATTTTAAAAGCACGTCCCGGTAGTCCGACTCGTACTGCGCGATCATCTTATGCCCGCCGCCGCTGTAGCCGGTGAGCGATGTGCAGCTTAGAAGCGCGTCCTTTTTCAGGATGCCCGCTTTGATCAGCGGCGCGGTCAGCGCAAGAAAACCGCTCGCATGGCAGCCGGGCACGGAGACGCGCTTCGCGTTGTCGAGCGCTTCCCAACCGCCGTCGAGCGCCTCCGGCAGGCCGTAGACCCAGCCTTTGGATATGCGGTGCGCGGTGGACGGGTCGATGATGCGCACGTGCGCCTCTTCCACCATGGCGCAGGCTTCGATTGCCGCGCTTTCCGGCAGGCAGAGGATGGCCACGTCGCACTCGTTGAGCTTCTCCTTGCGCAGGGCGGGGTTCTTGCGTTCCCGCTCCGGCAGCGTCAATATGGTGAGGTCGGAGCGCTGGGACAGGCGGTCGTAGATTCGTAAACCCGTCGTGCCCTCTTTGCCGTCGATGAATACTTTCGTCATAGCAACACCCCCTCCCGCAAATGCCGTATCTGTGCGCGCACCGACTCCGGCGAGGTCCCGCCTTCGGAGGTGCGGCTTTTTACGCAGGTTTCAAGATTGACAGCATCGTAGACGTCGTCTTCAAACAGCTCGCTGAGCGCCTTGTATTCCGAAAGCGGCAGCCGTTCGAGCGTTTGATGGGTCTCGATGCATTTCGCGACGAGCTGTCCTGTGAGCTTGTAGGCCGTGCGGAACGGCATGCCCTTTTTCACGAGGTAGTCCGCCGCGTCCGTGGCGTTGATGAATCCCTCCGCGGCGGCTTTTCGCATGTTTTCCGGGTGCACGGTCATGGTGGAGAGCATCGGCGTGAAAACCGAAAGGCACATCTTGGCCGTGTCCAGCGCGTCGAAGACCGCCTCCTTGTCCTCCTGCAGGTCTTTGTTATAAGCCAGAGGAAGGCCCTTCATCATGGTCAGCAGCGCGACGAGGTCGCCGTAGACGCGGCCCGCCTTGCCGCGTACGAGCTCCGCCATATCGGAGTTCTTCTTCTGCGGCATGATCGACGAACCCGTCGAGAATTCGTCCGAGAGTTCGACGAAGCGAAACTCCCAGCTCGTCCAGAGGATGATCTCCTCGGAAAAGCGCGAGAGGTGCGTCATGAGCATACTCAGTGCCGAGACGAGCTCCACGCAGAAGTCCCGGTCGGCCACCGCGTCCACGGAGTTTGGAAGAACGCCCGAAAATCCGAGCGATTTTGCCGTCGTGCCGCGGTCGACGGGGTACGTCGTCCCCGCGAACGCGCAAGCGCCGAGCGGAGAGAGGTCCATGTTGCTTATCGCGTTGTTCATGCGCGCGATATCGCGCGAGAGCATGAACGCGTAAGCTAAGATCCAGTGCCCGAACGTCACGGGCTGCGCACGCTGCAGATGCGTGTATCCCGGCATGACCGTTTCCGCGTGCGCCTCGGCTGCGTCCGCGATCGCCGAAATGAGCGCTTTGGTCAGCGAAACGACAGCGGAGGTCTCTTTTTTCAGATACAACCGCAGATCGAGCGCGACCTGGTCGTTGCGGCTTCTGGCCGTATGCAGCTTTTTGCCGTCCTCGCCGATGCGGCGGGTGAGCTCGAGCTCCACAAACGAGTGGATGTCCTCCGCGCGCGGGTTGATCTTGATCAGCCCGCAGCGAAGGTCGTTGAGAATGCCTTCCAGCCCCGCGAGGATCGTATCGACGCTCTCCTGCGGGAGAATGCCGGCCGCTCCGAGCATCGCCGCGTGCGCCATGGAGCCGGTGATGTCCTCCTCGGCTATACGAGCGTCGAATGCGATCGACCGGTTGAATTCGTCCGCCAGCGCGGCGTTGCCGCCCGCCGTACGTCCGGCCCAGAGTTTTTCCATGATCTTCCCACCTTCGGTGTACGTTGTTGCGAGCGCCCGCCGGAGGCGGGCGCACTCTACCTTTACTGTACTTCTTTTTTTCCGTCGGCGCCAGTGCCTTTTCGGCTGTCCGCCATGGTTACCGTCGGTGCTTTGCGTTTACCGTCGAGCCGACTTTGGTGGGCAGGCCGTAAAGGTTGATGAAACCCTCCGCGTCCTTCTGGTTGTAGTCGCTCTCGCCGAAGGTGGCGATGGCTTCCGAATAGAGGCTGTACGGGCTCGTAATGCCGGCTTTGATGACGTTGCCCTTATATAGCTTGAGCTTCACTTCGCCGGTCACGTTTTCCTGCGTCTTGTCCACGAACGCGGCGAGCGCCTCCCTCAGCGGCGAGAACCAGAGCCCGTTATACACGAGCTCGGCATAGGTGATGGCGAGCTCCTGCTTTTTATGCGCGGTCAGCTTGTCCAGCGTGATGGTCTCCAGCGCCTCGTGCGCCTTGTAGAGGATCGTACCGGCGGGCGTTTCGTAAACCCCGCGGCACTTGATGCCGACGAGCCGGTTTTCCACGATGTCCAACAGGCCGATGGCGTTTTCGCCGCCGACTTTATTGAGCGCGTAGATGATGTCCTTGACGCTTATCTTTTTGCCGTCGAGCGATACGGGCACGCCCTTTTCGAAACCGACGGTCACATAAGCGGGTTTATCCGGCGCGAGTTCCGGCGACGCGCACATCTCTAAGAATCCGTCTTTATTGTAAAACGGTTCGCCGGAGGGGTCTTCAAGATCGAGCCCCTCGTGCGAGAGGTGCCAGAGGTTCTTGTCCTTGGAGTAATTTGTTTCGCGGCTGATGTTGAGCGGCACGTCGTGCGCCTCGGCGTATGCAATTTCGTCCTCGCGGCTCTTGAGCGTCCACTCGCGCCAGGGGGCGATGACCTTCATGCCGGGCGCGAAGTGCTGTATGGCCAGCTCGAAGCGCACTTGGTCGTTGCCCTTGCCGGTGCAGCCGTGCGCGATGGCGTCCGCGCCTTCTTTGAGCGCGATCTCGGCGATGCGCGCCGCGATGACGGGCCGCGCGAACGCCGTGCCGAGCAGGTAATCTTCATAGATCGCGCCCGCTTTCAGCGTTGGAACGATGTAGTCGTTGACAAATTCCTCGGTCAGGTCTTCGATATAGAGCTTGCTTGCGCCGGTCTTGAGCGCTTTTTTCTCCAGGCCGTCCAGCTCGCCCATGCCCTGGCCCACGTCGCCCGCGACGGCGATAACCTCGCAGCCGGGGTAATTCTCCTTGAGCCACGGGATGATGACGGATGTATCGAGCCCACCGGAGTAGGCTAAAACAATCTTCTTAATATCCGGCATTGCGGTCGCCTCCAAAAAAATGAATTGCATATATATTAATAAAAATAGTATAAAAAGTCAAGAGTATTTTCAAATTTTCCAGTATATATTTGCAATAAATTACGCAATCAACATTGAACGTTGAATAATATGCAATAATATGCATATTATACGGCTCAACGCACCGTAAAAGGAGCATAAAATGAATAAACCGCCCTGCGGTCATACGCAAGGCGGTACGATAAGCGGCGCAACGCGCCGGCGGAAAGAGAGCGGGTTCAGGCGCCGGCGGGGTTTGGGCACCACGGCCTGCGGGGGTTGATACGCCTGCGGCAGACAGCGTCCCGGAACGCGTACCGCTCGGCGGTGAAGAACGAGAAACGGCGCGGTGTGCATGCGAACTCTTCGCGCTCTACCGATACGGCGATGAGCCGCGTCATCGCGCCGAGGCACGCGCTGTAGGCAAACTGCACATCCCGCGCGAGGGTGCGTTCGGCGGCGCGGTAGTCGCGCTTCATACCGTAGATTTCCTTGACTACGTCGTGTGCACTGCCGCAGAAGGCAAAGGCGTGGTTTTCCAACGCGCAGTCTTCCATGGAATAGTGCCTCCGGAAATAGTCGTTCAGGCGGTGCTCATAGGCATTGTGTTCTTTTAGCCCCATGTCGGATTCCGGCGTGTGTGAAAATGTGAAATAGTCCGTCATGTAATGGCAGAGAATGCCGAGGCGCAGTGCGTATTCCGGCGGCAGCTGCTCTCCATCGGCGACGGGCTGGCCCGCGAGCGCCTCTGTGAAAATATGGATCTCGCGCTGGCATTTTAAAGTAAAGTGCGGGTTAAGGATCAGCTCCGGCAGATAGTCCGGCAGCATGTTTCCCAAAACGAACAGTTCGCGATCGAGCTTGTACCCTTGTATGGTCAGCGCTTCATATAATAAATGCCCCATGGCATGGTGGGATGCGGATTTCATCGGCTCTTTTGGTTCCTCTCTCCTGCGATTGGTTTCAACAACTCGTCCATCATAGAGGAAAGTTGTTTGAGAATCAACACAAACAGGCAAAGAAACTGTAAAATATCGTGTTTTTTTGCCAATAACTGTAAAAAACAAAGCCGCCCGTTGCTTCGGGCGGCTTATTTTCATGTCGGTTGCGTTTTTTCGGGCTTATTTTCCTTCGTTCGCTTTCTTTTCGCGAAGCGCCGCGAGCACCACGTCCGGGGTGAGCGGCATGCGTAAAAACCGCACGCCGATGGCGTTGGCGACCGCGTTGGCGATTGCGGGAGCGCCCGGCACCATGGTGATTTCGCCGATGCCGCGCGCGCCGTAGGGGCCGGTCGGCTCCGGTTTTTCAACCGCTTCGACGATCATCTCGGGCATGTCTTCGAACGTCGGGATTTTGTAGTCCACGAAGCTCGGATTCATCACGCGGCCGTCCTTGAGCTTGAGCTCTTCGTAGAGCGCCGTGCCCATTGCCTGCACCATCGCGCCTTCGGCCTGGCCTTCGTACAGTTTGGGGTTGATGACCTTGCCCGCGTCGAACACGGATACCATCTTGAGCACTTTGACCTTGCCGGTCTCGGTGTCCACCTCGACTTCCGCGCCGTTGACGCCCATGCTCCAGAACGCGACGGGCTTTGGCGAAAGGCCGGTCTTTTTGTCCGCGGCGATGTTGTTCGGCACGACGAACGCGCCGACGCCGATCATCGGCCCACCGATGCCGCTCTGATCCGGCAGGGTAAGGCCGAGCGCGAACGCACTCAGCGGTACCTTCTGGTCGGGATAGAACCTGCGGCAGACATAGCCGTTTTCGAGATACAGGTCGTTCTTCCAGGTGCCCATCTTGATCTGCGCCAGTTCGAGCACCTTGTTGCGCAGGTCTTCGGCTGCGAGCTTGGTCGCGTTGCCCGCGCAGTAGGTCGAGCGCGATGCGACCGTCTGCCATTCGTACGGCGTATGGTCGGTGTCGCCGGTTCGCACGCTGATCTTCTCGACCGGAACGGTCAGCGTCTCGGCGGCGATCTGTGCCATGACGGTGTCAGAGCCCTGGCCGATGTCCTGGCAGGAGGCGAGCAGCATGAACGTGCCGTCCTCGTTCATCCTGATGATGACGGAGGAGGCGACGTCCGTCGGCATCGACGGCGCTTTCCAGCCGCCCGCGATGCCCTTGCCCCTCAGCTTGGTCGGGCTGCCGGAGGGCTCGCAGGGTTTATCGAGTTCCATGAGCTCGGACGCGCGGTCGAGGCATTCCTGATAACCGGCTACGTCTATGGTCTGGCCCGTCGCGCTCTTTCCGCCTTCGCGGATGCCGTTGAGCTTGCGCATGGCCAGCGGGTCGATATTCATCTCCTTGGCGATCATGTCGAGGTTCTGCTCGATTGCGAAATGGATTTCGCACATGCCGAACCCGCGGTACGGCCCGCCGACGGGATGGTTGGTGTAGACACAGTAGCTGTCGGTTGCGATATTGTCGATTTCGTAAGGACCGACACAGCCCCAGCCGGCGGCTTTGACGATATTGACGCCGTACTCGGTGTACGCGCCGCCGTCCCAGGCGAGCACGTTTTTCGAGCCGATGATCTTCCCGTCTTTGTTGACGGCGGTCTTGATGTTGATATGCAGGCCCTGGCGCACATAGGCGTTCTGGAACTCGTCCTCGCGCGTATAGGTCAGCTTGACCGGGCGTCCGGGGTTGAGCATGGCCAGCGGGATAACGATGCCTTCCAGCGTCGTGCCCGCCTTGCACCCGAAGCCGCCGCCGACGGCCTTGCTGATGACGCGGATCTTGTTGAGCGGGAAGTCGAACGTTTCGGCCAGCGCGCGGCGAACCGCGAACGGGCTCTGGCACGCCGCCCAGATGGTCAGATCGCCGTCCGGCATATACTGCGCCGTGCAGCTGTGCGGCTCGATGGGCACGTGCTGTACGTGCGGGATGTAGAAGTTGTGGTCGAACACGCGGTCGGCCTCGGCAAACGCCTTGTCCGCGTCGCCCTTTCTCAGCACGTAATGGTGCGAGATGTTCGTGCCGGGTTTGGGGTAGAAGATCGGAATGACCTTATAGGAGCCGAGATCCGGGTGGATGATCGGCGCGTCCGGCTTCATGCCCTCCAGCGCGTCGGTCACGGCGGGAAGCACCTCGTACTCCACCTTGACCAGCTCGCAGGCGCGGCGCGCGATTTCCGGCGTGTCCGCCGCGATGGCCGCGACCGGCTCGCCGCGGTAACGCGTCTTCCCGACCGCGAGGAAGTTCTTGTCTTCCAGGTAGAGGCCGGCGCGTTTTTTATAACACTCTCCGGTGATGACGCTGCGCACGCCCGGCAGGGCTTTGGCGGCGGTGAGGTCGATGGAGAGGATGTTCGCGTGCGCGTGTGGGCTGCGGGCCACCTGCGCGTAGAGCGGACGGGAAAACTGTATATCGTCCGCAAACACAGCGGTACCCGTTACTTTTTTGATCGCGTCGAGGCGTTCAACGGATTGTCCTACGACTTTCATTTCTGATAAACCCCCTTTGCAATCACGTCTTCAATGGCCTCTACGATCTTTTTATAACCCGTGCAGCGGCAGAGGTTGCCGGACATGTTGCGGTTGATCTCCTCGCGCGTGGGCGTGGGGTTTTCCCGCAGCATGGCCTCGGCGCTCATAAGCATGCCGGGTGTGCAGAAGCCGCACTGCAGCGCCGCGTGGTCGATAAACGACTCCTGCAGCGGGCTGAGCTCTTCACCGTTGGCAAGGCCTTCCACGGTGGAGATCACCGTGCCGTCGAGTTCGGGCGCGAGCACGAGGCAGGCGTTGATCGCCTGTCCGTCCATGATGACGGTGCAGGCGCCGCATTCGCCGGCGGCGCAGCCTTCCTTCGTACCGGTGAGTCCGAGCTTTTCGCGCAGCACGGTCAGCAGCGTTTCGTTGCCGTTGACCGTCAGCTCGACGGACTCGTCGTTTACGCAAAATTTTACACAATATTCCATCGCGGTTTCCTCCTCAGCGCAGTTTGTTCAGCCCGTCGCGCACGAGGTACGAGACGATATCCAGCCGGTACTGCTTATCCGCGCGTACGTCGTCGATGGGGCTGACTTCGGTTGCGGCGAGCGCGGCGGCCTCTTCGATCAACGCGTCGGTAAGCGGTTTTCCGGAAAGCAGAGCCTCCGTTTTCGGCAGGCGCAGCGGCGTCGGCGCGACGGAACCCATCGCGATGCGCCAGCTGTCGCCGAGTTTGAGTACCGTGCCGCAAACGGTGCTCAGATCCACTTCGTTCCGGCGCGCGACCTTGCGGAACACGCCCTTGGCGCCCGGCAGGAACGGCACGCGGATGCCGGTGACGAGTTCGCCGGGCTTGAGCGCGACTTTGCGCACAAACAGGATGAACTCCTGAATCGGTACTTCGCGGCAGCCATCCAGGCCGAAGATTTCCATGACCGCGTCGTGGCAGTACAGCGGCGTCGCGGTGTCCGCCAGCGGCGAGGCATTGACGATGTTGCCCACGCAGGTCGCGCGGTTTCGTATCTGCCGACCGCCGACATACGAGGCGGCTTCGGCGAGGTAGTGGTAGTGTTTTTGCACGTCGGGGTTGGTTGCGATCTGCGTCATGGTCGCGAGCGCGCCGATGTGCAGCCCGTCGGTCTCGGAAAACGTGACGCCGTCGATATCGGGTATCTTCTTCAGGTCGATTACGTAATCCGGTGCGATCAGATAGTCGCGCAGACGGATCACGATGTCCGTTGCGCCCGCCATAAAGACCGCTTTGTCGTCATGCTCAAGTTTGAGCGCGGCGGCTTCCTCCAGCGTTTCCGGAGCCAGGTACATAAAATCTCTCAAGCTCGGTTCTCCTCTCGTTTCTGATGAAGTATAAGCACCCCAAAGGGGGAATAGCCAAATAGAATCATCTCAATCTTGTCGGTCGGGTGAGTGCTCTTTTATGATGAATGAAACGTACGGTTTTGTCGGTTGTAAATCCAATCGAATCGTTGAAAAACACGATGGCGACGCCTGTGTCAGACGGGTTTGTCGAATTCTTCGCGCTGAATTTGTAGAAGATCCTCGTTCAGCCGCCGCTCCAATCGACGGTAGCGCTCGATCCACGCGCGGCCGTCCGTCGTGAGGCTGCTGCCGCCGCCGGTCGCGCCGCCGAGCTTGCGTTCTACCAGCCGGCAGCCGAGGGCCTCTTCCATGCGGTTGAGCGTCAGCCAGGCGTTGCTGTAGGAAAGCTCCGCGCGCGCCGCGCCCCTTTGAAGCGACTGTTCGAGCTCGATGCACTCCAGCAGGCGGATGCCGCGTTCGTCGATGCCGGCCTCGCGCACCTGAATCGTCAGCGACGCCATGAGTTCGGGTGAAACCGGCGGGGTCTGCTCGCGCTGTTCGCGCCGGTAGTCCTGCTCGGTGTTGATGTCGACAAGCATGCCGTTTTCGTCCGTCGGCACAAACTCGGTGTCTTTTTTCCACTGCGAGAGCGCGCCGCGCAGTCCGCGTTCGCCGTTGAATTCCAGCAGGGCGGTAAAGCAGCTTTTCTGCACCATGGCCGGATGGCCTGCGCTGCCGCGGTAACTCGGGATGGCGACCTGCTTGTTTGAACGCAGCAGCTTTTCAATGGTCTGCGGATGCAGGTAAGGCACGTCGCCGGGCGTGATCAGCGCGCGGTCGCAGTCGTGTGTGAGCGCGCGTACGCCGCATTGCACCGACGCCATCATGTCGGTTCCGGCGTAATCTTCGTTTTTCACGAAGCGGACCGCTTCGCCGTGCAGGTGCCGCTCGAGCATGCCGGCGTGATACCCGGTCACGATCAGGATATCGCCTACGCCTGCGGCGCGGAACGACTCGATCTGCCGTCGGATCACGCTCTTGCCGCTGAGCTTGAGCATCGGCTGGAAGTGGTTCATCTGCTTCGGTTCGCCGGCGGCGAGTATGACGGCGGTCGCGTTCATCGCGCGTTCTCCTGTGTATCCCGCGGGGCCATATACCGGCGCGCCCGCGCGTAGTCTTCCGGTGTGTCCACGTCGATGCCGCAGCCCGCCTCCGGCGTGACCACGTATCCGACGCGCCCTTCCATACCGCGAAACGCTCCCCTGAGCCCGTCCTGACCTGAATAGCCAATCAGCGTGTCAAAACAGGAGGCGCGAATCAACGGCGGATGCAGCCGGCGCGTACCGGTGCTTGGGAATACAACGTCCCAGCCGCCCGATTCCATTTCGGCGATCAGTTCTTTCAAAACCGACTCGGGAACGGCGGGCATATCCCCCGGGAGGAGGAACGCGGCGTCGAACCCGCCTTCGTCACGGATGGCTTTCAGACCGATTTGTATGGAGACGAACATCTCCGTATTTGCATAATCGTGATTCCAGAGAAATCGGATGTCTCTGCCGCGCAGCGCGGAGACGACTTCCTCGCCCCGCTTTCCGACGACGAAAAAGAGGTCCGAAATCCCGGCCTGTAAAAACACGTCCGCCGTATGGGCTGCCATCGGTTTTCCGTTGATCGGAAGAAGCGGCTTAAACGCATGCATGCGCAGCGATTGACCCGCAACGGTAATCAAACCTGCCGCCCTCATGTGGATACCGCCATAAAAGGAAATGGTACGTTGCTAGAATCCTGCTTTTTCGGGGAATTGTCAAGACCGATATTTTTTAGAAAAAATACTGTATTTTGCATGATCGACATGTTAATCCTGCGTTTTTTCATGGATTGCAGTCCGTTTCCGCATCCGGCGGGCAGTCCCAGCTGTTGCGTGTTTTATGGTGTTCCAGCCCCGCGTAAAACGACGACTCGCGCACGCGCATAACGGATTTCGGGCCCGCGAGATAACCGCCGTCCGGGTATATTTTTTTAAACGCGACGAGCAGAGGCTCTTCGAGACCGTCTTCGTGGAGTACGCGAATCAGTATCATTACGCGACCGTACCCGTCGTTTTCCAGCACCGCGACTTCGGGAAAGCGGAGCGTTTCCGGACGATCGGAAAAACGTGAAACGAAATCGACAGCCGCGCTGCGTTCGTTTTGTTCCGCTTCTCTTCCGCCGTAGGTCAGCATAGGCAGTAATCCTTTCGCAAAGAACGAAGTATAGAATAAATATAACACTTGCGGCGCGTTGAAACAATTGTTTACGATAAATTTGTGACGCCAATTTTTTACGAGCCTGCAAAAACAAAAGCGGGCGGGCGTGTGCCGACCCGTCCGCCGCGCAAGTGCAATCCTGCGCTCAGGTACTCTCGAACAGCTTGTTTTTGGCCTCGATGTACGCGCCGGTGGTCAGTTCGCCGCGTGCGTAGCGCTCTTTGAGGGCGACGAGATCCGCGTTTGCGTGATTGTCGCCGCGCCCGCCCTCGAGTATGAGCCTGCGTTCTTCGACTTCCGCCGCGCCCATGGAGCCGGAGGCTTTCTGTTCGTTCAGGATGGCGAGGAAGCGGTCCTGCGCCGGAGGTGCGGCGGCGGCCTGCGCCGCAACGCCCGTTTGTACGGCTTTCGGGGTTTTGTACTTACGGTTGGTCAGATACACGATCAGCAGCACGACGCCTACGGCGACGAGCAGGGCGAGCAGGCCGAGCAGCAGACGGCCGTCGAAAATACGCCAAAAAATAAAACGGTGCAGCATAACGATTGTCCTTTCCGGAAGCGGGAAAACGCATCCCGTCTCAACTTTCAGATAATAAACATATTATTCCATAGTGTTGTGTTAAAGCTGTGTCCTCTTTTCGAACATTTACGACGGAATCGAAACGTGTTGATCGTAAAAACAGGCGGATTCATGCAGGAATTCCGTCGAAAAGCAAGTTAAACACCAAAAAAATATATTCCTGAAAACATGTAAACTTTATGAAATCGGATCAATTTCGCAATTGCCTGAAAACATGCGCTTTCGGTCTTAAAATCTCCAAAAATCACCATTGGAAATATCTCAGCGCTGTGGTATTGTAAAAAAAGACGGAAAATTCCCAAAAAATCACCTTACGTCACCCCTTGCTCGTGACGCTACGTCATAGGCTAAACTTCTCTTCGGAGGTGAAAAATCCATGCCCGATTACACGACGGGAGAACTCGCCCGGCTCTGCGGCATCACCGTGCGCACGGTACAGTTTTACGACGCGCGGGGGTTGCTGCACCCCGCCGACCTGAGCGAAGGCGGGCGGCGGCTCTATTCGGAGGAAGACCTTGGAAAGATGCGCATGATCTGCGCGCTCAAGACGCTCGGACTCTCGCTGGACGCGATACAGGGCGTGCTTGGCAGCGAACATCCGGAGAAGGTGCTGTTACTCTTGTTGGAAGAGCAGGAAAAGCGCATCAAGGAAGAGCTGGACACGCTCGCGCGCCAGAAGAGCGCAGTGGAGACCGTGCGAGAGACCATCCGCACGGGGCAGATGATCTCGATCGAATCGATTGCGGACATGGAACGTATGATGGAAGAAGCAAAAAAACTCAAGAAACTGCACTGGACCATGCTCTGGCTCGCACTGCCGATGACCATCGCCGAGTGGGCGACGATTTTATTATGGATCTTCAAAGGAATCTGGTGGCCGTTTGTGGCGTGCATGCCGCTGGTCGCGCTGGCCGGCGTACTGATCGTACGCATGTACTATGCAAACACGCTCTACATCTGCCCGGACTGCGGCGCACGGTTTAAGCCGGTGCGGCGCGAGATGGTCTGGGCGAAGCACACGCCCAAGACAAGGCTGTTAACCTGCACAAAGTGCCATAGCCGCGGCTGGTGTGTGGAAACCTACGGCAAAACGGAATAAACAGGGAAAGAACTGAGGGGGGAACAACATGCAATCGACAATTTCCACACTGACGATCGCCTTTATGGCGCTCGCCTCGCTGATCGGCTTTGCGCTGCCGGTCGTACTGTATATCTACTTTCGCAAAAAAAAGAAGGCGGACAGGCTGCCGTTCTGGATCGGCTGCGCCACTTTCGTACTCTTCGCGCTCGTGCTCGAGCAGCTTGTCTACCTGCCGATCATGAAGACGACGTTCTGGACGGCGGTCACGGGCAATGTATGGCTCTACGGCCTGGTCGGCGGTTTCATGGCGGGGCTATTCGAGGAGACGGGGCGGTATGTTGCCTTCAAGAGCGTGCTGCGCAAAAAGCGCGGCAACGACACCAACGCGCTCATGTACGGCGCGGGCCACGGCGGCGTGGAGGCGGCGATTTTGCTCGGGGCCGGGATGATCGGCAATATCGTATACGCGCTTCAGTTTAACGCGGGGGCCATGCCCGTCGGCGGTACGCTCGACGCGGCGCAGACGCTCCTCGACACGCCCGTTTGGATGTTCCTCGTCGGCGCGGTGGAGCGCATCGGCGCGGTGACGATCCAGATTTCGCTCTCCGTGCTCGTTTGGTTCGCGGCGAAAAACAATAAGCGCTTCTGGCTCTACCCGCTGGCGATCCTGCTGCATCTTGCGGTGGATATGGTCGCGGTCGTCCTCGCCGGAAAGGGTGTCAACGTTTGGATCATCGAGGGAATCATTTACGTGATGGCGGCGGCGCTCGTCGTGCTCGCCGTGGCGGTGTGGAAGAAGAACCACAAGGATGGAGAACCTGCGCCGCAGGAAGAAACGCCCGCCGAAGCGCAGGCGTAACGCGAAACAACAAAAAAGAAGGCCCGAACGGGCCTTTTTTGTTTCGCGTGCGTGCGCGCGCACGGTATAATAAGGAGAACGCAACGACAGGAGGGAATCCGCCGCGAATCTCAAAGAACGCGCCAGACAACTTAAAACCGACATCCCCGCCGTGTTCCTCGCGCTGAAGCGGAAAGACACGCCGTGGACGGCGAAGTTTTGCGCGGCGGCGACGGTGGCGTACGCGCTCTCGCCGGTCGACCTCATCCCCGACTTCATCCCCGTGCTGGGGTATCTCGACGATCTGATCATACTGCCCGCGCTCGTCGCGCTGACCGTGCGGCTCATCCCTGCCAAAGTGATGGAGGAGTGCCGCACGCAGGCCGAAGGGATGTGGAAGGACGGAAAGCCGGTTCGCTGGTACTACGCGATACCGGTCGCGCTCGTCTGGCTGCTGATCCTCTGGCTGATCGTCCGCGCGATCGTGAAAAATAATTGAAGCAAAGCAAGCAAAAACCCGCCGGTTTGAACTGAACCCCGTTGATAAGACACAAATAAAAGCCCCTATCGCAGGAATACTCAAGATTGCACGAACTGGCGTCGTTTTTCAAGCGGCGTCAGTTTTGTTTTGAGTTGAATCCGCTCGTTATTGTAGAAGTATATGTAATTATCAATGAGCTGTCTTGCGTGGGCAATGGATTGCGGCTTATGCCTTCTTAAGCATTCTGCCTTCAGTATACCGAAGAAATTTTCAGCCATAGCGTTATCATAACAATTCCCCCTTCTTGACATGGAAGGCGTAATGCCATAATCTCGTGTCAGGGTGAAGTATGCCTGAGACGTGTATTGAAACCCTTGGTCGCTGTGGAGCTGTAACTCTGCGGCGACCGCTTCTTTTTCTCGTGCCATGTGAACTGTTTGAAGAACTAGATTGATCGTTTGTTCCGTTCCAGTCTTATAGGCGACGATGCTGTTGTCAAACAGGTCACGAATGACCGAGAGATATAAGGTCCCCTGCTTTGTACCGATGTACGAAATATCCGTTACCCATTTCTCGTTTGGACGATTCGCTGTGAATTCACGGTTGAGCAGATTCGGGTATCGGTGCAGTTGCTCCGACATTTGTTGGTACTTTCGTTTCCGTCGCACCTCGGAAAACAACCCGTATTTCCGCATGATACGATAGATTTTCTTGTGGTTTGCATGGGCTCCTCGTCGATCAAGCCATAGCCCGATTCGTCGATAGCCATAGGTGCGATCTGTTTCATCTCGGCACTGGTAAATGAGTTGCAAAAGGCTGGCATCCGTCGTGCTCTCTGTTCTTCCAAGATACGAATAGTACCCGCTTCGCGAAACCTGGAAGAACGAACACATTGTTGTTACGGGATACTTATCTTGATATCTTTCAATCGCTGCAAACTTGATCTCTGGTCTCACATCCTTCCAGCAGCTTGAAGAAAAGCCCGCAACAAGTCATTTTCCATCTCAAGTTGCTTGATTCGTTGCTGATACTCCTCTTCCGTTGAGATCGAACGTTTTCGTGGTCTGCCTTGCTTTGCTGGTATAGTCGTATTTCTTGTTTTGTTCATTCTATGGCGTGAGAGTAAGTTCTTTATCTGTATCTTTGTGTAACCAAGCTCATCTCCTATCATTTGGCGCGTATAGCCCTGTCTTCTTAGCTCCATTACCTGCGACATGATCTCTTTTCCGAATTGTTTTCCCATACAAAAGCCTCCTATCGCTTTATCCTACGATAGGAGGCTCTTTTCTTTCAATGTCCGTTTCTCGGGGTTCAGTTCAGTTTTCCGGCGGGTTTTTTATTTCGTCCGTTACTTGGCGAGGTTCTGCGCTTTGCGGTACGCCGTGATGCGCTTAACCAATTCCAGCGGCAGGGGCTGATCGAGAGGGAACTGCACCGCGCCCTTGCTGAACTTGTACGCGCCGAACTCGTGAACAAACGCCGCGATGCCGTCCGCGCCGGGGTAAAAGCCAATGTGGTTTTTAAACGCCGCGAAATGCACGAGGTTGCCGTTGAGATAAAACGTCGGCATGCCGTAGGAGATTTTCTCCGTCGCTTCGGGGACGATTGCAAGAATCGCCGCGCGCATGGCGGTGAGTTTTTCCCGCACGTCAGCCGGGGCGTTTTGGATGTAGTCGGTGTTGGGGGTAGGGGGAGTGTGGGGCATATAAATTACCTCCGTAATATATAGATTATCATATAAAAAACTGATAATATAGTCAGTGATACAGATCACGCTAGTCAAAGATTTGAATTGTTGAGATATATTGATTCTGAAAGTTTTTGAACAAGAATTAAACTTATACAACCGAAGGATTATTTATGAATTCAAATTGGAAGAACAGACCGACAGCTATTGATTTTGTTGATAGAGGGATTAATTGGGTAATCGCGATTGATGAAAGCGGATCGTCAGATTTAAAACACGTAAACAAGGCGATTCAGATCGGTAAGGAAATCGTTCATAGCGAAAAACATCTTACTGTAACGGCAAGTCTTATTTCAGCATTAGCTTTTAACGATATTAAAAATGCAATCATGGAAATAAAATATAAGTATTGGCAAAATGGATTATTTGAGTATCAGAATGGTGTAAAGAGAGTTTGTTTTCATTCGCGCGACATTAGAAGAAAGGAGGGAGCTTTTTCTCCAAATAAAATAGATTATATAAATTTTACAGAAGACCTAGGAAATTTTATTCAGGAAGCTCCATTAAAATTATTTGTTGCTAATGTGGATAAAGAAAAACATGTTAGAAAATATAAATACCCAGATTCACCATATGAACTCTGTATAACTTTTATATTGGAAAGAATTATGATGAATATTCCAGACAATGAAAATTGCGTTTTATTGTTTGAAGCTATCGGAAAGACAGAAGACAAACAATTACTTGAAAAAACAAAGGTTTTAATTTCGAGAGGAAATGAATTCAATGAAAAACACAAATTCTCTAAGATAAAGGGAGTGTACTTCAATCCCAAATGGTGTAGAAAAGAGAACAATAAAAAATCTTATTGGCCTCTTGAAGTAGCAGATCTATGTGCATACCCAATTCACAAATATATTGCATATGGAACTATTGACAAAGCATTTAAAATCATAGAGAAAAAGATTTTTCATTATCCACACTATCAAGGATATGGATTAAAAATGTTTCCATAAAAAAAGGTCGCCTTCGCGACCTTCCGTTTGCCGAAACAAACCCCAGAAAGATTTCTCTTTCATATTTAGTTTATCTTACAATCATAAGTAAGTCAAGATCATTAGATCATGTTTGCTGACCGGTCGTTGGTCTTTTCTTTTTAACCATGCTGTAATGAACTGATCAAAACCTCACGCTGATTGTCGGTGATAATTGTTTTACTATTCATTGCGAGAAAATACTATTATAATATTCTCATATCGTAATAAAGTCACCGACAATCGATCACGGAATATCGTATTCTTGTTCCAAACTTGAGAGGCGGCATGTCGAAATGGAACAGGAAATCAATAAAACACCCGAAAAAAAGAAGAATTGGAAGCGCTATCTGCCGATGATCATTCTCGCCCCCGTGGGCGCGGTCGGCGGTTTTTTGTACTATTATTTCATCGGCTGTACGGGCGGCTCCTGCCCCATCACATCGAATCCGTACATCTCCACCGTTTACGGAGCGGTGCTCGGCGTGCTGATCGGATATATCGTTACCCCGGGGAAGAAGAAGGAGGAACAGGGCAAATGAAGAAGGTAGTCATCATCGGCGGCGTAGCGGGCGGCGCCAGCTGCGCGGCGAGGCTGAGAAGACTCGACGAGCAGGCGGATATCGTGCTGCTCGAGCGCGGGGAGTACATCTCCTACGCAAACTGCGGCCTGCCGTACCACGTAGGCGACGTAATCAAGACGCGGCAGGCGCTGCTTTTACAGACGCCGGAGGCGATGCGCAGTAAGTTCAACGTGGACGTCCGCGTGAAAAACGAAGCGCTCTCCATCGACCGCGAAAAAAAGACGGTGCGCGTCAAGAACGCTGTGTCGGGCGAAACCTACGAAGAACCCTACGACGTGCTGGTGGTCGCCACCGGTTCGTCACCCCTGAAACCCCCGATACCGGGCATTGAATCCTCGCGCGTACAGACGCTCTGGACCGTGCCGGACACGGACCGCGTCCGCGCGCTCGTGCGCGAACAGGGCGTGAAAAGCGCTGCGGTCATCGGCGGCGGGTTCGTCGGCCTCGAGATGGCGGAGAACCTCCGCCACGCGGGGTTGGAGGTCAGCCTCATCGAGGCGCTCGACCAGGTCATGAGCCCGATCGACTTTGAAATGGCGCAGCTTTTGCACGAAACCATCGAGCAAAACGGCGTGAACCTCCACCTCGGCGACGCGGTGGAATCGTTTAACGACGTAACCGGCGGCGTGGATATCAAACTCAAGAGCGGTAAAACAGTTACGGCCGAACTCGTGATCCTCTCCATCGGTGTGCGCCCCAACGGGCAGCTTGCCAAGGACGCGGGCCTGAACGTCAACGCGCGCGGCGGCGTCGTGGTGGACGACCACATGCATTCGTCCGATCCGTCTATCTATGCCGTGGGCGACGTGGCCGAGGTGCAAAACTTCATTACGAAGGAACAGACCATGATTCCGCTGGCGGGCCCCGCCAATAAGCAGGGGCGCATCGCGGCGGACAATATCGCGGGGCTCGACGCGGCGTACGACGGCACGCAGGGCTCGTCCATCGCCAAGGTGTTCGACCTCACGGTCGCCAATACCGGCGAAAACGAAAAATCGCTGACAGCGCGCGGCCTCGTGAAAGGAAAGGACTTCGAGTCCATCATCATCACGCAGAACAACCACGCGAGCTATTATCCCGGCGCGGTGCCGATGACGCTCAAACTGCTCTTTAACAGGCAGGACGGCAAAATCTTCGGCGCGCAGATCGTCGGTCGAGACGGCGTGGACAAGCGCATCGACGCCATCGGCGTGGCGACCCGGCTCGGCGCGAAGGTGTCCGACCTCAAAGAGCTGGAGTTTGCCTATGCGCCGCCGTACTCCTCGGCAAAGGATCCGGTCAATATGCTCGGATTCGTCGCGGAAAACGTCATCAACGGGCTTGTAAAATTCTCCCCCTGGAACATCGAGGAGACGAATAAGGACGCGGTGCTTCTGGATATCCGCGAGGATGCGGAACTGCTGGCGTTTGCGCTGCCCGGCGCTGCGCACATCCCGCTCAGCCAGCTTCGCGAGCGCCTCGGCGAGCTGGACAAGGCGAAAGAATACATCACATTCTGCGCCATCGGCGTGCGCTCTTACAACGCCGCGCGCATACTCAGTCAGAACGGCTTTGAAAACGTCTCCGTCTATCCGGCGGGCACCAGATTCTATCAATCGACGCATTATGAGGAGGGAACCCCCATGCCGTATATCAGGAACGAACCCGTCCACGACAGCGGCCACGCGGAAACCGCGAACGTACCCGTAGCGGCCATGCGCCTCGACTGCAGCGGCATGCAGTGCCCGGGTCCCATCATGAAGGTGTTTGAAACCATGAAGGAGATGAAGGACGGCCAGGTTATGGAAGTCACCGCGAACGACCCAGGCTTTGCGCGCGACATCGTCGCCTGGGCGCGGAGAACGGGCAATACGCTGTTGAGCAACGAACACGTCGGCAACGATTACATCGCGCTTTTGAAAAAGGGCACGGGCGTAGCGGTAACGCAGAAGGTTCCGCAGTCCGCCGCGGGTGACGGAAAGACCATCATCGTCTTCTCCGGCGATCTCGACCGGGTGCTCGCGAGCTTCATCATCGCAAACGGCGCGGCCGCCATGGGCAGGCCGGTGACCATGTTCTTCACCTTCTGGGGCCTCAACGTGCTGCGCAGGGGAAGCAAGGTCAAGGTCAAAAAGAGCTTTATCGAGAGCATGTTCGGCGGCATGATGCCGCGCGGCACCGGAAAGCTCAAACTCAGCAAGCTGAACATGGCCGGCATGGGCACCGCCATGATGAAGATGGTCATGAAACAGAAGAACGTCGATTCGCTGGAAACGCTGATTCAAAAAGCGATGAAAGCAGGCGTGAAGGTCGTCGCCTGTACGATGAGCATGGATATCATGGGCATCAAGCAGGAGGAGCTTATCGACGGTATCGAACTCGGCGGCGTCGGCGCCTATCTCGGCGACGCGGAGGAGAGCAACGTCAACCTCTTCATCTAATGCAGAATAACGTGATATAAAAGAGCGCCGCATATGCGGCGCTCTTTTTATATCCTGTACGATGCCCTGTTTTCTCCGTCAGCCCTACGGCGCGGGGGTTGGATCCAACGCCGGTGACGGCGGCTGCGATACGTCCGGCGTTGGCGAGGGCGTCGGTACGTACGTCCACTCCGGCTCGATGTAGTCGTAAACTTTCCTCAGCCCGATGTCCGAGTGCATGTGCCGGTTGATGTCGTTTTCCGTGAGCATGAAGTGCATCGCGTCGCATGTGGTTTCATAATAGAACCCCCACTCGAATCCCGCGCGGAAAAACGCAAGCTCGTAGAGAAGATAGTTGACGATGGTCTTCGGCAGCTTCAGAAAGCGGGCGGGATAGGTGCCGTCATAAGTAAAATCATAATATTGCACGCCGCTTTCGTCGGTGAGAATACCGTTGTAGGTCAGGTGGTTTTTCACATCGTCGCCGATCAGATCATGGTTGCTCGGCTTGTTCTTGTTGGGGTACAGGTCGTCGTTCACGTCGATGGCCGTTCCAAACGTGTGGTGGCTGATGTAATCGAGGTTGGACTGGAATCGCGGAACGTACGTTACGGCCTTGCCCACGAGATCTTTTAAAAGCAGCACGTCGCCGACGATCATTTTGCCCGTTTTATAATTGAAGACCGATACGCGCACATATGCGTTTTCCAGATAATGGTTCGCCGCCTCAAAATTCGGCAGCGCGTCGATATGTACGCGCCCAAGGCTGGAGACGACGATGTGCGCTTCCCGCCATTCGGCGTCGGTGGCGATATAGCGGCCGTCTTTGGCCGTATATCGGAAGAGAAACTTCTCCGTGTCCCCGCCGAAGAACTCGCTCGCGTCGAAGAAATTATCGTCAAATTGATTTTGCGTGAGGATGTGCTTTTTTTCCACGGCGATTTCGCATGCGGCGGTCAGCAGCACGACTGGCTCGGGCTGTTCGACCGTCGCCGCGCTGAGCGTGAATTGATATTGACCTGCACGCAGGCGGCTGATGTCGAAGAGCGTATCGAGCGATTTGCCGCCCTGCGGCTCCACCTTGGAGGCGAGGGAATAATCGGTTACGTTGCTTTCCGGCAGGAACGTCACCGTCGCGCTGACGGTCTTGCCGCCCCCGGTGGAGGCTAATTTCGCCGTCACGCTCGTGATCGGGCTGTCGGTGTAGATTGAGCCGTGGATGTTGAAATCCAGCCCCTGTTGCAAAACATCGCCGTTCGTAAGAGGCGGCACCTCCGCACAAGGTTGAAATTGAATGTCTTCGCGCCCGACGGGACTAGGCCCGCCGCCGCCGGCGACGGTCAGCATCGCGACAGCCGCCCTCTTCAGCCAACCTTGCTGGGCGACGTGAGCTTGCGCGGTGCTCCAGTATCGCACCGCCGCGCTGTCCGTTCCTGCACGCAGCATCTTCGCGGCATTGGCGGCGGAAGCTTCGGCGAGCGGATCATCCATGGTTTTCAGCACGGCAGGCGCGCCTGCGCGCGCAAGGCGCTCCGCCAGCTCCGCCGTGCCGATCGGCACGACCTGCGCGGGCAGAACGAACCCGAAGTTGCCCGCTTCGGTGATGACATAGTAGTAGCCGTCGATCTCTCCGAGGATGCGTAAAAGATGCTCGCATTCCTTTGCCAGCTCTTCGCCTTTTTCATTCGGCTCCGAGAGCAGCATGCAGGCGGCGGCGTCAACGCGCGCAAAGCCGGAAACGCCTGACTTTTCCAGCTTGCTTTCATGCGTGTCCCTGGCGAGCACGTATCCCGTATCGGCGGAAAATGTGGAGCGCACTTCGTAAAACAGCTTTCCGTCGGTCGACGTCTGCTCCGAGAGCACGATGAACTCGCTCGCGCCGCGCACGGTTTTGTTCGCGAGCCGTACCCGCTCGGACCGCGCCGAGGGTTCTTCGTAGAGATAGATGGCGCCGCCCATCGAGACGAGGCGAAGCGTCTCGCGGTCGGTCAGCAGGTTGGCGCGCAAGCGCTCGCCGACCGAAACGCCGGACGGCTCGCTTTCGGATGGAACGGGCGTGACCGCCGCCGTCGGGGATGGGGAAGCCTCCGTCTCCGCGAACGAGCGCCGCGCGGCGGCGAAACCGCCGACGAATAGGATGACTGCGATGATGCTGATAAAAAGAAGAGTACGCTTCATAACACTCCGGGATTTATTCTATAGATGGCTTGGAAGTGTACATCCGGGTCGATCCAAGCCCGCTTTCATGATCAACAGTATACACGACGGATAAAAAATGGCAAAGCACAGCGGTAAAATCTACAATAAAATCACGTTGGAATCAAAAACAGGAGCCAAAGCTCCTGTTTATTGTTATCTGATCTTTTATACGTTAATCTTCATCGAGCACGATGCGCAGCGCGTTGGAATATAACCCCTGCAGTTCGGGGCGGAATCCCGCCACCAGCGTGCCGCGGTAAAAGTCGGTCACCGTCGTAGAATGGATGACCCGCATATTGCCGAGGTAGATCATGACGTGCGAGATGCGAGGCTGCGTTTCGCCGAGCAGAAACACGAGGTCGCCGCGCTCCAGCAGGGGGATGTCCGCCTCGTCTCCTGAAGTTTTGGAAACATATTCAAGCTCGAGCTTCAGCCCCTGATAATAGAGCAGCTCGAGATGTGCAAGGCCGGAAGCGGTCGTTTCGCGAAACTGCCGGTCGGCGGCTCTGAGCTGCGTAGCGCCCGCGCGGCGCAGCGCCCAGCCGACAAGGCCGGAGCAGTCGTAGCTCGTTTCGCCCATGCGGCAGAAGTTGTTGTATGGCGTGCCGAGGCGGTCGTAAGCCGAGGAGATCATGCTTTCTATGAGAAACGTTTTTTGATCCGTTACTTGCGGCTGGATGCGGCGCGCCGAATCCAGATAAGTCCAGATCGACGCCGTGCTGAGCGGCTGTACCGTCTCTACCTGTCCGTTTTTAACCCAAAGCATGCTGTCCTCGCCGAGGTAGATGCCGCAGGCGGTGATATAACCGGAGTCCGGGCCGCGCAGTATGATTTCGTAGGCTTCGGCTTCCTCGTTGTCGATTGCTCCGTATTCGGCGAAAAAGAGCAGATCGCCGCGCTGGAGTTCTGACCCGCGCGCAACGTGCGCCCACTGCATCGGCTGATCTTCGTACAGCGCGAGGTTGCCGCAGGAATTCCAGAGCTTGAACAGGGAGGAGTTATATACGTCCTCGCGGTAGCCGATGGGGTACTGCTCGAGATCCGAAAGTTCCTTCTGGAAAAACTGGTAGTAGCCGGGGTTGAAATAGACGCCGAGCCGCGTTAACCCGTCGTAGATCAGCGCCTCGGTCGATTCCGCAGATGTCTGTTCCTCGGCGTAGGAAATTAAGTTTTCGATATCGAACGGCAGATCCGACTGCGGGGTCAGGCCGGAGGCGAGGTATGCTTCCAGCGCGTCTCTTTCGATCATCTTCAGCTGGCCGGGGATCACATAGCCGCAGTTGCCGTCCTCGGTGATCACGTAGTAATAGTCCCTGTATTCGCCGAGGACGAGCGCGGCGTGGTAGCTTTCCTGCGCGAGCACGGCGCTTTCTTCGTCCGGGGACTTCATGACGGAACAGCCGGGCACCTGCATGAGCGCATAGCCGAACACCTCGCTGAGCGCGAGCTTGCTGTCCCTCGTTTTGCTGACGAGCACATAGCCTTCCGCGTCAGAAAATGCCGCGCGAACCTGGTAGAACTGCCTTCCTTCGGGCGAGGTTACTTCGGCGAGTACGATCAGATCGCTGATCGAACGGTCGGTTTTATAGTTGATCAGTTCTCTGTGGCTGCTGGTGGTTGTTGCCTCGGAAAACAGATCGATTGAACCGCTGAACGATACGAGCCGCAGGATTTCGCTGTCGACCAGCAGGTTGTCGCGTACGCGCTGGCCCATATGATCGACCGGCGCCGGCGTCGGTGAGGGCGTCGGTTCCGGCGTCGGCGTGGGCGTCGGTTCCGGCGTTTCCATCACAACCACCTGCGGACCGGCGCTCGAAAGCGGCGCCTCCGGCTCGGATGCCGCGGGCGTATCGGATCCGCTCGCGCATCCGGCGAGGATCAGGCATATCAAAAAGGCGTACAGAGAAAGAGTGCGCTTCATAAACCCTCCGGCTTTTGATCGGAATTGACGCCCGGCCTCGCGACAGAACGGTTCCGTTGATCAACAGTATACACACGGTATGCGAAAAAATCAAAGCCCGATCGTTGCTTGACGCGCGGCTAAGCCCTCCGGACGGCGTAGTGTGCGGGGAGCACAGAAAAGAGTCAAACAATTTCGTTACATTTATAATGTTGCGTTGTTACATTTTTTATGTGCTATGTAGCAGCTTTTCGCCGGGTTACACGCCTTCAGAAGCGCGTGCGTTCACAACGGTATAAAAGCGGGCGGAAAAGGTTCGCCCGCTTCATAAAAAAAGATACCATCAGAGGCGGTATTGTGTTAAAATTACAACAATATGGGACGTTTTTGGAAGGGTATTTCCGCCGTTGTGTTCGCAGCGATCGCTGCGTTCATATTGCTTTTCACAAGTACAGGATTGGCTTCGGAGCCGGCGGTAGCGCTCTCTTGCTCCACGGCGGCGAGGGTGATTGCGGCGCAGCCGCCGACGCCGCTGCCCGCTCCGCGATCCGCCGGGATATACGCCGTTGCGCGGGAGGATCTCAGGGCGCCGCAAACTGTTTTAACATCCGCCGACAAGCAGGATTTGATTCAAGGCATACCCGCCTTCGCGCCTACGATCAACGTTGATCTGGAGGGGTATGGCGCGCAACCGGCTGCGCCCGCGCCGACGCCGTTTTCCATCGTTTGGTTGTCCGATACGCAGGCGATGTCCTATATGCGCTATCCCGGGAGGATGGCGGAGATAGGCCGGTGGATCGCAAACGAGCGCGAGAATCGCAACATCCTCTACGCCGTGCAGACAGGCGACGCCGTGGAAAACGGTTTTTCGGACTGGCAATGGGAAGAATTCGACACGATGTATAATGAATTCAAGGGCCAGGTCCCGTTTCTGGCGGTCGCCGGCAACCACGACGTAGGCATTCAGCAAAAAAGCTACGAAGCATTTCTCAAGCGCGAGTACGTCGCGGGGATACCGCCCGAACGGTCGTATGACGGCGGGCGCGCGGCGTATGCGACGATTTCGGCGGGCGGGATGGATATCATCATCATCGGAGCCGGCTGGTTTACCGAAATCGAAGCCATACCCTGGATGAACGAAGTACTGCAGCGGTATTCGGACCACACCGCGATCCTGCTTTTCCACGGGTATATCGCGGAAGACGGGCGCTACACCAAGGTGGGAAAGAGCATGTTTGAAAACGTGGTTAAGCCGAATCCGAACGTTCGGCTCGTGCTCTGCGGACACGTGAGCGGAACGGGTTACCGCGCGGAGGATATCGACGACACGGGAGACGGCGTGCCCGACCGACGCGTCAACGCGATGCTGTATAATTATCAGCACTATGAACTGGAATCCGGCCAGATCCGGCTTCTGACGTTCGACCCCGTTTCGCACGGACTGACGGTGATGACGTATTCGCCGCCGCTGAACCGGTATTTTCGGGACTATAATTTTTCGAGCGCGGAGTTCACGATCGACGGAGCGTTTTGAATAGAAAACGATGTATTCGTCGGTTTAACAGCGAGCGCGCTTGACGGCAAAAAAACCGCATGAAAAAAGCGAAAAGAACAAATGTGATCAGTTTTATAAAAAAAGCCCTTACACAGGGTTTTTTTAATGTCAGCACAGGAATGGTATTTTCGATTTTTGCGTATTGCTAGGATCGAGCAATCGCGCTTGACCGCGCTCGAAACGCGATGATAAAATTGCTTGAAGCCGTTATCGGTAGACAGGGGAGTGAGAAACGATCGAACAGAAAAAGCTGAAATTCTGGAAATACCTCGTTACCTACGTTTTGCTCGTGATGCTCGGCGTGGGGCTGCTGTTTTTAAGCGGCCTTTGCCCGCAGGATAGCGTGGAGAAGAACTATCTTCTTTCGATGGACGAGCTGGAGCCGGAATATGATAAATTTCATATCCTTCGGTTCGACTGGGGTTCGTACCATCTGGACGACTGGACGGAGGTCATCATCCTTTCGCTCTCCACCTATATGGACGTGAAGGACTCGCCTGGCAGCGTGCTGAAGAACGCATATCCGCTCGAAGATGATTTTACGCTGGAGAGCGCCCGGGCTTCCGTGGAAAACCATGAGGAAGCGGACGTATTCTATGTGCGGTATTGGCACGGCTTCCGTATCTACGTGCGCGCGCTGCTTTCGGTGATGGACTATGGCAGCATGCGCAGCTTCATCATGTGGGGGTTCTTTCTGCTCATGGCCGCCGCGACGCTGACGCTCGCGTTTCAGACGCGCTCCTTCTGGCCGCCTATGCTGTTTACGGCGGGAATGCTTTTCGTCAACCCGGTCGTCGCGAGCGCGCTGTTTCAATACAGCGTCTGTTTCTACATCGCGTTTATCGGCATGCTGTTCGTGCCGCGCTGGCTCAAACGCCCGCAGAGCGCGCCGATGGGGTTTATGATTCTCGGCATGGCGACGATGTTCTTTGATTTTTATACGACGCCGCTACTCACACTCGGCTTGCCGCTGCTCGCGCTGCTGATCTGCCAGAGTTACGCAAAGCATCCGCCCTCCGCAAAAGCCATGCTGCTGCAGTCGCTCAAACTCATCGGGGTTTGGTTTGTTTCCTATTTCATGATGTGGATTACCAAGCTGGCCATCACAACCGTGTTTACCGATCAAAACGCGTTTGCCTCCGCCTGGGGGTCTGCCGCGGAGAGGCTCGGCGTCGTTAAAGACGCGCGGTATCTGTTCCGCTACGATAAACTCACGGCTATCGTCTCCGCGTTCAAGCACCTGTTCGACTGGCCGATGCTTTTTGCGTTCTGCGGCATATTGCTTCTGGCGGGAATTATAATGGTACTTTTCCGCACCAAGCGCGAGTGGTATGCGCGCGGGGCGGTCATGCTGCTTGTCGCGTTCCTTCCGATCGTCTGGATACTCGTCGGCACGCAGCCGATGTACATGCACGCGCATTTCCAATATCGCATCCTCGCCGTTACGATGCTGGGCGGCATGTATTTCTGGCTCCTTGCCGCGGATCGCTCCCGTCTGCCGGACATCAAGCCGTTAAAAGAATAGAAAAGATCCGGCCATAGTCAGATGCCGGGTTTCATTGGAGCGAAAAAAACAGCGCGAATTACCGCGCTGTTTTTATGATCAAACACCCGCTCCCGGGAGGAGATCAGAATACCGGGCGTTCACCGGCAAGCAGAAGATCCGTAAAGACCAACGCCCCTTTATCGTTCAGGTGATCGCTGTTCAAAAACAAATCGTAACGGTCGGCAAAGCGAGAGTCGCGCGAAAAATCCAGGTATTCGATCTGCTGCTCGGCGGCAAAGCCGTATAGAAACGACTGTTGTTTCTCAAGGAAGTCGCCCGGCACCAGATCGTTGTATTCGCGCAAAAAAGGCGTGGTCACCAAAACCGGCGTAATGCGGTGCTCTTTGCACAACAGCACTATCCGTTTCAGGCAGCCGACACTTTGTTCGTTCATCTGATAATGATCGTTTTGATGCGACAGGACGTGCCGTTCCACTGCCGCTTCGGCATCCTTTGCGACGTCGATATCCGCCGCGGACCGTTCGCCCGCTTCGTCAAACTCGTCGACCGTCCAATATTGCGCCTGCCAATTTGGAATGAACAACCCGGGCGATTTTACCGCCAGCCATTCCCGCCATGAAAAATCGATAACAAGATCGCGACGCAGGAAATAATAGTAACGGCGGTTCAACGAGAGAAAATTATTGCCGCCCGAGGAGGAGGAAAGCAGCGAGGAATACGACACGGGAATATACAGAACGGCGCCCTCGTTAAAACGGTCGATATAATTTCCCAGCACACGTTCGTCCTGCGCGAGGCTCTGGGAACCGAACGCAAGATTGACGGCGCCGATTTCAGGATGATTAGCATAGGAAAACCCGTTTTGCCCGTGACTGTTGCCAAGGTTAGCTACCTGAATCCGCGCGGGCGCATGGAGGAACCGCTCTACATACGCCGGCGTCAGACTGCCTTTGACGAGAAAAAACGCCAGATTGGCGGCTGCGGCAAACAGCATGCAGATCAGCAGCAGTAATGCTAGTTTTTTTAGAAACAACTTCATAAACGCCCCTAAAACTGGAAATAGATGAATTCCCCGCCGCCGCCGGTTCCCGGATAAAACAAGATAAACCAGACGATTGCAATATATACGCCCCAGCGGAAAACAGGCTTCCAGCGCGACATTGCGTCCATGACGTCCGCGCGCCGGTTGGCAATGTCGAAAACAGCCAGTATGCCGACGGGCAGGAGCCGCACCAGCAGGTCGTAACGATCCAAGCCGAGTTTTGCAGCGGCATCGGCAACGTATTGCAGCGGATATCGAATCCCTTCAAACATATGGCTCAATCCGTAAAACGCGTCGCCAAGGTTGTTTGCGCGGAAGAAAACCCAGGCAAAGCAAACCAGAGAAAACGTAACGATCAGCTGAACCGCAGACTGCAGTCGCCGCCGCGCGGGATTGCCCGCTAAAGCGCCCTCCCTTGCCGGACGGATTTTATGATACAGTGTTTCCGCCATCACGAAGAACCCGTGCAGTGCGCCCCAGCAGACGAAGGTCCAGTTCGCGCCATGCCATAACCCGCTCACCAGAAAAGTGATCAGAAGATTGACCATATGGCGCGGAAGCTTCGTCCTGCTGCCCCCGAGCGGGATATACACGTAGTCCCGGAACCATGTCGAAAGGGAGATATGCCAGCGGCTCCAAAACTCCCGAATCGAACGCGAAAGATAGGGGCTGTTAAAGTTCTGCATCAGATCGACGCCAAGCAGCTTGGCCGAACCGATCGCGATATCGGAGTAACCGGAAAAATCGCAGTAGATCTGAAAGGCGAAAAACACGGTCGCCACGATGAACGAAAGCCCGTGATATGCGCCGAGGTTGCCGTAAACCATATCGACATAGATCGAGAGCGAATCGGCGATTACGATTTTTTTGAACAACCCGAGCGCGATATGCTTCAGGCCGGCGCTTGCCTGCGGGTACGCAAACGTCCTTTCCCGCTTGAGCTGCGGGATCAGGTTTTGAGAACGTTCGATCGGCCCGGCGACAAGCTGCGGAAAAAACGAGACATATAAAGCGTAATAACCCAGATGCGTTTCGGCCGTCATTTTCCCCCGATATACGTCGATGACATAGCTTAACGTCTGAAACGTATAGAAAGAGATTCCGACGGGGAGTATCAGCTTCAGCGTCAGCGACTGCGCCGGAATCGAAACCGCGCGCAATACGGCCGTAACCGACTCGCTGAAGAAATCGAAATATTTGAAGAAAAAGAGGATGCCGAAGCAGATCGACAGAGCCAGAATCAGAAAGAATTTCGGCAGATGCGCCTTCTTCCCCCCGGCGCCGCGGTAACGTTCGATGAGCAGCGCGCAGGAAAAGGACACCAGCGTCGTCGTAGCGATCAGCACGACCAGCTCCGGGTTCCAGCTCATGTAAAAATAGTAACTTGCCATCAGCAGCATGATCCAGCGGAAACGATTGGGCAGCAGCCAGTGCAGGGAAAAGACGATAGCAAGAAATATCGCGTAAGGAAGCGAATTAAACAGCATGTTGGCCCGATCCTCCGGAAAAAAATATGAACGCAGCCTGAAGCGGAAAACCACCGATGAAAATCTATATTGATATAATGATGCGCTGTAAATGAATTGCTGTCAATAGAAGAACCAATCCGGTCAAACGAGCGAAGCGATCGCGCTTGCGGAGATGCACAGACCCTTCCCCTCGTCGTTCATGCCTTCGGTCGTGGTCGCCTTGATGGAGACGGATTCGGGCGAGACGTGCATTTTTCCACTCAGGCGCGCGCGCATCGCCTCCGCGTGCGGCATGATCTTCGGCCGCTGGGCGATCACGGTCGCGTCGACGTGCGCCACGCGCAGGCCGAGCGCTTCGATCCGGCGCACGACCTCGCCCAGCAGAGCAAGGCTGTCCGCGCCTTCGTACGCCGCGTCGGTATCTGGAAAGAGCATTCCGATGTCGCTAAGCCCCGCCGCGCCGAGCAGCGCGTCCATAATCGCGTGGGTGAGCACGTCCGCGTCAGAATGGCCGAGCAGGCCCTTTTCAAACGGTATTTCGACCCCGCCCAATATCAGTTTCCGCCCTTCGGCCAGCCGGTGCGTGTCATAACCAGTGCCAAAGCGCGCGTATTTCGCCAGCGCGAGCCGCCAGTCCGCGCCGGAGGTAAGTTTCTCGTTCGCCGCCTCGCCCTCGGTGTAGACGAAGCGCGGCTCGTAACCGGCTGCTATATATAATGCGCAATCATCAGTCACTTTTGACAGATCACCATTATCGTATGCAGTTTTAATGAGGTCAAATTGAAATGTCTGTGGCGTTTGCATGCGAATGAGCCTGCCGCGATCCAGCGGGAGAACGCCATCGCCGTCGAACTGCACGATCGTGTCCGTCACCTTGCCCGCGACGACGCCGCTGCCGAATTTTGCCGCGCTGTCGAAACTCTCGCGAACCGTTTCCGGCGATACCATGCAGCGCGCCGCGTCGTGGATGGCGACGACGTCCGCGCGATCGACGGCGCCCAGCGCGTTTTTGACCGATAGCGCGCGGGATACCCCGCCGTCGACGATCTGCTTTGGCACAGGGCAGGCGAGCGCTTCCACAAACGTGCGCGTCGCGTCGGAGACGGCGAAAACAATCTCCTCCGCGCCGCCGGAAACTAACGCGTCCATGGATCGTTCAATGGCGGTTTTACCCGCGATGGGTGTGAGCAGCTTGTCGAAGCCCATGCGCGAAGAAGAACCCGCGCAGAGCAGCACCGCGACCGCGCGGATCATGGCTTTGCGCCCCCGTCAAGCACGCTGTACATGTTCGCCGCGTCTTCCTTGCGGACGCTTTCCTTCACGCTCTCGACGCGTACGAAAAGATGCCGCCCGCCGAGCAGCAGATCGAGCGTATCGCCTTCCTTCACATCGGTGGAGGGCTTGGCGACCTTGCCGTTGACGCTGACGCGGCCAGCGCCCGCGGCTTCGTTTGCGACGGTGCGCCTCTTTATGATGCGGGAGACTTTGAGATATTTATCCAGACGCATGTTAAAATCGTTCGCTTTCTGTTTTTTCGGTCGCCGCCGCGATGGCGGAACACGAAATCATGTTACGTTGGAAGGCCGCGTTTGTCAAGGTTGACAGACGGCGAAAAAGCGTGTATCCTGATTGGCATCACGGGGGCGTCCGGAAGAACAGCCGGACTGAGAAGCACCCTTGGAACCTGTTGGGTCATGCCATCGAAGGAAAGTGATACATATCGCAGCTTCTTTTTGATGGTCGTCTCACTGGCGGCTATTTTTTTATGCGAAAAGGAGAAACAAAAATGGAATTCAAACTGTTCACCAAACTCGCCTCCCTGGAGGGAATCGACCTGTACATGCTGCTCGGCGCAATTGTCATACTGGGTCTTTTGATCTGGCTTGTCGTGACGTATGCAAAGCGGCGGAAAGCGGCGGCAGAGCCCGAGGCGCCGGGCGCCAAGCCAAGCCGCACACAAATCCTCGTCTACGGCGCGCTGTCAATCACGCTGGCGTTCGTACTGAGTTACTTCAAGCTCTTCTCCCTGCCGTTCGGCGGAACAATCACGCTCTTGTCCATGCTGCCGATTTTCGCCTACGCCGCGTATTTCGGCCCGGCGTACGGCTTTACCGCGGCGTTTGCGTTTTCGCTGTTGCAGGTGGTGCAGGGCGCGTACATCGTGCATCCCGTGCAGTTTATCCTCGACTACTTTGTGGCGTTTACGCTGCTCGGCACGGCGAGTTTCTTTCCGAAGAATCTCCCGCTTGGCGCGGCTGTCGCGGGGTTTTTGCGGATGATGGCGAGCACGGTCTCCGGCGCGGTGTACTTCGGCGCGTACGCCGCCGATTACGGCTTTACCAACGTCTGGGCGTATTCGCTGGTCTACAACTTCTTCTCGATCGGCGTGGATACGATCCTTTGCGTCGTCGTAGCGTCCCTGCCGCCGGTACAGAGATTGTTTAAGAGGGTGTTCAGTAAAGGGTAAGGGCATTTCCGGACAAAAGAATAATCTGACAACAACCCCCGTGGCGCGCGCCGCGGGGGCTGTCCTATACAATCCGCCAAAATATGCTAAAAATTCCGATAATTTTTACTCCTTTTTTCGGTGTATGGTATAGATGAGCTTCGATACATGGAAACATGGAAGCAAAAATTTTTTATACCGAAAAGGAAAAACACATGCGAACAATCTTGAACAAACGCAACAGCGCCGCAAAAAACCTCATTCCCGTGGCGGAGGAAATTTTGCCGCCGGGCGAGCGTCAAAATGCGCAAAGCAAACCTCGGACGCTGGCTGAAGTACAGCCGGATGTTTCAGCGTTCGGCAGCACCGGCAATGTCGCCGGAAGCAGGGGCCTGTTTCATACACCTGAAACACTGGGTACCGCCGGCGCCGGAAAAAGCGCGTCCGCCGGTCAATCCCCCGTCATCCCCGCCAGCGGCGTTACCAAAAGCAGGGGAATGGCGCCTCATAAGAGCAGCGCGCTGGGCGCAGGCGTCGCAGGCAGAGGCGCGTCTGCCGGGCAGGACACCTACTTGCCTGACAGTGCGGCGACCGGCGGCCGAAACGGTGTAACGATGCCGCCGCGGCTGCGCAAATTCTTGCAGCAGGGTTTGCCGTCGCTCGATTCGGTTATTCCGGACGAATACGGCTCCCTCGCAGAATTGGTGGAACAGGCCGCGCCCGAGTTTAGCTTTGAAGACTGGGCAGACAAAACCACCAGGCAGCAGCAGGCGGCTATACAGAGGTCCGGCTTGTCCGCCGAAGATCAGATGGCGCTGCTCAACGCCGCGCCGCACTATGTGGAGACCATCGCAAAGGTACAGGAGCTGTATGCCAACAGAACCGCACTCGGCCTTACGCTCTATCAGTTTAAAGAGCTGGCAGAGGAGCTTTTCGACATCACGAACGCGCGCGACGAGGCCATCAACCGTACGGGTAAGTTTAAATTCGACGCGGGATTCGCGCCGAAGGCGCTGCGCTGGCTGGAGGAGCGGGAGGACGAGCTGCTGGCCGGAATCGGAAAAAACACAAAGGAAGATGGTCAGGATACATGGTATAATGATGAAAATTCGGACGCGGGATTAACAAATGAAGGCACTGATACACCTTCAAATTCTCAATCAGAGGACTATATACAAGTACCGGGTCAATCGCTGATTGGTCCGAATCGCAATGTTCCTGCGGTTAATTGCTATGGTTATATACTCATGTATCTAGGGATTGAACCAAGCGACGGGAGCTATGATGTTCAGCCGGGGCAGCTATCAGAAACTATTAGAGGTGATCATGCGTACTATGAGAATACTTCTGGTCGACAAAATACGGACACAGCAGCTATAGTAGAATATTTTGTTCGTGACATCGAACAAACTGGGAGAAACATACGAGTGATAAACTCTTATGAAGATGCTATTGAGGAAGAAACGGTTGTTGCGTTAAAGAACACTAAATTCTTCTTTGGTGGGGATAATTATCATTTCGCAATACAATTGCAGAATGGTTCTTGGGCAGATAAACTTGGACCTGGCAATGACTCACAGCAAGGGGCTATAGAAAATCCGGATGAACCATGGGGGAAATGGTGGATGAGATATAATTCTGAAACGATCTATTTTGCCTTATCGCAACCATAATCCATAAATCTAATAAACAATTCTAGAACCTAAGCGGAGGTGTAAATGGATAAAAAGCAAGGCAAGAGAACCAATCTAAAGAATCTTTTTCATTGGATCAATAGTGTTCTTGGTACATTTCTGTTTGTGTTTTTTATAATGGCGACTATTATCATGTTTGTAACCGATTTGAAAAACGCTAATTGGATTATGCCGCTCTTTGTTGTTGTGTCCTGTATGGGTTGTATTACCTTTGGTATGGATTATTGGGTGCGCGAAGACTCTGTCCGGCGTTGGTCATACTGCATCTCCCATTTAATTGTTATCATTCTGCTGGTGCCAATATCCTTGGGATATATGATTTGCTTTGGAACGTCAAGGATGCTACTGAGATTTATTGCGGCTGTCCTGCTGCCTACACTTTCGTTTTTATATGGCATCTTGAAAGCCCGAAAGAAGAAGATGATGAAGCAGACAATTGATCCAGTTGCACAAACGGCTAGTCTAAAAGGAGCTCGTACGATGCTCCGAAAAATGATTCGAGTAGTATGCTTGCTTTGTATTTGTTGTGTTATGTTGGAAAGCTGGTACAAAATGATATTGGTTTTCTATTATTACGTGGTTGAACCATCAAACATGATTTATTTTCCAGAGCTTGTCACGGTTATGCTCAGCATCCTCTCCGCCATCCTGCTCGCGCGATTCATCAAAGCGGAGTTCGTGCAGCGGGACGTGCCGAAGCCGGAGGCGATCAAGCAGCGCCGAACGGAGCGCGGAGCATTGGATTGAGGTGTTATATGAGAACATTGGGTAAAGTGTTACTCGGATTAGTCATAGCGGCCATAGTCGCATTTGTTGCTTATATTTGCGTAATATGGTTTACGGTCGGTTCCGATTCGGTCATTCCATACAATCCAGTCGATTATCACACGAAAGATGAGCTAACCGATCTTTACTGGCAAAATAAAGATCTACTAAATTCAGTCAAAGACAGCGTGCTCTCAAGCAAAGCGTTTTTGCAAGCGCTGGACGAGTATGGAGAGGGAGATTTTCAAATATCCTATCAAGGGGATAAGATATATTTTACCGAGGAAGAGTGGGCTGACATCGTCGCTGTCTTTGAAGCATTGCACCCCAACATGCTGATGATGGAGCGCAAAGGCCGTCCTTTGATTTTTTACATCACTTTCGGGTATCTGAAAGAGGATTCTGGTACAAAGAAAACGTACCTCTACTGGTTTCCCAATGAAGAAGAAAGGGAATATCATGAACAACCCGGTGTATTCCCCGATGGTATTTTTACTCAGGTTGACGAAGGCTGGTATGTTGTCGAAGCAATAAGAAGCCGATAAAACACGCTAATCACCAGAAGAGCTATCGCGCCGTGCGGGCAAGGCTCGCTATGAACCACTCGCACGGCGTTCGTCTATCTCTTTGAAATACTGCATTTTGAACATATAGTTCATGCTGAATCGATTGATAAAAGCCATTTGATTGAGGTGTTATATGAACAACGAACTTGGCAAAAACACGAAACTGAAAAACATTCTCTTCGCGGCTTGCCGCGCGGTCGGCACGTTTCTGTTTGTATTTTGCATGATGTCCGCAATTAATATATTTACAAGAGGCATAAACACCTTTCAATGGACGATGCACTGCTTCATTCTTCCAGCCTATCTTTTTTGTGTTACCTTTGGCGCAAACTATTGGGTGGGTGAAGATTCTATCCGCCGAGGATCGTACTGGATTTCTACTATTGTTGTAACTATTCTTTTTATACTATTGAATGCGTTTTGGATACCGGACGAAGCGGAATTGCCTGTGGTTCGGTGGGTTTCTACCGTTTTGTTGACATGCATTGTGATCCTGTACAGTGTCCTGAAAGTTCGAAAGAAAAAAGAAACAAACCAGCGCATTATTACAAACGAAAGCACTATGCAAGAACAAATAAAACAGGAGAGACGAAGAAAGACAATTCGCCTCATCTGCCTGCTTAGTATTTGCTGCACTGTGCTGGAGAGTTGGCACAGAACGATAAGAGTTTTATATGGGCTTGCTTTTCAGTTGATAGACAGTATTTCCTTCGATTCGCTTGTACAACTACTGCTCAGCATCCTCTCCGCAATCCTGCTCGCGCGATTCATCAAAGCGGAGTTCGTGCAGCGGGACGTGCCGAAGCCGGAAGCGACGAGTCAGGGATGAACGGAGCGCGGAGTATAATTGAATGAATGCTGTTAAAAAAGCGTGCCTTGCGGCACGCTTTTTTTATTGTTCTATCAGTCCCGGCACCTCGCACAAGCTCTCGATCAGCGTCGTGCCGAGCGCGGCGAGCCGCTCACGCGTTTGGTGCCCGGAAACGATCAGCGCGCAGGAGCAGCCGATCGACGAGGCGATCTCATAGTCGTGGTCCGTGTCTCCGATGAACAACGCACGCGCGGGATCGACGCTGCTTTCTCGCAGGAAGTCTACCGCGTAGTCCGCCTTGCCGTGGGCGAGGTTGTTGCTGCCGCCGATCACGCGCTCGAAGTAGCGGCTGAGCCCGAAGTGCGTCACCTGCTCGTCCAGCTTCTCCTGCCCCGTCGCGCTGAGCAGCACCTGCCGCGCGCCTGCTTCGAGCACCGCGGAAAGCGCCTCTTTTGCGCAGGGCTGAAGCGGAACGGCGGGGAACCGCTCGGCGTACAGGGCGACGAACCGGCGCGAGATCACCTCAAACGACTCGGTTTCGAAGGTATACCCCATGCGCCGGTAATAGTCGATCACCGGAAACATGAAGATCTTTCGGTAATCCTCCACGTCCGGCAGAGCGGCAAAGCCGTGTTCTACCAGCATCTCGTTGGCGATGTCGTAGCAAAGGTACGTATCGTCGAGAAGCGTGCCGTTCCAGTCCCAGATGACGAGGTCGTATTTACGATGTTGGGTCATGTTGCATCACACCTGTTTCCGCCCGCGAACGCATGCGGGCACGTGGTTTTTTACCATTTATTGCGCACCTTTTCCGCAAAGCAGAGGAAGTGGTTCAGTTCGATTTTGCTCCCGTCGTCGAGCGTTAAAACGCCGTCCATATGCCCGAACACCTGATGCTGGTCCGAAAGCAGCGGACCCACGGACGTATAAGAAGAGCGGTCGAGTACTGGCGTAAACGCGGTTTCGAACCGCCCGTCGTTGGAGGTGAAGGTCCAGGGCGAAAGGAAATCGTCCCTGCCGTCTTTGACGGGGATATTGAACGTAACCCGGTCGAGCTTGTGACACACGCCGTCGACGAAGATCATGTTTTCCGTAGCGGCGCTCGTGTCCCCGAAACCGTAGCCGAGGTTGAAGCCGATCACGCGGCCGTCCACGACGCCCTGGCCCGCGCCCCAGTACCAGGTATTGGAGTAGGTCCAGACCCCGCGACCCCAGTCGAGGATGCCGAAGGAATCTTCCGGGTCGAATGTGCGCGTCGTACCGCCGACGGTGAAGCTGCCGGAGGCGCGCATGGCGATGATCTTGTGATTGTAGTAAAACGCCGTCTTTTTCTCGGCAAACGGCGTGGCGATCACCATGGCGTCGCGCGGCGCATTCGTCAAAAGAATGTCGCAGTCAAAGGTTCCTTCGCCGTCGAAGTTGTCGACATGGAACTTCAGCCGCCGTCCGCCGTCTTCGTGCGTAAACGAACCGCTCGCGCCTTTAACGGCTTTCTTCACGTCGCCCGATTCCGCGCTCGCGGGGAAGTGCGTGCTCCCGAACGGCAGCCAGAACATCGGGGAGACCGTGCGCTCCGTCTGGTGCTCAAAGTCGAGGAACGTCGCGGACATCAGCCCCATATAGGAGTTGTCCGCGATCGTGAGCGCGACGCCGTAACGCCCGTTGTGCACGAGGTAGTAGTCCCACTCTTTGATGCGCGCAGCGCCGCCTTTAATTGCTTTGCGGTCGTAGGTTTTAACCGGCGAAACGGCGTATCCGGCCTCGGACAAAGCGCCTTTTCGATCAAGGAGTGGGCCTTTTAAGAGAAGATGCTGCATAGGTTCGCGGCCTCCTGTTTTTGTTTTCGTTTGCGGCGTAAAAAACGGCAAACGGCGGCAACGCCGCTTTGTTTTATTATACGCATAACGGCGTGCCCGCGCAAGAAACGCGGCGGCTGCGGGAAAACGCGGCGGATACGCCGAATTGTTACAGGTTTGCTTCAAACGTGGGCGGGGGGTATGGTATAATAACCGCGTGGAGAACCGTAAACGAACCGTAAAAATACTCGGCATCGTCCTTTTGCTTGCGGCGTTGGCCGTGATGGCCTGGCAGCTTGTAACCATCTATTTAACCGGCATGCGCCATGTGCTGCATGGGCTGCTGCTCATCTTCGCCATCTGTGCGCCGCTGTTTTTCGGTACCTATTTTTACACACGCTCGCTGGATACGCCCGCCGCGCGAAGCCGCGTTTCACGCGCCGCGCTGCTGGCGCTTTTTGCGTTCTACTGCGCGGCGCTTGCCGGCGCGCTGGTCTTTTCCCGCGTTGATTACGCCCGTTTTGCCGCGGCGAGAGCGGACTATATGGAGCACTTCGAGCTGATGACGAACTTCGTTCCGTTCGAAACGGTGCGGCTGTATCTCAATGCGATCAAATACGATTATATCGGCATGGAGATTCCGCTGAGCAACCTCGTAGGCAACGCCATGCTGTTCATGCCCATGGCGGTGTTCCTGCCTTGCCTGTTTCGCCCGATGCGAAAACTCTGGCTGTTTGCGCTGACCATGACGCTCGTGCTCGCCGCGGTGGAGGCGCTGCAGCTGCTCCTTGCGTGCGGCAGCTGCGACGTGGACGACGTGCTGTTAAACCTCGCCGGTTCGCTGATCGTATTCGGTATCCTCAAAATCCCGTTTGTGAAAAAGCTGCTGATTAAAATGCGCATGATGCAGGAGGATTTGGATACGGAACCGAAAAACCAAACAAGTTACTAATTGCAGTGTTATTAATCACATCATTTTACACAAGAGAGAAGGGTACTATATGGGTGGAAAAGTTACAAGGTTTCCAATCTCATTTTCTAAAAGAAGAAAAAACTTGGTTGGACCTTTATGTGTAGAATGCCAAGTGTCAGGTCGTTATTTGGATTTTCATCCGGACTCAGTAATATTCCATGATGGTGAATATCTAACTGTAGATGTGATGGCAATGCAAGTAGATGATGATATACCCTCAAAATGCATATGCAAAATGATTGTCACAAAAGAGGATTTGCTTGAAGCAATTAATCATGTTAAAGCAAAAGACTAATTTTTTATTTAGATCAATCGACTAAAAGTACTCAAAATTATCTTCCGTCAAAGCGGAATCCGCCGCGTCACAACCTCGTTGATAAACGCGCGGTCGTGTTCGACGAGCAGCATGGTCGGCTTCGATTCGAGCAGCAGGTCGCGCACCTGCATGCGCGAGAGCACGTCCACGAAATTGAGCGGCTCGTCCCAGACGTAAAGATGCGCCCGCTGAGCAAGCGACTTCGCCAGAAGCGCTTTTTTCTTTTGCCCACCGGAGAAGGCGCGCATATCCTTTTCGAACTGTTCGCGCGGGAAGTCCAGTTTGCGTAGTATTGTCAGAAACAGCGTCTCGTCCAGTCCGCACGTTTGCGCATAGTCAAGCACCGTTCCGCTCAGAAACGACGTATCCTGCGGGATATAAGAGACGATCAGGCCGCTCGCCAGACGGAGCTGACCTGTATGCGGCACCGGCTTCCCCGCGAGCAGCTTGACGAGACTGCTCTTGCCGCTGCCGTTGCGTCCCGTGAGCGCGACGCGCTCGCCGCGCCGCAGGACGAAGTCCAGCGGGCCGCAGACCGTCCGCTCCCCGTATTCGATCGAAAGGTCGACGGATTCCGCCAATATATCCGCGTGATGCCGCAGCGGCGTGATCTTCAGCACGTCGCTGCGTTCGATGTTTTTCAGCAGCTTCTCCTTTTCCTTCGCCGCGTTTTCCCGCCGCCGTTCGGTCGCTTTTGCGCGCTTCATCATGCGGGCGGACTGCGCGCCGATGAAACCGCGGTCACCCGCATGCTCGCCGATCTTTGTACGCTCCAGGCGATCGCTCCACTCCGTGGTGCGCCGCGCCGCCGCGTGCAGTGCGCCGATCTGCTGTGTCAGCCGCTCGTTTTCCGCGTGTTCAAAGTGATCCTGCCGGCGCCGGTTTTCCTCCCAGCTGGTGAAGTTGCCGTGCTGCACCTCGATGCCCGCGCGGTTGATCGAGAGGACATGGTCGATACAGCCGTCGAGAAACGCGCGGTCGTGGCTTACGAGGATGAACCCGCGCTTGCCTTCTAGATACCGGCTCACTACGGCGCGCGCCTCCATGTCGAGGTGGTTGGTCGGCTCGTCGATGAGCAGGAACCGCCCGCCGCGCGAGAAGAGCGCCGCAAGCAGCACCTTCGTCTGCTCGCCGGGACTGAGCGTGGAAAACGCGCGATTGAGCGCGCCGGGATCGACTTCGAGCAGGTTAAGTTCCTTCTCCAGCCGCCATCTTGGCGCGTCCGCGACGACGGAAAAAACCGCTTCCGTGGTAAGCGAGGGGTCGGGTACGGGGCAGGGGAAATAGTCGAACGCAACGGACGAAGAAATCGTGCCGTCGTATGCGTACTCGCCCATCAACAGTTTTAAAAAGGTAGTTTTTCCGCGTCCGTTCCGCCCGATGAGCCCGAGCTTCCAGTCGGTGTCGATGGAAAAGGACGTGTGTTCAAACACGTTGTCGTAACTGCCTTCGTAGTGAAAGGTCAGATCGCTGACCATAATTTGTGACATGGGTAAACCTCCGTTTAACAAAAACCTCTGTTTGAGGAAAACGGCGGTGCCGGACGCTATTGCGCAACAAAAAAAGAACCCGTATATGGTTCGCGCGCGTCTGGCACCGCAAGTTGACCGCGGGCGTATAGAATGCCCCCGCTTTGCTGCGAATACCAAGGCGTTTAGCGAATCATCGGAGTCCTCCCGTAACGAAAATGATAGTTTATTATACACAGCCTGCGTTTTGCCTGTCAACACGGCATGCACTGGTATTATGCATACGAACGTATGTTATAATAGATGGCGAATAGATTCGCATGCAAACGAAATAATTCCTGCTCCCCCGCAACCTTTTGCCTGGATGCGAAGTGTTATGGGTGGAAGAGAGAGGTACAAAAACGGTTATGGAACAGCTGGCCAAACCAAACGTGCCGATACCGGCCTACGACGTGGACGCGCTCTTTGCGGAATATGCCGACATGGTGTACCGTCTGGCGTTTCTGCGCACGAAGAGCGGAGCGGACGCCGACGACATCGTACAGGAAGTCTTCCTGCGGGCGCTGCGCGCAAAACCCGCATGGAACAGCCGCGAACACCAGAAAGCCTGGTTTTTGAAGGTGACGATCAACTGTACGAAATCGCTGCTGACCTCCGCCTGGCGCCGCAACACCGTACCCGAAGATGAAAATCTGCTTGTGCAGATGGAGACGACCACAGAGGTTTATCCCTATGTGCTTGCGCTGCCCGCAAAATACCGCACGGTGGTTCATCTGTATTATTACGAGGGGTACCGCGTATCCGAGATCTCCAAGATCATGGGCGTGGCCGAAAACACGGTGAAATCCCATCTCTTCCGCGCACGCGATATGCTGCGGGAACAGTTGAAAGGGGAGTTTCAGGATGTTTAAAGAGCAGTATATCCGTGACAACGAAAAGCTGAAAGCAAAGGAGACGTTGCTCATGGAAATCAGGGAAAAACATACGCGCGAAAAAATCGCGCTTTCGCCGAGGCAGAAATTCATCCGGTACGGAGCGGTGTTCGCGGCGTTTTTAATCGTCGCAACAGGCATCTTCGGCGTCATCTACGCAAACAGGAACACGGACGCGTCCAACCAGGAAAACGCGACGCTTTCCGCCGCGCAGAGCGCGGAGGCAACGACCGCCACGGACAATACCGCGGCGGTGGAAGTGGAAAGCTACGACGACATCTACGACCTGATCGAAAACATGCAGTCCGACTACGGATATTACGCGGGCGGCGTGATGGTCGAAAGCGCTGCGAGGGATGAAGTTGCGGAGGCCGCGCCCGCCGCAGAAGAGGCCAAGACGCAGACGGCCACGGCGGAAGCGCCCGCGGTGAGCGACGGGGGACTCGATTACTCCGAGACCAACGTGCAGGTCAAAGGCGTGGACGAAGCGGACATCGTCAAGACCGACGGAAGCTATATCTACTATACGGCGGGCAACCAGCTCAACATCCTCAAGGCGGACGGCGTCAACACGCGGCTCGTGTCGAGCACCTCGCTCTCCGGCGACGACAGCTGGTGGGGCTATAACTCCGAGATGTTCGTGCTGGGAGACAGGCTCATGATCATCACCCAGAGCTACAGCGTCGTCTGGGTCAACGACTCCAGCGGGAGCTATCAAAGCAACCAGGACCAGACCAGCGCGGTCATCTACGATATTTCGAATCCTTCGATCCCGCGGGTGGTGGTCTCGCTCGGCCAGAGCGGATACTACATCAGCTCGCGCATGATCGGCGACTATGTCTACCTCGTTACGTCGCAGTATGTCTATAACCCGGTCAGGGCGACGCCGATGACTTACATTCCGTCCGTCTCGGTCGACAAGGAAAGCGCGCTGTTACAGCCTGCGGACCTCTACATCGGCGGCAGCCCGCAGAACGCGGCATACTCCGTCGTCGGAGCGGTCAATTTAAAAAGCGGCACGAATTTCGAATCGGCAAAAGCCGTTTTCGGCGGCACGAGCGAAATCTATGCCAACGCCGACCATCTGCTGCTCGCTTTCTCGCGCTACGGTGAGGAGATACTGCCCATCGCGCCGGACAAGGACGGACGCAACGTGCAGATCACCAACGGTTCTTCAAGCACCGACCTCGTTCTGCTCGGTCTGGATGAAGGGCAGATTACGAAGCTCGCGACCGGCAACGTGCCCGGAAGCTTATTAAACCAGTTCTCGATGGACGAGTATAAAGGCGCGTTTCGCATCGTGACCACGCTCAACAGCTGGCAGCAGCGTATTTATACGGACGGTGTGGATACCTACGAATACGACAGCACGAACGCCAACGCGCTCTACACGCTGGATGCAAACCTCGCCATGCTCGGTAAAATCGAAAACCTCGCCAAGGATGAGTTCGTCAAGAGCGTGCGTTTCGACGGCGACATCGGCTACTTCGTCACCTTCCGCCAGGTAGACCCGCTGTTTGCGGTGGACCTGAGCAACCCCTCCGCGCCGCGCATATTGGACGCTCTGAAGATCCCCGGATTTTCCGAGTACCTGCACGTGTTCAAGGACAACCTCCTGCTCGGCATCGGTTACAACGCGGACGAGGACACCGGCCGGACGCAGGGCGTGAAGCTCTCCATGTTCGATACGTCCAACAAGCGGGACATTCGCGAGGCGCATACCGAGAGCGTGGACGCGAACTGGACCACCGTCGGCGGCAACCACAAGGCCATCCTCGTAGACGGGGTGAAGAACCTCATCGCCTTCCCGGCGGACAACAGTTACTATATCTACCGCTACACGACGGACAAGGGTTTCACGCTCGCGGCGAAGGTCACCATGACCGCAGACCTCTCGAGCTGGAACCTGCGCGGGCTGTTCATCGGCAACTACTTCTACGTGCTCGGCGATTCCGGCGTGACCATCATCTCGCTGAGCGACTTTACGGTTCTCTCGAGCGTAAAGTTCGGCTAAATGTACAAACGTAAAAAAAGCGGGCGCAAGCCCGCTTTTTTGATATTTTGATGAACTGCTATTCGGAGACGACGTTCGTCAGGCTGCCGATGCCTTCGATGCTGCAGGTCACGACGTCCCCGGGGTTTAAAAACTTCGGCGGGTGGAATCCCATGCCGACGCCCGACGGGGTGCCCGTGGATATGATCGACCCCGCGAGCAGCGTCATGCCCTGCGAAAGTTCGCTGATGATCTCTGCGACGCCCGTGATCAGAAGCGACGTGTTGCTGTTTTGCCGCGGTTCGCCGTTGACGGATGCGGTAATCTGAAGCGCGGGCGGAAACGGAATTTCGTCCGCGGTCGTGATACACGGACCGATCGGCGTGAAATTGTCGAGGCTCTTGCCGAAATACCATTGCTTGTGTGCGGTTTGCACGTTGCGCGCGCTGACGTCGTTGAGCACGGTATAGCCGAAGATGTAGGAAGGAACGTCCTCCTCGCTTACGTGGAACGCGTCCCTGCCGATAACGACGGCGAGCTCCGCTTCGTAATCCAGACCGTCCACGATATTGCGATGCGAATGGATCGGCTCGCCGTCCGCGACGGCGCGGTTCACGCGCTTGGAAAAATAGATCGGGCACGGGCGCTCCCCGCCGAACGCGTCCGTATGGTAAACCCCAGCTTCCTCGGCGTGCGCCTTGTAATTGATGCCCAGACAGATCACGTCCTGCGCCGGATGCGGGATAGGCGACAGCAGCTGAATCTCGCTTTTCAAAGCGGCGTTGATAACGGCGCCGCTCGGTTTATCCGCCAGCTCGGCCAATTGCCGGAGCGTTTCCTGAGACGCGCTTTGAATCAGCTCCAGCATAGTGGAGAACGAAACGCCCGCGTCGGACACGGGGTAAACGAATTCCTCCGAACGGTTCAGAACGCCGACCTGCTCCCTGCCTTGAAAAACATACGTAACCAGCTTCATACCATGCTCCTAACCTATGATAAATTTGGAAATCTTCTTTTGATCCGCTTGCGGGTTTAACGCCAGCGCCTGCGCGGCAATGGCGTTGATTGCTTCCTCTTTTTTCATCGCCGCCGACCGGGCGAATACGCCTTCTCCCCAGAACTGCTCCGTGGTGCAGAATACGGTGGAGAACCAGCCGTACTCCTCGCCTTTTTGGGAGAGCTTCTGCTGCCTGCCGCACATGGAAAGATACATGCGCATCTGCAGTTCGGTCAGCGCGCCGTCGAACCGGGACTTATTCTCCGGGCCGAATCCGGCGAGCTGCTTGATGGCGTGCAGCGGCAGCGTGCCGTATTTCTGCACAACGCCGTAGATACGCTTCGCTTCGTGGCTGATGGTACCCGCCGCGTACGCTTCTTCAAAGCCGCCGCTTCTGCGAGCGGCGAGAAAATACGGCGCCCAGTCCTTGGTGATATAACCGCTTTTTTTGAAGAACACCTTGCCGTACGCGATGTCGCCGCGCTCGTCCAGCACGCGCATGCGCCATTCCCAGGGGTCGGTGGCCGGGTCGCCCGTATGCCACCGCACGGGCGTGTCATACGGCGGCGTTTCGTTCCAGCTCCACGGGATCAGCGAATAGATCCCCTCGCTGTTGCCGCCGCCCATGGAAAAGCCCGCCTTCAGCAGCGCGCTCACAAACTCGCCGTAATTTCGTATCTGTATCATATGCCGCACGTCCCCTCCATGATGTCCAGTATACCGGAATGACTGCGGTTTTGGAATATCCTTTTACGAACGAGCGCCTTTTCCGACCGGATACTGCCTGCCGCAGCCGCTGCACAGGCCGAAATGCAGGTCGATCAGGTGCCCGCAGGTTTCGCAGGTATGCGCGGCGATTTGACCGCGCAGAAATTTTTCGGCGCCAAGGCGCGATAAGGTCGCCGCGTCCGCGCCAAGGTCGACGCTGTAGCCGTCGCGGTAGCGTTTGGAAAACGCTTTCATACGCTTGCAGGGGCGGTCTGCGCACTCCGCGCAGGTGAAAAAACCGCGCTCTTGCGTACAGGCGCGCATGACGCACTTGCGGCGGTAAACGTCGGGTTGAGACAGGCGCGCGCGGCACCCCGGGCAAGGGTTCTTGCCGAGGTGCCGGTAGCACAGCAGGCAGTTGAGCCCGCATGGCGCGAGCATGCCAGTGTCGATTTGTTCCGGTGGTTTCAACCTTCTTAGCCTTTCATCGTGTTTATCGGGTCAAGGCGGCGCTTATGCGCGCCAGCGTTTGAGCTTTGGAAACTGCGCGTTCATCATACCGCGCGCGCTTTCCTCCGTCATGCCGGGCACGTTGTCCAGCACCGGCTTGACGCAGAAATCGATCATCTCCTGCATGGTGCAATCCGCCGCAAACGCGCCGTTTTCATAGCAGTAACTGCAGTAGTCCGCGCTCTTCGTTCCGTCCGCTTGTGTTCCGTAGTGTTCGTCCGTCGGCCCCATCGGCATGCCGCAGCTCTGGCAAAAACGATCTTCCATGTGTGCCGTCCTCCTGATTTTGTTGATAGCATGATTCTATCGAACAAAACCTGACAAGAGGTTGTCATGTTTAAAAAAGCCGTTTTTTACGAAGTATGATGCTCCCAGATCGCCCTGGCGTATTCCGCCGTCTGCTCCCGTGTTTCGGCCGGATCGAGTATGGTTACGTCGGTGCCGAATGAAAACAGGTAGCTCACCACCCAATGATCCTGCGGAAAATTGGCGCTGACCAGCAGGCTGCCGCCCGGCTCTTTTGTGATCATCGCGGGGTTGAACTCGTCGTAAACGCGAAACGCAACTGCGGGTTTGAAACGCAGCCACATATGGATACCGGGCGTCTCCACAGGCGGCGCCTCCGGTTCGACAGGGGGGATTTCGTCCGGAAGGCTGTCGAAGCGCTCGTCCAGCACGGTCATTTCGACGATGCGGTTCACCTTGAAGAGGCGATATTCCTCCGCTTTTTTACAGTATGCCTGTAGGTACCAGCTCTTGTCCTTGAAGATGAGCTTGCCCGGCAGTATGACGCGGCGGGTTTTTTCGCCGCTGGAGGAGCAATAGACGATCTCGAGCGCCTGCCGCCCGATCAGAGCGGCCCTGACACGCTCGAATTTCACGCTGTCCGTCCTGTTTTGTCCCCAGCGTGAGAAATCCACCTCGATCCAGTTCGCGTCCTGCTTTTGAAACAGGCCGCCTAGCTTGCCGAGCAGCGCGTCGACTGGCTGATCCGCGGCGCGGAAACCCTGTACGGCATAGAGGATCTGGTTTTGTTCCTCGTCCGAAAGCAGCGTCTTATTCAGCGCGAAGCCGGGCATCAACGAAACGCCGCCGTTTTTGCCCTGCGTGGCGAAGACCGGAACGCCAGCCATCGAGAGCGCCTCCACGTCCCGGTAGACCGTACGGACGGAGACCTCAAGCGCGTGCGCCAACTCCGGCGCGGTGGCCGTGCCTTTTTCGAGCAGAAGGTATAACAGTTGGAACAAGCGGTCGTTCTTCATGCTGCCACCAGTATAAAACAAAAAACCTGACAAGTAAATGTCAGGTTAAAAGCACTAGTATTATAAGCGAAAAAAGTATAGTATTTTATATCATGAGAGTACTACAACTATACTGATTTACGTATCGTGTTACAAGCTGGAAAGGTGCATTATGGAACAATATGTTGCGATTTTGCTTTTAGTTGTACCAGGCTTTATTGCTATGACAATAAGTGAAACCTTTAATCGACAAAAGAAGAAAAGAGATACGTTTGAAATCACAGTATCATCTTTGATTTATAGTGTTTTCGTGATTTTGTTCGTTTACATTTTTCTTTTAGTATTTACAGAGGTAAGTATATCTGATTCAAATATCAAAGAGCTATTTACATCGCCAAGGTTTGTTATTAAGTATGCTACAATATCAATATTGGTCAGTGTATATTGTGGATATATGTGGAATGTAATACAACCAGCATATTTCTTCTTAATAAACGCATTAAGAAAAATGGCGGGTAAAAATGAAATATATAATGGAACAACGTTTGAAGTAATATTTGATGATGGCAACCCTCATCTTATAAAAATAAATCAAAAAGACATAGAACAAATTGGATTTATTGATGTCTTCAACATCGAAGAGGGCGAATTGATCGAAATATCACTAGTTCATCAAGATAAAGCGAAATTATTGATCGATTCACATCGAGTTAAAGAGAAAAGAACCCTATTTAGTGGTGAAAAAACTATTACAGAATATGATTTCACGAAAAATACCGATTTCAAGTGCAAGAAAAGAACGAAGTGCATTTTTGTCAATTTATTTTTGACCAGTTTCTTTGTTGCTCTTGTCTATGGATTCTGTTTGATTTTCTAAATCTTTTAGATAATCTTCTAGTCCGTGATTATTGACTTTAATTGCATACCTTTTCTCAATAAGAGGTTGCGAAGGGGGACTATAACATGGTTTCTTGCTAGGTTCGTAAGGTGGTGAGTAAGCAATTCCCTGTTTATGTTCATTATCCTCGTGTATTTGCGAGTCGTGCTCGTCATCGAATTCTCTATTGGCCATAACAAACAATTCCTTTCAAAAATAAATTAATAAGAATTTTCAGGAGTTTATTACAATATATCACAACCAATAGTAATCTAAAATACAGCTATGAATTCTTAGCAGTTATTATTCTGGAGCGATAAATTTACGCAACAGCGCGCGCAGCGCGTTTCGTTCGCCGTCGCTTTTGATCTGCGCCTTCGGGATGACCACCGCGCGGTTTTTGCCCGCTATGAGGTAAAACGCATGCCGCGTTTCGCGCGCATGCAGAATCTGCTTCCAGTCGAAGTCGGTGTCGCCGCGTTCGCTTCTTGCGTGGACGCCGGTCCGGTCGATCACATAGCGCACTTCAAAGTCCGACATACCGCCCTTTTTATAGAGGCCGTTGACGCGAACCACGACCGAGACGAGGTTGAACACGACCATGAGCGCGCTTCCGGCCAGGCCGGAGAGAAGCGCGCCCGTCAGCGCATTGGACACGGAAACGCACTGCCCGTAGCGGATCAGCGCGATGAGCACCGCGAGCACGACGAATGTCATGACCGCGAGCCCCGCCAGCTTTCGCTTCATACGGAAGTAGTTGTATTGGATATTGTCCTGTTTCGTGATGGTGAAACTGCCGGAAAAAGACATTTCTATACTCCCGCCGGAAGGATACCCGCGCTATGCTTTCAGCTTGAGGCGGGGTTTGGGGACGTTCTTTTCAAACAGCGAGCGAAGCAGCGCTGCGTCCTGCGGCGTGGTGAACTGATCCTTTGGCATGACGTTCGCGTGTGACTCCGTGATGAAGATATAAAACGCATTGCGCGTTTCGTGCACCGCCACGATGCGGTCCCATGGCAAATCGGAGTCCCCGCGTTCGGAAACGGAGTGGATACCCGCGTTGTCCGTCGTGAAGGTTACAGAAAAGTCGGTCAGTTTTTGCAGCTTGTAATAGCGGCTGATGCGCCCGATGGTCGTGGCGATATTGATGCCGACGAGGATTGCCACGCCTACGATTGACATGATCGCGCCGTTGAGTATGGCGGCCGTGATGCCCGCGCCCTGCGCGTATTTGAGCAGGGCGATCATGGCGAAGATGATGACGAACACGATGGCGCTCGTGGCGACGAGCTTCTTGCGCATCAGAAAGAAATTATAGCGCACATTGTCCTTTTGTGTGATCGTAAACGTTCCGGAGAATTGCGTCATAATAAAACGCTCCTTTTGTTCGGATGCACCCATTATACCTTGCGCATATCAGACTGTCAAAATCGTATAGAAACTGAAAAAACACCCCCGCGAACATGCTGTCTGCGGGGGTGGAGGCCTATGGCGTACCGTTGTGCAAATAAGAAGGGAGAAGAAGGCTCAGTTCCGCTGCAGGGCCTCGATAGGCGTGAGTTTGCTTGCCTTTGCGGCCGGGTAGCTGCCGAAGGCCACGCCGATGACCACGCAGAAGATCAGGGCGACGATCGCGGCGCGCCATTCGAGCGCGATGGTCATGTCGGACACGATGGCGAAGATGCGAAGGCCAAGCGCCGATAGCCCGAGGCCGAACAGCCCGCCGAGGATCGAAAGCACGCAGGCCTCGATGAGAAACTGGGTTAAAATATGCGTTCTGCGCGCGCCGATGGCTTTGCGTATGCCGATTTCGCGTGTGCGCTCGGCGACGGATACGAGCATGATATTCATGATGCCGATGCCGCCGACGAGCAGCGAGATGGCCGCGATGCCGCCGAGCATCAGAGAGAGCGTGCTCATCACGTCGTCCATGGTTTCCAATAGCTCGCTCATGTTGTATACGGTATAGGAATCTTCGTCGTTGGTAAGCTGGAGCATCTGATATTCCGTGAGCGCCTGCGCCAGATCCACCTCGTTGGTGGAGGCCGCTTTGACATAGGCGGTGGTGATCGCCGTGCTGTCCGAAATGCGCTGCGCGGTGGTCAGCGGAACGAGGATCTGCGTATCCGTGTCGGAGCCGGTTTCGGAAAGCAGGCCCACGATGGTGAACGTATGCCCGCTCATCGTAAACGTCTGCCCGATCACGTCGTAGCTTTCGAACAGGTCGCCGGCGACCCCGGTGCCGACCACGGCGGTGTAGGTGCGCCAGTTGAGGTCCGACTGCACGATCGTGCGGCCAGATTCCAGGTCGAGCCCGGCGATATCCATATATTCGCCCGTCACGCCGACGGCGGAGACGCTGGTGTAGGTAGAACCGCTTCTGGCCGTGCTGCTCACGGTAAGATACGGCGCGACGCCCGCGATGGAGTCGTACTGTTCAAGATCCAGATAGTCTTCCGTATCGAGCGTGACGTCTTCGTCCGTTACGGAAACGGTCAGAAGGTCCGAACCCATCGAAGCGATCGCGCTGCTGATACTGCTTGTCGTGCTCTGCGCGATGGAGACGAGCACGATGACGCTCATCACGCCGATGATGATGCCGAGCATGGTCAGAATCGAGCGCATTTTATTCGCCAGCGTGGAGCGCAGTGCGAGACGGAGGGAGTTGAAAAACATCGTCATAGTGCGTTCTCCTCCTCCAGCGAACGATAGAGCCTGCCGTCTTTGACATATACCGTGCGCTGCGCATACTGTGCCAGTTCTTCATTGTGCGTAATGAGCACGATGGTGTACTTCTGCTCCGAGAGCTCGAGAATTAGGTTAAGGATGTCGTTGCCGCTCTTGCTGTCGAGATTGCCCGTCGGTTCGTCCGCGAGGATGACGCGGGCGTCGCTGGCCAGCGCGCGGGCGATCGCCACGCGCTGCTGCTGCCCGCCGGAGAGCTGGCTCGGGCGGTGCCGCATGCGGTTGCTCAGCCCCACTTGGTCGAGCGCGGCCTTTGCGCGTTCGATGCGCTCGCGCTGCGTGAGCTTCTGGTAGATCAGCGGAAGTTCTACGTTTTCCAGCGCGCTCATCGAATCGAGCAGGTTGTACTGCTGGAAAACGAAGCCGATCTTCTCGCTGCGTATGAGGGAGAGTTCCCGGTCCGAACATTCGGCGATGTTTACGCCGTCGAGTATATAGCGGCCGGAGTCCGGCAGGTCTAGGCAGCCCATCACGTTCATCAGCGTTGTCTTGCCCGAGCCGGAAGGCCCGCAGATGGCTACGAATTCTTCCGGCCTGATATGGATGGATGCGTTGTCGAGCGCGTGCACGGCTTCGTCGCCGACATGGTAAGTTTTACAGATATGTTCCAGCTTCAGCATGGCGCGCTCCTTTCCAACGATTTTTTATCAGCATATGTATGTGTCGCAGCATGGAGCGCTCCTTAACCATTCGGCATGCCGCCGCTGAAGTTTCCGCCGCCCATATCGCTCGGAGGTTGGAACGAACCGTTTTGACCGCCCATCGTGCCGGACTGCGTTCCGAAGGAGAAGGTGGTGGTCGTCGTGTCGTCTTCGCTGTAGGTGGCGGTGCTCGTGCGTTCCGGCACCCAGATGACGTCGCCCGCTGCGAGGCCGTCCGCAGTGATGGCGATATAGGAGCCGTCTGACATGCCGGTCGTTACGGTCACTTTGGTCAGTTTATCGAGGTCGATTTCGCTTTCCGAAAGCGTCGCGCCGGCCTGCGTGGTGTCGTCCGCGAGGTAGACGTACGCCGTGTCTCCTTCATACTGCACGGCCGAAACGGAGACGATCAGCGTTTCTCCGCTGGTGTCGGTGACGATCTCCGCCGAGGCGCTCATGCCCGGGTACGCGCCCGCGATGGGTTCCGTGGTGATGGTCGCCGTAAAGCTTGTGATGTAACTGCCGCTGCCCGCGTAGGAGATGTTGGTCACGGTTCCGGTGAATTCGCCGTCCAGCGCGTCGAGCGTGACGCTCGCGCTTTGGCCGAGGGCTACGGTCGCGATGTCCAGCTCGTCGATGGAGAGGGAGATCGCAAAACCGTTCGTGCCGGTCATGGTGCAAAGCGACGTGCCCGCCGCTACCGTATCGCCGGCTTCGACCGAGAGCGACGTGAGCGTGCAGTCGGCGTCCGCCGTGATGGCGAGCTGCGCTTCGATCTCGGCGATCTGTTCGAGAAGATCCGCTTCGGTTTCTTTCAATGCGGTGTACGTAGAGGTTGGCGCGCCCGCGGCGAGTTTGAAAACAGTCGACCCCTTGCTGACCCGCTTGTTATCCGATACGGAAACGGTGGCAATCCTGCCGGAAGCGGCGGTCACTTCGACATACTCGTTTACGGTGATGCTGCCGGTGCCGAGGGTGTTGCCGTCTTCGTCAAGTACCGTCGCGCTTGTACCGACGGGATAATAGTTATCCGTAAAGACGACCATCGCCGTTCCGTCTTCCATCTTCGTGATATAACCGTCCTGCCCGTCGTCGCCGATCGCGACCGTGACAGCGTCATATTGGTTCATGCCGTCCACGGCCGGTATGCTCAGCTGCATCTTGCCGTCCGTGGCGATAAGGCAGAGGTAATCCATGTCGTCCACGATGGAGCCGACCTCGGCCTGGATATCCTTGACGATGCCGCCCTTGGCCGCCGTGACGCTCAGATTGGTCAACAGCTGCCGCGTGGTGGACAGAGAAGTGCGCGTGTCGCTCAATTCGTCCTTCAGGTCGCTCAACTCGCTCTCCAGATCCGGCGAAGACAGCGTAAGGACGGTGTCGCCCGCCTTGATCTCGTCGCCGGGGGCGAAGTTGACCGATACGACGGTGGACTGCGCCGTCGTCGTCACGCTCTGGCTTTCCAGCGCGGACAGCGTGCCGCTGCCGCTGACGACGGAGCTGATTTCGCCGCTCGAAACCGAACTGGCACGGTAGGACAGCGTACTGGTGCCGTTGCCGTCCTCCGCCGCAAGTGTGACGACGACATAGGCGGCAATCGCCGCGAGGAGCACGCCTGCGCAGATGAAGATGATGGTGCGCGTACGCTTTTGCTTCTTTTTCTTTTGCTTTGCTGCGGTAAACGATGTGTCAAATGATTCCATACGGTTTTATCGCCTCCAAATTCATTCGACTATGATCATATTGTGATGTTGTGGCAGAAGCATGGCATAGATCGTTTAAAAATATGTAGCATTTCGACAGGGCGCGACGCTCGGCCCGCCGCGAAAAATCATGATAAAGCGTCGTCTTTGCGCCAAGATTTTGCCAATATCGCTTTTTATGATATAGAAAAGGATCGTGCGGCGGCATGTGTTTCGCGCGTACGGGGCTTTTCACTATCAGAAATATGGATCATAAGGCCGCGCGTTTCATGCGCGCGGACCGAAGCAGGGAGAATAACAGATGAAACGGATCTTTTCCAGAGGCGTTCCACGCGTGCTCGCGGCGCTGTTTGCCGCGGCGTTTTTCATGAGCTTTATGTTCGCGGGAACGGCGTCCCCGGTATTTGTGAGCGACGCAAGCGAGTTGATTGACGAGCTGAACATCGCGGCGGCAAGCGGAGACGAAACAACCATCTATTATCTGGCGGGCACGTCGGTCATAGAGCTTTCCGGTTCTACGGTAACGGTGCCGGCGAACGTGACGATCGATTTGAGCACCAGCGGCGGTACGCTGCGCGTTTCCGGCGGCGCGCTCGACGTTTTCGGCATCATTGGAGGCGGCGCGCTGGAGATAAGCGGCGGAACGCTGATGCGTGAATACGGCTCCAGCATCACCGCTACCATCACGGCGAGCGGAACGGGAACGGTGCGCGGCGCGCGCACGCTCTCGCTGGAAAACCTCGATCCGGCGAGCGGCGAATCCATCGTTTCCATCACCTATACGGGGGAGACGGTTCCGGACACGTCGTCCTACGTCGCGCAGAAGGCGACGGGAGTGATCTATCCGAAACTGACGGGAGTGAACTACTCCTCCTATAAAACGATCGAAACCGTGGTGACCGACGCGGGGCATGTTTTCCGCCTCGGCACAAAGTATATCGACCAGCTTTCGCTGGCATACCTGCTCACCTACGGCGGGCTGGAGGGCGCCTCGCTCGACACGCTGAACCCGGTGAGCTATACCGCAAGCGACGCGGCGATCTTTTTAAACAACCCGAGGAAGGAAGGGTTTCTTTTTGCGGGCTGGACCTGCGACAAACTGGGGATTACCGTACCGGCAAGCGAAATGGTGATACCGGAGGGCACGACGGGCAACCTGACGCTGATTGCCAACTGGGAGGAAGACCCGTTCTCGGGCGGTGGCGGCGGCGGCGGCGGCGGTTCCGGTTCGTCCGGCACGGATGACAGCGCGACAGACACTGAGGACGCGGCCGCGCAGCAGGAAGCGGCTGCCGCGGCGGACACCACCGCAACGCAGCAGAGCGCGCAGCGCACAAGGGTTGCGTCTTCCTCGACGAAGATATCGTTTTCGAGCGATGTGGACACCGCTCTGCCGACGGTTGAGAGCGTGCGCGGCAACTCGTTGCCATGGGGATTGGTGGTCGCCGGGTTTGCCGGGCTGGGGATCGTGATCTATATAGCGGTACGGCTTACAGAGCGAAAGAAACAGATTTAGTAGAAAATAGGCGGATGCGATCGCATCCGCCTTTTTTTCATGTCAGGTGTTATTTATCTTCCGCTTCGGCTTCTTGCGCCGCGTCGTTTTCGCCGGGTTCTTTCTTCATGCGCTCGGCGTATGCGTGGAAAGCGTCCTTGCCGTCCTCTTCCCACCAGTCGTCGTAATACTCCCAGTCCTTCCAGCTCTTTTTATCGGGTTCGGACGAGTCGCGGCATTTCTTTTTATGATGCTTCTTTTCGCCGTCGTCGCCGTGACCCGATCCCCCGAATCCGAAGAGGATGCGCGCCAGCAGGAAGAGGCCGAGGCCTTCCCAGAAACCGATCGTGCGAAGGCCGAAGAACTTCGGCATCAGCCAGTTCCAAAGCCACATGATCACGTTGCCGAACAGCAGCCCGAGCAACACCGCGCCCGCCGCGCCGAGTACGCCGTAAAGCGTGTATTTGATCCATTTCGGGACGCCGTCCCAGTGCTTTTTCATATCGCTCATTTTGATGTTCTCCTTTTTATTGCGTTCAGTGTTTTCGTCATCTTGAAGGGATCAGGCGTCCGGTTCCTTCATCATGCGGCGCAGCGCCTTGATCGCGCGGCTCTTGCGCGAGAGCAGCGTGCCGACGGGCTCGCCCCACTCCTGGGAAAGTTCCCGGAAGGATTTACCCCGCAGTTCCGTGGCGATGAGCACCGCTCGCTGACGCGGTTCGAGCGAGCCGATGGCGTCCGCGAGCCGGCGCATCCGCTCCGCGCGCTCCTCCGCCTGGAACGGTTCTTCGCTTTCGGCGGCGAGAAGGTCCAGAAGCGGCAGCTCGCCGTCTTCGTTTGCCATGCCGTCGAGACTGGTCAACCGGCTGCGGCTGCGTTCGTAGTCCGCGATGCGGTTGCGGATGGATCGGTAGGCGTAAGCGGCGAGATTTTCCACGGATCCGCGGGGTTCCAGTCTGCTTACCAGGGTGAGCATCACGTCCGCGACGATATCCTCCGCGTCCATCTGGCTGATGCTATTCGCGCGGTTTTTGACAAACCGCACAAGCTTCTCCCCGTCCCGGGTGAAGAACGCATACCATCTGCTGTTTTGATCCTGATCAATCGCCATTTATGCACATCCCTTATACTCTATAGACGGAGAAACGGACTGTTTATTGCATAGAAACAAGAAAAAAATCGAGCGCTGTTACAGATATATCATAATCCTGTAAAAAAGCATATAAAAAAGCACGCGCATTCGGCGCGTGCCTAGGTTCAATTGATTTGGTCAGATGATCGGGGATAAAAACCCGCCGCCGGGCAGCATGTACGACTGCGCGTTCAAATACGCGTTATCCGGCGCGTTGGAGTCGTAATAAAGCGAAAACCCGTTGGACTGGACGTTCTGGTGCGTCGCATCCGCATTGGCGAACACGCTCAGATACGTGTCCCCCGTGAGCGTGAAGCCGCTCGTTTCATCGAGAAATACGCTTGCTCTGGCGGGCAGCGTGTCGCCGAGCGTGCCGGTGAACGAAGCGCCGCCCAACAGCCGCAACGTCAGAAAAGCGCCTTCCGCGATAAGCGGATTGTCGCTGAGCGTCATGTTTTCCAGCGTGAGTTCGTTTTCGCCGGAGACGACGCGAACCGAAACGCCGTTGCTGGCGGTGAGGGACACCTGCTTGAGCGATACGCTGCCGCCTGAGAACAACACGCAGGGAGAGTTTACGCCTTCTGTAAAGATGGTTCCGTCCGTACAAAAAACGGAACCCGCGCCGGAGACGAACAGGCCCGGCGCGCCGGACGCGCGGGTGGATACGTTACACGCGTTCAGCGTCAGCTGACCTTGCGAGAGCGCGGCGACAGCCGCGTTGCCGCCGGACGGAAGATCGCCCGCTTCATCGCCTGTTTTGTCGATGGGCGCGTCTGTTATCGTGCGGGTACCGCCGTTTTGTACGAGCACGGCGTTTTCGCCCGGTGCGGTGGATGAATAGGATTCGCCGGAGGAATCCCCGCTTGCTGCGCTTGCGGTATTGCCGTTTTCTTCGCCCGAGGATTCGGATTCGAGCGCGACGATTTCCGGCAAAGGGTCGGAATACGTCTGTTCGTCGAGAGCGGCTTTGCCGCAGCCGAAGGCGACGATCATCGCGACGGCGGCAAGTATCGAAAACACGCGTTTGCGGATGGATGTATGCATCTAAAAGAGCACCTCCCTGCGATCGGGTTTGTGAGTATGGGGCGGCAAGCATGGATCTTATCGTAAGCTGATCTTATAAGACACATGTGTCCGGCGCATGACGGGTATATGAATCTTCTGTCAAAAAGCCCGCGGCGTTTATCGCGCGCGGGCCGGTGAAAACGGAAGATTACGCGAGCAGAGCTTCCAATCGTTCTCGGATCGCCCGGATAAACGCGATGCTCGTCACCGCCGTGGGCGTGATTCCCTCGCACAGCCCAACGAGGTCCTTGGTCATGACGCCCGCGTCGAGTGTGGCGATGGACGCCTTTTCGAGCTTCTCGCCAAACGCGACGAGTTGAGGAAGTGTGTCCAGCTCGCCGCGCTTTTTCAGCGCGCCGCTCCACGCAAAGATCGTCGCCATCGGGTTCGTGCTGGTCTCCTCGCCCTGCAGGTATTTGTGGTAGTGCCGCGTGACCGTGCCGTGCGCGGCCTCGTATTCGAAGTTGCCGTCGGGGGAGACGAGCACGCTTGTCATCATAGCGAGGCTGCCGAACGCAGTGCTGACCATGTCGCTCATCACGTCCCCGTCGTAGTTTTTGCATGCCCAGATGTAGCCGCCCTCGGAGCGGATGACGCGGGCCACCGCGTCGTCGATGAGCGTGTAGAAATACGTCAACCCCAGTTTCTCAAACTCTTTTTTATAATCCGCCTCAAAGATCTCTTCGAAGATATCCTTAAACGTATGGTCATAGAGCTTGCTGATGGTGTCCTTTGTGGAGAACCAGAGGTCCTGACGCGTAGCCAGCGCATATTGAAAGCAGCTGTGGGCAAACGATTTGATCGAGCTGTCTTTATTGTACATGCTTTGCAGTACGCCCGGGCATTCGAAGTCGTAGACCGTTTCTTTAAACGACGCGCCGTTTTCGCCGGTGAAGACCAGTTCCGCTTTGCCCTTTTCCGGCACGCGGTACTCCGTCGCGCGGTAAACGTCGCCGTAGGCGTGACGCGCGATGGTGATGGGTTTTTTCCAGTTTTTCACGACCGGTTTGATGGAGTCGATGAGGATCGGCGCGCGGAAGACCGTTCCGTCGAGCACGGCGCGGATGGTGCCGTTGGGGCTCTTCCACATCTCGGTGAGGCCGTATTCCGTTACGCGCTGCGCGTTGGGCGTGATGGTGGCGCACTTGACGCCCACGCCGTATTTCTTGATCGCGTTGGCGGCGTCTTCGGTAATCTTGTCCTTTGTCTTTTCGCGCTCGAGCAGGCCAAGGTCGTAGTAATCCGTTTTGAGGTCGACAAACGGCAGGATCAGTTCGTCCTTGATCTGCTGCCAGAGGATGCGCGTCATTTCGTCGCCGTCTATCTCGACGAGGGGGGTTTTCATGTTGATCAGGCTCATGTCGTTCCTTTCATACTTGCATCATCGTTGCGCTGCGCCTGTGCGGCGTAATAGTTCATCAGACACCCCTCGAGCAGGATCTCGCGTTCGTCGTCCGTCAGAGGGGAAAGGTTGAGCGTGATGGCTTCCGTCGCGCCGTTTTGCCGTATCACCATGGCCTGCAGCGTATCCTGCTTCTTCTCGATGGCCGCGCGCACATCGGGCACGAACACATGCTCGCCGACCGCGTAATAAAATGCCGCGCCTTCGGGCAGTGTAAACGGGAGGATGCCCCAGTTGATGCAGTTGCTGCGGTAGCGCTTGGTGGCGTATTCGTAGCAGATGTTGGCCGCGCCGCCTAGCACGCGCTGGCTGGACGCCGCCTGTTCGCGCGCGCTGCCGTCGCCGGGCTTATACGCGAACACGCAGGAACCGTAAGCGGTGCTGTTCATGAGCTCGTCCGCTTCGCCGACCGTGTTCAGTAGCTTTTTGAGCGCGTCCGGCGCGTCGCCGCTTCTGCGCGCCGCTTCGATGCTTGCTACGGCCTTGCTGCGGCCGACGTAATCCGGCGCGCGGCGCGAGAGCGCGAACTCCGCAAGGCGCAGCGGGTTGCTGCGGTATGAACTCGTTTCGCCGGAGGGGATAAGCTCGTCCGTGGTGGTCACGGGGTCGCGGATCACGGCGGAAAGCTCCAATAGTATATTATCCGCAAGCGGGTAGATCTTCGGCCAGTCCGTGATGTTCGGCCCGAGCACGAGCTCGACGGAAGGGTCGGCTTTGTCGAATCCGTTGTAGCAGCGCTTTTCGTAGGGGCTTTTGTCGTACCGGTAGCGGATGCGGCGTTTGCGGTATACCACGTCCGTTGCGGGCGTGATGCGTCCGCCGTTGGCCGCGGTTGCGGCGATGCTGCGCGCGTCCATGAGCGCGACATAGGAGAGCTGCCCTTCGCCGGGTTTGCTGCCCTCGCGGTTGGGGAAATTGCGCGTGGTATGGCGGATGGAGAACCCGTTGTTGGAGGGAACGTCCCCCGCGCCGAAGCACGGGCCGCAGAACGAGGGCTTCATGACCGCACCTGCGCGCACCAGCGTTTCCGTCGCGTCCGCGCGGGTCAGCGCAAGGCTGACCGGAACGCTTGTGGGATAGATGGAGAGCGAAAACGCGCCGTTGCCGGTCGAACCGCCGCCGAGGATCTCGCTGGCCTCTATGATGTTGTCGAACAGGCCGCCCGCGCAGCCGGCGATGATGCCCTGATCGGCGTATACGCCGCCGGGCTTGACTTTGTCAGCTAAATTAAGCGATACGTTTGGAAAACTCGATTTGGCGTCTTCTTCCACCTTGGCGAGCAGTTCCCCCGCACGCTCGTTGAACTCATGAATCGTGTACGCGTTGCTCGGATGGAACGGCAGCGCGATCATGCACTCGACCTTGTCCAGCTCGATGGTGATCATGGCGTCGTAGTACGCGCCGTCTTCGGGCGCGAGTTTTTCGTACGCGTCCGTACGGCCGTGAACGCGGAAATACTCAGCCGTTACGCCGTCGGTCTCCCAGATGGAGCTTAAACACGCCGTTTCGGTGGTCATCACGTCCACGCCGTTTCGATAATCCGCGGAGAGGTGGCGTATGCCGGGGCCGACGAACTCGAGTATTTTGTTCTTCGCGCGGCCTTCGGGGAAGGCCTCTTTCACGAGCGCGAGCGCGACGTCGTGCGGGCCTACGCCGCGGCGCGGTTTGCCCGTGACATAACAGAGCACGACCTGAGGCGCGGAGATATCATAGGTATTTTTCAACAGCTGCTTGACCAGTTCCGGCCCGCCTTCGCCGATGGCGAGCGTTCCGAGCGCGCCGTAGCGCGTGTGGCTGTCCGAGCCGAGGATCATTCTGCCGCAGCCGGCCATCTCTTCGCGCGCGTAGCTGTGTATGACGCTCAAATTCGCCGGTACGTAGACGCCGCCGTACTTCTTCGCCGCGGAGAGGCCGAACACGTGGTCGTCCTCGTTGATCGTGCCGCCGACGGCGCAGAGGCTGTTGTGGCAGTTCGTCATGGCGTACGGCACGGGAAACTCCGTCAGCCCGCTGGCGCGCGCGGTCTGTATGATGCCGACATACGTAATGTCGTGCGAGATCAGCGCGTCGATGCGAAGCCGGAGCTTTTCGCTCTCACCGGAAACGTTGTGCGCGCGCAGGATGCGGTACGCGATGGTCTTTTCCCGCGCGCCCGCGTCCGCGGGGCTTGCGGGCTGCGGCTTGCCGTTATGGAGTTTGACCGGCCGGTCTTGATAGCGAATCATGGCTGCCTCCTTGATCGTATGAAATCGTCCTTTCCCGACAGGGAACGTCCGGTTGGATTCCGTCAATAGATTGTATCATGCCGAACGTGACAAGAAAAGCCGAAACGGCGCGAATAAAGATTTTTTCCCGCGAAAACCGTGTTACATACTATAAGGAACTCTTTGTCTTGACAGCGATGTTTCGGACGGTTATAATACACCATGTGCCGCCAAAAACGGCATAGAAACCATATACGGCGGCGTAGCTCAGTTGGCTAGAGCATTCGGTTCATACCCGGAGTGTCATCTGTTCGAATCAGATCGCCGCTACCAAAAAAAGCCCGATTTACGGGCTTTTTTCTATTTCTGCTCTCGCACGAGCACGTACGATAATGCGGGTTTTCTTGCCCCTTTCTTGCCAATTTCTTGCCCGAAAATGTAGCAGCGTTCCTACCGGAAAATCAAAAAACTTGTTCTTTCAAAAAAGCACTTCGAACCTTCTCCGCATCTTTCATCTGTGTTTCGTCTGCGAGGTGCGTATAAATTCGTAGCGTCGTCGCCGGATCGGCGTGTCCAAGGTACTGCTGTGCGGTCAAAACGTCGGCTCCAGCGCGGTACAGAATCGTTGCATAGTTGTGCCGGAAATAGTGCGGGGTAAGGATTGATCCTTTACCGTTGTTTTCGATACCAGGCGCTGCTTCAAGGAGTGCCGCCTGAATCAATCGCCAGCGGCGGATAAAGGTTGCCTGCGGCCAATATTCGCCGCTGCGCGGTGCGCGGATGACATAGCCATTTCCAATCTGACGGTTCTGTTGAAGCAATGACATCAGTGCATCCGGAATCGGTACGGTTCGTACGGAGGTTGCTGTCTTGACCGTCCCAACGTCGCCGGTGACAAAGTCGATGTCTCGTTCTACGTGGAGCGTACGTGCAGTAAAATTGATGTCCGACCACCGCAGTCCTAGCGCTTCGCCGCGACGCAGGCCTGTATAGTAGAGTATAGCAACAAGCAGGCCGTCCTGGTGGTTCTCGATGATAGTTTGCACAGCGGCCGTCTCCTGCGCCGACAGCGCGCGGCGACTGTTTCGTTCGGATCGCGGCTGCTTGAGCGCTTCCGTAGGATTTCGGTCAATTACACCTTGCGCTGCTGCAAGAGCGAAACAATTGGTGAGCACGCTCATAATATAGCCGGTCGTGGTCTTCCCCCGACCGGCTTGTTTGTTCATGAAAGCTTGAAGCTGTAGGGCTGTGATGGCGCGCATCTGCTTGTCGGCAAATACAGGAAAAAGGTGCTTGTTCAGCACTGTACGATAGCTTGTTTTCGAGCTTGGACTGAGGGAGGGCTCCTTATATACGCGATACCAATCGGTGACGAAATCTCCAAATAAAATATCGCGGCGAACCGCGACAGCCCCATTGATATGTGCACGACGTATTTCTTCCTTGTTCGCCTCGAGCTCTTTCTTGGTTCGACCGTTTGCCCATTTGTAAATTGCATTCCCGTCAGCATCATGTCCGACGGCAACCTGTGCCCGTAGACGCTTTTTTTGCGTTGCCATTGTGTTGCCCTCCTCAAATATGGTATATTGAGGGCGCAGAAAAAGAAGCTCTAGCCGGTTTTCTAATCTGCACCCGCCGCTTTGGTGTTAGCGCACCAGGGCGGCTTTTCTATATGGTCGTACGCGCTTTATTTCAAAACGCTCGTAAATCCAACCGCTTTACCGATAATGCGCGCGGTATGGTCTCCGTTTATCACGATTGGAGCATAGTCGGGATTCTCAGCCATCAATACGAGATAACCATCATTGTGGTAAACTCGCTTGAGCGTAACGTTTTCTTCGTCAATGAGTACTGCGGCGATTTCATTGTTTTCCACGTTTTCCTGCTGGCGGATGTAAACAATGTCGCCGTCTAGGATCCGCGCGCCGATCATGCTGTCGCCTTTGCAAACCAAAGTGAAATCGCAGCGAATACTGTCCGGCACATCGTCGTAACCGTCTAAGTTCTCAACGGCGAGTATCGGATCGCCGCAAGCTATGGTCCCGAGACGGGGCTTTTTTGCTGTGCGCGGGACAGGGAGAACACCGGGCAGCGTTAATACGGACTTCTCAGCATCATCAGAGAAATCATCCAGCGTGAGGTCCAGCGCTTTGGCAATCGCGCGTATAGTTTCAAGACTCGGCTTCTTCGTTGCGCCCGACGTAATTTTATCGATAGTCGGTTTCGGCACACCGGACATGTTTGCGATATCTTCGTTGGTCAGGTGGTTTTTTTTCTTGTACGTGCTGATGATTTCATATCCCATATTCTCACCTCGTAAATAATATAGCTCGAAAACGAAGCAGAGTCAAGCAATAAATAACCGCTGACGGTAAAAAATATGAATCATAGGATTGACAATAATCAAATACGGTGATAAATTGATAACAAAAATAACCAAGGACGGTGAATTTTGTGAAAAAGGACAAGTATCAGGTTCTTTCTGCCCTGATAAATGACCGTGGAATCCGAAAAAGCGTTATCGCAAAGCGGCTGGGGATATCACCGAAAACCCTCTGTAATAAGATTCGCGGTGAAACCGGCTTTGTATTTGACGAGGTACAGATCATCCGCGAGGCATTCTTTCCGGACATAGCGCTCGAGCGTCTCTTTTCGTTGGATGAAATCGATCAATCCGAATGAGGAGCTGCAGCACATGGAAACAGCAAGAGTCGATTTCGAGGAACTAAAGGAGCAACTTTCAACGGCGATCGATGGGTTGAGCACTGTGTCGCAAGCAGTTGGACGGATTACCTCAAAGCTGCACGCGGCAAGAAACAGCAGCACGATCGGCGAACAGTGGGTGCATACATGGGGTGAGACACTACCGAAAAAAGCTGCGGCTAAAATGCTCGGTGTCAGCGTAACTTACCTGAATAAGCTGATCAGCGAAGGAAGAATCCAGATTACGCCTGATAACCGAGTTGTGGTCCGTTCAGTTGCAGAGTGGGCAAACAGCGCTGTACCCGAACGGAAAGCCTCAAAACAAAAGTGGCATATCTGATGAGTATTTGAAAAGGGAGGCGGGTTCATAGAATGACAAAGGAGAATAGTCTGGCAAGTGCGCTGGCATCGACATCAACCATGCTTGCCGAAACATTGATCGAAAAAGAGCAGTATCAAGACTGGTGGATCAAGGAGAACGCCGAGTGCGACACGCTCAAGACGGAAAACATCAAGCTCAAGCGTGATCTGGAGTTTGCCAACGCGGAATTGACAAACGTAAAGGCTGCGCTCAAAGTCCGGACCGAGTTGGCGGTAGCGGCCGAACAGGACGAATCGCCTTTTACGACGGATGAGGACTGAACATGGAGAATTTCGTCATTTACAACGACGTCGAAGCAGAAAAGATTATCTGCGATATTCGCGATACCGACACTGAGCGTGACAGGGTTATAGAAGCGTGCTGGGGTCGTATTGAAGAATACAAAAAGATCATCCAGACAGAGGCGGACCGGGCCGCGGAAAAGATCGGTTGGTATGAAAATGCGCTTCAATGCTATTTCAATACCGTGAATCATTAGGCAACGAAAACGCAGGAAACCTACCGCCTCCCAACAGGCAAGCTAAAGATGAAGTTTGCTTTCAAGCGCATGGTGCCGGACGAAGAAGCACTCATCACAGCTTATCCGGCTTTCGTCGAACGGAAACCCACTCTGAAATGGGGAGAGCTGAAAAAACAGCTCACCATCGTTGACAGCAAGGTAGTCGACACAGAAACCGGAGAAATCGTACAGGGTGTTTCGTTGGAAGCGGTCCCGTCGAAATTCATTGTGGAGGTCGAATAGATGAACACATTCCGAACACTGAACGCAGACGAGATAGAAGTTCGGGTGAAACAAGTTGGCGAGAAAGGCGCGGTTGCACTGCTCTACAAAACTGCCCGGACCGACATGGACATACTGGACGAAATCATCGGAGCGGACCGGTGGTCATGCGACTACCGAGAGATCAAGGGTAACCTTTTCTGCGGGATCGCGGTTGACGGCTTGACCAAATGGGACTGCGGCATCGAGTCCCGTGCCGACGATGATGGAAACGAGAAAAAGGGCGAAGCATCCGACGCATTCAAGCGTGCCGGCTTCCGGTGGGGCATCGGGCGGGAGTTGTATACCGCGCCGTTCATCTTCCTGTTTACGAAGACCGAGAAGGACAAGGACGGAAAATTCAAGCTTTCCGGCTTCCCGACGTTCTCGGTCCAGTCGATCGGATATGACGAGAAGCGAAGGATCCAATCGCTCGTGATTGTTGAGGACAAGACCGGTAAGGTTGTGTTCGGGTATCCGAAGGACCTGAAGGTCGAAGAGCCGGAACCTGCAGACGACCCTGCGAAGATTGCGCTGGAAAGGTCGCAGATCTTCAAGCTCGGTGTTCTCAAAGGCATGGATGAACAGGCAACACGAATGAGGGCGGAGGCATATATCGAACACAGAGCGAAGAAGTTTGTTGCGTTCGACGATATGACTATGCAGCAGCTCAAAGACGTCAAGCAGGCTGTCAATAAGCTGAAAAACGCATGACTAGAGCAAAGTTGACCAACCCGCGTGTCTTTCAGGTATCACGTGATGTCGGCCGTTTTGAGGCGGATATCGGCGCGGATCAGATACCCGTTATCCGACGCTTCATTGCTAGCCTTGCAGGCAAACCAGCGTCTGCGGAGCTTGCGACGTGGACAAAAAAACGGTCGCTGGACGCAAACGCCTACGCATGGGTGCTGATCGACAAGATAGCAGCCGCGACACGGCAGAAGAAGATCGACGTGTACCGTCAGGAGATTCGTGAGATCGGCGGGAACAGCTATACCGGATGCTATGCAGAAGAAGATGTTGACGATATCGTCAGCAAGTGGTCATCACTCGGCTCGAAACATGGAGAAGGCTGGATCTACGACATATATGACAGCAACATCCCCGGAACCAAGAATGTCTGTCTGTACTACGGTTCGTCCAGCTATGACACTGAGCAGATGTCGACGCTGATCGATGCACTGGTACAGGACGCGAAAGCGCTCGGGATTGAAACGCTCCCGCCATATGAACTGGAACGGATCATGAAGCGACGGGGAACCACGAAAGCAAAACAGGAAGAGGAAAGCATATGAACAAGATCACGTTAATAGGGAATCTCACGCACGATCCGGAAGTACGGTCCACAATGAGCGGAGTATCAGTTTGTTCCTTCACGATTGCGGTCAACCGCAGACACGAGGACAAGAGCGGCGAACGGCCGACGGACTTCTTCCGGATCACCACATGGCGGCAGTTGGCTGACAGCTGTGGACGCTACCTTGCCAAAGGAAGGAAGGTTGCGGTTCTGGGCGAGCTGCAGGCGCAGCTGTTCAATGCGAAAGACGGCTTGACGCGTATGTCGTTGGATGTGCACGCGGATGAGGTCGAGTTTTTGTCACCTCGACAGAGCAGTGAAGCATCAGTTGAACACCGTGGTGATCCGAAGGACATGGAAGGGTTTTCGGATATATCGAGCGACGATATCCCATTCTGAGGCGATGATATGCCAAACAGGATCATCAAGGACGGTATCTGCCGGAGCGAGGACTATAAGTCACTCACTCTATTCCAAAGGGATTTCTTTATCCGGCTGATCGTGACGGTGGATGATTACGGTCGGTATGACGCACGCACCAGTATCCTAAAAGGACAAATGTACCCGCTCGAAGGGACAACGGAGGCAACGATCGAAGAGGCGCTGAAGGCGATGTCGACTCTAGGTATAGTCCTGCTCTACTCAGTAGAAGGACGGCCGTACCTACAGCTTACATCGTGGCAAAAGCACCAAACGATCCGGGCCAAGAAGAGCAGGTACCCGGCTCCGGACGGTGTGGAATGTGTGGAAAACATCACTTGCATACATCTGAAATCAAATGCATGCAGATGCGTCCGTAATCCAATCCAATCCGATGATAATACAGACTGCTATACTTGCTCCCTCAGCGTACGTGCGCACGAGATCGACAACCTTTACCGTGACCTGAATCCGGGAAAGGAACTGGCATGGGCAGACGTACTGACTTTAGCCAGGCAAATGCTGCCGTTTGAGGTCACGCTGGTCCGGAAAGCGGTGCTGCTCACCCATACCAGCAGTGCAAGGGATCCGGTAGCTTACATCTTCTCGCTGATTGCGGACTGGAAATCGCGAGGGATTCACACGTTCGAGGAGTTTCGGAAAGGGAAAGGGCCCGGCTGATGCAGCACGAAGAAGCGGAACAGGCCGCGCTGATCCAGTGGGCAGCATATCAGGCCAGCCAATGGCCGGAGCTGGCATTCCTGTTCCACATTCCGAACGGGGGACTGCGAAACAAAGCCACAGCCGCCCGGCTGAAAGCAGCCGGAGTGAAGTCGGGGGTGCCGGATCTTTTCCTGCCGGTGACGAGAGGACAATATGCGGGGTTGTTCATCGAGATGAAATATGGCTCGAACAAACCAACACCGGATCAACAGCGGTACTTGGATATGCTCCAGCGGGAAGGATATGCGGTTGCGGTCTGCTATGGCTGTGAAGAGGCAATCGAGACAATAATGGCGTATTTAAAATGCTTGAAAAAGGACGAGAATTTTTAACTCGAGGAGATACAACACGAAATGCTAACGATAGATGACCTGAAAAATGTGCGCCGTCAGAAACTGCGTGTAGAAGCGTTACAGGAACGCATCGAGCGGCTCCGTTCGCGGGCGGAGTATACCGCTCATATGCTGGGCGAGTGCGGACAAGGCGATTCGACGCGCGATCGGCTGGCGGAGTATGTCGCGGAACTTGATGAGCTGGAGCGGCAGCTGACCGGTGAGATGATTACGCTAGAAAAGCAACTGATAGTTGTAGATGCGGAACTGGTGAAGCTGCCGGAGAATCAGGAGAAGGTGCTTAGATTGCGCTACATTGAGGGATTGCGATGGTATGAGGTTGCTAGAAAAACACATTATAGTGAATCGTATTGTAAAACAATGAGAAATTACTAGAAATCTCAGTATCTAGCAGATATAATGATGTTTAGTATAAAAAGGTGTTCAGTAATCAACAGGCTATTTAGTAATTTGTATATACTTAATGACAAGGGCAAAAAGTGGTATTTGCTTGGTAAGATTTTTTAGCAGCATGTCATGATTCAAAAATAATCGCAAAAATTATGAATTATTTTAACAACTAGACAATGAGAAAATACTTTTTCAAAAATAATTCTTATTATTAATTGGAGGTAGCACCGTGTTTTGTCCAAAATGTGGGAAGATGATTGTGAAAAATGAGAAGTTTTGTGCTGTGTGTGGACAACCTATACAAATCAATAGCTTTCTTAAAAAAGCTGATCCTGCATCAAGAATGAAAAGAAATTTTCTTATTATCCTTTCTACATGTATTGCACTAGTATTGGTTGCTAGTACAATATTATTGCTTCGAAAGGACAAAGAACCTGAAGCAAATGAAGATAATTTGTATGCAGCAGCAAAAGACGTATATATTGAAGGTGATGTACAGGATGAAGAAGTAAGAACGCCGACAGAACTATATGAAGAAGCGAAAGCGTTTTATGATAATGAGGATTATTACGCAGCAATTCCATTATTTCAAGAAGCAGCAGACTTAGGTGTCCCAGATGCACAAGCATATTTAGGCATTTGTTATCAATATGGATTAGGTAATTTTTCTGAACAACAAGAAGAAAACAAAATAAAAGCAATCGAGTGGCTTAGCAAAGCAGAAAAACAAGGCAGTATACCAGGGCGCTACCAACTTGCATTTTGCTACCGGACAGGTTATGGCGTTGAACAGGATAATGATGAAGCCATTCGGTTATTAAATATTAATGCCGGACTTGGAGATGCAGATTCAATGGCGTTTTTAGGCTCGATTTTCAGATCTGAAGATTACGAGCAAAACGATTTGGAAACAGCAATAGAATGGACAAGGAAAGCTGCAGTAGCGGGATCGGCGAAAGGGCAATATGAATTAGGAGTTCATTATTTGAATGGGATTGGGGTCGTACAAGATTACTCCGAAGCAGTGAAATGGTTCCAACTTGCAGCTGATCAAGAATATGCTGCAGCGCAGAATAATCTGGGAACTTGTTTTGACCATGGATATGGCGTTGAACAGAATCATGAACAAGCAGCCTATTGGTATAAGCTATCAGCTCAAAATGGTTTTGCAGATGCGCAAATAAATCTAGCCTTATGTTATGACGAAGGTTCAGGTGTTTCGCAGAATTATGAATCGGCCGTGGGGTGGCTAAAAGCAGCTGCAGATCAAGGAAATGCACTGGGACAATACTATCTTGGGTACCATTATGAAAACGGATTAGGTGTTGATGTAGACTATTCTATGGCTGCTGATCTATATACAAATTCTGCTGAGCAAGGGTATGCGGAAGCAGCGTTTTGTCTCGGTAATTTGTATTCTGCTGGACATGGTGTGCCGCGGGATAGCAAAGAGGCAGCTGCTTGGTACACTTTTGCAGCACAGCAAGGGCACGGCAAAGCACAATTTGTTTTGGGCATGTCATATATCATGGGACTCGGTGTAATCCCTAGTTATGAAACAGCGGAGTATTGGCTAAAATTAGCTGCAAATCAAGACGTAGAGGGAGCGGAAGCAGCACTCGAAGTATTGCCTTATGTTTATTATGAGTATAACGATTAAACAAAACGCTGATTGTTCGATGTTGAACACGAAGCGAAATTTTAAGGTATTTAAAATATAATTTTCAGTTTTCGGACCCTGCCAGTACTCGTAGCAAAAATTGGTACGAGGTTGTAAGGCAAGCTCATTACAGCGAATCTTACTGTAAAACCATGAAGAAGCTACAAGACTAATTAGTACCCCGTTTGTATACTTTAAATTTCTGTATTTAGTTTGTACTTCACATTAAATGCAAATCATATTAACAGGAGGAATAGCATGAATCTTATACCTGCTAAGTGTACAAATTGTGGTGCGTCATTAACTGTATACCCGAATGAAGATGCCGCTATCTGTCCATTTTGTAATACTCCCTTCATCATTCAAAAGGCGATAAATTATTATACTCAAAACAACACAATAAAAGCTGATACTGTTAATATCTATGGCGGACAAGCAGAATTTTTTGTTCGTGGCGGGCGATTAGAGCGTTATAATGGTAATTCAACCGAAGTAATAATACCAAATAATGTAATTACAATAGGTGCTGACGCTTTTGAAAGTTGTGTTGGCATTAAAAAAATAGTCATTCCATGTAGTGTTGAAGAAATAGAATTAAGAACACTTACAGAGACCGATGATTGGGGGAGCAGAAAAAAAGCAAGTGCGCTTTGTGAATGCAAAAGACTAGAGACGGTCGAGTTTGCAAATGGGATGAAAATTATACCTAAATTGCTTTTTTATGGATTAACATATAATTTTTCAGTAATTTTTCCTAACACAATCACTGAAATTGGTGCTGGTGCATTTGGAGAATTTTGTGAATTAACAAACATACGACTTCCTGATTCGATTAGAATTATTCACAGCAATGCTTTTACTGGAAGCCGCGGGTTAACAAACTTCGTGCTACCTGCTAGTCTAGAAGTAATTGGAGCTTTTGCTTTTTTAGGCTGTAGCGACTTAAAAGAGATCATAATTCCAAAAAATGTTAGATCAATAAACGGGCACGCTTTTGAATCTTGTTATCATCTAGAAAGCGTCGAATTAAACGATAATTTAGAGAAAATAGGAGAACAAGCCTTTTATGTATGTAGAAGTCTAAAAGCCATTGAAATCCCAAACAGCGTGAAAATCATAGAAGCAGAGGCGTTTTGTAGTTGTAGAGCTTTGAAAAGTGTTAACATTTGGGGTAGCAATGTATCAATTGCGTCTAAAGCTTTCTATGAATGTGATTCTCTTAGTCGCGTCAACATAAGGAGCAACAATATTTCAATAGATGCAAATGCTTTTGGTGAACACATACAAATAATAAAATTATGTCCAGATTGCGGTGGAAAAATCACAGTATTTGGGAAATGTAAGCAATGCAGACGGAAATTTATTTGATAAGTGCTATACATTTCGCAGAAAATTACGAGGCAATTTACTGATTGAAGCAAAAATTGCTTTCACACAGATGCTATCAAAGTTAATCACAGTTTCTCCCGACCAAAACAGTACGAAGTAATACTTTCTTAGATGCTATAATACTAAGCGGAAACTTGAAGAGACCGGTCGGTCTCTTTTTTCCTACGTCACCAACCGGCGTCATTTTTCGTTTTGGAGGGATCAAATGCAGATCACCAATAAACTCGAGATCGTTCCGATCGCCGAGATTACACCCGACGAGCGCAATGCCCGCAAGCACAGCGACGAGCAAATCATGGAACTCCGTCGCTCCCTGCGGGAGTTCGGTTTCGTCAACCCGCTCCTGATCGACAAGGGGAAGAAGATCATCGCTGGACATGGTAGGCTTGCAGCAGCAATCGCGGAATGTATGGACGCAGTTCCTTGTATCTTCGTTGAACACCTGACTGAGGCGCAGCGCCGGGCATATATGTTGGCGGATAACCGGATTGCTGAGCATGCCATGTGGGATATGGACCTGCTTGGCGAGGAACTGAAATTTCTAGACGATCTTGGCTTTGACGTCACCATCACCGGCTTCGAGTTGCCGGATGAACAGGACGCGGTCGACGATGGATACGAACCGGAACTTCCGAAGGTTGCCAAGAGCAAGGTCGGACAGATCTACCAACTCGGTCGGCACCGGCTCATGTGCGGGGACAGCACGGCCACAGAGCACGTCGCTCAGCTCATGAACGGTGCGCAGGCGGACCTGCTCCTGACCGATCCTCCATATAACGTGGATTACAAAGGCAAAACGAAAGACGAGCTGACCATCGAGAACGACGCGCAGTCGGACGATGCATTCCACAGTTTTCTCGTGCAGGCATTCACCAACGCGCAGGAGCACATGAAACCGGGCGCGGTGTTCTATATCTGGCACGCGGATTCGAACGGATATATCTTTCGTTCCGCAGCACGCGAAGCAGGGCTCACAGTGCGCCAGTGCCTGATCTGGGTGAAGAACAGTATGGTCATGGGCCGGCAGGATTACCAGTGGAAGCACGAACCGTGCCTCTACGGCTGGAAGGAAGGCGCAGGTCATCTCTGGGCCAGTGACCGGAAACAAACGACCGTGCTGGAATTCGACCGTCCAACGCGAAACAAGGAACACCCGACCATGAAGCCGATTCCGTTGTTCGATTACCAGATGCAGAACAATACCAAGGGCGGCGACGTGGTACTGGACCTCTTCGGCGGTTCGGGTACGAGTATCATCGCAGCGGAGCAGAACGGACGCATCTGCTATACCATGGAATTCGATCCGCGATACGTGGACGTCATCATCGAGCGTTGGGGGCAGTTCACAGGGGAAACAGCGGTGCTGCTGTGACGAGGTCAAGGATCGTGTGCGCAGAAAAGTGCCTGCACTGCGAGTATTGCGCTGACGACGACGGTGCGCTGTACTGCAGTGAGGACGTGTGCATCAATGAAAGGGAAGCGGATGTCGACGAACCCGGCGTACAACAAGCAACGGCACCGTAACTGGTCTGCAGCGGTCATGCATAGGGACAAGTATCTCTGTCAGGACTGCAAGCGATACGGCAGGCACGTGCCGGCAGAGGCAGCGCACCATATCGAACCGATCACAGAGCGGCCGGACCTCGCGTACAGCTTGAACAACGGCATCGCGCTCTGCCACAAGTGCCACAGCAAACGGCACCCGGAAAAGGGCGGCCGGCACTAGGCCCCCCCGGTCAGGCCGAAACCATGGAAAACCGTGGCTACCAGGGGCCACCGCCTTTTCCAACTCTGCGCGGGAAAAAAGGGAGGGGGGCGCAAATATCCGGTAGAAAGGCAAGGGTGAAACACAGTGGGAAAACAGCTGAAAACGTGGACAACGCGGGACTTTGAGCAGTTTGAAGCCCTCTGCAAAATACAGTGCTCGAAGGCGGATATTTGCGCCGTGATGGACGTAAAGGACAGGACCCTCGACCGCCTCGTAAAGGAAAAATACAGCAGGACGGTGGAGGAGATGCAAAACCACTATCGTGCCTTCGGAAAAGCGTCCCTGCTGCGGTCCCAGTTCAAACTGGCGGAGCGCAATCCCGGCATGGCGATCTGGCTGGGGAAACAGTACCTCGGCCAGCAGGACCCGTCCGCGCGGCGCCCGCCCGGCGGCGGGAGCGGTGAACCATCGCGGCTCGAGCAGTTTCTAGATGAAGCCGACCGGATATGACGCCGTCGTCGAATACGCAAGGAGCATCGTAGACGGACGCAAGATCGCCTGCCGGGAGAAGGTGCAGGAGTGCGAACGGTTCTTTCGGGATCTGGACAATCCGGCATATGCGTTCGACTGCAAAGACCCGGAGTTCGTAGTCCGGTTCATCGAAACGTGCATCTCGCACAAAGAGGGCGAGTCGATCGCCGGCGAGCCGCTGCTGGGGAAGCCGCTGCTTCTCGAACCATGGGAGAAGTTCATCGTCTACAACCTGCTGGGCTTTCGGCTCAAAGACAAGAAGGAACGCCGCTTTAAGGAGGCGTTCCTTTTTGTTGCGCGGAAGAACGGCAAGACCCCGTTCTCCGCGGCGCTGGCGCTCGCGCTCGCGTTCCTCGAACGCAGGAGCGGATCCCGCATCTACATCGTCGGCGCGGCACTGAAACAGGCGCGGCAGGCGTTCGACCATATCCTGTTCAACCTCGATCAGATGGGCGAGCTAAGAGAGTTCCGGGTGCTGGACAACAACGGCGAGCATTCGATCTCGAGGACGTTCTTCGACCACGGCCGGATGGCCGGTTCACTGCGCATCGAGGCACTGGCCGCTAACCCGGATAAGCAAGACTCGCTCGTGGCGAACATCCAGATCTGCGACGAGCTGCACGCGTACAAAAGCGCGAAGCAGTACAACGTCATCAAAGAATCGGGTAAGGCGTACTCTAACCGCCTCTGTATCGGGATTACGACTGGCGGCGATAACCCGACCGGATTCTGCTATCAGCGGCTGCAGTACTGCAAAAGGGTGCTGAACCGGACGTGCCCGGACGAGCAGCTGTTCATCTTCATCTGCAAAGCGGATGAGGACGAAAACGGCGACGTGGACTACACCAGTGCAGCCGAGCATGAAAAGGCGAACCCGAACTACGGCGTGTCCATCCGCCCGACGGAGATCATGGACGACGCGATTCAGGCGCAGAACGACCCGCAGCAGCGGAAAGACTTCCTGGCCAAGCGCCTGAACATCTTTACCTCGGCCATGAAAGCCTACTTCGACATCGAGGAGTTTAGGCGGAGCGACGCGGAATACGGCTGGACCATCGAGCAGCTGAGCAAACTCCCCATCCGCTGGTTCGGCGGCGCGGACCTGTCCCGCCTGCATGACCTGACCACCGCGGCGCTGTACGGCAGCTACAAGGATGTGGATATCATCATCACGCACTGTTGGTTCCCGGTCACCGCGGCATACCGAAAGGCCGACGAGGACAACATCCCGCTCTTCGGGTGGAAGGACGACGGCTGGCTTACCATGAGCAACAGCCCGACGGTGAACCACGCCGAGGTCGTGAACTGGTTTAAACAGATGCGCTCTGCCGGATTCACCATCACGGAGATCGGGCACGACCGCAAGTTCTGCCGCGAGTACTTCATCGGCATGCGGGCGGCCGGGTTCAAGGTTGTCGACCAACCGCAGTACTTCTACAAGAAGTCGGAGGGATTCCGGCACATCGAAGTCAAGGCAAAGAACCGGCAGCTGTACTACTGCCACGCTGCGCCCTTCGAGTACTGCGTGCAGAACGTGCACGCGATCGAGAAGACCGACGACATGATCCAGTACGACAAGATCGAGCCGGAGCAGCGCATCGACGTGTTCGACGCGTCGGTGTTCGCGTGCGTGAGGATGCTCGAATCGCTGGAGCGCAGCCGGAGAGCCCAGAAATGGCTGGAGGAACAAGCATAAATGGCAAAGAAGAAAACGCGCAGAGCCCGCGCGCCTACCGAGCAGCGGACCATCAGCGGCCTGACGTGGCTGTGTTCGCCGGAAACATACAATCTGCTAACCGGGTACACGCCGCTGTCGGAGAACCCCGAGATCCAGACCGCGATCCAGCGTATCTCCGATCTGGTCAGTTCCATGACGATCCACCTCATGGAGAACACGCGCGATGGCGACAAGCGGATCAAGAACGAGCTCTCGCGCAAGGTGGACATCACGCCATGCAAATACATCACACGCAAGGCGTGGATTGAGACCATCGTCAAGGACATGATCGTCTCCGGCAACAGCGTTCATATCCCGCACTACGCCGGCAGCCTGCTCGACGATATCGAACCGCTGGCGCAGAGTAAGTACTCGGTCATGGACCGGGAATACGGGTATTACCTGCTCGTGCGCGGCAAACGGTTCGAACACGACGAGGTGTTGCACTTCATCCTCAACCCGGACCCGGAACATCCGTGGCGTGGCTTAGGGTACGCAATCCTGCTCAAGAACGTGGCAAAGCAGCTCGCGCGTGCTCGTACCACCGCCGCAGCGCTCATGGAGAGTCCGGCACCGTCGATCATCGTGAAGGTGGATGGGCTGACGGAGGAGTTTGCATCTCCGGAGGGGCGCAGAAAGCTGTCGGAACAGTACCTGAGCAGTTCGGAGCACGGACAGCCGTGGTTCATCCCGGCGGAGGCGTTCGCGATCGAGAAAGTGACGCCTTTAAACCTCAACGACTTGGCGATCATAGACAGCATTAATCTGGACAAAAGGACGGCAGCAGCCATCATCGGCGTGCCGCCTTTTTTAGTGGGCGTAGGGAAATTCGATCAGGATGAGTTCAATGCTTTTATCCGTATTGTCGTGCTGCCGATAGCACGCGCAATCGAACAGGAGCTGACGCGCAAACTGCTGATCTCCCCGAACTGGTACTTCCGGTTCAATCCGCGCTCGCTGTACGCGTACTCCATCACCGAGCTGGGCGAAGTGAACTGCAATCTGGTGGACCGAGCCATCATTGACCGGAACGAAGCTCGCGACGCGCTGGGATACGACCCGAGGGACGGGTTGTCGGATCTCGCGATCTTGGAGAACTACATCCCGTACGCAAAGATCGGGGAACAGAAGAAGCTGGAACAATCCAAAGCGAAAGGAGACAAAGCAGATGGCGGACCTTAACCCGCAGCGAGATACGCAGCGCCAGTACCGCAGCTTCCAGCCGGCGCAGCTGCGCGCGGAGGAGACAGGCGGGAAACGCACGATCGAGACGTACTTTGTCGTGTTCGGCGACGTCTACGAGATGTGGCCCGGCGCGACCGAGCGCTTCGATTCCCGTGCGTTCGACAACGCGCTCAGCTCAGACGTGCGCTGCCTGGTCAATCACGACCCGTCCAAAGTGCTCGGCCGCACGAAGGCAGGCACGCTGTCGCTTTCGGTCGACAACTACGGACTCAAGGGCGTGGTCGAAATCAACGAACGCGACCAGGACGCCATGAACCTGTACGCGCGCGTGCAGCGCGGCGACGTGTCGCAGTGCTCCGTCGGGTTTGATATCCTGCGCGAGGACTACGCAATCAACCCGGACGGGACACAGCACTGGACGATTCAGGAGGTGCGGCTCTACGAAGGGTCCGTCGTCACGTTCCCCGCGTACGAAAAGACCGAAGCGGTCGCGCGTGATCTGCGGTGGTCGCAGTCGGCCGAACGCTGGAAAAAGAGTATGAAAGAGAGGATGCAGATATGGCACTCAAACAGCTGATGCTGCGAAAAAAACTGGAAGCGACCCAAGCCGAAGCGGACACCCACCGTTCCAAGCGTGCCGCTCTCGACGAACGGCAGGCCGCGCTGCAAAAGCGTGAACAGGAAGCCGAGGCCGCGGTCGACGAACTGACTGCCGACGCGACGCAGGAAGAGCGTGACGCAATCGAGCAGGAAGCCGACGCGATCGAAGCGGAGCAGGCGACGCTCAACGAGGACGTCACCGCGCACGACGCGGAACAGGTGCGCCTCGACGGCGTTGTCGCTTCGCTCGAAACCGAGGTGCAGCAGCTCGATCAGCGCAGCGCATCCCCCAAGGATAACACTCCCGTGCTCCCGGATCAGCGGAGCAGAAAGGAACCCGGCATGGCAAACAGGACGAAATTCTACGACATGACCCATGAAGAGCGTTCGGCGTTCTTCATTCGAGAGGAGATTAAGAACTTCCTCACACAGGTCCGCGCAAGCTGCCAGACGCGTGCCGTCACCAACACGACGCTGACGATCCCCGAGATCATGCTGGACGTGCTGCGCGACAACATGACGCAGTACTCCAAGCTCGTCAAGAACATCACCGTCAAGCGTGTCACCGGCAAGGCGCGCCAGAACATCATGGGCGCGATCCCCGAAGCGGTCTGGATCGAAGCGACAGGCAGCCTCAACGAGCTCGACCTGACGCTCAACCAGATCGAGGTCGACGGCTATATGATCGGCGGCTGGATCCCGATCTCCAACGTATACCTCGAGGACAGCGACATGAACCTCGGCGCGGAGATCATGGACGCGCTCGGAAAGGCGATCGGGCTCGGGCTTGACCGTGCGATCCTGTTCGGCACCGGCGTGAAGATGCCCATCGGCATCGTGACAAGGCTGCAGCAGACATCGCAGCCCTCGAGCTGGGAGACCAACGCGCGCGCATGGACCGACTTGCACGAGAGCAACATCAAGAAGCTCAACATCGCCGACAGCACGGGAGCTGCGTTCTTCATCGCACTGGTGAAAGCGCTGGGCGCTGCCAACCCGCTCTATTCCGACGGCAAAGCGTTCTGGGTCATGAACCGCGCGACGCATATGGATATCAAGGCTAAAGCGCTCGCGTTTATCCCGGCAGCGCTGCTCACCGCCGGCGACGGGACGTTCCCGGTCATCGGTGGCGCGATCGAGGAATGCGAACTGCTCGGTGACAACGAGATCGTCGGCGGGTTCGGGTCTTTGTACCTGCTCTCCGAGCGGGAAGGGCAGCGGCTCGAATCGTCCGAACATGTACGGTTCCTCGAGAACCAGACGGTATTCAAGGGTTACGCACGCTACGACGGCAAACCGGTCATCGGGGAGGGATTCGTTATGGTCAGCTACGACAACACGGATGCGGTTACCAGTGCGACGTTCCCGATCGACTACGCCAACACCGATCTCGGCGTACTCGGCGTAACGGCAGCGGCTGGCACCGAAGTCGGCGACACGGTCCTGACCGTCACCGGCACGGAGTCCGAGGGCACGACGCTGAAGTTCCGGATCGGGGACTACAGCGTGAACACCGGCGACCGGGTCATCGGGTACACGGTGCTTGTCTCCGGCACCACGCAGATCACCTGCGCGGCAGGCAAGACGATCACGGTCGTCGAACTCGACGCGGCGGGCCGCGTGATCAAGTCCGGCAAGGCGGTCTCCGTACCGAAAGCCGAATAACAGATGAAAGGAGGAAGCGGACGTGGCGTACAACCAAACCACCGCGCTGGCCCTGCTCATGGGCCGCATGGACCGGGCGGGCGTCGCCACGCCCGCTCCCCTGACGGAATACTGGACCAGCGCGCTCGACGCCGCCGCGGCGGAGCTGACGAAAAAAGGCATATTGCTCGAGGACACCGTCGAAGACAGCATGCTCGTGGCGAACCTTGCGGCGGACAATCTTCTCAGTCGCGACCGTGCCGCCGGCCGCCCGGACTGGCTGACGCTCGCGATCCGCGAACGGTGGCTGCAGGAAAGGCCGGTGACGGAAGATGAGGGTTGACTGGGTCACGCTTGTGAAAACAGCAGTGACGGACACGACGTTCCAGCAGGAGACGACGGTATCGAGCCTGTCCTGCTGGGCGGAGTGTAAGAGCGTATCCCGCAGCGAATATTACGCGGTTGACGCAGCCGGCAGGAAGGCTGACGCGGTGTTCGAACTGTCCCCGGTCGACTACGACGGGCAGCAGAAGCTCATCCATCACGCGGCCGACGGCGATATCGAGTACCGGGTGCTGCGGGATTACAAACTCGATTCCAACACGGTGCAGCTGACCTGCAGCCGGATCACGGAGTAGCGATATGGCGACGGTGAAATTTGAGGGATTCGAGAGCTACGAACAGATGCTGGCAAAACTCGGCGACAATACGGACAGCGTGCTCAAGCAGATGGTCGGTGCCGGGCTGCGCATCCTGTACAGAACGATCAAAGGTGCCAACTCGACGTTTGCCCGGTATGCGAAGATGAAAGCCGCGAGGAAGAACCAGTACGGCTGGTTTGCGCAGGTGCAGTTCAAAGGCAAAACGGAATCCGGCACGCCGGCCGCGCTGGCGGTAAACGTCTACGAGCATGGCCGCAGCGGCACCAACGCGCAGCCGGCCCGGCCGTGGCTGAACGCGGCGTGCTCTGCCGCAGAGCCGGAGTGCGTGGCCGAGATGCAGCGAATCTACGACGAGGAGGCGGGTAAACTTGCCGACGCTTGAAACCATCGACGCGGCGCTCGCTCCGCTTTCACTCAAACATGGCGTCGGGGTCTGCGAAGGCAGCCCCAAAGCGGACCACTACGTGCTCGTGCCGGATTACGACCGTGCGTTCGAAGCGGACAACGATGCGCTGCTCACTGACGAGTACGTCAATATCGAGTTCTATCTCGGTGGCGATTACCGGACGGGAGTTGCGTCAGCCAAAGCGCTGCTGAAAACCGCCGGGCTGTTCGTGCTTGACGGGCAGTACGTCGCGTACGAAACGGACACGAAGAAACACCATTACGCCCTGCCGGTCATCGGCAGGGTTTAGGAGGAACTGTAAATGGCAAATAAATACAAGTACGGCATCTCAAATCTCGCCATTGCGCTGATCACGGTAACGGACGGTGTGTATTCCTACGGTACGCCCGTGCTCTGGCCGGGGGCAGTGGGACTCACGCTCTCGCCCAAAGGGAACATCGAGCCGTTTGAAGCGGATAACCGCGATTATGTCGTGATCGACAAGAGCGAAGGGTACGACGGGGAGGTGGAGTCGGCATACCTGCCGGATGCGATCGCAACGGCGATCCTCGCCATGACCGAGGACAGCAAGTCCGTCGCAACGGAGTACTCCGGCAAGGTCTACCCGCAGTTTGCGGTGCTCGGGCAGTTCCAGGGCGACGCGCACAACCGGCGCTTCGCGCTCATGGACTGCGTGGTTACCGCACGCCCGGAGATCGCGGCAAAGACCGCGAAAGCCGGCACGCCGGAAACGGTCAAGGTCAAGTTCGCGGCACGACCGCGGACCTCCGATAACCTTGTCAAACTGCACACCAAGAGCACGACCGACGTGACGGTGTATGGCAACTGGTTCACCGCCGTGCAGGAGCCGGTGGCGGGAGCGTAACGTCATATGGAAAAGATTATTCGAATCAATGACCAGGACGTTGGCTTCAAAGCGCCGGCGTCTTTGCCCATCCGGTACCGCAACGCAACGGGCCGGGACCTGTTTCTTGATCTGCAAACGCTCGCCGACGCGACGGACGAGGTTGAGACAAAGAAGTTCGGCAAGAAGAAAGAGACCGAGATCAAGCTCAACGACAAGTGGGACACGATGATCTTCTATGGCCTTGCGCACGTCATGGCGCGTGCGTACAGCGAGCAGGTCAGTCCCAACCTCGTCGACTGGATCGATTCGTTTGAATCATTCCCGATCTTCGCGGTCTTCGCTGAGTTGCAGGAGCTGCTGAACAGGAGCCTGCAGACCACAAAAAAGCAGACGGCGGCGGAGAACCAATAGACGCATCCACATACTTACTCATTGCCAAGCGCATAGGGTTCTCCGTCGCCGATCTGGATTCGATTACGATCGGCTTGTTTCTGGACGCGTGTCTGTCGGAGGACGGCGAGTCCGTCGACGAGAGCATAGACAAGCTGTTCCCGTACTAGGAGGCGGCAATGGGATATAACATAGGGCCTACGATCGCGGTCAAGGGCGAGAAGGATTACACGAACGCCCTTCGCTCGATCAAGGACAACATGAAGCTCGTCGCGTCCGAAGCAGCGCTTTTAACCGCCGCGTTCGGGAAGAACAACACATCCGTCTCTGCTCTGAAAGCAAAGAACGATACGCTGAACAAGGCCATGGCCGAGCAGAAGAAGGCCGCGTCGGAAGCCGAGCAAGCGCTCAAGCGCATGGACGAAGCCGGGGTCAAGCCGACCGACCGCGCATATGTGCAGATGAAGACCAACCTCAATAACGCGAAAGCCGCGCTGGAGTCGACCCGGCATGAGATCGGGGAGAACGAGCAGGCGCTCAAGGACGCAACCCGTCAGACGCACAGCTTCGGTGAAGGGTGGAAGAGCTTCGCCTCCGGTGCGGGGAAAGTCGCAACGGGCGCGTTGAAAGGGATCACGGTGACCGCCGGCGCTGTGGCAGCGGCGACCGGCGCAGCGCTTGCCGCTGCGCTCAAGGTGGCGTTCGGGTTCAACAAGGAGATGGAAAACTACACCGCCAACTTCGAAGTCATGCTCGGCAGCTATGAACTCGCAGTCGACAAAACAAACGAGCTCAAACAGCTAGCCGCGTCCACGCCGTTCGAGATGGCCGACCTCGCGCAGGGGACCCAGACGCTGCTCGCGTTCGGCGTCGCCAACGGCGAGAGTACCAACCTGCTCAAGATGACCGGCGACATCGCGCTCGGCAACAGCGACAAGTTCCAGCGACTGAACACGGCGCTTGGCAAAGCGGAAAGCTTAGGGAAGCTGACCGGGGAGACGTATCAGCAGATGGTCGAGGCGGGGTTCAACCCGCTCAAGATCATCTCCGACCAGACCGGGGAGAGCATGGAAGCGCTGCAGAAGCGTATGAGTGCCGGGAAGATATCGGCAGACGAGCTCACCGGTGCCATGCAGATCGCGACGTCGGAAGGCGGACAGTTCTATCAGGGGATGGAGAAAGCGTCCAAAACAACGGATGGCATGATCTCGACGCTGAAGGACAATGCCAAAGCGCTGGTAGGCAGCGTGCTGAAACCCATGACGGAATCGATCCGGACCGACCTGCTCCCCGCCGCGATCGGGTATGTCGCCAGGCTGCAGGAGGCGTTCAACGCGGAAGGATTCACGGGCCTGACTGAAGCGGCCGGGAACATAGCACAGGAGATCACGCAGAAGATCAACGAGTCGATCCCGAAGGTGGTCGAATTTATCTCCGGCAATCTGCCTACGTTCGTCGGCATGCTGACGCAGACGCTGAGTACGCTGATCTCGTCCGCGACGGCGGCGCTGCCTGCGCTGCTGCCGGTGCTCGTACAGTCCGCGACGCAGCTGCTCTCGGCCGTGTTCACGGCGCTGCAGCAGAACACGGATGCGATCAGCGGGGCGGTGGTGCAGATCGTGACCATGCTGGCCATGTTCCTGATCCAGAATCTCCCGCTGCTGATTGAGACGGGCTTGAACATCGTGATCGCGCTCGCACAGGGCATTGCGCAGAGCCTGCCGGAGCTGATTCCGGCGATCGTGGACATGGTCCTGCAGATCGTCACGATACTGACCGAGCCGGACACGGTGGTAACGCTGCTTGACGCTGGGCTGCAGATCGTTCTGGCTTTGGCGCAGGGACTGATCGCCGCGCTGCCGGACCTGCTGGCGAAGATTCCGCAGATCGTGGTCAACATCGCGGCGGGGTTCATCCAGTCCGCAGTTCAGTTGTGGGAGAGCGGCAAGGAGCTGATCGTGCAGCTCTACGAAGGCGTAATCGCACAGTTTGCGGTCATCCTGCTCTCCGTCGGTCAGCTGGTGAACGACAACGTGATCCAGCCGGTCAAGGACAAGGTGTCGGACTTCTTCAGCGTCGGCCGTGACCTCATCGTCGGTATCTGGAACGGCATCGGGGACAAGATCGCGTGGCTCAAGTCGAAGGTGAAAGGGCTCGTCGACACGATCAAAGGCTGGTTCACCGGCAAGGACGGATTTGACGAGAACTCGCCCTCCAAATGGGGCATCCGGATCGGGTACGAGATCCCAGAAGGTATGGGGATCGGTCTGAACAGGGGTACGCGTGAGGCGCTGTCAGCCGCATCGAACGTGATCAACAGAGTGAAGTCCGTCATGACCGGAACGAGCGTCAGCATCGGCGCAGGCGGGATACCTGCTGCCGGCAGCGGCGGTGTGGGCGGCGCGCAGTTTGTCTTCCATGTGTACGCGAAAGACAAGGAGACGGCGGTCGAGGCGGCCGACGCGACGCTGGCGGCGTTTGCGCGCAGCAGATGGGCGGTGTCGACATGAGGGATATCTTTACGTACGTCAATGACAACGGCGAATCGCTCGTGCTGAGTATCTCAAACGGGTACCGGATTGCGTCCGTGACCGGCACGAGCGGGATCGGCGTCAACGCGAACCAGGCGCAGGGCATAGGGCAGATCGGTACGACGGTGCAGTCGCGCGTCGTGCAGCCGGTGCCCATGACGGTAACGGGTTACATCTTCGGCAGCCGGGCGCAGATCGAAGCGCGCGCGGAGCGGTTGTTTGCGGTCGTGCTGCCGGACGTTGGGGCGAAGCTATATCACAACGGGACATACTACCGGATCGTGACGCCGACCTCGACACCGGTGGTCGACGACAGCCTGCGATTCCCGACGTTTCAGTTTTCGGTGCTGGCGCCGTATCCCTACTGGATGCTGGATCAGGCGACCAAGACGATCCTGACCGGCGTGCTGCCGCGGTTCAAGTTCCCGTGGAACATCTCGCAGCCGTACCGGTTCGGCGAGATGATTGAGACCGCGTTTATCAACATACGAAACAGCGGGCAGGTGGCCTGTCCGTTTACGGCGACGCTGAACGCCAAGGGATCGGTGGAGAATCCGAGGCTGGTCAACGCGATCACCGGGGAGTACATGCAGCTCAACCGCACCATGGTGGCCGGAGAGCGCGTGACGATTCAGATCACACACGATTTGACCTATGTCACCTCGACGATCGACGGTGACATCCGCGGCGACCTCGAGATCGAGAGCACGCTCACGTCCATGGCAGTCGGGGACAACCTGATCAAAACAGAAGCCGACAGCGGCGCGTCGAGCATGGTGGCGAGTATCGACGTGGCAATCGAGAAGGTGGCGATCCTGACATGCTAGTCGTATTCAACCCGGCGCTGACCGGTTATCATGAGATCCGGGCGAATTCGTATCAGACAGAGGAATGGTACAACGACATCGGTAAGTTCACGCTGATCGTACCGCCGACGCAGTATAACATCTCGCATCTGGTCAAAGGCGCGATCCTCTACCGGACGAAAATTCGACAGGCGATGGTGATCACGCGCGTGTCGCCCGATACCTCGCAGGACCGGATCACGGTTAACGGGTACACGACGAACTGGCTGCTCAATAAACGGGCGGTCTCATCGCCAGCGACCATCTCGACGGTGGAGAGCGACGTTTACGCTGCGGTCAATGCAAACCTGCGTGACCTTCCGAACGTCGAGACCGCCGCACTGAAGTCGCTGACGGAGACGTACAGTGCGATCCTGTCCGGCGGTCAGTTGCTCGAAGAAATCATGCCGATCCTCGACGCCGTCGAGCTCGGGCAGCGGATGCGGTTTGACACAACGGAGCGGAAGCACGTCTTCGAGCTCTACAAGGGCGCCGACCTGACGACAGGGTCGCACGCGGTGATTTTCTCGGATGAACAGGGTACCGCGCGCGATCTCAAGATCGAGGACGACGAAAGCCTGTTTAAGAACGTGATTTACGTGTTGGGGACGCTGACCGACGGCACGACGACCGTGCGTACGGTCGGCACGGCGACCGGCGCTGACCGGTACGAGTACTGGCACGACTCGCGGTTGAAGCAGGAGACCGAGGAAACGCTCGCCGCGTTTCAGGCACGGCTTGACGCTGCCGGAGCAAGCGAAGCGGCGAAACGTGTGCGGAGCCTGGGCTTTTCCGTGCGCGTCGATCCCGGCGAGTACGGGGTCAAGTACACCTTGGGTGACCGCGTCCGGTGTGTGTCCCGGCGCTTCGGCGTACAGTTCACGGCGATCATCCGGGGCGTGAAGCGGACGATTCAGGCGCAGAGCGAGACCGTGTCGGTTGTTCTAGGCGAGCCTGAGATTACGGTATTAGGGGAGATGAAACTGTCATGGCGGAGATAAAGAGCTATCCGAACAACGTCAACGAGGAGATCGGCGCGGAAAACGTCATGCGCTGGCACCATGGACGCACGAGCGGCGTATACGGTGCGGAGGGTGAGCTTGCGGTATCGCAACTGACCACGCCTGCTATGGCGGTCTCGGTATCCGATGGCGGAGGTTGGCTGACGGACGCAAACGGGAACGGAATCCATTTCTGGAACGACGTGTTTTACGTAACGGCAGCGCTGCTGCAGCTTTCGATCGATACGGCGGACGGGGTGCTGAACCGGATCGACCGCGTGATCGTCGAGTGGTCGACACCAAACTACACGCAGCTGCCGGAGATCAAGGTGCTGAAAGGCACGAACGCGGTGACGCCTGCAGCGCCTGCACTGACGAACGACGCATCGCTGCGGCAGATTTCGCTTTGCCGGATCAGCGTGGCTGCGGGGACACTCGCGATCACGGCTGGTATGATCTCCGACGAGCGGTTTGAGCCGACGGTGTGCGGGATCGTGACGGAAACGACGCAGGTCGACACCTCCATGGCCGCGGCGCAGTTCAATGAAGTGCTCAGCGAGGCGCAGAGTCTTGTCAACGACCTGCAGGGCGAAGCGGTGATCGACCATGCTGCCACGCACGAGCCGGGCGGGGACGACGTGGCGGAGTTCGTCTACTACGGCGGCGCGCAATCGCTGACCGACGCGCAGAAGGCGCAGGCCTGCACGAATGCCGGAGCCGCGAAGAAGTCAAAGGCGCCGGTCAGCGTGACGCTGGCAGCGGCGAATTGGAGCAGCAGTTTGTACACGATTTCCAATTCCGACATCACCGCCGATTGCGCGGTGGAGATTCTTCCCGCGCTCAGCATTACAGCCGAGCAACTGACAGCCCTGCAGGCGGCAAACGTGCAGGAGAACAGCCAGAGCGCCGGACAGATCGTGATCAAGGCGTTCGGCTCGACGCCTGCGGTCGATATTCCGGTTCGGATGATTGTCCGGGGGGATTTGTATTAATGAAACGAACGAGGAGCAGGATGGCGCGGGCTATTGATTGGTGCAGGGTGAAATGCCGCGCTGTCATGGGTGCAATCAGCTTCATGCTGCCGGGCAGGTGGCAGACAGTAAAGAAGGGCGCACGACCCGGCATATTGAGGCTTGCCGCTTTACTCATGGCGGTTTTTCTGTTTGCGTGTCCGGTGATCTTCCGGCCGTCGTGCTACGCAACCGCATTCCGGTCTACCGATTTTACGTACACCGGGACATACGCGTGGGTGGACGACGGCGGGATCGATTTCAGATTGAAGTTCCTGACCAGCGGAACATTCACTCCGACCAAGGACATCAAAATCGACCTGTTCATTGTCGGCGGCGGAGGCGGTGGTGGGTACGGCTCTTCCTCTGGTACCGGCGGAGGCGGCGGATACACAGGGACATGGACGAATATTCTCCTGACCGCCGGAACCGCGTACTCCATTGTCGTCGGGGCGGGAGGCAATGCAAACGGGATTGGCGGTGCATCCAGTTTCAACGGCACGTATTCCAAGAACGGCGGACTGCGCGTCATTCCGAACGGATACAACTGGTCGCCCTATTCCGGCGGCGCAGGCGGTTCCGGCGGCGGCGCGAACGGCGATGGCTCGGCGTCCACATCGTGGCCGGGCGGGAACGGCGGGTCGAACGGATCGAACGGCCAGACGATCAACGCAGCGGGCGGTATCGGGCAGGGAACTACGACGCGTGAGTTCGGCGAAGCGTCCGGCGATCTGTATGCCGGCGGCGGCGGTGGGTCCGGGTATACATCATCCAAAACGGGCGGTACCGGCGGTGCCGGCGGCGGCGGACGCGGCTCCGGGTCTGCGGGTGCGTATCAGAGTGGAACGGCGAACACCGGCGGCGGCGGAGGCGGAAACTATAAAGGATCCTCGACAGCGGGGTCCGGCGGTTCCGGCATTGTGATCATCCGGAATAAGCGCGCGGCATAGGGAGGTATACATGAACGAACCAAAAGACTATGCACTGATCGAAAACGGAGTTGTGGTGAACGTGATTTGGCTCTGCGAGTCGAATGCCGGTGAGTTTCCTGACGCGGTCTGCATCTCGGACCGCTCGGTGACGATCGGGGATCAGTACACCGGGGAGGTATTCCTGCGGGAAGGGAACTCTGTCTTGACATACGAGGAGATCGCCGCGGCGGCGCTGGAAGCGGTGGAAGAGCCGTTCGAAGAATGAACCGAAACTGTAGCGAGCCGAAAGGCTCTTTTTTGTTGGAAGGAGCGGACAGATGACTTGGGAAGGGTATCTCGGGATCCTAGGTGTGCTCGCGTCGATCGCGTTTGCTTATCTGGCGTTCTCGCGCAATAAAAAAGCGGACGATTCCTCGGAAGGGCGGCAGATCGGTACGATCCTGTCCGACCTCGGGTACGTCAAGGCGAACACGGATGAGATCAAGGCGGAGCAACGTGAACAGCGCCGCACGAACCTCGAGATCTTCGAGCGGCTTTCCTCGGTCGAGTCGTCCGCCAAGCAGGCGCATAAAAGGCTGGACGACCATATCGGCGAGGATGCGGGGAAACGGGCGCGGGTGCGCCCGGAGAAGGAGGGATAAGCATGGCAATCCGGATCGGGCACGCTGTCATGGACGAGCTGGGCAATACCGTCGGGCTGACGCCCGGCGACCAGACCGGGAAAGAGATCACAATTGCTAGATGGTATGCGAAGAACAGCACCGGGCGTGTGTGGAAGTACTATCTCGAATGCACGGATACTGCCATGGAGGAGCGCGCCGCGCGATACATGGAGCAGATCTGCGCGGACAGCGCCTACGGCTACTCACAGGACAAGGTGCGGCGCTGGGATGGGTACCGGAACATAGTTGTCAACAGGGGCGCCGTAGCGGGTGCAGGCGGGGATTTCGATTGCTCGAGCCTTGTGATTAGCTGCTATATTCTAGCGGGACTGAACATGGCGCCGGATGGGTATACCGGCAACTTGCGCGCGAAACTGGTGGCAACTGGCAAATTCAAGTCGTATTCAGACAGTGCACATATCGGCTCTGACAAGCTGGCCAAACGTGGCGGGATCTACTTACGCAGCGGGCATGTGCTTATGGCGCTTGAGAACGGCGGCGGCGTTACTAGTGCTGATGCAACCGCAGACTTGCAGGTGGTTGGCAAGATTATCGTCGACGAGATTAAGAAATGGTGCAATGTGCGCAGCGGCCCGGGGCTGGAGTACACGATCAGAGGGCGGGCAAAGAAAGATGACGTGTACTCGGTCTTCGGGGTCGTCGAGGATTGGTACCAGATCGATTACAACGGGTCGGCCGGGTACATCTACGGCGACCTCGCTTCAGAGCTGCTACCCGGGAATGTTTGAGGTGGAAACATGGCGAAGACACCGACGCTGACGAAGTTCATCTGCCTGTCTATGGTGGCGATTGTGGTATATACCGTGGTGCTGCTGTGGCTGCGGGTGAAGTTCGAAATCTGGATCGACACGGACTATTCGCGGCTCTGGTACGGATTCTGGGGCTCGGAGATCTTCATCTGCTCCGGGCTGAAGACCGGGAAACTGATCATCGGCCGCCTGAATCCGTTTACCGGGCAGGGCGGCACAAACGAAACCGGCAGCGGGCACGCTGTCGGATAATTGAAAGGAGAAATCATATGGATTTGGCAAATTTAATTATTCTGGCGCTGTTCGTGGAGGCGATCGTGCAGACGGTCAAACCGATTTGGGACAAGACCGCAGGGAAGATTACGATTGCTGAGATCGTGAGTATGGGCATAGGGATTGCGATAGCCGTTGTAGCGAAGATCAATTTCCTTGCGGGAGTGGTCGTCGTGACGCAGCCGATGTTGTTGTATATGCTGTACGTGCTCACCGGCGTTGCGCTGGGCAGAGGGCCGAGTTTCGTTCACGATTTATGGGTGAAGATAAAAGGAAGTTTCAAGTCATGAAATAGAAAAGAGCGTTCTCATCGATTTGGGAACGCTCTTTTTTGTGTATTATCGGGAAATTGAGTTTTTTCGGACTCGGATTGCGTTATTTAGTAAAGAGCTAAGTTCCAATTTTTCTTCATTACTTAAAGCGGAAAGCTCTGATGGTGGTATTGCATCAAGGGTGTAGATGATGTGATCAAGCTGGCCTAGTTGTTCGGGTGCCACAATGAAAAGTCTACCGGGAATACCTTTTATTACACCTGGTTCGGTTGTTGGGATATTATCAATATCGCGTAAAGCACGAACAATGTCGGCATTAAATCCATATTTTTGAGTATCTATCATATTCATCTCCAATTGTACTTTTGCTTCACATGAAGTATACCTCGGCTATGTCGAAGTATCAAGTCTTAGATTATAAGCATTCAAAACGTTTAAACAAAACGAATAATTATGTTTCGAGAAGATTGACTAAAGATTGAACTCTTGCATAAGAATATTAATAAGAATTTTTGCTGTGCTTCTATCGATTTGTAGAGATTGACTAATTTTCTCAGGATTTTCCCGCCCAATACGACCATATGTGTCTATTTGAACATATTTAATGGCGTCGAATTCGAATGCTGTGTATGTAGCGGGTACCTTTTCATGTACAACATTTCGTTGCTTATTAACATGTGAAAAATCAGACAAATCAATTTGTGCCATAAGCTCCTCCAAAATTATTATTTCGTAATCTCACTGCATAAGCGCTCAAGACGTTCCTGCCGGATTGAACTTTTAAGTTCACATTCCCAAACGATTATAACAGACCAACCTTGATTCAAAAGCAACTCATAATTCTTTCGGTCACGACAAGCGTTGCCATTAATTTTGGCTTTCCAGTAATTTGAATTTGTAGATGGCCATACAAAACGACTGCAATTATGTTTGTGCCAGAAACACCCGTTAATAAATATTACAACGTGGTACTTTGGCAGAACAATATCGGGGCGTCCAGGCATATCCTTGACGTGCTTTCGATATCTAAATCCTTTTGCAAACAAAAATTGCCGCACTATCTGTTCGGGTATTGTATTTTCGCTATGTATATGCGACATGTTTTTACTGCGTTCTTTTTGCGTGTGATTATCTGCCATAAACTTAATCCATGCTCAAGAGATGCAAAACCTGTTCAGCAATTGCTTTTGACAGCATTGGTGGCACGGCATTTCCTACTTGCTGGTACTGCGAATCTTTCGTTCCTATGAACACGAAGCTATCTGGAAAAGTTTGTAATCGAGCTGCTTCTCGAATGCTTAAAGCACGGTTTAGTGTTGGATGCACCCACATTGACTTCCGCACATTCACAACGGTTCCGCTTGGACGATTATAATCAAGCCGTAAATAAATTGTATTTTGTGTTCTCTTTATGTCTGTATAAGATGACTTTAACTCATCATCAAGGCAGTGGAAATTATCACCTGGCCGTAATGCCGCAAAGCGTTTTTTTGCCATATCTTGAGTTTCTGGGATCACATGATTAAATAATTTGATTGAATCTCGTAAACAAGATATAAGCGATCCCGATTCTACATGGAGCGGGGGTAAAGCTATGGCTTCTGAAGCAATGTCAGAATTTGTTTGTACAGATTCGAGATCGCTTATAGCATCACGCACCTTTCTGTACGAACTTACATTAAAGGTCGGCCTCGGCAATTCAGCCTTAACTCCGTTTCTAGTACCTATTAATATATAGCGTTCTCTTCGTTGCGGAGCGCCAAAATCTACAGCGTTCAAAATTCCACTAGCGATATCATAGCAATAGGGCTTGGCACTTAGAATTGCTTGCACATATTCGAAAACAGGGAAAGAGGATACTTGGACAGAAACACCTTCATGCGCCATATAGCCATCTATCACAATTTTATTATCGATCAGTTCTTTGTAATGCATGTACATACGCTGTAGCATGAGCGCGGGCTCGATACAATTTATCAGACAATTTTCGTGTATTCTATCGGAGATGAAGGAAGTCAGCGCAGTGGCCAATTTAGCATTAGCCGTATCAAGAACTTTATTGTCGCTATTTTGCATTATATATTTTTCAGCGAATACTCGGATGTGTGTATCATATTTTTTTGCTGTTTTTTTAAGCTTCAAATCATTATTTCGCTGACGAAACAGCATATTGATTAAATGATATTCATCAGAATTCCATAAATATCGTTCGTAATGAATCAGAGTATTTATTAAATAATCAAGATCTGCTTCAAATAAACCTGCCGGAAGCAGCGACAGATTATCATTACGGCGTCTAATTCCTAAGTTGAAAATGACATCAATATCTTCTTCAGAATAATAGAAGCGATGAGTTTCCGACCGTAGCATGCTAACGTTTTCCATAATAAACACAGGCGGCTTCAACTCAGCAATCGCACGGACAAAATGTTTTACGAGACTATTGTTTAAACTAATCGCTTGCGCTTTTTGGCGGTTTGCATTAGAAAAACCCTGACAAGGAGGGCCGCCAATAACTACGTCAACATCACCATGCTTATGTCTAAGATCAGAAAACACGATATCACGAATATCACCAAGAATTTCAGTGCCTTTATGATTTGCCTTATATGTTCTTTGTGCATTTACATTGTTCTCTGCAGCTGCAACAATTTTAAATGCCCCTGTTTGTGTAAAGCCTAAACTTAAACCGCCAGCACCGGCAAACAGATCAATTACTGTGTACATTTTCATCATTTCATCCTATTGCTATTGATATCTATTGGGGGGGAAATCCCTCTCGAACGGCTTTCATTTTAAGATTAAGAAGCTCTTTGCATTGGCGTTCATCGGGGAAGTACCCAGCAGACATTCTAGTAGCATATTTTAGGGCTCGAGTCTCCGATTCTGTTGCTAATCTAATCTGCTTAAGCCAGGATTCGAGTTTTTGCCAATATTCTTCTCCTAAATCAAGCACTGCTTTTTGATTATCAATCGTATTTTCGATTTTGCGGATATCGCGAGCATCGCGTTTTGTAGCGGTATATTCATCTTTTCCGCTTAATAAGGATTCAAAACCGGGAATTGGATTAATGTTTAATTTCTTTACAGCATCCCAGCAACCGTTTTGCTTGCACCATTGCGTTACATTTTCGATGGGTCGTTGATCCGACGTTATTGTATAATACACTTTTTCAGCGATAATGGCAATTTGTTCCAGCAGTATCTCGGGGCAACGTTGTTTCTGCCAGATTTTTTGAAGATCAAGCAACCGGTTGGGATACCATTTGCTAATGAGATGATGCAGCAAGGCGATCGAATATGCAACGATATTTGCCTTATATCCTTTATCGTACCAAGGCTGTTTCGGTATCAGCTTATCTGTCGTCCTATATATTATTACTAATGCGATTGCTTCTTGGAAATATACATCATTGAAATCATCGCGTTTATGTTCCCATTGTTCTTCTGTCCGTTTTGCAAACTCACCAAAATTAGTTTCAGCGCCCTTACTGACGATTTGGGGATAACCATCCCATGCGCTTAAATATTTAGCAAGATCAGTTTTCGTAATTAGTTGATCCTTAGGATTTTGTGTCATAAACTTGCGCTCTTCCGCTTTTGTCATGTGCATGGTTGCCTGTATATATTGCCCTCTAGCTCTTTCATAAAACCAGTGTGTTTCGTGCTGTGCGCCATCTTTTGCGGGAGAGAATTTTCTCCTGGAAATTTGCTCTAATCGTACGTGATATTCATGAGTAGAAAAGAAATCTGCTGCGTTTATTTTATTCTGACTGTTTGCGCTTCGAGAAATAAGGGGTACTATTGTAGCGGCAATTTCTGGTGCAACTTGAGTTAGCTTCATAAGCACTGAAATCCTGGATAAATCTGCACCGTTAGATCTGCGCGAGGCAGATAGGGTTGCTGTCGTTTGTCCGCCATTTACGATTTGAAGATCTCGTGCAAATAGAAGTTTACCATTTTCTACTATGGCTTCTATTGCAGTGGCAGAAAGCCCGTTATTGTAAACGAAAAATCTGTCGGGCTCATTAAGGACGGTATTCCGAATATCCTTATTTACACCTCTTCGGCCTAAAAACGACCGCACGTTTCCTTCAAGCATCCTACTTCCATACTCATCATATAAATCTGCGAGTACATTGCCAGGAACAGTACACAAATAGCTCTTACATTCAACGCTATCGCCTTCAATATTGGCGGGAAGGCATGGGATTCCACCATCAATATAATCGGAAAACGTGATTTCGATTTCCTCACGTCCCTCACCAGTAGCAAAAACACGGAAGAACCGCGGCATGTCCCAAATTCTATATTCCACCGCAGTATCAAAAATCGATTCAGCATCTAGTACTCCTGCTCTCCGTTTCACTTTGCCTTTCTTCTTCGATAAACTTGTTGATTCGGATAGATTGGCGCGTTCACTTAAAACCATATCGGTTAATAGAATGACAACATACTTAGAAACATAGTTGGCTTGCTCTTTAATCAAAGAGGCCAAGTCAAATGCTTCAGTACTGATTTCGATTTTTTGTGCTAAATCACTTTCGATTGACTGACAGACAAACGCACGACAACGATCGAGAACTGTTTTTGCGTCGCTTCCGATGAGAGTTTCACAAATTTCACTTCCCGAATAGGTGGCAACAAGCAAGTAAAATGTACCATCCTGCTCATCGTAAGCGTACCCATCGATGCGGAGAGCTGTGTTTCTAAATCCAATACCTTGATAGTAACATGGCGTATACTCAGGAAGGACATCTCCTTCAAAAAGCTTTAGTGCGCAGATTTTTACGAAGCTGGCGATAGTGCCGTTGGCCTCGCTTTCCTCCGTAGCTAATATGTCTTCGAGAAACTCTTTTCTGTACTCTTCGAAGCTTTGCATTTATGATCCTCCTAATCAACACGCCATGCTTGAATTGCGGCAAGATTAATAGAATAGATTCCATCACAAATTGCATTAGGAAGTAAGCTTCTGCGGATGCGCGGGAACTCGCCGGAAACAAGATACCGTTCGATTCCGCAAAGCGTGTATGGCTGATCTGCTCTTTCATCTTCTGCATCATATCCATATAGCAGCAATCGGTTATTAAAAACTGAAGCTGCATACTCGTTACCTCTAATTAGCTGCCGCAACTGATCCACAATTTTGTTTAATGATACTGATTCGTGTGCTTCCCTTGATGTTTTCTCAACTCGACATACCAACAATTCACCTGGAGCATCTGTATCAAGCTGATCATATGACGATATGGTTATAGCATCTCGACTTCTTGAAGTGCTCTTAACTTCGTACCAAATGGAAGCATACTCGAAATCTCGGTCTGCTTTCAATGGCCCTACCCAACCAGAAACGGCGGAATCTATTCCAAAAAGAGGGATACATAACGATTCAAGCACAAATAGCTCACCGAGAAGGCCTTTGATTCCTTCGTCGGAAATTTTCTTGTTTTTTAATTCTGCAAAAAGTAATTGCCACATGCGAAACCGTCTTATCGCTAATTGGGTTCCAACAATGTGATCCGTGACATTATTGGTGCAATCCATAATATCCCAACATAAGGCAACATATATGTCACGAAGGGAATTGTTTACTAGCGATAAGCATATTGCAAACTTACCATCGCTTCGAACATTACCCCTTACTAGAATTTGCTGGCTAGATGCTGGAAGATCTGGCAACTGTTCAGAAATTAGCATGAACTGCATATTGTTTTGCTCATCAAATGCTACAAAGAAGTCTAATGGGTGTGATGGATCAGCCCTACGCCCGATGCTATTTCCATGTTGAGGTGCAATGGTCCACCAAAGTGAGGTGAGCTCATTCAATGTTATCATCAAACTGATCCTCCTCAATTTCATCCTCAAAGTTTTGTTTTTGTTCGACCATATTAATATAATAAATAGCGTACACTGGAGTAGATCCAGCCAAGGCGGGAAAGCCTATACCATATCCAACCATATAATCTTTACCAATCTCAAATCCTATTGGCAAATCACTCTTCTCATTCGGAGCGATGTAATGGATAATTAATATAGGGTTTTTATTTGGCACCAAATATGCTTTATCGGGAATACTCATTTTTCTTAGTTTTTCTGTTGCTTCACTTCCATACTTCTGTTCGTATTTAGTTCTTTTGCTTTCACGATACTCATCTTCGATTCTTTTTTGAGCTGAATCTGTTAAACCATGGCGCGTAAGGCCAATTGTACCAATTCGCATTTTAGTACCGTATATGCTAAGAATATTATTCCTTTTCAAAACCGGGCGATTAAACGGATGGATTTCCAACCCATCAATAGTTAAAATGGTTTCTTCTCGGCTAGTTGGGATAAGGATATCCCAAAAAGCGAAATTCGGATTTGCTTGGATATAATCTCTAAGAACTGGACCGTCTGTTTCCATGTTTAACGGATGGTTTTCATAGGCGATTACGTAATCACAAACCAACTCGCATGGTACATCATGCCAAAAAAGGGGCTGATTTCCTGATTTTACTGGTTGCCCACACGTATTTATAAGCCGATGAACGAGTGCATCCGATCTTTGCTTGTTCGACCGAATTATATTGATGTCAGGCTTAAATCGCGGCGTTTCAAAGAAGAAACCATCTAGTGTGATAAGGCATTGAACCCTGTCGGCATGTTTCATTTTATTGCGAGCAGTAACTATCAGAGAAGTTGGGTGGGCTCGAACTTTTAATCCGAATTCTTTTGGTGTAGCGCCTAGGCGATTCATTTTTGCGATATCCTCACGCAATTCATTAGATGCGCTTGTAATGTGTGCATACCATCCGCTTGCATCGTCTGGCATCCAAATGCGAAAAAGATCTTCATATTCAGTTCTGTAGCCAAACCATCGTCCCATCTGCATAAGCGTGTCATACATTTGGGTGTTCCTGTGGAAATAACTGACCATCAAGCCTTCCAACGTCAGTCCACGTGATAAGCTAAGTCCTCCAACCGCAATAACTCGAAGACCATTTTCACCATATTCCGTATAATCTAGTTTTGTTGCACTTCGTTGGTTTATTGTTCGGACTTCAATTGCACTTGCGGCTTTCAATAGACACTCTTTTTGGACAAACTCCCAAGGCATGCCAAATTTGGCGAAGGGATATTCCTTATTGTTCCAGTCATCTCTAAGTTGGGCTATTATATCATTTCGGCATGCTTCTTCTTCGTCTAGCATACAGTAATTTCTGATATCCCTTTGAACTTCATATAGCCATTCACTAATGAGATGAGTTATCGATTCTTGTACCTTAACAAAGCGGCTGACATTGACAAGCATTGATCGATGTGGATTGCCGATGTTTCTGATATCTCTGGCAGCATTTGCCAATATGAAATATCTTAAAGCATCATACAAACTATTAGGAAGTTCAGGAATGTAAATATCCTGTTTGTGTTTATACGGGAAATAATCTTCGGCATCATTAATTGCAATTAATGCACTACTGAACGATGCATCATTTCCAAAAATCTCATTGCCGCCAATATAGTTTGTTGGGGCGTCCAATGCGTAAATATAATCAGAAGGAAACAAGTCGTCATTTTCCATTTCCTCGGTTTTATCCGGAAGAATAAAGATATTTGCGAATGGAGTGGCAGTGACAGCAATATATGAGCTTTCAAGAAACAGTGAAAGAAGCTTTCTAATAAGCTTGTTAATTGCAGCCGGCTCATTTTCGGTTTTTGTGTTAATGGATGCGTTATCAGCTTCATCATCTATAAGCAGTAAGGGCAAATCAATTCGCCCTTGATTATTTGCATTATAATTCTCCAACCAATCAATCAAATTCTGCATTGTTCTCGCATTTTTCTTGAGAACGAATACAACAGGTTCGTTGCTCATGTTGTGAAGGCTTGCATTCATATTCCTTACAACTGCGGTTTTAAAGTCGCTTGCCTCAGTAGTAAATCCCGTAGCGAACCGTCGGGAGTCTATGCTGCCAACGCCCTTCTTAATGGTCTGACTATTTCTCTGCAAATATGCTTTGCTACTGCGCCCGATAAAACCTTCATCAACACGCTCCTGCGTTTGACGCCTTAAGCTTTCAACGGTTCCAGTTAATAAAATAATTACTTTATAACCGACATCTGCAGCCTTGTTCATTACTGCTATATAGTTCGCTGTTTTTCCAGACTGCACATCGCCAATAAGAAGACCGCGCCTATGAAGATAACTGCCTGTTTTTGGATCCCCTGCTAAATCAACAATTCGATCAGATACATGATCTATTGCAGCAACAACACCGGGGGCTCGATGTTGATCTTGTTCTAGATAGAGCGCATATCGATTCCAGTAATAGAAATCTATACTCTTCTTTCTTGCCATAAGCCAAGGTTCGTACTCGTTCTCCAGAACTTCTCCAACATCCATTGCAACATCAAGTGCTGTTTGCAGGTGTTTAATAATCTTTTCGGCTTCATCTTCTGTGATAGCAGGAAGTATGAGCCGAACCGCGTTGCATGCATTTCGAAGTTCGTTTTCCGTTGGAGCTCTGTTTACTGAGATGCCGCTTAAGTATGAGCGAACTACTTTTTCAAAGAGAGTGTATACTTCCATATTACTTCTCCAATTCTTGCTGTAACATTTCTACTACTTGTGAGAATCTGCAAAATGGATCTGTCGATATTAACAACCGAATGTGGTCACTTCGCAAAGGATCTTTTGAAATATTCGCAAGTATAGCCGTTGCAATCTCACAGGCTTCTTTTTCAGCATCTTTTTCTTTGCGTATATTAACTTGTTCTTCGTTATTTAAGTCAACATAGAGTTGGTTCAGTGGTAAATTTTCTTCAGCCAGCCGTAAATAGCTTTCTAGTAATCTGTGTTGCTCACCATTTAAAGAACCTTCAAGCAACTGTAAAAGCAAGTGAGTCCTGTTCAGATTGTAGACTACACCTTCACGTACATTTGTTTTTGTCCACAAGTGCATGCCGGAGTCGCTGACCTCTTTTTTCCCTCTAAATGTCCACGCACGCTTGCTTCCCTCTGATATTCTATCTACAATTCTAGACAAATTATTTTTAATTACGTCAGGGGGAACTGCTGAGGATTTTCGTATGTCTAATGTCCAAAGATGGTCTAGAGAATTTGGAATATCGACGCGTATTCTTGCGAGCTTTGAGAGCTCATCTTTTCTATGCATTCTAAACCATGTACCCCAAACCAGCAGTCGTTTATTTCGATAAATATAAAATCCTTGATCTTTAGTAAGCCCTTCTGATCCACCTAATGCTGTGCGGTCAGCTTTTGTCAGAGAATTGATATGCGGCAACATAAAGGCAGAAACGTATACAGGATATCCCTCAATATTGAATCGTTCATCTGCTTGAAAGCGAGTGCTTTTACCGATTAAAAAAGGATCGCTTGGTTCTACTGACAACCCATTGATGCTAATAGTGAGTTTTTGAATACCACTTTCGCCTGTCAGATATCTATGGAAAACTAGTGCAAGGTGATTCCGAACATAATCCATTTGCTTGTTCATTAGTTTTTCAGCAGAAGTCGCGCCTTTCAACATCCGATCCAGATTTTCCCAAATAATAAGCGTGCCGTGCGGCATATCCTGAAGCGATGTGAATTGCGGAACAGAGGCCAATTCTGCGATGTCGAGCTCTATAAGCGACCATGTTCCTTTCTTATAAACTTCATCGAGATCCCATCGGCGCGCTTCAATATCTTCGCCCTGCTTTGATATGACTGTAAGGCAACGGCATTGCGATAGCGAGGCTGTTTTTAAACCAAGACCAAATCTACCAAGGTCGTTTTCTTCTCGTATACTTAATGAACTTTGACTACCATAGCGCATTGCATCATCAATTTTTGACTTTGTCATGCCTATACCATTATCAAGAATGGATACATACTGTGTTGTGTCATATGGTGAGAACTTAACCCAAACAGAATCTGCTTCTGCTGCAATACTGTTGTCAATTATATCCGCGATTGCGGCATCAAGACTGTAACCAATCGCTCTTGTTGACTCCATGAGTACGGGAGCAAACGGCGGCATATCAAGATACTTCATTTTTTATCTCCGTGTTATATGTAGACTAGTATTGCACGTAGACTCGTCAATGGGAAATGTATATATATCTTTAAAATTATATCACGAGACGTATTCTATGAAAAGTGCAAGTATTACTAGATAAGATCAGCTTAGGACCCTGCTAAAACAAAGACAATCTGCTAATGCAACCTGAAATGCGTTCCAGAGTAAATAAGCAACCGTATCGCTCGCGCAGCCAGCCGAGAGGGTTGCGAAGTGAAAAGGAAGAGCCGAAAACATTGGAGTTTATCAGCTCTTTTCCTGGGTGGGGCGACTGGATTGATACAATGAACACATCTCACTGGCACTCTGAATTTTGTGGACCGATTAGCATACTCGATCGCCATGACGTACTACGCGAATTATTGTTTCTTGCCAATTTCTTGCCATCTCATAAAAAAGTCATCCGGTGTAAACTTATTGCGATCCGAAAAACTCGCATAAATAGGGCGTTTTTTAAGATTTTTCATGCCTTATTCATCTAAAGCAATGTACGGTTCATACCCGGAGTGTCATCTGTTCGAATCAGATCGCCGCTACCACCAAAAAAGCCCGTAAACAGTGCGTTTTCGGGCTTTTAAATTATTTTTGCCTGATGTTATTTGATCATATCGGCTTTTGATGAATTTACTCTGTAAACAATAACAATTAATACCGCGAAAACAAGTTGTACTCCAAAGAATATCCATCTCCCAAGGGATGTATCCCAATACATCAGCAACGCACTTGCTAAATTAGCGCTCCAATGGTGAATGATCATGGCTGTGAGGCTGCCGTTTGTTTTTATAAATAACCACGAATAAATAATGGCACCAACGGCGGTAACGGCGACGAATTCCCATATTGGAATATATGACTGTACTGTTCCGTCCATGAAGTGTAAGGGCAGATGCCAAATGCCGTGCAAGACGCCCAATATAAGGCTGGCGACTACAAGCGAGTGCTTCTTTAACAGAATTGGAAGCGCATAACCTCTCCACCCGAACTCTTCTAAAGGGCCTCCCGCAAAGAAAAGAAAAACAACAAATAGCACAAGCGGCATGCCCACGTCATTGAAAGCAAACGGTTTATTTTCGACAAGCAGCTTGATAGAAAAAGACGCGCCAACGATTAAAAACGGCAAAAAAACGACTGCGAGAAGCCACCATTTTTTAAACCGCCAGTTCCAGGCATTTTTCAATAAAGCCGCGACGCCCGCCTTGCCTTTCGAAAAAGCAAGAACGATAATTGCAGCCAACGCAGGGCCTAACAGCGCGAATTGACTGATTAAAAGAAATATATCCGGAACAGGAATGCCATTTGAATTCAGCACGGATGGAAGCCATAAAATCCATGAAATTACAAATGCAAGCACAAAGTACATAAAAAGCTGCTTGGAGAATGTCTTGTTTTCCACAGATCATTACCTCGATTTCTGTCATTTGTATTTAACAAATCATTGTTTCATTTGAGCGTCAATAAACGCATCTCGACTATTTTTTGATGTTCCGGCAAATCACCGCTCTATCCCCAAAAATAAGCGCTTACAGAAGAACATTCCGACAATACAATCCATGCCCCCTTACCATAACCCGCTTAAACATTCGCGCAAAAATTCCGAACGGCACAATACAATAATTAAAAAAATTATATTTTTCTTTATACTTCCTTGTTCATAATAGCTGAAAAAAGTATAATAAATGAGATTGCGCCCTCGCGTCATTGTGTTGGATTATCCGGGAAGGCAGCTTAACAGATTGTTTGAATAATAGCCGGAAGCACCTTCAATATCCGGGGCTAAATCATCAAATAAAATAGCCATAGCGACGCAACGATGCATGTTCTGGAGAGCCGTTCGACCGGCGCTTTGGAAAAGATGACGATCTGTCCGGGAGGAAGAGTATGGTTACAGTAACATTATTATGGTCCGGCGGATGGGACGGCACATTCCGTTTTTTGCAATTGGCAACGGAAGAAATTTCTATTCAGCCTGTCTATGTAATCGATCACGACCGCAAAGGCACTGAGTACGAAAAGAATGCAATGACAAAAATTATGGATATTGTATCGGCCGACGGAGGAAACAACTTCAAGGCTTCAATTTTACCCATACAGTTTTATTCGGTCGAGTGGATTCTTCAAAATTGTGCAGATGAAAAGATAAGCACCGCCTTTTGGCGTTTAAAAGAAAAGTACAATATCGGGATACAATATGAATGGTTCGCCCTGCTTGCAAAAAAACTTGGGCTAAAGATGGAAACCTGCGTTGTACATCAGTACCACGGGAAGGTGGAGGATGCGATCGATGCGGAAGGGATACTCTCGCCGGTTGACGGAGACATTGCCGGCGAAAGGTATCAGATTTTGCCGAACGGGGACGGCGACACGGTCGCAATCGTTTTCGAAAATTTGATACTGCCATCCATTCGGCTCACTAAAAAAGAGGAAGAGCGTATCGCCGGGGAAAACGGATGGCTTGATATGATGAAGCTGTCATGGTTCTGCCATAACCCGGATGAAAACGGGAACCCTTGTGGATTGTGTACGCCTTGCGATGACGCCATGCACACCGGGCTGGAATGGCGGCTTTCCAAGAAAGCGCAGCGGAGGAACAAGTACAAGTACGTGTATCTATTTCTGCGGAAAGCCAAGAGATTCCTTTCCAGATTGCGAAAAAGCGACGTTCCGCTTTAGGAGATTGGATCGATCTTCCCGGCAAAGGTGATATGCCCGCGGCGAGCACAGATATATTAATGATACTATTAAACAAACGAATACGAGGATGAAATGATTCAGGAATTTGCCATACCCGCAGTACTTTTTTCGTTAATCTTTATCGGCGTTTTATTACGAAAAGCACCTCTCATTCAAAAGACAATGATTCCGGCACCGATTATCGCGGGACTGCTTGGTTTCATACTGATCAATTCACGGATTCTGAAGCTCGATTATGCGATTTATGAACGGATTACGTTCCATCTGTTTACGATCAGCTTTATCTCTATCACGTTCATGGGCATCAATGCGCCGAAGCGTGACGACAAGGGCGTTTTTAAAGGCGGCTTGTGGCTTGCGCTGGTATTCGGAATGGTCATCAGCGTACAGGCGTTGATCGGTTCAGCTGTGTTTCTGGGATACGATTTCATTACCGGGCAAACCCTTTTACCGGCGCTGGGAGGCATGATTACGCATGGATTTGCCCAGGGCCCGGGTCAGGCGGTCGCTATAGGTACGATCTGGGAAGGGTTTGGCGTTGAGAATGCGGCGCAGTACGGATTGTTTTACGCGGCTTCCGGATATGTGTTTGCCTTTATCTTCGGCGTGCCTTTCGCAAAACGGCTGATCAAAAAACGTTTATTGTCCGGCGGGACAGCAGCGACGCAGCAGGAAACGAAAGACCTTGGCCTGGGGCTGATCAGAGACGAGGAAAAACCGGTGTTCGGGCACCAGACCGCGCATCACGCAAATCTGGATACGCTGACGCTGCACTTTTCACTGATCGGCGTCACTTATCTGCTCGCTTATGGATTTGCCGAGGTCATCACGCGCTTCGTTCTGAAAGGGGAATCCTATCAGACCATGATCTTCGGCAACATGTTCGTCTGGGGAATATTGTTCGCGTTTCTGATCAAGGCAATTCTCCAAAGGACAAAGTTTACCTACATTGTCGACCCCGGCGTACAAGGCAGCATCACCGGGTTTTTAATCGATACGCTGACGATCTCCGCGATGCTCGCGATCAACATAAAGCTCATCTACACCGGTCTGGTACCCATGCTGATCAATATCGCCGTCATTTGCGCAGTTACGTTCTTCCTTGTGCGGTATTTCGCCCGGCGCAGCGGCGCATATGGCAACGAGCGGTTCTTGGCGGAGTTCGGCATCGTTACCGGCACCGGCGCGACGGGGCTGATATTGCTGCGCATAGTCGATCCGCAATTCAGAACGCCTGTCGCCCGCGAGATGATATGGTGGAATATTCTCAACCTGCTTGTCGGCGTTCTGGTCATTCTTTCGCAAATTGCGATGCCGATCACGAATTTCGGGTTATGGATCGGCATTCTCGCCGCGAGTATACCGGTGTTTCTCATACTGCTGAAAGTGTTCGGGCTGTGGGGGAAGAAGAATGCGGACTGATCGTAGAAGCGTATTATACTACAACGCGCAAGTCTACCATATGGCCGGCGATCTGCCGGAGGCTGTGGAAGCGTTTGTCGTTTCGCATGGTAAAATTCAGGCGATCGGCGCGCAAAGCGAGCTGGAGCGCAGTTTTCATATCCGGCGCCGCGTCAACCTGGAAGGCAAGACGGTATTGCCGGGGCTGATCGACGCGCACAGCCATTTTACGTTTCAGGCGATCGCGGACGCGTTGTTTGCCGGATTGCATTCTGCGCCGACAGGTGATGTTGCGAACATCGGGGATATCGTCCGCCTTATGCGCGAGCACGACGAAAAAAACGATTTTTGGGCCGTCATCGGGCAGGGATTTGACGATACAAAGATAGAGGAATACCGCTTCCCGACGCGTGAGGAACTCGACACGGTTTCGATGGAAAAGCCGGTCGTCGTCATACACCAAAGCTTTCACCTGATGAGCCTGAACAGCAAGGCGCTGGAGCTCTCCGGTATTACGGAAGGGTTTATTGTGCCGGAAGGCGGAATCGCATACCGCGACGAAGCCGGACGCTTCACCGGCGTGCTGGAGGAAGGGCCGGTTCTGAATCTCGTTAGCCGCGCGGTCATACTGCCGCTTGTCGCAAAAAACAATCTGTTCCGGATCGTAAAAAACGGTTCTTCGCTCTATTTAAGCCAAGGGTATACAACGGCGAACGAAGGCGCGGCGGCGAAAATGCAGCGGGCGCTGTTTTCCGTCGCTTCACTGCTGGGCATGCTCAAAAGCAAGATCGTGTTGAATCCCGGATTACATGAGGATGGCGTTCTTCCGGTAACGGGCCGGAAACAGGGCGCGTGCTGCGATATCGGCAGACGGGTAACCATCGGCCCGGTGAAACTCTTTACCGACGGATCGATTCAGGGATACACCGCGTATCTCAGGCAGCCATATTACAGGCAGCATAAAACGCGCATGAAAAACGACGACTACCGCGGATATTTGACGGTGAAACGGGAAGATTACGAACAAACAATCGAACGCTTACACCGAGAAAATCTGCAATATGCCGTCCATGCAAACGGCGACGCCGCGATTCAGATGGTAATCGATGCGGAACAGAAATATAAGAAGAGCGCTGACGCACACAACATTATTATCCATTGCCAGACGACGGGCTCCGATCAATTGGAACGGATAAAAGACCTTGGCATGATACCGTCTTTTTTTCCGGTTCATACGTATATCTGGGGAAAGCATCATAGAGATACGTACCTCGGCCCGGAGCGCGCGGCGCGTATGAACCCGATCGCTTCCGCGCGAAAGATGGGTATTCCCTGCACCATACACAGCGATTCGCCTGTTACGGGGGTTGACCCCTGGCTGCTGCTTTGGAGCGCGGTGACACGGCTGGATGAAGACGGAGAATTACTCGGGCCGGACGAGCGCGTGTCCGTGTATGAAGGCCTGCTTGCGCTCACGCGGAATGCGGCTGCGCAGTATCGGCTGGCGGATCGGGGCACCCTGGAGAAAGGGAAGCGCGCCGACTTCATCGTGCTTGAGCAAAATCCGTTTTTCATCGGCGAACGGAACCTGAAAGACATACGCGTAGCGCGGACGTATGTTGATGGAAAATTGGTTTACAGGCGGGCGCAAATTGTAAACCAAATCAACTTACTATATAATGAATAAGCATAGAGTTCGCATCAAAAAGCCCGGCATTTTACACACCCCGATTTAAATCGATCAAATTCCGCAAACAAATTGAAAGGCATCCAGCAACTCCGATTTCCTGTTGTTTGAAGAGTTGTATGATTTATTTTTCTCATTCGGGCGTGACTGCTATCCGGAGCCGCTCAAGCCCGCTTTTGATTGGCTAACACAAATAAACAGGAGGATACGACTATGATGGGGGACGTAAAGAAAGACATTGAGTACAGCAGTGAGCGAAACGTGGTAAGCTTTTTTATTATCACGTTTGCTTTTTCGTGGTTGCTTTGGCTGCCATACGTGTTATGGGGGTTGGGCGTTATTCGACTCAGTGAAACGCTGGCGTCGATGATGACACTGGCGGTTATGATCGGCGCGTTTGGCCCGCTGCTTGCCGCCGTAATACTGATTGGCCGAAAAGGCGGAAAACCCGGCATAAAGCAATACTTCCGCAATGCATTCTCGTTTCGCGTGAAATTCAAGTATTATGCTATCGCACTGCTGCTGCCGCTGGTTTTGACGGCGCTAGCGCACTATTTTGTAAATTTGACAGGAATCGATATCTTGCCTGACAATTTATTGCCGGAAGGCATAGCAATACCCGCGATTGTTTTAGTTATTCCATATTTTATTTTCATACTGATTGCCGGCGGCGGGCAGGAAGAATTCGGATGGAGAGGTTATGCGCAGGAGCCGCTGCAGGAACGGTTTGGGATTCTTGGCGGCAGTGTTTTATTGGGAATAGCCTGGGCTGTCTGGCATTTGCCGCTTTGGTTTATGCCGGGCGAGGGGCATGCCTATTATTCGTTTTTCGCGTTTATGCTCTACACGGTCAGCACCTCCGTCATAATCGGATGGTTATATAACGCAAGCGGAAAAAAACTGGTGATACCTTGGTTCCTGCATGCGATTGGCAATGTGGCGGTGCCGTTGTTTCCCGTGCTGCATTTGGCTAACGTTGCCCAGCCCGCATATTGGGTATGGGTAACGGTGAACATACTTGCCGCCGTTATAATCACGATTATATATTGGAAAAAGTCAAAGTTGGATCCATCCTTTGGCGAAGCGAAATAAAATCGGACATACTGCGCCTGCTTCGGCTTTTTATATCAAACCGATGCTCAAAAAGTGCATGCGGCCTCCATGCCGGATCGCTGCTGCAAAAGAAACCCCGATGTGAACTGAACCCCGTTGATAAGACACAAATAAAAGCCCCTATCGCAGGAATACTCAAGATTGCACGAACTGGCGTCGTTTTTCAAGCGGCGTCAGTTTTGTTTTGAGTTGAATCCGCTCGTTATTGTAGAAGTATATGTAATTATCAATGAGCTGTCTTGCGTGGGCAATGGATTGCGGCTTATGCCTTCTTAAGCATTCTGCCTTCAGTATACCGAAGAAATTTTCAGCCATAGCGTTATCATAACAATTCCCCCTTCTTGACATGGAAGGCGTAATGCCATAATCTCGTGTCAGGGTGAAGTATGCCTGAGACGTGTATTGAAACCCTTGGTCGCTGTGGAGCTGTAACTCTGCGGCGACCGCTTCTTTTTCTCGTGCCATGTGAACTGTTTGAAGAACTAGATTGATCGTTTGTTCCGTTCCAGTCTTATAGGCGACGATGCTGTTGTCAAACAGGTCACGAATGACCGAGAGATATAAGGTCCCCTGCTTTGTACCGATGTACGAAATATCCGTTACCCATTTCTCGTTTGGACGATTCGCTGTGAATTCACGGTTGAGCAGATTCGGGTATCGGTGCAGTTGCTCCGACATTTGTTGGTACTTTCGTTTCCGTCGCACCTCGGAAAACAACCCGTATTTCCGCATGATACGATAGATTTTCTTGTGGTTTGCATGGGCTCCTCGTCGATCAAGCCATAGCCCGATTCGTCGATAGCCATAGGTGCGATCTGTTTCATCTCGGCACTGGTAAATGAGTTGCAAAAGGCTGGCATCCGTCGTGCTCTCTGTTCTTCCAAGATACGAATAGTACCCGCTTCGCGAAACCTGGAAGAACGAACACATTGTTGTTACGGGATACTTATCTTGATATCTTTCAATCGCTGCAAACTTGATCTCTGGTCTCACATCCTTCCAGCAGCTTGAAGAAAAGCCCGCAACAAGTCATTTTCCATCTCAAGTTGCTTGATTCGTTGCTGATACTCCTCTTCCGTTGAGATCGAACGTTTTCGTGGTCTGCCTTGCTTTGCTGGTATAGTCGTATTTCTTGTTTTGTTCATTCTATGGCGTGAGAGTAAGTTCTTTATCTGTATCTTTGTGTAACCAAGCTCATCTCCTATCATTTGGCGCGTATAGCCCTGTCTTCTTAGCTCCATTACCTGCGACATGATCTCTTTTCCGAATTGTTTTCCCATACAAAAGCCTCCTATCGCTTTATCCTACGATAGGAGGCTCTTTTCTTTCAATGTCCGTTTCTCGGGGTTCAGTTCAATGCCGGGGTTTCTTTTTATACTCGTTTATTTTTACCATTCACGGATTTATATGTAAAGACCCGTTGAATGCTGCCTGACGCCGGACGCTGCGGTATATCAGGCGTCTTGTTTGATGAGCCCCGCCGCGAAGACACCGCCGAGCACGGCGACCAGCACGGTTGTCATCATCGCCGCGTTCATATTGGTTACGGCGGCGAGCTTGCCGATCAAAACGGGCATGATCAGGAAACCGATATACAACGCCAGGAGTATCATCGTGCTGCCCAGGGAGGTGTTTTCGCGCTCCCAACTGCAGCTCATATCCAGCATCAGCGGAAGGATCGGGCCTTCCGCGAGGCCCGCCAGCAGGCAGCAGACAGCCATAACGAGGCCGTTGTTGGAGATGATTCCGGCCGCGATGAAAATGGAGGTAAAAAGAAAACCGAAGAATATCTTTTTTGCGCGGGATATCGGAAGCAGAACGCTGATGAGCCGGGAGGCTGCCGTACCCACCCAGAACAGGGACAACGCGAGCGCGCCATATGCCGGCGTGCCGAGGAATTCGCTCACATAGCGCGCGATCCATGAGGAAATCCCGATCTGATGCGCGCCAAATAGAAACGCGCACAAGAGCAGGACAGCCTTGCGGCGTTCGGAAACGAAGCGCTTGATATCCGCAAGCTCGATTTTTCGTGCTGGGGCGACACCCCCCTGATAGCACTTGTCGATACGGGCGCGTAAAATCATGTAGACAACGCATGATACGGCGCAGAAGCCCGCAACCAATGCGAGGACTTCGTTCCATGCCATGCCGCGGCTCATCAAAAACGCGTAGAATACCGGCGCGCTCAGACCTCCGAGCCCGAATACGCCGTGCAGGATGTTCATATACAAGCCGGATTTTTCGGGTTGTAAATCCACCATAAGCGCGGATGCCAGCGAATCCTGGAACCCGAACGCGATTCCATAGACCAAAAACCCGACCAGGAGTATGAAAAAAGCCGGCTGCGTGCTGAGGATTAGGAACACCACGGGGATCATGAGCGCGGAAAGCATTAGAACCGTCGTTTTTGACAGCCTGCCGACAATCAAGCCGATCAGCAGAAGCGCCGCGAGGTTGCCCGCGCTTTGCATGGAACTCATCAGGCCCTGCGCGGAAGAATGCAACCCATAGTGATCGATATAACTGGTCAACAGCGTTCCCTGTGTTGCGTTGCACAGCGCGCCCGTGAACATCAACAGGATAATGGAAAAAGTGAACAGCCGTTTTAAGCGATTTGCATCCATGTTTTACCTTTGTTTCCTTCTATGAAGCGGCGCACACGATTTCGTGTGCGCCGCTTTATGGTACCGGTTATTTCACTGCTTTGCGACGCGTTCCTGATATTCCTTGAGCAATTGCTGCCCGAGAGCGCCGCCGGGGTGACTTAAGGCGAAATCATTCCGCGTGAACCCCTTGAGCTCGGAAACGACGGTCGCAAGCGCGTCGCCCACCGCCAACGCGGCGGTGGAACTTGCGGTTGGCGCCAGTCCGCCCATGTGGTCGATCTCCGTACCCGCGTCCGCTTTGATGGCGATATCCGTGGCGAGCGCGAGCGGGTTATCCCTGCTCTTCGTGATGGATATCGTGGTTGCTCCGATGATCTTCAGCGGCGGCAGCATGTTGAGAATCTCCTGCGATTTGCCGCTGTTGGAAATCATGATGACGACGTCGTCCGGCCCGATCATGCCCATGTCCCCGTGCAGGGATTCGCAGCTGTGAACGAAGTATGCCTGCGTACCAAGGCTCGCGAACGAAGCGGCGATCTTCTTGCCGACATGCCCTGTTTTTCCAAGGCCTGTGATGATCAGGCGGCCCTTGCAGTTGAGGATTTGATCGACCGCTTTGGCATAGGCTTCGTCGACCTGTTCGGATACGCGCATGAGCGCGTTGGCTTCCAGCTGGATTTTCTTTTTGCAGGCAGAGAGAACCTGTTCTTTGTTTAACATGATGGTTGCTCCTTATAACAGAATTACTTGACGACCGCTCCGGTGCCGCGCTCCTGCGAGATGAACACCGCGAGGATCAGCACGACGCCCTTGATGAGCAGCTGCACTTCTGACGGCATGCCCCAAAGCACGAGGCCGTTTGCGAGCATCGTCAGCGTCAGCGCGCCGATCAGCGTGCCGCGCACGCCGCCGATTCCGCCGCGCTGCGAGGTGCCGCCGAGCACGACCGCGGAGATAACGTTTAACTCGTAGCCGTCTCCGACGGAGGGGGAGCCTGAGCCGATACGCGCCGCCATGATCACGCCGCCGATGGCGGTCATCACGCCCGCGAACAAAAAGACGAGGATCTTCTGCCGCTTAACGCTGATGCCGCTCATGCGGGCGACGACTTCGTCGCCGCCGATCAGCCGGGTATAACGGCCGAACAGCGTGTATTTTTCAATGATCAGGCAGATCACAAACAAGCTGCCGCCAATGATCAGAATGCCGGGGCGAAGGCCGAAAATCTGCTTGAAAGGGCTTTCATAAGCGATCATGGTAATCGTGCCGGAACTGATCATGGTTACGATCGCGCGTGCGATGGACAGCATGCCCAGCGAGCAGATGAACGTCGGAACCTCCAGCTGCGTATGCGCCATCACAACGATGAAATAGCACACCAGGCTGATGCCGATGGCGCACAGGAGGGCCAGCGGCATACTGTTCGTAGATAAATAGATTTTTGCCGCGACAACGCCGTTTAACGCGATCATGGAACCGGCGCTCAGGTCGATACTGCCGAGCAGCCCGATGAACGTTGCTCCAAGTGCCGTTACGAGCAGGTCCATGGACGCGCCGGAGATGGTCAAAAGGTTATTTCCCGTGAAAAATCTCCCCTTCGTCGTGAAGGAGAATGCGACAAATAGAACGATAAACGCCGCAAGCGAAATATTTGTCCTCAAAAAATGTTTAAATTTCACGGATCTGGTCTCAGTCATTGCGTTTACACCCGTTTCCTTTCAAAAAAGTCTTGACGAATTACACCATTTTGGTGATGACGTTTTCTTCCGTACTGTTTTTGCCACGGATAAATTCACCGGACACTCTGCCGCCACGGAAGCAGTAGATGCGGTCGGACATGCCGATTAATTCAGGCAGTTCGTCCGATATCAGAAGAAGGGCTTTGCCCTGATTCTTCAGATTCTCCATGATTTTATAGATCTCGTATTTTGCGCCGACGTCCACGCCGCGGGTTGGCGAATTGATGATCAGTAAATCGCTTTCGTTCGCGATCCATTTCGCTATGGCGACTTTCTGCCGGTTTCCGCCCGACAAGCTGCCGGCTTTGGTTCGTTCGGAGGGCGTTTTGATGCGGAACTGCTCGATGCCTTGGCGTGCGATATTCTGTTCCAGCTTGCCGTTTATAAAGCCGTGCTTGCTCACGTTTTCCAGATTTGCTTCGGAAATATTCACCACAAGATCATACATGAGCACAAGCCCTTCGAGATCCCGGTCCTTTGGAATATAGCCGACCTTATGTTTGATGGCGTCGGTTGGCGAGTGAAAATGTGTTTTCTTGCCTTTGTAGCGGATTTCTCCTTGCGTAATCGGCGAATAACCGAACAACGCGCGACCGAACTCGCCGGAACCGCAGCCGCCGATACCGGCGATGCCTACGATTTCACCCGCCCTCACATTGAGATTGATGTCGCTGAAGTCCTGTTCTTTTCCGCCGGAAAGGTTGACAACTTCCAGCATGACATCACCGATGGAGCTGTTGTCGTCGCTGCGGTAACTGGAACTCGAGATGTCCCTGCCGACCATGTTGCGGATGATGACATCCTCGGTAACGGTTTCATCGACCTTCATCTTGGCGGCAAGATGACCGTCACGCAGAATGCTGACGCGGTCGCAAAGGTCGTGCACCTCGTCGATAAAATGGGAAATGTAGATAATGGCTATGCCTTCGTCGCGCTTTTTGCGAAGCAGCTTGTACAAGCCTTCGACCGACTCCTTTGAGACAGCCGCCGAGGTTTCGTCCACCAGCAGTACCTTTGGGTTGCTGGAGAAAGCGCGCGCAATTTCAACTTGCTTGCGCATTTCAAACGGAAGATGCCCGGCTATTTCCCTTGGGTTGATGTGATCATAACCTAACTCGTTCAGAACAGATTTGGCGGCTTCGTTCTGTTTTTTCCAATCGATAAAGCCAAGTTTGTTTCTGAACAAGGCGTCGCGGCTCATGTAGATATTTTCCGCAACGGTCATGTTGTATGCAAAATTAGGTTGCTGCATGACGATGGAGATGCCGTGATCTTCCGCATCGTGTGCATTTTCGGAAACGAAGGGTTTTCCTTCGTAGATGATCTCTCCGCTTGTGCGGGTATAGATCCCCATCAGGATCTGAAACAGCGTGGATTTTCCGGCGCCGTTTTCGCCGACCAAGCCGTGTATCTCTCCCGGATATATCTCAATCGTATCGTCTTTGTCCCAATCCAGCGCTTTCGTGCCGGGGAAATACTTTTTAATGCCCTTGAATGTGATGATGGGTTCCAATGTGATCCCTCCTGCTCTTTCGATCATTACAACAATTATACCCTATTTCAGCGGTATTATGTAACGATGTGATGAGAGTAAACTGCTTTTTTGTTGGGACGGCGGCTCCGACCAGCGATCGGAGCCGCCGCCACACGTTGGTTTGATTATACCAATATGGTACTAGTCGAGGGAGAGTTCGAAGGTGTAGGTCGCGTCGGGGTTGTTTGCCTTGCAGTTGGCAGCCCAGTCGATCGCCTGCACGCCGCCCTGATACTTGGCCTTGAACGCATCGAGGTTGTCGCGGTTGACGTTGAGCAGGGTGAGCAGAACCTTCGCTTCGCCGGTGTACGGGATGCCGTTGAGCGAGTCATACAGTACGCAGAGCGCGAAGCCCGGCATATAGTAGTGACCGCCGGTGGAGAACCAGAGTTCGCCGGCTTCCATGGAAGCGATGGCGGGACCGAGCAGGTCCATGCCGCCGACTTTGACGTCGCCCAAACGGTCGTTCTCTTTCAGAACGTTCACAGCCGCGAGCGCGAGGGAGTCGTTGTAGCACCATACGCCGTCGAGTTCAGGATGCGCCGCCAGGAGGTTGCGCATGTACGTGTCGCCGGTCTCGGAGTTTTCACCGGCCCACTCGTACTGGAGCAGCGTTACTTCGGGATGCTCTGCCAACGCCTGATCCAGACCGGCTTTGCGGCCTTCCGCAACGGAGGTGTTCTGGAACCCGCCGATGCCGACGATCTGCGTGGAGCCGTTCTCGATGAGGTTCATCGCGATGCCGTAGCCGGCAACCTGGTCGTTCGGCCCGATGAAGCAGACGTAATCTTCGCCGGCTACGAGGTCGTCCCCGGGCCAGCGGTCAATCACGACGACCGGGATGTCCTTTTCTTTGCAGGATGCCAGGATGCCGGGGCAGACCGAAGCGTCCTGCGGCGCGAGGATCAACGCGTCGATACCGGCGGCGATCATGGACTCAACGTCCGAAAGCTGCTCGGCCTGATCGTTGTTGCAGTCGTCGATCATCATCTCGACGCCCAGCGCTGCGGAGGCATCGGTTGCCACCTGATAGCAGTTGGACCAGAACTCGTTGTTCGCGGTCGGATAAGAGAAACCTACCAGGAATGTCGTCGCGGGGGCTTCCGCCGCCGCTTCTGTGGTGGTCTCGGTCGCCGCCTCGGTTGCGGTTTCGGCAGCGGGAGTCGCGCAGGCGCCGAAGCCAAGCACCATTACTACTGCCAAGAAAATCGCTAACAGTTTCTTCATTTTTCTTCCTCCTGTTTTTATTTTTTCACTTCCGTGAAAAATTGGATAACTGATATCAAACAGACGATCCGGGCGGCGGCTCCGGCCTGCGGCCGAAGCCGCCGTCACACGTTGGTTTGATTATACCAGCATGGTACTAGTCGAGGGAGAGTTCGAAGGTGTAGGTCGCGTCGGGGTTGTTCGCCTTGCAGTTGGCAGCCCAGTCGATCGCCTGCACGCCGCCCTGATACTTGGCTTTGAACGCATCAAGGTTGTCGCGGTTAACGTTGAGCAGGGTGAGCAGAACCTTCGCTTCGCCGGTGTACGGGATGCCGTTGAGCGAGTCATACAGTACGCAGAGCGCGAAGCCCGGCATATAGTAGTGACCGCCGGTGGAGAACCAGAGTTCGCCGGCTTCCATGGAAGCGATGGCGGGACCGAGCAGGTCCATGCCGCCGACTTTGACGTCGCCCAGGCGGTCGTTCTCTTTCAGAACGTTCACAGCCGCGAGCGCGAGGGAGTCGTTGTAGCACCATACGCCGTCGAGTTCAGGATGCGCCGCCAGGAGGTTGCGCATGTACGTGTCGCCGGTCTCGGAGTTTTCACCGGCCCACTCGTACTGGAGCAGCGTCACTTCGGGATGCTCTGCCAACGCCTGATCCAGACCGGCTTTGCGGCCTTCCGCAACGGAGGTGTTCTGGAACCCGCCGATGCCGACGATCTGCGTGGAGCCGTTCTCGATGAGGTTCATCGCGATGCCGTAACCAGCAACCTGGTCGTTCGGCCCGATAAAGCAGACGTAATCTTCGCCGGCTACGAGGTCGTCCCCGGGCCAGCGGTCAATCACGACGACCGGGATGTCCTTTTCTTTGCAGGATGCCAGGATGCCGGGGCAGACCGAAGCGTCCTGCGGCGCGAGGATCAACGCGTCGATACCGGCGGCGATCATGGACTCAACGTCCGAAAGCTGCTCGGCCTGATCGTTGTTGCAGTCGTCGATCATCATCTCGACGCCCAGCGCTGCGGAGGCATCGGTTGCCACCTGATAGCAGTTGGACCAGAACTCGTTGTTCGCGGTCGGATAAGAGAAACCTACCAGGAATGTCGTCGCGGGGGCGTCCGCCGCCGCTTCTGTGGTGGTCTCGGTCGCCGCTTCGGTTGCGGTTTCGGCAGCGGGAGTCGCGCAGGCGCCGAAGCCCAGCACCATTACTACTGCCAAGAAAATCGCTAACAGTTTCTTCATTTTTCTTCCTCCTGTTTTTATTTTTTCACTTCCGTGAAAAATTGGATAACGTTGATTTGCCCGTTATTTCACCCCGGGGGCATTATAGAACGGAACGATATAGTTCTCTTTGAGCGGCAGGTCTACCCATCCGCCGGTCTGCATCGACTGGTACGCGCCGACGAGCACGTCGGTCACGATCGCGCTGACTTCGGGCGAGAGCGACGGTTCCACGTCCTTTTCGACGCAGTTGAGGAAGTGCTCCAGCATGGACTTGTACGCCCAGCCGCGTTTCGGGTAGATCGGCACCCAGCGCTTGGGTACTTTGCCGTTGGGCTGCATGATGTCCTCCGACCAGAACAGCTGCGGATAGCGGTATTCGCGGATGATCTCCGGAAGTTCGCTCTGCTTGTATTCCTTGTTGGTAAATACCGCCAGCGGCGCGCTCTGGAACGGGTTGGTCGCTTCGGAACCCGTGAAGATCGTGCCTTCGCTGCCATACACTTCGGAGATGTTCGACACGGCGGGAGAATAGCGGTCGCCGCTGATGACGCCGGTCGCGCCGTTTTCAAACTCGATCATGATCCAGAACGAGTCGTCAAGCTTCGTATACTCCTCCGGCGTGACAAGGCGCTTCACGATACCGACGACGCGCTTTGGCATGGAGTTCATCAAAAAGACGAGCAGATCGGCGCGGTGGGCGCCGAGGTCGAACAGCGCGCCCGCACCCGCTTCCTCGGGAATTTCACGAAACCGCGTGAAGGAAAGCTGCTCGTGATAGAGCCCCCAGCCTTCGTGCAGGGAAGACCGGCCCATCATGGGTTTGCCGATGAACCCGTCGTCGATCAGCTGGCGCGCGATGATGTTCTGTTCCCAGAACCGCTGGTTGGTGCCGGCCATCAGGAACACGCCTTCTTTTTTGCACACTTCAACCATTTTCCAGGCTTCTTCGTGCGTGCAAGCGAACGGCTTTTCAACGATGACGTGCTTCTTGGCGCGCATGGCGTCGATCGCCTGCTGCGCGTGGAAGCGGTTCGGCGTTCCGACGATCACGATTTCGACGTTCTTGTCCTCCAGCATGGCTTGATAATCGGAATAGGATTTCTCCGGGTTCCATTTCTTGGTCATGTTGTCGAGGATTTCCTTGTTGTTGTCGCACAGCGCGGCCAGTTTTGCGTTTGGCAGCGCCGCGATTGACGGGCAATGGCCGATCTCGGCGATAGAACCCGCGCCTACGATACCTACTCCAATTTGTCTCATGTTCACTTCTCCTGTTAATAAAATTATATGTATTTAGTCTGTGCAACAGCTGCTGCTGAATGGAAATAGAAAGCCAGAGAGCTCCCAACAAAACCGAATGATTTGCTTCATCGGTTCGCAGTATTCAGGTGCCGGATAAAAAGTCAGAAAATTTGCGCATTGATATTGTTGCGCTGTACAAATTGTGAAGAGTTACAGGATGAAATTTGAAAAAAAGTTGGTTACTCACCGGTCGTCAGACGGCGTTCGACGCGTTCCTTGCTGGGCATACGGCTCAATGTGCAGCCGCCGGAACGCTGGATGACCAGAGATGCGGTTGCGTTTCCGTTTTTGACCGCCTGATCCAGATCCTGATGGCGTACATAGGACGCCATGAACCCGGCGCCGAATGAATCGCCGGCGCCCGTGAAGTCGAATTGTCCGTTTGGTTCCTCGCTTTTTGCCGGAGCCGGTCCGAAATAGACAGGAGCTGCATCGCCTTTTTTGTAAAACGCGCCTTTTTTGCCCAAGGTTACGACGACTGTTTTTGCGCCTGCGTCGATGAGATACTGCGCTGCTTGCTCGGCGGTTCTGCCCGGCAGAATACTCTGCAGATCCTCCGCGCTGGCTTTGATGATCGTGCTGTTTTTACATAGCGTATGGATAACCTTTTTGCCATACTCGGTTTCCACGGAATGACGGACGTCGCTGGTCGCGCCGCCGTAACCGCCAAGATCGATAAATACAACCTTTCCGTCGGCGTACAGTTTCTTGACAAGATTCAAATCGACTTCATAATCCATGGGGCAGATTTTGAAGAACCGGCACGCCAGATAATCTTCGCAGATGTCCTCGTACTGGATCACGGGGATTCGGCATACGTACTCTACGCGCTTCGTGCCGTCTTCGTTATAAATCAGGAGATTGGTGGTCGTGTGCGTATATGGGATAAAGTTGCGCCGGTCCAATATGTCGAGTTCGCCGATGATCTCGGGCATGTCGTTGCCGTAATAAGTAACGACACCCACCTTAAGACCCTGCGCCGCCATAACAACACTGGAGTAAGCAACCGGGCTTCCGATGACAGGACCGACTTCCCGCCCGTCAGCAAAGCGGATGGTTTCCTTTAATATAGTTCCAATCACAACGATATCTACAACACACACAGGACCGCCAACCTCCTAAGTAATTACGCTTTCTTCTAACCCTAACCTTAACCCTTGATGAATTTCTCTACCAGTTCATGGCAGACATCGTCGGGATACTGAACCGGAGGATGCTTGAAGAAGTAGGAGGAAGGAGCTTCGATCGCGCCCGCCATGCCTCTGTCCATCGCTAGTTTGCAGCAGCGCACCGCGTCGATGCTGATGCCGCCGGAGTTGGGCGAATCTTCCACTTCGAGGTGGATCAGCATCCGCACCGGCGCTCCGCCGAACTTGGTGCCTTCAATCAGGATACGCGCCGTCTTCTGGTCGCCCTGGTTGTCCACAAACGCGAAACCCGGCGCGATCGGCGTGTCCTTTTTGAGGATGCTGGAGATGGCGTCGTGCTTGGTGACGTGCTTCGTTTCGCCGCGCATGACGAGGTTGATGAAGTCCGTGTTGCCCGCGTAGTTGAGCTGGTAGGATTTCTTGATGTTGATGCCGCGGTCTTCAAACAACTTGGCCAGCGTGCGGTGGATGATCGTCGCGCCGATCTGGCTCTTCCAGTCGTCGCCGAGGATCGGTACGCCCGCGTCCTTGCAGCTCTGCGCGACGGCTTTGTCGCTCGCGAGGATCTCCGGAATGCCGTTGACGATGCCGCACTTGGCCTTGCTGGCCGCTTCCACATAGTAACGCGCCGCGTCGTGCGAGCCGGTCGGAAGGTTGATCAGGAGCACGTCCGCTTTGTACTCTTTCATGATCTTCGCCGCGTCGACGGGTTTTTCGTCGGAAACGGTGAAGTAATCTTTGCCATAATAATGCTTCAGATGCTCCGGCGCGCCGTCCAGAACGGGACCCATGAATACGGGGGCGTCCATGAACGGGACTTCACCGATGTCGTACGCGACATTCGGCCACTCGAAGATCGCTTTGCTCATATCCTTGCCGACTTTTTTTGCGTCGATATCGAAACCGCAGACAACCTGGATGTCACGGGGTTCATATCCGCCAAGGTTGTAATGCATCAAACCGCCGATGTCCTCGGCAACCGACGCGTCTTTATAGAAGTAGAGTCCTTCAACGAGAGATTTTGTGCAGTTTCCGATGCCTGCAACTGCCAAACGGATCGTTTTTCTGTTCATAGATGTTTCTTTTTTCCTCCATTTATTTATAAACTGGTGTTTGTGATAGCAACATAGGTTGAAGATAATTCTGTGGGTTAACGTTAACCTTTTTAGGGATAAAAAATATTCAACTTAGTGTTTCCGGCCTGTTGTTCCTAACACGAGTGAATAAGAGAGTTTGGGTTAACGTTAATTTAAAAGTATGAATGAATCTATCTTTTTTATACCATCATTTCATAGGATTGTCAAGTATGGGACACAAAGATATTTTAACGTATCGTTGCGCAATGTAAGGATACCGTTGAATTTGGTTTTCCAAAGACAGGCGAGCATCTCGAACGGATATCATCTTATTCCCTGATGACGCTGTCGCCGGCGGCGTCGGTTGAATGCCGGATTTTCAGATGGGGTTCCAGTACGAGCTGTTTTCCTGATATGACTGTGGATTCGTTTTTATTGTCGTCTTTCTCGGCACGAATCATATCCAGAAGAATGCTCACGGCGCTCTCCGCGATCTGCGTTACGGGAATTTTCACGCTGGACAAGCCATAAGCGCTGTTGAGCAGCTCGTCCGAATCGTCGATGCCTATCACCGCGATATCCTCGGGAGTACTGTAATCGTTGTCCCAGATTGCCGTGAGAACGCCAAGCGCGATAAAATCGCTGTAACAAAGAACCGAAAATGGCGGACGCTGCATTTTGAGAAAAGAGCGCATCGCGTTATAGCCGTCGGTTTTATCGGTGCAGTTGTTGATCACCCAGCGTTCATCGTACTCGATACCGAATTCGCGCAGCGCGCGCATATATCCGGCAAAGCGGAGGCGGGCCGTGATCATGCCTTCGATAAAGTTGACAAAGAGGATATTACCCGTCTTTCGGGCGAGCAGGTATCTCGTTGCCAGATAACCCGCCATCTCGTCGTTGGCTACGACGAAGCTGTCTTTCGTATTGTCAGGTATGCAGTTCATATAGACGAACGGGATGTTGTAGCGCTTGAGCAGCTCGGCGCTGCTGCCGTTGCCCATGGCGGGCGAGAGCAGCACGCCCGCTACGTGCAGGCCGCACATTTCCCGGATGAACCGGATTTCGTCCTCGATGTTTTCATAGTTGTTGAATGTGACGAGCTGGTAATTGCTTTCTTTCAGCCGCTGGTGAACGGTTTTGATGATCGTGGCAAAGTATGGGTTCGTATTGTCGCCGATGACAATTCCGATCAAACGCGATTTATGCTGGCGGAGCGTGCGCGCCGCGTTGTTTGGGATATATCCCATTTCGCGGGCAAGGCGAATGATCTCCTCGCGTTTGCGTGCCGAAATCTGCGGATGATTGCGCAAAGCCTTGGAGACGGTGTTGATGCTCGTATGGGCTTGCTCGGCAATATCTTTCAGGGTGACCAGTTTCGAGCTTTTTTTATCGCTCCCCATAATGTCAGACGATCCCTTCTTACATCCGTTTTGTGTCGACAAACGGCTGTTTTACTAATTTTTTCTATTCATCCGCCGCCGGTATGCGCGGTTCACTCATGCAGTTCGAATACGTTTCCCTCCGGGTCGCGGAAGAATGTCAGGCTGTTGTGCGTATAGGCGTCGGTTCGTATGGGATCGCACGCCACGCCGCGTTTTTGAAGATCGGCGATGGCTTGCGCCACGTTCGGCACGCGGAACGCCAGATGCCGGTAGCCGCACGGTTCCGGGCTTTTTTGCCGCGCGGGCGCATCGGGCTTTCCGAAAATCTCCAGCTCACAGCCGCCTGCGCGAATATCCAGCTTCCAGTCGCGCTCCTGCTCCCGGTAATTTTCGCGGATGACCTCGAACCCGAGGGTGTCCACATAGAAAGCCCGGGCGCGCGCATAATCGGAAACGATGATGGCGACGTGGTGAATCTCGTTGAATACTTGCATGTTTTTGCTCCGTGACATCCGTTATTTAACGGTTATAACCGTCGGTTCAGTATTGAGGTTTCTGGTGATGGGAAGATAAAGTCAGCGTAATATCAAATAAAATAAGCTGAACGCTGTATAGAATGATATAGATTCAACCAATTTTACTACAACTGTACAAGAAAATCCACCGATCGCATAAAAGGCGTTCGTATATCAAGCCTGCGCACAAGCGGTCGGAAGAATCGATCCGGACATTCAAAGAATCAATCTTGTGTTCGCACGCGCGGCATAGTCTTCTTCGATTTTGCATATCAACGCGTAAAAAAATTGCCAGATCGCAAAACGCAAAAGCCGCCAACACGGCGGCTTGCGATAAGCTCATTTTCGCTCGCTTCACTCTTCCTTGACGGTTTTTTTCCGCTTTAAAAGAGCAAGACATTCCCGGAACTCCGGCATCTTCAGCAGGTACGCGCTTCCCGCGTAGAACAAAACGCCGGTTAGAATCTGCAGAACAAACACCAGATTGATATTGAGCGGGATCAACCCGACGAAGTACACGACGGCCGTCATCAGAATCGCGAGCAGCGTCTGCGGCATGACGTCTTTGATTTGTTCGCCCATGCCGTAACCGATATGCCGCGCGACGGGGATCATGCTGACGACCAGCGCCACCGCCGCGGCGGCGACGTCCGCCAGCGCGATGAAAACAGGGCCCTTTTTCAGAATTACGGCGGTGATGATCAGCGAAAACCCGACGGCTTTTTTGATGATGTCCAGCAAGAGGTACCTGCCGCTCATGCCGATCGCCTTGAGCGCCTGCAGGTTCGTCATGGCTATGGGCTGCAGGAAAAACGCAATGCAGGCAATCTGCAAAAACACCACGCTGTCGGCCCATTTATCGGTCAGAAGCACCGTGACGAGGTTTCCGCCGACGCCCGCGAGACCGAGCACCACCGGAAACACGATAAACGTACTGAGCCGGTTGGCGTGCCTTAAAAATGCTTTTTGTTCCTGTATGGTCTCGAGCTTCGACATCGCGGGAAACAGCACGATATTGATCGCGGCCAGTACGTTTGAAACGATGAGCTGCGGGAAACGCATCCCTTTTTTGAAATAGGCAAGATCCGCCGCCTGATACTCCAGCCCGATGACGAGGCTGCTCGTCTCCGTATAAATCGTCGTCAGAAACGAGGAGGCCGTGAGTTTCCATCCGTATGAAAACAGAGGCTTGAGCCGCTGCCAGGAAAAAGCCGCCTTTGGACGCCAGCCGCCGAGGCCGGTCAGAACGGCGACGGTGACGGCCGAACTCGTCACGGTCTGCCAGACCAGCGCCCAGACGCCGAAACCCGAATAGGCCATGACGACGCCGACCGTACCGGAAAGCACCGCCGCGGAAAGATCGACGAAGAACAGCTTGCGAAACTGCAGGTTCTTGATGACGATCGAGCGCTGCACGGAAGTGACGCCGAGCGCGATGACGCTGACGCTCGTGACGCGCAGGATCTGTATCAGTTTGGCGTTGTCGTAAGAACTGTCGTCGAACATGCCGGCAAATACCGGCGCGAGAAAGTAGATCAACACAAAAAGGGCGACGGAGAACACGAGGTTGAAGTAGAAAATGGTGGAATAATCCGTTTCGTCCGCGTCTTTTTTCTGAATCAGCGCGCTGCCAAAACCCGATGCGAAAAACTGCAGCGCGATATTGATGAAGATCATCGTGACGGCGACGAGACCGAACGCCTCCGGCATTAAAAGGCGCGCCAGAATGATCGATACGATGAAATTTACGCCAAGGGAGATTGCGTTTCCGGAAAAGGACCAAGCCATCCCCGCGGCGACCTGTTTTTTATCCATATGTTGCCTTATCCCGCATCCGCTGCTGAAGACGCTTAATTTTGCATACACGCGGACACAAAGCCTGCTCCATTATACCGTCGAGCGGGCGCAAAGTCTATACGCGCTCAATGCGATAGATATTGTAACATGCGTTCCGCAGCGAATTGCGGCGTATACGCTTCATATAACGCGCTTATGTGCTCAAACGGAATGTTTTCTTCCCGCGCCCGTCTGCAGAATTGCGCGACTTCGGCGGCGCGTTTGCCGATATCATCCATGTTTTCAAGGAGGCTGAGCGCAATAGGATACTCTTTCATCAATTTCAGCGTCGGACAGCCCTCTTTCTTATAGATGTTGATGATCGGCTTGCCAAGCGAGATATAATCGAGGATTTTTGAGGGCAGCTGGTGTATTTCGCTGTTGCCGAGATTGAGCAGGATATCGGCGTCGTGCATGAGCGTGAACGCCTCTTCCTGCGGGATATAATCATGGAAAACGATCTTTCCGAAAGACGCTTTCTCGGCTTCGACGGCAACCGCGTTCGGCAGTCGCGAACCGACGATATGAAGCCGGATATCCGCGTCCTCCATCATAGAAAAAAGCGCGAAGAGAAAGCTGGGGTCCCGTATGGGGATATTGAGCGCGCCGAGAAAGAGGACGTTGATCTTATCTTCGTCCAACCGTATGGACGGATGGGCGGAGGCTGCGATCTGAGGTTTGAGGTCCCGCACGAGCGGATAGCCCAGCAGCAGCGGGTTTTTGATATGCTTTCCCGTTTCGTGCCGCAGCGCGTGCGCGTACAGCTCGGGCGGCATGATGGTTTTTTCGATTCGCTGAAACCACGCAACCTCCTGCTGCAGGCGTTTTTGCCGGCTTTGTTCCGGGAGAATGTCGTTATAGGCATAGGGGTCGATCTGGTAATGCGCCTTCATACAGGAAATGCTTGCGTTCGACAGCGCCTCCGGCGCGTCGAACGGGTTGCTAACCGCGATTACAACGTCGAACAGGTTCTTCCGGCAAAGGCGCTCCAGCTTTCTTTGGTACACACCGGAGAGTTTAAGCCGTTCGATACCAAGCGCTTCAACGGCCTTTCGTTTCAGCGCGACCAAAAACAGATACGGATGCACCGCGATTTCACGCAGGCAGCGAAAAGACGGCTTTCGCATCCCGGACAACCGCTCGATGAAAGCCGTGTAATCGCCGGTGATACAAAAATAAAACGGGTAAAGATTGGTCTGACGGCTCTTCTTTGCCTTGCGGTATTCCGGACGCGTCCCGGCGTGAAAAAGATAGCTTATAGCGCAGCCTTCTTTCGTCAGCTCGGATTCGAATATCTTAGCGATTCGCGCATTCTGACCCTGCGCCGTATACGCGTTGATCATAAACAGGATGTTCATGCAACTCTCCGCCGTTTCTTCGGTTGGTTATCACTCTGCTTCATGCAAGCATTATATTGTTTTTCAGCTGTTGGATTCAAGCGCGCAAGTATAATGCGCAAAGAAACCAGCTGTTTCAGCCGGTTTCTTTGCGTTGAACGTACTATTCCCGTATGGGTTGCCGAAGTAGTTGCCGCGCGCGGCGGTATCACGGCGGCGCGTTTAGCGGGCCGGCTTGGCCAGGTCGAACAGCGTTAAGCGTTCGTTGACACGCACGACGGTGCCGTGCTGCCGCACCCAGCGGTACACTTCGCCCTGCGCCTGCTGCCCCGAGATCAGGACGTACCGGATCGATCCGGAGATCACATAGTCCCTGAGCGCGTCGATGGTGAGGATGTCGTCCCCGCCGGAAAACCCGCCGATCGCCATGACGGGAAGGCCGGTCGCGAGTATGATCGGCGCCGCGATATTCGCGCTCGGCACGGCCAGCGCCCAGCGTTCGCCGTCGTAGTGCTCCAGCAGAAATTCCGCAAGGTCGTCCGAAGCGAGCGATTCGCGTTCGGAAGCGGCGGAAACGTCCGCATCCGGCCCCGCGTCCGGAATATGCGAGTTCATCGCGCCGATGACCGGCGTAAGTGACCAGGCGACCGGAGCGATCAAAAGCGCGATTGCCATGACGGCGGCAGCGATCGTTTTTTTACGAACGAGGAACAGCGAAATCCCCGCCGCGCCGAAGATCAGCATCGGTACTGCCAGTAAGTTCCAAGAGGAGCGGAGGACGAAGAGGCACTGCACTGCAAGAGCGGAGAGCACCGTAAGCGGCACCGTCAGCCTGCTGCGCTCGCTCCGCCACGCGCGGACGATGGCGATCGCGCTCAGCGCGGCGACCGCCGGCGCGATCATGACCACATAGTAGCGGTGCATGAAACCGGCGACCGAGAAGAAGACCGCCATCGGAACGAGCCACGCGCTCCAGAAGAGGGTCTGCCGGAGCGCGTCCGTCTTTTCGCGCGTCCATTCCGGCGTTTTCCGTTTCTTAAGCCATTGAAACACACCCGCACCGCCGAGAACGGCCATGCCGAGCGCGGGCAGCAAAAACCACGACGCCAGCCCGCCAAGCTGCTCGTCGAACAGGCGGAAAACGCCTTTTTCCCCGTTTTCGCTGCTGCCGCCGACGCCGCCCCCGGATTTACGGATCGCGGCTTGCGCGTTTGCGGGCGCTTCGACTGGCAGGTTCGGATTCACACGCTGACCGCTTGCCCGATTCGCCGCGATGCGATCGGGCAGGGGCGTTGCCTCGGGCTGTGCGTTGCCCAGTGATTGCGCGTCGTTCCGCGCCTGCGCGTTGCGGTCCCGCTGCGGGCCGAGCAGGCGGCTTAGCCCGTTGTAACCGAGCGCGAGTTCTATGACGGAGTTGGTGTCGCTGCCGCCGACGTACGGCCGCTCGGACGCGGGGGTCAGATCGACCGCGAGCGCCCAGCTGAAGGATACGGCGACGAGCACGACGAGCGCGAGGGCGGTATGCAGTAGCTTTTTAAGCCATTTGCCGCTGCCGAGCAGGTAGAAAAGCATAAACGCGGGCACGACCAGAAACGCCTGCAGCATCTTGATGTTGAAGCCGATACCGACGCACGCCATCGCCGCGAGGTAGAGCGGGAGGCTTTGCTTTTCAACCGCACGCTGTAAAAGCAGCGTTCCGCAGAGCAGGAAAAACAAAAGCAGCACGTCAAGGTTGTTCGTGCGGCTGAGAGCGACGAGGATCGGCGTAAACGCCATGATGCCAGCCGCGATGACGCCAGCGGTGTCGCCCCATTTCTTGCGCACGATGAAAAACATCAAAAGCACGCACAGCGTCCCCGCGAGCGCGCTCGGCAGGATCAGCCCGAACGAGTTCACGCCGAACACGCGCGCGCTGAGCGCCTCAAGCCAGAGCCCGAACGCGGGCTTGTCCACCGTGACGTACAAACCCGCATCGAAGCTGCCGTAAAAGAACGCGGACGGGTTGTCGAGCATGCCCTGCACCGCCGCGGCGTAGTAAGGGTTGGAGTATCCCTGCTGTTCGAGCGACCAGAAATGGAGGAACAGGGAACAAAGCAGAAGCGCGCCCAGCAGGATATACTGCCAGGTTATTTTCCTTTTTTGTATCATCGATTGCCCTCGTTTGGTTTTTTATGCGCCGGCGACCCGGCTTGGAGCGGGATCGCCAAAAAGACGGGAGTTGGTTGACGTATCGTTACTTTTATTCAACATATCGTCCTTCTGTGTTGCTGATATGGTCGAATTATGGCAAAGATCGGCAAAAACGTAAACGGAGCGGTTGATGAAATCCGTATTTTACCGCCGCTCCGGCGCGATGCCCCGGTCTTTCATCAGCGCGCGCAGGCTGCGGTCGTAGGTGCGCTCGCCTTCTTTCGTGAAAAAGCAGCCGGGGAATTCACCGTTGGCGCGGTGGTACGCCACGCACTCGCAGCATTTGCCGTGGCGCGAGCAGGGATAGGTGCAGGAGCAGGGGTTTTTGTTGTCGCAGCTATTCATCAAAGCGTCCTCCTGTGGGTGAGTGATTCATATTCTATGCGTTTCATTGTACCACGGGGGCGGGAGTCAAAGGGTTTCGTTTTCGACGTTCGTCAAAGACAAAGCGCAAATTACAAAAAATACAAACATTGACTTTGCTTGAATGTGTTTCTAGAATGGAAGCAAGAGAAGAATTTTAAATCACATATCTGGTTTCGTTGGTTTCTTTGTAATTGAAAATCCTGAGTTGGCGGAGGATGCGTATGCTGAACTTTTTCCTGCTGATCATCACTGCTGTTATAACCTTCCTTTCGGTAAGCTTCGGAGGGTTGAACGCAATCATGCCGACGCCTACGCCGGTTCCGACCGCCGCACCGACCGCGACGCCGACGCTAAGCCCGGAGCCGACTATTACGCCGGTTCCGACGTTGAGTCCGGAAGAGGAGAAAGAAGTTCTGAATCAGCAGTTCCAGGACTTTTTAAACAAGGAAGGTGAGTTTACAGAAGATAAAATGAGTTATTTTCCGATTTATCCGAAAGAATATAAAGGCACAGATAAAATTAAATTAGGAATGTTGGGAGTTTTTTGGGATAGTATTCCCAACGATACCTGTATCAATGTTTATGGCTATTTTTTTGATTATCTAAAAACTGATAGTGGTGATGTTATCCTGATAATGGGCTTTGATGGAAAAGATGGAAAGAGGTTTATTACTCCAATTGAAATAGCAAGCTCTGTGATGAACTATTATCTAGATAGCGAACATGAGAACTTTGCTGCATTTTGGATTATGGAGGAAGGAGTCCATCTAAATGGCAGTACTAGCGTTGCTTATAAAGCTTATGGCAGTGAAGAGTTAATAAAATACTTAGAGGATTTGGTGGGCAAAAAAATCGTAGTAGATATTCAGGCCAGAGGGTTGAGTTTACAAGGGAAAGAAGAGAAGATTGACAGCGTTTGGTTTAACTATCTCGAAGAGACCAATAAGCAGACTCCTTTTGCTCGTAGTTTTGCTCACAAATTGGTAACCAATGGGGTAGACACAACCAATATAAAATCATCATATGCAGTGATAAATGAAATAAATGATATTGATGATTTATCTTCGATAAATTTTGAAAAGATAATTTTTGCTGATGTAATCCGATATAGGCGAAATTAGTTATGAAGCTTGCCACTCTAATAAGATTTTATTAATCTTCACGGATTGAAGGAAATGAGATAACAATGAAAAAATCGATTTGGTTGTTTTCAGTCTTATTAATCCCTTTTATATTGCTTCCCCTCGTTTCCTGCTCCCCTGCCGTCTCCGCCGCACCGACGAGCGCGCCGACGCAGGAGCCGGTGCAGACCGCCGCGCCGACCGTGACCCTGACGCCCAGCCCGGAGCCGACGCCGACTTTGAACCCGATTGAACAAAAGGAGGCGGAGGTCAATCAAGAAATTCAGGATTTCCTGAATGCGGTGGGAATTTATCAGGATTATAAAATGGATTTGGGTGCTTTTAAATTTCCTGATGGAAAAGCAATTACAGCTGATTTAGGGATAATTAGTGATCAGCTAGACATTCAAGGTTGTTTAATTGATTATATTGAAAAAGATGACTATATATTTTTAGTGACTGGTTTTGAGAATAAAGATAAAGGGAGATTTGTGACAGTTTTGGCTATAGCAAGATATTTTTATGAAGGTAGAGACTCACTTTTTGGTTTTACTGAAGGTCCTTCTACCACTGATTGTCATACTATTGTTGAAGAAAATTATAGTCATGAAGTTATGTTATTTTATTTAAATAAATTAAAAGGTAAGGTTTGTGGTTTTTATATGACTCTTAATAAGACCTCTGAGAGGGAATTTAAAAGTTATGGATTGGATTTTGATTGGGTACCTCGTTATGTAGAGGAGGCAAATAATAGTACTGAATTTGCAAAAAGATTACTTAACACTGTAGCTACAAATGATTTTAAAAGTATGGATCCTAGATATGTTGGAATATGGAAAGAATCTATCGGGAAGGAACCAATGGTTGGGCTAAATAGAATTGACTATGAGTCACTTAGTGGTCTTGTTGTTCCGTTTATTCAACATCAATTACGTTGTAAAAATTTTAGCTCTGATTAGCAAGTAATTATTTTTTATAATAGTTAATATGAATACCACAAAAAGAACCGATCTTACGACCGGTTCTGATTCTGCTAAGTCCTTATGGGGTTTGAGTGCTGTGCGTTTGCTGACCCGCTCAGTCCGCCACGTAGGGCAGAAGGGCGACGACGCGCGCGCGCTTGATGGCGATTGCAATATCTCGCTGATGCTTGGCGCACATGCCCGACATGCGGCGGGGCATGATCTTGCCGCGCTCGGTCACGAACTTCTCAAGGGTACGGATATCCTTGTAGTCGATGACCGCGGCTTTATCAGCGCAGAACTTGCAAACCTTGCGGCGGCCGCGCCTCTGGCGGGGACGCATTTTTCTATCTTCCATGTTGCAAGCCTCCTAATCGAAATAATGTCCGGCGGGGTGCTTCCCGCCATGCGTTAAAATGGGATGTCGTCGGACTGGATGTCGGTAAACCCCGCCATATCCTGTGCGTTGTCCGTGCGCTGCGTCTGCGCGGCCCCGTCGTCCTGCGGCTTGGGCGAGAGGAACTCGACCTCGTCGGCCTGCACGTCGAGCGACATGCGTGTCGTGCCGTCCTTGGACTCGTAGGTGCGCGCCTGCAGTTCGCCGAGGACGGCGACTTTGCGGCCCTTGCTGAGGTAACGGGCGCATGTTTCGCCGAGCTGGCGCCAGGCGTTGATGCGGAAGAAGTCGGTCGGGCGTTCGCCGCTCGCGCCGCCGAAACGGCGGTTGACCGCGATGGTGAAGGTGCAAACGGTGACGCCGTTGGGCGTGGAACGTACTTCCGGGTCATGCGTCAGGTTTCCGATGAGAGTGATTTTATTCATGCTTCATCCATCCTTTCGGCTCTGCGGGGTTGTTACGCGTCTATCCGCGTGACAAGATAACGGAGAATCGCTTCGTCGATCTTGAAATTGCGCTCGAGTTCCTTGGGAAACTCCGGCGCACACGTAAACGACATCAAGACGTAATAGCCCTCAATCTTGTAGTCGATGACGTATGCAAGGCGCTTTTTGCCCCACTCGTCAACGGCCGTTACTTCACCGCCGTTGGACTCGACGATCCCTTTGAATTTTTCGACGGATGCTTTGATCGATTCTTCGTCCCTGGTTGCATCGATGATGTAAAGAACTTCGTATTGATTCATTCATTTCACCTCCTTATGGTCTATTGGCCCAGCGTCTAGTGCACCGGGCAAGAAGGACGTTAGCGGAAGCGAGTATATCATAAGAAACTGTACGTTGCAAGAAAAAAAGCCCGTTGGCGCGCAAAAACCACAAAATATGCGAAAATAACGAACGCTTGAAAAAGCGAGAACAAAAAGCGGCTTTCGCCGCTTTTTTATTCAACGCGGAATTATGTTCCCGCGAGCCGCTTGATCGCCTCGGCGATGAGCCGCGTGTCGAAGCGGACGCTTTCGACGGTGCAGGATTCGTCCGGCATATGCGCCTGCGCGGGCTCGCCTTCCGGCTCCACGCCGAACGCCACGGCGTTCTCAAACGAGCGTGCGTAGGTGCCGCCGCCGATCGAGAGCGGCTCGGCTTTTTTGCCCGTTGCTTCGCCGTAGATATCCAACAGGGTTTTGACGAGCTCGCAGTCCGGATCGATAAAATGCCCTTTCGAGATCTTCTGCCAGGTGCGGACAAATCCCATCCGGCCGAATATCTCGTCCTCCACTGCGAGCAGGCGCTCCGCCGTCACGCTGAAGGGGTGGCGGCAGTCGAGCGTGATAGACACCTCGTTTTCGCTCCATTCGAGCATATTCGGCGAGAGCGTGAGCCGTCCGGATTCGTCGGTTACGTCGAGGCCGAAGCCTTCGCCGTGCTGGTCGAACCCGAGAAGCGACGATAAAAACTGCGCGACGGCGAGATCGTCCCCTTCCAGCGGCTGTTCCTTGAGCGCGTCCAGAAGCGCAAGCAGCGCGTTTTGCGCGTCGTGCGGGGTGGAGGCGTGGCCCGCGCGGCCGACGGCGGTCAGTTCGCCGTCTTTTCCGGAAACCCGCATGCCGTGCTTTGCCGCTACGGGCACGGGCATAAACGGCAGGCTGGCGGATGCTTCCCCGGGGATGACGTTCGGCGCGGTGCCGCAGGAGACGCGGACTTTGCTGCCGGAGAGCTTCTTCGTATACGTCGTCTGCCCGGTATTTTTCTCGGAGTTGATCACGGGGTATTGCCCGTCCGGCGTAAACGCCAGCGCAGGATCCGGCTCGGTTTGCTTATAACGGTCGACGCAGCTCCAGCCGCGCTCTTCGTCGCAGCCGAGGAAGATGCGCACCTTGCGCCTGAGCGGGACACCCGCTTCCTTAATTGCGTTGAGCGCGTAGAGCGAAGAGACGGCGGGGCCTTTATCGTCCAGCACGCCGCGTCCGAGCAGGCGCCCGTCTTTGCGCGTGAGTGTAAACGCATCGCCCGTCCAGCCGTTGCCCGCGGGCACCACGTCGAGATGCGCCATGATCATGAGCGTTTCGTCGCCCTCGCCGTAGTCGATCACGCCGCAGTAGCCGTCCAGCGAGCGGGCGGAAAAGCCCATCTCCCGTCCGAGCTCCAGCGCGTATGTGAGCGCGCCGTGAATATGGCGGCCCAGCGGCATGCCTTCTTCCGGCTCGCCCTTTGATACGCTCGGAAATGCGATGAGCTTTTCGAGCGATGAAAGCTGTTCTTCGAAATGTTGGTCGATGATGTCGTAGTACTTCGGTGTCATATCCGTTTTCTGCCTCCGTCTGTTGGTACTGTTCAATGTGTCTATCATACCGACCGGAAATAAAAAAAGCAAGCCGCGTAACCGACGGGCGCACAGGGATGCTTTTTGAACGGTGCGCGGTATGTTTACGTGAAAAAACGCGCAAGTAAAACGAGGGGCTTTAGCCCCTCGTTTTGAATGCGTTTTTACAGCCCCAGCGATTCGTGCACGTCCCGCATGCCGAGTATGCTTTTCTCCATGACTTCCTCGAGCGTCATACCGAGCATCTCGCAGCCGTTTTGAATGACCTCGCGGTTCACACCCGCGGCGAAACCCTTGTCCTTAAACTTCTTCTTCACGCTCTTGACTTCCATGTCCATCACGCTGCGGCTCGGGCGCATATACGCCGCCGCCGTGATGAGGCCTGTGAGCTCGTCGATGGTGTAGAGCACGATTTCCATCTTCTTTTCCGGCTTGACGTCCGAACATAACCCCCAGCCGTGCGCAAGTACCGCGTGGATGACGTCCTCGTCATAACCCGCCTCGGAGAGGAGGCGCGGGGCGACTTTCAGGTGTTCTTCCGGCCACTGTTCGTAATCCACGTCGTGCAACAAGCCGACGATGCCCCAGTACTCCTCGTCTTCGCCCGATTCGCGCGCGAAACGGCGCATCACTCCCTCGACCGCAAACGCGTGCTTGATCAGCGCGTCGCTTTTCGTGTAAGTTTGAAGCGTTTTCAGCGCGTCCTGCCTGGTCTGTTTCATACCGTTATTCACCTCATGATTCATAAAATATCAGGTCGGATTCCCGCCGCCTCCGGCGGCGTGGAATGCGCAGCCTCGTTGTCTTGTTCGCATTACGTATGGTTTTTTGCCGGATATACCCTATCGTACGGGCATTTCTCAATATCATATAAAAAATCACAAAAAATTGCAATATATTTTAGAATCTTTTCTTGACATGCGACAAAGCAGATGATATCATTCATGATTGACTTATGATCGCATAATTGTCTAAATATGCGCAAAAATAGGGTTTAGAGTGGTTTTACACCACGAGCGACAGTAATTCGAGCAATTTCACAGGCCGCCGCGGGACAGGTCCCACGACAGCCTGCCGACGAGAAAATATGCGAAAGGCGCGGCCTGCAACCGCGCCGGCAAGGGGAGTACGCGATGATGCATGACGTTCAAATGGGCAGACAGACGCGAAAGAGCTTTTCCAGGATCCGGGAAGTTCTCGACATGCCGGATCTGATCGAGATTCAAAAGAACTCTTATTACCGTTTTTTAAGGGAGGACCTGCGAGAAGTTTTAGACGATATTTCCCCGATAACAGACTATTCCGGCAAGCTCGTTTTGGAGTTTGTCGATTACCGCATCGACCTGGACAACCCGAAATACCCCATGGAAGAGAGCAAGGAGCGCGACGTAAACTTCGCCGCGCCGCTTCGCGTTACCGTTCGCCTTATCAACAAAGAGACGGGCGAAGTCAAGCAGCAGGAAGTCTTCATGGGCGATTTCCCGCTCATGACCCCGCAGGGCACGTTCATCATCAACGGCGCGGAGCGCGTTATCGTTTCCCAGCTTGTCCGTTCGCCGGGCGTATACTTTTCCGAGAGCTTCGACAAGGTCGGCAAACAGCTTTTTTCCGCGCAGGTGATCCCGAACCGCGGGGCCTGGCTCGAATATGAAACGGACAGCAACGGCATCCTGTATGTCAAGATCGACCGCCAGCGCAAGGTGCATATCACCGCGCTTGTGCGCGCGCTCGGCTACGGCACCAACGCGCAGCTGCTCGACCTCTTAGGCGAGGACGAACGTCTTTACGCCACGCTGCAGAAAGACCCCACGCACTCCGAGGCGGAGGGCCTCATCGAGATCTACAAACGCCAGCGCCCGGGCGAGCCTCCGACGGAGGAGAGCGCCCGCTCGCTGCTCAATTCGCTGTTCTTCGACAAGCGCTACGATCTTGCGCGCGTAGGGCGCTATAAATTTAATAAGAAGCTTGCCATCCGCGCGCGCATCCGCAATCAGGTGGCCGCCGATGCGGTCGTGCATCCTGTGACCGGAGAAATTCTCGCGGAAGCAGGACAGACGATCGACCGTTTCGTCGCGGGCGACATCCAGAACGCCGGCGTCAACGAAGTCTGGCTTCAGATGGGCGACAACCGCGTCAAGGTCATCGGCAACAACTTCGTGCGCGCGAGCGACTGGCTCGACTTTGACCCTGCCGAAGCGGGTCTCAATGAAGACGTGCATCTTCCGACGCTCAAGGCCATTCTCGCCGAATGCGCGGATATGAAGGCGGACGAGCTCAAGGCGCTGCTTAAGACACGCTACTACGACCTCATCCCGCGTCACATCATACCCGACGACATCATCGCGTCGGTCTCGTACCTCGTCGGCATGCCTTACGGCATCGGCCGCACGGACGACATCGACCACCTCGGCAACCGTCGCATCCGCAGCGTTGGCGAGCTTTTACAAAACCAGATCCGTGTAGGGCTTACCCGTCTCGAGCGCGTCGTGCGCGAGCGTATGGGCCTGCAGGACATGGATGTCGCGATGCCGAGTAACCTTATCAATATCCGCCCTGTCACCGCGGCGATCAAGGAGTTCTTCGGTTCCTCGCAGCTGAGCCAGTTCATGGATCAGACAAACCCGCTTGCCGAATTGACGCACAAGCGCCGCCTCTCGGCGCTGGGGCCGGGCGGCCTCAACCGCGAACGCGCGACGTTCGACGTGCGCGACGTGCACTTTTCCCACTATGGCCGCATGTGCCCCATCGAGACGCCTGAAGGCCCGAACATCGGGCTCATCAATTCGCTCTCGACCTATGCGCGCATCAACGAGTATGGCTTCATCGAGGCGCCGTACCGCCGCGTGGACGGAAAGAAGCATTTCATCTCGGACGACATCGAATACCTCACCGCGGACGAAGAGGACAACTTTATCGTCGCACAGGCGAACGAGCCGATCGACGAAGACAAACACTGGTTCGAAAAAGACCGCGTCATCGCGCGGCTTTTAGACCAGATCATAGAAGTGAAAGCCTCCGAAGTGGACTACATGGACGTTTCGCCCAAGCAGCTTGTCTCGGTTGCGACGGCCATGATCCCCTTCCTCGAAAACGACGACGCAAACCGCGCCCTGATGGGTTCGAACATGCAGCGTCAGGCGGTGCCGCTGCTTATCCCAGAGGCGCCGATCGTCGCCACGGGAATGGAGTACAAGGCCGCGCACGATTCCGGCATTGTGCTCATTGCCAAGGAAGACGGCGTAGTAAGCCATGTCTCCGCCAAATCGATCACGGTAACGGACAAGATCGGCGTGGAGCATATCTACAAGCTCACAAAGTTCCAGCGCAGCAATCAGGGTACCTGCCTGAACCAGCGCCCGATCGTAAAGAAGGGCGAACCCGTCAAAAAGGGCGACGTCATCGCGGACGGCGCGTCCACGGACAACGGCGAGATCGCGCTGGGGCGCAACATCCTCATCGGGTTCATGACCTGGGAAGGCTATAATTATGAAGACGCGGTTCTGATCAGCGAAAAGCTGGTTAAGGACGATATCTTTACCTCGATCCATATCGAGGAGCATGAGATCGAAGCGCGGGACACCAAGTTAGGGCCCGAGGAGATCACGCGCGACATCCCGAACATCGGCGAGGACGCGCTGGCGCAACTCGACGAAAACGGCATCATCCGCCCCGGCGCGGAGGTGCGCAGCGGCGACATCCTCGTCGGCAAGGTTACGCCCAAGGGCGAAACCGAACTGACGGCGGAAGAACGCCTGCTTCGCGCCATCTTCGGCGAAAAAGCGCGCGACGTGCGCGACACGTCTCTGCGCGTGCCGCACGGCGAAGGCGGCATCGTCGTGGATGTGAAGGTCTTTACCCGCGAGCACAAAGACGAGCTCAGCCCCGGCGTCAATCAGATGGTGCGCGTCTACATCGCGCAGAAGCGCAAGATCTCCGTCGGCGACAAGATGGCGGGACGCCACGGCAACAAGGGCGTTATCTCGCGCATCCTGCCGGAAGAGGACATGCCGTTTTTACCCGACGGTACGCCGCTGCAGATCGTGCTCAACCCCCTCGGCGTTCCTTCGCGTATGAACATCGGCCAGGTTCTGGAGCTGCACCTCGGCGTGGCTTGCAAAAACCTCGGCATTCGCGTGGCGACGCCTGTTTTCGACGGCGCGACGGAAGCGGACATCAAAGACCTGCTCGTCAAGGCCGATATCGACGAGGACGGCAAGACGACGCTTTACGACGGGCGCAGCGGCGAACCCTTTGAAAACCGCATCTCCGTCGGCTACATGTATTATCTCAAGCTGGCGCACCTGGTGGACGACAAGATTCACGCCCGCTCGACCGGCCCGTATTCGCTGGTGACCCAGCAGCCGCTCGGCGGCAAGGCCCAGTTCGGCGGCCAGCGCTTCGGCGAGATGGAAGTCTGGGCGCTGGAAGCGTACGGCGCGGCTTACACGCTGCAGGAGATCCTGACGGTGAAGTCGGACGACGTGATCGGCCGCGTGAAGACCTACGAGGCCATCGTCAAGGGCGACAACGTGCCGCCCGCGGGCGTGCCCGAATCGTTCAAAGTGCTCATCAAAGAGCTTCAGTCTCTCGCGCTCGATATCAAGGTGCTCTCCGACACACGCGAAGAGATCCTCATCGGCGAGGACGACGAAGACGAGACCGCGCCGATCGACGTCAACATCGCTGGCCTGGAAGACACGCCCGCCTTCGTGCCGATCAGCGGCGAGGAGGAAGAACTCGAGGACTTCGACGAATTTGAAGATTTCGAGGACACGGACGACGAGGTGCTGATCACCGACGACGAGGACGAGTCGATCGACGAAGATCTGGACGAGCTGAACGAAGAAATCGGCGATATCGCCGAAGAGCTCGATCTCGACATCGACAAGGACGTCGAATAGGTACGGCGTGAGACGTGATTTTGTATCAAATGACGACTTTACATATGAGCGGCAGCAAGGAGATATAGACTGTGTTTGAATTGACGAATTTTGACGCGTTGCAGATCGGGCTCGCATCGCCTGAAAAAATAATGGAATGGTCCCACGGCGAGGTCAAGAAACCGGAAACGATCAACTACCGCACGCTCAAGCCTGAAAAGGACGGCCTGTTCTGCGAACGCATCTTCGGGCCGACCAAGGACTGGGAGTGCCACTGCGGGCGCTATAAGCGCGGCCGCTACAAGGGCATCGTTTGCGAAAAATGCGGCGTGGAAGTCACGCGCGCGAAGGTGCGCCGCGAGCGCATGGGCCATATCGAACTGGCCGTGCCGGTGAGCCATATCTGGTATTTCAAGGGCATCCCCTGCCGCATGAAGATGCTGCTGGACATGAGCCCGCGCTCGCTCGAGCAGGTGCTCTATTTCGGCGCGTATGTGGTCATCGACCCCGGTCAGACGACGCTGCAGTACAAGCAGATTTTAACCGATAAGGAATACCGCGAGACGAAGGAACAGTACGGCCCGAAAAGCTTCCGCGCCGGTATGGGTGCGGAGGCCATCCGCGAGCTGCTCACCCAGCTCGACCTTGACAAGCTCGAAAAAGAGCTGCGCGACGAGATAGACGGCGCCTCCGGCCAGAAACGCGCAAACGCGATCAAGCGCCTCGAAGTCGTCGAAGCGTTTATCACCAGCGGAAACAAGCCGGAGTGGATCATCCTTACGGTCATCCCGGTCATCCCGCCGGAGATCAGGCCGATGGTGCAGCTCGACGGCGGCCGCTTCGCAACCAGCGACTTAAACGACCTTTACCGCCGCGTGATCAACCGCAACAACCGCCTGAAGCGGCTATTGGAGCTGCGCGCGCCGGATATCATCGTGCGCAACGAAAAGCGCATGCTGCAGGAAGCGGTGGACTCCCTCATCGACAACGGACGCCGCACGCGTCCCGTCACGGGCCCCGGCAACCGGCCGCTCAAGTCGCTTTCGGACATGCTGCGCGGCAAGCAGGGGCGTTTCCGCCAGAACCTTCTGGGCAAGCGCGTGGACTACTCCGGCCGCAGCGTCATCGTCGTCGGTCCGGAACTGCAGATGTATCAGTGCGGCCTGCCAAAGGAGATGGCGCTCGAGCTGTTCAAGCCGTTCGTCATGAAGAAGCTCGTCAAAGGCGGGTTCGCGCAGAACGTCAAAGGCGCAAAACGCATGGTGGAGCGCGTCGATCAAGCCGTATGGGGCGTGCTGGAGGAGGTCATCAAAGACCATCCGGTGCTGTTAAACCGCGCGCCTACGCTGCACCGCCTCGGCATCCAGGCGTTCGAGCCGATTCTCGTAGAGGGCCGCGCGCTCAAACTGCATCCGCTCGTCTGCACCGCTTACAATGCGGACTTCGACGGAGACCAGATGGCCGTGCACGTGCCGCTTTCGGTGGAGGCGCAGGCGGAGGCCCGCTTCCTCATGCTCGCGAGCAACAACATATTAAAGCCGCAGGACGGCCGCCCGGTCGTCTCCCCGACGCAGGACATGGTCATCGGGTGCTACTACCTGACCATCATCCGCGGCGGCGCGAAGGGGGAAGGCAAAATCTTCCACTCCGAAAACGAAGCCGTCATGGCTTACCAGACCGGCGATATCGCGCTGCAGGCAAAGGTGAAGATCCGCCTTGAGCGCGAGTGGCAGGGCGAAAAGCGCCGCAAGGTCGTCGAGACGACCGTCGGCCGCGTGATCTTCAACAACGCCATTCCGCAGGATCTCGGCTTTGTCGACCGCACGAAGGAGGAGAACCTCTTTACGCTGGAGATCGACAAGCTTGTCGCAAAAAAGGACCTCGGCAACATCGTGGACAACTGCTACCGCAAATACGGCCCGACGACCACATCGCAGGTGCTCGACCGCATCAAGCGGCTGGGCTTTACGTACTCCACGCGAGGCGGCATCACCGTCGGGTTCCAGGACATTCAGGTACCCGAAGAGAAAAAACAGATGCTCGCCGAAGCGGAGAAAAACGTCGAACAGATCGACGAACTTTTCCGCATGGGCATGCTCTCTAACGCCGAGCGCAAAGAGCGCGTCATCAAGGTCTGGGAGGAAACCACCGCCCAGGTCGCTAAGAAGCTGATGGGTTCGTTGGACGAATTTAACCCCATTTACATGATGGCAAACTCCGGCGCGCGCGGCAGCACCGCGCAGATCCGCCAGCTCGCCGGCATGCGCGGCCTGATGGCCGACCCGAGCGGCCAGATCATTGAGGTGCCGATCCGCGCGAACTTCCGCGAGGGTCTCTCGGTTCTGGAGTTTTTCATCTCTTCGCACGGCGCGCGCAAGGGCCTTGCCGACACCGCGTTGAGAACGGCGGACTCCGGCTACCTCACGCGCCGCCTGGTCGACGTTTCTCAGGACGTGATCGTGCGTGAAGAGGACTGCTACGCAAACAGGAACGAAGCGCCGAAGGGCATGATCATCTCCGAGATCAAGGACGGAAACAAGCTCATAGAGCCGCTGGGCGCCCGCGTGATCGGACGTTATACGGTGGATCCGATCGTACATCCCGGTACCGGCGAGGTGATCGTGGAAGCGGACGAACTGATCACCCATAAAAAAGCGGAGGCGATCGAACAGTCCGGTGTCAAGAGCGTGCACTGCCGGTCGGTCTTTGCATGCCGCGCGGACCACGGCGTCTGCGCCAAGTGCTACGGCGCGAACCTCGCTACTGGTACGCCGGTCAATATCGGCGAGGCGGTCGGCATCATCGCCGCGCAGGCCATCGGCGAACCCGGCACGCAGCTGACGATGCGTACGTTCCACACCGGCGGCGTCGCCAGCGCGGACGACATCACGCAGGGCCTCCCGCGCGTCGAAGAGCTCTTTGAAGCGCGCAAACCCAAGGGCCTCGCCGTCATCAGCGAGATCAACGGCACCGTGCACATCGACGATTCCAAGAAACGCCGCGAGGCGGTCGTTACCAACGAGGACGGGGAAGCGGAGAGCTATCTCATCCCGTTCGGCAGCAAGCTTAATGTCGGCGACGGGGACGCGGTCGAAGCGGGCGACGAACTCACCGAGGGCAGCGTAAACCCGCACGATATTCTCAAGATCAAGGGCGTCAAGGGCGTTCAGGCTTATCTGCTCAAGGAAGTGCAGAGCGTCTACCGCCTGCAGGGCGTTGAGATCTCCGATAAGCATATCGAGATCATCATCCGACAGATGCTCAGAAAGGTGCAGATCGAGGAAAACGGCGACACGGCCATGCTGCCGGGCGAACTGATCGACATCTTCCGTTTTGAAGAGGAAAACGAACGCGTCGTCATGAGCGAAAACCGCCCCGCCATCGCAAAGCGCAAGCTGTTAGGCATCACGAAAGCTTCGCTCGCGACGGATTCCTTCCTCTCCGCGGCGTCCTTCCAGGAGACCACGCGCGTGCTGACCGAAGCCGCCATCAAAGGCAAGGTCGATCCGCTCGTCGGCCTCAAGGAAAACGTCATCATCGGCAAGCTGATTCCCGCCGGCATCGGGTTGCGGCGTTACCGCAACATCACCGTGACCGAGAAGAAATGACAAACTGACCAACACGGACGCGACGTTCGAAAGGAGCGGAGATGGAAAAACTGCCAGTCAATCCGAATTGTGAGCTTTCCGGCACAAAATACTGCGCGATGCTGAACATGCATACCTGCGCAGCCTGCACCATACGCGAACTGGATAACAAGGCCGATATTAAAAGCGACATCGACCTGTACGAAACGCTTCTGCCGGAAGGCGGCGTCGCGCAGCTGTTCGAATCGAAGGAGTGCCAGTTCTGCACGACGCCCGTCAAGGGAAAGCGCCGCGGTTACGCTATCCTTGACATGGCGCACCCGGAACCGCGCAGGGTGCAAAAATGGCTTCTCGGCAAGCGGATTGCGCGCATCGGCACGATGATTCCTCTTCAGCTGAGCGTATGCCCGAAGTGCCGCAAGCGGTTTTTGACGATCGAGTACATGCCGCTGGCCGTTCCGATAGCAGTCGGCATCGCGGCGCTGTTCGTATTCACCGCCGACGTGGTGAAAGGCCCGCTCGTGAACCTCTCCATGTTCGCGCCGTTCGGCGGCTGGCTTGTCTCCGTTGCGATAGGCGTGCTGGCCGGCAAGCTCATTGCCGACGCGCTGCAAAAGGCCTGGGCGAAAGAGATGCTGACGGACGCGCTTCGCCATCCGTATATCGCGCAGATGATCGAAAAGGGCTGGACGCCCATTACCGCCAAAAGCCGCACGAAGCTGCTCTTTAGTAAGAGCCGTCTCGCCAAGGGGCTCGGAACGGCGGGAAGCGAACTACCCGAGAAATAAACTTGTGGCTGACGACCGCCCGATATACCATATATAGACGGCGGTGCGCCGAAGGTGAGGAAGCGTTTGACAAGCGTGGTCTTTGCTGATAAAATACTGCGTTGGCGGTTCCTGTTTATGGGCTTTTCGGATTTTCCAAAACGCGTACGGAATCGTGACAAAATCCGAACATGCGGCAAGCAGCGGCTTATGCGCAAATCGGAAACAACGGGATACAATGTTCCCTACAGGGGTTGCAGGGAGCGGTAATGGATATAGATAAGAAGATAATTGTAAGGAGATTGATTCATGCCGACCATTAACCAGTTGGTTCGTAAAGGCAGAGAACAGGTGGAGTACAAATCCACCGCGCCTATTTTGAAACAGTGCCCGCAGCGCCGCGGCATTTGCACGGCGGTCCGTACGATGACCCCGAAAAAGCCGAATTCCGCGCTGCGTAAAATCGCCCGTATCCGTCTGACCGACGGATTAGAGGGCACCGCCTATATTCCGGGCGTCGGCCACAACCTGCAGGAGCACTCGGTTGTGCTCATCCGCGGCGGCCGCGTTAAGGACCTTCCGGGCGTACGTTACCATATCGTTCGCGGCGCGCTTGACACCGCGGGTGTTGCAAACCGCAAACAAAGCCGCTCGCTCTACGGCGCGAAGCAGCAGAAGAAGAAATAAGGGAGGGTCGATCATGCCGAGAAGAGGATTTATCCCCAAGAGGGAAGTGCTGGCCGACCCGATCTACAACAGCGTGGTCGTAACAAAGCTCATCAACCAGGTCATGCTGGACGGTAAGCGCGGCGTCGCGCAGAAAGCGGTTTACGACGCGTTTGATATGATCCGTGAGAAGACCGGCCGCGAGCCCGCCGAAGTATTCGAACAGTGCATGAACAACATCATGCCGGTGCTCGAAGTCAAGGCCCGCCGCGTCGGCGGCGCCACCTATCAGGTGCCGATCGAGATCCGCACGGAGCGCCGTCAGACGCTCGCGCTGCGCTGGCTCGTGTCGTTTGCCCGCAAACGCGGGGAGCGCACCATCAGCGCACGCCTTGCCGGAGAGATCATGGATGGCGCAAACAGCCAGGGCAACGCCTTCAAGAAGAAGGAAGACACGCATAAGATGGCCGAGGCGAACAAAGCGTTCGCGCACTATCGCTGGTAAGACAAACGTTCCGCTGAAAACGGAGTTTGAACTGAACACGAAAGGACGGTCGCTGCCCGCGACAGCGCAAGCGGCGCGGGCAAGGGAAGCAATTCAGGAGTCAACAGCCACGGGCCTGCGGTTCGGAGCAGACAATCCGGACCGCAGACCCGCGCCATACTGTAAGGAACGAGATTACATCGAGTAAGGGAAACGATTTTGCCTAGAGATACTTCACTGGAAATGACCCGGAACATCGGGATCATGGCGCACATCGACGCCGGTAAGACCACGACGACAGAGCGAATTTTGTACTATACGGGCAAAATTCACAAGCTCGGCGAGGTGCACGAAGGCGCCGCCGCCATGGATTATATGGTACAGGAGCAGGAGCGCGGCATCACGATTACGTCCGCCGCGACGACCGCCTTCTGGCGCGAGCACCGTATCAACATCATCGACACGCCCGGCCACGTGGACTTCACGGTGGAGGTCGAGCGTTCGCTTCGCGTACTCGACGGCGCGGTCGCAGTCTTCTGCGCAAAGGGCGGCGTGGAGCCGCAGTCCGAAACCGTTTGGCGCCAGGCGCAGAAGTACGGCGTGCCGTGTCTCGCCTACGTCAACAAGATGGATATCACCGGCGCAAGCTTTGAGAATGTATGCGCCATGATGCGCGAGCGCCTCGGCGCAAACGCGCTGCCCATCCAGCTCCCCATCGGTTCGGAAGCGGACTTTCGCGGCATCATCGACCTCGTGTCCATGAAGGCGGAAGTATACTACAACGACGACGGCACGGATGTGCGCGAGGAAGAGATTCCTGCGGATATGCTGCAGGCGGCCAAGGAGCAGCGCGCGAAGCTGCTGGACACCGTTATCGAAGAAGACGAAAACCTGATGGAGCGGTATTTCAACGGCGAGTGGTTCAAAGCCGAGGAACTGATCCCATGCATTCGAAAAGCGACGCTCTCCGGCAGGATAGTACCCGTTACCTGCGGCACATCCTACCGCAACAAGGGCGTGCAGCCGCTGCTCAACGCTATCGTCGACTACATGCCGAGCCCGCTCGATATTCCGCCCGCCAGGGGAACGGACAAGAGCGGCGAGAAGGAGATCGTGGTCGAACCGCGGGACGACGGCCCGTTCGCCGCGCTGGCATTCAAGATCATTTCGGATCCGTTTGTCGGCAAGCTTTCGTTCATCCGTGTCTACGGCGGGACGATGAAAAGCGGATCCTATGTTTACAACGCGAGCAAGAACAAGCGCGAGCGCGTCGGCCGTATCCTGATGATGCACGCCGATACGCGCACGGAGATCCAGGAAGCGCACGCCGGCGACATCGTCGCGCTCGTGGGCATGAAGGATACGGCAACGGGCGACACGCTCTGCGTGGAGAACCGACAGCTGCTCTTAGAGAGCATGGTATTTCCCGACCCCGTCATACAGGTCGCTATCGAACCCAAGACCAAGGCCGGCCAGGAGAAGATGGGCTTAGCGCTCGTCAAACTGGCGGAAGAGGACCCGACGTTCCGTACATATACGGACTCGGAGACTGGCCAGACCATCATCGCCGGTATGGGAGAGCTGCATCTCGAGATCATCGTTGACCGGCTCATCCGCGAGTTTCATGTGGAAGCGCGCGTGGGCAACCCGCAGGTTTCCTACAAGGAGAGCATCAAAGCGCCCGTCAAGGCGGAGAGCCGCTATGTGCGCCAGACCGGAGGACGCGGCCAGTACGGCCACGTCGTCATCGAACTCGCCCCGCGCGAACCGGGCGAAGGCTACGAGTTTGTGGACAAGATCGTCGGCGGCGCGATTCCGCGCGAATATATCCCCGCCGTGGACAAGGGCATGCGCGAAGCGCTCAAGAGCGGCAAGCTCGGCGGCTACGAAGTGGTCGACGTGCGCGCGACGCTGCTCGACGGCTCCTTCCACGAAGTGGACTCCTCCGAAATGGCGTTCACCATCGCCGGCTCGCTCGCGGTGAAAGAGGCGCTGGAAAAAGCGCAGTGCGTGCTGCTTGAGCCGATGATGAAAATCGAGGTGCTTGTTCCCGAGGATTACCTCGGCGACGTTATGGGGAACCTCACCGCGCGCCGCGGCAAGCTCAGCGGCATGGAGACGCGCCAGAACGTTCAGGTGATCGACGCGATCGCGCCGCTTTCGGAGATGTTCGGCTATGCGACCGACCTTCGCAGTCGCACGCAGGGCCGCGGAACGTTTACCATGCAGTTTGCGCATTACGAAGAAGTTCCCAGATCGATTGCCGACACGGTGGTCGGCAAGTATCAATACCGGCTGTAACGAAAAATGAGCCGCCAATTTGGCGGCAGGCGATAGAATTACCATTTAAAAAACGATTGAATCAGAAAAAGGAGAGCTACAATGGCAAAGGCAAAATTCGAGCGGACAAAGCCGCACGTAAACATCGGCACGATCGGACACGTGGACCACGGCAAAACGACGCTGACGGCGGCGATCACGATGGCACTGGCGCAGCATGGCGACGCGCAGGCGATGAAGTATGACGATATCGACAAAGCGCCGGAAGAGAAGGCGCGCGGCATCACGATCAACACCGCGCACGTGGAATATCAAACGGCGAACCGCCACTACGCGCACGTAGACTGCCCGGGCCACGCGGACTATGTCAAGAACATGATCACGGGCGCTGCGCAGATGGACGGCGCGATCCTGGTGGTGAGCGCGGCGGACGGCCCGATGCCGCAGACGCGCGAGCACATCCTGCTGGCCCGTCAGGTCGGCGTGCCGTACATCATCGTATTCATGAACAAGACCGACCAGGTCGACGATCCTGAACTTTTAGAGCTGGTCGAAATGGAAATTCGCGAGCTTCTGAGCACGTACGAATTCCCGGGCGACGATATTCCGATCGTCAAAGGCAGCGCATTGCAGGCGATGGAAGCGCTGATAGCGGGCAAGAAGGCGGAAGATGCGCCGGAGTGCGCATGCCTCTTTGAGCTGATGGACGCGGTAGACAGCTATATCCCGACGCCGGAGCGCGCGGTTGACAAGCCATTCCTCATGCCGGTGGAAGACGTATTCACGATCACGGGCCGCGGCACGGTCGCGACGGGCCGCGTTGAGCGCGGAACGGTCAAGGTCAGCGACACGGTCGAGATCGTAGGGTTGACCGACGAAACGCGTTCGGTCGTCGTCACGGGCGTCGAAATGTTCAGAAAGCAGCTGGACCAGGCGATCGCGGGCGACAACATCGGCGCACTGCTGCGCGGCGTACAGCGCACGGACATCGAGCGCGGGCAGGTTCTCGCCAAGCCGAACTCGATCCATCCGCACACGCACTTTCTGGGCCGCGTGTACGTGCTGACCAAGGAAGAGGGCGGCCGCCACACCCCGTTCTTCACGGGCTACCGTCCGCAGTTCTACTTTCGCACGACGGACGTGACTGGCTCCATCGAGCTGCCGAAGGGCGTTGAGATGGTCATGCCCGGTGACCACATCGACATGACGATCAAGCTGATCACGCCGATCGCCATCGAGCCGGGACTGCGCTTCGCCATTCGCGAAGGCGGCAGAACAGTCGCTTCCGGCGTCGTCACCGAGGTCATGGAATAAACTAATAACAAAAAAAGCCCGCAAATGCGGGCTTTTTTTTATTACCAAAACATCAAGAATTCTTTTGCTTATTTTTCTTTCAAGAAGAGTAAAAAGAAAAGTTATTTGATAAACTGCACCAGCCCGATCGGGATAAAGATCGCTAAAATGAAGTCCATGACCTTGATCTTCGTTATCTTTAAGAGATTCAGGCCGATGGCAAGGATCAGCAGCGAACCGACGCAGGTCATTTCCGCTATCGCGGCGTCGCTGAGCACGGGAGCCAGAAACTGCGCCAACAGCGTGATCGCGCCCTGATAGAGAAACAATGGTATGACGGAGAGCAGCACGCCCGCGCCGAGCGTACTGGCAAAGATGACCGAGCTTACGCCGTCGAGGACGCTCTTGGTATACAGCACCTCGTGATTGCCCGTCAGACCGCTGTTGAGCGAACCCACGATCGCCAACGCGCCGACGCAGTAAAGAAGGGTCGTGGTGATGAACGCTTCGGCGATTTTCGAGGGGCCCGCGTCCTTCGCCGCCAGTTTCTTTTCCAGCCCGGCGGCAAAGCGGTTGAAACGCCCGTCGAAGTCGAAAATCATGCCGACCGCGCCGCCGATGACGATGGAAATCGTCGCAATCAGCACGTTTGTGCCTTTGAGCATCCCGCTGACGCCGATGTAGACGACAACGAGGCCGATTCCCTGCATGATGCCGCCGGAGACGCGCTCCGGGATGCCTTTTCTAAGCAGCAGCCCTAACAGGCCTCCCGCGAGGATGGCCGCAACGTTGACGATGGTTCCAAGCATTGGAAGGGATCCTTTCTATTGATGCCAGAAGGCATAACCACTCATAATATGAGTGTATTTCGTATGATTATACGCTATTGTGAAGGAAAAGGGAAGAACGAAGCACGGTTTCCGCAAAGAAAATAAATAAAAGGCGAACGGAATTGTCCGCTCGCCTTGATACATGATCTCTTTACACCCGTTCCACGCCTATGGTAACGGATTCCTTGTTTACGTTCCATAGCTTGCTGTAGCCCTGCGCGCCTTTGACGAGCTTGTCGCCAAGCGTCTCGCGCAGGATATCGTCGCCAAAGCGGGAGAAGATCTCCTCAATCTTCGCGCTGCCTTCGTAGGAGAGCGCGATGTGGTCGCTGACCTCGAAACCGGCTTCCTTGCGCATGGTCTGTACTTTGCTGATGAGTTCGCGGACGAACCCCTCGTCGATGAGCTCCGGCGTGAGCTTTGTATCGAGCACAACGATGTTAGCGTCGTCCGTGGCGGCGACGAATCCGTCCGATTGGCCGGTGGAGACGAGCACGTCCTCCGGCCCGAGCGATACGAAGACGCTTTCAATGGTAACTTCGTAGTTATCGCCCGCTGCATGCGCTTTTACCACCGCGTTGCCGACGCCGGATTCGGACAGATGCGCGCCGATCTTCGGCAGGAGTTTTCCGTAGCGCGGGCCGAGCGTCTTGAGCTGCGGCTTGACGAGATAGCTGAGGAACCCGGATGCGTCGGCGAGGAACTCGGCCTTTTTCACGTTGAGCTCTTCGGTGACGATGGCTACGTATTTTTGATCGAGCGGCTCGCCCTGAATGTACATCAGCCCCAGCGGCTGGCGCGTCTTGACGGCGCCGTCGTTGCGCGCGGCGCGGCCGAGGGTGACGATTTCGAGTACGCGCGCCATGTTCGCTTCGAGTTCGGCGTCGATGCGGCCTTCGTCCGCCGCGGGGTAGTCGCAGAAATGCACGCTTTCCGGCGCGCCCGCGTCCACACTGCGTACGATGTTCTGATAGATCTCCTCCGTCATAAACGGCAGGAACGGTGCGGAAAGCAGCGTGAGCGTATAGAGCGCGGTATACAGCGTCATGTAAGCGGCCTTTTTATCCTCGGTCATCTCGCTACCCCAGTAGCGCTCGCGGCTGCGGCGGACGTACCAGTTGCTCAGTTCGTCCGAAAACGCCTGCAACGCCCTGCCGCCTTCGGTGATGCGGAGTTTGTCGAGGTGGGAATCCACGGTTTTCACCAGCGTGTTGAGCCGCGAGAGCAGCCAGCGGTCCATCTCGGACAGAGTGCAGTCCTCGAGGCGGTATTTCGTCGGGTCGAACTGATCGATCTCCGCGTAAAGCACGTAGAAACAGTACGTGTTCCAAAACGTGCCGATGAACTTCCTCTGCGCCTCGCTGACGGCCTCCGCCGAGAAACGGCTCGGCAGCCAAGGCATGGAGCCGATGTAGAAATACCAGCGCACCGCGTCCGCGCCCTGTTGGTCGAGCACCGTCCACGGGTCGACCACGTTGCCAAGGTGTTTGCTCATCTTGCGGCCTTCCATGTCCTGTACATGACCCATGACGATGCAGTTTTGGAACGCGGCTTCGTCGAACAGGCACGTGGAGATGGCCAGCAGCGAATAGAACCACCCGCGCGTCTGGTCGATGGCTTCGCTGATGAACTGCGCGGGATAGCGTTTTTCGAATTCCTGTTTATTTTCAAATGGGTAGTGCCACTGCGCAAAGGGCATAGCGCCGCTGTCGAACCAGCAGTCGATGACCACAGGCTCGCGCTTCATCTGCTTGCCGCATTTTTCGCAGGGGAAGGCGACCTCGTCGATGTAGGGCTTATGCAGCTCGATATCCGGCGAGACCGACGGGTTTAGCTGCGTGAGCTCTTCGCGCGAGCCGACCACGTGTACATGCCCGCATTCGCACATCCAGACCGGCAGCGGGGTGCCCCAGTAGCGCTCTCGCGAAACGCTCCAGTCAATCACGTTTTCGAGGAAGTTGCCCATGCGGCCTTCCTTGATGGAATCCGGAATCCAGTTGACGCTGCGGTTAAAGGCGATGAGTTTTTCCTTGACCGCGGTCATCTTGATAAACCAGCTTTCCCGTGCGTAATAGATCAACGGCGTGTCGCAGCGCCAGCAGAAGGGGTAGCTGTGCTCGAACGGCAGGGCTTCAAAGAGCTTGCCGCTGTCTTCGAGCGCCTTGAGGATGGCCTTGTCCGCTTCCTTGACGAACATGCCGTCCCAGGGCGTGCCGCCGGTCATATGGCCGCTTGCGTCCACAAACTGCACAAACGGCAGATCCCACTTTCTCCCCACTCTGGAGTCGTCTTCGCCAAACGCAGGCGCGATATGCACCACGCCGCTTCCGTCTTCGAGCGAAACGTATTCATCCGACACCACGCGGAATCCTTTTTTAGCGCCGAAGGCGACGGGCAGGTCGAACAGCGGCACGTATTCCGTGCCGACAAGGTCCTTGCCCTTGCAGGATGAGACGATCTTGGCCGACTCGCCGAGTACGTCCTTGACCAGCGCTTCGGCGAGGATATACGTTTCGTCTCCGCGCTTTACCGTAGCGTAGGTTTCTTTTGCGTTGACGCAGAGTGCTACGTTGCTCGGCAGCGTCCAGGGCGTGGTCGTCCAGGCGAGGATGGCGGTCGAAGGATCGTCCTTGAGGAAGAACTTTGCGATCGCGGACGTTTCGGATACGTCCTTGTACCCCTGCGCGACTTCGTGGCTACTTAGCGCCGTGCCGCAGCGCGGGCAGTAGGGAACGATCTTGTGGCCTTTATAGAGCAGTCCCTTTTCATGTATGGTCTTGAGCGACCACCAGATGCTCTCGATATAGTTGTTGTCGTAGGTGATGTACGGATCGTCCATGTCCGCCCAGAAGCCGACGCGGTCGGACATATGCTCCCATTCGGTCTTGTATTTCCAGACCGACTTCTTGCATTCCTTGATAAACGGCTCGATGCCGTAGGATTCGATCTGCTCCTTGCCGTCGAGGCCGAGATGGCGCTCCACCTCGATCTCCACGGGCAGGCCGTGCGTGTCCCAGCCGGCTTTTCTAAGCACGTCGAATCCCTTCATGGTTTTATAACGGGGAATGATGTCCTTGATCGAACGCGTGAGCACATGGCCGATGTGCGGCTTTCCGTTCGCCGTCGGCGGCCCGTCGAAGAAGGTATAGGGCTTCGCGCCTTTACGAAGGCGCACGCTCTTTTGGAAGATCTGGTGCTCTTTCCAGAACGCAAGCACCTCTTTTTCGCGCGGCACGAAGTTCAGCTCGCTCGATGCTTTTTTATACATGTCGTTTCTCCTTGCTTTCGGTAAAAAAATAGCCTTCCATCCCGAAGAAAATAGGGACGAAAAGCACGTTTGCCTGCTTTGCGCGGTACCACCCTGCTTGGCGGCCTCATGTCTGCCGCCCGCTCAAGACCCCCTTAACGCGGGGGAACACGTCGCGCGTTACTCGGCGAAAAAACCGCCTTTGGCGCGCGCGCTCCCGGGTGATGCCGCATGTCCCGCCCGCCGCCGCCTTGCACCGTACGCGGCTCGCTCTGTGCGGACTGATTTGGAACACGGCCTGTCCCGATCGACGCTGTAACGTTAGCAGTATAGCGGGTTTTGCGCCGTTTGTAAAGAGTAAGCGGCCTTTTCGGCGCATTCCTACTTAACACACCGTTGATTCTTTGATATAATAACAAATCACGAAACGGAATTGAAAGAACAGGAAAAATTACCGCATGGATTTCAAACAGGCGATCGCCGCCGCGCTCTCTACCCCCGCAGGGCTTCCCGCGGAGGAACTCTATACCTGGCTCGAAACGCCGCGCTCGCCGGAGATGGGGGACTACGCCTTCCCCTGCTTCAAGCTGGCCAGGACGCTGAAGAACGCGCCGCCCGCCATCGCGGCTCAAATCGCGGCGTCCATCGTGCTGCCGCAGGGCGTGGCAAAGGCCGCCCAGGCGGGCGGATACGTCAACTTCTTCCTCGACAAAGCCGCGCGGGCAAAGGCCGTGCTGGAGCGCGTCTTCGACGAGGGCGAACGTTACGGCGGTTCGGATATGGGCAAAGGCCGAAACGTCTGCATCGATTACTCCTCGGTCAACATCGCAAAGCCGCTCCATATCGGCCACCTGCCGACGACGGTGATCGGCGCGGCGCTTTACCGCATCTATAACCATCTTGGATTCCACTCCGTCGGCATCAACCACCTCGGCGACTGGGGCACGCAGTTCGGCAAGATGATCGTGGCGTTCAAACGCTGGGGCGATCGGGATACGATCGAACAGGGCGGTGTCGACGAGCTCGTCAAGATCTACGTGCGTTATCATCAGGAGTCGGATCAAAACCCCGCGCTGGACGATGAAGCGCGCGCATGGTTCAAGCGCATCGAGGACGGAGACGCGGAGGCGCTCGAACTATACGAGTGGTTCAAGGAAATTACGCTCAAAGAAGTGGCGCAGGCGTACGACATCCTCGGCATCCGCTTCGACAGCTACGCCGGAGAGAGCTTTTATAACGACAAGATGGGCCGCGTGGTGGACGAACTGAAGGAAAAAGGCCTTCTAAAACTCGACCAGGGCGCGCAGATCGTCGATTTGAGCGACTATAAAATGCCGCCGTGCATCATCCTTAGATCCGACGGGGCGACGCTCTACGCCACGCGGGATATCGCCGCCGCGCTGTACCGCAAGGACACCTACGACTTTGCCAGGTGCCTGTACGTGGTCGCCTACCAGCAGGATCTGCACTTTCGGCAGTGGTTCAAGGTGGTCGAACTCATGGGCTACGACTGGGCCAAGGATCTCGTGCACGTTTCCTTCGGCATGGTCAGCGGCACGGAGGGCGCGTTTTCCACGCGCAAGGGTAACATGGTCAAGCTGCGGGACGTGCTTTCCGCCGCGTGCGAAAAGACCTACGACATCATCTGTGAAAAAAGCCCCGACCTGGAGGACAAGGAGGTTGTCGCCAAACAGGTCGGCGTCGGCGCGCTGGTCTGGAACAGCCTGTACAACGGCCGCATCAAGGACGTCGTGTTCGACTGGGATTTGGTGTTAAACTTCGACGGCGAAACCGGCCCCTACGCGCAGTATACGCACGCGCGCGCCTGCTCGGTGCTGCGTAAAGCGGACTACAAACCGGGTGCGGTCGACTATGCGCGGCTTACGGACGCGGAATCGTCCGCGGTAATCGTCGCCATCGGCGCGTTTCCGGACGCCGTCGTCGAGGCGATGGAGAAAAACGAGCCGTACCTCGTCACCCGGTCGGTGATGAACATCTGCACGGCGTTCAATAAATTTTACTACGAACAGCGCATCATGACGGACGACGCCGCCGTGCGGCAGGCGCGTCTTGCGCTGACGGACGCCACGCGGCGGGTCATCGCCGTCGGTCTCGGGCTCATCGGCGTCGCCGCGCCGGAGCGCATGTAAAAAAATCTATCGCAACGGTTTAATAGCAGGGGGATTATATGCTGGATATCAAGCTGGTCCGCGCGCAGCCGGATCTCGTAAAGGAAAACATCAAAAAGAAATTTCAGCCCGACAAGCTCGCGCTGGTGGACGAGGTGCTGGAGCTGGACAGGGAATACCGCGAGGCGCATACGCGTGCGGACTATTTGCGCTCGCAGCGTAACTCCATCAGCAAATCCATCGGCGCCATGATGGCAAAGGGCCAGCGAGAAGAAGCGGAAGCCGCCAAGCAACAGGTTGGCGATATGGCGCAGGAGATGGCGCAATTGAGCGCGCGGGAAGACGAGCTCTCCGCCGAGATCAAAAAGCGCATGCTGGTTCTTCCGAACATCATCGACGAGAGCGTACCCATCGGAAAAGACGATTCGGAGAACGTTGAAATCGCCCGCTACGGCGAACCCGTTGTGCCGGAATTCGAAATCCCCTACCACGTGGATATTATGGAGAAGTTCGGCGGCATCGACCTCGACGCCGCGCGAAAGACCAGCGGAAACGGCTTTTACTATCTCTGCGGCGACATCGCGCTGCTGCAATCCGCCATTCTCGCCTATGCGCGGGATTTCATGGTGGACCGTGGGTTCACCTACTATATTCCGCCGTTTATGATCCGCGGCGGCGTGGTGGACGGCGTGATGAGCTTTTCGGAAATGGAAGGCATGATGTACAAGATCGAGGGGGAGGACCTCTACCTCATCGGCACAAGCGAACACTCTATGATCGGTAAATTCATCGACACGTTTTTAAGCGAAAGCGAACTGCCGCAGCGGCTTACGAGCTATTCGCCGTGCTTTCGAAAGGAAGTCGGCGCCCACGGCGTCGAGGAGCGCGGCGTCTACCGCATCCACCAGTTTGAAAAGCAGGAGATGATCGTGGTCTGCAAACCCGAAGAAAGCATGGACTGGTTTAAAAAGCTCCTGCAAAACACAATCGACTTCTTCCGCACGCTGGATATCCCCGTGCGCGCGCTGGAGTGCTGCTCCGGCGATCTTGCCGATCTCAAGGTCAAGAGCGTGGACGTGGAGGCGTGGTCGCCGCGCCAGCAGAAGTATTTCGAGGTGGGCAGCTGCTCCAACCTCGGCGACGCGCAGGCGCGAAGGCTTGGCATCCGCGTGAAGAACAAGGAAACGGGCAACTATTTTCCGCACACGCTGAACAACACCGTCGTCGCGCCGCCGCGTATGCTCATCGCCTTTCTGGAAAACAATCTCCGCGCGGACGGCAGCGTAGCGGTGCCCGAAGCGCTCAGGCCGTATTTTCGGAATAAGGCGGAGATACGGTAATTTGCTTTATTAAAAATGACTGCAAAAAAAGAACTGCGCAAGCAGTTCTTTTCTCGTGTTTTCGTGCATAATTTCATCTCTAATCTTCGTATAAAGCTGCAATTTCATCTATTCGCCGCTTCATTTCAGAGCGTATGTGTAACGGTTCCAAACACTCGCATCGATTCCCGAAACCAAGTAAGATGCCGTAATAATAATCGTTCTCTATGAATGGGAACCGAACGATGAAATACGCGCCGCCGTCCGGCGAAACGTCCTCGTCATCGCAATAATCAAGCACCCGGTCCAGGACGGATTGATGGATGCGGATTTTGATTTTCGTTTGCAGAGTTGTAAGAATATCGGACATATCCAGCTGCGGTTTCGGGCACTCCCGCGGCTTAAAAACTTCCTCCCGTATTTGCAGGTTTGACGTGCGGGACAGCCTGAATAAGCGGAAATCTTTCCTTTCATGGCAATACCCCTGCCAATACCACTGATTGCCTTTCAATACCAGCCGGTATGGTTCGGCTGTTCGCATGGTTTTATTGCCGTAACGGTCGGCGTATTCAAACGAAAGCAGCCTGCTGTCCTGCAACGCCGTTTTGACCAGCTTCAAATATGGTTGTACGCTCCGATTGCCCGTCCACGGACTTAAATCGATGTATATCTGATTTGTTTTCAATTCGATGTCTTTGGCCCGTTCAGCGGGGATAAAGCTTTTGACTTTTGCCAGAGCGTTTGCCAGATCATCGCCGCGCATCACATCGGAAAGACCGGAAAGTCCCATCAGAATCACGGAAAGGTCGGCAGCCGAAAACACCTTCTTATCCATTTTGTATTGCCGCATGATTTCAAAACCGCCGCCCACGCCGGATGTTGAACGAACGGGAATTCCCGCCATATTGATTGCGTCGATGTCGCGGTAGATGGTGCGGGGTGAAACCTCGAACAGATCCGCCAACTCCCGCGCGCCGATACGCTCTTTTTCCAATAGAAGCATTATGATACTGACAAGCCTGTCGACTTTCAACGAAATGACTCCTTTCGATTTTTCTTAAATTTTATCATAGATTGTTGCCATACTATTGTCAACAATCGCAGGATATAATGAATCAAACAAATAATCGTTTTTCAGGAGGATACACGATGCAGAACAAAGCCTTAGTTATAATCGATATTCAAAACGATATTACAAAGAACTACAAGGAAGTAATCGGCAATATCAACCAAGCCGTCGGCTGGGCGGTCGAGCATGATATTCACGTCGTCTATATCAGGCATGAAAATCTATCGGCTGGTACAAGAACATTTAAACCCGATACGTTCGGGGCTGAATTTGTTTCGGATTTGAAAATCGTATCAAGCAATGTTTTTACGAAATACAAAGGCAACGCGTTGAGCAGCGAGGCATTCGCAGAGTTTATGAAAGAAAATAAAATCAGTGATTTCTATATCGCCGGAGCGGACGCAGTAGCCTGCGTGAAATCAACCTGTTACAATCTGCGAAAAGCAGATTACGGCGTGAACGTCTTATCCGACTGCATCACTAGTTACGATAAAAGAAAAATCGACGAAATGCTGCGCTACTATGAAAGCAAAGGCTGTCATGTAATAACGCTGAACGATTTGTAAACCTCTGTCAAATATAAAAAAGGAACTGTTCACACAGTTCCTTTTTGATGCTTTCGTGTTCTCAACCGGCGGGTTCTTCTTCCGTGATCTCCGTCAGGTCGGTGCCGGCCGCCGCTTCCTCGGCTGCTTTGGCTTCCGCGCCGCCCGCGCAGAAATCGCAAGGATCGAAGCGGTTGGCTTCAAACGCTTCTTCCAACGTGCCGCTGAAGAGGTTTTCCGGGGTGGTGCGCGAGAGGGCTTGACAATCCGGATCGAAATGATAGCTCTTGCCGTAACGCGTCCAGTAAACGGTGCCGGTATAGTCGGCTTCCGCTTCGGCCGCCTGCTGGAGCTGGGCTACCTCCGCGTCGCTTGGCTGCTGGAAGTCGGCGGACGCGGTGCCCGCGCCGACAAGCAATGCCGCGAGGAGAACGATCAGGATGGTCTTGGTCTTCTTGTTGAGCTTGTCGCTCTTTGCCAGCAGGAAGATGCCGATGGGCAGGAAGCACACAAGCACCATGATCACGCCGAGTTGATGCCACACCGTGCGGACGAACTTGCTGTTGGAGAGGCTCGGACGGATGCGGTTGGCCTTCTTCCAGAGCTGCGCCGCGACGATGCAGAAGATCGCGTCGAGCACGAGCGCGCCGATCATGAGGAGGAATTCCGGTTCGTTCCAATTCTGCGCGCCGTTTCGCATGGCGTAGCTGAACGCGAAGAACGCCGCGACTTCCGCCGCGATGGCGAGCACCCAAAGGACAACCGCGCTGATACGCAGGCCTTTGACGGAACCGCTTCCGCCGGAGGCGGGCTTTTCGGTTTCTTGCTGTACGGATTCTTCCGCTTCTTTGGCTTTTACGGGCGCTTTCTTTGAGGGGGCGGATTTCGTAGTCGTCTTTTTTGCTTGCGCCGCTTTTTTCGCGGCTGCGGCTTTTTTCGCGGCCTCCGCTTTCGCCGCGTCGGACACGGTTTTCTTCTCCATGCGTTACCTCCACGATAATAACTTGTATTTTTTACAGTATAACAATAATGAAAATCGTTTGCAAGAAATCAACTTTGGTACTGTGATCCGCTGGCGAAATCGGCGATGTGCTGATATAATAAATCTTGCGGCTGCGTCCGGGAAGCAGCAGGCCACCCGGCTGCCGCAGACGCTTTAAAGCAAGAATCACCAACGGAGGAATGAATTGTCATCATGCTGAATTTTGAGTTTTACAGCCCGACGCGCATCGTCTTTGGAAAAGGCACGTCGGATCAGGTCGGTTCCCACATCGCACCTCTGGCAAAAAAAGTACTCGTCCACTACGGCAGCGACCGCATCGTGAAAAGCGGACTGTTAAAACGAATCACCGATTCGTTGACGGCGGCTGGCGTTTCATACGTTACGCTCGGCGGCGTTCGCCCTAATCCCGACGTCGAGTTGACCAAGCAGGGCATCGAACTGGCGCGGAAAGAAGGTGTGGAGCTCGTGCTCTGCGTCGGCAGCGGGTCTGTGATCGATTCCGGCAAGGGCATCGCGCTGGGGCTGAAAAATCCAGACCTTGATATCTGGGAAGTGTACGAGAAAAACCTCGATACCGACGGGGCGTACCCCGTCGCATGCGTGCTCACATTCCCCGCGGCCGGCTCGGAATCGAGCAACAGCACCGTGTTGAGTAACTATAAATTGCAGCTCAAATTCGGTTACAACCGCGAATGGAACCGGCCCGTCCTCGCCTTCGTCGATCCGACGCTGTTTGAATCGATTCCGAAGTTCCAGATCGCGTGCGGCGTGGCGGACATGATGAGCCATATCTTTGAGCGTTATTTTTCCAACACCGAACATACGGAACTTTCGGACGCGCTGAGCGAGGCGACGCTGCGCACGCTGTTGGAATTCGGGCCGAAAGTGGTGCAAAATCCCGCCGATTACGACGCCTGGTGCCAAGTTGCGCTGTGCGGTACCATCGCGCATAACAACATGCTCGGCGTGGGAAGGGAGCAGGACTGGGCCTGCCATAAAATGGGGCACGAACTCACCGCGCGCTTCGGCGTGACGCATGGAGCGGGCCTTGCTGTGCTCACACCCGTATGGATGCGCCATGTATGGCGCGTCAATCCGAAACGCTTCCTCGACTTCGCGGTGCGCGTCATGGGCGAAGAGGAGCAGCCGCAGGCGGTCGCCGCGACCATCGAAAGCGGCGTTTCAGCGCTCGAAACGTTTTTCTCGCGCATGGGGCTGCCAAGCCGGCTGAGCAAACTCGGCGTGGACAAGAAACAGCTTTCCGACATCGCGTATGCAGCGACGCACGCGCCGGACGGAAGCGACCGACCGCTCGGCGGGCTGAAGAAAATCTACGAGGCGGACGCCAAGGCGATTTACGAGCGCGCGATCTGACTGATGCAAAAAATCCCCGCCGAAAGGCGGGGAACTTTTTGTATACAGGCATTTCAGCCGGGAATATCGCCTACGCCGTTGAGCACGAGCCGCGGGCGGTATGGGAAGCTGTTCATCTCTTCTTCGCTCGTCACGCCCGAGAGCACGAGCACGGTGTCCAGACCGGTTTCGACGCCCGCGACGATATCCGTGTCCATCCGGTCGCCGATCATCGCGGCCTCGCTGGAGTGCACGCCCAGCATGCGAAGGCCCGTGCGCATCATGAGCGGGTTGGGCTTGCCGACAAAATAGGCGGATTTCTTCGTCGCAAGTTCGATGGGTGCGATCAGCGCGCGGCAGGCAGGGATGATCCCGCCCTCCGACGGCCCGGTCAGGTCGGTATTGGTACCGATGAGCTTCGCGCCGTTCTGCACCAGATGCACGGCCTTTAAGATGCTTTCGTAGTTGTAGTTGTTCGTTTCGCCGACGATTACGTAGTCGGGATCGATTCCGTTTGTCATGATGCCCGCTTCATAGAGCGCGTTAAACAGCCCCGGCGCGCCGATGATATAAGCGGTGCTTCCGGGCGCCTGCGTGCGGATGAAGTTAGCGGTGGCCAGCGCGCTGGTGTAAAAGTGGCTTTCATCCACCTCGAGTCCCATGCGGGCGAGTTTGCTCTGCAGCTCCTTGGGCGTCTTGCCGCTGGCGTTGGTGAGAAAGAGAAACTTCTTATTCTCGCGGTAGAGCCATTCGACGAACTCCTTTACGCCCGGCAGAAGCCGTTCGCCATGGTAGATCACGCCGTCCATGTCGCAGATATAGCCTTTTTTACTTCGTAAATTATCCATGTAATGCCTTTCTTTTTCTTTCTTCTTCTCTTCTATTCTTATTGAGAAGAGCATACCATGATTCCAAAACCAGCACAAGCAGAACGGAATGAAATCCTCGGATAGCGTTCGGATATATTTCGATAGAATATGCTCGATGCCGGGAAAAGGAGCGAATCATTTCACAATTCGGCTATCGTTTGTTCAAACCGGCAGTGTATACTTATGAATAACCCAAAAACGATTCAGCAGACGCGATATTATATGCGCACATACCGGACAAAGGAGACGAGCATATGAACCAGATTGACCGAACGATCCGGCGCCCGCTCGCCGCGCTGGCGATGGTTTGTTTCCTGATGTTTTTTACCGGATGCGGCCTGTTTGAACCCACCGGCGGCGCCGCGTTGTCCACGCCCGATGCGGCGCACAGCGCGACGCCCGGGGATACGGCGACGCCGCAGCCGCCCTCTCCCGCACCGACGAACCGGTATTCCTCGACGGCCGAACCGAGCGGAGAGCAAGCGGAGGAAGCCAACGGCGCCGGCGCGTACACCATCACGGCGGACACGAACGAAAGCCAGAAAACCTATTATTCCACGCAGCCGGACGAAAACGCGCTTCGCGTTGAAAACGGCGCCGTCGCAGGCGTCGACGGCGCGCGTGTGGAAAAGATGGAAGGCGATTCCACAAGTCTGGAAAACACGGTCATTTATGGCCTAAACGCCGCGTTGCTTGTGCGCGCGAACGCGCAGTTGCTCTTAACGAACAGCGAGATTTTCAGCGCCGCGCTCGGTGCGGGCGGTGTGTTTGCCTATGGAGGAACGCTGCAGATACAGGGCGGAAGCATTCGTGCCGTTGGGGATTCCTCCTATGCGGTTTCGGCCGCGTCGGGCGGCGTGATATCGTTGTACGAAATCAATCTTTCCACGCTGGGCGAGATGTCGCCCGCCGTCCGCGCCGCCGCCGAAGGCGCGGTGATCATAGAGGGCGGAATAACCACATCCAACGGTGCGTCGTCGCCCGTTCTGTCTGCGGCGGGCAGCATAGACGTGAAGAACGCGACCTTACGGGCGAACCACTCCGAAATAGCCGCGATCAACGGCGGCTCCGTCATGCTTACCGACTGCGCGGTCACCGGCCGCATGGGCGACGTATTCAGCGCGGACGTGCTCATAAAGCCGTACGCCGTTGCACTCTACCGCGACGCGAACCCCGGCGGGCAAACAAGTTCGTTTTCCATGACGCGCGGCGCGCTCACCGCTTTGACGGGAGACCTTTTCTACGCGACGAACACCACCGCGAACATATATCTGGAAGGCGTCGCGCTTTCCATAGCGGATGGACGCGCGCTGCTGCGCGTCAGCGGAAACGACGGATCGCGCGGCTGGGGCGAGGCCGGAAACAACGGAGCCGACTGCACGCTGATTGTGCAGGATCAGGTTCTGCTTGGCGATATCGTAGTTGACGCTTTCTCAACCGTTTCCGTCACGCTGCGCGGCGAATCCACGTATACCGGAACCGTCAACGAGGCGGGTACCGCCCGCGCCGCCGAAGTTACGCTGGAGGACGGCGCGACCTGGACGCTGACGGGGAACGCGTACCTGACTTCGTTTACGGGGCGTGTGAGCGACATAGAGACAAACGGGTACGCCGTTTATGTCAACGGCGCTCTGCTGACGAACTGAGAAAGGCATAAAAACCCGCCGCCTGTACGGGCGGCGGGTTTTTTATGGAATCGAAACCGATTCCAGGCTGCTTATTTTTGACAGGATGCGACGATCCGGCAGATATCGTCCACGTCGGAAAGCGCAAGGTCCGCGTACATCGGCAGCGTCAGCACGCTCCGGCTGGCTGCGAGCGCGACGGGCGTTTCCTCCGGATGAAACCTGCCGCCGTAGCAGGCGGCCGCGCTCGTCAGCGGGTAGAAATATTTCCGCGCGAAGACGCCGTACGATTGCAGGATTTCGTCGACTTCGTCCCGCGAAGCGCCGAAAGCCGCGGCGTCGAACGAAACCGGCATATAGGCGTAGTTCTGGCCGACCCCGTCGGGGACCGGACGGAACGACAGCCCGCCGACGCCGGAGAGATTCTCGCGGTATCGCGCGGCAACACGGCCGCGCTTTTCGATTTCGCTCTCGAAGTATTTCAGATTCAGCAGGCCCATCGCCGCCTGGAACTCGCTCATCTTGGCGTTTCCGCCGACTTCGCGCACCTCTCCGCCGGAATGGAGCCCGAAATTCCGATACCCGCCAAGCCGCTCTGCATAATCCGCGTCGCGGCAGGCGACCGCGCCGCCTTCGATCGTGTTGAAGGATTTCGTGGCGTGAAAGCTGAACATGGAAGCGTCGCCGAAGCTCGCCGCCGGACGCCCGCGAAGCGTTACGCCGAAGGCGTGCGCCGCGTCGTAGAGTACGGGCAGGCCGTGTTTCTTTGCGATGCGGTCGATGGCCTCGACGTTGCACGGATTGCCGTAGACGTGCACGGGCAGGATCGCACGCGTTTTCGATGTGATCTTCTGCTCGATCTGCTCGGGATCCATCGTGTAATAATCCGGCTCCACGTCGCAGAATACGGGCGAAAAACCGCAGCGCACGATCGCATGCGTGGTGGAGATAAAGGTAAACGGCGTGGTGATGATTTCACCTGCGTCAAGATTCAGCGAGGAGATGGCGCACTCCAGCGCGAGTTGCCCGTTGGTAAACAAACGCAGGTACGGCGAATCGAATTTTTCTTGCAGCGCCGCCTCGAGCCGGGCGTGCAGCGCGCCGCCGTTGGTCAGGTAGCGGGAGGAGAAGATCTCGCGCACGTAAGATTCATATTCCTCCACCGGCGGCAGCGACGGGCGGGTCACCGGAATCGGAGGATCTTTCTTCTGCATAGAGGGAAGCTCCTTTTCCGCCGCGGATGCGGCGTAACAAAATCATAAAAGATATTCTATTCTTTTTTATCCGGGAAATCAAACACAAGGATCATTCGACGAGCTCTATGCCTTCAACGAGATATCGCATCTTGATGATATCGGTCGGCGGCGCGTCGCTGTGCGCGGGTACGCGGACGACGCCCGCGCTGTCCGTCACAGGCCCGTGGAATGGATTGTAGAGGTTTCGCGCGATGCTTGCGCGAAGGTGCCGGATCAGGTTGTTCGGCGTGCCGCCCGACCACTCGCCGAGGCGTATGTCTACCACGCCGCCGCCGAGGCCCCACCAGAAGCTCGTGATCGGGGATTCGTCGCGGTCCGTGCTCAGCAGCGCGCCGAGGCTGCCGTTGAGATAGCTCCTGACGATCGCCGTATAAAAGCGCTCCCAGTTCCAGTCTGGCGCGGCGAGATAACGCGTCGGCGTTCCATTCTTATCGACGGCAATAAGTGCCGAAAACACGCTGTAGGGAAGCCCCGGCAGCGAAAGCGCCGGATAATGCGGCGTAAACACGGTATCCGCGCCGAGATCCGCGGCGGTTTTCACGCCGCGCTCGCAGGTTGCGGCGTCCTTTGGGTCGACGCCCTTCGTGACGAGCAGAACGCGCGCGTCCGGACGGACGGAGCGAACGCCTATGGCAAATGCGTTGATGTCCGAGGTGAAGCGCGCGTGATTGAGCTTCGGGGTGACGTAAGCGGTTGCGCCGGCTTTCGTGTACTGGCCGGCGGCGACGCCGCAGAGGAATACCGCCTCGTAATACCGCCCGAAATAGGTGTGCAGGCGGTAGTGGTGCTGCATGCGGGAGTAGACGAGCGTCAGGCAGCCCGGATGTTCGAGCGCGAAGCGCAGCACGGGATTCATCAGCGAAGGCGTGGTGACGAACAGCAGTCCCGCGTCGCCAGCCTGTGAAGCGAGCAGGTCGTATGCCTCCTCGCGATCCGGCAGGTCCAGCACGCGGGAATCAACCTTTTCGCCGAGCTCGGCCTGCATGGCGAGCCTGGCCTGCTCGTGCGCGCCGAGCCAGTTGTTCTGCGCACGCCCGCCGGAGAAGGCGAATACGATCTTGGGATTGCGGTGTACGGGTAAAATACGCGCAAACAGCGGCGCTTCCGCCGCCCCGGCTTCCTCTTCGGAGACGAGCCGCGGCGCGGGCGGGTGCTCGAGGATGTCCAGCTGCGGCTTGAGCGTTTGGATGCGCGCGGCGAGTTCGTCCGGCATGACGGCGATCGGAAACCCGTAGATGAACAGATATTCCAAAAAAGCGTCCCCGAGCGAAAGAGTGCAGTCGTTTTTAAGATATGCGGACTCAAAGCGCGTGTAAAGCCCGTTGAAGTCCGGCTTGTCCGCCGCGGCGTCCAGTTCGGCGATGAGCCTTTGCTCGATGCGGTAGAGCCGGTCGTACTTGCCGGACGCGGAGAGCTCTATATCGGAAAAAACGCCTTTTTTGCTGTATGCAAGAAAGGTGTAATATCGTTCGATGTCCGGGTTGTTTTCATCCCACTGCGGAACGAGCCGTATGATCTCCGCCTCAAACGAACTCGCTTCGAAGTATTTCAGCACGCTGACGCGCTTGTTTCCCTCCGCGACGTAATACTTCCAGAGATATTCGTAAACGCGGATCGGGTCGCGGATGCCGCTTTCAATATGCGTGTTGCACAGATTGATCCATTTGTTGGCAAACTCCGTGTCCGCGCCGAGCAGCGGCATGAAGTTGGCCGCAAACGAGTTGGCGCGGCTGGATTGATAGGTGCCCGCCACGCGGTTGAGCGATATGGGGCGCATAGGCTGCGCGATAACGGCGAGCACGCCGTTTTCTTCCCGCCCGGTGTCCAGAACCGGAATCAATCCGCTCTCGCCGCGCGCGCGGCGCTGCGTGAATTCCTTCTGAGCGCGCTTTCGCGCGCGGTCGTATTCCTCATATCCCTTGCTGGTCGGACTCATAACGAAACCTCCGGAAAGTCCATGTCGAGCAGGTAATAGTTATACGCGTTGACGACGGTCGTACCTTGATACTGCAGAATGCGCTGCGAAGCGATGGAATACGTCAAATGCTGATGTCCGTGCAGGTGATAGCGCGGGCGGTACTTGTCGAGGAATCGGACGAAGGTTTCGAACCCTTCGTGAAACCGGTCGTCGCCGTCGCCGAGTCCGGCCGCGGGCGCGTGCGTAACGAGCACGTCGACGCTTTTTTTCGGAGGGAGCCTGAGCATGGCCTTTGAGATGCTGCGGCTCATCTCCCGCTCCGAATACTGGTTGGGCGCGCGCCTGTCGCTCTTGCAGCCGCCAAACCCTACGAAGCGGACGCCCTTGACGACGGCGGATTTTTTCTCCAGGTCGACGCAGCCTTCCGGCGGGTTCTCGTCATAGCGCGCGTCGTGGTTGCCGCGAACGTACAAAAGCGGCGCGGGGATCATGGTAACGAGGAACGAAAGGTATTCCGGCTTTAAATCGCCGCATGATACGATGACGTCCACGCCGCGAAACGCCTTTGCGTCGAAATAGTCCCAGATATATTCGCTTTCGTGATCGGATACGATGAGTGCCTTCAACTTCATACGACTAAAAAACTCGCTTTCAGCAAACCGGCCGCAGCGTCATCGCACGCTGCTTTTTTGCGTTCGTACATTGGCCTTCGTTCAATTATTACGATACACGCTTGGAATCGGAAAGTAAAGCGGGCCGCCCGGGCGGCGACACAAAACCCCGCCTTCGATTCAGTGCGGGCGGGGCGGAACCGGTTGCCGGACTTGCCGGCGCACGGCGGGTATGCACGTTGTCAATCCCGGTAGATTCTTTTCAGCGCGTCCGCTGTTTGGAGAATACAGAGACGGATGTTTTGATCGCTGGCTTCGGGATCGCGCGCTTCCAGCGAACGCATGAGCGAGCCGTGCAGCTTAACGGATTTTGGAACGTCCGGCGAGAGCGTCAGCTGCAGGCGCAGAAGCCGGGAAATGACGGACTCGAAGCTGTTGAAGGTCATGACGTAGACCGAATTGCCGGAGCACTGTATGAGCATACGGTGAAAATCAACGATCGGGCCGGCGGCGTCGATCGGCTCGATCGCGGAAGAGATGGCGTCCGTCATCCTGCACAGCGCGCTCAATTGTTCCTGCGACGCGTTCCGGCTGGCGAGGCGCGCGCACTCGCTCTCGACAAGAAGGTGCAGCTCGATCAGATCGCAAAACAGGGAATAATCCAGACGAAAATTCTCGTTGCTCATGAGCGCGCCGAGAACGGGCAGCGTGCCGCTTTGTTTATAATCCGCAACGATGCTGCCGCGGCGGGGGATAATGCGGATAAACCCCTGATTTGCAAGCTCGAGAATACCGGAGTTGACAAGCGACCGGCTTACCCCGTACGCCGCCGCGAGTTCGCGTTCCGGCGGAAGCTGCTGACCGATCTGGTACTTGCCGGAAAAGATCTTCTCCTGCATGGAGTGAACGAATGTTTTCTTCAGACTGTCTTGTTTCATGTGTTCCTCTGCGGTCGTATGGACCCCTTGTTGATCGCCGTGTTGTGATATGCGCTATGGATGAGCGCGGCGCGCTTGCATGCGGCGTTCGATGCGCTCAGCGCATCAGCCATATGGTCAGGACAATGCAGACCTGACCGATATAATAGAGCGAAAGGTTGAGCGCGCGAAACGCGGGATACGCACGTTTTCCGAATTGATTGAGCACAAGCAGGATGTCGCTTGCGGCAAAGAGCAATCCGCCCGCGGCAAACAGTGCGGCGCCGGGGTTTTGCGGTTCAAGCAAAAAGAGCGCGCACGCACAAGCAGCCATCAGTATGACGATGCATAGGTATACGATGCCGAATATGCGGATAGCGCCGTGAACCTCGACGCGGGCGAGCACGAAACGTATGAGCAGCACAGCCGCGACCGCCGCTGCGGGAAGCGCGTAAAGCATGGCAAGCGGCGCGCGCATACCGAGCGCGGCGAGATATGCGATGTGCCCAAGCAGGAACACGGCGATACCCGCCAGAAAGATCGGTTTTGCGTGCGCGGTCAAAACATAGCGCAGGTTGAGGCATACGTCTCCGAGCGCGCCGAGAATCAGTCCGGCGAGCACGAGCCGCGCATATGGCAAGTCCGCCGTTAAGGACAGAGCCAATATGCCCGCCAGCACAAACAACAGCGATGCGGCGCTCTTGAACACCAGCGCGCCGGTAAATTTCTTTTTATATTCGAGAGAGATGAAGACCGCCTCCGCGGCAAATCCGCAGAGCAGGCTGACGACGATCAACAAAAGCATATGGTAACAATCCCCCTATCGAAAGCGCTTCTGACGATCGAATGCATTCAGGAGACGGGTAACGCTTTCAAAACAGATTATGACAGTACTGCGTTTGCGGTTCAAGAAGGTATCGGCCTGTGCCGCGGAAAAAACAATCCCCGCAACGATTGTGCGGGGATTGCCTGTGTTGCATGCGAGCACTTGCGCCGTGTTTATACGCTTGCCTTCCAGAGGCCGTGGAGGTTGCAGTACGCATAAGCCGCAACGACCTTGGCGCTGCCGAGCGAGAAAACCGCTTCGGGTTTGCCGCCGACCGCCAGGCACTTGCGCTGTCCGCCGTCGTCGGTCTGCAGATAGATCCATTCGATGCGATGTTCCTCAAGCATGGGGTGGTCGACGCTTCCGACGCGTACGGTCGCCTTGTCCCCTTCCACCTTGATGACGGGAACGTGCTTTTCCTGGCTCGCGTCGACGCTGCCGGGGACGAGTTCAGTCATATCCTGGCCGCAGCATACCATGGATATGCCGGAAGAGTGGATCATTCCTACCAGGTTGCCGCAGATATCGCAGCGGAAGAAACGGATTTCACATAACATAATGAAGGTCCTCCTTGATTGTTTATTTTGAGTACTTGCCAAATATGCTTTCATTTGCGCGGGGCGTCCGCGCCCAACTCGAATGTTTTCCGACACGGTCGGAGCGGCTGTTCTGTCTGTTGTCTATACTACTTTATATCATACATCATTACCGTAAGAAAGTCACCATCTAATAATCATTCTCGTTAATATTAAGTTTCTTCATTGCAGTCGGATGAATATTTAAAAATAACCAAAAAAACCGGCAAAAACAGAAAAAACAAGGTATAATCGAACAAGAGATTGATGTGGAGGAAGATTATGACACTCGATATGTACCTGCCCATCTGGAAACAGCTCACCAAAGAAGACCAACAGGCGCTGCAGGCGGCTACGACATACCGCAGTATTCCAAAGGGGACGATCATCCATAATGGCTCGGCGGACTGCATCGGCGTGCTCGTAATCGGCGGAGGTCAGCTGCGCTCGTACATCGTTTCGGACGAGGGTAAGGAAGTTACGTTATACCGGCTGTTGGAGCGGGATATCTGCCTGTTTTCGGCGGCGTGCATGATGTCCAGCATCCGCTTCGAGGTCGTCATCGAGGCGGAAAAGGATTCGGAGGTTTGGCTGATTCAGACGGAGGCGTACCACGCGGTCATGGAACGCAGCGCTCCGCTGGCCAACTACACCTGCCAGGTGCTCGCCTCGCGTTTTTCAGAAGTGATGTGGCTGATGGACCAGCTGCTGTTCAAGCGCTTCGACGCGCGGCTTGCGACGTTCCTGCTCGACGAGAGCACGATAGAGGACTGCGAAACGCTGGACATCACACACGAGAAAATCGCAAACCATATGGGCACAGCCCGCGAAGTGGTCACGCGGATGCTCAAGTATTTTCAGGAGGAAGGCATGGTTTCGCTCACCCGCGGCGGCGTGACCATCGTAGACCGGGCGAAGCTCGACGCGATGGCGGGATAGATGCGCTTATATTCCGGCGAGACGCCGGGATATGGCAGGTGGGGTATGCCGGCTGTTAACGGCCGGATATGCGAAAACGCCGCCCGGTTTAACCCGGGCGGCGTTTTCGCATTGCTTGCAGTTACGGGATTAAGGAGAGGATTTGGGGTTTCGGACGGGCGCCGGCCGTCTGGTTGACGATCTTGCCGTCCTTCATGACGATGAGCGTGGGGATGCTCATAACGCCAAACTTGGCCGCGAGCTCGGGTTGCTCGTCTACGTTTACCTTGCCGACCTTCAGGTCGGAACGTTCGGAAGCGATCTCTTCGATAATGGGAGAAACCATGCGGCAGGGACCGCACCAGCTTGCCCAGAAGTCGAGGAGAACGGTTTTGCTTTCTTTCAATACTTCCTGATCGAAGTTGCTCTTCGTAATAGTCATAGCGGACATAGCTCTTGCTCCTTTGCTGTTTATGAATCTATTGTACGTAATGCGGGAACGGGATACAGTGACTATGTTACACTGAAAAAGCGAAGCAAAACGAGGCGTTCGATTTGAACGACGATGGATCAGGAAGACTGGTACGTGCGGAGATAAATCAGAAATTTCTTGTTTATGCACTTTAGCGCGTTAAAACAATGCACAAAAAAAGCCTTAAAACGGGAGATTTTTTCTATTTAATTATTTTACGCTCTGTATTGACGCGGATGATTATGCAGGATAGACTCAATTTATCCGAAGAAATTTACATGAAACACGGAGTATGCCATATGATCGAACTAAACGGAGCGACACTGACCATTGACGAGGTCGTCCGCGTATGTCGGGGGGGCGAACAGGCGCAGATACCGCCGGAGGCGCAAACCGCCATCAGCCGTTCCCGCGCGCATGTTGAGGCGATGCTCAAAAGCGGAGAGGCGGTTTACGGCCTCACCACCGGTTTTGGCAAGTTCTCCGAAAAGCGTATTGCGGACGAGGACGCGGCCGAGCTGCAGCAAAACCTGATCGTCAGCCATGCCTGCGGTACGGGCGAACCTCTGCCGACCGAGGCCGTTCGCGGCGTTATGCTGCTTCGGTTGAACGCGCTTGCAAGCGGTTTTTCAGGCATCCGGCCTGGCACGATGGAGACGCTGCTTGCCATGCTCAACCGGGGCGTGCATCCCGTCGTTCCGGAAAAGGGCAGCCTCGGCGCGAGCGGCGATCTCGTTCCGCTGGCGCATATGGTGCTGCCCATGATCGGCCTCGGCTTTGCGGAATACCGTGGCGAAGTTTTATCGGGAGACGAGGCGATGCGCCGCGCGGGTATCCCGCTCGTGACGCTCGCCGCCAAGGAAGGGCTCGCGCTGATCAACGGCACGCAGGTGATGACCGCCGTCGGCGCGCTCTGCGTATACGACGCCGTACGGCTGATGAAGACGGCGGATATCGTCGCCGCATTAACCTGCGAGGCACAAAGCTGCATCACCAGCGCGTTCGACCCGCGCGTGCACTCCCTGCGCTCTCATGCGGGGCAGATCGCGTGCGCAAAAAACCTGCGCGCGCTGCTCAAGGGCAGCGCTCTTTCCAACGAGAGCCTGCCCGGCAAAGTGCAGGACGCGTATTCCATCCGCTGTATCCCGCAGATCCACGGTGCGAGCCGGGACGCGTTGTGGTACGTATTCGACGCGGTCTCCCGCGAGATCAACGCGGTCACCGACAACCCGCTGATTTTCCCGGAGGACGGGGACGTCATCTCCGGCGGCAACTTTCACGGCCAGCCGATGGCGCTGGCGTTCGACTTTCTTGGTATCGCGCTGTCGGAGCTGGCCAACGTGTCCGAGCGGCGCACCGAGCGGCTCGTCAACCCGTACCTCAACAATAACTTGCCCGCCTTCCTCACGAAAAACGGCGGCCTCAACAGCGGCTTCATGATCGCGCAGTATGCGGCGGCGGCGCTGGTATCTGAAAACAAGATCCTCGCGCACCCCGCGAGCGTGGACTCGATTCCCTCCTCCGCCAACCAGGAGGATCACGTGAGCATGGGCACCATCGCTGCACGCAAAGCGGTCGAGATTCTCAAAAACGCGCAGCGCGTGCTCGCCATAGAACTCTTCGCGGCCGGGCAGGCGGCCGGGATGCTCGGCGCCGACCGGCTCGCGCCCGCAACGCGCGCGGCGTTCGACGTATTGCGGCAAGTTGTGCCGCATATCGAGCGGGACGTGGTCATGTACGAGCAGATGGAAAAATGCGAGCGCATCGTGCGCAATGGGAGCCTGATCCCCGCCGTCGAGGCGGTCGCGGGCGAACTGGACTGAACGGAGGAACAGGTATGACAAACGACGACATCCGGCGGGCGATGACCATCCGCCTCGACAACGAACTTCCGCCGGAGCCGCGGTTTGACCCGGACAGGCGCCGCGCGCCGGATCGGGGCTTCCGCCTCAGCCCCGCGCAGACGCGGCAGGCGCTGAAAAACGCGCTGCGCTATGTGCCGCAGGAGCTGCACGAAACCCTCGCGCCGGAATTTTTCAACGAACTGAAGACGCGCGGGCGCGTCTACGCCTACCGCTACCGGCCCGAAGGGCGCATATACGGCAAAGAGATCGACCAATATAAAGGAAAATGCCTTGCGGGCAAAGCGTTGCAGGTGATGATCGACAACAATCTCGATTTCGACGTCGCGCTTTACCCCTACGAACTGGTAACCTACGGCGAAACGGGACAGGTCTGCCAGAATTGGATGCAGTACCGGTTGATTAAAAAGTATCTGGAGGAACTGACCGACGAGCAGACGCTCGTGCTGGAATCCGGCCATCCGGTCGGCCTTTTTCCGAGCCGGCCGGGCGCGCCGCGCGTGATATTGACCAACGCGATGATGATCGGCATGTTCGACAACCTCGAAGACTGGGAGATCGCCGAGCAGATGGGCGTCGCCAACTACGGGCAGATGACCGCGGGCGGCTGGATGTATATCGGCCCGCAGGGTATCGTGCACGGCACGTTCAACACCATCCTCGGCGTCGGGCGCAAGTATCTCGGCGTGCCTGCCGACGGCGACCTGAGCGGAAAGGTGTTCGTCTCATCCGGACTCGGGGGCATGAGCGGCGCGCAGCCAAAAGCCGCGAATATCGCGCGCGCGGTCGGCATATTCGCGGAGGTGGACGCCTCGCGCATCCAAACGCGTCTCGATCAGGGCTGGGTCAACGTGGTATCCGACGATCTGGAACAGGTCTTCTCGCTTGCGGACGAATATCGCAATAAGCAGGAAAGCGTGTCCATCGCCTACCGCGGCAATATCGTCGATCTTTTGGAGGCGGCGGTGGAGCGCGGCTTTTCCATCGATATGCTCAGCGACCAGACCTCCTGTCACAACGCTTACAACGGCGGTTACTGCCCCGTCGGGCTGACCTTTGAGGAACGTACGCGGCTGCTGCACGATGACCGCGCGAAATTCCGGCGATTGGTCGACGCGTCGCTGCGGCGGCATTTCGAGGCGATACGCGCACTGGCAAGCCGCGGCACGCGCTTCTTCGATTACGGCAACTCGTTTCTAAAAGCCGTGTTCGACGCGGGTGTGACCGAGGTATCGAAAAACGGCACGGACGCCAAGGACGGGTTTATCTTTCCCTCGTACGTCGAGGACATCATGGGGCCGCTGCTGTTCGACTACGGGTTCGGCCCGTTCCGCTGGGTCTGCCTGAGCGGAAAGCACGAAGATCTCGTGAAGACCGACCGCGCGGCGATGGAGTGCATCGACCCGAAGCGCTGCTGGCAGGACCGGGACAACTATGTCTGGATCCGGGACGCGGAGGAGTACAACCTCGTCGTCGGCACCGAGGCGCGCATCCTTTATCAGGACGAGGAAGGCAGGCGCAGGATCGCGCTGCGGTTTAACGAGCTGATTCGCAGCGGCGAAATCGGCCCTGTCATACTCGGGCGCGATCATCACGACGTCTCCGGCGCGGACTCTCCGTTTCGCGAGACGGCGAACATCAAGGACGGCAGCAACGTCATGGCGGACATGGCGGTACAGTGCTTTGCGGGTAACGCCGCACGCGGCATGACGCTCTGCGCGCTGCATAACGGCGGCGGGGTAGGCATCGGCAAGGCGATCAACGGCGGATTCGGCCTGCTGCTCGACGGACGCAAAGAAACGGACGACATCATCGAAAGCGCGATACAATGGGATGTCATCGGCGGCGTCGCACGCAGAAACTGGGCGGGAAACGACGGTGCAATGATCACCGCGGCGCGGTATAATGAACGTGAACAGGGCGGCGCGCACATCACGCTGCCGTATCTGGCCAGCGACGCGCTGATCGACCGAATATTGAAATAACCCGAAAGGAACCCCGATATCCTTATGGCCAAGATCATAGAATGCGTTCCCAACATCTCAACCGCGGATTCCGACCTCGTGCAGGAAGCCGCCGGCGTTATTCGTTCCACCCCGGGCGTGACACTGCTCGATACGTCCAGCGACGCAAGCCACAACCGCACGGTCGTTACGTTCGTCGGCAGCCCCGAGGGCGTGGAGGAAGCGGCGGTCGGCCTCGCGAAATTTGCCGCGCGGTGCATCGATCTGACAAAGCACAGGGGCGAGCATCCGCGCATGGGCGCGGTGGACGTGATTCCGTTTATTCCGATTCGGGAAACGACGATGGACGAATGCGTCACGCTCTCCAAACGCGCGGGCGAGCGCATCTGGGCGGAGGCCGGCATCCCCGTGTTTCTCTACGAAGCCTCGGCCGTTGCCCCGCACAGGGAAAATCTCGCCGCCATTCGAAAAGGCCAGTTCGAGGGTATGTTTGAAAAGGTGAAGCAGCCTCAGTGGGAGCCGGACTTCGGCGGGCGGACGGTGCACCCCACGGCGGGCGTCGTCGCCGTCGGCGCGCGCGCGCCGCTCATCGCGTTCAACATCAACCTCTCGACAAACGACGTTTCGATTGCGGACAAGATCGCGCGCGTCGTACGCCAGTCCGGCGGCGGGCTGACCTGCGTCAAGGCGATGGGGGTACATCTGAAGGAACGTGACACCGCGCAGGTGTCCATCAACATGACGGATTACTGTATTACGCCCCTGTACCGCGTCGTCGAGTTCGTGCGTTTCGAAGCCGCGCGGTACGGCGTGAGCATCGTAGGCACGGAGATCGTGGGGCTCGTCCCCATGCGTGCGCTGATCGACAGCGCGGAGTACTACCTCGGCATCGAAAATTTCGATCCGGAGAATCAGGTTCTGGAATACCGGCTGGAATAGCCGGGAAAGGAGCACAATATGCTGCTCATCCACAACATCGGGCTTTTGCAGACGCCGGAAGGAAACGCGAGCCGCAGAGGGCGGGCGCAGGGCGAGAACCGGCGCTATCGAAACGCGAGTGCGCTCATCGACGGCGAAACCATCGTTGCCGTCACGGAAAACGACGCGGTTCCGGCCTGTCCGCCGGGCACGGAGAAGTTCGACGCGCACGGCGCGTTCGTTACGCCCGGCTGGGTGGACTGCCACACGCATCTCGTGTTTGGCGGCTGGCGGCAGCACGAGATACCGCTCAAGCTCGGCGGCGCGAGTTACCTGGACATCCTGCAATCCGGCGGCGGCATACTCGATACCGTCCGCAGGACGCGGGAGGCGGACGAGGACGCGCTGTTTGCGCGCTCGATGGGGTTTTTGGACGAGCAGCTGCGCCTCGGCGTAACGACTGTGGAGGTCAAGAGCGGCTACGGGCTCGATCTGGAAACCGAGCTCAAGCAGCTGCGATTAGCCCGTCGGCTGAATCGCGAACACGCGATGGACGTCGTACCGACCTGCATGGCGGCGCACGCGGTTCCGCCGGAATACGCGGGGCGGACGGACGACTACGTCGCCTATGTCTGCGAAACGATCCTACCGCGCGCGGCGAGGGACAGCCTCGCGCTTTACTGCGACGTGTTCTGTGAAACGGGCGCGTTCTCCCCCGAACAGAGCAGGCGTATCCTCGAAACGGCGCAATCGCTCGGCCTGGGGATGAAGATCCATACCGACGAGATCAACTCCATCGGCGGCGCGGTACTCGCGGGAGAACTTTGCGCTGTTTCGGCGGAGCACCTGATCGCGACAGACGACGAGGGCGTGGCGGCGCTTGCCAAGAGCGGGACGGTCGCCTGCCTGCTGCCGCAGACGTCGCTCTATTTAAACCAGCCGTTTGCGCGGGCGCGCAAGATGATCGAGTGCGGCGTGCCCGTCGCAATCGCTTCGGACTTCAACCCCGGTTCGTGCCCTTCGCTCAACTTGCAGCTGAGCGCCAATCTTGCGTATCTGCGCTACCGCATGACGCCGGAAGAGACGCTGACCGCGCTGACGCTCAACGCCGCCTGCGCCATCGGGCTGGGCGACTGCCTCGGCACGATCGAGGTCGGCAAGCAGGCCGACCTGACGCTCTGGGACACGGACGGCATGGAGATGCTCTGCTACCGCATGGGGAGCAATCAGGTCAAAGCAGTGGTGAAGAAGGGGAAGGTTGTTGCGTGATAACAAGCGCGGAACGCAGCAAGCCGGTACAGACGGAAATCGAACGCCTGCGCGGCGCGGAAGACGCGGCGCTGGAGCGGATGAACGAAGCGTCGGCGCGAAAGCGCGAAGCATGGTTTCACGAAAACAGGGATTCGTTTTCGTTTTTGTCGGACGATCCGCTGGATGCGGCGTACCGTCTGCTGATGACGCGGTTCGGCATTTCACCGGAGGAAGCGCCCGTAGTCAGAAAAACGGACAGTGAGATCGTGTTTCATTCTAAGAATTTCTGCCCGACGCTCGAAGCGTGCAAAGCGTTGGGGCTGGACACGCGCTATGTTTGCAAACGTCTTAACGAGGATTCGACCAACCGACTGATCCGGTGCGTCGATCCGAGGCTGCGGTTTTCGAGAAACTATGAGAAATTAAGGCCGTATACGCCGTACTGCGAGGAAATGATTACGATAGAAGATTGAATAAACAAAACCCCGCGGCGTGAGCTGCGGGGTTTTTGAAATAATTAAAAATCAGTCTTTATTTTTCATGTTTAATATGATCGTTTCTTTTCAAAGACTACTGTCTTACCCATTACAACATCAACAGTTTCATAACCAACATTCATCCAACTTAATGCTATTGAATGCGTTGTCGAGTTCGCCCAAAATGCTCTATGTTCGTATGCTGAGGGCGGCAGTGTCGTTTGCAAAAGGCTTTCAATTTCATGAAAGGTCAAGGTCACTCTTTCTTTTCCCGACTTAAGAAGATAATCTGCAAGGTAGCGATACTTCTTTCCAACGTTTGGTATCATCTCGGTATCCTCCTCAAATATTTCGTTAGTCGGAACAGATTCCAGTTTTTGCACTTTCTCTTCAAGCACACTAATGCGGGTCAGCATTTCGAGAATTATACGGTCGTAATCCATGTTTGTCACCTCCATGACTACAATAATACAATAGTCATGAAATGTCAAGAAAAAGATTACAAAATAATAGTAAATAATGTATTATTGGTAATTACGAAACTAAAATTGATAAACTAATCGTAATGTGTTAAATTCCACATATGTACAAAACGGGAAGCAATATTGCTTCCCGTTTTTGTTTAATGAATTGTCATACGTCCTTCAGCTTACTCGTATCCAGCTTGTCATACCCGCTCAAAAACGCATACAGCTTCTCCGCGATCTTGTGCAGGCCGCCTGTCGAGTTGCTCTCGATATTCAGCGGCATGAGCGGGTCGTGCAGCGACATGCGCAATAAAAACCACCCGTCGCCCTCGCCCGCGCCGAACGAAACGCGGATGCCTTCGTAATTCTCCTTCGCAACGTCCCAGCCCTGCTTTGCCGCGTGCGCCGCAAGGTCTGTCAAAATCCCGTTGCCGTACGCAGCAAAATCCGGCACGAGGATGTTCATGCGCACCTCCGTGCTTTCCGCGGGCTCGGCGAGCGAGTCGATCAGCGAAAACAGCGTGCGGTTCTCTTTCTTCAACTGCGCCATCTTGATGAGCAGCTTCGTAATCAGGTACGCGCCGTCGTCGAGGAAATAGTTCTCCTTCAGCGCGCCGTGGCCGGAGGTCTCGATGGCGAGCTGGCTGTCTTTACCGCTTTTATTGATGCGGATACTTTCGTTGATGACGTTTTTATAGCCGCGCTTGAAGCGGTGGTGCACGCCGCCTTTGGCCGCGATGAATTCGGCCAGCCCGCTGGAGGTGATGGAGTCCGTCACGATGGTGGTGCCGGGGTGCTCTTCGAGCAGCACGGCGGAGATAAGCGCGATGAGGCGGTTGCGGTTGACCTCGCTGCCGTCGGGTGCAACCGCGCCCGCGCGGTCCACGTCCGTGTCGAATATGATGCCCATATCCGCTTTGTTGGCCAGAACGCAATCCGCGATGGAGTCCATCGCTTCTTTGTTCTCGGGGTTGGGCTGATGGTTTGGAAACTTTCCGTCGGGTTCTAAAAACTGGCTGCCCGACGTGTCCGCGCCGAGCGGCCCGAGCACGCGGTCCACATAGAACCCGCCCGCGCCGTTGCCAGCGTCCACCACGATATGAAACCCTTTGAGCGGGTGATCGTAATCCTCGGCGGAAACGACGCTACGGACGCGATTGACGAGCCCTTTGGCGTAGACGGATAGAAAATCGACCTGCGAAAACTGACCGCGCTCGACAGCCGGGATGAACGCGTCGGCCTGGGCGCTGGTGAGGATGGCGGCGATGTCGCTTTTTTCCATGCCGCCGAGGCGCGTGAAAAACTTGATGCCGTTGCGGTTCCATGGAAGGTGGCTTGCGGTGAGCATGATCGCGCCGTCGTATTCATACCCTTTGGTCACGGTGCTCATGAACATACTCGGCGTGCTGGCAAGTCCGAAGTCCGCCAGGTCTGCGCCCATGGATAATACGCCTTCCGCCGCCGCGCTGAGCAGCGCTTCGCCGGAGAGGCGCGAATCCCGCCCGATGGAAAGCCGAAGGTCGCTTTTGTTAAATTTCTCCTGCAAAAACAGAACGAACGCTTTTGCGATGTTGGTAACGACCTCGGCCGTCAGCGTGACCGGCTGACCCTCGACGCCCTCCATGGCGACGCCGCGGATGTCGCTTCCGTTTTGCAGTTTTCGATACTCGATGCCCAAATGAAAAACCCCGCTTTCAGAATGATTTCTCTATTATATGCCATTTTATGCCGTACGCATACGCATTTTCAGCAAAAAGAGGCGCTTTTCTATGTCATTTTATGCCGTACGCATACGTGTTTTCAACAAAAGCGGCGCTTTTTCAGGCGATAACCTGCCAAAAGCAGCTGCTTTTTGCATGACCGGCTGTGGCGGCCTTATCCCGCGTCAGGAATACGTTATTAGTTATACGGCAAACCGAACGCGGTTTGATACTCGATATACAACCCGTTCTCCGTCCACCCGCCTTCGCCGGAGCTGTTTGCGGAAAAGCAGATATTACAATCCGGCAGGGCCGCTTCAAGCTGCTGGCGCTGCTCTTTTGTGATCAGCAGGTTGTGTACGAACCAGAGCATTTCGAGCTGCTTCATTTCGTGCAGCGGGGAGGCGTCGGTGATCTTGATGCTGCTGCAGTTGAGGTATTTCAGCTTCGGCAGCGAAGCGACCACCGAGATATCCGTGATCGGATTTTGATAGATCTCCAGACATTCGAGCTCGGTCAGCGCCGCAAGCGGAGAAATATCCACGATTTTGTTCATCGAAACGATCAACACCCTGAGTTTTTTCAGGTTTGTCAGAACGGAAAGATCGGAGATGCGGTTGCCGTGCCCAAGATCGAGATAGATCAGATCCGTGCAGTATTTCAGCGGTTCGATATCTTCGTTGTAGAAATTTGTGGGGCCGTCGTCCGTCAAGCGACCCATACCGTTTGGAAACTCGTCCCGGTTGCCTTTGGAAAACGCCGTGATGTCCGAGCGCACTTCCCAGGCGCCGATGCGCACGAGCCATACAAACTTTACATCCGGGAAATGAGCGATCAGCTGTTCCATCTGCCCGTTTGTCAGCCCGCATCCGCACAGATCCGCATAGGTCAGATTGGGCAGGTACTTCATCACGCTGGCGAATTCCTCCGGCGAGGAGAGCGGATACCCGTCCAGCTCCAGCCGCGTGGCGGCCGTCGTCAGCTGCTGCGAAAACAACTCGAACGAAAACGAAAACGCGATATCGGGAAACGCGGCCACGAGCGAATCCATTTCGTCAAAACCGATCGCCTGTCCCTGCAGATCGACGCTTTTCAGCGCGGAAAACTGCATAAGCGCACTTTGCAGCGACGCCGTATCGGAGAGGGCGGCTTGCGTTAAATCGAGCGACTCCGCCAGGACGGACGCGCGGATTCCGCCGATAACGACGTCGTAATCGAATGTAACGAACGGATACCGCTGCTCAAGCGACGCGATCTGTTGTGCGCCGATTGCCGTATCCGTTAGGTCTACGCGCTCGAGCGCCGGAAGTCCGGCAAGAAGCGGGCCGAGCATGCCGAAGTCCGTCTCCGCGCTGCCGGACAGATCGGCGAACGTATCGCCGCTTTGAACCAAAACGCCGTATATCTGAGCATTCCAGGAAAACCGTATGGAAGGATACGCCGCCGCGGCTTCGGCGAACGCGCCGTCTACGGCGCACAAAGTTGCGTCAACGACCGTGAGGTCGGGGAAAAACGCCAGCATCCGCAGATCGGAGGCGGCGGTGCCCGCGGGCAGCGTCAGCGTCTGCGAGCCGCTGTCGAACGCTTCGCTTCCCAGCGGAACCATCCACAGGATACGGCGGCCTGGCAGAGCGGCGGAAAGCCTTTTAACCAGCGCTTCGTCCGCCTCCACATTGCGCAGGTCCAACACCTCGAGGGCCGTGAAGCCCTCAAACGTTTCGGACTCGAGCTGCGAAAGATCGCTGATGACGATCTGTTTGGCGGTTTTATCGAGCTTCTCAGGGCCGCAACCCGCAGATACAAGCAGGATCAGGCAAACCGCAAGAAGACCGATGATATGCGGAACGTATTTCAGGATCATGGATTTTTGTTGAAAATGGATTCGGGACAACACAGAAGACCTCCTTCTCAATCGGTATTGCGCAAACATGGCGCATGCGCCTGACTGCTGCGCCTATGCCGGATAAAATGCGATTCCAAAGCGGACGATCTCCGCAATTCCGGTAATATTGCAGATCATCAGCAGCAGAAATCCGACAATCAAAGCCGCGTATTTTAACATGGCTTTTCTGCGAAACAATTGCCGTATCAGCATCGCGATGAGCGACACGAACGCCCATGAAAAATACAGGTTATAAAGAACAAGGCCGTTCTCTGCCGTTCCCCAGCCGATTACGCAGAGCAATAGAAAGGACAAGCCGACCCAGCCGATGCAGATTCTGGCGTAGGCGTTTTTCCGGTTCACGACGAATCCCGCCAGCGCGCAGAGCAGCAGTATCAGCCCCGGCACGCTCCACTGCGTCACCGCGGTCTGCTGGAAAACGACCATTCTTGCGCTGTAATGTATGATCTCGGCGGCGGGGGCGACAAAACAGGAGGCAACAAAAGCGGCGTACTGCATCAGACGATTGAAAAACGGCACGCTTTTCCCTACAAACTGCATGAAAAACCGAACCGACGCGGCGGAGGAGAGAAACATCGGAACGCGGCCGAACAAAAGCGCCACCACGCCGAACGCCGCGAATGAGCGGAGCGTGCCGCGCGTTCGTTCCTTTATCGCTCTGGCTGGCGAAACCAGCGTAATCAGCACGCCGCTTGTCAGCATGGAGCCGCTCGCGGCTACCCATGTCATATGCCGCGAACCGGAGTCGTGAGCGACGTATTGCCAGACGAGCAGTACCGTCCAGAACAGAGGGAATATGTACTGCTCCATATTCAGCAGGAATAAAAGAACGGGAAACGTTGCGGATGCCGTCAGCAAAAACAGCGCTTTTTCCAGCCCGGCGGCGCGAATCATGCGCGCTGTCAGGACAAGTGAGAGGAACAGCAGTCCCGCCTGCATGATCTGCAGCAGGACGCAATAAACAACAGGCAGGCGGAGCAGCCTCGCGCAGAGCGAAGCGGTCAAAGCAAAGGGCGCGGCGAATATGCCGAAGAACGGCTGGCGAACGTCGTTTTCCGATGCGTAGACGTTGAAAAATACATTTTGATCGACCAGCGAGGACGTATCGCTCGAATAGAGGATGTCAACCTTGCTCCAGACGTTCGCGGCGTTTGCGTTGGGGCTGTGGAACAACACGGTCCGGCAATACACGGCGACGATCAGGATCGCAGCTCCGGCTGTGGCGACGAGCAGGAACCGGCGCTCCAACACATCCGAGGAATGCAGCCGCGCCCGAATCAGTCCCGAAAACCAGTTAAAGAACCAGCAGAAGTACACAAAAAGGGCAAACACGGAAAGAATGCCCGCGGCATACGCAAGCGCAGGGCCGAAACGATCGAGCAGATGCAGAAACGACCGGTTCGGAAATTCTGCCGCCACACCGCCAAGTCGGGAATAGAACAGCCACGCGTAGCTGTGCGCGCCGTACGCCGCCAGCACGAGACTTAAACCAGCCTGCCAGCGCACGAGCGAAGAAAACGTTTTTTCAAGAAACCGGACGCGAAATGTCAGATACCAGAGCACGGCAGCAACGAGGGGGAGGCTTACGGCGATCCAAATGAGCTCGCCTTTCATCGACAGCAAAGCCGCGAGCGACGTTGCCGACAGGACAAACAGCCATTTTACATGGCGAGCTGTTTCCCCTTTTTCAGGGATGATAAAAGCAGCCAAAGCGGCACCTCATTCCAGTCCGTACAACAGAAAAAACAATCACCAGCTAAGCAGAAAATCGTCTGAAATGATAAGCGTGTACCTCTTAAACTATATCATATACAAAAAGGCTGTACAATCGGGAGACGGCGGACAATCCAAACCGTTCGAACCGGCGTCCGGCGTTCAGCGCGAAACCCGCTCTTTTACCAAGCGGGAAAACATGATATTCTAATTAGAGCAACGAGAGGGGGAAGAAAGTCGCACATGACGCACATCGGGCTGCTCGGCGGCACGTTCAACCCCATACACAGCGCGCATGTGCAGATGGCGCGGTTCGCGCGCGACGAAGCCGCGCTCGATGAGGTGCTGCTCATGGTTGCGGCGGATCCGCCTCATAAGCGCGCGGATGAGTATATACCCGCCGCCGAGAGATACCGGCTGGTCAAACTCGCCCTTTCCGGCGAGGAGCGCATCGAAGCGAGCGATCTCGAGATCCGGCGCGGCGGAAAAAGCTATACGCTGCTGACGCTGCAGGATTTGAAGAAAAAGCATCCCGGCGCCGGGATATCCATCGTGCTCGGCAGCGACACGCTCGCCGATCTGCCGAACTGGTACCGCCCCGAAGAGGTGCTCAAGCTGGCGGACATACTGTGCGTGCCTCGTGTCGGCAGAGACGATAACGACGCAGAAACCGCGCGGATGCTCGAAGGCCGTTACGGTACGCGCGTGCGGATATTGAACGGAAAAGCGGACCGGATATCCGCGACAGAAATCCGATCCAGGCTGTTTGAAGGGCTTCCCGTGGAAGGGCTGGTTCCGTCTGGCGCGGAGCAGACGATTTACGAAGCCGGCGCGTATTTTCCCGCCGAGCTGCGCGCGATGCAGCAAAAATGCCGCGAAGCGCTCACGCAAAAAAGATACCGGCACACGTGCGGCACCATGCGCGCGGCTGCCGGGCTTGCCGCGCTTTGGGGGCAGGATCCGAAAAAAGCGCGCGTCGCCGCGCTGCTGCACGACTGCGCGAAGTGCCTCGATCCGCTTGAGCAGGAGATCCTTTCCGGCGACGAGTCCGGCATCGCCGCCGTGCACCATGCGTTCGCCGGCGCGGTGCTGGCCAGGACGGAATACGGCGTGACGGACGAAACGATACTGCGCGCCATTCGCCTGCATACCACCGGAGAATGGGGCATGACGGACTTCGACGCACTGGTCTACGCGGCGGATCTGGTCGAACCAACACGCACGTTTCCGGGCGTGGTTGACTACCAAAGCCGCGTTTCAAAAGACGTCGACGCGTTTATGCTATACGCGCTGAAGGACGCCGCGCGCCGCGTCGAGAACAAAGGCTGGAGAGCGCATCCCGCGTCATTGCGCGCGATCGCCTGGTACGAAGAAAAAACGCGTGTCAAAAACGCGCAGGAACACATACAAAAATCAGAAAATACGGAGGGAAACAATTGAACGAATCCATCAGGCAAAAGGCGCTCGGCATCTGCGAGGTTCTTTACAACAAAAAAGCCGCGGATATCGTCGCCATCCACGTGGCGGACAAGACCATCATCGCGGACTGGTTCGTCATCTGCAGCGGACGCGCGGCGCAGCAGGTCAAGGCGCTGGCGGACGAACTGGACGAAAAAGCGGAAGGCCTGGGCCTGACGCTGAGGCGGAGCGAGGGTTATCGCGAAGGCAAGTGGATCGTGCTCGACTATGCGGATATCCTCGTGCATATCTTCTATCCCGAAGAGCGCAGATATTACAATATGGAGCGGCTGTGGGACGAAGACGACAGCGCGATTCATTATTCGCAAAACAAGGAAGAGGAAGCGCGCGAAAAAGCCCCGGTAAAGGACTGAACACACACGATGCTGCGCAAATCCAAAATCTGTGCAAATACTGCACACGGGGGTGACGGGCATGGAAGCATACGAAATTCGGGAAATTCTTAAGCGGTTTGCCGACTCCGGCTGGGAGCTGATCTCCGCTCCGGCGAGCGCATATCTCGGCGGAGAGGATTGTAAGGACGAGCTCATCGCCGCGGTGGAGCAGGCGAACGAAGAGTGTGGAAGCTGCGGATGCGAGTTCGACGAGATGTACCGCCGCTTTCTCGCGCTCAAACATGTGCTGTAAAGACACGGGGCGACACTTGGAGGTGAACGATCCGCCGGAAGTAAACGCCGGCGGTTTTTTTGACGCAGAATGAACGAAATTGAAAACGATCTGCAACGATTTGCCGTTTTACGCGGTGTTATGGATGGAAGGGCGGTTGGCCGTTTGCATTCCAAAAACGATTGTGGCATACTGAGTCTGCAAAGCTGAAACTCTTCATTTTCCTCCGGCCGCGGAACCGGCCTTTATGAAAACCAAACGCAACACGCACCGCCGCGCCGCTGTCTGCGGCGCAACGGAAAGGAGAGCATATGACCCGTACGATGAAGCACAAAACAAGAGCGGCGGCGCTGCTGCTTTCGCTGGCGCTTTTGCTCCTCGTGCCGTCCGCTGCGCTGGCCGTGGACGAAACACCTCCGGTTGCGACGCTGTACTCGCCTTCGGCGAGCGCGGCAATTTCCGCAAACCAGAAGATCATCTTTTCGCTGACGGAGCGCGTTTCGCTGGCGGGCGACAAGCAGATCCGGGTGACAGTCGGGGCGGACACCTACGCCGCTGCGGCATCTTCCGGAACGCTGATCGGCAATCAGTCGACAGGGCCCTGGTACGTCGGCTACGATCTTGGCGATTTTCTCAACGGAGCGACGCCGCTTTCGCTGGCTAACGGAACGACCTATGGAGTAACCGCCGAGGCCGGCGCGTTCCTCGACGCCGCATCCAACCCCGGCGACGCGCTTTCCGCATCGTTTACCACAGTCGCATCCGGCGAGGTGACCGATCCGGTAGCGGTGGTCTATACCGTCACCAACATAAACCAGAGCGTAACGGCCGGCGGTTCGCCCGTTGCGAGCGGACAGGCCGTGCAAAACGGCAGCGCGGTTGCGTTTGCGATCCCCGCGGACGGCAGTTACGTGCTCGTCAAGACCGTCAAGGTCAACGGCGCGGCTGTTATGGGCGTCGATCTTTCGAGCTATACGCTCGCGGGCGATCTGGAGGCGTATTACACGCGTACGGACGGCACGCTGAGCGGCACCGTCTCCATTTCAGGCAACGAGTACTACGGCGGCGTGCTCTCCGGTACGCTGAGCAATACAAATCAACCCGACACATCGGGCATCACGTTTACCTGGGTGCGGCAGGACGGCGAAACGGACGTCGTGCTGGCAAGCGGCGGAGTTTCCACGACATATACGCTCGTGGAAGCGGATATCGGCAAAGTCGTCCGGCTCGACGTGACGGACGCGACGCTGAGCGGCACGCTTTCCGACTCGACGGCGGCGATCGCGAAAGCGTCGTATTCGGGCGGACCGGTTACGGCGCCGGTGGCGCAGAGCACGAGCGATACGTCGGTTACGCTGCAGGCCGTAAGCGGATATGAATATATGCGCACGGGCGGCGCCTGGCAAACCGAAACAACATTTGCCGGCTTGACCGCCGGCGTGGAATACGACTTCTACCAGCGCGTCAAAGAGACCGCGACCACGCTGCCCTCCGCGGTCAGCGAGAAGACGACGATCGCCACGATGGATATGCTCACCGGCACGGTGGTCTTTGACGGCGCGGCGCAGTCCGGAAAAGAGCTTACGGGTTCGCTTTCCGGCTCCAACGCTTCCGGCACGATCACCTATACCTGGAAGCGCGGGGAGACGACCCTTGCCACGGGCGCGGCCTACACGCCGGTTTCCGCGGACATCGGACAGACGCTGACGCTGATCGTCACCACCGACGAACAGGGCGGTTCCATCAGCGCGACGACGGCAGCGGTGCTCAAGGCGGAGAACACAACCGTTCCCGCCGCGCCGACCATGGCGAGCAACACGGCCACGAGCATCACGCTCGACGAGGTCGCCGGATACCAGTATTCGCTCGGCGGCGTTTACTGGCAGGATACGACCACGTTCCATAACCTCACCTCGGGCGCGACATACACCTTCTACCAGCGCGTTGCAGAGACGGACACCGCGTTCGCTTCCGCGGCGGGCGCTGCTGCGGACTTCTCCACGCTGCCCGTGCTGACGGGTACCGTCATGTCGGTCGGCGAGGCGCGCTACGGCATCACGATCACCGTCACACTGACGGGCACCAACAACACCGGCACGCTGACTTATACCTGGAAGCGCGGCGCTATCCCCGTCGGTACCGGCACGAGCTATGCCGTGCAGGCGGTGGACATCGGAAATCAGCTCTCCGTCGAGGTGACGAGCTCCGTACAGGGCGGCGGCGTGACGCGTTCGTTCGGCACGGTGCAAAAGGCGTATTATATCGGAAATCCCCCGGCGGCGCCTACGCGCTACAGCCGCACGAGTTCAAAGATCGTGCTCAATGCGGTGGACGGCTGCGAATACTCGCGCGGCGGCGTTACATGGCAGGACAGCACTTCGTTTTACGGACTCTCCGCGGACACGAGCTATACGTTCTACCAGCGCTATAAAGCGACCGCTACGACGGAGGCTTCCGAAAAGAGCGCGCCCTACACGACCTATACTTCGGCTTCGTCGAGCTCTACGTCGGACGATTCATCCGCAACGCCGACGCCGTCCGGAAGCGACACGGGCGCGACCGCGCTGTACACCTATACGCTGACGGAGGACAACACGCGCATCCTCTATTCCACCATGAAGAGCCTCGCCGAGGGGAACAAGACGCAGGCCGTTACGATCAAGCAAAGCAATGTCGAATTCAGCTTCGCCAAAGGGACGATGACGGACGTCTATACGCAGCTGTGGTACGATTTCGGAACGACGATCAACAACTCCATCGCCGAACAGACGGCAAAGCAGATCGCCGGGGACGCGTATGTCGCGACCATCCATTTCAACTACAACGGCGAACTGCCGGGCGAGGCGAATATCCGCTTCTGGCTCGGCGCGGCGCAGGCGGGAAAGACGCTGTATTACTACCTGCTCAACGAGGACAACTCGCTCACCTTCATGCAGACGGCAATCGTTGACAGCACGGGTTGGGTGAGCGTGACGCAGACGCACTGTTCTGACTACGTGTTCCTCGACCGGGATTACGAAAACATAAGCGCGTCGCCCTCTATCTCGCCGACGGCGGAAGCGTCCGCTTCCCCCGAGCCTACGCCGACGGTTGAGCCGGACGCGAACGCGGGCGGCCTGATGAAGGACGGCTGGTTCATCGCGGCGATCATACTCATCGCCGTCGCGCTCATCATCGGCGGCATCTGGCTCTACACCAAGAACCGGGACGAACATTACGATAACGACGACGACGAATTTTAACTTCCGATCGCATCGCAAACACAAATAGATAAAAAGCCGCTCCCTTAAACGGGAGCGGTTTTTTGATTCGCAACTGATTTTCTGAAACAGAGTGTTACAAACTCTTCCCCAAATCCTCGCGGAATTTGGCGAAAGTGATTAATGTATTTTTAAAATACATGATTTATAAACTCTCCCCCAAGTCCTTGCGGAATTTGGATACGAGCTGTTCCTGCCAGTCTCCGATCGGTTCAAGCTTCCCAAAGAAGAACCGCAGCGTCGCTGGTTCTTCCACGAAGTTCAGCCCGCCGATGAGTTTCCTGTTTTCATACAGCCAGCCGATGCGGTCCACCGCGTAAAGCACCTGGCTCATGGTGAACACGCGCCTCGGCAGCGCGAGACGCAGCAGCTCCATGCTCGCAATGGGTTCCGTACCGTCGGGTTCGCGCTGCTCGGAGAGCGTGCCGCGCTCCATGCCGCGCACACCGCCGGCGATGTATACCGCCGCCGCGAGCGCCGCCGCGGGATAGGCGTGGTCGTCCACGTGCGAAAGAAACTTTCTGGCGTTGACGTGGCAGCCGAGGCCGCCCGCGGGGGTGACGACCGGCACGCCGCGCTTTTGCAGCTCGTCCACCATGAATTCGATGAACTGCGGGCCCTGGGAAATGACGGTCTCGTCCATGGTCTCTTCAAGGCCGACGGTCATGGCTTCCATCTCGCGCACGCTCATGCCGCCGTAGGTCAAAAAGCCTTCGAACAGCGGAATGAAATCCTTCATGCGCGCGTAGTATTCCTTGTTGTTCATGGCGATGCCGCCGCCGCGCGCAAAGCCGAGCTTGCGGGCGGAGAAGTAGATGATGTCCGCGTTGTCGCACATTGCGCGCGTGATCTCGCGGATGCTCATGTCCCTGCAGGCTCTTTCGCGCGTCTTGATGAAATGCAGGTTGTCCTGTAACAGGCTGGTGTCGAATACGACTGGGATGCCGTTTTCATGCGCAATCTTTGCCGTTTGCGTCATGTTTTCCAGCGAAAAAGGCTGGCCGCCGATGAGGTTCGTACCCGCCTCGAGACGGATAAACGGGATATGCTCCGCGCCGTTGCGGGCGATACATTCCCGGAGCTTATCGAGGTCGATGTTGCCTTTAAACTGGCAGTCGCTCTCGGGGTTGAGCCCTTCGTCGATGAGAATTTCTTCCACGCGGCCGCCGACGCGCGTGATATGCGCCTTTGCGGTGGTGAAGTGGAAGTTCATCGGCACAACGTCTCCTGGCTTGACGAACGCCTCCGCGAGAATGCTCTCACAGGCGCGGCCCTGATGCGCGGGGAGAAAATAAGTCGTTCCAAACAGCTCGCAGACCTTGCTTTCGAGCTTGTAATACGTTGCGCTGCCCGCGTAGCTGTCGTCCGCAACCATCATGGAGGCGACCTGGCGGTCGCTCATGGCGTTGACGCCGCTGTCGGTGAGCATATCCAGATAGACGTCCTCGTTTCTCAATAGAAACGTGTTGTTGCCTGCGGCGGCCATCGCCCGTTGGCGCTCTTCCACCGGCAGAAGATTCAGCTTCTGCACCACGCGCACCTTGTGCATTTCAAGAGGGAGCTTTGCCCCCGAGTATAATTTGACTTCGCCCATGTACTGTTGTTCCTCCGGTCATTTTTCTGGTTTTATTGTAAAAAGCGTTTTATTATAAAAAGTGCTTTGATTGTAAAAATCGCATTGTAAAATACGTGTTTTACGCTTATTCATCACCGCCGGTCTCGATGCATAAAAAAACGCCTCCTGCATTGCTGCAAGAGGGCGATTTGTCGTTCGCGGTACCACCTCGGTTCGCCGCGTCCTCGCGGACGGCGGCCTTGTCGGGTACGGCGCGCCGATACCCTGCCGCGGATAACGGGGGAGGCGTCCCCGGCGAACCCTACTCAAGACGCAGGTGCGTTTCGTTCGGGCTGCGGCTGATTGCGCGTATTCGCGGGCGTTCCCGTCTGCCTTGCACCATCCGGCAGCTCTCTGGCGGGACCGATACGGGCGAAAACACGCCCTTTCCGTTACTTTTTCGCAGTTATGGCCGATATAATATACGATTATTATGCAGTATAAATAATGGATTATATATTGTCAAGCGGAATCACGAAAAATCGTATTTGAACGATAAAACACGGATATTGGGAACTTTATGTGGCGAAAAGTTCACGAAATGTTCTTTGCACTCTCAAACGGCGGGTTGTATAATGATTGCGTTATATTGGATGGACTATGCAAATATGAATGATACTCGCTTCAGAATGGAGGAAGTGGATAGATGGTATGCAAGGAATGCGGCTCGTATAACGCTGAAAACCTGAGCGTTTGCAAGGTTTGCGGCGCGAAGCTCAAGGATGAGGATACGGGTACCAACAGTGCTGAAAACAGCGTCGCGGCCGAAGAAGAAGGCAAGCCCTCGCGTGATTTTGTCAAGCCGCCGGCCTGGCCGAAGAGCGCGTACAGCGGCGCGCCTGAAAAGCCGCTTGGTTCGTATTCCGCCGAAACGTCGGCGCCCTCCGGCTCGTTCCGCCCGATGATCCCGCCGCGCGGCGCGTCGAGCTCGTTCAACGCGACCTGCCCGAACTGCGGCAAGCCGCTGGTTTCCGACGCCCCGTTCTGCGCGTATTGCGGGCAGCGGATCGCGGGGGAAGCCACCGAAACGGACGTTCCGGCAATTGCCGAAACGAAACCCGCGGTACAGCCGGGCCGCGCCGCCTATGCGGCCGATTTCGACGACGAAGACGACGATTTCGACTACGAGGACGAGGAAGATTACAAACCCGCCAAAGCCTCGAAGCGCGCGGGTAAAATGGCTCGCTTCGACGATGAGGACGATTTTGACGAATACGACGACGAGGAATTCGACGACATGCCGCGCAAGCGCGGGAAAGGCACGACGATCCTCTTCTGGAGCCTCATCGTTCTGCTGCTGGCGCTCATCGCGGTGTTCGGCATGTATATCGCAAAGAAGAACTTCGACGGCGACATCGGCAAGATGTTCGCCTCCATCGGCAGCGTGTTCAGCAAAGAGACGACCGACGACGTCGACTCCGCCGATCCAACCGCGACGGACGACGCAAGCCAGATGTACACCGCTTCTATCAGCGAGTATACCGATCCGACGACGAACGAGGTGTACTTCGATATCGACATCAACGCCCCGACGGGCAGCACGATCCGCATCATCACGGACGTGTCGCTGACGAACGATACGGCGACGGTTGCTTCGAACAACCGCGTTATCATCCATGTATCGCGGGATGTGTTTATGCCGAACGCTCCGGTAGACAGCGAGGTCGTCACCATTACGCCGAACATCCAGGTGATTTCGCCGGACGGCATGACAACGCAGCTCACCGTACCGGAAATCACGGTCACGGTGCCGGTGCTCTCCATGACCGTTACCGAGCCGCTGTCCGATACGGTGAACGCGACCTTCGACAACAGCCCGATCGCCGTTATGGGTCAGGTGAACGACTACGACGGTGAGATTGCCGTGTTTGTCAACGACCAGCAGGTCTATGTAGACAGCACGGGACTCTTTACGGCGAGCTATACGCCGGTTGCGACGACGAGCGTCGCCACCACGCCGACGCCGACGCCGGAAACGACGACCGATCCCGCCGCGACGCCGGATCCCGCCGCAACGGACAGCGCGGCACTTGAAGAGACGCCGGCCGTTGTAACCGACCCCACCGCCATGACCGGCGGCGCCGAGACCATCACCATTGAGGCGCGCAAGAACAACTGCGTTACCGCGCGCAAGGTGATTACGGTAGAACCGTACGTCATGCAGACCATGTCGTTTATGGTGAACAACGACCTCGCGGGGCTTTCCTCCGAGGAGGGCAGCGTAACGCTGACCGGCACGGTAACCCCGGGCGCGGCGATTACGGCGACCAGCTCGTCCACGGACGTTTCCTTCGGCCAGGCGACCATAACCGAAACGGGCACGTTTACCATGATCGTATCCATCGCGAAGGTCGGCGCGTTCGACGTCAGCCTCGTCGGCACGTTGGCGGGCTATTACGACGGCACCGCGGAGGTCATCGTGGAACGTCCGCCGTCGGTATCGTCCACCTCGTTTAAGAGTTCTTGCGCGGATCTGACCAAGAGCTTCGACAAGATCGTCGCCGGCACGACGACGAGCGGGGACTTCGTGTTTACCGGCAGGGTAACGGAGATTATTGCAAGCGAACCGTACACGATCTTCCGCGTGCAGATTTCGGAAGGCGTGGAGGTCATCGTCGTGAACCGCAGCGCCAAATCCACGATCAACTCCGCCGATCTGAAGGAGAAAAAACAGATCGCGGGCACGCTCAAAGGACTGTATACCGACGGAACGACCCCGTACCTCTGGGGTTGGTTCATCTGGAACAAGTAACGCGGCGTGAAGATCTGGGCGAAGATACTCAAACAGCATAAAATCATAAAAGAGGCCGTGCGGGAATTTCCCGCGCGGCCTTCTGATGCGCAGGGATGGCTTTTCGTACTCACGGAGCTTGCAAAACCGCTTGATCTGGCATGCCCCGTATTGCTGAAAAAGCACGAACAGGAGCTGGCGCGCTTTAACCGCACGACGTTTTCTCAGATGGATTTTATCGAAAGCGTTTCGTTCGACCGCTTTGAGGTCGAGATATTTCCGGAGAAGAGGAAAGACAAACACGTCGAATATCGATTCGGGGACGACTGAACGCCGCCGAAGGAGAGGATGAAACGATGGATCTGCACGAAATATTCCAATTTGTTCCCGAGGCGGCGGAGCAGTTGCCGAGGGGTGCGATTCTGACCGCCGGCGGGGAGGTCTGGAACCCGATGACCGTCGGTTGGGCGCAGTTCGGCGTGGTCTGGTCAAAACCCGTCGTTACCGTCATGGTGCGCAGGAGCCGCTACACTTACAGCCTGATGGAAAAGACGGACGTGTTCACGCTCAGCATTCCGCGAGCGAAGGAACTGACCAGGGAGCTCGCGTTTTGCGGCGTACGCTCCGGACGGGACGTCGATAAGGAAAAAGAATCAGGACTGTCGCGCGCGCCCGCGCGCGCGGGCGGCGCGGACGCCGCGGCGGAGTGCGGAATCGCATTCGAATGCCGCATCCTGCAAAAGCAGATGCTCGATCTGGGCACGTTACAAGCCGATTCGCGCGCGAAGTACTACGGGAGCAATCAGGCGCTGCCGGACGGAGACCCGCACATGATCTACGTCGGCGAGTTGCTCGCGGCGTACCGGCTCTGAAAACACAGGATAACAACAGCCGTTCACAAATGTGAACGGCTGTTTGTTATCCGCACGGCTGATCAAATGCAAAACCGGTGCGGCGATCGGTTCATTCCCCCGCGCGCGAACCGTCCGGGGGGGATGGACGGTTCGTGCGCCGATGATAAGTCTACGGGGGATGCCGGAGGGAGGGGACCTTCCGGCTTTTTATGTCATCGTCCGAAAAAGACGGACGCAATGACCGATCGTTACTGATCGGCGGGTTGATACTCGCCGAAGGTGACCGTTACGATCTGCTCGACTCCGTCCCGCTGAATGGTCAGCGTTACGGTGTCGCCTGCGTTGTAACCGGCGATGACGGTGGATAAAACGGAGTTGGACGATATCACCGTATCGTCAACCTGCAGGATGAGATCCCCCGCCTTGAGACCCGCCTGGTCCGCGGCACTGCCGGTTACGACCTGCGCGATCTGTACGCTGGTGGTCCCTCCGAAGAAACCGCTGAAAAATCCGCTGCCCTGGCCGTTCGTACCGGACGAAAGGGTGACATCCTGCGTGTATACGCCGAGATATGCCCTGCCGAGGACGTAACCGTGGTCGATCAGGTTGGTGATGATGGTTTTCACGCTGCTGACAGGGATGGCGAAGCCGAGGCCCTCGGAGTCGCTGCTGCTGGCTTTCGCGTTTACGATGCCGATGAGCGATCCGCTGGAGTTGAACAATCCGCCGCCGGAGTTGCCGGGGCTGATGGCCGCGTCGGTCTGGATCAGCGACATGGATACGTTGTTTACCGTTACTTCGCGGCTTAATGCGCTGATGATGCCGCTTGTCGCGGTTCCGCGCAGTTCGCCGAGCGGGTTGCCGATCGCGATGACGTCTTCGCCGACCGTGAGCATGTCGGAATCACCGAGCGTCGCGGGGGTCAGGCCGTCGGCGTCGATCTTCAGCACGGCGAGGTCGCTGCGGGAGTCGGACCCGATCAGGGTCGCGTCGTACTCCGTATCGTCGTTGAGGATAATCGTGATGGTTTCCGCGCTGTCCACAACGTGCTTACAGGTGACGATGTAGCCGTCGCTCGAGAGGATGATCCCGCTGCCGCTGCCGACCTGCACCTGCTGGCTGCCGCTTTCCGTACCGTTGCCGAACGGGTACGCGTAACCGGTGGCGGTGTAATACGTATCTACACCGACGACGGAGGGTGCGGTCAGTTCGATGATCTGCGCCTTACTGAACGTGCTGGCGAAGCTGCCGGCCGACGTTGTCGTCAGTTCGCTGGCGGCGGCGGTTGCGGCGGGCTCGCTCGCTGCGCTGCTGACCTGCTGCGCTTCCAGCTGGGCGGAGGCCTGTTCAATCTGCTGGGCGACATACTGGCGCGTGTATAAACCGCCGAGCAGTCCGCCGAGCAGAACGGCGATCATCGTGAATATAATCAGCGTCGAGAAACGTACGCCGCGCGAGTTGCGCTTTTTCTGCGGAGCCGCCGCGGGTTGCGGGGGGTATGAGCTATATCGTTCAAACCAATCGTTATTTTGATCCATATTGGGTCGCTCCTTTCTCATGTGATACCAGTATAATGAATCAATTTGAACTGACTATAGTTCGCTTTTGAAAAAAACCTGTTCAATTTGGGCAGCAATATGGCGGCGGGCAAATCAGGCTGCAAAAAGCAGAATGCAGGTAAATACGAAAAAGCGGTTTGCTTCGGATATTACCATGTAATTTTCGCTTCTTATATGTTATAATACGACAAAATGTAATTTAGGATTGGGCATTGGGGATGGGGATGGGGATCCATGCCATCGCGATGGTCGCGGTGCTTTTTTTAACGGTATTTCCAGGCTATGAACCCGAAGTTTCCGCGCCGCCCCGGTTGGAGCACACGATGCATTGGGCGCAGACTGAACCAACCGATCCGCCGCCGGAAACTGTTCTTACGTCCGATGCGTTGGAGGCTGCCGCACGGAAACCTGTCATGGAAGCTGCGCGCGTTTCGACAGCGGACGCGTCCTGGTATGCCAAAAGAAATGCAGATCTGCGTATGTTCATGCTGCGCTACGATCCGGATATGCCGCTGGACGAGATCGACAGAAAGGTGCAGGGTTTGCGCTTCGACCCGGACAAGCCCATGGTTGCGCTGACGTTCGATGACGGGCCGGTTTCAGGGGTGACGGATCAAATACTCGATATTCTGGAGCAATACAATGCGCGTGCGACGTTCTTCGTCTGCGGCTGGCGGTTCGGAAACGAGGAAGCCCGGTTAATCGCGCGCCGCGCGCTCGCGCTGGGCTGTGAGATTGGAAATCACACGTTTGACCACCACGACATGCAGAAGCAGAATATCGTCGAAAAACGGCAGGAAGTTATCCGTACAAACGAAGCGGTTTTCTCTGCAACGGGGTATGTGATGCACGAACTGCGCCCGCCGGGAGGGCACACCGACTGGGACGTCAACTGCGTCGCCCGGGAAAACGGCATGGCGGTCGTGCTGTGGTCGCAGAGCGGAAACGTGCATGAGTACGAACCCGTAAAAATCGCACAAAATGTACAAAAGCAGATCGTCGACGGCAAAGAACTGAAAAATGGCGACATCGTACTGCTGCACGACACGAAGCCGCACATGGTGGACGCGGTCGCCATCATCGTTCCGCAGCTGATCGAACAGGGATATCAGCTCGTGACCGTTTGGGAATTGCTGAATTGCTCCGAAGGCGGGTTTGTGCCCGGCACGACGTATCCTCAAAGGTAGGCGGCATGCTGCGGGTGGTTTCAACGGGTAACCAGACAATGGCAAGATAATATATAAAAAGAAGGTTCAGCTTACGAATCCTTCATAATCCGCCGCCTGCCTAGAATGGCGCGAAGCGGTTTTTTATGCCGGAAATCGGGTAAGCGAATGAAAAAACGCAGGAATTAAGGGATAAAACGGGGCTTGCGAACACAAAGCGTATGAATTGGCACGAATGGTTATCCGCATGAAAAAAATTAAATAATGCAGGATTCGATTATGAAACTGGCGAAACAGTATGTGATCTGGTTACATAAAGGAAAGTTTGGCATGTTGACTTTTCGTTTTGCACAATATAAAATTATCATGTGGAACGGCCACACTTAACCTGGTTTTTTTTCAATGAGACCCGGAAAAACCCAATTCATGAAAGAAAAGAGGAAATCAAAAATGAAGAAAATCGTAACGATCCTGATGGTAGCAGTGCTGGTTCTCGGCGCGGTAGCCTGCCAACCTGCGGCGACAACAACCGAGGAAGAGACCGCGTCAATGGATAAGGTCTACAACGTCGTGAGCCTTGTCAACGGAAACCTTGGCGACAAATCGTTCTTCGATTCCGCCGAATCCGGCCTGAAAGCCCTTGCAGACGCCGGACGCATCACCTACAAAACCATTGAGATGGGCGGCACGGACGAGGATCAGCCGAAGTGGCTGGAAACCCTGTACGAGGTTGCCGGTTCCGGCGAATATGACCTGATCATCGTCGGCACCTATCAGATGCCCGATTACCTCAAGGAAGTGGCGACCGAGTATCCGGACCAGAAGTTCCTCATCTATGACGACACCACCTATGTCGGCGAAAACGCCAACGTCGTTAACATCAGCTACAAACAAAACGACATGGGTTATCTCATCGGCGTGTTCGCCGCGTCCATGACTTCCGAGACCTCCGTTGCGAACATCAACGCGGATAAAGTCGTCGGCTTCGTCGGCGGCGTGGACAGCCCCGTCATCAACGACTTCCTCTACGGCTTCCTTGAGGGCGTGAAGGCGACCGATGCGGACGTCAAGGTAGACACCCGTTATGTCAACAGCTATGTCGACACCGCGACCGCGAAAGAATACGCGCTTTCGATGATCAACGACAACAAAGCGGACATCCTCTGGGGTGTTGCGGGCCTCTCCGGCAACGGCGCTGCGGAAGCGGCTCTTGAGTCCGGCAATGCCTGGTTCATCGGCGTGGACTCCGACCAGGAACTGACCCTTTCGGCGGATCTTGCGGCCATCACGCTGACCTCCGGCCTCAAGAACGTCGGCGCGTCCATCGTCTGGATCTTTGACGAGTGGGATGCCGGCCGCACCTACTGGGGCGAGCAGGTCAACCTCGGCCTCACCGAAGGCGGCGTAGGCGTCGTGACCGATAAGAACTTTGCCACCATCGCGCCGCAGGCCGTACAGGATGCAGTCCTGGCAGCGGAAGCCGCGATCAAGGACGGCAGCATCGTTGTTCCGTCCGCCATCGGCGACGATACCAACGGCGTGGTCGCGCTGCGTGACGCCATGCAGCCGTAAGGCAAAAAAACCGAATGACAGCATGCGGTAAGTGAAACAATACCGCCGACGGGGGAGCGCAGTATGCGCTCCCCCGCCTTATATGATCCGACAGAAGATTAGAGACTTTTTTCTAATATAAGATATCAAAAGCGCATTTATACGGCGCGGCGTTGCATTCGTCCTCGATTTTTATTATATTTATAGTAATTAAGCATTCCATTGCTCAAGTGTATCCTTTTCTTTGCCGCCGGAGGCGGCTTTCTAAACCTATACCGTAAAGGGGAACCCATCTATGGAGCAAAACGATCTGGTCATCCAAATGAAGGGCATCACCAAGGTGTATCCCAACGGGATCGCCGCGAACCAAAGCGTCGACTTTTCCGTCCGGCGCGGCGAGATACACGCGCTGATGGGCGAAAACGGCGCGGGAAAGAGCACGCTTGTGAAGATGCTCTTCGGCCTCGAACAGCCGACGGAAGGCGAGATCTTCGTAAACGGGGAAAGAGTCTCGCTCACTTCGCCAACGGTGGCTATCTCGCACGGCGTCGGCATGGTGCACCAGCATTTCATGCTCGTGCCGAGCCTCACGGTCGCCGAAAACATCGTGCTCGGCATGGTGCCGAAAAAGAGCGGCATGTTCATCGACTTTAAAAAAGCCACGGAGCTCACCAAAGAGTTTTCCGAGCGGTTCAACCTCGCGGTCAATCCGGACGCCAAGGTTGTGGACATCCCCGTAGGCATGAAGCAGAAGGTGGAGATTCTGAAAGCGCTCATTCGAGGCGCCAAGATTCTCATCCTCGACGAACCGACGGCGGTGCTGACCACGCAGGAGACGACGGAGCTCTTCCGCGAGCTTGTCCACCTCAAGGAACAGGGCTATACCATCATCTTCATCTCCCATAAGCTCAAAGAGATCAAACAGATCACAGACCGGATGACCATCATGCGCGGCGGCAAGTGTATGGGCGTTTATGATACCGCTTCCATCACCGAGCAGGAGATTTCCCGCCTGATGGTAGGCAGGGACGTTATACTGGACGTGCAGAAGGACGAGGCGCAGCCGACGGACGTGGTGCTCAAGGTGCGCTCCCTCCGGTATACAAATGAGTGGAAGAAAAAAATGCTCGACGGCGTGTCCTTCGACGTGCGCAGGGGCGAGATCCTCGGCGTCGCGGGCGTGGAAGGCAACGGCCAGCGCGAGCTTGTCGATATGCTCTTCGACCTGAGCGAACCGGATTCCGGAACGGCGACGGTGAACGGCACGGACGTGATCAACGCCTCGCAGGCGCGCATCCGCGCGCTTGGCGTATCGCTTGTTCCGGAGGACCGCATGACCTACGGCATCGCGGACGCGGCGACGATTGAAGAAAACCTCATCTCCGACCGTTTTGAGGAGAAACGCTTCAACTCAGGCCCGCTGTTCAATATGAAGGCTCTGCACGCCGAAAGCGACAGGCTGATCAAAGACTACACCGTGCTCTGCAAGTCCAGGAAACAGAAGGTAAAGATGCTCTCCGGCGGCAATATCCAGAAAGTCGTCGTCGCGCGCGAGTTTTCGAGCGAACCTACGCTGATCATCGCCGATCAGCCGACGCGCGGCATCGACGTCGGCGCGACGGAGTTTATCCGCAAAAAACTCGTCGACCTTTCCCGCGCGGGCGCGGCGGTGCTGCTCGTTTCCGCCGACCTCAACGAGGTCATGGAGTTAAGCGACAGCCTCATCGTGCTATACGGCGGGAAGGTCGCAGCGTATTTCGACGACACCAGCCAGCTCGACGACGTGACGATGGGCGAATATATGCTCGGGCTCAAGCGCCAGAGCGACGAGGAAATCGGGAGGGTTTGTCATGAAGGATAAAAGGATGTTCGCGTTCGAACTCATCCGCGGCGCCGCGGCCATCGCGGTCGCGCTTGCGGTGGGAACGATCTTTATTTTCCTCAGTTCGGACGAGCCGTTCACGGCGCTGCGGTACCTGCTCATAGGACCGCTGGTCTCGCTCAGGGACGGCGTGGCCAGTTTCAATACGCAAGGGTTTTATACGATCCTCGCGGCGATGATACCGACCATCTTCACGGGTCTTGCGGTCTGCGTGATGTTCTCGAGCAATCAGTTCAACCTCGCCGGCGAGGGCGTCGTCATGACGGGCGGGTTCGTCGCCGCGCTCGCGGGCATCTATATCCATATGAATACCGGATGGCACGCGGTGCTGTGCGTGCTCATCGCGGCGGCGGTCGGCGGCGTGGTCATGCTGATCCCGGCGCTGTTAAAAGTCAAGCTCGGCGCGAGCGAGATGGTCACCAGCCTCATGCTCAACTACGTATGTATGTTCACCGTGCTGCATTTTCTAAACTACACGTTCGCCGACCGCAGCAAAGGTTCCACACAGACGTTTCCGTTCGCGGAAACGGCGAAGATCGGCTCGCTGGTGCCGGGCGGCAGCAAGCTCAGCTGGGGATTCGTCGTGGCGCTCGTGTTCGTCGTGGTCATCGCGCTGTTTATGTACCGCACGCGCTGGGGTTACGCCATCCGCATGATCGGCGTCAACCAGGCGTTCTCCAAATACTCCGGCATGAAGGTCGGGGGCACCATCGTACTCGCGCAGGTGATCGGCGGCGTGCTGTCCGGCATGGGCGGCAGCATCGAGGTGCTGGGGCGGTATTCGACGTTCCTTTGGAAAGAACTTCCCGGTTACGGCTGGACGGGCGTGACCATCGCCATCCTTGCCAAGAACAATCCGTTGCTCGTTCCGCTGGCCGCGTTTTTCATCGCCTATCTCAACAAAGGCTGTCAGCTGATGGCGACGTACTGCGACGTGCCGAGCGAGATGATCGACATCATTCAGGCGGCCATCTTCCTCTTCTTCGCGGCGGAACAGTTCCTCTCCGGCTACCGGCAGAGGATTGTGGTCAAGAATACACGCGCGGACCTAGCCAAAGCGGTCACGGCTTCGGACGGGGGTGACGAATAATGTGGAGTCAACTGTTTGATACCATCTTTAAAGCGGAATTTCTCTTCTCCGTGATCCGCATTACCGCGCCGATCCTCTTTGCGGCGCTCGGCGCGGTCATCGCCGGAAAAGCGGGTGTGTTCAACATCGGCCTTGAGGGCATTATGATGATCTCCGCGCTGTTCGGCGTGCTGTTCAGCTACTGGACGCAGAGCTGGCTCGTCGGCGTCATCGGCGCGATGGTCGTCGGCGTACTGCTCGGCCTCATGATGGGCTTCTTCGCGCTCAAACTCAAGACGGACATCATCCTCGCCGGTATCGCGGTCAATATGATGGGCGCGGGCGGGACGATTTTCCTGCTGTATATGTTCACCGGCATGCGCGGCAACACCGGCGCGCTGGTGAGCCCCAACATCCTGATTCCGACCGTGAATATCCCGCTCATCAAGGATATTCCGATTCTCGGCGACATTCTGTCCGGTCACGCGGTGCTCACGTATCTGGCGTTCCTGCTCGTGTGGCTCATCTGGCTGCTGCTTTACCGCACGCCGCTGGGGCTGAACATCCGCGCCGTGGGCGAAAACGCGAACGCGGCTTCGAGCGTCGGCGTGAGCGTAAAGAGGATCCAGTATATCGCCATCGCGCTCTCCGGCGCGCTCGCCGGATTCGGCGGCGCGTTCATGTCCATGTATTATTCGCAGGGCTGGAACAGCGGCATGGTCGCCGGGCGCGGATTCATTGCGCTTGCGGCGCAGGCCATGGGCCGCGGCGAACCGGTTGGCGCGATGCTCAGTTCGCTGCTCTTCGGCCTCGCGCAGGCGCTGCGCACGAAGGTAAGCGGACTGCAGGGCGTGTCGAGCTATCTCGTGTCGCTGATTCCATACGTGGTCACCATACTCGGCCTTGTGATTTACGCGGCGAGCACGATCAAGCGCGTCAAGAAGGTCCGCGCGTCGAAATCAGAGGCAAAGCGATGACGCGGCGGATTCCTGTGATTCTGGACGGCGACCCCGGCCACGACGACGCGATCGCCTGGGTGCTGGCTAACGCCAGCCCCATGCTGGAGATCAAAGCCGTCACCTCGGTCTGCGGCAACCAGACGATACAGAAGACGACCTATAACGCGGGCCGCATTAAGGCGTTGATCGGCCTCGGCGTACCGCTTGCGGCGGGGCGCGTCAAGCCGCTCGTTGCGGATCCCATCATCGCGCCGACGGTACACGGCGCATCCGGTCTGGACGGCCCCGCTTTGCCGGAACCCGTGGACGAGCCGGTGGCGCAGGACGCCGCGACGCTCATGGCGGAGATTCTGGAAGAGAGCGACGAGCCCGTCGTTCTGGTTCCGACAGGACCGCTGACAAACGTTGCCGCGTTGCTGCTTTTGTACCCGCACCTCAAAGCGAAGATCAAACATATCTACCTCATGGGCGGCGGCATCCAGTACGGCAACTGGACGCCCGCGGCGGAGTTCAACATCCTCGTCGACCCCGAGGCGGCGGACGTCGTCTTTACCAGCGGCGTGCCGATCACCATGGCGGGACTGGACGTGACGGAACAGGCGCTGGTGTTTCCGGAGGATTTCGAACGCATCCGCGCGGTGGGAAACCCCGTGGCAAAGGTCGTTGCGGAGTGGCTCGACTTCTTTTACGGATTCCATCGCAGCATCGGCTATCCCGGCGCGCCCGTACACGACGCGGTCGCCGTCGCAGCGCTCGTGCGGCCCGAGATATTGACCATGGAGGACATGTACGTGGCTATCGAGACCACGGGCGACTACTGCCGGGGCGCCACGATAGGCGACCGGCTCGGCGTGCTGAACAAACCCGCCAACGCGCGCGTGATCATGGGCATCGACCGCGAAGCGTTTGTCGACCTTCTGGTCGAAGCGGCCGAATATTACGGCAAAGGAGGCGATCGCGCATGAAAAAATTCCCGATGCTGCTTGACTGCGATACGGGTGTGGACGACGCGGCCGCCATCCTGCTTGCAAAACATCTCAAAACGCTGGAGCTCGTCGCGCTTACCAGCGTTGCGGGCAACGTGGAGATCGAACATACCACGGACAACGCGCTGCGCGTGCTGGAGCTTGCGGGGATGATGGATGTTCCCGTTTTCCGCGGCGCGGAAAAGCCGCTCATCGGCGAACAGGTCACCGCGCACTACGTGCATGGCAAAAACGGCCTGAACGAAATCGTGTTGCCGCCGTCGAAGCGAAAGACGGAAACGATACCCGCTTGGGATGCGATCTATCGGTACGCAAAGCGGTACCCTGGCGAACTCGTGATCGTTGCGATCGGCCCGCTGACCAACCTCGCGCTTGCGATCGCGAAATATAAGGAACTGCCCGAACTGGTCAAGCGAATCGTGGTAATGGGCGGCGCGGCCAAGGGCGGAAACATCACGCCAAGCGCGGAGTTCAACATCTACGCAGACCCCGAAGCCGCGGACATGGTGCTTACATGCGGCGCGCCGGTGTATCTGTGCGGGCTGGACGTCACGATGGCGTCCTACTTCACGGTCGAGGAGCTCGAAGAACTCGCCGCACAGGGCACGAAGCAGGCCGTGTTTGCGCGGGACGTGCTGCAGGGTGTTTTAAAGTATTACCGCGGATTCGGTTTTCCGGGCGTTGCGCTTCACGATCCCGTCACGCTGCTGTACGCCGACGACGATTCGTATTTTGAGACCAAACACGCGGGAATCCGCGTGGAGACGAAAGGAAAGCTGACACGCGGCAAGACCGTGACCGACCTCTACAGCGACAAGCAGATGGATCACAACGCACATTTCATAACAAAGGTCGACCGGGAGGAATTCAAGAAACGCGTGTTCGAGTTGATGGCAAAGTACGCAGAGTAAGGAAAACGGCTTTTGCCAAATGGCAAAAGCCGTTTTGTTTTATGCAAAAAAACGGTACAATAAGAGTTAGACGAGCCGCAGTACTTTCGTAAACGCGTCGAGCGCGGTCAGTATCTCGCTCTCCTCACCGCGCATGGCTGCGGTTTCGCCGTCGACATAGCTGCCGATGGCTTCAAGCGTGTCGGTTTCAAACGCGACGACGTTGTTGAGGATGCTCATCGTGCGCACGCCGCGCAGGTGCCCGATGGTATAGAGCGCGGCGGTCTCCATGTCCGCGCCGAGCACGCCTTGCTTCGACCAATACGCGTCGATCTCCTCTTCGCGGTCGGTGTAAAAGCTGTCGTGGCTTCTGGCGATGCCGATATGGTGCGCGTATCCCCTTTCCTTCGCGGCGGCCGCGCAGGCAAAGAGCAGCCCATAGTCCGGCACGGCGGGAAAAACGGGTTCTATATACGTTTTGCTCGTGCCGTCGTCGCGCACCGCGCCGGATACGAGGATCAAATCGCCGATCTTCACGCTAGGCTGCAGCGCGCCGCAGCTGCCGATGCGGATCATGTTTTGTACGCCGAGGTTATGAAGTTCCTCGAGCGCGATTCCGGCGGACGCGCCGCCGATACCGGTTGATACGGCGAGCATGCGGATGCCTTTGTAACCGCCGACGAGGCTGCGGTATTCGCGGTTATATGCGATCTCCTCCGCGCCGTCGAGAAACGGCTTGATGCGGTCGAGCCGGGCGGGATCGCCCGGCAGAAGCGCGCAGGACGCGCCGTGATTGCTGTCGAGACGGATGTGTGGCTGTAGCTGCGGCATACGCTGATCTCCTTTTTATTTGGAATCGATATAAAGGTATTTTATCATAAAAAGACTGTATGCAGAAAACGGAGGCAACCGCATTGGCAAGAATTTTAAACTTCGGTTCTTTAAACCTCGACCGGGTCTACCGCGTGGATAAATTCATACAACCCGGAGAAACGAAGCCCTGCCGCTCGCTCGAGACGCATTGCGGCGGCAAGGGGCTCAACCAGTCCGTCGCGGCGGCGCGCGCGGGCGCAGAGGTTTGGCACGCGGGGATCGTCGGACGCGACGGCGGCATGCTCTATGATAAACTCGGTGAAAACGGCGTAAACCTGAGCCTGATCGAACGCTCGGAAAACGTCTCCGGCCACGCGATCATTCAGGTGGACGACAGCGGCCAGAACTGCATTCTGCTCTACGGCGGCACGAACCGGGAATTGACGATTGCGTACATTGACCGCGCGCTGGAGGCGTTTGGAACCGGCGGGCTTGTGCTCGTGCAGAACGAGACGAACCTCGTTGACGAAATCATCGAACGCGCGCACGAAAAAGGTTTGATGGTCGCCATCAACGCCGCGCCGATGGATAAAAGCGTATTTTCCTACCCGCTGCAGTACGTAGACTGGCTCGTTGTCAACGAGATCGAAGGCGCGGCGATCGCCGGATGCGAACGAGAGGAGGATATCCTGCCGACGCTTGCAAAAAAATACCCGAACATGAACGTGCTGCTCACGCTGGGTAAACGCGGCGCGGTCTGCGCGCGCGGAACAGAGCGCGCAAGAAGCGGGATTTATAACACCAAGGTCGTAGACACCACGGCGGCGGGAGACACGTTCTCCGGATATTTTCTGACCGAGGTGCTGAACGGGGCCAGCCTGAACGACGCGCTCTCGCTCGCCACCGCCGCTTCCTCCATGTGCGTGCAGGTGGCGGGCGCGGCGGACTCCGTGCCGCTGCGAAAAGACGCGCTGCATGCGCAGAAAACGGGTTCGCTCGGCGAACTAGGAGAATGGGGAGGCTGGAAATGACAAACGTGCTTTATATCGACTGCTGCATCCGCCAGGAGGAGAGCCGAACGCGGCGGCTGGCCGAGGCGTTTTTATCCGCGCTATCGGAGCGCCCGGACATAAACATCGAGCGGCTGACGCTCATGGACGAGCCGATCATCCCGTTTCAAAACGGCTTCTTCTGGCAGCGGGAACGGTTGGTCGAAGCGGGCGAATTCGACCATCCGCGCTTTCGTTACGCGCACCAGTTCCAGCAGGCGGACCGGATCGTGGTCGCAGCCCCGTTTTGGGATCTGAGCGTACCGGCGCTTCTTAAGGTTTATATCGAGAACGTCAACGTGCAGGGCATCACCTTCGACTGCGACGATCAAAACGGGTGCTTCGGCATGTGCCGCGCAAAGAAGATGCTGTTTGTTACCACGCGCGGCGGCGCGCTGGAGGGCGATCCGATGGACAATGGAACGAAATACCTCGGCGATATGGCGAAGTTCTTCGGCATTCCGCAGTTTATGCATATCGCGGCGGACGGGCTCGACCTTGGACTGGAATCGGTGGAGGATATTCTCGGGCGTGCGATCGGCCGCGCGAAAGAACAGGCGAAGACATTTTAACCCGTGATAAAAAACGGAGAGGAACGCGAATGAAAGCGGTAGTTTACGAAAAAAAAGGCACGGTGCGGTTAAAAGACATGCCCATGCCGAAAATACAGGAACCCCGGGACGCGATCGTGAAGGTCATGCGCGCGTCCATCTGCTCGAGCGATTTGCATATCCGAAACGGCGGCGTACCGCGCGCGCAGGAAGGCGTCGTGCTCGGCCACGAGTTCGCGGGCGAAATCGTGGAAACCGGCGCGGGCGTGAAGAAATTCGCGCCGGGCGACCGGGTGGCGGTCAACGTGGAGAGCTTCTGCGGCGAGTGCTTCTACTGCCGCAGGGGGTTTGTCAACAACTGCGTCGAAGGCGGCTGGGAGCTCGGCTGCCGCATCGACGGCGGGCAGGCGGAGTACGTGCGCGTACCGACCGCGGACATGAGCTGCACGCGCATTCCGGATGCGATTTCCTACGAGCAGGCGCTATTTGTAGGCGACGTGCTCGCGACCGGCTACTGGGCGGCGGGCATCGGCGAGATTCAACCCGCCGACGTGGTGCTCGTACTCGGCGCGGGCCCTACGGGGCTTACGACAATGATGTCCGCGCGGCTGTTCGGCCCGGCTCTCATCGTTGCGGCGGACGTAAACGAAGAGAGGCTCGCGCTGGCAAAGGAACGCGGGCTTTGCGACGTGACGCTCAACCCGCTGAAAACGGACGTGATCGAGACTGTGCGCGCTCTGACGGACGGACGCGGCGCGGACGTAGTCTTCGAGGTGGCGGGCGCAAAAAACACATTCGAACTGGCATGGCGAGCGGCGCGGCCGAACGCGGTCGTGGTCGTCGTCGCGCTCTATGAAGAAGCGCAATCTCTGCCGCTGCATCAGATGTATGGAAAAAACCTCGCCTTTAAAACCGGCGGCGTGGATGCGGGAAAATGCGGCGACATCATGCGCCTCATTGAAGCGGGGCGTCTCGATACGAATCTATTGATCACGCACCGCGCGCCGCTGAACGATATCATCACGGGCTACGATACGTTCGCTAACCAGAAGGACGGCTGCATCAAGTGGGTCGTCACGCCGTTTGAGCCGGAGAAACCGGTTTTAAAAGAACAATATTAAACTTAACGCGAGGAGTATGCGATGTTTGATCCCGAAGTTGCGGCAATGGAACACGATGTGATCGCCTGGCGCAGGCACATGCACCGGCATCCGGAGCTGTCGTTTGAGGAAACTAAGACGACCGCCTGGCTGGAAGCGCGTTTGCGCGAAATCGGCGTCGACGCCATCGAACGCCCGGCGGAGACGGGGCTGGTCGCGCGCGTGTTCGGTGCGAAACCGGGAAAGCCCGCCGTCGTCGCCTTTCGCGCGGATATCGACGCGCTGCCTGTCGCGGAGGAAAACGACCTGTCGTACCGCTCGGAAACCGAGGGCGTCATGCACGCCTGCGGCCACGACGGGCACGCGGCGATGCTGCTCGGCCTGGCTTCCCTGCTTGCCGCGCACAGGGAACAATTTTGCGGCGAAGCGAGGCTGATCTTTCAGCACGCGGAGGAGCAGCCGCCGGGCGGTGCGATCGAGCTCGTCCGCGCGGGCGCGCTTTCCGGCGCGGAGGCTGTGCTCGGACTGCATCTTTCGAGCAACTTCGACACAGGGGTGTTCGCGCTGAAAAACGGCGTGCTGACATCCAACGTCGACCGCTTCACAATCGAAGTGACCGGAAAAGGCGGACACTGCGCATTTCCGGAGCAGTGCGCAGACCCGCTTTTGGCCGCGAGTGAAATCGTGCTCGCGCTGCAGAGCGTCGTCTCGCGGCGCGTGCCCGCATCAGAACCCGCCGTGGTTTCCGTGTGCGAGTTTCACGCCGGCACGGCGTACAACATCATCCCGTCGAAAGCGCGGCTCAACGCATCGGTCCGCTCGTTCGGCGGGACGACGCGGCGGCTGATCGAACGCGAGGCGCGGCTGATCTGCGAGCGCGTCGCCGAGGCGCACGGCTGCACGGCGCGGCTGGATTGGATCGAAGGATACCCGAGCGTGGTCAACGACGAGAAGCTGACCGGTCGCGCGGAGCGGACGATTGCGGAGAGGTTCGGCGCGGAACGCGCCAAGCGGATCGGCGTGATCATGCCGGGCGAGGACTTTTCGTACATGCTCGACGGCAGGCCGGGCGTATTCGTCGAGCTGGGCACGAAGAACGCGGAGATGGGAACGGACAAACCGCATCACAACCCGGCTTACCGCATGGACGAAAACGCGCTTCTTTCCGGGTTGCAGTATCAGTACGACATGGCGCGCGCCCTGCTCGACGGCACGCGGAATTACTGGGAGAATAAAGCATGAAACTCACGGTGCTCATGGACAACCACACCTATATCGACCGCTATTACCTCGGCGAACCGGCGGTCTGCTATCTGATCGAGGACGGCGGGCGCACGATTCTGTTCGACGCGGGGTATTCGGACGCGTTTATCGAAAACGCCGCGCGTATGGAAATCGATCTTGGGCGCGTGACGGACGTCGTGCTCTCGCACGGGCACAACGACCACACGGGCGGGCTGCCCGCGTTTATCAAACGTTTCCCGCAGACCGTGCGCCTCTGGGCGCACCCGAATGCGCTTTCGCCAAAACGGTATGAAGGACTGGATGTTGGATCACCCATGCCGCCTGACGGCTTACCGGCGCAGGTACAGCCGAGGGTTACGGCAAATCCTGCCGTCGTGAGCGAGCACGTGCTGTTTCTTGGTGAGATTCCGCGCGTCCATGCCTTCGAGCGCGACCGCGCGATCGGTCAAACGCTCCGCGGCGGCCGCTGGGAGACGGACGATCTGGCGGACGATACGTCGCTGGCGCTGACGCTGAAAGACGGCGTATTCGTCGTCACCGGCTGCGCACACGCCGGAATATGCAATACGGTCGCATACGCAAAACAGGCGACTGGGAAGGACCGCGTGTTGGGCGTGCTCGGCGGATTTCACCTGTTTGAAACGGGGGAGGCGCTCGAAAAAACGATAAAAATGCTGGAGGAGCTGGGCGTGGAGAAGGTGTATCCGGCGCACTGCACGTCGCTTGCGGTAAAGTGCGCGTTTTTCAACGCGTTCGACGCCGCAGAGGTCGGCGTGGGGCTGACGCTGGAGTGGTGAGAGGCGAAAGCCGTTAAGACGGGAAGCATGTACATCGGTACGCGTAATAATAACCTGAATAACGGATCAGAAGGCGCGAATACGCATATAACCTGTATATACGCGTCCGGCGGCTTAACGCAACCGCCTTGCCGTGAAAAGTGAAAACTTCTTTAACAGGTTGTAACGCTTCTGTTTTTTTCATGGAAAAGACTTGAAAAGATATGGAAAACCAATATACTGTCCATAGATGTCAGTTCATCTAGTATCATTTCAAAGCTTGCTGCGTTACTGGAATCGACGCGTTTTGTATCGGGGGAGGAAATCATGAGAAGAAGATCTGTGCGTATTACACCGCTTGGTTATATCGTGCTGACCATCATCATCCTGGTGATGGCGGTCGGCATCTATTTCATCGTCTGGTCCATGCGCAATTCGACCGGCGAACAGCCGGAGGGGAACCTCAACAGCATGTCGGTGCAGATCACACCGACGCCGTCCATCGCGCCCGTAGGCTCGAACACGGCGACGCCCGCTTCAACGAACCAGACGACCGTCGCGCCGCAGGAAACGCCGACCATGACGCCAAAGCTGGACGATACGCCGGAACCCGACGTGAAAACGCCGAGCCCTTCGCAGGTGCAGACCGCCGTGGACGGCACGCTCAACGCCAGCGGCGTCGTGCTGCGCAAAGGCCCCGAGGCGACCTACAGCATCATCGGAAAATATTCCTCCGGCACGCAGCTGAAGGTTTATGAAGTGGACGGCGACTATTATTTCGTCAAGGTCGTCAAGGAGAATATCTACGGATATTTCGCTTCGAAGTTCGTCGATAAGGCGGGCCTGCTGCCCGGCGAAGACGCGACGCCGACGCCGAAGGCCATCGCGGGAACGATCCCCGGTACCGTATCCGCCAGCGTGCTCGCGCTGCGCACCATGCCAAGCACGGAGGGCAATACGCCCATCGGGGAAATATACAAGGGCGATTCCGTGCTGATCTACTTCAAAACGGGCGATTTCTATTATATTCAGGTGGTCGCGACCGGCGTAAACTGCTACGCCGCGGCGAAGTACATCACGCCGAGCACCACGGTGCCGACCGGCACGCCCGTGCCGTAAGCGGACGAAATACAACAAAGCGCCCTGCGGTTGAATCCGCAGGGCGCTTTTTCGCGCGCCGATTATCCCGTAATATCACCGGGAGGTTCCGGCGCGCGGCTGATCAATACGCCGAGCAGAACGAAGAACACCGGCGTGCTGGCGGGCTGGGCGATATTGACCGCCGACTGCACCGCGTAAGCGACGACGGCTGCGGCTAATCCGCGAAAAACGGGGGACGAGACGCTCCGGCGCACACCCGTGCGGACGGCAAGAACGAGCGCGGCGAGGTAACAGGCAAGCCCCAGCGCACCGTTTGTAACGAGATATTGCAGGTATTCGCTGTGCGCCGTATCGAGGGACGCGTCCGGAAAAAGCGGGCGCAGCGCGTCCGCGTGGAACAGCGCGCCGGAACCCGCGCCGAAAAGCTTCTGCACAGGCGGCAGCGAGGCGTAAAACTGTGAGACGAACATCCAGATCTTGCCCCGGTCGGTGCCCCAGCTTTCGGAAAAGCGCGCATAGCGCTCGAGTCCGCCAAGCGGCAGGCCGCTAAGCGCGGTGTTGAACAATACGAGCGCGAAAACGCCCAGCGCGAACGCGGAAGCGAGCGCGATGACGTAAGGTTTCTTCATCAGCACCAGACGTTCCGGCTTGGAACGGCGCAGGCCGAGCCAGAGGAGGAGCATGAGCGCCGCGAGCGGCAGGGAGACCACCGCGCGGCTGATCAGCGTCGTGAAGCCGGACAGATACGTCGCGGAGGGAAGCCAACGTGAAAACAGGCCGAAAATGAAAGAACAGAGAAAGAAGATCCCCCATCCGAGCGGGAGCCGCCGCAGCGCGGCGGGATCGGAAAACGACAGCATAGGAAACACCGCCGCCGCGGCGAAAAGCGCAAGCGCGACGCTGTCGCTGCCGGATACGAGCGCGCCGAAGGAGGCGCTTGCGAGCGCAAGCGCGGGCAGGACGCGCGCGCGCGGAAGCGGGGCGCGCAGAAACCAGCCGAGTGTGACGCAGAAAGCGAGCGAAAGATAGCTGCCGTAGAAGTTTGCGTTGCCGAGCGTTGACAGAAAACGCCCCCGGTCGGCCTGACGTAGGTTTTCATAAAATCCGAAGGGATCGACGCCGAAATGGTTGATCAGGCCTAAAAGGCCAGCCAGCGCCGCGCCGAGCACGAGCGCGCGCTCCGGCCAGCGCAAATCGACGGTTTGCTGCGAAAGCGACAGTACGGCGAGCGCGTATACGCATATGGTGAGCAGTCCCTGGTAGCGGTTGTTTTCGCCCCAGAACACTTCGCCGGGATACCGGCTGATCAGCCCGCCGACGACGCTGACGGCGAAGAATGCGCAAATTGCGAGCGCGGCGGGATGCAACGCGGCGCGCGGTGCGGCAACCCCGTAATCCGGCGGGAAAGAGATGCGCAATAAGAGCAGCGAGAGCAGATATACGCCGCTGGAAATCAGGAAAAACACATGTTTGGTTTCGGTGATGTTGAAATAGTAATCGCTGAATACGAGCGGCAGGCCGAGGAACACGGCGATGAGATACGCCGCTGTCAAAGCGGTCGCCGCGTTGCGGTAACGCTGCCGGTTGGTGGCTGGCTGCATGGGGCTTACTCCTCGCCGTACCGCGCGCCTTGTGTCGGGCGGGCGTACAAACTGTGATCCTATTATGAATTTTATCATAAGCGGGCGCTTTTTGTTTGACAATCCAGAAACGATCGATTATCATACAAGCGTACTAACACATATAGTACACTTAGTAAATAAAAAAATCAAGATCTTAGGAGGCACAAAACATGAAAAAAGGTATGATTCTGATTGCGCTGGCGGTTTTAAGCGCGGTTACCCTCGCTGCCTGCGGGCCGAAAGGCGTCGAATCCGACAACAACGCGCTTTCCACCTACGGCAACGCCATATCTACGAGCGGCAACGCCGTATCCGCGGGCGACGCCGTGTCCACAGGCGACGCGGGTTGAACAAAAAGGAGCACGAACGGATCAAATCCGCGTTATGCGGCATAGCTTGGAGAATAAAAGACGCGGCGTTTGCCGCGTCTTTTATCAATCTAGTAACTTTCGATCGGGATATGCGCCCGCATCGGTGAGTTCACCCAGCGCGCGCTGCACTTCAGGCCGGTCCTCGCGGTAGGTGACGCCGTACCAGCGGTCCGGCGAAGATAGGACGCGCACGCTCGCCGCATTCGCCTGCAGCATGCGCCCGACCTCCTGCGGAATTAAGAATTCGCCTTTGAGCGGATTGTTCGCCGCAGCGTCTTCTAAAAACACGGGAAAACGCGCTTCCAGCGCGTCGAAGAGCGACGGCATAAAACCGAAGAAATTCATGGAAACGAGGTTGTCCCCCGAAAAATGCACAAACGTCTGCCCGTCGTCCTCGGTATAGGCGGGGCCTTCCGGGGTTTTGTAGATCTTAAGCCGCTCCACGATATTCACCAGCTCGCCGGATGCGTCCACCTCACAGACGCCGCGCGCGACGGAACCGTTTTCGGTGAGCGTGTTCTTGGCGAGATAGCCGACCATAGAGAAGTCCGCTTTTTCGCCGTCCCTGGCGTTTTCCAGGTAATCGAACAGAACGGAGAACGCGCGCTTGCCGTAGTAGTCGTCCGCGTTGATGGCGGCGAACGGCTCGCTTACGTCGTTTTTACAGCAGAGCAGTGCGTGCGCGGTGCCCCAGGGCTTTACGCGGCCTTCGGGAACGGAGAAGCCGGCGGGCAGCATAGCGTCCGGCTGTTGAAAGACGTAGCGAACCTCCATATGTTTCTCCGCGCGGCGGCCGACAATCTCGTAAAAATCCTGTTCGATCTTGCGGTTGATGATGAACACGACCTTTTCAAAGCCTGCGGCCATCGCGTCGAACAGCGAATAATCCATGATGATTTCGCCGTGACGGCCGATGGGGTCGATCTGCTTGAGCCCGCCGTAGCGGCTGCCCATGCCGGCCGCCATGACTACGAGAGAAGGTTTCTTCATATCAAAAAATTCTCCTTGCAAATATTAAAGAATCGGACGGGCGGTTACGCCTCGTCCTGAAAACCGTTCGGATTTTGACTCTGCCAGCGCCAGGCGTCCCGGCACATGCGTTGGATGCCGAACTCGGCGCGCCAGTCGAGTTCCCGCGCGGCTTTGCCCGGCTCGGCGTAACAGGCGGCTATGTCGCCCGGGCGGCGGGGCGCGAATTCAAACGGCAGCGTTTTGCCGCAGGCTTTTTCAAACGCGTGCAGTACGTCCAGCACGGAGTAGCCGACGCCGGTTCCGAGGTTGTAGGTGGAAACGCCGGCGCCGCTTTCGAGTTTTTTCAGCGCGGCGACGTGCCCTTTGGCAAGATCCACGACATGGATATAATCCCGCACGCCCGTGCCGTCCGGGGTCGGGTAATCGCTTCCGAACACGCGCAGCTTCGGGAGCTTGCCGACGGCCACCTGCGCGATAAAGGGCATGAGGTTGTTGGGTATGCCGTTGGGGTCCTCGCCGATCAGGCCGGATTCGTGCGCGCCGACGGGGTTGAAGTAACGCAGCAGACACACGCGCATCCCGGGGTTCGCCGCGGCGGTATCGCGCAGCATATCCTCGATCATGAGTTTCGTGCGCCCGTAGGGATTCGTTGCCGAGAGCGGGAAATCCTCGCTGATGGGCACGCTCGCGGGGTCGCCGTACACCGTAGCGCTGGAGGAGAAGACAAACCGCGTTACGCCGTGCTTCTGCATGGCAAGCAGGAGGCCGAGCGTGGAGATGAGGTTGTTGCGGTAGTATTCGAGCGGCATGAGAACGCTTTCGCCGACCGCCTTGAGCCCGGCAAAGTGGATCACCGCGTCAATATCATAACGCGTGAAGAGCGTATCGGCCGCATCCCGGTCGGTCAAGTCGGTTTCCTCAAAATCAAAAGGCTTGCAGGCGAGCTCACGGAGCCTGTTCAGCGCCGCCGGTTTGCTGTTGACGAAATTGTCCGCAACGACGACCTGATACCCCGCGTCCAGCAGTTCCAGCACGGTATGGCTGCCGATGTATCCGGCGCCGCCGGCTACCAGAATCCTCATAAAAAAAGGGATTCTCCTTTCGCGTATTTGGGAGAAACAAAGCGGACTGCACGCGGGCAGGCGAAGCGGTGTTGTCGATACAACCGTGACGCGCCGGTAAAAGCGTGCAGTTCATGCGCGGCGACGGTCAATAAACGATCTCGCGCACCTTTATTATAGGCGTACGGGCAAAGTCTGTCAAAGGAGCCAATAAATAAACAAAAATCGATAATGAAATAGCGATATTTTACAAAAATTGTGCTTTTTCAGCTTTCCTAAATAATATTGCTGTGTTATAATCCTTACTGGCTTGTACCGGCTGGCCGGCCGGTTTGAATCAGACCGAGGAGGAAGAATATGGCTAAGCAGAAGACTGTCGTTCCCTTTCGCGGAACACAGGAACAGGAAAAACAGCTTTTAAAGATCATCGACGACCACAAAGAAGTCCCCGGCGCGCTGATGCCGGTGCTCCAGCAGGCGCAGGAGCTGTACGGCTATTTGCCCATCGAGGTGCAGACCAAAATCGCGGAGGGTCTCGGCATTTCGATCGAAGAGGTCTATCAGGTCGTTACGTTTTACGCGCAGTTTTCGCTTAACCCGACCGGCAAGCACCGCGTCGCGGTCTGCCTCGGCACTGCCTGCTATGTGAAAGGCGCGCAGGACATCCTCGAAGAACTTGAAAAAGAACTCGGTATCAAAGCCGGCAGCACCACACCGGACGGTATCTTTACGCTGGAAGCGACGCGCTGCCTCGGCTGCTGCGGCCTGGCTCCCGTCATCGTGGTGGACGAAGAGGTTTACGGTCGTCTTGTTCCCGCGGACATCAAGGGGATCCTCGCCAAATACAACTGATTTGCTGGCTCGCCGCATCCACCCCGCCGGGCGGAACAACACTCGCCCGGCGCAACCGGACGAAGGGACGGATTCGAATGAAGATTCGTGAAATCGCATCTCTGCTCGATGCAAAGATTCTCTGCGGGGAATTATTGCTTGACGACGAGGTACAGAGCGCCTGCGGAAGCGATATGATGAGCGACGTGCTCGCCTTTGTAAAAGACCAGGGCGTACTCGTTACGGGCCTCATCAATCCGCAGGTGATCCGCACCGCCATGATGATGGACATGCGCTGCGTCATATTCGTCCGGGGAAAGACCCCTACGGCGGAGATGGTGGAGCTGGCGAAAGATCATCATATCGCCGTTCTTGCCAGCGCGTCTCGCATGTATGAGGCATGCGGCAAGCTCTATGCGGGCGGCCTCGGCAGCGGGGTCTGCCGGTGATGGCGGAGACGCTGAAATTTCACTACGACGTGGACGGGGACAACTTCACATCCGCCGGCGCCGCGTCCGTGGAGGTCAAGCGAAAGCTGCGGCAGCTCGGCCTGAATACGGAGACGATCCGGCGCGTTTCCATCGCGATGTACGAAGGCGAAATCAACATGGTCGTACACGCGCGCGGCGGTTCCGCAGACGTATACGTCGATCAGAACTGCGTTACGATTATACTGGCCGACCGAGGCCCGGGCATACCGGACATCGATCTGGCGATGCAGGAAGGATTCTCGACAGCGCCGGATAACATCCGCGCGCTGGGGTTTGGGGCGGGCATGGGCCTGCCGAACATGCAGCGATATACGGATGAAATGAAGATTGAAACCAAGCTCGGCAAGGGCACAACGGTCACAATGAAGGTTTATATCAAGACGGATGGCTGATATCCGAAACCCGTTACCAAACGAACAGGCGCGAATGTATGAGCGAGCGCACCGGAACAGGACGGAGGCCGAACCCGCGCCAAAGGCGCCGCGCACGGCCGACGGAAAGGCGAATGATACCGCGCATGAAGCAATATCAACACTCGGTCTCACTCGACATCGAAAAATGCAAAGGCTGCACCAACTGCCTCAAACGCTGCCCGACCGAAGCCATCCGCATACGCGACGGTCACGCGGTGATCGATTCGGACGTGTGCATCGACTGCGGCGAGTGCATCCGCCGCTGCCCCTATCAGGCGAAAAAAGCGAACTTCGACCGCTTTGAAGATATTCCCGCGGCAAAGCACCGCATCGCGCTGCCCGCGCCGTCGTTTTACGGACAGTTTGCCGATCTCGACGATGTGGACTATATCCTCCAGGGGCTTCTGGACATCGGATTCGACGACGTGTTCGAGGTCGCCCGCGCGGCGGAGATCGTAACCGAGTACACGCGCCGGTATATGAGCGGTGAGAACATCAGCTACCCGGTCATCAACTCCGCCTGCCCGGCGGTCGTCCGGCTCATTACACTGCGTTTCCCCTATCTTTGCGGCCATGTGATACCGCTGATGCCGCCCATCGAGGTGGCGGGAAAACTGGCGAGAGAGGAAGCGCTCGAAAAGCATCCGGATCTCAAGCCGGAGGACGTCGCGGTGGTGTTCGTTTCCCCGTGCCCCGCGAAAGCGAGCTATGTCAAAAACGGTTTTCTGGGCGAGAAGAGTCATGTGGACTACGTCGTTTCGATGAGCGATATCTACTTCAAGCTCATCGGTACGATGAAGAAAAACACGATTCCGCAAACAGCGAGCCGGAGCGGTATGATCGGCATGAGCTGGGCAAGCACGGGAGGCGAAGCGAGCGCGCTGTTCAACGATAAATACCTCGCGGCGGACGGCATCGAAAACGTCATCCGTGTGCTCGACCAGATCGAGACGGGACACTTCCCGATGCTGCAGTACGTAGAGCTCAACGCATGCCCGGGCGGCTGCGTCGGCGGGGTTGCGACGGTGGAGAATCCCTATATCGCGCGCGTGCGGCTGCAGGCGCTGCGGCGGTACTTGCCGGTATCACAGAATCGATTGGAGAAGGACGATATCGGAACGTTCCCGGAGGAAATGCTCTTTCCGAAAGACCTCGAATATCGACCGGTCGGCAAATTGGACGAAGATTTGAACACGGCGATGCAGAAGATGAGCGAAATCGAAGCGCTCACCGCATCCCTGCCCGCGCTGGACTGCGGCTCCTGCGGCGCCCCGACCTGCCGCGCGTTTGCCGAGGACGTCGTGCTCGGCGGTCGGAACGTGGACGAGTGCATCGTCTATATGCGCGAGCGGATTTCGGAACTCGCCGGGCGCATGGAGGAAAAGCCTTGACCGCCCTCGGCCTGAAAGAGGCGCTTTCGCTTACCGCGTTTGCGTTGCCGGAAAGCGGCAGGCGCGTATGCGGCGGATATACGGGCGATCTTTTGAGCTGGGTCATGGGGCGGGCCAAAGCGGATGACGCATGGCTGACCATCATGTCCAACGCCAACATCGTCGCCGTCGCAAGCCTTGCGGACGTAAGCTGCGTCATCCTCTGCGAAGGCGTGGTGCCGGACGCGGGCGTACGGGATCTCGCCGCGGAAAAAGGCGTCAACCTCTTCGGCAGCGGCGAAACCATGTTTGAACTCTCCGCGCGGGTGAAAAACCTGCTATGAGCGAGTTTTTATGCGACCTTCACATTCACTCCTGCCTGTCCCCCTGCGGGGAAGAGGAGATGACGCCGTGGTCGATCGCGGGAATGGCCCGGTTGAACGGGCTGGACATCGCCGCGCTGACCGACCATAATGCCTGCGGCAACTGTGCCCCCTTTTTCACCGCCTGCGCGCGCTACGGCGTGGTGCCTGTGGCGGGAATGGAGCTTACCACCAGCGAAGACGTACACCTGCTCTGCCTCTTTCGTACGCTCGCGGGCGCAAACGCGTTTGCCGCCGTCGTGGAACAAAAGCGCGTGAGGATGCGTAACCGGCCGGAGATCTTCGGCAGGCAGCAGTTCATCGGGCCCGACGACGGACCGGACGGCGAGGAAGAGGACCTGCTTGTCAACGCGACGAGCCTTTCGCTCGATGAAGCGGCGCAGCTGACGCTTGACAACAGCGGCGCGGCGATCCCCGCGCACATCGACCGCGAGGCAAACGGCGTGCTCGCCATTCTGGGCGAACTGCCGGAAAAACCGGATTTTCCCACTGTGGAGATCCGGAATCCGGAACGGGTCGACGGGTTGAAACGGGAGCATCCGAACCTGTACGGAAAGCGGATGATCATATCCTCGGACGCGCACAGCCTCTGGCGGATACTCGAGCCGGGATACCCGATCGAACTGCCGTGCCCGTCGGACGCGGACGAACAGGCGGTGCGGGACGCGCTGATCGACTATCTCAACGGCGTGCCGGACGGAGGGCGCGCATGAAGGAACTCTCGCTCAACATCCTCGATATCGCACAGAATTCGATCAAGGCGGACGCGAGCCGCCTGACCATCGAACTTGAGCAGACCGGAAACCTGTTGACCGTCAATATAACCGACGACGGTACGGGCATGAGCCCGGAATTCGCGGCCGGCGCTGCGAACCCCTTTGTTACGACGCGCACGACCAGAAAGGTCGGCATGGGGCTGTCGTTGTTCAAGCTGGCGGCGGAACAGACGGGCAGAACGTTTTCCATAGAGTCCCGCCGCGCAGAGAAAGACGGAGAAGCGCACGGCACCACCGTGACCGCGTCGTTCGATACGAGCCACTTGGACTGCGAACCGCTCGGGGACGTCGCTTCCACCGTCGTGACCCTGATCCAGGGCAACCCCGGACTGTCCCTTACGTATATCTATAGGAAGGACGGAACCGAACTGCGCCTTTGCACGGACGAAATGCGCGAAGCGCTCGGGGAGGAATTGCCCCTGAACAGCCCGGAAGTGCTGGCCTGGGCGAGAGAATATATAGAAGAAATGGCATTGGCTGAATAAGCGGAACCGCTTTTCAAATATACAGGCCGCAGCCGGAGTGAAATTGCCGGTCCGGCCGGCGGCAACATCGAAATTACGGGATCAATCATCAGTGAGGAAGGGACACAGAACATGAAATCATTGCAGGAACTTGCGGAACTCCGCGAGAAGATGAAGGGCAAGGTTGCGCTTCGCGAAGGCCAGAACGACATCCGCGTCGTCGTCGGTATGGCGACCTGCGGCATCGCGGCAGGTGCGCGCCCCGTGCTGAACACGCTGGTTGAAGAGGTGCAAAAGCAGGGCCTTGACAATAAGGTGACCGTCACGCAGACCGGCTGCATCGGCATCTGCCGGCTGGAACCCATCGTGGAAGTCTTTGAACCGGGCAAGGAAAAAATCACTTATGTGAAGATGACCTCCGAAAAGGCAAAGCAGGTGGTCGGCGAGCACCTCAAGGGCGGCAGGCCCGTTTACGAATATACGATCGGCGAGAAATAGCGGGAGGATAGACCTATGATTCGTTCACACGTACTCGTTTGCGGCGGAACCGGATGCACATCCAGCGGCAGCCCGGCCATACGCGAACGCCTGGAAAAAGAGATCCAGAAACAGGGCCTCGACGAGGAGATCAAAGTCGTCCAGACCGGATGCTTCGGCCTCTGCGAACTCGGCCCTATCATGATCGTCTATCCCGACGGCACGTTCTACAGCCGGGTGACGGAAGAGGACGTCGAGGAGATCGTCAGAGAGCACCTGCTCAAGGGCCGTCCCGTCGAGCGCCTTGTCTACAACCCGCGGTCCGAGGAGGCGCCCCACGGCGTTACCTCGCTGTCCGAAACGCCGTTTTATAAAAGCCAGCTTCGCATCGCGCTTCGCAACTGCGGCGTGATCAACCCCGAAGACATTGACGAATACATCGCGCTCGACGGCTATCTTGCGCTGGGCAAGGTGCTCACCGAGATGAAACCGCAGGAAGTCATCGATCTCATGAAGGCAAGCGGCCTTCGCGGTCGCGGCGGAGCGGGGTTCCCGACCGGCACGAAGTGGCAGTTTGCCGCCAATAACGACGCGGATGAAAAATTCGTCATCTGCAACGCGGACGAGGGCGACCCCGGTGCGTTCATGGACCGCTCCGTACTTGAGGGCGACCCCCACGCGGTGCTCGAGGCAATGGCCATCGCGGGTTACGCCATCGGCGGCACGCACGGCTATATCTACGTCCGTGCGGAGTACCCCATCGCGGTCAAGCGCCTCAAGATCGCCATCGAACAGGCGCGCGCGTACGGCCTGCTCGGCAAGAATATCTTCGGCACAAAGTTCGACTTCGACATCGATATCCGCCTCGGCGCCGGCGCGTTTGTCTGCGGCGAAGAGACGGCGCTGATGACCAGCATCGAAGGCTTCCGCGGCGAACCGCGCAACAAGCCCCCGTTCCCGGCGGTCAAGGGCCTCTTTGGCAAACCGACGATCATCAACAACGTGGAAACGCTCGCCAACGTGCCGCAGATCATCATCAAGGGCGCGGATTGGTTTGCAAAGATGGGCACGGACTGCGCCAAAGGCACAAAGGTCTTCGCGCTTGGCGGCAAGATCAACAACACCGGCCTCGTCGAGATTCCGATGGGTACGACGCTGCGCCAGATCCTCTTTGAAATCGGCGGCGGCATTCCAAACGGCAAGAAGTTCAAAGCCGCGCAGACCGGCGGCCCTTCGGGCGGCTGCATTCCGGAGCAGCATCTGGACACGCCGATCGACTACGAAAACCTCAAGTCCATCGGTTCCATGATGGGCAGCGGCGGCCTCATCGTCATGGACGAGGACAACTGCATGGTGGACGTGGCGCGCTTCTTTCTCGAATTCACGGTGGACGAGAGCTGCGGAAAGTGCACCCCCTGCCGCATCGGCACGCGGCGTTTGCTGGAGATGCTCAACAAAATCACCGAAGGCAACGGCACGCTCGAAGACCTCGACAAGATGGAAGAGCTCTGCCACTATATCGCAAACAACGCGCTCTGCGGCCTCGGCCAGACCGCGCCGAACCCCGTGCTTTCCACGCTGAAGTATTTCCGGAAGGAATACGAGGCGCACGTGGTGGACAAGCGCTGCCCGGCGGGCGTGTGTAAAAAGCTGCTGCACTATGTGATCGATCCGAATAAGTGCACGGGCTGCACGCTCTGCGCCAGAAGGTGTCCGGTGAGCTGTATCGCCGGCAAGGTGAAGGAGCCGCATGTCATCGATCAGAGCAAGTGCATCAAATGCGGCGCCTGCATGGAAAACTGCAAATTCGGCGCCATTTCGAAGAAGTAAGGAGGCAGGAACATGGATCAGGTAACGGTAAAAATCAACGGGATCGAAACAAAGGTTCCCGCCAACTCGACCATACTGGAAGCGGCTTACAAAGCCGGCGTGCGCATTCCGACGCTGTGCTACCTAAAGGATATCAACGCCATCGCGGCGTGCCGCATATGCCTCGTGCAGGCGACCGGCGTGCGCGGGCACGCGGCCGCATGCGTGCAGCAGGTAGCGGACGGCATGGAGGTGCAGACCAACACGCCGGAACTCCAGGCGGCGAGAAAGACCACGCTGGAGCTCATATTGAGCAACCACCGCATGGACTGCCTCAGCTGCGAACGGAACCAGGCCTGTGAACTGCAGGCGCTGGCGCATGAGTACGGCGTCGACCAGTTCAAGTACATGGGCAGCGAAAACCTCAAGCCGCAGTATGAAGCAAGCGCGCCGCACCTCGTTCGCGACAACAGCAAGTGTATTCTCTGCCGCCGTTGCGTCGCGGTTTGCCACGCGAACCAGCACGTCGCCGTCATCGGCACCAATGAGCGCGGCTTTGACACGCATGTCGGCAGCGCATTCGACATGCCGCTCAATAACACGAGCTGCATCAACTGCGGCCAGTGCATCTCCGTCTGCCCGACGGGCGCGCTCTCCGAGCGGGACGACACCCATCTCGTGTGGGACGCGCTCGCGGACAAAAGCAAGCACGTCATCGTCGCGCCCGCGCCAAGCGTACGCGTACAGCTCGGCGAATGCTTCGGCATGCCGATTGGCACCAACGTACAGGGCAAGCTCGTCACGGCGCTTCGACGCCTCGGCTTTGAGAAAGTGTTCGACGTGGACTTCGCGGCGGACGTGACCATCATGGAGGAAGGCACCGAGCTGCTCAACCGGCTCAAGAACGGCGGCAAGCTGCCGCTGATCACCTCCTGCTCGCCGGGTTGGGTCAAGTTCTGTGAATACTACTTCCCGGATATGATCGAAAACCTTTCCAGCTGCAAGAGCCCGCAGCAGATGTTCGGCGCGCTTACGAAAACCTATTACGCCGAGAAGATGGGCATCGACCCGAAAGACCTGTTCGTGGTCTCCATCATGCCCTGCACCGCGAAAAAATTCGAGTGCACGCGGGACAACGAAGCCGCGGCGGGCGTTCCGGACGTGGATGTTTCACTCACCACGCGCGAACTGGCGACCATGATCAAGCGTGCGGGCATTCGCTTTACCGAGCTGAAGGACGAGGAATTCGACCCCATGCTCGGCGTCGCGTCCGGTGCGGGCCACATCTTTGGCGCGACCGGCGGCGTCATGGAGGCGGCGCTTCGCACCGTCGCCGAGATCGTCACCGGCAAGCCGCTCGATAACCTCGACTTCACCGCCGTGCGCGGCATCGAGGGCTGCAAGGAAGCGGAATACGACCTTGCGGGCACGAAAGTACGCGTGGCGGTCACAAGCGGTACGGAAAACGCATTTCAGCTGCTCGAAATGGTTAAAAAAGGCGAAGCGGATTACCACTTCATCGAAGTCATGGCCTGCCCGGGCGGCTGCGTCAACGGCGGCGGGCAGCCCCGCCAGCCGGGCGAAATCCGCAACTTCGTCGACCTGCGCGCGGAACGCGCCAAGGGCCTCTACGGCCAGGACAAGAAGATGAAGCTGAGGAAAAGCCACGAAAACCCCTTCGTCAAGGAACTATACGATAACTACCTGGAAAAACCCGGTTCGCACAAGGCGCACCACATCCTGCACACCAAGTACGTCAAGAGAAAGGTGTACTGACACAAAATACCGACAAAGCCCCTGCAGGAAATTGCGGGGGCTTTTTGATAAAGGTGGATTCCCTCGCTTTTTTATACAACGCGTGATATAATCAAACGCTGATATAAACAAGCCCGTTTTACGGGAAAGGGGATATTTGAATGATGACCGGAGCGGAGCGCGCGGTATTTCGCAAGGCCGCAAATTCGTTGAAGCCGATCTTCCAGATCGGGAAAGAGGACATCGGGGAGAACCTGATCGGCAGCGTGGACGCCGCGCTGAACAAGCGCGAGCTCATTAAGCTCGCCGTGCTGGAGACGAGCACGCTCACCGCGCGGGACGCTGCCAACCGGCTCTCGCAGGCGCTGGGCGCGGATGTAATCCAATGCATCGGCAGGAAATTCGTACTCTACCGTAAAAAGCCGGAAGAGGAATAAAAGAAACTAAAAAAGGCCGGTTTACCGGCCTTTTTATATGCGTATGAAGGGCTCAGAACATCTTGAACAGATGTTGGTTGAACCAGGAATACCCGAGGTCGTAAAACGGGATCATCCGCATCGCCATCGCGACGCCGGCGACCATCCATAAAAGCAGCAGGCTCAACAGAACGAGCAAAAAGATCGTTGCCGGATGCCCTCCGCTTTTCTGCTTTTTCTGGTAAGGATCGTCGAAGACCTCTTCCTTGGTCTTGGCGTTCTTGGCCGGCTTTTTCTTGCGGGATTTTTTATCTTGTTTGGGCGCATCCAGCGGGCGCCAGATCTCGTCTTCAAGCGGTTCCGGAGGCTCGGGCTTCGGCTGCGCCGCGGGCTTCGGCTGTGCCGCGGGCTTCGGTGGCAGGGGCGTGCCGATTTCATGATCCAGCTCGCTTTCTATGGTGCGCATGTCGGTGCTGATCTGCGCGTACGTGGTGATGTTGCGCTCGATCAGATCGCCGAACCATAAGGACCAGCCGTCGTCGTCGGGCTGCTGCTGCACGATGGCGACAAACTGGCCGAACGTCTGACGCGAGGCTTCGCGCGCGAGTTCCTTATCGTGCGTTCGTTCATACGCCCGGTGATAGACCGCGCTGCCGTAAGCTGAAACGAGCTCTTTGACGGCGTCTTTGTCACCGCGCCGAATTCTGGAAACCAATTCTTCGAGCTGCATATTTGAGGCGCTCCTGTCTATATAATACCTGATGATATCATATTTTACTGCCGCTGAAAAGAGCGATCGGACAACCGCGCTTCCTTCGCTTTTTTGTTGACAAACAGCATCCTTCGTTATTATAGTTATACTTTGTTGGCATCGATTTAACCGGATCCCGACCAAGGAGGAATATACATGCAGACGGATGTCGTCATCGTCGGCGCGGGCCCATCGGGCATCTTCACCGCGCTCGAAATGATCAGGCGCGGCACCAAACAGCACATTGTCATCGTGGAAAAAGGCGTAGCGGTGGAGCAGCGCCGCTGCCCCAAGGCCGTTACCGGCCGCTGCGTCAGCTGCAAGCCGTACTGCCACATTACGACGGGTTTTTCCGGCGCGGGCGCGTTTTCGGACGGCAAGCTTTCGCTCTCCTTCGAGGTAGGCGGTGATCTGCCGTCTCTGATCGGGCCGGACAAGGCGCAGGCCGCCATCGACTATACCGACGGCATCTACCTCGAATTCGGCGCGGACAAGCACGTCGAAGGCGTGAGCGACACTGCCGCGCTCAAGGAGATACGCCGCCGCGCGATTCAGGCGGGGCTCAAGCTCGTGGACTGCCCTATCCGCCATCTCGGCACGGAAAAAGCGCAGGATATCTACTATGCCATCGAACAGTACCTGCTCAAAAACGGCGTGGAGATGCTGTTCGGGCACGCCTGCGACAACCTGATCCTCGAAAACAACGTCTGTAAGGGCGTGCTTCTCAACGACGGCAAAAAGGAATTCGAGCTGTTTGCCAAGAACACCATCGTCGCGACCGGACGGCGCGGCGCGGACTGGCTCGAGAGCATCTGCGCCGAGCACGGCATCGCGCACCAACCCGGCACCGTGGACATCGGCGTGCGCGTCGAGGTGCGCAACGAGGTCATGGAAACCGTCAACGAAGTGCTCTACGAAAGCAAGCTCATCGGCTACCCGCAGCCGTTTCGCAACAAGGTGCGCACCTTCTGCCAGAACCCCGGCGGATTTGTGAGCCAGGAAAATTACGACAACGATCTCGCGGTGGTCAACGGGCACGCGTATAAGGAGAAGAAGTCCGCCAACACGAATCTCGCTATCCTGTGTTCGCATAACTTCAATATTCCGTTCGACCAGCCGATTGCGTACGCGCAGAAGGTAGGCGAGCTGACCAACATGCTCGGCGCCGGGCATATCCTCGTGCAGCGCTACGGCGACATCCTCGACGGCAAGCGCACCTGGCAGAGGGAGCTGTCGTTTTCCAACGTGGTGCCGACGCTGCCCGACGCGGTCGCGGGGGACATCACGGCGGCCATGCCGTACCGCTCGATGACGAACATCATCAACTTCATTCAGGCCGTCGACCAGGTCGTGCCGGGGTTTGCCGCGGCGGAGACGCTGCTCTACTCGCCGGAGCTGAAGTTTTATTCTAACCGCGTGAAGATGGACGAGGACTTCACGACCAATATCGCGGGCTTCCATTCGCTCGGCGATTCCAGCGGCTGGACGCGCGGGCTCATGATGGCCTCCGTCATGGGCGTACTCATGGGACGAAGGCTCGTTGCGGAAGAGAAGTAAACAGACTAAAAAAAGCTCACCATATGGTGAGCCTTTTTTATTTCGGTCAATCTAAAAAATCGAACTCCCACTCGCCGAGGCGGATGCTGTCGCCGTCTTTGGCGCCCATCTCCCGAAGCGCCGATATGATGCCGTTTTTGACCAGCAGCTGCTGAAAGCGGCGCATGGAGATCTCGTCGTCCGGGTCGGTAGTGTCGAGAAGTTTTTCCACATCTCCGCCGGTGACGACGTATACGCCGCCGTCGTCCCGCTCGATATGGAACCCCGGCTCGTAAGCGGACGCTTCCACGAGGTCGGTTTCCTCATACATGAGCACGGGCGGCAGCGTGTCGAGCACCTGCACCACGCGATCAAGCAGCGCGTCGAACCCCTGAACGGTCGCAGCCGATACGGGGAACACCTCCGCGTCCGGATACGCTTTTTGAAACCGTGCGAGGTTCTCTTCCGATTCCGGCAGGTCGGTCTTGTTCGCGGCGACGAGCTGCGGGATCTCGGCGAGCTTTGGCGAGAACTTTTCCAGCTCGCCGTTGATTTTTTCGTAATCCTCCACGGGGTCGCGCAGTTCGCTGCCGGAGATGTCGACGACGTGCACGAGCATGCGCGTGCGCTCGATGTGCCGCAAAAAATCGTGCCCCAGGCCAGCGCCTTCCGCCGCGCCCTCGATCAGCCCGGGGATGTCCGCGAGCACAAACGAGCGGCCGTGCCGCGAGGCCACGCCGAGATTGGGCGAGAGCGTCGTGAAATGATACGCTGCGATCTTCGGTCTGGCGGATGTAAGCACGGAGAGAATCGTGGATTTTCCCACAGACGGCAGACCGACGAGGCCCACGTCCGCGATGGTTTTCAGCTCCAGCTCCACCTCGTATTCCTGCGTTTTAACGCCCGGCTGCGCGAAGCGCGGCGCCTGCCGCGTCGCGGTGGCGAACTTGGCGTTGCCCTTGCCGCCGCGCCCGCCGTGCAGGACGGGGCGTTCCTTGTCCGCCTCGCTCATATCCGCGAGGATAGAACCGCTCTCCACGTCGCGTACGATCGTGCCGACGGGTACTCGGATAACGAGCGGCTTGCCGTTTTTGCCTGTGCAGAGCTCAGGTTTGCCCGGCTCGCCGTTTTCCGCGCGGTAAAAGCGCTGAAATTTAAAATCGAGCAGCGTGCTCAGCTGCGGATCGGCGAAAAAAACGACGTCGCCGCCGCGTCCTCCGTCGCCGCCGCTCGGTCCGCCCTGCTGCACATATTTTTCACGATGGAAGGATGCGTGTCCGTCGCCGCCGTTCCCGGCTTTTAAGACGATGCGCGCTTTATCGACAAACTGCATTGGATACCTGATCTTTCTATATCTTTCTATTAACTGAGTTTCGTTTTGCCGGATTTCGCCGAGGCTTTTTTTGCCGCGGGTTTCGCCGCCGCTTCCAGCCCCGCCCGAAAATGCTCGCAGATGTGGCTGACAGGGCAGATTTCGCACGCCGGTTTTCTCGCGTGGCAGATCTGCCGGCCGTGATAGATGAGCCAATGGTGCGCAGCCGACCAGTCCTGTTTCGGGATGGCTTTTTGAAGCTGCTCCTCGGTTTTTTCCACGTTGCTTGCGTGCGCCAGCCCGATGCGGTTGGATACGCGGAACACGTGCGTGTCCACCGCGATGGCGGGGATGCCGAAGGCGTTGCTGCCGACCACGTTGGCGGTCTTGCGTCCCACGCCCGGCAGGGTTTGCAGCGTCCCCAGATCGGCGGGCACCTGTCCGCCGTATTGCGCGACGAGGATGCGCGCGGTTTCGAGGATATGCCGGCCTTTCGTGTTGTAGAATCCGCAGCGTTTGATATACGGAAAGAGTTCCTCCTCGGTCATAGCGGCGACCTGCTCAGGCGTGCTGGCAACGGGGAAAAGCTCGCGCGTGCAGAGGTTGACCATCACGTCCGTGCTCTGCGCGGAGAGAATGGTCGCCACCAGCAGCTCAAACGGCGAAGAGAATTCGAGCGCGGGTTTCGCGTTTGGATAAGTCGCCGCGAGGATGGCGAGGGCTTCGGTTTTTTGCGCCTTTGTAAGCATCAGGTGCGGATTTTTCCGTTGTATTTACGCACGACGACGTGCGCCAGCGATAGCGCCTGGTCGAGGATCTCCTGCTCGCTCTGCCCTTCGATCATGATGCGCACCAGCGGTTCCGTACCGGAGGCGCGGATGAGCACGCGGCCGTTCTTGCCGAGACGCGTTTCGACTTCTTTGGTGAGCCGCGTCAATTCTTCGTCCGCCAGCGCGGCGTCTTTTGCGCCGTTTTTCACGGTCACGTTGACGAGCACCTGCGGATACTGCGGGATGCGCGCGGCAAGCTTGCTGAGCCGCTTCTTCGTTTCGGCGACCACGCCGAGCAGCGCGATGGCGCTCATCAGCCCGTCGCCCGTGGTGTTTTTATTCAGCAGGATGATGTGCCCGCTCTGTTCTCCGCCGATGGAGTAATCGTTTTGCAGCATGCTCTCTAATACGTAGCGGTCGCCGACCTTCGTCTCCACGATGTCGATGCCCGCCTCCTTGAGCGCGTTTTTCAGGCCGAGGTTGCTCATGACGGTGAGCACGAGCGTGTTTTTCGCCAGCGTGACTTTGCTGTGCATATGCAGCGCTAAGATGCCCATGGCCTGGTCGCCGTCGACGATGTTGCCGTACTCGTCGCACGAGATCAGCCGGTCCGCGTCGCCGTCGAACGCGAAGCCAAGGTCCGCGCCGTAATTGACCACCATCTCCTGCAGCCGCTCGGGGTGCGTGCTGCCGCAGTGGTCGTTGATGTTGATGCCGTCCGGCGCACAGGATTTCGCGATGACCTCCGCGCCGAGCCGTTCGAATACGTCCTTTGCGATGAACGAAGCCGCGCCGTTGGCGCAGTCCGCTACGATGCGAAGCCCTTCAAACCGGTATTCCGACTGTTCTACGAGATAGTCGCAGTAATCTTTTTTCGCGCGCACGGCGGAGATGATGCGGCCGACTTCACGCCCCTCTGGCCGCGGAACATCCGCGCCGCCGGTGATGATGGATTCGATGCGGTCCTCGATCTCGTCCGAGAGCTTAAAGCCGTTTTTATCGAACCATTTGATGCCGTTATATTCCATGGGGTTGTGGCTTGCGGAGATCATGACCGCCGCGTCAGCCTCGTAAAGCCGCACGAGGTAGGCCAGCGCGGGCGTCGGCAGGATGCCGACGTCGAGCACCTCGCCGCCGACGGAGCACACGCCCGCCGAGAGCGCGGCGCCGAGCATGGGCCCGGATTTGCGGGTGTCCATGCCGACGAGGATGCGGGGCGAGTGTACTTCGTTGGTCAGCACATACGCGCCGACCGCGCCGATTTGATACGCCAGCTCGCAGCTGAGGTCGCGGTTTGCAACGCCGCGTATGCCGTCCGTTCCGAACAGTCTTGCCATATGGTTATATTTCTCCTAATATGTGTTTGGGTGGTTCAGTGGCTGGAGATGAACTCCAGCGCGCTGTTTGCGGCGATTGCGCCGTCCGCGCAGGCCGTGATGACCTGTCTTAGCGGCGTGTTGCGGATATCGCCCGCGGCGAAAACGCCTGGGATGTTCGTCTTCATGAATTCATCGGTTACGATGTTGCGGCCTTCATTGAGCGTGACCATGTCCTTGACCAGATCGGTCTGCGGCGAGATGCCGACGGCCACGAATACGCCGGAGACAGGCAAGACGCGCTTTTCTTCGGTTTTTTTGTCCTGTATCTCCAACCCTTCCACCTGCTTTTCCCCGACGAGGGAAACGGGCACGCACGAGAGCGCAAGATCGATGTTCGGCGTTTGTTTGGCTTTGTCGGAAAGAACCGGGGAAGCGCGGAATTCGTCGCGCCGGTGTACGATGGTTACCTTCGAGCAGAAGCGCGAAAGGTACAGCGCGTCGGACACCGCCGTGTCGCCGCCGCCGATGACCGCGACCGCCTTTTCCTTAAAGAACGCGCCGTCGCAGGTTGCGCAATAGCTCACGCCCGCGCCGGTGAGTTCCTCCTCGCGCGCGATACCGAGCATGCGCGCGTGCGCGCCCATGCATAGGATGACGGTCGTTGCGGTATCCTCGCGGTCCGGCAGCAGGATGCGCTTGGGTGTTTCTTCCAGAACAAGCCCCGTTGCGCCGGCGTATTCCACCTTGAGGCCGAATTTTTCCGCCTGCTTCTGAATCGTGGAACCGACTTCGTAGCCGACGATGCCGTCCGGAAAACCGGGATAGTTCTCCACAAGCGGGGTCTTGGCGATCTGCCCGCCGGGGAAGAGTTCTTCGTAGAGCGTGACGCTCGCGCCGCCGCGCGCGGCATACAGTCCCGCGGTCAGCCCAGCCGGGCCCCCGCCGATGATTGCGATATCAGAATGCATAAAAACAAAACCTCCGTGTAACGCACAAAAAGTACTTATTAGTATAACGAAGAGCGGCATAAAAAGCAACGAACACGGCGGCGGCGAACGGTGACTTGCGCACAGATACGGGTTTTGCGGAAATATAAGTGGAATCAAGACCGGCTGCGTTTGACGGGGGGACGCGCTGCACTTATACTACTATTGGCGGCGGCAAAGCGCAGGAACCAAACGCACAGCGACGGAGGAAAACCAAATGAAGGAATCCTATCAGGACATCAACGCAAAAACCGTTGATCAATGGGTCGAAAACGGCTGGGAGTGGGGCGTGCCGATTACGCACGAGCAGTTTCTTGCGGCAAAATCGGGAAATTGGAGCATCGTGCTTACGCCGACAAAACCCGTGCCGGCGAACTGGTTTCCGGAATTAAACGGCGCCGCGCTGCTCGGCCTTGCGTGCGGCGGCGGGCAGCAGATGCCGCTCTTTGCGGCGGCGGGCGCGCGCTGTACGGTGCTGGACTATTCCGAGCGGCAGCTTGAGAGCGAGCGTGCGGTGGCGGAGCGCGAGGGATATGAAATTAAAATCATTCGCGCGGATATGTCCAAACCGCTTCCGTTTACAGACGAATCGTTCGATGTAATCGTACACCCCGTTTCAAATTGCTATATTCGCGAGGTGGAGCCGCTCTGGCGCGAATGCTTCCGTATTCTCAAACCCGGCGGCATCCTGCTCGCTGGTGTGGACAACAGTGTCAACTACATGTTTGACGACGAGGAGACGACGCTCACGCACCGCCTTCCGTTCGATCCGACGACCGACGAGGCGTTGTATGAAGCGAGCGTCGCCAACGGCGACGGCGTGCAGTTTTCCCACACGCTAGAAGAGCAGATCGGCGGTCAGCTCAAGGCGGGCTTCACGCTTACGCACCTGTACGAAGATACCAACGGCAGCGGCAGGCTGCATGCGTTCAATATTCCGACGTTCATCGCCACCCGCGCGGTCAAGCCGGACAAACAGTAAAATAAAACAAAAAAGCGCATTATGATAAAGAGCCGCCTTTATTCGGCGGCTTTTTTGCGCAGACCGCGTTCATTTATGATGAGGTAACCGTTCGGCTGCTTCTTTAGTATCCCTGCGTCGCAGAGGTTTCGAAGCGAGCGCAGAAGATGGCGGTAGCTCACGCCGAGCTGTTCGGATACATCCAGCAGCCGCTCGGAGAACAATCCGTCCTGCGCGCTTTGCAGAAGGTATGAACAAAGCCGCGCCTCAAAGGGGCGCAGTATGATCTCCGTCGTGTTCGCCACGCTGTCGTGCAGCTTGTTTGCAAGCCCTTTGCCGACGCGCAGCAGGAACGGCGGATGCGCCAGCAGCGCGGGCGCATAGACGCCCATCGGCAGGCCGATGCAGACGACCTGCGTGAGCGCCTGTACGGACGAGATGGCCTCCCGCCTGCCCATCATGAGCTCCACGTCGCCCAGGATGCCGTCGGAGATGTAGTAACACAGCAGCAGGTTGCGCCCGCCCGTTTCGCTCGTGCACACCTTCGCCTTGCCGGAGAGGAGGATGTACAGATATTTTAATTCCTGTTCGGCAAGCATCAGCCACTCGCCGCGCTCAAAGCGGATGAGCAGCGCGCGGGACGGGTCGAGCGCGACGAGGTCGTATTCTTGCAGCTTCGCCTCATACTGGCGGGGAAGCGTTTCCTTTCGCATGCGCGGATCTCCCTTTTCTATTATTTACCCGTATTGTGACATATGTCATATGACGCGTCAAGCAATCGTCCTATACTCAGGGTGTCATACGTTGCGGCCGGGACAAAAAACGCATCCCTGCCGAGCGACATTGACACGGAGAGACCCTTATGTATTACCTTTTATCCCTGCTTATTGGCATAGTAGTCGCCGTTATGATTACCGCCAACGGCGGATTGACCGTGTTTTACGGCGTCTATTCGGCAACGGTGATCATCCATATCGTGGGGCTTTGCCTCATCGGCGCGATCGTTTTTTTGCGCCGCGAGAAGCCCTTTGCCAAGGCGCAGCCGTGGTATCTCTACATCGGCGGCGTGCTCGGCGTTGCGACGACCGCGGCGACGAACTACGGTTTCGGAAAGATCAGCGTTTCCGCCATCCTCGCGCTGGGGTTGCTCGGGCAGAGTCTCGGAGGCGCGCTGGTCGACCAGTTCGGCCTCTTCGGCATGCGCAAACACCCGTTTCGGGCGCACCAGATCCCCGGCATCCTGCTCGTCGCCGGCGGCATCGCGTGGATGATTGGCGGTGACTTTGCGCTGCTGCCCGTACTCGCGGTGTTCGGTTCCGGCCTGCTGCTCGTCGTCTCGCGCTCCTACAACGCGCGGCTGGCGAACAATACGAGCGTCTATGTCAGCACGTTTTTCAACTATGTTTTCGGGCTGCTCGCTTCGATTCCCGTGTTCCTCCTGCTCGGCATGCGCGAGCCGATCCATCAGGGGTTCGTGTTCGCGCCGCACTGGTGGGCGTATCTTGGCGGGGCGCTGGGCGTTTGCGCCGTCTGGCTGAGCAACGTCGTGGTGGTAAAAATTCCGCAGCTGTATGTTTCGCTGCTCATGTTCGTGGGCCAGGTGTTCACAGGCGTGCTGCTCGACGCGCTGCTCGACGGCGCGTTTTCCATGGCGAATATCATGGGCGGCGTGCTGGTCGCGCTCGGGCTTTCGCTCAACCTCCTGCTGGAGCGGCGCGCCTCGCGGCGGCTTACGGCTCAAATCAACGCGCGGGAGCTATAGCTGCCGCCCATACAAAAACGCACCCGAATGGGTGCGTTTTTAGCTGCTCGCCGTCAATACCCCGCGAGGATATCCCCGATGTGGTTTTTCAGGTATTTATCCTTCGTGTAGACGAAGTTCTGGGAGACGATATAGTCTTTTCCGTCGTCCCAGCGGACGGTCTCGGTTTTGTCGTCGGGGTTGGCGCGGCCCGTCACCGTGGTCGCGCGGTTGTGGATGCGGTTTGCCAGCAGTATCATAAACTGGTTTTTCTCCGGATCGACGGAAAAGTGGTTGCCCGTAAAACCGTTGAGCGCGATGGTCCGTTCGCCGAAATATGCGGGAACTTCGCTGAAGGTCTGCACGGGTTGTTTGGAGTAGCAAAGATACCCCATATACTGCGAATCGCCGCCGTTGGGCAGCTTGCCGCCCGTGCGGTTGACGCCGATTTCGAGCAGCGTCTTGCGATGAAGCAGCGCGCCGGAGAGCAGCCCGCGCGCGAGGATGGTCATGTCGTTTAAGCTCGAAAACAGCCCCGCGTGCCCGCACGGGGCGGGGCGCCCTGCGTTGAGCAGGCGCGCTTTCGGATCGTGTACCGTGCCGGGCGGGCAGGCCGTGTCCAGCAGGTATTTTCTGTTGATGATGCGCCGCTCGTAGTTGCAGTTCACGGTTTCAGGCAGCAGCGCGGCGGGCACCTCGGCAAACGTTCGCTCCATTCCCAGCGGGTGTATTATGTTTTCATATATATAGGTCCAAAACGATTGGTCCGCGGCGGACTCGACGACGTATTTGAGCACCATGGACCCCATGTCGGAGTAATACTTACGCGTTGGCGGCGGGCCGGCGCGGATACCGAACAGCAGCGCCTCCGCCTCGTCCGCGCTTGCCGCCGCGTCTATGCGCGAAACGGTGTGCAGAGCAGCGCGGAAGGAAAGCAGGTCTTCGATCGAAACATCCATGATATGCACAAACCGCTTGTCGACGCTGCCGAGAGTCTGATCCAGCCGGAGTTTGCCGCGCTCGCACAGCTGCAGCACGGCGATGCAGGTAAAGAGCTTTGTGACCGAGGCAAGGTCGAATACGGAGCCGGTTTTCATCGGCGCGGCGTCAGGCACGAACACGCCGTTTTCGAGCCGGACCTCGCGGATGTTGCCGCGCGCGAACGCTTCGCCGCGCGTCAAATCGCCGTAGGACACGGCGACGCCGCTGACGATCCTGCGTTCGTCCACCAGATACGATACGCCTTCTTCCAGCCGCTGCCTGGCAAGATTCGTCATGCGTTTGCTCCGGTTGTGTCCTGCGGTAAAATGAACGCCGCGTTTTTCTTTTTCCAGTTCTTCAAAAACGCTTTTTTAACCGGCGCGGTTGCAAACGACGCCGGATCGTACTTTGCGAAAAACGCCGCTTCTTGTGCCAGCGTGCGCTCGAGCAGCTCGTCCATCGCCTTCGCGTCGCCGGAGGCGTTGTTTAGCCAGCTCTGTTCGAGCGCGTCTCGCTCGGCGTAGAACTCCGCGGGTACGGTCTTGCCGACCAGTGCGCGGCGAAATCGCTCCGCCTCGCGCCAGTAGCGAAGCCCCGCTTCATCGCCGGGCGAAACCACGGGCAGGCGGGCGGGATTGCCGAAGCGGTACGGCTTGTAGAGCGAAACGCAGGGTACCGACGTTCCGGTGAGATATGCCGTCGGTGTGCCGCCGCCGAGGCGGACGATCATGCTTGCGGTCGACTGGTCGCCGATCATGCCGCCGTAATGCATGCAGCAACTCGACACGGAACTCTTTGCAAACGGGTTTTGCACATCCTCGTCGTGCGTGCGCAGCGCCCGCGCCATGTCCGCCGCGCCGGCGATCGCCGGCAGCGCGCAGCCGCTCTGGCGTTGCCTGCGCTTTGAGCCTGAGAAGAAGGTGTACAGCGGATCGGTATACTCTTTGGCAAAGTCGCAGACAGGGCCTCCGTAGCGCTCTCCATCCGCGCCGATCGAGAGCCGGTTGCTGATGGAGGCGCGCCGGTATGACTTGACAACCCAGTTTCGCTGACTGGTTTCGAGTACGAAGAGTTTATCCTGATCGATGACGAGGAACGAGTTGTCGTAATAGAACGTATGATCGTAACCGCAGTTGCCGCCCTGGCCGTAGGTTTCGAGCAGCTCGATGATCACGTTGACCGCGCGTTCGGCGCTCTCCCCGCGCTCGAGCGCGAGCCGCAGAAGATCCATGCCGGTCAGCGACGGGGGGCCGTATCTGCCCCTGGTGAACACCGCCTCGTTGCCGATGGCGACGCCCGCTTCGTTGACGCCGATCTCCGCGCCCCACATCCATACCGGGCGGGAAAGCAGCACGGCGAGCGTTTCGCCCGCCTGCGGGATTCGCCGGTAGGTGCAGGCCACGTCTCCGCCGTCGTATACGCGCGCGGGATAGTATTCCGTTACCTGCGGTTCATTCGGGTTGCGGTCGCTGTTTTTGCCGAAGATCGCGCCGGAATCAAGGAGTACGCCGAGCGTGTCACACATATCGATTTGCCTCCTGAAATATGAGTATGATAACGCATGAAAATTACTGTCGGAAACCGTTTATTTGAGGGTGCGGTGTTGTTACATAGTATACCATAGGCAAATGCGCGAAAAAAGCGGCGCAGGCTGTAAACGCGCTTCTTTCGGATCGCAAACGGTTGTAGGCGCCGCGGCGGTGTGATACAATACCTTGCGAAAAGGGATGGAGGCGGCGCATGGAAAACCTGCAACTGGATCCGCTGGCGATACGCAATCTGCTCATCTGGACCGGGCTCGCATTCGGCGGCACGATCCTGCTTGGCGGCGTGCCGAGCTGGATGCGCTCGGCGGCCAAGCGCGCGGATCCGTCCGCGGCGGCGGCGGTGTTCGCGCTCGTATACGCGCTCGCCATGGCGGCGCTCGTATACCTCAGCGGCAATCTGGAGCGCGCGGTTCTGTTGACAGGCGCGCAGATTGCCTGGCTTGCGCTTTGCGGGCTGCTCTCCGCGCTGACATGGCTTTGCCTGTTTACCGCGCTGACAGGCGGAAAAGTGAGCAAGGTAATGCCGGTCTACGCCGTGTCCGCGCTGGTCACGCTTGCGGCGTCGCATTTTCTATTCGGCGAGCCGATGGGGATCTGGAAGATCTGCTGCATGGTGCTCATATTGATCGGCATCGTGTTCATCGAGAGCCGTACGCCGCAGCTGCAGGGGCAGCTCTGGTTTATCTACGCGCTCGTCGCGGTGATCGCGGGAACCGGCGCGCAGCTGCTGAATAAAGCCATGGTCGGCGAAGCGCTGAATACCGAATCGTATCAGGCCTGGCGCGCGGCGTTTGCCGCCGTGTTTCTCTGGATCTTCGTGTTCGCGCGCAAAAAGCAGGCGGCTTTGGGTGATTTTACGGCGCGCGCGTGGGTGGGGACGTTTCTTGCGGCGTTGTTTTTCGCGGGGAGCTTCGCTCTGAATTATCTGACGTCCCTGCGCGGTGAGATAAGTTACCTCGCGCCAATCGGCGTGCTGACTAGCCTGTTTGTGATGCTCTTTGCGCGCATGTTTCAGAAGGAGAAGCTGCCCGGCTCCGCCGTGTTCGGTACGCTTTTGGTGCTCATGGGCCAGTTCGGGATATTGATGGGGCTCTGATCCGCCCTCTGGTGCGGCGGTTTTACAACAAACGATATTCGTTGCGACAACGGGAAAGATAACGGTTTACGATATGGTAAAACTCTGCGTATTCGACCTTGACGGCACGCTCGTCAACACGCTTCACGATCTCACCGACAGCCTGAATTACGCGCTTGACGAAAGCGGGTTTCCGGCGTTGAGCGAGCCGCGTGTCGCGGCGATCGTTGGACACAGCGTGGAATACATGATCCATCATGCGCTGCCAGAGGGGATGGGGGATTCGTACCAGACCGTGTACGATGCCTTTATGGAGCGCTATAGAGACCATAATCTCGACCGTTCGCATCCTTACGACGGCATGATCGAGGTGGTAGAGCGCATCAAAGCCGCGGGCGTGACGGTTGCTATCGCATCCAACAAACCGCACGCGGATACGGTGAAGGTCGCTAAAATGCTCTATCCGAAGGGGTTGTTTTCGCTCGTGCTCGGGCGGACGGAAAAGTTTGCCATCAAACCCGCGCCGGACGCGCTGCTCTTCATCATGGACTTCTTCGGCGCAGCGCCGGAGGAGACGGTCTATGTGGGCGATTCGGACGTGGACGTGATCTTTGCCCGAAATGCGGGCATCCGCTGCGTGTCCGTCGATTGGGGATTTCGGACGAAAGAGGAGATTCTCGCCGCGGGCGCGGCCTGCGTCACGAGCGATCCGGCAAAGGTGCCGGAACTGGTGCTCGGCGACGCGGGAAAGGAGACCGTTTGCTGATCAACGTTTACGACTTCGACAATACGATCTACCGCGGGGACTCGAGCTTCGATTTTTTCCGCCACTGCGCGGTGAAATACCCGCGCGCGCTGCTTTCGGCCCTCGCGAGCGCGCCCGCCATGATCGCCCTGACGCTCGGGTTGATCGATAAAACACGCGCCAAGCAGCGTTTTTACCGGTATCTAAGGCATGTGCCGGACGTTAAACAGGAGGTGGAACTCTTCTGGATGACGCACGACAAAAACCTGAAAGACTGGTACTTCGATCAGAAACAGCCGGACGATCTGATCATCTCCGCATCGCCGGTGTTTCTGATTGAACCGATCGCACGGCGGTTGGGCCTGAAGCTGATCGCATCCCGCGTAGACGCCGCCACGGGCCGTTACGAGGGTGTAAACTGCCACGGGCAGGAGAAGGTGCGCCGCATGCGGGAGCTGTATCCCGAGGTGCGGATCGCACGTTTTTATTCGGACAGCATGAACGATTCGCCGCTGGCGCGCCTGGCAGAAGAGGCGTTTCTGGTCAAGGACGATTTGATCAGCCCGTATCCGCTGTAAATGCCGCATAGCAATACGCGACCGACAGGAAAGGACGGCATACCATGAAAGTAATCGCAATCAACGGCAGCCCGCGCTTCGACGGCAACACGACGACGGCGCTGCGGACCATGACGGACGAACTGGAACGGCAGGGAATCGAAACCGAGACGATCCAGATCGGAAACCGGAGCATCCGCGGTTGTATCGCGTGCGGGCGGTGCAGAACGTCCGAGGGCAACTTTTGCGTGTTTGACGATGACTGCGTAAACGAAATATCCGCAAAAATGCGGACGGCGGACGGATTTATCCTGGGCTGCCCGACGTATTACGCGGGCATACCGGGAACGATGAAATCGTTTCTCGACAGGGTTTTTTACTCAAGCACCAGATACTTTAACCTGAAGGTGGCGACGAGCGCGGCGGTCGTGCGGCGCGCGGGCGGCGTAGACGTCGTGCACCAGCTCAACAACTACCTCAATCTTGCGCAGACCGTGATTCCGCCCTCGCAGTATTGGACGATCGCCTACGGCAGGGACAAGGCCGAAGCCGCGCGCGACGAGGAAGGCATGCAGACGCTGAAAAGAAACGCGCGCGCCATGGCCTGGCTTCTCAAGCTCATAGAAGCCGGCAGGGATACGGTGCCTCTGCCGGAGTTTGAGAAACGGTTGATGACGAATTTCATTCGATAAGAACATCTGCAACAAAGCCGCAAAGCCGCGCGTACCGCGGCTTTATTTTGCATGCGGGCAAAAAGATATATTTACGTGAAAACCACACAATGCATAAAATCCCTGTTACAATATGGATATGCGTTCCAAAACGAGATGTTTTGGGGCGATTTGCAGCTAAGGCGCATATAAGCGGCGCTGTTATTCGCTGTAAAAAATCAGGAAAACCCCCTTTCAGGAGGAAACGCATGGAATCTCCCATTCGTGTTAAAAGCGAAACCGGCAAACTCAGGCGCGTTCTGCTGCACCGCCCGGGGCAGGAGCTGGAAAACCTCATGCCGCAGTACCTCTCGCGCCAGCTCTTTGAGGATATCCCCTATCTCGTGCACGCGCGCGAGGAGCACGACCAGTTTGCAAATACGCTGCGCGAAAGCGGCGTAGAGGTCGTATACCTTTTAGACCTCGTCGCCGAAGCCGTCGAGCGTTCCGGCGCGCAGGAGCAGTTTGTAGACGACTTCATCAAAGAGATCGGCAACTCGGTGCGCGGCGCGGAAGGCGCGGTTCGAAAATATCTGCTGGACCTGCCCGTGCCGCAAATGCTCAGCGCGATGGTGCGCGGCGTTCGCAAGAGCGACCTCGGCAAACGCGAACACCGGCACCTTGTGGATTATATCGACGACGCGTACCCCTTTTTCGTCGATCCCATGCCGAATCTCTATTTCACGCGCGACGCGTTCTTCACCATCGACGGCGGCGTGTGCCTTTCAAGCATGGCCAACGCCGTGCGCGCACGGGAGACGCTGTTCGGGCAGTACCTGTTTACGAAGCACCCCGTCTATCGGGATACGCAGATCTACCACGAGCGGAGCGATCCGTTTTCCATCGAGGGCGGCGATGTGCTCGTGCTGTCCCCGGAAGTCGTCGCCGTCGGCATTTCGCAGCGCACCGACCCGAACGCGGTGGAGGCGCTCGCCGGAAGGCTCGTCAGCGAGGAAACGGGGATCACCCGCGTGATCGCAATCGACATCCCCAAGACGCGCTCCTATATGCACCTCGACACGGTCATGACGATGGTCGATCTCGACAAGTTCACGATCCACCCGTCGATCCTGCCGACGCTGCGCACATTTTCGCTCATAAAAAAGGGCGGCAAACTGGTCGTTCAGCCGGAAAAGCGCAAGCTGAACGAGACGCTGGCGGACGCGCTGCACCTGGACAAGGTCACCATGATCTACTGCGGCGGCGGCAGCGCGATCGACGCCGCACGCGAACAGTGGAACGACGGCACGAACACGCTCGCCGTCGCACCGGGCGAGGTGATCGCGTTTTCACGAAACTACGTGACAAACGGCATCCTGCGCGACCACGGGATCGTCGTGCACGAAATCCCCTCCGCGGAGCTCTCGCGCGGGCGGGGCGGGCCGAGGTGTATGAGCATGCCGCTCTGGCGCGAATGACCCTGCCATATTAACCGGCACGACTGAATGAACAGATTTGGAGGAACCGTATGGACCTGCGCGGAAGAAGTTTTCTGACCCTGTTGGATTACACACCCGGGGAGATTCGCCATCTGCTCGATTTGAGCCATGCGCTCAAGCGCGAAAAACGCGGGCGGATATTTCCGGAGCGGCTGAAGCACCGCAACATCGTGCTCATCTTCGATAAAACCAGCACGCGCACGCGCTGCGCCTTCGAAACGGCCGCGCTGGACGAAGGCGCGCACGTCACCTATCTGAGCAACAGCCAGATGGGCAAGAAGGAGTCGATCGAGGATACGGCAAAAGTGCTCGGCCGCTATTACGACGGCATCGAATACCGCGGGTATTCGCAGGATCTGGTGGAAGACCTTGCGCGCTATTCCGGCGTTCCGGTCTGGAACGGGCTGACGGACAGCGACCACCCCACGCAGGTGCTCGCGGATCTCATGACCATCGAGGAGCATGTGAAAAAGCCGCTTGCGGATGTGAAGCTGGTCTACGTGGGCGACGCGCGTAACAACATGGGCAATTCGCTTATGATCGGCTGCGTCAAGATGGGCATGGCGTTTACGGCCGTCGCGCCGCGCGCGCTCTGGCCGGAGGAAGCGCTCGCGCGGCGCATGGCCGAACTGGGGGAAACCACCGGTGGTTCGGTCGAGTTTTCGGAGTCCCCGGACGCGGTGGCGGGCGCTGATGCGGTGTATACGGACGTATGGGTTTCCATGGGCGAGGAGTCGCAATTCGCGGAACGCATCGCGCTGCTCGAACCCTACCGCGTGACCATGGATATGCTGCAAAAAACCGGCAATCCTGACGTGTTGTTTTTACATTGCCTGCCGTCGTTCCATGACCTTGAGACCGCCGTCGGCAGGGAGATCTACGAAACATTCGGCATTCGTGAGATGGAAGCGAGCGACGAGGTGTTCCGTTCGCGCCACAGCGTAGTTTTTGACGAGGCGGAGAACCGCATGCACACGATCAAGGCTGTGATGGTCGCCGCGCTGGGAGACTGAGTTGAGATAAATATATTTTTAAATATATTTGGATGGTATTCGACGAGACGGAAAACCGGATGCATACGATCAAGGCGGTGATGGTCGCCGCGCTGGGAGACTGAGCGGCGGGTTTATACGGTATAAGGGTGTGTATATGCATATAATTCAGAAGAAAATCCGCAGCAAAGCCAAATTTTCACCGGATATGATTGAAAGCGAAATACAGATGCGGTATAATACCCGCAATACGTTTAAAATAAGGTATGCGGCGTGTATCAATATGGGATAACGCGGCATACGGAATACAAACAAGTTTTACGGAGGAACAGGAGTACAAATGGAAGACCGGTATCGTAACGACGTAGCAGTGCAGGTGCCGCTTGTATTACTGCCGAAGCGGGGCACGGACTATTATAAGTGGGCGGTCGTCGCCTGCGACCAGTACACATCGCAGCCGGCGTACTGGGAGGACGCCAAGCGCATCGTCGGGAAATCCCCTTCGACGCTGGAGCTCATCCTGCCGGAAGCCTATCTGGAGAAACCCGACGAAGAGGAACGTATCCAGAGCATCAAGGACCATATGCGCAGCTATCTCGACACGGGCGTGCTGGTAGAAAAACCCCAGGGCTTCGTTCTCGTGACAAGAACGGCGGGGGGCGTCGTGCGCACAGGCCTCATGCTGGCGCTCGACCTTGAGGCCTACGACTACGCCAAGGGGTCGACGACGCTGATACGCGCTTCGGAGGGAACCATCGTTTCCCGCATCCCGCCGCGGCTGAGAATCCGCGAGGGCGCGCCGATCGAGCTGCCGCACATCCTCGTGCTTATCGACGATCCGGACCGCACGGTCATCGAGCCGCTCGCGCAGAAGAAGACGCACCTGAAAAAACTTTACGACACCGACCTGATGCTCGACGGCGGCCATATCACCGGCCACCTTGTGGACGGGGAGAACGATATCCTGGGCGTGCTGGATGCGCTCGCGGCGCTGAAAGACGAAACGCGGTTCTCCAAAAAATACGGCGAACGCGCGCCGCTGCTCTTTGCCATGGGCGACGGCAACCACAGCTTTGCAACCGCGAAAGCAAACTGGGAAAAGATCAAAGAATCGCTGCCGGAGAGCGAGCGTGCGGATCATCCCGCGCGGTATGCGCTCGTAGAGGTGGAAAATGTGCACGACGAAGGAATCGTTTTCGAGCCGATCCACCGCGTGGTGTTCGGCATCAGCGGCAACCGTGCCATAGAAACCGTGCTCCGCCACTTAAAGGCTCAGAACGACGGCTGCGCGCGGGTGGAGCTAGGACGCCTTCCCTGCGCGCAAAGCGGGGACACGCATATCATGCCGTTTATCACGGGCGAGGTCGAGGGCGCGTTCATCGTCAACTGCCCGAAAACCCAGCTTGCGGTCGGCACGCTGCAGGCGGCGCTGGACGAGACGGCCAAGGAGATCTGCGGCGTGGAGGTGGACTATATCCACGGCGCGGACGTGGTCAAGGAGCTATCGCGCAAGGGCGGGACGATCGGCTTTTTGCTGCCCGCCATGAAAAAGAGCGAATTTTTCTCAACCGTCATCTACGACGGCGCGCTGCCGCGAAAGACGTTCTCCATGGGAGAAGCAAACGAAAAGCGATATTATTTGGAATGCCGGTCGCTCGAAAAAAACCAGGGCTAAACATACTTTAACGCAAGCGCGCGCAATAAACGCATGCGGCGTGAACGCAGAACAGGGGAGATGCCAGTGGCGGTTAAAACGGTAAAATTCGGCGGAACAAGCCTTTGTAACGCCGAGAGCTTTGCAAAAGTCAAAAATATCGTCATGTCCGACAAAGCACGCAAGTACGTGGTGCCCTCCGCGCCGGGCAAACGCTTTCCCGGCGACGAGAAGATCACCGACCTTCTATATCTTTGCCATGCGAAAAATTCAAACGGGCTTTCGTTTGACGATACGTTCGATCAGATTATGGAGCGCTATGTCGCCATCGAAACCGAACTGAACCTGAATACCGGCATCAAAGACGAACTGATCGCCATCAAGAAAAACATCATCGCGGGCGCGAGCGAAGACTATATCGCGAGCCGCGGGGAGTACCTCAGCGGGCTGCTGCTGGCGGATTATCTCGGTTTTTCGTTCTTCGACGCGGCGGAACTCATCAGTTTCCACGCCGACGGCACTTACGACGACGAGACCACGCAGAAGTGGACGCAGAAGCTCGCGGAGACGCCAAACGTAGTCGTCCCCGGGTTTTATGGGCGCAAGCGGGACGGCAGCATCAAGACCTTTTCCCGCGGGGGCAGCGACATCACCGGCGCCATTGTCGCGCGCGCGGTGCAGGCGGACGTGTACGAAAACTGGACCGACGTGAGCGGTTTTCTCATGGCGGATCCGCGTATCGTGGACAATCCAAAGGTCATATCGGTCGTTACGTATTCCGAACTCCGCGAGCTGAGCTACATGGGCGCGACCGTGCTGCACGAGGACGCGATATTCCCGGTGCGCCGCGCGCAGATACCGATCAACGTACGCAACACCAACCACCCGGAGGACGAGGGCACGATGGTCATCCCCGACGCGTTCCTCAGGTACTATAAACGCGAGGGTGTGCTCACAGGCGTGGCCGGGCGCAGAGGGTTCACGGTCATCTCCGTCTACAAGGACAACATGCACAACGAGGTTGGCTTTGGCTACCGCCTGCTTCGCGTGCTGCAGCATTATAACATTTCGTTTGAACATATCCCCAGCGGGATCGACACCATGAGCCTCGTCATCTCCGACAGCAAGCTCAAAGAACATCTCGAGCAGGTGCTGCGCGAGATACAGCACGACTGCGAACCGCAGAGTATCGAGGTGCATTCCAATATGGCGCTCATCGCCACGGTCGGCAAGGGCATGATCCATACGCTCGGCGTAGCCGCGCGTATCTTCAACTCGCTGTTTCAGGCGGGCGTCAACATCCGCATGATCGACCAGGGTTCTTCGGAGATGAACATCATCGTCGGCATCGAAAACGACGACCTCGAAACCGCGGTCAGGGCGATCTATCACGAGTTTGCATAACAAGAATCCATGCTTTGAAGGCTCCCCTGAACAGGGGAGCTTTTTAACGGGCGTATGGACGCGGCGACATTGACAATGCCGCGCGGCGGGGATAAAATGAGCTGACAATCGAGCATGCGGAAAGTGAAGTGACGTTTTGTGTCCATAAAAGACGCGCATACGGCCGTACCGGTCGACTGGAGCGATCGGGAACAGGCATCGCTGCAGGCGAAGATCGACGTGCTGCGAAATATGATCAACGGCAACCCCATGACCTACTCGGAAAAAGAAGAGATGGTCAAAAAACATCTTTCCGACGAAACGCGCCGCGCGGGAGCGAAACTGGACGCAAAGGTCAAAGACCTTGCGAAAAAATGGAAGATTTGATCCATGAAAACAAACAAAAAAGACTCTCCTGTCAGGGAGAGTCTTTTTTTATCGGCTATTTCACAAACGACGTAACCAGCGCCGTCAGGATGTCCACCACTTTCTCCATCGCCTGCACACAGATGAACTCGTACCGCCCGTGGAAGTTATGCCCGCCGGTGCAGAGATTCGGGCAGGGAAGGCCCATGTAGCTTAACCGCGCGCCGTCCGTACCGCCGCGGATGGCGGAGATTTGCGGCGTGACGCCGACGGCTTCCATCGCGCGCTCTGCGGCGGACACGACAAATTCCGGCACTTTGGATTTCATGTTGTAGTACGTGTCGCTCATTTCCAGCGAGATTGTGCCCGCGCCGTATTTATCGTTGAGAAACGCGCAGGCCTTCTGCATCAGCGCCTTTTTTTGCTCAAACTTTTCCATATCGTGATCGCGCAGGATATACGACATGTCCGCGTGATCCACGCAACCTTCCAGCTTGTCCAAATGAAAGAATCCCTCGTACCCCTCGGTACAGGCTGGGTTTTCAAAGCGGGGCAGCAGATCCTGCAGCTCCATGGCGACGAGCAGGGCGTTGACCATCCGCCCCTTTGCGGAGCCGGTATGCAGGCTCAGCCCCTGAATGCGAATCTCGGCGCCGGCCGCGTTGAAGCACTCGTAATTGATATCCCCAAGCGCGCCGCCGTCCACGGTGTATGCAAAATCGGCGTTGAATGCGGATACGTCGAACAGGTCGACCCCGTGGCCGACTTCCTCGTCCGGCGTAAAACCGATACGGATCGTCCCGTGCTCCGGCGCATCGGGCGCGAGCAAGCGCTGTGCCAGCGTCATGATCTCGGCCACGCCCGCCTTGTCGTCCGCGCCGAGCAGTGTCATTCCGTCCGTGCAGATGATCTCCTGCCCGAGGCAGTCCGCCAGCGCGGGCGAGTCCGCGGGCGAACGCGTATAGCCGTTGCCCATGTCGATCTCCCCGCCGCCGTAATCCGGCGTGAGAACGGGTTTCACGTTCGCGCCGCTGACCGCGTCGGCCGTATCGACATGCGCAAGCAGGCCGACGACGGGCGCTTTTTTATCCGTGTTGGCGGGTATGCTCGCGGTCACGTAGCCGTGCGCGTCCAGCGTAACGTCCGCCGCGCCGAGCGCGATTAGTTCGTCGCGCAGCAGACGGCACAAATCGAGCTGTTTTGCTGTGCTCGGCACCGAATCGGCGTGCTGTTTCGACTGGGTGTCGATCTTCGCATACCGCAAGAAGCGGTCTTTTACGGATTCCATATTTGATATTCTCCTGTTGTTTGATGTATGCCAAAGAGAGCATACCACGCGCTTGAGCGGATAGCAAGCCGGACGAAAGCAGGGAAAAGGCGGTCAAAATTCGGAAAAGGCGCTTCCCCTGCGGGAAACGCCTCTTTGTCGGTTCTTTAAGTCCGATTCCGATTATATCCGAGAACGGAATAAGGGGAATGCGTCAGCGGTTTTTGTGGTTCTGGAAGCAGGTGCTGCAGTAAACGGGACGGTCGTTTCTGGGTTGGAACGGGATCTTGGTGGGTGCGCCGCACTCCGCGCAGATCGCGTCGAACATTTCGCGCTCTCCGCTGCGTGAGGTTTTACGGCTGGCACGGCAATCTTTGCAACGGACGGGTTCGTTCTGGAAGCCCTTCTCCGCGTAGAATTCCTGCTCGCCTGCCGTGAATACGAATTCCTTACCGCAATCCTTGCATACCAGTGTCTTGTCTTGGAACATTTGGATTTTCCCCTTTTCGGTTCATGAAATTTCTGATATCCGAGTGACGGCTGACCTGGTTTTTGCCCCCACACCCGCCAACTGGAAGGGTCGCTACCCGGCGAAATGCCTCTCACTACTGCCTCTCTCGAAATGCACGTTAGATATGCTTCGGTTGGACTTACATCTAGACCGCACCATGCTCACGGGGCTTTGCCCGCTTACGTGGATCGTTTTGCCTGCGACTGGCGTCGATTTTCAACCACAGACCCGAAACGCGGATACCAAAACCATTATAATGCACACAATTGGAAAATTGCAATGTATTTTTTTTAGCGGCTTGTTCGCACAAATGCTTTGATTCGGGCGTTTTACACTTATTTATGCGCGTCTTCGTTATGAATATACTGCGCGCGCGGGCCACCGACATATTTCGGGCGCGTCTTGGCGAGCACAAGCGTCGCCTCTTTGATACTGCGCTTTTCGGTATGCACGGGTACGACCACGGGGCGCAGGTGCATGCCGATGAGCGTGCCGCCGATGTCCATGCCGAGCGCGGCCTTTGCGTTGAGGTTTTCCACCATCACGCGATCCGGAATACGCGCGTACGCCTCGGTCGCAAACGCGCCGCCCGCGTGCAGCCAGGGCCGCACCCAGACTTCCTGGAGGCCGTAGCGCTCCGCGCAAGCGCGGCTCGTGCAGAGCGCGCGGTTGATATGCTCGCAGCCCTGTACGGCGAGAAACAGCCCCGCGGCGGCCACTTTCGGAAGAACCGCGTCCATGACGGCTTTGGCGACTTCTTCGTTAGACGCCGAGCCGATGCGTTTTCCGACGATTTCGCTCGTCGAACAGCCGACGATAAAGATATCGCCTTCGCGATAGATCGCGCTGGAGAGGAGGATGTCGACGGCCTCGGCCGCCTGACGGGTCAATTCGCTGTAATCCACTTGAAAAAACACTCCTTCGATGAGCTGAAGAAGGCGCCTTGCACAACGGGCAGGGTACCCGCCTTCAATCACACAGTATAGCACAAATCGCGCTGTTTGACTGCGTATTTTTTCGCGCGGGCTATGACGGTTCGTGTGTTATACTGCTGGTATGAACTGGATCGCGCCTCTGATCGACTGGTACAAACATAACGCGCGGGATCTGCCCTGGCGCGCGACAAACGACGCATACGCCGTCTGGATCAGCGAAATCATGCTGCAGCAGACGCGGGTAGCCGCCGTCGTGCCGTACTACGAACGCTTCATGCGGGAACTGCCGGATGTAACCGCGCTTGCAAACGTCGAAGACGACCGGCTGCACAAACTCTGGGAAGGCCTAGGCTACTACAGCCGCGCGAAGAACCTCAAACGCGCCGCAAATGAGACTCTGAATCGTTTCGGCGGCAGTATGCCGATGCATTACGAGGAGCTTTTGACCCTGCCCGGAATCGGCGAATACACCGCGGGTGCAATCGCGTCCATCGCGCTTGGCGAGGCGGTGCCGGCCGTAGACGGAAACGTGATGCGCGTCTGGGCGAGGCTGCATGCGGTTGATAGGGATATCCGCGATCCCGCGTTAAAAAAAGACGTGCGCGCCGCGCTTATTCCGCTGGTTCCGCAGAAAGATCCGGGCGCGTTCAACGCGGCGCTGATGGAGCTCGGTGCGACGATCTGCCTGCCAAACGGCGCACCAAAGTGCGAGCTGTGTCCTGTTCGCCCGTGGTGCGAAGCGTTCAAACAGGAGAGGACCGGAGATCTTCCCGTCATATCTCGCAAAAAAGCAAGGCGGATCGAGCGAAAGACCGTGTTTGCTCTTGCGTCCAGAAAAGGTTTTCTGGGTTATCGCCGCCCGGACAGCGGCTTGCTCGCGGGATTATGGCAGCTGCCGGAGGCGGCGGGGGAATTATCGGACGCCGAAGCCGCGGCATGGCTCGGCGAGCGGGGCATCCCGCCCGTCGGCGAACTGCGTTTTTACGAACGGAAGCATATCTTTACGCATATCGAGTGGCACATGCGCGTGTGCGCCGCGCGGGTTTCGGCGGATACTCTGCCGGAGGGATGGGTGGTTCTAAACGAATCCCACGCGCTACCGACGGCGTTTAAAATCTGCATATAAAAACAGCGGCCTGCGCCGCTGTTTTTTTGTGTTAATAGAGCGGCCTTCGCCCTTCCATGGCCTTGGCGAGCGTGACTTCGTCCGCGTATTCGAGATTGCCGCCGATGGGGATGCCGTGCGCGATGCGCGAACAGCTTACGCCCATGGGCTTGAGCAGCCGCGCGATATAGGATGCCGTCGCCTCGCCCTCTACGTCCGGATTGGTGGCGATGATGACCTCTTTTAACTCGCCCGCTTTGACACGCTCGACGAGCTCGTTGATGCGGATGTCGTTCGGGCCGATGCCGTCCACCGGAGAGAGCACGCCGTGCAGCACGTGGTACTTTCCGCGGTATTCGCGCGTGCGCTCCATGGCGACGACGTCCTTTGCGTCGCAAACGACGCAGAGCACGCTGTTGTCGCGCGCCGTGTCCGCGCAGATGGCGCACGGGCTGACGTCGGTATACGTACCGCAGACGGGGCAGTCCACGACCTTTTCGCGCGCGGCTACGATCGCGGCGGCGAGTTCCTGCGCCTGCGCCGCGGGCATATCCAATATATGGTACGCGAGCCTTTGCGCGGTTTTCTGCCCGATACCGGGCAGGCGCGAAAGCTGCGTGACGAGACGAACGATGGGTTCTATGGTGAGCATAACTACATGCCGAGCCCGAGGCCGCCGGTGATCTTATTGATCTCGTCTTCGATGGTCTTCGTCGCGGTTCTAAGCGCTTCGTTGACGGCGGAGAGCACGAGATCCTGCAGCATCTCCACGTCGTCCGGATCGACGCACGCGGGATTGATGACGACGGACTTCACGTCCTTGCCGCCGCTGACGGTGACGCTGACCATGCCGCCGCCGCTGCTGGCGGTGAACTCGCGTTCGTTAAGTTCCGCCTGCGCGCGCTGCACGTCCTGCTGCATCTTTTGTGCTTTCATCATGAGCTGCTGCATGCTGCCGCCACCCAATCCTCCGGGGAATCCACCTTTGGCCATATGAAAAATACCTCCTGATACGGTTCTTCTGATATAATACGCGTCCGCCGTTTAAGCGGCGCGGTTCATTCGATCGTCAGTTTATCGCCGAATAACTCCTTAGCCAGAGATTCGGCCTTTTCGCTCGCCGGCGAGACTTTCGTCACGGTGACGATGAGTTTCGCGTCGGGCTTGAGCGATTGCAGCGCGCGCTGCGCGGGCTCGAAATTGACCGGCGCGGTGAGATTTTTCAGCTTGGATTCCTGCGCCTGCGCAAAGCCCACCGTGAGCGTGTTTTCCTCGAATTTTAACGCGACGGCGTCCCGCGCCAGCGCCTGGATAAAGAAATTCGGGATGTTTTCGATGGTCTTGCGCCAGATGGACGCAGCGTCGCCGGAACCCTCCGGCTGCGGCGCCGCTTTTTGCACGGGCGCGGTTTTTGGTTGTTCTTTTTGCGGGGCGATTGCCGCTTCGGCGGGCTGCTCCGGCGGAGTTTCGCCTTCCGCCCGGACGGGTTCGGGCCGTGGCGCAGGCTCCGGTTTCGCTTTTATATTGCCGTCGCTTTTATATTGCCGCTCAAGGACGGGTTCGGGTTTCGCCGCAGGTGCGGGCTGTGCTTGAGCGGGAACGCCTTCCTTCATCTGCGCTTCCAGCCGGTCGAGCCGCGCTTCGATATTGGCCAGAGATACCGTGTCCTCGGGGCGGCAGATATGGATCAGCGCTGTTTCGAGCAGCGCGCGGGGCGACGGCAGGTAGCGCATGTCGCTCTGCGCGGCAATCAGCCGGTTTGTTGCGAGTAGCAGGCGCGCTTCGGACGCGGGTTTTGCCTGCGCGAGGTAATTCGTCATCGCGTCTTCGGTGCAGTCCAGAAGATCCTCGCACCGGCCGCAGGCTTTGGCAAGCAGCAGCGCGCGAAAATGCGCCGAAAGGTCGGACGCGAACACCGAAAGGTCGCGGCCGTTCTGCACGATGGCGTCGAGCATCTTCAGCGCGGCCGCCGCGTCGGAGCGAAGAAGCGCGCCGGAGATATCGAACAGGAACGCGTCCTCCATGCTGCCGAGCACATCGTATACGTCCCTGGTGGTTACCTGATCGCCGCAGAAAGCGAGACACTGGTCTGAAAGCGACAGCGCGTCGCGCATGCTGCCCTGCGCCGTGCGCGCAATCAGCGCCAGGCCGCCGTCCTCGATGGCTGCGCCGGCGCGGGTTAATACGCTCTGCAGCGTGCGTTTGATGTCGGCTACCGAGAGGCGGTGAAAATCGAACCGCTGGCAGCGGGAAATGATGGTGGCGGGGAGCTTTTGCGGCTCCGTCGTGGCGAGGATGAAGAGGATATGCTCCGGCGGCTCTTCGAGCGTTTTTAACAGCGCGTTGAACGCCGGGCCGGAGAGCATATGCACCTCGTCAATGATATATACGCGGCGGCGAAGCCTGAGCGGTGCGTACTGCGCGTTTTCGATGAGGTCGCGTACGTCGTTGACGCTGTTGTTGCTCGCCGCGTCGATCTCCGTGATGTCCGCCGCGCTCTCGGATGCGCTGATCAGGCACGCCTCGCATTTGCCGCAGGGTTCGCCGTTTTCGGGGGAAAGGCAGTTGACCGCGCGCGCGAGGATGCGCGCCGAAGTGGTCTTGCCCGTGCCGCGCGTGCCGCAGAAGAGATAGGCGTGCGCGGGCCGGTCGGAAGCCACCTGATGCGTCAGCGTGGTCGTGATGTGATCCTGCCCGATTACCTCTGCAAAGCGGGCGGGGCGGTATTGGCGGTACAGCGCGCGGTAGGCCATCTGAACTCGTTTCTCCGTCGTTTGGATTCAACCATCATAATACCATATTTTGTAGGCGAGCAAAAGCACGAATCACAAACCGTATCGCCAGGCGGAAAGTGAGTCGTTCGTTCATGCTTTCTTTCGTTGACCGCACACCGCGCTTGGGGTAAAATGATTACCGTGAAACATATGAGTAAAAATCTGAAGTATATCCCGCGGCGGAAGCTGAACCTGGATGCGACGCGATTCGGCCCTGCTTTAAAACTGGCCGTGGCAATCGTGTTGCTGGCGGCCTTCGTGCTGCTGGCGGTATTCGTCGTCGTACCGGCGGTCAGAGCGCGGCTGGACAGCGGCGCGCCCCTGTTTGGCAGCACGCCCGTTGTAACGGGCGCAAAAGAGACCGCTGCGCCGGTCAATCCGATTTTGACCAACGAGGTAAAAACCGTGCAGTTCGGCGAAGGTTACGGCCTTCCGGCTGCGGTAGTCGACCCGAGCGTATACGGCGGGCAGATCCTCTTTGCCACAGGCACGGGCGAGGACGACTGCGACCGGCTTGTGCGGCTCGACCCCGGGACAGGCGCGTTTGTCAACATCGAAATACCGCTCGTCAACGATACGATCCGCTATCCTGTTGAGAATGACGACATCATCCTCTACGCGGACTGTAAAACGTCCGGCGGCGGCAGCGTCATACGCCTCGACAAGGTGACGGGTGAAACGGCAGCGCTTGCCGAGTTTGCGATGGAAGCGCCGAAGATTTCGCTGGAAGCGCCCTACGCGGTATGGACGGAGCGTACGGACGAGGCGACCGCGAAGCTGACGGTCTGCGAGGTGGAAACTGGCGAACTGCTTACGCTTGCGGTGTTTACGGATTCCCCATATGCCGAAAGCAGCCCGTCGATCAAAAGCGGGCAGGTGATCTACGCGGACGAAGACACAACCGATCCGGGTTCGAGTCTCATTCGAACCGTGCTGCTTAGCGATAACAGCCGGTGGGATTACTCGGCGGGCAGCTTCGTGCACGATCCCAAATCGGCGGGCGATCGCTGGGCGTTTCTCAGCGGCAACCACGACGAAAAAAGCGACCTGTACGTCAGCGTCGGCGGCGAGGCGGCAAGGCGCGTGGCAAGCGGGGTGATCGACTTCGATATCACGCCGCTGTGCGTGGTGTTCAGCCGGGATGAGACGGTATACGCCTACGTCTTTTCGGAAGACAGGACGTACGTCATCAGCGAAACGGGCAGCAACGCGCAGTTCGTCATGGCGGGCGGAGACTATGCACTCTGGCGCGATATGACCACCCCCGATACCCCGCTCTGGAAATACATCAAGGTGGTCGGCTGATATGGCGGCGAAAGACAGAGTCACGTTCATCTGCGGGGAATGCGGCTACGAGTCCGCCAAGTGGATGGGCAAATGCCCGCAGTGCGGAAGCTGGAACACGATGACGGAGTTTTCGCAGGTCAAGGTGAAGAGCGCCGCGCCCGCGGGCTCCGCCGTTTCACAGAAATTGAGCAAGGTGGTTCCGCTTCCGCTCAAGCGCGTCTGTGCGGGCATGGGCGAACTCAACCGCGTGCTCGGCGGCGGGCTGATTCGCGGCATGGTGGTGCTGCTCGGCGGCGATCCCGGCATCGGGAAATCGACGCTGCTGTTACAGGCGGCGGATACGCTCGCGGCCGAGGGCGGCGTTTTATACGTATCCGGCGAGGAGAGCGCGTCCCAGATCAAGCTGCGCGCGGACCGGCTCGGCATGAAGAACGACATCGACATCCTCTGCGAAACCGATCTCGACCAGATACTCGACGAGGCGGTAAATACGCGCTGCTCCGTGCTCATCATAGATTCGATCCAAACGATTTACTCCGGAGAAAGTGCCGGCGCGCCCGCGAGCGTGAGCCAGGTGCGCGGGGCGACCGCTCGGCTGACGCGATATGCCAAGGAAACCGGCGTGATCGTGCTCATCGTTGGCCACGTGACCAAGGACGGCAACATCGCGGGGCCGCGCGTGCTCGAGCACATCGTGGACACCGTTTTGTATTTTGAAGGCGACCGGCACGAAGGACTGCGGCTTCTGCGCGCGGTGAAGAACCGCTTCGGTTCGACCAACGAAGTCGGCGTGTTCGAGATGACCGACGTCGGCATGCGCGAGGTGGGCGATCCATCGCGGCTGTTCCTCTCGGGGCAGAACGCGCCCGGTTGCTGCGTGACCTGCGCCATGGAGGGCTCAAGGCCGATCCTGGCCGAGGTGCAGTCGCTGCTCACCGACAACGCGTTCGGCAACCCGCGCCGCACGAGTGCGGGCGTGGATACGGGCAGATTGAGCCTGCTGCTTGCGGTGCTGGAGAAAAAAGCGCATCTGCGGCTTTCAACGAAGGATGTCTACCTCAACGTGGTCGGCGGCCTCCGGCTGGACGAACGCAGCGTCGATCTGGCGGTCGCGTTGTGCGTCGCCTCGGCGATGATGGATCTTCCGCTGCCGAAACGTACCGCCGCGCTTGGCGAGGTGGGGTTAACAGGCGAGGTGCGTTCGTTGAGCCGCATCGAAACGCGGCTCAACGAGTGCGTGCGCTTAGGCTACGATACCGTACTGCTGCCCAAATCCGCCAAAGCGCCGAAGATCGACGGGCTCAAGACCGTGCCCGTCGCCACCGTCGGCGAGGCGATCGCCTATTGCTACGAAAAGAAACCTGTGGTATAATCCCTCTTGCGCGTTTTCGGGGAGTTTGACCGGAAATCGCGGTATCTTTACAAATCAAATATCGTTTGTGCCCGTAGCCCAGCTGGATAGAGCGACAGACTCCGACATTGCTGGTTGCAGGTACGAAATTGAAAACAAAATACTTGTGCCCGTAGCTCAGCTGGATAGAGCGTTGGACTCCGACTCCAAAGGTCAGAGGTTCGAATCCTCCCGGGCACGCCAAAAACCCCCTAAATAGGCGACTTTTTAGGGGGTTCAATTTTAGCTCATTTTTCAAAACGTGCGACAATGCGACAAACCAGAAAAATGCTATTCGGGGTAGCAAGAGAAAGGCCTGCGAGGGGGTATGCTCGCAGGCCGGTTTTAGCTTTTGTCGCATTTTTGACATGCGAGGGGGTTGAAAATTTTTCCTGTCGTATGCATGAAAAAAAGGATTTGCCACATGCTGATGATTGACCCAAAAGGCAGAACCAACGACCTCCGGGTTATGAGTGCGAATTTTTACGAAATATCGCTATGATTATACGATGATAATTGAAGATACTCGCCTATCTTTGCGAATAATCCGAAATATATTTTTGATGATTGTTAGCGATTATTAGCCGTTATTGATGACGATAAACATCAAATAAACATCAGGCAGTAGGTTTCATTTTCACATTACTTAAAGTATGTTTATATTAAGCGAAAATTGATCCAGTCATAATATTTGAAAACGGTCTACTAGAGAAACTTAAGATTTGCGTTTCATGCTCATATTAGTGCGATTTCCTATTAACACAAAAGTTATCCTTCTCCGTAAGTAGATGATTTTTCAACTATAATTTTATGCTTTTTTTGACCATTTTTGAATTAGCATACACAACTTCAGCGCTGCGGTCCCGAACTTCCGGCGCATCTGCGATATCGGCGTGCCAAGTTCCATCTGCTTCAGCGCAAAAGCGAATTGTTCCTTAGAGAAATTACTCTTCTTCCTTTCGTCTCCTTTTTCAATTTCTCAGTTTGTCATTTCCTCTCATTATAGGTGGCGACTTCTTTTCGGTGAGCAGGCAATTATCAGAATTGATCAATCTGGTTGATTGAGAACTGGAACTTATCACTGCGGATAAGTTCTTTGCAGACATGCAAAATTTTCCGATTCTGATCATAGGCGCATTCATAAACCAATAAAAGCGCGTCGTCAGGGTTAACGTGCAGGTGCTTTGCCTCTTTTTCCGTTGCATAACAGATTCCGATTGTTGCTTTGCCGGCTTGGGGATAGATATGATGTAATCTCAGGATTTCGTACAGCGAACCATCGAGGTTTTTTTCCAGCAGGAAGGCATAGTCCGTTGTAAAGTAGTTGATTTCGATGATGGCCGGTTCGTTATCCATCAGACGGATGCGCTCGATGACCACCAGATCGGAGCCTTCTGGAACGTTCAGGTCTTTACAGACCTTTCTGCTGGCGGGTTTAATCTTTGCCGACAGTGTTTGGGTTCCAGGGATGTGACCGCGGCTGATGCAGGTTTTGGTGAAGTCGCTGAAGGTGCTCAGATCCCTGTCGATACGTTTTCCTACGACATAAGTTCCTTTGCCTTGATGTTTGGCTAAAAGCCCCTCGTCGACCAATTCCGCTATAGCGTTACGGACGGTGATACGACTGACGGAATATTGGACACCCAGTTCGATCTCTGAAGGAATCTGATCGCCTGTCTTCCAGATATTATTTTGAATATTGTCCCGGATCAGCTGCATAAGTTGCCGATATAGTGGTACTTCACTATTACTCAGCAATAGTTCACCCATAAAACATTCCCCAAGTTCGTAAATATCGTTATTATTATACGCAAAAAAACGGTTAAATAGCAATGCTTGAAACAAAAAAGTCGATTAAATCATATTAAAACGAGATAGGACGTATTATAAGAGATAAAATTAACACAATTTCATCATTTACACAAAACAACAAATATAATTGTTGATTTATCCAAAATACCCCGAATAACAGTTAAATATCAATGTCAATTTATTTTTTATTGTTGACTATTACATTACAAATGGTTATAATACGTTATATAACGTGTTGGCAATAAAAAGAAGCCAGCCTGAATTTTAGGAGGTTCTGTAATGAACATCAAAGAAGTTGCAGCTCAAGCGATTGCGGCGAGAAAAGAAACCGGCGGTATCAAAAAGATCTGCTACGTGGGGTGCGGAGGATCTTTGGCAGCACTATACCCTGCTAAATATCTGTTGGAAAAAGAAAGCAATTCGCTGACGCGCATCGGCTTTTTTACGGCCAATGAATTTGTTCAGGCAACGCCGGCATATATTGACCGCAACACGCTGGTTATTGGCAGCTCGCACGAAGGCAAAACGCCTGAAACCATTGCCGCGCTGCAACTTGCCAGGGAGTTAGGTGCCGAGACAATTGGATTCACCTATTTTCCGGATGCGATTATCAAAACGGTCAGTGACCAGGTAGTAGTCTACAGCTTTGGCCCCAATGCTGTATTTTCGCAGAAAAAAGAATCTTTGGTCCTGCGTCTGGCCATGGAACTGCTCAATCAGCTCGAAGGGTGGAGCCATTACGATCAGGCGATGGCGGGCTTTGACCGCTATGACGATGTGGCGCTTGCCGCCAGGGAAAAAGCAATTCCTGACGCTCAGGCTTTTGCCGATAATTTTGCGCAGGAGAAGGTTCTATACACGGTTGGTTCGGGTGCTAGCTGGGCCTCGGCTTATATTGAATGCACTTGTATCCTGCTGGAAATGCAATGGATCAACTCCCACTGTATCCATGCCGGTGAATTTTTCCATGGACCGCTGGAAATTGTTGATTCCGAATCGCCGTTCCTGCTCTTCATGGGCGAAGGACCTACCAGGGTTATGGATGAAAGAGTCAAGGACTTCCTTAACAAATGGGGCCGTAAAGTGGCTATTATCGATGTAAAAGACCTGGGCATCAACGTGATAGACGATACGGTTGTTGAATACTTCGCACCCTTGCTGCTGATGGCCGTTGTCGACATCTACAATCAGAAATTGGCGTTTATCCGCAAGCACCCGATGACAACGCGGCGCTACATGTGGAAAATCAAGTATTGATCTAGAGTGAAGCTGTATTTCAAGAGGGAGGAAAAGCCTCCGGCTTTCCCCCTCCCACAATACATAATCCAAGCCTTGAACGGCTTGTTAATGACAAAGAACCCGTCAGTGCGAACGCTGCAAGCTTCTTCACCACAACTGCCGAAAAGAATGTCACAATAAATAAAAGTAATTGAACACACTTGGTTAAATTGCTTGTATCATGTGACTGTATCGAAAAAGCGATACAAATACACTTCGAAATTTGCATTAAGCTATAGTGAGGGAGAACGAGAATGGTGAAATTCGCTGCAGCAGGATATGTTTGTATTGATTATTATCCTGATTTTGACCAACGCAGTTACGTAACGGGAAACGGCGTTGACGTACTTTTCAATCTGCTTGACCTGAGAAATGACATTCAATCATCTATTGTTTCCGCTGTTTCCGATGATGCATATGGGAAAATGTGCGTGGAAGCATTTCAGAAACGGAATATTGATTGCTCCCATCTGGAAATTATCCCGGGAGGGTTAACGCCTCGTGTACCGTTATATCTGAAAAACAACGACCGCGTACACGGAGATCCTGTTCGAGGCATTATGAAGAACTATGCGTTTTCTGATGAAGCCATAGATTTTATCTGCCGGCACGACATGATGCACAGTGATTTTACCGGACGCCTGATTCCGCGTCTGGAGAGCATTAAAAAACGGAACGTAAAGATCTTTTTTGATTTGGGTAATCAGCGGGATCACCCGGACGTGAAGCACGTTTTAAGCAATATTGAATGCGGACTGGTTTCCTTTGAGGATGATTTGGAAAAGGGAAAAGAGTTTTTGCGTTACGCATGCGCGTTAGGCGCAAAGCTGATGATTGCTACATTTGCAAAAAATGGTTCAATTGCTTACGATGGTTCTTCCTTTTATAAAGGGGAGATTGTACCGGTTGAATCTGTGATAAATACTGTAGGAGCAGGAGATTCTTATTTCGCAGGTTTCATTTCCGCCTTACTCGATGAAAAGCCGATTCCCGAATGCATGTTAAGCGGAGCAAAAAGAGCGGCTCAGGTTATTTCTGTTTTTGACCCATACTTGGAATACAACAAAAAATAGAGAATAGAGGAATTAAGATATGGTGATCGACATTCACGCGCATCCGTTACTGTTTGACGAAATTAATGGCAATTCAGAGGATTTAGAATTCCGGAAACAGCAGTTTGGCGTTTATAAATCGGGGATCATGACGATTGATTTTGAGATGATCCTTCTGGAGGATGCACAGATTGATAAGGTTGTGCTTTTACCCGAGGATTATTCCGCAGAAGCGGGACGTGCCATCGTAAGCAACGATGAGATGGTTCGGATTGTTGCCAGAAGCCCGGAGCATTTCATTGGATTCGCCAGCGTCGATCCAAGACGTGTAGATGCTGAAGAAGAACTGATCAGAGCTTTTGATTCACTGAAGCTGGCGGGATTGAAGCTGAATCTTTCACGATTGCATCTGTATCCGGATGATCCGAGCCTTGCGCCGCTTTATGAGATTTGCGAAAAAAGGAACAGACCGATTATGTTCCACGCCGGATACAGCTGGGAACCAAACACTCCTGCTAAGTATTCCGAACCCATCCGGTTTGAAGATGTTGCGACAGGTTATCCGGATCTTCGCTTCTGCTTGGCGCATATGGGATGGCCTTGGTGGGAGGAAACCATCATGATGCTGATGAAGTATCCGAACGTATACGCTGATACCTCCACGGTATATATGGATTCTCCTAAGAATTTCTATGAGCAACTTTTCTCGGTAAACATGAATCTGAACTGGTTGCAAAACAGCTTCCAAGATAAGGTGATGTTCGGTTCCAATTGTCCGAGATTCAGGCATGTAAGAAGTCTTGCAGGCATCAAGAATCTTCCGCTGCGTAAGGACGTTATGGATGCTGTTATAGGCGGAAACGCGGTTCGCTTCTTAGGATTGGAGGATTGACATGGTTAAACTGATAGAAAATCAGATTGTAACTCGTAAAGAGTTCGAAATGATCAAGATCACGGACGAAGTATCAAAGGTCGTTGAAGAAAGCGGGATCACCAATGGCATGGTTGCAGTCATTACGAAGCATACGACAACCGGGATAATAGTAAATGAAGCGCTTCCTTGTGTTGAGAAGGACATCGAGCTGCAGTTGGATCGTCTGGTTCCCAACGATTACCCTTATGTCCATACGCACATGCTTCCCACCTATGGAACCTGTTCTGGAAACGCGCCGGGGCACTTGAAGTCCATGTTGGCAGGCAATCACTGTATTTTCCCGGTTATGGATGGGAAAATGATCCGTGGAAGAGAACAGAATATTTATTTTGTTGAGATGGACGGTTTGCAAGTCCGCAAATACTTCATCGAGGTCATGGGAGAATAAGCGCCTATATATAGGCTAGAGCATTTTGTGGAATGAGGGATAACGTATGATTTTAGGGTTTGATTTTACTTTCCTGAGCAAATACTGGTTTTTTTATCTGGAAGGTTTGAAGGTTACGCTGTCGCTGGCGTTCTGGACACTTATTCTGGCGACAATACTGGGGGTGGCCTTAGGGCTGCTTCGCAATCAAAATTATAAAATTGTCAGCGGTATTATTGGTGGCTGGATCAACTTCATTCGCGGTGTTCCGGTTATGGTTCAGATTTTCATTGTCTATTATGGCGTTGCAACTGCCTTGCCGCCGTTCTGGGCAGCAGTAGTTTCATTGACAGTAAATAGCTCCGTATACATTGCAGAACATACCAGAGCCGGCATGCAGGCAGTTAATAAAGGTCAGCTTGAAGCGGCCAGATGCATCGGCATGTCAAAGATGAAAGGAACCTGGTACATCATTATTCCGCAGGCCATCAAGAACATTCTGCCTTCGTTATGTAATGAATTTATCCTGTTAGTAAAGAATACTTCTATCGTGTCCGTAATTGCCCTTCACGAGTTGACGTATACCTCCAATTCTATCAGGGCAAATACGTTCCTGGCATTTGAACCGTTGATAGTAACAGCAGTTATATACTTTGTTCTTACATATTCGTTGAAGAGACTGGTTAGTATACTCGAGAGGAGACTGCATGCACATGACTGATGGGAAAGAAATTATCGTTCAGGTAATAGGATTAAAGAAAAATTTCGGGAAATTGGAAGTCCTCAAAGGCGTGGACATCGAGATTGAACGTGGTGAAGTCGTCGTGGTGATCGGCCCATCCGGTTCGGGGAAATCGACATTGTTAAGATGCATGAACCTTCTAGAGATGCCAACGGCGGGCGACATACTGTTTCATGGGGAATCCATTTTAAGAAAAGACCTAAAGATCAACGAATATCGCGAAAGATTCGGAATGGTATTCCAGCTGTTCAATCTTTTTGATAATCTGTCGGTCCTTGAAAATGTAACCATAGGCTTAAGGAAAGTCAGGAATAAAACAAAAGAAGAATCCAACAAAATCGCCATGGAACTGCTCAAGCGGGTAGGACTGGAAAGCAAGGCGAGCGAATATCCATCCAGGCTTTCAGGCGGCCAGAAACAACGTGTTGCCATTGCACGTACACTTGCGATGGATCCGGAGGTGATCCTGTTTGATGAGGCGACTTCTGCGCTGGATCCGGAAATGATCGGTGAGGTTCTGAAAATCATGCGCGAGCTGGCTGTAGACGGCATGACCATGGTAGTTGTAACCCACGAGATGGGGTTTGCCCGCGAAGTTGGCGACCGTGTGGTATTTATGGATGACGGATTTATCGTTGAAGAGGGGATCGCAAAGGATGTCATTATGAATCCTCAGCATAAGAGAACAAAAGAGTTTTTAAGTAAGATGCTGATGTAAATTTAATTACTGAATTATAAGCGATACGGCTTATATAAAACAAAAAAAAGGAGAAAAAGTCATGAAAAAAATCAGGAACCTGGTTTCGCTGTGCCTGGTAGCAATTATGCTGATCCCTCTTGCAGCATGCTCCAGCACTCCGACCACCACGCCCCCGGCAGAAGCAACTGAAGCAACGACAGAAGAAGCTACGACAGAAGAAGCAACGACAGAAGCGGTAACGACAGAAGAAGCCGAAGATTGGGGCCCGATTTTCGCCGACCTGATTGAGAACGGCAAATTGAAAGTTGGCATTATTGGCAACGATCCGACCTTCTGTTTCCATACGCTACAGGATGGAAAAGACGTTCTGGTTGGTTTTGAAGTAGCCGGTATGTATGAGATGGCAGCCCGTTTGAGCGAGTACCTTGGTCGTGAAATCACCGTGGATTTCTACGAGAGCGATTTTACTGGCTGCATGTCTGCATTGCAGGCGGGCAAAATATACTTCGTGACGCGGCTCAGCCCCACGGACGAGCGCAAAGAGACATGGTTATTCACTGACGTATATCATAAATCCAATGAATGCTATGTAGCAAAGGCAGATAATGCAGACAATGATAACTTCACAGGAACTTTAAAAGGCGTTACAATTGCGGGCGCGATGGGTTCTATTGACATCACGATGACGCGTCACCTTTATCCGGACGCCACGATTCAGGAATTGAGTGCTCTTCCCGATCTTTTGTTGGCGGTGAAAAACGGAAAGGCCGATCTGGCTTGTATGAACGCGGTTTCCGCAGCGATGTCAGTGGCCGCTAATCCCGATCTGGTTGTAGTTGACAAACTGACCTGGGCGCCTACCGACGAATTCGACAAAGGATGCGGTCTGTGCATGGAATATGGCAACGAGGATTTTGCACAGTGGGCAAGCGACTTCTTTGCAGATATTACGGCGGAAGGCCTTTGGGCGCAGATGCAGTCTGATGCAGCAGCGCAACTCGACGAGAAGACCCTGCAGAATTTTATTATTGATTAAGCGTAATGCGAATCAAAAAATACGAGCAGATTCTATTTTGAGTGAAAAACAGCATAGAATGCCCTGTGTATCCAGCGCTTGCGCTGGATACGGGGCTTTCTACTATGTATATAAAATGAAATAAAAATGAAATATAGAGATTGGGAGCCTGCTAAAATAAAAGACTATCTGATATGATACAACGAAACAATGATCCAAATATCGAAAGCAGGAAATGGAAGAGCGCAGGAAGAAATACGGTGAGCATTTCAAGAAGAATGCCGGTCTGTTATCTTATGCAAATCCAAAGGTATAGAGAAAATATGAGAAAACTGATGATACTGTCTACCGGCGGAACCATCGCCTGCACGCAGACCGAGGACGGCCTGATCCCAACGCTGACCGCCGGCGACATCCTCGCCTTTACGCCGAACGCCAAGCGGCTCGGGCAGCTGGAAACGAAGACGATCTTCAACCTGGACAGCTCGAATATTCAGCCCGAGGAGTGGCACATCATCGCAAAAGCCGTTTTCGACTGCCTGCCGGAGTACGACGGTATCGTGATCCTGCACGGTACGGATACGATGGCGTATACGGCGTCCATGCTGTCCTTCATGCTGCAAAACGTCGACAAACCCGTGGTGATCACGGGCTCGCAGCTTCCCATCGGTCATCCGGATACGGACGCGAAGTTGAACCTCAGCCACGCGCTGATCACCGCCGCGAGCGGATTAAAGGGTATATTCGTCGTATTCGACAGAAAGATCATACTCGGCTGCCGCGCAGCGAAGGTGCGCACGACGAGCCAGAACGCGTTCGAGAGCATCAACCGCCCCGCCGTCGGGCGCATCCGCGCGAACCGCGTTAACATCGCCGTGCCGCCGGAGAAAAAAACCGCCGCGCCCGTACTGGACGACGCGATCGAGCCGAACGTATTTCTGCTCAAACTGATCCCCGGAACGAGACCGGAGGTGTTCGACGACATCGCGCGCATGGGCTACCGCGGCGTGGTGATCGAAGGCTTCGGCCTCGGCGGGATACACTGCCTGCGGAGAAACCTGCTCGACGGGATACAAAAATTGCTGGACGAGAACGTCGCGGTGCTGTTAACCACGCAGTGCCGCTACGAACCGTCCGATCCGGCGGTATACGAAACGGGGCGTCTCGCGCTGGAACTCGGTATCATGCAATCCTACGACATGACGAGCGAATGCGCGGTGACCAAGCTTATGTGGGCGCTCGCGCACGCAGAGAATCCCGCGGACGTTCGGAAGTGGATGTATACGAATCTCTGCGGAGAGATCTCGCTCCCGCGCGGCGCAAAGGCGGCGCACGCTTGAGCGGTTGCTTGAGTGCGACATAGACGCGGAGTTTGCAAATTTCGGACAACATGATTAGAGAGTTAACATATGGATTAGTATGGAAAAACCATGTTATGGGTGAATAAGCGTTGAACGAAGTAAAAAAAACAATTGCATTGGCAGATAACTGCGTTGATATTTACTACAAATTTAATCGTTTTTATGTTGCCGGAAATAGCATCAACTTCGCCTTGAATTATAGAGCTCTGGGTGGTGACGTTACCTGTATGACGATACTTGGGAACGACTCGTTCGCAATCAACCTGAAAGCCCTGCTCTCGCAAAGGGGTATTCCCTTAATAGTAATCAAGAAGGTCGACCGTCCTACTGCTCGGGCAATGATGGATATTATTAATGGTGATCGTAAATTTGTCCGATTCGATGGAAACGCGATGGAAGAAATCGACTTCGCCGGAGGCGATCTGGACGAAATACGTCGGTATGACATCATATATTGCGAAAGGTGGGCAAACTTCGGTCAATACATTGCTCAAGTGAAGCGTCCCAATCAAACCTGGGTCTATGATTTTTCAAGGCGAATCGAGGAGCCTGTTAATAATCAAATATTACCATATATCGACTATGCGTTTTTCTCCTATGACAATAATGATTCAAACCTGAGAAGGTTGATGCAGGATGTGTATGCAAAGGGTGCGAAAACAGTGGTCGCTTTGATCGGTGCGCACGGTAGTCTGGCATATGACGGAGAGAAATATTATTCACACAAGGCACTGCCGGCGCGTATCTTAAATACAGTTGGCGCTGGGGACTCCTATATCGGCGCGTTTACCTATGGAATCAGCACCGGCTGCAATCTTCAAACATGCATGCAACTCGGTACGGAACGTGCGACGAAGATCATTCAGCAATTCGAACCCTATTAAAGAAAAGAGTGACCTATCCCGCCGAAAAAGCAGTCCACGGAAGAGCAGATCGCCTTCGCGCTGAAGCAAGCGGAACTGGGCACGCCAATATCGGAGGTGTGCCGAAAACTCGGGATCGCGGAGCAGACGTTTTACCGCTGGAAGAGCAAGTACGGCGGGATGCTGCCAAGCGACATGAAGCGGCTGCGGCAGCTGGAAGAAGAGAACGCCAAGCTGAAGAAGCTGGTGGCGGATCTGAGCCTTGATAAGCTGATGCTGCAGGACGTACTGACAAAAAAATTCTAAGGCCTGCCGACAAGCGGGAAGCGGTGCGGTATCTGAAAGAGCGTTTTGAGACAAGCGAGCGTAGGAACTGTACAGTGTTACGAATCAACCGGGGATGGCACCGGAGGCAGCCGACTCGGGACGAGCAGGCCTTTTTACGGATGAGAATCAGGGAAATAGCCTCTGTAAGGAAGCGATACAGAGCGCTGACCGTGCTGGATACGTTCAGCAGAGAAAGCTTAGCCATCTACGTGGACAAATCGATCAAAGGCGAACAGGTCTGCGACGAACTGGAAAAAATCAAGGCAGCCCGCGGGCTGCCTCAACGAATCAAGGTCGATAACGGGCCTGAGTTCATCTCCCGGGCGCTGGACGCCTGGGCATACTTCAATAAGGTCAAGCTTGATTACTCCCGCCCCGGCACGCCGACGGACAATCCGCACATCGAATCTTTCAACGGCAGCTTCCGGGACGAATGCCTGAATATGAATTGGTTTATGTCTCTGGAGGACGCCAGAGACAAAGTAGAGCGCTGGCGAAGGGACTACAATTTCCGTCCGCACAGCGCACTAACATACCTGACACCGGCCGAATTTGCCCGGAAATCGAGCTCCGAGGCCGTTTAAACATCGATTTTTTCTCATTTAGACTGGACTACGATTTGGGGGACACCTCAATTGAAGAGTGTGCTGAAGTAGAAATAATCACTCTCTCCCAATACTTAATCAGTGAATAAAAATAAGAATTATATTATTGTTCTTTATTCCCATATGAATTTATGATATGTTTGTGTAAACTGAAGTTTAGTTACATCATATACATTTAGGTTTGAGGGGAATAAAAATGAGAAGAATAGTTGTTGCTCTGCTGGTATTTATTCTAACTATTAGTTTAGCGGGGTGTGGTGAGGATTCAAATCAACATGAAGGTGAAGCAAGAACACCGTCTGGATCAAAGATTCAAGAAGGCAGAGCTTATCGAGATGTTGTTGATGATTTCTCTCAACGAGGATTTACAAATATCAAGACCGAAGCAATAGACGATTTAATTCTTGGCTGGTTAACAAAGGATGGAGAGGTTGAAGAAGTATCTGTTGATGGTGATGTCGATTATTCACCCGATGTTTGGGTTGCCGCTGATACTGAAGTTATTATTAGGTATCATACTTTCCCCTCAACAGAAGTAGAAGAAACACCGGATACATTTGCGACGCAAGATAATATAAAAGCGTCGAATACACCAGAGGCTCACGAGACCTCAGAAGTTACGGAAACGGCAGAGTTGATTGCGGAACCTCTTGATCTGAATGCAATTAATAATACAAATTCAGCTGATTCAGATGCACAGTTTGTCGGGAAATACTACGAGATAACCGGTGTGATTGAACAAGCAGCGGCACCTTTAGATGGTTATAACGCGATGATTATTATAGAGCCAGATGTTATGGCGAAAGGAATGGGGTCAACTCTACCATTAGAAATCAATATTTGGTTAACAGCAGATGAATTTGAAAAAATCGGTGGCATCGAATCTGTTGGAGAACAGATTGTCTTATCAGTGAAGTTGACAAGTATATACAGAAATGCAATTTCAGATGACCCAGCTGTAAAAGGATACCCGATTCAATTAGAATTTGGCGACTATAATTAACTTTGCTTGAAAGAAATGCATAAAAATCAATCCGAAAAGCTGTTTGAGCGTAACATTCGTCTAGACGCATTCAACTACGCTAGCCTGAGTAAACTTACCCGTACCGATACATACCCCCTAATTAGGCGACTTTTAGGGGGTTCTTTTTTACCCATTTAATACGTATCTTCGCTTACATAATGCTTTGCCTGCGCGTTCCAAAGCTCGGAATATTTGCCCGATTTATTTGAAAGCAGTTCGTCGTGACTTCCGAATTGAACGATTTTTCCGCCGTCGAAAACCGCGATATTGTGGCAGAATCTGCACGATGACAGCCGGTGCGAAATAAACACGGACGCCTTTTGACCGACCAGATCGTTGAATTTGGAGTATATTTCAAATTCCGCGATCGGGTCGAGCGCGGCGGTCGGTTCGTCCAGCACGACGATCGGGGCGTCCTTGTACAAAGCGCGGGCGATCGCGATCTTCTGCTTTTCTCCGCCTGAAAAATCCCTGCCGTCCTTGTCGAAATGCTTGCCTAGCGGGATTGTGTAATCGCCGCTCAGCTCTTCCATCAAGGCGTCCAGGCCGGCGCCTTTGAAGCTTTTTTCAAGCCGCGCCGCGTCTATCCTTTCGCTGGAAGCGACGTTTTGATCCAGCGCGAATGAAAACAGGTTGAAGTCCTGAAAAACGACGGAGAATATCTTGATATAGTCTGAATAATCATATTCGCTGATATCGACGCCGTTCAACATAATCCTGCCCGCGGTTGGCTTGTAAAACCGGCAGAGGAGTTTAATCAACGTGGTTTTTCCGGCGCCGTTCATGCCGACGACGGCAAGCCTTTGCCCTTTTGTGATCTTCAGATTGATGTTATCCAGCGCCTGTATGTCGGAACCGGGGTAACGAAAGGACACGCTGATAAACTCGAACACATAATCGTCATCGCGCCCGATCGCGATCTTTTTCGATCCGCTTTTCTCCGTTTCGGGTAGAGCGAAATACCTGATGCTGAGCCCGAAGTGCTCGCTGGCGACTTTGAACATGGTGTATTGCTGTATCAAGCCCGCTATCGCCTGATAAAACCGCATGATCGCGTTGATCTGAATAAATATCGAGCCTACCGTAATCGCGCCTATATAGGCCTTGAGGACGATAAACAGGTAGATCGCGGTCAGAAGCACGGCGTTTACGGCAGCAAGTATGGAAAAATGCCTGATGTTTGGCTTTACGAACCGGTCTCTGCTTCCTGAAACGCTGGGGCCGACGTACCCGTTTATTTTCTCGTTCAACATTTTCTGGGCGTGATAGAGACGGATATCTTTCCCGGATTCGTAGTTATAACTGATTCTAAAAAACAGATAGCCGAAATGCCTGTTCGACCCAACGTTGTTTTTTATGTCGTTCTCCGTCGTCTGCCCGATTTTTGCCTGGACGGCGTTATAGATGATGACGCCCAGAACCAGCAGCGCAACAATTGCAAGAAACGCCATCGGCGTCTGTATAAAGGCAAGTTCGGCGACGGATATGGAGGCCTGCCCGTTTGCAAAGGTGGTTACGATTAATACAAGTGCGATGAACATCTCAAAAATGGAAAGGAAAATCTTCTGAAGGTATTCCGCCATATCCCAGATGCCGAGATGATTGTTGCCGGCCTCTTCGATCATCTGTATCAAATCCATCGTTTCGGGATTTTCAACCTGTTCGTAATCAAGCTTCATGCTTTTTTTCGATATTTTCATATAGTAGCTATCGATCAGCATCTGCTTTTCATCGCTGTACTTCTTTGCGACGAACCCGGACAGAACATGCGAAACAAACGCGAACCCAACCAGAGCGGCCGCGAGGGAAATTAGCGTAGGAACGTCTTTTCCGCCCAGCAATTCGTCCAGTATTTTTGCGGAAAACACGATGGGGATGAAAGGCTTCACCGCTTTTAGCACCGCGTCGGACAAGAGCACGCGTAAAAATCCTTTTCTGAGCTGCTGTATCTGCTTGACGGCGGAGGTTACGGCGGTAAAATTCATTTTGCTTATTTTCTTTTTCATGCCTGCGCCCCGTCCCCGCCCTGCGTGTAATAATGGCTCTGCACATGAAACATGTGGGCATACTTGCCTTTGCGCTTCATCAAATCCGCGTGCGAACCTCTTTCGATGATCTGCCCGCCGTCCAGCAAGAGCACCTCGTCGCAGAATTTTGTGCTCGAAAGCCGGTGCGAAATGTAAATGGACGTTTTGTTTCTGGTCATCTCGTGATATTTTTCATACAGGCTCGATTCGGCGATGGGGTCCAACGCGGCGGACGGTTCGTCCAGCACCAGCACCGGCGCCGCTTTATAGAGCGCGCGCGCCAGGATCAGTTTTTGCCTTTCTCCGCCCGACAGCTCCGTGCCTTCGCTGTCCAGATATTTTTCGCAGCTCGTGAATTTGCCTTTTTTCAAACTTTTGACCTTTTGGCCGAGGCCCGCCGTTTGAATGACCTGATCGACTCTTTTTTGATCGGTGTCGGCGCTGTCCCGCATGGAGATGTTGACGTCCAGTCCGTAAGCCAGTATCAAAGCGTCCTGAAACGCTACCGAAAACTGCGAGAAGTACTGCTTCAGATCAATCTGCCTGGAATCGATGCCGTCGAGCAGTATTTCACCGCTGTCCGGTTCGGCCAGATTCAGCAGCAGCTTTACCAGCGTGGTTTTGCCCGCTCCGTTTATCCCGACGAGAGCCACTTTCTTACCTTTTTCGATGTAGAGGCTGAAATCTTTGAATATCACGTGATCCCCGTAAGCAAAATCCACATGCCGAAATTCGATGCTCATTGGCGATGAAAATTCCGTCTTCGCCAGTTCGCTGTTCAGGTTTTCTTCCGCTTTGTCCAGGAACACTCTGAAATCGGAAACCTCGATCGACGCCGTGTTCAACAGTATCGCGTTTTTCGCAAACCCGCCGACCCACATGGAAAGGCCCGCGATGGCGCTGATGTACAGAATAAATTCCGAGACCGGTATCGTCCCCGCGATCACGAGGGATATCAGATAGATATACGCGGCGCCGTCGCGTAAAAAGGCGATCATGCCGTCCGCCGCTTCGCTGAAAAACATACGCAGGGAGATCTTTTTTTCCCAGTCGACCTTCTCGTCTGTATATTGACGGATCAGGCCCGACAGCCAGCCGTACATTCCGTACATCCGGATGTCTTTTGCGTATTTCAAGTCTCTTGACGCGCGTGTCGAATAGTACGTTTTCTCATGTATTTTGCTGATGGCATCTTTATGTTTCAGCCTGTATTTGTTCACCATATTTCCCGCAAAGTAACTGACCGCCCCGCAAACGGCAAGCCCCAGTATGATCAGCGGGCTCAATGATGAGAGTATCAATATATATACGATCGCTCCCAGCAGATTCGCGCTGCACTCTGCGATCCTGACCACGATATCCTCGACGCCGGTCGTCGTCGTGCTGATCGCGTGCTGCGCTTTCTGATTTTCGAGCTGTCCGGCTTCCGAAGAGAGATATTTATAATTCACGTTCATGGACGCCATGCACATCTCGGAGCCAAGCTTCATGCTGCGGTACATGGATTTCATTCGCGGGAAATATCCGTCCGCAAAACTTCGAATCTGACCTGTGATAAAAGTGACCGCGCCGAAAACCGCGATCAGCAGGAGAAAATCCTGCGCGCTGCGGCCCTGCTCGAAAAACTGTATGATATATTTCGGCATAAAGACCGCGATCACCGGCTGGGCGACCATGCTGAACACAAGCGCGGCTAAGGAGATCAACAACACCTTGTCGATTCGGACAATGTTTCTCATCGTAAAGAGTATGTTGCTCAGGGCTCCGTATTTCGGTTTGTTTTTCATATCGTTTGTCTCCATCGGAACACGATCTTCCGGCAAGAACGACGCCATAAATAAAAGATTATGAATATTATAACATCGATCTGTGGAATTACAATCAAGGGCGGTTGGCAGCAGCGGTAACTCCGGCGAGCCGCGCAATCCGGCTGCCATTCATAAGCGGCACGTCGCATTTTCCCTGTGTCCGCAGGCCAAAACGAACCGATATTGCGATCCTGTTTCGAGCGCAAAAAAATGATCATTACAGAGTAAATCTGTAAACAAAACAGTCAAAAAACGCGATTAAAATTGATACAATTATTCCGATGATCCATCTGAAATATCGAATTGGCCAAAGAGGAATATGAAATTTGACAGATCGGACAAATCAACATAAAATAAATGTGCAAACAGGTTTAAGCAGTGCATTTATTCCTGCATATCGATTCATTTTCGCTTTGCGCGGATCGCTTGAACCGCGGACGAATCACTTTTCAACACCGCTGAAAACGCAGCGCGTTGATCTCAGGCGGAATAAGACCGCAGTCATATCCGAAAACATATCCCACAGCAACAGGCGACTCGGCGTTCCGCTTCGCGAACGCATAAATAATATGGTACGGAGGGGCTTGTTACGATGTAATTTTTACCCGAAAAGCCACCGGTAACGTACGTTAAAAAAAGAGATTGCCGCCTGATTTCAGGCGACGGATGGGATCGTCAGAAAGGATTGGTGCTATGTTCTGTACGAAATGCGGGAGCAAAATCGAAGAAGGGAAAAAATTCTGTACCAAGTGCGGGGCTTTGCTTGGAGCCGATAAGGGCGATACAGTAAAACCCGATATAATGCAGCCTGAAACGAAAACGAAAAAAAGCAGTAAGAAGGGTTTATATATCGGCATCGCCGCGGGCGTTTCCGTTGCAGTGGCCGGAATACTTGCCGTTCTGTTTTTCGTTGTCCTTCCCGCGGTCAACTATGACAAAGCGGTGGAACTGGCCGGCCAGGGGAAGCACGCCGAAGCGGTTGAGATCTTTACAAGCCTCGGCGAATATAAAGATTCGAAGAAGCGCTTGGAGACGTCGCAGAATCTGCTGGATTACAAAGAGGCGGCGGCTTTTTTTGAAGATGGCGATTACGAGCGCGCGCAGCGCGCTTATGAAGCGCTCGGGGGGTACAAGGACAGTAAGTCGATGGTTCAGGAGTGCCAGACAAGACTGGATTACGCCGGAGCGGTAGCGCTGTACGAAGCCGGCGAATACCGCGATGCGCAGGCGATTTTCGATCAGACGCTCGAATACGAGGACAGCGAAGACCTTTCATACGCCTGCGGATACATGCTGACATATCAGGAAGCTGTCGACAAAGCGGAAAAAGGCGTTTATTCGGATGCGCTGGAACTTCTCACAAGCATTGAAAAAAGCATTGCTGACCGGAACGCCGGATTCAGCACGGACATGATATCCGATACGTATGCGTCATTCAGGGAAGACTGCTACCAACATGTCTGCTACAACAACGGCAGAGATTACTTCGAGCAGGGATTGTTCTACTCCGCATATGTGGAACTGAGCAAAGCGGGCGACATCAAAGAAGCCAGGGAACTGGCCAAAGCCTGCGCCCAGCCGTTCGAAACGGGTGAGATGTACAGAAATTCTGCGTACACGGACAACGAAGTCAGGGTCACGTTCAACGTTCCGGAAGAAAACGCAAGAAACGTATATATAAAAATATATGCCGGCAACGACCTGGCGGCGACCTGTCAGATCAAAGCCGGCGAGAGCCTTTCCATCCGGCTGCCTTCCGGCATCTACTCGTTTAAAAAAGCCGAGGGCACAACGTGGTATGGGGCTGAAGAGTATTTTGGCGATCAGGGGTCTTACAGCGAAATTGTTTTCGGAGAGGAACAGCGCGTGTCCGCGCAGCTCGACACCTTGACGCTTCTGGTACCGATCTTCAGCTACACGATGACGTTCAGCCAGACGGATGGAAATCTAGGCGAGGACAGCATTTCCCTGAAAAACTTTTAACGGCGCGGGCCGCAGCTGAAAAACGCGAAACGCCTGCGAAACAAAGCGCATTAGAGCAATGAAAAAATAAGGATAAAGAGAGGGATACCATGAATAAGTGTACCAAATGTGGGGCGGAGTATGAAAACGGCGAAACGACCTGCAGCAAATGCGGGGCGGAAACCGTACCGGTGCCGCCGGATGCGGCACGTGCCTGTTCTTCCTGCGGCGCAACGCTTCCGCAAGGCAGCAAGTTCTGCCTGAACTGCGGAACGAAGGTGGTAGCGCCTGCGGCGCCGGAACCGGAGAAAGCACCGGAACCCGAACCGGCGCCGGAACCCGAAGCGGCGCCGGAAGCTGAACCGCAGCCGGAACCAGCGGACGAACCGGCGCAGCCGCGCGGCAGAACCTGTAAGGTCTGCGGGGCGCCCGCCCTGGACGACGACGAGTTTTGCGGCGAATGCGGGGCGAGAATTGAACCGGAGCCCGCAAAAGCGCAGGAAACACAGACGAAAAACGGGTACGCTTATGCGCGGCCGCTGAAAAAAGCAAAGAAAAAGAATCGGTGGATATGGTTTGCCGCAGGTGGGGCGGCGATCGTCATTGCCGCAGTGCTGCTGCTGTTTGTATTTCATGTGTTCCCTGCGGGAAACGCTGAGGAAAACAAGCTGATGCCGATTTTCTATTCGGATCACGACAGCGCTTACATGGCTGTGAACGAAAGCGTCGTCGAGCTGGAAGGGGCGATGTTCGCTCAGGATTCCGAGTCCGAACTCAACGCCATAACGAACCCCGGCAACGACTACCTGTATTATCTGGCCGATGCGGAGGATGGCGAGGGCACGCTGATGCGGGTCAAACTCGACGACCCGGAAGCGGACCCGCTGATTTGCGCCGAGTACGTCTGCAACGCGAGAGTATCGGCCGACGGCGAGAGCGTACTGATGCTGCGCGAAATGGAGGACAACACCGGCGAGCTGTACCGCTGGAAGGACGGCGAAGAGGAAAGCATAGCCAAGTCCGTTCCGGAAAGCCAGTTCGGGCTGTCGCCGGACGGGACCGTTGCGTGTTACTTCACCGTCGTTATCGACAATGAGGATACGGAAACGAAAGCTCTGAATGTCAGAATCGGAACCGGCGATCCGGAAGAGATATACACGCTGGAAGAAAATGAAAGCATATTGAGGGTTCATGTGTTCGACGAAGGCGTCGTGATCTTCCAGATCAGAGACAGCGAGGAGAAAACGGACAGAATCTGCCGCTACAGCGACGGAAAGCTGGAGACCATTGGGGACGGCAGGCTGATGGCGGTATTCAATTCTTCCGAACTGCTCTACAAAGAAGATACGTCGCTGTACTACCTTCCGAGCGACGGGGAGACCGAACGAATCACAAAAAATTATTTCCATATCTCGGTGTCTGACTCCGATTTGTGGTCGTATACATCCCTGTTCATCGATACGAACGAACTGCCGGAGAAGAGATTCGTGCTGTTCGAATTGACGGATGACGAGATAATTCTGTCCGAATGCGTACCCGGAGAATCGCTGACGGAGATTGTGGAAATCGATCAGTTTAAAGATGATTACAGCGAAAACCAATATCTGCTGCTGTATTACGCCGACGGCTTATTCGGCCGCGTCAGCGAATCGTATCAATGGCTGATCTACTTCGACGGCGATGAGTGGAAGCTCGCGAACAAGACGGAAGGAGAATGGGATAACGATATCGATTTGCCGGAAGACGCGCAAACCGGGAAATTCGACGCCAGCGAGCAGTATCTCTACTATAAATCCGACGAGAAACTGATGCGGTATGATCTGTTTCTCGAAGAAGCGGAGAGAGTGCTGAGGGATATCGCTTCGTTCGGGATTATCGAAGGCCGTATTTTCGCCATTACGAACGACGATGAACTCTACAGCATCACGGCGGACGACGAAAAGCGGATCGCCAAGGAAGTCGCCGGTTTCAATAAAGTGGGCGGAGATAAGTTCTATGTGCTGCTGTCCGCAAACGAATATGACATCGACTACTATGAATCCGCGGACGCGGAAGGCATTAACATCGTATTCGATGCGGATCGTGTGCTGACGTTGAGTTCCTCCGGCGCAATCGATTATTATCCGGAGTCCGGCGACAAAGAAACGGACGACAAATCTGCCGACAGCGGAGCGTCCGACGTCACGGAAGAGCCCGCGCAGAGTTCGATCCTGCCGCTGACATACACCGCTTACGGCAATAAATACGTGATCAAGGAATTCACATACGGCAAGGACACGGATGGCAAGACGACCGTAACGGTGACCGGCACGGGCTTTGGCTCGCTGCCGATCCGCAACGGCTCGTTCGTAATGCCCGTGAGATGCTCGATCATCTCGGACGGCAAGGAATATTCCTACACCTCGGCGAAAATCTCGTCGACAAAAGTCACGTACGTTTTCAATACGACCGCCGAACCGGATTCGATCGTGTTTTATCCGGGAGACAATACGGACAACAGAACCAAGATCGACGTAAGAGACTACTGATCCTGTTCCGCCCTGATCCACAGGCAACGCGCAGGAACGATAGCAACCATGTCATAGCCGAAAAGACCGGAATCACCGGTCTTTTCGGCCAGTGCCGCACGCAAGCCGCATGGAAAACCGTAACAGACGAAACGACAAAGGAGTATCAGGCATGATTACAAAAAAAGCAGCCGCGGCAGGGCTCGGCGCGTTGCTTCTGCTCTCCGCGTTGCTATTCGGCTGCTCGGGCGGGGCGGACGTCGAAAAACTGGCGGAAAAAAAGAATGTTAAGGGATTAATCCGGGTTTTAGGGTATGACGAGTGGAGAACGCCGGATCAGGCGTACGAAGCGCTGCTCGAAATCGGAGAGGATGCGGTTGACGAGCTGATCGGCGCGATCGATCATAAAAACGATCAGATCAGCGCATACGCGATGCAGTTATTGGGAGAAATAAAGGACCCGCGAGCAATAGACCCGTTGATCGAAGCGCTGGACGACCCGCGGCTGGAAGAAAACGCATTGTATGCTCTATGCAGGTTCGGTGACATCGATACGCTTGATGTCCTGATGGATTATGCGGACGAAAAAGTCGTTGCGGAGGGAGGTTTGGTCGAAATCAACGTGAAATACGTTGAGCCGGTCATCACCGGGCGGGGCGTCGACGCGGCCCCCTATAACCCGGAAGAACCGGGCCCGCATCCTGTCGTGATAACGGACAGCGAGCCTTTTAAAACATTTCGGGCGCCGTATGGTGACCGCCCGACCTATTCGGAAAACTGGAACGCGTTTTTGCCGACCGAATGGCAGCCACTGGGCGATCCGGGAGCGACCGAGCTGGTGCTTTGCTGGGGGGAGGTCGATGAAGGCACGATTGAGTCTGCCGTTTACAGATCGGACAGCGGGACCTCCATCCGCGGGAAACGCGTGGTGGAAAAACGCGAGGTCATACTGCGGGAAGCGGCAACCGGTGAAATTGTGGCGAGCGATGTGATTCGCGGCGAAACACCGGAGAAATTTCCAAGTTTTGTAAGTAATTTCGGAGGTGATTTTACCTATAAAGGAGAGGTAACGGCTGAAATCATCATAGAATGGCTGAGAGCGTATGTCGAAGGCGGCGCGGAGTGATTTTGAAAACAGGATCAGTTATGCATTCTTCAAACATGGATGGGAGGACAGGATGATTCAACTGCTGAAACGATGGCTGCCGCTTATCATGGCGTTATGCCTGCTGTTGTCCGCCGCGTACGGGTGCGCATCATCGGAAAAGCCGAGCGCAACGCAGGACAAAACGAGCGAACGAAGGGCGGACCGAGCGGAAGAAGACGAAATAGAGCTTGAAGCGACGACGGGGACGTTAGTTCGCGGAAATGTCAGCATCAACGCGTCCACCGGAGCAATGGTTATCAACTCATTCACCGTCGAGCTGGAAAACGGAGACCAGATTGAGGCCCTCATAATCGAAGGCTTGCTGGATTCCCTTGTCGGCGGAGCCGTCGTAAAGGTGGAACCCTATGAGCAAGATTCGTACCATTGGATCATTACGGAGATTGTCTCTCTTCCGGAAAAAGAGGAAGAGGACGAGAAGCCGGAAGGAATCGACTTGAACCTGAGCATCTTTTACCCGGGAAGTTCCTATGCGCTGGCGAGCGATGCGATCGCTGAGTTGCTTTCAAATTCGCTGGGCGGAGAGGTAAATCTGCAATTTGTCCCGAACGATATGTTCCCTATGATGCTGCAGGCCGGAGAATTGCAAGCCGCGCTCATTAATTACACCACGTTTGTGAAGGGAATCCGCCAAAGCGGACAAAGCCTGGCGTCTTCCTCGGAATTTGAAATACTCTTGGCCTCACGGCGGTTTGAATCGCGCATGTTCATCAGCGGATCGTTTATCGTGCCTGATTTTTCGGATATCGAAACGTTTGAGGATTGCGAAGGCAAAACCTTTATTTATCCGGGCGTAGAAAGCCTGACGGGTTATTATTTGACGGTGGAAAAAATCAAGAGTCTCGGATATAACCCCGACGCGTTCTTTGGAAAGACCGTCTCTGTGAATTACAATGCCAACGAGATCGGCGACCGATTGCTAGATGGATCGGCGGATGTCGGCTTCCTCTACGCCCCCGAAAACGAAAACGCGCTGGAAGACAATGGCCTCTATAGCGGTTTTCGAATTATCGATACGACGCCGGCGATCCCTGAAATTATTCTGATCGTTCCCAGCGCGTTGCCCGACGAGGTAAAAGCGGCGATTGCGAACGCGTTTTTGGACGTCCCGTCGACCGACAGGGGGAAAAACGTGTTGGATAACCTGTTTAACATCAGAGGGTTTCTAGCCGACGCCGAGCGCATCGCCGCGCTGAATGAAATCCTCGACTCCGCTTTCGATACGGTAAGCGAAATGCAGGGTTGGGAATAAGCGTTATAGCCAATCTTCGTTGAAGAAACAAGAAACCGGCGCGGCCCGTACGGGCTGCGCCGGTTTTTTGCTGCCGGCTTTCGTGAAGGTACGATTTGTCCGAATCGTAAAAAACCGCAAGAATCCGCGAAAAAACGCGATTTTCGGTGCCTTGTTGTGCACTGGAATTGGTGTTACCATATAAAAAGGCTTGTAGTAAAAAATCAATTCTAAAGATTGTTCCGACTGCGAATAATATCGAAAATCGAATAAAAGGCGATGGGAGATTGCTATGAAAAGAACCTTACTATGTGCGCTTTGCGGCCTCATAGCCTGTCTTGCCATGAGCGCGTGCGCCGGACCGACTCCGCCTGGAGAACCGTGCGGGATAATAGAGCCGACCCAAGCGCTGTACGACGGGCTGGATCTGTTGAAACCGCATGCCGCGCAGACGGCGGACGCGGAGGGGAAGACCGAATACTGCATCGTCATTGACGACGGCTCCGGCATGAAGGGGTTCGTTTCCGAATACTGCTTCAGCTACGGCGCGGTGCTGACGGCTGTGATGGACGTCAGCATCGGCGGTCAGCGGACCTACTTCCGCGCAAGCGAGCTCGACGGCGCTCAGGGCGGCGCGAACGCGGCTGCCGAATCGTTTTTAAACGAAGCGACGCAGGTGGAGTTCTTTCGCGATGAAAGCAACGACGTTTCGAACGTGATCGAGGCAATGGCGTCGTTGTATCAGCGCGACGGCAATCAGGTGATGATATTGGTTTCGGGTCTCATGATTCCGACCGAAGATGGGTGCATGTCGGCCGCCGCTGCGATCCGGAATGCGTTTCTTCTGCCTGAGAACGCTACGGTAGGTATCATCGGTATGGTAGGCGATTTTCGCGGAACGATCGAAAATCTACCCGTAAATCCTCGGACCGGATCCGCCAGAAAGATCAGCGACTACATGGTGCAGCAGCGGGACGAAAACGGCGTCTTCCGGCATCCGCTCTACATCCTTTTCATGGGGGACGACAGAGCCGTGCTGTCGGCTATGGAAAAGGCGATGACCGGGCTGAAGGCCAGCGGTCTGCGCGACGGGTCGAACCCGGTCTACGCGCTCTATTTTTCGGAGTACGGCGTTTCGCGGCGCGAAGAGGATAACGTTGAACTCGAATTCCACATGGGGCATGATGAATACGATATTGCGGGCTACGACGTGCAGTATATCGTCCGCGGCGTAGCGGATGAAAACGGAACGGTCGAATACCCGTCCACCAAGGCGGTTCCGGCCGAATACCAGCAGCTGCTGAAGAACATACAGATCGTCAAACTGTATTCCATGAAAAGAGGGAACGTTGAGAAGAACGTTACGCTGTACGGAACGATCCCCTTTACGCTTACGGATTCTTCCGTCAAGGGCGAACCGATCGTGGACAGGCACGGACTTCTCGTACCCGTAAAAGAGCTTTCGCTCTCGGATAAGGATTATTCCGTATCCGTCGATATCCGCGTGCTGGAATACGACCAGAAGGCCGGCGCGCAGCCGGCGGCGAAATGGACGGCGGCGGACCAATCGCTCGTGAAATGCGAGAGCCAAATTCTAAACGTACAAAAAGGTACGATCGAACTGAAGCTGACGGTCAACTCAAAATTGATTCAACAGGACGAACCGCTGCTTGTGGCAATTGACGTCAGCGTCCGCATTGATCCGAAGTGGGAGGAGATAGAAGCGCTCTACGATACGGACTGGATCGGCGGACTGACGCTGAACCAGAAAGAATTCGAGCGGGAAGCAAACCGGCAGGATACTTCTTCCTCGGCGCGCTACACCTACGCTACGACCGCGAAAACGCCGTTTTTATCGAGCCTGTTCGAAAGCGGAATCTGCGACCAGCAAATTGAGATTACGCTGAACGCGATCGGCGAAAAAACAGAAGCCTGCGTACAGACGGCGATGTTCGGCGTCGTGGTGCGCACCTATCCGGCGGTTTATGTCAAAGGGGACTGGAGCAATACGGAGAATTTCGGCGGTTGGGCGTTCAGTTATGAAGAAGCGCTGGGGATCACCCGCGAACTGGCGTCCGGTCATTAAGAAATCGGTAAATACGCTTGCAATACAAAACGGCAGAGCAACAGAAACAAAATAAAACGGAGGCTGCTTATGGATAAAACGAAGGCAATCCGAATGACCCGGCGCATCGTCGCGATGCTCATAGCGGCGTTTTTGCTGGCGATATTGCCGCTGGCGATTATCGGAATCGTTCGGCAGGCGTTCCAATTGTTGGATCAAACGATAAGCGCAGGGGAACGCTATCAGCAGACATTGCAATGGTGCCATATCGCGGGTATCGCCGCTATGTTTTTTTTGAACCTGGGGTTTTTCATAGAGAACGAAAAACGCGGGGATTCCGGCAGATCGCTGCAGCGGCGAAACACGCGGCAAGCCTGGTTGAACGCGCTGCTGATTGTACTTGTATTTCTGATTATGGTCGGTTTTCAGTATGCTATTGCCGCGGGCCGGTTGATCGAAGATTACCTGACCGGCGCGCCGCGTCACACCTTATACGCGTTTTCACCCTATGGGCTCTTTTTGATCGCAGGTATCGTATATTGGCGTTTCTGCATGCGCGCCGTCCCGGCGACCAACAACGCCGTACGAAACAGGCTGTGGCGAAAATCGGATGATAAGACCAAGCGCGCGAAGAAAACCCGCAAATGAAGAAAGGGCGGTAGACATATGAAAAAGTTTGTGTTGGTTGCGATCGGGGGCACGGGCATGCGCGTCGCGCAGTCGGTGGTTGCTTTGGGCGCGTCCGGGTTTTTAAGCGATCTTTGTGAGGAAGATTACCTGCTGGAGCTCAGGCTCGTGGATCTCGATATCGTGACGGGCAGCGATAAGATCGAGCTTGAGGAAATGGTCCGCAGCGTCAACGAGGCGATCCCGTACATGTCCGTCGTCATCGATGAAAAGGCGGGAGACCTGCACTGGAAACCCAAAGGCGTCGACGCGATGAAAAGCTTTGTCAACGAGATCGAGGACCGGAGCACGCTCAATGGCATCGTGCGCAACCGCGACCTGGTGAAAGAGGAAGCGCTCGCGTTTCACGCACTGTTCGGAGAGGCCGACCGCGTGATGGATCTGCGCCGCGGCTGCAAAGGGCGGCCGCGTATCGGCTCGCTCCTCTGGGCGGAAAGTTTCGACCGGGACTGGCAAAACGCCTCGGGATTCTGGCAGACCATATTCAAAGACATTGGAGCGGAAGACGAGCTGCGCGTCATGTTCGCCGGTTCCGTGTTTGGCGGAACCGGCGCGAGCGGCACGCCGACGCTGGCGCAGAAGTTCGTGCGCGCGTGCAGAGGCGAACGGGTGAGAAATTTCGCGCCGTTTGCCGCGCATGTCGCGTTGACGCTGATGCTGCCGTACTTCGACATCGGCCAGGATACGGACGTGGACAGCGGATTGTTCGCCATCAACAGCAAGATGGCGCTGAAGTATTACGAAACGAGCGAAGTACTCAAGGAAGTGGAATTCGCGCAGTTCATCGGCGACGACCGCAGGCAGATGGACAAGAAAAACGAATACGGTGAATGGGAGAAGGTACGGCTCGACCGGAACAGCAGACACAACGAAGGGCAGAACGATCCATCCATGCCGGCAGAGCTCATGGCGGCAATCGGCGTCTGCCGGTATTTCGCGGGGTATCTGAACAAGGTCGACGGAACGGCGCAGAGGGTATCGGTGCCCCTGAAGTGGATCAACCACGATCCGGAGAAAGACACCCCGCCCGAGGTAGCGTTCCGGTTGGATTCGTTCGACTATTTTCCAGTTAACAGCAATAGCGACGGCGCGCCGCGCGTGCATTCGATCAAAGATTACATACTGCGCCTGGAGCGGTTTTGCCTGATGCTCGGATCGTATTACCGCAAGATCGCCGGGGAGCGCCCGTCATGGAGATACCGGCCGGAAGCGTTCCGCACCGTCTGGAAGGAATCGAAGGGGATCAAAGAACTCTACGAGAGCAGGGCGGAGGGCGTCGGCGCGCCGATCGCGTTTTCCGAGAGCATCTTCCGATGGCTGGAAGAGTTGGATCACCACGGGATGCACGCGCTGCTGGAGATCGAAGGAAATGCGGGGAGGGCGATACCGCACATTCAGGAGTATGTATCGGAGTATGCGAAAAGCGGATCGACGGGGTTTGACGTTTGCGGCATACCCTGCTCGAAGATCGCCGCGCGGATGAATTCGATCCGGGTGGACCCCGGCGCGGCGACGAAATACTTCGTCTCTTCCCTGATGGAATGCTGTCTGGAAAAAGACCGGCCGAACGCGAACATGGAGGCGTAATATGTCGTTTTATCATTGGTTTCCGTCCCATCCGAACGAATGCGAATTTAACGGCGGCGTCGATAGGCTCCACGACATCGGGCAGGAGCTGCGCGTTTCGGCCGCAAATACGGAGCAACGGCCGCCCCAGATTGATTTTCAGAGGATCAGCTCCGTTCCGGACGTTTGGAGCCAGCACCGGCTGTTCGACATGCTGCTGCTCAACCGCGCGCTGGACCCGGGTTATCTGGAATACGAGGCCATCGCCGTGCGCGAGTGGCGCGCCATGCTGGCGATCGTGGTTCTGGCGGAGTCATATGGGATAGAGCTGCATGTGCAGACCACGGATCTGAACGCTAAAAAAGCACAAAGCCCGTTTATCGGCGCGGCGTTCGGCGTATGCCCCGGCGGAAAGAGCTGGGATTCGATGGACATCTATTACGTCGAAAAGGACGGCAGGCGATACCCGATTGCCATGACGTCGCCGACGGTGCACCTCGTTCCGGCGAAGGACGCCTGGCAGAGTCTCAATTTCGTGTACCCCGGCCGCATTCCCTGGCTCGCGGCGGATATGGTTCACGCGCCCGTCGTGCAGCGCGGAAAAAGCTGCGCGCCGTTCATGCTCGGCGCACAGGAAGCGGAGCGTTTCCCTGCGATGCTGCCCGTGCACGCGTTGATGCTCAAGGAGTGGCTGTCCTATTACCGCGCGCGGGCGGAGGAAACGCAGGACAAGGACCTGCTGGAAGCGTACGAAACCGCGCTGAACACAGCTTACCGTTTAGACGGAGAGAATATACCGAGCGTGGCCGGCTTTTTCGCCGCGCCCGGACAGCCCGTCGGCGCGGCGCTGAACGGCGTACGTCTGCCGGAGAAACTGCAGATATTCCTCGACCGCGTTTTCTATTCGTGCATCGAGCAGAAATCCCGGTTGTCAACGATTCCGGACACGCATCGATTCGCAGGCGGCATCTCGCAGCAAAGCATCTTTTCCCAGTCCACGACGAACGGGGAATACGCGCATTTCTTCGTTCCCATGCCGGTAACGGAGACCTTCTGGCAGCTTTGGCAGGACAATCTTGCGTGCAGGCCGACGTATGAGGTGGATTGCGAGCTTCCCGAAAAAAGCGAGAAACTCACGAAGATCAAGGTAACGGTGAACCTCGGCGATATCCGTTTCTCGAAAACCTATTCGGAGCAGGAGCTCGACAGCGATTTTTGGAGAAATCTCTGCACGGCGGGTATTTGGCCGCATCAGAAAATCGCAAACTGGGACGATTATTTTCTGTTCTGCTTCGAGGCCAACGGATATCGCGCCGAGCCCCTGAAAAAACAGCCGGTATACAGGGAAACAACCTATGAAAAACGCGACGGCGTCGAGGGGACGGTCACCTACTTCAAGCTGAGCTATGCACCCGATTGCTGCATGCTGCTTAAGGACCGGCAGCCGATCGGTTATTTCCTGATTCGGGACAGGCGCGCCGTGCCGCGCGGTATCGAAGACCGCGTTTACCGCGCTTCGCTGGATTTCGGGACGTCGTCCACCACGCTCTATGGCGGCGTTGAAGGCGGGGAATCAAAACTCATCAGCGGCATGAATTTCTGGAGCCTGCCTTTGATCAACAACATGGACGCAACGAGCGTGGAATATTCGCGGCTTGAACGTTATTTCCTGCCGCCGCTGCCGGCTCCCATCGCGCGCGCGGGAGAAAAGAAAATAACGGCACAACTCGACGGCGCGTCGTTCGCAGATCTGCTCGAACGGCCCGAGCTGGCATCTTTCTATCCATCCAGTATCCCGATGCAGTCGGTACTGGCGGACGCGGTCAGCACGGTAGGTGCGAGAAGCTATCTTAAGGATAGCTGGATCTATTTCAGGAATTTCGCGGCCATGCGGGAAACGGAAGAATGGCCGAAGATCTGCTCCGACCTCAAATGGGCGCACGCCGAACCGCTGGACCTGCACCGCATCCGCGCCATCCTCGCGCAGATATTGGTCATGCTCGCGCTGGAAGCGCGCTGCCAGCGGTGCGGAAAGATATCCGTTACGGCGTCGTACCCGCTGTCGTTTGAGAATACGACGCGGGACACTTACTTTCAAGCGCTGGAAGCAATGCTAACGGTAATCGGCGGTGTAACTGGGCTGACGATCCTCCCGCCGGGTAATAACGCTAAGGCAAACGAACCGGCGCAGGCGAACGTACCGGCATTACTTGACAGCATTACGGAGAGCGAGGCGGTTTTTCGCTTTGCGGTTGGGCAGAACACGCTCAGCGAAAACCAGTTTGTCGTCGATATCGGCGGCGGATCGACGGATATCTTCATCAGCCTGCTGGACGGGGCGCAACGAAGACGCTCCTATGCCACGTCTCTGGGCTTCGGTGCGCGCAAGGTGTTGATTGAAAAACTTTGTCACAACAAAAACGAACTGCTGCTTTCGTTGATGGATCAAGCAGTCAATGGGATCGATAAGATCATTCGCAACAGAAATAAATACATTACTGACCAAAACGCAAAAAACAGGAACAGTATGATCGAGGACATGTTCATGATCCGTGTGCCGGTCGACGCGGACAGTCCCGCCGCTGCGCTGGTGCCGGACACGTTCGGCGACGCATATCTGGACTACAGCGCGGGAGAGAAGCAGGACGGGCCGATCCTTGAACTGAAGAAAAGGATCGCGTTCTATCTCGGCGCGTCCGTCTGGCTCTCCGGCATGATGCTTCGCGGCGATCAGAACAAGAACATCAGCGTTTCGATGCTCTTTGCGGGCAACGGATCCAAAATGATCGGTTGGCTGGATCCGGAGCTGGACAGAACGAGGTATTTCGCATACCGGATGTTCCAGACTTCCGCGGGAATTCCGATCGACTGGGAGAAATTCGGGTGCCGGTTCTCGGCTATGCCGAAAGAGGAGGTCGCGCTCGGCGCGCTGCTGGAGCTTCCGGACGAGTACTGCGATGAGACGAAAGCCGCGGCAAAACAGGTCTTCTTCGACCGCAAGGCGGAGCAGGACGACAAAATCGAAACCTTCCATACGCTGCGGTACGGTCGCAAGGATATTAAAACCGACCGACCCGAGTTTGAAAAGTTCCTGAATGCATTCCGCGAGAGCGCAAAAGCAAGCTACGAATGGGACTTTTCCGAAAAAGAGTATGGCGCGGCGATTCTGGAAGGCAGGGGGATCCAAAACAGCATCCGAAACAAGCAGGACAGGCACGGGTACTTCTTGAGCGCGTTGGAAGTGACCGCCGCCCAGTTTTTAGGAAAAGTAAAGAACACGCAGATGAAATAGGAAAGGAGCTGTGGCATGATACGAATTAAATCGCGCGTTGCGATCTGCGTGGCGCTTTTAATGATTCTCGCGCTTTGGATTCCCGCAATCCGAGAGTCGTCGGCAGAAGGGGAGCAGACGATCGAACTGCGCATTTCGGAAGACACCGAAGTACTGGACGATGCGGGAAAGAAAATCGGCGAACTTAGGCCCGGCGAATCCGGTACCAGCGCCGTTTACGCCCCGAACGGAGGCGAGGAGATACCGAACGTCGCCGTGGCATATACGCTCAGCGGCAGCATAGCGGCGGAGCCGAATCAAGCGCTTGCTGGGAAGGCGATGGTGACGCTACGCTGGACGCAGGAGGAAACGCTTGTTGTCTGGATCGACAGTTCCATTGTTTTAGCCGCGCTGGAAACCCTCCATGCGGCGGATGCCGGCGCAATCGGGTCCATGCAGGCCGAGATCGAGAGCCTGCATAACAGGTTGGAAAAAGCAAACGAGACGATCGCTGCAAACGCGCAGGCCGTTGAACAGGCGGCGGCAGAGCCCGGAAAAACGCCGTGGACCTTCGCTTGGAGTTCAACCGTTTTTCAGATTGCCGTCTGCGCGCTCGGCGCGCTTGGACTGCTGTGCCTGATTTGGATAGGGATCTCGCTCGTGCGCGGCGTGACGAGAATCGAAGAGGTATCCGATCGTGTGAACGGCGTGAACGCACGTATGAAAGAAGGACTGTCGATCAAAAACACCGTCCGCGTTGAGCAGACCGGATGGCCGCAGAACGGGCGCGTGATGATCGGCGCGGAGAGCCTGGACAAGCTTGCGTCTGAAATGCGCAGGACTCTCGAGAGCAACGAAAAAAAACGAAGCTTTGAACCGCCGGCGCCAATCGTATATCCGCCGGGGCGCGAACCCGAGCTTCTCGCGCTGGCAAACAGGCTCGCGGGCGTTGGTTTCGCTGAAAAATGGTACGAACAGATCAGAAGCGCGGGATATCGCGTCGTGCTGTTGACCACTAATCCGAGGGAGCGGGGAACGTTGATCGCCGATTCGACCGGCAACTCCATACTCGCCTGCCTGATGACAAGCGCGGACGCCGAGATCGGGTATCTGATCCCATCCTTTCAGGACCCGCGTGCGGACGAGCCGGACTGGAGCGACTATTACCTGGTCAAGGAGGACGAGACGGTTCAGAACTATCGCATAGAGGAACTCGCTCTGATGCATGTGGAGCGGGGTACGTTCTTTATGCGCAAGTCGACGGGAATACTGCTGCACAGACGCTGACGCCCCGAACACAAGAAACAACAAACGCACCGCTTTTCGGCGGTGCGTTTTACGAATCAAACGGGATTATTGCAGCAGCAGGGCGGCGACGATCAGGCCGCTGAATACGATCTGTATGATGGCGAAGCGGTAGCCAACCTGCGTGTCCGACCAGTTCCACTTAAAGCGCGCGTGGTCGTGCAGCGGTGTGCGGACGGACTTGAGGAAGCCTTTGATTTTCGTCAGGCGGATAAAGAGCAGCTTGAACAGCCCGATGCCGCCGTCGAGCAGGATGACCAGCGCGGCGGGGACGAGGAAGAGCATGTTGCCCGTTTTGAGCGCCATCACGCCGAGGAAGATGCCGATCGTGCGCGAGCCCGCGTCGCCCATGATGATCTGGCTCGGAGGGGCGTTGAACACGAGGTACGCAAGCAGCGCGGCGATTACAACAAAGCACATCTGCGCGAGGCCGAGCTGATTGCCCGCCATCAAAAAGATGAGCGCGAACGTGCCGAGCGACGCGATGGACACCGTACCTAAAAGCCCGTCCACGCCGTCCGTGCAGTTGGTGAAGTTGATCGAGATCCAGAGCACGAACGTGGCGACGATCAGAAATAGCCATTTCGGCAGCGCGAGCGTCCAGCCAAACAGCGAAAGGCTGCTGCTTTCGTTAAACAGCAGATACGTGCCGGCAGCCGCAAAGCAGATCACGAGGTCGAACAACCCTTTTTTCAGCTCTCTCCAGGAGTGTTTGCTGCGGTCGTCGAAATAGCCCGTAAGCATCGAGAGGATAAACAGCGCGTAGTAGACGACGTATTCCCAGCGAAACGGCACGAATATCAAAAAGACGAAGATGCTCGTGAGGCTGAAGATGAGCCCCGCCCCGCGCGGCTTGCCCTTGGACAGCTCGCCGTTGACCGCGTACTTGCGGCCCTGGTCCTTGGGCAGGCGGCCGATGCCGGACTTGATTGCGAAAAACGTAAGGAAAAACGTAAAAAAGATGCTGACGAGCACCCAGCTTACGTTGTAAGGAATCGGAAAAATCGTGTAGAGCATGTATCCCTCTCCAACCAAGAATAGCAACAGTATAACAAGTAGCCGTGCCCGATGCAACTTTGCGCCGCGGCGCGCCTGTCAGGACGCGGGTGCGCCGTATTTTTTACGGCAAACGCCCGTAAAACGCGGTATAATAGTGACAACAAGCTTGAAAGGGATACGAGCGATGGAAGGATTATCGGTTCTCTGGCGGGTGCTGATCGCCGCCGCAGCCGCAGCCGCCGCTTGTGGCGCGCTGCGCATCGTTTGGGCGAAATCAACCGTGCTGCAGGTTGTCGTCATGCGCCTTGTGTGCATGCGCCCGACGGACGTGAAGCCGCCGGACAACGACAAAGTGCTCGGGCTGATCGAAACGCGGGCAAAAGGCGCATCGTACGAAAGCCGCTTTGAAAACGGCACGATGGACGTTTACGCCAAACGCGCGGACAAGCCGCAGCCGCTCGTGATCTACGCGCACGGCGGGTACTACGTCGGCGGCGACAAAAAGAAGCTTTCCTCCTACTGCAAAAAGCTCGCGTCGCTGGGGTACGTCGTAGCGAACGTGAATTATGCGCTCGCGCCCAAAGAGCGGTATCCCGCGCAGATATTGCAGCTCAACGAAGCGGCGGCGTTTCTGCTCGCGCACGCGGAGGAGTACGGCGTCGACCCCGGCCGCGTGTTTTTCGCGGGGGACAGCGCGGGCGGGCACCTCGCGTCCCAGATGGGGCTTTACTACACCAACCCCGTGTTTCGCGCGCGCATCGGCGGCGAGCCCGCCGTGACGCGAGAGCAACTCCGCGGCGTGATCCTGCACTGCGGGTATTACAACATGGATACCCTGCGCGCGACGAAATTTCCGATGATCGCGGACTCGATCTGGATCGTGACGGGTAAAAAACGGTTTGAGGGAACGCCTGAGGCCGAGAGCATGCATACCGTGGCGTGGGTGACGCCGGAATATCTGCCGGTGTTTTTAAGCTGCGGGGATAAGGACCCGTTTATCACGCAGGCGCGGGAGATGCTCGCCGCGCTGGAGCGAAACGGCGTGGAGGTAACGGCGTATCTGCCGCTCAGCGGGAAGAAGGCGCTCTGGCATGAGTTTCAGAAGGATTCGAAGAGCCCGGAGGGGTTGGAGGCAATGGAACGGTTGGAGGAGTTTTTGGTGGAGAAGGGGAGATAACATTTTGGTATAAGGAAAGCGCGTCGATCTGAAGATCGGCGCGCTTTTTTAAATGTTAATTCACGCATTCAATTGAATGAAATACTGAATATTAGATAAAGACCACAATCTTGAACTCATATCAAGATCGCCTGCAACCTTAACTTCAACACCATCACGATGTGCATTACATGCGATTATATATTGGTCATCGGAAAGCTCAATCCTTATTGTTCTTTCTTGGTCTTTGTAGTTTGCTTGCAATCGAATTACTTTCTCAAATTCATCTGTATCTTTTATTCCACGCTTTGATAATGACCGAACGTTACCAGTTAATGTGACGGATTCAATTAGCTTTTCATTTTTATAGAATTTATAAAGTTCGGATATTATGAGAAAATCATTTTCAAAAAGCGAAACGTTTTTTGTTAAAGGTATGTTGTATGTTTTTAAAGCTTCGGCATATCGAAAGGTTGTTTCTAATGTGGCCTCCCATTCGTTTGGACGGATTTTTATAAGAGCCTCGCACATGTTTGCCGTGATACCAGTAATATATGCGTCTTGCGCAACGAAAGAAAGTTGCTCTTTTCCTGAAGATATCCTAGTAATCTGATCGAAAGCTGTTTGAATACGTTGCACAACTTTTCTGTTTTTGGATTTTTGTACTACTCCTTCAATGATTGAAAGTTGCTCTCTATCTTCGTCCACTACCTGTGCATCGACATTAAACACAAAACTTCCAATGCTGGTCTGAGCAAAATTGAAAGCACGCAGTGTATTATATGCTTCAATTGATGGACGCGAGCAAATCGGGGAGTTTCGAAGATCGGCTGCTGCACTATACAAAACTAAATCTTTAATACCATCTACACACTCAGCAGCATAATCAAGAGGTATAGTCCCATTAATTGTTGAATCGGAAATAACCCTAAATTCTATTTTATCGAAACATATATTAACAATATCACTTAAAATATTAGTTATATCACGACCTTCAATTGTAGAAAGGGCATTTAGAGAGTTGTTAATCGATATTGCATAATCGCGCAAATTCTCACTGGCAGGTAGAGCGATTTGATCATCACTCAACTGATTTAAGTACATATTTATATTCTTATTTTTATAGCTTGAGTCAAGAACCCAATTATTTCCCTCGAGATATCTTCTTAAAGCAGATAAAGTGAATCCTTTATATTCCGCAAACATCATAAGAAATCACCACGCTTTACAATACTAAAGAGGCGATTTAGTTCAGTTGAAGTAAAAACTTGACGCTTTGGGATTCTAATTCGAATTGTGCTCGTATTTGTAGTGTCAGCCATACCTCTCAAAGAATACCAATATGCACCATGTCGAAAAATCACTTCTTTTTCTTTGTGGATCATCCAATTACTTTCGTTTTTTGGAAGCAAATACAAAATTAGTATTCTTGGTGCGGAAATATCAGTTACAATAAGGTCGCGATAATTCTTAACTTCTAAATCATAAACAACAAAATCCCCATCAAATTCGAAGCTAGAAGTAGATTTTGCTTGATAGTCGATACGTAAACCGTCAGGAGAGAAATGCCCATCTTTTCGTTGGGATACAGAACTAAACGATCCATCTAATCCAAAATCACGCATATCTTGACCGCAGTTTAAGCCAGCGCAAGCTCCAACTGCATGACAATAAGCGACACTAAACATTTCTTCTTTTGTTTGCTTTGGTATTGGCATGGATTAACCTATAATTTCTTATTACTGTAAAGATACATGAAAATTCTAATAATGACAATAGTAACGACAAAATATCCCCCCACTCCACGCCCCGTAGACCCCGCCCCCGCCCAACCTGATGTATAATACCCCTGTCGGCGCATGCCCCAAAATCCTCCGCGCCGCCAACGGAGCAAACATGAACCCGCAAAACAAAAAAGACCTCGTCGCCGCCTATAAGCAGCGAAAGCAAACGGGCGGTGTCTACGCCGTCACCAACACGAAAACCGGCAAATCCCTCGTGCTCGCCGCCGCGGACATCGGCGGCATACAGAAGCGCTACGAGTTCGCCGCGCTCACGGGCGGCTGCTTCCATCCGAAACTGTTGAAGGACGCGCAGACCTACGGCAACGGCGCGTTTACGTTCACGGTGCTCGAAGAAATCGAGCGAAAGGACACGCAGTCCGACCGCGACTTTAGAGACGACCTCGACACGCTGCTTGGCATGTGGCTGGAAAAATACGACCCGGAAACGCTCTATTGAACCATATTGCCCGGCACGCCGAAACGGCGTGCTTTTTTGACGCCCTGGAACCGGAAATCGACCCGCGCGCGGCGTAACGCGGCGCGAAAGCGTTGACGCGTAGCGGTCGGGATACTACAATAGGATTGAAATATAATTTGCTATACTAGGGTAATATGCCCGCAATACAGAAGGAGCCGCCGAATGAACCATCCCACCGACATCGAAATCGCACAGAATACCGATATGCTCCCCATCGCGGACGTCGCCGCGGGATTGAACATCGACGAACGCTACGTCGAACCCTACGGAAAATATAAGGCGAAGATCGACTATAACCTGCTGGGCGATCTGGCCGACCGGCCGGACGGCAAGCTCATCCTCGTGACCGCGATCACGCCGACCCCGGCGGGCGAAGGCAAGACCACCACGACGGTGGGCCTCGCGGACGGATTGCGCAAACTCGGCAAGCGCGCCGTCGTCGCGCTGCGGGAGCCGTCGCTTGGGCCGGTGTTCGGCATCAAGGGCGGCGCGGCTGGCGGCGGATACGCGCAGGTGGTGCCTATGGAGGACATCAACCTGCACTTTACCGGCGATTTTCACGCCGCGGGCGCGGCGAACAACCTGCTCGCGGCCATGCTGGACAACCATATCCACCAGGGCAACGCGCTGAACATCGACCCGCGCCGCATCACCTGGCGGCGGTGTGTGGACATGAACGACCGGCAGCTGCGCTCTGTGGTGGACGGTCTCGGCGGGCGCGTCAACGGCGTGCCGCGCGAGGACGGCTACGACATCACGGTCGCCAGCGAGATCATGGCGGTGCTTTGCCTTTCCTCCGGCGTTGCCGACCTCAAAGCGAGGCTCGGGCGCATGGTCGTCGGCTACACTTACGACGAACAGCCCGTCACGGCGGGCGATCTTAAGGCGGCGGGCGCCATGGCGGCGCTTCTAAAAGACGCGCTCAAACCCAACCTCGTGCAGACGCTCGAGCATACGCCGGCGTTCGTGCACGGCGGGCCGTTCGCCAACATCGCGCACGGCTGCAACTCGCTCGCCGCGACGCGCCTCGCGCTCAAGCTCGGCGAATACGCGGTGACGGAGGCGGGGTTCGGCGCGGACCTCGGCGCGGAGAAGTTTATCGATATCAAGTGCCGCATGGGCAATCTGACCCCCGCGGCGGTGGTGATCGTAGCAAGCGTGCGCGCGCTCAAGCATCACGGCGGCGCGGCGAAAGACGCGCTGACGCAGGAAGACCTCGCCGCGCTTGAAAAAGGCATGCCAAACCTGTTGCAGCACGTGGAAAACATCAGAGCCGTGTTCGGGCTGCCCTGCGTGGTGGCGGTCAACGCGTTTCCGACCGATACGGCGGCGGAGCTCGCGCTACTAGAGGAACAATGCCGCTCTCTCGGCGTGCCGGTCGCGCTCTCCGAGGTCTGGGCAAAGGGCGGCGAAGGCGGGCGCGCGCTTGCGGAGGCGGTATGCCGCGCGGCTCAAGAGCCGAACGGGTTTACGCAGAGCTACGGGCTCGACCTGACCATCGAGCAGAAGATCGACGCCATCGTGAAGAAGGTCTACCGCGGCGACGGGGCGGACTTCACCCCGCAGGCGAAGAAGCAGTTAAAAAAGCTCGCCGAACTCGGCTACGGCAGCCTGCCCGTTTGCATGGCCAAGACGCAGTATTCGTTTTCCGACAACGCCGCGCTGATTGGCGCGCCGCGCGGGTTTACCGTGACGGTGCGAAATCTCAAGGTCAGCGCCGGCGCGGGGTTCATCATTGCGCTCACGGGCGACATCATGACCATGCCGGGGCTGCCGAAAGCGCCCGCGGCGGAACGGGTCGACGTGGACGATACGGGCAAAATCAGCGGATTGTTTTAATCGAAACGATTAACAGGAATACGAGGTGCCGATATGGCGAAACTATTAAAAGGCGCGGAGGTCGTCTCCGCGCTCAACGAACGGATCATGGCGGACGCTTCCGCGCTCAGGAAACAAGGCGCGGTTCCGACGTTGGCGGTGGTGCGCGTCGGCGAACGCGCGGACGACGTAGCTTACGAGCGCAGCGTGATGAAACGCGCGGAGACGGTCGGCGTGGAAGTCAGGCTTTTCCACATGCCGGAATCGGTTACGCAAAGCGAACTGCTGACGCTGCTGCACTGGACGACCGAAGAAAAAAGCATACACGGCTGCCTGGTCTTCCGTCCGCTGCCCAGGCACATCGACGACGAGCGTGTGCGCGCGGCCATCTCGCCGGAAAAGGACGTGGACGGCATTACGGACGGCTCGCTTGCGGGCGTGTTTTCCGGAACGAAGCGCGGGTTTCCGCCCTGCACGGCGCAGGCCTGCATGGAGATACTGGACTACTACGGCGTCGAAACGAAGGGTAAAACCGCCGTGGTGATCGGGCGCAGCCTCGTCGTCGGCAAACCCGTATCGATGATGCTGTTGCAACAAAACGCGACGGTCACCATCTGCCACACGAAGACGCTCGATCTGCCTTCGGTTGCGAAGCGGGCGGATATCCTCGTCGCCGCGGCGGGGCGCGCGGGCGTCGTCGGCGCGGAGTATGTTTCGAAGGGGCAAACCGTGCTGGACGTCGGCATCAATTTCACGCCGGAAGGCAAGATGACAGGCGACGTCGATTTTGACGCGGTCGAGCCGGTCGCGGGCGCGATCACGCCGGTGCCGGGCGGGGTAGGAACCGTCACCACGTCCGTGCTTCTCTCGCACGTGGTCGAGGCGGCGAAGCGCACGCTGATAAAGGATTCGTACGTAACCCCCGCAGAGGAGGACGGTTGAAGAACAGCAGGGGCTTAAGCTTTCTATTTACAGCCGCCGTATACGCGGCGGCGGCGGCAGTCGGCGTGGCCGTATACCGGATTGCGCACGGCGACGCGCTGCTGCGCATGTTTGAGGCGGACGTCGCGGCGACGCTGTTTGTCTATCTTGTCAGCCTTCCGCTGAAGAACGCCTCCGTCTACGACCCGTACTGGTCGGTCGCGCCGCTGATCATACTCCCGCTGGCGATTGCGGATTTCGGCGTCTGGAACGCGGGGAGCGCGCTGTTGCTCGCGTGCGTGGGGTATTGGGGCGTCCGCCTCACCGCAAACTGGGCTTATACGTTCCACGGATATGCGTATCAGGATTGGCGCTATACTATGCTGCGTGAAAAAAGCGGCGTGTTTTTTCCGCTTGTCAGCATGTTTGGCATCATGCTGTTCCCGACGCTCGTGGTTTATCTTTGTTTATTGCCCGCGCTGAACTACATGCAGTCGGGTGGAATCAACGCCGTTACGATGATAGGCTATGGAATATGCCTATCGGCGGCGACGCTGCAGCTCGTTGCGGATATTCAGCTGCACCGCTTTCAAAAACGTGCGGCGAACCGGAACGAGATCATTCGCACGGGCGTATGGAAGCACGCGCGGCACCCGAACTACCTCGGTGAGATCCTCATGTGGTGGGGCGTGTATGTCGTCATGCTGTCCGTGCTGCCGCGGTACTGGGTTCTGGGATTTGGCGCGCTGGTCAATACGCTGATGTTTCTTTTCATCAGCATCCCGATGGCGGAAAAAAGGCTAGCCGGATATAAAGCGGGATTTGTCTCGTATCAAGCCCAAACGAACAAGTTGCTGCCGTTTGTTCCGCGCCGCGTCCGTTGACGGCGAAGTATTGCGAAAACTTATTTACACATTGAAACAGCCGCCAATTGGCGGCTGTTTCAATGCGTGTTGCTTGGTTTTTGATTGTTACTACAGCACGGACGAGCCAGCCGTTACCGCCCAGGCTGCCAGCAGCGCCACCAGCACGGAACCGACGTAGACGCGCCCGGTCTTTCGAAACGCGTAGGTCGAGAGGAAGAAGAAGATGACGAACTGCGGTATGATCACGATCAGAAACGAGATGAACGGTCCGCCGAACGTGGAGGTGAACAGCAGGTCCATGCCCGGTCCGATTCCCGCGAAATATGGGATATACTCGATCAGGCAAACGATCAACAGCCCGCCGATCATCACTAGGCAGCTCTTCAGCCACCAGACAAGCTGCGTGCCGGCGGCGGTCTTATACTGCTTCTGCCGCATTTGCCCGTAGAGCTTCACGCCGCCGTTGATGAGGAAAAACACCAGATAGAACGGCAGGTAGAGGAAGAACTGCCCGAATCTCGTCCATGTAAACGGCTTGAGCAGCGGCCAGATGAACCTAAAGTCCAGCGCGAACACGCGGGTAAACAGCGTCGCGTACGCGTAGACCGAGCCGGTAAGTATCACGGCCAGAAGAGCCGACTTGCCGATGATCTTCCAAGGCAGGCGGTTCGGTTCTTCGGCGCTGGTCAACCCCAGATCGTAGAGCGTAACGCCGGCTTTATTTCCGTCGCCGCGCCGGTACCAGCGCCGCAGCATGAAGAACGCGACGAGCGCAAGAAGCGTAAACCATGTGATTACCCCGTCGCCAATGGTCATGCGGAATACGCTCTCCGGCAGCGGCACGAGACCGTGACCCAGCTGCGTGAAGAACGGATAGGTAACGCCGCTGATCAGTATGGCGATCAAAGCCGTGTTCCACCACTTTTTCTTGGGAAGCAGCGCCTTTGAATCGCCCGGTACCGGCTGCGCGCAGGGCGCGAAGAACTTTGTTTTCAGCAGCATCAGTAAAAGCGGCAGCGTGGATGCGAGCGCGGCCAGCGTGCCGATAAGCAGCAGCGTCTCTTTTGCCAGCGCGGTCTGGTTCGCCGCGTCTACGGCTGGCTCCATGCCGAACGCCTCGGTAAACCAGTCGATCGTGACCGCCATTGTGTGCGCGTTGATGGTCACGAGGCGGTGGTTGGCGTTTGTAATGAGCTCCATGCGCCGCGCGGTGCCGTCGGCAAACGACCCGTAGGTCGTATCCCATTCGATCGGCCCGGTTTGCCCGGCGAATTCGCCGTAGCGAAGTTCCGTATTGACCAGGTCGTCCGGGATGGCCTGCGAATAGTCGAGGAAACAGTTGAATTCGTCGTAGCGCGCCTGAATCAGCAGCACGTTGCTGAATTGGATCGATTTGCTGTCGTAATAGCTCCTTGGAAACAGCTCGCCGCACTGCAAAACGATCGCTTTGCAGTCCGGGTTGGTCGCCGCGACGCTCCAGGACGACCATGTGCCCATGGAGTGCCCTGTGAGGCCGAGATTCTCCGCGTCCACAAACGGCAGCGTACTAAGATAAGCGTACATGTCCCGCCCGCCCATGGACGTATCCCCGAGCGTTTCGCCGGGCACGTCCGCAAGGTTCGTGAAGAAATCGTTCGTGTTGAAATTCATCATCAACAGAAATCGTTCCGGCCCGTTGACGGCCTTGTCCCAGTTGGGCAGCCTGTGGTGCGTATAACCGCGCGCGAGCATGCCCGTGGACGTTTCGCCGTGCCCGTAGGAATCCATCGCGAGCGCGACGATGCCGTGCCGCGCGAGTTCGAGCGCATACGCGCCGGAGGTGTCCTTGTCGTTCTGGTACCCGTGCATGAGCAGCACGGCGGGCGCGGGGTTTTGATCCGTCGCCGTCGCCGGGCGGTAGAGCTTGTAGGTGATGATTTCGCCGTCGCCCGTCGTATACGCGCCGCGCGTCACCTCGATATCGCCGAAATCCGACTGGAACGCGGCGGCGAGCGACATGCTCACCAGCATCACGCCGATGCAGCAGATCCACGCGAGCAGCGCCAGATTGATTTTTCGATTCATCGTCCGTCCCCCCTGAAATTAAATTTGGTTTTGAAACAAACGGAGCCGCCCTCGTAACGGGCGGCTCCGCGGCGCTTTACTCAGACCTCGTCCCCCGGCACGATGAGGGAAACGTCGCTCAGCGGATAACTCGAGCAGGGGTGGATAAACCCGTGTGTCTTATCGGCGGCGCGTCGTCCGTCGGTGTCTTCGGGGATGAACACGTCCCCGCCGATAAGCTCGCTGCGGCAGAACGAACATACGCCGCTGCGGCATTTGCTCGGCGGGTTCAAGCCTGCGCGTTCCAGCGCGACTAATAGCGACTCCTCGCGCAGCGCCGGAATCTCCAGCGTCCTGCCGTTCATTTCGACCGTCAGACGGAAACTTTCGGGCACGTTTTTCGGGTAGTCCGCGCGGTGTGTGACGTTTTTAATCTCGCCGAACACTTCGCGGCGCACCTGCTTTTGCGGGAGCTTGAACGTGCCGATCTCGGCCGCGACGAAATCATACATCGCCTGCGGACCGCAGATGAAGAACGAGCATTCTTTGGGGTCGACGTGCTTTTTGATCAGCTGCGCCGTGACGAATCCCTCCTCGGCGCAGTCGTCCTTTTCTTTGCACAGTACGTACACGGCCTTAAACCGGCCGCCGCTCGAGCGTTCGAGCGCGTCGAGCTCGTCTTTGAACAGGATATCGCTTTTGCAGTTGCAGCCGTAAAAAAGCGTGAATGACACGGGATACCCTTCTTTTGCAAACTGGCGCGCCATGCTGACAAACGGCGTGATCCCGCTGCCGCCCGCGATTCCCGCGATATGCTTGCAATCGCGCAGGCGTTCATAATAGAATTGCCCCTCGGGGCCGGACGTTTCCACGGACACGCCGGGTTTCCAGTTTTCGAAGATATAGTCGGTTACAAAGCCCTTTTCCTGCTGCTTTACCGTGATTTGGTACACGCCGCCGAGCGCCTCCGAAGGCGAGGACGAGAGCGAGTACGGGCGCGTGACCGGCACGCCGTTGACGTTCGCTTTTACGCTCAGGTACTGCCCCGCGCGAAAGTAGGCGAGCTGATTTGTGCCCGTTTTCCCGTCGGGCGCGAGCGTAAAAGTTTTAACGCCGGGCGCGATCTGAACCGCGTCGCGTATGACAAGATGCTGCCGTACCGGGTGCAGCAGCGCCGCCAGCGCGTTCATCGGCGGCATGGCCGCCGGGCTTGTCGACGAAGCTTTTTGAAAGCGTTTTTTCCGTCCGGGTACGAGGTGCTTGAAGTCGAGCAGGTCAAGCAACGCGAAAGGCTTGACGGTGATGCGAAGTTTTTCAGACATTTTTTCTCGCCTCCTTGCAATCCGCAACCGCGAGCCGCCCCGCGATCTCGCCTGTTTTATAGGAACTGCTGAACCCCTGCGACTGCCGCGAGAATCCGCCGGCAAAGCGCAGCCCCTTGATCGGGTTTTCGTCAGCGTCGTTGATGGTGAGCGACTTTGCGATCACGGAATCCCAAGGCTCCACCTCGTAGCCGTAGATGCTGCCGTTATACTTGCAGCTGAAGTTGGCGAACGTCTCCGGCGTCGCGATTTCGATTTCCTCGATGCTGTCTTTCAGGTTGATGCCCGTCGCGCGTTCGAATGTATCGAGTATGTCTTCCGCGATGCGCGTCTTTTCCTCGAAATAGCGCTCGGGCGTGATGTCTTTCCACATATCGCCGTCGTTGAGCACGGTAAAGGAGATGATGCAGGTGCCCTTCGGCGAACAGTCGGGGAATACCTTGTTGAGACAGGCCGTCGCCTGGGCTTTGGTCTTGCCGCGCGTAAAGAAATCGCGGTAGCACGCGGCGGTGTCCATGCTCTCGTAAACGAGGTACTCGTATTCCGTGATGCCGAGTTCTTCCGCGCTCTTGTTCAGGCCGAGGTAAACGACGACGGCGCTCGGCCCCATCTTGCGCGCGTTGCAGATTTTCAGGCCCATCTCCGGGACTTCGTTTTTCGGATAGATCAGCCTGGAGTACACCGTGTGTTCCGAGGCGTTTGCAACCACGCAGTTTGCGCCGATCAGCTCGCCCTTTTCGGTTTTTACGCCGACGATCTTGCCGTTTTCAACGAGGATCTGCTTCACGCGAGAATTGTACTCGATCTGGCCGCCGAGCTCCTTGATCTTGCACGCGAGCGCGACGGAGATCTCGTGCGAGCGGTCGCGCGGCACGTATGCGCGCAGCTCCAGCAGCGCGTAGATCATCACGCCGAAGATCGTGAAATTGACGTGTTCCATGTCCACGGCAAGGTACGTCCAGTACGCGTTGAGGATGCGCTGCGCTTTTTTCGGCATCTTCAGGCGGTCGAGCACCTGCTGCTGCGTCGCCGCGCAGGTGCGCACGAAGTTGCCGTACCGCTCGAGCAGCACTTTTTTATCCACCTGTCCACGGTTTTTTCCAAGATAACCGAGCGCTTCGTACACCTCTCTGGATATCGCGAGATACTGCGTAACCGACTCGCGGCTGCCGGGGACGTATTCTTCCATCTTGTCGATATACGCCTCCACGCCCAGCGGCATGACGACGTCCAGATTCCCCTCCGGATCGTCGGTCGTGATCAGACGGTAAGCCTCGGGTACCTCCGCCCACTCGATTTCAAGCCCAAGCTCGTCAAAAAAACGCCCGAGGTTGCCGCGGTGATCCGCCGGACCGTAATCCGCAAGGACGTGCAGCGCGGCTTCGAATTCGAACCGCCCCCGCACGAAGCTGGAGGCGAAGCCGCCCGGCACGTTGTGTTTTTCGAGCAGGAGCGTCTTCATTCCGTTTTTTGCGAGCACGGCCGCCGCGGCGAGCCCGCCGTTTCCCGCACCCACGACGATGGCGTCGTAGCTGCGGGCAAAGTCATAACCGCTCATTGGGAATCCTCCTTTTTAAAATTAGTGGTACAGCCACCAACCATTTATAGTATAATAAACGCAGTGATGTTTTGCAACAAACGAAACGCCTCTTTGTAAAGAAAAAAAGGAATGATTGAAATCATCACGGCTTTATAGTATTTTTAATACCATGCTGAACGGAAGGACGAAACCATGGCGGACAAGTTTCTAAAACTCAACGGCGACACACTGAAAGCGCAGTTTATCAAACAGATCGAGCGGATGGTGATATCCGGCGAACTCGCCGAGGGGCAGCGGCTTCCTTCAGAGCGCGAACTCAGCGCGAGGATGGGGATCAGCCGCGGCGTCGTCAACGCGGGCATAGCGGAACTCGCGGCAAAGGGGCTGCTGCGCATCGTGCCCCGCAGGGGGACGTTCGTCGCGAGATTTGAAACGGACGGGACGATCGGAGCGTTGGAGCTCATCATGAACTACGCGGACGGGGCGATCAACCACAGGCTGTTTTTAAACATGGTTGAGGTCAAGCGGCACGTCGAAAGCCGCTGCGCCTACCTCGCCGCCATGAACCGTACACAGCAGGATCTGGACGAGATGCGGCGTCTTGTGGAGCGCATCAACGAGGAGGAGGACCTCGACGCGCTGACGGAATTGAATTTCGCGTTTCACCACCGTATCGCCCTTGCGACGCAAAACATGGTCTATACGCTCATCGACCGATCGTTTGAACCGGTGAGCCGCAATATCATACGAAAATGCTATGGTAAGCCGGCGCTCGTGAAGCGCTCGCGCGAGTTGATCGGGCTGATCTATCAATGCATTCTGGACAAAGACGCGCCGCACGCGGCCGAGTACATCCGGAATATATTCGATTACGCGGAAAAAACGTTCGGAGACGCGTAAACGATATACGCGCGTCTAACGGCGCAAGCCATATCGAAATGCAAACAAAGAGCCGCCCGGTTTCGGGCGGCTCTTTGCGGGGAAGGAAAAAATGGGTTTAAAAGGAAGATATATGTAAACGCAGCGTCATGGCACGACGACCTCGTAAGGCCAGTCGATGATACCGCCGAAGTCGTAGACGTTGTTGTAGCCCATGGCGACGAGTTTGTTGGCCGCCTGCGCGCTGCGGTTGCCCGAGCGGCAGTAGATGAGGATCTCCGCTTCAAGGTCGGGCAGAAGGTCGGGCGGGGTGTCGAATATGGTTTCGTTGGGCAGCAGAATGGCGCCCGGTATATGGCCGGCGTCGAACTCATCCTGCGTGCGCACGTCGAGAACGATGAGCTCGTCCCCGCTGTCCATGCGCGCCTTGGCGTCCGCCGCCGATATCTTATGGTATTCCGCCGGTTTCGGCGTCGGCGCCTCTTCAGCAACCGCCGGCGCTGCGCAGGACGCCAGCATGGACAGTACCGTTACGATTGCGAGAATGAGAAAGATCTTTTTTTTCATCGTGATTCCTCCGATCGGTCGGGCAAAGCCGGTCTAGTGCATCGAGATGGCGCCCAATGCGCAGTAGCGAACGCATTTGCCGCATTGGATGCATTTGTCCATCTCTACGGTCGGTGCGGAGTAGCGAACCTGTGTGAGCGCTTCCGACGGACAAACCCGTACGGAAGGGCAGGGGTGGTTCTGCGGGCAGCGGTTCGGGTTAACATGGATCACGGCGTCCGCGCCGATCGGCTGTTCGGGTTCTTCGGCGAAAATCTGGCTCCAAAAACTGTTGTTCAAGCGGTTACCTCTATCTATGTAAAATTTATTATAGAATAAGGCATTTCTTTGGTTATATCCGTAACCTTGTCACGAAATGCAACGGATAGATACCGCGCAGCGGAATAACTATGCGCGCGGGAGAAACCGGACCCGGTTGACAAGAAATGCGCATCACCGTATAATCCACACAACACGACAGAAAGGCGGGTAACGCGCATGATGACAAAAAGCAAGCGAAACAGCATGTCCAAACATTGGGCGAAGATCGCCGTTTCGGGTCGTATGAATCGAATGTGCCGTTGATTTTCTTTTAACAGGAAGTTGGATAATCAGAGAACAAACGACGAACCGGAAAGGAAAATCAATTCTATGGCACAAAAATATAAATTCGAAACGCTGCAGGTACACGCGGGGCAGGAACAACCCGACCCCGCGACAGACGCGCGCGCGGTGCCCATCTACGCGACCACGTCCTACGTATTTAAGGACTCCGCGCAGGCGGCGGCGCGCTTTGCGCTGACGGAGGAAGGCAATATCTACTCGCGGCTGTCGAACCCGACAAGCGACGCGTTTGAAAAACGCATCGCCGCGCTCGAGGGCGGCGTGGCCGCGCTCGCGACTGCGTCGGGTTCCGCGGCGGTCACCTATGCGGTGCTCAATATCGCCGGGGTTGGCGACCACATCGTCTCCGCCAAAACGCTCTACGGCGGTACCTACAACCTCTTTGCCAACACGCTCAAAGATCTCGGCATTGAAACGACGTTTGTGGACGGAAGCGATCCTGAATACTTCCGCGCGGCGATACGGGAAAACACCAAGGCGCTCTATCTCGAGTCGCTCGGCAACCCGAATGCAGACATCCTCGACCTGGAGGCCATCGCCGCCGTTGCGCACGAAAACGGAATCCCCGTGATTATTGACAACACGTTTGCAACGCCCTACCTCTTCCGCCCGATCGAGCACGGTGCGGACATCGTTGTGCACTCGGCAACGAAATTCATCGGCGGCCACGGAACGGTGATCGGCGGCGTCATCGTGGACGGCGGCGGGTTCGACTGGAAGCAAAACGATAAATTCCCCGGCCTGAGCGAACCGAACGCCTCCTACCACGGCGTGGTATTTTCGGATATCGCGGGCGCGGCTGCGTTTGTAACCAAACTCCGCACGACGCTGCTGCGCGATACGGGCGCGTGCTTATCGCCCTTCCATTCCTTTTTGCTGCTGCAGGGGCTGGAGACGCTTTCGCTGCGCGTAGAAAGGCATGTGCAAAACGCGCTGAGGGTCGTGGACTTTTTGAAGAAACACCCCAAGGTGAAAAAGGTGAACCATCCGTCGCTTTCGGAAGGGAAAGAGAAAGCGCTGTACGAGCGTTATTATCCCAACGGCGGCGGCTCGATCTTTACGTTCGAACTCGACGGAACGCGCGAACAGGCGCAGAAGTTTACCGAGTATCTGGAGCTCTTTTCGCTGCTGGCGAACGTTGCGGACGTAAAGTCGCTCGTAATCCATCCGGCGTCCACGACGCACTCGCAGCTGAGCGAGGAGGAGCTTTTGTACGTAGGCATCCGGCCCTCGACCATACGGCTGTCCATCGGAACCGAGCACAGCGACGACATACTCGCCGATCTGAGCCAGGCGTTCGACCGCATCTGAATCAATAAGATGAAACGCACATACAGGGCGTCTGCTTTAGCGGACGCCCTGTTTTATGATCTGCGCATTATCCCTCGCGCCGCCAACCTTCCGAAAGCGCGAAGGAAAAACCGAACCCCACTTTCGTTTTACGAAGGTCGCCCGCGAATGCGAGCATGCCCGACTGGTGCATGCGGCGCACGCGCGAGAGCGACACGCCGAGCATCCGCGCAATGATATGCCCTGCCGGAAGCGGCAGCGTAAAAGCGCTGCCTAACGTAATCCGCGCGGCTTCGCATTCTCGCAAAGATTCGCCGCGGATTTCGAAATCCAGGTGCCCCAAATCGAGCGCCGCGCGGTTTTTGGACAGAAACACGGGGTCGAATACATGCCGCAGCACTTGATCTTCGCTGTTTTCCAGATAGCCGCGGTAGTCCTGCGGTGCGATTTGTTTTCTGTCTTTTCGCTCGCAGACGGAGAGATTCCAGATCGATTTACAGTTTTCGCAGCGGCAGACGAGCCGGACGTCGAGGAGCTTGCCGTTTGCGTTGATGCGAAAACAGCCGCTGTTTTCATAATATGCATTGCCGCAGCGGGGGCAGGTTTTTACGAATCGGGGAAAAGCGTTCAACCGGAGTGCACAGGAGATGAGCCGCATACGGATTCCTTTCCATGACGGAAGCAACCGCGTATGAAAACAGGCTTCGCGCGGGGTTCGGCCCGCGCGGACATGGAATATAAAAAAACCCGCAGAAGATATCCTTCCGCGGGCTGAAGTCAGCCTTGCGCCATATCGATATCGCCTGATTCCAAACTGCGGTTACCGAAAGAGGCCAAAGCGGTCGCCTTGGCGGGTAACGCGCATATTCAATTGGAATCAGTTGTTCGCCGGCATCCAGTGTGCTCCTGATTGGGATAAACTATTTTACCGCGCGCGCCGGTTTGTTGCAAGAACCGTCCGCATTATTTTGCGCAGACCGACGGATAAGACGTATAATCAACACATGGTTACGATTCAAAACCCGGATTTCAACATACGAAAAATCGCGGACAGCGGGCAGTGTTTCCGGCTGAATACCGATGCGGGCGGCGGGTACACGCTCGTCGCGCGCGGACGCGCGCTACGGCTGCGCAATACGCCGGGCGGCTGCGCGCTCGGCTGTACGCGGGAAGAATTCGACGCCGTCTGGCGCGACTACTTCGACTTGGAAACCGACTACGCCGCCATACGAAACGGGATCGACCCGAAGGACGCGTTTTTACAGCGTGCCTGCGAATTCGGGCGCGGCATACGCATCCTGCGGCAGGAACCCTGGGAAACGCTCGTGAGCTTCATCATCTCCCAGCGCAAGAACATACCCGCCATCAAGCGCTGCGTGGAGACGCTATGCTTGCGTTATGGCGAACCGGTTTCGGGAGCGGATGAGGGGGTTTTCGCCTTTCCCGCGGCAGAGCGGCTCGCGGCGCTCGACGAGGCGCAGTTTCTCGCCTGCTCGCTGGGCTACCGCGCGAAATACGTGCTCGCCGCGGCGCGCATGGCAGCGTCCGGCGAATTGGATCTGGAAAAGATTGGTTTGCTGGAGGACGGCGCGCTGCTTGAAAAACTGATGTCGGTTCCCGGCGTGGGCGCGAAGGTGGCCGACTGCGCGATGCTGTTCGGGTACCATCGCCTTTCGCGTTTTCCGCGCGACGTATGGATCAACCGCGTCGAAGCGCGCGAGTACGGCGGCGCGTTTCCGGTCGAACGGTATCACGATTCGGCGGGCGCGCTGCAGCAGTATGTGTTTTATTATGCCAGGAGCGCGGAATACGCGCTGGATACGGCGCGCGTTCAGTCAAACGCGCCGATATGCGAAAAGTAATCCAGAACGGTCATGGCTTTCAGCGTGACGAATCGGCTGGGCTGACCAACTGGTTCCATCTCGAAGTGCACGTTGCCCGGATGCGCGTATTCCAGCGGCCAGAAACCGCCTTGTTTCCGCTTGCCCGCAAGCCACTCGAGCGCCGGGCGCATCCGCGCGTCGAAGGGCGCATTCCGCGCGGCGAAATACACCAGCGCGCGCAGCAGATCGTAGCGGTAGCGGTGCGGATAAGTCAGTTTTTTAAACCGCTTGTCGCTGCTTTCCGCGAAAAGGTCGTTTTGCAGCAGAAACGCTTCGGCGCACGAAACGGCAAGGGCGACGTTTGCCGCGCGATCCGGACGGGTTGCGGCATATTGCGCGAACCCTTCCAGCACGCATAGTGTCGTGTGTGGGTCGCCCTGAACGGCGCCCGTATCCCATGAAAACCCGCCGTCGGGAAGCTGAACGGAGGTGAGACGCGCCGCCAGCGCGTCGAGACGCGCGTCCCCGGCCAGGAAGTAAGAAGCATAGCCGAGTATCATGCCGTCGACGCAGATGTCGCCCGGGTGGTCGTGCTTGGAGAGGTTGAGCGCGCCGCTTTCCAGCTGGCACTCGCCGAACATCCGTTGCACGATCTCTCTGCACGCGGGATTCGACCGCGGCAGGCACATATTTTTCAGTTCCAGCAGCGTATAATGCGTGCTCGTCCATTTGGGCTGATAGTAATAGATTCCCCAGTGCCCGCTTTCGTTCTGTAAGGACAGGAGCCTTGCGCAGAATCCTTCGTGTTCAATGCGTGATTGCAGGCGCGCGAGCATACCAGCGTCCGCTCGCAGCAGATCGCGGTGCGCCATGTACCGGATCGAGGCGTCGCCCCCCAGCAGCCACTCGATGGTCGGATCCATAAAAACCTCTTGTTCACTAAATTAAACTGTAACAGTATAAAGAAAGTATAGCATAACCGCCAAAGAGTGAAAACGTATGCGGACAATTTATGAATCGCGAGGATTATACTGATGAATGATATCGCGTTTTCCACCTTTCTCGTGCTCGGCGTGGCACTTTCCGCCATGGCGATACTTCTGTTCACATGGCGCGCGGCGAAACAACGCGAGGAGCGGCTTGCTTCCTACTGCGCCGCGCACAACTACAGACTCACGATAACGAAAGAGCCGGCCGCGCGCGAAATTACAATCGAAGCGAACGATTGGCGCATGACAAGCGGCATGCGCGCGGTGTCGAACGCATCCTCGTCCGGTTCGTCGGACTGGCGGCGCGAAACGGAGTTCGTCTGCGGCAAGAAAAATCCGCTGCGCAAAACGTTCGCGCTGATGATCTCGGGCGGGTCGTCCGACCTGGACGCGGTTCCGTCCTGGGTGCGCGAAATGGCGGTTTTGAAGCTGCGCGCGCATCTGGGGGAGAGGATGCGCGGCTTGGACAGCGTGCGGACGGTGCGCCGCGGACGCGGCAAGTCGGGCTTGTTGTTCGAGACGGAAACGCACGAGGCGGATACCGCCCTGGAACTGCTGAGCCTGCCGCTGGCAGCCTGGCGCGGCGGGTTGCCGCTTTACATCGAATGCTCGCCGGAGGGCATCCGATTCATTTTACCGGATTATGCGATAAAATCCGCGTACGAGATCGACGCGGCGGTGCGCATCGGACTCGCGCTCCGATAGGAAGGATTGCATATGCCGCGTGTTGCGGCGCAAGGCCGCGTTCGTTCGAACGGATGCGGCCTTATCTGCATCCGTGAAACGAAAGCATCCGCTTGAAAATGCAAATAAAATGCAAAAGAACAGCGTTTACTATTGAATTAGCTTATGTTATGATATAAAAGACAGAATTTTGAACAAATCCAAATCACATTCCCTTCACGAAAGGCGGACGCTATGAGCGCAATTTTTCAGAACTTCTCCAACCTGGATTGGAAGCAATTGGTTATGTGGGCAATCGGCGGTATTCTGATCTTTCTTGCGATAAAAAAGGATATGGAACCCGCTCTTCTGCTTCCCATAGGATTCGGCGCAATACTCGTAAATATACCGATGTCCGGCGCGGTGACGCAGGTCATCGAAGGCGTACAGGAGATCGGCGTGCTCAACGTCCTCTTCGACGCGGGCATCGCAAACGAGCTTTTCCCGCTGCTGCTGTTTATCGGCATCGGCGCGATGATCGACTTTGAACCGCTTTTGACCAACCCGAAGCTCATGCTCTTCGGCGCGGCGGCGCAGTTCGGCATTTTCTTTACGCTCGTCGCGGCGTCTCTGCTCGGGTTCCCGCTGAAGGACGCGGCTTCCATCGCCATCATCGGCGCGGCGGACGGCCCGACCTCCATCTTCGTGGCCAACTACCTGAAATCGGATTATCTGGGGCCGATCATCATAGCGGCCTATTCCTATATGGCACTGGTGCCGATTGTCCAGCCGCCGATCATCAAACTGCTCACGACCAAACACGAGCGCCGCATTCGCATGGAATACACCGGAAGCGCGGTGTCCCCCGCGACGAAGATCCTCTTCCCGATCATCGTCACCGTCATCGCAGGCATCTTTGCGCCGCGTTCGGTCGCGCTCGTCGGCTTTCTCATGTTCGGCAACCTCGTGCGCGAGTGCGGCGTGCTCAACTCCCTGTCCGACACCGCGCAGAAAGCGCTTGCCAACCTGATCACGCTGCTGCTGGGCATCACGATAGCGGCCAACATGCAGGCGGAGTCGTTTGTTACGCTCCGCACGCTGATGATCCTCGGCCTGGGCCTCGTGGCGTTTTCGTTTGACACCGCCGGCGGCGTGCTCTTCGGCAAAGCCATGAACCTCTTCGTCAAGAAAAAAGTCAATCCGATGATCGGCGCCGCCGGTATTTCCGCCTTCCCGATGGCGTCACGCGTCGTGCATAAGATGGGCCTTGCCGAAGACAGCCAAAACCATCTGCTCATGCATGCGGCGGGCGCGAACGTAGCCGGGCAGATCGCGTCCGTCATCGCGGGCGGCGTCCTGCTCAACCTTATCGTGAAGTAAACAGAGAGGGGATACACACATGAATCTCGAAACTGTAGCATCTTTTTCCGAAACACTGAATATTCTCGGCCTCGGCATGCTGGGCATCTTCGTGGTGACGGGCGCGATCATCATCGTCATCACGTTGCTCAACCTGCTCACCGATCCGGTTAAAAAGAGAAAACATACGTAAACGGAAGCGACTCGGCGGTTGTGCGGATCAAGCGCGCCGCCGGCACTCAATAGACCGCAACAAAGCGGATTATTAAAGGGAGATAGCACTATGGAAAATCTAATTCTCTACGCGTCTCTACTGATTGCGCTTCTGGCGTTCGCGTATGCCGCCTGGCTCTACCTTTGGGTCAAGCGCCAACCATGCGAGAACCAGAAGATCATCAAGGCCACGGGGCTCATTCGAGCCGGCGCGCGTACGTTCCTGCGTAAGGAATATATCGTGCTGGCGCGGTTTGCCGGCGTCGCTGCCGTGCTGATCTTGTTATTTCTTCCCAAGCCGATCTGGAAAGGCGATGCCATCACGAATATCCTGATGACACTCTCCTATATCTTCGGCACCGCGTTTTCAGCGGTCGCCGGAAAGATCGGTCTCGAGGTCGCCACGATCGCAAACAGCCGTTCCGCCGAAGCCGCCAAGAAGGGCATCGCGCCCTCTTTCATGGCGGGATTCCGCGGCGGCGCAGTGATGGGCATGGCGGTCGTCGGAGCGAGCCTCCTCGGCGCGGCGCTCGTATACCTGCTCACGCATGACGCAACGATGATCCTCGGATTCAGCTTTGGCGCGAGTTCGCTGGCTCTGTTTGCCAAGGCGGGCGGCGGCATCTTTACCAAGACCGCCGATATCAGCGCGGACCTCGTCGGCAAGGTCGAACTGGGCATTCCGGAGGACGATCCACGCAATCCCGCCGTCATCGCGGATAACGTCGGCGACAACGTCGGCGACGTAGCCGGCATGGGCGCGGATCTGTTCGACTCCAACATCGCGTCCATGGCAGCGGCGCTCGTCATGGGCACCGCTCTGGGCGGCGATAATGTGAGCATGGTGTTTACGTTCGCCGCGCTCGGCCTTCTGGCGTCCATCGTCGGCGTCATGACCGCGCGAATCGGCAAGCACGGCAACCCGACCAAGGCGCTCAATTCCAGCACCTATGTCACCACCGCCGTATACGTCGTGCTGACCGCGGGCGCGACCTTCCTGTTCCATTTTCCCTGGCGCATCTGGGGCGCCTGTATCGTCGGCCTCGCGGTCGGCGTCATCATCGGCATCACGACGGACTACTTTACGGACGACTCGAAAAAACCCGTCCATTTCGTTGCGCACGCAAGCAAGTCCGGTCCAGCGTTTACGATCCTCTCGGGCATCAGCTACGGGCTTCTGAGCGTGTTTCCCGCCATGATCGGCATCGGCGTCGCGGCGTTCACCGCATATAAGCTCTGCGAGCCGCTCGGAGGCTTTGAATATGCGCTCTTCGGCATTTCCATGGCGGCGGTCGGCATGCTATCCATCGTCGGCATGATCGTCAGCAACGATGCGTACGGCCCGATCGTGGACAACGCGCGCGGGCTCGCCGAAATGGGCGACCTGGGAGACGAAGTACTCGGCATTACCGACCAGCTCGACTCCGCTGGCAACACCGTCAAAGCCGTCACCAAAGGCTTTGCCATCGCGGCCGCGGGCTTGACCGTTATCGCGCTGCTAGGCGCGTTCATGAGCGAGGTCAACACCGCCGCGGCAGAACTCGGCGTGGCGGGCATTACGAACTTCGATATCATGAACCCGATGGTATTCTTCGGCCTGCTTGTCGGCGCTGCGGTACCCGCCGTGTTCTCGGCTATGCTCATGCTCGGCGTTGACCGCAACGCGCAGCGTATGGTTTCGGAGATCCACCGCCAGTTCAGCGAGATTGCCGGCCTCAAGGAAGGCAAGCCGGGCGTGGAGCCGGAGTACGACAAGTGCATTGAGATCGCGACCGACGGCGCGATCAAGGAACTCGTTCCAGCCGGTCTAATGGCCATCGTTGCGACTTTCGTCGTCGGATTTATCGGCGGGGTAGAAGCCATCGGCGGGTTCCTCTGCGGAAACATCATCAGCGGCCTGTTATTCGCGCTGTTTATGAGCAACTCCGGCGGTCTCTGGGACAACGGCAAGAAGTATGTTGAGAGCGGCCACGAAGGCGGCAAGGGCAGCGACGCGCATAAAGCGGCCGTCGTTGGCGATACCGTCGGAGATCCGTTCAAGGACACAGCGGGGCCGTCTCTCAATACGCAGATCACGGTCGTATCGCTTGTGGCGTCGCTGATGAGCACGCTGTTCCTTACGATTTCTATCTTCTGATAAGATCCGGAAAACACGAAAGGCGGCTCGATCGAGCCGCCTTTTATTCGTGCGGGTTAACATTCGTTAAAAGCTGTCCGGGAAAACGCGCTTCAACTCGTTCAGCGCGCGTGACGCAAAGCGCTCGCAGTCCGCGTCGCTCAGACGGTAATTCGAAGTGTCCTCCCGCGTCGGCGCGGGTTCGGCGGGCAGCAGTTCGCGGATGTGCTGGTCGAGCACGAGCGCGGGGCGCTGGCTTGTCCGTTTCTCCAACTCGGAGCCGATCTTCGGGTTATCGCCGTCCGCGCCTCCGCTGACGGAGAGGAAACCATACGTGCGGGGATTCTTTCTCAGCGCGCCTAGACAACGCCGCAGCGGGAACGCAACCTGTCCCATCCAGACTGGCGCGACGAACAAGACGAGGTCGTAAGGCGCGAGTGCGTCCGCGGGCAGATCAATCTTTGGCTTACGGCGAAAGACAAGATCAAGTATGATGCTGTCAAAGGATGCGGGCTGATCTGTCTGAATCTGGATATGTTCCGCCGGGAGACTGTTTGCCAGATATGAAGCGTAGAGCGTATTGTTTCCGTTCATGCTGTAGGATACGATTGCGGTTTTCATGAAATACTCCTTAGATATGATATTACTTTACGGTTGTTCGGCCTGCGCTTTCAGGAGTGCGTTTTCAAGCGCCTTGAGATGCGTTTTGCAGGTCAGCGTTGCGCCGCTGATTACGTCCACCTGAAGGGTGCGGCTGCTCAGGGCGTCGTCGAACAGGTCGGCGATGCTCTTTCCGTTCTTGATTTCCTGCATGGTTCCCGTTTCGTCAACCGCGCCCTGCAGAACATGGATGTCTTTCACCATTCCGTCCAGGATAGTGACTTCAAGCGTCACGTCCCGCAGGCTGCCCTCCGCACCCACGAAGGAACCTGTGTAGGTTCCGTCCTGCAGGCTGGAAAAATCGACGTCGCCAATGGTTAGTGCGGCGATTTCGCGGCGCGACGACGCGTCGCTGAGCGTTGCCGCGATGCCGATGGCACCGACGACAAGAACGATGATCACGGGGATCAGCCACCAACGGCGCTTCTTGTTCGCTCGATTTTGTGTTCCCATTTTTCTGCTCCATTCTGATTGTTATATTGTTGAGGGTATCGGTTTCGGTGTGTGCGGCGAGTCATTCCACCGCGATGCGGACCTGCGTCGCGTCCTTTTGATCGTCCACGTCGATCAGCACGCAGGGGAGGCTCTGCTCGCCGGAGGCGACGGAGCGCTCGAACGAAGAAGCGTCAAACGACTCCAGCAGCGATACGGCTTCTGCGCAGCAGTCGTCCTCGTCCTTTGCAAACATCGTGCCGTATTTCATGCCGAGTTTGAACATCCCGTAGGGAATCTTGACGTCCGCGGTCTTGCGGCCGCTTTCCGTCACCGCGATATGAACGCGGCGCGGTTTTGTCTGGTTGGATAACATGTTTTTTCTTTCCTTTTTGTGAATTTACTTATCGTTATACTTGCTCTTTCGCGTAAAACCTGATCCTGCGCTATGCAGAGCAGTCCGTAAGTCCTTTGAGGAGCAATTCCGTCATAAGGGTCAGCAGTTCGGGGAAGTATTCAAGCCCGATTTCATCCTTGTGCGTATCGACGTTGATGACGGCCTCGAATATCTTCATGATCATCACGCTGTCGATGTCGGCGCGCATCTTGCCTTCCGCCTGCCAGCGGCGTACGAGTGCGAGAAACGTATCGTAAAGGAAATTGAGCGAGTCGATCGCGTGTTCGTCGCGATACGCTTTTTCGATGCTTCGAAACTCTTCGCTATGGTACCATTCGCGGAGAATCGGACTCGCCGCTATGCCCTCCTGATTGACCCGCATCATATGCGTGATGATCGCGCTCGGACTTTGATCTATATCAAGCGTTTCGAGAAAACTCTTTTTCAGCCTCGTGTTCTCGTCCTTGAATATCTCCATGAAGAGCTGTTCCTTGGAAGAATAATAAAGATAAAACGTACCCACCGCCATATCGGCCTTTTTCGTGATGGCGGATATGCTGGTACCCTTAAATCCTTTTTCGCTGAAGATGGCTTTCGCCGCTTCGTAGATCAGGTCTTTTTTATCCATACAAACTCCCTTCAAAAAATGAATGAACCAATAAACGATTCATTCATATTCTACACGCCTTTCTGCATTTGTCAAGTATTTTTTTAATATATTATATTACGAATCAAAGATTTGCCTGATATCGGCCAAAATTGACAGGACGCCCTTTTCAGAGCGTCCTTTTCGGGTTGGCACGGTTTGTTCTTGTTGTTCTTGTTGGATGGTGGGAATCTGTTACGTCAGAAATAGCATGATGTCTTGGCGTTACGAGCGCCGTCGTTTTGTACTGTCAGTTACGCCGTTCCTTCCCGACAGATATTATCCTACACTATAAACATGAACAGGTTATCAACGGCTTGTAACGAATTTGAAACAGTTTTTTGGCAAAGGACACAGCCATGAAACAGGGATACCGATTATAAGAAATCCGCCCCTGTCACGGGACGGATTTGCGGGTAGAATCGCTTGATTTTCGTCCTTTATTCGTCGGCGGACGGGACGTACTCCAGTTCGATTGATTCGCCGTTTGCGTTGACGCCGGTGATCGTGCTGCCGTTGAGGGCGTACCACTCCTTTGCGGTTTTCGGGAAGTCGGCGGGTTCGGTTCCTTTCAGCGGCGCGGGCCGATCGGCGCCTGAAACGATGCCGACGATGCCGTCCTCGCCGGAGAATGCGAACAAGTAAAGCGTGGCGGTTCCGTCATCGGCAAGATAATAAAACTGCGCCGCATACCCGTATGCCGTGAGGTAGGTTTCGGAAAAGACGTTTTCCGCTCCCGCGGTCGACCCGGTGCAGATCAGGGAGCGGCCGGGGTCGTAAACGCCCGTCAGGGACACTTCCTGCCCGTTGGCATCGACGTAAGTAATGGTATTCGAATTTCCGTTCTCCTGGTAGGTGACATCCTGCGCGCCCGCCATGGCGAGCGCGGCCGATATGTTTGCTTCCCCGAGACCGAAATACATCGCCGGAAGCATGTAGAAGTCGCTTAAGGTCGATCCCAGAAAGGACAGGGCGGAGATCGCGGTGTCGGGATTGCTGCTTAACCCCTCGATGATCTTTGATTGTACGTTGGTTTTTGCATCCATATAAGCGCCGAAAAAGTCGGACGCAGACATTGTGACATCGGCGTCGGGGACGCCGCTGTCATAAGACGGTTCGGATTCGTTCGCGGTCGGGGCTGCGGCGTCTTTTGCTTTTGAGCAGCCGTAAAAGGCGGACGCCATCAAAATGAGAATCAGTACGATAGACAAGCTTTTTTTCATAGTCGGTTCCTCCTTTTCATCGTGGCGGCAGCGCGGCTTCCAGATCCATTATATCACGCGCGGCAGCAAGAAGCGCGGCGCGCGCGCTGAAAGAAAAACACTATCAAAAGCTGTTTCAAATTGAATTTCAAAGGCCTTCATGATATGCTCGAATCGGGAAATGATAAAAAGGAACTGGAGGGAGAGAAGATGTACTGCATAAACTGCGGCACGCAGTTTGAGGGCAGCTTCTGCCCGAACTGCGGCGCTTCCAAAGACGCCGGATCCAAACCGCGCAAACTGACGAGCCGCGGGTGGTTCTGGGTTCTGCTCGTGCTCCTTCTGGCTGCGCTTGTCATGGCGCTGCAGGCGAAAGCGGGGCGAACGGGAGATGACTCCGCCGCGGCGCCGTCAAAAACGGCGGAAGAAACCGCGCAGGAACCGGAAAGCGGCGCCGTTACGGCGCAGTTTCAATCACAGGAACAGCCATCCATTCCGGAGACGGTGCTGCTCGACAAGGATGGAATCCGCGTCGTTGCGACCGGAATATCCGAAGAGAAGTGGTTTGGGCTCGAAATCACCGTAGCGATAGAGAACAATACGGACCGTACGATCGCGGTGCAGGTGCGCGGCGTTTCGGTCAACGGCGCGATGGTCTCGCCGATTTTCTCCTGCAACGTCGCGGCGGGCAAAAAGGCGAACGACGCGATCCCCATCTACCGTACGGTGCTGGATAAAGCCGGCATCCTCTCGATCCAGTCGATCGAATTGCGGATCCGGGTATTCGACGCCGAAAACTGGAGCACGATTCTGGAAGGCGAACCGGTCGCCATCCAAACCGGCGCCTGCGAAGACGGCACGCAGGAATTTGACGAAAGCGGCCTGGTCGCTCTGGATCAAAACGGGATTCGATTGATCGTGCGCGGCGAAGGAGAGCAGGACAACGTCTGGGGCAAGGGCGTCGAAGTGCTGATCAAGAACGATTCCGGACGGGACGTTACAGTTCGTTTAAAAGACATTTCCATCAACGGGTATATGTTCGAACCTGTTTTCTCCTGCGACGTTACCGACGGTAAACTGGCGTACAGCACGGTTTTCTTCCAGAGTGAGACGCTGGATATTAACGGGATCGAAACCATTGAAACGATGGAATTCACGGTTCTGGTTTTCGACATGCGAACCTTGCACAGCGTATTCGAGTCGGAGCCGGTCGCGGTGACGTTTCCATTTTAAACCGTATTTGATAATAAATAAAAAAGCGCGGATGATCCGTGCTTTTTGATTTCTTCTCTGTTTTTTCTATTGATACTATAGCATAAATCGAGCCTTTTTTCAAGACTTGTTCGTGTGGGCATTCAGGCATATGCTATACGGGAGTGGAGGTGCGGTGCATGCGCAAGCGACAGGAAACCGAACTTTTATCTGCGGAGAGGCGGCAGTTTTTGGAAGAATTAAAGAGCGTAAACGAGACCTCTGCGCGCTTCGGGCTGACGTTGAGCGAACAGGGCATGCGCGAACTTGCGCGCGCGCGCAAGTTCGCGCTGATCGATCACGGACGCGTGGAGTTCGGGGCGAGCGCGGTGCGGGCGATCGCGGACGGTTTCTGCGACTCGCCGTTTTTGCTGCAGGAGGACTATGAAGCGACTTTGCTCGAACTGGTCGACGCGTTTTACTATTTCAAAAATGCGTGCGGCGAACAGATTGCGGACGACGAGTTGATTGCCGCTATGCGCGAGCGTTACGACGCGTACGACGGGTCGGTGGATGCGGTGACCGGCACGACGATCGAAGCGCTCTGCCGCGCACGGCGGTTTGGAGAGGCGTATGAGGAGGAGGACGACGGGGAGGACGAACTTGAAGAAGAATGACGCGCTGCTTCCGCTGACGCAGAACACACCCGTTGAGTCCGAGTCGCCGGAGGAACTATTCGCGCTGCTGCGCGAGCGCGCCGAACGCTATACGATGGGGGACAGCACGTCGATCCCCGTGGAGACCGCGCGGCGGCTGACGGAGTCGATCGTTTACTGCGCGGATCTCAACCGCAGATTTCCCGACCCGGGCGCACCGGCGGACGCGCCGCTCAGCAAGCGATGGCGGGCTGGTGTTTCTAAGGCGAAGCGGCTTGCCGCGCGCGCTAAACTCTTGATGCACCAGGCGCGGCGTATGCCGCCGCCCGTGCAAAATATCGCCTGCAAAGATACCCTCGATGCGCTGCCGGCGTTTTTCCGCTCGTACGACGCTGATTTTTTCGCGCATGAGATCCCGTGTTCGTTCGATTATCCGCTGTGCCATCCTGTTACGGATACGCTTCTTGGTGCGGAATACATCGCCGAATACCTGCGCCGGCTTCTCACGGAAAGCCAATTTCTGCGTGCGTTTCCGGAAGACGCGCTGCGTGCGCTGTACAAACGGTATTACGATGACTGCGACGGTTTGCTGGTCAATCTCTATCTGCCCGCAGCCGAAATGGCGATTTTATGCGCACTTGCGGAAAGACCCGTCCGCTCGCTATCGCTGGATGCGGACGGGTATGCCGCCGCAGGGCGCGTGATCGCGCAGACGGACGAGAAGGCTGCGCGCGCAACGCTGCTGACCGCGTCGGAACGCGTGCTCGGCGAGATCAACGTCGCAGGCGCGATGCACGCTGAATACATGAGGCTGACCGCGCTTGATTTGATGACGCGGCTTCGCGCTGCGGCTCAGAGGACGTAAAATAGGCGTGTAAAAAAACTGTTCGTGCGGACTGTCGGACGCAGAGCGCATTTCGCTGAGTATTAAAACCGTTTTCTCATTTATTCTTTTTGAAATTGCGCCCCAGCGCGTCCGCGGTTTTGATTGCGTCGGCAACCATCTGGGCGTTCACTTCAAAAGGCTCGCTTGCCCAGTTGGAACGCATACTGGCCCGGGCGATCAAAGTTATGTTCTCATCGGAGTTTTCGACACATAACGCTTCCAGGGTCATTGGCAACCCCACCTTGAAACAGAAATCTAAAACTTCGATTAAAATTTCAGAAGGGGCGTTTTCGATCACCAACTGACAAATAGTCCCAAACGCCACCTTTTCGCCGTGCAGCGTTTTATGCGACGCGGACGGTATCGCGGTCAGCCCGTCCGCAATCGCGTGCGCGCCGGCCGTATTGTTGTTTTCAAACCCCAAACCGCTCAGCAGCACGTTGGCTTCTATGACATCTTCCAGCGCCTCCGTCACCATATGCTGTTCGGCCGCTGTTTTCGCCATAACGCCTTTTTGCATCAGCGTATCGTAGCATGCCTGTGCGATGCTCCTCGCCGCGATGGTTCTTCTGAATCCGCCGTCTTTCACGTAAACGAGGTTCGGCGAATCGGAGTTCTGGTTTGCTCTCGCTTCAATCAATGTTGAAAGCGCATCCCCCATACCTGAGATCAAAAAACGCGCCGGTGCCTGCGCAATCATCTCGCTGTCCACGATCAGTATCTTGGGGCTGTGTTCATAAAATCTCGCTCCGCAAAAAACTCCATTCCCATCGTACATGACCGAAAGAGAACTCGTCGGCGCATCCGTTGACGCGGTTGTCGGTACGATGATCAGAGGTAAGCTTAACTCGGTTGCTACGGCTTTTGCGACGTCCAGCGTCTTGCCGCCTCCGATTCCCGCGATGACATCCGGCAAAAATGCTCTCGCTTCCTCCGTTGCGGCGGTAATTGTCTGATCCGTTACCTCCGTTTGATATACGATCGTGGCAATTTTCGATTCGGTGTCCCGATAGATATCAGTTAGTCTTTTCGTCAACGATTCAAACAAGAATATATCGATGATAGCGACGACGCTTTTACCGAGCTTCCTCGAATATTGTTCAATATTGTCTATTTCACCAGGCCCCTGAATATACCGTTCTGGCGAACACCATGCGCGGGATGTCTTGTGAACGCTTCCCATAGCAAGAACCTCCCTTATCGTATTTTACTTCAACAAATCGCAATATCCTTTTGATCTGCAGCATACACGTGCGCGTCATAAAAACTTATTGTATCACTTCTGTATGCAAAAAAAACACCCGCCGCGCTCGATGGGGGGTGAGCGCAGCGGGTTTTCTGCTGCCCGGCAGGGAGAAATGAGGGGGATATAGGGGCTCCTGCCGTGCAGCTATGCGGCATCGCGGGAGGCGCCGCGTGATTCGCAGGCGTTGGGTTCCCGCATCAGCGCATGCTTGTGATAACAGTCGTCAGCCCTCGTAGCGGAGGGCGTCGATGGGGTGCTTGTTGGCCGCCTTGTTGGCGGGGTAGAGGCCGAAGATCAGGCCGATGGCCGAGGCGAACCCGACCGCAAGAAGCACGACGCTGAGCGACATGGAAAACGAGATCGTCTTGGCGATGATGGTCGCTATCTCGAGAATCGCCCAGGAAAACGCGAGGCCGAGCAGACATCCCATCAGGCTGACCATGAGCGCCTCGATGAGAAATTGCATCATGATGCTCTTCTTGCCTGCGCCGATGGCCTTGCGGATGCCGATCTCTTTGGTACGCTCCGTGACGGACACGAGCATGATATTCATGATGCCGATGCCGCCGACAAGCAGCGAGATGGCCGCTATGCCGCCGAGCAGCAGCGAGAGCGTACCTGTGACCGTGTCCATCGCGTCGGAGATGCTGCTCATGTTCATGAGCCGGAACGCGTCCTCGTCCTGATGGAACCGCGTAAGCATGAAATCGTTCACTTCGGACTCCGTGTCGTCCGTATCCCCGTTTGGGGAGACGGAGATGGAGGTGACGTAAGGCGCGTCGGCCATGCGGGACTCCACCGTGAACGGCGCGTAAACGGAGTAGCCGCCAAGAAAGGAAGCAAAGAGGGAGTTATCCTCCTCCAGCACGCCGATGATGAGGAAGCTCCGCCCGCCGATGGTGAGCGATTCGCCGACGACCTCCGGTTTGCCGAAAAGCTCGTCGGCGGTGTTATATGCGAGCACTGCGACATACGACGCGTTTTCCACGTCTACGCTCTTTAAAAACCTGCCGTATTTCAGCTCGAGCCCCTGCACGTTGTAGTACGCGGGCGTCGTGCCGTAGAGGGATACCGTCGCGTCCGAATAGCCGTATTTCGCGGTTACGCTGATGCTGCCGGAAGGCGCCGCTTCGTTGACCGCGCCGAGCGCGGCGATCTCGTCCAGATCCTCCAGCCGTATGGGCGAGCCTTTGTCGTCCCGCACGGTGACGGTGACCATGTCGTTGCCCAGAGCGGTGATCTCGCTTGTGACCGCTCCGGTCGCGCCGTTGACGAGGGAGACGAGCACCACGAGCGCCACCACGCCGATGATGATGCCAAGCATGGTCAGAAACGAACGCATTTTATTGGAGGTGATGGCTTCCCAGGCCATTTTAATCGATTGAAGGATCATGATGCCACCTCCGATACGCGGCCGTCCATGATGTTGATGCGCCGTTGCGCCGCACCTGCGATGTTCTCGTCGTGCGTGATCAAAACGATGGTGTTGCCCGCGTTGTGCAGCTCCTGAAAGAGCGTAAGAATGTCCGCGCCGGTCTTGCTGTCGAGATTTCCTGTTGGTTCGTCGGCAAGCAGTATCGCGGGGTTTGTCGCAAGCGCGCGCGCGATGGCGACGCGCTGCTGCTGCCCGCCGGAGAGTTCCGTGGGCTTATGGGCGCTGCGGTCCTGCAGACCGACGCGCTCAAGCGCGCGGGCGGCTTGCGCACGCCGCTCGGACAGGCGCATACGCTGGTAGATGAGCGGCAGTTCGACGTTTGAAAGCGCGTTCATGCGCGAGAGAAGGTTGAAGCTCTGAAAAATAAAGCCGATTTTCTTGTTGCGGATACGCGCGAGTTCTTCTTCGGAATACTGTTCGATCGACTGCCCGTCGAGGATGTATTCGCCGCCGTCGGCGACGTCGAGACAGCCGATGATGTTCATCAGCGTGCTCTTCCCGCTTCCGGAGGGGCCGACGATGCTCACAAATTCGCCTTCGTGGATGGTCAGGCTCGCGCCGTCGAGCGCGCGTACTTCCTCACCGCCGACCGTGTAGATCTTCGTGACGTCGGTCATGGTGATGATGGGTTTACCGGCGGCCATGATCAGTCTCCTCCGATCGTTTCATACCCGTGCTCATCGGCGTAGGCGTTTCTTTGCGACATCATCGCTTCAAACGGTACGGTTGCGTCCGCGTCCTGATACCAGATCACGTCGCCCGCGTTAAGGCCGCTGGTGATCTCTGCGTTGACGCCGTCGGACAGACCCGTGGTGATGTCCCTGCGGTCGTAGCTTGTGCCGTCCTGGGATTGCATGAAAACATAGACGCCGGACGAATCCTCGTTGATCAGCTCGATCGGCAGCAGCACTACGTCGTCTTTTCTGGCGGTGAGAATCACCGTGCTGCCGTTCATGCCTTCTAAAAGGCGCTCGTCGTAATCGAGCGTCACCTCGACAGGGTAGGTCGTAATGGTGCCGTTCTCCTCGCCGATGCGGGAGATATGCGTCACCGTCGCGTGGAACGTTTCGCCGGGATACGCGTCGAGCGTGACGCTCGCGTTCTGGTCGAGCGCAACCGCGCCGATGTCCAGCTCGTCCGCGTCGATGCTCATCTTGACCGCGCCGCCCGTGCGGATGGTAAACGCGTCACTCAACCCGTCCGCCGCTGCGGAATCGGCGGTATCGACGCCGCCCTGAAGAAACACCTCGCCGACGAAGCCGTCCGTTACAGCAAGCACGCGCGGGTCGGCGATATAGCCAAGCAGCGTCTGATACAGCGCCGCTTTATCCGCCCGCTCGGCATAAGCGCTCTGATAGCTCGCGCTGTCCGGCGCGTTCTCCAGAGAAAAGAGTTTGTTGTTGGCGTAGACGAACGAATTTTCCTTCACTTCTACATCGGTGATCTCGCCGCCCGCGGCGAGCACCGCTACGGGCGCATGGATCGTAATCGTGCCCTCGCCGAGCAGCGTATCGCCGTCGTACACCTGCGCCGCCGCCAGATACGGCGTGCCGTTGTCGCTCAGCGTCACCAGATAGCCCGAATCGGTCTTTTCAAACAACATGCCGGTCGCCTTGCCGCCGTCCCAGCGGACGGTGACGTCCGTATACAGCGCCAGATTGTCGGCGCAGGCGATTTCAACCTGCATCCGGTCGTCTGTGGAGAGCAGCGCCAGCGCGCCGTATTCGCCGATGACGGACAGCACGTCGTCGCCCACCGCGGCGGGCAGGAACTTCACGCGGCCGCGCACGGGCGACCGGACGGACGTAACCTTGCTGCGCGAGGCGATCTGCCGGTCGAGCGCGCTCAGGTCCGCGCTGACTTCGGCGGCCCGTTCACGCAGGGATTCGACGTTGAGCACAGCCAGCACGTCGCCCGTATGGATGACGTCGCCGCTCTTGACGGTTACGTCGTCGACGCGGACGCCGCCGGGCAGGCTGAGCGTCTCGCTGTCCGCGGAAGCCAGGCGGCCGCTGCCGGTAATCGTGCGTTCCACCGAGCCGCTGGCGACGGCGTACGAAACGTATACGGCCTCGGAGGCGCGTAATACCGCGCCGCGCAGCAGGACCAGTCCTACCACGGCGGTAACGACCACCGCGAGGAGGATCCAGAGCCAGACGAGGTTTTTTTTCTTCTTGGTTGGCATGGGGTTGGGTTCCTTTCTTGTCTTGTTATCGGATGTTCTCAAGCGATCGAAATCGCAGATATTCTTTGATTGATTCCGCTCAGCCTTTTCTTGTGAGCAGAAGAATTTTCATCTATTCGCCTATCATACCGGGCGAATATGAACCGAATAAAAACTGCAGTATATTCAAACGTGTCTTTTTCGTGAACCCGGTTAAGCCAGCGGCAGCGTCACGGAAAATTCGGTGCCGACGCCCTCTTCGCTCCTACAGTAGATCTCACCGCCGTGCAGCGCGACGACGCGTTTTGCGATCGAGAGGCCGAGCCCGTTTCCGGCGGCGGCGCGGGAAGCGTCGCCTTGATAGAACTTGTCGAAGATATGCTTTTGCGTTTCTTCGGAGATGCCGTAGCCGTCGTCACGGATGGTGAACACCGCGTAGCCGCCCGCTTTGGCCAGGCGGATTTCGACGCTGCCGCCTTCCGGCGTGAATTTGACCGCGTTGTCGATGAGATTGAGCCAGACCTGGCTGAGCAGTTCTTCATCCCCTTCGACGATGACTTCGTCGAGTTCCACGGTGAAGGTCAGGCGCCGCTTCTCCCACTTGTTTTCGAAGAGCAGTACGCCGCGCCTGACCTGCTCGGTCAGGTCGAATGCGGAGCGGTTCGTTAAAATCGATTGCTTTTCCACGCGCGAGAGGTTAAGTACGTTGGTCGCAAGCTGCGCGAGGCGCGAGGACTCGGATACGATGATATCGAGATATTCGTCGCGTTGTTCGCGCGTGATGTCGTCGTGCTTGAGCTCCTCGGCAAATCCCTTGATGGAGACGATCGGAGTTTTGAATTCGTGTGAAAAGTTATCGACAAAGTCCGTGCGCAGCAGTTCGATTCCGCCGAGTTCCTCCGCCATGCGGTTGAAGCTGGACTCCAGATCCTGAAACGCGCTCGGCCCGGGCAGCCGGAGCCTTACGGAAAAGTCTCCGCCCGCAAGGCGGTTGGTCGCGTCGATGATGCGGCGGACCGGCCGAAGCGGAAGGTTGCTGATGACAAACGAAACGACGGTGCCGACCAGAATGCTGATTAAAAGCATCAGAAAAACCGGCACCAGCGGTTCGTGACGGGATATGTCGGCGAGGTTGACCACGCCGAACCGCACGAGCAGCAGCCCGATGATCACGATGATCAGAGCGGTGATGGTCAGGATCGAAAACACGATCGTCGAAAACAGGACGGTCAGGCCAAACCGTTGACGACGCGGGGTTTTATGCGCTTTCATGCCTTTCTCACCGCCTTGTAGCCCAATCCGCGCACGGAGACGAGCTCGAATTCGGGATAACCCTCGAACCGCCGCCGCAGGCGGTTGATGTGCACGTTTACCGTCGTGTCTCCGCTCTCCGACTCCATACCCCAGATTTCGTCCATGAGCTGGATGCGCGTGAAGATTTTATCGGGAGAAGAGAGCAGCTTATAGAGCAGATAAAACTCCTTCTGCGGCAGCGCCTGCCTGTATTCGCCGCGCGTAACGGTCAGCGCGTCGTAGTCGAGTTCGACGGCGCCTATGGCGAGTTTGCGCTCATTGACGATGCCCGAACGGCGCAGCAGCGCCTTGATGCGCAGCAGCATCTCCTCCGTGTCGACCGGTTTGGTCATATAATCGTCCGTGCCGGCGAGGAACCCCCTTTTTTTATCCAAAGGCAGCAGCTTTGCCGTTACCATCAAAATCGGGATCGTACTCCCCGCGGCGCGCAGTTCGCCCGTGAACGCGTAGCCGTCCATGCCGGGCATCATCACGTCCAGTACGATGAGGTCGACGTGCTGGGCATCCAACAGCGCGAGCGCGTCCTCTCCATCGACGGCAGTCAAAACGGAGTATTCCGCGCGCTCGAGCACAGCCTTCATGAGCTTTCTTGCGTTTGTGTCGTCCTCGACGACCAGAATGTGAAACATGGGGTTTTCCTCGCTTCGACAGCAGATTAATACGGTAAACGAGACTCGCCGACACGTCCGGCAAACAGAGTATACGAATGCAAGATGAACGGAAGAAAAACTCCGGCAAATTCTGCCGGAGCGGAGGATACAAATCGGTTCAGCCCTGCAGGCCCGCCGCCTGACGATCCATATTTTCCACGACGATGTCGAACATGTCGCCTAGCGACGCGCAGTAGGCGAGGATTTCCCAAGGCCGGTTTGTATGAAAGTGAATCTTGATCAGCGATTCGTCGCCGACGGCGAGCAGGCTGTCGCCTTCGAAGTGTTCGGTGATGTAATCGAAGATTTCGTCCTCGTTGAGCTGCTCGCCCGAGAGGAGGAGCTGCGTGTCAAACTTGAATTCGAGCATACGGTAGGTCTCCTTTGGTTCGTTGATAAACGGCTGTTTTCGCAGGATGCTATCTATCAGCATACCACTTTTTTTACGGTTTAGGCAAGCGCGCGTACGCGCTTCGCCGATCGAGACATAAGGTGTATACTATAGATAATAAATACGAGGAACGAACTAGATGATACTCTTTTATTTTTCCGGTACGGGGAATTCCAAGTATGTCGCGGAGACGTTCTGCAGCCTTGTCGGCGCGCAGTGTCAAAGCGTCGAGGAGAAGGCTGACTTTGACGCGCTGATTACAGCGCACGAAACGGTCGGGTTCTGCTACCCGGTGTACGGATCCTATGTGCCGCGGCCGATGCGGGAGTTTGTCGCCGCGCATGCGGGCGCGTTGGCGGGCAAGCGGTTCGTCATCCTCTGCACGCAGCTGATTTTCTCCGGCGACGGCGCGCGCGAGCTCTGCGCGTTCCTGCCCGGTGGAACCAAACATGTCGTCTATGCCGAGCATATCAACATGCCGAACAATATCTGTAACTTCGCGCTCTTTGCCGTGAGAAACGGCGCGGAGAACGAAAAACGTCTTCGCGCGGCGCGCAAAAAGCTGGCGCGTGCGGCGGACAAGTTTACGCGCGGGATCGTGCGCCGGCGCGGGTTCAACCCGTTATCCACCCTGCTGGGCAAGTGCCAGAGCGCGTTCTGGCCCGCATACGAGAAGAAAGCGGCGCGGAACGTGAAAATCGATGCGGACTGCAACCGCTGCGGTATCTGCGTGAGCCTCTGTCCGACGCAGAATCTATCGATGGGAGAAAACGGCGTGGAACAGGCGGGCAGGTGCGCAGTCTGCTACCGCTGCGTCAACGCCTGCCCGCAGCGGGCGATCACCGTCATGTTCCACAAAAAGCCGAACATACAGTATAAAGGGATTGCGGGTATATTGTGCTTTGATCACAGAAAGCGGTGAAAATTCCATATAAATTGAACATATAAGGATGGTGTAAAATATTATGGAAATTAAATTAAAAAAACTAAGGCGCTTCAACCTCGTTATGGGGGCGTTCCATCTGGTCCAGGGAGCGGCGATGCTGTTTCTTGCAACAAGCGTGATTCAAAAGATCGCCGAATTTCAGCCGGTGATTACGCAGAACTATCTGGCATTTAACGTTGCGACAAGATCCCTCGAATCCGCGGGGAAAGAACTCTTCACGCTTCCTTTTGGCGTACTCGTAGCTTCGTTTCTTTTCATCTCGGCGCTGGCGCATCTGATCATCTACCTCAGCGGGGAAACGTATCTGACCGGCATCCGCGCCGGCATCAACAAATTCCGCTGGTTTGAGTATGCGCTCAGCTCCTCGATCATGATCGTACTCATCAGTACGCTGTTCGGCATCTACGATATCGCTTCGCTCGTGCTCATATTCGTTGTCAACGCGTCTATGAACCTCTTTGGGCTGGTCATGGAGCAGCTTAACAGCGGAGCGGAGAAGCAAAACGTCAGGTGGGGTCCGTTCGTATGGGGTTCCATTGCGGGCCTCGCGCCATGGGCGGCGATCCTGCTGTACATGTTCGGCACCGGCAATTTCGATATGGTGCCGTGGTTCGTCTGGGCGATTGTGGGCACGTATTTCGTCGCCTTCAACACATTCCCGGTCAATATGATCCTGCAGTACAAACGCGTAGGCAAATGGGCGGATTATGTCTACGGAGAACGCGCTTATATCGTGCTCAGCCTTGTGGCAAAGTCGCTTCTGGCATGGCTCGTTCTCTTCGGTGCGATGCAGCCTTAATCTTAGCGCTTAAAAAACCGCCGTTAGGCGGTTTTTTTGTTTGTTTGCGCTGTTATTTCTTTTCTTTGTTTCGCTTATCACGAATGATTGCCATGTGTTGCTCGTCGATGAGCGCGACCCCGTTTTCCTTCGCCCAATCCACGCAGCCCTGCAGCGCCGCGCGCAGAAAAACGCGCGGCACCTTAATAAGCGAGCGGCACGCTTCGTCGGTGAACTTCACGTCCGGATCCATACGGTCCGCGGCGTAGATCACGGAAGAGAGCTCCGCTGCCTTGCCTGAAGCGATCCGCTCGGCGACCGGGCGGCGGAAGCGCGTGTACCAGAAGTGCGTATTGTCACGGTAGCCGTAATCGACGGGCACGCGCGGAAACGCCTTCGCGCTTACACCCCCGACGATGGCGTTGTAAAAACGTTCCTTCATGAGGATTTTTTCGATTTTCAGTATGAAGTGCACGCCGAACTGGCTCGTGATGCCATTGAAGCTGCGATATGGCGGATCGACACCTTCGAGCTGCCCAATCCTGGCGATGTCTTCACTGGCGTTCTCCAGATCGCTCTGCCAGGTACATTCGAAGACCTGATACGCTTCCTTCACAACGAGCGGACGCGGACCGTCCCCGTTTGCCAGACCCGGCTCCAGCGAAAAACGGCAATTCTCCATCTTCTCTTCGCAGGTCTCGCCGGGATAACCGAGGCGCACGGCCTCTTTGAAGTTCGCGCGGCTGTCCTCGATGAAATTCAACGCACAGACGCCGCTTCTCAAGATGTTCTGTGCGGTGTTGCTGCTGTTGCGGCTCTCGAGAACCATCGCATAATAATCCTTGCCTGCCACATAGTAGGGAAAGCACAACGAGTAGGAGCCAAGCGACGTACGCCCCGACTCGCTGAGCGTGGAGACGAGTATGGTCGGCATGGGAAAGAAGGCCGACGTCTGGTAAAAGTTATCGACGATGCGGAGGTCGCGAAACGAACTCATAGCGTGGTTCTGCTTTCATAAAGTATTGGTTTATGTGAACTGCGGTTACTGTTGCCGCTTTTTCTTCAGAAAGATTGAGCCTGCGCCTGCAAACACCCAGGCGAGCGCGAACACCAGCGCGTAGAGGATGAGCGGGATCCACGTGATCTGGTGGATATCCGGCCAGCCGATGTCCGTACCGGTGAACAGCGTATTGAACGACCCGCCGTACGCCGCGAGCACGAGCGCGAGATAGCCGATGGTTACCCCCGTTCGCACATAGCGGTTGATCCATATGCCGTACATCTGCGTCACCACAAACATCGCAATAAACCCGAAGAAGAACATCGGCCACATGCCGTTGCCCTGCAGGATGGCGACTATCGCGCCGTGGAACGCGACGAACACCTCCAGAAACGTGATCCAGCCGATTTTCGTATGCCATTCCGTCCTGGCAAGCGACATCTGCCCCATGAGCAGGTAGATGTAGAGAAAGCCTAACAGGTGTCCGAGCGTACCCTCCATGGGATGGAACCAGAAAGTGTAGACCAGCGCCCAGGCGATATAGTAGCCATGCACCTTTTGCGTGACGGATACACCCAGCGGCGGCAGGGAAACACGCCTGCCGAAGAACATGCCGCGCCTGCGGTTGAGCAGGATGAGCATCATCACGAGCATGACGATGACCGATCCCTGCGAGCTCATGACGGGCACGAACTGCGCGAGCGCGTCGTAGAACAGCACGGTCTGCGCCTGATGCAGCAGGATGAACCCTGCGTTTACAATGAGCAGCAGCAGGTTATACCGGCCGATCCTGCCCCGCTCAGGCCGCGGTACGCCTGATAGACGCGCGATCAGCCACCAGACGGATATCTGGTGCGCGAGGTACAGCACCCACATGCTCACGCTCGCCCAGAGTTCCGGACGCGGCAGTTTCCAGTAATACCAGCTCGCGCCGGTGTCCGGCAGCAGCGTTTGCCGGAACGGTTCCAGCAGCGGAGAAAATAACCACGTCGCTCCGGTCATGACGAGCGAGAAGGCGAACAGGAACCAAAGCGTAGATTTCAGGCTGTAGGATTTTTGTTGTTCCATTCCATCAACCCCCCTTTGAATTTTGGTAATTGCTTAGATGTATTTCGCGCAACGGATGCGGCGCTCAGGCTACGAAACGTCGTTTATAAATGCCAGAATTGCTTCTGCCGCCTGCGCCTGTTGCGATTCGCGGGAAATGGTCGCTGTTCCGTCGCCTTCCTGCGGGCCGTAGTTGCCAAACTGCGCGTGGTTGCCGCCTTCCAGGCGGAGCACATTGGAGACGCCTGCGAGTTTGGAAAGGTCGAGCTGGATGTCCTCGCTGCCGTAGATGCAAAGCGCATCGATCGGGCTGTCGTTGACCGGATAGGCGCCGAGCAGGATCAGCCCGTCGAGCCGGTCCTCGTTTCCGGCGGCGTAGCTGCTTGCCATCGCGCCGCCGAGCGAGTGCCCGCCGATATACCAGCGCGATACGCCGGGAACGCGATCGTATACCGCATCCGCTGCGTTGATATGAAAAACCGCAAGCCGTAAGGGAACCTTGACAAGCACACAGGTGACGCCGCCTTCGCGCAACCGCTCGAGCAGCGGCAGATATGCCGTCTCTTCAACCTTGCCGCCGGGATAGAAGATCAGCCCCGCGCCGCTGTCGTTGCCCGGATCCGCAGCGAGTATGGTCAGGGTTCCGTCCTGAGTGACAGCGCTGCTGTCAAGCAGCGCGAGCGCGGTTTCGTCAGCGCGGCGATAATCGGCGGCGTATACGAGAAACGCCGCGGCAAGCAGGAGTACCAGCGCCAACAGCGCCAGCAGAATTCGTTTGCCTGCTTTTGTTCGGGATGTGTCCGATGGTTTCATAAGCGCTCCTGTTAACGGCAGCGGTAAGAAAAGATGGTTACGGTGCCCTTGCCGGGGGTGGTTTGGGTTTCATACTGCTTCGGATACGCCTTGACCAGGTCGGTGAGTTTGGAATAACCGTAGGTTTTGCTGTCGAAGTCCGGCATGACGCGCTTGAGATAGCCGCCCGCGGAGGAGATGTTCGTCCAGCCGTCCGCGTCGGAATACCGCTCGCTCGCGGTCTTGAGGTGGACGTGCACCTGATTGATGTCGGCGACGGGAGCGGGCTTCGTCTTTTTCTTTGCAGGCTTCTTTTCCTCCTGCGGGGCTGGCGGCGGCGGTTCTTCGACGCCGAGGTTCTGGGTCAGGATGAAGTTGTCGCAGGCGTTGCGAAACGGCAGCGGCGTCTTCTCCTCGCCGACGCCGAACACATAGACGCACGCCTCGCGCAGGCGGATTGCAAGCGGGGTGAAGTCGCTGTCGCTCGAAACCAGCGCGAATGCGTCGTAGAGCTCGGTATGCAGCAGATCCATCGCGTCGATAGCGAGGGAGAGGTCGGTTGCGTTCTTGCCGGTGGTATAGGCAAACTGCTGCTCCGGCTTGATGGCGAGCGACTTGAGCGTTTCCTCCCACTTTTTCAGGGACGCGTCCTTCCAGTTGCCGTAGGCGCGCTTGACGACGATCCGCCCGTAGGTGGAGAGTTCTTCTAAAATCAGCGATAGTTTGCTCAGTTGCGCGTTGTCCGCGTCGATGAGCAGCGCGATGTTTTCTAACGATTCCGATTTATCCATATATTTACTCCGTTTCCATATGCCGCACACACGAAAGGGCGCGTCGCGGACTTAACTATTATTATACCATAGCCGCGCGCGCCGGGAACAAAAAGAGCGCCCGAACCCTAAGGGTCGAGCGCCATATACCCCGGTGTGCCGCGGCTTAGTTCGTCAGCACATTGTACTGGCGTTTGATGGTGCGGATGCGGGGGATGTCCTGCTCGCTCACCAGCGTGCAAGCCAGGCCGCTGTGGCCCGCGCGTCCGGTTCTGCCGATGCGGTGCACGTAGTACTCCGGTTTGTCCGGCACGTCGTAGTTGATGACAAGGTCGATGTTGTCCACGTCGATGCCGCGCGCGGCGACGTCGGTCGCAACGAGCACGGGAGCCTTCCCCGCGCGGAAATCGCGCATGATGTTGTTGCGCTGGTTCTGCGATAAATCGCCGTGCAGACAGGCAGCGGAGAGGCCGGAGGCGTTGAGCTTTTTGGTCACGGAGCGCACGCGGTGCCGCGTGTTGCAGAAGATCAGCGTCAGCCGCGGCGAAACCTGCTTCATCACATACGCGACCGTCGTGAGTTTGGCGCCCTCCTGCGTGTTGATGCTCATCTGCTGCACGGTTTTCGTGGGCTCGTTGCGCTCGCCCACCTCGACGGTTTCGGGGTTAACGAGGTAGTTCTGCGCGATGGAGTCTATCTCTTTACTCATGGTGGCGGAAAAGAGCATCATCTGATGCGCGCCGGAAACCTTGCCGAGGATCCACTTGATGTCCGGCAAAAAGCCGAAGTCGAGCATTTCGTCCGCCTCGTCCAGCACGACGAAACGGATATTGTTCAGCTTCAGCGCTTTCTGGCCGATGAGATCCTTCACGCGCCCTGGCGTGCCTACGATGACCTGCGCGCCGCCGCGCAGCGCCTGAATCTGTACGTTGGAGGACTGCCCGCCGTAGATGGGCACGGTGCGCATCTTCTTGTGCGGCGAGAGTTTTTTAAACACGGCGGTCGTCTGCAGCGCGAGTTCGCGCGTGGGGCAGAGGATGAGCGCCTGCGGTTTGCGGTTTATTGAGTCGATTCGTTCGATGATCGGCACCGCAAACGCCGCGGTCTTGCCCGTACCCGTCTGGGCGATGCCGATGAGGTCGCGGTTATCCAGCAGGGTGTTCAGGCTTTGTTCCTGAATCGGCGTTGGCGTTTCGTAACCCGCCTTTTCAAGCGTCCCTCGCATCTCGGGGGATAAGAGTTCTTTATAGTTCATTTCCTTTTCTTTCTGTTCCGTGATTCCATAAAAATAAGACCATGCCGACGTAATTGGGCATCGTCTTACAAAAAACGCTGTCCTGTCGTCGTGTCGCTATTGATACGACGGAGCCGGAACGCTCCGAGCCGTATGGCAAGTATTGTTGTTTCTTGCCGGGCGTATCATCAATGCGACAGACAACGGGAGTTCGAACTTCAATTTGACGTATCGTTTCGAGTTACATTGTATCCCCTGCGCTTCTTTTGCAAGGTTGCTGCATCACAATACTTTGCCAGATTAGCACACTTGTTCGCGTTTGTAAAGCAAAGTTTCTGTGACTAAGACCGCTCTATACGCTCTGCATAAACGCAATCTGCGTTTCGCGTTCATTGCGGACCGCATCCGAAGACCCGGGATACAGGCGGTTGATCAACTTTATCGCATAATCCGAGGCGATCAGCGCGTGGCGTTTGACATGCGGCGTTGCGGCGGCCTGCCCCAGCACGCGGTAGACAAGTACGCGCGCCGGGTCGGCCTCCTCCCGCGCGAGCCGGTGCAGCGCAAAGGCGACCTGCCGCGCTTGCTGAAGTTTCGCGCGGCCTTCCTGCCAGGCCCGGCTGACGGAAAAGCACGCGTCTATTGTTTCGTTGACAGGCATGTTTGCCATCGAAATGACGTGCTCTGCCAGCAGAAGGCTGTAACGCGAAACGTCCTGATGCGACTTGGTTTCGTAAACGGAAATCAGCTTTTCTTTGAGCTCCGGAATGTCGTCGAGCTTTTTGATGATGGCGACGCCGTCGAGATCGTTCCCGGTGGTCATGTGGGGCACTCCTTCCTCTGGAAAATCATTTATTAGTGGTACTGGCATGTGAATGGGTCAATTATACCCGCAATTCAAGCATTGCGCACGAAAAAAACGCCCTTCTTGCGAAAGGCGTTTTGTTTGCTTCGGGTTAATTACTTGCGGAAGCAATCGCTGCAGTATACCGGGCGGTCCGTGCGGGGTTCGAAGGGAACCTTGCAGGGCGCGCCACAGCTGGCGCAGATTGCGTCATACATCTGACGCTCGCCGCCGCGGGAGTTCTGCTTGCGGGCAACGCGGCAGGTTTTGCAGCGCTGGGGCTCGTTGGTGAAACCCTTTTCCGCATAGAATTCCTGCTCGCTGGCGGTGAAGGTGAAGCTTTGTCCGCAGTCTTTGCAGACGATGGTTTTGTCGCTGAACATGAAATACCTCTTTCGTTTTTGTTGGTTTTGTTCTGGTGTACCCGTTCAATTACATCCGCATCCGGCGGATGATTGCGTCCTTGCTTGGGTTGGCGGCTTGAAGCTTCGGAATAAAACGAAAAAGGTTCGTCTGTTTTCTTGTTCTCAAGATGCCCTCGACCCTATGAGCGTCAACCGGGGCGGGAACCGCCGGGTTTTGTCAAAAAAACACACATAGCCGTCCATCAAATAACGGATGAACGGCAACATGTGCGGTCAAAGCAATTATTTTGAATACCGCAAAAATATACCATAAAGAAATTCGGCTGTCAATCATTTCGTTTTACAATATTTGCATTTGCCTATACAGGCGGCATAAGAAACCGTGCGTGCCCGGATAAAAAGAGCGCATGCCTGATCGGCATGCGCTCTTTTGTGTAAAGCGGTTTAACCTTTAAAGGTGCCCGGCAAGATCAGGTCGCCATATTTATCCTTTGCGGCGCTGATGCGTTTGATGGCGGCATCCCAATGCTCGAATATTTCGTCGGGTGTGCCCGGATCCATCTTTTTATAATACGCTTTGGCGCGTTCCAGCTTGTTGATCCACTTTGTGCAGCGGAACGTGAAGAGCATCGTGTACATCTCCTTCGAGAAGTCTTCGTTCAGATACTTTTTGAACATGACCGCCAAATCTTCATATTTCGGGATTTTGCCGGTCGGCGTATCGTAAGCATCGAACTCGCCGTGGATACGGCCGTCCGCCCAGTGCAGCCAGATCTTCTTGGCCAGTTTGCTGGTCGTGTAATTGCCGTTTTCATCCAGCATAAAGTAGTTCGTGCTGAAGATTTTCGGGGTGTTTTTCACGTTCTCGCCAAACTTGATATTGTTGAGCGTGTACTCGCCAAGCGGGTAGGAAAGGAAGTCCATGTTGGCCATCGGGCTGGGTGTACGCACGCCCTCGGCGCCCAACGTGGCGCTGGTTGTTTCCGATTCGAGCGTCGCAGCTTTCATCAGGATGCCGTCTTTCCAGCTGGGTGATTCTTCGATGGGAACCGTCGTGTCGCTGTCACGACCTCCGTAGAGAATGCCCTCGACCGGCACGCCGTCTTTGGCTTCGAATCCTTTTTTGTCGATATTGTCAAGGTAATCCAGGCGCATGGTATAGCGAGCGTTCGCATGCGCGACGCCGACCGTATTGCCTTTATCGTCTTTGACGCCTTCGTGCCATGCGCCGAAGTGGTTGCGGCCTTCCTTCGGGGCGTCAACGCCCATGCCGAGCCAATAAGGCTTGTTGTCGGTCCCTCTGAGGACATTGGAGAAGATGACTTCCTGATCCTTCATGAGGTTTTCAAAAATAACCGGGTCGTCTTTGGCGTTGACGTCTTTGATGATGCCGAACATACCGAACTCAACGTTGACGGCGCGGAACTCGCCGTCGATATTGCGGAAATAAGCGATGTCGTCGCCGACGATTTGTTCTCCTGGAATCATTGCCGTGGACGTTTTGCCGCAGGCGGACGGATACGCGCCGCAGAAATACGTTTTGCGGTTCTTATCCTTGTCGACGGCGGCCATGACAAACATATGCTCGCAGAGCCAGCCTTCACGGCCGGACTTATTGATTGCCAGACGCATCGAATGCTTTTTCAGGCCGACGGAGTTGCCGGCATACTGATCGTTCATGGAATAGACGATGTTGTTCTGGGTGTCCATGTAGATTCTGCGCTTATCCAGATTGAGCGTATTGTTATTTGCATCAAGCGCGCCGGCCGAATGGACGAAGCGGAAAAATTCGCTCTTTTCGGCGTCTTTCATCTTGAGAAAATGGCTGTACGCCGAGCGATACAGAATGCATTCGGAGTGCGCGACATACCAGCTGTCGGTGAACTGAACACAAGGCATCGTAAACGGGCTTTCCGTCGGGCCTTCCGAGAAAAACAGAACGACGGCGTCCTTGCCTTGCATGATGCCTTTGGAGATTTCCATGATCTCCTTGTAGCCCTCTTCGTACTTGACGGAGTTGAGCGTGCTCATCCTTGCGAGGTTTTCATCATAGACAAGATACCGGGTATTCTTCTTGTCTCTGGCCTGGTCGCCGTAGCCGTCCCAGTGGATGGTCTGCTTTGCATTGGCAAGATGCTCCTCTTCGCCTTTTGCAAGGGCCTGATCCCGAACGAACTGGATGTCCTTCTCGCTGTCGCTGCAGACATAAACGGAGGCGGGATCGCAGTGCTCGACAAACATTCCGATAAATTCGGATACTTTGTCATTGTTCAAAGCTACCAGTTTTGAATAGCTTTCCGCACTCATTCGATTCTTTAATAGTTGCTCGTATTTTGTACTCATAAGCTCTCCTTTTCAGCTTTTAATATACTCTGCAATGGATTGATGCGCAGGGCGTCTTGATGCAAAACAACTCGTACATCTCATCGCTTTTCTTTCACAAAACAAGTTGACGGCATATCGCCGCGCGGCTGAGCTTCCCATACTTGTTTAGTGTCATGCGCAATCTTCACCAAATATATGATACACTGCTTTTCCAAGCAAGGCAAACGTTTCATACGAAATTTCCGAAAGAAAAATTTCTCTCCTGCAAAACGGATAAAAATGCAGGAAATTTGAGGCAGCCGTGCAACTTTTCCTGCATTTACCGCGAAACGAGTGCATCAGCTCAGCGGCCGATTTTGAGTTTGGTATTCCGTTTACATTTTTCCAAGAAACGGTTAAGATGAGTTGAACGGCCGCGCCGTCGTTTTGAAACAACCGTACGAAGACACAAATACATGTGACCGACATGAAGAGGAAACGATATGCTGCTGAACATACCCAAAATACTATCCCCGGATCTGCTCAAGGCGCTCTGCCAAATGGGGCACGGCGACAAAATTCTTCTTGCCGACGCGAATTTTCCCGGGAAAAGCACGGCCGACCGATGCGGCGCGATCTTCCTGCGCGCGGACGGGCTCGGCGTCCCTGCGTTGATGGAGGCGATCCTGACGCTGATGCCGCTGGACAAGCATACGGACGAACCGGCGATGGTCATGGACGTCGACGTGCGCGACAACGGGTTGAAGATTCCGATTCACGACGAATTCCGCGCCATTGTCGCAAGACACGACGAGCGAGGCGGAAAAGCCGTCGCGCAGTACGAGCGCTATGCGTTTTATGACCAAGCGGACGCCTGCGCCGTGATCGTCCAAACCGGAGAAGAGGCGATCTACGCCAATATCATACTGCAAAAAGGCGTGATCAAATAACGGCGGGTGGAACGCGCTCGGTCTGACGAACATCAAGACGGAATCAGGAGGGCTTATATCGTGATCATGAATCCTTCGCTTGCTTGCGGAAATTTTCTCAATTTGAAGCAGGATATCGACGATTTGATGTCGGTCGGTACGAAAATGCTTCATATCGACGTCATGGACGGGCATTACGTACCGAACCTATGCTTTTCGCTGAACGTGGTGCGTGCGGTTTCCGCTTGCTGCGACGCGACCATCGAGGTACACCTGATGACGGACCGGCCGGAGGACTATGTCGAGCGGATGCGGGACGCCGGAGCGAACATGCTCTCGTTCCATCTGGACGCAACGCGTTTTCCCGTCGGCCTGCTCAAGAGAATCAAAGCGGCGGGTATGCGGGCGGGAATCGTGCTTAACCCGAACACGGACCACGACGACGCGGCGCCGCTGCTGGAGTACGTTGATTATGTAAACGTCATGGGCGTCGAGCCGGGGTTTTCGAACCAGACAATGCTGGTGAATCACACGAGAAGACATCTTTCGTTCGTTCAAAGCGAGCGCGATAAGAACCGGTATGCATATCAGATCATGGTGGACGGAGGCGTGACGTTTGAGAACGCGAAGATGTGTCTGGCAGAAGGCGCCGATATTCTGGTCGCCGGCGGGCTCACCATATACGGGCAAAAAGACAGCTTGAAGGAATGTGCGAAACGTTTTTTGCTCCTGCAGCCGTGATCCGGCAACAGGGTTGCAAGACAACTGCGTATAAACTGACGGATAATTTATTTTACGCTTACGTCTGCGTGCCCGGCGCCGCTCTGAATCGCTCCGGCCTGTATCACGGCTATCCTCTGGAGCGCTGCGGAATGGCAAATGGTCATTCCATCGTTCCCGTTCCACGCGGCTATCGCGGGTCTGCTGAAAAATATCGTCGTTAAGGTATCGAGAACAGGTATTTACAAGTCAGAACAATAAAAGAAGGACACTCTGTCGGGGGATAGAATGTCCTTCCGGTTTGCATGATATGAATTCTATGGGACTGGGATGCCTGCATCATAGATAATATCATGCACGCCTTGGTTGATGATATTTTAGCATAGTTATTCAAAAAAAGCTATATAGGAGCGTTCGAGAGCCTCTCAGCGATACTGTTTTTGATATACGCGCCTGAGGTTAAGTGAAAAAACAGGGCGCCGTGCGCCAGACGGCAAAGAGCCGATGACCGCACAGCGCCGCTTGATACCAGGCACCGGCCGGGGTTTCCCGAAAATCGGGCGCACAACCCGGCTAAGCATCGATTTTTCACGAGGGCGGGATTTCGACCACGCTTACAGCGCGCCGACAACCTTATGCGGCAGATACGGTTCCTCAAGATACCGGGCTTCGTCGTCTGTTAACCGGATTTGCAGAGCGCCGACGGCGTCGTCAAAATGCGACGCCTTGGTTGCGCCGATAATGGGTGACGCGACGCCTCTGTAATAATGCCAGGCCAATGCAATCTGCGACATCGAGGCGCTGCGCTTCTCGGCTGATTCATGTACGCGAAGAACGATCTGATAGTCGGCTTCCTGCGTGCCGTCGTATTTCCGGATCGCGACGGTATCGCTTTGGCTGCGCTTGGTGCCTGTGGTCCAATCCAAACGGCACAGCCTGCCGGCGGCGAGCGGGCTGTATGGCGTGCGGGCCACGTTCTGCTGCTCGCAGAAGGGTATCAATTCGCGCTCGTCCTCCCGGTATAGCAGGTTGTAATGGTTCTGCATCGATACGAACGGGGTCCATCCGTTGCGCAGGGCGACGCTTTGCAGATTTGCGAATTGATAACCGTACATGGCGGACGCGCCGAGCGCCCGAACCTTGCCCGCCGTGACCAGTTCGTGCAGAGCCTCCATGGTTTCCTCCATAGGCGTGTCGTAATCGAACCGGTGGATGATATAGAGGTCCAGATAATCGGTGCCGAGGCGGCGCAGCGTGCCTTCGATTTCACGGCGGATGGCCGCTTTGGAAAGATGCCCCTCGTTGTTATATACCTTGGAGGCGATGATCACCCGGTCTCTTGCGGTGTTTTTTCGTATCGCGCGGCCTAGATACTCTTCGCTCGTGCCGTCCGAATACATGTTGGCGGTGTCGAAGAAATTGATGTCGAGATCCAGCGCGTGCTTGATGATGGCTTCGCTCTCCTGCTGATTCAGCGTCCAACCGTGCTGCAGTTTGGTGGACGGATCGCCGAAGCTCATGCAGCCGACGCACAACCTCGATACACGAAGATCAGAGTTTCCGAGTTTTATGTATTCCATGCCTTCTCAATCTCCTTCCGGTGCGAACATGTATAGCTATAACCGGCGGACAGGTGCCCTACGGATTACTCCCCGCCTTGAAGCCGGGCTTTGATTGCCCGGATAAACGCGATGCTCGTCACCGCCGTGGGCGTGATGCCTTCGCACAGCCCGACGAGGTCCTTGGTCATGACGCCCGCGTCGAGCGTGGCGATGGACGCCTTTTCGAGCTTCTCGCCGAACGCGACGAGTTGAGGCAGTGCGTCCAGCTCGCCGCGCTTTTTCAGCGCGCCGCTCCACGCAAAGATCGTCGCCATCGGGTTCGTGCTGGTCTCTTCGCCGCGCAGGTATTTGTGATAATGCCGCGTGACCGTGCCGTGCGCGGCCTCGTATTCGAAGTTGCCGTCGGGGGAGACGAGCACGCTCGTCATCATAGCTAAGCTGCCGAACGCAGTGCTGACCATGTCGCTCATCACGTCCCCGTCGTAGTTTTTGCATGCCCAGATGTATCCGCCCTCGGAACGGATGACGCGGGCCACCGCGTCGTCGATGAGCGTGTAGAAATACGTCAACCCCAGTTTCTCAAACTCTTTTTTATAATCCGCCTCAAAGATCTCTTCGAAGATATCCTTAAACGTATGGTCGTAGAGCTTGCTGATGGTGTCCTTTGTGGAAAACCAGAGATCCTGTTTTGTGCTCAACGCGTATTGAAAGCAGCTGTGGGCAAACGATTTGATCGAGCTGTCTTTATTGTACATGCTTTGCAGTACGCCCGGGCATTCGAAGTCGTAGACCGTTTCTTTAAACGACGCGCCGTTTTCGCCGGTGAAGACCAGTTCCGCTTTGCCCTTTTCCGGCACGCGGTACTCCGTCGCGCGGTAAACGTCGCCGTAGGCGTGACGCGCGATGGTGATGGGTTTTTTCCAGTTTTTCACGACCGGTTTGATGGAGTCGATGAGGATCGGCGCGCGGAAGACCGTTCCGTCGAGCACGGTGCGGATGGTGCCGTTGGGACTCTTCCACATCTCGGTGAGGCTGTATTCCGTTACGCGCTGCGCGTTGGGCGTGATGGTGGCGCACTTGACGCCTACGCCGTATTTTTTAATCGCGTTGGCGGCGTCTTTGGTGATCTGGTCGCGCGTGCGTTCCCGCTCGGTCAACTGAAGGTCGTAATACTCCGTCTTGAGGTCGACAAACGGCAGGATCAGTTCGTCCTTGATCTGCTGCCAGAGGATGCGCGTCATTTCGTCGCCGTCTATCTCGACGAGGGGGGTTTTCATGTTGATCAGGCTCATAATCAGTTCCTTTCCGATACGCTTGATAATATTATTGTTTTGACGCCTGCGCGGCGTAGTAGTTCATCAGGCAACCCTCGAGCAGGATCTCGCGCTCGTCCGGGGTCAGCGGCGTTAGTTGAAGCGTGACCGGTTCGGTAGAACCGTCCGCTTTGATCGCTGTTGCCGTCAAAGTTTCGATATTGTCGCGGATGGCCGTACGCACGTTTGGTACGAAAACATGATCGCCGACTTCGTAGTTGAATGCCGCGCCTTCGGGCAGGGTAAACGGGAGGATGCCCCAGTTGATGCAGTTGCTGCGGTAGCGCTTGGTGGCGTATTCGTAGCAGATGTTGGCCGCGCCGCCGAGCACGCGCTGGCTTGACGCCGCCTGTTCGCGCGCGCTGCCGTCGCCGGGTTTATTTGCGAACACACAGGAACCGTATGCGGTGCTGTCCATAAGCTCGTCCGCTTCGCCGACCGTGTTCAGTAGCTTTTTGAGCGCGTCCGGCGCGTAGCCGTTTCTGCGCGCCGCTTCGATGGCCGCTACGGCCTTGCTGCGGCCGACGTAGTCCGGCGCGCGGCGCGAGAGCGCGAACTCCGCAAGGCGCAGCGGGTTGCTGCGGTACGAGCTCGTTTCGCCGGAGGGGATAAGCTCGTCCGTGGTGGTTACGGGATCGCGGATCACGGCTGAGAGTTCTAAAAGCATATTATCCGCCAGCGGATAGATCTTCGGCCAATCCGTAATGTTCGGCCCGAGCACGAGCTCGACGGAGGGGTCGGCCTTGCCGAAACCGTTGTAGCAGCGCTTTTGATACACTTGCCGGTCGAAATGATACTCCAGCGGCGTCTCTAGATACGATATATCGCTTGCTGCGGTGACGATTCCACCGTTTGCCGCGGTTGCGGCGATGCTGCGCGCGTCCATAAGCGCGACATAGGAGAGCTGCCCTTCGCCGGGCTTCGATCCTTCGCGGTTCGGGAAGTTGCGCGTAGTGTGGCGGATGGAGAACCCGTTGTTGGAGGGCACGTCCCCCGCGCCGAAGCACGGGCCGCAGAACGAGGGCTTTATGACCGCGCCGGACTCCAGCAGAGTTTCCGTAATGCCGGTACGCGTGAGTTCCAGGCTGACGGGCACGCTGGTTGGATAAACGGATAGTGAAAACGCGCCGTTGCCGGTGTCGTGCCCTTTCAAAATATCAGCCGCCTCGACGATGTTGTCGAACAGGCCGCCCGAGCAGCCTGCGATAATGCCCTGGTCGGCGCGCACGCCCTGGGCCGTCGCTTTGGCTTGAAGATTCGGATTTGTTTTCGGAAATTGCTTTTCGGATTCCGCATCCACCTTGGCGAGCAGTTCCCCGGCGCGCTTGTTGAATTCATGGATCGTGTATGCGTTGCTCGGGTGGAACGGCAGCGCGATCATGCACTCGACCTTGTCCAGCTCGATGGTGATCATGGCGTCGTAGTACGCGCCGTCTTCGGGCGCGAGTTCTGAAAAGTCGTCCGGCCGTTCCTGCGTTTCGTAATAGCGGCGGATCACGTCGTCCGTTTCCCAAATCGAACTCAGGCACGCCGTTTCCGTCGTCATGACGTCGATACCGTTACGATAATCGACAGGCAGATCCTTCACGCCGGGGCCGACGAATTCGAGTATTTTGTTCTTTGCGCGGCCTTCGGGGAAGGCCTCTTTCACGAGCGCGAGCGCGACGTCGTGCGGGCCTACGCCGCGGCGCGGTTTGCCCGTGACATAACAGAGCACGACCTGCGGCGCGGAGATATCATAGGTGTTTTTCAACAGCTGCTTGACCAGTTCCGGCCCGCCTTCGCCGATGGCGAGCGTTCCGAGCGCGCCGTAGCGCGTGTGGCTGTCCGAGCCGAGGATCATTCTGCCGCAGCCGGCCATCTCTTCGCGCGCGTAGCTGTGGATGACGCTCAAATTCGCCGGTACGTAGACACCGCCGTACTTCTTCGCCGCGGAGAGGCCGAACACGTGGTCGTCCTCGTTGATCGTGCCGCCGACGGCGCAGAGGCTGTTGTGGCAGTTCGTCATGGCGTACGGCACGGGAAACTCCGTCAACCCGCTGGCGCGCGCGGTCTGTATGATGCCGACATACGTGATATCGTGCGAGATCAGCGCGTCGAAGCGGAGCCGGAGCTTTTCACTTTCCCCGGAAACGTTGTGCGCGCGCAGGATGCGGTACGCGATGGTCTTTTCCCGCGCGCCCGCGTCCGCGTGGCTTGCGGGCTGCGGCTTGCCGTTATGGAGTTTGACCGGCCGGTCTTGATAGCGAATCATGAGTGCCTCCTGATTTTTTATGAATTGCCTTCGATGGCGGAAAATTAGGGTTTGTAATATCAACTAATATTACGATGACTGAAAGGCGAGCAAAATGACGGGTCAGGTCAATTGCCGGATAACGTCGATCACGCTTCCGTCGCGGTACGTGCACAGACCGACGATTTTCTTTCCGAACGGGAGCGGTTCCGGCTTGCCGGTGATGCGCTCGGCGCGTTTGACCAGTTCCTCGACAGGCGTGATTTTAAAATGCGCGCGGCTGAGCCGCTCCGCCACCTCGGGCCTTTTCGGGTTTACCGCGATACCCTGATCCGTCACCAGCACGTCTACGGTGTCGCCGGGTGTGACGATGGTGTTGACGCGCGTGCGTACGCTCGGCATGCGCCCGCGCATGAGCGGGCATACGACGATGGAAAGCGCCGCGCCGGCCGCCGTGTCGGGATGGCCGCCGATCGCGCCGCGGATGACTCCGTCCGATCCGGTCAGCACGTTGACGTTGAAATCCGTATCCACCTCCAGCGCGGATAGAACCACCACGTCGAGCTGGTTGACCGCCGCGCCGCGGCGGTACGGATTGGCGTAATAATTCGCGTCGATCTGCTGATGAAAGCGGTTGTTCTTCAGAGACTGCGCCGCCTCGAGATCGAAACTCTGTACGTCTAGAAGCCTGCGGATCAGGCCTTCCTCGTGCAGTTTCACCATTGCTCCGGTGATGCCGCCAAGCGCGAAACTTGCCTGAACGTTCCGCTCGATCATCGCCTCGCGTAAAAACCGCGTCACCGCCAGCGAAGCGCCTCCGGAACCCGTTTGAAGCGAAAAGCCGTCATAAAAATACCCGCTGTGAATGATGATATTCGCCGTGGTCTCGGCGATCATCAGATCGTGCGGATTCTTGGTGAACCGCGTCGCCCCGGTCATGATCTTATCCGCGTCGCCCACGTCGTCCACATGAACGATGTAGTCTACGAGCCTTTGGGATATGCCGAACGGCATGTTCGGATAACCCACGATGTTGTCTGTCAGCACGATGACGTTATCGGCATACTGTGCGTCCACGCGGGCGTAGCCGAGGGAACCGCACATGGATTTCTCCTCGCCCTCGCGCGAGTAGCCGTTTGCGTTGCCGAACGGATCGCAGCTGGACGCGCCGAGAAACGCGACGTCGATGTGGATTTCATCCTCGGCAATCGCCGCCGCGCGCCCGCCGTGCGAGCGGAATACCATGGGGTCGTCCATCAGTCCGGAAGAAACGGCTTTGGCAAGTTCGCCCCGGCAGCCGGAGGTCTCGATATGTGTAACGACGCCGCTTTTGATGTGTTCGATCAGCGGCTCGTGCACGTCCGTGAGGCTGGACGCCGCCACGCGCAAGCCGCGAAAACCCATGCGGGCCAGCGTGCCGATCACCATGTTGACGATGTGGTCGCCGTTTCGAAAGTGGTGATGAAACGAGATCGTCATTCCGTCCTTGAGGCCGCAGAGTTCCACGGCTTTTTCCAGGCTTTCAACGATTTTGTTTTCGTGCGCCATCCTGTCCTTCAGCGGCGCGGTTTCCTTGCCGTACAAACGCGGATTTTCGCCGTATATGTATGGGCGCTTTCCCAGAGCGGCTACTTCCGCCGCAAAATCAGGTTGATGCGTCATGTGTCATCCTCCTCGAATACCACGCGCGATGCGACCGCCAGTTCGAGCGTGCGTTCCGCACGAATCACAACAGGGCGGTCGACCATTTTACCGTTCAGCGAAACCACGCCGCTTCCGCGCGCTTCCGCCTCGCGGCTGGCTTCAATTATGCGCCGCGCTTTTTGAATCTCCGCCTGCGTCGGCGTGAATACGCGATGTACCGGCTTGATCTGGCGCGGATTGATGACGGACTTTCCGTCGAAACCGAGCTGCTTGATTGCTTCCGTTTCGCGGACGAGCTGTTCCTCGTCGTTTACGTCGGAAAACACGGTGTCGATGGCGTCGATACCCGCCGCGCGCGCCGCGACCACGATCGCGCTGCGCGCAAAGAACAGCTCGCTTCCTTCCTTCGACCGGGTCGTTCGAAGGTTTGCGCAGTAGTCCTCCGCGCCGAGCGCAATGGCGACGAGACGCTTGCTCGCGGCGGCGATGGCGTTGACGTTGACGATTCCGGTCGCGCTTTCGATCGCCGCCATCATGCGCGTCCTGCCGGACGGAAGGCCGAATTTTCTCTCTGCTTTTTCAATTTCAGTTTCGGTGTCCTGAATATCCCGGGCGTTCTCCGTCTTCGGCAGGCGGATTACCTCCACGCCCGCGGCGACCATGGCTTCGATATCCGCTCTGCCGTACGGCGTATTCAGGGGGTTGACGCGCACAACGCGCTCGCAGTCCCCGTAATGTATGGTCTTCAGCGCGTGAAATACCAGCAGCCGCGCCGCGTCCTTTTCGCGCAGCGCGACGGAATCTTCCAGGTCGAACATGAGCGCGTCGCTGCCATAGATATGCGCGTCGCACATCATGCCGGGATTATTGCCCGGTACAAAGAGCATGCTGCGCCGTAGTCTGCTCATACGTCTTTCCCCCAATCGAATGTGTCCTTTTGGGTGGCGCGCTGACAGGCGGCGGCGACGCGAGCGCGGATCGTGCAGTCCAGCGCGCCTTTGTCCACCGCGTTGATCACGGCGTATTCGAGCCCGTATTCGTTCGCAGCGGATCGGATGGTTTGCATGATCTGCTTGCCGAACTCGTTTGCCACCGGGCTTTTGAGCACGACCTCAACGTCGCGCTGTTCGCCGGATTCGATTTCGATCATGATATCGCCGGATTCCATGGTTCCTGCCGACGCGGGTGCGTTGATTTTCATAATCTGTTAAACACCTCCATATGGTTTGGCCTGCTGAATAGGTCGCTGAAAAAATTTTTCTCATACCGCCGTTGCGCGGCGCAGCAAAGCAAAGGGGATTTATCACAGCTAAAACACTGTTAAAGCAACAGCATTTATCGATACGAGAGCTTCCGAAAATCAAGCGGACGGGCGGATGGCGCAAGCATTACCTGCGACCGGTCCAATGGAAGATATACGACGAATCGGGATACGCTGTTTTCGAAGAAGGTATATCGCGGCGCAGTTGAATGACAATGCGATCAGGTAATACGATGCCTGAAAGAAAATACAGAATCTCCATATTGTGCTAAGACGTCGCCGGTACGTTTCTGACGACAGAGGCAAAGCTGCAGGAACGCATCGGCGAAACCCTCTTTCGGATATCAAGAATGTCGATTTCATCCTTCCACGCTCAGATGGTATCATTGACAAATAACAAGATCAAACATAAAATAGCAGCATGAAGCAACAATGTTTTGGCTGTTGTATATGCTGATGGAGGCCGCAGATGAATTTTACGAGTCTGAAGTATTTTTTAATGGTCGCGGAAGAATTGAACGTCACGAAAGCTGCAAAGCGCCTGTATATCACGCAGCAGTCCCTGAGCGCGCATATCGCCTCGCTGGAAAAAGACCTGGATATTAAATTGTTCGAGCGGACGCCGTCGTTTGCCCTCACCTATGCGGGAACGCAGATGGAACGATTCGCGCGGAAAGTGCTCGATCTGGAAAGACAGATCTACAGCGAGATGGACGATATCGCGGGACACCGGCGCGGCGCCGTCCGAATCGGCATATCCCATACGTGCGGCTTGGCGATCCTTCCCCGGATTCTGCCCGCCTTTTACGACAAGAACCCGTTGATCGAAGTCACCGTGCACGAGGGGAATTCCGTAGAGCTGGAGGATTGCCTCAAGCACGGGCAGATCGATATGATGATCGTATTTACGCCGATCGGCCTGGAATCCGTAGAGATCATTCCGCTCGCATTTGAGCGGTTGCTGCTTCTCGTGCCAAAGCGTATAACCAAAGAGCTCTTCGGCGAGGAAACGGATTACATGCGCGGAAAATTCTCCATCTCCGCCGACATCTCCTGCTTTCAGCACATGCCCTTTATCCTGCTGAAAAAAGGCAACCGCGTGCGAAGCCTGATCGACAGCTATACCAGCGCGCGTGGCGTGAATCTGAACGTTCGTTTTGAAACGGAGAACACGGAAACGGCTTATGCTCTGGCGCAGAGCGGCATGGGAATCGCCGTCTATCCGGAGTTGTTTCTCAAATACATCCACAACGCGCGTCCCAGAAAAGAGGACGAAAAGGTCGACTATTTTCCCATTACGGATGCTTCGGCATCGGAGACGCTGGCGGTTTGCTATGACCAGAACCGCTACCTGTCGAATGCGGCGCGCGACTTCATCGAAATTGCGTGCAACGCCCTGCAAGAATAACGATGTGCGCGGAATGCGCGCAAGCGGCGGTATAACACGGTTTTCAGGAGGTGCAAAATGGACATTCGCTCGCTTTCCCTCGCGAAGGACAAGACAGAAATAGACGCGTTCTACAAGCGCGCAGGCATCCGGCTCGACCGCTGTGTCACGGCGCTGTACGGCGTATACGAGGGGGAAACCCTCCTTGCGTTAGGCGGAATCGCCGGAGACGCAATTCGCTCGCTAGCCGTTGACGAATCGCGCCGGGAAGAGGGGATTCTGCCGGGTTTGGTCACGCACCTGTATCAGATGCTGAAGGATAAGGGCGTAAAGAATGTCTTCGTCGTCACCAAGCCGCAATATGCGCCGTTGTTTTCATCGCTGTGTTTTTACGAACGCGCCCGTACCGGGGACGCTGCGCTGCTGGAAAGCGGCCGGGACGCGCTGGGGCGTTATCTTGCCGCGCTGCCGAAGGCGGACGGCGCCATCGTCATGAATGCGGATCCGTTTACCAAAGGCCACCGCTACCTTGTCGAGACGGCTGCCGCGCAGTGCCGCCGCTTGATCGTATTCGTACTTTCCGCGGACGCGGCGCACGTTCCGGCCGGCGCGCGGCTGCGGCTCGTGCGTCAGGGCTGCGCGCAGATGGCAAACGTGTCCGTCGTGCCAGGCGGGGATTATATGATTTCGGGCGCGACGTTCCCGGATTATTTTTTCAAAGACCGCACCGAGGCGGCGCAGGCCTACGCGCGGTTGGACGCAACGCTCTTCGCGGAGCGCATCGCGCCAGCATGCGGCATAAAGAAACGGTTTGTCGGCGAGGAGCCGCTTGATCCGATGACGGCGGCGTACAACGACGCGCTGCTTTCCATCCTGCCGCGAAACGGTGTGAGTGTAAATGTGATTCCGCGAAAAACTGTCGACGGGGCGCCTATTTCCGCTTCCCGCGTGCGCGCGCTCTGGAAAGAACGCCGTTACGATGAGATCGCGCCGCTGGTACCCGAAACCACGCTGGCGTATATCCGGGAAAACGCGTTATGAGCGTTCAGGCGGAGCGCATCGGGCGCTTTGCGCGCGATGCGCTCGTAAAAGAAGCGTATCTTACACCGAAGCCCGGACTTGTTGACGCGGAAAACAACGGCGCGCATTTCGACATGGATCTGCCGCTTCTGCTCAAAAGCGCTGGGGTTCTCGGACCGTTCTTTTCGGAGTTTTCTTCGCTCGGTACACAGGACGCACAGATGCAACCCGACGGCAGGCTGTCCACCATCCGCGCGGCCGGAGTCGAAGCGGAGCGTGCCATGCTTGCCGCTACAAACGGCGTCAACACCCATAAAGGGGCCTTGTTTCTGATTGGCGTTCTCTGCTACAGCGCTGGACATTGCGCGGGAAACGAAATCCCCCTTTTGCCGGAAACCGTATGCTCCGTCGCGGCGCGCGTTTGCAGCGGAGTGACCGGCGAACTCGGCGAAACCGCGGGCAGAGCGTACGCGCGTTACGGCGCAAGCGGAGCGCGCGGCGAGGCCGAGAGCGGATATCCAAACGCGCTTGCCGCCCTGGCGTCGTTTCACGCAGCGGTTGCGCGCGGCGCGGACGGGGAAGACGGCTGGCGTATCGTGTTGATGGCGTTGATCGCCCGATTGGAAGACGCGAACGTCCTAGCCCGCTGCGGCGGACAAAAGGCGCAGGAACTCCGCGCGCGCGCGGAGCAAATCGCCGCGCGATACAACACGGGCGGGAACGCGCTGCATACCGCCATGCGAAAGCTGGACCGGCAGTGCCGGGCGTGGCGCGCCAGCCCCGGCGGTTCGGCCGACCTGCTCGCATGCGCGATATTTCTGGATTCGTTGAAGCGTATTAAGACTTGATGGGGCGATAGCCGTTCATACGATCTTTATTTCCATTTGATAAAACGAAAATGATAAAACAAAAAACAGCGCTGTGCGGTCAGAACCTTTTTTCGGTTCGTCAGACGGCGCTGATTTCTTCGGGTGCGAATTTAGCAGAGCTTAACCCAATCAGGGATCGTTTTCGACGAGCTCTTTTCCAGATTGTGGTAATACTTATCGCGAAACGTATGATACACCTGAATGCAGGACAGACTGGAAACCAGAGAAGCAATTTCGTCAATCGAGCCGGGCGTGCCGGAGGCGATCCACTTCTGAATCAGGTTCAATGCCGCCTGTCGGTGATAGCGGATGTAGACGTTGTAGTATAGAGTTGAATCTTCCGGCGGACCGTTCAAGGTCTGCGCCACCAGTTCCTCCGTCTTCCCGTAATTCGCAATTTCCGCGCGGTAAACGAGATCGGTCAGTCCGTTTTTGTAAAGCAGCGTAAAGAATTCCTTGTGCTGCAGGTATACGCCGATACTGCGCTTCCAATTCAAAAACTGCGTTTTCTCTTCGGCGACAAGGCTGACTTCCGCGGCTTCGTCGCCGATTTCCTGTACCTTTTCATATAAAATTGCTTCTTTGGATGAGTAATGCGAGTAGAAGGCGGAGCGGGAAAGCTCAGCCTCATTGACGATCTCAAGGATGCTGATCTTATGAAAAGGTTTATGCCGCATGAGCTCGATCAAGGCTTCGGAGAGCAGTTTTTTCGTGCGCTTAATCTGTGGATTGCATGACATATTCGGTTTATCCTCGCAATTATCGTATATTTTTCTTTTTGTTATTCACTTAAATCGTATAGAACAGTGATGATAAATGCAAGACTGTCCTAAAAATTCGCCGTATAATGAGAAAAATCTTACAAATCCGGGTTAATGTATTATTTACGCGATCGTATTGAAATTCATATTTGAGTATGATATAAAAAAAATAGAACAAGTGTAATTTATAAGACATGTGTAATATTAACAGAAAAACCCCATCTTTGCAACAAGCAGTTACAACGAATTGATAACAGTGCATATGAACGAACATACTGCTGCTCAAACGGATTCATTCCGCCCAGATCAAGTTCACAAACGCTGACGCGACGGTCGACATTATCGGTCCAGTATAAAACGGATGTATCAAAACGGACGCAAATGGTTTTCTTTGACCCGGTTGCGAAAGAAGACGTCACCCGAGCGTATATCACATTTTCCCGGAGGCCAGTCGATGAAAAAGAACCTTCTGCAGCAGGCTAAAAACGGCGAAGACGCGTATGGCATTTACCTGAGCATTCCCAATCCAACCATGGTGGAGATCTGCAAATTTGCCGGATTCGATTATGTGCGCCTGGATCTGGAGCATTCGCTGTACAGCCCGTCGGAAATCAGGGAATGCCTGCGCACGGCGCACACGCTTGAACTGCCGGCATGGGTGCGCGTCGGCAGCCTGAACAATATCACCGCTTTGCTGGACATGGGAGCGACGGGTATCATCGTTCCCGATATCAAGGACAGCGAGCAGGTGAAGCAGGCTGTGGAAATGGTTAAGTATGCGCCCGTCGGCGCGCGCGGCATGCTGCCCTGCGGCAGAACGCTGCGCTTCGGTCTTGATCCAATCGTTCCTACGATGGAAACTGCGAACGATGAGGTTTGCCTCGTCGTTCAGATCGAATCCCGGTGTGCGCTGGAGCATATCGATGAAATCGTTTCTGTGGAAGGCCTGGACATGGTTTCCATGGGCAAACAGGACATGTCGCAATCTCTGGGCGTCGCCGGACAGGGCGGGCATCCGCTCGTGGTCGAGGCGGAGAACCTTCAGATTCAAAAGACGATCGCAGCCGGCAAGTATCCCGCGCCGCTGGTCACCAGCCTTGAAAGGATGCAGGCGTTTCGTGAAATGGGCGTACATAACTTCACCGTTGCGTACGATGTTGCGCTGATGATTGGAGCGTTTTCCGACGCGTTGAAAAAGTATAAAGCATAAAGATCGTTGATCGAATATAATTTTTAATTGGGGAATCCCTGTTATAAAAAAGGAGATATATCATGGACAGAGAAGAGTTGCGTCAAGCGTTTTCAAAAATCTCCACCGGCGACATTGCGGACGCTATGGTCTCGCTTGGCATCACGCCCCGCACGATTATCGGGCTGCACGCTGTCGTTCCGAATCAACAGCCGAGCGCGGGATATGCCGTAACCATCAAGCAGATGGTTCGCAGCGTGAATCGCACGGAACCGTCGCTTGCCACGCATGGCAAAGTGATAGACAGCATGCTCAAAGCCGGCGAGGTATTGGTCATCGACGTCGGAGGGCGGATGGACGTGTGCTCCGGGGGTGCTCTGCTTTCGTTGAGGGCGAAGATGATCGGCGCGCAGGGATTCATCGTCAACGGCTGCATGCGGGATCTGGACGATATTGCGAAAGTCGGGTTTCCGGTTTATCTTAAGGGAGGCTGTCCGGTTAAGAGCGCTCCCATGCTGGAGACGGTAGGCATCAACATCCCCGTCCAGATCGGCGATACGCAGGTCTGTCCGGGCGACCTGATCGTAATGGATCAAACCGGCATCATACTTGTACCCACGGGCCGGCTGCAGGAGATATATGAAGCGGCTCTTAAGGTACAGTCCAGAGAGGATCACAACATGGAGTTCGTTGCAAATGGCGGCACCGTCGCCGACGCAATCAAATCACAGAAGGCTTCGCTTTCTTAAACATGTTTCTAAGGGTGCCCGCACGTTGCAAGGAAGAGGATTGCGTGAAGGAGAGAGGGTAATCCGCACATGGCAGATATGCCCGATTTTTAAAACGTGTCCGGTAACCCATTGAAAAACAAATAAAAACGGGAGGAAAAAAATGAAAAAACTACTTGCATTGCTTATGTGTGTTGCGGTTACGATTTGTTTCGCAGCATGCGCCACCCCCACGACGCCGGAAGCTGCGTCTGCGGAAACGGATACCACGACGACGGAAGCCGAGGCCACAACCGCCGACGATACGGCCGCGGAAGAATGGCCGGCGCAGGCAATCACGGTGCTTGAACCCTACGCCGCAGGCAGCACGTCCGACCTGTGCCAGCGCCTGATTTGCTCCATCATGGAGAAGGAACTGGGCGTTCCGATGGTCGTTAAAAACGTTGTCGGCGCAGACGGCGCAACCTGTTACACAGAGGTGGCCAACGCCAAGCCCGACGGATACACACTGGGCCATGTGCAGCACTCCGGCCTCTGCATCGGCGTATTCCTCAACGACTTATCTTACAAAGCCGAAGATTTCTATTATTTCGGTTCCACTTCCCCGTTTGACCATTGCGTCAGCGTCGCGTCCAGCTCCGATATCTATACGCTCGACGACCTGATGGATTGGGCGGCGGATCAGGAGGAGATCATCGTTGCGTACTCCGGTTATGTCAACGTCTTCAACGCCATGAACCTGTTCAAGGTCAAGGGGATGGAAGACAAGATCGTCTGCATCGCATACGACGACAATCCGGCGCAAGCCGTTGTGACCGGCGACTGCGACGTCTGCGTCTGGCAGAAAGCCGGCACCCGTTCCACCGCGGAATCCGGCAATCTGCGCATCATCGCCGCTCTGGCGACTGAGAGATGGGAGGATATCCCGGATGTCCCGACCGCGCGCGAACAGGGCTACGACGTCCTTTCCATCGGCCATGCGTACTTCGCGGCGCCGGCAGGCGTGCCCGATTACGTCAAAGAGAAGCTGCAGGCTGCGTTTGACAAGTGCATTGCAAGCGCAGAGTACCAGGAGCAGATGGCGGCCATGGGCTGGACCAACTACTATCTGAATCAGGAAGAGGCGACCGCGTACATCTTCGAACAACGTGATATTGCGGAGCAGTATCTCAAGGAGATGGGCCTGATCAGCTGAATCCAACCGGATTCTTACGCGAAAAACTGCACGGGGGCGGGCTTGCCCGCCCCCGTAACCGTAAATTTGAGGTATTCAAATGAAAGAGTTGCTGCAAAAACTGAAAGAAAAAGACTATGTCATTCAGGTTTCTTCGCATAAGGCGGCGCTGGTCTTTTCCGGGGGGCTTGCGGTTGTGAATCTGCTGCTCTACTTCGTCTTAACGCCCAGATGGGTCTCCGGCAGTTCACAGTTTGGCCCAAGCCCGCAGATGGTCCCCAACCTGCTGACGATCGGCATGTTTATCTGCGCTGCAATTGTTTTTTTCACGGAACTTCGTATCGTTATCAGGAGAAAAAAGGAAAGAGCCGCGGCAAAGGCGTCGGCCTCCGCAGCAGCGGAAAAGAAGAAGAAAGCTGCTGAAGAAGCGGCGGCTGCGGGAACGGAACAGGAAGAGACTTCGAACGATGGGGAAAACTATTTCGACGAACTGCTGGAAGCCGCAAAATCCGATCTGGTTACGCTGGATCTGCGCGGGCTCGTATATATTCTTGCCGCAGCTTGCGCGGCGCTGTTCTATGTATTCTGTTCAGCATACCTGGGATTCATACTGACAATCGCAATTATCATGGTTTGCCTGATGCTCCTCTACGGCGTGCGTAAACCATTGACGATTATCATTACAACGCTCGTGATGTCCGTCGGTATTTACTTCGCTTTTACAAAGCTCCTGAGCTTAGTACTGCCGGTCGGTATCCCGCTGCCGTGGATTGCCAGGTTCTTCACCAGACTATTTTAGCAGGGATTCCGCAGCGTTGATCGCATACGCTGCGGAAAGGTAAAACGCCTGACCCAGCCGCACGCTCCTGTTCGGTCGCAGGCTGGTCTTGCGATACCCCCTTGTACCTTTAAGGATGACTGACTGTGTATATCCTTAGGCGAAGGTTTACTTTACCATGAGCGACGATTACCCGGCTGTCTGGGGTTTATGGCTTGCTCACGGCAGAAGGGTTTTTAGAAACGGAGAAGGATAAAAGTGGAAGTACTACAGAATTTGCTGCAGGGTTTTGTTAATAACTTCAGCGGCATCAATATCATCTATCTGATTGGAGGCGTCATCATCGGCGTTGTCCTCGGAGCGATTCCGGGGCTGACGTGCGGCACGGCGATCGCTTTGATCATACCCATGTCGTATTACATGGATACGGCGTCCGCGATGGTTCTGATTCTGGCCATCTTCGTCGGCGGAATTTACGGCGGTTCCATTTCCGCCATTCTGCTCGGCGCGCCCGGCACGCCCGCGGCGGCGGCGACGAGCATGGACGGGTATCCGATGGCGAAGCAGGGGAAAAGCGGAAAAGCGCTGGAAGCGGCGCTGATCGCGTCCGCGATCGGCACGATTTTCAGCGCCATCATCCTGATCTTCTTTACCGAACCTCTTGCGAAGATCGCCATGAAATTCGGATCCAAGGAGTATGCGATACTGATCCTGGTCGCGCTTTCCATGGTCGGCTCCGTCTGCGGAAAGAGCCTCGCGCGCGGCATGATGTCCGCATTCCTTGGCCTTTGGTTTTCAACGATAGGCATGGATCCGCTTATCTACGCCAACCGGTACAGCTTCGGCAACGCATATCTGCTCAGCGGATTTGATATGGTGGTCGTTATGATCGGGCTGCTCGCTGTTTCAGAGCTGCTTTCGCAGGTAGAAACGCTCTATCAAAAGACCAAGAACGACTGCGACCGGAGCTTGCTGCCCCCGCCGACCTGCAAAGACGACACGCGGTTTACATGGAAGGATCAGAAGAAAACGGCTTTTTCTCTGCTGCGTGGCAGCGCGATCGGCTGTATCGTCGGCATCCTTCCGGCCATGGGTTCGGCCGTCGCGGCTTACATGTCGTATGACTACGCCAAACGCGGCAGCAAAGACCCGAACTCTTTCGGCAAGGGCAATGTCGAGGGCATCGTCGCCGCAGAGTCGGCAAACAACGCCGTATGCGCCGCCGCGATGGTTCCGCTGCTCTCCTTCGGCATTCCCGGAGACGCCACAACGGCGATGATGCTCGGCGTATTCATCATGCGTGGCTTCTATCCCGGCCCGACGCTGTTTAAGAACGAACCGCTGCTGATCTATACGATCTATGCCGCGTTCATCGCGGCGGCGATCGTGATGGTTATCATTATGAAACTGTCCATGCCGTTGTTTGTGAAAGCCTGCAAGGCGAAGATGAACATCATCATCCCGTGCGTCGTCGTGGCCTGTATCATCGGCTCCTATGTTGCCCGCGGCAATATGATGGATCCGCTGGTCATGATTTTCTTCGCTCTCATCGGCTGGCTGTTCAGCAAGTTCGGATTTCCGACAACGCCGATGCTGGTTGGGTATATCCTCGGCAAACAGTTTGAAACATATCTCCGCCAGGCTTTGATGGCGGGAGGCAAACTCGGATATGGCGTCTTCTTTTCCTCCCCCATCTGCTGGATTCTATGGGCGTTGCTGGCGGTCTCCATTTTCGGCATCGTCCGCTCGAAACGCCGCAGCAAGATGATGCAGTTGAGCTCCGAATGACGGATAGATATTTTAGGCAAATCTATAAAATCAAGTGACAGGAGAACGCATATGAACCATTGGGAAGTATTAAAGACGCAGGACAAAGAGCTGAACGACAAGATTCAGGCTTTTCGAGCACACATCAACGACAAAACCGATTTGGAGCGCAAGTACAAGGAACTGCTGATGGTATCCATGAGCTGCGTGCGGCTGTTCCGCGACGGCGTGATGGGACACGGCAGAGATGCGCTGAACTACGGCGCGACGCCTACGGAACTCTTTGCGGCGATTGAAGAGGCCATCTTCATCGGCGGAATCCCGGCGTTTAAAACAGGCGCCGAATGCTTCTTTGAGCTCTGCCCGGAAGCCGTAACCGGCGAAAAGAAATAAACGGGTCTCCGGTGTAGGCCGGTCTTGAAAGCCTGCGCCGGGATCCGGATCTTGGAGGAGAAAACACTATGAACCAACCTTCGGCTTATCATTGGGAATTGATGGAAGAAATGAACCCCGAGCAACGCGTGAAATGGAACGAGTTCTGCGCGCTGGTCAATGTGAACGACTGCCTGCCGGCAAAATATAAGGAATTGATCGTCTGCGGTATGGCATACGTATTGCACTGCAAACCCGCCACCATCACCCACACCATGTACGCCATGGAAAAGTACGGCGCTACAAGAGAAGAGGTTTTCAGCGTTCTCGGCCTGGCCATGATGATGGGGGGCGCGACCGCCTACCGCGACGCCTGCCTGAATCTGGAGGAGTATCTCAAAACCGAATGAAACGGACTTTTTTTAAGTAACTTCAATATTTGTCCAGGCATTGCAACGATCGAAAACGGACATGAACGTCACGTTGCGAGCCTCGCAATTATCATTTCACGGGAGGAAGAAAGTACAATGAAATTCGCATTCAATGCGAGCGATCCGAAATTCTATGACCTTATCGACGTAGAGGCGGACTTCGAGTCCTGCTCCACCGGCCATTCCGTTACGGAGGGCATCATCTGGTGGCCGCAGAAGAATTGCCTGGTCTTCTCCGATATGGCGGCAGGGAAGGTTTACTCCTGGGATCCAGAAACCTTCGAAACCAAAATTATCAAGCAACCCAGCAACATTACCAACGGCAATTTCATCGACCGCGACGGCAATCTGGTGTCCGTTGAACACGCGACCAACCGCGTCGTGCGCTGGGAACCTGACGGGCGCTGGATGAAGACCCTTGCGGACAACTATGAAGGCCGCGCGCTGAACAGCCCGAACGACATCATCGTCGACCGGAAAGGGCGCATCTGGTTTTCCGATCCGACATACGGACACATCAGCGCCGTAGCCGGAATCCCGCGCCCCTGCGAACTGGACTTCCAGGGCGTGTACTGCATCGATACCGACGGCAGACTGGTTCTTGCCAACAAGGATTTTTCGCAGCCGAACGGCCTTTGCGTCGAGGTCGGCGAAGAGACCATGCTGGTCAACGATACGGTGAGAAACAATATCCGCCGTTATAGAATCGAGGATGATTGTACCCTCAGCGGCGGCGAAGTCGTTTGCGAGCTGCCCACGCCGGACGGAACCAAGATCGACAAGGACGGCAACATTTACTCGACCTACAATATTGGCGCCGGCATCAGCATCTTCGATAAGAGCGGAAAAAAACTCGGCGAGGTCAACGTGCCCGGCAACTGCCGCAATTTCTGCTTCGGCGGGCCGAATCTGGACTACCTGTACTTTGCCGCCAACGTCATCTACCGGCTAAAGATTAAAACGCAGGGATATGACGTTTATAAGTAGATTTCATACTCAGCGCAGATCGGATCGCACGAAGAGGACGTATGGAGGAGCTTACGCCCTCTTCGCGCGTATCGTCGGGGCGCATTGGAACCAGGTGAAAAACCACGCCGACGTAAGCGCCGCACCGGGGTTTGCATCGGGTTCCATATCCAGTCCGGTTTCACCGCATATGCGCGGAGCCGGATTTTCATTGTCAGAAAGGAATGTTTGATATGAAGAAGATCATGAATCTGCCGGACAGTTTTGTTGACGAGAGCCTGGACGGCATTGTCCTTGCGCACGGCGGGTTTTTGAAGTTTGCGGGGGAAGGTCACCGCTCCGTCGTCCGCGCGGATGCGCCTGTTGCAGGCAAGGTCGCGATCGTGACCGGCGGCGGGTACGGCCATCTTCCGGTATTTTTAGGTTATGTCGGCAAGGGCTTTTGCGACGGCGTTGCGGTAGGCAATGTGTTCACGTCTCCGAGCTGCGATGCGATTACGGACGCCGCCCGGGCGGTGAACGGCGGCGCGGGCGTGCTGTTCCTGTTTGGCAATTACATGGGAGACACCATGAATTTCGAAATGGCCGCCGAGTTGCTGGAAATGGACGATATCCCCTCGGCGATCGTGAAAGCGGCGGACGATATCGCGTCCGCTCCGCGGGAAACGTTTCAGGACCGGCGCGGCGTAGGCGGCATTTTCTTCCCGTATAAACTTACCGGCGCAAAGGCGGAGAAAATGGCGTCCTTAACAGACGTTCGCGATATTGCAGAATCGGTTTGCGCAAACGTCGCGACGCTGGGATTTTCGATGTCGTCATGCCAGCTGCCCGGCATGCCAAAACCGATTTTCGAAATCGGCGATGAGGAGATGGAGCTCGGTATGGGTATCCATGGCGAACCCGGCGTGGAGCGCACGGCGGTGAAAACGTCGGCGGAGCTGGCGGAGATTCTTTCGGATCAGCTATGCGCCGATTTGGATGTGAAAGAGGGCGGCGAGGTCGCCGTGCTGGTCAACAGTCTCGGCGCAACATCAAAAGAGGAGCTTTATATCCTGTATAACGACTTTCACGCGCGCCTCAAACAAAGAAACGTCAGCGTTTTCAAGGCGTTTGTCGGTGAGTATGCGACGTCCCTCGAGATGCTCGGCGCGTCGGTTTCCATACTGAAGCTGAACGAAGAATTCAAACAACTGCTGTCGGACAGCGCGTCAACGCCGTTTGTCAGTGTTTGACGGGAGGGATTCCATGTATCAAATCGACGATATCAGACAAGTCATCGAAAAGGCGGCGCAGGCGGTTTATGAGAACAGGGATTACCTGGGCGAACTGGATGGAAAATCCGGAGACGGAGACCTCGGCCTCAGCATGGAAAATGCTTTTCGCGCCGTGAAGGGAACCGCGGACGAATATAACGGCACTTCGATATCGGAGCTGCTGATGAAAGCCGCTATGAACTGCAACAGGGCGGCGCCTTCGACGATGGGAACGCTGATGTCCGCGGGCATCATGTCGATCGCCAAGGCGGCAAAAGGCAAGGACGCGTTTTCGGACGGAGATGTCGCGCGCCTGCCGCGGGTATTCGCGGAGGCGATCATGGCGCGCGGAAAAGCCAAGCCGGGTGATAAGACCATTCTCGACGCGCTTGTACCGATGGCGGATGCGCTGGAATCGGAGTTCGATAAGGGCCGGCCGCTGAAGCAGGCGTTTGCCGAAGCTGCGAAAACCGCGAAAACCGCAGCCGATGCGACCGCAGGCATGCGTGCGGCGATCGGCCGCGCAAAATGGCTGGGAGAGCGCGCCGCCGAATATCCGGACGGAGGGGCGGTTCTCTGCGCGGTGATCGCCGGGAAGCTGGCCCGGTAACGGCTTGCGGATCGGTTTTAGAATTTTTTTAGGCATAAAAACGAATAAGAACGGTTGCAGGAGGGCAAATGAACGATTTTACTTTTTTAAGCCCCACGCGGTTGATTGTCGGCCGGAAAGCGGAAGAACAAACCGGCGAATGGATCAAAACGTATGGCGGGCATAAAGCGCTCGTCCACCACGACAGTATGTACTGTAAAAAGAGCGGCCTTGTAGATAAGATTATCGGCTGCATCCAGTCGGCTGGCGTTGAAACCGTCGAACTGGGCGGTGTTGTTCCAAATCCGCATCTGGATCTGGTGTATCAGGGCATCGAACTGTGTAAAAAAGAAAACGTAGATTTCGTGCTCGCCATCGGCGGCGGCAGCGTAATCGATTCCGCAAAGGCGATCGCCATGGGGCTGCGCTACGACGGTGACGTATGGGATCTGTTTGTGGAGGACAACGGCGTTACGCGCGGCGTAGAGACCGAGCCATGCGTGCCGGTAGGCGTCGTACTGACGATAGCGGCGACGGGGAGCGAAAGTTCGAACAGCTGCGTAATCACCAAGACGGACGAACAGCTCAAACGCTTCTGCGACAACGATCTGCACCGGCCTGTATTTGCCATTGAAGATCCGGAACTCACGATGTCCCTGCCGAAGTTTCAGACCGCATGCGGCGTGATCGACATCATGTCGCATTCGATGGAGCGGTATTTTACAAATGAGCCAACCGGAAACGAACTGACCGACCGGCTGTGCGAAGCGATTTTTCTCACCTGTATGGACTGCGGCCGCACGCTGATGAACGACCCGAACGACTACGACGCGCGCGCCAATGTCATGGTCGCTTCCACCCTCTCGCACAACGGCCTGACCGGTATCGGCCGAAACAACGGCGGAGACTGGAGCTCCCACTTTATCGAGCACGAGCTTTCCGGCGAATACGATGTGACGCACGGAGCCGGGCTGGCGGTCGTTACGCCGGCATGGATGAAGTATGTGTATCAAGATAACCTGCCGATGTTTTTAAAGTGGGCGACGCGCGTCATGGGCGTATCCTACGATTATGCCAGCCCTGAGCTGACGGTTCTCGAAGCCATCCGCAGGCTGGAGGATTTCTTCCGCTCCCTGGGCGTTCCGACTGCCATGCGCGAGATGCCGGACGTAGGCGTCGTTCCTGAGGAGATCATGTACAAGATGGCTAAGCGCGTCCGCATTACCAACTCGAACGGGACGGTTGGAACGCTTAAACAGCTTGGTACCGAGGATATCGTCAACATCTTCAAACTTGCGCAATAACAAATAAAATCGGGATGCGATCCAAGCCGGCCCGTTCCGGCTTGGTCGGGCGCACCCATTACATGCAGACGCGCGAGGATAACGAAATGAAAATCTACGCAATCAACGCCAGCCCGAGGAAAAACTTCAATACAGGAACGATGCTGGCAAGCTTTATCCAGGGCGTAACCGCGAACCAGAGCGGGATCGAGGTAATTCGAAAAAACCTGTACGACCTGGATTACCGCGGCTGCGCTGAATGCTACCGCTGCCGCACAAAAGGCGGGGCGGATTATGGCAGGTGCGGTTATCCGGACGGAATTTGTGAACTGTTGAACGATATGTCGCATGCCGACGGGATCGTGTTCGCGACGCCCGTTTTCTTTCACAACATTCCCGGCGAGCTTCGCAGCTTTCTGGAAAGGCTGCTGTATCCGTTTATTTCATATGGGGAAGGCGGGCGCAGCTGCATCGCTCCGCGAAAAATCCGAACGGCTTTCATCTATACGATGAATGTGAAGGAACAGGAGATGAAGGACAAGGGCTACGAACAGTATCTGGCGTCCATGGAAAACTGGACGCAATACGTGTTCGGATACCCGCCTGAGAAAATCTACGCGTTCAACACATATCAATACACGGATTATTCCAGATATGAAGCCGGAGCCTGGAATCTCGAAGAAAAAACCGCCTGGCATAACACGCAGTTCCCGGTCGACTGCAAAGAGGCGTTTACGGCCGGCGGAAAAATGGCCGGGCGGATTGCGCGTGACAATGCGCAATCGAGAAAGCCATGAAGCCGCAGGGGTGATCACAACACGGGAAACACGATTTGAAAAGACAACATAAAAATGATGGCATTACGGGAGGATGAAGCGAAATGAAAGCGGATTTGGTAGTGAAAAACGGGCGGTTGCTCGACCCGTCTCAAAAAATGGACGTGGTGGGAGATATCGCAATCAGCAACGGAAGAATCGAAGCGGTCGGGCCGAAACTCGACGTCGGCGCTGCGATGACGCTCGACGCCGAGGGATGCCTCGTGACCGCAGGCTGGATCGATATTCACGGGCATATATATGAAGGAAGCACTCCCAACGGGATGCCTGTCGATCTGGGCGCGCTGCCGATGGGAATCACCGCGATTGCGGACGCAGGCAGCTCCGGCGTAGCGAACTACCGTAACCTGCTCAAGCAGCTTCGCGCCAATAAGACGCGCGGCAAACTGATGCTCAACGTCAGCGCATGCGGCATCATCATGCCGAACCAGTTCGCGGAGCCCGTCGACCCAAAGGTTTGGGATCAGAAACTGTTTGAGAAAGCGTATGCCGATTGCGGCGAGGACATGATCGCGCTCAAACTGCGCGTGTCCCGCGGCATCGTTGGCGAACTCGGTCTCGAACCGCTTTATAAGGCGGTGGAAGCGGCAAAACGGCTCGGCACAAGGCTTGTCGTGCACGTCACCGACGGTCCGGCGCCCATGCGTGAGATTGCGGCGATCCTCCGCCCAGGCGACGTATTCTGCCACGCATTCCACGGCACCGGGCATACGATTTTGACGCAGGACGGCAAAGTGGATTCCGGGATCCTCGAGGCGCGTGAGCGCGGCGTTATATTTGACGCTGCCTCCGGGCGCGGCAACTTCTCGCTGCGCGTAGCGCGCGTCGCCATTGAGCAAGGCTTCCTCCCGGACAGCATCAGCACCGATGTTTCACTGCAAAATTGGAACCATCCTCTGGCGGGTCCGCTGCCCACCGTTATGTCGCGATATTTCCCGCTTGGCATGTCGCTTGCGGATATTATCTCCCGGGTGACCGATCGCCCGGCCATCCAGTTTGGCACCGAAGGTCTCGGAACGCTCGCCGTCGGCACGCCTGCGGACATCACGGTCGCGAAGCTGGAAAAATCAACGAAGCGTTACGTCGACAAAAACGGGGACGGCGTGGATTATACGGAGCTGTTCCTTCCCAAAGCCACCATCGTCCGTGGAGAGATCCAGTACCGCGCGGTCGACTGCATGCTGTCATAACGGAACCGTTTGCCGGCAAACCGGCGCGGCCGTTTAAGCGTGCGCCGAAGAATCCGACGGAAAGACAAGGGCAATATATATATGAAAGAATCGATCCACAAATATTTTTTGCTGGGAACCGTACATTGGATGAGCTACCCGAAACTGGATCCTATGGAATCCTTGCAGGCGATTTGCGGCGACGATTTCTTCGACGCCGTCGAAGTCAAAGGATTTGGCGAGAAAAACGTCGAGGCGAAAGCCATGCTGAAACAAAGCCGCCTGCGGGTTTGCTACGGCGCGCAGCCGAGGCTTTTAGGGCCGAAGCTGAACACGAACGCCATCGATGAGGAAGACCGCAAAAAGGCGGAGGCAACCCTGCTCGAGGCGGTGGACGAAGCAAAGGAACTCGGCGCGAAGGGAATCGCGTTTCTTGCCGGAAGATGGGACAATGAAACCAAAGAACGTGCGTATGGGCAACTCCTGAAAACGACCGAAAATGTTTGCGATTATGCCGCCGCGCGGGGGATGACGGTGGAACTGGAAGTATTCGATTTCGATATGGACAAAGCCGTCCTGATCGGGCCCGCGCCCTATGCCGCGGAATTTGCCGCGGACGTTCGCGCTACGCATTCGAACTTCGGCTTGCTGGTCGACCTGTCTCACTTTCCAACCACCTATGAAACGAGCCGGTTTGTCATCGAAACGCTTCGCGAGTACATCACGCACCTGCACTTTGGCAACGCGGTCGTGGAGCCAGGCTGCGACGGGTACGGCGACCTGCATCCGCGTCTGGGATATCCAAACGGTGCGAACGATGTTTTGGAGTTGGTCGATTTCCTGCGTGTGCTCAGGCAGGAGGGGTTCTTCCGCGCAGAAGATCCGCTCGTGCTGTCGATGGAAGTCGCGCCGCGCCCCGGCGAGGATGAGCGAATCGTGCTGGCCAATACCAAGCGCGCGCTGAACCGCGCGTGGGCGTTGCTGGAAGAATGACGAAATAAGTGAAACAAACGAGAAAATCATGCCGAAAAATTCGGCATACTGTATAGAGGAGATGACACATGGCGGAACGTAAGAAATACTGCGTAAACGGGCAATGGAAGGAATCGAAAACTGAAAAGTGGATAGACGTATCGGATTCCAGCACGGGCGAAGTAATTGCACAGGTGCCGTGCTGCACCGAGGATGAAGTCAAGGAAGCGATCGCCGCCGCGGATGCCGCGTTTCAGGATTGGAGCCAGATGTCGCTGAGCAAACGCACGCAAATGATGTTCAAATGGCGTAACGTTCTGATGGAGCACGTAGAGGAGCTTGCCCTGCTGTGCGCTAAAGAGCTGGGTAAAAATCTGGACGAAGCGCGCGGCGATGTTCTCAAGGCGATTGAACCGACCGAACTGGCATGCGGACTGACCTACATTTCACAGGGCAGCGCTTCTTTGCAGGTGACGACCGGTTTTGATACGGCCACATACCGAATGCCGCTTGGCGTAATCGCGGGCATCGTTCCATTCAATTTTCCCGCCATGATTCCCTGGGGCTGGATGATTCCGCTTGCCATAGCAACGGGAAACACGGTGGTGCTGAAAGCTTCCAGCCTTACGCCGCTGACGTCCATGCGGATTCTCGAACTGTTTTATACGGAAGGCGGGTTCCCCGCGGGCGTTGTGAACCTTGTGACGTGTTCGCGCAACGAGAGCGAGATTTTTCTGACGGATGCGCGAATCAAGGCGATTACGTTTGTGGGCTCGACAGAGATCGGCAAACACATTTACTCGGTTGCCGCCGCGCACGGCAAACGCGTACAGGCGCAATGCGAAGCGAAGAATCACGCTCTGGTACTTGAAGATTGCGACCTCGTCAGCACGGTTAACGCAATCGTGAATTCCACTTACGGCTGCGCGGGCATGCGCTGCATGGCGCTACCGGTCGTGGCGGTGCAGGAGAGCATAGCGGATAAATTCGTCGCGCTTCTGAAGGAGAAGGCGGTGCAGCTGAAGATCGGCTGCGCTTACGACCCGGCGACCAGACTTGGCCCGGTCGTATCCGAAAGCCATAAGCAGTTTGTATGCGACTGGATTCAAAAAGGCGTGGAAGAAGGCGCGGAACTGGTGCTGGACGGGCGTGACTGTGTCGTATCCGGCTTTGAAAACGGATTTTTCATCGGGCCGACGATCTTCGACCGTGTAAAACCCGGCATGACCATCGGCGAGCGGGAGGTTTTCGGGCCGGTAACGCTGATAAAACGCGTGAAGGATTTCGACGAAGGACTCAAAATCATGAATGAGAATCCGTTTGCGAACGGATCCGTGATCTTTACGCAAAACGGATATTATGCGAGGCAGTTTGAGCTGCTGACAGATGGCGGCATGGTTGGAATCAACGTCGGCATCCCTGTACCGTCGGCATATTTCCCGTTTTCCGGCAACAAGGACAGTTTCTTTGGCGATCAGCATGTGCTCGGCCTGGACGGCGTTCGTTTCTATACCCGCGCAAAAACGGTTACAAAGCATTGGTATGACGAGCATAGCCGCCATCGCGAGGTCGGCACCTGGGAAGGAACCGTAGAGCGCAGCTGAACATACCACCAATCAGCCCGCTTTAGGTTCAATGATTGATAATAATGTGGTGTAAAACCGAAACGCATCGACCATTTGCTTCACGGAACAATGTTCGTCGGAGGTATGCGCCGCTGCCGGGTCGCCCGGACCGAAACCGATGGTCGGAATCCCCAAAGAGACCGAGGCCACCGCATTCGTGCTGAAGTCCCAGCGACCAAAATCCGGAGCGCAATCCGGATGTGTTGTTTGATATGCCGACGAGCACTGTACCGCCAACGGATGATCTTTTTCGATGTGCCATGCCAGATGCAGCGGTTTATACCGGATATTATAACCGGTCCAGCTCTGCATGGACAATTCGTCATAAAACCAGTCGGCCTTTTTCCCGGATATCAACGCGTTCATTTCGTCGATCACTTGCCGTTCGGTTTCTCCCGGCGCCAACCGGCGATCCAGCCGGATGCTGCAGGAATCCGGCACGGCGTTTGGCGATGCGCTTGTGCAGAAAATATCTGTCAGTGTTACCGTTCCCTGCGCGCGGTGCTTCTGCAAATCGGAGTTCAGCTGTTCAACGCGCCGGATGATGTCCGACATTTCATAAACAGCGTTTTCTCCAAGATGCGGCGCCGCGCCGTGCGCGGAGATGCCGCGGGTTACGATATAAGTTTGCAGTTTGCCTTTGTGCCCCAGCATGATCCGGTTGTCGGAAGGTTCGCAAATCAGAACGTTTTGCGGATGAATGCCGCCCTGCGTCAGAATATAGTAAAGCGCTTCGCCATCGCAGCATTCCTCGCATACGGAGCAGGTGACAACAGCGGTTTTGCCTCTGCTTTCCAGGCTCGTTTTCGCCGCCGCTCCGGCAAAAACGCTGGCCGCCAGAGCGGATTTCATATCGACGGCGCCGCGCCCATATAACCGCCCGCCGTGAATCTCGCCGCCGAAAGCCGGTTTGCTCCAGCTGTCGTCGTCTTTTACTGCGACGGTGTCCATATGCGAGTCCAGTAAAACCTCAGGTTCGCGCTCTTTACCGATTCTTCCGATAACGTTTCCCATGGCGTCGGTTGTGACGCTGTCATACCCGAGCCGTATCATCTGATGTTTCACAAGATCGGCGATCTCCCGTTCGCAGCCTGAATAACTGCGAATGCGTATCAGCTGCTGCGCAAATTCAATCATGGAATTCTCATATTCCGAAAACTGCTCGCTATATTTCATCGTATCCCCTCACTTCTGGTACGGGCCGGCTAATTCGCCGTTTGCGTAATTTCGCCGGTATTCCATCGGCGTGCACTGAATTAACTTCCGAAAGCGCTGCGTATAATAACTGCTGCTTCCAAAACCCGAGAGGTATGCAATTTCGGAAATGCTTTTCTCCGTATCGATCAGCAAGCGGACGCTTTGCCCCACGCGATAATTGATCAGAAACTCAATCGGGGAGACGTTCATGTTTCTTTTGAATATACGGCAGCATTCGGCTGTGCTGATGTTGGCGGATTGCGCAATGTCCGTCAACGTGAGTTTTGACGTATAGTGATCGCGGATAAACTGCAAAAATGTTTTTATCCTTTGTTTGTCCGCCGCTGGAAGCCACGGTTCCTCGCTGCAACACGTGCGTTTGTTGCGGATGATATCGAGCCAGATGGCGCAGGCTTCCAACTGCAATTCCAGTTCATAACCATAGTCGCCGTCTTCTTCGATTTTAATGATATGGACGATCTTATCAAGGATACGGGCGTGCCACGCGGCTTCGCCGTTAAAGTGGATTGTTTCGATGCAATCACTGATCAGATACGGATCGACATATTGCATTCGTACGCGCCCGTTCGGGATTCCATAAATCAGGGCCGGATGGATGTCGATGCAGATATACTCCGCTTCGTCCTCCGTCGGCTTTGCGGAATGCAGGCACTTGGAACGTATGAAAAGAGCCTCGCCGGTCTGGAGCAGGAATTCTTTGCCATTGACAAAAAACTGAACGCTGCCCTTTGTAACATAGGATATCTGAAACTCATCATGCCAGTGCAGGATTACATAACCGCGCTGGTTTAGCTTAAAGCGCTGCAAATACACCGCCATGGGGAAGCTTTCGTCGCCATGGACCGTGGTCTCTCTGAAATTCTCATCAACGTCAAAATCGAGATACCTCATTTTTTTACTCCGTCAAGATCGAGATAAAAATGGTTTATATTCTTATATAAATCGCTAATTTATGTTGATATTATTATTTTATAGATTTTGAAGCATCATTTCAATATCAAAATCACGATACTACGTAATTTCTTATCATCGTAACAACCATTGAAAAAAGCGAATCGGCATAAAAGGACTATTTGCATGAACTTCAAACAAATTCTGGCGCGCGCGGAAGAATATAAAGAAGAGATGTTCGCGTTTCTGCGCGACATCGTAGCGATCGAGAGCTTTGACGGGCATGAAGGAGCGGTGATCCAACGTATCCGGCAGGAGATGGAAAAAATCGGGTTTGACCGCATCGAAATTGACCCGATGGGTAACCTGCTCGGGTATCTCGGGCACGGCCGGCATCTGATCGCCATGGACGCTCACGTCGATACGGTTACTTATGGAGACAAATCCAATTGGTCTTTTGATCCGTTTTCCGGCATGGAAAACGAGGACGTGATCGGCGGGCTCGGCGCGACGGACCAAAAAGGCGGCATGGCCTCCATGATCTATGCCGCGAAGATCATTAAAGATTTAAACCTGGAGGATGATTATACAGTACTGATAACGGGAAGCGTTATGGAGGAGAACGGAGACGGGTTATGCTGGCAGTACATCGTCGAGCAGGACGGCGTGAGACCCGAATTTGTTCTGCTAACGGAACCCACGGACGACTGCATCCGGCAAGGGCAGCGTGGGCGCATGGAGATCATGGTAAAGACGCAGGGCGTCAGCTGCCACGGATCCACACCTGAACTTGGCTCCAACGCGGTTTATAAAATGGCGCCGATTATTGCGGCGATTGAGCGGCTGAACGGTCAGATGACCGACGACGGGATTCTTGGGAAAGGCAGCGTTACCATCTCGGAAATCTCGTCTACGTCGCCTTCGAGATGCGCGGTGGCGGACAGCTGCACGGTTTCGCTCGATCGCCGGCTCAACGCGGCGGAAACCCCGGAGCATGCCATGGCGCAACTGCGCAGCCTGCCGGAAATTGTGCAGGCACAGGCGATTGTCGAACTCTATATGTTTGACGAGCCTTCCTATACGGGACTCGTTTATCCTTCAAAGAAGTATTATCCGTCATGGATCATTCAGCAGTCGGAACCCGCATGCCAAAGCGTCATAGCCGCGTATCGGTCTCTGTTTGAAAAAGAGCCGGATGTCTGCCCGTGGCAGTTTTCCACCAATGGGGTGTCTATCATGGGCCGCTACCAAATTCCCTGTGTCGGGTTTGGCCCCGGCCGTGTCCGGTATGCGCATTTTCCGGATGAAATAACCTATAAAAATGACCTTGTTCGCTGCTGCGCAATGTATGCGTCCATTCCTTCGCTCTATTTGAAGACTCTTGAGTGAAGACAGGCTGCGGCTCGGGCAACGGGTAGCCTGAACCGTAAATGCGACGGCGGCGAGCCGGTTCATTATAAAAACAGTGGGGGGATGCCTTATGGAGCAAAATGTGAAACGCAAACCGAAGTTTAAAGTACCGCATACGTTTATCATTCTGTTGGCTCTGATTTTCATCGTTGCAGTCATGACTTATTTTATTCCGGCGGGTACATATGACCGTCATTACGATGAAGCGACGGGACGACAACTCGTTGATCCGGAGTCCTATCATGAAGTAGAGAAAAACCCGACCACCATCGTAAAGTTCTTTTCTTCGTCAGTGGACGGCATGGTGGATGCGGGATATGTCGTCGTTCTTACCTTTGCCGTCGGCGGCGGGTTTTTCGTGCTCGAACGTGCCGGAATTATCACCTCGGCCATTCAAACGCTGGCCAGAAAGCTGAAGAAACGCGGCATCATCATGATTCCAATCCTGATGCTGGTGTTCGCGCTTCTGGATTGTTTTGTCGGCATGTGCGAACTGACGATGGTATATGTTCCAATCATATTACCACTGATGCTCGCAATGGGGTATGATTCCATGACTGCCTGCGCCACCGCCCTGATAGGCTCGCAAGTAGGCTTTACATTGGCGTTGGCCAACCCGTTTACGACAATCATCGGGCAGAAGATCTCCGGACTGCCGCTCATGTCAGGCTGGCAGTACCGTTTGATACTGCTGGTGATCTACTTAACGGTTGCGATCTGGTTCGTTTGCCGTTACGCCGCGCGCGTGAAGAAAAACCCATTGTCCAGCAGCATGTACGAAATCGATCTTCGTACGCGTGAAGATCTCGGTAGCAATATAACAACCGAAACCAAGAAGATGACCGTACGGCAGAAAATAGCCGGATTGGTTTCGATCGGCCTGTTTGCAACGATGGTATGCGGCGTGATTTCCTGGGGCTGGGATATGCCCGAAATCGGCGGCACATTCGTAGCGATCGGCATCATCGGCGGTATTGTCGCGGGAATGTCGGGAGAAGAAATCTGCAGGGCTTTCATCGACGGATGCGCGCGCGTCCTGGAAGGCGCGTTGATCATCGGCGTGTCCCGCGGTATTGCCGTCGTCATGGCAAACGCGCAGATTACCGATACGATCGTTCACTTCTTCGGAACCGTTCTGATCGGTGTTCCCGCATACCTCTCCTCCGTCGGCATGATGGTGACGCAGACTATTCTCGAGTTCTTCATCTCTTCCGGCAGCGGCCAGGCGGTAGCAACCATGCCGATCATGGCGCCGCTGGCCGATATCATCGGCGTTACCCGGCAGACGGCGGTTCTCGCATTGCAGCTGGGCGACGGCTTGACCAATATCTTCTATCCGGTGTCCGGATACTTCATTGCCACGATTGGGCTGGCAAGGGTGCCGTATGAAAAGTGGGTCAAGTTCTTCATTCCGCTCCTACTCATACAATGGGTGCTTTCTATCGGCGCCATGATCATTGCGCAGGCAATCCAGTGGGGGCCGTTCTAAATTCGACTAAGCGCCGTTGCCCGTAATAGCGCAGTAAACATAGCAGCGCACCCGTTAAACGGGTGCGCTGCTATCATATTCAGGACGTAACTTTCACGATAAACGGCAATATATACGCGATATGTGCTTAATGAATATTATAAACCGGCAAATTCACTCTGTTCACCGCGCGAAACCATCTGTTTTCAGAAACACGTTTCCGCCTGAAAACCGTTAAACCAGGCGCGTTCCGAATACGGTTTTTTGCGTGGGCGCTGGATCGGTTCTGCGGCTTTGCCGATCGGAAGGAAGCAGACAAGCTCGTATTCTTCGGGAACACCGAGCGCATCCGCAATTTTCCTGCCTGTATTATTATGATCCGATAGTTCGCCTTCGACCCAGCAGCTGCTATATCCAAGGGATACTGCGGCGAGCAAAATGTTTTCGATCGCGGCGGCGTAGTCCTGCTTATAATACAACTTACCGCCGATGCCGGGGATACGGCGCGCTAAAACGAAGATGACTGCCGGCGCGGTTTTACCGGTTGACGAGCCGGACAGCGCGCGAAGCCGGTTCAGCAGAACGGGGTCGTCCACGGCTATGAGGCTCGTGGTCTGCTTGTTGCAGCCCGAGGGTGCGGCGAGACCCGCCTCCACGAGTTGGCGCAGGTGTTCGCGCGGAACGGGTGAGCTGTCATAATTGCCGCGGTAGCTGGCGCGGCTGAGGATTGCGTTGAGTGTATTCAAATTAAATCATCTCCTGAACCTGTTAATTTCGATATTATATCAATAGGAAAATGCGCAAGCAAGGATTGCCCGGCGGGAACATGCGCGAGAGCAAGAAAAACCGGCAAGGAAAGCTTTCTTATTTTAGCTTACTCTGCTTAGCATATGCTTGAATCCCAAGCGCAAGGATGTCCATCGCGCGCTCCAGATCGTTTTGTTTGAGCACGTATGCCAGACGCACCTCGTCGCGGCCTCTGCCGGGGGTCGCGTAAAACCCCGCGCCCGGTGCGAGCATGACGGTTTCGCCGCCATCCGAAAACTCCTGCAGCATCCAGGTTTGAAACGTCTCGGCATCGTCGACGGGCAGCTTTGCCATTACGTAAAACGCACCCTTTGGTTCGGAGCAGATCACGCCCGGTATCGCCGAAAGCTTTTTATAGATCGTGTCGCGCCGCTGGCGGTATTCCGCGCGCACGGCGTCGAAATAGCCGCTGCCGGCGTCGTACAGCGCCGCCGAGGCGATTTGATCGAGCGTGGCGACGGAAAGCCGGGCCTGACAGAGTTTCATGGCGTGCTGCTGCAGCTCTTTGTTACGCGTAATCAACATGCCGATGCGTGCGCCGCAGGCGGAAAACCGCTTTGACACGGAGTCGATGATGATCGCGCGCTCCGCGATGTCGTCGTACTGCCCGATGCTCGTGAGCCGTTCCCCGCCGTACACGAATTCACGGTAGACTTCGTCTCCGATCAAAAACAGGTCGTGTTCCTTTGCGATGTCCGCAAGCAGCCGAAGTTCGTTTTCATCGAGTACCGTACCCGTGGGATTTCCGGGATTGGAACATAAAATGGCGCGCGTATTTTTATTGATCGCCGCTTCTATTTTTTCGCGCACGGCAAAGCGATAGCCCTCCTCCGGACGCGTTTCCAACGGACGGATGCGCGCGCCTGCGACGCGCGCAAACGTGTTGTAATTCGGATAAAACGGCTCCGGAACGATGATTTCATCCCCATCGTCCAGAATGCAGTTGAGCGCGATGGAGAGCGCTTCGCTGCCGCCGGTCGTCACGGTTATGTCGCCGGGTTCATAATGGATGCCGAGATGATCGTAATACCGGACGACGGCCTCTCGCAGCAGGGGCAGCCCCGGAGACGGCGCGTAGGCGAGCACCGGCTGCGTAAAGTTTTGCACCGCGTCGAAAAAAGCGCGCGGCGTCTCTACGTCAGGCTGGCCGATGTTGAGATGATAGATGCGCTTGCCCTGCCGTTTCGCTTCTTCGGCAAAAGGATAAAACTTACGGATGGGCGAAAGGTTGCACGCCTGTATCTTTTGTGAAAACCGCATAGGTTCGTCCTCCTCAAGCTCTTTGCATGCTAGTCAAAACCGGGATCTACAGAGCCGCGATAAACCGCTCCATCAGATCGATCACGCGGCCGATATCCTCCCGGGTAACGTCGTTGTGTGTAACGAAGCGATATTCATCCACGAGTATGCCGTATACCTTTACCCCGTGTTCGAGCATGAACGCCACGAACGCATCCGAATGGAAAGCGGGGTTAGCGGTCTTCCAGAATACCATGTTGATTCGGATGCGCTCCATGTTGGCCGAAACGCCGGAAAGGCCGTTGAGCCGCAGACCCAGATAACGGGCGTTTTCATGGTCGATGTGCAGGCGCTTCGTCATCTGCTCCAACGCCACGATGCCGCAGACCGCGATCACGCCCGCCTGCCGCATGCCGCCGCCGACCACTTTGCGCATCCGCCGTGCGCGTTCGATAAACGCCCGGCTGCCGCAGAGCAGCGCGCCGACGGGCGCGCAAAGGCCTTTTGAAACGCAAAAAGACACCGAATCGCAGTCTTTGGCGATGTCTTTTGCCTCGCAACCGAGCGTGAGCGCGGCGTTGAAAATGCGCGCACCGTCCAAATGCACCGGAACATGGTGCGCGTGCGCGGCGGCGCAGGCTTCCGAAATCACGTCCAGTGGAACGACGTCGCCGTTGCAGAGCGCGTTTTCGAGGCAGACCAGCCCGGTTCTTGGAAAATGCGGATCGTCCGGCCGGAATAGCCGGTGGATATCCGCCGCATAGAGATATGTGTTTTCGTTGTCTACGAGCGCAAAGTTTACGCCGGCAAGCCGCGCGGGCGCGCCGCATTCATAGTGTACGATGTGGCTTTTCGCGCCTGCGATGATCTCGTTTCCGTAGGCTTCGTTATGCGTCATAACGGCGACCTGGTTTGCCATCGTGCCCGAAACCATGAACAGCGCGGCTTCCTTGCCCAACATCGCCGCCGCCATTTCTTCAAGGCGGTTCACGGTCGGGTCGTCGCGGTATACGTCGTCGCCTACCTCCGCTTCCATCATCGCGCGGCGCATCTCCTGCGTCGGCTGGGTGACGGTGTCGCTGCGAAGATCAAGATATCGTTGTTTCATTGTGATTCTCCCTCATTTGCCGCTTATCAGAGGTAACGCGGCGGATTTACGGCGTAACTGAGCAGGTTTGCCGCGCTGATCGTATCGAAAACCGGCACGCCGAGCAGGTCCTTCAGATCGGCGGAGTAGGTGGCTAAATTGCTGCATTCGAAGATCACCGCGCGCAGATCCGGCGTTTTCTTCCGCAGTTTTCTGCCGGCGTTGAGCACGTCCCGGCGCATGCTGTCTACGTTCAGATCCAGGCCGCCGTTGATGACGATTTCTGTAAAATGCGGCTCGTCCTCCATGCCCTGCACGCTGATGCCGATCTCGTCCGTCCAGCCGGAGCTGCGCAGATGCCGCTCTGCAAGCAGTTTGGAGTGGCCCGTGATCACGCCGATCTTCCCGCTGCGCCCGACGAGCTGCCAAATAGTCGGAATCTGGCAGAGGGACGATCCCGCAAACAGCGTGCCGCTCAATGCGCCCATGTCCTGCTGATACAGCGACATCAGCCCGCAATCGCCAACGATCGCCTTGACGCTGTATTTTGTCAGATTGCCGCAGGCGCGGCGGATGCTTTCCTTGATTTGCGGCGATCCTTCGATCAGATCCGCATAACCGCCCTCTACCACCTCGTAACGAACGGGGTAGGAAAAGCTGCGGCTGTTGCCCGCGTCGCCGCAAACGCGCGGCGTAATTGTGGAAAACACCAGTATGCCGACGTCCTGCCCGTAAAACGGGAATCCGGTTTCGATTTTCATGGTTCGACGCTCCCTTTTTCTTGACGGCCGTATGCCGGAAAGCAAGGTTGTCCCCGAACAGGGATCGGGGACAACCGGATGACGGGCAGCGCGTGCCGTCTCAGATACGCAGGTAGTTATTGAACTCAGTTTTTCTTGTAGTCCGGCGCGCGGCCGATCTCTTTGATGATCTCAAGCAGCGCGTCGCGCAGCGTGTCAATGTCCTTTTTGTTATTGAAATACTGGCAGGAGTTGCGGAATCCGCCGATATTGTCCGTGAAGCGCTGCGCGATGAAGATCTTGCGCGCATGGAGTTTTTTCAGGATCTCACGGTCTACGGCAAGATCGTCGTACAGGCGTGTGATCACGATACCGCTGCGATGGTCCGCGTCGCGGTGGGTAATCGCCGTTCCGCCGATCGACTCGTACATATCGAGGCAATAGGTGGTCAGATCGAACATATACTTTTCAATGTTTTCCACGCCTATTTCATTGACCAGTTCCAGCGTTTCGCCGAGCGCGATCGCGCCGGGATAGTTGGATGTGCCGCCGATTTCAAAGCGCCGTGCGGTCGGGACGAATTCCCAGTCGTTGACCGCCTTTGCCGCGGGATTTTCCCAGTATCCGCCCCAGCCTTCCGGGGGCTCTTTCGTGTTGAGGTATCCCCAGAACACGGGTTCGATATTCGGCAGCAGTTCCTTGTTGATGTAGAGAACGCCGCAGCCAAACGGGGAGTTCAGCCATTTGTGGCCGCCCGCCACCAGAATGTCGATGTGGCACTCCTTCACGTCGATCTTGCCGACGCCGAGTTGCTGCACAGCGTCCACGATGAGCTTTACGCCGCGGCGTTTGCACATGTCCCCGATCGATTTGAGATCCATCTTCCAGCCGTTGCACCACTCGACCGTTGAGATAACGATCATCTTTGTGCGTTCGTCGATCAGCGCTTCAAACGTCTCTGCATAAAAACGGCTGTCCTTTGGCGAGGCGACGCGGATTTCGATGTCCTTCGTTTTACGCATCGCGCACCAGGGAAGCGCGACCTGGATGAATTCCAGATTCGCTGTGATGATGTTGTCCCCGTCTTCGAGCGGAAGGGAAGTTGCGGCGATGTTCAGGCCGTGGGTCGTGCTCTCGACGAGCGCGATCTCCTCGATGTCCGCGTTAAGCAGCTTTGCCGCCTCGCGGTAAGCCTTGCCACGGAGGTTGTCCATCGCGATATGGTGCGCGCTGGAATTCGCTTCGTCCTGCCGGGCAGACATGTCGGCGAATTCTTTCAGGGCGCGGACGGTGCGCTGCGGCGCAAAGCTGACGCATGCGGCGTCGAGAAACGTCATGGTCTCCAGAACCGGCCATTCTTCTCTGCGGATTTTTTCCCAATCGATGTTCATGTGTTTTCTTCCCTTTCGTAAATATTGCTTATATATCGCTTGATATTGAGATGGATGTTTTCGATGTTACGCTTTGAGTTTCACGATCATTTCTACTTCGCAGCAGGCGCCGAGAGGCAGAGAAGCAACGCCTACCGCGCTCCTGGCGTGTGCGCCCGCTTCGCCGAATGCATTCCCCAGAAATTCCGATGCGCCGTTGATCACTTTCGGCTGATTTTCGAATTCGGCGATACTGTTGACAAACCCTGTTACCTTGACGATCTGCTCTACGCGGTCGAGATCGCCGGCAAGGCTTTTCACGACCGCCAGGCAGTTGATGGCGCAAAGCTTCGCCGCTTCGTATCCTTCTTCAACGGTGAGGGTGTCTCCGAGTTTGCCTTTGCGGATAACGCCGTTTGCGCTCGGCAGCTGGCCGGACGTATACACATATGCGCCGTCGAGCACGCCGGGTACGTATGCGGCAACGGGTTTCGCCGCTTTAGGAATCTCAATGCCCATTTCTCTCAGCTTTTCTTCGATGTTTGACATATACCTGCCCCTTTCTGATATGCGATTTTCATGGTCGTTTGGATGACGCTGGATGTTTCCAGTCGGATTACGGAACTGTGCCTGAATAAAACCGGAGATTGTACCGGATGAACTGTTTCCGATACGATTGTATCGGTTTTTACCGGCCGATTCAGTAATGCATTTTACAAATATAAACTTTTTCAGCGCGCGATCTGGCGGGCCGCATGAGAAACGGCGGCCATTTACTGCGGCAGGCCGCCGTTATTTTCTTCAACGTTAAATGTGCGCGCGGGTGCGCTCTTGATGCGAGGGCGGGAATCAGTCGCTGCGGGACTGGGCATCCACCCGAATCCGTTCGGACAAAACGTCGCCGCGCATTCCGTAGAGCGAACCGGCGAGATTTGGCACGACACAGGCGTGGTTCGGAATGATTACGATCCGGTCGCCTACATTAAGGCCGAGCGCGCCCGATTCGCTTTTCACAAAGCCGTGCTCTTCGTTGAGGTTCCAGACGATCGCGTCCGGATGATCGATCACATAGCCGAAGCGCGGATGCTTGGGTGTGAGATTGTCCCCTGACATAGTTTTGGTCCCGCAGTCGATGATCGCGCTGCTTGCATCCGGCTTGGCGATAACGGTTGAAACGATCCGCAGCGCGCAATCCTCTACGGTTACCCGGTTTTTCCAAAGCTGCGCGCAGTCGTTGAAGATATAGTTGCCGGCTCGAATCTCCGTAATCCCTTCGAGACACCAGGGTACTTTTCCGGTCACGGTGTTGCCGCCGCTGATGATCGGGCATTCGAACCCCGCCTGTTTCAGCAGGCGCGCGGTTTCGAGCAATTCATCGCGCTCCTGCCGCGCGGAGGCTTCGATTCCATCCAACGTCTCTTCGTGATAGCTTCTGCCGGGGTAGTAGAGCAGACCTGCGATTTTGATGCCGTCGTATTTGCGGATCTGCTTGGCAAAACGAAGAGCGGGTTCTCCGGGAAGGAGTCCGCCGCGCCGCGTTCCGCCGTCGAGTTCGAGCAGCACTTCGAACACCGCGCCGTGCCGCTTGGCCGCGCCGGACAAACCCTGCGCGCCGCAATCGCTGTTGACAATCGTCCGAAGCGAGCGGCAACGCGTAAACAGAGATGCGTACCGTTCCCATTTTTCTTCGCCGATCAGCGCATATGCGATCAGGATATCATCGATGCCGGCGTCGGCCATCACCTCGGCTTCGCCGAGTTTCGCGCAGGTGATTCCGCTTGCGCCTGCGCCGAGCTGCAGTTTCGCCAGCCGCACGCTTCGATGGGTTTTTATATGCGGGCGATGGGCTATTTTGTAACGCGCGGCGTTTTCCAGCATCGCGCGGATGTTCCGTTCGACCGTATCGAGTTCCACGACGACCGCCGGGGAAGGCAGGGTTTCATACATGGTAGCGGCACCTCTCTTTTTTTCAAAATACCGGTGCAAAACGTATTTGTCAACCGGTAAAACATTTTTTCTCGATTTCACATCGCTTTGCCAAAAACGGCCCTTATTTTTTGACAATTGTGTAAACTAGGCAACAGTATTTGTGTTTCTGTTCATGCTAATATCAAGTATCAATAGAATTCCTGAAGTCAAACGATTACGCTTACGAACACTCTTTTCGAAACTACCGCGCCGTTTTTCAGGGATTCGATGCCACTTCAGATAGCATGTTCCCTGCATGCCGTGTAAAGGCAACTTTTCAGACGCGCGAAACACACAAAAACACATAATACACGAAACGAAAAATCCAAACTAAGACACGACAAACCCGCGCATCGGTCAATTATGCAAGAGAGGTGAAACCGTGAGAAGTTTTATTACCGTCAACGATGTGGAATACGCCTTGAGCAGAGGAGAGACTACCGTCAGTTGCGGCGTTGACGACGTTGTAACTGCGGCGGCAAAAGAATTCGCCCAGAGCAAGGGCATGACGATCCGCGCCGGGTCGGCGCAACCCGCTGCAGCCGCAGCACCTGCCGGTAAAGCCGCGTCCGGCAAAGACAAGTTTGCTCCGGCAAAACCGCTGCCATCCCCGCCCCGGTACAACGGCGTGATGAGCGAAGCGGAGATCATGCGCTGGCGCGAAGAATTTCCCATTCTCAAAAGCTGCGTGCATGCTGCGAACTGCTCGGTCAGCGCGCAGTCGCTGCGCGTGCGCGCGGCGGTCGACCGGTATATGGACAGCTGGCTGACCAAGGGGATGGACTGGGATTACTGGATGGTCGAGATCGGCAACGCCAAATCGGAGTTTGCCAAACTCATCGGCGCCTCGCCGGACGAAATCTTCATCTGCAGTTCCGTTAGCGACGCCGTTTCCTCGGTGGTCAGCAGCCTTGATTACAGCGGCAGCCGCAAGCGTGTTGTCACGACCGAGATCGAATTTCCAACCGTCGGCCAGGTGCTGCTGGCCTCGACGAAGCGCTTCGGCTTCGACCTGCAATTCATCCCCGTAGAAGGGGAGGAAATCCCGATCGAGGCATACGAGAAGTACGTTGACGAACAGACGCTGATCAGCTTTGTCACGCACGTATACTACCGAAACGGCTTCAAACAGGATGTCGAGCGCATTGCCGAAATCTGTCACAGCAAGGGTTCGCTCGTGATGGTCGATTCGTACCAGGCGCTCGGCACGACGCCGGTAGACGTGAAAAAGATGAACATCGACATCCTCGCGTCAGGATGCATCAAGTATCTTTTCGGAGTGCCGGGCATCACGTTCGTCTACGTCAATAAAGACCTGGCGACGATGCTGCAGCCGTCCATCACCGGCTGGTTTGGGCAGGCGAACCCGTTTTCGTTTGAAGTACGGAAACTCGATTACGCAGACAACACGTTCCGGTTTGACACCGGTACGCCCGCGGCGTTGACGGCGTTCGCCGCCGGTGCGGGAATAAAACTCGCAAACGACATCGGACAGCAGGGCATCTCGCAGCGTATCGACTATCTGAGCGAAATCGCGCTGCTGAAAGCCGAACAGCTTGGCTTGAACTGCGTCAGCCCGCGCGATGTACGAAAAAAAGGCGGCACGACCGCAATAGAAATTGAAATGAACTCGCATCATATGGAGGAGATCCTGCGCGAACGCGATATCATCGCCTCCTCTCGGGGAAATGTCATTCGCATCGCGCCGCATTTCTATACGCTGCCGCATGAAGTCGAATTCGCGTTTGAGCAGATTCGCGATATCATTGATCACGACGGTCATTAAGGAAGGTGATTGCATGTACGTTGGAAAAGTCATCGGGAAAGTCGTATCCACCATCAAGGACGCACGCCTGACGGGGATTTCCCTCGTGCTGGTCGAGAGACTGCCGGAACAGAACGGACGGGGAAAAGAAATTTTCGTCGCGGCCGATACCATCGGCTGCGGGGAAGGAAACACCGTGCTGCTCGCCGCGGGCAGCGGCGCGCGGGCGGCGGCCAACCTCCACAACACGCCGGTAGACCTTGCGGTGATCGGCGTGATCGACCATGCGGATATTCCGCGCGAAACCGGAAAAGCTAAGACGAAGTAACCTTACTACGACATCGGTCGAAACGGTCACATTCTCTATGGAGCCGGCGGCCCCGAAAATCAGGAAACAAAAAAACCAAAATATGAAAAGGAGCACTGAACAATGAAAGCGAAAGGTTTTATCGAAACCAAAGGCCTCGTGGCGGCGTATGAAGCCGCGGACGCTATGGTAAAGGCGGCGAATGTAGAACTTGTGGACAAGCAGCAGGTCGGCGGCGGTCTTGTGTCCGTCATCATCGAAGGCGACGTAGGCGCCGTGAAAGCCGCCGTTGACGCAGGCGTTAACGCCGCGAAGAAGGTCGGCGAAGTGATATCCGCGCACGTAATCGCCCGTCCGCAGCCGGAAGTGGAAGCGCTGTTTGGCGGCGACAAGTAAGAAAAGACAAGCCGCGCCTCAATAAAAGGCGCTCAATTCAACATGCGTCGTGAACGCGCGGCGGTATAAGGAGAATCCGATGGATAACGTTCAACTGCGCACTTATGTAACGATCGACAATATGCAGCCGCAGTACGCGGCGGCGACCGGCACCGTCGTCAAAGGCGACACCTGCCTTGCGGGCATGGCGCAGCTCTATATTGAGATGAGCCCCGGCAGCGAAATCTACCGCCTGCTGGACGTTGCGCTCAAGTCCTCGTCGGCAAAACCGGGATTCCTCGTGGTGGAGCGTGAATACGGGGAGCTGGAACTGCACTCCGTCAACATTGACGACGTTACGGAAGCGGGCCGCGCGATTCTGGAGCAGTGCGGTCTGACGCTCGCCGACCGGCTTAAGCCGCACGTCGTATCGCGCCAGATCATTCACAACGTGGACCCATATCAGGCGCAGCTCATCAATCGCGGACGTTATGGATCGCTCCTGCTGCCGGGTGAAAACCTGCTGATTCTGGAGGTCGAACCGGCCGCGTACATCTCCATCGCCGTCAACGAGGCGGAGAAGAGTTCGCGCATCAAGGTCGTATCTTTCGATCCTGTGGGCCGCTATGGGCGCATGTACCTTTCCGCGACCGATATTTCGGAGATCAAGGCCGCGGAAGACGCCGCGGTGGCAGCGATCGAAAGCATCGACGGAACGAATTTCTAAGAGCAGTCAAACGGATGCGAAGATCGTACGCCGATCAACAAACACCGCGGACCCGCGAACCAAACGACAACCGAAAGGAGCTCGAAATGCCGCTGTGGGTTGAAACACCATTGATCGAATCCGTACCGATGGGGCTGCCCGTCGGCAAAAAGGTTCGTTTGAAGCTTGAAAACGTACAGCCCGCGGGCTCCTTCAAACTCCGCGGCATCGGCGCGCTTTGCGAATTCGAAGCCGCGCGGGGAGCAAAAGGGTTCACCTGCGCAACCACGGGGAGCGCGGGATTCGCGCTCGCATGGGCGGCGCGGGCACTCGGCCTGCCCGCTGTCATCTGCGCGCCGGATACGATGCCGGCCGAGTCGGTCCGCCCCATCCTGCAGTCCGGGCAGAAGGTCGAATCTGTCGGCCATACCTGGTACGACGCGGACGAACGCGCTGCCGAGCTGGCAAAAGAACGCGGATTTACGCACATTTCCACGAACGAACATCCTGTGCTGTGGCACGGAATTTCCACGATCGTAGACGAACTGGCAGATCAGGGCGAAAAGCCGGACGCAATCGTCTGCTCGGTCGGCAGCGGCGGGCTGATATCGGGTCTTTGTGAAGGATTGATTCGCAACGGCTGGGAGGACATCCCCATCGTGGGGTGCGGCACCTACGGCGCCGACGCGTACAGCCGTTTTGTCGAAGAGGGACACGTCGTTTCACTCGAAACCACCACCAGCATCATTCCCTGCATCAGCGCGCTTCGCGTCATCGACCATGTCATGGATTTTTCAGGCCGCGTTTCGTTAAAATCCTTTCTCACAACGGATCTGAACGCCGTCGCGGCTTGCGAGCGGTTCCTGGACGATCACCGCATGCTTGTGGATCCATCGTGCGGGGTGGCGCTTGCCGCTGCTTATGAAAACGCGCCCGCGCTGAGCGAGTGTCAAAACATCATTGTCGTCGTCTGCGGCGGCGTAGGAATTACAACGGAGCGTCTCGACCGCATGAAAGCGCTTGCGATCGAACGGGAGGAAAGCAGATGAAGACGACGGTTTTCCCGGATAACGTAAAACCCGCCGCGCCGTATTCGCCCGCGGTGCTGGCAAACGGAGTTATCTATGTTTCCGGACAGGTCGGATACGATATGGTCAATCACCGCTACTTCGGCGACGACGTTGCAGCGCAGTTTCAGGGTGCGCTCGACAACCTCCGTTCGGTTTTAAAGGCGGCCGGATCGGATCTTTCCAACGTCGTCAAGACCACTGTATTTCTCACAGACGCAGCGCATTTCGATACGATCAACGAGATCTACCGCAGGTATTTCCCGACGGAACAACCCGCGCGTTCGTGCGTCATTACGGCGGGCTTGCCACTCGGCGCGCTGATCGAAATTGAGGCCGTTGCCCTGCTGCCGGAGTGACGAACCGTAGCCGCAGCATGAGTAACTGACATGAAAAACCTGCTCAAAGAAAAACTGACGCAGAATCAAACGGTATTCGGCGTAATGATGCAGATGGAATCCGCCGCCGCCGCAGAAGGATTCGGCGTGGCGGGGCTGGATTTCTGCGTGATCGATACCGAGCACGCGCCTATCGAAGATGAATCGATATGCCAGATCGTGACCGCCGCTGAGGTTCGAAACGTTACGCCGCTGGTGCGTATCAAGCGCGTTGCGCCGGAATTTGTGCAGACCGCGCTCGACCTTGGCGCAATGGGCATCGTCGCGCCCGGCGTGACAAGCGTGCAGGATGTTCAGGCACTGATAAGAGCCGCGAAATATCCGCCGGCAGGCACACGCGGATTTGCCATGACGCGCACCTCCGCGTTTGGCTATGAACCTTTCGCCGCGGATACCGCGGAATACTTTAACACATGCAACCGCGAGACACTCGTTATCCCGCAGTGCGAGACGAAGCAGGCGCTCGATCAGATCGACGCGATCGCCGCGCTCGACGGGGTGGACGCGATCTTTATCGGGCCGTATGATCTCTCGGTTTCTCTCGGCGTGCCGGGCGACACCGACTGTCATATCATGCAGCAGGCGATTGAACGGATCGTCGCGGCCGGGCACGGCGCCGGCAAAAAGGTATTGATCTTTTGCCCGGATACGCAGCGCGGACGCGAACTGCTCGCGCAGGGCATTGACGGAATCGTATACAACACCGACGTCGGTGTATTGATAGAAGCGTTTCAAACCAGTTTGGAACAACTGCGCGGCGCGGATTTCACGCCCGCGGCGGATCCGGAAAGCAGGGAGATTCTGATGAAACAAGACGTCTACGGCGATTATCTGAAGCGGGGGAATCCCCCGCAGACGTCGCCCGCGCCCGTATCCGGCGGCAGTTTTCACGAGCTCGCCCCCGCGGATATCGCGCTCGTCGGCGGCAAAGTTGTGATTCCGCAGGCTGGCGTCATCTCCGCCAACCTCTATGTCAAGGCGGAAAAATCGCCGCGCTGTCCGACTGCGTGCTCCCCGCGAAGGAACAGATCGATGTCGGCGGCAAATACGTGCTGCCGGGAATCATAGATCCGCATACGCATTTCGGAATCGGAACGGACTTTCAAACAGACCTTCGCAGCGAAAGCCTTTCCGCCGTTATCGGCGGCGTCACCACGGTGGGCACATTCATCGCCGCGAACCACTCCAATCTGGCCGATTTCCCCAAACTCGCCTCCGATGTGGCGGAGTATTCCAGCGTGGATATGGTGCCGCATTTCGTAATCGGCAGTACGGAGCAGCTTAGTGAAATCCCGCGCATGGTGCACGAACTCGGCATACGCACCTTCAAGGTCTATCTCAACGGAATCGAAGGGCTGATCCCGTCCATGGACGACGCGTTCGTCATCGACGTCATGACGAGGCTCAAGGAGACCGGCGAAGAGTGCATACTGTTTCTGCACTGTGAAAATCACGCGCTGGTGGCGCGCGCCACGAAACTCACCGAGCAGCGTTACGGCGAAGGCGCCACCGTCGAACAATATGAAGCGACGCACCCGGCGATGGCGGAGGAAGAGGCGATCATGCGCGTTGCGTTCTTCGCCAGAAAGCTGAAGCAGCCGGTATACATCGTACATGTGTCAAGCGCCGACGGCGCGGAGATGGTCGCAAAGATCAAGGAAGAAAACCGCTACATCTTCGCCGAAACCACCTCGCCCTATCTTTCCGTAACGTCCGCGCAATACGGCGACACGACCGGACTGATGGTGCCGCCGCTGCGCACCGAGCGGGATGTCAACGGTCTTTGGGACGCGGTGAAAAGCGGCGTAATCGACACCATCGGAACGGATAACGTGACGCTTACGCTTCAAGAGAAGGGCGATCCGCATAACGTTTGGAAAGCATTCCCCGGTTATCCGGCGCTGGAGACGCACCTGCCCGCGCTGCTCACGGAAGGCTGCGTCAAACGAGGGCTCGATATCGAGCGGCTTGTTTGCGCCATTACAAAGCGTCCGGCCGAACTGCTCGGCCTGTATCCGCAAAAAGGAACGCTCCTGCCCAACAGCGACGCTGACGTCGCGGTGGTGGATATGCAGGCGCTCAAGAGCGTGCGCGCCGCCGCGCTGCACTCGCGCTCCGATTTCTCGATTCACGAAGGGCGCGGATTCGCCGGATGGCCGACGCTTACGATCAAAAACGGGTTCGTCGTCGTCAGGAACGGAGAGCCGACCGGGCGAAAAGCCGCGACGCGCGTTATCACACGCCGGTCCGGCAGATATTGAAACTAACGGAGGAAATACAGGAATGAAAGAGATCAGGCTTCACGGAATCGGAGGCCTCGGAACCGTTAAAGCTGGAGAAATCATCGTTCACGCCGCGGTGGCGGATGGAAAATTCGGCAATTCGACGCCGTTTTTCGGATTTGAGCGGCAGGGCGCGCCCGTTACGTCGTTCGTTCGCTTGGACGATAAAGGCATCCGCCCGAAAAACCAGATTTACCACCCGAACTGCGTAATCGTAATCGATCCGAGTCTGCTCGTATCGGCGCCCGTTTTCGAGGGAATCGCGCCGGAAAGCCGCTTTATCCTCAACACGAAGATGAACGACAAGAAGCGGTTTGCGGCGTATGAGAACATTCAAACGTTTGCCTGGCTTGATGCGACGAAGATCGCGCTGGAAGAGCTCGGGCGCGCGATTCCAAACACCGTCATGCTCGGCGCGTTCTGCCGCGTGACGGACTGGGTGAAGAAAGAGCTGCTCGAACAAAAGGTCGGCGCGTTTTTCGGCGAGAAAAACGTCATCGCGTTCAACCGCGGCTACAACGAAGTACAGATTGCCCAGTTCCCGCGGTGAACCGCCGAAAAGTGCGGAATCCGGACTAGAGCGATCGATTTTTTGAGCGGATTGGAGAATATTCCATGGATTATATCAGCGACTACATCGTGCCGATCGGGCGCGAAGGGATTTATTACATACAGACGGGCAAGTGGCGTACCCGAAGACCCGTCCTGGAACCGGACAAGTGCATCAAATGCGGCGTCTGTCTCATGTACTGCCCCGTCAATTCCATCGTGCGCGAAGCGGACGGCAGCTATCGAATCAATTACGACTTCTGCAAAGGCTGCGGCATCTGCGCGCATGAGTGCAAACAGCAGGCCATCGCGATGGTCGTTGAAAAGGGGGAGTGAGCTTTGAGCGAAGTACAGGTTTTAAACGGCAATCAATCTGCCGCAACCGCGGCGGCGCTCTGCCGCCCCGGCATCATCGCCGCTTACCCCATCACACCGCAGACGCCGCTTGTGGAATATCTGGCTGAATTTGCGGCAAACGGCACCATCGACGCGACGGTCAGCGAGGTGGAGAGCGAACTCTCCGCCATGAGCGTGCTTACCGGCTCGTCTCTGGCGGGATCCCGCACGTTCACCGCGTCGTCCTCGCAGGGGCTCGCGCTCATGTATGAACCGTACTTCCGCGCGTCCACGCTGCGCCTGCCCATCGTCATGGCCATCGCCAACCGCGAGATGATCTCGCCGCAGACGCTCTGGGGCGGCCCGCAGGATGTGCTGAGCGTTCGGGACGCAGGCTGGCTGCAGGTGCATGTGGAAGACAATCAGGAGATTCTGGACACGCTCGTCATGGCCTTCCGCCTTGCGGAGGACAAGGACGTGCTGCTGCCCATCAACGTATGCTACGACGGGTTTTATCTTTCGCATATGACAGAGCGGGTGGAAATTCCCGATCAGAGCGACGTAGACGCGTTTTTGCCGCCCTATCACCCCACGCACATTCTGCTCGATCCCGAGCAGCCGATGGCGGTCGATCCGCTTACGCACGGCAACTATCTAACGGAATACCGGCTCAAGCATATGCTTGCGCAGCAAAACGCGCTCAGGTTGTTCGACGAAATCGACGCGGAATTCGGGCGCAGGTTCGGCCGCAGCTACGGCGGCGCCATCGAGGAATACCGCTGTGAAGACGCGGAATTCGTACTCGTCACGATGGGGTCGATGACCGGCGCGGCAAAGGAGAGCATCGACCGCGCCCGCGAGAAGGGCGTGGCCGCAGGGCTCGTTAAAATCCGCCTTGTCCGCCCGTTTCCTGCGGACCGCATCGCAAAGGCGCTTTCCGGGAAAAAAGCGTTCGGCGTGATAGACCGCAACGTATCGTTCGGCTGGAATACCGGTATTCTATACGAGGAGATCGGTTCGGCTATGAACCGCGCGGGACAGGTCGTGCCTTCGGTGCCGTTTATCTGCGGCCTCGGCGGCGAGGACGTAACCATGGCGCATGTGGACTATGCCATAGAGCGCGTGGCGGAGTGCGCAAACGGCAAACGCTTTGACGGAACTGTCTGGCTCAACCGGGAAGTTCTTACGGTATGAGGAGGAATCAAAATGACGGTCATCGATAAACTGGCAACCTATGAGGATCAGATTTCTCCGGGTATCTCGGCGTGCGTCGGCTGCAACGTCGAACTTACGCTTCGAACCTGCTTAAAGGTGCTCGGCCGCGATACGATATTCGCCATCCCGCCGGGATGTATGGGCGGCGTGGGCGTTGTCGGCTGGGACAAACAGTCCGGCTCGAAAGTACCGGTGTTTTTCCCGCTGCTGGACAATGTGGCGTCCATGCTCGCGGGTATCAAACTGCATTACGACCGTGTCGGGCGGGACGTCAACGTCGTGGCTTTCGCGGGCGACGGCGCGACCGTGGACGCGGGGTTTCAGTGCCTTTCCGGCGCGGCGGAGCGCGGCGCGCGCATCATTTACATCTGCTACGATAACGAAGGGTATATGAACACCGGCTATCAACGCTCCGGCTCCACGACAAAGGGAGCCTGGACATCCACCACGCCGGTCGGGAAATATGGCGGCGGCAAAAAAGAGAATAAAAAAGATTTTCCCATGATCATGGCAATGCACGATCTGCCGTACATGGCGACGATGAACCCCGCCTATATACCGGACATGGTGAGAAAACTGGAAAAGGCGAAAGAAGCCGCCAAACGCGGCCTCGTTTACCTGCACGTATACAATCCCTGCGTGACCGGATGGGGTTTCCGGTCCGACGAGAGCATCGAACTTGCACGCCTGGCGGTGGAGACGCGCTTTGCGCCGCTCTTCGAGGTGGAAAACAAGAAATTCAAGATCAATGTGGAAGTCAAAAACCCGAAACGCGTGGCGGATTTTGTTAAGCGGTTTAAGAAGTTCAAGCATCTTACGGATGAGGACATTGAAGCCTTGCAGGCGCTGACCGACGAAAAGTATGAGCGGCTCGTGCGGCTCTGTCAGATCTAACGTCAGGAGGGATTCGGATTTGAAGCTATTCGACCTGAACGCGTTGTTCAACCCGGAAGGGATTGCCGTCATCGGCGCGTCCAATAACCCCCTGAAGGCAGGCAACGTCATCATGCAGAATATGGCGCACGGGCCTATGGCAGACCGGTTGTATCCCGTCACCGGCAGCGAGCCTTTCATAGCGGGCGTACCGGCCTATAAGCTGCTTTCGGAAATACCGGATAAGGTGGAACTCGTGGTGCTGATCATGCCTTCGTCCGCCATCTATGCGGTCATGGACGACCTCGACAAGCGCATGGCAAAGCAGGGCGACGTAAAAGTAATCGTCTGCGCCGCCGCCGACTATGCGGAGACGAAGACCGAGGAAGGCGCCCGCCGTCAGGCGCGGTTGATGCGTGCAAAAGAGCGCTACGGTATCCGCATCGTCGGACCGAACTGCATAGGCGTAATCAACGAGCAAAACGGCGTCAACACCACGTTTGTCATCACCGGCGTGCCGGAAGAGCGCGTCGGCCCGCAGAGCCGTATCTCCTTCGTCTCCCAGAGCGGAGCCGTTGCGGCCACCATCCTGATGGAAGGGGCATCCAAGCCGCTCGGGATCCGGTTCAATAAATTCATCTCGATCGGAAACATGGCGGACGTAAACTTCATCGACTTATTGGAATACCTTGAAAACGACCCGTCCACGCAGGTCATCGGCATGTATCTGGAGGGATTTCCGAACGGGCGCAGACTCATCGAAACCATGCGCCGTATCGCGAAGAAAAAGCCGATTCTTGTGTTGAAAGTCGGACGCAGCAGCCGCGGCAGTGCGGCGGCCTCGTCGCACACCGGGTCGCTGGCGGGGGAGGACGCCGTTTACGAGGCGGCGTTTCGCCAGTACGGCGTCGTGCGCGTGGAGAGCATCGCAGAGATGCTCGACTCACTCGTCGCGTTCGACCGGATGCCGCTGTTAAGCGGCACGAACGCGTTTCTACTCACACAGGCGGGCGGCCCCGGCATATTCTGCACGGACGAAATGAGCCGCTACAACGTTTTCACCACCCCGCTCGTATCGCAAAGCACCAAGCAAACCCTGCGCGCCGTTATCCCGCCGATGTCGTCGGTTTGTGAGCCGGAAGGTTACGCGGATATCACCGCCGCGGCAACCGTGCAACAGCACTGCGACGCGTTGACGACCGTTTTGAGGGACGATGCGGTGGACGGCGTGTTGTTCGTTACGGTTGTGCCGCCGTTTTTACCCGTGGAACACCTCGGTGAAGCGCTGGCAAAGACGTTTTCCGCGCTGGAAGCGCGGTATCAGAAACCCGTGTTCTTCAGCGTAATGGCGGGCGATTACGTCCTTCCCGCGCGCAGGCTGCTCGAACAGGCGGGCCTTTGCACCTTTGATTCCCCGCTGGAAGCGGTCGCGGCGGCGAAAAACCTCGCGCGTTACTGCCTGATGCAGCGGCGAAAGGAGGCGTAACAAATGCCAAGAACGCTGAACGAACTGGAAGCGGCGCGGCTGCTGTCCTCCCATGGCGTGCACATGACAACGAGCATACTCTGCACAGAACGCGACGAGCTGCGGCGCATTGCGGAAGACATCGGGTTTCCGCTGGTGATGAAAGTTCTGTCCGCGGACATACCGCACAAGACAGACGCCGGATGCGTTCGTCTTTCGATCCGCACGGTGGAGGAGATGGAAACCGCTTACGATACAATCCTGAAGAACGCGCTGCGGAACGCACCCGAAGCGCATATAGACGGCGTCCTCGTTCAGAGGATGATGCCGCCGGGGATTCAGGTTATTTTCGGCGTGAACCGCGATCCGCAGTTCGGCCCCGTCGTGGTCTTCGGGCTAGGGGGAATCTATGTGGAACTGCTGAAAGCGGTCGGCATGCGGCTGTTGCCGATCACACGTGCCGACGCGCTCGAAATGATAGAAGAGACGCCGCTCGCAGGCATTCTGCAGGGCGCTCGCGGAACCGATTATGACCGGGAGGAGGTGATTGGCGTATTGCTGGGACTGTCGGCGCTGCTGGACGAGCACCCGGAAATCCGGGAGATCGATATCAACCCGTTCCTGCTCTATGAACGGGGCGGCGACGCGAGCTGCAGTGTCGACGCTGTCGTAATACTGGACGACTGAATTGTGTCCTGCTATCGTTCTATGTCATTCATTCCGGATTTTTCGGAACGGACACATTCGGAATCCAGAAACGGACAAAAAAAGAAGAAACATCGACTGTAAACAACTGCTCACCCAAAAAATGATGAGAGGTATGAAAAAAATGGAAAAAAAGGAAACAAAAAAACTTGAGTTCCGGTTCGGCATGGCAACGCTTCTGATTCCGTTCCTGATCATGTTCGGCGGAATCATCTGGCTGGCGCTGACCGGGAAAGCCTTCCCGATGGCGTTCTGGCTGCCGACGCTGCTCGCGCTGTTTGCGGCGCTGATGCTGGCAAAGAAGCCGAAACAGTGCGCGGAATCCATGGTACGCGGCATGGCCAACGAGATGGTCGCCATCATGCTGATGGCATGGTTTCTCGCGGGCATCATCGCGCAGCTGCTGAAGACCTCCGGCCTCATCGACAGCCTGGTATGGCTCTGCGTTAAAGTAGGCCTGTCCGGCGGCTGGTTCCCGGTCGTCGTGTTTGTCATCGGCTGCATCCTTTCCACATCCACCGGCACGGCGCTCGGCACCGTGATCGCGCTGGCGCCCGTGCTCGGGCCTGTTGGCGTGGCGCTCGGCAGCAACATGCCGGTCCTCCTCGGCGCAATCGTCGGCGGCGCATACTTTGGCGACAACATCGCGCCGGTATCCGATACGACGATCGCTTCGGCCTATACGCAGGGCGTTGAGGTAGCGGCGGTCGTGAAATCAAGGTTGGCATACGCCGCCACCGCCGGCGCAGCCGCGATTGTGATGTTCATCATCTTCGGCAACATGGGCACCACGGCGAGCGCTGCTCCGGAACTGGCCTCGCTCTCACCCAACGCGCTGGTTATGCTGGTCGTGCCGATCCTGCTGATTATCATGATGTTCTCCGGCGCGAATCTGCTCGTGGCGTTGATGACGTCGGGCGTGGTCGGCGTAGTCGTAGCGCTGGCCTTCGGATTCATCACGTTCCAGAACGTCATGTTCGTCAACCTCGAAACGTTCAACGTGGAGGGCATCATCCCCAGCGGCATCACCGGAATGATCGATATTGCAGTGTTTGCGTTCCTGCTGATGGGCTTGATCCGTCTGCTGGAAGAGTCCGGCCTGCTGCACTGGCTCATTGAAAAACTCGGCAAGCTCGCCCGTTCCCCGCGTACCGCGGAACTCTGGGTTGCGGTCATCAACGTCGTGCTCAACATCCTGACGGTCGCGTCCACCATCGTCATCGTGATGGAAGGGCCGCTGGCTAAGAAGCTGCTCGTCGGCAAGTACAACATAACGCCGTCCCGCAGCGCAAACATGCTCGACGCGGTTGCGGCAGGCGCGATGTGCCTCATTCCTTACGGGTTCGCGCCGCTGCTCGCGGTTATGTTCAGCGGAGCGGCCGGAGTCTCCGTGTTCCAGGTGTGCCTCAACAGCTTCTATGGCTATACGCTGCTCATCGTCATGCTGATCGCGATACTGACCGGCTGGGGGCGGAAGTTCGTCTCCCCAGCGTCCGCGAAATCGATCATCGAAAACGAGGACCAGGTTCTGAGCCTGAAAGAGCTGGACGAATTAACGGTTAAATAAACAAGCATTCCCTTCGACAGGAGTTACCTTCAAAACAATACCAAAGCAGACAAACGGTCGTATACGGCCGTTTGTCTGCGTATAGATGCGTTGGATGCTTGCGGATCTTACCTGGCTGTACAACTTGCCGGTCTGCGAATTTGCACGGTTATAAAGATATTTACACCAGGCAGTATCTTTGTTATAGTAAAAAAAAGCCTGTTTTTTACCCTGAAGGGAACCCACATCAAAATTATTGAATCAACCTGAGACACCTGGCGACGCGCGGCAAATAGTAGATTGGCGAATAAAGGAGGTCGTTCATGTGAAAGAGACGGATCCCCCGATTTTCTGCGCAATAGAAGAAGCGTCGCCCTTCATCGAGATGCCGGAACTGGATTGGACACCTTTAACAAAAAACACAGAGCTCACATCATACGATACCGGTACGATCATCTACCAGCAAGACACGATGAACGACTACGTTTACCTCGTTCAGCAAGGACGCGTACGCGTCGATCTCTATAGCTACAGCGGCGATTTTAAAAGCCTGTTCCTCGCTTCGAAAGGCTGCTTGTTCGGTGAAATCTCAATGATCGACGATCTGCCGAACCGCGGCACGGCGGTCGTGACGATTCCATCAAAAATCTATTTGATTCCGAAGGCGCGCTTTCAGCTTGAAATGAGCCGAAACATTCAACTGTGCAACAACGTCATGACGCTGCTCGCCAAAAAGTTCCGGTTCCTTACGGCGGAAGTTGAATTGCAATCGTTTTATAATTCCTATTATAAGGTTGTTGTCGTACTCATCAATCTTGTCAAAAGATACGGGTTGAAAACGGACGACGGATACCGGCTGAATATCGGCTTTACGCATCAGGAGATGGCGTCGCTGACCGGCCTGTCGCGCGTATCGGTATCTAAGATTTTATCCGACCTGAAGGCCCGCGGCATCATCGAAAAGCGCAGCGGCAATATCATCATTCCGGATACCGATGCGCTGCAGCAGACGCTTCTGGAAAACATCACGACTTAATAAAAAACGAGACCCGGAATCAGGCTGCACAAACGAACGCGAACGAAACGAGCAAAAAGCCCGCAAACGTATTATTTGCGGGCTTTTCACGGGCTTAATCAGCGCAAAAAGGACGTCGATTTTTATGACGCGATGTGCCGGTGCGCTTTGCAGCGATACAGATCAATACGCCAGGATAGAATTAACCGATCAGATCAAGCCGGTGTTTTTGGCAGAAGGACTGCAGAAACGCAGCGCGGCTGCCGTAGAGGCCGCCGTCTTGCTCCAGCTCGCGCTTGATCCGGCCGAACTGGGCGTTCGCCGTTTCATAAAGGCGCTGCGCGCAGTCATCCATGAGGCTGTTGAGCAATGCGTTCGATTCGACGACCCGGCCGGATTGCCGCAGGGCGACGGCCTGCGCCTCCGCCTGATCGGCGCGGGCTGCGAATTCACGCTCCAATATATCCAGCGCCTCCCGGACGCGCGGCGCGAACCGGAAGGAATCCGCCTCGACGGCGCAGTGCAGCCGCTCCATCACCCACCAAAGCGAATCGGAAGAAAATTCCCCCTCGCCGCGCCGGAACGACGCCGGCAGATGGCCCGTCATATAGACGGGGATATAAGCGGACGTGCAGGGGTTGGAAAAGCAATGGCGGCAGGTTACGCCGAGCACGTCGTGCCACGTAACGATGAGCGAAGCGGCGGTTTTGCTGTCCTTTGTGCCAAGCGCATGCATACATACGCTTGCAAACTGCGCGTCGCCCTCGCCATAACGCGGAGCGAGCAGGTCGCCCTCAAAATGGTCGCGGAGGATTGAGGCTACGTTTTCTTTGTCAATCGTTCCAGCCAACCGCCCGAGGAGGGTAAGCAGCCTGCGATAGCGCGGCAGTGCGCGCTGCTGGCGCAACACCATCCGCGTAAACGCGCGGGTAAAATCAAACGGCGCGTCCGGTGCAAGCAGCCGCGTCGAGCGGGCGTACGAAACGATATCCTTGCTCCCCTCGTCGTAATCGCCGTGAATGCTGTAGCAGTTTGAAATGGCGGTATAGTCGATGACCCGTTTGGCAACCCATCTGCGGCCTGCGGTTTCCAGCACCCAGGCCTCCTTTGCGTCGGAGATGATATAGGAATTGTCGTAACGATAATCGGCGCTCACATGCGCGTTTGCATTTTGACCGTATTGCCCCAGCAGATCCACAATTACATGCATTGCCTCATGGGCGGAAGCGCCGCGCTCAAGCCCCAATCGTACGAGATCCATACCCAGCAAGCCTTCCGCCTCATCCATCGGCAGGTTGGAATCCTCGGCCTCGTTGCCGATGACTACGCCGCGCTCGTTGACGCCGATTTCGCAGCCCCACATCCAGTAAGGCTTTGAAGCGAGCAGCGCGAATGTGCGGCTTGCTTCGGGGATGCCGATATGCGTACAGCGGAGCGTTTCGCCTTTCGAGTGCTCCGCGCCGGGGAAGAAGACGAGCGGCTGCGATTCTCCCAAAGGACGATCGCTGTTTTTTGCAAACAGGTTTTTGCCGGTGGACGTTACGCTGCCCGTGGCAACGAGTGTATCGCAGGAAAGCATGAAAGAGACTCCTTTGTATGATTAGTTACCGGTTATTTTCGGCGCAGGTTGTCAGGAACGATCCAGGAAAGGATAGAGCAGGGTGCACAACGCGAGCATCATGATTGTGTTGCGGTCGGACAGATCGATCCCTGCAATCTGCGAAATCTGATCCAGGCGGTAACGGATCGTGTTATGATGAACGAACAATGCGTCCGCGCACGGTTTCACTTCGCGATTCTTTTCGAAGTACATGCGCAGCGTTTTCATCAACGTGCCGTCATGCGCGCTGTCATATTCTTCTATCGGTTTCAGAAATTTTTCATAATAATTGTTGAAGTGCACGATCACCTTCGGATCTGTTAAAAAATTTCTAAGGTCAAAAGGATCGAAATACGTGATGTTCTGAGAAGCATCGTTATCTTTACAGATGCGCAGCGCGGCGCTGGCCTGGTGATAGCCGGTATTGGCGGCGCCGATGTCCACGGGGGAACTCACGCCGAATCTCAGCGGCACATTCGGCATACGGCCCTGAATGTAACCCGTCATTTTTGATATCATCCGTTTTCCGTGGACGTCGTCCTTATACGGAATCACGCAGAAGAAGAGGTTGTCGTTTTTCCAACCGCAGATGACGGAGTATAGATTGTATAGCTTGGGAATGATTTCCAGCACGGAACTGGTGATCTTATGCTGCGGGTTCAGCGCCGGCGTATCGCGCATATCGGGACTGAATTGCACGATATAATTCATCTTTTGCAGAACGAGACCGTATTCGCCGGCCAGAGCCTGGATTCTGATGATATCCTTTTCATCGTGCGGGTGCGTAATGAAGTCCAGAATCAGGTTGTTGCGAATGACCAGATCATTACGCGTCAACTCGAAAACGTCCCTGCATCGCAGGCGGATCATCAGCAGAATATAGCGCAGCGATTCCTCGAGGGTGTTGTCGTCGAGTATCTGATCGGGCTTTTCAACGATGAGGATGTGACCGAAATAGACATTGTTGAATGCCAGCGTGCTGATCAGCAAGGACTGGCCGTTCGTTAAATAATGCCTGTAGAGTTCGCTGGAATTCTCGACCGAGGCATTTCGGATTTCGAATGCGCGTATGGTGACGTCGATATCGCCCGACAGAACATAATCTTCGGGGCAGGAGATGATGGTGCCGTTATTGAAATTGTATATCAGACAGGTCAGACCGAAGAACTCATGGATCAACGTGGGAATCTGGGAGATGTCGGCCAGGTTCTTCATGGATGAAAAGAAGTATTCCACCGTGTTATATATGTTTTTCCGGAGGAACCCGTTTTCGGGAATCTGCGCGTGGTGTTCTACGTCGAACGAGAACAGGATGCTGGCCAGCTCATACCAGGTGATGGACAGAGGCAGCGCGATGATGGCAAAAGAATTCTGCTTTGCGTATTCTATTATACTGTCGGGTATGCTGACATACTTGCGTTCCAGTTTCACCCCGAACGCGGCGGCTTTTTTATGAATCAGCTGCTTGACGACATCGAGAAGCAGCGCTTCATTGTTTTTGAAAATATAACCCGAGGTTACGACCAGCTCGTGTTCCTGTACAAACATCGTCGCATCCGGGGAATCCAAAACGCCGAACTTGGTGACGGGCGTATCGAGGCCCTCGGCGCCGGTGAGTACGTGTGCCATAGAGAGCGGGTATTTTGCAAGCATTTTACGTAACGAAGGTGATTGTTGCATATTCATTGCTTCTCTTTCATGTAGATATTGCTGAAATCCATAACTCGCGGACGAGACTGATCGTGTCGGCAGAGATAATATGAAGGGATTGTTGATGGACACAGGGGCACCATACATATCAGAATACTGCCGCTGATGATGGGAAGACGCTGCTTGATTCTGACGCGAAAGTATGAATTGCATTGGAATCTTCCCGTAAGGGGCTCTTTTTCGGCCTGGCGCAATACCAATACGGACATTGATGTTACCACTGTCTTTGTTACATTTCACAAATGAAGCAAAGATGATAACTCAATGATAAACAAAAAGAAACGAACATGCAATTGTTTATCTTCACAATGAATATCGTTATTTTTATAAAATTGACCATTGGAATGCTGTGTTTTTTCTAGCATAATCAATTTGTAGCACATAGAAACACTTTTTAAAACATTTTCGTAATCCCAATCTGTTTGGGAGATATACTAAAAGCAAAGACAATATTTCGATTCATCAAACGTGGCGCACGGAAAAATAACCACGAAAAATCAGACGAGGAAATTCATGAAGACGACTACGGCGTTTGTGGCGGGGCCGGCAAAAATCGATTTTATCGAGCAAGAGATTGCACCTCTTGGCGAACATGACTTATTGATTAAAATGGATGCGGTCGGACTGTGTCACTCGGACGTTCCGAAATATACAGGTATGTGCGACGTGGATTTCAACCAGGACGGGTACCGTTATGTAAAGGGTGTGGAGTATCCTTGCGCCATCGGGCACGAACCCGTGGCGACCGTGATGGAGACGGGCAAATCGGTCACGAGATTTCATGCCGGCGACCAGATCACAGGATTCATCTCATCCGCGTTTACGCAATACATGGTGATTTCCGACAACTCGGTGTTCGCACGCATTCCGGAAGCGCCGTTTGACCCCCTGACCTGCATCGGCGAACCGCTCGGCTGCACACTGAACATCACGGACAACGCCATGACCGAAAGCATCTCCCGCGTGGCCGTCGTTGGCTGCGGGGCGATGGGCCTGATGGCGATCGCGGCGCTGCGCGGCTGCAACCTGACCGATCTGGTCGCAATCGATCTGGCGGCGGATAAGCGGGAACTCGCATTGAAGATGGGGGCTACCGCGGCGGTCGATCCGAGCGAGCATGATTTTCAGCGAACAATGCATGCGCGAACAGACGGGAATTTTTTCGACGCGGTACTGGAAATCACCGGAAGCCTGCGCGGACTCGAAACGGCGGTGTCGATTGTAAAATTCCCGCATGCCGGCGGACATCACGAACAACCGTATACGATGCGCGGACGGGTGGTGAGCGCTTCCGTTTATGGGAAAGAAGAGGTTTTTTCACGCAGGCTGGGATATGAACTGATGATCCGTTCGCCGATCGTCTGCGTGTCGCACCCCATCGGTGCGGTATCCGTTACACGGAACGTGGAGCGCGGTGTGGAAGCGTGGCGGTCCGGGAAAATACCGATGGAACGGCTCGTTACGCACCGAGTAAAGTTTGAAGAGATCGAAAAGGGATTTGAGTGGCTGTTGCACGCACCCGAACACTACGTTAAAGGCATCGTAACGTTTGACTGAACTTTCGAGAATACTGTAGATTGGATGAAGCACATGGCGTATACGTTTGATATGACAGGAAAAAAAGCGATCATCACCGGGGGAGCCGGGGACATCGGATCCGCGATCGCGCGTGGAATGCGCCAGCTTGGCGCGGAAATTGCGATTGTGGACATCAGCCGCGATCTCATGGAGAAATGCCGGGAAATCGAAAACGGCGGCGGCGCGCCGGTACACGGCGTAAAAGCGAATCTGCTCGACCGCAGCGATGTGCGAAAAGCGTTTCAGGAGTGCATGGACCTCATGAAAGGCGTGGATGTGCTGGTCAACGCGGCCGGTATCTGCCGCAGGGGAGAGTCATCCGAAGAATTCAGCGAGAAAGACTGGGATGAAGTACTCGAAATTAATCTGACGGGGACGTTTCTCTTTTCGCAGATGGCGGGCAAGGAGATGCTGAAAAACGGATTTGGCCGCATCATCAATTTCGCCTCGATGAACAGCTTCTTTGGAGGGCTCCAGATTCCGTCCTACGCGGCGAGCAAAGGCGCGGTCGCATTGATTACGAAGTCGCTCTCGAACGAGTGGGCCGGAAAGGGAGTTACGGTGAACGCCATTGCGCCGGGTTATATCGAAACGCAGCTCAACCCGTTTTACAGAACACCTGCGGGCGCCGAGCAGAATAAGATCATCGTCAGCCGCATCCCCGCCGGTCGCTGGGGCAAGCCCGAGGATATCATAGGCCCCGTGTTGTTTTTCGCATCCAACGCCGCGGAGTATGTTACCGGGGTAACCCTTCCTGTAGACGGCGGATACCTGGGCAGATAAGGAAGAACGAACATGAAGCTTGGATTCAACGAATCGACGGCAAAAGGCTGTTCGACACTGGCCAAAGACCTGGACCTTTGCAACGACGCCGGGTTTGACTACATCGAAATCCGGCTGGATATGCTGCGGGACTATCTGCAGACGCACCAGGTGCGGGAACTCAAGCGCTTTTTCGCGGATCACAGGATTCGGCCGCATGCGTTCAACGCGCTTTATACCTATAAGGAACTCTTCTCGGAAAACGACGTCAAGGCGAGACGGGAAGCGCTTATGGATGAATTTATGCTTGGCTGCAAAACGGCCGAGCAGATCGGTTCCCAAGCGTTTATCATCGTGCCGCCGATGAGCGCGGATCCTTCCGTGCCTTATGCCGATTCAAAGGAAAACATCAAGGGCGACTGCGTGCGCATTCTGAAAAACCTGGCGGGAATCGCCGCCGATTACGGGGTCAACCTCTGCTTCGAACTGGTAGGAACACAGAAGTGCAGCGTGCGCACCATTCCTTTTGCGATCGACATCGTCGAAACGGCAGATGAAAAAAACGTGGGATATGCGTTTGACCCGTGCAATATCTTCGGGTATAAAAAAACCAACGACTATTCCGGTATGGCCGACGCCGATGCGAACAAGGTCTTCGCGGTTCATATCAACGACTACGACGATGTTCCCGAGGACCAGTTGATCCCAGCGAACAGATGCTTCTGCGGTGAAGGCGTGCTGGATCTGATGAACTATTTAACCGTACTCAAGCGGATGGGATATCAGGGGATGGTCTCGGTCGAGACATTCCGCCCGTCGCACTATGCTATGAAACCCGAGGACGTCATCGCTCTGGCGTATTCGACGACGCGGGACACGCTTTTGAAGGCCGGTTGCCTGTGAACAAGGCGCAGCCGCGCGTCTGCCGGACTTAAAGCCAAAAAGCGAAAGATCAGGGAACATTTCGAACTATGCGAAATACCGTGAACACGGCCTTTTCATTCCCGCTCGCACGGTGCTTGAAACATATTTGGCAGCAACTGATTTGTTATCTTAAATGAGCACGATAGCTGATTAACTTCAAAGGAGAACATGGATGGATCGATCGATAATTACTCATGAAACGCAAGGCGATGTGAAACATCTGGACGGCAGGGACGTTTATTGGCTGCAGCTGCCGGTTCACACGGGAGCCAAATATTCGTCCGTATGCTGTACCATCTATCATCCCGGCGGACGCGCAAAACCGGCGCACGCGCATGACAAGGGCGAAGAGACGGTGTATATTGTGTCGGGTACCGGAAAAGTCAAGATTGGCGATGATATCTATGATATCCGTCCGGGCTCGCTGTTTTTATTCCCGCAGGGAGTACCGCATATGGTTTGGAACAACGGCACGGAACCGCTGAAATTGATGTGCTTCTATGCGCCGAATCCGGAGGCTATCGAGTACACGTATTACGAAGATTTTGATTTCCCGGAATTTGAGTAATTACACGGGAACAGAAGCGAAAGTATTGAAAGGCAGAGCCTTTCACTTTCCCGAAAGGGATAATAAAAAAGGAGGAAGAAAAATGAAAACTCGAAAACTGTTGCGTTTATTGACTCTGACAATTGTGGTTATGTTAATGGCAACCGGCTGCGTTTCGCAGACGGCGCCGGAAGCGACAGAGGCTCCGGCTGAAGCCGCGACCGAAGCTGCGGCAGAGCCGGCAACGGAAAGCGCAGAAGCAACTGTTGTAAAAATCGGTTTTGTCTGGCCGCTCACAGGCGGCAGCGCAACAATCGGTCAGCAGCACAGCGACGGCGCTTTGGCGGCAATTGCAGAAGCGAACGCAAACGGCGGCATTCTGTCGATGGGCGGGGCGCAAATCGAAGCGATCGTGTACGATTCCGAAACCACCCCCGACGTTGGATCCTCCCGCGTTGAAACACTGTGCACGAAGGACAACGTTGATATCGTAGTCGGTTGCTACAACAGCGCCGTTACCTTCCCGGCTTCCGAGGTTGCTCAGCGTTACTCCACTCCGTTCATCAGCATGGGCGGCGTGAAAAACGAGATCACCGAGCGTGGCTATGAGTGGGTATTCCGCGTAAACAACAAGGCGAGCTACGATGTGGCCGAAATGCTCAAGGGCGTCGACCTGTGCCTGACGACCAATACCGATTTGGCGGACGAGATTGAAGCCGACGGCGGATTAACCTATGCGTTGGTTTATGAATCCACCGACTGGGGCGTCGACAATGCCAGGATCTGGAAAGAAGAAGCCGACAAACGCGGTTGGACATGCGTGCTGGACGAACCGGTAACCTCCGGCCAGTCCGATATGTCTCCGGTGGCGCTGAAGATCAAGGCGGCGAACCCCGATGTTATCAACTTCTCGTTCTACACCAACGATGCGATCGTGTTCACGAAGGCGCTCTTCGCCAACAAGATCAATCCGCGCCTTGGCGTCTGGTCCGTCGGCGGCGGTTCCCAGGATGCGGCTTTCTATGAAGCCTGCACCCCCGCGGAGTATGAATACTCGTTTGTGCAGGAAGACTGGAACGTCTCCATGCCTTACCTGTATGACTGGGCCGCGCAGATCTCCGAAGACTGCTATGAACAGAACGGTTACTACATCACAAGCTTCTATGCACAAGGCTGGACGGCCGCCAAGGTTGCCATCGCCGCCATCGAAGCAGCTGGAACGACCGACAAAGAAGCCATCAAAACTGCTCTGCAGAACTTTGATGAAAGTCTGGAAGACTCCGCAGAGAGCCACATCATCCTGACGGGCTACCCCCGCATCAAGTTTGATGAGAACGGACAGAACACGTATTCCTCCGGTACGATCATTCAGTACCAGAACGGCGTTCAGATTGGTCTCTCGCCGCTCTCCGCCGCTACACCCGGATACTCCCCGATCATTCCGATCCCGGATGACTTCGCAACGCGCGGCAGCGAATCCAAACCGTGGGGAACAAAACCTGACGTAAAATAAAACTAGTTGCATTTGGAAATGGGTAGAAGGGGTACTACCCCCTTCTACCCAAATTTTATCGCAGAAAGGGTGGCGAATTTATGCTTGATTCAGTGTTGCTCGCCTTAATATACGGAATAATACAGGGAGGGGCATACGGCGCGATCGCGCTGGGCTTAAGCGTCATTTTTGGTGTTACAAGGGTAACCAACTTTGCGCACGGCGCTATGCTCATGCTTTCCACGTTCCTGTACTATGAACTCTACACCAGGTTCGGGATTGATCCGTATCTTGGGTTGGTGATTGTAACGCCTATCTTATATTTCTTTGGCATGGCAACTCAGAAATATCTGGTTACCCCCTTACTGAAAAAAGAAAGGGGAACTACGCAGGATCCGGCATCGCTCCTTCTGATTACGCTGGGACTTGGGTATGCGATTAACAACCTGTTTATGATGATTTACGGCTCGGATTACAAGACCATTCCGACCGCCGCAAGCAGGACATACTTGACGGTTGAAACCGGCGACTTCCTGTTTACGACGCAGTGGGGCAGGGTCATCGCGTTTCTGGCTGCGTTTGTGCTGGGAATCACGCTGTGGGTCATCATTAACAAAACGGAACTTGGCAAAAGGATCCGCGCGGTTTCACAAAACCGCGATGCGGCCGCAATATGCGGCGTTGATGTTTATAAAACCTATGCGATTGCGTTCGGGCTTGGTATCGCAGCCGTTGCGGTAGCGGGCGCATGTCTGTCCGAATACTATTTCGTGCAACCGCAGGTGGGAACGCTGTTCGGCGTGAAATCATTCCTCATTGTCGTGCTGGGAGGACTTGGAAGTATTCCGGGCGCGATTCTGGGCGGATTGATTTTCGGCATTGTCGAATCGGTTGGAGCTCAGTTTATTACCTCATCCGCCTCATCAATGCTAACGTTCATACTCTTCATGATAATGCTGTTCGTCAAACCGAGCGGTTTGATGGGTAAAGGAGGTAAAGTATGAAAACGAACGAGCGCACCAACTTTTTTCAAGGGAAGATCTTTGCGATTCTCGGATTGCTGATCTTGCTCGTCGTGCCGAATTTTGTTTCCACAAATGGGCAGATCGTATTCATTCTGATTTTGTTTTACGCGTTATGCGCATCTTGCTGGAACATCGTTTGCGGTTTTGTCGGCGAACTGTCCCTCGGACATGCGGTATTTTTAGGCATGGGCGCTTATATTTCGACGCTGCTGCTGATGGATTTATCGCTTTCGCCCTGGGTAGGCATGTTCATCGCCGCGTTGATCACCGCCGTGTTTGGCGTGATCGTCGGGCTGCCGTGCTTCAGGTTGCACGGGCCGTACTTTGCTCTGACAACCATTGCCCTTGGAGAGCTGATCCGGATTTTCGTTGAAAACAACGATAAGGCGTTTGGCATCTATTTGCGCGGCGCAATGGGATTGGTGCTCAAGCAGACGGGGAATCAGGCCATCGCGTTTGAATTCGCCAATAAAATCACGTATTACTATATTCTCGTTGCGTTTGTAGCCGCCACGATCCTTGTGACATGGCTGATCAAAAACAGCAAACTTGGATTCTATCTCACGGCGATCAAGAGCGATTCGGATGCCGCGGAGTCGTTGGGCATCAAACTCACGAGGTATAAGCTCATCGCTATGGCAATCAGCTGCTTCATGATTTCTTTCGCGGGCACGTTCTACGCGCAGTATTTCCGTTACGTCGGGCCGACCCGTATCTTCAGCCACGATATGTCGGTGCAGATAGCATTGATCGCTCTGGTCGGCGGACAGGGAACCGTATTTGGGCCGCTCATGGGTGCATGCCTGCTGGTTCCGATCACGGAGTTCCTTTCGGAGGAATTCGGAGGCGCGCTGCCGGGTCTGCATCTGTTTATTTACGGCGTGATGATGGTATTTGTCGTACTGTACATGCCAAAGGGAATCCATAACAACGTAACCGGTTTTTTCTCTAAGCTGGAGAATAAAATCTTCAAATGGAATAAAACCGGACGAAAATCTATCGGGAAAGGAGTGAAGTGATATATGGAGGAAATCATCAGGCTTGAAAACGTAACTAAGAAGTTCGGTGGATTGACGGCGGTCGACAATTTCAGCGGCGCTGTCGAAACCGGATCGATCGTAGGGTTGATCGGACCGAACGGCGCCGGCAAAACGACGCTGTTTAACATGATGTCCTGCACGTATCCTCCGACCTCCGGAAAGGTGTTTTACAAGGGCAAGGACGTAACGAAAGCAAGGACGGACTCCATGGCCATTCGCGGCCTTGCCAGGACATTCCAGGTTACAAAACCGTTTGGAGACATGACGGTTGTGGAAAACATTATGGTCGGCGCGTTTCTGCATACGCGCGACAAGCATAAGGCAAGACAGCAGGCCGAGGAGATCTACGAGTTCATCGGCATGAGCTGCGGAGAATGCAAACCGGCGCACGAAACGACGACCGTCGACAGGAAAAAACTGGAAATCGGAAGGGCGCTTGCAACAAAGCCCGAACTGCTTCTGCTGGACGAGGTCATGGCGGGATGCAACCCGCAGGAAAAAACGGAACTGGTTGAGACGTGCCGTAAGATTCAAAAAAACGGCATTACGCTGCTCGTAATCGAGCATGACATCAAAACGATCATGTCGCTCTGCGGAAAGATCATCGTTTTGCACCGCGGCGCCAAGCTGGTCGAGGGGACGCCGAAAGAAGTTGCGAACGACCCTCGCGCAATCAGTGCTTATTTAGGGGAGGATTACCATGCTGAATGTGAATGAGATGCATGCCGGATACGGCGACATTGAGATTGTGCACGGCATTTCCCTTAAAGTGCCGGATAAGCAGATCGTTGCGATCGTTGGCGCGAACGGCGCCGGGAAATCGACTTTCATCAAAGCCCTGATGGGCATGATTCCCTTGAAAAAAGGGTCCATTACGTTTGATGATAAAAACATTGCAGGAATGGAAACACATAAGATCAGCGACCATGGGATCACGCTGATTCCGGAAGGCCGGCAGCTGTTTCCGAACATGACGGTGGAAGAAAATCTGGATATCGGCGCATGTACACCCAAGACGATGAAAAACCGTGCGGCGAAAAAAGAAGAGATGTTTGATCTTCTGCCGCGTCTGCGCGAGCGGGCCGGTCAGCTGGCGGGAACGCTCTCCGGCGGCGAACAGCAAATGGTTGCGACGGCGCGCGCTCTGATGAGCAGCCCGAAGCTGCTGGTGATGGACGAACCTTCCTGGGGACTCGCGCCGATACTCGTAGCGGAGCTCTTTCAAACGATTGAAACGGTCCGCGGCGAAGGCACGTCGGTACTGATCGTGGAACAAAACGTCGCGAAGACGCTGTCAATTGCCGACTGGGCGTACGTGTTTGAAAACGGTTGCGTCACGATGGAAGGCGTGGGCAGCGAACTGCTCTGTGACGAAGGGCTGAAAAAGGCTTTCCTTGGGATCTGATTCCCGGAAGTGCGTTGTTAATTTTGAGTGATTGAGGTGCTTTATGTTAAGCGAAAACAAGGTCAGAGAACTGAAGATATTTTCCAAACAGATTCAAATCGAAACGGTCAAGATGATCGCAAGCCTCGGCGTAGGCCACCTGGGCGGGTCGCTTTCCATAGCGGATGCGCTGGCGGTGCTTTACGGCTCGCAAATGAAATACGATCCGAAAAACCCCAAGTGGGAGGGAAGGGATTGGTTTATCTGCTCGAAGGGACACGCCGGACCCGCGGTTTACTCCGCGCTGGCGCTCAAGCACTTTTTCCCCATGAGCGAACTGGAGACGCTGAACCGGCCGAAAACGAACCTTCCGTCCCATTGCGACCGTCTGAAAACGCCCGGCATCGATATGACCACCGGTTCTCTGGGCCAGGGTTCGTCAACCGCGGCGGGAATCGCGCTCGCGCACAAGATGAACCACAAGGAAAACAAAATTTACCTGATGATGGGCGACGGCGAGATCGATGAGGGACAAGTTTGGGAAATGGCGTTGTTTGCCGGCACCAAAAAACTTACCAACCTGATTGCGTTTGTCGATTGCAACAAACTTCAGCTGGACGGACCAACCTGTGAAATCTGCGACCTCGGAAATGTGGCCACGAAGTTCGAGGACTTCGGCTGGTACGCGCAGAGCGTAGACGGACATGACGTGGCGGCGATCGACGCGGCGATTGAAAACGCCAAGGCGCAGCACGAATATCCGTCGATGATCGTTTTAAACACAGAAAAGGGACACGGCTGGAGCATGTTTGCCAATAAAATCGGCAGTCACAACGCCACCATTTCCGCTGAGCAGTTCGCAGACGCGATGCAAGAGATGAACGCGGCAATGAAAAGCATTGAGGAAGGAAAGTAAGTGTAATGAGCATCAAGATCGCCAAAGAAATGGTTCCTGAAAGTGAAGAGATGCGCCATGCGTTCTGCAGCGTGTTAATGGAACTTGCGGAGAATAACAAGGACATCGTTGTTCTGGATGCGGACCTGATGGGCGCGATGGGAACCAAAGACTTTTTAAAGAAATATCCGGAACAGACCGTGAACTGCGGGATCCAGGAAGCGAATATGATCGGCGTGGCCGCCGGCCTGTCCGCCGTCGGCAAGATACCGTTTGCGCACACGTTCGCCACGTTTGCGACCAGGCGCGTTTGCGATCAGGTGTTCATGTCCGCCGCATACGCCAGGAACAACGTGAAGATCATCGGCTCCGATCCGGGTATCACCGCGCAGCTTAACGGCGGCACGCATATGCCGTTTGAAGACATGGGCATCATGCGCGGGCTGCCGGAACTGACCGTTCTGGAGCCGACGGACGTCGTCATGCTCAAATGGATGATTAAAGAGATGGCAGCGACGTTCGGCGTCCAGTATATGCGGTTGGTACGAAAAAGCAGCGTTAAGGTCTACGAAGAAGGCTCCACTTTCGAAATGGGCAAAGCGGCGCAGCTGCTCGACGGCACGGACGTGACGATTATCGCCAGCGGCTACTGCGTTTCGGAGGCGTATAAAGCGGCGTCACTGCTGAAAGAAGCCGGCGTCAGCGCGCGCGTGCTGAACATCTTTTGCTGGAAACCGGTCGACAAGGAAGCGATCCTGAAAGCGGCCGTGGAAACCGGCGCGATCGTTACGGCGGAAAACCACAACGTGATCAACGGCCTCGGATCCGCCGTTGCGGAAGTGATCGTGAAAAACAAACCCGTACCCGTTGAGATGATCGGCGTGCAGGACGAGTTCGGTGAAGTCGGCCCTCTGGATTACCTCTCCGAGCGGTTTGAACTGAACGCGCCGTATATCGCCGAGGCGGCGAAAAAGGCAATCGCAAGAAAAGCATAATAAACGTCTGACATCAGGCGCGACGGAAAAACGGCGGAGGCGAACTTTGATTCGCCTCGCTGTAAAGAAGACAAACAATTTAAAAATCGAGGAAAGAAAATGTTAGCGGCAATCATACAAAAACCGGAAGTGCTGGAGATCTGCGAAGCGCCGAAGCCCGCTATTGAGGACGGCGAAGCCCTGATCCGGGTGCACTATACCGGCGTTTGCGGAACGGACGTGCATCTGCTCCACGGACACCATGCGACGGCGACGTTTCCGTTGATTCCCGGGCACGAGATGGTCGGCGAGCTGGTCGAAGTCAAGGGACAGGAAGCGGGCGCGTTTCAGAACGGGCAGCGCGTCGTTGCGCAGGAGGTTCTTTCCTGCGGGCGATGCACGGCTTGCGCAAAAGGAGAAGACAACGTCTGTCAATCGCTGCAGATCATCGGCATCCACGCAAAGGGCAGCTTTGCAGAATACGTCAAGGTGCCCGCAAAGAAAATGCTGGCTGTTCCCGACGGGATCGACGATGAGCTCGCGGCGATGACGGAACCACTCGCCGTAGCTGTGCACGACGTTCGGCTCAGCGGCCTTAAGGTCGGTGAAACGGTGCTTGTCGTCGGCGGCGGCCCGATCGGGATGCTGATTGCAATCGTTGCGCGCGCCGCAGGCGCGAAGCGGATAGTGATCTCCGAAATCAAGAAATTCCGGCGCGACTTTGCGGCGGACATGGGATTCGACGTGATCGATCCGACGATTGCGGACTTTGACGAAAAACTGACCGAGCTTATCGGCAGCGAAGGATTTGACGTGAGCTTCGAGGTGGCGGGGGTAAAGTCCGCCATTTCGACCTGCATCGACCACACGAAATGCACGGGAACAGTGATGGTGATCGCCATCGCGAAGGAACCGGTTCCGGTCGATACGACGAAGGTTTTTTCAAAAGAACTGACGCTGAAAGGCGCGCGCATCCATAACTTCTATAACTTTAAAGGCGCACTGGAACTGCTGCAGATGAAATCCGTAGCGGACGACGTGAGAAAGCTTATCTCCAAGGTATATCACTTTTCAGATATTGTCGAGGCGTTTGATTACGCCGAACACGGAGAGGACGGTTTCAAGGTGCTGGTGCGCATCAACGAATAGCGCAAACGAACCGCAGCGGCGACAATCGCCGCAGAAAGACGGCGGAGGGAAACGATATGCCATACATTCGATTTGAACTGAATCAACAACTGCCGGAGCAGGACAGGTTTTCGCTTGCGAAAAAAGCTGCGGAATCCGTCGCCGTCATCCCGGGTAAGCGTGCCGACAGAACAATGGTCAACGTAACGACGGAATGTACGCTGCTCTTTCACGGGTCGGACCGCGCTATCGCGTTTGTTGAAATACGGCTGTTCGGGCAATCGGAGCGGGAGCAGAAAACGGCGCTTGCGGAGCAGCTGGCATCGCTGCTTGGCAAAGAGCTGAACATTGCCGCGGACGACATTTACATGAATATGATCGAAATGCCGTCCTGGGGCAAGAGCGGTTCGCTTGCGTTTCACGAAGCGTGGAAAGGATAAGGAGATGGAATCGATGAACAAAGTCGATCTTCTGTTTGAGCGGCACTCCGTCCGGCGGTATCTGGATGAGAAAGTGGACCCGCGCGACATAAGGACCATTCTGGAGGCTGGCATGTCGGCGCCTTCCGCGAGAAACGCCCAACCCTGGGAGTTTCTCGTTATTCAGGATAAGCAGCGGCTGACAGAATGCGCGGGTATCCGTAAATTCTGGAGCATGCTCAGCGAGGCGCCGCTTGCGATACTGGTGATGGCAAATCTGGAAGGATACACGGGTTCAAGCCGGGAGTTTTTCCTTCAGGATTGCTCCGCCGCGGCGGAAAATATCCTGCTCGCCGCCACGGCGCTGGGATACGGCGGCGTATGGCTCGGCATTCACGCGCTGGAAGAACCGCAGGCGCGGCTGCGCGAGCTTTTCGGCATCCCGGAGAACATAATACCGGTCATGATGCTGCCTGTTGGCAAGCCGCTGGCTCCGCCGGAAGCGAAGCGCCGCTTTACGCCCGAAAAGATACACGAAGAGCGGTACTGAAATATAAAATTAACATCAGACAAACGCAAAGGATTATTTAATCGAGGCAAAATGAATGATTGATTTTTCACTGTATATTTCGACGAAAATGATATTTGGCAAAGGCGTCCACGATCAGGTGGGCGACATTGTCAAAGGATACGGTTTTCAAAAAGTACTATTGGTTTACGGCGGGCAGAGCATTGTAAAATGCGGCCTGCACGATACGGTTGTACAAAAACTGCGCGGCGCCGGGATCGATTTTGCCGAAATCGGCGGCGTACAGCCGAACCCGACGGTGGCGTTCTGCCGCAAGGTCGCCGCGCTGGCAAAGCGTGAAAACGTCCAGATGATTCTGGCCGTCGGCGGGGGAAGCGTCATCGACACCTGCAAGTGCGCGGCGCATGCGGTCGCGAACGACGCGGACGTGGCGGATATCCTCTACCTGAAAACACCCGTACTGAAAACAATCCCCGTGGGCGTGGTTCTGACGATTTCCGCCGCGGGCAGCGAAACAAGCGACGGCATCGTCCTGACGGATGAAGAAAACGGCATCAAGCGCGCGATGGGGCACCAGTTAAGCAGGCCGCTTTTTGCGATTATGGATCCGACGCTGACCTACACGGTGTCGCCTTACCAAACGGCAAGCGGCATAACGGACATCATGATGCACACGATGGAACGCTATATCCACCTTGACGAGGGAGACCACGACCTGGTGGACCGCGTCAGCGAAGGACTGCTCAAATCTGTGATCGACGCGGGGCGAAAAGCCCTCGAAAACCCGGAGGATTACGACGCGCGGGCGACGCTGATGCTCGCCGGCAGCTGGTCGCATAACGGGCTGACGGGAGCAGGATGCAAGTACATCATGATCGCGCATAAACTGGAACATGAGATGGGCGCGCTCGACCCGAAAATCGCGCATGGCGCGGGATTGGCGGTCGTTTGGCCGGCTTATCTTGACTATATTTACAAAGGCGATATCCCGCGGTTTGCGCAGTATGCGGAACGCATCTGGGATGTTGCGCCGGGCGAACCGGAAGACATGGCGCGCGAAGGGATTCGCCGCACCAGAGCATACTTCAACGAAATTGGAATGCCTGCGACGCTTCGCGACTGCGGGCTGAAGAAAACCGACATCGAAGGCATGGCGGACAGAGCGACAAACGGCGGAACCGACGTATTCCAGTCTTGCGTGCCCGTCGGCCGGCAGGCGTGCATCGATATTTTCAACGCCTGCCTGTAAGGAAAGCAAACAGCCGGATATCTGAAAACCGGAAAATGGAAAACAAAGGAGCAGTGTACCGCCGCGGCGAACGAAACGCGGCGGTGAGGAGGAACAGAACAAATGATACAGCTGAACTATAAACCGAGCGTATACAAATTCAATTCCTGCAAGGAATTTGCAGAAGAGTTTGAAGTTGGAAAAGGCGACCTGGTGTTGTCCAACGAATACATCTTCAAGCCGAATTTCGGCGGCCTGAACCTGCCCGTGGCAACCATTTTCCAGGAACAATTCGGAACCGGTGAACCGACGGACGTCATGGTGGAGACCATCATGGCCGAGGCGGCGAAAACGAGCTATAAGCGCGTCATCGCAATCGGCGGCGGCACGGTGATCGATATCGCAAAAGTGCTCTCGCTGAAAAACGCAGGCAATGTCGACGGACTGTACGATCAAATGCCGAATCTGGAGCGGGACTGCGAACTGGTGATCGTGCCGACCACCTGCGGCACGGGCAGCGAGGCGACGAACCTGTCGATCCTGAACCGTACGCGGCTCGGCACCAAGATGGGTCTTGTGTCCGACGCTATGTATGCCGACTCCGCGGTGCTCGTTCCGCAGCTATTGCATAATCTGCCGCTCGGCGTGTTTGCAACCAGCTCGATCGACGCGCTGGTGCACGCGGTTGAATCCAGCCTTTCACCAAAAGCGACGGCGTATACCAAACTGTTCGGTTACAAAGCGATCGAAATGATCATCCGCGGCTACCGCAGTATCGTTGCGGCAGGAAACACCAAGGAAAGCCGCGTTGCGGAGTCGGAGAACTTCCTGATCGCGTCCAATTTCGCGGGCCTTGCGTTCGGTACGGCGGGTTGCGCGACCGTGCACGCCATGGCGTATCCGCTCGGCGGCGCGTTCCATGTCGCGCACGGCGAGAGCAACTATGTGCTGTTTACCGCGGTGCTCAAGAACTATCTGGAGATTCAGGATTCCGGAGAAATCAGGGTGCTGAACAAGTATCTGGCCGACCTGCTCGACTGTTCCGAAGAAGCGGCTTATGACGAACTCGAAAAGCTATTGAATCACGTCCTACCCAAAAAACCGTTGCGCGATTTCGGCGTCAAAAAGGAAGATTTGCAGATGTTTACCGACAGCGTCATGAAAACGCAGGGCAGGCTGCTGGCAAACAGCTTCGTACCTTTGGACGCCGCGCGGATACTGAAAATTTACTCGGAGATATTCTGAGCTGAGATATTGAAAGGAGAAATACCATGGCACTCATGACAGGAGAACAATATATCGAATCGATCCGCAAGTTGAATATGCAGATCTACATGTTCGGAAAAAAGGTGGAGAACCCGGTCGACGACCCCATTCTTCGCCCTTCGCTGAATTCCGTGCGGATGACATACGATCTGGCGCAAATACCGGAATACAAGGATTTAATGACGGCGACGTCTCCGTATACGGGAGGGGTCGTCAACCGCTTTACTCACCTGCATCAATCGACGGATGATCTTATCAAAAAGGTGAAGATGCAGCGCCTTTTAGGGCAGAAGACCGCGGCGTGCTTTCAGCGCTGTGTTGGAATGGACGCGTTTAACGCGGCGTTTTCCACCACATATGAAATCGACAAAAAATACGGCACGCAATATCACGAAAACTTTAAGAAGTTTATCATCGAGTGCCAGGAAAAAGACTTCACCGTAGACGGCGCGATGACCGATCCCAAGGGAGACCGTTCGCTCTCGCCGAGCCAGCAGGAGGATCCTGACCTGTATCTTCGGGTCGTGGAGCGCCGTCCGGACGGCATCGTCGTGCGCGGTGCAAAAGCGCACCAGACGGGCATATTGAATTCCCACGAGGTGATCGTCATGCCGACCATCGCCATGCGGCCGGAGGATAAGGATTATGCCGTTTCGTTCGCGGTGCCGTTGAATTCGCCAGGCCTCTTCATGATCATCGGCCGGCAGAGCTGCGATACGCGTAAACGCGAAGGCAGCGAGATGGACGTTGGCAATTCCGAATTCGGCGGCGTGGAAGCGTTGACCATTTTCGACGACGTGTTTGTGCCCAACGAGCGCATCTTCCTCAACGGCGAAACCGAGTTTGCGGGTATGCTGGTCGAGCGTTTTGCCGGATATCACCGGCAGAGCTACGGCGGATGCAAGGTCGGCGTCGGAGACGTGCTCATCGGAGCGGCGGCGCTGGCGGCGGAATACAACGGCGTAGCAAAGGCTAGCCACATCAAAGACAAGCTCATCGAGATGACGCACCTGAACGAAACGCTCTACAGCTGCGGCATCGCCTGCTCCGCGGAAGGATCCCCGACCGAGGCGGGCAACTATATCATCGACCTGCTTTTGGCAAACGTGTGCAAGCAGAACGTAACGCGTTTTCCGTATGAGATCGTCCGCCTGGGCGAGGACATCGCGGGCGGCCTGATGGTAACCGCGCCGTCGGAAGCGGACCTGCGCGACGAAACGCTCGGGCCGTATGTGGACAAATACCTGAAGGGAATCGGCACGGTTTCGACCGAAAACCGCCTAAGAATCCTGCGGCTGATCGAAAACCTCTCGCTGGGAACCGCGGCGGTCGGCTATCGTACGGAATCGATGCACGGCGCGGGTTCTCCGCAGGCGCAGCGCATCATGATCGCGCGGCAGAGCAATCTGGCGCATAAAAAAGAACTGGCAAAAGCGATAGCGCATATAAAAGATTGAGGCGGTCCGCTGGTTGCGGCCAAAAGGAGTAAACGTGCTTACCGGCGCGTAAGATTGAAAGAGATGCCGGGTGGTTGACATGAAAGCAGACGAAACAGTGATGGAGCGGATCAACCGGGTGGTCGAAAGCCGTATCCGCCCGCAACTGATGCTGCACAACGGGGACATGGAAGTAATAGACTTTTCCGACGGCGTGCTGCGATTCAGGATGCTGGGTCAATGCGCCGGCTGTCCGTCCGCGGACATCACCGCGGAGGAGATCGTGGAATCCGAGCTGGTCGCCGCCGTTCCCGAAGTCAGGCGCGCGGTGCTGGTACAGCGCGTCAGCGAAGACCTGATTGAACAGGCGCGCGCCATCCTGCGCCATGGATAGCAGACTTTCTGTCGGCATCCGCTATTGCGGAGGGTGCAACCCCAGATATGACCGCGTCGGATTTGTGCGCAGATTGCAGGGGGAGTTTCCGGAGATTACGATCGAATACGCCGAGGAAGGCCGGCAATATGCGGCCGTCCTGGTTGTGTGCGGCTGTCATGTGGCGTGCGCGAGCCTCAGCGGAATAAAGAGCGCGGAGCCGCCACTTATGATCAGAAGCGATTCGGACTATCCGGCGGCAAGAGCTCTGATGAAACGAGTGATGCTGCATTAGGAGGAGAATTCTATGGACTGGAAATCAAAATATCACGCGCGGATCACAACGCTGGAAGAAGCGGTAACAAAGATAAAGTCGGGTGACCGTGTCGTCGTGGAACACGCTTGCGGCGAACCTTCCGAACTGCTGGCCGCAATGGTGGATCATGCGTCCGCGTACCGCGATGTGGAAGTCGTGCATATGGTGGCGATGGGAAAGGCGCTGTATGCCCAGCCCGGCATGGAAAAACACTTCCGCCACAATTCGATTTTTGTCGGCGGTACGACACGGGACGCAATCGCCTCCGGACGCGGCGATTTTACGCCGTGCTATTTTTCGGAAATTCCGAAATTGTTTACCACTACGCTCCCGGCGGATGTTGCGCTGATTACGGTCAGCCCGCCGGATGAAGACGGGAAATTTTCGCTCGGCGTGTCGGTGGACTACACGCTTGCCGCGGCGAAAGCCGCAAAGCTGGTCATTGCGCAGGTCAACGACCAGATGCCGTATACGATGGGAGATTCGTTCCTGACGGTGGACGACATCGACTGGTTTATCCCCCTTTCCGCGCCGGTGATTACGCTGCCGCCGCCGAAGATCGGGCCCGTGGAGGAAGCGATCGGGAAAAACTGTGCCAGCCTCGTTCGGAACGGAGACACGCTCCAGCTGGGAATCGGCGCGATTCCGGACGCCGTGCTGCTGTTTCTGAAAGAAAAGAAAGATCTTGGCATCCACTCTGAAATGTTTTCGGACGGTGTGGTAGAATTGGTACGGGAAGGCGTCATTACAAATGCGAAAAAGACGCTGCACCCGGGCAAGTTCATCGTTACGTTCCTGATGGGCACAAGGCAGCTCTACGACTTTGTGGATCACAACGCGGATGTTGAGATGCACCCCGTGGACTACGTCAACCATCCGGCGGTCATCGCGAAAAACGACAACATGGTATCCATCAACTCCTGCGTACAGGTCGACCTGATGGGCCAGGTCGCGGCCGAATCGATCGGTTACAAGCAGATTTCCGGCGTGGGCGGCCAGGTGGACTTCATCCGCGGCGCTACAATGAGCAAAAACGGCCGCGCGATCATCGCCATGCCGTCGACAGCGGCCAAGGGAGCGGTTTCGCGTATCGTCGCGCTGCTCGACGAGGGCGCGGCGGTGACCACATCGCGCAACGACGTGGACTACATCGTCACCGAGTACGGCATTGCGCCGCTGAAAGGCAGGACGCTGAAAGAGCGCGCCAGAAACCTGATTCAGATCGCGCACCCGGATTTTCAACCGGCCTTGAAGAAGGAGTTTGAGAAACGGTTCAACTGTACGTTTTAACGCGGGGTACCCCGTGAAATGAAAAGGGAGATCGATATGCGAGAAATTGTGATAGCGGGCGCGGTGCGTACGCCGATTGGAAAGATGGGCGGCTTGCTCGCCGGCACGCCCGTAGCGGATCTCGGCGCAATCGTGATACGCGAAGCGCTCAACCGGGCCGGCGTCGCGGCGGATCAGGCGGACGAAGTGCTGATGGGCTGCGTGCTGCAGGCCGCGCAGGGACAAAACGTAGCGCGGCAGGCGGCGCTCAACGCGGGTCTGCCGAAAGAGGTGCCCGCGCTGACGTTGAACAACGTGTGCGGCTCCGGGCTCAAGTGCGTTAACCTCGCGGCGGCGATGATTCAATCAGGGCAGGCGGAGGTGATCGTCGCGGGCGGCATGGAAAACATGTCCGGAGCGGTGTATGCGCTGAAAGACGCGCGCTTTGGGTATCGCATGAACGACGGCCAGCTTGTGGATACGATGATTCGTGATTCGCTCTGGGACGCGTTCAACGATTATCATATGGGCATCACCGCGGAGAACCTCGCGGCTAAGTACGGCGTGACACGCCAGATGCAGGACGAATTTGCAGCGGCCAGCCAGCAGAAGTGCGAAGCGGCGCAGCAGGCGAATAAATTTAATGAAGAGATCGTATCGGTGCCCGTCAGGGTAAAAAAGGATACGGTTTCGTTTGACAAGGACGAATACCCGCGCGCGGGCGTAACGAAGGAAAGCCTGGCCGGCCTCAAACCGGCCTTTCAGAAGGACGGCACCGTAACCGCCGGCAACGCCTCCGGCATCAACGACGGCGCGGCCGCCGTCGTTGTGATGAGCGCGGAAGCGGCAAAGCGCCTCGGCGTAACGCCGATGGCGAAATGGGTCAGCGGCGCGTCTGCGGGCGTCGATCCTTCGATCATGGGCATCGGCCCTGTCTATTCTTCCCGCAAAGCGCTGGAGCAGTCCGGGTTGAGCATGCAGGATATGGATCTGATCGAGGCGAACGAAGCGTTTGCGTCGCAGTCTCTGGCGGTCGGCATGGAACTGGGCTGGGACGCCGAAAAGGTCAACGTAAACGGCGGGGCGATCGCCCTCGGGCATCCCGTCGGCGCATCCGGCGCGCGGATACTCGTGACGCTGCTGTACGAGATGAAACGCAGGCAGTCGCGCTATGGGCTCGCGACGCTTTGCGTGGGCGGCGGCATGGGCGTTTCGGCTATCGTGGAGCGAATCTAGGAAGGCGGAGAATCGATATGCAGTACACCAGATTGGAACGAAGCGGCAATATCGCAATTATAACGATCGACCGGCCGGACGCGCTGAACGCGCTGAATGATTCGGTGCTGGACGATCTTTCGGCAGCGCTGAACGCGCTTGAAAAGAAGGACCGTTGTCTGATCATAACGGGTTCCGGCAGCAAGTCCTTTGTCGCGGGGGCGGATATCGCCGTAATGCGCACTCAGAACAAAGCCGAAGCGCTGGCGTTCGGCAAAAAAGGCTCCGACCTGTTCCGCAGGATTGAGACGCTGCCGATGCCGGTAATCGCGGCGGTAAACGGCTATGCGCTTGGCGGCGGGTTTGAGTTGGCGATGGCCTGCGACATTCGAATCGCGTCGGTAAACGCCGTATTCGCGCTGCTGGAAGTTACGCTTGGCATCATACCCGGCTTTGGCGGCACGCAGCGCATCGCGAGGGTAATCGGCACGGGGCTTGCCAAAGAACTGCTCTTCAGCGGACGGCGGATGAAGGCGGAGGAGGCCAAAGCCTGCGCGTTGGTCAACGCGGTTTATCCGTCCGAAACGCTGATGGAAGAAGCGGTGAACCTTGCGACCCGGATTGCGGCGAACGCGCCGATTGCGGTGCGCGCGGCAAAGAAAGCGGTCAACTTGCGCATGGATTCCGGCATGGACGCAGACCTGGACGCCGCGATGCGGCTGTACGTCGGCTGTTATGAGACGGCGGACCAGCAAAATGCGATGTCCGCTTTTGTAGAGAAGCGGAAACCGGAAGCGTTCGAAGACCGGTAAGGGAGGAAGATACGATGAAGATAGGCATAATCGGCGCGGGCGTCATGGGCTCCGGCATTGCGCAGACATTCGCCGCGCAGGATGCGTACGGCGTGGTACTTTGCGACGTGACCGCGGAGCTCGCCGCAAACGGCAAGAAAAAAATCGCCGCGAGCCTCTCAAAGCAGGTACAAAAAGGCCGATTGGAACAATCGGCGGCGGATCAAATTTTATCCCGCATTGAAACGGGGCTGATCGAAACGGTCGGCGCGTGCGATCTCGTGCTCGAAGCGACGCTCGAGAAGATGGAGATTAAACAGTCCGTGTTTGCCAGGCTGCAGGAGCTTTGTAAGAAAGACTGTATCTTCGCAACAAACACATCCTCGCTCTCCATCACGGAAATGTCGTTCGGGCTCGACCGCCCGATCGTGGGAATGCACTTTTTCAACCCCGCGCCGGTGATGAAGCTCGTGGAAGTCATCGCGGGCCTGAACACGCCGGATTCGCTTTGCGATACGATCGCGGACATCGCGGTTTCCATCGGCAAAACGCCTGTGCGCGTCAAAGAAGCGGCGGGATTCGTCGTAAACCGGATTTTGATTTCCATGATCAACGAGGCAATCGGCGTCTATGCCGACGGAGTCGCGTCGGCGGAGGAGATCGATATCGCCATGAAACTCGGCGCAAATCACCCGATGGGGCCGCTGGAGCTCGGCGACCTCGTGGGGTTGGACGTATGCCTTGCGATCATGGAGGTGCTGCAAAGCGAAACGGGAGACCCGAAATACAGGCCGCATCCGCTGCTCAAAAAGATGGTGCGCGGCAATCTGCTCGGTAGGAAGACCGGAAAAGGCTTTTTCGAATATTGACATGCGGGTAAATCATCTGCAATTATAGTATTGCAGCCGCGCTTGACCGGCTTGCATGAATAAAATATCAGGAGAGGCTTATGGATTTTCAAATGACCAGCGGGCGCGTCTTCAGCGAAGACGAAAACAAAGAACTCATGGCGGAGGCGACATTCGTTTACAAGGAAAACGGAGAGGTCGACATCGACCACACTTATGTAAATCCCGTGCTGCGCGGCCAGGGCGCGGCAGGAAAAATGATGCAGGTGGTGGCGAACCATCTCAGAGAAAAGGGTTTGAAGGCGACGGCGACCTGCTCATATGCCAACGCCTGGCTTCATAAAAACAGAGAAGCATACGCCGATATCATTTCGGACGATCTGGGCGATTAATAAAAAAGCCGCGCGGTTCACCCCCGCGGCTTTTTCAGGGCGCTTGGACGGCGGGACAAAACCGGATTATTTCTCGCAAAAACAGGAGAGAAGGATGAACAAACAATACGCCGAACTATTTCATTCAACGAGAATTGGCAACTGCGAAATCAAGAATCGCTATGCGATGGCGCCGATGGGGCCGATGGGATTGGGGGACACGGACGGCGGATTCAACCAACGCGGCATCGACTATTATACGGAGCGCGCGAAAGGCGGCGTGGGGCTGATCATCACAGGCGTAACGCTGGTGGACAACCGCATAGAAGAGCACGCCATGCCCAACAGCCCGTGCTCCACCATGAACGCCGTGCACTTCGTCCGCACCGGTCGTGAGCTGACCGAACGGGTTCACGCGTATGACGCGAAGATATTTCTGCAGCTCTCCGGCGGATTCGGCCGCGTAACCATTCCAACGAACTTCGGGGAAAATCCGTCCGTAGCGCCGTCGGCGATTCCGCACCGGTGGCTGGACAAGACCTGCCGGCCGCTGACCAGGGACGAGATTCATGAGATGGTCACGCAGTTCGGCACGGGCGCGTATAACGCCAAGCGCGCGGGTTTTGACGGCGTGCAGATCCACGCGGTGCACGAAGGGTATCTTCTGGATCAGTTTGCCATATCCGTATTCAATTGGCGTACGGACGAATACGGCGGGAGTCTGGAAAACCGCCTGCGGTTTGCGCGCGAAATATTGGATGAAATCAAGCGGACATGCGGAAAAGACTTTCCCGTCACCCTGCGCTACAGCGTCAAGAGTTTCATGAAGGATTGGCGCGAGGGAGCGCTGCCCGGCGAGGTTTTTGAGGAGAAGGGCAAGGACATCGAAGAGGGCCTGGAGGCGGCGAAACTGTTGGCGGGCTACGGATACGACGCGCTGGACGTGGACGTCGGCTGTTATGACGCCTGGTGGTGGAATCATCCGCCGATGTATCAGAAGAAAGGGCTCTATATCCCTTACTGCAAGCTGGTAAAGGACGTTGTCGACGTGCCGGTGCTCTGCGCGGGACGGATGGACAATCCGGAACTCGCGCTTTCGGCGCTGCGCGACGGCGCCTGCGATATCGTTTCGCTCGCGCGCCCGCTGCTGGCTGATCCGGATTATGTGAACAAGCTCTATGCGGGAGACATCGCTTCGATCCGCCCCTGCCTGTCCTGTCAGGAAGGCTGCATGGGGCGCATACAGGAATACTCCGCGCTGAACTGCGCGGTTAACCCGCAGGCCTGCCGCGAGCGGTCGCAGCGCCTGGAACGGACGCTGGCGCCGAAGCGCGTATTGATCGTCGGCGGCGGCGTAGCCGGCTGCGAGGCGGCGCGCGTTCTCGCGCTGCGCGGGCATAGACCCGAAATCTTCGAGCAAAGCGACAGGCTGGGCGGCAATCTGATTCCCGGCGGGACACCGCCTTTCAAGGAAGACGACCATGCGCTGGCCGCATGGTATACGCATACGCTGGAACGGCTGAGCGTTCCGGTCTATCTGAATCAAATGCTGGACGCGGAGGCCATCCGGGAAAAAGAAGCGGACGTCGTGCTGATTGCGACCGGTTCAAAGCCGAATACGATATCGCTCGGCGGCGCGGTCTGCACCGCAAAAGAAGTGCTGATGGGTCAAAAACAAACAGGCGAACGCGTCGCGGTGATTGGCGGCGGACTGGTCGGCTGTGAACTGGCGCTGTATCTGCAGGAACAGGGCAAACAGGTGACCATCGTCGAAGCGCTGGATCGCATTCTTGCGATAAACCGCCCGCTGTGCCACGCAAACAGCGATATGCTCGAAGCGCTGATTCCGTTTAAGGGGATTCGAACCGTCACGGCCGCGAAGGCGGTCGGGTATGACGGAACGACGCTGAAACTGGAATCGCCGGAAGGCGAACAGTCGCTCGCGGCGGATACGGTGGTACTTGCAATCGGCTACTCGCCAGAGAATGCCTTATATGAGGAGCTGAAGCACAAGCTGCCGCGCATCCACCTGCTGGGCGACGCGCGCCGCGTGGCCAATATCATGTATGCCATCTGGGACGCGTACGAAGTTGCGGGACAGATCGAATAGCTGATCCGGCAAACAGAACGAATACAAAAACTCCGGTTGTACGACCGGGGTTTTTTCTTGCAAAGAGCGCCTTGGCATCTTCTGCGGGCGGAATGTGAAGTTTTCATGAAATCTAACCGTTTTAACCGCGCGACCCCCGTTTTTCCGCCGTTTCTTTCGTATGTAGTAGTATCCGGAGAAAATCCGGGACAATCAAGAAGTAAGGAGATTACATAGCATGAAGGAACATCGAATGAACCGGCGCGCGGGCGGACTGCGCGGGAGCGTTAAAAAAACCCTTGCGATTGTGATCGCGCTCATCCTGACGTTTGCCTTCAGCGCAAGCGCGCTGGCGGACAGCGGGAAGGACAACGGCCAGCCGGGCGGCGGGCAGCAGAGCCAGCAGCCGGATGAAGCGCGCGGCAACCGCAATGTCGAAATGAGCGGCTTGAACATCGATAAAATTCAGGACGCGATCGACGCGCTGGAAGACGAGACGCTTCAGACGAACCTGAGCGCACTGCTCGACGCGTATGTGGATGCGTTCGCGGCCCGGCAGGAAGCGGTTGCTGAAAACGATACCGCCAGCCTTGCCGAACTGAACGGCGCCGTCGCGGCGGCAAAAGCCGAACTGGACGCCGCGCTGGAGGAAGCGGGCATCTCGACCGAAACGCTCTACGGGATACCGGAAGAAGCGTTGGAGGGCACCGGGCGCATGTACAACCGCCCCGAGCTCGACATTGACGAAATCGCCGCATTGATCGCCGCGCTTGACGACGCGGACGAGAACAAAGCCGCGCTCACCGCGCTTCTTACCGCCTATGTAGACGCGCTGGCCGCGCTGAACGCGGCGGATCCCTCCGTGCTGACGCAGGAGGAACTTGCAGCGCTGGAAGATGCGGTGCTTGCCGCCGAAAAGGAGCTGCTTGAAGCAACGAAAGAAGCCGACATCACCGGCGGCGTCGGTCGCGGGCAATTTATCAACGGCTATGCGTATGGCAACGCTGAGATGAACACGGTAGCCCTCGCCGCGCAGATCGAGGCGCTGGACGACAGCAACGAGTTTAAAGTGCAGCTGCAGGACAGGCTCGCCGCGTATGAAGCCGCGCTGGCCGCCGAACAGAACGCCGACGCGGCGCTGACGGAGCAGGAGCGCGCCGCGCTGCACAACGCGACGACGGCGGCCGGGGACGCGCTGAAAGAAGCGCTTGAGAACGCCGGACTCGATACGCAGATGCTGGTGCGCAGCCAGGACGGCAGCACCTACCGCATTCAGGTCGTCGAGGGCGAAGAGGGTGAGAACGCGCCTGAAACGGAAGGGTTCTTCGCTTCCATCCTGAGCTGGTTTGAGTCACTCTTCCACTAAGAGAACTTTCATTAATCAGCGCGGCGTGATACGATATGGCCGTGGGGAGGCGTGCCTCCCCAACGGCCCGTACGCAACGCGCGGGCGAACGAATCGATAGAAACGGATCTTCGAAACGGCATGTACCTGGACGACGCAACGCTTGCCCTTCGCGCGGCGGAGGACGAACGAGCACGTGAAGAACTCATCCTGCGGCATGAAAAGAACATACTCAGAACCGCTTCCCGCGCAAAGCACCGCTTTGTGACGAAAAGCGACGACGAGTGGTCGATTGCTTTGCACGCTTTCTCGCGCGCGGTCGACACCTACCGGCAGGACCGAGGCGCATTCCTGCCGTACGCCGAGACGCTGATCAAAAGAAGCCTCATCGACGCGCACCGGGCCGAGGCGAAGTTTTCAAAAGAAATCAGCGTTTCGCCGGATGCCTTTGATGGGGAACAGGAGGACGGCGCGCCGAATCCCGTCCTGACCGCAGTCGCGCGGCAGAGCGCGAGCGCCGCGGACACCGCTCTGAGGGATGAAATTCTCGCGGCAAACGAGGAACTCGGCAATTTTGGTTTCAGCTTTTTCGACCTGACGCAATGCTCGCCGACCCGCGAAAGTTCGAAACAGGCGTGCCTTCGCGCAGCGGAGGCCGTGCTGGAACAAAAAACAAGCGTACGGCAGATGATGCGGACAAAACAACTGCCGGTTCAGCGATTGACCGGAGAATGCGGGATACCGAAGAAAATGATCGAACGGTACAGAAGATACATTATCGCTATGGTTGTGATCCGGGCCGGGGATTATCCCGCGCTGAACGGATTCATACGGGGCGGATGGGGGAATGACACATGAAAGACCGTCATCAAGCGGTTATCGTTGAAATCCGCGGTTCGTCCGCCGCGGCACTGACCGAGGGCGGGACATACGTTCACGTTCATAACAGGGGATACGAAGTCGGGCAGACGATCCGGCTGCCGGGCGCCGCGCAAACCGCGTACAAACGCGCGCGCGTTTCCGCGCTGGCTGCCGCCGCCGCGTTTCTGATGCTGTTTGGCGGGTTCATCGGATATATGGCTCCGGCCGGCGTCGTCAGCCTGGACGTCAATCCGTCGATCGAATATACGATCAACTATTTCGACCGCGTGCTGGACATATCCGCCGTCAACGACGACGCGGGGCGCATATTAGCGGGCATGGACGAACAATCTCTGCGCTATCGCCCCGTAGACGAGGCGGTGGAGGCGACCATTGAGCAGCTGCGCGAAAACGGCTACCTGACACAGGCGAATGGAAACGACGTGGTGCTTTCCGCATCGTCCTACAGCGTCCGCCATGCGCAGCGACTCGCCGAACGGCTCAGCGAGTGCGTAGGTCAACAGAACGATCTTGCGGTCTACTCCGTTTCCGTGGAACGCAACGAAGTGCAAAACGCGCATGCGCTCGGAACCAGCGCGGGTAAATATTATCTCATCGAGCAACTCGGGGAGACGATTGGCGAAAACGGAGAATTCAACCCGATGGACTGGGTGGAAACGCCCGTACGCGAGATTATTGCGCAGATGAAAGGCAAGACGGACGCAACAGATAACGACGGTTTCTCTGAAAGCGACGCTTCGCAGCCACCCGCCGGCATGCCGGATCAGGGCGAACCGCCCGCGCAGGACGGCGGGAAACCCGGCGGGAACAGGCCGTAACGAATCAGACAGGATTGGAATATAAAGCAGGCGTTTGCCTGCTTTTTATATTTCGCTTTGCGGAACAACTCGATTTTTCTGGCGCTGGCCATGCGCTTTATGTTACGATACCAACAAGGACCTTACAACTTCATATCGGAACAACCCATGACGAACGAGCGGGTCGACCTCAACGACGAGCCTTTGCGAACTGCCGTGCACCGTACGGCAATCCCGCCGCTGAAGCAGACTGTAACAACCCGTGCTGATATCCCAGCATACCGTATTGGAGGGATACCATGACCAGGCTGACACTCACTCGCCGAGCTGCTCCGAACTACCTATCGGATCGCTCGCCCGCCGAAACCGGCGGACGGAACTTTTACCCCGGCCACGCCGCTACGCTGGCAAACGAGGACGCGTTTGTCTATGGCGTACTGGCGTGCGTCTCGCTGCTCTTTATCGCGTTTGGCCTTACGCAGGATACGCCTGCGGCGATTATGGCCGGATTCTCGAGAATCATCTGTTCCACCAACATATTGATTACGGATTATGTCGCGCTTGGCGGCATCGGAACCGCGTTTGTCAACGCGGGTCTTTTGATGCTCGTATCCGTGGCGCTGATTCGTTCTCTGCGGACGGAGTTTCGCGGCATTACCGTTGCGGCCGTGTTTCTCATGGGCAGTTTCGGCATGTTCGGCAAGAACGTCTTCAACGTATGGCCGATCATATTCGGAACTTGGCTGTACGCGCGTCTTCGCCACGAGCCGTTTGCCAAACATGTGTACACCGCGCTGTTTGCAACGAGCCTCGCGCCGATTGTGACCGAGTTTGCGTTCGTTTTGCGTCTGCCGGGTAATGCGGGCATGATCATGGGGATATTCGTCGGAATCAGCGTCGGCCTTGTAATCCCGCCGCTTGCCAGGCACATGAAAACCGTTCATAAGGGATTCAGCCTTTATAACGTCGGTTTTACCGCGGGCATACTCGGTACGGTGTATGTTTCGCTGTTAAAATCCTACGGTTATCAGACCGGACTCAACATGTTCTGGAGCGACGGGAACGATAGACTGTTTCTGGGATTCCTGCTGCTTCTGTTTTTCTTTTTCATCCTGATGGGGCTGTTCTCCGGCGACGGTCTCATCCGGTCCTTAAGAGACATCTTCGCGAAAACGGGGCAGTCCGGCACGGACTTCATTCAGATTGGCGGGATCGGCGCGTCGCTGGTGAACATCGGCCTCAACGGCTTGATCGGAACGGCTTATGTGCTGCTTGTGAACGGTCCGCTCAACGGCCCGACGATCGGCGGAATATTGACCATCGCAGGGTTCGGTGCTTGTGGAAAGCACGCGCGGAATATCCTGCCCGTGCTGCTTGGCGTCTTGCTCGGCAGCCTGACCAAGGTCTGGAGCATCAACGACCCGGCGGTGCTGCTCGCGGCGCTGTTCGGCACAAGCCTTGCGCCGATTTCGGGTCATTACGGCTGGGCGTGGGGCGTCATCGCGGGATTTCTGAACTCCTCCGTCGCGCTGTGTTCGGGCGTGCTGCACGGCGGGTTGAATCTTTATAACACCGGCTTCTCGGCGGGTATCGTGGCGATGTTTCTGGTGCCGCTGATGGAAGGCCTCGCCAAAAAGGACAGCCCGCCTGAAATCATACAGGAGGAACACCCCGCGTAGCTGCGCGGCAAACGGTGCTGTGTTCGATTGCGATTAAGAGATAAAAAAGAATCGTATGAAAGGTAAAACCTGAACCACTATGGCGCGGGTATGACATTTGCTGGCGGCATGTTGACGCATTGAGCGCATACGATTAAAATACTAACAACAGAAGTTGCAAACATACGATACCATGCTATCCGGTCACCGCTCTTAAGCTGAACCACGCCGGCTGGCGAGGTGCAGCACATGGCGCGGACATCGACGAGCGAAGAAAGACGGTATTTGCTGCATGAAGACCAGAACTACGTTTTTCAGGAATTTCCGAGAAAAACATACAGAAAAGGATTCAAAAAAAGCGTTTCGCTTGCTGATCTTTCAGGCAGTGTATCTCCTGCTGATCGCCGCGACGATGATTCTGTGCGTTTTTGTTGACAGCGGCGAGAGGCTTGCGTTTTATCTGCATTTTCTCGGCGGCTTGTTGCTGCTGCTGGCGGCCGCATTGGTGCTGAACCTGCGCGGGCGTTACCATAGCTCGGCGTGGATCACCGCACTTTGCATGATCCTCGGCCCTTGGATTTCCATCCTGCTCGACGCGACGGTCGTAGCAGGCGACTTTGTGCCGCTCGTCTACGTCGGCCTTTCCATACAGCTCTGCGCCATCCTGCTGAGCAAGCGTACGACGCTCGTGGTCGCCGCCGTGCATCTGGGCGGAATGATCGCCATGATTCTGATCAATCCGGCTCTTCGGGCGATCAACTGGCCGAGCCTTCTTGCATATATCGTCTTTACGGCGGCAATCGGCATATCTTACGCGTTTATCAACAACCGGCAGCTGAATGAAATTGAAAAGCAAAAAAACCAGTTGTTGCAGGACGAAGCGAAGCTGCGCGACCTTTCGATGCGCGATTCGCTGACGGGGCTGTTCAACCGCAGGTACATGGAGGAGACGTTCGACCGCGAGATCAAGCGCGCGGTTCGCAACCAGCAGCCGCTTAGCGTGATTATGGCGGATGTCGACGGGTTTAAGCGGATCAACGACGTCGTCGGGCATGTGTATGGCGACGAACTGCTGATCAATATCGCTGCGTATCTGATGGCGAACGTTCGCGCGTCGGACGTCGTGTGCAGATACGGCGGGGATGAGATCTGCCTCATCATGCCCGACTGCACGCTTGCGGAAGGCATCCAGCGTGCAAATGCGCTTTGCCGGGGCGTGCGGGAAGCCCCGCTTGAGAAAACGGAATTCGCCGACTTGGGCGTAACGCTTTCATTTGGCGTCGCTTCGTTTCCCGATGACGGTGTGAAGCGCGAGGAACTGATCGGCGCCGCCGACTCCGCGTTGTACGCGTCCAAACGCGCCGGCCGCAACCGCGTAAACGGGGTCTTATGCGACGATGGTACTGACCAAATAAAATTAGATTCCAGCAAAGAAGCCTGATAGTGGACGCTCGCGAAGAAAGCACGGCTGCGCCGGATCATCCGGCGCATTTTTTTGCCGCTGCAGGGCGCGATTTGTGGTAAAATAACCGTACGCCCTCTCCGGCGGGCGACGGGAAACGCGGTGCGCCGCGTACGAAACAAGGAGAACATATGGAAACAGCGATTCAAATCCTCGCGCGGGAGTTCGATCAAACGGAAACGCACGTCAAAAACGTCGTCGATCTCATCGACGAGGGTTATTCGATACCGTTCATCGCACGCTATCGAAAGGAACTGCACGGCACGATGGACGACACCACGCTGCGCGACCTTTCAGACCGGCTGAACTACTTGAAAAACCTCGCCGAGCGGCGCGAGGAAATCAAAAAAGCGATCGCAGCGCAGGACAAACTCACGGATGAACTGTCCAAACGGATCGACGAGGCGAAGACGCTCGCCGTTTTAGAGGACATCTACCGGCCTTACAAGCAGAAGCGCCGTACGCGCGCGACCGTCGCAAAGGAAAAAGGCCTGGAACCGCTGGCAGATCAAATCTTCGCGCAGAGTAAGGAACTGCCTCCGCTGGAAACGCTCGCGCTGAAGTTTGTCGACGCGGAAAAAGGTGTGGAATCGGTTGAGGACGCGCTTGCGGGCGCGTCGGACATCATCGCCGAGACGGTGTCCGACGACGCGGGCATCCGCCAGAAACTGCGCGACGCGATTACGAAGAACGCAAAAATCGGCTCCGCCGCCGCGAAGGAAGAAGATTCCGTCTACCGCCTTTATTATCAGTTCGACCAGCCGCTGAACAGGCTTTCCGGCCACCAGATCCTCGCGATCAACCGGGGCGAAAAGGAAGGGTTCCTCAAGGTGAAACTCGACCTCGACCGCGAACTCGCGCTCGGCACCGTCAAGCGGGCGGTAGTGAAAACACACGCACCCACTGGACTGTTCGTAGAGAGCGCCGCTCAGGACGCCTACGACCGGCTGATTTTCCCCTCGATGGAACGCGAGACGCGCGCCGCGCTGACCGACCTTGCCAACGAGGGCGCGATCCATAACTTCGCACTGAATTTAAAACCGCTGCTCATGCAGCCGCCCGTCAAAGGCCGCGTGACCATGGGGCTCGACCCCGGCTATCGCAACGGCTGCAAAGTCGCCGTCGTCAGCGGCACGGGCAAGGTGCTCGACACCGCGGTGGTCTATCCCACCTTCGGAGAGCGGCAGAAGCAGGAGGCTATCGAAAAGCTCGAAACGCTGGTTAAAAAACACGGCGTGGAGCATATCGCTATCGGCAACGGCACCGCCTCGCGTGAAACGGAGCAGATGACCGTGGAGCTCATCGCGCAAAATCCCGGCGTAAGCTATATGATCGTCAACGAGGCGGGCGCCTCGGTCTATTCTGCCAGCAAGCTCGCGGCGGAGGAGTTTCCGCAGTACGACGTCAATCTGCGTTCGGCGGTTTCCATCGCGCGGCGGCTGCAGGATCCGCTCGCGGAGCTGGTCAAAATCGACCCGAAGGCCATCGGCGTGGGGCAGTATCAGCACGACATGCCGCAAAAGCGGCTCAGCGAAACGCTCGACGGCGTTGTGGAGGACTGCGTCAACGCGGTGGGTGTGGACGTAAATACCGCGTCGGCGCCGCTGTTAAAGCAGGTTGCGGGGCTCAACGAAACGCTGGCGAGAAATATCGTAGCCTACCGTGAGGAACACGGTGCGTTTTTGGGCCGGAAGCAGCTTATGAAGGTGCCCAAGATGGGGCCGAAGGCCTTTGAGCAGAGCGCGGGATTTCTGCGCGTGCCGGAGAGCAAGCTGTTGTTCGACAACACCGGCGTACACCCCGAAAGCTATGCCGCGGCGGAAAAACTGCTGCGCCTGACAGGCTATGTTCCGGGCGACATTTCGGCGGGAGCGATATCCGAGCTGCCGGAGCGAGTAAAACAAAATGGCGAAGGCAAGCTTGCGGCGGATTGCGGCGTCGGCCTGCCGACGCTTCGAGACGTGGTCAAGGAACTCGTCAAACCCGGGCGCGACCCGCGAGACGAACTGCCCAAACCCGTTTTGCGCACGGACGTGTTGGATATCGCCGACATCGTGCCCGGCATGGTGCTCACCGGTACGGTGCGCAACGTAATCGACTTCGGCGCGTTCGTGGATATCGGCGTGCATCAGGACGGGCTCGTGCATATCTCCGAACTCGCCGACCGCTTTGTCAAGCACCCGTCGGAGGTCGTATCCATAGGCGACGTCGTCAAGGTCGTCGTGCTGAGCGTGGACGCGCAGAAAAAGCGCATCTCGCTATCGATGAAACAGGTACAGAACTGAACATGCCGGCCGCTTTGCGGCGCGGCGGGAGGAAACCATGCGCTTTGTCAACCTCGCAATGGAAAACGGCGCGCCCGCGGAATTGATCGTCTCCGCGCGGGACGAAACAGGCGCCCAAAAAACATATACCCGCGTGTTTCTGCCGCCGCAGCGGTTGATTCTGCTTGGCGGCGGTCACGTATCGCAGCCGCTCTGCCGCTACGCGGCGGATCTCGGATTCGACGTCACGGTCGTGGATGACCGGCCGGGGTTTGCCAACGCCGCGCGTTTTCCCGAGGCGAAACGCGTCGTCTGCGATGCGTTTGTCAACGCACTGAAAGAACTTGCCGTCACGCGCTACGACTTCGTTTGCGTGATTACGCGCGGGCACCGGTATGACGCGGTGTGCCTTAGGCAGCTTCTCTCCGGCGAGATGCCGCGCTATCTCGGGCTGATCGGCTCGCGCCGGCGCACGATCGAATTGTTCAACATGCTTGAGGAGGAGGGGTTCGACCGCAAGAAACTCGATACGGTGCACACGCCCATCGGCGTACCTATCGGCGCGGAGACGCCCAGGGAGATTGCGATCTCCATCCTTGCGGAGTTAATTCAGCAGCGTAGCAGCCGCAGCGCGGCGCGGGAGGCGGAGCGCCTCGCGCTGACTTCGCACGAGCCGGAGCTGCTTTCTTACCTGCTCTCAGGCGAGGAACCCTGCGCGCTCGCGCTCGTCGTGGAAAAGAGCGGCTCCACGCCCGTACCCACCGGCGCGGTCATGGCGGTCAACGAACTTGGAGGCATAGTAGGCACTGTCGGCGGTGGCTGCGGCGAGCACGAAATCCTCAACCACGCGCTCGAAACCCTGCGCACCGGTCAGGCGCGGCTTGTTACGCTCGACATGAGCAACGACGTCGCCGAGGAGGAAGGCATGGTCTGCGGCGGGCGGATGAAGGTGTGGATTGAGCCGTTTTCCAACGAATCGTGACGCTTTTTAACAGCCGGAACCGTCCGGCTGTTTTGTGATGGCGGGGCTTGACAAATCAGGAAAGAGCGGCTACAGTAAACACATAAAACATATAATATTTATATGTATTAAGGAGAACCCATATGGAAAAGATTGCCAAAAGCCTGACGGAACTGATCGGAAAGACGCCGTTGCTTGAGCTTGTTAATTTTGAAAAGAAAAACGGATTGAAGGCGAAAGTTGTCGCCAAACTGGAATACTTCAACCCCGCGGGGAGCGTAAAGGACCGCATCGCGCTGGCGATGATCGAAGACGCTGAGCGGCGCGGCGTACTGAAACCGGATAGCGTCATCATTGAACCCACGAGCGGCAACACGGGCATCGGCCTTGCGTCCGTCGCAGCGGCGCGCGGATACCGCGTGATAATCACCATGCCGGAAACGATGAGCGTTGAGCGGCGCGTGCTCATGCGTGCGTACGGCGCGGAAATCGTACTCACCGAAGGCGCGAAGGGTATGAACGGCGCGATCGCCAAGGCGGACGAACTGGCGGCGCAGATACCGCATTCGTTTGTCCCGGGGCAGTTTCAAAATCCCGCGAATCCCGCCGTTCACCGCGCGACAACAGGCCCTGAGATCTGGGCGGACACGGACGGCAAGGTGGACATCTTCGTCGCGGGCGTGGGCACGGGCGGAACGGTAACCGGAACCGGCGAATTCCTCAAAAGCAAGAACCCCGACGTAAAGATCGTCGCCGTGGAACCGTACGAATCGCCGGTGCTTTCCGGCGGACAGGCCGGGCCGCACAAAATTCAGGGTATCGGCGCGGGCTTTGTTCCGGGCGTGCTGAACACAGGGGTCTACGACGAGATTATGACCGTACAGAACGAGGACGCATTTCGTGTAAGCCGCGAAATCGCCGCGTGCGAAGGCTTGCTTGTCGGCATTTCTTCCGGCGCGGCGGCCTGGGCGGCCATGCAGCTCGCCCTGCGCGATGAAAACGCGGGAAAGACCATTGTAGCCTTATTACCGGATACGGGAGAACGGTATCTTTCCACCGCGCTGTTTGCGGATCTGACGCAGTAGCGCCGGACAAAAAAAAGCCGCACACGCGGCTTTTGTATTAAACGACTTTAAATATAAAACATCGCAGCGCCTTCGCTTTTGTGCCGCTCCGTTTCGTTGACGAGCTCTTCGAGCGTGACGGCCGACAGCGTTTCCGCGACGGACCGGTCGAGCGGATCAAACGCGGAGAACCGCATGGCCTGCTCGATCTGCGGCGCTTTGTCCGATACCGTCGGTTCCGTCAGGTCGAACAGGCTCGTTTCAACCGCCGTGAGGATGTCCAGCGCGGTGATCTGCCGCGGCGCGCGCGCAAGCTGGTATCCGCCCTGCGCGCCTTTGACAGAGGTAACGAGACCGCCGCGCCTAAGCAGGGAAAAGACCTGCTCGAGGTAGATTTTGGATATGCCGAGGCGCTCCGATATGCTGATGAGCGTGATATATTCGCCGCCTGAATACTGCTGCGCCATGCAGATGGCGGCGGCGAGCGCATATCGTCCTTTCGCGGAAATCCGCATGTTTACGCCTCCTTTATCCTAGAAAATCAGTATATTTTATCATACGGCGCGGCTGCGGATGTGTCAAGCGCCGCATGATTTGTGCGGGACGGCGCGCGGTTTCGGACGGTTGACGGAACGGTCGAATCGGCGGTATGATGCCAGAAAACAAACCGCGGTGCGGAATGAGGAAGGGGGCGGGCCCGTATGCCAAATGAATTTTCCCGCGCGCAGATTCTGCTCGGCAGCGATGCCATGCGCGCGCTCGCCGCGTCGCGTGTCGCCGTATTCGGCGTCGGCGGGGTAGGCGGCTTTGCAGCGGAAGCAATCGCGCGCGCGGGCGTCGGCGCGATCGATCTCTTCGACGGTGACAACGTCGATATGACCAACATCAACCGCCAGGTCGTTGCGCTGCACTCGACTCTTGGCCGACCGAAGGCGGAGACGATGAAGGCGCGCATTCTCGACATCAACCCGCGCTGCAGCGTTAACGCGCACGTCTGCTTTTACGGCGCGGACAACGCGGACTCGTTCGATCTATCAGAATATGACTACATCGTAGACGCGATTGACACCGTTTCGAGTAAACTCCTGCTCATCGAACGCGCGTTCGCCGCGGGCGTGCCGGTCGTGAGCAGTATGGGCGCAGGCAACAAGCTCGACCCCACGCGCTTTGAAATCGCCGATATCTATCAAACATCCGCCTGCCCGCTCGCGCGCGTCATGCGCAAGGAGCTCAGAGCGCGCGGCATCCCCGCGCTGAAGGTCGTTTACTCGCGCGAAGAAGCGCGAAAACCCGCGCAGCCGACCGGAACCGACGGCGAGGACTGCGCCGGCGAAGCGGACGCGCATCCGGGCAAACGGCAGACGCCGGGCAGCGTGTCGTTCGTTCCGCCCGTGGCGGGATTAATCCTCGCGGGAGAGGTAGTGAGGGATCTCATAACGAAAAAGCAGGGGGAATCATAAGCGTAGAATTTAAACCAACAATGAAAAAAAGCCCCGTGCCGTCATCATCATACCGGCGCGGGGTTCTTTTTCTGTCGTAGCGTTTCTTGTTTTCGATGGTGCGCGTTACCGGGCTGACGCCCTCCCAAACGACGCGCTTTGCCTTGTCCAGCGTGCGTTTTTCACGCTTGCCCATCTTCTCTCTCGGGATAAAGCGGCTCATATACGGTCACTTCCTTTCCTGGTGTATCCCTGTCGCGGCTCAGTATAACGCCGAGAGCAACAAAATGCAATTGTTATTCTTTGATTTTGAGGTATAATAAGCAATGAATCGAAACTGAAATTCCAGGAGGGATTATGAAGGATAAAAAACGGTTGACCATCATCGCGGTGATTATACTGCTTGCCGTAGCGTTGTTTGTTTTCGGCATGGCTTTTTTGCCGGACGTGATCGTGATGCAGTTTAAGATGGACGGATCGCCTTCCTCAACGCTGCCCAAGCTGGGCGCGCTTTTAATCCCGTTTGCGCTCAGTGTGGTATTTGCGCTGTTGTATTACAAAAACGGCACGACGAAATCGCTGCTGGTGGCATTGGTCGGCCTCGCGTCCTTCGGGCTCATGTTTTTCTTTAACCGCTGACCGCGCTTATGGAAATATCCTCTGGTATCTTCAAAAGGAACAATAACTCATCAAAAAACGCACCGCTCAGGCGGTGCGTTTTTTAATTTCGGTTACTTCGTGTCGTGCGAGGACATGGACTTGATGCGCCGCCGCGTCATGGCGCGCATGAGCGCGACCTTGCTGTGGCCCATTGTGCCGAGGGCGTCCTTCCTGCGGTCCTCTTCCAGGCGTTCCTGTGCGCGCAGTTCGGCTTCGCGCGCGCGCTTTTCGTCGATCTCTTCCGGCCACTCGCAGGCTTGCGAGAGGATATAGACGCAGCTCGGGCGCACTTCGATGAACCCCTCGGAGTGAAACGCCGTGCGGGTCTGGCCGTCTTCCGTTTGGATGACCAGCGCGCCGACGTCCAGCGCGGAAACCATCGGCACATGCTCGGCCAGCACGCCGATAGACCCGGCAATGGTCTGCACGCTCACATATATGGCTTTGCCATTAAAAAACTCTCGTTCCGGCGTGAGCACCATGAGGTTGAATAACTCTGCCATAATTGGTCAACTCCTGTGATGGGGTGGTTACGCTTTCCCTTCCTTCTGCATATTGGCGTAGCGTTTGTGTACTTCGTCGATCCCGCCCGAGAGCATGAACAGCGATTCGGGAATGTCGTCCGTCTTGCCGTCCACGATTTCCTCGAAGCTTGATATCGTGTCCTCCAGCGGTACGGAACAGCCGGGAACGCCGCTGTATACCTCGGCGACGTGCATCGGCTGGGACAGGAAGTTCTGTATCTTTCTTGCGCGGAAAACGGTCAGCCGGTCGTCTTCCGATAGCTCGTCCATACCGAGTATGGCGATGATGTCCTGCAGTTCATGATAGCGCTGGAGCGTCTCCTGCACGCGCCGTGCTACGTTGTAGTGCCGCTCGCCGACGACGGCGGGTTCGAGTACCCGCGAGGAGGAGGCCAGCGGATCCACCGCCGGGTAGATGCCGATCTCAGCGATGGAACGCGAGAGAACCGTCGTCGCGTCGAGGTGCGAGAATATGGTGGCCGGCGCGGGGTCGGTCAAATCGTCCGCGGGCACGTAGATGGCCTGCACGGAGGTGATGGAGCCGTGCGGCGTGCTCGCGATGCGTTCCTGCAGCTCGCCGAGCTCGTTGGCGAGCGTCGGCTGGTAGCCGACCGCGCTCGGCATGCGGCCCAGCAGCGCGGACACTTCGTTGCCCGCCTGCACGTAGCGGAAGATGTTGTCGATGAAGAGCAGCACGTCCTGGTGCATATCGTCGCGGATATACTCCGCCATGGAAAGCCCCGCAAGCGCCACGCGCATGCGCGATCCCGGCGGTTCGTTCATCTGCCCGAACGCGAGCGACGTCCGGTTGATGACGCCGCTTTCGCGCATGTCGTTGATGAGGTCCGTGCCCTCGCGGCTGCGCTCGCCGACGCCGGTAAACACGGAATAACCGCCCCGGTTTTTCGCGATGTTGTGGATCAGTTCGAGGATGAGCACCGTCTTGCCGACGCCAGCGCCGCCGAAGAGGCCGATCTTGCCGCCGACGGGGTAGGGCGCGAGCAGGTCGATGACCTTGATACCCGTTTCAAAGAGCGTCGTGGAGGGGCGCTGCAGCAGAAACGACGGCGGCGCCTGATGCACGTCCCGCAGCGGCGCGTCGATGGGGCCGAGCCCGTCGATCGGGCGCCCGAGGCAGTCGATGACGCGGCCGAGCACATTTTCGCCGACCGGCACCTGAATGCCTCCGCCGGTGCTCTCCACCTCAACGCCGCAGTACAGTCCTTCCGTGGGCTCCAGCGCGATGGTGCGCACCACGCCGATGAAATGATGCTGTACGACTTCGATGTGTACGGGCGGATCGGTTTTGGTCACGAGCAGCGTTTTGATCGGCGGCTCGCAGCCTTCCTTGAACCGCACGTCCAGCACGGGTCCTATGATGCGTATGATACTACCGGTACGTTCTTGTTCCGTCATGCGTGATGATCCTCCGGATAATGAGCGGCTTCGGCGGAGCGCGCCGTATTTGCCGCGTTGGCGGCGCCGATGATATCGGCGAGTTCGTTCGTAATGGTGAGCTGGCGCACGGTGTGATACTGCTGCGTGAGCTTGTCGATCATCTTATCCGCGCTGCGCGTGGCGCTTTCCATCGCCGCCATGCGAGAGAAATTCTCGCTCGCGTAGGCATGCACCGTCGCGCCGTAGAGATAGCCGATGAGAAGCTGCGGGATCAGCGCGTTGAGCACCTCCAGCGGGGAAGGATCGTAGACGATATGCGACCGGTCGTAAGCTTCGTCCTCCTCCGTTTCGGGCCCTTCGCGCTTGAAGTCGTTCAATTCGATGGGGAGGAGCTTCTGCTCCATCGGCTCGTGCGACAGCGTGTTGATAAAGCGCGTGAACACGATCCGCAGCTCGTCGATTTCGCCGCGATCATACTGCTCGATGAGGATGGTCATGAGCCGACGCACCTGGTCGAGCTTGGGCTTTTCGGCGAGACGCTCGAAGTGCCTGTCCGGCGTGATGCCGTTTCTTAGAAAGTGCGAGGTGCCGACGCTGCCGATGGTGTAGACTTCCACGACGTTTTTATCCGCCATCACCTTGTCCGCAAGCGAGAGGACCGCGTGGTTGTAGGAACCGGAGAGGCCCTTTTCGCCGGAGATGACGATGTAGGCGACTTTATTGCCGTCGCGGTGCGTGATATAGGGGTGCGAGATATCGCCCGTGTGATGCCTGATGTCTACGATGATATCGAGCGCGTGATAGAAATATTCGCGGTTTTTCGCGATTCCGTCGAGCGCCCGGCGCATGCGCGCGGCGGATACCATGTGCATGGCGTTCGTGATCTGGCGCGTCTGCTTAACGCTCTTGATATGAAAGCGGATGTCGCTCATATTAGGCATATGTCCGGGCCTCCTTTCGGGTAAAAGTCGTCATCATCCCTGCGCTTACGCTTTGCAGGTGAGCTGGTAGTTTTCGATGCAGGTGCGCATCTCCTGCGTCAATTCGTCCGTCAGGTCGCCGCTTTCCTCGACCTCGTCGAGCAGCGTGCTGTAGTTGCGCCGTGCGTACTGTATAAGCCCTTTCTGGAAGGCGCGTACATGCGGCGAGGAAACGTGCGTGAGATATCCGTTCATGACCGCGTAGAGCACAAGCACCTGCTCGCACATCTGGAGCGGTTCGTGCTGCGCCTGCTTGAGCGTCTCGCTCAATCGATCGCCGTTGTCGAGAATCTCTTTTGTCACGCTGTCGATGTCCGAACCGAACTGCGCGAAAATCTGCAGCTCGCGGTACTGCGCGAGCGTGAGGCGCAGCTTTTTCACGACCTTGCGCATGGCCTTCTCCTGCGCGGCGCTGCCGACGCGTGAAACCGACAAGCCGACGTTGACCGCGGGCCGTATGCCGGCGTGGAAGAGCTCCGGTTCGAGGTAGATCTGGCCGTCCGTAATCGAGATCACGTTCGTCGGGATATAGGCCGAGATGTCGCTGGCCATGGTTTCCACGATGGGCAGCGCGGTGAGCGACCCGCCGCCGCACGTCTGGGTCAGATGCCCCGCGCGCTCGAGCAGGCGGCTGTGCAGGTAAAATACGTCGCCGGGGTACGCCTCGCGTCCCGGCGGGCGGTGCAGCAGCAGCGACATGGCGCGGTAGGCCACGGCGTGCTTGCTCAGATCGTCGTAGACGACCAGCGCGTCCTTGCCGTCGTACATGAACTGTTCGGCGATGGCGCAGCCCGCGTAGGGCGCGAGATACTGCATTGCCGCGCAGTCGCTGGCGTTTGCCACGACGATGACGGTATAATCCATCGCGCCGGCCGCCTGGAAGGTTTCGTAGATCTGCGCGATGGTGGAGAGTTTCTGCCCGATGGCGACATAGACGCAACAAACGTGCTTGCCGCGCTGGTTGATGATGGTGTCCACGGCAATGGTGGTCTTGCCCGTTTGCCGGTCTCCGATGATCAGCTCGCGCTGGCCGCGCCCGATGGGGATGATGCCGTCCACGGCGATGAGCCCGGTCATGAGCGGTTTGTTGACCGACTGGCGGTCGATGATGCGCGGAGACGGGGATTCCACGGGGCGGTATCGCGCGGCGTTGAGCGGCTTATTGTCCAGCGGCATGCCGATGGGGTTGACCACGCGGCCGAGCAGTTCGTCGCCGACGGGAACTTCGACCACGCGGCCCGTGCCGTAGACGCGCTCGCCCACGCGCACGTCGTCCTGACCGTTGAGCAGCACCGCGCCAACGCCGTCCAGCTCAAGATCCATGGTCATGCCGTACACGTCGTTGTCGAATGCGATCTGTTCGCCGTATCTCGTATGCGAGAGGCCTTCTATGCGCACCACGCCGTCGCCGACGCTGGTGACGATGCCGTATTCGTAGACGGCGGATTTGTTTTCAAAGGAACGGAGGCGGTTTTTCAGCGTCGCGCCGATGTCCTTTGCGGAGCTGTGGAACGGCTTGTTCTCGGCGCCGGTGCGCTTTACGTTTTCCGCGGCGATCTCCGCGCCGCCTGTTACGCTGTTGGTGACCAGTGCCCGCTGCGCTTCCTTAACGCGGTACGCCACGCTCGCGTCGTAAACCTTGCCGTCGATGATGGCAAGAAAACCGCCGATGAGCGCCTCGTTGCGCTTGACCTCGAAGGACACCTCCTGGCCAAGTAGCTTAGAAAAGTGCCGCTTAACGGATTCGATCTGTTCTTCGCCGAACGGGCCGGCTGTGTATAATTCGCCTTTCAGAGCCATTTTGAGCTCACTTTCCAATTATCAGACTGTCTACTCCGCCTCGGCGGGATGTCGCGCAATCAAGCTGCTAAAACCGGGTCGTTTTTAACCGACCTTGTCGAAAAAGCTGTCGATGATGCGCTGGTGGTCTTCCTGCTTGACCTCGCGTTCGAGGATCTTCTCCGCGATGTCCACGGCCAGCTCGGCGGTCTGCGACCTGAGGTCGCCGAGCATTCCCTCGCGTTCGGCTACGGCCTGGCTCATCGCGTCCGTCAGGATAACCTGTACATCCTGCTTGGCTTTTTTATGCAGTTCTTCCGCCTCGCGCTCCGCGGCTTTGCGGCGTTCCTCAGCGAGGTGCTCCGCGTCGAGCTTCGCGTTTTTCATCGAGGTTTCGTACTGCGTTTTCAGTGCGTCCGCCTCGCTGCGGCTTAAGTCGATTTGCTCCCGCTCGTGCGCAAACTTCGCCTCCCGCTCCTGCATGAACTTGCGCACCGGTTTGTAAAGGAAGGTACGCAGCAGCAGGAATAAAAGGATGAGGTTTAACGCGTGTTCGATGAAATCGATCAGGTGAAATTCCATGGATCGTCCTCTTTGGTTTCCTATTTGCCCATTGTGAAGATCATGACCAGCGCGGTGACGAAGCCGTAGATGGCGGTCGATTCCGTCAGCGCAAGGCCGAGGATCAGCAGCGCGTTGATCTTGCTGTTCGCTTCCGGCTGGCGGGCGACCGCTTCCACCGCTTTTCCGGTGGCGATGCCCATGCCAAGGCCCGCGCCCGCGCCCGTAAGCACCGCGAGCCCGGCGCCGATTGCGATCAATCCGATATCCGTCATGGTAAGAACCCTCCTAAAGTAATACTATTAATTTCCGTATCCGACCGTGTCGGATAAAAATCTATTCTTCTACTGCCTCTCCGATAAACGTCAGCGAGAGATTGATGAAGATAAAGAACTGGATCAGCGGGTGGAACGCGTTGAAATATAACCCCAGCACAGCCGGAACGCCGACCGAGAACGCGCCGAGCGCGTAGTAGATGAGCTCCACGACGATCATGCCGCCGAGCATGTTGCCAAAGAGTCGGCATGCCAGCGAGACCGGAATCGCGATGTCGGAGAGCAGCTTAAACGGCGCGATGATGGCGCTCGGTTTGACGTAGCTTTTCAGCCTGCCCTTCACACCCTTTTTGTGAATGCCGTAGACGTTGATCAAAACAAACGTGACAAGCGCGTAGGACGCCGTCATGCTCAGATCCGTCGTCGGCGGGCGTACGCCGAAGAGCTCGATCACCGCGGAGCCGACCATCAGCGCCGCCAGCGCGAAAAAGTAGGAAGCAAGGCCCGGATTATCACGGCCGTACTTTTCCTTCGTGAGGTTATCGATTGCGCCGACCGCCGTTTCGAGCACGAGCTGCAGCCCCCGCGGCGTCTCCTTGAAGCGCGGGATGGCGAAAACGCGGATGAGCACGGCGGCTACGGCGAGCACGGCAATGACGATCCACGCCACGAATACGGTGGTACTCACCGAAAAGCCGAATACATCCATACGGGCCGGGCTGATGGCGACATTGAACTCCCGCGCGCCGAGGTTAAAGCTGCCGAGGATGAGCCCCGAGCAGAGCCAGAGCGCGAGCACGCCCGCCATCATCAAAAGATTCCGCTTTTTCTTCGCGGCTTTATAATTTTCGTCGTCCTTGTCGGGCTTTGGGATGCGCGCGCGTAGCATTAGCGCCGCGACGCCGACGGCCAGCGAGAGTCCGATGGCGATCCACTTGCCGGCGCCCGGCATTACAAACTGCATCACCGGCCTCCTTTCTTGCCCCGGCGCGACAACACGTTGATAACAAACGCGCCGACGACGAGAACGGATGAGATTCCGACACCGCACCAGATCAGCTCGCGCGGAAAGAATAACGCAACCGGTACAAACGCCGCCGCATAGAGCAGCACCTTGCCGGTCACGATGCCGAGCGTTTTTAAGGAATCGCCCGCCTGAATCGATCCGGTGAGCCGCGTGAGAAGAAAGAGCTCTCCCGCCCCGCATGCAAGCCCGATCAAAAAGCCGGTCATGACTCCACCTCCGTCTTTCCGGTTATGGCGCGGAGTTAAGCGCCTCTAACCAGAGAAAAATCCTGCTTAGCGAAGGTGCGCCCGTGATTCGCAGAAGTGAAAAGCGAATCCGGCTGCGACGCCAAAGACAGGATATAGATACAATATTGTACCGCGTTGAATCGGTTCTGTAAAGCATATAACCGGAAAAGAAGACTTTTCTTCGTAAGAAATCAGTACAGTACCATATTATTTTTTGAAAACTATCAAGTGATCTTCCGATGATTCGGCGAACATACTTAAAATTTGCTCAGGCAGGTTCTTCCTGCTACATTTGGAAAATAAAATTGAAAACCTACAGGTCGTCAACAAGCGCGCCGCTCTTGGCGTAGGCGGTGCTGCGCGCCTCGAAAAAGTCCGTCTTGATCGTGTTCGCGTTGCTGTACTGGCTCACCCAGGTGAGGTTTTCCGGCTCCGCGTCGTGCCCATCGTAGAGCTTTTCAAAACCGAGATTGGTGCATCGAAGGTTGCCGAGGTACTGCACGTAATCCGTGATCATCTCTTTTGTCAAGCCCGCCACATCGTCGCCGATTGCATAGTGCCCCCAGGCGATCTCCTGCTGACAACCCTCGCGGATCATATCGCGGTAGAGTTCGACCTTCTCCGGCGTGAACAGCTCCGGATTTTCCTTTTTCAATTCGAGCAGGATGCTGCGAAACAGCCAGAGATGCGTGTTTTCATCCCGGTTGATATAGCGGATGATCTGTACCGAGCCCGGCATGCGGTTGTTGCGGCCAAGATTGTAGAAGAACATGAATCCGCTGTAGAAGTAAACGCCTTCCAGAATATAATTGGCGACGATTGTGCGCATGAGGTTTTCCGCCGTGCGCTCGCGATAAAAGTGGTTGTACGCCTCGCCGATGAACGTGTTGCGGCCCAGCAGGTTTTCGTCCGTTTTCCATTGGTAGAGCACCTCGTCGCGGCCGTGCGGGTCGCAGATGGTGTCGAGCATATAGCTGTAGCTCTGACTGTGCACGGCTTCCTGATAGGTCTGGATGTCGATGCAGAGGTTCACCTCGTTGGCCGTGATGTACTCGCCGACGGCGGGGAGGTTGGCGGTCTGGATGCTGTCCAGAAAGATCAAAAACGAGAGGATCTTATCGTAGGCGCGGCGCTCGGCGGCGGGTAGGTTGGGATAGTCCTTCACGTCCGGAGAGAGGTTGACCTCTTCCGGAATCCAGAAGTTGTTCATCGCCTGCCGGTACCAGTCGTGCGACCAGCCGTATCTGAGGTTGTTAAAGTCGTTGAGGTTGGTCGTATCCCCGGCGATCATGCGCCGCTCGTTGACGTCGGTGGCGCCGTCGGGATTGAACAGCGATTTTTGTTTGAGCAGTTCCATTATTTATGCTCCCATCAAGAATATTGGATGATTCATGCGGCTCAGGACGAGCAGGCGGAGCAGTCCTCCACCTCGAGGCTCTTGCTGCGCACGTAATAGACGGTTTTTACGCCCTGTTCAAAGGCGAGGATATAGAGCGAGAGCACCTTGCGGAAGGTGAACTCGTTGGTGATGTAGATATTCATGCTCTGGCTCTGGTCGATGTGCCTCTGCCGCACGCCGGCCGCGCGGACGGACCAGGTCTGGTCGATCAGATGCGCGCTCTTATAATACCAGTAGGTTTCCGGCGAGAGGTCGGGCGCGACGCGCGGGATGAGCCCGTTCTTCTTTTCTTCGAGGAAGTAGCGGTTCATCACGGGATCGACGCCGGCCGTGGTACCGGCGATGATGCTCGTGCTGCTCGTCGGCGCGACGGCGAGCAGCCAGCCGTTGCGCATGCCCTGCCGCGAAACCTTGTTAACCAGCTCCTGCCAGCGTAGTGAGGTGTAGTTTCGCTTGCGGAAATATGCGCCGGTCTGCCAGTCGCTGCCTTCAAAGAAGGCATAGCGCCCCTTGTCAGCGGCGACGTCGCTGCTGGCCGAGATCGTCGCATAGGCGATGCGCTCAAACACCGCGTCGACGAATTTGAGGTGCTCCTCGCTCTCCCAGTTGACGCCGTTTTTCGCGAGCATGTGGTGATACCCGCTCACGCCGAGGCCGATCGGGCGGTAGCGAAGGTTGTTAACCTTTGCGTACGGCACAGGAAAGAAGTTGAGATCGATCACGTTATCCAGCGCGCGCACGACGTGCCCGGTGATGGTTTCCAGTTCGTCCCCTGACAGGTCGATCTGACCCAGAGACAGGCTCGCGAGGTTGCAGACCACGAAGTCGCCGGGTTTGGTGGTGGTCACGACCACCGTCTCGCCGTCCATTTCCACGATATCCTGATTCACTTCCGAAATGCCGCTCATGTTCTGCGCAATCTCCGTGCAGAGGTTGCTGCAGTAGATCATGCCCGTGTGGTGATTGGGGTTCGCGCGATTGACGGCGTCGCGGTTGAAGACAAACGGCGTTCCGGTCTCCACCGCGCTCTTTAAAATGAGCCGGACGAGTTCTTTGATCGGGATCACCCGCTTTTCGATCCGGTCGTCGGCTACGCAGTCGCGGTAGCGCTCCTCCCACTCCTCGCCCCAGTAATCCTCGAGGCAATAGCCTTTGACGGCATAGATATCGTGCGGGCACATGAGATACCAGCTGCCCTCGATGTTGTCGCGCACGGTCTTCCAGAACAGGTCGGGATAGCACACGGCGGGAAACACGTCGTGCGCCTTCATGCGGTCGTCGCCATTGTTGGTTTTGATCTGAAGAAACTCCGGCAAATCCTTGTGCCAAACGTCGAGGTAGACCGCCACCGCGCCCTGACGCACGCCGAGCTGGTCGACCGCGACGGCGGTGTCGTTGGCAAGGCGGATCCAGCGGATAACCCCGCCCGCAGCGCCCGCAAAACCGCGGATGCTGCTGCCCGTTGCGCGAACCTTGCCGAAATACAACCCCATGCCGCCGCCGTATTTGCTCACCTGCGCAAAGTTGTTGATGCTGCGATAGATGCCGGTCAGGCTGTCGGGCACGGTGTCGATAAAGCAGCTTGAAAGCTGGTGAAACGGCTTTCTTGCGTTGGCGAGCGTCGGCGTCGCCATGGTCACCTTCAGCGAGCTGAGCATCTCGTAAAACCGTCGCACCCAGACCATACGGTCGCTTGTTTCCGGCATGGCAAGATGCAGCGCGATGCCGAGGTACATCTCCTGCGGCGTCTCGAGCGGTTGGTTTTTATGGCTTCGGATCACATAGCGCCGCAGCAGCAGTTCAAGCCCCGAATAAGTGAGCTTTTCGTCGTTGGTGGGATTGAGAAAGGATCCCGCCTCGTCGAGCTCTTCCTTTGTGTAGTTGTCAAGGATGTAGTTGCCGTACAGCCCGCGCTTACAAAGATAGCGCACCTTGTCCGAAAAACCGGTTAGCTGTAAATCGGACTGGGCGCGCGCGAGATCCAGCAAAAAATCATTCATGAGCAGCCGTGCGGCGATGAACTCCCAGTGCGGCGCTTCCTGCGTGGTCAACTCCGCCGCGGCGCGGGTGAGCGCGGCGCGCTTGCTCGATTCGCTCATTTCCGGCTTGAGGAAGGATCGGAATTTCTCATCCAGACGGGAGAGTTCGTATGTCTCTTGCGGGTAGTCCTTCTGTATTTTGGCAAGAACGGCGTCGAGCGCGTCACCCTGCTCGAAAAACGAGCAGATGCTCTTTCGCTGCCCGCGCATGCGCGTTCGCTCGTTGCGATAAATAATGTAACTCTTGCTCTGGGCGAAGTAGCCCTTGAGCATGAGCGTCTCTTCCACAAGGTCTTGAATCTGCTCCACCGAGACAGGCGGCAGCAGAAACGGAATACGCGCCTCAACGGCGGCGGTGATCGCTTCCAGCGTGGCTTCCGACACATCGACGCGCGTGCTTTCAAACGCTTTACGCACCGCGTTTTTGATCTTGTTGCGGTCGTAAGCTTCAGCCTGACCGCTTCGTTTGATGATTTCCTTCATAGTGTCTTACCGCAACCTTTTTGTCGTATTCGCCGGAACAAGCAGCCTGTTCGTAAAAAACCGATTACATGGCCGAAAACCGCAACTGATAGTACTTCAATTTTTATAGTACCACAAGATATTGCGGGTAGCAATAATGCAAAGCACGGAAAACAGGAATGATTTCTATGAAAAAAAGGTATGTTGATAAATCGGAAAATAAAAACAGCCGTAAGGTCTGGCTGTTTGAAGCATCTTGCAATTAGCAGATCGTTATCAACGACAATTATGCCGTGAAAGTTTACAAAATCCCGTCGAAATCGTCCGCTTCCGTTACGACAGAGACGCCGTTTTTCTTCAGCAGCGCGGCGGTTACGCCGTCTCCCGGTACGAGCGTTCCCGTGAAGCTGCCGTCGTAGACGCGGCCGCAGCCGCATGAGGGGCTGTCGGATTTTAGCACGGCGGCGCGGCATCCGAACAAGCGCGCAAGGCGCAGCGCTTCTATCGCGCCGCGTGTAAACGCCTCCGTCACGTCCTCGCCGCTTTGCGTGACGACGCGATCCTGCTTGCGTTCTGCGGGCGGACGCGGCGTGGGCATGCCTCCGAGCTGCTCGGGGCAGACGGGGATGACAGAGCGGGATGCGGCGAGCGCAAGCATGCGCTCGCTTGGCTGCGCGTTGCCGTCGTAGCGGCAGGGAACGCCGAGCAGGCAGGCGCTTACGAGGACGGGAGAAGGGTCTTTCATGAAGGCGCTCCTTTACGATTGCTGGATTGATTATAGCATATGGACAAATGAAACGCGAAAGCGCCCTGCAATGATCAAGCAATATAGCACATTGAAATAATACCATTAGTGGTAATTTCTGCATTCTAACAACATACGGTAATTGCTGATATCTAGAAGATTCTATATGATGTAAAATGAATTACCGTACGTGGTAATACTATGCAAATAAAAAACAGCGAGGTATAAAAATGGGAATAGCTTGCAGTGTCCAACAATAAAAAAACCGCCTTAAAAAGACGGGTTTTTTATCACTGTTGCTTATTTGGGATAGCGGAAACGCTTGAGACGCAGGGCGTTGCTCACCACTGTGACGGAGCTGAGCGCCATCGCGGCGCCCGCGAACACCGGCGTGAGCAGCGGGCCTCCGAAGGCGTAGAATACGCCCGCGGCGAACGGGATGCCGATGACGTTGTACGCAAACGCCCAGAAGAGGTTCTGGCGGATATTGCGTATGGTCGCGCGGCTCAGAGCGACGGCGGCGGCGACGGAAGAGAGGTCGCCTCGCATGAGCACGACGTCCGCCGATTCGACTGCGACGTCCGTGCCGCTGCCGATGGCCATACCCACGTCCGCCTGCACGAGCGCGGGCGCGTCGTTGATGCCGTCGCCGACCATGGCGACGCGTTTGCCGCCGGCTTGCAGCTTCTGCACCTCGCTGGACTTGCCGTCCGGCAGCACGTCCGAGAGCACATGGTCGATGCCGACGCTCTGCGCAACGGCCGCCGCAGTATTGGCGTTGTCGCCGGTAAGCATATACACGTCCAACCCGAGTGCTTTAAGCCGCTCGACGGCCTCTTTGCTTGTGGGTTTGACCGCGTCCGCCGCGGCCATCAGCGCGTAGAGCGTGCCGTCCACGGCGATGTACATGAGCGTCTTGCCCGCGCCGGAGAACGCTGCCGCGTCGGAAACCGAAGCGGCGAAATCCACGCCATTTTCGCGCAGCAAGCTCTGGTTGCCCGCTAGTACGCGCCGACCGGAGACGGTCGCGTCGATGCCCCTGCCTGGAACCGCGCGAAACTGCTCGGGCTGAGACAGCGAGAGATTGCGCGTTTTGGCGGCTTCCACGATCGCGCGGGCGATCGGGTGCTCCGATCCGCGCTCCGCGGAAGCGGCGAGTGCGAGTACGTCTTCTTCTGAATCCGTCGTATAGCGGGCGATATCGGTCAGCTCCGGTTTGCCCTGTGTGATGGTGCCGGTTTTGTCGAGCACGACTGCGCTTATGCCGTGCGTCGTTTCGAGCGCCTCGCCGCCTTTTATGAGCACGCCGAGTTCCGCGCCTTTGCCGGTGCCTACCATGATGGCGGTCGGCGTCGCGAGGCCGAGCGCGCACGGACAGGCGATGACGAGCACGGTAACGAATACGTTGAGTACGAAGTTGAAATCTTTGCCGACCAGCGCCCAGACGGCGGCGGAAACGACCGCTATGCCGATGACGGCTGGCACGAAATAACCGGAGATCACATCTGCGAGTTTGGCGATGGGCGCTTTGCGTCCCTGCGCCTCCTCCACGAGGTGGATGATCTTGGAGAGCGCCGTGTCCTCGCCGACCTGCGTCACCGTGAATCGCAACAGGCCTTCGCCGTTGATGCTGCCGCCGGTGACGGGGGAGCCGGGCTGTTTCTCGACGGGCAGGCTTTCGCCCGTGAGCATGCTCTCGTCCACGCTGGACGCACCGTTGGATACCACGCCGTCGACGGGGATCGCCGCGCCGGGGCGCACCAGCACGACGTCGCCGACTACGACCTCGTCGAGCGCTACCTCCAGCTCGGCGCCGTCCTTGACGATGACGGCGGTCTTGGGCCGGAGATTCATGAGCTTTTTAATCGCTTCGGACGTCTTGCTCTTGCTGACCGCTTCAAGATACTTGCCGACCATCACGAGTGTGATGACCACGGCTGCGGATTCGAAGTAGAGGTGCTGCGCAAAGTCCGTATTGCCCAGATAGATCAGTACGGTTGCGTATACGCCGTAAAGAAACGCGCTGCCGGTGCCGATAGCGACGAGCGTGTCCATGTTCGGCGCGCCCTTGAAGAGCGTGCGCATGCCGACGCGGAAGAACCGCCCGCCCGCGATCAGCACCGGAACGGTCAGCAGCAGCTGCACAAGCGCAAACGTAAGCGGGTGCATGTGCGGGCTGAGAAATTGAGGCAGCGCTACCTGAAACCCGGGGAACATATGCGCCATGGCGATATACAGAATCGGCGCGGAAAACACGATTGCCGCGATGAGCCTGAAACGCATGGCGCGCAGCGCCCGCTCGCGCTTTTCCTGTTCCGCGTCCCGCGTATCCTCGCTGGTGAGTTCAAGCGGCGTATATCCCGCCTTTGTGACTGCCTCGCGGATCTGCGCGAGCTTGACTTTCGCGGGATCGTAGGAGAATGCCGCGCGGTTGGTCGCGAGGTTGACGGATGCTTCCGTCACGCCGTCGAGCTTTTTCACCGCGCGCTCAACGGAGGCCGAACACGCCGCGCAGGTCATGCCATCCACGCCGAGCTCGCCGCGCTTGATTGTCTGCGGGATGCGCAGGTCGTAGCCCGCGTTTTCCACGACGGCTTTCATCTGTTCAAAGCCGGTTTTGTTTTCGTCATATTGCACGCGCAGCGTTTCTGTCGCGAGGTTGACCTCCGCGGACGCTACGCCGTCGAGTTTCGATACCGCACGCTGCACGTGCGCCGAGCAGGCCGAGCAGGTCATGCCGCTGACCAGATAGATGGAATCTTTCATCAGGCGTCTCTCCTTCCGGTGCGGTTCGCTTGCCTGTAAAAACGTAAAACCGCAGGATGATTCTTTCATATTATATTGTATTTTGGACGAATGGTATGTGATAATGCGCACGCTTGCCGTTTACGCATCTTTGAGATCGTCCACAACGAGGATGCGGCCGTCCACCATGCCCATCCAGCAGGTATACGAGACGATGCCGGATTCTTCCGGCGTGAAAGTGATGACATTGTCGCCGGATTTGAGCGCTTTCTTCACATTGTACTGCGGGAATACGACCGTCTGGTTACAGCCGGTGATGTTCTCCTCGTCCGCCGTGATCGTGAATTCCACCGGAACGCCCTTCTGTACGATGATAAAGGGGTATACGTAAGGATTCAGATCCGCGTTGACCTTCTGAACGCCTTTTTCAAGATTCGCGGGGATATAGCCCTTGTCGATCGCCTGCCGCATCAGGGAATCGGTGCCTTTTTCCTGCGCGGCAGGTGCGGAGGCTGCCTGCGGCGCGTCCACGGCTGCGGCGGGCCGTAAGCCGGAGAGTGAAACGGCGCTCGCGGCCATCACCACCGCAAAGAACACGACGAGAATCGCGCTTACGCGCTGCACGGCGTAGGCAAATTTCCCTTTCAGCGTGGAGAAGATTGCGCCAGCGCCGAGCATGAGCGGAACGGTGCCGAGCGAGAAGAGCAGCATGGAGAGCGCGCCGGTGAGAGCGGAACCGGTCGCCAGCGCATAAAGCTGCATGGCCTGCAGCGGCCCGCAGGGGATAAACCCGTTGAGCAAGCCGACAACGAGCGGGCCTTTGCCAGCGCCCGCTTTTCCCGCGCGCATGGAAAGAAACGCGGGCGCGCGCGGTACGAGCCATGAAGGAAGCCAGCCAAGCATGCCAAGGCCCATGAGCAGCATGCCCAGCGCCGCGAGCGCGAGGATGACCGCCTTGATTGTTTCGCTGAGAAACAGAACGGAGCCGAGTGCGCCGACCACGCCGCCGATGACGGTATACGATACCACGCGGCCAAGGTTATACAGAAGCGGTCCGCGCAGGCTCGCTCTTTTGCCTGCTCCGGATCCGACGCTCTGCGAGAGGTTGATGCCGCCGCACATGGCGATGCAATGCACGCTTGTGAACAACCCGGTCACGAACAGCGCGGAGAGCGAGATCGTGCTGTCGATCTTCGGGATATAGCCAAAGAAATCGAAACCGACCGTGTAGCGAAGCAGTAAGTACAGCGCGAACACGATGAGCGCGATCGGGATCACTTTTGTAACCGGCTGGCGGTCTTTCGCGACGCCGAGAACCTTGTAACCCTCGTGACTCACCGCGGTTGTAATGGCGTCGTTCAGCGCGGATTCGTCCGCAATGGACGGATCATATGTGAGTTCCAGCGACCTTTTTGAGAAAGATGCCTTTGCGCTGGTCACGCCGCGGATTTTTTTTGCCGCCTTCACAACGCGGGTTTCGCAATGAGCGCAGGTCATCCCGGATATCTTGAACCGTAATGTTTTCATAAAAGTCCCCTTTTATTCGACATATACTTGCATTTATGTCGACTAACTGCATTAAAACATAAAACAAGGCTGATTGGAATAACTGGCCGCGAATTTCACACCAGCGACAAAACTGCCATAATTACTGCGTTCGGTCAGAGCCGCGCTTCCGTAAAAAAGAAGCGCGGCGCGGACCATAACGCATGGTCAGCCCGGGAATACGACGGTCAACAGCATCTTGAACGGCTCAATCGCCTCAAGCGCGTGCGGCACGCCCGCGGGCATCACGATCGTCTGGCCGGCGACCATCCGGTGCGCGGTTTCGCCGACGGTGATCTTCGCCGTGCCGTCGAGCACCTGAACCATTGCGTCGCCCTTCGATTCGTGCGAGCTGATCTGTTCGCCGGTGTCGAACGCGAACAGCGTTAAGCTCACGGATTTGTTCTGCGCAAGCGTGCGGCTGACGATCTGGCCCGGCTGATACGCGACCAATGAAACCAGCTCCAAGGGGGTCGACTGTTCGATGTTTTTGAGTATATTGTGGGACATGGAAAAATCCTCCTGCTTCAATGATTATGTGTCGCGACTGTTCAGGAATTGGATACCAATCTCTTTTCGCCGGTGACCGATTGAATCGGGGCGATGTCCTGCGTGACCTCGAGCACGCCGAGGTATTCGCCCGATTCGCTCCTGACAGCGAAATATCGAATATAGACGAATTTATCGCCCATCCTGATCCAGAAATCCTCGTGATCTTTTTTGCCGGACTTGAAGTCGGCGATGATGCCCTCGACGATGTGAACGCTTGCGGGTGGGTGACAGTTAACGACCTTGCGCCCGATGATCGCCTTCGTCCGGGCGAATACGCGCTCGCTGTTCTGGGAAAAATACCGCACTGTATCGTCCGCGCCGACGAACGTGATGTCCAGCGGCAGCGTGTCGAGTACGCGCGTCAGTTCCGGTACGGAAAAGAACCCCGACGGCAGCTGCACCGTCCCCTCTGCGGGCGCAGCGGGAGCGGGCGTTTCTTTTGCGGGCGCCGCCTGCCAGGCGGGCGGCGGGTCGATCAGACAGTAGCCGATTTCACCGCTTTCACGTTCGACAACCACCCATTCTTCATCGGACAGCTTATCGAGCAGCATGGGAATAAGAATGTTCTCTTCTTTGAAGATCATTTCTTCCGTGCGGGTAAGCGCTTCGGTGAGTTTCTCAGCCGCAGCAGCAGCTCCCGCCGCCGCGAGGCTGGCGGATTCCTTCAGCAGCGCGCGGATCTCGTCGTCCACGCCCCACATGACCTTCGGCGGCGCGGTGACACCGTGCTGCTCGAGATAGGGAAAGAGCAGGTTTTCCTTACGCGAATAGTGCAGGTCGATGGTCAGCAGCGCACCGATTTGAGGCAGCAGCGTTCTAGGCGCGGACGAACCGGAGGCAACGCGCGCCAGCAGCGGGCGAATGCGTTCGTCGATTTGTTTTTGTATCGCCGCGTTTTCCAGACGAAGCGTATGCACCGGATGCCCTGGTTGCCGACTCGCGTCCGCCGGCGCGTGGATCTCCTCGATGCTGCCCTTGAACACGGCGGAGTGCACGTCGCACAGGCGCTGCACTTCCGACACCGGCAGGCCCTCCGAGATAAGCGCTTGTTCCGCTTCTGAAATTTCGGTGGCGGATATGCCGTCGAACGCTTCCCGGAAAACGATTTGTACTTCTTCAGCTGTCTTTCCTTCGTGCAGCAGACGGAGCATGTCCTTGACGGCCTGCTTGCGTCTTTCGCGGTTGTTGATTTCCTGACTCATATGATTTCCTCCATTGGAATGTTTTGCCCGGACGCGTCAAAACCGTTTGTTTCGAGCGTTGTAATGATGGTTTCAAGTGGTATATGCCGGAAGGATGCGCCCCTCGGCAGCGTCATGAACCGACCTGCGCTGTTGAGCATGCCTGGTTTCGTAATCTCCGAGAATCCAAGCTCGACGAGGATACTGACAAGTTCGGGGTACTTTTTACAAAGCTCATATACCGTTGCGTTTAGGTCGATGGGTTTTCCTTTCATACATTTATCGCCTCCGGTTGTTCTGTGAACTCAGTATAGTGTTGTGATACCGGATTTACTGTTGCAATTACAACAAAACAGAAAAAACACTACTAATTTAGTAGGAATTTATCAAAAATAAAAAATCCCGCTGCTTTTCGCGGGATGAAATACCGAAAATACGCCTATTTTATTAGAGGCAGTTTCCTGCTGCCGGGTTTCTCCAATATGAGCTTTCCTTCCCTGCAGATGGGGCAGTCGTCCGGCTCGTAGGAGTCGATGGAGAGCTTCAGCGCTGCGTAGACCGCCAGCGGAAAATTGCAGTTCTCCGCGCGCCGGTCGGCGACGCACGCCGCGCCGATTACTTCCGCACCCATTTCTTCAAGCGCTTTCACCGTTTCCATGGTGGATTTTCCGGTGGTGATGACGTCCTCCGCGATCAGTATTTTTTCCCCTTTGCCGACGGTGAACCCGCGCCGAAGCCGCATCTCGCCGTCGACCCGTTCGGTGAAGATGCTCTCCACGCCGAGTTGGCGCGCCAGCTCGTAGGAGACGACGATGCCGCCCATGGCGGGGCCGCAGACCTTCGTAACCGGCAGGTTTTTCACCTGCTGCGTCACGCTCTGCAGCACCTCTTCCGCCAGCGCGGGAAAGCGCAGCAGCTTTGCACACTGGCAGTAACCGCCGCTGTGCCGACCGGAGGAGAGCAGGAAGTGCCCTTCCAGAAACGCTTCGCACTGTTTCATGATGGCGAGATTGTCTTTCATATTATATTTACTCCTTAAATAGTTCCGACGATTTCCTGAAGGTTATCGAGGTTTTCTTTCGCGCAGTAAGCGGATAGCCCATCGACGATGTCAAGCATCGCGGCGGGCTTTGCAAACGTCATGGTGCCGACCTGCACCGCACAAGCGCCCGCCATGAGAAACTGCAGCGCGTCGTCCGTGTTCGCGATGCCACCCAGCCCGACGACCGGAATCTGCACCGTGTGCGCCACCTGGTGCACCATCCGCAGCGCGACCGGTCGAATCGCCGGGCCGGAGAGCCCGGCGTAGACGTTGTCGAAGACGGGCTGCTTTTTCTTTGTGTCGATCGCCATGCCGAGGAAGGTATTCACGAGGCTGAGCGCGTCCGCGCCCGCGCTTTCGCAGGCGCGCGCGACGGCGGTCAGGTCCGGCGCGTTGGGCGAGAGCTTCACCATCAGCGGATGGCGCGAAACCGCCTTGACGCGCTTCGTGATCTGAGCCGCCGCTTCCGGCAGCATACCAAACGCCATCCCGCCCGCTTTGACGTTCGGGCAGGAGATGTTGAGCTCAAGGATGTCGATGTCCGCTTCGTTGAGCAGCCGCGTGCCCTCCAGATAGTCTTTCTCGCTGTGCCCGCCGAGGTTGGCGATTACCGCCGGGCCGAGCGAGCGCATAAAAGCGGCCTCCGTTTCGACGAACTGCCGCACGCCGGGGTTTTCCAGCCCGATGCTGTTGAGCATACCGGAGGGTGTTTCATAGACGCGTTGTCCGGCGTTCCCGAAACTACCATGCAGGGTAATCCCTTTTCCGCAGATGCCGCCGAGGCGGGAGACGTCCATGAGCTGCGCGTATTCGCGCCCGAAACCGAAGGTGCCGCTGGCCGCGATCACGGGATTTTTCAGCGGCACGCCGCAGAGCGTGAGGGAGAGGGGGTTATAATCCATCGCGCACCTCCCGGTAGTCGAACACCGGCCCGTCCTTGCAGACGCGTTTACGACCGTTTTTTGTTTCACAGGTGCAGCCGAGGCACGCGCCGACGCCGCAGGCCATGTGCTTTTCGAGCGAGACATAGAGCGTTGCACCCGCCGCGTCCGCAGCCTCTGCGACCGCGCGCAGCATCGGCGCGGGTCCGCAGGCATAGTAGGTCGCGTCCAGCGAAAAATCGACATCTGCGGTGACGAATCCGCCGATATTGAGCGTTACGCTGTCCGCATCTTCTGCAAACTCTTTATCCAGATATGTTTCTTCCCGAAACCCTAGATAGACGTCGATTCGTCTTTCAGGATCGGTTTGACGCAGCTCTTTACTAAGCTGTAACATCGGCGCCGCGCCGATACCGCCGCCGACGATGACCGCGCGGCCCGCTGCGAGCGGGAAACCGTTACCGTAAGGGCCTTGCGCGTCGATCTCTTGCTCGGACAGCAAGCGGGAGAACTGCTCCGTGCCGCGCCCGACGGTCTGGTAGACAAAAGCCGTTTCCCGCATATCAACGTCATATTCGCAGATACTGACGGGTCGGCCCAGCAGCGGGTCGAGCGCGCCCGGCACGCGCAGCATGAAAAACTGCCCCGCGTGGCCAACCGGCACACCGGAGACGGTCATGCGCCAGACGCCCCGCGCAATCTTCTCGTTTCTGATGATCACAGCCACTGCAAAATATCCGTTTTCATGTCCTGAACAGCCGCGCGGATGTGGTCGGTGAACCGTTCGGTTTCGCACTTTCCCTTGTGCGCTGTGATGATCCCGCGCGAGGAGTTGACCACGCCGCGTACGCCGCCGCTGAAAAAGCCCGCGATGTCCTTTCCCGTTCCGCCCTGTGCGCCGTAGCCGGGGATGAGCAGAAAAGTATGCGGCAGCAGCGGGCGGATGCGCTCGAACTCCTCAGGATAGGTCAGTCCCGTCACCGCGCCGACGGCGGAAAAGCCGCTTTTACCGATGAACTTCTCGCCCCATTCGGATACCTTGCGCGCCGTGCGCTCATAGAGCGTCTCGCCGTCGATCAAAAGATCCTGAAAATCCGTTCCGCTGGGGTTGCTGGTCTTGACCAGGGCGAACACGCCCTTGCCGTTTTCCAGATAGGGATAATACGGGGACACCGCATCCTCCCCCATGAAGACGTTGATCGTCATCAGATCGGTCTCGAAGTCGCCGGAGAAGTGCGCCTTTGCGTACTGCGCCGCGGTGGAGGAGATATCCCCGCGCTTGGCGTCCGTGATGGTCACGTTGCCGCGGCTCCTGGCGTATTGCAGCGTTTTGGAAAACGCGCGCATGCCGTCGAGCCCGAGGGCCTCGTAGCAGGCGATCTGGAGCTTGAAGCAGCCCGCGATGTCCTCCGTTGCGTCGATGATGCGGCGGTTGAATTCAAATACCTTTTCGCCGTCCGTTCCGGTTTGTTTTTGCAGATAGTCCGGCAGGAATCCAACCTGTGTGTCGAGCCCCACGCAGACGGGGCCTTTTTCCCGGACTGCTTCAAACAGCCTTTCCATGCTCATATCTGTTCTCCTTTTGATCGATGCCTGTTTTTTCATATTCGAACCGCGTTTCTCCGCCGACGATGGTTGCCAGCACCCGTCCGCGGACCGCTCTGCCGTGAAACGGCGTGTTGCTCGAGCGGGAGACCATGCCGGCGGTGTCGATTCTACGCTGCTCGTCGAGCGAGACGATGACGAGATCCGCCGGATACCCCGGCCGCAGAAGACCGGCTTTGAGTCCGAGGCGTTTTGCGGGATTATATGTCAGCATTTCAGACAGCCTTGTAAACGGAATGCCGTTGTCCGCAAAGACTTTCAGGCAGATGGCAAACGCGTGCTCAATGCCCGATATACCAGCCGCGCCGTCCGCCTTGTCCGCCGGCGTGTGCGGCGCGTGATCCGTTGCGATGCAGTCGATCGTGCCGTCCGCAATACCCGCAACCAGCGCGTCCGCATCCGCGCGTGTACGCAGCGGCGGATTGACGCGGTAATCGTCGTCCCAGCCGAAGAGATGGTGCGGCGTGACTTCGCAGGTCAGCTGCAGCCCTGTCGCCTTTGCTTGGCGGATGTGCTCCACCGTCTCCGCGCGGCTGATGTGCCCAACATGCAGATTGCCGCCGGTTTCGCGCAGGAGCGCGAGATCCCGCGCGACGATCTTACGCTCCGGCTGGCAGTGCGTGCTTATGACGAAGCCGTATCTGGCGGAATCGAGCAGCAGCGCTCGTATAAACGTATCCGAGAAAATCGTCTTGCCGTCGTTGGAGAGCACGTTTGTCACGCGGCTGAGCGCGACCCGGTCAGTCGGCGTTGCGTCGCCGAGCGCATCGCCCGCGGCGGCGGCTTGTGTCAGCCCGCAGAGCCGGAGGCGGCTCGCCTTTTTCAGGTTCTCTTCGACGAGCGTCGGCGAGTCGATCACAGGGCTGGTATTGGCCATGGCGACCACATGCGAAAATCCGCCGCAGAGCGCCGCCCGCATACCCGTCTCCATGGTCTCCTTCTGCGGGTATCCTGGATCGCGCAGATGGCAGTGCAGATCGATGAACGCCGGCATGAGCGCGTTACGGCGCAGGTCGACGACCCGGTCCGCGCGCCGCCAGCTCAGCGGGCCGCAAAATGCGATCACATCGTCTTCGACGGTGAGGTCGCCGTAGCGGTCGCCTTCCGCGTCGATCAGACGCGCGTTTCGATAAAGCGTTACCATTTCGGTTCTCCTTTCATCAGGCTTTTTACAGATGCGTGCGCGCGTCGCAGTATTCGCAGGCGTACTGGTTCGACGCGGCGTCCACGAGATAAAACAGCACGTCGCCGATGTGCTCCTGGTTCGTGATGCAGCGTGGGTTTTTACAGGTGAGGATGCCCGCCACGGTTTCTGGCGGCGTCAGGCTGATCTTCTTGACGCGGATCCCGTCCCTGACGTAGTTGATGGTCACATTGGGGTCGATCAGGCCGAGCACGTTGAGGTCGAGGTCGAGGTGCGTCTCGATCTTGATCAGATCCTTTCGGGCCATCTTCGTACTCTCGACGTTGCGCATAAGCACGACTACGTCGTCCAGCCGGTCGAGGCCGAGCTGCTGAAAGATCTTATACCCGTGACCGGAGCGGATATGGTCGATCACGATACCTTCCTTGAGTTTCGAAACATTGATCATTCTGCTGTCCTCCTCTGCGTTCTGTGTCAGTTTTGCGGTTCTTTTACGCCGAGCAGCTCCATGATGAGCGCCATGCGCACGTACATGCCGAATTTCACCTGCCGGAAGTACGCTGCGCGCGGGTCGGCATCCACATCGACCGCGATTTCGTTGATGCGCGGCAGCGGGTGCATGACGATCATGTCCGGCTTGGCGAGCCGCATTTTAGCCTCGGTGAGGATGAAGAAATCTTTCAGGCGCAAGTACTCTTCCTCACTGATGAAGCGTTCGCGCTGTACGCGGGACATATACAGCACGTCCAGCCCCGCGATGCTGCCCTCGAGATCGGCGGTCTCTTCGTATGGCACGCCTTTTGCGTCGAGCTCCTCTTTCACAAAGGCCGGCATGGTCAGTTCATCCGGCGAGATGAAGAGAAATCGCACGTTTTGATACCGCGCGAGGCAGGTGACCAGGGAGTGGATCGTGCGCCCGAATTTGAGATCGCCGCAGACGCCGACCGTCAGCCCGTCGAACCCGCCTTTGTAGTGGCGGATGGTTAAAAGGTCCGTCAGCGTCTGTGTCGGGTGATGGTGCCCGCCGTCGCCCGCGTTGACGACGGGGCATCCGGCATAGCGGCTCACGAGCCTGGCGGTACCCTCCTTGGGATGGCGTACCACGATCAGATCCGCATACTGGCCGACCGTACGCGCGCTGTCCGCGAGGGTTTCGCCCTTGGCTGCGCTCGACGTGTTCGGATCGGAAAAACCGAGTACGCTTCCGCCGAGGCGCAGCATCGCGGCGTCGAAGGAGAATTTTGTGCGTGTCGAGGGTTCGTAAAACAGGCTTGCCAGCAGTTTCCCTTCGCAGGCTCTGGCATAGCGAGCCGGAGATTCGATGATGCGGCTTGAAAGGGCGAGGAGCTCTTCGATTTCTTCAATCGTGAAGTCGCTCGGCGCAATCAGGCTCTTGTTTGTCAGCATATACTTGGATGCTCCTTTCGTTCGTTCCCGCCAAACCGGCGGGCGGGCCATAAAAAAACACCGGTTCAACTGCCGGTGTCACAAACTGGAATATGAAATTGAGGAAGCGTCATTTTCAAAAGGGAATGCCGACCGCACGAATCGGAAATAAAAAAGCTTTGATCGAAAAGAACAATTCCTTTCGTCAAAGCTTTGAAAACGAAAATCAAACGGGAAAGAACGGAGGGAACACGTAGCGCGCGGAGTCGGTTTCGTCTGTTTTTCAAGTCCATCCGCGGGGTCATCGCGCGTCCTGCCTTTCATTCCGGATTTTACTCATTTCGAGTAGTATATATAATTGCCCGCATGTTGTCAACAGGAAAACGGGAATATTTTTTATCAGCAGCCGCGGATCGTATCTGCGTTCGACGTGTCCGCCAAACAGAAAAACCCCCCGCTTTTGCGCGTGCTGGTGGCAAATGTGCAAACATGCAAAAAATAGTATATTATTTCATATATATTCAAAATCAAAATCGTCTATTTCCGGCGTGCTCACCGCCGCACAATGAGTTTATCATTCTGCGCAATAACACGAAAATCATCACAAACAAGGGATTTGTTGGACATCTTGCGAAAAGCAACGGCAAAATCAGTCTCGAAAGACTTCCAAAATTATATATTGCATATAAAGTGCATACAAGTGTTGCATCGCGGCAAAATCGCGTTTATAATTTCTGTGGATATCGGCCCGGATTTGGGCCGGTCGCCTCGTCCAATTCAACACTATCTAAATGGAGGAAAGGTCATGAAGAAACTGTCAGCAATCCTATTGGCGCTCGTACTCGTTGTATCGTTTACAGCGTGCTCGGCGCCGGCAGCGTCCACGACTGAAACTGCCGCGGAGCAGCCTGCTTCCGGCAATCCCGTCGTGAAGGTCGGCATCTACGAACCCGCATCCGGCGACAACGGCGCGGGCGGCAAGCAGGAAACCCTTGGCGTTGAATACGCGAACTACGTCAGCCCGACCGTCGAGGTCGCCGGAACGACGTACGACGTGCAGCTCGTCAAGGTAGACAACGAGAGCTCCAATGACAAAGCGGCTTCCGCGGCGTCCACGCTGGTTTCGGCGGGCGTATCCGTCGTACTCGGTTCCTACGGTTCGGGCGTGTCCATCGCGGCTTCTCCGACATTTGAAGCGGCGGGCATCCCCTGCGTCGGCATCACCTGCACAAACCCGCAGGTCACCGAAGGCAACACGCACTATTTCCGCGTCTGCTTCCTCGATCCTTTCCAGGGCACCGTTTTGGCCAACTACGCGTACAGCACGCTTGGCGTGAAGACGGCGTACTGCCTCGCCAAGCTTGGCGACGACTACTCCGGCGGTTTGGTGAACTACTTCGTCAAGGCGTTTGAAGCGCTCGGCGGCACCTGCGTGCAGGATACCTTCCCGGACGGCAACAGCGACTTCACCAGCTATATCAACAACGCCAAGAACAGCGGCTCGGAAGTCTTCTTCTCGCCGGTGTCCACGGAAGCGGCTCAGCTCATCATCGACCAGGCCGAATCCCAGTCTCTGGGCATGCCGATCCTCGCGGGCGACACGTGGGATTCTAACGTTATCCTTCAGGCCGCCAAGGGCAAGAACGTCGACGTGACCGTTACAACCTTCTATCCGGAAGGCGCGAACGCCGAATTCGACTCGAATTTCAAAGCGTGGGTCAACGCGGACGCCACGCGCCTTGCCAACAACGGCGGTGACGACACGGTCGCCGCGGTCACCGCGATGGGGTACGACGCGTACTTCTTTGCGCTCGAAGCCATGAAGAAAGCCGGCAGCATCGAGCCCGCCGCCATCATGGAAGCCCTCTGGAGCACCACGTACGAAGGTGTTTCCGGACCGATCGCCCTCGACCAGATCAACGGCGACGCGATTCGCAACACTGCGTACGTCAAGCACTGCAACAACGAAACCGGCGCGTGGGACGCCCTGCCCGCGGTTACAATCGGCTGATACCGAGCAATCATGCGGCGGGGGTTTTTTACCCCCGCCGCACTTCGTACACGGCTGGATCTTTCCGCCGCCGCGCAGCGGTTGCGGTAAAATCGCCGGTTTTTGATTCGCATGCCGCTTGAAACGGGAATGCGTGACGTTTTTGTTTCAAGCGGCATAGATGGAGGCAAATCAATGGTAGAATTTTTGCACGCCAACCTTTCGTATATCCTGTCCGGGATATCGGTCGGCGGACAGTATGCGCTCATCGCCATCGGCTATACGATGGTGTACGGCATACTCCGCCTGATCAACTTTGCCCACGGCGACGTCTTCATGTGCGCGGGCCTTATGATGGTGTACCTTTCAACCACGCTTCCGATGGGCGTTGCGATACCGCTCGTGCTGGTTTTAACGATCCTGTTAGGCTTTTTCATTGAGCGGGCGGCCTACAAACCCCTTCGCACCGCGCCGCGTATGTCCGTGATGATCAGCGCCATCGGCGTATCCTACCTGCTGCAAAACGCCGCGCTGTATTTCACCGGCGGTCTTGCCAAGGTGTATCCAACGATCCCCTGGCTGAGCCAAACGGTCACGATATGGGGCTCGACCACCAAGATGGTCACGTTGATTACGCCGGTACTGACCATCGTGCTCGTGGTGCTGCTGTCGCTTCTGATCAAGTATACCAAGGTCGGCATGGCCATGCGCGCCGTTTCCAAGGACTTTGAAACCAGCCGGCTCATGGGTATACGCATCAACTCGGTCATCTCCACGACGTTCGTGATCGGTTCCTTTCTCGCCGCCGTCGGCTCGATGCTCTACTTCACCAACTACGCGTCCGTTACGCCCATATCGGGCAGCATGCCGGGATTAAAATGTTTTGTGGCCGCGGTGTTCGGCGGCATCGGCAGCATTCCCGGCGCGGTGATCGGCGCATTCATCATCGGCATCGCCGAGAACATCATCAAGGGCGGCAGTTCGATTTTCGGAATAGGCGGCAGCGGATGGACGACGTTCTCGGACGCGTTCACGTTTGCGCTTCTGATCATCATACTCGTCGTCAAACCCACCGGTCTGTTCGGCGAAAAAGCCACGGACAAGGCGTAAGGAGGCGATCGCATGAAGAAAAAAAGCAAACTGGAACTCTGGATTGCGTTCGCCGCCATCGCGCTGATATACGTTCTGGTCACCGTGCTCGAACAGACGATGGATTCGAACCATATCATATTCACGGTGCTCAAAAAGGGCGCGATCTACTCTCTGGTTGCGGTGTCCATGAACCTGCTCAACGGCTTTACAGGCCTTTTCTCGCTGGGGCAGGCGGGATTCATGCTCATCGGCGCGTACACGTACTCCATATTCACCATGCCGACGGCGGTGAAGCTCACAGAGTCGGTATATAAGTATTATGAAGCTGCGGTCAGGTTCGACACAGGCATCCTGATCGGCCTCGTATGCGCAGGATTGGCGGCGGCGGTATTCGCCGCGCTGATCGGCCTGCCGGTGCTGCGCCTCAAGTCGGACTATCTGGCGATCGCATCCCTCGGTTTTGCCGAGATCATTCGCGCGATCTTCCAGTGGGACGTGCTCGGCCCGGTCACCAACGGCGCGAACGTCATGCGCAACTATCTCGACCTGACGGATGTAAAGATACCGTTTACCGACATCGTGTTCCCGCCGACGCTGTATGTTTTTCTCGTCGCGGGCGTCTGCATCGCGCTCATCGTGCTTTTGATCAACAGCTCTTACGGCCGCGCGTTCAAAGCCATAAGGGACGACGAGGTTGCGGCGGAGGCGATGGGCATCAACCTGTTCAAGCACAAGGAGATGAGCTTCATCATCAGCTCGTTCTTCGCGGGCGTATCCGGCGCGCTGCTGGCCATGTACCAGTACACCGTGCAGGCGGCGCAGTTCAAGGCGGCGATGACGTACGAATTGCTGCTGATCGTGGTCATCGGCGGCATCGGCTCTATCTCGGGCAGCTGTATCGCGAGCTTTCTGTATATCGCGGCTTCCGAATGGTGGTTACGCGGGCTGGATATGGGTAAGTTCCTCGGCATCGAGGCTCCGAACCTCTTCCGCTCCGGTTTCAGGCGGTTCATGTTCTCCGTCATCATCATGATGATCGTGCTCTTCTTCTCGAAAGGCCTAATGGGGGATAAGGAAATTTCGTTTGCGGGGCTGATACGGCGCTTCAACAGGCGAAAACCCGTCAAAGCGGTGAAAGGGGGCGGTATCGATGGCTGAGAACGTTTTGAGACTGGAAAACGTGACCATGCAGTTCGGCGGCGTCGTAGCCGTCAACAACCTTTCACTTGAGGTGAACCGGGGCGAGATCGTCGCGCTCATCGGCCCGAACGGCGCCGGAAAGACGACCGCGTTCAACTGCATCACCGGTATCTATGACCCCACGAACGGCAAGATATCATTTTATGATAAGACCATCGTGGAGAACCACCCGCGCGGTAAAATGAGGAAGCTCTACGCGGGCGGAAATGCGAAGATGTACGTATCTTCGCGTACGGTCGATCCAACGCCGGACCAGGTGACCAAACTCGGCATTGCGCGTACGTTTCAGAACATCCGGCTCTGGAAGAGCATGACGGTGTTCGACAACGTACTCACCGCGAAACATATGCGCGCCAGGCAAAACGTGTTTTCCGCCACGCTGCGCTTCACCTATCTGGAGGAGAAACGCATGCGCGAGGAGACGACCGCGCTGCTGGAGGAACAGAACCTGCTGCAGTTCGCAAACGAAAAGGCCGTGAGCCTGCCGTACGGCCTGCAGCGGCGTCTGGAGATCGCGCGCGCGCTGGCAACCGGGCCGAAACTGCTGCTGCTGGACGAACCCGCCGCGGGCATGAACCCGCAGGAGACGCAGGAACTCGGCCAGTTCATCGTGCAGATCAAGAATAAATACGATCTTACGGTATTCATGATCGAGCACCACATGGATCTGGTCATGCAGTTTTCCGACCGCATCTACGTCATCGATTTCGGCCGGCTCATCAGCCACGGCACGCCCGCCGTCGTGCAGGCGGATCCGAATGTGATCAACGCGTATCTGGGGGTGAGCGAATGAGCGAAACGATTTTAAGCATTAGAGACCTCAAGGTCAATTACGGCGGAATCGAGGCCGTCAAGGGCATCAGCTTCGATGTTCCGAAAGGCGATATCGTGACGCTCATCGGCGCGAACGGCGCAGGTAAGAGTTCCACGCTGCGCGCCATTGCGGGGTTGGTCAAGCCAAAGAGCGGTGTCATCGAATTCGAGGGCGAGAATATTTCGGGCAAAGACACCACCGCTATTGTGAGCAGGGGCATCACACTTGTGCCGGAAGGGCGCCGGATCTTCCCAGACCTGACGGTATACGAGAACCTCCGCGTCGGCGCGTATATGCGAAAGGACGACATCCACCCGGACATCCAATGGGTGTACGAGCTGTTCCCCCGCCTGAAGGAACGCTCCTGGCAGGCGGGCGGCACGCTCTCCGGCGGCGAGCAGCAGATGCTCGCGGTCGGGCGCGCGCTCATGAGCCGTCCGAAGCTCATGATGATGGACGAGCCTTCGCTCGGACTCGCACCGCTGATCGTGCGCGATATCTTCTCCATCATCAAGGAGATCAACAAGCGCGGCGTAACGATACTGCTCATCGAGCAGAACGCGAATATGGCGCTGTCCACGGCGGATACTGGTTACGTGCTCGAAACCGGGCGCATTACCATGACCGGACCCGGGAAGGAGCTGCTGGTCAACGAGGCGGTCAAGGCGGCGTATCTGGGGACCTGACGGGAACGCGTTTTAAAAAAATACGAAGAAGAACATCAAAAAAACCGAAACCATTCGTATTCGGAAGGTTTCGGCTTTTTTATATTCCGGACGTCAACAAATTGCGGCCGAAAAAAACAACATTGACGTGTGAAGACCTACGACATAAAATAAGTATATATAATATACCTATATAGATACAGCTTGTGAATTTAACTGCATTAGTGTGTAATGGCATATAAAAACGTATGGAACAGGAAAATGAATCGGAACAGGCGGTACTCAGGGATGAAACGAAAAGTAAAAATATTCCTGCTGACAGCTATATGCCTGGCGATAGGAATCGCCGGGCTTGTTCCGATGCTGGCTTGCAGCGCGCCGGAAACCCGCGAAAGCAGCGCGTCTGAAACGATCTCGGTCGTCATGGACGATAACTACCCGCCATACGTTTTTCGCGATGCGGATGGGAACTTGCAGGGCATCCTCGTTGACCAGTGGGCGCTCTGGAGCGCAAAGACCGGCGTAAAGGCTGAGATCCACGCGATGGACTGGGCGGACGCGCTTGCCGCTATGAAAGCTGGCAACTACGACGTAATCGATACCGCTTTCTACAACGAACAACGGGACGAGTGGCTTGATTTTTCGGATCCGTATGCAACCATCGACGTACCGATTTTCCATAACAATCAAATCGGCGGCATCACCGACGCGGCTTCGCTGCGCGGATTCATCGTAGCGGTCAAATCGGGCGACAGCTGCATCCCGATCCTGCGCGAGGCGGGCGTAACGGAAATCGTCGAATACGCCAGCTACGAAGCGATCATCGACGCGGCAAAATCCGGCGAGATCAGCGTGTTTGTAATCGACGAGCCGCCTGCGATATACCTGCTGTATCAAAAAGGAATCGCTTTGGACTTCAGCCGGAGCGAATCGCTCTATTCCGGACAGTTTCACCGCGCGGTGAAACAAGGCGATGCAGCCACGCTGCGCCTTGTCGAAGATGGTTTTGGGCAGATTTCAACGAGCGAATTGACGAATATAAACGAAAAATGGTTTGGCAGGGAGAGCATCGCGCTGAGCGTCTCCTATTTTTTGAAGTATATTCTGATTGCAATGCTCGCCGCGGGCGCTTTGATACTCTGGATCATGCTCTGGAACCACAGGCTGCGCAGGGAAGTGCATAAAAAGACCGCTCAACTGCTGCACGAAACGGAGCTGATCGGCATCACGCTCAAATCGATCGGCGACGGCGTCGTCGCTACCGACGTGAACGGCACGATCACCCTGATCAATCAGACCGCGCGTGACATGACGGGTTGGGGCGACGATGCGATCGGAGCGGACATATCGGACGTGCTGCGCCTGATCGACGAAAAAACGGGGCGTCATGTAAATTCTCCGATCAAAAAGGTGCTCGAAACAGGAGAGACCGTCGGCCTGGCCAACCATACGACGTTGATCCGCCGCTCCGGCGAACCCATTCCGATTGCCGACGGCGCGTCGCCCATACGCGACGAAGAGGGGAAGATCTACGGCGCGGTGATGGTGTTTCGCGATATTACGCAGGAAAATGCGCAGCGCGAGCAGCTTGAGTACATGACGTGCCACGATTCCATGACCGGCCTTTTCAACCGCTGGTACATGGAGGAACTGCTGCGGCAATACGAACGGACGGAGGGGAGCAGCTGCGCGCTGGTCATGGGCGACCTGAACGGCCTGAAGCTGATCAACGACGCGTTCGGACACAATTTCGGCGATACGTTCATACAGAAGGTCGCTTCGATTCTGCAAGCCTGCTGCAGCGGAGGGGAAACCGTCGGACGCTGGGGCGGAGACGAATTTCTGATAGTGATGCCAGAGGTGGACACAAAGAAGACGGATGAACTGATCGCAAAGATTCAGGACCGCTGCGCATCGGAAAGCGACGAACAGCTTCAGCTCAGCATTGCGCTTGGCTACGCCATGAAAACAGAGGATACGAACGATATTCAAAGCGTACTGCGTTCGGCGGAGCAGCTCACATACCGCAGGAAGCTTACGATTGAGAAAAGCTTTCGCAGCGGGGTGATCAATGCGCTCCTGTCCGCGCTCGCAGCCAAGAGCGAGGAAACAGAGGAGCACGCGGAGCGGTTGCGCTTATATTGCGATCAAATCGGCAAGATCATCGGCGTGTCTACCCGGGAACTCGACGATATGACGCTGTTTGCGATGCTGCACGATATCGGTAAAGTAGGCATCGACGACTCGATCCTGCGCAAAGCCAGTCCGCTGACTGAAACAGAGTGGCTCGAAATGCGCAAACACCCCGAAATCGGGTTCCGTATCACGCAGAACAATATGGATCTCGCGCCGATCTCCGAATATATCCTCTCGCACCATGAACGCTGGGATGGCAAAGGGTATCCGCGCGGCCTCGCGGGCGAGGAGATACCGATTCTTGCGCGCATCCTCGCGGTTGTCGACGCGTTTGACGCGATGACGCACGAACGTATCTACAAAAAGGCACGAAGCAGTGAAGAAGCGGCGGCGGAAATCCTGCGAAACGCGGGAACGCAGTTCGATCCGGAAATCGCGCGCGTGTTCGTCGAAGAAGTATTGCATCTATAGATCGAGAATCGATAAAAAGCCCGCCTCGGAAGCGGGCGATGTTTTAAATCTGAGAGACTTCGGCCTGTACAGGTCAGCCTTTATTATTTTTGCCGAAATACCGCTCCAGTACGGCGAGGCTTTCCTCGCGCAGGATGCCGCCTGTCACCTCGGGTTTGTGCGCCGACCGGGAAAACACGATCTCGCAGCAGGGGTTTCCCTCCGCGCCCAGAATGGAGCACAGGTCGATATCGCTCGCCGCGTATACCAGGCGTCCCAGCTTCGTCCAAACCATCGCGCCGCAGCACATGAAGCACGGTTCGCAGCTGGAGTAGAGCGTGTAATCCGTCAGATCGTTAGTTCGTTCCGCCGCGCAGAAGTTACGCAACAGCCCGGCTTCCGCGTGATAGGTCGGGTCGGAGCCGGTATAGATCTGGTTTTCGCTGGGAAACACGATCTCCCCGTCTTTTACAAGCACCGCGCCGAACGGCTCGTTGCCGTGCGCGACGGCCTGTTCGGAGAGGCGGATGGCTTCCTTCATGAACCGCTCGTCCTGCGTCATAAAGCTCCTGTTCCGGCGCGTCCCGTCAGGGTTGCGCCTGTAAATATTTTATATGTGTGCGGAGTGGACTGCAAGAACGATCCGTTCCGGAGCTAAAAAAATAATGCAACCGCACAGTAGACAAGCGCAAGCGCCATCACGGTGTTGGTGACGCGCGAATATCGCGTAAACAAAGTGCGAAACACGGTGCCGAACGCCGCCCAGAGCAGGGAGAATATAAATCCATTCGTCGAAAGCAGCAGCGCAAACAGCGCAAGCGGGGCAACCTGCCCGGCAAAGTACGGCAGGATGTAAACCTCCATTGATACCAGCGCGTAGATCATGAGCTTCGGATTGACAAACTGCAGCAGCACGCCTGACCAATAGCCTGTCTTGACTGTTGCGCTCTCCGCGGTGGATTTACTCACCAGCGTCTTATAAGCGAGAAAAAACATATATGCCGCCCCGACGATTTTCATTGGCAGTTCGATCGAAGGGAGGATGGAGGATAACAGGCTGCAAAACACCGCGGTAGCCAGTGTGACGATCGTGAAGCCCGTCCATATGCCGAAATTAAAGGGAAGCGCGCGAAAAAAACCGGCGCGGCTGGCGTTGGACATGGACATGATGTTGTTCGGACCCGGTGTTGACGAGGTCACGAAAATGTAGGTGAGAAAAGCACTCCATGGGAACAAGATAAACGACCCTCCCCGATGCAGACAGCAAATAAGCTCGGTGCAACAGAAATAAAAGTAATACGCCGCGCACGGACTTTTCGGCTTGTTAAGTTTCAGCCAATGGTCCGGTAACCCGCCTCGCGCAGCAGCGCGAGTGCATGTTCAAACCGTTCGGACTTTGTAAACACATAGTCCGTGTTGAATGTTGAAACGGCGAATATGCTGATGCCGGCTTCCGCAAGCAGCGAAGAAATCCGGGCCAGAACACCGACCATGGAGAAATCCAGCGCGCTGCGGATGCGAAATCCGCGCCAGCCGTCCTCGCGTGCATAAGCGTCCGCCGGGACTTTTTCACTTGCGCAGACAAGAGAGAATTCCTCGTCCGTAACGGCGAAAAAGCAAAGCGGTTCAAGCAGGTTCGCAACAGCGCTATTATGAATTTTACAGACGGAAAACGTCTGCGTCAATATCTGAAGATCCATTCATTACACCCCGGACTATAAATGTTCCATGAAAACGCCTGCGGCGCGGGCCGCAGGCATTGTACGATACCGATTGTCCGGCGTTTACCCGCGCGTAAAGATCGGCAGAGATTCGATGATCCGGTCGGCGCAGCCGTCCGTGCCCAGCACGCCGGAGTCGAGGCAGATGTCGTAATGCCCCGCATCACGCCAGTCGTCGCCGGAGAAGTAACGGTAATAGTCCGCGCGGTTTTTGTCCACGTCGCAGAGGTGACGGCGGATTTCGTCTTCCGACCAGTCCAGCTGATACGACGCGATGCGCTTGATCCGCGCTTCAATCGGCGCGTGTACGAACACGCGTAGAAGGTATGGTTTGCCGCGAAGGATAAAATCACCGCAGCGTCCGACGATGATGCAGCTGCCAGTTTCGGCGAGTTCCGTGATGACCTTCGCCTGAAATTGGAACAGGTTTTGCTGTGAAGTATAGTTCTCGCTGTCCGGCGGGAGCACTTCCCCCGTGTAGACTTTCCGCGCGGCGCGCATCAACTCGTGCTTGCTTGGATGTTCGTCCGCTTCGCCGAAGAGATGTTCGCTGATGCCGCTGACGTCGGAGGCGATGCGTAATAGCTTGCGGTCGTAGAATGGGATATCGAGCCGTTCGGAGAGCTTTGTGGCGAGCTCGACGCCGCCGCTGCCTTTTTCACGCGCTATGGTAATCACGTAGTGTGCCATCGAAATGCGGACTCCTTTCTTCGGATGCGCTATGCGCCCAGGTACGCTTTTCGGACGCGGTCGTCCTCCGCGAGCTCTTTTGCCGAGCCGTGCATGGCGATTTTGCCCGTTTCGAGCACGTACGCGCGGTCCGCGACCGCGAGCGCCTTTTTCGCGTTTTGTTCGACGAGCAGTATCGTAATGCCGCTGTTGTGCAGCTGGTCGATGATCGTAAAAATTTCGTTCACAAGGATCGGCGACAGGCCCATCGAAGGCTCGTCCATGAGCAGGTATTTGGGGTTCGTCATCAGCGCGCGGCCGGTCGCGAGCATCTGCTGCTCGCCGCCTGAGAGCGTGCCGCCGAGCTGACGGGTGCGCTCCTTGAGCCGGGGGAAATGATGGAACACGCGTTCCATATTGTCGCTGATGCACTTGGGGTCCTTGATGATATACGCGCCCATGAGCAGGTTTTCCTCAACGGTCATGTTGGAAAAGATGTGCCGCCCTTCCGGGACGTGCGCAAGGCCCATGCCGATGATCTTGTTGGCGGGCACCTTCTGGAGATTGACGCCGTCCAGCCTGATTGCGCCGGAACTGGCTCGAAGCAGGCCCGATACCGTGTGCAGAATGGTCGTTTTGCCCGCGCCGTTCGCGCCGACAAGCGAGACCAGTTCGCCGTCCTTGACCTGGAGCGAAATGCCCTTGATCGCATGGATGGCGCCGTAATATACGTTGATGTCCTTGATTTCCAGCATGTTCTGCCTCCTACTGCCCCAGATAAGCCGCGATGACCTTCGGATCTTTCGCGATCTCTTCTGGCAGGCCTTCGGCGATGGTGATGCCGTAGTCGATGACCTGTATGCGTTCGCAGATGTTCATCACGAGCGACATGTCGTGCTCGATGAGCAGTATGGTGATGCCGAACCGGTGCCTTATGGCGTTGATGCAGTCGAGCAGCTCGACGGTTTCCGTCGGATTCATGCCCGCGGCGGGCTCGTCCAGCAATAAAAGCTTCATGTCGGTCGCCAGCGCGCGTGCGATCTCCAGCTTGCGCTGCTGACCGTACGGAAGGTTTGCCGCGATATAGTCCATCTTATCTTCCAAATGAAAGATGGAGAGCAGGTCGAGCGCCTTCTGCTTCAGCTCTTTTTCCGTGCGCCAGAACCGGCGCGTGCGAAACATCGCATCGATCATATTGTACTTGATATCTTTCGTAAAGGCGGCAAGTACGTTTTCAAGCACCGTCATCTGTTTAAAGAGGCGTATGTTCTGGAACGTGCGCGCAATGCCGGCGGAGACGAACTGATGCGTCTTCCTGCCGTTGAGCACCACGCCGTCTAACAGCACGGAGCCTTCGGTAGGCTTGTACACGCCCGTGAGCATGTTGAACACCGTCGTCTTGCCCGCGCCGTTCGGGCCGATCAAGCCGACGAGTTCGCCCTTGAAGAGTTTGATGTTGAAGTCCGAAACGGCGACAAGGCCGCCGAATTTAATGCCAAGCTTTCGCGTTTCAAGGATGGGGATTCTTTCCTCAGGCATTGCGCAGCGCCTCCTTGCTCTCCAGTTTCTGAGCCAGGCGAAGCCGGCGCTTCTTTCTCAGATCCGAGACGAAATTGCGCAGTGAAAGCTCATAGGTGCCGAAGATGCCCTTCGGGCGGAACATGATAACGACGATGAGTATCACGGCGTACACCAGCATCGGAAAGCTGAACAGGTTTTGCAGCCATTCGGGCAGGTGCTGCAGCCATACGCCGTTTTTGATCTGGTAGTTGACCAGGAACATGATGATTGCGGCAACGATGGAGCCGGTGAGCGAACCCATTCCGCCGAGCACGACCATGACCACGACGAACGTGGAGTTGAGGATGCCGCCGTTGGCAAACGCGAACGACGAACTCGAGAGCGTCGCGTTGGCGCAGGAGTAGAGCGCGCCCGCGATGCCGGCGAAGAACGCCGAGTAGGCGAACGTGAACACCTTGTAATATGAGGTGTTGATGCCGGAGGCGGAGGCGGCGATTTCGTCGTCCCGAATGGCGCGGATCGCGCGCCCGTATTTCGAGCGGACATACATAAACATCATCAGCAGGCAAACCAGCGTTACGCCGATCGCCACCCATATATATGTGACCTTCAGCGCCGTGCCGAACCCCAGACCGTTCTTATAGAGCGAGGCGGAGGCGGAGCCGAGGGCGAGACCTTCCTGACCTGCGAACGGGAGGTTGTTGATGATGTTGACGATGATCATGCCAAAGCCCAGCGTGATGATGGCGAGGTAGTCGCCCTTGAGCCGGAGCGCGGGGATGCCGACCATCAGGCCGACGATCGCCGCGAGCAGCCCCGCTACGAGGATGCAGAGCGCAAGCACGAGCAGGAACGCCGTGCCGCTCTTTTCTTCGAAGACGCCGGCGCGCTCCGCGGCCAGCGATATGAGCGCCGCGGCGTAGGCGCCGATGGCCATGAAGCCGCAGTGACCCAGCGAGAGCTGGCCCAAAAACCCGAGCGTCATGTTGAGCGAAGCGGCGAGGATGATCAGATAGCAGCACTGCCAGATGCTCGGCGCGATGATGAGCTTGAATTCGCTCGCCGTTGCAAACGCTTCCTTGACGAAGGAAAAGCCGATCAAGAGCGCCGCCAGCACCAGCGTATTGAGGATATACCCTTGTGCGGTCTTGTTTTTTATCATACTTTCTCACCTATATTCTTTCCGAGAATACCAGTGGGTTTGATGATCAGCACGACGATGAGGATGAGGAACACGAATGCGTCCGACATGCTCGAACTGACGTAGCTGGTCGTGAAGGATTCGACGAGACCGATCACGAGGCCGCCGAACATGGCGCCGGGTATGATGCCGATGCCGCCTAGAACAGCCGCGACGAACGCCTTCAGGCCGAGCATCGCGCCCATGGTCGTGTAGACCTTGGGATACTGGGCGATATACATCAGCGAGGCGATCGCGGCGAGGCTGGAGCCGATGGCAAACGTCAGCACGATCGTGCGGTTGACGTTGATGCCCATCAGCGTAGAGGCCGCTTTGTCCTCCGAAACACAGCGCATTGCGCGGCCGACTCTTGTTTTCTGTGTAAACTGATAGAGGCCGACCATGACGACGACGCTGATGCAGATGGTGAGCAGCGTCGTCCAGTCAAGCATAACTTCCGCGATGCGGATGCCGCCGGCTTTGAAAATCTGACTTGCGACCTTTGGGTTGGGCCCGATCTGGGGAATTGCCTGCGCGGCGTTCTCCAGAAGCAGGCTGACCGCGATGGCCGTGATCAGCGCCGACATCCGGATGCCTTTTGCACGCACAGGCCGGTATGCCACGAGCTCCGTCGCCACGCCTATGATCGCACAGATGACGATCGCGAAGATGACCGAACTCCAGATCGGCAGCCCCAGTGAGAGCATGATGGGGATCGTGAAGATCATCGTATAACCGCCGACCATAATGAAATCGCCGTGGGCGAAGTTGATCAGACGGATGATGCCGTAGACCATGGTATAACCGAGGGCAACGAGAGCGTATATGCTGCCGAGCCGAAGCCCGACAAACAGTGTCTGCAAAAATATGCTCACTTGTTCGTTCCGCCTTTCGAAAGTAATGGCAAAAGGAGGCGCGGCGTGAGCCTCGCCTCCTTTGGCCAATATTACGTCATAGAGAGCGTTTCGTTATTTGAGCTCCTTGACGACGTCGACCAGTTTCGTGCCGACCTTATCGCCATCGGCAAAGAACGAAAGGATGACGGCGCCTTTCGCCGGTGTGCCGGAGGCATCCAGCGAGAATGTGCCGGTCACGCCGGAGTACACGGTGGACGTATCGGCCAGCGCGTCGCGGACGGCTGCGGGATCGGCGGAACCGGCCGCCTCGATGGCAGCGAAGAGCATGTAGGCCGCGTCATAACCCAGTGCGGCAAGCGCGTTCGGCGTGGAGCCGTACATCGCCTCATAAGCGGCTACGAATGCTTGAACCGTCGGGTCGGGATCGGTCGAATCGTAGTGGTTGGTCCAATAGACGTTGTCAAAAGCGGTTACGTCAGCGCCCTCGGCGACAAAGCCCGTCGTACCATCGTAACCGTCGGCGCCCATGATGATGCCGGTGTAACCCGCGGCGCGCGCCTGCGTGATGACGTATGGGCCGATGACGCTATAGTAATACGGCGCATAAACAAACTCGACGCCCGCATTCACCATGGCGGCGAACTGGTTGGTATAGTCCTGCACGTCCAGAGAGGCGGTGGACTCTACGGCTTTGACATTCAGGCCGTAGGTCGCGGCAGCCTCGGAGAACGAATCGTAGAGACCCTTGGAATAGGTGTCCGCCGCGCAATAGACTACGCCGACGTCGGTGTAACCGGCTTGCGAGGCATAGTAAGCGGCGATAGCGCCCTGGAATCCGTCGGCATAGCAGGAGCGGAAGACGAAATCGTCCTCGGTCGTGATGCTGTCGGCTGTCGCTGTCGGCGTCAGCAGCACGACGCCTTCCTCGTTGGCTGCTCCGGTGATGGCGGAGGTGCAGCCGGAGGTGACGGAGCCGATGATGAGGCCGACGCCCTGGGCGACGAGGGAGTTGAACGCGTTGAGCGTTTCGGCCGATTCACCCAGGTCATCAATACTGGTGACGGTGATCTGCTGGCCGAGGACGCCGCCGGCAGCGTTGACTTCGCTGACCGCGAGATTGACCGCGTTGACGACGGCTACGCCGTATTCCGCAAGGGCACCGGTGTTGGGCGAAATGGTGCCGATGGTGATTCCTTCGCCTTCCGGCGCGGTTTCTTCGGCGACGGCTTCTTCAGCCGCGGGGGCTTCGGCCGCTTCTTCGGCTGCCGGAGCCGGCGTCTGTGCGCACGCAGCTACGCTGAGCGCAAGCATGAGAACGAGCAGTAAACTGAGCAGTTTTCTCATTGAAAGATTTCCTCCTTTAAAATGCAAAAATGGGTATGACTATACATACTATAATCACACGCCATTGTGTTATGCATGATTATAAAGAATGGGAGGGACATTGTCAATATATTATATATGTTTATATATATAATATATATAGTATTTTCATCAGCGCTTGTGGTTCTGCAACGTTTTCTTCTGTATCTGTTGTGATACAGCTTGATCATTTTATTTCATCGCCGTTTCCCAGACGGCTACAATAAAGTAAACTATCGTCGAAAAAGAACGCTTATTCATAATTATAAAAACTCTAATATGCACGAAGGTGACGCGCTGCAAGGAAAAACTGTAGCGCCGCTGTGCCGTATTGGGAGATATTTGCTATAATTAAGCATAAATACTCAAAAGGAGAAGTGAAGAATGTTTCGATTCAATCATTATAATTTCAATGTGCGGGATTTGGATAAAAGCCTTGCGTTTTACCGCGACGCGCTGGGACTCACGCCGATCCGCAAAAAAGACAACGACGAATTCACGCTTGTGTTTCTCGGCGACGGCGCCGGTACGTTCGCGCTGGAGCTGACCTATCTGAAAAATCGCACCGAACCGTACGATTTAGGAGAGGGCGAATTCCATCTGGCGTTCACGACGGATGATATGGAAGCCGCGCGGAAAAAGCACGAAGAGATGGGGGCGGTCATATTCGTCAACGAAGGCATGGGCATCTACTTCATCGAGGATCCGGACGGGTACTGGCTCGAGATTATTCCTGAAAAAGAACATTGATTCTATATGCATACAAAAAGGCGCACGTGTTTGCGCCTTTTTGTTTCAGAAGGGAGCTGTCAGCCTGCGTAAGCGGTGCGGACATATGCCGACCAACCGTTATAGATTGTCTCCTCGTCCATACCGAAACATGAGACATAGTCGCCGCTTTTTGCAAAGCTTGCCACCGCTGCCCATCCATATGAGGCAACGAGATATTCAACATAGGTATAGGAATACTCGTATCCGCCAAACCTGGCGAAAACGATGGGTGCGAACGGGCCGTTGACGCGCGTTTGCCGCAGCGTCGGAACCGGGGAATATGACGCGACGGGATATGACGGCGATTGTCCGGAAAGATATCCCGCCAGTCCGTTGTCCACCCAGTAGGTCATGCGCGGGTTGAGCAGGCTGTTATAAGCGTGCACCAGCTCGTGCAGCGCGGCGTTTCGCACAGTGTCGTAGTCGTGTACCTGCCCGGGATGCGCGGGCGACGTGAGGATGACCCGATCGCCGATGTTGTCGCCAATATACCAGTCGAGATGCAGCGCCGGGGCGATGAAGCCGTATTTCTTTGTCTGCATGACGGACTGCCTGTCATAGATATAGATTTCAACCGGTTGCGCTGCCGCCTGCCCGAGCAGCTGCGACAATTCTCCGCCGCGCGCCTCAGCCAGTTCAAATACATCCAGCGCGGCATCCTCTTCGGTTTCGAAGCGCACTGTTACATACGTACCGTTGACTTGACGCATGCCGGGCGTTTTCAGCGAAAGCGCGGGGATGAAATTGACCAGCACAAGCAGAACGAGCACAGCAAGCGCGATGGCTATGACGCGCACGATTCGGGTAACTGCAGATCGATTTTTCATACGCTTTATTTCCTTTTTTTCTTATTCAAACGAACGAAAATAGCTCCTGTCCTTGAGCAGAACGTCATGCGCGCCGCCCTCGGCGAGCGTCGCGGCGGAGACGAGCGTAAGCCGCGCTTTTTCGCGCAATTCGGGTATGGACAGCGCGCCGCAGTTGCACATCGTGGAGCGAACCTTGTTCAGCGTCTGCTCCACGTTGTGATGCAGGCTGCCCGCGTAGGGAACATAGCTGTCAACGCCCTCTTCGAAGGTGAGCTTCGCTTCGCCGCCGCTGTCGTAACGCTGCCAGTTGCGCGCGCGGGCGCTGCCTTCGCCCCAGTACTCCTTCATGTAATTTCCGTTGATGAACACCTTGCTCGTCGGGCTTTCGTCGCAGCGGGCGAAATAGCGCCCCAGCATGCAGAAATCCGCGCCCATGGCGAGCGCGAGCGTGATGTGATAATCCAGCACGATGCCGCCGTCCGAACAGACGGGGACGTACACGCCCGTCTCTTTGGCGTATGCATCCCGCGCCGAGGCGACGTCCTGTACGGCGGTCGCCTGCCCGCGGCCGATACCCTTGGCTTCGCGGGTGGTGCAGATGGAACCGCCGCCGATGCCTACCTTTACGAAGTCCGCGCCGGCGTTTGCGAGGAAGCGGAAGCCTTCCGCGTCCACCACGTTGCCCGCGCCGACCTTGACGCGTTCGCCGTAACGCGAGCGGATGAACGCGATGGTGCGCGCCTGCCATTCGGTATAGCCTTCAGATGAGTCGATGCAGAAGATGTCCGCGCCCGCTTCCAGCAGCGCGGGGACGCGATCCTCGTAGTCCCGCGTGTTGACGCCCGCGCCGACGATGAAGCGCTTCTGGCTGTCGAGCGATTCGCCGGGATTCTCTTTATGGGAATCGTAGTCCTTGCGGAAGACGAAAGAGACCATGCTGCCGTCTTTCGATACGATGGGCAGTGCGTTGAGCTTGTGCTCCCAGATGATGTCGTTCGCCTCGGTGAGCGTGATGCCGTCCTGGCCGCAGACCAACCGGCCGACGGGCGTCATGAAATCTTTAACCGGCGTGTCGGGTGCCATGCGGCTCGGACGGTAATCGCGGCTGGTCACGATGCCGAGCAGCTTCCCGAAAGGTGTGCCGTCCTTTGTGACCGCCACGGTTGAGTGCCCCGTTTGCGCTTTGAGCGCCATGACGTCCGCCATGGTGTTTTGCGGCGTGACGTTGCTGTCGCTTTTGACAAAGCCGGATTTGGACTTCTTGACGGCGCGGACCATCGCGGCCTGGGATTCGATGGGCTGTGAGACGAAAAGGAAGGAAATGCCGCCTTCGCGCGCGAGCGCGGACGCGAGCCGCTCGCCGGAGACGGACTGCATGACCGCGGAGACGAGCGGGATGTTCATGCTCAGCGGACTCGGTTCGCCGACGCGATGCCTGCACACCGGCGTTCGCAGCGATACGCTCTGGGGGGCGCAGTCGGCGGAGGAGTAGCTCGGAACGAGCAGGTATTCCGAAAAAGTATGGGAAGGTTCGTCAAAATAATATGCCATTGCGGTTCCTTTCGAATAACTGAGGTTAGGCGGATTCCGGCGTACGGTAAGAACCGCTGCGCTCGTTCGTTTCGTAAGAGTATACGCGCGAATCAGCCCGAAGGGAACCCCTGAAACGGGATTCGCGAGGAAAAATAAATTTTGCTGCCATATCTGAATGGGTCACGGGATGTTTCCCATGCATATTATAATATGGCGCATTAAAAAAAGAAACTGTGCGGCGAAAGGCCAAAGGTGAAAGGCGGTTTTATATTTTCTAGGAGTGATAGCGTTTTTTCTGTCATTGTCGTATACTGAAAACAGCGTATTGCGTATACAACTATTTTAAGCAAGGAGGAAATTTGTGTTATGCCATTCTGTATGAATTGCGGCAAAGAGCTGGATGGCGAGAGATTCTGTCCAAACTGCGGCATGCCGACCGACGGCGGGAAACAGTTCAAGGCGCAGAAGCAGCCAAGTCAGGGGATCCGTTCCCGCGATCTGATCTTCAAAGCCGTCGAAGTACTGAAGCAAAAACCGTTACACCTCTGGGGCGTGTCGCTGCTGTGCCAGCTGCTGACGGGTCTCGCCGCTGCGTTCGGTGTATTGCCGATCATATCGGTGCCCATCGCGCTCGTGCTCAACGCGGGGATGGCGATGGTGTACCTGACCGGCTATCGCGGCGGAGAGGTGAATTCGGACGCGCTGTTCGCCGGGTTTAAGCGCTTCTTCAAGGTAGCGGGCGGCATGGGCTGGATGGTGCTGTGGATCTTCATCTGGGGTCTGATCCCGATCGTCGGTCCTGTGTTTGCAATCATCAAATCCTATTCTTACCGGTTTGTGCCGTACATTATGATTCAGGATCCCGAAATTTCCGCTACCGAGGCGCTGCGTCTCTCGATGAAGAAAGCGGAAGGGTTTAAAGGCAGGATGTTCCTCGCCGATTTCTTCGTTATGCTAGGCGTCTGGGTCGTCATACTTGTGTTTGGCGGTCTTTCGCTCATCCGCTATGTCGGGGGTGTGTTTACGGTGCTAGGCGTGATCGCGGGAATCCTGATTGCGCTCGTATTGCCGCTGGTGCTGGGCCTCATCAGCGCGGCCTGCTACGAGGAGATCTTCGTCGGGGAAGGCAAAGGCGAACAGCCGGAAGGTGAGCAGGCGTAACACCCGCGTTTGCGAATCCATTTCAATGAAAACCGCGCGACATACAAAAAAGCCCTCATTTGAGGGCTTTTTATTACGCTTGCCTAAACAGGCGGAAAACGCCACCGGAAGATCCAACATCTGACGCGCTTCAGGCGGCTCGGCAGTATGGAGGCAAGAGAGCGCTGGAACAGAACCGCCTCGTCCCGCTCGCGTTTTGGGCACACCTTGTCGGAGAATCGCGCGCGCTGCGCGGACAGCAGCATCGATTCCAGAAGCGCGCGGTCGACGAACGGCAGCGTTCGCGAAACGGAATCGGCGTATGTTTCCGGCGTCTGCGTCGGCTGCATCGCGGGCGCGCCCGCAAAAGCCAGCATATCCAGCGCGTAGCGGCAGACGGCGAGCACCGCGGCGTTCATGTCCTTCTGCGAAAAAGCGCGCACGCGTTTTTCATACGTTGCTTTCCGCCAGATGAACACGGACAGCGGCAATCCGATCGCCGCGAGTATGACGAATACCGGCCAGAGCGGCGGGCGGACGGAAGAAGCCGTTTCGCCCTCCGTTTCCGTTTCGGCGGCGGGTGAATCGTCCGCGCCTTCGTCCGCGCCGTTTTCGGTGGGCATGGGCGTGGGCGTTATTTCCGGCAGGGCCGCTGCATCGGTCGTCGGTTCCGGCGTGGAGCCGTTATCGAGCGTCGACGACGCCGGGGTGGGCGTGGGTTCCGGCGCGGGGGTCGGCGTAGGTTCCGGGGTGGCGGTCGGCGTGGGCTCGGTGAGCGAGAACGTCGGCTCGCCCGCTTCCTCGCCGTTTTCGTCCGGCGTCGGCTGCGTGCCGGCGGTCGTGCTCGTCGTCATCTCCACGGGAATCCACTCAAGCTGCGCGGGGTCGAACACCTCGACCCAGGCGTGCGCGTGCGTGTCTTCGATATCGACAAACCCTTCGGCGTCCGCCGGTTTGTCGTAGTCCGACTGGATGACGATATACCCCTCGGCGTAACGCGCGGGGATGCCGAGCGAGCGAAGGAGCACCGTAGCCGCCGTGGCAAAATGCACACAGTACCCGCTCCGGCTTTCTTCCAGAAAATAGGTCGTGAAGTCCTCGCCCTCCGGCAGGGAAGGCGGCGCGTATGCATAGACGCACCGCTCGGAAAGCAGCGCGTGCACCGCCTGGCAGGTCGCGGCGAGATTTAAAGAGCCGTTTTCTATTTCGCGTTGCAGGCCGTAGACGCCGCAGAGCCGCTCGGCCGCAGCGAGCGTTTCTGCCGGCAGCGCGGTGTACACGTTAAGTACGTAGTCGATGTACGCGTCCGCCGCCTGCCGCACGAGTTCCGCGTCGTCGCCCCCGGCATTGTCGAGTCCGTACGCCGCGCCCGCGGCGTTGCCGTATGCCCGCCGTACGACATCCGCATCCGCGTCGTCGCCTATGCCCGCAACGGAGTAGAGCGCCATGCCGACGGGAACCGCGGCAAGCGTGTATTCCTCCGAACCGGCCGAGGTAGCGAACGCCAGCGAGGTATCCTGTATGTAACCCGCGTTGGAGAGTTCCTCCGCGCGCGTGACGAGCCCCGGCGGGGCCCAGATGGAAAACGGCGTCGCGTCGATGTTGCGTACGGAAAGTTCGAATGTGGAAACGGCGTCCCCGCCGGCGGCTGCCGCGCGCGCAAGCAGGTTCTGCGGCGCGATGCCGGAGACGTTGCTTGCAAGAGCGGAAAAGTCCGCCTGTGAAACGCTCGTCCAGCCGTCGCTGGTATAGACCGAGCCTGCATAATCCCTCAGATAAAGCGAAAGCCGCCGGGAAACGCGCACCTGTATGGCGGTGTCGCCGGTAAAGCGGATGGAGGAGAGGCTCTTGAAGTCTCCGCGCGTCAGTCCGTCGTTGCTTTTCCAGAACGCCTCTTTCCCGATGTCGAGCGAGAAGATCTTCTGCCGCAGCGTCTCGATCAGCGCAGGCCTTTCGTAGCCCTTCTGCGGAAGAACAACGCCGGAAAGCAGCGCCGCGATTACGATCAGGGGAAGGGCAAGCAGCGAGAGCGTCTGCTGCGCGGTTCGCCGGGCGGATTGATCCGCTCTTCGCCTGCTCTGCGGAACATATGCGCCGGTACGCTGCATCGAAAGGGCGCGCTTGCCGTTGTTGAACGCATAGAGCATCAGGTGCGCGCCCAGCAGCGTAAAAAACGCCGGAATGGACGGTGAGAGCTGGTAAAACGGCGCGGGCAGCAGAAGCGGCAGCGTCGCGAGCGCGAGTCCCGCCGCGCTGGCGTTGGCGACAACGAAATACCCGGATAAAAACGAGACGAAGAACAGGATCGTCTGCAGCGCGCGCGTCATATAAAGCACCGCGTCTTCGACACCGACCGGCTGCAGGAGACGCTGAAGCGATTCCGGCAGTTGTAACGAAAGCTGGGCGGCCGCGCGCTCAAAGAGCAGAAGAATGCCCTGCAGCAGATAGTCCGAACGGTACCAGATCCAGAACAGTGCGGCGGCCAGGAACACGAGCGCGACGATACCGTAGCGGCGGATAGAGAACACCGCCAGCGAAAGCAGCGAAAACGCCGCCACCGTCCAAACAAGGGTCGAAACGGGGAGGTCGAGCCGGTAACTTGTCAGCAGGCAGAACAGGAACCCGAGCACGGCGAGCAGGAGCACGGCCGCCTGCTGCCCAAGCCGGAAGAGCAGCGCGCCGGCCGGCTTTTCTACGGGGGGAGGGGGCAGCGGAGAGAAAGCTGGATACTTCTTCTGCTTGCTCATGACTGCGCCTCCGTTCCCAGCTCCGGGACGCTCCCGTCGAGCAGCTGTACCTCGCAGCCCATCTCGCGAAGTGCGGCCGCCTCATCCCTGGAGCATCGTTCCGGCATCACCGTGATTTTGTGGCAAATGCCGAGGTCGATCAGGCTGCCGGTCAGGCGTGCCGCGCTCTCGTTTTCGGAGGCGGTCCAAACGGTTCCCGCGATCATATAGACCAGGTGCGTATCGGCTTTCGGCGCGTGTACGGCATAGTTCTCCAGCGCGCTCCAGCGCTTCTGCCCCGGTAGCGCCAGCAGCTCGTGCAGCACGGACGCGAGCGCTTCCGGCCCTGTGACGGGCACGGTATGCAAGCCGCCTTCGTCACCCAGCCAGCTGACGGAGTGCGTCACGTCACGCGCCATGAGGTACTCGGAGTAGGCGAGCATGGCGCCGAGCATGGCCTCTGACGCCGACGGTTCCGCGCCTTCGCGCAGCTCAAGCAAAAAAAGCAGAGACGGGTTGAGCGGCAGGCCGAACTCCCGCACGATCAGGCGGTTCATACGGCTGCTGAGCTTCCAGTGCACGCTGTGGCGCGCGTCGCCCTCGCGGTAATCGCGCAGCTGAAAAATCTCAGAAGGATCGCCGCCCGCTTTTTCGGTGGAATACGCCGCGCTGTCGAGGCCCAGATCCGCCGCGTCTTCGGTTGCGATGCTGCGTATCTGCAGTTCCGGCAGCACGTAGATGCTGCCGGATGCCTGAACGGCGTTTTTGGACGGAACGGGTAGCGCGAACAAACCCATCATATCGATGACGGAGGCGCGGACAACGGTCAGATCCATCCGCCCGCAGTGCGCCGCTTTAATGGCGGGCTGAAAGGAATAGGAACGACGTGCACCGAGCGGAAACTGCACGACGTCCAGAGCGGACTCCATGTAGCGGCTTCCGACGCGGCCGAGCACGTTGTGCCGTTCAAGCACGAAGCGCACGCCCGTGCAGGGAAACAGGCTGCCGTTGCGCGCCGTGATGGTCACGCCGCAGGCGCCTTTGGGTACGATATCGTCGTCGATCTGAAGCGCATAGCGCAGTTTTCTGCGCGCGGGAAGCGCCGTCAGCAGCGAAACAGGCGGCAGGATCAGCAAAAATACGAGCAGCAGATGAAACAGGTACAGATCGAACAGCACGAAAAGGATAAACGAAAAAAACAGCGCGTATCCATATAGAATCCGGTTTCCGGTCATGGGACTATACCGCGACGGGCGCCTGCACCTGAGCCAGCGCGCGCTTGGCGAGCTGCTGCTCGCTTACGCCGCTGACGAGCGCGCGCGGGCTGAGCATGATGCGGTGTGCCGCGACGCTCTCGAACACAGCCTGGACATCCTGCGGAATCAGATAGTCGCGTCCGGATAGATAGGCGGAAGCCTTGCTCATGCGAAGCAGGGCGATGGTGCCGCGCGGGCTCACGCCGATGCGGATCGCGGGCTGCGCGCGCGTCCAGGAGGCAAGTTCGGTGAGGTATGCAAACAGCGCGTCGGAGACGTAGACGCTTTCCACCTCGCGCTGCATGACGATGAGGTCCTGCGGCGTGATGACGCGGGTCACGGAGTCGAGAGAAACGGCGTTCTGGTGGCGGCGCAGCATCTCCACCTCGCTGCGGCGGTCGGGGTAGCCCATCGAAAGACGCACCATGAAGCGGTCGAGCTGCGACTCCGGCAGCGGCTGCGTGCCGGAGGAACCCGCGGGGTTCTGTGTGGCGATTACGAGAAACGGCTGCGGCACGGGACGGGTCACGCCGTCGACGGTGATGCTGTTTTCCTCCATGACCTCCAACAGCGCGGACTGCGTTTTACTCGACGCGCGGTTGATCTCGTCCGCCAGGAAGAGGTTGCACATCGCCGAGCCCGGCACATAAGTGCCCTCCGCGCCGCCGGTTTGCAGCGTGGTATAGCCTGTGATGTCGGAGGGCATGACGTCCGGCGTGAACTGCATGCGTTTATAGGACAGATCCATCGTCCGCGAGAAGGCCAGCGCCATAGTCGTCTTGCCGACGCCCGGAACGTCCTCCAGGAGCACGTGCCCCTGCGCGAGCATAGCCATGAGAATGCTGCCGATGACGGGGTCTTTGCCTACGACGACTTTACGAACCTGATTGACGATCTCCTGCACTTGTTGCATCAAAACTGTTTACCCCTTATAAAACGGAATCCGCCTTGGCGGTGATCAACATACATTATAACAGTGTAACGTATGGCGGGGGCGAAAGTATTGCAATTTTGTAACATTTTATGGAGAAAACCAACCGCCCACAGCTCAAACGAACGACGCAACTGTTTTTTTCCTGTTACGGTATAAAAACATACATCTTAGTGTTATAATCATACGTGCTTCGACGCGCGCATCGGCGCGTGAAACATTGCGGAGCGCTAGAGGCATGTTTTGTCCGTTAACCAACCAGCGAAGTTCAGCCTGAACAATCCTTTTATCTCGCTGAAACATAAGAGTTTCCGTTATTATTTCCTCGGCATGTGCGTTTCCACCATTGGCACGTGGATGCAGAACACCGCGCAGCCGTGGCTGGCGTATTCGCTGACCAACTCAGCGCTGCTTTTGAGCATCGTCAGCGCGCTGCAGTTTCTGCCGGCGCTCTTATTTTCGCTGTTCGCGGGCGTTTTCATCGACAGGCTGCCGAAAAAGAAGATGCTCGTGGTTACGCAGTCGCTTTTTTTACTCGTTACGCTCGCGCTCTGGCTGCTGTCGCGTTCGGGAGGCATCCGTTACTGGCATCTGCTGATCACGGCGAGCCTGATGGGCTTTGTCAATACGCTCGACATGCCGCTAAGGCAATCGTTCGTCGTCGAGATGGTTGGGCATGGCGACCTCATGAATGCAATCGCGCTCAATTCGCTCGCCTTCAACGCCGCGCGCATGATCGGCCCGTCCGTCGCCGGCGTCGTGATGGGCGTCTTCGGCATTCCGGCGTGTTTTCTGATCAACTCTGTCAGCTTCGGCGCGGTGCTTTTAAGCCTTTTCTTCATCCATCCGAAAGGGATCGCCATACCGGAGGAGCCGGTGAAACTCGGCGTGATGGACAGCATCAAAGAAGGGCTGCGCTATATCCGCAAAAACGAAGACCTGTTTATCAGTATGCTCTTTATCGCGGTCGTTTCCACGTTTGCGCTCAATTACGGCGTAGCCGTACCCGTGTTCGCTCAGCAGATACTCGGGCTGGAGGAGACGGGCTACGGTTTTTTGCTCTCGGCGCTCGGCGCGGGCGCGCTGCTCGGCGCGCTGCTCGTCGCCTCGCTGAGCAAAGGCGGGCCGCGCCGCTTCATATTGTACGTGCTCCCCGCGATTACTGGCGCGGTGCTGATTTTAATCGGCTATACGAATCATTTTGCCGCAACGGCCGTTACGCTCGGCATGATCGGCTTTCTGTTTGTCACCTATCTTTCCACCGCGAATTCCAACCTGCAGATCCATACGCAGGATCGATTCCGCGGACGGGTGATGAGCGTGTATTCGCTTGTTGTCGCAGGCTCCACGCCCATCGGCAGCCTGTTTGTCGGCGCGGCGGACAACTGGTTCGGCGCGCGCATGGGGTTCATCGCCTGCGGGGCGGCAGTGTTATTGCTGATCGTACCGATCTATCTGCTGCCGGCGTTTCGGCGCGACCGCGCTTAATCTGCGGTACGGCAATCTGTGCTGAACGAAACGTTTATGCATACCCGCGTTTCAGGCGGGCATTTTTTCGTGCAATTTTGGCCGATCGATGGTACGATCAAATAAAGCTATTTGCATAAACAACCCGCCGAACGCGGGATCGGAACGGAGGCGAACGAATTGACACGGATACTCCTTGCGGATGACGACGCGCGCATCCGCTCCATCGTGCGCGAATACGCGCAGGCGGAGGATTGGGCGTTCGACGAAGCCGGCGACGGGGAGGAAGCGCTGCGGCTCTTTTCCGCCGGAAGCTACGCGCTCGTCGTGCTGGACGTGATGATGCCGCGCCTCGACGGCTGGGGCGCGCTCAAGCAGATCCGCAGGGACAGCCAGGTGCCCGTTATCCTGCTGACCGCGCGAAACGAGGAGTACGACCGCCTGCTGGGATTCGAACTCGGCGTGGACGACTATATCGGCAAGCCTTTCAGCCCGCGCGAACTCATCGCGCGCATGAAAGCGTTGCTCAAGCGCTCCGGCACGGCGCAGGCGGCTGGGGCGGCGTTTATCCTGGACGGGCTGAGGGTCGATCCAGCCGCGCGCACGGTGCAGATCGACGGCGAACCCGTCGCATTGAGCCCGAAGGAGTTCGACCTGCTGGCGTTTTTCGTTTCGCGGCCTGAAATCGCGTTTACACGCGACCAGCTTTTAAACCACGTATGGGGCTACGATTTCTTCGGCGACGCGCGGACGGTGGACACGCACGTGAAAAGCCTGCGCGAAAAACTCGGCGCGTACCGCGAGCACATCGTGACCGTTTGGGGCACGGGGTATCGTTTTTCGGGAGGCGGATCATGAACCGTATCGTAACCAAACTCGCGCTCGCGTTTCTCGGCATGGCGGCGCTTGCCGTCGCGCTCATCTGGCTTGTGCAAGCGGTGTTTTTAAGCGACAGCTACCTCAATCAGCGCGTCGCGACCATCGACACGGTGGCGTCCGCCGTCGCCGTCGCGGCGGATACGGATTACGCCGCGCTGGAGGATACGCTCAACGTCAGCATTCTCGCGGTGAATGAAAACGGCATCGCCGTGTACCAGTCGGACGATCTTCCAATGCGCGGACAGATCGTGAAGCAGATTCCGGATCTGATCGAAACGGCGGGCGGAGGCGTGGAATACCTGCAGACGGATACGAGCGACGCGCACTACGCGCTTTTAAGCCGCGCGGTGGAGGGCGGAACGCTGCTGATCGTATTTTCGCTCGTGGATACCGCCGAGGCTTCGCGCGTGCTGCTCCAGCAGCTCTGGATCATTACGGCCGTGCTCATGAGCGCCGCTCTGCTGCTTTCCATCCTGCTCTCGCGGCTGTTTTCGCGTCCGATCGTCGCAGTCACGCGCGCGGCAAAGACCATGGCGGCGGGCGATTACTCCGTCAAGACGGCGGTGACGGGGAAAGACGAGATCGGCCAGCTCACGCGCGCGCTCAACGAACTCGGCGACGAGCTGGGCAAGACGGAGGAACTCAGGCGCGAGCTCATCGCGAACGTGTCCCACGAGCTGCGCGCGCCGCTGACTATCATACGCGGCTACGCCGAAACCGTCCGGGACGTGACCTGGCCGAACGAGGAGAAACGCACCGCCCAGCTCAACGCCATCAGCGACGAGTCCGTGCGGCTCGGCGCGCTGGTGAGCGACATACTCGATTATTCCAAGCTGCAGGCGGGCGCGGAGGAGCTGCGGCCGAGCGAATTTTCCTGTGTCGAGGCGCTTGGCGAGACCGTCTGCCGCTTCGAGCTGGAGGCGGGCAGGCGCGACATTGCGCTGGAGCTTAGCTGCCCGCAGGGGGACGTGCGCTTCGACCGCGGACAGTTTGCGCAGGTTGTGAACAACCTCCTCGACAACGCCGTGCGGCACGCAAAAGCGCGCTCGCGCATCCGCGTCACAGGTCAACCGCTGGGCGGCGGAATGCGCATATCGGTGGAGAACGCGGGCGAACCTATCCCGGCGGAAGAGCTGCCGCGCATCTGGGACCGCTACCACCGCGCGCCGAAACCCGGCGAGGCGGGCGGACTCGGCACGGGGCTCGGGCTCGCGATCGTCAAGAGCATCCTTGAGCGCCACGGCGTAAAGTACGGCGCCGAGAGCGACGAGCAGAGAACGGTGTTCTGGTTTGAGACGGTGAGGATGAAATAGCTGAGAATAACAAAAAGGCTCCGGCATTCACCGGAGCCTTTTGTGATGTGTTTGCGTTTATTCGAAAAGCTGGTGCTTGAAGTCGCTCAGGCCCATGCCCATGTCGGCCGCCGCGACGCGCAGCGATGCGTTTGAAGGGTAATCCTCCGGCAGTCCGAGGCGGGCGTAGAGCTCGTCGAGCGGCATGTCCAGAAGTTCCGCCGACTGTTCAAGCGTGTACGATCCGCGCAGGTCGTTGGGCGCGTAGCCGTTGATCGGAATGTAATCCTCTTCGGCTTCGCCGTCTTCCGATTCGCAGGCGTCTTCGCCTTCGGCGAGGGCTTCATCGTCATGCCCGCCGCCTCCGCTGACCGCCGCTTCTTCGGCAGGAACGCCCCATTCGGAGCCCGCGTATTTATTCGGCAGCAGCTGCATGTTCCCCGTCGCCGCAGCGATGCCCATCGGCGCGAAGAACAGCACGAGCGCGAGAACGGTCGCGAGGATCGGGTGGATGCGGATCTTCTTGGAATAACCCGTGTAGATTCCGTCCTGCACGGGGCATGCGGTGATGCACTCGTTGCAGTTGATGCATTCGATGTCCGTCACGCACCCGTTTTTCGCGTTCATCACGTCGATGTTCATCGGGCAGGCGCGGCTGCATTTGCCACACTGGATGCAGGTGGCCTGCTCCACGCGAACGGCATACGGGCTGGCTTTGCCGATCAGGCCGTAGAGTGCGCCCGCCGGGCAGAGGTATTTGCAGAAGAAGCGGTCGTATACGAGACTGCCCAGCAGCGTGACCACGAGCACGATGAACCCGATGAGATACGATGTGAGCAGTTCTTGGAAGTCCGCCAGATGCCCCAGCGCGTTGAAGGGGTCGTACGGTGTAATCCAGAGCTCGCCGGTGACCCACGCCATGGCGACGGTGACTGCGAGCACGACGTACTTGAGGTAACGAAGCACACGGTCCAGTGCTTTCGGCATCACGGGGCGCTTTTTAAAGAGTTTTGCGCCGAGTTTGCCGAAGAACTCCTGCAAACCGCCGAATGCGCAGATCTGCCCGCAGAACGAGCGGCGCATGGCGATGGCGAGCACAACGGTCGTACCGAATAGCACGAACGTGCCGATCACGATCCGTTTGAGAAACGTGCCGACTGCCACGAGCGAAAGCATGGACTCCAAACCGCCGTAGGGGCAGAGCGCATGGATGGACGGGCCGACGTAGCCGAGCGTGTGCAGCGCGGTTGCCGAGATCACGAAGGCGAGAAAACTGCCGAGCGTGACCCAGCGGAGAATGCGGGAGACGAGGGCAAGACGCTTTTCGCGCTTGCCCAGGAGTGTTGCGGGGGTGGCGGACATATTCGTTACCTCCTGTTTTTTTGTTTAAGTCCCGGTTCGTTTGGTTACAGCTGGTTCTGGAACGCGCGCAGGTGATTTTCAGAGGCGCGCATCAGGCTTTCAAATACCGCGCTGACGTCGGCGGGGAGATCCTGATCCAGGAACGTTTCGTACATGGCGATGTTATTTACCTCGGCGTTCACGCCCGCTTCGAAAGCGGTTGTGAGGTTTGCTACGCTGACGGCGTGGCTTGCGCCTTCGTCTGCCGGCGCGGCGATGCCGTAGGCTTCAAACAGCGGCAGCAGCGCGTCGATATGCGTCTCTTCCGCCTTCATGATGTTGGTGAACGGGCGGATGCTGCCGTACTCTGAGATGATCAGATCATACTCGGCGCGGGCGAGGTATTCGTCCTGAATCGCGTAGGTGAGCATGTCGGCCAGCGTCAGGTTCTCGTCGTCCAGCGCGCCCTCGGAGCCGTAGCCCGCGAGCGAGAGGGTCTGATCCTGTTCGGTCAGCGTGTAATTGGGGTCGCCGATGGTTCCGTCGTAGAGGGGATCGCAGTCGTCGCCGTATACTTCGTTGTATCCGGCTTCAACGCCGTAGCCGCCGCTGTTTCCGCGTCCGTAGCCGCTGCTGACGGTTGCGGTCTCCGTGCGGTAGCCCGTACCGGGTTCGATGGTTTCCACGGATGCGTTTCCGCCGCCGTAGCGCGCGTTGCCTTCCGCATAGCGTTCGTTTTCCGCCGACACGGCGCAGCCGGTCGCGACCAGAGTGATTGCAAGTATCGCAGCTATGGCGATTGTTAATTTCTTTTTCATGGTGGGTACCTCCTGTGGTTACCTTGATATGCTTTCATGATAAACCGCAGTTGTGATGAAATCGTGATGGGTTTACGAGAGTTTGATCAAGATTTCAAGGTTTTGCATACAAAAAACGCGCCATAGCGCGCTTTTGTAAGCTTTTTTATTAAATTGAGCAGTTACTTTGCCAGAAACGGAAGCATCCATTCGTACGGCGTCGTGATCATGTGCCCTACGCCCGGCAGCAGGACGGTCTTTGCGTGCGGGATATGCGCGCGCACCGCCGCCTCGCCCGCACGGGAGTCGAGCAGGTCGTCGTTTTCGCCCGCCACGTACAGCACCGGCATCGTCAAACGCTTAAGCGCCTCGCCGGAGAACACCGGCAGCGGATCGACGATCGGATAATAACTTTCGAAGATCAGGTTTAAAAAATCGACGATCTCTTTGGGGATTCCGGCGCCGTCCGTCACGTTCCCGTCGAACGCGTCCGATTCGCCTGCGTCGTTGGCGGCCTTCGCCCGGCTCAGAAAATCTTCCCGGATGTCCGCCAACCCGCCGCTGGCAAAGAGCATGAGCTTCTCGACACGCGCGGGGTACGTCGTTGCGAACTTTAATGCCATCCAGCCGCCGAGCGAGTTGCCGGCGAGGATGACGCGCGGCAGATGCAGCGCGTCGAGCAGGGCGGCGAGCCATTCGGCGTAGCCGGGGCCGTGTAAATCGAGCCGGTACTCCGTGCTGTTGCCCGCCTCGCCCGGGATATCGGCGGCGAACACGTGATAACCGCCCGCCAGCGCGAGGATGTCGTTGAACCAGAACGCGCTGTTGGAGCATGACCCGTGCAGCAGCAAAACGGGCGGGTTGTCCGGATTTCCCGCCTCCAGCAGGAAGGTCTCGCCGTACGGCGTGCCGACGGTGCGCTTTTCAAACGGCATCGCGCTTAAAAACCCGTTGTAGGCGGCGCGGAAAGCAGTCTTTTTTTCTTCGCTTCGGTATACGCTTGTTTTCATGGTCTTTTCCTCTTCCTTTTTATTCTTCCGTAAGAGCGGCGATCGCGTCCAGCATTGCCGCCGTGAAGCGCGCGCCGCCGTAGAGCGTGATGCGGAGCTTCTCTTCCTCGGGGATATACTGCGTCTGCAAGGTGCTTTGACCGTATTCGGCCGGCTTGCCGTTTTGCGCGGCGGTGAGCGCGTTCATCATACGGATAGCGGCTTCTTTGTCCGCGGCGTACACGTCCGCGACGCAGGATACCACGGCGGTCGGCGCATGCTCCGCCGCGGGCGGGACGCTCTCGGTAAACACGCTCAGATCATGCCCGCTGACGCGCCAGCTTTTGCCGACCTTGACCGCGCGCAGTTTCCCCTCGCGGATATAGCGCTGTACGGTCTTCGGGTGCATCTGCAACAGATTGGAAATCTGCTCTACGGTGTAATATTTTTCCTGCATATCGATTCCTCCGGATTTCCTGTTTCAATTAGAAACATGAAAAAACTCCAAATAATTACTTATAATGGAATAATAAGGAATAATAGGGAATATGTCAAGTGTTTTTTGGGAAATAATAAAAACCCGCGCTTGCGCGCGGGAATAAGATTTTCGAGATTGACGTGATTATTTCTTTCGGGAATCTCCCCAGAAAAACAACGCCACCGTTCCGGGGCCGGTATGGGAACCGATGACGGTTCCGACGCTGTTGATCGTCACCTTGCCGTCGAGCTTGGGGAAGGCCTGCTCCACCAGCGCGGCGACGGTCTTTGCGTCCTCCAGACTGGAGGAGTGGGAGATGAAGCATTTCTTTGCGTAGTCCAGACCGTTTTCCGCATGCTGCTCCATTTGACCGACGATTTCGCGCATGACGCGCTTTTTGCCGTTGATCTTAAAACGCGGGGTCAGGTGGCCCGTTTCGTCCATATTCATGAGCGGGTAGATATTGAGCAGCGCGCCGATGGCCGCCGCCGCCGGAGAGATGCGCCCGCCGCGTTTGTAATGCGTCAGGTCGGTGGAGAAAAACCAATGGTGCAGATGCAGCTTGTTTTTTTCGATCCACGCCGCGGCTTCTTCCAAGGAAGCGCCCGCGTCGCGCATGTCCGCCAGGGCGTCCACCATCAGACCGTAGCCGGAAGACGCGCCGAGTGAGTCGATTACGGTAATCGTCCTGCCGGGGTAGCGTTCCCGCAGCTCTTCCTGCGCGAGCACCGCGCTGGCGTATGTACCGGAAAGGCCCGAAGAGAACGATAGATGAAGGATATCCTTGCCCTCTTTTAAGAGCGGTTCAAAAAATGTCAGAAACTGCTCGGTATTGACCAGCGATGTCGTGGGCATCGCGCCCGCCGCGATACGCGCGTAAAACTCGTCAAACGGCATGCTCTGTCCGAGGTCGTCGGGATACTCCACGCCGTCCATGGTGAAGTGAAAACAAACATAGGGGATGTTACGTTTTTCGAAGTACTCCTTCGGCATGTCGGCGGTTGAGCAGCAGGTAAGAACGTATGGATGCATGGTATCCTCCCGAGCGATTTTTTCGTTTGATCGATTAAAACGCCATGATGACGCCTTTTTCGTTGGCGTAGAGGGAGCTTAAGCCCCGCGTCGGCAGCACGAGTATCTCCGAAAAACGGTAGCGGCGCTCAACCTCGGCTTTCAGTTCCTCGGCAAGCGAGGGATTGTTGCAGTGCGTGATCACGAGGCTTTGGCCCTCTGTGTCGCGCCCGTCGGTTTCGATGGTGTCCGCGAGTTTTTTCACCACCTGCTTCCAGCCCTGCACATGCGAAAACAAAGAGATGTTTCCGTCCCCGTCCGCACCCATGATGGGGCGGATGTGGAGTGTGGAGATAATCGTCGCCGTGATGCGGTTGAGCCTGCCGTTTTTGAGCAGGTTGTCGATGTTGTCGAGTACGAAAAACGTACGTATTTCCTTGATAAAGTTCTCGATGCATTGAATGATCTCGGACTTTGCCAGCCCGTCGCGGATCAGCTTGCGCAGCTTGAGAACGAGCAGAACTTCGGCGGCGGCCGCGCTGCGCGAGTCGAAAATATGCACTTTCGCGCCCTTCTCCTCGGCGATGGCTTTGCCCGAGACGGCGCTTGCGTAGGAGCCGGAGAGGTTGCTCGAAAGCGTGACCGCGAACACATCGTCTTTACCGAACGCATCGGCATAGAGCCCCGGGGACGGCGCGGCGGAGCCGACGCGATCCTTGCACGCGTGCATGCGTTTCATGAAGTCCGGCAGGTCCAGCGATTCGTCGTCCGTATACGATTCATCTCCGAGTGTGAGCGTCAGCGGAACGAGCTTTACGTTCCATTCGGTTTTCAATTCGATCGACAGGTCGCAGCAGCTGTCGGCGACAAGCGCATATGCCATGATGTGTTCTCCATATCGTTTTTTTGAATAGTATAGATACAAAAGTCTATCAGCCGTTATTCAAACGAAACTCAATGGAATTTCAATTAATTGTCAACTTAACCGGCTTCAGAACGAACAGGCAAACAAAAAGCCGGTCCCGTCTGGAACCGGCCGAACGCAATGACGCAAAACGCGTTAATCTTCCGCGGGCGGGGTTGAAACGAGCGTGACCGTGATTTCGGTGCCCCTGCCTTCCGTGCTGGCGAGTTCGATGGTTCCCCCGCAGAGCGTGACGATGCGCCGCACAAGCGCTAGCCCGAGCCCGCTGCCCTGTCCCGTGTGCGAGCGTTCGCCCTGATAGAACTTGTCGAACGCGTGCGCGCGCACCTCTTCCGCCATGCCGACGCCGTTATCCGCGATGCGCACGCTGACTTTGCCGTCCGCCTCGCGACAGCCGATGGAAAGCGTTCCGCCCCTGTTGGAAAACTTGATCGCGTTGTCGATGAGGTTGCTCCAGACCTGCGCGAGCAGCGCTTTGCTGCCGTAGTATTGCACGGTTTCCAGGCTGAGGTCGATATTGAGCTCTTTCTCCTCCCAGAGCGGCTCGTAGCCGAGCAGCACGCGCCGGATCTGCTCGTCGAGCATGAAGCTCTCCTGTTGTAGCAGGATCTCCTGGTTTTCCAGCTGCGAAAGGGAGAGGATGCTCTGCGTGAGCTTGGTGAGCCGGCCTGTGTTTTCGAGGATACGGGAGACGTACAGAGCCTGTTCTTCACGGCTCAGGCGTTCGTCCTGCAGGAGCGTGGCGTACCCCTCTATGGCGGAGAGCGGCGTTTTGAATTCGTGGGATACGTTGCTGACAAAGTCGCTTCTGAGCGTCTCCGTGTTGGAGAGCTCCTTAACCATGATGTTGAAGCTCGTGGCGATCTCCTCGATTTCCTTGGCGATGCTCTTTTCCTCAAGGCGCACGGAGAAGTCCCCGCGGGCGACCTTTTTGGCCGCGTCGTTGATCTTGAGAACGGGCGAGAGCATCTTGGTGGACGTATACGCCGCGATGCCGATGCCGAGGATGATCGCGAATATGCTCATGTAGGTCGTGGATGTAATGATCGCCGTAAGGGTTGCGATATTGAGCTTGAGCAGAATATAGATGATAAAATAGGTTAAAAGAAGCGATGCGGTGAGTATGCCCGCTATGATCGCGGCGAAAATCTGCGCCGCGCGCGGCCGCGCCGTGATTTCGGGCAGTTTAGGCATTCTTCTTCACCGCCTTGTAGCCCAGGCCGCGTATGGTGACGATCTCAAAACGGGCGCCGTCCTTGAAGCGTTCGCGCAGGCGGCTGATGTGTACGTCCAGCGTATGCGGGTCGCTCTCGGTGTCCATGCCCCAGATTTCGTCCATGATCTGCTGTTTGGTGAACACGCGGTTGGGGTTGGAGAGCAGCTTGTAGAGGATATAGAATTCCTTTTGCGGCAGCACGCTGCAGTTCCCGTCGATGCAGACGGTGAGCTCGTCGTACCGCAGCTCCGCGTTTTCAAAATAAATCTTCTTTTCGCTGACGATCTGCGCGCGCTTTAAAAGCGCGTTGATGCGCAGTATCATCTCGTTGACGTTGACGGGCTTGACCATATAGTCGTCGGTCCCGGCGAAAAAGCCGTTCTGCATGTCCTCGAAGGTGTCTTTGGCGGTGATCATAAGCACGGGCAGGTTCAGGCCGTTTTCGCGCAGGCTTTTGACAAACGCAAAGCCGTCCATATTCGGCATCATGATGTCTGTAACCACGAGATCGATATACTGTTTTTCCAAAAGGTCCCAGGCGTCCGCGCCGTCCCGCGCCTCGTGATAGACGAAGCCGTTTTTTGACAGAACGGTACAAAAAAGCTCCCGGAGCGCCCGGTCGTCCTCCACGACTAGAATATGAAACATCGTATCCCCCCTGTGGTCGAAAAAGGTTCGCGCTTATGCATATGCGCGATTCGATCATTCAACATAACAACGAAGAATCAAGTTTTCCTCAAATCCATGCGTTCAGCCGAACAGGCCGCAGTCCTCCGGCGCGCCCGCGTAGATGACCAACAGGCGGCCGTCGCGCACGGAGATTTCCGCTTTTCGCCCCGTAAATGCGTTGCTCACGCCAATCGGGTTGCCGTCCGTGAGGGTTGCGTCGTCCAGCGCATAGGCAAGCCCGCGCTCGAAAACGCCCTCCGCCGCCGCGCCGTAGGAAAAGGCGGATACGATGCCGCTCAGCCCTTGGCGAAAGCGCAGGCATTCGTTCTTGATGATCGTGATGGTTTCGCCCTCGCCCAGCAGCGCGGCGCGCGCGCCGTTTTCGCGCAGGAACGCGAGCGTCTGGATATTCGCGAGCGTATGATCGAGCCGCCCTCCCGCGCCGCCGTACAGCAAGAATGCGCGGTAACCGCGTTCGAGTCCGAGCCGCGCGGCGAGCATTGCGTCCGTATCGTCCTTTTCGGCGGGATGCCGTACGACGTTTCCGCCGTCGGGTACGTAACCGAGCGAATCGAAATCGCCGACAACCAGATCGGCGGAGACGCCGTTGAGGCGCGCGTAGCCGCCGTCCGCGGCGATGACGAAATCGCCGGAAACGGGGTGGAGCGTATGGTTCTGCGGCAGGGCGCAGACGATATGGCAAACGGGTGTTCTTGTCATCTTACTCGTAGTTATATCATGTTTGCCGTTGCGTGAAAAGCGGGAAACGCGCTTTTTGCGTCAGCGCGAAGGATAACGCGGCGATCGCGCGGCGCGCTAGAGTCGCTTTGGCGGAAACAGCACGTTATCGTCCAGATAACGCCGGTATTTGACGAGATCCTCCGGCAAAAACGGATGCCCGTGCGAAGGATAGATGCGCGACGGGCTCAGCGCGAGTATATCGTCCCAGGAGCGGTAGAACGCGGCGGGGTCTTCGATCAATACGGCGTGCCGCGCGGGCGCGATGACGGCGTTTGTGGCGGCGTCGCCGCAGAGAAGCTCCCGCGTTTCATCCAGAAACAGCGCGACGGAATCTGCCGTATGCCCCGGCAGATGCACAACGTGAACGGGAAGCCCCAAATCGAGAAACGGCTGATCGCGCTCGGAGCGCAGCACCAGCGCCGACCCGTCCGGTACGAGGGGCGGATATGTGCCGGATTTCATCAGTGAAGAAAGCAGTCGTGTGCCGCGGGAGATGAACCCCGTTCCCTCGGGCAGCACGTTTTTTCCCGCGGCCAGACGGGGCAGACTTCTTTCGCTCAGCACAAGCCGCGCGCCGCTTTCCTTCAGCAGTTCGGCGAGAAACCCCGCATGGTCGTTGTGCGCGTGCGTGAGAAATACATATTTCATCTCCCGCAGCGGAGCGAGCCGTTCAAAGCGCGCGCGATAGCGTGAAAATCCGCCGGGATAACCCGAATCCACACCGATCCATCCTAAAGGGGTTTCAAGCACATAGTTGCGCAGCATATATCCGCCGATGTCGTGAATCCGAATCTCCATTTCGCCGAGCCTCTCTTTCCTGCTTTCAGAATAGCACGTTTTTCCGGTCCGATCCAGCGGCGAATACGATCGGCGCCATTATTATTAGAGAAAATATATTATCAAAATTAATATAAAAGCATATTGACAATATAGTGCGACACACAGTATAATGCAGACGAGGTGATAAGGATGCCGGAAACGGACACGATGCAAAATTTTCTAACCGAACTGCGGCGCGGCAGCCTGACGCTCGCCGTGCTCGGCAGCCTGCGCCAGCCGAGATACGGTTACGCGCTGCTGCAGGTTTTACAGGACCAGCATATCGAAATCGAAGCCAACACGCTCTACCCGCTGCTCAGACGACTGGAGAGCCAGGAACTATTGACCAGCGACTGGGATACGAGCGAGAGCAGGCCGAGAAAGTACTACACCGTCAGCGGCAGAGGAAAAGATGTCTTCAGGCAGCTGATGTTGGAATGGGGGAACATGCAGAGGAGCATTACTGCCATCTGCGGAAAGGGAGAAAACGATGAATAACATGATCGAGCGCTATGTACAGGACGTAGCGCGCCGTCTGCCCGAAAAAGACAGGGAGGACGTAAAAAAAGAGCTTCGCGCGAATATTTACGATATGCTTGCAGGGGATGAAAGCGACGAAGCGGTGAAAAAAGTATTGTATCAGCTTGGTTCGCCCGCGTCTCTGGCGGAAAAATACCGCTCGAAGCCGCAATACCTGATTTCGCCCGCCTACTACGACCAGTATGTCAGCGTGCTCAAATGGGTGCTGCCGCTCGTCGGCGTGGTGGTCATGGTCATCGGATTCGCCACCGGCGCGTTCGACGCGGTGAAAGCGGGAACGGACAACTTCTTTCTGGCCGCGGGCGGAATCTTCGCCAAAGGCCTGAGTATGGGGTTCAGCGCCGCGTTCCACGCGCTCTTCTGGACGACGGTCGGATTCATCATCGCCGAACGCAGCAGGGAAAAAGTTTCGAAGACGGGCGAATACGGCTGGAAGATCGAGGAACTGCCGGAGATACGCAGCGAGAAGGCGGCCATACCGCTTTCGGACGGCGTGGCCGGGCTGATCCTGACGGTCATTTTCTCGGCGCTGGGACTTTTGTTCTGCACCGGCGCGCTTCCGTTTTTCATGGTGTTCATCGACGGGGATATGGCTCTTTACAACATCTTCAGCGTCAGTTTCCTCGCGCTGTGCGTTCCGGCGATTCTCGTTATGCTGGTGCTTAACGTCACCGAAAACGTCGCAAAGATCAAAGACCGCCGCTGGTCGGTGTTCGTATGCGTATCGGTCGTGGTCAGGACGCTCGCCAACATGGCCATTACGCTCTATCTGATCAACAGGCCGGTCATCTTCAGTGCGGAATTCCTGGGCTTTTTAAGCGACGCGGGCATACTGCAGATCATACCGCAGGTCAACGGAAAGAGCGTGCTGATCCTCGTGCTGACCATTCTCGTGATCATCGGCACCCTGTCCGAGAGCATCACCGCCGTAAAGAAAACGGTGCAGTCGTACGTCAAATAACGCGCGCTGCGTGAAACAAAAAAAGGCCGGAAGGCCTTTTTTTGTTTCGCTGATCCGGAATCAGGCTTCCGGCGCATCGTCCGCGCCGTCCGTATCCGCCGCCCGTTTTGCGTCGCCGCGGATCATGCGCATGACCGGCAGGATCGCAAAGAGCGTCGCGATCGCCGCCGCGACGAAGATCAGGTGCGTCGGAAGGAAACCCGCCTTGCCGTCCACCACGATGGGTTGGCCGAACGTGCTGATGATCCGCTCGCCGATGAACGGGCCGATCACCATCGGCAGCAGCACCCAGAATATCATGCGGATGCCCTGAAACTGGCCCGCGCTGGAGGGAGGCGTGAGATCCTTGATCCACGCGCCGGTGACGATGAGTTTGCTCACGAGCCCGAACGCCATGACAAAGATGGCGGCGCAAAGGAAGACCATGTCCTTGGCGAACGAAACGAGCAGGAAACCAAGCGAGGAGATGATGAGCGCAACGAGCAGCAGCTTCGGTTTGCCGAGGCGGTCGACGAGCCGCCCGAAGAATACGCCCGCCACGCCGGAGAGCAGCACCATCAGGCCGAGGTTGACGCCGATGACGTCATAGCTGTAGCCGAGCGTCTTGGTGAAGTAGATGATCTGATACGGGATGCAGATCTGCTCCGCGATGGCGAACAGCAGCACGCACACATACAGCGAAAACAGCATGCGGTTTTCCTTCACCGCGCGGACGGAAAAGCCGGAAACAACCTGTTTCCAGAAGCCGACGCCTTCCTTCTTTTCGCGCGGGAAATGCGCTTCCTCCATCAACAGGCCGCCGACGAGGCCGCAGGCGACCACGAGCAGGCCCATGGACGTGAAGAACAGCGAGTAGCCGAAGTATTCGATCAATATGCCCGACACGATGGTGGTCACCACCATCGCCAACAGCGGAAAGAGCTCCGTGATTCCGCTGACCGTGCCGCGGTTGGTTTCGTCCGTAATGTTGGTCAGCCAGGCGTTGAAGCTCGCGTCGTTGGCGGTGGAGCCGAAGAAGGTCATCACACAGTCCAGCGCGATGACGGCGAAGATCGCCAGCGAAGCGGACTTCACCGCGCCCGCCGCGGGGAATATGATGGTGGAAATACCCCAGAGGATGTAGCTGACCAGTATGATCGCCTTGCGTTTGCCGAGCCGGTCGCTCAACGTGCCCATGATGAGCGTGGTGACGGTCGCGGTCACGGCGCTGAACGCAACCATGAGCGAGATCACCTTCGGGTTGGGCGAGATCACGTCGTTGACAAACGTGTTGAACCAGGAGTTTTCGATCACCCATGCGATCTGCCCGGAAAACGCGAGCAGCACGATGGCGATCCAGTTGTTCCTTCCGAGCTTGGTCTTTGTTTGTTGCGTCATTCGTTATCCTCCTTGACGACGGCGATGGGAAACTGCGCGATGCGCAGGCGCGTACACCCGTACGGTATGAGCGTTTGCTCCACAAGCGCGCTTTTTTCAACGGCAAACGGTTCGGGCACCGGTCCCGCGCCGCGCTGCTCGACGCGCCACTGCGGCGCGGGCGCGAGCGGAACGCGTATTTCCAGCGGCGGATCGGTTTCGTTAAACGGCAATTCGCCCGGCGCCCTGCGGTTAACGCGGGCGTTGGCCAGCTCCGGTTCGACGACGGCAAAGCGCCATTCGGAACGGGGAAGCATCTCGTAATCCGCAAACGGTTCTTTGCCGCGCAGGACGCGGCGCTGCGCATCGATCGGCAGCGCGAGAAGCAGCGGTCCGTAATGCAACGATACGCCGCCCGCCGCCTCCGGCATGATCCGCAGGGAAAAGGGGAAGCGCAGCGCGATAGTATCCCCCGCGCGGAAGAGTTTTTTCAGACGCAGAAAGCCATCCTCCGGCTGAAGCGGTTCCAGTTCTCCGTTGAAACGCAAATCAAATGAATCAGCCCATTTTGGCACGCGCAGCAGCAGGGTGAAATCGAGCGCGTGCGGTTTATTTTCGATACGGTCGATCACGATTTCGATTGTATCGTCAAACGGGTAGTTTGTCGTTTCCGAAAACCGTACGGTAACGCCGTCTATGTCGACGTTGGCCGAGCACGGCGCGTAGACCGGCGCGGCGGCGCCGTCGGGATGCGCCATGAACAGCGCGCCGAGCAGCTTTGGCCAGCCCTGGTGCATGTTCGCCGCGCAGCAGCCGAAATTCGGCGCGAGGCCGAAGAGGTTCGATTCATCGTACGCGTCGTACCAACCGCGATGCGCGCGGGAAACCTCGATCTGATTGACCTGCTGCACATACTGGTGCGCGCATATATCGGGCGTGAACATCGCAGGCCATGCGTTGTAGGCGATCTCTTCGATTTTGTCGGCGTAACATGCGCCGCCCGTGACGGCGAGCAGCGACTGCAGGGAATAGAGATACTCCGCCGCGAGGCAGAGTTCCGCGCCGACGACAGGCGAGCGGCCGTTGAGGTGCTCGTCGCCGGAGAAAAGCCCGTTCGCCATGCCGTGAAATTGCGTCAGCGCATCAAGCCCCGCGCGCGACGCGTCCGCGCCGCTCTCCGGCCCGCCCCAGAGCGCGTCCAGCGCGGGCATCTTTAACGCCATGGCTAGGTTGACCGAGTGGGTTTTGTGGTAGATTTGCAGGAATTTGGATGCGTTGGATTTGTCGATCTGTTCCTTCGTCTGCGTTTTTGCAGGCGGCGGCGTGCGGCGGAGGGATTTGAGCCGCTTCGCCGTCCAGTCCGAGATCAGCGTCATGCGCTTGACCGCCATGAAAAGCGGGCGCGGCAGATAAGCATGGGTCGTTTGTCTATAAGGAAAGCGCGAGAAGAATTCGCCCCAGTCGTAGCACTCTCGCCGCAGCAGGCGCGCCAGTTCCACAAGATAGCCTTCGCCCGTAATAAGGTAGAGCCAGAGCATGGGCAGCAGCTGCTCCTGCCCGCGCGCAGAGGCCCACATGGCGGGCGGTTGATCGGGCATGCGCTTGAGCTGATAGCGGAAGTACCGGTCCATCAGCGCGATGACGCGCGCGTCGCCGGTCGCCTCGCCGTACTGCGTCAGCGCTTTGAGCGCGACGATGCGCGGCCACCAGTCGAGATTGTCCGCCGGGCCGAAGAAGCCGTCCTCGCGTTGGCTTTGCAGCATCCATTCGATCCACTTCTGCGCCTTTTCCTTCAGCGCGGCGTCGTCCAGCGCGTATGCCAGCGGAATCAGCCCGTCGAGGTAATACGGCCCGCGCTCCCAGTTTTCACCCCGTCCGCCGAGCCAGCCGGAGGACGCGCCGAGGTCGGGCCAGACCTCCTCAATGTGTCCGGTCAGGCCGCTTTTCTGGACGGTCAGCTCGCGCAGGAGCCAGCCGCGCGGAAATACGCTGCCGAGTGGGGCGGGGGTGAGGGTGAATAATACAGACATTGTCTGCTCATCACGTTTCATAATGTGATTAAAATTAAGTACATTCGTTATAATTGCATACCTGCGTCTATCCAATCCTCAAACTCCATTATGATAAGATCTGCTGAATAGTAAGGCCCATAGAGTGACCACGACTCTTCGGTGAACCACGTTGTGGCATCTGGCCGGTTTGACTTTAATATACCTATGAAATTATCATAACTTGTTTTAGAGAATAAAATAGAACCTAAATTATCTTTATTAGCTATAGAAGATAGTTTTGAAGCAGTAGTTACAGCATCACCGATCCATACTAAATTATTTATGCCACTACCTTTTCTACCTGCCTTAACAACCAGCTCTTTTGCAGTTGACATACCGATTCCAGCATTAATCGCGGGGAATCTTTTATTTGACAACAGCTTATTTAATGCGTGTATATATGAATTAACGTAAAGAGTTTTTTCAGCAACTTCATATATGTCAATTTTTTTTGGTGTTGTATAAATCGCATATACACAGTCTCCACGAATTCCGATTTCACGTATGTTTGGATCACTATTAAGAATATCGATGATTTCTGATGTAAAACAACGAATAACTTTAGAAACAATAACTTTATCTGCATTTTGGAAGAGCGTAGTAGAATCTCGGATGTCGACAAATATGGCCGATACCCAACCATTGTATGCGTTTTCATAAGTATACTGGTCATCTTTAGGTATAGAGTCTTGTTCAATTACCTCTGTTCGATTATTGAGGATTTCCTCAACTCTGGCTTTGCCAGTTTTATAATCATATGTGCTCATCGCGACCTCCAAAACTCAAGTAAGGATGTTATAAGCAGCTAAATTAATTATCAAAAAAACGACAAATCCTATTGCTAGAATTTTCAACCCCCAATTATAGCGACTGTACTTTTTAGTACAAATTTTAGAATTAATAAAAATCTGTGATACGAGATCGTCAACTACGTCTGATTCTCCGAGTTGTATCAGTTTTTTCTTGTATTCAGCTTCGTTTGCATTCTTTGCGACATCAACGAAATATATTTTAGAATCTTTCCCGCTTGGCTTAATTCTAGCGGATATTGCAGATACTAGAAGAAATAACCCGCTAATGATAGATAAAGAACTTAAAACAAAAACGATCAAGTAGATAGATGCAAATAAACCATCCGAACCTATTGCTAAGTTGAAATTTGAGAAAAGTGTATTTAGAATAACTTCTGAAAGTAGACCTGATAAAGCAATACCAAAAACACCCAGTACAATGGATGCCTTGATATCACAATTAGTTACGAACCCTATAATGCGATCAAACGAAGATTGTAAATACCCGATTGAATAAGTTTGGTCAAACCAATTGACTTGCACATTGCTCTGGGAAGTTTTCGGCATAAGAAACCTCCTGGACATGTTATTTATTATTATAACACATGATAGAGCTGTTTCTTTTTAGTTTACTAGATATAGAATTACAGCCCTTTTTCGTAAATTCGATAGGTCTTCGTCTTCTGCATGCCGAGGCGCTCGAGAGCGTTTCGGATATGGGGGTTGTCCTCCAGTATATAGTTGGCCTCCATGCGGATGTTCTTCGGGCGGAGGTTTTGATAGAGGTGGATGTACATGAGCGCGTCGAGCGCGCGGCGGTGCCACTCCGGATCGACGGCGAGGCCGAAGAGCCGGTAGTCGCGCAGCTTTTTTACGCCGAGCAGCAGCCGCGCCCAGCCGAAGGGGAGCAAATTCCCGTTGATGCGCTTTAAGAGGATGTTGATGTCAGGAAAACCGAGGCAGAAGCCCACGGGCTTGCCTTCGTCTTCCACCATCCAGACCGCGTCGGGATCGACGATCATCCTGAGTTTTTTGAGCATGTCCTCCATGACGGGCAGCTCCAGCGGCACATAGCCCCAGTTGTCTCGCAGGGAATTGTTGGAAATCTCCCAGATGGCGCGCGCGTCGTCGTGGATATGCTTGATGTCGAGACGGCGGATCGAGATGCCCGGATAGCGTGCCATGAACCGCGCGGGGAAGTCCTCGTAGCGGTCGGGAATTTCGTATCCTTTTGCCATATCGGCTTCATACACCAACAGATCTTTGACCTTTTCGTAACCGGCGGATGTGAAAAACGAATGGTAATACGCGGGGTTCCAGGGCGACATATACACCGGCGGCGTGTCGTAGCCTTCGAACACAAAACCCCAGTTTTCCGCGACGGGATGAATCGGCCCGCGGATGGTATCCATGCCGCGCGCGGCGAGCCATTCCTCCGCGGCTCGAACCAGAAGGGCCGCGCCTTCTGCGTCGTCCACGCATTCGAACGCGCCGAAAAATCCCGTCCTCGCATGATAAAACTGGTTAAACGTATGGTCGACATACGCGATTGTGCGCCCGGCGGGCGCGCCCGCGTCGTCTAAAAGCAGGAACAGTTCGAAATCGGAGTTTTTCAGGATCGGATTCGCCTTGCCGGTGTACGCGTGCGCTTCGTCCAGCCAGATCGGCGGCACGTAGCAGGGATTGCCTTTAAACAACCGCGCCGGAAGGCGGACAAAATCGCGCATCTGCTTTCGGCTGCGCACCGTTGTGATCAGCATGCTCTATCCCCCCATCGCAATACGTATCTGTCGACACGCCTTGAACGCAGTATATCAAGCGTGCCGTAAAAAAACAATGCGGCGGCCGTATTCGAACGCGCGGCGCCGCGCTTTGTGACTTAGTCATGGAAACGCCTGAAAAAAACGATCAATATAAGATATACGTTAAAGAATATTGGTTTATATATGAAAAGTATGTCACCGCCTGCTGTAACGGGAAGCCTTTGCAGGTTATACCGGCCGGGAACGGATGATATAGGCGCATTTCCACTCAACTGGATATTTTTTATGAGGATATTATATTAATTAACAGTTGTACGAAATATTGACACTGTTTCATGCATGATTTACAATTATATTGATAATGTATACGAAGAGCCGCTTAAACGGTCTATTGGTACACTGCAACAGGGTTCCGCCTTTTTTAAGCAAGGCGAATCACGATAACAGATTCTGGTGCCGGATGGTTGAGTCAAAACGGACGACGGCTACCGGCGTCATGAAAAGGAAAGACAGAATGAACAAGGCGAAGTTGACGAAGGTTGCTTTTATTTTTGGTGTGGTGCTGACGAGTTTACTCCTCGCTTCCTGCTCAAAGAAAGGGCAATCCGTCGACCCGGGCGCTTGGGGATACGATTGTCTGGTTACCTACGACGCGCTGGGCGGCATGGTCAACGCGCGTGAAGTACGCAAAACGTACTATCTGCCGAATTCGTATTTATTTGAACCGTCAGGCTCAAGCAACATGCTCGTAGAGCCGACTCGCGACGGATATATTCTTGCCGGCTGGTATACGGCTAAACTGGATCAACCCACCGAAAAGGGCGAGGAATACACATTCAGCGCCGATGATCGATGGGATTTTTATCTTGACCGCGTGCAGGGGGATATGACGCTATATGCCCGCTGGCTGCCGCGCGGCAAGATCGACTATGTCGACGCCGACACGGGGGAAGTGGTGTTCAGCAAAAATATCACCGCCGACTCTCCGGTGCAGGAGCTGTCCGATGCGGTCGTAGACTTCAGCAAGCCGGAGAATACGACTCTGTTCGGTTATTTTTCGGATGCGTCCTGCACGCAGCCGTACGACTTTTCTTCCTATGTGCATTCCGAACCGCAGCCGACGCAGGAGACCCTGTACGCCGCGCTTTATGAGATGTTTCCGCAGTATCTCGAACAAATCGATTATGTTGAGCCGGACGAGGACGAGGTGGACGACACAACGGATATGTCCTACCTGTTTTTAAATCAACTCGGCTATCAGTTGAAAACGACCGACGAAAATGTGCTTGCCGAACTGCGCGCGGCGAAAAACCAGTTGGTGGAAACGTCCTTGCAGAATTACCTGACCAATACGGCCGGTAAAGTCGTCTATATGAAGTTCGTTCCCGGCAACTACGTGCTTGTATCTCAACCCGGCGATCTGAAGATCGGCGGGGAATACGGCTTTTTCGGCACGGACGCCGCGGGTAATCCGATCGACGGATATGTGATCGAAAGCGACATCGATTTTTCCGGCGTCACGCTTACGATGGCGGAGAGCTTCACCGGCGCGATCCATGGCAACGGGCATACGCTCTATAACGTCTCCCTGTCCGCCAACAGCAAAAAGGTCGATATAGAGAAAGAGAAGTCGATCGCGCTGTTCAACACGCTGCAGGATGTTACGATCGACGATCTTACGTTTGAAAACGCATCCGTCAGCTCGCAGCTCAACGAAGGCACGTCCGTCACGGCCGCTCTGCTTGCGCTCAACGCAAACAACGTTACGCTCAACAACTGCCACATCAACGGGCTGACGATTAATTCCGGCAAAAACGACGACGGATCTAACAAGTACCTGTTTGGCGATCTGTTTATCAATTCAACCGGAATCGAGCTCAACGGCTGTACGGCGCAAGGGTTGATTGCAAACGTAGTCAATCCCGACAGGCTGAAACTCATACTGTTGGAACTGCCGCCGAGCGAGACACCCGAGGCGGACGAAACGCCCGCGCCGTAACGCGCGATTGATACAGTTTGACGATTGCCGGCTAAGGCCAACAACCGGTAATTTTCAAAATATAAAAAACGGAGGTTAGAGAATGAAAAAGAACAGAATTGCTCAATTGATTGCGGTTCTTCTTTGTGCCATGCTGATGTTTGCAACCTTTGGCTGCCAAACTGAAGAACCAGCCGAAGAACCCGCCGCCGCTACCGCCGAACCGACGGAGGCCCCGGTAGTTGTCGACGTACCGGCAGACCGGTACGACGCGACCGTGACGCCGAGGACGGGCGCAAACGCGACCACCCCGCTCGTCATCAGCTCCCAGACGCTGGACGGCAAATTCAGCCCCTTCTTTGCGACATCCGCATATGACGTCGCCGTCGAAGGATACACGCAGATTGGCCTGCTCTATTATGACAAGGCGGGCGCGCCGCAGGCCGGCGTGGAATTCCCCAGCTTGGCGTATTCCTACACGCAGGAAGTCAGCGACGATCAGTCGACCTCTACCTACACGTATGTGCTGAAAAACGGCATCACATTCAGCGACGGCGTACCCGTTACCGCAAAGGACGTGCTGTTCACGATCTATGCCCTCTGCGATCCGCTGTATGATGGTTCCAGCACCTTCTACTCCATCGCGATTCAGGGCCTGAACGAATACAGGCTCCAGACCAGCGCCGAAGCTCTGGCCGTTGCCGAAGCCATCGTTGCGGCGGGTATCTCCACCGCGGATGACGGCACGCTGGCGTATCCCGCTGCGGACGGCGCAACCGCCGAGCAGCAGGCCGCGTTCTGGGCGTATCTCGACCAGGCAGGCGAGAAGTTTGCGCAGGAAATCGTCGACTATGTGGAGAATAATTACCTCATCGACGATTATGTACAAGCCTACTTCTCTGAAGAGCTCACCGCCGAGCAAATCAAGGCCAGCGACTGGCTGACCGTTGCTTACGGCATGGGCATGTGGGGCTTCGGCGGCTATGCCGACGGCGTATTCACCGATGTCCTTGGCAACACCTATGACGAAACCACAGGCCTGACCGCCGCCGATTACTGGGCAAACATTATCGGCAGCTACGGCTATGACCTCAGCGACGCCGGCATCAACTATGAAAAAGCGGGCGACCTGCGCATTGAGGACTATGTCCGTGACCTGTACATCGCCAATGAAGGCGCGGTTGCCGGCGGTGTTGAAAGCATCAGCGGCATCACGACCGGCACGATGACCGGCGATGACGGCGTGGAACGCGAATACGTCCAGGTCGTTCTCAACGGCATCGACCCGACCGCCATCTTCCGTATGGGCATTGAAGTTGCGCCCATGCATTACTACACCGAAGGATTCACCGGCGAATTGAACGCATACGGCGTATCGCTGAACGATCCGGCGTTCATGGAAGTGCTCAAGTCCAAGAACGTCGCCCCGATGGGCGCGGGCCCCTATGTATTCGATGAGTACAAAGACAACGTCGTGTACTACACCGCCAACGACAGCTTCATGCTTGGTTCGCCGAAAGTCGAGACCATGCGTATTCAGGAGATCGCCAGCGGTTCCGAGCTCGACTCCGTGCTGACGGGTGTTGTACATTTCTCCGATCCGTCTGCTTCCACGACGATCATCAATGATGTCACCGCGGGCCAGGGCGACTATGCCAAACTGGCTTACACGCTCGTCGATAACGATGGCTACGGCTACATCGGCATCAACGCGCAGTATTTCCCGGATTGGGGCGTACGCCAGGCGATCGCGTCCACGTTCAATACCGAACTGTGCATCAGCGATTACTACGGCGAACTCGCGACGGTGAACTACCGCACGATGACCAAGATCCAGTGGGCGTATCCGGAAAATCCGGACAATATGTTCCCGTATGACGGCACCGGCGAAACCGCCAAGGCGCTGTTCCTCGAAGCGGGATTCGTCTATGACGAAGCTGCCAACGTCATGTCCTATCCCGAGGGAGACGAAATGGCTGGCCAGCAGGTCACCATCAAGGCGACGCTGCCCATGGACGCTGCCGACCATCCGGCCGGTTCCGTTCTGATCAACTCGCAGGAAGTGCTCGCCGCGATCGGCGTCAAGCTTGATATTGAAGTCGACGATTCGCTTCTCAACAAGCTGAGCACGGCGTATGAATCCGGCATTCAAGTCTGGGCGGCTGCATGGGGCAGCGGCGGACAGGATCCGGATATGTTCCAGGTCTGGTACTCCGATCCCGCGGTCAACCAGTCGACCTCGCCGTCCGCAAAGGGTCTCTTCTGGCTCTATGAAAACGGCACCGACGATCAGAAAGCCGCTCTTGTGAAGCTCAACGAGCTGATCATGGCAGGCAAGTCCACGCTGGATGTCGAAGAACGCAAGACGATCTACGCCCAGGCGCTTGAAATCTCCACCAGCCTGGCTACGGAGATCCCGACGTATCAGAGAAAGAACATGTACGTCTTCAACAAGGACGTCATCGATGCGGATTCGCTGTTCAGCGGCGAAGACGTAACCCCGTTCCAGAGCCCGATTACCTTCATCTGGAATGTCGAACTCATGGGCTAAATCTTTCGATTTGGCACAACAGAACAATCAAAACACAAGGCTTGGCGATGAGCCAAGCCTTGTGTTGGTTCTAAGATTTCATTAAAGGGCTGCGGTGAAGGTTTATGTGGAAATACATTGGGAAAAGGCTGTTTTTAGCAGTTGTAATTTTAATCGGCGTGTCGATCATGATCTATGCGTTGTCTATGCTCATGCCGACGGACTATATCGACCGCCAAACGGCGCCGGCCGTTGCAAACGGCACGATGACGCTCGACGACGTCGCTCGCCTGAAGACGCTTTACGGCCTCGCCGACAAAAGCTTCTTCGGCATCATAAAAAGTTACTCCACCTGGCTGGTAGGCGCGTTTACCGGTGATTTGGGGTATTCTTTTTTATTCGGCAGGCCTGTTTCGATGGTCATCAGCGAATATATGTGGACGTCGTTCATACTTGCGTTTTTAGCTTTTTTACTGGAGATTATCATCTCGATTCCGATGGGAATCCGAGCCGCGGTCAACCAGTACGGGGGATACGACTATACCGTATCCGTGCTGGCGATGATCGGCACGGCGCTGCCGTCGTTTTTCCTCGCGGCTCTATTGATGAACGTCTTCTGTATTCAGCTGGGTTGGTTCCCGCTGCAGGGGCTGACCACGGCGACAAAGATATTTGCAGCGAACGCGCATTGGGAAATCTTTTTGGACAAGGCCTGGCATATGGTCTTACCCGTTACGGTGCTTGTCCTCTTGGGCGTTGGCGGACTCATGCGTTACACGAGAACCAACATGCTCGAAGTGATGAATTCGGACTATATCCGTACCGCTCGCGCCAAGGGGCTCTCCGAGCATACGGTGGTATATAAACACGCGTTTCGCAATACGCTCATCCCGTTGGTAACGATGCTCAGCGGCTCGCTCCCAAGTCTGTTCGGCGGAGCGATGATCACGGAGACCGTATTCGCCGTGCCCGGCATAGGGTATATCGCGCTGCGCGCAACGATGCAGGGCGATATCCCGTTTATCATGGGATACAATATGTTTCTGGCGATTCTGACCGTAGTTGGCATGCTGATCTCCGACCTGATGTATATGGTTGTTGATCCGCGCGTGAAGCTGAAGTAAGGGAGGCGCGTTTTATGATGAAAGACAATAAAAAAGCAGCCGACGCGAATCCCCGCGCGGACAAGAAGGCAAACCGTAACAAGTACACGGATATTTCCGGCGTAGAGATCATAGCGGAGGAAAATTTCCACGTCATGTCGCCGGGCCGAATGGTCGCAAAGCGGTTTTTCAGAAGTAAGCTCTCGATCATCGGATTGTGCATGATCATCTTCGTATTCCTGTTCTCCTTTTTCGGCCCGTTTATTGTAAACGCCACCTGGGGCTACAAGGAAACGCAGGTGTTCAAGATCGAGCGCATCTCCAGCATGGTTACCACCGCTTCCTTCGAGGCGGCGGATGGCAGGGATTATAACTACTACGACGAATCGCTCTCCTACGTGTACTTCAAAGCGCCGATTTCTGCCGATCACTGGCTCGGAACCGACACCAGCGGGTTCGATATCTTCGTGCGCCTGATGTACGGCGGCCGGATTTCGCTGACCATTTCGTTCCTCGTCGTCTTCCTGGAGACGATACTCGGCGTATTTTTCGGAGGACTTGCCGGGTATTTCGGAAAATGGGTGGATCAGCTGGTCATGCGCGTCGTCGATATCTTCTTCTGCCTGCCTGGCCTTCCGATTCTTTTGATTCTTTCGGCGACCATCGCGTCGATCGAATCGATTCCGCCGGAACACCGCATCTATTACCTGATGGGCTTTCTGACGTTCATCGGCTGGGCCGCAACGGCGCGTCTTGTTCGCGGCCAGATCCTGATGCTGCGCGAACAGGAGTATATGATGGCGGCGGAGACGACCGGCATCCCCGCGCGCAAGAAAATATTCAAACACCTCGTGCCAAACGTCATGCCCCAGCTGATCGTTATAATGACGCTCGGCCTCGGCGGTATCATCCTCTATGAATCCACGCTGTCGTACCTCGGCCTCGGCGTGCCGTTCCCGCGCGCCGCATGGGGCTCCATGATCGCTCTGGCGGATCCGTCCAAGGGGCAGGAAATCCTCGCCAATTACCCGAATATGTGGGTGCCGGCGGGAATTCTGATCATCACCGCGGTACTTGGATTCAGCTTTATCGGCGACGGGCTGCGCGATGCGTTCGACCCGAGAATGAAGAGGTAACGGCAATGGCATTGAAGAAACTGATCAAGAAAAAACAGATAAAAGGGGTCGACGACGTAGCGTATCTTACCCTGAAAGAGGAGCGCCGCATCAGCCACGAAAACGCCAAGATCATGCGCAATTTCGAGCGCAGGATGAACCGGCGCAACGTCTTTGCTTCGGAATACGCCGCGACCATGAAAGATCCCAATAACATCGTGGAATTCGATAATCTGCATACGTTCTTTTATACGGACATCGGAACGGTCAAGGCTGTCAACGGCGTGAGTTTCGATATTCCGCGCTGCACGACCGTGGGCGTCGTCGGCGAGTCCGGCTGCGGCAAGTCCGTGACCAGCCTGTCGCTGATGCAGCTTGTTCAGGCGCCGCAGGGGCAGATCGTGGAAGGTGAGATCCGGTTTTCCTCAAGCGACGGAAAGTGCTACGACATCGCGAAGATGCCGCGCAGCGAAATGCTGAAAATACGCGGCCGTGAAATCTCCATGATTTTCCAGGAGCCGATGACGAGCCTGAATCCGGTTTTCACCGTCGGCGAGCAGATGGACGAAGTGGTGCTGCTTCATGAGAAAGCGACCCCGGAGCAGGCGAAGAAGCGCTCCATCGAAATGCTCAACCTGGTCGGCATCGCTATGGCGGATACGGTTTATACGAACTATCCGCACGAGCTCTCGGGCGGCATGCGCCAGCGCGTCATGATCGCCATGGCGCTTTCGTGCAACCCGCGCCTGATCATTGCGGACGAACCGACCACCGCGCTGGACGTGACGATACAGGCGCAGATACTCGACCTGCTGCGCTCCATAAAACAGGAGATCAACGGCAGCATCATGCTCATCACGCACGACCTCGGCGTGATCGCCGAGATGGCGGACTACGTTGTGGTCATGTACGCAGGCAGAATCGTGGAAAAAGGCACGGTGTTCGAGATTTTCGAAAATCCGAAACATCCTTATACCGTCGGCCTGATGCGCAGCAAACCGAGCGCAAGCAAGAACGTGGAGCGGCTTTACAGCATCCCGGGTCAGGTACCCAATCCCGTCAACATGCCGAATCACTGCTATTTCATGAACCGCTGTGAACACTGCTTCGAGCCCTGCGAGGGCGAGTACCCGCCGATGATACAGTTCAGCGATACGCATTTTGCCGCCTGCTACCTTTACGAAGAAGACCCGAACGCCGAGGTGTTTGAACCGCTTGTCGACGAGGGCGTTTGCGCGAGGAGGAACCATGGAAACTAAAGCAGTAGAAAACGATAATATCCTCGTCGTAAAGGATTTGAAGAAGTATTATCCGATCAATTCGTCTATCTTCGGCAGAGCCAAGATGCATGTTAAAGCGGTCGACGGTGTTTCGTTTGAGATCGAGCGCGGCACTACGATGGGCCTCGTCGGCGAATCGGGCTGCGGTAAAACGACCGTCGGGAGAACCATCCTCCGCCTGCACGACGTGACGGGCGGGGCCGTTTATTTTGACGGACAGGATCTTTCTAAGGTACACAGAAGCCGTCTTCGCCGCATGCGGCCGAAGATGCAGATGATCTTTCAGGACCCGTATTCGAGCCTGTCGCCGCGTATGCCGGTCGGAGAGATCATCGGCGAGGCGGTGCGCGAGCACAATATCGTTCCAAAGGAGCAGTATCGCGCGTACATCATGAAGGTCATGCGCGACTGCGGACTTCAGCCGCAGTACTTCTACCGTTATCCGCACGAGTTTTCCGGCGGCCAGCGGCAGAGGATCTGCATCGCGCGCGCGGTTGCGCTCAATCCCGAGCTGATCATCTGCGACGAGCCGGTCAGCGCGTTGGACGTTTCAATCCAGGCGCAGATCATCAACCTGATGATGGACCTGCAGTGTGAGTTCGGGTTTACCTACCTGTTCATCTCGCACGACCTTTCGGTCGTGGAGCACATCAGCAAGACCATCGGCGTGATGTATCTCGGCTCCATGGTGGAGATCGGAAAGAAAGACCAGATATTCGACAACCCGATGCATCCCTACACGCAGGCGCTTCTCAGCGCCGTGCCGATGCCGGATCCGTCCTACAAGATGAACCGCATCATCCTGCAGGGCGATATCCCCAGCCCGGCCAACCCGCCGTCCGGATGCAAGTTCCATACGCGCTGCAACAAGTGCATGGACATCTGCTCAAAGGTTACGCCGAAGCTGAAGGAATATGAACCCGGCCACAAGGTGGCCTGCCATCTGTACAGTCAGGACTGATTACACAAACCATGCCGAAAAAAAAGCGCGACGAATGGGTGGACGACGGGCGCGTCATCGCCAATATGAACGTGGACGGCATGCCGCACACGTTCCGGCGCGGGCCGCGGCGCAACCGCGACGCATTCGGACAAAAGAAAATCAAATCCGAACCGATCGAGCTGACGAAACAGGAAAAGCGCGCGATCGCGCGGGGCACCGCCTCGGCTTACGTGCTCGTGGCGGTCGTGTTCCTGTCGGCATTCGGGCTGTTTCTGTTCTTTTGCAGCAAAGTGTGGTTCCGATAACCTGCGAAATGATTTAATTTTATATCAGTTCAAACAAAGGGGGGTACTGTCCGGTACCCCCTTGAATAATGCTCGTAAATACGCTTCCAATCGCGATCATTATGGTGTTGTATGGATTATTCCTCCGGTTCCGGCGGGGCTTCGCCGTCGGGAGCGGCTTCCTCCGGCGGCGGTTCCGGCGTCCAGAGACCGCGCGCCATATACCAGTCGATGGATTCGCGTAAAAACTCCACGCTGACATTGAGCGTGAAGGCGATTTCATAGATGTCGTCCGTATTGCGCGCGGCCGTACGGATCGCCTCCGGCGAGAGCAGGCGGTCGTGCGCCCACTTGCGCGCCTTCGCTTCGGCGCGCCAGTCGTCCGCGGCGGTATAGTGCAGCCGGCGGTCGGAGCCGGTGTAATGGTGGCCGAGTTCCTCCGCCAGCCAGCATGCGCGCTCGGCCTGCGTGCCGTCCTGCCGGATGACGATGTGTTCGCCCGTTTCGGTTTTGATGTATGCGGCGGACATGCCGGGTACCGGGATCTCGCGCTCGTGCACGTCGATTCCGCGTTCGCCCGCTTCGATTGTGAGTTCTTCGATCTTATCCATCGCCGCGCCCTCCATACGCACGATTTGCCCGGGACCTACCGGGAAAACTTATCCGCCAGGAACTCGATGTATTCCTCATACCGCTCCTGCCCTTCCGGGGTGAGGCGGTTTACGTCGAAATGACCGGCAGAGGCGAAGATGCGCGTGCCGCGGTTCGCCACGCTGTCGTCCGCCAGAAAGTCCAGAGAAACGTTAAAAAACCGCGCGAGCGCGAGCAGCGTCGAGCGCTTGGCGTTTTCGGAACCTTTTTCATACAGGCTGACGATGGTGGTATACGGCACGCCTGATTGCGCGGAGAGCTGAGATTTGTTCAGCCCGCGCTCGTTCATCAGCACGTCGAGTTTGTCGGTCAGTGTCACACGCGATCACCTCGGTTCCATTATAGACCGGGAATTACGACGTGTAAATATAAATTTACGATACAGCGTAAATTTAGCGTATCATAAATACGTTATGACAACTCAATTGAAATTGTACTTCTGATTACTCTCGTATTACTGAAATACGGTGGAAAACCGAATGATATCTTCGAGCGTTGCGGCATAATCCCGTACGCTCCGCTGCCGCGCCTCGGAAAACGGAATCGCCTTCCGGTTCGTGCTGAAAATGGCTGTGACGCCCTGATCGTAGGCACCGTACGCGTCGTCGCCCACGTCTCCGACCAAAGCGACGACTGGGATAGTAAGCGCGCTGGCGCGTTTTGCAACTCCCGAAACGACCTTGCCGCGCAGGCTCTGGGAATCGATCTTCCCTTCGCCGGTGAGTATGAAATCCGCGCCGTTTGCGAGCCTGTCGAAATCGACGAGGTCGAGCACCGTATCGATGCCCGGCTTGAGAATGCCGCCTAAAAAGGCGACAACGCCCGCGCCGAACGCGCCCGCCGCGCCGCTGCCGGGCAGCGCGGAAACATCCATATTTAACTGCGTGCGGATCAGCCGGTCCAGAGCGGCAAGGTTTTGGTCCAGTTGTTCCACCATGGCCGCGTTGGCGCCTTTTTGCGGTGCAAAGACATATGCCGCGCCGGTCGGGCCGTACATGGGATTGTCGATGTCGCACATCGCTGTCAGGGTGCACCCGGACAGGAGCCGCTTTGCCCCGCTCGTATCGATCGATGCGATCTGGTCGAGCGTGCCGCCCTTCGGAACGAACGCCTCCCCGGCTGCGTTGAAAAAACGCACGCCCAGCGCGGCGGCGCAACCGCAGCCCGCGTCGTTGGTCGAACTGCCGCCCAGACCGAGGATGATGTTTTTCGCGCCGGATTCCACCGCGTGCCGTATCTGCTGGCCGACGCCGTATGTCGTCGCCTCCGCGGGATTCGGGCGTCCCTCCACGAGCGGCAGGCCCGCGGCTGCGGCCATCTCGACGATTGCGGCGTCCCCCGCGCGCAGGTAGGAAGCAGAAACCGGCTCACCGAACGGGCCGCTGACGGATGTCTGGACGATCTCTCCGGATAGAATCTTGTAAAAGCACGATACTGTGCCTTCTCCGCCGTCCGCGACGGGGACGGAAACCACCTCGCAGCCGGGATAAAATTGACCGATCGAACGCTCCGCGATTTCGCAGATTTCGATCGATGAAATCGTGCCTTTGAACGAATCCGGTATCACAACGATTTTTTTCATTTAAACATATCCTTTCCCATGGATGCCTGCCAACTGCCTGTATAATATTGTCCGGCCTAGGCGTGCTCGAAGATGGCGTAAAGCTCGTCCTCGTATACCATCCGGTAATCGCCGTCGTACGGCAGATAGGTATACAGGATGTCAGCTTTGGCAACGAGCAAATGCGTAAAGTTGTATTTATCCAGCACGGTTTTATAGTAGATGTTTCCCGTCTGCAACAGGAAATATTCCTTCATGATGTCGTCCTGATGGTTGTTCTTCTTGACGAACACCTCCGCGCGCGGGTCGATATACGGTTTGAATCCGACAAATTCCGCGTAGCCGCCGTCGTTGTACCCCGTATACAGCACGACGTCGCCGCCGCCTTGCGCGAGCAGATAGTTGAACGCCGCCGTGCTCTTTGGCGTGACCTGCGACGCTGCGACGCCGGAATACTTGGCATAGAACCCGTAAACGAGTTCTGCCGCTACAAGAAAGATGAGAACCGCTCTAAGCAACAGCGCGCGCTTTGCGGATCTCGTCCTGATCTTTGGAGGCGGCATGTCCTTCAGAAAATACGCCAGCGGGAAAATGCCGCAGATGATGAAAAATGAAAAACTCCGGATGGAAGACAGCGCGAGCACCGCCGTGCCGCCCGTCAACAGGACATAGCGGAGCTTCGTTTTGCCATTTTTGTATAAAAGATACACAGCTCCGACAATGAGAAACGCGGCGAAGATCACTTTGCCGAGCGTTTCGTTGATGTCGGCCGCCTGCATCTCGGATACGAAGTAGATCTCCGCGTGGCCGTAGGAGCGAAAAAGATAGGTCATGGCGTCGAAGCCGTAAGGGTTTAAAAAGCCGGCGGCGAACATCAACAATATCGCCGGATAGAAGAATTTCTTGCGAAAGCCCTGCCCCTCGACGATGGAGAAGCGGAATCGGAACGAATCGATGGCGTACGGCAGCAGGATGATAAACTGCATCGGCCACATGGACGCGTGCAGGTTAACGAGCAGCGCCGAGAGGAACGGGAGGGGAACCAGATATGCCGCTTTTCCCGAACCAGCGTACAATTCGAGCAGATACAGTTCCGAAACCAGGATCAGGAGCGTAAAGATCATCGGCCGGGCTACTGTGAATATGGACAGCAGCACGGAGAAGAAAAACGTTACGAGAAAGCTTGTGTGAAAATTCCCGCCGGAGAGCAGGTTGTTGAGTCGGTAGACGACCGTGATGATGCAGGCAAACGCAACGGACACCAGCGCGAGCAGGCCGAGCGCGCCGAGTTTGGAATAAACGACCCAGAAGATCACGGTGGAGAGCCACTGCTGCGAAACATAACTCAGGTTTTGATGCAGCGTCAGAGGCTCGATAAACGGAATTCCGTACTGCAGGATATAGCGCCCGTTGCTCATCAGAAACCAGATGTCGTTGTCCAGCTGCGTGTGGATGAACAGGCAGGGCAGATATAAAAGCAACAGCAGAACCAGCCTGCCGCCGTGCCCGGCGTTTGTAGCGCGCTCGCCGGATTCAGAGAGGCTTTGAGCCGTCAATTCCTTAGCGGGCTTGCTTGGATTTGTCCGTTTCATGGTACTCGCCTTCCGTGTTGATCGTCCAGATCTCGTCCTTGCCCGCTCCGCCGTTTCGGTACGCCTCAACGGCGTCGATGGCGGTCTTCATGGAGTGGTCCATATTATTGTAGCGGTGCTGCCCGTTGCGGCCGATGCAGTAGAGGTTTTCAACGGACTGCAGGTAAGTCCGGACACGGTCAAACTCTTCATAGGCGCCGAAGTACGCCGGGTATGCTTTCTTTACGCGGATGTATTCCGTGTCCAGCACGTCCCCCTGTTTCAGGATGCCGATGCTCTGGGCTTCTTGTATCGCCGAGGAGACGAAATCACCGGCGGGCGTGTTCCACATATCGTCGCCCTCCGTGCAGAAGTATTCCAGCCCGATCCAGACCGTGTCGGGGTCCGCGACCAGATATGGCGACCAGTTGTTGAAAATCTGGAGCCTGCCGAGCTTTACCGAGCGCTCCTGCACATAGATCCAGCAGTCCGGGACAAGCCCGCCGACGGTCTTGATGCCGCTGTCGTTTGTAAGCGACAGCCGTTTAACCAGCAGGCCGACCGTGATGAAATCGCGATAGGGCAACCCGTTTGCGACCGCTTGAACATCCTCGCCGGGCGCGTCTGCCATCGCGCGGATCAGATCCTTTACCGCCATGGAGGAGAACACGGCGGAAACGTCGAATTCTTCCGTGGTTCCGTCCGCGCGCGTTGCGCGCACGGATTCTATTCGGTTCCCGTCTACGCGCACGCTCTCGGCTTCAGTCTGTGTGAGGATGATCCCGCCCAAGCGTTTTATCTGAGCGGCCATCTTTTCATAGATCTGCCCCGGCCCGTATTTGGGGTAATAGAATTCTTCGATCAGGGAGGTTTCCACCTCCCGCTTCTTGACAAACGGCTTCGTGACGATCTGCCACACGATCTTGAGCAAAGAAAGTCCCTTAACCCGCTGGGAACCCCAGTCCGGCGATATCTTCGACGGGTGGATGCCCCAAACTTTCTGCGTGTAGTCCTCGAAGAACATCTGGTAGAGCGGTTTGCCGAAGCGGTTGATATAGAAATCTTCGAGCGAACGTTCTTTTCGCTTGTGTAAAACGGAAGCGAGATAACCGAATCCCGCCCGCATCGTGCGGCGAAAGCCCATATTCACAAACGTTTTCCGGCTCAGACTGATGGGATAATCGAAGAATTTGCGCAAAAAATAGATGCGGGATACTCTGCGGCGAAGCAGCATGACGTCGTCCTGCCGCTCCGGGTCGGGACCGTCTTCGGACAAGGGGACGCCGCGCGTAAGCAGGATGTCGTCCCGCGCGGGCGCGCCCTGCAGCGGCATGAGCTCCAGCCAGAGCCGCATGACCTCCGGGCACTTGGTGAAAAATCGGTGGCCGCCGAGGTCCATCCGGTTCCCGCGGTATTCGTGCGTCCTTGAGATGCCGCCGATGTAGGGAGACGCCTCCAGTACGACCGGTTTGACGTCCGTCGTTCTGAGCAGTTGATAGGCTGCGGTCAACCCGGCAGGGCCCGCGCCGATGATGAGCACGTGTTTCATCGATTCACCTGTATAAAATCAGTTTTCTGGCCGCGAAGTTCCATAGCAGCACGATCGCCGCGCTGACGATCTTGGAGAGCATGAAATACAAACCGAACACGCCGGTTAATAAATACATCACGAGTTCCGTAATGGCCAGCCCCGCAAGCCCGATCAGGCCGTATGCGACAAACTCGCCCGCGCGGCCGACGCGGCGCGGATCTTCGGTAAACACAAACTTTTTCGAGAGTAAAAAGTTGACCGTCAGGCCGACGAGGAAAGCGGCGGCGGCGGCCACGAGGTAATGCAGACCTGCTTTTTCAAGCAGATACAACGCGCCCGCGTCCGCGAGGAAAGCGACGCCGCCGACAAAGAGATATCGCAGAAGCTGTAGCGCCGCGTTGCGCGTAGGCAGCACGAACAATCTCATCCATATGTTTTGCGCTTTTTTTGAATCGTTTTCCATCGTCAACCTGTCCGCCGCGTGCCTGCGCGGCTCGTTCTGTTCGCAACAGTGTTTCATCTGTTTTTCTTGTAGGCTGAATGCATTTTATCACACGAAAACCAGTGCGGCAAGGCGTGAATGTAACGAAACGCCCCGCGTATCACGCAGCACGCGAGGCGAAAGATGCATAGTCGGCGGGTGCGACTGCGCTAGCGCCTGACCGGGCGCAGCGACTCATCCCGCTTGCGGTTGACGGCGCGATGGATCCAATACAGATACGGCAGCCCCATATTCGTCTCCAGCAGCGAATTGACCACGATGGTATTCAGGCTCTGGTTGCGGATGCCCGTGACGGCCAGCACAAACTCCCAGCCAAACTGGACGAGAACGCCGATAGCGAGGATCCAGAGAAGCGGCGCGCGCCTGCTTGTATCCTTCTGGCGGATGTTGTTAACGCAAAGGATGCCGTAGCCGGCAAAGAGAAGCAGCGCCATGACCCCGTGGTACGACGCTGTGCCGCGCACGATGGAGATCTGCGCAAAATTCGCGCCGAAGTTCTGGCTTAATAGCGCGGTGCAGAGCCACCCCGCGAGAATGAAGACCGACCACTCAGCCGCGTGCTTGTCGCGGTCGAGCCAGACCCAAATCCAAACGAAGTTCGTGAACCCGTAGCTCATAGAAAGCCAGAGCAGGAAAACAAGCGTGTCCGCGCCCGTGACCTGCCGCGTGCCCAGAGCCAGATAGAAGATGCCGTAATCTACGATAAAGTACAGTATGCCGGCCAGCAGACCCGCGATGATCGCCTGGTAGCGTTTCGTATAGATCAGCACGGAAAGCAGGATGAGCAGAAACGCGATATCCAGCCAGATATACAGCGTGTTCATGGTGCGTGCGGCGATGACTTCGGACATAAAAAATCCCCTTCCGATAATATCCGCGGCGCGGTTACAGGTACAGAATCGCCAGCACGGCGCAGGCAAAAAGGCCGACCAGCAGCATCAGCCACTTATCGCCAAAGAGCACCTCGACGGGGTCCCCGTCCGACTTTCCTTCCAGTATCATGCTGTATTTCATGCAGATTAAAAGCACGAGGGGAACCGTCCATAACAGATAGTTGCCGGAGATCATACCGGCCGCGGAAGCATCCACGCACCAGAGCGAGTAAAACACGACCGAAAGCAGCAGGCACATATACATGCTTTTATCGAGAAACGAGGCGGTATAACGGCTCAGCACCGCGCGCGTATCGCCCTGCATCCCTCCGGAATCCCGCGCGATGAGCTCGTTTCTGCGCTTGCCGAGCCCCATGAAAAAGGCCAGCGAAACCACGGTCAGATACAGCCATTCGGAGATCTTGATGTCGACCAGCGCCGAACCGTATAGAAGCCGCAGCAGAAACCCCGACATCAATATCGTAACGTCCACAAGAGGAACGTCCTTGAGACCCATGCTGTAGCCGATGTTGAGAACCGCGTAGAGGAGAAGGAACACCCAGGGGAGCACCGCGCCGCGGCTGGCAAATGCGTTGACGGCGAGAGACGTGGCAAACAGCAGAAGCGAAATTGTACCCGCAACGAAAACGGGAACCGCGCCGCTCGCGACGGGGCGGTTCTTCTTGACGGGATGCTGGCGGTCCTTCTCCGCGTCCTTTATATCGTTGAAGATATAAATGGCCGACGAGATCAGGCTAAAGGCGATAAACCCGAGCAGGATGCGTACCAGCATCGCCGTGTCGGACAACCCGTGGCCGAATACGAGCGGAAGTATCAGGAGCACGTTTTTGACGTAGTGCTTGACACGCAGCAGCTTGAAATATGGTTTCATGGCGTCACCTCAAAAGCATCGCGGTGCGCACAAGCGCGCTGCGGACCGGAAAAAGGTTGAAAAAATTATATCATATGAAAACGGCTGGAACAAACGCCGCCTCATTCAGTACGGGTTAGCGCGCTTGCGAAACGCGAACAGCTTGAGCAGCAGGAACGTAACCGGTATGCCGATCACCGCCGCGAGGATATATGCAAACAGCGGGCGGAGTCCGAGCAGGGTGCAAACGACGAACACGACGGCGTTTTGTATGAGGAAATTCGGGATATAGGAGATGAAAAACCTGACCATTTTGCGAAACGCGAGCCGTTCGTGAAACGTAAAGAAACTGTTTAAAAAGTACGAGATCGTCAGGCTCGTTAAATAGCCGCAGACAAACGCGACCTGCGAATGCAGAAACAGCGAATACAGATAGGAAAACAGCACGCCGTTGAGCGTGTTGATTCCGCCGATGATCAGAAAACGGAGAAATTCGAAGTTCAGAAAATGGCGTTTCGCCTTCTGCCAGCGGCTCATGCGGTATTCACGCCATGGTGTCAGCGTATCCCCCGTAACGAGGAAGCTGTTCTTTGCCATATCCGCCATGGGCTGGTCCGAGAGCGAGTCGGAGTAGAATTCGTCGATTTCGATATCGTTAAACGCCTCCCGCACGCGGACGACCTTTTCCGCGCCGTAGCAGTTCTCGCCCGAAAACCGCCCCGTCCCGGGATCCACGCGCGAGGCGACCAGCCGGCTGACACCCAATATCTCACAGATGGGGGCGAGCAGGAATTCTGGCGAAGCGGAGACGATCAAATCGTCACCCGAGCGCTGGCGCAGATACCAGGCGCGCATATATTTTTGATGGGATTCCCAGAACGCGCGCGCTTCCGATCCCGCGTCCGGCACGCCTTCCAGAAACGAAAAGAACCGTTGCTTGAATTCGGTTTTCGGAATCAAGCCCATGGCGTAAAGCGCGAGGCCCCAGAGCTGCCTGAAAAAAAAGCGAAGCAATCCCGGGTCCTTTTTCACGCAAAAGGAGTAGAAGTCGCGCGTGCAGTCCCGCGAATAGATGCAGCCGTCGAAATCGTAAGCGTTCATATGCCGTCCTTTACAGAAGGGAAAAATTCGGCCCGCGACTCAGAGCGCAGGGTAATATTGCAGCGCAAAGCGCAATAGATCGCGCATGCCCTGGACGTTGAATAAAACAAGCGCGGCAAGACATACCGTAAGCAGCGCTATACGCGCGGCGCGGCTCTGTTGAAACAGTCGCGAGACCAGTTCAAATACGAGGATGAAAAACGCCCATGAAAAATATAGCGTGTACAGCACGAGCCCGTTTTCGCTCGTTCCCCAGCCGACGATAAAGAGAAGCAGAACCGAAAACGCCGCCCAACAGGCGCTCAGGCGCACGACCGGCTTGCGGAACCCGAACGCGGCTCCCGCGGCGGAAGCGACCAGTACCGCTATGCCGGGGATGTTGACGGAGTCGGCGGGAGCGAGCTGGAAGGACACATGCGAAAAGGTGTTAAAATCGACGGCGGCAACAGGGCGGACGAAACAGGCCGCAGCGAAATTGAGATACTGCAGCAGCCGTTCGCGCACAGCCAGCGAACCGCCGGAAAAGGACGCGATATCCTTCAGCTTGTCGATCGTGCTGTTGAGCAGGGGAACCCGTCCGAAAAGAATGAAGAACGCAAGCACGGAAAACGCGGCGAGAAGGATGCGCCGGATGTTTTGTTTCCATCCGTCTTTTTCAAGCAGCAGCGGGAAGAAGGCCGCGCTTGTGAGCAGAGAGCCCGACGCCGCGGCGAAGGGGAAAAGGCGCTCCTTCGCCTTTTCGCGCCACGCATAGACCAGCAGGAGCACCCAGAACAGCGCGAAGACATACTGCTCTATGGCAAAAGAAAACAGCAGCGCGGGGTACGAGCAGGCCAGCAGGCACAAAAACAGCGCTTTTTCGGCGCCGCGCAGTTCCAGCGTCCGCGCGAGCAGCGTAAACCCGAAGAGCAGTAAAAACACCTGCACCGCGCCGAGCGCGATTACATACGCGTTCGGAACGAAGAACAGCATTTTGGATACGAGCATCGCCGCGGCGGCAAACGGCATAGAAAACACCGCGAACAGCGGCTGGCGGATGTCGTTTTCGTATGCGCTGATATAGAAGAACGCGTTGGATTTGACCAGCTGCGACGAATCGGCGGTGTATACGACGTCGTAATCCACGGCGGTTGCGGTAAAGGCCGTCGTAGAGAGGTAGGTTGCTGCGACGGCGGCGAAGAGGAGCGCGAAAGCGACGGGAAGGAAGATCCGCTCCGTCCGGTCGGATTCGCGAACCCAGCGCGCAAAAAAACGGAACGCGCCGTTCGTCAACCACCAGAGCCACAAAAACAGCGTCAGAGAAGCCGCGACGGCGACCAGAGCCGGAAGCGCGGACGCGGCGGCGCCGGAGACGGCGGACAAGGGCGAACGCAGCAGATAGCCCGTTATCAACGCGTTGGTCGAGCGCGTGAACAGGAGCGCGTATTCATAGCAGATATAAACGGTCAGAACAGCGGCGGTGATGACAGGGAGGATTTTCACGTTCGGCAGAAGCCGTTCGATCAGCCGGAAGCGAAACGCGAGCACCGCGCAAATGGCGAGCGAAAGCACGACGCCCGCGCCGATGAAAAGGAGCGAACCGCCCGAGGAAAACAGCAGCGTCATCGCCGCGCCGGAGACGGCGAAAGCCGCTTTGAAGAAAACCGGTCCGGTTTTCTTTCCCGCTTTGCTGTTTGCGGCGTTCGGGACTGTTTGCATTATGTTATCCCCCGTACTCGAAACCAAGTTATGATGATCCGATCACTGGAATTTTGCGCGGAGGCCGTAGAGCGCCTGCACGGTGACATACCCCTCGTTGCCTTTGCACCATGCGCTCATGGCGTATTCCGGATTGGTAGGCGACGCCTTGATAACCGTATCCGGCATCGCCTCTTCCAGCGCGGCGACCTGCTCGCCGCTTAATCCGGTATGGTTGATCCATAGCCGCTCGAGCTTCGTCAGTTCAAACAGCGGGGCGGGGTCCATGATGATGTTGTCGCTCAGGTTCAAAAAACGCAGCTCCTTGCAGTTACTTAGCGGGGAGATGTCGTTCACGAGGTTGTACATCATCTGCAGATAGATCAAATCCGGCTGGCTTGCAAGCACGGAGATATCTTTCAGATCACACAGCGCGATGTCAAGGTATTTCAGCTTCGGGAGCGTCGCCAGAAAATCGATGTTTTTAAGACGCGAACAGTGGCCGATGTCCAGCGCGACGAGGTCGGTGCAGTATTTCAGGTTTTCCAGGCTTTCGCTCGTGATGGTCCGGTAGGAGAATTTATCCGCGATATACCATCCCGCGCCGTCAGGAAAACGCGTGCGGTTGCCCGTGCTGAAACCCTTGATGTCCGTGCGCAGGAGCCAACCGCTTACGCGGGTCAGCCAGATGAACTTGATCTGCGGATACCGCGCGCGCATGGCCGCCATCTCAAGATCGTCCGGCCCGCAGCCGCACATATCGAGGCGGGTCAGGGCGGGCAGCAGGCGAAGCCTGTCCGAAAATACCGTCGTGTCAGGTACTTCGTAGTCGCGCAGATCGAGGTCCGTCACATCCGAGCGAACAATCAGACCGTCGAGAAGCCGCACGTTCCAGACGAACAAAACGTCAGGGAACGCATCGATCAGCGCCAGCTGATCGCTTTCGGAAAACGTTTCGTCGCCGAACGTCACCGTCCGCAGCTGCGGCAGCAGCAATAATACGTCCGGTAAAACCGACAGATCGGCCGGCTGACCGGAAAGATCCAGCGCCGCCGTGTCGCTTGATACGGAGACGTCGCCGATCGTCACATTCCAGCTGAAATGCACCTGCGGATACTGCGCGGCAAACGCGCCGATATCGGCGGCGTCGGGCGTTTGCTCAAAACGTACGGTTTCCAGGTCAGGGAAGAAGCGCAGAGCATCGATTCGTTCGTCAGAGGAATCGGGGAGCGTCAGTTTGGTTGACGCGCTGTCGAATCGGGCATCGCCGAGCGGCACGCTCCAGTCGATCACGCACTCCGGCAGCGCCGCTTGCAGCGCGGAGAAGTCTTCTATAGAGATTTCGTTGCCCCTCAGATCCAGATATTCCAGCTGCTTTTGCTCTGTAAGATCTGATATATCGGTGATTCCGCCGTAGCTTAGATCGAGGGAAACGGGGGCCGCCTCGTCCGGCTCGGTCGAAAGCGCGCATGAAGAAAGCAGCGCCGCCGCTGAAAAGCAGAGCGCAAAGAAGATCAGTTTTGACAGTTGTTTTAAGAAAAAAGAACGATGGTAAAAGGCCATGATCCCCTCCGAATTTTATCGTGAAACAGCCGCGGCTTTTCATCCGGTTGTGCGTGTGAAACGAACAAAAACCGGGCGAACGGGCATGGCTCATTATATCAGCAGAGGGTGCGCTTGTAAACTTGTGCGACGCGTCGGATCAGGGCGTAGCGCATGAAAAAACCTGCTAAGGCAGGCTCGGTTTTTTGAATGCGCTACGCCGGAAAAAAGAGACGGAATCAGTACTCCACTTTCACGGAGCCCGCCCAGCCGCCGTAACGGTCGCCGGGTACGACGGGATCCTCGTCCATTGCGATGAGTTCCGATACGGTAACGAGCTGGTATCCCTGCTCGATCAGATCAGGCACGATGCGTTCGATGGCTTCCGCCGTGACGGGGTAGATGTCGTGGAAGAGCACGATCGCGCCGTCCTGTACGCAGTTGAAGGTATTTCGATAGATTTTATCCGCGTCCTGAATGCTCCAGTCGTGCGAACTGCCCGACCAGAGCACCATGACATACCCTTTGTCTATCGCCGCGTCCTCGACGTCGTCGTTGATTGAGGCGTACGGCGGGCGGAAGAGGGTCATGGTATAACCGAAGTTTGCCTGCATCGCTTCTTCCACCTGCTCAAGACTGCTGATGAGGATGCGTTTCGGGTATTTTGTAAAATCGCTGTGACCCCAGGTGTGGTTGCCGATTTCGCAGCCCATGGAGATGGCGCGGGAGATGACCTCTTCGTGGTTTTCAATGCGCTTGCCGATCACAAAAAACGTCGCGCGGGCGTCGTACTCCTCCAGCACGTCCAGTATGCGGTTGGTGTTCAAATTGCTCGGACCGTCGTCAAACGTCAGCGCGACGAGTTTTTTATCCGGGTCGATGGCGATTTTATTGAGGGCCGCGTCGATATTGCCGTCGGCGGGCGGATGCTGCATCAGATACGAGCGCTGCGACAGCTGCAGCTCCCATGCGCGCAGCGCGCGCCCGGTCGGTTCGGGCGACGGCGTAGGGGAAGGCGACATCGTCGCCGTCGGATCCGGCGTGACGAACTGCATCACGACAGGGCTGTTCTGCGGCGTTTTGACACCCGGGCTTGTTTCCGCGCCTGCCTGATCCGTCCGCGCAGCGCAGGAAAACGCGCTGCCGATGAATAACAGCGCGATGAAAAGATACAAGAATCGTTTGAAATCCATAATTAACACCCAGCCAGTGTAAAGATGTATGATCTGGACTTTATCACAACGTTACAGCCTTGTCAATTTTCCGCGGCGACTCCTCAAAAGCGTGCTTCGCCGCTGCTGGAAACGAGGTTGAGCTCCTTTACCGCCGGTACCGCGCGGACGGCGTCGAGCCGCTTGATCTGCTCCCCGCTCAGGCGAAGCTCCAGCACCAGCTCTTCGCCGCTGCCGTTGGAACGTCGGGATTTCACCTTCGCCTCCGGCAGGCGGGCGAGCTCCCTGCGTATGACGGCCTCGCCCGCGGGATCGTAGCGCAGAACCAGCAGGTAAGCGTTTGTCTGCTGAAACAGCCGCCCGCTCGAATGCAGCAAAACGAAGAGTACGCCGACGATCAGCGTCGCAAGAATCGCAATCAGGAAAAACCCCGCACCGACGAGGATGCCCGCCGCCAGCGCCCAGAACATGAAGATCGTGTCCGTCGGTTCCTTGACGGCGGTACGAAAGCGAACGATGGACAGCGCGCCCACCATGCCGAGCGAGAGCACAAGATTGGAGGAGATGGCCAGTATGATGATCGACGTGATCATGCTTAATAGCGCCAGCCCGAGCGCGAACTGCTTGGAAAACAGCACGCCACCGAAAGTAACCCGGTACACCGCCGCAACGAGCAGGCCAGCTGCGCAGGCGATCAGCACGGCGGTGACCAGCTTGCCGACTGGGATCGCCGCGACCTCCTCCTGCAGTAGACTTCGAATGGTCGTTAACCATTGTTCCATAGCGTTACCCCTTTTCTTCCCGGCTCCGCATCAGACGGGCCGTCTTCTTATATGTTACAGATAGATTGCAAGGCAGTTGCAGTACTTCGAATTGGCGCAGAGGATCTTCGGAACGTCCGAGAGCGCCTGCGCGATGAAAGGCGGAAGCGCGCCGCAGTACTTCACCTCGAGCACGACTTCGCCCCGCTCCAGAACCGGTGCGCCGCAGCGGCGCGAAAACACGTTTTCCATGGCGAACGATTCCGCGCGCAGGTCGCGATCCAGCGTGATACGAACGTCTCCGACTGGATAGGAATAGGCCGAGCGCACATAGTCCACGATGACGCACGGGCGCATGAGACGCGCGCCGGAAAGCGCGTCGAACTCCTGCAGCAGAGGCGTGCGCCGCTCCTGCTTCGTGAGCCGCTCTCCCCTGAGCATCGCGATTGCCGTTGTGCGGGAGATGGCGACGCCGTCCTTCGATATGAACCGGTCGCGCTTGCGCTTTGCTTCGAAGTAGAGGCGGCTTGCGTCCATGTTGTAAAACCGGATGCGGTATTTGTTTCGAACGCTGATTCCTGCGAGTTTATCGCGGTAAGCGGTATAAGAATCGTCGTCGAAATATATGCTGCGGATGAAATAATCCCCGTTTGCGTCCGCGTGCGCGTCGGTGTCGATCAGCGCGCTGAGGCGGCGCCGCAGCAGTTCCGCCGATCGGGCGTTAATCAGATACTTGTATTCATAACGGAAAACGCGCCCGTTCATCCGTTCGCCTTTCCGAAATACCGCTCCACGTACGAGAGCGGAACGCCCATCGCGCCCGCGATGCCGCTCTTGAGTTGGGCGATCCTGTCGTAAGCGAGATATTTTTCCAGCGTCTGCAGGTGACGCTCCCAGCCGGAAACGTCGTTGGGATTCCAGAGCGACCGCTCGCGCGGCACTTCGCCGGCGATCTGCGCCGTCAGCGTTTCATAGCTTGCCTGCACGTTTTCGTCCGTTAAATAGTTCTCCAGCTGGTATGCCATGCGCTTAAGGAACATGTCGCAAAACGCTTCGTTTTTCAGCAGCCGCTTGAAGATCGTTCCGTGTTTGCTGTCGAGGATATAATCGAACGTCGCGGGCCCGTCGAATCCGAAGTCCATATCAAGCAGCGCGTAATGCCAGCGGTTGTTGTCGTATTCCGTGCTGCGGTAATAGCGGATATTGACGGCGAGGTCGTGGTTGGCGGAGTACGCCTCGTAGATGCACCAGTCGATCAGGCTCTCAAGGTTGACGCGTTCCTCGATATAGCGGTAAAACTCGTCCCGGCTCAAGTCGTGGCTCTGCGCGTAGTAGATCAGGTCCATGAACTCCATTCCCTCCGTGAGGTAGCCGCGCTGAAGCTCGACGCTGTCAGGATTCACCCCGAACATGCGCGAAAAATAGCCGGAAGAAAACGCTTCCTTGATACAGTAAATCCCCTGATATTCCGCGTTGATATACAGCACGCAGAAGCGCGTGTCCTGCACGAGAAGCTCCGTCGTGCCCGCGATCGCAAGTTTTGAAAGCAGCTCGTCGCGTACCATCGTGCGGCTGTAATCCTGTCCGTTTCTAAGCAGGAATGAATCGAACTGTGTCGTGCCGCTGCCGTCAAAGAGCGGGAATTCCAGCGTGTCCAACCCGTATTTCTGGCGGAACACGATCTTATAGGATTTTTTGATCGAAGTCGCGCGCGAACCGGCGCCGTGCAGCTTCAGCCCGCAGGCCGTCGAAAAATCGCCCTCGTCGGAAAAAAAAGAAACGTTCGCCGGGCGTTCCACGTTGCGGTTGAACAGGTTTACGCTTGCGAGTATGCCGATGCTCTCGTCGGTCAGGTTGGCTTCGTCCGTCGTGACCGCGACGATGGGGAGGGTGTGGCCCTCGTTCAGAAAATAGTTCAGCGTAACGGGCGCACTCATCATTTTGCCGTTTGATACAGCGGCTGCGCGTATGACCGACGTGCGCGTCAGCTCGATGGGCTGTATATAGAGCCGCGACCTCGCCGTCGGCGTACCGCCGTCGGTCGTATAATAGATATCGCCGTCCGCGGACAGGGACAGGCTAAGAGAAGACGCGGTATAAACGCCCGGTTCGACGGACGCGGCCGGCTGGTCCGTTATCAGGCGGTACCCGTCCTTATTTTCCCCGCCCGGCGTCGGGGACGAAAAATAAAACTGCCCGTTCTGTCCGGACAGCCTGCCGCTGCTGGCACCGTACGGAATCTGAACGAGCGTCATAACATCCGCGACCGCGCCTCCGGCATCTATAAGATAGAGTTGCTCCTCTTTGGCGTCCAGAAACAGCGCAACCTGAGCGTATTCGCAGCGTGTTAAAGGGGTATCGCCCGTACAGAGCAGCACCAGCGTACCGCCCGGTTCGAGCGTTCTGTCGGGCAGCGCGCAATATTCGGGTTTATCCAGGTTGTCGGTGAGTGAATATCCGCTCAGGCGGATCGTTTCTGTGGATCGGTTCTTTATCTCAACCCAATCGTAAAATGTCGTGCGGCTCTGCTGGAGGAGAGTGGCATTTCCGGGCATCGCTTCGTTTAAAACGAGCGCGGACGCCGTGGAAAGGGTCTCCTGGTAGGACACATACCCGTCGTCGTCGTTTGAAAAACCCGGCGTTGCGCGGAATGTCGAGGTCCATTCGCCGGTGGTTTCGTCCAGCGCATAGCTCTCGTTGCCGCTCAGCTGCGGGTAATCCACGCTGCTGAAGACCTGTCCGTCGGCGGCGCAGAGCGTAACGATCCCCTGATAGCGGTCGAGCGCGAAGCTTGTGTGCAACTCGTCTGCATCCGATCTGTCCTTTCCGGAGGCGAATAGGACAATACGGCCGCCTGCTGGCAGTTCGATGTCCGGAAGCGCCCATTTCAGCGGCTTGTCCGCGCGGTCCGAGAGGAAATACCCGCCGAGCGATACGGGATCGGCTCCAAAATTGGTCAGCTCGATCCAGTCCGAGAAATCCCCGTCCGCGTCCTGCAGGCAGCTGAGGTTGTCGGCCATCAGCTCCGTTACGCGGATATCGGGGTAATCGGCCGCGACCGATTCGAGGTATTGCCTGCGGCCTTCGGACGTGTTGGGGAATCCGGGAGTAGGCGTTTTACTCACCGACCAGACGCCGTTTTCGTCCAGGGCGTAGGAGGTATCCGTTTCAAGCGCGGGCAGAGCCGCCTGATCAAGCGTGATATCCCCGCTGGAAAGAATGACGGTCTCGCCCCCAGTGCTGGAGAGCGCAAACGGCGCGTACCCTTCGTCCGCCGTGCCGCCGCAGAAAACCAACAGATATTCTCCGCCGGAAAGCAGCGTTCCTTCGGGGAATAGATAGCCCTCCGCATCCGCCCGGTCGCTCAGGCGCATGCCCGTCAGATCCGCCATTTCGGCGGATGAATTCCATAGTTCGATCCAGTCGCCGGAGCGGCGCCGTTCGTCCGAATAGCTTCGGTTGGAGGACATGATTTCGCTGATACGGACGGGCGAGGCGCTACTGCTTCGCGACAAGAGGTACGCCTCGTAACCCGCGTCCGAATTTTCATAACCCGGCGTTGCCGCGGTTGTGATCTGCCATGCGCCGTCCGTGCCGCGCGCAAGCGAACTGTTCCGTTCCAGCGGTTGTGTGACGAGACGATCCACGATCACGCTGCGGCTGTTCATCAAAACGATCACTTCGCCGCCTGTTTTTGAAATGGAAAAATCGGCGTAGCGTGCGCTCTCCGCGTTGTTTTTACACCATACGACGAGATATCCGTCTGCGGGGAGAACCGTACCCGATGGAAACACATAGCGTACCTGCCGTTCGTTGTCGGTCAGTTTGTAATTCGAAAGGCTGATGGCCCGGCTCGAATTATTGTGCAGTTCGATCCAATCATAGGTGTTCCCGTTCTCATCGTAATACGCGCTGTTGGCGGACATGACTTCGTTCAAGCGGACGGGGAATCCGCTCACGCTTGCGCCGTCACCGCCGGAATTGCGCATAACCTGCGCGAGCGCCAGCACGACGGCGGCGATCCCCGCAAAAAAGAGGATGAGCAGTATGACTTTTTTCCGTTTCATAAAGGATTCCTCGTCGTTTCTTCGCTGCCGTGCGGGCTGCGATGAGAAAAACCGCGTATGCTGGCAACCATCGCAAGCGCCCGATTTTAACGGTGACTATTTCATATTGTAAAATCCTTTGATGTCGCCGTCAACTTATAACCCGGCTTTTTTTGACAATGTAAAATAATGGCAACCGAAATCGCATAACCGGATACTCGCTGAGCAAAAGAGCTGATGCGCACGCAAATAGAAGGCGTACAGTTTCAGAGCGCGGCATCAAAGAAATGATGCGGTGATACGACCCGTACAAGCGGACGCTTATCAGTTTTAGTATAAAAGGCCAGAGGCAGGTATGCTTTGGAAAAAAGACCGGATATGGATGACTTTTTACAGTATTGATGATACAATGAAAAACAACAACATACGAACGTATTTTTACAATCCAAACTACTCATCAAAACAACGCATCGGCTATAGAGGCAAGGGGATTCAGAACAAATTAACAATCACAACAGCAAGCAAAGGAGGATTTGTATGGCGTTTTGCAGGAATTGCGGTTCAAAATTAAATGACGGTGAAGCGAAATGTCCGAATTGCGGATTTGAGGAGATAACGGTGGAGCGGGGTCCTATTAAGGCGTCGACAGGGCTGATGGTTGCGATGTGGATTTTCTGCGTGCTTGGCGGCCTGATTGGAATCATCATTTCAGCGTCGGTTCTCGGCGCGAAGAACGCTGATCGAACACCAAAATATGACGATAGAAGCAGATCGCAGGCGAAAACGGCATTGTTTGTCGCAATAGGCGTTATGGTACTTTCGCTCATCATTCAAGCGGCTATGGGATAATAAGGAAAATCGATTGATCTGTCGCCCTTTCTGAGCGAAGCGTATGCTATTCATCAGAACCGGCGTATCATCGAGGGATGGACAAGCGTGATTATAGGGGTGTTGCGAAATGAGTAGTTTGGATTTTGTTATTGAAATTATTATCGAGTAAGTCGGGATAAACTCGAAAAAGCAGATCATCAAATCAATTATCGTATGGCGGATGAATCAAGACGGCGCGCAGCCGTCTTTTTTCGTGCCGATCAAACGCCGATGCATGGCGAATCGACGCATTATATAGACATACCGAAATCAGCGAGCTGCTTGTCATCCTGCTGAACGAATGATATATTTGATTTGACCTATACGCTGCCAGCAAACGCCAGCGAAGGTGCATGGCGGCGCCGATGAACAGATAGAATGAATCGGCGTACTGTAAAACACTGATACGGCTTCAACCTCAATACAACAAAAAGACAGGAGATAGAGACATGGATAGGAACGAAACATCAAAACAAGGCGTCCGCGCGGCGGGAGAGAGCGCGCAAAACCTGGCGAAATATATCGACCACACGCTGCTCAAACCCGATTCGACACAAGCGAAAATCAAGCAGACCTGCGACGAAGCGAAACGATATAACTTTGCGAGCGTCTGTGTGAATCCGTCCTATATCGAGTTCGTGGCAAAGCAGCTGGAAGGAACCGCGGTAAATCCCTGCGTCGTCGTGGGGTTCCCGCTCGGCGCGACCACTCCGGCCGTCAAGGCGTTTGAAACGAACGAAGTCATTGAAAAAGGCGCGAAAGAAGTCGATATGGTCATCAACATCGGAGCCGTGAAGTCAGGCGGCTGGGATCTGGTGGAAGAGGATATCAGGGCGGTTGTCCGCGCCGCGCACGGACGCGCGCTGGTCAAGGTGATTCTCGAGACATGCCTTCTGACCGACGAGGAGAAGGTGAAGGCATGCAAGCTCTGTCAGGCGGCGGGCGCGGATTTCGTTAAGACCTCCACCGGTTTTTCCACCGGCGGCGCGACGGTAGAGGACGTTCGCCTGATGCGCGCGGCGGTTGGTGAAAAGATGGGCGTGAAGGCGTCCGGCGCGGTGCGCGACTATGAAACGGCCAAGAGGATGATCGAAGCCGGAGCGACCCGTCTGGGCACAAGTTCCGGCGTGGCGATTGTAACCGGCGGCCCGGTTGAAAAAGGCGCGTATTGATTGCTTGAAAAGAACGGATCACGGACGATCAGATGGGGGCGGTTAGATGAATAAGATAACGCAATCCATCGTACGCGTATTCAAAGGCGCGCTGAACGCATGGAAACGGCACCCGGTTTCGATCGGCTGCGCGGTGGCGTTCGCCATAGTCGCGATGATCCGGATACAACTCGACTGGCAGCAGCAAGCGCCGTATGTTTTCCTGTTCAACTGCCTGCACTGGTCGCTGGCGCTTGGCACCGTATTCAGCCTTGCCGCTGGCACGTTCGCGGTCAGCCGCATCGGCGGCAGGAAAGCGTTTGTTCTGGCAAACACCTCCGGCGCGCTTGCCGCCGTCGTGTCGTTTGCGCTGCTGTATCTGTTTTCACGGACATATACCGCAGGTTCTGCGTATGCGGCGATCTCCGCCGCAGCGCAGATTCGAGTCGCCGGGCTGATCTTCGTCAGCCTGAGCCTGTTCGTCCTGTACGCAAGATATCAGCAAGGTCGTTTCGAATTCGACCGGTCGCTGTTCATGACACAGAAGGCGTTTTTTCTGGCCGTTTTATACGGGCTTGTGCTCTTCATCGGCGTTTCCGGCGTAGCCAGCGCGGTCGAATTTTTGATCTACAGCGAACTGAGCGAAAAGGTATTCCTCTATATCGGAACGCTCTCGGTGCTGATCGGCTACATGATCTTCGTCGGGTATTTTCCCGATTTCACTATAGATGCCGAAGACCCGAGGCGCGAAACAGCGCAGCGGCAGCCGCGCTTCATCGAGATCCTGTTTTCATACATACTGGTGCCGGTCGTTTTAGCGCTGACGCTCGTACTGCTCATCTGGGCGGTGCGGACGGTCATCACCGGCATGCAGGTGCGTTTTTTGCAGCTGTACTCCATTACGGCGGCCTACACGGTCGGCGGGCTCTGGCTGCACGCCATGACAACCCGCAGCGAATCGGGGCTAGCAAAAGCGTATCGCGCCGTCTATCCGCTTGCGTCCGCCGTGATACTCGTGTTCGAAGGCTGGGCGGTCGTTTCCCGCCTGATATCCACCGGATTGAAGGGTACGGAATACATCTTTATCATGCTGGGGCTTCTCGCGCTCGCGGGCATCCTGTTTTTGCTGAGCAAAAAGGAGAAGGCGCATCATTACATCGCGCTGACGGCTTGCGCGCTCATGCTGCTTTTCATCATGCCGGGCGTCGGCTACAAGGCGCTGCCCGTTTCCGCGCAAACAAACCGGCTTGAAAAACTCCTGTCGGCACAGGGAATGTTCGAAGGCGGCGCGATCACGCCCGCGGCCGAGGAACCGGAAGAAGCGGTCAGGCTTGCAATTACGGACGCGGTTTATTACCTGCTGGATGAAAAAGAGGCAAAGCTGCCCACCTGGTTTGATGAAAGCGGCATCGACGAACAGAGCTTTGATAGCGTATTCGGTTTTTCGCAGGTTTGGTATGCATTGGAGGACGGAAGCACACGGTACGACGGTTACAGGGGCGTCTATCTCACGCGCGAAGCCAAGGCGATACCGGTTGGAGATTATGACTGGGCAGTCGCGTTCCGCGGTCATGCGGATATTTCTACGCCAGTGGAGTTTAAAGGCAAGAATGGGGAATACGCCGTCTCATTCGGCACGGCAGAAGACGCAAACCCGCCTGTGCTTCGCATTTCTCTCGACGGCATACCGGTCGTCGAAGAGAGCCTGGGCGGGTTTTTCGAAGATATGACGACGCGTTACGGTACGAATGCTTCCAACGAGACCGTCGGCAGCCTGGAGGAGATGAGCGTTACGTATGAAACGGACTATTTTAAAGCGCTGCTGATACTCGATTATGCGGATTTCTCCTTCAATCAGTCCGACGGCAGTATTTATTATTGGGTCGAACCGCACGCGCTTTACCTGAAAGAAAAATAAAGGTCTGTTTAAATAAAAAAATAAGGGCGCTCTGTCGGGGGATAGAGCGCCCTGTTAGTTGCATGGTATAAATTTTTCGGGATTGGGATAGATGGTTCTGGGTAGGTATACCATGCAAGCTTTCTTACACCTGTATATTACCAGATTTTTGCGAAGAACTCTATGAATAAAATATAAATTTTTTATTACGGACGGAAAGCGAAAAATGTACTTATCCGGCCCGAAAAACGCCGGCTGGACGCTCCGCGCGAAGGGATAGCGTAAAGGAAAACCGCATGTCCTCTTCAAACCACTGCGGAAAATTCGTTCCCCAGCGGTTGTTGCACAGTAAAAACCAGAATCCGTCCCGCATATTTCCGAACGTATCGCTTACATCGTAGAGATACCTGCCGCCGATACTGACCAGCGGCGCGTCGTGCGGCTCTATGGTCAGCCGCTCTTTCTCGCTCTGGCAGACCAGCTTTTCCACAGCGTGCAGCTTGCGGTTTCCGCCGGATATGACGTTCAGCGGCGAGACCGGCCGGCCGAGTTTGACCATCTGCCATCGACCCGGATCCGCCGCGGAAAGATCGATGTGCAGCCACAGCGCCTCCGGGCTTCGGACGGGGTCTTTTTTGCGCCAATAGAGCGAAACTTCAACCGTTTCCGAAAGGAACGTATATGTAATCGCAAGTTCGCGCGGGCAGCCGTATTGTTCGGACGCGTCAGGGTTGCCGCGCAGAAATATGGTCAGGCTGTCTCCGTTTTGATAAACATCATCCGTTTTGGCAAACCATAATCCGTGCCGGACGGACGGTTCATACCGTAGCCCCGGTTTTCCAAAATCGCACGCCGCCCAGGCGAAGTTTTGATCCAGATCGCGTCCATAATCATAAAAGCAGCCGTCGACGTCGTCCGCGTCGAACGTTTCATACGCAACCCGCCCGATGGAAACGGCACGGTCGATCCCAAGAGCGCGGTTTTGCAGGGAGGTAACGGAGCCGTCCTCGCCGAGCGATACGACCCAGTCCCCGATGGCGACGGGTGAATCCGGCGCGCGGCGAACGCCCGCGCGCGCCGGAAACGAAAAGGAGAGCGTTTCTTCCGCCTCCCGCTTCAGCGGGGCGGGCAGGGCGGAGAGCGCGCTTTGCACGTAGGCGCGCTGCTCGAGATGCGATTGTTCGAAACAGGAGTAGGAAGACGTTTCCGATTCGCCGCGGTATTCCGTCAGCTCTTGGCGCACCGCCTCGAAGATATGACGGTTATGCACCCCGTAAAACGAATAGTCCGTACGGTCGTTTTTTCGCGCGCGGGTAAAGTCCGCCTTGCTCCAGCTGGAAAAATCGAGCAAATGTTTTTTCACGTCCATGCCCCAGGTATGCTCGCAGACCAGAAGCAGGTTTTCCATAACGAATTCATATGCCGTTGATCCGCGCGCAAGCGTGCCCTCGGCGATCCAGCGGTCGGTCAGCGCGAGCAGCCGCTTAAGCCGCGCGGTCTTCAGAGGGTCGGACGCAACGCCGTGGATCCATGTGTCTCCGATCTCTTCGGAAACGACGGGCAGACTGTCATAAACGGCGGGAAGCTGTGCAGCGAAGTCGTCCAGCGAACCGCCCGCGATCGCCGCGTTCGGGTATTTTTCGGCCATCGCCGCAAAGAAACGGTCGATATCGGCTTCGGTCGGCGGACCCGCGTTGTCCAGGGCGTGCAGAAATTCGAGCGCGACGCCGTTTGGGAGGACGGACGCTTCGCCGTATGCGCCCGCATAACCCACGACGATTTCCGAATCGCCGTATCGCCAGCGAAACAGCGGGGGTACGCGCGGAACGCGGGAACTTGCGTTTACGCCGATATGCAGGTAAGAAACGCCGCTTTTTGCCAGCGCGGGAACCATCGCGATCGTATGGCCCGGCACATCCGTCATCTTGGCGGCTCTCGTCGTTTGCCCCAGCATCGCGTCCAGCCGTTTGCCGATGGACAAGTTGTAGGAAAACAGCTCCGCGTTCATCAGCTCGGTATGCGTGGTCAGCGCGAGCGCGTGGTAGCGCACGTATCCGAGTCGGAGCGCTTCCATGCATCGCGATACGGCCTCGGCCCCGGCGTGCTTTAAATAATAATGGATCAGATACGAGCCTGTCGTCCAGACGAATTTTTTTTGTTTGGGCGTGTTGACAGAGAGCGACAGATCGACCGCTTTCGGGATAAACGAATCCGCATACCGTCGTAAAACGGACGCCGCGTAGTCGGTGTATCCGACGTCCAGATGGGTTTTACATACGACGATGACGCGCCGAACGTCTGCGTTGTCCATACGTCGCCTCCGCTAATCAAAATATACGGGATTCGACAACAGCGCTTTCATCGGCGGCAGGCCGGGCGCGTAAACGCGGTACAGCTCCGCCCTGACGAATCTGGCGTTCGGATAGGAGCGGGATACCGTAAAGGAAACCGTGTCCGGCGGACAGCCGATCCGTTCCGTTTCCAGATCGGTGATCAGTCGGATTTCGTCGCCGCCGCGCAAGCTGCTAAAAAGAAATGTCACGTCCGCTCCTTTCGGTGCAACACCGCCGAATGACACGCGCTCCTGCGCCCCTTCACAGGCGACGTCCAAGACCGGACCGTCGGGCATGAAGGTGATGAAACCCTCGCCGCGGCGCAGCGCGTCCATGATGTCAGCGCGGCTGCGCGAGAGCGCGTATACGCACATGGTCGGCGTAGCGACGCTGCCAAAGAGCCCCGGCGCGTGATAGTCGCTGCCGCCGAGTGCGGGGATACGCCGCCCTTTGCAGAGCTCGCCGTGCCAGTAAGCTGAGGCGCGTTCGTTGCGTTCGCTCATTACGCCGTTCCAGACTTCCAGCGCGTCGTACGGTATGTCGAACCCCCAAAGCCACGGCACGACCGGGCAAAAAGGATGATTCAGCGAAACGAGAGCGCCGCCGTCGTGCGCCGCGCGCATCAACGCGCAGGCGTCGGAAAGGGTCACCCGGTCGTATCGCCCCTGCAGCGGAGCACAAGAGCCTAAAAAATTTGAGTGTCCCTGGTAGTGCGTCCATTCCACGCCGGGCAGAACGGTGACTTCGGGGTACAGCGGCGGGGAAGATACGTTATTGTGATCGGTGATAAACAGAAAATCCAACCCGGCGGCCCGCGCCGCCGCTGCCAGCTCGTCCACGGTAAATACCCCGTCCGACGCAGTGGTGTGCGTGTGCGTGTCTCCGCGAAAAAGCCTCCGCCGCTTGGGCGTGAGTTCGACCGTAAATACGACGTCCACACCGTTTTTCGGCACATAATACGCCCCCGCGACGATCCGCCAGTCGCCGAACGCCGGCTCCTCGGCGGCAAATCCGTCGCTGCTGCCGAGCGGGGAGACAAACACGTGCGCGCGGTTGGAACCCGCCGCGCCTATGAGCCGCCCGTCCGGCGATTCCAGCGCGAGGTCGACGACGCAGGAATTTTCCGCGCGGACGAACCCGTCCGACCCGGCTTCCGTTTGTCGCGGATAATCGGCGCACACGTCGATGCGCTCGGTGTTTTCCGGCACAGGAAAAACCACGCGCAGGCAGGATCGCTCCTCGTTGTGATCGATATGCAGCGTATATGTCATTGGTTTTTCCGCTTTCCTTTGCCAAGCGGCGCGCCGCCCCAACTCGTCAGGACAAACCCTTCCCGGTCAAGCAGGTTTGAAAATGCGTCGCTTGTCAGATAGTTGTACTCCCAGACGCGCTTTTGCCACTCCGGCGTCTTTTTTTGCAGCGCGTCGTCGGGCAGGGATGGGTGCAGGAACACTTCCGTCACGCCCGCTTTCGCACCGGCGATCTCGCGGCTGTAATAGTCCTTCAGCGCGTAGTACCCGTCTATTTTACCGGCGGGATATGGATTGGTGATGAAGTCGTCGATCAGCCGTACGCCGCGGCTGTCCGCCGCGGCCAGGATGATCCGGTGCGCCGCGCGTAAAAGTGCGTTTGGTTCGCGCCCGAACTGCCGCCGCAGAAAATCGCTCCTGCGCGGAAAACGAAACGGCAGATCGTATTTTTTACAGAGGCGAAACGCGTTTAGAAAAAACAGCCGTCCGTTGATGCCGTAGAGCGTTCCGCCGTGGCTGTCCGCATGATCGGGCCGCACGCCGTTATCCGCCAGAAAAGCATATTGCGCTTCGAGTTCGCGCGTGACGTCGGCGCTTGCCGCCTGCTTCGACGCGCGTGCGGAATCCGGGATCATCGCGCCGTTTTCACTAAGCGACTTTGCGTGCTGTGCGCCCGCGCAAGGCTCCCATCGATCGTCGGGCCATTCGGCGTGAATCGTCCAGTGAACGCCGACGGGCAGGCTGCGCTCGCGCGCGAGCGCGCACGCCTGCGCGGCGCGCGCCGCGGGCGCGAGTATGGTCGAAGAGGTGATGCGTTTTTCTTCAAACAGCCGCACAACCGCCGAATCGCCGGACTGCGTCAGCCCGAAATCGTCCGCGTTGACGATCAGAAACCGTTCGTTCATTCGCCGCCGCCCGTTTCCGGCGCGTCCGCGCCGCTTATGGGTTTGGCGGGCTGATGATCCTCCGGGAAGTGCAAAAACCGCGCCGTCACCGCGCCGAGCGCCATGACAATAAACGGGAAGATCGCCATGAGGAATTTCGCCGCTTCCCCCGGCATGGGGCCGGGATTGTCGCCGCTTTCAAAGCCGTATATGCTGCCTACCAGCAGAAACGCGAGGCTCGTGAACAACCCGCTGAGCCGGTTCATAAAGCCCATGGCGCTGGAATACGTGCCCTCTCTGCGAAGGTTGTATTTTTTCGTGTCTTCGTCCATGATGCGCGCGCCGATGAGATCCATCGTCGTAATCGCTCCGGCAAAACCGAGACCGACGAAACAGCTGGCGATGATTGCGCCGACCAGGTTTGTCATGAAGTAAAGCGGTATGAACGCGAGCGCCAGGAAGATCAGCGCCGTCCGCCAAACAGGCATGACGGTGAATTTTTTTACAAGCTGCGCCCAGACGGCTACGCCGCCCATAGCAAGCAAAAGCACGACCGCGAGCAGGATGGTGCTCGCCGTGCCGGAGAGTTCCAGCGTATATTTCGTATAGAACGACACCGCCTGCATCACCAGCGCCATCGCCGCGCTGTAGAGCGCGTTGGTCACGCCGAAGATCCAGAATTTCGAATTGGTGAGCATCGCCTTGAGCGTCGGCCATAGCTTCGGTTTTTCCGCAACCGCTTCCGGCATGGTTTCGTGGCTGCCAAACGCCATGTAGAGGATGACGACCAAAGCCAGCGCGCCGTAGATGATCGAGGTCGGGCCGTATCCGATCCATTCCGTCACCATGGGCGTGAGCGCGATGCTGATCGCCATAGCGACCAGCTGAAGCGCCTGCCGCATGGCGTTGGTCTTGGCGCGTTCCGCGTCCGTTCGGAACAATTCCGGGAAGAGCGCGCCATAGTTGGCGTTGATGAGCGAATCCAGCGTACCCGTCAGCATGTACATCAGCAGCATGTACACGAAGATGCTGTTTCCGCTTAAAAATGCAGGCAGGTTGTAAAACGCGATGAAACTCAGAATTAATAGAGGCGTTCCAACCACAAGCCACGGTCTGCGGCGCCCCCAGCGGGTACGCGTGCGGTCGGATAAAAAGCCGTAGACGGGATTGTCGATTGCGTCCAGAAACGTGTAAAGGAATAAAACAAGCGCAAATTGCGCGGTCGTTACGCCGTGTTTAATGACATAAAACGCCGCGGCGTAGGTCTTGAACATGTTGATCGGGATACTCGTGCCGAACATGCCGATGGCATAGCGAAACGGGCTCGTCTTCTTCGTCTGCATAAACGCTCCTCCTGAATTGATGAACTTTGAATTGAAAAGCCTGAACCTGTAATCTGACTGTATCACCGGCTAGGGCGCATGTAAACGGGCGGGTGTTGTGATATTTTGAATGGGTGTTGTGATTTTTTAAACACGTGCTGCCCTATTGACGGCGATTTTAAGAAAATAGTATGATTTCAATATGGAACAGGAAAAAGAACGTTGTGATTTTACAAAGCCCGCCATTTCGGAACCGGGCATGCACATGGTGGATTTCCACGAAAACGCACGTCTGCGGACGCACGGCGTATCGTTTCACTGGTGGAACGACCGCTCGACGACGCTCCATTATCATAATTACTTTGAGATATTCCTGATCACGCGCGGCAGGGCGCAGCACAGGCACAACGGCGGGGAATATGCGCTTCGCAGAAACACCATGCAGCTGATCCGCCCGCAGGATGTACACCGGTTCGTATCCGCGCACGGCGAATCCTGCACGCACATGAACCTGCTGATTTTACCCGCACGCCTCGACGCGCTCTGCGGCGCGCTCGGCATTCCGTATTGCGCGGTGGAGGAGGGCGATTTGCTTACCACGGTGCTCAGCGATCCTGAGACCGCGTTTTTCCTCGACCGCGCGGAGCAGATCAGCCTGTGCGGAAACCGCGCTGACGACGCGTCGAGACTGATGCTGGAGATGATCGCCGAGGCGCTCGCCCTGCTTTACCGCAGGCGCGCCGCCGCTGACAGCGCCGAGTGGTTTACAAAGCTGCTCTCAAAACTGCGTTCGCCGGAGTATCTGACCTGCCGCGCTTCGGACGTGTATGCGCTCTGCCCGTACAGCGCGCCCGTACTCATCCGGCGTTTTCGCGAAAGCAAAGGCTGCACGGTTGTGGAATACCTCACGCGCGTAAAGATGGACTATGCGCAGAGTTTCCTGTTTTCGACGAACTTTCCCGTGCACGAAATCGCATCCCGGCTCGGATACGATTCGCTCAGCCATTTCTGCCGCGTCTTCAAAGGCCGGACCGGGCTGACGCCGCAGCAATATCGCAAGTCGGCGCAGGGGGAAGCGGAGGTTGATCCGCCCGTAATAGAAGATAAATCCGGCGAAGAAAACCGGTAGTATAGCACGTTCCCGCCGAAGGCGGCGGGTTCACGTCAAAGCGGATGCGGAAAACGACGGATTGACGAACATATCACCGTTACACTACAATGAAATTGAACCACAGACACCGTAACGGCGCTTTTTGATCGAATAAAATATGGAAATCACGGGGGAGGCGGTCGCAATGGCAACGGATAAAAATGGCGGAGAACAAGCGCGTGAGCGGCTGGAGCTCAACGAAGAAACGGTTCGCATGTTGTGGTCAAAGACCTACAACACCGAAGGCAAGCCGGACTGGTCGCATATCTTCGAGTATTACCATGAAGACATCGTATTTCAGGATTCCATCCAGCGCATCGAAGGGAAGGATGCGTTCGTTGCGCTCTGCGACCGGCTGACTAACCGGTGCAAGCAGCTTCGGATGGATCTCGGCACCGTCTTTATCAAGGGCGGCGAGATCATGTTCGACTGGACCATGACCATGATGTTCAACCGGTTTCCAAGCACGCCGGTGTACGGCTGCACGAAACTGACCCTGCATGAAGACGGCAGGATCGTCAGCCAGAGGGATTACTACGACCTGTGGGGAGATATCTTCAACGGCATTCCGTGGTTTAAAAAGCCGTACCGGAAGTTCATGCACAAGAAGTTTGGTTGAGGTGAGCCTATGAAGTATACGAAGGAAGACCTCGCGTTTATTAAAAACGCGAAAGCGGAGCAGCATAAAAGCAGCGAACCCATGACCGGCAAGATCTGCGTTCTATCCGGCGCGACATCGGGCGTCGGCCTCGAAGCGGCGAAAAAACTTGCCGCGGGCGGTGCGCGGCTTTTGCTCGTTTGCAGGAATCCGGACAAGGCGGAGAACGTACAGCGGCTGCTGAAGCGGGAGTATGGAAACGAAGCCGAGGCTGTGATCGCGGATTTTGCACGGCTGGACGACGTCCGGGCCGCAGCCGCGGCCGTTCGGGAACGGCTTGACAGGATCGACGTGCTCATCAACAGCGCGGGGCTGCATTGTACGACGCGTCAAATTACCACGGATGGTATGGAATTGGTGTTTCAAGTCAACCATGTCGCGTCGTTCCTGTTTACGATGCTGCTCAAAGATCTCGTGGAAAAAAGCGAACAGGGCAGAATCATACAGGTGAATTCGGAAGGACACCGCTTCGGCGGGCTCAGGATGGACGACCTGGACTGGAAAAAGCGTCCCTATATCGGGCTTCGCGCGTACGGCGCGTCGAAGACCGCGCAGCTGATGACGGTGATGACCCTCGCCGGGCGGCTGAAGGGTACGAACGTTACGATCAACGCCATGCATCCCGGCGGGGTCCGCACGAATATCGGAAACAACAACGGGTGGCTTTACCGCACATGGCAGCGCGCCGTGATCCGGCACCTATTGAAAGACCCCGTCATCTCAGGCGAAGCGCTCTATTACCTGGCGTCCGCGCCGGAACTGCGCGATACGACGGGGCGTTATTTTAACCTGACGATCGACGAAAAACCCATGCCGCACGCGCTGGATGAAGACGTGCGGGCACAGGTCTGGAAGGAGAGTCACCATTTGGCGGGGCTATCGCTTTAATTTCTTTGTTGCATAATCCGCGGCGAGTTTTCCGGTCAGGATCGATATGGGGAAACCGGACGGGCTGTATGTCCATTGCCCGGCTTGCGCGACATGCGGAACCGGCGTTTTGATGGACTGCGCGATCTGGATCATGCTGTTTACCGCGGGCATGGCGTCGTTGGCAAACGACCAGCCTGTGATCGCGCCGTCCGTGTTTCCGGTGCGGCGTTGGAGCGTCAGCGGCGTCGAGACGAACCCGTCGGCGATATGGCCGTCGAGCGCGGGATAGATGGAATCGATAAGAACCGCCATAATCGTGTCGCGGCACAGCGCTTTGAACGCGTCGTACCATCCCTGCCGCTCGATATGCTTCACCAGCGAATAGTCCATCAGCGTGCTGATGATGAGCCCGGTCTTCCCCTTTGGCGCGAGCGCTTCGTCCCGCATGGCTGGAATCGAGATTTCGAAGGTCGTAAGGCGCAGGAAGGATTGAATCCAGTCGAATACCGCCTCTGTATCTTCGGAAAACGAACCGGGCGCGGACATGATGCGCTCGACGGACAGTGTGGACAACCCGACGTTTTCGGGCGTGTAGAAGAAATGCGGGCCGTTTTTTTCGGCGAAATAGGACGGATCGACATCGGCGGCCAGATACAGCGTAAGGACGGAATCTCCGCCCTTTTTATTTGCGATGAAAGCCGCTCTGCGGCGGATCGCGCGGCTGCACTTCCCGCTCAGCCGGTCCGTGCCGCGAAGCGACGCATAGAGGGCCTTCGAATCGGCCGCCCAGATCAGCTGGCGATAGGAGTACGCGTTGCCGCTTTCGTCAAATGCTGTCTTTTCAGCAGGGTTTACCGCCGCAATCGGCGTACTCGTCAGAATGGTTCCGCCGTTTTGCCGGATATAATCCGTCAGCGCCGCAATGAGTACGCCCGTGCCCCCTTTTGGGTAATTATAGTCCAGATAAAGGCTGAAATAGCTCAGCGCGAAGGATGCTGGGGTTTGCGTGAAGAAATGCTGGGCGATCATATCGATGAGCGCCTGATTCTGCGTAAAGGTTTTTAAATAATCCTCCACGGGGGTACCGAGGCGCTTGATCTTTCCAAGCGTCGCCAGATATTTGAAAAGCCAGGGCATAAGCGTATTTTGAAGGTAATCGCGGTCGTTTTTCAGGTCCATGAAAAGCGGGTTATCGATGCCGTACAACACGTCCATATACGTCATGCTTTGTTTTGCAGCCGCAACGATACGCGCGATCGCTTCGCTTTCTTTTGGATAAAGGCCGGTCAGCATATCCTGATATGCGGCGATGCTTTGTTCCGAACGGATGTGGACGATTTTGTCCCCGATCCCGATGGAAACGGTGTTTTCGCAAAACTCGATGTCGATGCCGAGTTGCCTGAGCATCGGGAACAGAACGCCGGAATTCTCCATGGCGCGTATGCCCGCGTCGAAGACGAAGCCGTTAAACGGGAACGACCCGACCAGGCCGCCCAGACGGTCTTCCTTTTCGCACAATAGAACCTGATAGCCGGATTGACTGAGGAATGCGGCGGACGTCAGTCCGGCAATACCGCCGCCGACAACGATCACGTCATATTTCATAATAAAAACCGCTTTCATATGAAATGCCTGTATCCAGTATATAATCATGAAATTTCAAAGTCAATTTGGGATTGTTCATTATATTGATTGCGGGCGCGGCGCATATAAAAAACCGTCCGCATATTTCGCGGGCGGCGAAAAACGGTGCTATGTATGCGGCTCGTATAGTCCGGAGCCGATACGCGGGCGAAAGGAGGGGGCGCCCGCGTATCAGGCGGTCGGATTCAACGGCTCGTGCGCAGCCGGAAGCTGCAGGCGACAGCAGCGAGGAACAGTAATCCCGAAGCGACCCAGTAGATCGTGTCGTAGCTGGTATACCTGCCGGAGATATTGACGACGGCGCGCAGCAGAAATCCCGTCGTCAGCGTCGCGACCGCGCTGTTCCAAAGACGGCGCGCGGCTATAGTGGGCGTTCTTTTCACATGGATGTCCATGAGCAGCGCGGGCAGCGCGCCAAGCAGCAGCGGCGGGACGAACAGGAACGTCATAAACGGCGAACCCACGCCGTGGCTGAAATACAGATATACCGCGCTGAACGCGCCGCAGAATGCGGCAAGAGCAGCGTACATAACGGTCGTTCGCCGGAGGCTCCCGCCGCGACGGTCAAGCTGTGATGTAAACAATGTCGCTCACCGCCCTTTGCGAAATGTTCGACCCGCTGGTCGTGGGGTTGTTGATCACTTCTCCGTTGAACACCATTGTGGAAGAGCCGCCGCCGTCGAGGTTATAAGCCGTTACGCAGCCGTATTGCTGCATGACCTGCGCCAGATCGTATAAGCTGAGCCCTTCGCTTTCGTTGGTGCGCCCGTCAGCTACCACGAGGATATAATGCAGCTCGTCGACGATGCCGATCGCAGTACGCGGGTTGCTCGACTTCGCCCTGCCGACTTCCTCGCCGGACGAAACGGCGATTTCGCCGTTTTCAACCAGCGCGGGACCGAACGCAAAGAGCTGCACGACGCCGCTGTCGATCAATTCCTGTGCGCTGACTTCGGTTTCATCGACGATGGCAAAGCTTCCGTCGGCATAGATCACGAGATCTTCCGTATCGCTTCCCTGACGGACGGTGTCGCGGTAGAGCACGCCGTTTTTGATCACGTAACCGCGCTTGTTCGCGCCGTAGAAATCGCCGTTGATTGCCAGGATCGCGCCGTTTTCCTGCGCGATTGCGCTCGTGGTCTGCGTGATGTTCGTGCCGTACGTATTCTGCGCCAGCGCCGTCTGCAGGCTCTTCGCGCTGAGCAGCTGTACGTTTGCCACGTACACGGTCGTATCTGAAACGCGAATGGTGTCGATCGTGATGGAAACACCGCTGCCGGTATAGCTGGATCCGGTCACGACCGGATCGGCCGTTTCGGAACCGGTGGATGCCGATTCCGAAATAGAGTCGGTCTGCGCGGTCCGGACGGTGGAAACCGCCGACGATGCCGATTGATCCGATTCGTCAAGCGAGGCGTCGGTTCCGGATTCTGCGGATACGGCTGCAACCGTCGTATCCGCGTGCGGCAGGACGAATGTGTCCAGCAGCGCGTATCCGGTGCCCAGCGTCAGCGCGAGGGAAAAGAGAAGCGCGTATGCGTGGCGCCTGACAAAACCGCGGCGCCTCGACGGAACGGTGCGTTTCAAGGCGATCACCCCCGGCGCCCGCCCGGCTTTTGCCCGCCGCCGGGATTCATGCCGCCGTCCAGGCCGCCGGAGCCGAAGCTCGTTACGGTGCCGGTAAGCGTGACAGTCTCGACCGACGAACCGCCGCTATAGAGCGTATAGCTCTGTCCAACAGTAAGGCCCGGCGCGCTGATGATCACGTTCTGATAGGCCTTCTCCGGCGTATAGGAGGCGATCACATTGCCGGACGCGTCTTTTAGTTCAATCGAAGTGCCCGCCTGCTGCGCGGAGGAGAACGTGTAGGAAAGAGACGCCTGCGCGGAGCTCTGGTTGAATCCCTGCGCCATGCCCGACGCACCCGCCGCGACGATTACGCCGCCGGAGATCGTCATGCCTGTGCCCGCGTCCAGCGCGCCGTTGCGCGAGTCCGTCGGACCGGATACGTAGACCGTCCCGCCGGTCATGGAGAAGGTGCCATTGCTGTCGATGCCGTCGCCGCCGGCGTTGATGGTGACCGTCCCGCCGGAAATGAGTATGGTTTTGCTCGCGTCCGTTGCGAAATTGTCGCCGCGAGGGCCGGTTTGCGCGTCCGTACCGTCGGAGCCGCCCGCGGCGTTGAGTCCGTCGTCCGAAGCGGTGATGTCAATTGTTCCGCCGGAGATCGTGATGTCGCCCGCTTCGAGACCTTCGTAGCTCTGCGCAATGGTAATTTCGCCGCCCGAGACGACCAGCAGATCGTCGCTGTGCATGCCGTCGTCGCCGGAGGAGAGATAGATCGTTCCGCCAGTGACGATTATGGACACGGCGCTGTGGACGGCGTCGTCCTCGGAAGTGACGGCGATGCTGCCGCCGTTGATCGTTACGGCGTACCCGGCCTTGATGCCCTTGGCGCTGTCCGCGCCCGTGCCGCCGGTCGTTATGGTAACCGTGCCGCCGTCTATGAGCACGCTGCCGAGCGAAGCGTCGTCTTCGTTTTCGCTCACGATGCCGTCGCCGCACGCCTCGATTGTGATCGTTCCGCCGTTGACGCTGACGCTGTCCTTGCCGACGATACCATCCGCTTCAGCGGTTACTTCGAGCGTTGTTCCGGCGATGACGACGTCGTCCTTGCCGACGATGCCGAACTTGTAGCTGCCGCTTATTTCGAGCGTGCCCGTGCCGTTTATGGTAAGGTCGCAGCGGACAAATACCGTTCCGTCGGGATTGTTGCCAAAGCTGTCTTCTGAGTAGCTGCCGCCGTCCGAAAGCGTGTTCGTTGTGCCTTCCTGCGCGGTGATAAACACCTTGTCGGCGGAAACGGCGTAGACGGCGGGTCCGTCGCCATTGGTTATGGAAGCGCCCGCGAGCACGATCTGAACCTTGTCCTCTTCGCCCGCGTTGACGACGATCGAGCCGTTTGACAGCGTACCGGTAAACACATAGATGCCTTCGGACGTGATGGTATAGTCGCCGTTCACGCCGGAAAGATCCACGTTAACCGCCTCGGCGGCGTCGTAGGCCGGATCGAGGTCGCGTTCGGAGTATGCGTCCGACGCGGCCGCTTCGGCTGTTCGCACAGCCGAGACCGCCTGCGCGCTGACAGCGGCAGTATCCGCGGTTTCCGTGGCATCGGAAGCGGCCGACGCCGTCTGGCAGCCCGCCCCGAATACAAGGAGCGCGACGGAGAGCGCGGCAAATAAAATCTTAAATCGTTTCATGGTAATAACCTCAATTCTGTCGTTTGGATGTCAAGTTAAAGTTCTTCGCAGTTTCCCGGCGTATGGGAGAGCAGGATGTTCAGGTTGCCGTTTCTCGTGCGCAGTTCGTCGATGAACCGCTTTTCCTGCCTCGGATCGCGCAGCGTCACGTCGTAGTGCAGTTCGAACATGCTGCCGAGGTTGGTCGTCTTTACTTTTTTCAATTCCGCACGTGTAGTGTAAGCTCCGAATACATCGTTAAACACTTCGTTGTAGTCCAGATCCTCCGGCATGGTTACCCTCAGCCGCCTGTGGTTGACGTCCTGCTCGCCAAAGCGCAGCGTCAGTAAAAGTAGGCTCGCGGCGGAGACGGCGGCAAAGAGCAGCAGCGCCAGTCCGATGTATCCCATGCCGGTCGCAAGCCCGATCGCCATCGCGGCGAAGATCCCGGCGATCTCTCGCGCGCCGCCCGGGACGGAGCGGAAGCGCACCAGCGAAAACGTGCCCATGACCGCGACGCCCGCGCCGAGATTGCCGGACACGAGGAGGATGACCGTTTGCACCACGACGGGCAGCAGTACGAGCGTCACCACGAACCCTTTCGTGTAGGTGTTGCGGTACATATACACTAGTGCGGAGAGGAAACCCAGAGCGAGCGACACCCCGGCCAGGAGAAGAAACTTTGCCGCCGTCAGTTCGGCGGTCGAGGAGAGGATACTTTCAAGCATATAAACTGCGCCCTTTCTGCGAGTTCTGCATCCGCGGGTGGAGATGATCGCGGTAGCAGACGCCGTATTTGGAAAAACTGGTCGGGAACACGCCGTTGCGGTTGAGCAGATCGCAGAGCCAGAGCGGCATCGCGCCCGGCACTTTTATTTCCATGAGCGTCGTGCCCTGCGCAAGCAGTTTTTCGCCCCAGGCGCCGGCGGCAAGCGTGAGTACGTCGGTGCGGTAGCGGATGCTGTCGTCAAACGTGATGCGAAGCCCCTTTTCCGCGCCCGTGTAGGCGACCCTCCTGCAGGAGAGCAGTACGCTCGGATGCGGGTTATAAAACCGTAAAAAATAGCGGATCTCCCGGATTACCTGAGAATCCGTCGCGGTGGTTTGTCCGGCGAGCAATGCGTCGGCTTCCGTCTGGGACAGCTCCGTCCGGCGCTTGTAGACCACGCCGTCAACCTTTTTCTTGAGTTCCACGAACACGCGCCGCTCCGGCGTCGGGGCGCCGTAGGCGCGGACGCGGAGCTTTTCCTTATAATCCGGTTTCTCAAGCGAGGTGCGGATCAGGCGGTAATCCTCCGTGTCGTAATAGATGCTCGTTACGGTGCTTCTGCCGAACAGATCCGGCTGCATCCTTCCGCGAAGGCCTGTTAAAACCGCCCTGTACTGTGCGGGATCCAATAAGTATTTCTTTTCGATGCGTTCAAATGTGCTGTTTGCCATGGAATTCACCTCTCATGGCGCTATCATAAAACCCGTAGCTGAAAAAACGCTGAAAACAGGATTTCAGCCTGATTTCAGCTTTTCGTCGTATGATCTGCCTGTATAAAAAAGAAATTCACCCTGCCAAAGGCGCGGCGGCATTGCCCGCGGGTATGAAGCAGGATATACTGAAGCTTGAAAGGGTAGTTATCAAGATGAGACAAAGGGGGCGGATCGCGTGCGGATATTGATTGTGGAGGACGAAAAGCGCCTCTGCGCCGCGCTGACGCAGATCATGCGCGAACAGAAATACGCCGTGGACGCGGTCTGCGACGGGGAAGACGGCTACCAATACGCACGCAGCGGCGAGTACGACGCGGTGATATTGGACGTGATGCTGCCAAAGCGCAGCGGGTTTGAAGTCGTCAAGGCGCTGCGCCGCGAGAAGATCGCCACCCCGGTGCTGATGCTCACCGCGCGGGATGAACTGGAAAGCAAAATCAGCGGACTGGACTGCGGTGCGGACGATTATATGACCAAGCCGTTCGCGCCGGAGGAGCTCACCGCGCGCATCCGTGCGCTGACCCGCCGCCAGGGCGAAGTCGTGCTCGAGGAGATGACATACGAAGACGTCGCGCTCGAGCTTAACAGCTGCGATTTAAGGTGCGGCGCAAAGCGAATCCGGCTGAGCTTCAAAGAATTCGAAGTGATGAAGCTGCTGCTTGCCACGCCTTCCACCATACTGCCCAAGGAACAGCTGATCGTGAAGGTGTGGGGCGCCGAGAGCGACGCGGCGGACAACAACGTGGAAGCATATATTTCGTTTTTAAGGAAAAAGCTTTTCTATATCGGCTCGCGCGTCACGATTCAGACCGTGCGTAAGCTGGGCTATAAGCTCGGAACGGAGTGACGCGGATGATACGATCGCTGAAAAAGAAATTCATATTCATCAGCATGTCGCTTGTGCTGGTCGTGCTGCTTTCGGTGTTTGCGGCGCTCTGCATCTCCACCGCGGCGAGCCAGCGGCAGGCTGCCGAACGCGCGCTGGATACGCTGCTGCAGCGTGACAGGGAAGTTCCGACAAAGTTTGAAGTCGTCAAGCCGAGCGAACCCGTCGGCATACTGCCCGAGCGCAGCAACGACCTGCTCGCGGGCTTCGTACTGACGATAGACGAAACCGGCTCGGTTTCAGTCGAATCGAAGGAACGCGTGCTGCTCAGCGATGAAACCGCGCAGGCGATCGCGGATCTTGCTCAAAACGCCGCGCGAGACACGGGGCTGCTGCGCGCGTATTCGCTGCGCTATCTGCGCATGGCGGATGGGGACGTAACGCGCGTCGCTTTTCTGGATGCCAGCGCCGATATCGCCGCCATGGCGGAGCTGATCGTCACCTCGCTGCTTGTCGGCACGCTCGCGATGGTTGCGTTTTTCTTTGCCAGCCTGTTTCTGGCCAACTGGGCGCTCAAGCCCGTGGAGGCGTCCTGGGCGCGGCAGAAGCAGTTTGTCGCCGACGCGAGCCATGAACTGAAAACGCCGCTGACCGTCATACTCGCAAACCAGAAGATACTGCTTTCGCACCCCGAACACACCATAGCCGAGGAAAAACAATGGATTGAAAACACCGCTTCCGAAGGCAGCCAAATGAAGCTGCTCATCGAAGACCTGCTGTTTTTGGCAAAATCCGACGGTACGCGCGTCGAGAGGACATACGACGAGGTCAACCTTTCGGACGTGGCGCAGGGCGCGCTGCTTTCCTTCGCTTCCGTCGCGTTCGAGGCGGGCGTTACGCTGGAGGAGGCGATACAGTCCGGTATCTCTCTGCGGGGAAACGAGTCGCAGTTAAGACGGCTCAGCGGGATCCTGCTCGACAACGCGGTCAAGTACGCAAACGCAAACGGTACGGTGCGCGTGGAACTGCACGCAGACGGCGCAGATGCGATACTTCGCGTACACAACACCGGCGCGCCGATTCCGGCGGACGAACTGCCGCATCTGTTCGAACGATTTTACCGCGTGGACCGCGCAAGAAGTACGGGAGGATACGGCCTCGGATTATCGATTGCGGACAACATCGTACGCGCGCACGGCGGGCGCATGCAGGTGAGCAGCACCGCCGCGGCGGGCACGGCGTTTACCGTATCCCTGCCGCTCGACGCGCCCGCGGGGCGTCGCGATAAGAGGAGGCGCGTTTGAACAGGTTTTTATTTTTTCATCGGCTGATTTCGATCTGTTTGATTCTGGCGCTGATTTTTGCGCTCGCGGGATGCAAGAGCGGGCAGGAACCTGCCGCCACGCTCGAACCGGTGGATGAAGTGGACGAACCTGTCGTGCTGACAACGCAGCCGCCCGTTGAAACGGAACCCGTCGTGTGCGCTTCGCCTACGCCCGAACCGGAGATGATCATCGACGAGGACGGCGACATCACGCTCAGAAGCGACATCGCCGCGAAGTTCTCCAGCGCGCTGTTTCCGTTCGGCCACCAGCCGACCGTTTTGATCTATCATACGCACGCAACCGAATCGTACCTAAAGACAAAGGGGGATACCTATACCGAGACGGAGACCGGGCGCACGCTGGACGAACGATATAACATCGTAGCCGTCGGCGAAGCGCTGGCCGACGCGCTGCGCGAGCGCGGATACGCCGTGATCCACGATACGACAAACGTGGAGGGCGAGGAAATCCTCAGCGCGTATTCGCGGTCGCTTACGCTCATGCAGCAGTATAACGGGATCGATCTTTATATCGACCTGCATCGAAACGCGAGCAGGCAGCGCGGACGCTCGGACAACACCATTCTGATCGACGGCGAACCGGCTGCGAAACTGTTCTTTGTCGTCGGCACGGGAATCGGCACGTACGAGGGGGAATATGACGCGGCGCCGGACTGGGAAAACAACTATACCTTCGCATTCTCGCTGACGGAGGCGATCGCACAAATGCAGCCGGATCTGGTCAAGCCGATCCGACTCAAGGTGGGCCGCTACAACCAGCACATGGGGCTTTGCCTGCTGGCGGAGATCGGAACCAACGCGGACACGCTGACAGCGGCGCTGAACACCGTTGACTACCTGGCGGACGCGATTTCGTACGTCTGCCCGGTCGAGACGAATTAACGTGCGGGGCGGCTGGCGAAGACGCGGTTTACGTCAGTCGATTTCACCCCAGTCGTTGCCGTCCTGCGTGATCCGGCTTCGCGGAAACGCGATGCAGATGTTGTAGATCTTGCAGAGCATCTTCGAAAGTTTCAGTACCAGAGAGCTGATCATCGTCGTCAGTATCGCAAGCACGACCATCGCGGGCCCGATGAACGGAATGCCCGAAACCGACATTCTGGAGATCAGCAGCGAAAACTCGCCTCTCGGAATTGTGATAAAGCCGATGAACAGGCTCATGTTCTGATCGCATTTGATGAGGCGCGTAATCAAAAAACTGGACAGAAGTTTTCCGGCGACCGCGACGATCAGGCAATACAGGATCACATCCCAGTACGCGGCAAGATCGGCCAGCTTGAGCGCCATGCCGAAGGAGAAGAAAAACACGCTGCCGAACAGGTCGCGGAACGTTACCGTCATATGTTCGATGTTTTTTACGTTTTTCGTATTGGAAAATGCAATTCCGAGGAAAAACGCGACGAGCGCTTCCGAAACGCCGAGATATTTACCGATCGAAGTCACCAACAGTACGAGCCCGAAGAAGAGCAGCAGAAGCAGCTCTTTTTTTCGAATATTCACGATTTTATCCAGCAGCGGTTTTGCTATTTTTGCGGCAAGGACGAGCGCCGCGCAGAATCCGAGCGAAACGGCAAGCCGGATCAGCGTCTTTCCGATATCGGCGCCTCCGCCTGATTCCAGCCCCGAAGAGATCAGCACGAGGAACAGGATCATGACAAGGTCTTCAAAGACCATGATTCCCATGACGAGCTGCCCTTCGCGGTTTTTATTGATCTGCAGTTCGATCAGGCTCTTTGTGATGATGCCGGAACTGCTCATATAGATCGCCCCGGCGATCACAAGGCTGTAAACAACGCTGAAGCCAAGCAGCATCCCGAGCGCGAATCCGAGAGAAAAATTGACCGCGAAATCGACCGTTCCTGCGATCAGCGTCGGGCGCTTCTGCTCGAGAAACGTATGCATCGAAAACTCAAGCCCTAGGAAGAACAGCAGAAACACAACGCCGATCTCGCCCAGCAGCGAGATGATTTCGGAATCGCTGACGACATTGAGCACGTTCGGGCCGAGCAGCAACCCGGCGAGGATGTAGAACGGAGCGAAGAACAGCTTCGTTTTTTCAGCGATCAGAGCCGAAATACCGATCGCCGTAAAACAAACCGCGATTTGGAAATACAGATTCATCTTGCCGCCACCTGTCGGTAAAAATTCAGCCGGGTATGCCGGGTTTGCCCGCATTCCGGCCGCTGAAAATGATTATAACACGGATGCTTGTTTCTTACAGCCCTTTGAGCGGCTCCACGAATACTTGAATGTAAAAAGGTAATCCTCTCCGCTCATGGGCTTGCAATAATTTCGGCATGCTTGCTTGCCCTCGCCTGTCCTTTGCACGTTGTTTTTGCAACGGAAATTGCGGATCTATTCGGATATAATCGAAAGGTCAAAAAAGAAATGATCGGAGGAATACGCATGATGCCGCAATTCGCATTGGGAATTATCAGATTTTTGCATGATTTATTCACGGTAATATGGGTGGGAGGACTGGCCTTTATGGTTTTAACGGTTCTTCCTTCGGCCAATAAGGCTTTGGGCAAAGGCCCGCAAACACAGGCGCTGGTCGCCGCGATTACACGCAGACATCGCGTATGGGTTTATATCTGTATCGCGGGTTTGTTCATTACAGGCATGATGCTGGGGAAGACCGAACAAAACTTCGCTGGGTTCATGCGCTTTGACAATCCTTATTCGGTTTTGACCGCCGTCAAACATATTTTAACATTTGCAATGGTTGCGATCGCTCTTTTCCGATCTATATACTTCGGGAGAAAAAATATCAAGCTCAGCCCAGCAAAGAACAGATTCGGCATGATACTCATCCTGTTTAATTTCGTCTTCGGTATCACCGTTCTGCTGCTCAGCGGGATTATGTCGAGCATGTAAAGCTGCTGCTTATATAAGAACGATCGACATTTAACGGACTACATGCCCTGTTTCAGAGCAGAGTTGATAAGCGCGAGGCATAAATAAGCGCTGTGCGGATAGAAACTCGTGATCCGCACAACGCTTTTTTGGCGTTCTCCAAAGGCATAACCGGTTCCATCTTTGGACGTTCGTTCCGTAAGCTATCGTTATACGCTCCGATGCACGGGTGACCGCCGGCATGCCGGTCAGGGAACAATCTATTCCATATAGGAACGAATGATGCCGTAGTTGTTGACCGCGTGCGCGGAGCGGTCGATGCGCTGACGCTCAATTTCGGGAAGCCACCAGCCGACATATCCATAATTGAGAATTTTTCGCGCGATTGCGCGGTTATCGATCATGCCGTTTTCCAGATCCGTATACGTCCGCTCCAGAAACCCGAGCGACCCCCACTTCCATTGCTCCTTCGGGACGAGTTTATCGAGCTCGTGCCGTGAGCTGAGAATATCTTTGAGATGAACATATCGAATATAGGGAAGCAAAGGATCGATTTTGTCTTCGATTGCGTCGTCGAACAGCGCAAAATGCAGCGAATCGAGACAAAGGCCGAAGTTTTCTTTGCGAATTGAGCCGCAAAGGTCGATGGAGACGTCGATCGACTCCATAAAAGTTCCCGCGTGGTTGTGAATTGCGAGCGTCAGACCGTACTTTTTCAGCAGGTCGCACGCGTTGCCGAGGATTTCCTCACATTCGATGCGCCCCACCGTACCCTTTACGGGCGAAACCGTAAACACAGTTCGCGCACCTAATTGGTCTGCCGCCTGGGTAGCGTCGAGCAGCGCGGCCGAGTCGGATCCAAGCACGCCGCCAAATACCGCGGAAACCTGAAGGTGCGCGTCGGAAAGAAGGCGTTTTAACCGCTGCACACCGATTTCCCTGAAAGCCCATGACCAATCCTTCGGGTAAATTTCGATTCCATCGTAACCGGCGCGGGAAACGTGCTCGATTGCAATCGGCAGTTCGGCGCCGTCGTAGATCAACGTACAATAAGAGAATTGATTCTTCATGGCTATACACCAAAGAACATGGCGCTCTTGCGCTTCGTGGATTCGTATGCTTTAAATGCGATTTGCAGCGTTTTCAGGTTGTCTTCCGCACTGGTCATTGGGGATGCGCCGCTTTCAATGCAGGATAAAAAATGCCGCTGCAGCTTGGCGAAGCACTTATTGTAGTAATTTTTTGCGTCCATGGGGTATTCCTTTTTCGTTCCGTCGATCAGCGTCACATGCAGCGCGCCGGTTTCCTCCGTCCGGTGCGGCGCGGCGCCGTCCGTCCCGCCGAAGTAGATGCTCCCTTTTTCGCCTTGAATGAATGTTACGCTCGTTTTGTCCTGACCGTTTACGCACCACAGATCTTCAAGCACCGCGATCGTGTTCGGGAATTTTACCGTGACGAGAGCGAGATCGTCCCCGTCCACAAACGGGCTGATGCGTTCAACGATACCCTGAACGTATTGCGGCTCGCCAAAGAGGTGACGGAACATATCGAGATAATGGCAGCCTTGTTCGAGAAGCATGAGCTTTTGAACGTGTTCGTAAAACGGCTGGTCTTCCACCAGCGGGATAGCGCCGTTTGCATTCGGTATATCGAAACAGATTCGCTGCGTGATATTCGCGTAATACGGCTTGCCGATGATTCCCTGATCCAGTATTTTCTTGATTTCTTCATACCATGGATGCCACCGGTAAGATTGGCAGACCATAACGGTACATTTATTTTTCTTACATATGCGGACGAGCGCTTCGCCGTCCTCGATATTATCGACGAACGGTTTTTCCACAAGAAGATAACGAACGCGTTCGGCGCAATAGGAGACGATCTCCCGGTGGGATTTTACCGGCGTAGCGATATCCACGATATCAAGCGCCGCCTCGCTGAGCATCTGCTTATAGTCCGAGTAGACGTTTGGAATTTGGAACTCTTTTGCCCGCATTGCAGCGCGTGTTTCATCGAGATCGCAGACGGCGGCTACTTCGCATCCGTTTGCGATCCAACTGCTGATGTGGTCGTATGATATGAAACCACAGCCAATGATACCGACTTTCTTTTTCACAGAAGACATCTCCTTTATAGTAACTGATTATTTTTGCACGCCGGACGTGAAAACCGAATCGGCGGCTTCATTCTCAAGAAGGCCGCCGCCGTCGATCCATTCTTTGATTGAGCGAATCGAATCACCTAGGCTATATTCAGGTTGAAAACCTAATATACGCTTCGCTTTTTCCATGGAAAAAGCGATTTTTCCACCTTGCGCCATACTCCAGGGAAAGTTGAACTGCACATCGATATCGGGATAATATGCCCGGATCGCATCACAAAACTGCCCGCCTGTCACAGCCTGCGGACCGCAGCAATTGAATATCTCGCCGATTGAAGCGTCGTTTTCAGACGCGGCGATAAACATGCGCCCAACGTCGCGAATATCGACATAATGACAAAGCTCCTCTTTCGAGAAATGCGGAATATGCACCGTTTTGCCTCCGGCCAGCTCTTCCGCGATGGCGCGCCATCCCCGCCCGCCGCCCTTGCCGTTCGGGCCGATCACGGCGGTCAGCCGCAGGCAGGTGGTTGGAACGCCGTACTGGTGATAATACGTAAGACAGAGCAGCTCCTGCATTCGCTTTGTGACGGAATACATGTCCTTTGGCCTGCAGAGATGCGCTTCGTCGACGGGCAGATAATCCGGCGCGTGAAACGCGGTAGCCGGATACCATTCGTATGCGGAAATACTGCTTGCGAGGATAAAATGCCGAACGCGCAGCGAGCGCGCCAACTCCAGCATATGCAGGCAGCCGTCCAGGTTGACATCCAGCATTTGCTGCGGATCGCCCGTGTCGCCGGGCAGGGAAGCGATGTGCATGATGCAGTCCAAGGGCTCGTCCATCCGAACGCTTTGGATCGGCTGACAGATATCCGCCTTGATATGCCGAACAGGGCCGGATGAAGCGGATCTGCCGATTGTGGCGACTTGATGCCCGGCATTTAAGAGCTGACGAATGATTTCCCGGCCTACAAAACCGGTCGCGCCGGAAACGAGATAATTTGCCATACTTTACTCCTGTACGAATCATAGTATGCGATAAGTTGTTCTGCGGAAAACAGAAGACACATAGTTTACGTTCTAAAAAATGCATGCCTGTTCAAGAATGCGGTTCGACAGAAAAAATCAAATGAATCAGGCAGTTCGAAAACGAAAACTAAAACGATAACTTATTCTAGCGAACAAACCTTCAGCCGTCAAGAGGGCGGATATGCCAAAAGTTCGCATATCGTGCGTTTTTTTAGGATTCTTCTATGATAATTCGACATTATTCGAGTGTTAAAACACTTTGCAGGTGAATATTTTTTAAAAAAAACGCAAAATTGGGTATTGACAATTTGAAATCAATATGAGAAATTAAATACAGTTATCAATAAAGTAAACGAAAACTATTGCCAATTTGATGCCGTTAGACGCGGCAAACTTCATTTTTACCGGAAATCTGCAATGATCAGCTGTTTTTCAACACATTCAAGTTGAAAACAATAAACAGGAGGAAATAAATTTATGCCAAAGACGATCAAAGTCGCAATTGCCGGCGTCGGTAATTGTGCGGAGGCACTGATTACGGGACTCCAATACTACAAAGAAAACCCCGAAGATACAAGAGGCCTGATGCACCCTCTGATCGGCGACTATTCGGTTACGGATATCGAGGTGGTAGCTGCGTTTGACATCAACGCGGAAAAGGTAGGCAAAGACCTGTCCGAGGCGATCTACGCTTTCCCGAACAGAGCGTACCGCTATCCGAACGTCGAGTTGAAAAAAACCGGCGTAATCGTGCAGCGCGGGCCTGAATTTGACGGAAACCCGGCGCACCTTGCGGAATATTATAAGCTTTCCGATGCTCCCGTGTGCGATGTCGTAAAGGTGTTAAAAGAAAGTCAAGCTGAAATTCTGATGAACTTCATCCCGACGGAATCTCACGATGCGGCGCGTTTCTATGCGGATTGCGCGATCAAAGAAGCGAAGATCGGGTTTATCAACGGGATGCCTACGCTGATCGTTTGCGATCCGGAATATCAGAAAACAGCGGAAGCGAACAAGGTTCCGTTGATCGGAGACGATGTTAAGTCTCAATTTGGCGGGACGATCATTCATCGTGCTCTGGCGACGACGATGCTGGAACGCGGCGTACATATGAGCCGGACATACCAGTTAAACTTCGCGGGAAATACGGATTTTCAGAACCTGTTGCATCGCGGGAAATCCAAGCATAAGACCAAGCAGGAAGCGGTTACGAGCCTGATGCCGTATCCCATTGAAATGTCGACGGGATTTACATACGTAGAGTTGATGAAAGACCGGAAAACCTCGATTTTCTATATCGACGGCGCGAATTTTGGAAACGCGCCCCTGCATCTGGAAGCGAAGCTCGAAGTGGAGGATTCCGCCAATTTTGCCGGCGTTATTGTCGACATGGTCAGATTGATGAGGTTGGCGCTTGACCGCGGCATCGGCGGCGTGCTTTCTTCCGCATGTTCGTTTCTGACTAAGCACCCGCCCGTACAGATTCCGGACAACGAGGCGCTGGCCAGCGTGGACGAATTTATCGCGGGCAGTGTTGAACGATAATGCAGCGATACACGATACGTCGTATCGGCGTATTCGACAGCGAACCTAAATAAATCAGAAGGAGCGTGCTTGGAAAGATGAAAAAGGTCAGAATTGGTGTATGCGGTTGCGGCAGCATCGCGGAAATTGCCCACTTCCCGGCTATCGCCAAAAGGGACGACGCCGTACTTGCGGCTGTGTGCGATATTAATGAAGAAAACGCGATTAGCGCGGCAAAGAAGTGGGGAGCGGAACTCTGGTTTTCTGATTACAAAGAGTTTTTCAAAAAATCGGAACTGGATGCGGTCATCATCGCGACACCGAACAACTGGCATCGCAATCAGGTGTTTGCCGCGGCGAAAGCCGGCGTTCACATACTCTGCGAGAAACCGATGGCTGTTACAAACAGGGAAGCCTGGGATATGGTCGAAGTTTGCAGAAAGCATGGCGTAAAGCTCATGGTCGGCTGCGACCGCAGGTTCTGGACGCACAATCAATGGGCGAAGCAGTTGATCGATGACGGAGTGGTCGGAGATATCATCATGAGCCGCGCCTGCCTGCATGAACATTGGTACAACTATCAGAATCATGTCGCGAAAACGCCATTCCGGCTTGATGTAAAGACGACGGGGGGCGCCGCGATCAACGACACCGGCGCGCATGCGATCGATCTGCTGACATGGCTCAACGGAAGCAAAGTAAAGCGCGCTGTCGGCGTAGCGAAAAAAATGGTCATGCCGGATGAGTACACGATGAATGACGATACCGCCTTGATCATGGTAGAATTTGAGAATGGCTCGATGGGAACCATATCATGCAACCGCTTCTCCCACGCGGTCAATCAGAATACGGAGCTCTGCGGTACGGAAGGTACGATATTCACTTCGACGGATGCGACAAATCCTTATCAATCCTGGCCCATGGCGGTATATACTAATAAAGAATATACAGAAAACACACTTCCGCAAGTATTGAAAAACTTCAGATGGCCCGAATTGTTCTGGGTCGAAGACCGTATCAATACAAATGTTCGAAAAAGGTGGGTTCAGATCTGCCCGCCGCGATTCCCGAGCAATTATGAAAGAATGCTGGAACACTTTTTTGACTGCATCACGAATGACAAAGAACCTCTTACAAGCGGCGAGGACGGCGCCCGCGCTACAGAGGTGATGTGCGCGGTTCATAAAAGCATGGAAACGAACACCTGGGTAGAGCTACCGCTGAAAGAGGAAGTAATACCCAAGGGATATATTCCTCTGCCATTGGATGTGTAGAGAGCGTCAACCCAAATCAGATGTGAAAATTGCCTGATTCAGGCAAAAATAAAAAAAGGAGAAAAAGAGTAATGAAGAGACTATTTGCGGTGCTTATCGTTTTCCTCATGGCGATTTCCGCGTTCGCGTGTGCGGGCGAGGCTGAACCGGCGTCGACTGATACCGAACAGCCAGTTGCGGAAGCAGCGGAGGAGGCTGCCGCGGAAGAGGAGCAGCTGACGTTTGCTCTGATTCACTGCGACCAGGGAACTTGGCAGACATACATGAGAGATTACACACAGGCTGCTTGCGATGAACTGGGTGTAAAACTTCTTGTCTATTGCGGAGACAACGACGGCGCAAAGAACATCACCGACCTTCAGACCGTAATTGAAATGGGCGTTGACGCTGTGCTGTATACGCCTGTCGATACGGCAACGGACGTCAAGATGAAAGAAATGCTCAATGAAGCGGGCATTCCGTTTATCAACTTTGACAGAGGTACGGGTGATACGGCAGGCGAGGGAATGCATATCGCTTTTGTCGGTCAGAACGACGAACAGGCGGGCTATGACCTCGGTAAATATATGATCGAAGAACTCGGGGTTACCAACCTGATCGAGATCGACGGCAACATGAGTTCCGAACCCGGCGTAAACCGTGCCGCCGGTCTTGCGAGAATCCTCTCCGAACATCCGGAAGTGGAGCTCCTCGGCGCGCAGGCAGGCGACTGGCAGCTCGATCTGGGCATGAACGTTGCGCAGGACTTGCTCAACGCGCATCCCGAAGCGCAGGCGATCTGGTGCGGCAATGACGATATGGCGCTTGGCGCGCTGGCCGCTTCCCAAACCCTTGGCATCGAGAATATCATCATCGGCGCGATGGACTGCAGCGACGCCGCGCTTGAAAACATCGTCGAAGGCGGCGCGTTCAAGGTTTCGGTCGGCGCGCACTTTGTCTGCGGCCCGATCGCGGCGATCAGCATGTATGACTATATGCACGGCATCGAAATTCAGCCGATCATTTCCTTCAACATGCTGAAGGTCGATTCAACAAACGCGGAGACTTTCCTTGAGATCAACTCGCAGCTCGGCTTGATAAAAGGGCGCACTGGCGAACTGAGTAAATACCTCAATCCGAATGCGGCTGACGACAGATGGGTAACACTCCTGACACCTTACGCTTAATAGACCCATTTCCCAATCCATTATCTTGAAATAATGGAAAAAATAGCGTATCGTCATACTATACGGGAGCAGGGATCGTTTTTTCCCTGCTCCCGTGGCAGAGGAGAAAAGGTATGAATGGTGATAACGGTTATCTGGTTGAATTCAGGCAACTAAGTAAAAATTTCGAAAATACGCACGCGCTGCGGGATGTGAGCTTCGGCGTAAAAAAAGGAGAGATCCATGGCTTGCTCGGCGAAAACGGGGCAGGCAAATCTACGCTCGTCCGGATTTTAACGGGCACGCATGTTCGAACCAGCGGAGAGATCATCTACGAGGGAGAACCTTATTGCGTGGGATCGTCGATCGAGGCGGCTGAAAAGGGGATTTCAATTGTTTTTCAGGAATCAAATCTTGTTCCCAGCGTTTCAGTTGCCGAAAACCTGTTTCTGGGGGCTCTGAATAAATTCAGTTCTCATGGATTGATTCAGTGGAAAACAATTTATCAGAAAGCGAAAGAGATCCTTTCCCTGGTGAAACTGGATCATGTTGATCCGAAAGCATTGGTGTCGGATTACGATCTTACCACCAGAAAAATGATCGAATTCGCAAAAGTGCTCTACAACAAACCCAAGCTGATGATTATGGACGAAATCACAGCATGTCTGACGCAAGGGTATATCGATATCGTGTTCGACTGGCTTCGCAAGAAAAAGGCGGAGGGTGTTTCCGTCATCTATATATCCCACCGAATGGAGGAACTCTTTGAAATATGCGATGTGACGACCGTTTTGCGTGATGGAACATATATCAAGACCGTCGATCCGCACGGCATGACGGAGACGCAACTATCCTCCATGACGGTAGGACGCGATCTGGAGAAAAAAGCGACACATTATTTCGATCAGATCAAAGCGCTTCCGGTTTCGGAAGAAACCGTATTATCAATAAAGAATTTTTCCCTGGACGGGTTTTTTTCCGATGTGAATCTGGATCTTCACAAAGGCGAGATTTTATCGATCGTCGGTTTGGACGGTTCCGGAGCGGAGGAGATCGTAGCCGCCTTGTTCGGAGCATATCCGAAAGCGACCGGAGAAGTCTATATCAACGGCAAACATAAAACGATCAGCGAACCGAAGAATGCGATTGACAGCGGCCTCGGCTACATTCCAAAAGAGCGTGAACGTCAGGGCATCATCAACATCTTCACCATCAAACAGAATATAGCAATGCCGATCATCGAGCGTCTGAAAACAGGCCTTTTGATAAACCCGGATAAAGAAAAGAGTATCGCAAAGAAGTATGTAAACATGCTGAATGTGAAGTGCAACAGCGTGGACGAGGCTTGCAACCAGCTTTCCGGGGGAAATAAACAAAAAGTCGTCATCAGCAAATGGCTGGCGACCGAGGCTCAAATCATGCTTTTAAACAATCCGACGCGCGGTGTCGACGTGGGAGTGAAAGCGGATATATACTCGATCATTTTCAACTTAGCCAAAAACGGCACTTCCATTTTGCTTGTTACCGGTGAGCTGATGGAAGCAATCAAGGTTTCGCACCGGATCATTACGATGGCGTTTGGCAAGCAGACGGGCGAATTTGTACAGGATCAAAGACCCGCTGCCGAAACGGAACTGATTACAAAAATGATGTGATACAAACAGGAAGATGAGGTATTGCAATGAAAAGTAACGAAGCAGACATGCAGCGCAAGTGGTCATTTCAGGAGATTGCAAGGAAATATTTTTCCTACGCGTTCCTGGTGGTTATGTTCATCGTGTTTACGGTTTTGAACCGTTCCTTTCTGAAGGTCGGGAACCTGATCAATATCCTTGAACAATCCACGGTTATTTTGACGATAGGAATGGGCGCGACGTTCGTAATTTTAGCCGGCAGTATCGACCTTTCGGTCGGTTCAATACTGGGGCTTTCGTCCGCGGTTATGGCGATGACTGCCGAAACGCTCGGGTATTTTTCTATCGTGCTGGCGATCTTTATCGGCGTTGTCTGCGGCGCGATCAACGGCTGGATTTACTCGGAAACAAAGATACCGTCGTTTATTACCACACTGGGTATGATGGAGGCAATCCGCGGTATTATCTACATACTCGCAGACGGTAAGGTCAAGCTTCTGAACGGACCGGTTCGTTTAATCGGCACACAGAGACTCATTCCGTATGTTCCGAATATATTCCTCGGATTTTTAGTTGTGTTTGCGGTTTGTTATATCCTTTTCAACTATACTTCGCTGGGCAGAAATGCGCGTGCGATCGGCGGAAGCGAAGAAGTGTCGATGCTTTCCGGCATCAACCTGAAGCGCGTGAAAAAGCTGATCTACACGTTGTGCGGATTGACATGCGGAATTGCGGGCGCATTTGCCGGCATCCGGCTTGGCGCAGCCGCGCCGGTGTTGGGTGAAGGCTACGAACTCGATGTAATCGCGGCAATCGTGCTTGGCGGAACGCCGCTGTCGGGCGGCATCGGAAAACTGACGGGAACGATCATCGGCGCGCTGATCATGGGCTCATTGGCAAACGGCATGAACATGGCGGGTATCAACTCATATTATCAGCAGCTCATTCGTGGTATCGTCGTGATTGTTGCCGTAGTCGTTACAATGGACCGTAAGAACGTGACGTTCGTGAAATAGCGCTTCGTCATAAAACAATACTTCGAAACGGAAAAGCAATATGGCTGATAATGTTGAGATTGTCACACTTGGTTATATTTTTAATGAACATATTTGTGCCGCGGATGGGACCGTCACGGGGCCGTTTCTCGGCGGGACGGAATCGTTCGGGGCGATCGGTCTGGCCAGAGCCGGATATCCGACCGGCGCCGTAACAAATATCGGGCCCGATCTGGAACCGGAACTGCTGGATCCCTTCGTCAGGGCCGGCGTGGACCTGCGGGGATTTCGCGTTTATCAGGATGGCAGCGAAACAAAAGACATGCTCTGCTATTTTGCGGACGGGACAAAGGAAATAAGATATCTGACCCGCGCGCCGAGAATTCTCCCGCATGATGTACCCGAAGACTATCTGAGCACAATGAAGGTTGCTGTGCTTTGCCTCGTGGATTACGAAGTCGATACGAAGACGATTCGTTACATCAAGGAAAAATGCCCCGGCGTGATCATCTCCGCCGATCTGGGCGGGGCGGGAGGCGCGCACTCGACGCCCGAATGGAGGAATGCCTATATACGGGACGGCGGCGGACAGCGGCAGAAGGAACTCATGGCGCTTCTGGACATCACAAAGATGAGTTATGAAGATTACGAATGCATCACCGGAAAAAGCAACGTGAGCTGGCGTGAAGCCGCGCAGGATATTCTGAACCAGGGGCCGCGAATCGCGATCCTGACCCTTGGCAAAGAGGGCAGCTACATCCTTACCAATGAAGGGAAAGAATACCATATTGAGGCGGTTCCGGCGTATAATGGCGTTGTGGATACGACAGGCGCGGGAGATACCTATATCTGTATCTTTACGGCCGAATACGTGCGGACCGGCGACATCGAAACGGCGGCGTACTTTGCAAGCACGACGTCTTCCATATTGATCGAAAAAACAGGCGGAGCATCGCCGGACCGCTGCCCTTCGCGTGACAGGATTGAAAAACGGCTGCAACGCTACCGGGCTGAAAAAACCCGGTGATAAAACAATCGTTGTTTGTCAGATCGCAGCCGGAATTGTACAGCGATACGATATGAATATTACTTCATTTCGTAGAAAATCATAACAGACTAGGAGTAAGCCATGAGTAATTCAAGTGTCAAAGCAGGCGTGCTGATCGGGAAAGAACAAATGGAGATTCGCCATTTTCCCATGCCGAAAGCGAAACAAGGAGCGGCCGTAGCAAAGATCGTACTCGCCGGCATCTGCGGTACGGATAAGCACAGCTATCGGGGAGAGATGCGCCAGGGGGGCGGGACGCTCGCTGAGATGAACATCACGCTTCCGTTGATACAGGGGCACGAGAACGTGATGATCATCGAAGATATCGATCCGGAAGGAAGCAGGGATCTTGAGTTCGGAGGCGAGATTCTCAAACCCGGCGACCGTGTTACGATGTGTCCGGACGTAACCTGCGGCCACTGCTTTTACTGCAAAAACATATCCTCCTATCCCTGGTGCGAAAAACTGCAGTTTGGATACGGCAACACGCGCTCGTGCGACGAAGGGGAGCACCTTTACGGCGGCTTTGCGGAGTATATCTATATTGAACCGGGAACGCGGCTGTATAAAATCCCCGACGAACTGCCGGACGAGATGGCCGTTCTCACGGAACTCATGTGCGTGACATACGACCTGGACAAGGCGCGCGAGTTTTACACGTTCGAAGGCGAAGGATATGGCTTCAACAACAGCGTCGTCGTGCAGGGCGCCGGCCCGCTCGGGTTGGCGCACATCATCAAAGCGCGCATGACCGGCGCGGGAAAGATCATAGCCACGGACATATCGGACTACAAACTGGAGCTGGCCAAAGCGTTCGGAGCGGACGTCGTGCTCAACGTCAATCACACGACGGAGGATGAGCGCGTCGACATCGTCATGCAGGAGACGAAAGGACGCGGCGCCGACATCGTGGCCGAGTGCGTCGGATATCCCCATGTTGTCCCGGAAGGGCTGCGAATGCTGAAAAAAACGGGTATGTACCTTGAGACCGGTAATTTCGTGGACTGCGGAAGCGTGCCGATTAATATCCATCAGATCTGCGCGAAAAACCTGCGCATCGTAGGCATGTATAACCATTCTCACACCGGATACGCAGCGAGCATGGAGATGATGCTGCGCCATAAAAACAACTTCCCGTGGGAGAAGTTCATCAGCCACAGATACCGCCTGGACGATGTGGAAGAAGCGGTCAAAAAGAGCATGAGCCCGGAAAGCATGAAAGTCGTTCTTGATCCATGGATGCAGTAACAGAACTAAAAAAGGGCGAAATTCTTGCGGAGGTAGACGTCCATACGCATACCGTCATCTCCGGACACGCGTTTTCAACATTGCTGGAGAACGTTGCATACGGAAAACGGGCCGGATTAAAAGGTTTGGTTATCACGGAGCATGGCCCCGCCACACCCGGCGGGGCTCCGGCTTTCATTCCGCATTCGCAGGGCGGCCTGCCAAAGTTCGTCGAAGGGCTGCGCGTGTACAACGGTGCGGAGATCAATATTTTAGACAGCGCGGGAAACCTGGACATACCGGAAAAGTATCGGTTATTCCTCGATTTTGCGCTCGCTTCCTTACATATTGAAAGCTGCACGCCGTCTACCCTCGAGGCGAATACCGCCGCGATGATCAACGCCCTGTCCGATCCGTGCGTGGACACGATCGCCCACCCGGAAAACCCGGCGTTTCAAATCGATGTGGAAGCGCTTGTAAGCGCCGCCAAACGGCTGAATAAATGCCTTGAACTCAACAATCATTCGTATCGCATGCGTGCTGACGGGATGCCGACGGCATACAAAATGATCGCCCTGTGCAAAAAGAAGGAGGTGCGACTGACGCTGGGGTCAGATGCGCATCTGGCCACCATGGTCGGCGACTTTGAAAATGCAGCGCGCATGATTCGGGAAACGGATTTCCCGGCGGCGCTGATCGTCAACAGAACGCTGCAGTCGTTCGAACGATACCTGGATGAGCGAAGAGAGAGAATCAACTGTTATCTGGAAAGCAAATCATAAAAAAGGACGGCGGATAAGCCGTATGAAGCCGTGTCGGCAGTCGGACAGGGCTTGCGCCTGCGAGAAAGCGTCCGACAGAAAGGCCAGGCTGCTACGAAAAAGCTGATAAACGTAAGTTCGGGCACCATGCGATATCTTGATAAAGGAATGCCGGCAGCTGAAGATAAACGCAATATCCGGCGCTCCTACGGATTATATGCCGTGTTTAGCATAAGCGCGATGATGAACGCGACGCAGGGGTATATGCTTTCGCATTTTATCGACTATTATCAGCTGGAGCCGTCGATGCAAGGCATGATTGGCTCGATACAGAGCCTGGGCTGTATCATTGCGCTGCTGTTCGCGGCAAGGCTGACCACATACATGTCAAAACAACGACAGATTACGCTGTCGGCCATCTGCATCATCATACTTGCCGCCGCTGTTGGATTTCTGCCGGTCTTTCCGGTGCTTTTGCTTTTATATGCCGTGTTCGGGTTGATGTTTGGCGTTCAAAACGCAGGCACGTCCGCGCTGATCGTCGATTTGCATGACGAAACGCATTTACCGCGTTATATGTGCTTTCTGCACGGGGTATTCGGCGTCGGCGGCCTTGTCGCGCCTTTGATTTTTATGCTGCTCGAATTCGTTTTGCATCGTTGGAATCACGTGTATTGGGGGGCCGCGCTGTTATTTGCGGCGCTCTTTGCGGTCTATCTGAGCCTGTACGACGGTTTTTTTGAGGGAAGGAATCAAGCGATTGCGCCGCAACAAAATCCCCTTCGAAAAAATCAGAGAATCTTTTTCCGGCGGCGGGAAAACATCATGCTGTTGATATCGGCGTTGTGTTTCGGCGGGCATCAAATCTTGATTTCGCTTTGGATCAAGCGATATATATTTGTAACATTTGAAGCGGAGTTTCTTTCCACGCTTGCGCTTTCGCTTTTCTGGATTGGCAACGCGGCATCCAGAATGCTCTCGCCGCAGATCAAACTATCCAGGTTAAAGATGATTTTATTCGGAAATCTCGGCGCGGCGTGCGTTTTGATTTTCGCGGTTGTGATGCAATCCGCGCTTATCGCGACGATAGCGGCATTGTTTGTCGGGCTGCTTAACGGCATGACGATACCGCTTCTGCTGACGACGAGCGCGCTGTGGAATCCGATTGACAGCAACATTGCGGCTTCCGCGCCGCTGCTCTGCATACATACTGCGCAGTTTATGACGATGCTGGCGTCCGGGTTTATCGTATCGCTGCTATCCCTTGCGGGGTGCTTATCCGTCTCCGCGATACTCGCGGCATGCAGCGCGGTCGCTTTTTTGACCGCGAGCCTTCAGAAAAAAAGCGTATCGAAAGAGCGATCGCAGCAAAATATCATATGACGAACAACAGGGCTTTCAAGCAGAACCCAAAAACATGAGTCACACGAATTTCGCGTGATAGCAGATTTGTGAAGCTGTTATCAGGAAGGATTTATCGAAGAACCCATAACCTGAATGCCTTCCGACATGACGATGCGCCTCTCTTCGCTGTTGTATCGAATTTTATTGATCAGCATCTCTGTGCTGCGCAGACCGAGGCTGTATTTGGGAAGATGGATGCTGGTTAAAAACGTCGAAAACATCTCCACCCCGTCAATGCCCATAATGGAAACGCGGCGCTCCATCAAACCTTGCTTTTCAAACAGCCGTTTCATTACGCCGAGCGCGATATAATCGCTGTAGCAGAGGATACTCAGGTCGTCGTTTGGAAATCTCTCGGTGATTCTGTCCAGAACGGCGTAACCGTCATCGTAATCGACCACATCGTGGAAGAAACATTGCTCTTCAAAGGGAATGCCCTTTGAGGCCAGCGCCTCCTGAAAGCCGATGAGGCGATCGTGGGCTGTGCTGATCTTTAAATCTGGCGCAATAAAAATCATTCGTCCGCCATTGAAGTTTTTCAGCAAGCATTCCGTACCGAGCCTTGCCGCAAGTGTGTCGTTCGCCACGACATAGCTGTCTTCGTCTTTATTGATATATCGATTAAACAATACATACGGCACATCGTGCTTGCGCAGCAGTTCAACGGTTTTTTTATTACCCATCGCGGGGCATAAGAGGACGCCGCTGACATTGATGGCGAGCATCTTTTTTATGATTTGCTCTTCAAGATCGATCTGCTCGTTTGTATTGGCGATCAAAAGATAAAACCCTTCGCGTGTGGCGACGTTTTCCATCGCCTTTATTACTTTGCTGTTGTACGGGTTGTAGTTATCCGAAACGATGACTCCGATAAACGCCGAACTATCCGTGCGCAATCCTTTCGCCAGGCGGTTTGGGATATAGTTGCGCTCTTCTACCAGTGCTAAAATTTCTTTCTTGCGCGCTTCTGAAATATCCGGGTGATTGTTCAGCGCTTTTGAGATTGTTGTAATGCTGACATTTAGTTCTTTCGCGAGATCTTTCAATTTAACTCTTTGTTTTTCCATGCTGTTTACTCACTTGCTGATATTTTTCGTAATAGGATTGGAGAAACAGGGATATCATACCCAATTTTGCCGTTGTAATCAATAGAAATTGAATCTCCAAAAATAGTGTATCGTTAAAGTAAATATATAGTATTTTGCTTTTTTTTGCAAGTAATTCTGTCCGAATGGGATTGGAAACGGTACAAAAAATTGATACACAGATACTGATATAAAAAATAATTCATTCAAGTTAGGCTTATCTCGTTAGTTGCCGCGCAAGATTAAAGTTGACTCAAAAAATATAAATCGAGTCTAGGATCGCTGAATACTGTTTCGATTTGGCGAGACCCCTCGCTGGACACCATGTTTGCGTGCAAGTATTGACGCAGCGTTGAATCCGATACTACAATGAAATAAGCCGTATTAGAGCCTCGGCGGGCGGCTGCCCGCTCTTCGAACCGTAATTTTAACCGCAGGAAAGGGTAGCTGTCTATGATTTTGGATCAATTTAAATTGGACGGACGCGTCGCGCTGGTGACGGGCGCTAACGACGGCATCGGACAGGCGATCGCGCTTGGACTTGCGGAAGCGGGCGCGGACATTATTGCCGCGCACCGCTCTGATATATCCGAAACGAAGCGGCTCGTAGCAGAAGCAGGCAGGCGGTTTTACAGCGTTCAGTGCGATCTGTCAAAAATGAAATCTATCCAGGTTATCATGGACGCCGTCAAAGACAGCTTTGGCAAGGTGGATATTTTAGTTAATTGCGCGGGAACCATACGACGCCAAAAAAGCCTCGAATTCACGGAAAAAAACTGGGACGATGTGATGAACATCAATCTCAAAGTGCTGTTTTTTCTCTCCCAGTCCGTTGCAAAGTTGATGGTTGAGAAGCAAATCCGTGGGAAAATCATCAATATTTCATCGTTGCTATCGTTTCAGGGCGGCATACTGACGCCATCCTATACGGCTTCCAAGTTCGGCGTGAGGGGAATGACAATGACGCTCGCAAACGAGTGGGCGAAGCATGGAATCAATGTAAATGCCATCGCGCCTGGCTACATCGCGACAAAAATGACGGAGCAAATACGGCAAGACGAGGTTAGAAGCAAAACAATCCTGGAAAGAATTCCAGCGGGGCGCTGGGGAACGCCGGAAGATTTTCAGGGGTTGGCGGTACTGCTTGCAAGCGGAGCCTCGGATTACATTCAGGGCTATACCATCGCTATCGACGGAGGTTGGCTGGGCAGATAGCGAATGGGAAGTCAATGAACAAGAATTCGAAACAAGCGGCGCAGCTTTATGATGCTGAACGCTCCGTTATCAAAAAACGCACATTCAAATACCTTTCATGACATGATTCATCCCAATACACTTAAAAAACTCTGTGGCAATGCTGAGAATGCTGCTACGGAGCTTATATCGTGTTGAAAACATGATGCGCATAGGCGTTTTACTGGTTCACACCGGACGATCCAAACGTTTTGAGGATTGTCGAGCATCGTTTCGCGCGTGAAAAAACGAACAGGGCAGATCAGGCGCGCGAAATAATGAACGCATTCATACTGCTTTACGAATAATGAAATGTATAATCACAACATATTTTCCCACAGGGTTGCACGAAGCACCGAATGACATTTTGTTTTTTTAATAAAACTATGCGTAATAATATCGAAAAATTACTTATTTATTAATAATTTACGCTTTACAACATGACTTGCTGTGTTTTATACTGTGAAATATAAACGTGTAAACAACGCATATGTAACACAAATAACTAATTTTTATGAACAAAATATGATGATAGAAGTATGTATGAAAAAGATACACTCTTTTTTATATTCGGAAAATGATAAGTGGTTCGTTTTGATCCATTTTTTATATTGCAATGAATTCGCATACGCCGGTAATTTCTGACAGCATACAGTTCAACAATCCAGTGCGCGTATCGGGAATCAGCGTTGCGATCAAAAAATCGATATGGTTGATAAGAACCGGAAGGAATCGCAGGAATTGCTATCTAGGGGATCGGAGGCCGCAGAAATGATGAAAGCCGCAGCAGGAATTTGGAAACGATCGGGTAAGAGAGCGTTGCGCATATTGCTTTGTGTGATGCTGGTACTCCAGACGCTCTGGATTCCGAATTCGGCGCTGGCTGCTACCGCATTCTATTTTCGCGGCTTTGGCAGCGAGAACGTCACCTCCTATACGTTTCAATATGCGACGATCGGCGCGAACGTCAGCGGCACGACGGTGACGATGCAGCCGACGGCGGACGAAGGAACGGCCGTCGGGCTTGTCACGCTGGACGAGGAAGAACACGATATATCGACCTCCGTCGACCTGGGCGGCCTTGAGATCAGTTTTTCAACGCTGACAACCGTCACGCTGGAAGGGGATGGAGGCTCCGAAAACGACATTCCGTCCGTTGACATCAGCTTTTGCAGCGCGCCCGATACAGGCAGCGAGATTTCTTCCGTGCATCTGCAAAAACCGGACAGCACCGTCTCGGGCAGTGTGACGCTTTCTTCCGGCGCGCATATTCCGAGCGGCACGCGCGCCATCTTTATCTATTTAAACGGCACGAGCACGACCGGCAGCAATACGGTCGTGTTTTCCAATACGAGTTTTGTGATTCGCGACGCCGCGGCGCCAAGCTGCGACGTGAGTTATGAACAGAACTGGACAAACGAGGATATCACCGTCACCATTTCCGCCGAAGACGGCGACAGCGGGCTGGAAGGGATCTACTTCAACGGCGAAAGGGTAACGCAAACGTCGCCCTATACCTTTGTCGTAACGGAAAACAACACGAGCTTCACCGCCTACAGCATGGATTATGCAGGCAAGCAGTCCGAAGTGCGGAATGTGACGGTGGCCAACATCGATAAAACTACGCCGGACGCGCCGGCTTCGGTGCCGCTGAGCAGCACCAGCTGGAGCAATACGGATGTGTCGGTGCTCATGCCGGCCCTGGGTGAAAGCGGCGGTGCTCCCGAGCGGTATGTCTACCAGATCGGCGCATCCGACTGGGCGGATCTGCCGGATGGGTTTGCCATCGGCGCCGAAGGCGATACCACCATTCGCGTCGCGGTGGAGGACGCCGCGGGCAACCGATCTTCGTACGCGGAGGCGACGGCGCGCATCGACAAGCAGGCGCCCGTTATCGGCGAACCGTCAACGAGCGTCGGCAGCGGCAGTGTGCGCGTAGACGTGTCCGTGACCGACGAGGGCTCCAGCGGTATCGACCGGTTTCTCTATGCCGAAGGCGAGCAGGGCGCGGATTACTTTTCCACGGGCGGCACTGCGATTACGGACAACAGCTTTACGGTGGCCGTCGGCGGAACGTATACGATATTCGCTTCCGACCATGCGGGCAACACCGCGCTCAGGACGACCGCACTCAGCACGGCACCTTCCATCGACAGCGTTGCGGATATGACCATAGACGAGGACGAAACGCGCAACGTACCGCTGACAGTTTCGGACGCGGAGAGCGGGTTGGACGAACTGACCATATCCGTTTCCACGACGGACGATACGCTGCTCGAAACGGTTACGATCAACCAATCGTCCGAGGCGGCCAGCCTGGACATTACACCCGCGGCCAACCGTTCGGGCGGGCCCGTGACCGTAACGGTCACAGTAGAGGACCCCTCCGGCGAAACAGCGAGCATACAGTTCAACGTTACGGTGAATCCGGTGAACGATCCGCCCGCCGCGCAGAACGATACTGGCATTACGCTTGAAGAGGACGGCGTTGTTCTCATCGACGTGCTCGCCAACGATACCGATACCGCGGACGGCGATACGCTGAGCATCACGAACGCCGGAACCCCGGCGCACGGTGCGACGATGATCGTGCTCGGCAAGATCCGATATACGCCGGATGCGGACTACGCGGGCGAGGACAGCTTCACCTATACGATTTCCGACGGTCACGGCGGCACGGATACCGCAACCGTTGCCATAACCGTTACCAACGTCAACGACGCGCCGGTCGCGGCAGGCGACGCGGCGGAGACGCAGGAGGATTTTGCCGTTACCATCCCCGTGCTCGACAACGACACGGACGCGGACGTCGGCTATAACCCGCTGGAACAGATCAGCATCGTATCCAGCACGGACGGCGCGAACGGAACGACCGAAATCACCGAAGACGGCATTTGCTATACGCCCGCGACCAACTTCAACGGCGCGGATACGTTCACTTACACCATCCGGGACGAAGCGGGCCTGACAAGCGAAGCGAGCGTAACCGTCACCGTAGGCCCGGAGGCAGACGATCCCTGGTTCAGCGGCCTTTCAGACGAATATACCATGAACGAGGATGCGCAGGGATACGAGATTTCGTTTAAGATTTACGACGTGGAGACGCCTGCGGACAGCCTTATGCTGCAGGCCGCTTCCCTCGATGAAGGCATGATCGAACAGAGCGGGATCGAAATTACCGGCCTTGGCGACGGTGAGCCGGACGTCAGCATCCTGCTCTCGCCTGTGGCGGATCAAAACGGCGACGTCGAAATCACTCTCACGCTCGGCGACGGCTTCACCAACGTAGAAAAGACGATAACGATCCATGTGGACAACGTCAACGACGCGCCGCGCGTAACGAACGACACGGTCGAGTATGCCGAAGACACGGAGTATGTCGATATATCGATTGCGGGCCTGCTTGCCAACGATAGAGACATAGAAGGCGATTCGATCCATTTCGGCGGCATAGAGACATACGCGAGCGTTGGTACGATCGAACAGCTCAACGAAACGACACTTCGTTATACGCCGGCCGTGGATTACGACGGTACGGACAGCTTTACCTTCTCGGTCAGCGACGGCTCAGCCAGCGCGGTCTCCACCTGCACGCTTAAGGCAATCGGCGTCAACGACCCACCGGTTATCACCGTAGACAACGATACATACGCCGCCACGGAAGATACGCTCGCGGTGATTCCGTTTACGATTGGCGACAACGAAAGCAGCCCCGCCGATCTTTCGGTGATCGCGGCCAGTTCGGACGACAGTATCGTTACCACGGATGGTATAACGATTGTCAACAACGGCGACGGCACTGGCGAGGTGCGCATTCAGCCGCAGGACGATGCCAACGGCAGCGTGACCATCTCCCTGACGGTCAGCGACGGCGAGGCGCAGGGGCAGGACGCGTTTACGCTCAACGTAGGCGCCGCGCAGGACGCGCCCGTCGCGGTTGACGATAAAATCTATGTGCGCTACTGTACAAGCCGCACGTTCACGGTGCTGGTCAACGACCACGACGTGGACGGCGATCCGCTTTCGGTTCTTTCGTTTTCGGAGGACCTGCCCGGAACGCTGACGTTTGATGAAGAAACGCAGACGTTCACCTACCAGCCCGCCATCGGCGAGAACGGCACGTATACGTTTACCTATGTCATGACCGACGGTACGGACACCGCCTCCGCGACCGTTACGCTGTATGTTGCAACGATTGCGCACAATCCCGTCATCACGGCCATCAACAGCCAGTATGTCAACGAGGATTCCACCATAAGCGGCATCACGTTCAACGTATCGGACGAAGACGCCGGGGATACGGCAACCGTCAGCGTCAGCTCCGGCAATACGGGTCTGCTGCCGGAGGACGGGGAGCATATTCAGGTTACGAGCCTCGGAAACGGCAATTATTCGCTATCCCTGACGCCGGCTGCGGATCAGTACGGAACGGTGATCGTCACCGTGACCGCGACGGACAGCACGGAGCGCACGGACAGCGCGACGTTTACGCTGCGCGTACTCGCCCAGAACGACGCGCCGGTTGCGGCCGACGACGAATATTCCATGGACGAGGACGGATCGCTCCTTCTAACGCCGCTTCAAAACGACAGCGACCCGGACGGCGATTCGATCTGGCTTTCCACCATATTGACGCCCGCTCACGGCTACATTCTGCGCAGCGCGAGCGGCTATACCTATTACCCTTATAACGACTGGAACGGCACGGAGACGCTGACCTACCGCGTTTCGGACGGGCACGCAACCGCGCAGGCGCATATGACCATCACGGTCAATCCCGTCAACGACGATCCGGTCGCACGGACGGACTACCAAGAACTGCCGGACGAAGAAGGACAATACGCTCTCATCAATGTACTTTCAAACGACTATGACCCGGACGGCGACGACGTTTATACCATTGAGATCATGAGCGCGCCGCGGCACGGCAGCGCCGTGATCGAAACGGACGGCAGGATCACCTATACGCGCACCGAAGTTTCGGGCGAACCAAACGGCGCGGACTCGTTTACCTACCGCATCATAGACCGCGAGACGGACGGCGAAGGTACGCGTTCGGACGTCGCGACGGTGTATATCGGCGTTGAGTTTATCAGCTCGCTGCACACCTACGGGCGAACGGTCACCTGCCTTGAGGATGCGGACACGTTTAATATCGATATTCCGGTCAGCAACCCAAACAACGTGGAGTATACGCTGACGATCAACGATACGACGACGCTCGGTTCGTTCGAAGTCGTAGACCGCGACACCGTTGCGTTCACGCCCGCGCCCGACCAGAACGGTTATGCGAGTATCTCCTACACCGTCGAACAGGTCGGCGGCGGCGAACAGTCCACGGGCACCATATCGCTCTATGTCTATCCGGTCAACGACTTGCCGCAGATCGACAGCGCGCCGGCCTCGGTCACGATGGACGAGGACGCGAGCGGCGGATATACCTTCGACGTGAGCTTCCACGACCCGGACTGCAGCACGGAAGATCTCAATTTCTATGTGTATACGCAAAACGCCGCGACTTCGGCGCCGGTTCCGTTCCAGTGCTGGTATACCGTGTCCCGCACGCAGACGGGCGCGAGCGTGACCATACACACGGCGGCGAACGTCAACGGCACGGGCGAGATCGTCGTCGGCGTGAGCGACGGCATGGATTATGACGAACGGACGATCGGATTAACCGTCACGCCGGTGGACGACGCGCCGGTTGTACAAGCGGTATCCAAAACCATATTTGAGGATACCAGCGTCTGTTTCGTTTCGCCGGGATCGGACAGCGAGGCGGACGGGGACGGCACCGTAGACAGCATCGAACCGGGCGACGAGCCGCAGCACGGCACGGCGAGCTTCCGCGCGAACGGCACCATACTCTATGTGCCGGACAAGGATTTCTACGGCACGGACGTGTTCTACGTGACGATTACCGACCAGACGGATGCGGCGTTATCAAGCCGTGCGATGGTGACCATCACCGTAGAACCCATCAACGACCAGCCGGAGATCACCAGACTGGATTACTATCAGGCGACACCGGAAGACAAAGCAAAGGACGTGCCAATTACCGTCGTCGACGTGGACAACGACTTAAGCGGCAGCGAACACTACACGCTTACTTCAAGCGATCAGTCGATTGTAAAAGACGAAAACATCAGCATATCGCATGTGTCGGGTAACGAGATGGCGATCCACATCGTTCCCGAGGAAAACGCTTACGGCGTTGTGAAGATCGACGTCGTCGTCAGCGACGGCGAGCTGACCACGGAGGGCGCGTTTGAACTCAATGTGATCCCCGTCAACGACATCCCGATCGCGCTGAACGACACTGCGAGCGTGGACGAAGTCGTCTCCACCGGCGCGGAACCCACGCCGCCGGCAACCGTACAGACGATCGACCTGATCGCCAACGACTCCGACGTGGAGGATGGCAAGCCGAAGATCGTTCTGATTACGAACGCTGAAAACTGCACCGTAACAAACATCGGCGGCGGCAGCGTGCGCGTCAGCGTGGAGGGCGATTACAGCGGGGACGTGACGTTTTCGTATACCGTTATGGACCGCGCGGGCGCGACGGCAAGCGCGAACGTCGTACTGACCGTCAATCCCGTCAACGACCCGCCGCGCGCAAGGGACGACTCGATCACGATCGACGAAGACGCGACAGGCGAGATCAGCGTGCTGGCGAACGACACCGATCCCGAGGGCGACACGCTCGCGATAGACGGCGTGTCCGCGCCCGCGCACGGCAACGCCGTCATCAGCGGCACGAAGGTGCTTTATACGCCGGACGCAAACTACTACGGAACCGATTCGTTCACCTACACGGTGTCCGACGGCAACGGCGGCACGGCAAGCGCGACGGCGCGCATTACGATCCAACCCGTCAACGACGCGCCGACCATCGCCAAGCACAGCTCAACAGCGGGCGACTGGTCGATGGACGAGGACACGACGGATTCGTTCCATTTCGTCGTCGCGGACGCGGAAAGCGCGGTGAGCGCGCTCATCATACGGATCACTTCTCTGGACGAGTCGCTCATCAAGACCTCGCAGATTGCGCTGACGTCCGATGCGTCGGGGTATAAAATCATTACGGTCACGCCCGAACACAACGTGCACGGAACGGTTCCGATTCGCATACAGGTCAGCGACGGCCTGCTTACGACCACAGCGTCCTACGACATCGAGATCGTGAGCGTCAACGACGCGCCGCTGGTCACCGTTCCGCGGCAATCGGTCAAGGAAGATACGCTTCTTTCGGCAACGGCTTTCGCAACGGACATAGACGGCGACAGCGTGACGTTCTCCAAGCTGACGAATCCCGCGCACGGCACGGTTAGTGTTCAAGAGGACGGAACGTTCGACTACATGCCGAACGGCGATTACAACGGCGAGGATTCGTTTATCATCGCCGCCGACGACGGCCACACCGAAAACAACGTCGGCACGGCTACGGTGTTCATCACCGTCCAGCCGGACGGCGACGCGCCGGTTGCGACGGACGATGTGATCAACATAGACGAAGATAATCAGGGCCTGGTCACGGCGCTCGAAAACGACGACGACGCGGACATCGTCTACGGCGACGAAATTTCAATTTTGAGCGTCGGTTCGCCCGCGCACGGCACGGCGGTCGAGTCGGACGGCGGCATTCTCTACACGCCGGAGACGAACTACAACGGAACCGACACGTTCCAGTACACGATAGTTGACCTCGACGGCAAGCTCGACACCGCGCAGGTGGTCGTGACCATCAACCCGGTCAACGATCCGCCGAGCGGTGGCGACGATACGGCGAGCGTGCTCGAAGACCATTCCGTCACCATCGAAGTTACCGCCAACGATGATCTGGATCTAACGACGAATCCAGAACTGGAAGACCTGACCGTTACGCAGGTGGACGACCCGGCGCACGGTACTGCCGTGATCGACGAAGGCGCCAAGAGCATCACATACACGCCGGATGAAAACTGGTTCAGCCCCGCTGGCGAGCCGGAGGTGTTTTACTATACGGTTCAGGACGACGCGGGAGAGACGGCGCGGTTTGCCGTCAGCGTAGCGGTAACGTCCGTCAATGACCTGCCGGTGCTCAATCCGGCTGATCTGCCGAATATTTCGACCGTTGAGGACACGGCTACATCCGCAGTCTCCTTTACGGTTGGCGACGTGGAGACCGCGGCGGGCTCGCTGATCGTGACCGTGACGCACAACAACAGCACGCTGCTGCCGACGGTGACGGTGACGCCGGATGCGGAAGGCGCATGCACGTTTACCGTGACGCCCAAGGCGAACAAGGTCGGCGCGGCGATATTCACCGTGACGGTTCGGGATGCCGACGGCGGAACGGTTACGGATACATTTACGCTGACGGTTACGCCGGACAACGACCTGCCAAGCGCACAGAACGACGCGTTTATGGTTTCGGAGAACGGCTACAGCGATTACAACGTGCTCGCCAACGACGATGTGGACGTCCTCACCGGCAACGGAGGGGATACGCTGACGCTGCTCACCATCGGCGAAACGCAGTTCGGCACGGCGACGATCGTTAACAACAAGCTGCACTATGTGCCAAAAGCGGATCTGAGCAACAAAGAAAGCTATACCGATACGTTTACCTATACGATGCAGGACGCCTCCGGCACACAGTCCGGCGCAACGGTGGTCGTTACGGTCACGCCGGTCAACGACGCGCCGGCGATCTCTGAAATTGCAGATGTAGCGGACGTGGAGGAAGACGCGCCGGACGGCACGGGCGACATCAGCTTTACCGTGACGGATGAGGAAGACGACGACGATACGCTCGCCGTCACAGTTACAAGCAGCAATACGACGCTGTTCCCGCTTGCCAACATCACCGTGACCAACCCGACGGACGATCCGACGGGTTCGGTCAGAACCGTAAAGGCCGTTCCCGCCGCCGACCAGTTCGGCACATGCACCATCACGCTGACGGTACATGATTCGCAGGGGCTCTCCGCGAGCAGTGCATTTACGGTGACGGTCATTTCCGAAAACGACGTGCCGGACAACGGCAACAAGTCGTATACGGTCGTAGAGGACGTGGAAAAACAGCTCGACGTACTGGAAGGCATCGACGCGGACTACGACACCACGCCGGAATACATCGAAATTACACAAATCGTAACCGAACCGAGCCACGGCACGGTCCGCATTGCGGCGGATAAAAAATCGCTGTACTACGTGACCGCGCAGGACAGCAACGAGCCGGATACGTTCCAGTATCAGATTCACGATTCCTTCGGCGACGCGGACTATACGTTCACCGTTTCGATCACGGTGACGCCCGTCAACGACGCGCCCGTGATCACCTATCTTGGCGAGCCGGGCTATACGATATTCGAAGGTTCTTCCGTCAACGACATACCGTTTACCGTGACGGATGTGGACAACGTAACTTACGCGGGCGGGGAAGACCCTGTTGAAGTGACGCTGTCCGCAAAGAGCAGCAACACCATCCTGCTCAGAAACGGCATCCACATCGATACGCTGACAGGAAACGACCGCGATATCGACCTGACGCCATATCTCAAGTGGAACGGCACGACCACGGTGACCATCACCGCAACCGACCCGGGCGGGCTGAAGAGCAGCGTCAGTTTCATGCTGACCGTCAACAACATCAACGACACGCCCGTAGCGGTGGACGACGACGTCACGATACAAGAGGATCAGACGACCGCCGTCTACGTACTGGCAAACGATACGGATGCCGACCTTTTGACCAATCCCGAGACGGAGTATATCAGGATAAAAACGCTTACGAGCGAAGACCCGAACGCAACCGTCGAACTTTCACAAGACCGTTTGCGCGTACTGGTAACGCCGAATGAAAACTACAACGGCCCCGTGAGCTTTACGTATTCGATCGAAGACGCGTCGGGGGCGGTGAGCAACACGGCGAGCGCAAGCATCACCGTCGCGCAGGTCAACGACGCGCCGGAGGTCGAAAACGACACGGCGGAAACGGCGGAGGACACGCCGGTGGATATCCTGGTGCTTGAAAACGACAGCGATATCGACATGCGCGAAGGACTCAACGCCGATCCGGATGCGGAGTCGATCGGCGTAACCATCGGAGACGAAGGGTTGCTTGAACCGAGCCACGGTTCGATCACGACGGACGGCGTGAAGATTACATACACGCCGGACGAGGACTACAACGGCACGGACACGTTCGAATATAACTGTTACGACGGAGATACGAAAACGACGGGTTCCGTCACCGTGACCATCACGCAGGTGAACGACGCGCCTATCGCCGTTGCGGACACCGCGTCGACAAACGAAGACACGGCAACGGACGCGATTGACGTACTGGCAAACGACACGGACGTCGATACCGGCACAAGCCTGAATCAGGGCACGCTGCACCTGCACAGCGATATGACGATCACGGAAGCGGCGGTGCGAGACGCGGCAAGCGGCAGCGTATCGATTGAGGAAAACAAGCTCGTATTCTCGCCTGCGCTGAACTGGTTTGGCGTTGCGATCATCGATTATACGATGGCGGACGGCCATGGCGGAACGTCTTCCAGCACGCTGAGCGTAACGGTCTACTCCGTCAACGACCTGCCCCTGTTCACGACGGCCCCGGCGGATATGGAGCTGACCGAGGATAGCGATAACGGCGAGAGCGGCCTGGTTGTAAACGACGTGGAAACAGCCGCTGAGCTGCTGAACGTTACAATCATGAGCAGCGACAATCCCACGCTCGTCGACGTAGGCGACGTGATGATTGCAGCGGGCGCGGGCGGGGCGCGCACGGTCACCATCAACCCGAAAGACGACCAGAACGGAACGGCGGTTATCGCGCTGAAGGTGACGGACGGCGACGGCGGCGAAACCACGGTGAGCTTCACCGTTACGGTCGCGGCGGTCAACGACACGCCGGTCGCGCTGGACAAAACGCTGAACATCAACGAAGACGCAAGCACGCTGACGATACAAAAGAGCGTCGTTTCCGGCGACGTGGACGTTGCGACCAACGCGGACACATACAATCTAACGATAACAACGCCCGCGCAGCACGGCACGGCTGGCGTGGACGAAAACGGCAACCTGACCTACACGCCGAACGAGAATTACAACGGGCAGGACAGCTTCGGCTACACCGCGACCGACGCGGCCAACGCGGCCGGCACGGGTACGATCACGATCAACATCGCGCAGGTCAACGACGCGCCGGAGGTCGAAAACGACACGGCGGAAACGGCGGAGGACACGCCGGTGGATATCCTGGTGCTTGAAAACGACAGCGATATCGACATGCGCGAAGGACTCAACGCCGATCCGGATGCGGAGTCGATCGGCGTAACCATCGGTGACGAAGGGTTGCTTGAACCGAGCCACGGTTCGATTACGACGGACGGCGCGAAGATCACCTACACGCCGGACGAGGATTACAACGGCACGGACACGTTCGAATATAACTGTTACGACGGAGATACGAAAACGACGGGTTCCGTCACCGTGACCATCACGCAGGTGAACGACGCGCCGGTTGCCGTTGCCGACACCGCGTCGACAAACGAAGACACGGCAACGGACGCGATCGACGTGCTGGCAAACGACACGGACGTCGATACCGGCACAAGTCTGAATCAGGGCACGCTGCACCTGCACGGCGATATGACGATCACGGAAGCGGCGGTGCGCGACGCGGCAAGCGGCAGCGTATCGATTGAGGAAAACAAGCTCGTATTCTCGCCTGCGCTGAACTGGTTTGGCGTTGCGATCATCGATTATACGATGGCGGACGGCCATGGCGGAACGTCTTCCAGCACGCTGAGCGTAACGGTCTACTCCGTCAACGACCTGCCCCTGTTCACGACGGCCCCGGCGGATATGGAGCTGACCGAGGATAGCGATAACGGCGAGAGCGGCCTGGTTGTAAACGACGTGGAAACAGCCGCTGAGCTGCTGAACGTTACAATCATGAGCAGCGACAATCCCACGCTCGTCGACGTAGGCGACGTGATGATTGCAGCGGGCGCGGGCGGGGCGCGCACGGTCACCATCAACCCGAAAGACGACCAGAACGGAACGGCGGTTATCGCGCTGAAGGTGACGGACGGCGACGGCGGCGAAACCACGGTGAGCTTCACCGTTACGGTCGCGGCGGTCAACGACACGCCGGTCGCGCTGGACAAAACGCTGAACATCAACGAAGACGCAAGCACGCTGACGATACAAAAGAGCGTCGTTTCCGGCGACGTGGACGTTGCGACCAACGCGGACACATACAATCTAACGATAACAACGCCCGCGCAGCACGGCACGGCTGGCGTGGACGAAAACGGCAACCTGACCTACACGCCGAACGAGAATTACAACGGGCAGGACAGCTTCGGCTACACCGCGACCGACGCGGCCAACGCGGCCGGCACGGGTACGATCACGATCAACATCGCGCAGGTCAACGACGCGCCGGAGGTCGAAAACGACACGGCGGAAACGGCGGAGGACACGCCGGTGGATATCCTGGTGCTTGAAAACGACAGCGATATCGACATGCGCGAAGGACTCAACGCCGATCCGGATGCGGAGTCGATCGGCGTAACCATCGGTGACGAAGGGTTGCTTGAACCGAGCCACGGTTCGATCACGACGGACGGCGTGAAGATCACATACACGCCGGACGAGGACTACAACGGCACGGACACGTTCGAATATAACTGTTACGACGGAGATACGAAAACGACGGGTTCCGTCACCGTGACCATCACGCAGGTGAACGACGCGCCTATCGCCGTTGCGGACAGCGCGACGACCGACGAGGACACGGCGGTCCGCGTGAACGTGCTGACAAACGATACGGACGTCGACACGCTCGCCGACCTGAATCAAAACGCGCTGCATAGTAAGGACAGCTTCTCGATCGAGAGTTGTTCGATCAGCGGCACGGCGCATGGCACGCTCGAACAGGACGGCGCCGAACTTGTGTACGATCCGTATGCCGACTTCTCCGGCACGCAGGTGATACAGTACGTACTCAGCGACGGCCACGGCGGAACGAGCACAGGCACGCTGACCATCGGCGTGGATTCGGTCAACGACGCGCCGGTTGCGGCGGACGACTCGATGAGCGCGGCGGAGGATCACGCGGCGTCCGTCAACGTGCTGACAAACGATTCGGACGTCGATTCGGGCGACACGATCACCTTCGCGGGCTTTACGGAACCGACGAGCGGCTTGCCCGGCACGTTTGAAACCACGCCTGCCGGAGATGTGACGTTTACGCCGGACGCAAACTACAACGGTTCCTTCACGATCGGTTACCAGATCCGTGACGCGGAGGGGCTGACCGGCACCGCGGACATCACGGTGACGATTACTTCCGTCAACGACAAGCCGGCTGCGGGCGACGCGAACGTGTCCACCGAGGAAGATACGCCGAAGGGCTTTAACGTGGGCGGTATCATAGGGGATGCTGATATCCTGACAAATGGGGACGAACTGACCGTATCCATCGCGGCGGGCGGAAACCCGCTGCACGGTACCGCGTCCGTCGACGGGACGACGATCAACTATACGCCGAGCGCGAACTTCAACGGATCCGACACGATCACCTATACGGTAACCGACAAGAGCGGGGCAACGGACAGCGGGCAGCTGACGATCACCGTTCATGCGGTCAACGACGCGCCGAATGCGCTGAACGACACCAAAACGACGAACGAGGATACGCCGGTCGTTATAACCGCACTGGCAAACGACGACGACGTCGATACGGACGAAACACTCAACGCCAGCCCGGCCGGGCTGCCGACCATACTCTCCGTTACAAACGGCGCGCACGGTTCGGCGACCACCGACGGCGAGACGATCACCTATACGCCAAACGGGGATTACAACGGCACGGACACGCTCACATATGTGATCACGGACGGTATTCTGACCGGCGAAGCGACGATCAGCCTGACGATTGAGCAGGTAAACGATCCGATCGTGACCGCGGACGACGCCGCGGTTACAAACGACGAGGAGACGGTCTCCATCGACGTGCTGGCTAACGATACGGATATCGATACCGACGAAGAACTGAACGAAAACGCGCTGCATCTGCGGACGAGCTTTGCCATCACTTCGGTAGACACGCCCGCGCACGGCACGGCGAGCATCGTCTCAGGCAAGATCGAATACACGCCGAAAGACGGCTTTGCCGGCGAGGACAGCTTCGGCTATACGGTTTCGGACGGCTATGGTTCCACCGGAAACGCTACGGTGCGCGTCAGCGTCAGGAGCGTCAACGACCCGCCGGAGACCCCCGTGGTGACGAAGCCTGAGGACGGGGACCGTACGGGAACGAACGGCACCGTGACGATCATATGGAGCGGGTTCGATATCGACGGCGACGCATTGACGTACAGGCTGGAGTATTTTAATGGCACGACATGGGAACTCATAGCGGACGAACTGACTGACACGGCCTACGAATTCGCTATTCCCGATTCCATGGCCAGCACAAGCGGTTTGAAATTCCGCGTAAACGCGAGCGACAGCGAGTTTACGAGCGACTATGGCTACTCCGGCGCGATGGTCGTGGATAAGGACGCGCCAGTCGGTACAATCGTAACCTTGCGAACAGCGGACGGCAGGACATACAAGGCGGGCACCTGGACCAACCAGACCGTCACCGTCGTTGCCAGCAGCGCGCAGGATGTTTCAAGCGTGACCTACTATTACTCGATGGACGGCGGCGAGAGCCAGCCGGGGACAGGTGTGGACGTAACGATTGGCGTACACACCGTCGGCATCACGTCCAAAGACGAATTCGGAAACGCCGCCGTGGTGGGCAGCTATCTTGTCCGCGTGGACAAGCTGCAGCCTGCGACGCCGACAATCCGTGAGAGCGCAAACTCTTCCGGCGTGGTGCTGACGTTTGTGCTGCAGGCGGATCCGGGCGGCAGCGGAAACGACAGGCTCGTCATGCCGGACGGCACCGTGGTAAACGCCGAAGGCAGTCTGACCTGGACAGCCGCGAAAAACGGAACTTACAGCTTCACTATATACGACGCGGTGGGTAACAAAAGGACGTTTACCCATACAATCACCAGTGCGGACACAAGCGAACCCGTCATCGGCATCGACACCGGAACGTACCAAATCGGAACGGAAACGACGGAGCCTGTTACGGCAATGCTGACGTTCACGGATGCGCAGAGCGACATCGTTTCGAGCGGCTGCCAGGTGAGTGTGAGCAGTACAGCCAGCGGCGCGTATCAGACGTATTCCGGCGCGCTGAAGCTCTCCGATCCGGGAACGTATTACATTCACGCTTACGCAAAGAACGCGTTCGGTTTGAGCGCATACGAGACCTTCGGACCGTTTATCATCGAAATTGCGGCGACCGCAGACAAGACGCTTGCTTCGGAACCGACGCCGACGCCCGAGCCTGAGACGGGCGATGTGGTCGTGACCAAAGAAGACGTGGAGGAGGTTCCGGGCGATACCGTCTACATCCGCCTGCCCGGTCAGGAATGGGGCGAAACGCTCACGCTTACCGATATCGGCCCCGGCACGTATCTCATCGAGGTGATGGATGAGAACGGCAATATCCGAACGGTGGAGATCCACGTAACGATGCAGGACATCTTTGCACGGAGCCTGCGCTCTGCGGCGGATCGCATCAGCCCCGCCGCCGCCGCGTTCATCGCGCTCATGGCGCTGCTGATCTTACTCCTCGCGCTGTTGGCGAGCTGCAACGTGACGGTCTCGGTGATGGGCGAAAAGAAGGGGAAAGAACGAAAACTGCGCGTGTTCCGCCATATCCGGCGCCGCAAGGAGGAGCTCATCGTAAAGCTCGACGGCAGGCGCCTTACAAGCGGAGAGTATGCCGTGCTCAGGCTCGCCAGACGCTTCAGCAAACGCATGCGCGGGAATACGGTCGTGGTAACCATGCAGGGAGGAGAACTGCTCAGAGAGCAGATTCCGCTTGACATGGACGAAGCGTTCATACGGGAAATCAACATTCCGAAATAGCAGTATGTAAAAAACGGCGGAGAAAAGATTCTCCGCCGTTTTTTCATGCGTAACGCATGAGGGTTATCAATGCCCTGCAAGTTACTGTGCCGGTATGATTCGGATGAAATACACCGCTCAAGAAGGGGCTGCTGTTAAATAGTTGTTTATTGATTGACCTGAGCAAGCAGCTGGGCAAACGCTTCCGTATCAGCAAGCGGTGCGGTTTCCTTAATGCGGAATACTGTCAGATCATATTGATACACATAGCAACCGATGATTGACGCGCCCGTACTGATACGCGCATAGTAATCGGCGCGCGCCGTGGCTGCATCGACAGATTCATATGCCTCTGCGATACAATCATATTTTCCGTTCAGCATGAAATCGATTCTTTGCGTATACGCTTCCAGACTTCCGAATGACGAGTTCGCAACTGATGCTTCGTCATATTCGACTATATCGGTGATATCAGTGCCGAGTGCAATCAATTCGTCGATTCCTTCCTTCAAGGTCAATGTGGATAACCGGCCATACAAGCGCGGAGTAGGGCTCGGCGTTGCTGTGGGCTCTGGTGTCGGGGCAGGGGTTTCGAAAGGGGTCGGCGTGATTTTTGAAACTTCGACGACGGCGTCAGCGGATGAACCGTCTGTTTGCGATGTGTCGGTGTCAGCTGCATCTTGAGCGGCACAACCGGTAAGAAACAGCAAAACGGCAAGAATACAAATGACTTTTTTCATATTCTCCATCCTCCTTTTTACAGATTGTTGTACAAGAAAAGTCAGCAACGATCTTTAACACTTGGATTCATATCGCTTTTAAAATAGTTGTCAATCGCTTTATGAAGCGTTTCGCGGGTTAAAACAACACAATGCTTATGATCTTCGGGCAATCCGTCCAGCGCCATATCGATCTGGGACGGCGTGATTTCTCTTGCCTGTTGCATCGTTAGACCCTTCGACAGTTCAGTAAGGACGCTGCCTGCTGCTCTCGTAGAATCGCAACCATCTGTGCGGAACCCGATATCTGCAATTATTTTATCATAAATCTTTACCAAAATTTGCATTGTATCTCCGCACGTTCCTGTGCAAGACGCGTATCCGTTTGCTGAATCAAGCGAATGATAATTTTTCGGATCGCTCCCGAACTCTACAATTTTCCTTCCGTTTTCTGTATCAAAATAGCGCTCAAAATATCCAAAAATGTCTTTGGTTGTTCCCGCTTGCTCTCGTCCATGCAATACTTCTTTGATAAACTCGCTTTGCATATAATGCAATCAACCGGCATCTGATATATTGTACTATAAAAAGAAAGCATATTAAAAATATTTTAGACGGAGCCAGTGTTCATTTGATGGCGCCAATCAGTTCAGGCGAAAAACTATTTCCAGAAAAGATGAACACCCATTCCGATACGCATTCTATCAAACAGGTGTTCAATCGTGAAATAATTTCCAAATCTTGGTATCATATACCAGCAGTTTTTCAAGATGGATTAGATTAGCCGATATCCAAAGCGTCAATCTGCTCATTTATATAACGATACAACTTCTCATTATCAAATTCTCCATATATAAACACTTCGGCTGTATTGATTGCGCTGGGCGGGCTTTTCCCCTCAAGCACTGTTTGTGATATCTGTTCGCCTGTTAATTTGTCAAACAAAGTAACGGTTTTAACGATCTGGTATCCGTATCCGCTTACCGTGTCAGTGCCGTAAATATAATACTTGTTTGTTTGTATTTTTTCTTCTTCTACAACGAACACATATCTTGCATCATTCGGATGATAGGCCCTTGCGGCATGCTCTAAGCCGGACCAAAAGCTGATGTCTAAATGTATTACCGTTTCTTCTTTGCTTGAAGAGTATTTTTTTGCCAGAACGACAACTTCTGTACTATCCTGGTTTAACCCCTCTGTTATTGTATTATTTGCAAGCTCGAATCCATTGTCACTATACATTCTGCCATAATAAGCTGAACCGCCAGTCCAGATAGTAACCCCGTCCATGAACTCCTTTAATCCGGCATCATTCGTTTCTTCATATAGGTTATAAATCAGCTTATAGATATTGCTTTTATAATTATTGAAGTACATATGCTTGATTGCATAACAAGCGCTCTGCTCAAGTTCGTGATCGTCTGTCTCATATGCTAAAAACAGGCTGTCTAACAAACACTCTTCTAAAGGCTTATCCTGTTCGCATTCATCCCATATCTTTTTTCCGGCTTCTCTATATGGATTTAGGTCCTGCCCGCTCTTTATATCCGCTTTACCATATATCAAGCTCATGATAATTTCTTTTACCTTATCATGGTCCTTATAATCCGTTTGTTTGATCACGAAACCCAATGATTCATAGATGTCGTTGCATTCTCCGTTGTATAGAGTTAGGTCTCCCGTTCTTAAGTATGTCGGGTTTTGCAATATCTTTTCTAATAATTGTTCTGCGTCAGGTTCATTATGATCCAAAATAGAAATAATATAATAAGAGTAAACAGGCACGTTATAAAACTGAAGCCGGCTTACAATACGATCTGTTTTTTCCCCCTCTAAACCTTTATCCGCTACATAATCAATATACGCAGGCAATATTTCAGGACTGGTACGATAAATTGACGCAAACACAGTACATGCCGTAGAGAGATACTCATAATCCAGCGTATTGATATATGCTATATACTCTCCTATAAAACCTTTGTTTTTCAGAGCGATGGTTGCACATAATCTATTATATATTTCAGAGAGGGATTTGTTGTTTCTTCCTTTGTAGTCGTATATTATATTTTTTAAACTCATATTATCAATATCAATCAAGTAGCGTTGATAAAGAATTTCGTTAAGCAATTCCTGATTATCCAACTGTTCGATAATGTCATACATTCCTTTCACATGAACGGTATTGAAGGTGAATGTCCCTATCAACAGATTACTGACATCATGAACGATTTTATCATCTTCTTCATCCAGAAATCTGAACAATTCTATCGAATACATATTGTTTTCAATATAATATTCCAAGGCCATAAGCCTTGTCTGCCTGTCTTGATTCTTTAAAACGATCTCCAAAGAAGAAGGGCGAGTCTCGAACATCATATCCACAATGTATTGCTTCACTCCGTTATCTTCTTCTTCATGGAGTGCTTTCTGAAGCACTTCTATTCTTTCATAATTTCCGAGTTTATCAAGTTGTGATTGCTTTAAATACCTTGGGATTTTTACATGATCAGAACAACCGGAAAACAATACAACGATTAAAACTAGCAGCGCGATTAAAAAACATACTTTCCCTTTTCTCATGACCCCTCCAATTAACAGTTTTACATTGCGATTTCTTAACATGTTACCATTAACCAAGAACATCCGCAAAGGAATAGGCCTATTTTGAAATATAAATGAACCGACAAACCCTCCGCGGGAATGCCGCGTCATGATGTTGATATCCTCCGCCAGAGTCGGATATTCGTTTCTTAGCACTTCTTTATAGGTCGAAAAGATAATACGCCCGTCTTCCCCGGAAACCACGCGGCCCAAAATCAGTAAGTAGAGGATATCGTAGAGCATTTGATAGAGCGGCAACGTATGCCCAAGGTACGCTCCGAGAGTACAATAAATACCTTCTGCCGCGTCCGTTCCTTGCTCCAAAAGCTTCTGCACTTCTGTCAGTTTCTCCGCGGAGGTCAGTGATTCGCTCGGCGTAATACCCGATATCGGCGCGAGCTTGATCACGGCATCCTGAGAAAGATATTTGCATCCTGCCCCGATGTCCCCCGACCATTCGTCCATCAGTGCATGTTCATTGAGATCCACCGGCGCAAACGCCAATTCGTTGAACCAGCCGAGAATGTTACCTGTTTCATTGACATAGAATGATGCGGCAGAAAGGGATAACGATATTACAGATTTTATACACGATCTTGCATGTTTTCGTCTTGACTTCCGCTCAACAGCTGCTATTGGGATGTTTTTGCATCATCGGCAAGAACTTGACTTCCTGCCAGTTGAAGTTAATGAAGCAACGGACAGCATGTCAAGTATTGCCGCCTGAACTTATTCATGCACAAACCTGATATTGTCAACCGAAACCATTGTTTCACTTTATGATCATTGTTTTCATATTCTTGGGGGAGTACTTGCTGGAAGCAGGTCAGTTTTTTATAACTTAACGACGATATTCTGCAGCAGATCCGCGCAGATATCGCCCTTGTCGGAGGCGTGGTTCATGTGGCTGTAGATCTCGCGGTATTTTAAGATTTTTTTGAAGTCGTCCGAAGCGAACAGCTCCGCGATGGACGCGTGGTATTTTTCGTTCATGAGGTTCTCCAGCTTCTTGACCTTTTTCGCTTCCGCAGCTACACAAGCTCGATTCGCTCCAAGATTTTGCACGCACAACAGCAAACCGTCCGACATCTGCAAAAGGATATTCGCCATATCGGTCAAATTCTTATCGGGCGGTATGTCGTAGATACGCAGGTCTTTTACCGTCGTCCACGCGTAGTCTGCAAGGTCGTCGATGGCCGTGGAAAGCCGAAAGAGGTCGTCGCGGTCGATGGGCGTGATGAACGTGCAGTTGATCGCGCTCTCCAGGCTGTAGTGGATCTGGTCGGATTCGCGCTCTCTGGTCTTGACGAAGTCACCGTTCTCTTTTGTAGGGTCGCCGCAGTAAGCGCACAGGGCGTTAACCGTATCGCGGATCGATTTTGCCTGCTGAATCAATATCGTATAGAAGTCGGGGCGGTTTTTTCGCTTGAACATCGGGTATGCTCCTTTTGATCAGAAAATGAAACGCAAGAGATAGAATAACAGGGCGCCAAGCAGCCCGGCGACCGGGATCGTGATAAACCACGAAACCAGAATCCGTCCGGCGACATTCCATTTGACGGCCTTGTACCGCTCGGCGGCGCCGACGCCCATGATGGAGGACGAGACGATCTGGCTGGACGAAACCGGTGCGCCGAGAAGGGAGGAAACCAGCAATACCGTACCCGCGGTCATCTGCGAGGCAAACGAATCGATGGCCTTAACTTTATAGATGCCGTTGCCTACGGTTTTGATGATTTTAAACCCGCCAAACGCGATTCCGCACGCGAGGCTCGCCGCCGCGAGCGCGACCACCCAGACGGGGATAGTGTTCGACGTGCCGCCGTAAATGCCGATGAGGATCATGACGATGCCGATGGACTTCTGGGAATCGTTGAACGAGTGGTTGAACGCAAGGAAGGCCATGTTAAACCGCTGCGCGTAAGTGAAAAACGCATTGGCGCGCAAGCTGGCGTTCCGCGCCAGGAACCGCAGCAGCGAGAGGATGCCGTAGCCGGCCAGAAAGCTGACCAGCGGTGTGGCAAAGACCATCAGCACGACTTTGAGCCAGATGTAATTCCAACTGATAGCGGCGGCGCCATAGGCCGCGATTCCTGCGCCGGCCACGCCGCCGATCAACGCATGAGATGAGGATGAAGGGATGGCAAAGTACCATGTCGCGACGTTCCAAACGATAGCCGCGATGATGCCGGCCGTGATAAAAGCCAGAGCGGCGCTCTTGGCATGCGGATTGATATAATAGCTCTCCGCGACCAGATTCTGAATGGTATTCGAAACGCCGGATCCGATTATGAAAATCGCAAACGGAGAGAGCACCTCCACCGCGGCGGCCCAGATCAACGCAGGATAGGGCTTCATGGAACGGCTGGCAATCAGCGTTGCAACCACGTTGCAGCCGTCGTGAAACCCGTTAACATAGGTGAAGACAAACGTCATAGTAATTAGAATCCAAAACGAAACGGACATAAACCAAAATCACCTTGCTTGCGCAAATCTGCGCTAAATACTATGTAAAAGACAGAAATCCTTATATGACCCTGGCATGTACGAAACATGAGCCGCTTCTCTTTTTGGAGAAAACGGTTCCTGCAAAGGCACTGCATGTTCATGTCGATACGGATATTGTCAATTAAAAAGACGCCAAATCAGCGCTTGATACGCGGATGTAAGCGTAAAACGAGGGTATAAATTAGTTTAGAAGCAAGGCTGTCCCCGCGTCAACCGGGCTTTTCGCAAACGTTTTACAGATACGCTTTCATTTTTCTTTCTTTTCTGCGTGCGGCGGCGCAACGGACTCGCGCAAAATCAGCCGGTACGGCAGTTTGATCGTCATAGCGATCGGCCTGCCATTTTCGATCCGGTCGATCAGCAGCCGCACCGCATTCTTTCCAAGCTCCACTTTCGGAACCTCTACCGTCGTCAGCATGGGATTCATGTACTGCGCCACATCGATATTGTCGATGCCCATGACGGAAATATCCTGCGGTACCTTCAACCCCGCCTGCAGAAAGCACTGTATTACGGCGATCGCCGTAATATCGTTTGCGCAGAATACGGCGGTAGGTTTTTTCTTTGCGTTCGCAAGCAGACGGCTCGCGCCTTCAAAGCCGCCTTTCTTTTCAATCGGGCAGGAACAAACCAGGGTCGGATCATACGTCAAACCAAGGTCTCGGAGCGTTTCGCAGTAGGAATCGTACCGTACCTCCTCGCTCGTTTCGCCGATGTAGCCGATCCGTCTGTGCCCAAGCGAGTATAAATAACGTATCGCGGCTTCGGCGGCGGCATACCCGTCGGATATAACCTGATCGATATCGCTGCTCATCGCATTGAGCCCGGTATAGACCAGATGCTTATACGTGCGGTCAAAAAAAGCCCGCATCCTCTCGTCGAACCGTCCGACGACGATTACGCCGTCCGTGCCGACTGATGCGACTTTTTCGAGCAGCTCTTTGTTTTGAAAGTCCAGCAGCGTATAAACCGCCACCACGACATATCCCATCTTCAGCGCCTGTTGTTCGATCGCGCGGACGACTTCGGAAAAAAACGGATTGTCGGCCGGCGTCCTGGCGCGGCCGAATACGCACGCGATCGTTTTCGTCGGCATCCGTTTGCTGCCGGTGTCCCCGATGCGAAGCTGCCTTGCTACGCTGTTGGGCGTATACCCCGTTTCGCGGATCACCTGCCAAACGCGGTCGCGTACCTCGGGCGTGGCGAAGCTGCCGTCCACCGAGTTTATGATGCGGGACACTGTGGAAACGGAAACCCCCGCTTTTTCTGCGATATCCTTCAGGCGCACGTTTTCACCTTTCCTTTCCGGCTGGGTTCGGGTTACGGCTGCAGGAGCATAAATCGCTTCGCGCATTCCTTCAGGCTGTCTGTTTGCCCGTAGATGGCGAGCGCACCGGCAACCAGGATATCGGCGCCTTCTGCCAGGCATATCTGTGCGTTCTCAAAATTTACGCCGCCGTCCACCATGATCTGAAACGCATACTGGTTCTTTTTGCGTTCATCGTGAAGGAACGCAATATGCCTGCGCGTTTGTTTCACCAGCATCGTTTGGCCCGGAAAACCCGGCTCGACGCCCATGATGTTTACAAAATCAACGAACTCTAAAAGCGGCGTCACGTCGTCGTGATCCGTGTTCGGGTTGAGCACGATCCCGGCTTGCATGTCGCCCGTTTTGATCCGTCTGATCAGGCTGATCGGAAACCGCGTCGCGTCCACATGGAACGAGAGCATGTTTGCACCGGCGTTTTTTATCCTCTCGACATAGTCCTCCGGCCGGTCCGTCATCAGGTGCACCTCGACAGTCGCGCCGCAGTATGCACAAACAGCGCGCACCACGTCCGGCGAAAAGCAAACATTCGGCACATAATGCCCGTCCATGATATCGATATGCAGCATCCTTGTGCCAACTGACATCAGATCGTCTATATCCTGCTTGAGATTGAGCAGATTCCCGCAGGCAAGCGATGGATTCATGATCACGATACGCGTCCCCCTTATTCCGTCTCGATATCCGGCAGGCCGAGCGCGCTCCATCCGCCGTCGACATAAAGCGTTTGCCCCGTTACATAACTCGCCTCGGTGGAGCTTAAGTACAACACAGCGTCGGCGATTTCATCCACATTTGCGAGGCGTTTGAAGGGCACTGCCGCATAGATCTGCTTTTCGCTGACGATACCGAGCCGGAAGCCGTCTTCCAGCAGTTGTGTGCGAATCCAGCCCGGCGCAACGGCATTGACCCGGATGCCAAGGCCAGCCCACTCCGCCGCAAGAACGGCTGTCATGCCGCCGATAGCTGCCTTGCTGATGACATACGGCGCGCGTCCCGGTAGCGTCCGCGTCGCGGTGCCGGATGAGATGTTGACGATCGCCCCGCAGTTCTTCATGAGTTTTGCCGCCGCCTGCGCGCAGAAAAACGATCCCTTCAAATTGATATTCATCAGCTTGTCCCACTTCTCCTCAGAGAACGAGATCGAAGCGTCGCGGATCTGTACCCCCGCATTGTTGATCAGCACGTCAAGAGAGCCGAAGCGGTCTTCAATTTCTTGAAATACTCGCATGATCTCCCCGCATTTGGAAACGTCCATCACATAGGCGTCCGCCTCGACGGAAAATTCGCTTTTCAGCGTGTCCGCGGATGCACGGACGACCGTCTCGTCGATATCCCCCAGCAGGACATGAGCGCCCTCGCGGGCAAATCCCCGCGCAATGGCGAATCCGATTCCCCGCGCACCGCCGGTGATGAGTACGCGTTTACCATTCAGCTGTTTCACAATTGCCCTCCTCGCATGTCGGTATCCTCCGTAAGAGTTACCTGTAATCCTATTGTACGAGTACACAGGCGTTCTTTCAATGCCTTACAGCGCAAACGATATACCACTTTTGCGCAACGGGTTCGCGATGTGCGGTAAAAATAACGATTGCGTAATTCGCGATTGCCACGCGCGCTGCGCGAACGCTATATTTAATTATGCAAATATATCTCGATGGATTTTTCCAAGCCGAGTCAAACGCGGCGGTTACGGCCGTGTAAATTATCCGCTGTTCAGGAGTTGAAAATGAAATTCTTTTTTATCAACCTCAAGCGATTCGATATCCCTGTTTCGCTCGGAGGCGTAAACAGTCTTGCGCCTATACAAGAATGGGGCGGGGTTGTCGTCCGCCAGGCGGAGCCGTTTGCAAACGACTTTCGCGAGGCCGCTTCCATTACGTTTTTATTGCCGGAGGCACATTTGCTTGCCGCGCTTGCAGCGCGCTCCGTCGACTCGGCGCTATTCATCGGCGCGCAAGGCGTGCACAGGGAAGACGTTTCCAGCGGCGGCAATTTCGGCGGGTTTACCACGCTGAGAACCGCAAAAGCGGTTGCTGCGATCGGCTGCACGCATGTAATCATCGGCCATTGTGAAGAGAGAAAAGAAAAAGCGGGCGTATTGAAGGAAGCCGGCGTTACGGATCCTTCGGCTGTTAATCGTCTGCTCAAAAGCGAAATAAAATGCGCGCAACAGGCGGGCCTGCGCGTCCTTTACTGCGTCGGCGAGGACGCGGATGAAAAAGAGCACTGGCGGCAGGTAATCAAAGAACAATTGGATGTCGCATTAAAAAACGCCGATCTAAATGGCGTTGTCGTCGGATACGAACCCATATGGGCCATAGGCCCCGGCAAGCCCGTGCCTGACGCAGCATACATTCAAAAGATCGCCGCGTTCATTAAGGAATTGTACCCGGTTCCCGTGATCTACGGCGGCGGCCTGAAGCTAGAAAACGCCGCAATGATCGCTTCTATTACGAATATTGACGGCGGGTTGATCGCACTGACGCGTTTTGCGGGCGACATCGGTTTTTACCCCGACGAATGCCGCGCAATAATCGCAACTTATCTGACCAATGCCGAAGGAGGCAAATCCTGATGAGGCTGGATTATTCAGAGGAGCAACTCAACTGCATGGCGAATAAACTTCGCATCCATACCATCAAAAGCATTCACGCGGCGGGGTCGGGGCACCCGGGCGGCAGTCTTTCGCTGGCGGAGATCATGAGCGTGTTGTTTTTCCGCGTAATGGATGTCGATCCGGACAACCCGAAGAGCGAGACGCGCGACCGGTTCGTGCTGTCAAAAGGCCATGCTGCGCCGGTGTATTATGCCACGCTGGCGGAACGCGGATTCTTTCCTGTGGACGAGCTGCTGCGTCTTCGCAAGATCGACTGTATATTGCAGGGACACCCCGACCGAAAAAGGATACCCGGCGTGGATATGTCAACCGGATCGCTCGGGCAGGGCATCTCCGCCGCGTGCGGCATGGCTTATTTCGCCAAACACAGCAAACAAAGCTGGCGTACCTATTGCGTACTCGGTGACGGAGAACTGCAGGAAGGCCAGGTGTGGGAGGCCATGATGTGCGCCGCGCATTTCCGGCTCGGAAGACTGACCGCGATCATAGACCGCAACGGCCTGCAGATCGACGGAGCTGTTGAGGACGTCATGAACGTCGAACCGCTGGCGGATAAACTGCGCGCGTTCGGCTGGGAGGTTATGGAGACGGACGGGCACGACGTGTGCGCGCTGACGGACATTTTGACAAAATCACGCAAAGCGGACGACCGCCCGCTGGCGCTGATTTGCCGTACGGTAAAAGGAAAGGGCGTGACGTGCATGGAAAACCAGGCAGGCTGGCATGGTTCGCCAATCGACGATTCCGTCTGCTCGCAGGCGCTGAACAATCTTGATTGCGCGGAAGGGGTGAGCTGATGCTATCGACCAGAGAGGCATACGGGCAGGCGCTGGTGAAGCTTGCCGGTCAATATGATTTTTACGTATTGGACGCGGATCTTTCAAAGGCCACCCAGACGATACGCTTTGCTAAGCAGTACCCGGACCGTTTTATCGACATGGGTATCGCCGAATCGAATATGATGAGCTTTGCCGCCGGGCTTTCCACCTGCGGTACGCCCGTTTTTGCCAGCACGTTCGCGATGTTTGCCGCGGGCCGCGCTTACGATCAGGTGCGAAACAGCATCGTCTACGCCAACTGCAACGTGAAAATCGGCGCGACACACGGCGGCGTCATGATCGGCGCGGACGGCGGTTCGCATCAGTGTGTGGAGGACATCGCGCTCATGCGCGCCATTCCCGGTATGTGCGTGCTTTGTCCCGCGGACGAACAGGAGACCTACGCTTGTGTCGAGGCGGCTTTGCGCCATAACGGGCCGGTCTACCTAAGGTTCGGCCGCTATGCAACGCCGCCGGTTTTCGCGGAAGGAGCCTGCGATTTTAACATCGGCAAGGGGACGCTGCTGCGCGACGGAACGGACGTCACCATCGTCGCCGTCGGCGAGATGGTATCCGTAGCGGTTGAAGCTGCTCTGGAGCTTGAAAAGCGGGGCGTTTCAGCTGCTGTGATCGATATGGCCAGCATTAAACCGATCGACGCGGACCTGCTGGCCGAATACGCTGCAAAAACCGGCTATCTCGTTTCCATCGAGGATCATAACGTGCTTGGCGGACTCGGCGGCGCGATTGCCGAGACGCTCGTTAAACTTCGTCCGGTCAAGATGGATCTGCTGGGCGTGCAGGATCGCTTCGGACGATCCGGCGAACCGAAGGAACTGGCAGAACTGTACGGCCTGAACAGCGTTAAAATTGTGGAAACCGTTTTGCAGGGAATCAAGGAGGTAACGAACGCATGAAGCTGTCCTTTGAATACGGAACCGAAATGATGGAGGCGACGCTGCCGGACAATACGGACGTGTTTATTCCCGGAGAAACCGTGCCGGATCCGCCATATATCCCCGAGGGATCGATTGCAGAAGAGACGCTTAAGAGCATTCGCAATCCGATCGGCATGCCGCCGCTGAGCGAACTTGCTTTTCCCGGCGCGAAATGCGTCATCATATTTCCGGACCGCGTCAAAGGCGGCGAGCAGCCGACCAGCCACAGAAAAACCTGCATCCCGCTGATTTTATCCGAACTGTTCGACGTGGGCGTAAAAAAAGAGGACGTACTGCTGATCTGCTCCAACGGGCTGCACAGCAAGAACACGGAAGCGCAGATTCGCGGCGTGCTCGGCGACGCGCTGTTTAACGAATATTGGCCAAAGGGCCAGATCATCAACCACGACAGCGAGGATTACGATCATCTGGTCGATCTGGGCACGACACAGAGGGGCGATCCGGTGTTCATCAATAAATATGTGTACGACGCGGACGTCGCCGTTCTGGTCGGCCACACACAGGGGAATCCCTACGGCGGCTATTCCGGCGGGTATAAACACTGTGCGACGGGCATCAACCACTGGAAGAGCATCGCTTCGCATCATGTGCCGAAGGTCATGCACCTTCCGGATTTCGTGCCGGTTTCGAACGAGAGTACCATGCGCAGCAAGTTTGACGAGATCGGACGGCACATGGAGTTGAAGATGAACAAAAAGTTCTTCTGCTGCGACGCTGTGCTCGACAGCGTTGCCCGCCAGATCGAGATCAACTCCGGATGGGCGGAAGAAATGCAGCCGCAAAGCTGGATTACGGCCGATAAGCGCACTTACGTACCATGGGCGACAAAGAAATACGATATCATGGTGTTCGGTATGCCGCGCTTTTTCCATTACGGCGACGGCATGGGCACAAATCCCGTCATGCTTATGCAGGCGCTTTCGGCGCAGGTCATCCGGCACAAACGCGTGATGTCCGACCGCTGCGTCATCATTTGCGCTTCTTACTGCGACGGCGATTATTCGGAAGGGTTATGGCCGTATACCGTAGAGATGATGCGGCTGTTTCAGAATTACAACAAACTGCCCGATATCAACGAATACGGCGCAACCTTCGCCGTCAATCAGGACTATATCGATAGATACCGCTTCCACTACGCGTTTCATCCGTTCCACGGGTTTTCAATGATCAGCTGCGGCCATATTGCCGAGATGAACACCAGCGCCATCTACATTGTCGGCGCAAAAGAGCCGGGCGTTGCGCGGAGCATTGGCCTTAAAACACGGGCGACGTTCGAGGAAGCGATCGAAGACGCGATCAAGAAATTTACCGGGCCGAATCCAAACATACTCGCGCTGCCTAAGACGTTTAAAACCGCGGCGGTGCACCTGTGTATGAAATAGAAGCTAAACACACCGGGTAATAATGACTGACAAATTGATATGTCTATACTCCGCCTTGTATAATGTGAACGATGTGTCTACAATCGTTTGATATCGTTGCCCGCGCAACGCAACCGTAACAGCAGGGGAATTCGCCATCATGCCTTCACTAAACGTATTGATTAAGCCTGCATCGGGTGAATGCAATCTGCGCTGTCGCTACTGTTTTTATCACGATGAAATGAATAACCGCGCAATCGCGTCTGGTGGTATCATGACGCGCGAAACGCTGGAAACCATCGTAAGCGGCGCATTGGCGTATGCAGGCGGAAGCAGCTGCACGTTTGGATTCCAGGGCGGCGAGCCGACGCTGGCAGGGCTGGATTTTTTTCAGCACGTCATAGAACTGCAAGACAAGCACAACATTCAAAATAGTACTGTACAAAACAGCATACAGACAAATGGCACGCTGCTCGATGAAAAATGGGCCGTGTTCTTCAGAGAAAACAACTTCCTGGTCGGCCTGTCTCTGGACGGATATGAAAACCTGCACGACTCGTATCGAAGAGACGCGCTTGGCAACGGTACGCACAGGCGGGTGATGGAAGCGGTCAATTTACTCAATGCATTCCACGTCGATTTCAACGTCCTCGCCGTTGCGACCGCACAGATGTGCAAGAACGCCCGGCAGGTTTATGATTTCTTCATGGAAAACGGACTCGTATTTCAGCAATACATTCCTTGCCTGGAACCGTTAGGGGCGCAGCCCGGCAGACAAGAATATTCACTGACGCCGGAGCTTTATGCGCACTTCCTAAAAACGCTGTTCGACGCATGGTATGAAGACCGCAAACGCGAAACCTTCGTTTATATCCGTTACTTTGAAAACCTTGCCGCTTTATTGCTGCGCAGATTCCCGGAAAGCTGCGATATGAACGGCGTCTGCTCGCCTCAATTTGCCATTGAATCCGATGGATCGGTATATCCATGCGATTTTTATATGCTGGATGCTTTCAAACTGGGCAACTTACACGTCCATAGCTTTGAGCAAATAGAGCAGACCCGCAAGGAAAGCGGCTTCGTGGAACGCTCTATGATTCTGAATGAGCGCTGTCAAAAATGCGAGGTAGCATACTACTGCAGCGGCGGTTGCCGGAGATTACGTGATGAAAGCGGCATGCACTATTATTGCGAAGCATATCGCAAATTCCTTCCGTACGCGATACCGAAGATCATGGAGTTGATGCGCTAATGCGCTTACGACAAAACGCATTTTACTCGGTATGCGGCAAAAAGGATTGCGTGAAAACTGCATGTGAACATTGCTGAATGGAGGATCTATTGATTCATGATATATAAACCTTGCATCATTGATATGGATGGGACGATCTATAGAGGAAATCAGGCCTTGACGTTTGCCGCGGATTTTATTAGACGACTGCAGGACGACGGTACGCCGTTTGTGCTGATGACCAACAGTTCGTATTACTCTTCAAAGGAGTTGTCTGAAAAACTTGCGTCAATGCGCATATTCGTAAACGATAAAAAAATCGTTACGTCCGGAACGATAGCCGTCGAATACCTGGTCGAACAGAGCTGTACTTCGGCGTATGTAATCGGGAGTCCGGCGTTAAAAGAGCTTCTCAAGAGCAAGCGAATCGATCTGGACGATCCGAACCCGGAATACGTATTGATCGGGCATGATCAATCCTTCGCATATCAGGACTTGGCGCTGGCTACAAATTATATTCATGCGGGAAGCCGCTTTGTATGCACGGATATGGATCATGCGATTCCGTATGGAGACGGGATACTGCCGCATACCGGCGCAATCGTCGCATATCTACAGACAGCAACAGGAAAAACACCGCGGAATACGGGAAAGCCGGATGCCTGTTTTCTGAAATTCGCCATGAAGCAAATCGATTGCCCGCCGGAGAACGTTTGCATTATTGGCGATAACTTGAATACGGATATCGCGATGGGGAGCATTTTCGGCGTCGACACGGCACTTCTCCTTTCAGGGATCACGAACGAAGCGGAACTGAAACATTCGAAATATACGCCGACCTATATTTTTCGTAACCTTGGCGAAATGATGGAGCATCGATTTCAGCAGATGCCTAGCATATGCGGCAAAATGAATAATAATCTACGCAAAAATTGAGGTGAAACAGCTTATATATTGTAGAACGATTGCTTAACTAACGATTGAATAATTGCTTTCGGATGATTAGAGTGAAATATAGAGGCGTATTACGCGTATGCATGTGATTGCGAACGAATAGAATCAACGGATTGAGGAAGCGTATGGGAAACAGAATTGATATATTGCCAACGGGCCAAAACGTATATAAGGCAAATCTGCACAGCCACTCCACGCTGTCGGACGGAGTGATGACGCCGCTGGAACTGAAAACGCTTTACAAGAAGCACGGGTACAGCGTATTTGCATATACGGACCACAGAATACTGCATCGCCACGACGATCTGGCGGATGAAAATTTCTTGCCGATCGCCGGTTACGAACTCGATTTCAATATTAAGAATGAAAAAGGCATGAATATCAAAACTTGCCATATCAACGCACTGGCGCTCGATCCGGATAAAGCCGTACAGATCGAAGGGGAGGGCCCGTATGATATCCAGGTAATCAACGATGCGATTAAACGTCTTCGCAAAAACGGTTTTATCGTGAATCTCAACCATCCGTCGTGGTCCAATCAAATGCCTGAAGAGGTGTTGCGGCTGGAAGGCCTTACCGCCATGGAACTGGTGAACAGCGCCTGCAGCTGGATTTTTGACAGCGCGGAAAACCAGCTTCATTACGAAACCAGCATTAAGGCGGGGCGCAGGATTCTCGCTTTATATGCAGATGACAACCACTCAAGCAGCGTAAAGTTCGGCCCGAAGTATAAGGGTAAATATGCGCCGGGTGCTGCCGACTTTCCGGAGAGCGCGGCTACTGAAATTCCCGCGCAGGACAGCTGCCGATCGTATACGATGATCTATGCGCCAAAACTCGAATATAAGCTGATCATGGATTCATTTGTCGCCGGTCGATACTACTGTTCCTGCGGGCCGGAGATTTTGGCGTTTTATATTGAAGACGATCGTATCTGCCTCGATTGTTCACCAGTCTCGTCCGTATTCCTCAGAACAATGGCGTGGGCGATCAGCACAGCTTTGATGGATATCGACGGCAATATCACGCATGCTGAATTCGATCTGAATAAATTGAAATCAAACAAAGAAGGATTCTTTCGCATAGAACTGATCGACAAACTCGGGCGCAAAGCCTGCACGAATCCATATTATCTTTAACAGGCTGCAATCGCGGCCGGCAGAATATTTCGCTACGAACAGTTGAACGGTTTTTTAACCATCTTAACAAGGGTGTTAAACGATGCTGAAAAAGCTATTCATCGTATAAATTCACACAAACCTGGAATCTGAAATTAAGCCGGATTATGTAAAACGATTGCGTAAAACACGATTGACGTTCGGTGACACCGATACTTATATTCTAGGTAACAATTACGATCTATTCAGATGGCGATGCTCTCCACTCTCAGCGGATGATATTTTCCAAGAATCTATGAAACTCCCGGCGTGATGATAACAGAATTGAATGCAGATCCGTCTGGGCTCTGCTTTCAAACGTAAAATAAGAAGGAGGAAGAGAAATGAAAAAGACGTTAGCTTTACTGCTTTGCTTGGCGATGCTTGCCAGTGTTATGACGGCTTGCACGACTGCTGCGGAACCGGAAGCCACAACACCTCCGGAACCTACCGCTGAAGCGGCCGTACCAGAAGCCGTAGCCGAACCAGAAGTGCCCGAAGAGGTCAAGTATGAGCAGCCCGAGGGTTATCCGAGCAAGGTGATCGATTTTATCGCTCCTGCCGGAGCTGGTTCTCCGGCAGACACTTGGACCAGAGGACTTGAGCAGATCATCGACCTGAACGGAGCAAGAACGTCCGTTACCAACATTGCCGGCGCCGGTCAGACGCTTGGTATCGCGGAAGGAGCCGCACGCGGCGGAGACGGCTATACGATCATTTCCTTCGGCCCTGCGGGCGGATGGATTCGTCCCGTTATGAATGAACTGCCGTACTCACTGAGCGATTTCAGAGGCATTGCGCCGCTAACGGATCCCGCAAAGCCCACCATCCTTGTTGCCACGGATTCCAAGTATGATTCAATCGATACATTGTTCGAAGCGCTGAGAAACGGTGAAATGATCACCTACTCGTCTGCGCAGGTTGGATCCGGTTCCCATATCATTATGGCGGGCATCCTGGATCAGCTCGGAGCTACGGGGGCCGAACATATCGCTTATGTTGACGCTAACGAAACAGCCATTGCATTGCTCGGTGGACATATTGACTTTGCCGTCCTTGCCGATTCGGCAGGCAAAGGATATGTGAAGGAAGGGCAAATGAGAATGCTCGCCGTATGCGCACCGGAACGCATGGAAGATATGCCGGATGTGCCTTCCGTCTCGGAATGTGGTATAACTGGTATGGAATGGTTCGATGCGTACATGTGGGTCGGGATGCACAAAGATACGCCTGAAGATATCTTCAACTGGGTATCGCAGCAGGTAATCGAAGCGCTCAACTCTCAGGAATGGAGTGACTATCTGGCGCAGAACAATACCTCGCTTACACCGGGATTCCTGACGTTGGACGAGTTTGACGAAGCGCTGGCTAAGGCCGCGGAAACTTACAGGCTCGCCGTCATTGCAGCCGGTCTGGCAGCGGCGGAATAAACCGACAGACGACATGCAACTTAGGGAGCACGGTTCATGACTTCATGCGTGCCGTGCTCTCTAAATATATAACGGATCTTCCCGCTTCAAGACGCAAATACTTATGCGATGCTCAGGAGGTTGTGTTGTGAAACAAAGCAAACTAAAACAAGATATGGTCAGCTCCGGGGTTATGCTTGCATTTTGTCTATGGTTGCTGCTTTATGCGATCCCCACGCAGGTGCCTATCAGCGCGATACAGGCGGCGTTGCCGAACATGCTTACAGGCAGAACGTTTCCATATTTAGCGGCGGCAATGGTCGGCCTGGCAAGTGCGATATTGTTTTTTTCAACAACAGTTACTTATATAAAATTGCGCAGGCAGGAAGAAAAAGTCAAGTCCGCCCCGATTCAATGGCGCAAGGAATTTCGCGCGGCAGGCGTTCTTGCATTATGTTTAGTTTATGGCGTTTTATTTGTGCGGTTCGGGTTTATACCCGCTACGGTGTTCGTGCCGCCCTGCATACTGCTGGTGCTGGGCAGCAGAAACTGGAAGCACTATCTGAGCGTATATATCGCGGGTGCTGTTATCTTCTTGCTGTTCCATTTTGGAATGCGCGTAAATCTCTTGTAGGAGGCCGCATATGCTTGATATAATCGTTGAAATATTTAATCCGCAAAACATACTTATGATGAACCTTGGGTTGATGGCCGGCATAATCGTCGGCGTTTTGCCAGGGTTAGGCGCGGCCGTCGGTTTGACATTGCTTTTACCTTTCACATTTGGATTAGAATCGATTCCGGGCATTTTATTGCTGCTTGGCTGTTACTGCGGCTCGATCTTCGGCGGATCAATCACCGCAATCTTGGTTGGCGTGCCGGGCACCGCGTCGGCATCCGCAACGATGATTGACGGGTTTCCGCTTGCCAAACAGGGCCGCGCGGGCGATGCGCAGAAGGTGGCGCTTGTCGGTTCCGTTTTCGGCGGGATACTTTCCTGCTTTGCGCTGATGTTTCTAGCGCCGCTCATTGCACGCTATGCTTTAAAATTCGGACCTGCCGAATATTTTTCACTTACCATTTTCGGCTTATGCGTTGTAGCCAGCGTCAGCGGCAAATCCGTACTCAAAGGCGTCATGATGGCGGGGTTTGGCATGCTGCTTTCCGTCATCGGCCTTGATACTGTTGATGGGCTTTCGCGCTTTATGTTTGGACGAAGCGAATTGATTGGCGGCGTTCCGATCATGTGTGTTGCGATGGGTGCGTTCGCCATTGCCGGAATTGGCTTGAGCAGTTATTCAAACGAAAAAAGCGTGGCCGCAAAAGCGGAACTGAAAAAATCAACAATCACGCTGAAAGAAATTTTCAAGCATTGGTGGCTGATGCTGCGCTCGGCGTTAACCGGTATATTTATCGGGGCCGTACCGGGCACGGGCGGCGCGATCGCGGCGTTTATGAGCTATAACTTTACAAAAAACGCCGACAAGGATCCGGATAGCTTTGGTAACGGACGCATCGAGGGCGTGCTTGCCCCGGAAACGGCAAACAACGCGGTATCCGGCGCGACGCTGATCCCGCTGCTGACGCTCGGCGTTCCCGGAGATAACGCAGTCGCGGTGCTTGGCGCAGCTTTGATCATGAGCGGCATCACCCCGGGACCGTCGCTGTTTCAGGATAAATTCTGGATTTGGTGCCTGATGGGCGGTTTGCTTGTAATCAACCTGTTTATGTACGTACAGGCGCGTTTGTTCATTCGCGGATTTGCAAGCATCACAAAGGTTCCTTCCGTCATTCTTTCGCCCATCGTTCTCATACTCTGCGTCGTAGGCGTTTATGCAATGCGTTTCTATGCGTTCGACGTCGTTATGATTATTGCCATAGGCGTCATTGCGTACATTATGAGAAGAAATGATTATCCGATTCCGCCTGTCATCGTAGGTCTTGTGCTCGGTGGAATTTGCGAACGGAATCTGCGGCGCGCGATGGCGATGTCGCAGGGAAGCCTTTCAATCTTCTTTGAAAAACCGATTTCGGTACTGTTTTTAGTGCTGGCGGCCGTATTCCTTTTTCTTCCGTTGCTGAAGAAATTATTTGCAAATATAAAAGAAAGCGCACGCAGGAAACCAACGACATAACCCAACCGCAAACACAGGAGTTTAAAATGAATTCAACACGGCCTAACATTCTGTTTCTCACCGTAGACGATATGAATTATAATTCGCTTGGCTGCTACGGCAATCCCATGCCGGATGTGACACCTAACCTGGATCGCCTCGCCGAGCAGGGCATGGTATTTTCCCACTCGCATGTAACCATTGCCGTTTGCCAGCCGTCGAGATCCGCGCTGCTTACCGGCAAATATCCGCAGCATAACGGCGCGCGCGGCTTTCAGGATATCGACGCAGGGGTGACAACGCTCACGGAGGCGCTGTCGAAAAACGGGTATTTCAACGGTATTATCGGGAAGGAAACCCACTGCGCGCCCCGGGATAAATTCTTTTGGGATCTTTATATCCAAACATATTGCGACGAAAAAGGCATGGGACGCGATCCCGAGGTATACTATTTAGAGACAAAAGCGTTAATCGAGCAAGCCCGAACCGAGGGCAAGCCGTTTTTTGCCATGGTTAATTCACACGATCCGCACCGGCCGTTTGCCGGGGCGGAAGAGGAGATTAAAGTATTCGGGCGGCACTGGCCGATACCCAAACATTTCAGCACGGAAGAAGTATTTGTTCCCGGATGCCTGCCGGATATCCCGGGCGTACGGGAGGAACTGACGCAGTACTACGCGTCCTGTTACAGAGCGGATTGCACCATAGGCCGCGTGCTGGACGCGCTGGACGAAAGCGGCTGCCGTGAAAATACGCTCATCATATTCCTCAGTGATAACGGTATGCCGTTGCCGTTTGCAAAAACAAACTGCTATCTCAACAGCACAAAAACGCCCTGCATCGCAACTTGGCCAAATCATATTGCGCCGGGTTCGCGAAGCGAAGCGCTCATCAACGGCATAGATTTTACGCCGACGATTCTTGAAATTCTTGGCATGGAACCAATCATCGATTGCGACGGGAAGTCGGTAAAAAACGCAATCCAAACGCATGGGGAACATTACGGCGACATCTTTACAATGTTTTTCCGCACCGCAAAGAACGCTATTACGCATCGGGAGATGGATTTCCCCATGCGTTGCGTACAAAACAAACAGTATGCATATATCTTCAACGCATGGTCGGACGGTACATACGAGTTTAAGAATGATTCGCGCCGCGGACTAACGTTCGACGCCATGTGTGAAGCTGCAAAAACAGATGAATCAATCCGCAAACGTGTGGAGTTGTATAAATACCGCTGCACCGAAGAACTTTATGATTTCAAGAAAGATCCGGATGCGCTTAACAATCTTGTGGACGACATGGAGTACGATCAGGTGCTGTCGGGCTTGCGTGAGCGGATGCTGGACTATATGAAAGAATCGCATGATACGCTGATCGATTATTTCTATCGCCGCGTCATGCGCAAAGAGGATTGCGGCCCTCATTTCAAACACGAGTGAAGGAGAGATCGTTTAAACCGTTTCCGTCTATTCGCCTGACGAGCTGTAGCGAACGTTACGATTTAAAGACAAAGAAGTATAACTGGAGGTAACGAATATGTCCGCCACCCCCGCAACGCTCCTTGGTAAGCGCGAAAAGCATCTTGCCCTCGTCGCCCGCATCCTCCGCTGGGTCACGCTCGGCAGCTTTCTCACCTTCGTGATCTCGGCGACCGCGCTTCACACGCTCGGCTACGTCGGCCCGTCCATCCATGCGCTCTGCCCCTACGGCGGGCTGGAGTCTTTGCTATCTCTCATCGTCGTTGGTACGTTCCTCAAACGGATCGTGATCGGCACGTTTGTCCTGTTCGGAACGACCATATTGCTGGCAATATTCATGCGCCGCTCGTTCTGCGGGCAGATCTGCGCATTCGGCGGTTTGCAGGAGTTCTTCGGCAAACTCGGCGCAAAACTCTTTAAAAAGCGCCCCGTGATGCCGAAGGCGCTGGATCGTGTGCTTCGTTACCTCAAGTACGTCGTGCTCGCAGTCACCGTCGCCATGGCGTGGATCACCGGCGAGCTCTGGATTACACCGTACGACCCCTTCAACGCGCTGGGGCATCTGGCGGACTTCCAAGAACTGCTCACATCGTATCTCATCGGGTTCATCGTGCTCGTGGTCACGCTGCTGGGCAGTCTCGTATACGACCGCTTCTTCTGCAAATACCTCTGCCCGGCGGGCGCACTCTACGGCCTGATCGGCAAAGCCAGCCCGTATGCCGTGCGCGTGGAGCAGGCCACCTGCATCCAGTGTGGCAAATGCAGCCGCGCCTGCCCGATGAACATCGACGTGATGAACGCGAAAAACGGGCGCGTGACGGACATCGAATGCATCAACTGCAACGAGTGCATCACCGCCTGCCCCGTGCAGGACGGAATCTACACGGGTTATTCCAAGAAGATCCGTATCCACCCGATCCTCGCGACCGTTCTCGCGCTCGTGCTGTTCTTCGCGCCGATGGGCATCGCCGCGGCGACGGGAAACATGCAGCTGCTGCCAAATAAATACGCAGGATCCGAATGGGCTGTCCCCGTCGCAGAAGCAGGCGGCAGCGGAGGCGGCGGGGGGCACGGAGAAGAAGATCACGCCGAAGGCGAAGCCGAAGAGGACTACGTTCCGGTCAACGGCTACGCGCCGAGCGACCTGCGCGGATCGTACACGCTCGAACAGTCGGCGGAACTGCTGGATTTACCTCTGGAAGAACTTTACAGCCGACTCGGGCTGCCGGCGGATTATCCCTCCCAAATCTCCCTGCGCGTCGCAGCTGCGGATATGGGCATGGAACTGGGCGAATTCAAACACCAGATATTTAACTGATACGAACAACGCAATCATGGCTCGGGTGAAGATTGGAACTTTTGTTGGTTGGTTTTCAAACCAATTGTCCATGGTTATATGAGAAATGCAGGCGCTTTGAACGGCACATCGAAGTGATTTAGATGGCTGCCCTGTATCTCGAACAGGGGCATGAGAATATAAACAAGACAGGCAATGGTAATGGTGCCGACGACTTCGAAGCGACGGGTGATTATCGGTTTATAATCCTTTAATTCAGAATAGAGCTGATAGATTTTTTTGCGGCCATATGAGCCTCCGTACTCTATCGCAGCTTATATCAAACATGCTTTGGACAAATAACGTCAGATACTGTGTTGCTTGGCTTAAGCAAATACGAACAAATGCGCGCTGTCAAGGAACTGACTCCTGCGATATAATTCCTGTTCACCCCATCGGATATTTCAAAGCCAAGCGAGGCCTGATATTGAGAACGAAGTAAAAAACATGTATTGATTCTTGCACAAATCCACTTGGATGGATCCATTCAACCGCTCGGGATTTGTTTGAGGATGGCCGGAAAGATACGATCGATTAAGCAAAGGACCATTGCCGAGCAGCCAGCCTGAAAGCCGGTGGATGCGGGTTTTAGTATACGATACGGATTGGTGCGCGGAAGAGGAACCTTTTCGATGAGGTTGGAGATCGTTTGCGGAGATGCGTGTGAAATAAAAAACGATGAAATGAGTATTACAGCCAATAGGAATATTAAAAGGTTTATAAAGTGAGTTTTGAGAACAGGAAGACCCGAAAACGCTTGAGTTTATCGGTTATATTTATGGTGCGACCGAAGGGATTTGAACCCTCAAGCTTTTGCCGACGGATTTTAAGCTCGTTATGTATACCGTTCCACCACGACCGCAATGAACCCACTTTATCATGAGATTAACAGATGTCAATTTACATATCAATTTTGCATACGACAATTAATGTATACTTCTAAAACCATCAAAAAACACAGTCGAGTGGGTTTGAAAGTGGGTTTTAGAAAAAAGAAAAAGCCGAAAACCTAGAGTTTTCCGGCTTTTTTATGGTGGGGATGGAGGGGCTCTGCGCTTCGCCTGCGGGCTGCTTGCATTCCATGCGGCGCAGCCTCTCGGCGGCGCTGCCCGGCCGCTAAAAACGCCGACACTGCGGCGTTTTCTTAACGCGGCTTCGATCCCCTCTGAATCAATGCAAAAACAAAGAGCCCGTCTGATGACGAGCTCTTGTTTTTGAAAAAAGTGACTAATTTTGATACCAAATACACACGGAAGCGAGGAATAATAAATTTTGCACATCTTAATACAACATCAAAGGCATGCATCACTTCCGTACCGACAATCACAGCGAGAAGATAAATGAAGGACGTTATAATATTTTCGGAATTATCCCGCGAAACACGGCGAACGTTTGCGCACTGAATTTTGCAATGGAGGCGTTCGACACCATGTTAAAGCATTAATGTTGACGTAGCGTTGGATTTGATACTACAATCAAATAAAGTCGCATTTGAGCCTTGGTGGATATGCACCGGATTGGGGCGAACCTTGGCAAGATATATTAGTAAGGATTTATATAAATATGAATAAAAATGAAATCATAATAGCCGCAAGCAATTATCTGGAAAATTCGGAAGAGAATTATATCTCTAAACATATCGCACTTTCTGAGGATGTTGTTGGCATAAGGATCTTCGACGAACCAGTTTTTGCATTTGGTGATGTGAACGATGTGTATTTTGAGAAAATGAAAGACCCTTCTGTAATTGGCGAGCATTTCCTGCTTCCGAAGCAATGGCTTCCGGAAGCGAAGACTGTAATTTCATATTTTCTACCGTTTTCCGAAGAGATAAAAAAGAGCAATAGGCAAGATATGATATGGCCGTCAAAGGGTTGGTTACATGCCCGAATAGAAGGACAGGCATTAAATGAGAACATGTGCAGACACTTGAAAGACATGATGCAAACGTCTGGCTATAAAAGCATTATCCCCGCATTAGACATCAGATACTTTTCAAAGTTCAAGTGTACCTTTCCTGAGCCCTCTTTCACAAGCAATTGGTCGGAAAGACATGTAGCTTATATATGCGGTCTTGGCACATTTGGGCTTTCTAAGGGACTGATAACAAAAAAAGGTGTTGCCGGTAGATTTGGCAGTATCATCACCGAATTGTTATTACCCCCTGACAAAAGGGAATATGAAGGCATTTACGAGTATTGTTCTATGTGCGGCAAATGTATCGTAAACTGCCCAGCTAATGCTATATCGATTGATAGCGGCAAGAATCATTGCCTTTGTTCCGATTTTTTAGATGTAACTGTCGAAAAATGCAAGCCAAGGTTCGGTTGTGGTAAATGCCAGGTTGATGTTCCCTGTGAGTCTCAAATACCTTGTGTGCAAAAAAAACTTAGCAGTTTTCGGTCGGGATAAGCGCCCACGTCGGTGAGTTCGCCCAGCGCGCGTTGCATTTCCGGTTTATCCTCCTTGTAGGTGACGCCATACCAGCGGTCCGGCGAGTAGAGCACGCGCACACTTGCCGTACCTGCCTGTAACATGCGCCCGACTTCCTGCGGAATCAGAAATTCCCCCTTGAGCGGGTTACTTTCCTGCACTTTCGTTAAAAATGCAGGGAACCGCTTTTCGAGCGCGTCGAAGAGTGACGGCGTAAAGCCGAAGAAGTTCATCGAAACAAGGTTGTCCCCTGAAAAATGTACGAAAGTCTGACCGTCGTCCTCGGTATAGGCGGGGGCCTCCGGCGTTTTGTAGATCTTGAGCCGTTCAACGATATTCACCAGCTCGCCTGATGCGTTCACCTCGCATACGCCACGCGCGACGGAGCCGTATTCGGTGAGCGTGTTTTTAACGCGGTATCCGACCATAGAGTAGTCGGCCTTGTCACCATCCTTTGCGTCCTTGAGGTATTCGAACAGCACCTGAAACGCCTGCTTTCCGTAGTAGTCGTCCGCATTGATGGCGGCAAACGGTTCGCTGACGGCGTCTTTGCAGCAAAGCAGCGCGTGTGCGGTGCCCCAGGGTTTCACACGACCCTTCGGAATGGAAAACCCGGCGGGAAGCATGGCGTCCGGCTGCTGAAAGACGTAACGTACCTCCATGTGCTTCTCCACGCGACGGCCGACGATCCTGTAAAAATCCTGTTCGATCTTGCGGTTGATGATGAATACGACCTTTTCAAAGCCCGCCTCTATCGCGTCGAAGAGCGAGTAGTCAATAATGATTTCACCGTGCCTGCCGATGGGGTCGATCTGCTTGAGACCGCCGTAACGGCTGCCCATGCCTGCCGCCATGACAACGAGAGAAGGTTTCTGCATATAAGTTGTTCTCCTTACGATAGCTGAAGGCGCGTTGAATATTCGACTGCCTCCAATTTTTTATCGCCAATCAACGATTTCACGAGCGCCGTTTCCGGCGTTGGATTCGTAAAACGAAGGCGCATATCCGATACGCCTGAGATATTCTCGTTCTACCGCATGCTGAAAGTGGAACACTTTTTCTTTTTCCACCAGGCTGATATTGCAGCCGCCGAATCCTCCGCCTGTCATGCGCGAACCGATCACGCCATCCTGTGTGATCGCAATATCGAATAATGTGTCGAGCGCAATACCGGTCACCTCAAAATCATCACGAACGGATATATTCGCTTCGGTTAACAGTTTTCCAAACGCCAAGATATCTCCACTTTGCAACGCTGCCATCGAGGCAAGCGTACGTGCTTCTTCCGTCACACAATGCCTTGCGCGGCGATACAGCGTTTTATCCTGAAAGAATCTCTCATACTCCAAAAATTCATGTAAGGGAATAGAGCAGAGGTTTCGATAGTTACCGCCATTAGCACAAATCGTCGTCAATGCTTGTTCGCACTCGTTGCGCCGCTTGTTGTATTGGGAATCAATAAGATGATGCGGCGCATTTGTATTTGTAATAATTATTGTGTAATTGCCCAGGTCCAATGGAATATGTTGGGATGCCAGCGTTGCACAATTAAAGAACAATGCATGATCTTTTTTTGCATTTGCGATGATAAACTGATCCATGATGCCGCAATTCATTCCTACATACTGATTTTCAGCTTTCTGACAAAGCCGTGCTATCTCGACCATGTCCAGCTCGCTTGCTCCAGCGAGATGCGCAAGCGCAATCGCTGTAACGACTTCTATTGATGCGGAGGCCGAGAGTCCGGCACCAAAGGGAAGGGTTCCATGGTAGAGTAAATCACAGCCGACGATTGGGTATCCGGCAATTTTCATCACATGTGCTACGCCGCACTGATAATTACCCCAGTGTAGTGTTTTATAACGTTCCAAACGATCCAAATCTGCATGAACTCGATTTGGAAGGTCGGTTGCCGTAAAGTTTATAGTGCTTGTACCGTTTTTTCGCGCTATCACAATGTTTTTCATATCCAACGCAACGGGAAGTACATGACCGCCGTTGTAATCCACATGCTCTCCGATTAGATTGATTCGACCGGGGGCTTCAAACACACGGAGTTCATCCGTCGAGCCTCCAAAGATATCAATAAAGGATTTAATCAGCCTTCGTTCCATAATAACCCAAACCTTATTATGTGTTTTTGTTGTTTGTCTTGTGAAAGGGAGCTGCTCGCTTACGCACACAGCTCCCTTTGTTTTTTATCTGCTAGATCAAAATCAGTGATGAAATAATAGCCGCCTTCCCGATTATGTCAGGCTCAACCGATGTGTCCGTAGAGCTTGAGCGTGTCCTTAAGACGTTTCACCGTTTCAGCAGGCAGCTCGGAAGTAACGGGCTTGCGGCAATAACCGGCATCTACTCCGCGAAGCTTTAAGCCTTCCTTTATGATCTGAAGCCAAAGGATTTCGCCGTTGGAATCTGGCTCCATGAACAGGTGCAGATACGGCCAAAGCAGCTTTTCGTGTGCATCCATTGCTTCGACTATCTTACGTGCTTTTGCGAGGTCATATACGGTACTATTTTCTTTTGGGAAAAGATTGCCGGTGCCGCATACCCAACCGTCCGACCAACAAGACATGGTTTCTACAGGACATACGTCAAATCCGTAGAAGATAGCAAAATCTTTGTCCGTCAGGCGGCGGAGATCCTGCTGACGGTACACGTCGGCCTGACGTTCCTTCACAGCATCAATGCAGCCTTCGTTGTACATTCTCGCCATAAATTTATCGCTCATCAGGCAGGTGGAGTAATAAGGGTTATGATAGAGCATCAGTGGAATTTTGATGGAGTTATGAATGGTCTTATAATGACTGAAGATCTGTTCTTCGCTGGGAGCCATATACCAAGGGGTAACAACCATAACGCCATCGGCACCGTCGGCTTCTGCAGCCTGAGACATCCTGACAACATCGCTGGTGCGGTATGCACCAGTTGATGCAACAACCTTAATGCCGCTGGCGTGTGCCGCTTCAATATAAGCCTTATTGATAGCGATTTGTTCTTCTGGACTAAGCGCAATCATTTCACCGGTGCTGCCGGAGGGGATAATACCGGTTACACCGTTATCTGCGAGGAATTTGGTTATTTCCTTGATGCCAGAAAAATTGATGGACTCATCCTTGTTAAACGGGGTGACCGTCGGGATATATATCCCGGTCAGTTTCTCTCGTACCATGTTGCTAGATTCTCCTTTTTCCAATTCATATGTTATTTTTTAGGGAATAATTACTCCATTTTACCATTTGGAATAATTACTCCCTAATAGTAGATGGATGACTATCTTACGAGCAACACTTGCAATGCGCTATGTTAGCGGATATTAAATGTTGTCCGCAGGAAAATGTCTAATCCAAATCACTTATACACTGTGCTGTTTTAGAACATGAGCTGTTTCGAAATCTGGTTGTCAATCCAATCGATTGCCTGCTCGACAGTCCAGCCTTCAAGCAGAACGTTGTGGATAGCGTTGCCGAAAATCATCGTAGCTTCCACACTTCCACCGGCAGGATTCAAGCCGCCTTCGCCGCCGGTTCTGTAGGTGTAAGGAATCACTTTTTCAAAAAGCATTGCTGTTTCATCGCTAAACATTTGAACCATTGGGTCGCTCTGATATACAGCGGAGTTGAATGCGCTGGATGTCGAAGGAATCGCAAAAACCGGCCGCGTATTCGCTCTGTTTGCCTGTGTCTCCGGCTGCATAAAGTAAAGAAGGAACGCTTTGGATGCGGCAGTCTTGTCCGCGTCCGTACCCTTGATCAGGCAGATGGATTTTGCGTCTCCAACGGTATCGGCCGGGGTCTGCTCGCTGCTCGGTCCTGCGGGGAACGGGAAGATACCGATATTGTCTAACATATCGGGATTTTCGCTCTTAGCCATTGCAATTTCGGCACCCCAACCCGGTGTCATGGCAGTTTTGCCTTCTACGAAAGCGCTTCTGTAATCGCTCCACGCCCAGTTGATGCTACTTGGAGGAGAAGCGAGTTGATACATCTCGACCATTGCATTCAGGGCTTCTATGGCCTCGGCTTTTTTGCTGCCAAATTCATATTCGCCAGTTTCAGGATTGAAAACATGTACGCCGTTTGCATACATATATTGACCGTAGGTCTGATCGGCTACCATATTCTTGCTCAGAGGAATCGCCATGCCATAAATATCTGGCGTTCCGTCGCCGTTTTCGTCTATCGTAAGCTTCTTAGCGGCTTCGTAAAGCTCATCCCAGGTTTGGGGAATGCTGATGCCATACTCTTCAAATAGATCGGTACGATAAAAAATCGCTTCATACAGCACTACATCGGGAATGGACCAAACAGAGCCATCCTTGCTATACCGATCTAATACGCGCGTGGAGAATTCATCTCTTCCAAGAGCGTCGATTACGCTGTCTACCGACTCAAGCACGCTCTTACCATACAGTACGGATACCTTGTTAATGCTGTCCACGTACATAATGTCAGGCAAATTTCCGGACTGCATAGCAGTCATCACTTTTGAGTACCAGGCATCGGCGGTTGTCGTCTCAAGTTCAATCGTCACAGTGGGATTCTCTGCTTCGAATGCGGCGATGGTATCCTTGATGCTTTGCGTATAAGCATCGACTTCCTGCAGCATCCACATGGTGATTGTAGTGTCATTTTCAGGCACTGCGATCGATTCCACTGTCGATTCCTCCATTGCTGCGGGTTCTGTTGCCACATCCTCGGTGGTGGCGGGTTCGGTCGTTTCAGGCGTTTGTGTCGGAGCACATCCTGTAACAACAAAAGCCAGCACCAGTACGACAGCCATTAGGAAATACAGGGTTTTGTTCAGTTTCATCTCGGGATCCTCCTTCGTTTTTTATTAGGACATTTTGAAACAATTGAGATTCAAAGAGACTTGATTAACAATTCTTGATAAGAGTTGACGTGGTAAAAGACATCGTATCGTATTCGATGACGCGTTGCTAAGGTTGAAACATTGAAGTGCACCTCGCAATCTTAGAATCAATAGAATTTCACAATGTGAAATGACCATTTACTATTTATTAAACCATACATCCAATTTTGAATGTTGTCAAGAAAAATTTGGAGGTACGAAAGTTAGGGTTCCTTGCAAGGGAAAGTCGTCTCTTCCGGTCGCAACATTCTTTTCATATGTAGTACCAGAGCGGAGGCAGCTCTGAAGCGTATTTTTTGATGTCATTGTTTTTAATTTAAAGTGATATCGGTTCTGAGAAATCATAAGATATCGTATATAATTAATATAATTAAGACAGTAGACAGGTTGTATTATTGAATACAACACAACACCATTTATAACTTGACAAATGGAAGAAAGGGATGTAGAATTCAAAAAGATAAATGGTCGTTTCGCAATGAGAAACAAATAGCAAATCAAAATCATAATATAACGTTCATTCATATACAAGAGCTCAAACGATTCGAACGGAAAAACAAGATTATCTATTAAAAAAGAGTAAAAATAAATTCTGAAAAGAAACATCAAAGGGAGAAGAACATGGATACTATGTTGATGAAAGAAGAACCCAAAGAGATTCCAGTTATCAGAAAAGTCGATGTAGCCGTTGTCGGCGGAGGGCCTGCGGGCATTGGCGCCGCGATTGCAGCTGCCAAGAACGGTGCTCGTACTGTTTTGATCGAACGGTATGGTTTTCTTGGCGGAATGGCTACCGCAGGCCTGCTGCCCGTTATTACCGGCACAAACAGCAAGCAGGAGCGAATCGTCAAAGGCGTTTGTCAGGATCTGATCGATCGTATGGTTGAAATCGGTGGCGCCATCGATAGAAACGATTTACCATATCCCGATTCCAGCCAGGTTACTTACGAGCCGAATCCGTTCAAGTATGTTGCGGACCAGATGATGCGTGAAACCGGAGTTGAAGTACTGCTTCATTCCTTTTTCTGCGATGTGATCGTTGAAGATGAGGTGATAAAGGGCATAATTATTGAAAGTAAATCGGGGAGACAGATTATCCTCGCCAAAGCCGTCATTGACGCTACTGGCGACGGTGACGTGGCCGCGCGGGCTGGTGCACCTTTCGAGAAGGGAAGGGAAAACGACAACCTGACGATGGGCGTCACGATGTGCTTTAATTTGCGCAACGTCAAGCTTGACTATAATTTAGGCAAAAAACGGCTGAAGGAATATCCTGAATTCAACGAGTTGCTCTATCGCTGTATCGAAGAAGCACGGAAAAACAACGAGTTCCCATGGGTGCCCGAGTATAGGAACGCGAAGAATGGCAAGACGGTGGTCGTCGGTCCATGGCTTGAAAACCTTGTAAAACCTGATGAAATCAGCGTCAATTTCACAACATTGTTCGGAGATGCAGTTAATGTAAACGATTTGACGCAAATGGAAATGGACGGAAGAGAATATGTACAGGCGTTTGTAAAATTCTTCCAGAAGTATGTTCCAGGTTTTGAAAATTGCGTTCTTGCGGAAGTGGCGCCTCAGCTGGGAATTCGGGAAAGTAGAAGGATCATCGGTGAATATGTTCTTTCTGCGGATGATGTCTATGAAGGAAGGTCCTTTGATGATGCAATCGCCGTCGGAGGGAGCTGGAGCGTAGACATTCATCGCTCATATTATGGAGATGAGCATATCTTTGAAGAGGTATCTGGTGGGCCTTTCGACATCCCATATCGGTGCCTACTAGCGAAAAAAACAAAAAATCTGCTGACTGCCGGTCGATGCATTTCGGTTTCAAGGGTCGGATTGGGCATCATCCGATTGATGGCTCCCTGCTTTGCGATCGGAGAAGGAGCCGGGGTTGCGGCAGCTTTGGCGGTCAAAGAGAATAAGTCACTGCGGGATATTGACATAAAGAAAGTGCAGAAGATTTTGAAGGACGAGGGCGCCTATTTAAGATAAGCAGCTTGAAAAGCGACGGGGTTTTCATCACAATGGGTAACAGCCGCGGAGTGTGGCGCAATGGATTTTCGTTTTGTCATACCCGCGGCTTCCTTTTTATTAAATATTACCACGCGAAAATAATGCCGATATTTAAAACCGCAACATAAACTGATTTCAAACAGCAAGAAAATGTGATTGAGAAAACGCAAATCACCTGATATGCAGAGATGTTGAGTATTTTCGAGAGGAGCATATACATGGGATTATACAGAAAGAGAACAGGACTGATCTTTGCGACCCCTGCAATTTTCTTCTTAGTCGTTTTGATCATTTATCCGATTCTTTATAATGTATGGGTGTCTTTTTTTAACGTCGACTACTTTTCAGGAACGTTTTCTTTTGTAGGATTCGGAAATTATATAGAGGAAATCAAAGATCCAACCTTCTGGAACGCACTATCTGTGGACGTCGTATGGACGATTGGATCAGTAGCTGGGCAGTTGATCGTTGGCTTGCTTGCGGCGCTGTTGATTAATAAAGAAGTGAAAGGCATATCCATATTCAGAACACTGTTGCTTATCCCATATATATTACCAATTGTTTCGACAACCCTAACCTGGAAATGGCTATTGAACGATCTTTGGGGAATTATCAGCTATTGGCTGCAAAAACTGCATCTGATTTTGCCGGATACCTCTCCTTTGAGCGACGTTCACTGGGCTTTACCTGCTGTGATCATCATCAGCATCTGGCGGTTTTTCCCATTTGCAATGATCGTATATTGGGCTGCTTTACGAGGAATTCCAAAGGAGGAATATGAAGCAGCTGGTATTGATGGCGCTTCGTCGTTTCAGTCTTTTCTATATATCACATTACCACATCTCAAGAACACCACATTCGTCCTTTTAATTCTGCGTTCTATCTGGACCTTCAATTATTTTGATTTAATCTATTTGGTCACCGCCGGAGGGCCTGCTCAGGCGACGCAGCATCTGCCGATCTTGATTTACATGAGGAGTATGGGGCAGTTTAAATTTGGCAGTGCAGCGGCAATAGCGATTATGTCAGGATTGATTTTCATCATTTTCGCATGGGCATACCTGAGAATGCAAGAGAAGGAAGGATGAAAAAAGGATGAATAAACAATCTTTGAGATCAAAGTTACTGCTATATATGGGATTGGTTTTATTTACCATCCCGGTGATATTTCCTATCTATTGGATGGTGGTTTCTTCCATAAAGACTCCGGAAGATCTCTTTACGATTCCGCCAAAGCTGTTCCCGGCAGGTGTGACGTTTCAATCATATGTACAAGTCATCATGAGTAGCGATATACCACGTTATTTACTGAACAGCTTTATCATTGCCATTCTGACCACGTTGGTTTCTTTACTTATTTGCGTTTTGGCGTCTTATAGCTTTGCCCGTTTTGAGTATCCGGGAAAGCGAATCGTATTGATATCCATGCTGTTTAGTTATATCATTCCGCCTGTTTTGTTGTTTTTGCCTTTTTATATGATTTTAAGCAAGATAGGGATGATCAATACATATGCGGGTATTATCGCAGCGCATCTTACGCTTGTGACGCCATTTCTGTTATGGATGCTAATGCCGTTCTTTAAATCCATTCCAAAGAGTTTGGAGGAAGCGGCGATGGTTGACGGCGCTTCCATCACGCAGGTATTTACGAAGATTGTGTTACCTTTGGCAGTGCCGGGGATATTTAGCAGCGGAATATTTGCATTCACATTTTCCTGGAACGAGTTTCTCTATGCATCCGTTATCCTGATGGATGAGAAGTTCAGGACGCTACCAGTTGGGATTTCGGGGTTCGTAAGCTCTTACGATATCAGGTGGGGGGCAATCATGGCGTCTTCTGTTCTAGCTGCCATACCGGTAGTACTCATTTTCAGGCTGATTCAGAACTATTTTATAGAAGGGCTGACAGCTGGAGCCGTGAAAGGATAGATGGTAAAATGACAAACAAAATCACTTCGGATATTCTCTCTTTATGTGCTTGGATACATAGAAGTACGCTATCGGACAACCGTATATTCGATTATCACCGATGATGATTTGTGATTTATCTGTCAGCTAAGACTTGAATGTCAGCGCGTGAAGATGTATAGTACATTTTAATAGTAAAGCTACAACAATTTCGTGTACTGCATTGCAAAAGATAAAAAACATTTGGAGAATAGAATGAGCACTTCAGATAGTACGAAAATCTTGGTAATCGAAAAAATGGTGAAAATCATTGATGCACTCCGAGCAGAGAAAACACCAATGGGAGTCAATGAGCTTTCACGAAAGGTTTCAGTGAATGGAGCGACAACCTATCGCATCCTCAGATCATTGATGGATTACGGATGGATATACCAGAACAGAGAAGGGAAATATACTATCGGGTATAAGCTCAGCCTTGGGTTTGATGTGGAAAAATTCTATCTCGTGCTCAAGGATGTATCTTATTGCGTGATGAAAGAGTTGACCGACCAAGTGAACGAAGCGGTTAATCTGGTAGTTCGTCACAACGAGAATGGTATTGTATTGCAACAAACTCGCACTTCAAAAATGTTGGATTATGTCACAGCAATAGACAGTGTTATTCCACTCCATGCAACATCTTGTGGGAAAATATTGCTTTCGGAGTTACCTGAGTATCAGCTGAATAGTCTTTTCAGAGTTATGGATTTTAAGCCTTACACGAGTCATACTATCATAAACCAGACTGAGTTTTTAAATAATTTGCAGTTAGTACGCAGACGAGGGTACGCCACAGACATCAGTGAGTCTCTTGAGAATGCCAGTTGCATCAGCGTCGCTGTTCGTGGTCCGTCTGATGAAATTATTGCTGCTCTATCATTTACCGGTATTCTGAGCAAACTTACTCCAGAAAAAGAGTTTTATTATTTCGAACTGCTAACGAAAGCGTCGAGTGAGATTACTAAGAGTATGTTTCAGATATTTGAAGGCAAAATACCACCAGCGGATAATATTAGTCAGTGAACGAATTCTCTTTGTTCAGAAATGTTTTCTAAGGATGTAGATACAGAACATGTTAGTTAGAGAAAATTATTAGTAGGATGCGTCACATGTTTCCTGCTGGTCAGTTTCGTTTATTCAGTAAAATCAATCTTTTTGCAACTTGAGCAAGTCCGTTGTGCGTCCGTCCAGCGCACCGTTGTAGAACTTGTCTAACACCGCTTGAAACACAGCGATGTCAGGGCGAACATAAGAAAACAGGGTCATGCAGGATCGCACTTTCATATCATCCGGGGCTCCCAGTATATCAGTCGGGTTGCTTGATTTGAGCGTGAGCAGGGCGGTTGATATTTCAATTAAACGTTCACTGAGTATAGAGTGATTCAAATACGCCGCAGCTTCGTCGATTCCGTTAATGCCATAGTATTTTGCTGTACTGCTGTTCCCTAGCTCAGCCAACTGCGGAAAGATGTACCATATCCAATGGCTGTACTTCCGTCCACACTTTATCTCGTTTAGTGCAATCGTATAATCTCGTTTTTGTGCTTCTAGGAAACGGTTAAGGTCGTAATACACCCGTAAACTCCTTTCAAGTAGAATAAGGATAAAAAATTAACCTACTGTTCTTTTGCATATTCACGCAACGAAACCGCTGTGAACGCATTTCATACAATCCCAAAGTATTTCTCGAAAAATCTCTTCAGCTTCTCGATAATACCCTGCTTCTTGGCGGCTCGGTTACTGCTGCCAAAACGGGATACCGGCGGCATTAGCTTGTCAATATCCGTTCCGGTAGTTTTCAGCATACCATCCCGCAAAGAATTCTCGATATATTTCCTTGCTTCAACCGGCTTTAGATTTTCTTCAATGATAATGGCCTCAATGTCAGCCTCTTTTTGCTCGAGGACGAACTTATGCCAATCCTTTTGGACGTCAGTCTTTGCATTGATTGTTTCAATAAAACGCTCGATCAACTCTTTTTTAGACCGAAGCTCGAGACTCGATTTAATCGCTTTATCGATGGCTACAAGAATGGTTTTATCTTTACAGTTGGATTGATGATATTTCGCAACTAGCATGAGGATATAGTCGATATTGACTTCGATTTGCCGTACCAGTTCCATCTCGAACACAATATCATCCTGAATATTTTCCTTATCAACCTGAACTCTGTATTTATCGTACAGATCATTGTACATGCCCGTGTAGTCCTGAAAATCGATTGGGGATAGGATTGCGTTGCCCTCGAATTCATCGAAGCATGAAAGGATGTTACGTAAACGAAGAATACTGCTGAAAGACGCAATGAAGTTCTTTTCTGCAGTCTCACCCATGATTTGCTGACCGATCGGGTATTTCTGTATCAGTTCGGCAATCCGCTGTTCATAGCCCTTTTGTTGTTTGCCGCTTTCGTCTGTGTATCCGTAATAATAGTCATTGTACGATTTCAGCAATACAATGCCTGACGCTTCCTTGTCGCCGAAAAGCGCGATTGCCTGATCGGTTGCTTCCTGCAGGTTACGGAAGCAGATTATATTCCCGAAGTTCTTGACCGAGTTTAATATCCGATTTGTACGCGAGAAGGCTTGTATCAGTCCATGCTGCTTCAGGTTTTTATCTGCCCACAGCGTATTAAGCGTTGTTGCGTCAAAACCCGTTAAAAACATATTGACAACAATCAGCAAATCAACTTCACGGTTCTTTACCCTAAGAGACAGGTCTTTGTAATAGTTCGGGAATTTATCGGATGAGGTATCATAAGCTGTTTTAAATAGCTTATTATAATCTTTGATGGCATTTTCGAGGAATTCCCGGGATGTAACATCCAGTTCTTCTGTGCTGTCGCTGTCCTCGTCGTCAAAGAAACCATCCGGATCCTCTTCGTTTTGCCCGTAGCTGTATATCGTTGCAATCTTCAGCGCTTTCTCAGGACTTGCCGCCATCTGCTTCTTGAATTCTGTATAATACTTCTTTGCTGCTTCGATGGAAGAAACGGCAAATATAGAATTAAAGCCGTTGAGCCGGACCTTTTCTTTCTCTTCCTTGATAGCCTGGTTCCGGACAACGTGTTCTATGTTTTTCAGCTTGCTGAAGCTGTAATAGCCGGTGTTGCGTTTGGTCTTTTGGTCGAAGTGGTCAAGGATATAGGTTACGACTTCGGAGATGCGTTCCGGCGCAAGCAGTGCGGATTCTGTATCGATCGCTTCGACCTTTGTATCCCTGCCTCCATTCGGGTGTTTCATTGTGTTAACGAAGTCGATACGGAAGGGCAGTACGTTTCCGTCGTTGATCGCATCGACAATGGTATAGGTATGGAGCTTCTCCCCGAAGGCCTGTTCTGTCGTTCGCAGATTGGGATTGCCTCCACTGCCGGCATTAACCGCGAAAATGGGAGTGCCGGTAAAACCGAAGATATGATACTTCCTGAATTTCTTGGTGATTTTCGTGTGCATTTCACCGAACTGACTGCGGTGGCATTCGTCAAAGATCAGAACGACATGGCTGTTATAGATCGGATGCTGTGCATTCTTCATGATGAAGCTGTCCAGCTTCTGGATAGTGGTTACAATGATCTTATATTCGTGATAATTCCCTTTGCTGTCCGTGTTCTCTATTTGGCGCTGCAGTATTCTAGTGCTTCTGTTGCCGTTGGCTGCGCCCTTCTCAAAGCGGTCATACTCCTTCATTGTCTGATAGTCAAGATCCTTGCGGTCGACGACAAAAAGCACCTTGTCGATATTCGGCAACCTTGATGCGATCTGCGCCGTTTTAAAGCTAGTCAGCGTTTTTCCGCTGCCTGTGGTATGCCAGATATAGCCGCCCGCATCGGTATGGCCCATCCGTTTATAATTCGTGGCAATTTCAATGCGGTTGATGATGCACTCCGTCGCCGCAATCTGATAGGGGCGCATGACGAGCAGGAGATCGTCTGAGGTTAAAACGCAGTATTTTGTCAGTATATTGAGTACTGTATGCTTTGCAAAGAATGTTCTGGTGAAGTCAACGATATCCGGGATTACTTTGTTTGTTGCGTCTGCCCAGTAGGATGTAAACTCGAAGCTGTGGCTGGTTTTCTGTGTTTTTCTCCGGCCGCCTTCTTTTTCCTTTATGGCGCTTACGCGGGTTGTGTTGGAATAATACTTGGTATGCGTACCGTTGGAGATGACGAATATCTGAACGTACTCGTAGAGGCCGCTGCAGGCCCAGAAGCTGTCCCGCTGATAACGGTCAATCTGTCGAAAAGCTTCTTTTAATGCGATGCCGCGGCGCTTCAGTTCAATATGCACCAGCGGGAACCCGTTTACAAGCACCGTCACATCATAGCGGTTATCGTAGTTTCCCTTGTTCTCAGTATATTGGTTGATGACCTGCAGGGAATTGCTGTGAACGTTCTTCTTGTCGATAAGTGTGATGTTTTTTGAGCTCCCGTCATCCCGCTTTAAAACCTGGACGTTGTCTTCCTGGATTTTGCGGGTCTTTTCAACGATGCTGTCGTTGGCATTGGCAATGTTCTGGGAAAAGAAGCGGTTCCATTCATCGTTTGAGAAGCTGTAATCGTTGAGTTTTTCAAGCTGCTGGCGCATGTTGGCGATGAGCTCGTCGGAGCTGTGAATCTGAATATAATTATAGCCTTGCTCAGTTAAGAGCTTGATGAACGCGACTTCCAACGCGGCTTCGCTCTGGTATGCGTCGCTTCGTGTTTTTTGTGGCTCGTATTCTGCGACTACCGTACTTTCGTTGGTTGTAGCGACGATGTTATATTGACTCATGCGCCTGCCTCCTGAAAGGTGAGGAGTTTGTCCCGGTAGTATTCATATTGCTTTTTGCGGGCTTCGATTTCGGCAGGGAGGCCGGTGGTGATGTCGTTGCAGAGGGTATCGAAGCGGTCGAGGATAGCTACTATGCGTTCTTGCTCTTCAAAAAGCGGTAAAGAGAAACAGTATTTTTTTACCAATGAATCAGAGATTGCAGGATAACTAGCACCTTTTTGATTGATTTCAACATATAAATTAAACTTTTTTGTTGTGATTACATAATAAAGATACTTGGGAATAATTTTACTTCTGTTTGCCCTTAAAACACAATAACCAGTACTACATATTTGCCCGTCGTATTGTTCAGGCACAAAACAATATCTTTGCAAAGTTGGTCGCGTAGTTGCGAACAACACATCGTTTGTATTAATTATCTGTTGAGCCCGACTTGGAGCATTCTCAACATTGATAATTTGTTCAGGATTAATTTCATTTGTAACTCTATCAACGGATGTCAAATCAATGTAGTAATATTCGCCAGCTGTAATTTTCCAGTTAATATTACTTGCTTTTAAACATAAATCTCCGAGACAAACTGTAGGCACTTCATCCCCTAAAGTAAGCAACTCATCCCTATAATACTCATACTGCTTCTTTCTCGCTGTAAGCTCCGCTGTAAGCTCCGCTGTAAGCTCCGCTGTAAGCTCCGTGAAACTGTCCAGGATTCGAACGATTTCGCGCTGTACGGGGAGAGGAGGGATGGGGATTGATAGTTTCATAAAATCTGTTTTTGAAATATAGAATCTTGTTACACCACGTACAACCTTGTACACTTGTGCTCTGAAAGCATCAGTTCTAAATGCATATTTTAAATATCCACTTGCGAGACTCTTCTTAAAGTCATTTTTAACACGTAACCCAAATAAATGATCATCCATGAAAACGCCATATTTAATATCATCTTCAATTTCTGATGCTATTGCACATTCATCAGGAGTTTCAGACGCACTAGTAAATAAAACATCTCCTTTTAGAAGAACCTTGTGATTTAGTTTATTAACGGTGGCAAGTTTTGTAGCAGAGACGTCGATTTTTATATTGGAATATGCGTTCATATAGTCGATGAATTCACAATTACCTTCATCTGCCCACTTTTTGGAGACGCCTGTCATACCAGAGAACTGTTCAAACACTTCATCCAGGATTTTAACAGTCACCCCATCCGGACAAAACTCTTTTATCAACTCATCCAGCTTACTCATTCCCCACCTCAATCTCCGCGATGATCTTATTGATCTCCTCGCGCAAAACCTTCTCGCGGGCAACAATTTCTTCAATTTCAGCGTTTAGCTTAACGATATCAACCTTTTCCCGTGTATCTTCCGCTTCCACATAGGTGCTCACGGAAAGGTTGTAATCCTGCTCCTTGATTTCTTCATGCGTGGCGAGACGAGCGAAATGTTTGATATCCGTGCGGTTCGTAAATGCATCAACAATTTTCTGGGAGTTTTCAGCGGTTAGCCTGTTATACTTCGTAACCTTGATGCATTCTTTGGTGGCATCGATAAACAAAGTTTTGTTGTCCGGTTTGCCACGTTTTAAAACCATAATGCAGGTTGCGATAGTCGCTCCATAGAACAGGTTCGAAGGCAGCTGTATGACGCAGTCTACGAAGTTGTTGTCTACAAGATACTTACGGATCTTCTTCTCTGCGCCGCCGCGGTACATAATTCCGGGGAAGCAAACGATAGCGGCGGTGCCGTTTGGCGCCAGCCAGGAAAGCGAGTGCATGATAAAGGCAAAGTCAGCCTTTGATTTCGGAGCTAAAACACCGGCAGGAGAATAGCGCGGGTCGTTGATGAGCGTCGCGTCATCGTCACCTGCCCAGTGGATGGAGTAAGGCGGATTCGAAACAATCAGCTCAAACGGCTCGTCATCCCAATGCTGCGGATGTGTCAGCGTGTCTTCACAGGCAATATCAAACCTGTCAAAACCCACGTCGTGCAGGAACATATTGATTCGGCAGAGGTTGTATGTCGTGATATTGATCTCCTGCCCAAAGTAGCCGATACGGACGTTGTCTCTGCCTAGCAGCTTCTCAGCTTTCAACAGCAGGGAACCGGATCCGCATGCGGGGTCATACACTTTGTTGACTTCAGTTTTCCCGACCGTTCCAAGTCGAGTCAGTAATTCCGATACATCGGCGGGGGTGAAGAACTCACCGCCGCTCTTCCCGGCGTTGGAGGCGTACATCGTCATGAGGTATTCGTACGCGTCGCCAAAGGCATCGATGTGATGGTCCTTATAATTGCCCAACTTCATTTCCGCAACGCCGCTCAGAAGTTTCACAAGTTTTTCATTTCGTCTGGCGACGGTTGCGCCAAGCTTATTGCTGTTTACATCATAATCATCGAAGAGACCAGAAAATCCACTCTCCGCTTCACTGCCTTTAGCGGAATCTTCAATGTGGTTGAAAATCCGTTCGAGCATTTCGTTCAGGTTCTCGTCTGTTGGTGCGTTTTTGCGGACATTGCAGAACAGTTCGGAAGGCAGGATAAAGAATCCCTTTTCCTCGATCAGGTCTGCGCGGGCCTCTTCTGCGTTTCTGTTGGAGATATTAGCATAATCGAAATCCGTATGGCCGGCAGCTCGTTCTCCGTCGTTGATGTAATTTGTCAGGTTCTCGGAAATATAGCGGTAAAACATCGTCCCAAGTACATAGCTCTTGAAATCCCAACCGTCTACACTGCCTCTCAAATCATCGGCAATGCTCCAGATTGCCCTGTGCAGTTCTTCCCGTTCCTGTCCGTTGATACCAGCCATCTTTTTTTCTCCGTTTCATCTGCAATATAGTCAGTGATGCCGCCGTAATTAATCGAAATCCAGGAAGAAGGTTATCGGGGGACATTAGAAATCATCATCCAAAGAATCTAAATAGTCATCTTCGTCTTCCACATCAATGTCGTCTAAAAATTCATCTGCGGAACCGTCATCGAACAAATCATTATTCTCCAATTCAATATCCACGCTGTTATAGTTCGCAACATCACTCGGAACGAAGTCGCTCATAGCTTGATCGGTTGCATCCATGTAATGAACGTATCCTTCCAGTCCGGAACCAAAATAACCAAAATCGTCTTCCATTTTTTACTTCTCCAGATTCTGACTTCTTACTGAAGTCAATTTACTGTTTTTTGATTAAGTATGCTAAAACAAATACCGGAAGAAGAATTAGAAAAAGAATGAACCACATTTTAGCCTTCCTGTCTCCTGAATCTTTTCATGGCCGATTTTGTCAATACATCCTCATGACCTGCTGTACGTGGGCCTTCATATCGGCAGCAACGGTCTCAGGTGATAATATTTTCATTCCTTCCCCAAATTGAAAACACCATCCGAAGAACACAGGACTGACGATTACGTTAACCTTGGTCCTACAGAGATTGTCTTCGCATGCGGTGATCTCGACACGCTCCCCGAACTTGTCATGCACTGCATCGATCAGCTTACGGTCGAATTGAAGTTCGACAGTCGCCTCCGGTCCGTTGAACATCTTGAAGACGCGCTCAGTGTACGAGCCGAGTTTACGGGATAACTTCATCGTCTGTTTAGCGACAGGATCATCTTCAATTTGAACATCCGCCATCCGGTCAACCCTGTAGTTGACGGTCGTTTCATGCGTTTCATGGTAAGTAACTAAATAATAATTATCTTCGTGGTACACCAGCCCAACGGGATTGACTATGTACCGGTCACCGTTCTTCCTTAGAATGCGGTTCCCGTTTTCATCCAGATCGAAATACTGAAAAGCTGCTTTCTTCTTTTTCTGCAGTGCTCGTTCCAAGGAATCTACGGTATAGTAGATGGACTCATTGGTGTGCTTGCGCGTGTTGAAGGTAACCAGGTTTCCCTTGAGTACTGCTGCTTTATGGCTTCCGGCAAGATTCGCGACTTTATTGATCAGTGATTTCGTCTTGGAGGGAGTAATAAAACTGGCAGCCTGTATCGCATCGATCAGGATTTTGATCTCTGCCATATCGAACTGCCGGTCGACGACATAATAGAGGTTTGCGTAACGGGTACGGCGCTTGAGAACTTCAAATCCATTGGCGTTCAGCACGTCAATATCAACCGACAGCGTTCGCCGGTCGCAGGTGATACCTTCCGCTGCCAGCATGGCACAAAGCTGGTTGGTGGACAGCGGTTTCTCCTCGTCCGTATGGAGCTTGAGGAGTTCGTATAGCTTTAATAATTTGATCTTTTGCGGATTGGAAAGAGGCATTTGACACCTCGCGTTTCTTACCGCCTATTATAACAACTTGTATATAGAAACACAACGTTTAGCTGTCAGTGCTTGCAGACATCTAACTTCGAGAAGGGTGAAATTCAACACAAATCTCAATTTTGTTGCATAAAAAGAAAGGATACGATTTTTTACAGTCAAAAAGAACTGGAGCCAGGAAGCTAATGGCTTTTCCTGCCGTTTCTTAGAATAAGGTTCATTGACTGCGTCGACGGTAACATTTCTTTTTCATAAATATTTAAAAATATCTGTGGGAGCTTCTTCAGGCGGAAATTCATGTCGTCCAGGTCAAACGATGTCAAATCGAAATCTTTTACACCAAGCCGCTCACAATAACTCCGGTACATCTTGCCGGACTTTTTCGCAAAGTCTGCTGCAACTTCGGCTAGGCCGGGGACCCCACCGCAATTCTCGATAATCCCATATCCGGCCCCTTCCAGAACGCGTGGGAATTCTGATTTCGGTGTTTCGGAGTCGATGGAGACCATTAATAGCGTTACTTCGATCTCCCAGTTATCTCCGAAGTCATATGTGAAGTTCAACCGTTCGCCCGCGTGGTCGATGGCGCTATTAAGCAATGCCTTGGCAGCATCCTTCGAATCAGGATCATGATACGAGCGGTCATTGTGCAGCTCTAATTGGAGGTTTCGGTATACCGGATTATCATCGAAAAATGCTTTGACAAGCTTATCCAGGTCTTTCTGTGAATAGATCTCTGCCATTTGCCTCCGGAAATTCTCGCTGAATGGCACATCAAACCGAAACAAGTGGCTGGCTTGCATCTCAAACAGAGTCATCAGGATATAGCCAAGCTGTGCAATAGAGATATTGCTGACAACTTCGAAACGGCGCCATATTTTCGGGCTGTAGTCCTTCAGTTCAGCGTAGAGCTGATAGATTGTTTTCGATGCCATTGTAACCTCCAATATCCTATCGCGGCTATTATACCAAACACGCACCGGGCAAACAATGCTGCATTATTCGCTTCCGATACTTTTTCATATACGAACAAATGTACGTTGACAAGGCAATTCTGACTGCGATATAATGCCAGTACACCAATTGCTGAATTATTCAGAATTTGTGCTTAGAGACGGCAAATGATCGCCGCTCGCAGCTTCAACGTTTAGAAGCCGACTGCAATTGAAAAAACGAAGCAAGCACCCGAAAAGTATGTATTTCGGGTGGTGTGTTTCTTATACCCAAACTTGATGAATGGAAGGTAAACTCATTGGACCGATCGATTCTGCATGTGGATATGAATGCCTGTTATGCCAGTATAGAGTGCCTGTACAATCCCACGATCCGTGATCAGCCGGTGGCGGTTGGCGGCGACGCTGAGGCGCGGCATGGAATTATCCTCGCAAAGAATCAGATTGCAAAGAAATATGGTGTCACCACCGGGGAAGCGCTCTGGCAGGCGAAACAGAAGTGCCCAAAGCTTGTAATCATAAAGCCGCATTATGATCGTTATCTGCGTTTTTCCGCATTGGCCCGGGAGATCTACAACAGCTACACGGATCAAGTTGAACCATTTGGTCTGGATGAGTGCTGGCTTGATATATCTGGCAGCGTGCATCTGTTTGGGAATGCTGCGGCTATGGCTGAGGAAATCAGGGAACGGGTAAAGCAGGAACTCGGTATTACCGTTTCAGTCGGGGTCTCCTACAACAAGGTCTTTGCCAAACTCGGATCAGACATGAAGAAACCGGATGCGGTCACCATTCTGACACGGAACAACTTCAGGGACAAGGCCTGGCCACTGCCTGCATCCGATTTACTTTATGTAGGAAGAGCGACGTCAAGAAAGCTGTACAACTACGGTATCGAAACCATTGGACAGCTCGCAAAAACGGACCCTGAATTGATGCAGGCATGGTTCGGTAAGGTCGGAACGATTCTGCACTGGTTCGCCAATGGCCTGGACAATTCGCCGGTTATGAAAGTCGGAGATGAGACGATCATTAAATCGATCGGAAACAGCACGACAACTCCACGCGATTTGGAGAATGAGCTGGATGCAAAGATCGTATTCTATATGCTCTCGGAAAGCGTAGCGGAACGCATGCGTGATCATGGCCTCTTGGCAAGAACGGTGCAGATCAGCGTTCGAGACAACGGGTTATTCTGGTATCAGAAACAGATGAAACTAAAAGAACCGACCTGCCTGGCAAGCGAATTGTGCAATACTGCCATGGAACTGTTGCGCATCAGCTACCGCTGGCAGAATCCGCTTCGAAGTATCGGGGTAAGAGGCTGCGACCTGATCCCCGCGACAACTCCCAAACAGCTCAAACTATTCGAGGATGAAGCGGAGCGTGAGAAGCTCGAACAGCTGGAGCGCACCGTAGATGACATCCGGCGTCGATTCGGGCATTATTCAATCTATCGTGCAGTCGTGGAGTTTGATCCGACACTGAAGCACATCAATCCTAAGGAGGATCATGCAATCCATCCCATCGGCTATTTTAAAGCCAAGTGAGGCCTGATATGGAGAAAGAAGTAAAAAAAGAATATGTTTCGATCCTTGCACAAATCCATTTTGACGGATCCATACAGCCGCTCGGTATTATGCTCGAGGACGGTCGGAAGTATTCGATTGACGAAGTAAAGGATCATTGCCGTGCAGCAAGCTTGAAAGCAGGTGGATGTGGAATTCGATATACAATTCGGATCGGCACTCGGGAGACATACCTGTTTGATGAAGGCGGTAAATGGTTTGTGGAGATGAGATTAAGCTAGGCAGAGCGATTTCCGTTTTCGTGTGCGTATATAAGATATGACGAAACGTAAAATCGCAATTGGGAATTATCAATGCCGGTTTGTTGAAACACCTCGTAAACACCGAGCCTTATCGTGTCTGATTTACGTTTTCGATGACCTGGGCGAGTATCTGTACCTCCAGCAGATAAAACTTGGGATTTAGTCATTCTATACCGTAATTGCCGTATTACCCTTGATCCTGGTTACAATACGGATCGGGACTTGAATTCAGGACCGTTGTCACAAGCCTTTAAGAAGGGCAGAGAGCGGTTCTTCTGTGGCTTGAGGAATATTGCCTTGAAGCTATGAGAACGGCACACAGCCATTTGCAAACGGCGACATCGCAATTCATATACGCATGTGCTCAAGCGTAATGGAAACAACGGATGAAGCATGATAAGAAGCCGGTGCTGATAAGCATCTTATTTATCAGCTATAATATTAAGGATAGTATTTTGTCAAAAATGCATACATTGGATCGTCAGCGTATCGTTTTCGTTCAGCCGCTATCTGCTTTTGTTTCTTGATGATCTCAGGAAGGTAAAGCTGTTTGGCCAGTTTCGTGTAGCTTGCCATCTCCGAGCGCATGATTCTTCGGTAGCTGTTTATGATCTGTAATCCGGATCGTGTATTATCGCCTTCTTTCAGCAGCTTTGCATATTCTCGCTGCGCGATCTTGTAAACTGCAACGCTCTCGCAATATGCCAAGAGCATAAACTCGTCGAGAGCACATAATACTTTGATCGGAAGCTGGTCGTGTATTGCAACGATACGTTTCCATTCTTTTAGAGCCAATGGGCTCATTCCATCCGGAGGGTCAGATAAAGGAGGCAATCCTTTCATTTGCGCAGATTCGCGGGCGCGGAGTTCTGCCTTGGTTAATCTTCTTGTTTTATTGTCCAGCAGCGCATATGGCAGCGGTCTTCTTCCTCTGGGCATATCAGTTACTCCTTTACAGCATCAAAGCTGGCAGTTCAGAAACTTAAATCGCGATTGAAGATTATATAGATATCACAGATTTGTGCAAGCACTGTGCTCAGAATGCCTCGGCGCTTTTTGACAGTTTGAGCATCTGGGGTCAACGCATTCGCACATCGTTAACAACTCAGAAGTAATAGCACGACTTCCTAAACAGGCAGTGACTTTTTATGTTTGCCACCTCTGCGTTTGCTTTTTTTCGGTGTGTATTGCTTGGCTATCTCCTTTATGAAATCCTCAAAAGATTGTGAGAGAATGTATTTCTTAACTTGCGTGTCATTTTCAGCAGGAGTTAAGGTTTTGTTCTTCGTGTGAACATCTATATCGGAGTTAAAAATATTTAATACATTCTGTGCCGCTGATTTCCACTCGTGAAATTGAAGAGCGATTGGTAAAAGACTTGTACTGCTAATGAGCTCGTTCAACAGCTCAACAGCATACTTTTTGTATTTTCCTAGGAGAATATCACTGGAAGTTTCTCCGTTCCAAATGTATGCGATCCCATCGCGTTCTGCAATTTGTGATTTATATATTTCATATTCTGCAATATCTTTGTGTAATCCGCGCAGCACATCAACTGTCTTTTCCGAGAGGCCGGTTATGCTCATAGCATCTTGCGTTTCCTTGCGAGGAGTCGAGCTGTTCCCAAACAAGTAATCAGTGTCGCACTCAAGTGCTAGACATAAAGTGGGAATATTATCAAAGGAAGGTTTGGTTTTACCATACTCCCAGCTCTTTATCGTTTGAAAGTCTACTCCGTTACCATAGTTTTTCATATTATCAGCTAGCTTTTCTCTCGAAAACTTCAATTCCTCACGGCGCGTGCGGATACGTTTATCGATTCCCAAAATGGTGTACATAATAACCAAATCCTCCGAAAGAAAATAATAAAAGTGCGAAAATGGCATATTGTTACTCTTATAATAATGGACTAAAATGATTTTGTAAAGAGGCTTCGGACGGGATATATTTCTCGAATCTACTGCAAAAGTCTCATTTTGAGACTTATCAATTATTAGTAAAAGGACAACTTTTAATAGAAGGAAAGACAAAGCTATGAGCCGTAACAAACAGCGAATCACACCATTCCCACCTTGGCAGACAAAATCGCCTACCGGTCGTGAGCGTTCATATACAAGACTTGGCGAGTCACTTCTGATGGATGAAGCTGCGCTTTCTCTAACGCCAGGCGCATTTCAAACATATTGCTATATGTTGCTTGCCTCTAAAGGTGCAAGAGAGTTCATTTATCCCAAAAATCAGCACACGAAAATTTGTGCTTCGGAAGCATTTGCACGGCGGAAAAGAGAGTTGATTCAAAAAGGATTTATCAAGATCAGCGAGCACGGCGACAACATTGTTGGAAAAGCGACGTTGTACGCGTTTTCAGAGGAGTGGAAAAACGATCCTGAAATATCCAAACCTAAGTTCAGGAGAGCACCACTGCGAGTTCCTTAGGATCGCACCGCCCATGGCAATATATATATAGCCTTCGGAAATCGAAAAGGTTCATAGGAACAAATGGCGATACGGGGTTTCGGAAACCGAAACGGTCAAAACACAAAACTCGCAAAAGGGTTTCGGAAACCGAAACGGTTTGAACGGATAACCGAACCCGCAAAACATCGAGAGGACGGTATACATTGTACAAGCTCACACGCGAGGAACGGGAAACCATCATCAACTGGTGTTCAGCGGATAATACCGCAACTGTATGCACCGCCGACCCCGTAATTATACGCAAGCTGGACAGGCTGACGACGGCATTTCCTGACGTTTACAAATGCACGCGCGTCGACTCAATTCATGGGATAAAGGATTACACCGTACCCGCGCGGTTTATTCGCTTCGGAAAGCCTGCAAGTCAAGCGCAGATAGAAGCAGCTCGTAGGAATGGGCATTCTTCTTCATTTTAGCGGCCAATTCGCCGCAAGAAATTACTTTTGCCGTGCTAGACGTATAAATATTAGGGTACAAAGCACAATCGTCAAAAACTGGCAATACTGGGTGGTTTGTGAGAGGAATTGCGCATTGACAAACGAATAGTCATGCGAGTGGATACAGGACAGGAACACGTAGCTATTTGAAGTATTGCCGGAACAGAACCGCAGGATTATACATTCGTTCGTATCATCATGGAGCAGCTTCGTAGAGAACGCAGTTAAACGGCATGAGAAGTGGAATGTGGAGATCGAGCACCTCAGTGCGGATAGGGAGGAACTGTTTGAACGGTTTGGGATACAAAAGGTATGAACTACGCGGCAACAGGGGGAGGGGGGTCTTAATCTCTACAACTTTTGCGACTCCGAACCGCGCACCCTCATACGCAGAAAAATTTTCCCCTTAATTCCAAAAAAATGCACAAAAAATGCCAAAAAAGCCCGTACCTTAGCCATTTTTCAGGGGTTACCATTTTGCGAAAAATCGATTTGAAATCACGGTGCGTTTTGAGGCTTTTTAGTGCGAAAAAAAGCGACGTTCACGCGACACGGAAATTCTATCGTTGGTGGGATAAAAATCAGAGATTCAACACGAATCAATAGCTGCGGAACAGCTTGCCGGACAGAGAAAAGAGGAACGTGTGATGGAAGACAAACGAATCAATAAAATTATTGGCACTTATTGCAGTGAGTCTTCCTTGCCAAACGCAAAAAAGCCGGGTCTGTTGAGCTGCAAAGTCGGGCGATATGGAAACGGGCGTGGATGTATTGACGACTGAGTACCGCGCCAACCTAGAATGCTACCTCGCTTCCATGCTGCAGGCAAAAAGGATGCTCGCAAAAGGTATTCTGACCTCCGCAGACTATGCCGATGTTGAGACCGTGATAGCCGAAAAATACGGTGTTCCGAAGAACAGTTTATATCGCGGAAACGACTTGCTTTATGACGGAGGTGACGGTAACATGTCACACTGAACGGAGGGGATCATATGCCGGGAACCCTGACGGTACTGCCAACAGTACCGAAGCTCGAACAGAAAAAGCGGGTTGCCGCATACGCCAGGGTCTCCAGCGGCAAGGACGCGATGCTCCGTTCGTTATCGGCTCAGATCAGCTACTACAGCGAATACATCCGGAGTAACAGTGAATGGATTTACGCAGGAGTATATGCGGATGAAGCGAAGACAGGAACCAAAGCCAACAGAGAAGGGTTTCAGCGTCTGATCGCCGATTGCAGGGCCGGAAACATTGACATGATACTGACGAAGTCCATCTCCCGATTCACACGGAACACGCTAACGCTCTTACAGACCGTACGTGCGTGCAAGGCAATCGGGGTGGACATCTATTTTGAAGAACAGAACATCCACACCATGAGCGGCGACGGTGAGCTGATGCTTTCTATCCTCGCATCATATGCGCAGGAGGAAAGCCGGTCGGCAAGCGAGAACCAGAAATGGCGAATCCGTAAGCTCTTCGAAGCGGGGAAACCGTGGAGCGGCACCATATACGGATACCGCTGTGAGAAGAGGGAGTACATCGTGGTTCCGGAGGAAGCCGGAATCATTGAGAATATTTTCGAATGGTATCTGGCAGGGAATGGATACAATACGATAGCAAAGAGATTAAATGCGGAAGGGCATCAAACTCGAAGCGGCAAGCCGTGGTACCAGAGTGCGGTCATGGTGATCCTTAGAAACTATGTTTACACAGGCAATCTGCTGCTGCAGAAAACGTACCGTGAAAACTACATGACGAAGCGAAAGCTCTTCAATCAAGGTGAACTCCCCATGTACCATGCCGAAGAAACACATGAAGCGATTATCAGCAGGGAGATGTTTGAAGCGGTGCAAACGGAGATAGCACGTAGATCAGCAAGGTTTACAAAGCCTGTGGTCTGTAATGGCGCATATCCGTTCAGCAGGAAAATGGAGTGTGGTGTTTGCGGTGCAAGCTGCCACCGGAAGGAAACGCATGCCGGCCCCGTCTGGATCTGCCGCAGGTTTCATTCATACGGCAAAGCTGTCTGCGCATCGAAGCAGATACCGGAAGACATCCTCATGAGCGAAACCGCTAAGGTTCTGGAACAGGCGGTGTTTGACGAGCAGGACTTTCGTGACAGAGTGGATCATATTCTGCTCTGTAACGGTAATATACTGATTTACCACTTCAAAGACGGAACCGAGATCCAAGTGCAGTGGAAGGACAGATCACGCAGTCAAAGCTGGACGGACGAGATGAAAGCAGCAGCCCGTCAACGAGCCCTTGAGAGGAACAGGAGCAATGCCCAGAGTAACGGTAATACCATCGACCATTAATCCGCTGACACGTTTGCCGTCATCCCTTGCGGAGAAACGGCATGTTGCCGGTTACGCTCGCGTTTCCACGGACAGTGATGAGCAGTTCACCAGTTATGAGGCACAGGTCGATTACTACACAAACTTCATCCAGTCAAAGCCTGACTGGAAGTTCGTCAAGGTATATACCGATGAGGGAATCTCAGGCACCAATATGAAAAAGCGCGAAGGCTTCAATGAGATGGTTGCCGACGCGCTTTCCGGCAAGATTGATTTGATCGTGACCAAGTCGGTCAGCCGCTTTGCCCGCAACACCGTCGACAGCCTTGTCACCATTCGCAAGCTGAAAGAAAATGGGGTGGAATGCTATTTCGAAAAGGAAGGCATCTATACGTTCGACAGCAAGGGTGAATTGCTGATTACCATTATGTCTTCTCTGGCGCAAGAAGAGAGCCGGTCCATCTCTGAAAACGTGACATGGGGTAAGCGCAAGTGCTTTTCCGACGGTAAAATCCACCTGCCGTACAAACGGTTCCTTGGTTATGAAAAAGGGGAGGGCAAGCGTCCGATCATCGTGGAGAAAGAAGCGGCTATTGTCAGATTGATTTACCGGCTCTATATGGAAGGAAAAACCGCTGCCGGGATCTGTAAACACCTGGAACAGAGGAACATTCTTTCACCGGGTGGGAGCAACAAATGGAGCACGTCTACGGTGAACAGCATACTGAGGAATGAAAAGTACAAAGGCGATGCGCTGTTACAGAAGAAGTTCACGGTGGATTTTCTGCAGAAAAAGACAAAACGTAATGAAGGCGAAGTCCCGCAGTACTACGTTGAGGGCAGCCATCCGGCGATTATCATACCGGATGAATGGGATCAGGTTCAGGCTGAGATTGCTCGCAGGAAGCAATTCGGCAGGGCTTACAGCGGGAAGAGCGTATTATCCACTAAATTGGTCTGCGCTGATTGCGGTGGATTCTATGGCCAGAAAGTATGGCACTCAAATGACCCATATCGCAGGGTGATCTGGCAGTGCAACAACAAATTCGAGAAGAAATGCAAAACACCGGTCATGGACACCGAAACGATACAAAGGATGTTCATTCAGGCGTATAACCAGCTGATGCAGAACAGGTCGCAAGTAATCGAGGACTGCGAACTCATGCGTCGAAGCCTGACAAATACGGATGCGATCGATGCTGAAATCGAACGTCTGCATGAGGAGTGTGCAGTCGTTGCCGAACTGGTGAAATCAGCGGTCGAAGGGAATGCCTCCACTGCTCAGTCACAGGAAGAATATCTGAAGAAGTACAACAGCCTGAATCAACGATATGAGGACGCGTTTGGCGAACTTGAAAAACTGAAAGCAGAACGAACCTCACACCAGCAGAAGGATAAAGCCATGACGGTTTTTATTCAGGCATTGAAGAAGAATCCGATCGTTCTTGAAGAGTGGGATGACACCATCTGGGCGGTCATGGTGGAGAAGGGGATCGTGCAGAAGGATGGACGAATTCGAGTTGCGTTCAAAAATGGGATGCAAATTGATGTGGTGGTAAAAATCGATAGGTGTAGGGATAATAAGGGATAACGATTTACCTGGTCTCTTGCGACCAATAAGAGATTTATGATATCTTGTTGTACATGGTATTTTTGTTGCTAAGTTCAAAATTGCGATTTATTAAAAACTGTCTATGATACGAAATTGAAACATATTCTGTCCAATTTGATGAAAATTTAAATGATCATATCAATTACGATAAGGCATCTAGCCGAGATTTTGCGCATTATAGAAATACTAACAACAGTAAGAACACCCTCATGCAAAGAGTTTGACGATAAAGCATTCTAATCATAATTCTGAAATATCATTGATAATTTCAGAATTTATATTATGAATCGGTGCTGTTGAACCGCGCGTGACAATGCTTGGGCTGTAATCGACAAGATGACTGAAATATTTGCTGTTTTGAGGATACTCGATTCGGTTGATCAGTTCGTCAACGGCAATTTTGCTTCTGCTGTTGAGGTGAAGATCCAATGAGGTGAGGGTTGGGTTGCACGTATTGCAGACATAAGTGTTGTCGATTCCCATGACGGAAACATCTTCCGGTATGCGCAACCCACGTTTCTTAAGCGCTTGGCAGATACCGATAGCAACGAGATCGCCGCTGCCAATGAACGCAGTGACATCATGTTTGTCCATGATTTGATGGCAAAGGTTCCGGCCGAGATTCAGTTCATGATTATCGTCGAAGTTATCTTCCTCCGTTTCGGTGTCCAGAATATAAAATGTATCACCTGCGCCCATGGTTTCGTAATATTTCTTCGCACCTTCGATTCTTCTTTTGCGCGAGAGACTGATTGTATTGATCGGCAACGAAACAAACGCCACACTTCGATGCCCGAGTTCATACAAATATGCGGCCATCATTTCTCCGGCTTTGAGACTGTTGGTGCCGATGGTTTGCATGTTATACGTACTGTCGCTCTCGCCCAGCATCACGATTGGTACAATCTTATCAGCTTTTGCGAAATATTCAGGATCGGAAGGGGTGTAAGTAATAATCATACCGCGAACATTCTGCTTAAGCATGTTGTTTAAAAATTCTACTTCACGGTCGATCTGTCGTTCGGTGTTGAAAAAAACGATTCCGTAACCGCGTTCATAAGCAAACTTGGATACACATGATAATACATAAATAAAATAAGGGATTGTCAGGGACTGCACCATCAGGCCGATCAGTTTCGGCGTATGCCGCTTCATATCGCCAAGCTGTGTATAATTCAGCTCTTTTGCGGCTTTAAGTACATTTTGTCTTGTTTCTTCGGAGATTCGTGCATTTTCTTTGTTGTTCAGGATAAAGGAAACGGTTGTCTGCGAAACACCGGCTCGCTGGGCGATTTGCCCCATTGTGACTTTTTTCATAAATAGCCCCGCGCTTTCGAATCGATTATATACTGATAATATACGTTTAAATTATTAGCATGTCAATATGGTTATCGATACTATGCAACGCGATTAAGGTAATAAGTGACGAATTATTATCGTTGCGGAATTATGTAACGAGTGATTTAATCTTATTAAACAAGCAACATTTCTTGTTCACGAATATATTTTCAGTGAATTGCATACAAAATCTGATAATAAAAAAATACAAATATTACTATAAATTTAGCAAAGCAAAGGATGATCCGACCGTATATACAAGCGGTGACATTCAATCTTAAAGAAACAGAAGGAAGCACAAACCATGGGCAAACGGCCGAACATTTTATTCCTATTAGCGGACGATATGCGTTATAATACCATACATGTGCTCGGGAACGACACGATTATCACACCAAACCTGGATTCGATTTTTGCATCCGGTACCGCGTTTACAAACGCCTATATCCCCGGAGGAACCTGCGCCGCGATTTGTATGCCGAGCCGCGCCATGATTAATACCGGAAGAGGGCTCTACGGACTAAAGGATTGCGGAGCTTACATTCCAGAGGAGCACGTTACTCTAGGCGAAACCTTCAGCAACAGCGGCTATGAAACATTCGGTGTAGGGAAATGGCACAATGATTTCAGATCATTTGCCCGAAGCTTCACCTGCGGAGCGGAGATTTTCTTTGGAGGCATGTACGATCACTGGAAGGTTCCGGTATACGACTATGACGATACAGGAGAATATATTCATACGTTCAACGACGTAATGAATCCTGGGTACAACAACACAATTATACCGTTGCGCGCCAATCACGTTTCCTGGGGAAAACATTCCACCGACCTGTTTGCCGACGCCGCCTGCGACTGGATTCGGCAAAGAGACGGCGAGAATCCGTTTTATATGTATGTGGCGTACATGGCGCCGCACGATCCGCGCACGGTACCGCAGGAATTTTTTAACTTATACGATTTGAATGACATCGAAATTCCACCTAACTTCGTTGAAGAGCATCCTTTCGATTACGGACAAAAAAACGTCAGGGATGAACGCTTAGAAGAATACCCGCGTGAACCTGATGCCATACGAAAACATATCAGAGATTATTATGCGATGATTACGCACCTTGACGCATCTATCGGACGAATCCTCGATGCTTTGAAAGAAAAAGAGTTGTTTGATAATACAATTATAGTATTTACAGCAGATAATGGCCTTTCGCTCGGGCAACATGGCCTGATGGGAAAAGCAAGTCTCTACGAACACGACGTCAAACTTCCGCTCGCGCTCAGCGGGCCTGGTGTTCCCAAAGGGCGAAAAATTGAAGAGAAGATCTTCCTTTCTGATATATATCCGACATTGTGCGACTATATTGGCGCAACAAAGCCAGATTCCGTACAGGGCAGCAGTTTCCGACCGTTGATCGATGGTGGGCACGAAACACTGCATAAGTGCATGAGTTACACATTCAAGGATAAGGTGCGTGCCATACGGGATGGGGACTACAAGTTGCTGGTTTATCACAGCCCGCGCATTTCTGGTGGTGAGAGAGTGCAGCTTTTCAATATCGCGAAAGACCCCTTCGAGATGAACGATTTATCAAATCACGAAAACATGAGTGAACTCGTTGATCGGATGATGACTCAGCTGAAAGAGGAAGCGAAGAACAACGGGGATATGGCTCACGAAACAGGAGATCGTTTTTGGTTTCATATTGATCAAATTGAAGACGAGTGCTGGGGATTCAAGTAAAGGCTTTATTACGAATACAGGAAATGTTGCTGCTGCGTAGACGGAAATAAGCGTAAAGAGCAACAAGAAGAGCGAAAACTACATTGGAACGACGCTGAAATTAAAAGGTTATGTCGATAGGGCTTGCTGCAGTCTGATCGATGTTATAAAACAAAGGAGGAGAAAGAATGAAAAAGTACTTAGCCATCCTAATTGCGGTGTGTATGGGCCTCACAATCCTAGCAGGATGCTCATCCCCAAGCACAACGACGGGAAACGAAGAACCGACAGAACAAGCCGCAACTGAACCGCAACAGGCGGAAGACGCGCAGGCACCCGTAGAGCCGAAGGAACCATTGCGTATCGCGGTCATGGGATTCTATTGCAGCTGCCCATTGGACGTCATCATTGAGCAAGGTTGGTCGGAGCGGGACAATCTGCCGATTGAGACTGTCATCTTCAGCAACGGTGCGACGATCAACGAAGCAATGGGCGAATGGGATGTCGCAATCACAGGTGGTGCGTTCATTTACGGTTTAGCGAACCTGGATCAGAAACTGGTTGCACATCAAATCGATGGTACAACTGGCACCGCTATCCTAGCTCGCGAAGGAGATCCGATTCTTGATACGTTCGGTGCTGCCGGAGTTCCAAATGTAGCAGGAACAGCCGAAATCCTCGAAGGCAAGACCATACTGACATCTTTTGGCACCACGGTTGACTACGTAATGCGCCAATGGCTCCAAGCGATCGGTGTCGATGCCACAAAGCTCAACCTCGTCAATCAGGATCAGGCAACTGTATACCAGAGCTGGATGGCGGGCGAAGGCGACTATGCCGTTCTTGGCGCTCCATATTGCTACTACGACTGGACAGGAGAATCTCAGGTAATCGGCACGCTGCAGGATGTTGGTGGGAAGCTGATGGAAGCCTGCGTTGCGACGAGTGACGCATATGAAAACCGTTATGACGATGTTGTAACTTTCACGAAGTGGGTATATGAAGCGACGAATATGCTCGCTGCCGATGGAGAGTATGCATTTAACATTTCAAAGGGCTTTTATATGGGAGCGGGAAAAGACATAGCTGACGAAGACGTTCAGGCAGAACTTGACAATAAGCCGTTTGTTACGTCCGAAATGGCGAAACAGCTTGATCTAGGTGCATTCGCGATTACATACGGTGAATATCTTATTTCGCAGGGAATGATTGACGCCGACAGGCTGGAAGTTATCAAAGCAGCCATTGCTACCGACGTATTTGATGCAGCGCTAGTACAAATTAACTAACGATTGAGAACCATGCGAACAATCCGGGGCGTCGAATGACGCCCCGGAAAGAAAACCGTCCAAAAGTATTTTGGGAATGGGAAGGTTGCGATGAAAACTGAAAAGTCGGTGAATGCTGCAAAGATGATCAATACTGCAAAAAAGAATAGAACAAAATATAGAATTATCATGGTAATATCTATATTTGTTTTTCTGGGATTATGGTATCTGGCTACCGCGGTACTCGAACTCGTACCGGCTCATTCCCTTCCTGATCCGATCAAGGTGCTAATGACCTTGATCAAGAAGATGTATACTAAGATTCCAGATGGGGCAACGCTACCTCAGCATATTTGGGCGAGCTTGAAAGTAGCGATGCTCGGATACGTATTTGGTGTAGTGATCGGTGTTCCTACGGGAATCGCCATGGGGTGGTTTAAATGGGTTGATAAAATCGTACGTCCCGTATTTGATTTTATAAAACCGATACCACCGTTGGCATTGATTCCCGTTATGATCGTTATTTTTGGCATTTCGATTCAATCGAAAGCCAGCATCATTTTCTTTTCGACTGTAATCCCGTGTATCATAAATTCATACTCGGGCATCAAGCAAACCAATCAGATCCACCTTTGGGTGTCCAGCACATTCGGTGCGACCAACCGTCAACAGTTGTTTACTATCGCGCTGCCATCTTCGATGCCGATGGTGGTCGCGGGTTTGCGGGTTGCGATGGGATCATCTTGGATGGGTTTGGTAGCTGCAGAATTGTTGGGTTCGACAAGCGGCATCGGTTATCTAATTTCGGTAGGACGAGCGCTGCTTCGAGCAGATATTATTTTGGTTGGCATACTGACATTGGGGATCATTGGAATTTTGATTTCTTTTGGCTTTGATTTGCTCGAAAAGATATTAGTACCTGGAGGATCACAAAGGTGAAAAAGAATTCGTTCAGAAAAAAGCTGATATCAATCGAAATGTCCTTGATCGGGTTTGTTGTTATTATTGTTTTTTGGTGGGTGGCTGTTCAATATACGAGGATTGGACTGTTGCTACCTGATCCGCTTGAAGTTTTCAAGAAATTCTTCTATTTTATAAATCACACAATCGGGAACAAGTACTCTATGCCGCTGCATCTGCTTATCAGTTTACGGCGCGTACTCATCGGGTTCCTATTGGGTTCTGCATCAGGAATCATCGTTGGAATCGCTATGGGTAGATTTAAGATCGTTGAAGCTATGATCCGATCGATTTTTGAGCTAATCCGCCCGATCCCCGGTGTTGCCTGGATTCCGCTATCAATCGTGTGGTTTGGCATCGGGGAAACAGCAAAAATATTTATCATTTTTATGGGCGGCTTCGTCAACGTGGTTGTGAATACCTTCGCGGGAGCGAGACAGGTTGACGAAAATATGATGGGTGTTGCTTATATGCTTGGTGCTAGCAAAGTCCAGGCATTTTTCAAAGTGGTGTTGCCTTCCTGCGTTCCGTATATTTTTGCGGGTATGCAAGTTGGTCTATCGACCTGTTGGATGGCGGTCATTGCCGCTGAGATGGTCAGTTCATTTGAAGGTATCGGATGGGTGATCATAGCGGGACAAGACACAAGCGATATGGCACAGATTTTTGTTGGTATCATCGCAATTGCTATAACGGGACTGCTGCTTGCATTGATCATGCGCGTCCTGGAGAGACTGCTCTGCTCCTGGAGAGAAAGAGGTGCATGATGGGAAATAATAGAAAAGCTGTCATCGAATGCAATCATGTAAGCAAGACATTTTATTCACTAGCGGGCGATCATCTGGTCGTGAACGATCTAAATTTTAAAGTGTTCGAAAAAGAATTCGTAGTATTGTTCGGACCGGGTCAATGCGGGAAAACAACAGTTTTAAACCTTATCGCAGGGCTGGAATTACCCACGGAAGGTGACATATTTGTAGCTGGTGAAAGGGTAACGGGCCCCTCGCCCAAACGGGGTATGGTGTACCAGACGACGAACCTGTTTATGTGGTACAGAGTATTCCAGAACGTAGAGTTTGGGCCGAACGTCAGAGGGATGAACAAGAAGGAACGACAAAAAAAAGCGCAGCATTACATTGATCTTGTTGGTTTGACTGGGTTTGAAAAGCACTTTCCTGTACAGCTTTCAGGCGGCATGCAACAACGAGTCGGTATTGCGCGGGCGTATTGCAACGAACCAGAGATTATTTGCATGGACGAGCCGTTCGGGCACCTTGACGCTCAGACAAGATATCTCATGGAAGAAGAGGTTGAGAGGATCAGTGGACAGGAAAAGCGTACGGTTGTCTTCGTAACGAACAATGCGGAAGAAGCGATCTACCTTGCGGACAGGATCATACTCCTGCATAATCTGCCGACTTCCGTACAAAAAGAATATGTTGTCGATCTACCGAGGCCACGCAGTTATGTTTCGCCAGAGTTCTTATCCCTGCGGGAAGAGATAACGCAGGATATGGATCCGACCCTGTGAAGAAGAGGAAGAAGAAATGACGGATATAATCGTTCAGGTACGAAACCTATCAAAAAGCTTCGGAGATTTGCTGGTCCTCGATGACGTATCCTTCGATGTCGCAAGAGGCGAATTTTTATGTATCGTTGGACCGACAGGCTGCGGAAAAACAACTTTCCTAAATAGCTTAACGAAGTTATATAAAATCGATTCAGGATCGATTCAGATAAACGGAGCGGATATCGACTTAAAAAAGAATAACATCGCGTATATATTCCAGGAATATTCCACGATGGAATGGCTTACGGTTGAACAAAACATTATGTACGGTCTGAAAATCAAACACGCGGATAAAAAACTGATCAAAGAACGCACCGAAAACGTAATGAAGATGGTCGGACTTACGAAATATCGCGATTATTATCCAAGACAATTATCTGCCAGCATGCTTCAACGCGTAGTTATTGCGCGTGCATTTGCGGTTGAGCCAGAACTGCTCCTAATGGATGAGCCATATGGGCAACTTGACTTGCAACTGAAGTATCATCTGGAAGATGAACTGATCAATCTTTGGCAAAAAACAGGTACGACTGTTGTTTTTATAACGCATAATATCGAGGAAGCCATATACCTAAGCGACAGGGTGCTTGTACTGACCAACAAACCAACGAAGATTAAAAAATCGATTATTAATGATCTCCCTAGACCAAGAAAGATCGCCTCCCCTGAATTCGTTGAACTTAGGAATGAGGTTACTGATCTCATCAAATGGTGGTAAGCGAAGGACCATCGGAATGCATAACTTCGTTGTTTTTGTTTGAGAATGCAAACAGGCGAATACTATTTTAGGAGTATAATATGAAAATCGATTCAGTTCCGAAAACAATGAAAGCGCTGGTTGCCTATAGCCAGACAGATTATCGTTATGAAGAGAACTATCCAGTACCCGAGTGTGGTCCCGATGACATACTGATAAAAACAGAAGGATGCGGTGTTTGTGCTGGCGATCTCAAATGCGAACATGGTGCGGCTATGTTCTGGGGGGACGAAACACAACCATCTTGGGTTGATCCGCCGTTTATTCCCGGGCACGAGTTTATTGGATCCATCGTATATGTTGGCGCAAACGTATCTGGTTACAGCGTCGGAGAGCGAATAGCGGTTGATCAGATAGCGCCGTGTGGAGAATGTCGGTTTTGCAAAACCGGCCATTACTGGATGTGCCAGCCACATAAAATTTACGGATTTTTTTCGGAATACAACGGGGGAATGGCTGAGTATATACGAATAAAAACGAAAACTTCGATCATTCATAAGGTGCCAAAAGATTTAGCTCTAGAAGATGCTCTTTTGATTGAGCCATATGCATGCTCAAAACATTGCGTTGATCGCGCGCAGATCGGTAGCGAGGATATAGTGGTGTTGTCAGGTGCTGGAACGCTGGGACTTGGAATGGTTACCTACGCGAGATTGCGCAACCCCAAACTGCTGATCGTGCTGGACATGAAGGACGACCGCCTCGAAAAAGCAAAGGCGTTTGGCGCGGATCTGATCTGGAACCCGTCCAAGGTGGATGTAATCGCCGAGATTATGAAATTGACGGACGGCTACGGTTGCGACACCTATATCGAGGCGACGGGGCACCCGTCCTCGGTGACGCAGGGCATGGCGATGATCCGCAAGCTCGGCCGATTCGTGGAGTTTTCGGTGTTCGGCGCGCCAACGACGCTCGACTGGTCGATCATCGGCGATCGTAAGGAACTCGACGTACTCGGTTCCCATCTTTCTCCGTACTGCTTCCCGTATGTCATTGAGAACATCGCAAGCGGTAAACTCAAGACGGACGGTGTGGTGAGCAAATCTTTCCCCATAGAGCAGTGGGAGGCGGCGTTTGACTTCGCGTCCGGCCGCGCGGGAGACTTTAAGGTGGCGATCACATTTTAAACAGAGCAGGAGAGCAGCGTAAAACCCCGATATGACCTTAACTCGAATCAAGAAGGGAAGTCATTCATTGCCGCCAGCCACCGTACTGATCAAACCAGCATCCAGTAACTGCAACCTTCGATGCAGCTATTGTTTTTATCATGACGAAGCCCGACACCGCAGCACGAAGTCCTTCGGAATGATGCGTGAGGAAACGATCGAAACGATCGTTAAGAAGTTTCTCGCGTATGCCGAGGGGAGCTGTACGTTCGGGTTTCAGGGCGGCGAGCCGACGCTCGCAGGGCTGGATTTCTTCAGGAAAGTTGTCGAACTGGAGAAAGAGCATAACACAAAACAGCTTGTGATCCATAACGCCTTACAGACGAACGGCACGCTGATTGACGATGAATGGGCTTCATTTTTCACGGAAAACAGATTTCTTGTAGGCATATCGCTTGACGGACATGAGAGCCTGCATAACCTGTATCGGAAAGATGCGGAGGGAAATGGAACATTCTCTCGAGTAATGAAAGGGATAGAAGCCCTCAAGCGTAATAAAACCGAATTCAATATCCTGACGGTGGTCACCGCGCAGACAGCCAAACACATCAAAGAAGCTTACGCCTTTTTCATGCGCGAGGGTTTGACATATCAGCAATATATACCATGCCTCGAACCGCTTGAAGAATCAAGCGGAACACGAAAGCACACCCTCACACCGAAGCTCTATGCAAGGTTTTTGAAAGACCTGTTTGATGTATGGTACAAAGACAGATCAGCGGGCAGATTTGTGTACAATCGCTATTTCGAGAATCTCGCAGGTCTGCTGCTGGGGCATCGGGCGGAGAGCTGCGATATGAAGGGAATGTGCTCCATTCAGTACGCTATTGAAGCGGATGGCAGCGTGTTCCCCTGCGACTTTTACATGCTCGACGGCTACCGCATCGGCAGCATTATGGAAGACAGCTTGGAAACAATCGATGACAACAGAGAACGAATGGGATTCATTGAACAATCGGCACAGCTTCCTGAACAATGTTACAGATGCGGCTGGCTCGGTCTTTGCCGCGGCGGATGCCGGAGAAATCGCGTGCAGACCAATACTTCCGATTCGGGACTCAACCGCTATTGTACATCCTATAAAGAGGCATTTCCTTATATCGCACCGCGTTTGAAAGAGCTTTTAATGAAAGTTTACGATTGAGTATACAAAATTGAGGATATTCGTATGATAGAAAGTGAAATGTTCAACTCAATAGCTTGTGTTTAATAAGGGTGATTCGCTCTTGCAACAAAAAGATGTGTAATTGGCGTGAAAAATCCGGAGGATGAATTTATGACTGAATCTACCATCGCTAACGCTATCCGGTTAGGAAGAACAGCGCTCGGTATAGAGCTTGGTTCAACTCGTATCAAGGCGGTGCTGATTGATGAATCGCACAAGCCTATCGCTTCCGGCAGCTTTAATTGGGAGAACCGGCTTGAGAACGGGCTCTGGACATATGACTTGTCGGAAACGGAGCGCGGGCTTCAGGCTAGTTACCGCGCGCTGAAAGAGGACGCTGCCGCAAGATACGGCGTTGAACTGGCATCCGTCGGCGGAATCGGCATCTCAGGCATGATGCACGGATACCTGCCATTCGACGTTTCGGGCAAGCAGCTTGCCGCGTTTCGCACCTGGCGTAATACGAACACTGAGAGTGCGGCAAAGAAACTCAGCGAAAAGCTCGACTTCAATATCCCAATCCGCTGGAGCGTGTCACACCTGTACCAGGCGATGCTGGACGGGGAAGTGCATGTGCCGGATATCGCGCACCTCACGACGCTGGCGGGATACGTTCACTGGCGACTTTCAGGCGAACGTGTAATGGGCGTCGGCGAAGCGAGCGGCATGTTTCCAATCGATTCGGACACAAACGGTTACGACGAGAGGATGCTTTCCGCGTTTGATGAACTGGCAAAGCCGTATGGTTTTACATGGCGCTTGAAGGACTTGTTGCCCGGAGTACTGGCGGCGGGGCAGCCAGCGGGACGACTGACCGAGGCGGGGGCGCGGCTTTTAGACCCGAACGGCGTGCTGAAGAGCGGCATCCCCATGGCGCCGCCGGAGGGGGATGCGGGTACGGGCATGATCGCGACGGACTCCGTTACTGTGCGTACGGGAAACGTTTCGGCTGGCACGTCTATTTTCGCGATGCTTGTATTGGAAAAACCGCTTAGCCACGTATACCCGGAGATCGATATGGTAACCACGCCGGCCGGACGTCCCGTTGCCATGGTGCACTGTAACAACTGTACATCCGACTGGGACGCGTGGGTCAAGGTGTTTCAAGAGGCGGCTGCGCTTTTCGGCGCGACCCCGTCCATTCCCGAACTCTACGACAGGCTATATGAAAAAAGCCTGGAAGGCGCTCAAGATTGCGCGGGCATCCTCGCCTATAATTACCTGTCCGGCGAACCGGTCACGGGCCTGTCCGAAGGGCGGCCTTTGGTAGCGCGCCGCCCCGACGCGCGCTTTACGCTGGCGAACTTTCTCCGCGCGAACCTGTATTCCGCACTTGCGTCCCATCGCATCGGCATGGAAATCCTCTTCAGAGAAGGCGCAAAACTCGACCGCCTCATGGGGCACGGAGGGTTGTTCAAGACAGAATACGTCGGGCAGAAATACATGGCGGACGCGATGGGCATTCCCGTTTCGGTCATGGCGACGGCTGGCGAGGGCGGGCCGTTCGGCATGGCTGTTCTCGCAGGATACCTTATATGGAAACGGGAGAACGAGTCGCTGGACGATTATCTCGCCGCGCGCGTATTTTCCGGTGCGAACATTAAGACTGTTCAACCGGATGAGACAGGGATGGAAGGTTTCAACGTGTTTTTGAAAATGTATATTGCGGGACTTGAAGTGGAAAAAGTAGCAGTTTACAGCATGTGATTTTTCCGACACTTATTTAAATCTTTCTATGGAATAATTAGACAATGTAAACAATAGACATCATTTATTAAAAGACTAATGTTACTCATCAACAGATAACTCAGAGGCGGTGATTAGTTAAAGCTATTGAGCCAGATTCTATTAAATAACATCAAAAAACTTGAAAATCTAAGTTTTTCGCTTAAAAATAGACACCTATTCCGATACGCATTGTATCAAAATAGGTGTCTAATCATGGTGGGGATGGAGGGGCTCGAACCCACGACCTCTTCGATGTGAGCGAAGCGCTCTGACCAGCTGGGCTACATCCCCGCGCAAAGGATATTTTACCGTATCGGGCGGTGAATGGCAAGCACTTTTCGACGATTCATGATGTATTCAAGATGAATGATCCGAGCACGCCGCGTGATATCGGCGCGCGACATTGCGAAAACGCAGGGATAAGGCGTATAATAATATGATTATGAAATAAACACGGAGACACGACATGATGGCACATATCGACGACGCAAAACGGATCCATTTAATCGGCATCGGCGGCTGCAGCATGAACGGGCTGGCCCTGATCCTCAAATCGCAGGGGCACGAGGTGACCGGTTCCGACCGTGAACGAACGCAGTTTATAGACGCGCTGGATAAAGAGGGCATCCGCTATTCCATCGGGCATACGGGCGAATACGAAGGCGACGCCGACCTCGTGATCTATTCCGCGGCGATCAAACCCGATAATCCGGAACGGGTGCTCGCACGCGAAAAGGGAATCCCGGAACTGGAGCGCAGCGTCGCTCTCGGGCAGATCAGCGAACGCTATCCCGAGGTGGTCGCGATCGCGGGCTGCCACGGAAAGACGACCGTCACAGCCATGCTCGCCGTCATAAACGCACGCGCCAAGACGGACGCGACCATACACGTCGGCGGCTACGTTGAGTTTCTTGGAGGCGGCGTGCACGTCGGCAGCCGCGAGCAGTTCGTCACCGAGGCGTGCGAATACGTAGAAAGCTTTCTGACGCTGAAACCCACCGTCGCGCTGATCAACAACATCGACGACGACCATCTCGACTACTATGAGAATATCGACGCTATCGTCGCCGCGTTCGAGCGGTTTCTTGCGCTGCTGCCGGAGGACGGCACGTTCGTCGCGTGCGTGGACGATCCGCGCGTCAAGGCGCTGGCGGATGCTAGCGATAAAACCGTCGTCTCGTACGGCCTGACAGGCGGCGATTATAACGCTGCGGACGTTGTCTTCGACGAAGCCGGCAACGCGGGATTCACCGTTTTGCGACGCGGCGGAACGCTCGGACGCGTGCAGCTGTCCGTTCCGGGGCTACACAACGTGGTCAACGCGCTCGGCGCAATCGCCGTTGCCGACCGTTCCGGCGTTCCGTTTGACGTGCTGGCGGGTGCGCTTAACGAGTTTCGAAATACCCGCCGCAGGTTTGAGTATTACGGAGAGCGCGACGGCGTGAGGGTGTTTCACGATTACGGCCACCATCCAAACGAGATCCGCGCTACGCTAGACGCTGCCAAGCGCGTTCCGCACAACCACCTCTACTGCGTGTTTCAGTGCAACAGCTATACGCGCGCGCGGACGCTGTTTTGCGACAACGTCACCTGCTTCACGGACGCGGACAGCGTGCTCGTGCCGGATATCTACCCCGGGCGCGAGAAGGACACCGGCATCGTGCACGCGCGCGATATGGTTGCCGCGATCAACGAAACGAGCCGCAACGCGACGTATATACCGACGTTTGAGGAGATTCGGGACTATCTCGACGCGCACGCCGAACCGGGCGATCTCGTGGTCACCGTCGGTTCGGGGGACGTTTACCGACAGACGCGAAAGCTGCTGTAACACGCTCGATTGACCGGGGGGAGGTATCGCGAATGCCGTCCATCTTTGAAGCGCTGAAAAACTATCTGCCGGACAAACGCGTGCTCGACGAACGCCCGCCGTTTGACGACGACATTTCGCAGCCGCTGTTTCATAAAGGCAACGCGGTCGGCTGCATCACGCTGCACGGCATCGGCGGCACGCCCGCGAACATCCGCGTGGTGGCGGACGCGCTGATCGAGAAGGGTTATACGGTCATTTCCCCGACCATCCCCGGGCACGGCGAGACCGTCCGCGCGCAGAACGCGTCCACGGATAAGCAGTGGCTAGGGTGCGTCCGCGACGCGTACCGGAAGCTCAAAGAAGAGGGCTGCGAGCAGGTGTATGTGCTCGGCCTGTCGCTTGGCGGCATCCTCTGCGGCCTGCTTGCCGAGGAGGAGCATCTAAGCGGGCTGGTGCTGATCTGCACGCCGATCAAGATGAAGCGGTACCTGCGCACGGCGCGCGCGCTCAGCCCGATCCTGCCCGTGGTGGGGTATCCCGAGAGCAGGGACGGCAAGCCCGCGTGGGGCGACAACCCTTACGCGCAGATGTACGGCGGGTTCTCCACTCGTAAGCTGGTCGATTTAAGCCGCCTTGCGCGGAAGCTGAAGAAGCATCTGGATCAGATCGACTGTCCGGCGCTGGTCGTATCCGCAGGGCAGGACGACAAGGTCGACCCAAAGAGCGTCGAAATCTTCATGGGGGGCGCCGTGAACGCGCCCAGCGTAGATTACGCTGTGTTCGAACATTCACCGCACGGCTGTACCTACGGGCCGGAGCGGGACGCGGTCGCTGCGCGCTGCGCACAATTTGTCTCCGCGCTGGTTGACAATCCACCCGCCGCTTCGGTATAATTCGTCTTGCCGCGCGTGTGCGCAAGGACAAGTGCATATCTGTCTCCGTAGCTCAGCCGGATAGAGCGTCCGCCTCCTAAGCGGAAGGCCGTGAGTTCGAATCTCGCCGGGGACGCCAAGGTCAAAACCACCCGAAAGGGTGGTTTTACTTAAATTATTAAAAAAGCTGAAAGAGAATAAAATGAGTAGATTTATACTGATGCTGGCGAATTTCATCATTAAAATTTTGAAAATTCTGAAAGTTGTGCAATTTCATGAATTAATTCTTCAAAAGACTCCTCACTCCAGAATCGTGGATGTACATGTCCATGCATAACATTATTTCGACCATTTTCATCCGTGCGTACATGTGTATACCTGAAGTGCTTTTTTACACCCTCGAGGAGTTTTTGGTATTCCGGATTCCCTGTGTTTTCTTTTATTGCTAGATTGACGAGGCTCATTCCAACTCTTAATTTTATCGGCTTTTTATTGCGGTCGAATAGAGATAATTCATAATCTGATGTGGTAGTTCGTATCAATTCTTCCAAATAAGTGTATGCGAATGGAGTTAATACGGAGTAAGAGTTTGGGATAGATCTATATATTTCTTTCACAACATCCCAATCAGGAGCCCAATTCCAAAAGTGCGCATAATTCATGATTTTTTCAAAATCATCAAATACAGACATTAATATCCCCCCTTTGGATATTCTTTATCATTTGCATATGACTTGATTGATGGATATTGGTTTGCTTTCAAACGGTCGGCTAGTTTATCTATTGAAACCTCGAAAAATCCGCAATATAATAAATTTATTATAAAAAGAAAACTTTATTCTCCCAACATCCCCCTCAACTCTTCCGCCGCCGCGAGCACCTCCTCGACCGGATGCAGTCGCCGCGAAGCGCACGCACAAAGCGTAATATTTCCGAATGGTACTCTACTTTTTGCACATGAGCAAAGCATGATTGCTCATACCCGTGCAGCTGGCATAAGAAGACATCTCATCCAGCAATGGCTTCATCAACTCAAATTGCTCATCCGTCATCGCATCGACGATTTTCATGGTCACGGTAAAATCCGTCGCCAGATTTTTAATGATCTGCAGGGAATGCCTTTTAGCCACGCTTTCGATCTCTTCCGGCGTAGTAAAAAACGTGATGTTTGGATTGACGTCGTCATAGCCTCGCTTCAGGACGTTTTCGTTGGCAAGCGCGCTGGGATAGATATTCGGCTCATAGCTCACGCATACTCCGGCGTATGCGCCAACCTTATTGATATACGCAAACGCGAGAACGCCGCCCGTTTTGCATACTCGCCTGCATTCGTTGAACGCCAGATCGCGTTCCTCTGGCGGCAAGTGATACATTGGGCCCAAACTTAAAACAACATCAAAGCTTTCGTCGGATAGGTTTCTTAAATCCGTGGCGTCGCCGACCTGACAGGCAAGATTATCATATTTTCCGTTTTCTATTTTTCTTTGAAAATACTCGATTTCTTCGGGCGAAATATCGACACCCAGATAGCTTGCGCAACGATTTGCGTAATACAACCCGTAATGCCCTGTTGCACAACCAACCTCCAACACATGCGAGTCTTTCGAAATGAAACCTTCAAGGTGTTTTTTGTGTAATAGAACTCCAGGCCGGATGTTCTCGAAGCCTCCGCACGGCTTGCTTCCATCGATGCGTTTTGATATCGCATTACGATACTTTCCTGATTGCTGGACATGGATCAACCCCCTAAATATGCTGCGCATGCAGGTTTACCGAACCAAGCTTTACAAGTACTATATCACAAAGGCAAGTGATCTTAAATGTCCCGAATAAAACAAAAGCCGCCATTGCGGCTTTCATATTATAATAAAAACCCTTTATTCCTCCACCATCTCCCTCAACTCATCCGCCGCCGCGAGTACCTCCTCCATCGGATGCAGCCGCCGCGATGCGCACGCGCGCCCCGCCCTGCCGCACACGATACACCCGCGCTCGGCAAACCCGACGTCCTCGCGGCCGACATGCGTGCCGTCCGGCCTGACCACGTCCATATCCCAGAGCCGCCCGTACGGCGCGGACTCCTCCAGCTTGCAAAGCTCCATCTTCAGAAACCCCGGTTCGGTCTTCACGGCGAGATACGCTTCCTCTCCGGTCGGTTTTTCGTGCGCCTCGAACGCGAGCGGAACGAGTTCGTACCGCACAAGCAGGCGCGAAAGCGCCTGTATGCCCGCGTCGAAGAGTCGCTTGGTCTGAGGCGTCTGCTTGACGGGCCCCGGCGTAACGAGCGTGAACGAAACGACGCACGCGCCGGGATGCCGCCGCCGCAGCAGCGCGATATAAGCCGCGCGCTCCTCGCGGGCATGCAGGAGCTGGTCGAGAGAAATTTCCATGGCTGCATTATAGCACATTCGCGCCGCGCTCCAAACGGAAAAAACAGCGCGGCGTCTTTGCGCGCTGCGGCGCGTGTGTTATGATAGCTAGAACAGGACCACGCTGCGTAAAACCGCGTACGGCATCATGGTTTTGCCGGAAAGAAAACGCCGCGGTGTCGGCGTTTTTAGCGGCCGCGAAGGGCAGCCGAACGGGCTGCGAGCGATATCGGCAAACAACGAAAGATGATTACAGAAATCTCGCTGAAAACGCAGCAAGTCCCAAACGCGAGTTTGAAGACCTGTTGGAAATTACTATATCTGGCGGGCGACTCGTCCGAAACTATGAACGTTCTTTTACCGAATTATCTTCTTCCAGGCTGAACGCCCGATTGATACAATCTTTCATGGTTCCGTACACCATGGTCACATCGCGCATCGCTTGCGCGTAATCCGGAGCATTCCCACCAGTTTGCATAGCCAGGCACATCACGTCACAATATTTAGCCAGGCGAACCATGCCAAGGTTATATGATTTATTCCTCAGTCGCTGTGAAAAATGACCCGCTGCAATATAGTTGCCGTCGTTCAGCGCGGATACGATGGAATCATATTCTCTGTCTCGGACGAACGCGCGGAGATGTTTCTCATATTTGTCCTCGTCTCCGGCACATCTCCGTTTACCGATGTCGATATGAATGATACTGTTGCAGAGGATTACCTTGATTTTATTATTAATCGTGATCACCACCTGAATTCATTTTAGCATATTTTTCGATTATGACATAATGCAAACACGCTTGGAGCAAAAGATCGCGCCATTGCGCGTATTCGACAACGGGAAAATAAGTTTGACTTTATTCAAACCGTATGGTACAGTCCAAGAGTATTCAAATTAATCGCTTTGACCGCACATGTTTGCAGATCATCGTTATTAGATGATTTGGGGCATGTGCTTTTTGGATGCACACCAACAGGAGGAGATAGAATATGAATTACGGTACAGTGAAATGGTTCAAATCCGAAAAAGGATACGGATTCATTGCGAATGATGAAGGTGGCGAAGATGTTTTTGTTCACTTTCGATCAATCCAAGGCGATGGATATAAAAGCCTTTCGGAAGGGCAGAAAGTGTCGTTCGACATTGAGACCGACCCCAAAGACAGCCGAAAACTCCGCGCGGTGCATGTAACCGTTGTTGAATGAAGATCATTACGGGTCAACATCTTTCAGCAATGCATAACCGCACAGGAACTTGCCGAATCATTTCGGCTTACTAAAGTGGAAAAAGAATGTAAAAATGTTTAACGACAAAGTCATCGTCTGCAAGGATTGCGGGCAAAACTTCACATTCACCGCGAGCGAACAGGAATTCTTTGCGGAAAAAGGATTTTCAAACGACCCGCAGCACTGCAAAAACTGCCGCGATTTGCGCAAACAAAACACTTATGCTCGCCAAGCACGTACGATGCACGACGCTGTGTGTGCAAACTGCGGAAGTCCTTGCCAAGTCCCATTTGAGCTGCGCAGCGATCGACCTGTTTATTGCAGCGATTGCTTTCGCAGATAGATAATTTTTCCAACAACATCCAACGCGCTCTCTGAGGAGCGCGTTGTGTTATAATAAGAAGTAAGCAGCTTGCCGTTTGGCGCAACGTAAGTCTTGTTGCAAAAGCGGTCGGCTGTTTGTTTATTCGATCGAACATTTTCCGAACCGACGCGAAGGAAGGAGTTTAATATGCAGCTTTTAAAGGCAGTCGTTCTTCATAAAGCCTTTGGAAGAGGAGAAGTGATAAAGCAAGATGAAGAGATGGTGACTGTATCATTTCCGAAACCGTTTGGGAAAAAGAAATTTCTGTTTCCGTCAGCATTTCTGCATTACTTGACACTAGATAACAAATCGTTGTCATCCGAAATGAAAGAAACATTGCATGAGCAGGAAATCAAACTAGCAATCGAAAAAAAACAACTGGAACGCTCGGAACGTCTGACGCGATTCAGCGCAAATGTCACCGAAAAGGCAAAGGGTTCGTCAAGATCGAAGAAAACCAAGTAGTTTTTTTAAGTTACTGTTATTTTCACCACGGAGAATTTCCATAAGCGAGGGAACGTTCATGCGTCGTTTGTTGGTTTCGTTTGAATAGGGAGGGTGTTCGCGAGCGTTATCGCCGCCGCGAGCACTTCCTCAATCGGGTGCAGCCGCCGCGAGGCGCACGCGCGCCCCGCCCTGCCGCACACGATACACCCGCGCTCGGCAAACCCGACGTCCTCGCGGCCGACATGCGCGCCGTCCGGTTTAATCACGTCCATATCCCAGAGCCGCCCGTACGGCGCGGACTCCTCCAGCTTGCAAAGCTCCATCTTCAGAAACCCCGGCTCGGTCTTTACCGCGAGATACGCTTCCTCCCCGGTCGGCTTTTCGTGCGCCTCGAACGCGAGCGGGACAAGTTCGTACCGCACTAGCAGGCGCGAAAGCGCCTGTATGCCCGCGTCGAAGAGTCGCTTGGTCTGAGGCGTTTGCTTAACGGGCCCCGGCGTAACGAGCGTAAACGAAACGACGCACGCGCCGGGATGCCGCCGCCGCAGCAGCGCGATATAAGCCGCGCGTTCCTCGCGGGCATGCAGGAGCTGGTCGAGAGAAATTTCCATGGCTGCATTATAGCACATTCGCGCCGCGCTCCAAACGGAAAAAACAGCGCGGCGTCTTTGCGCGCTGCGGCGCGTGTGTTATGATAGCTAGAACAGGGCCACGCTGCGAAAAACCGCGTATGGCATCATGGTTTTGCCGGAGAGGAAACGCCGCATGAAGAGCGAAGCACGGTATGTACGCCGGATCGAATCGATGGGCGCGTCGCACGCGGCGTATCTGCCCGCGGGTGAGATACCGTTCGACGCGTCGTTTCGGGACGCCTGCGTACAAAACGCCTGCGGCTACTATAATCGCTGCTGGACCTGCCCGCCGGACTGCGGGGAAGTCGGGGAACTGATTGCAAAAGTCAAATCGTTTCGCCACGCGGTAGCGTACCAGACGATCTGGCCGCTCGAGGACTCCTACGACATCGAGGGCATGCACGAAGCCGCCGTGGGGCACAACCGCCTGACGGTGAAGGTACAGGACGAATGGCGCGGGCTGGAAGCGCGGAGCATGGTGCTCGGCGCGGGTGCGTGCGGCGTCTGCGCGGCGTGCACCAAGCCGGATGGGCTGCCCTGCCGCTTTCCCGAGCGTGCGGTCACGTCGATCGAAGCCTGCGGAATCGACGCTTCCGCGCTGGCGAAACGATGCGGCCTGAACTATATCAATGGGCGGAATACAGTGACATACTTTGGAATTCTTCTGTACGGAGGAAGCCGATGAAGCATACGATTCGTGTGATTGCGGAACATAAAACAATAGAGCTGCCATGCAATGGCGGGCAGACGATCGCGCAGGCGCTGCTGGAAACGCCGTTTGCTCTCGCGCAGCCGTGCGGCGGGCGCGGCGTCTGCGGAAAATGCCGCGTGCAGACGCAGGGCGCTCTCGAAGCGCCGGACGAAGCGGAACGAAGACTGCTCGGCGCCGAAGCGGTATGCCGCGGCGAGCGGCTTGCCTGCCGCGCGCGCATCGCGGGCGACTGCGCCGTGGTGCTGCAAAACCTCGGCAAAGCGCAGATTGCCTCCGGCGAGGCGTTCGCAACGGAGCATCCAAACCCTTACTTTCACTCGTGGGGCGCGGCGGTGGACATCGGCACGACGACGCTGGCGCTGCAGCTATATAATAAGGAAGGGTTTGCGGGGGACGCCGTCTCCCGAAACCCGCAGGACGTGTTCGGGGCGGACGTGATGTCGCGCATCGGCGCCGCGCTGGACGGTAAGGGCGCGGACCTGCAGCGGACGGTCGTACGCAGGATCGAAGAACTGCTTTCCGCGCTGGCGGACGAACGGGGGATCACGCTGACCGACATCGACGCACTGGTGCTTACGGGCAATACGACCATGCTCTACCTGCTGACGGGAAGGAATCCAAAGACGCTCTCCCGCGCGCCGTTTGAGGCGGACTGCCTGTTCGGTGAGGAAACGAACGCCAGAGAGATCGGTTTTTCGTTTCCAGCCGCCTGCTGTCTGCCGAGGTGCGCGTCCGCGTTTATCGGCGCGGATATCACGACCGCCCTGCTCGCCAGCGGCATGCTGGAGCGGGACGGGACGTCGCTTTTAGTGGATATCGGCACAAACGGCGAGATGGCGCTCTGGCACGGCGGGCGGCTGACCTGCTGCGCGACGGCGGCCGGACCCGCGTTTGAAGGAGCCGAGATCGCTTGCGGCTGCCAGGGCGTGAGCGGCGCGGTCGACAAAGTCTGGCCGGAGGGGGAGAGTCTGGCCGTCCACACGATCGGGGATGAAGAGCCGGTCGGCGTCTGCGGAAGCGGCGTCATCGACGCGGTTGCGGCCCTGCTCGAGGCGAAGGTTTTAAACGAAACAGGCCGGCTGGAGAAACCGGACATGACCGCCGCGGACGGCGCGCCCGCCGTCCTGCTGGGAGGCGGCGTATACCTGACGCAAAAGGACGTCCGCAGCGTCCAGCTTGCCAAGAGCGCGATCCATGCGGGAATCGATACGCTTCTGCATCGAAGCAATCTGACTCCTTCTGATATCGACGCGTTCTATATCGCCGGCGGATTCGGTTCGTATATCGACCTATACAGCGCGGCGCGGATCGGGTTGTTTCCGCCCGAACTCGTCGGCGCGGCCCGGGTCATCGGCAACGCCGCCGAAACGGGCGCCGCCATGATGCTGCTGGATTCCACGTTGCAGCGCTACATGTTGGAACAAGTCGATCAAACGCAGATCATCGACCTTTCGACGGACCCGTATTTCATGGAACGGTACGTCGACGGCATGTATTTCTGATTCGTCGGTTCAGACAAATAAAAAGCAAGCGGCGGGATTTATCCCGCCGCTTGTTTTTGTGCCGCCGTTACCTTGCGCTGAGGATGAAGAATACGATGCCCGCGACGCCGACGATGCCGGCCATGACCAGGCAGATCTTGATGATGGTTTCGTCCTTCAGGTTCTTACCCAGTTTCATTTTAACGATCTTGATGAGTCCCGGCGATTTTTTCAGCGCGAGGCCTCCTACCGCCAACGTGTAAATGATGCAAAGCAGTCCTCCGATTGCCCATCCGTTCATAGCTGTTCTCCTTTCATGTATTCTGTTTATTCGGTGTGTTTATAGATTGCAGCGTGAAATTCGCTCAGTGTTCGAGCCCTTTGCGGACACGCGGCGCGACATACGCGAACACCAACGCCGTGATGGCCAGCACGATGCCGCAGGTCAGCAGCATGTTCAGCCATGTCATACTGCCGTTGAGGATCGCGACGTTGCCGCGGTAGATCCAGTAAAACGGCGACCAGTACAGCGTCCACTGCCACTTGTCTGCAAGGAACTCATATCCTGCGACCGAAGCCGCCAGCGGCAGGAAGATCATCTTGGTGGAACCGACCGCCGTCATCACGTCGTCGCTCTTGAGCCCCTGCAAAAATCCGATGATGATGCTGATCAGCGAAGCAAAAAATACGAGGATCAGCAGCTGCAGGAAGTTGACGTTTGCCGCCACCCCCATGATGAGCACCATGGCGACGCATCCGATGAGCGCGGTGAAAATACCGATCAGGGCTTTGCCGGCGATCCACGCGGCGCGGGAGATGGGAGCGACGTTGATCGCGCTGACGGTGTTGTCCATCTTCTCGTCCACGATGTTCAGGGTAATCAGCATGCCCGCCAGCACGGTCGCAAAGAGTATGCCCATATTGGCCCAGAGCATCTTAACCGGCGACTCAGAAACGCCGAACTCCTTGATCACCGCGGTGGAGTCGTCAATCTGACGGTCGTACTCGAAATTGGTCTTAAGCAGTTTCGAATAGTCGACGATGTCGTCCGGTTCATTGCCCTGCACGAGGATATAATTGCTTTCGCCTTCGCCTTCGCCAACGATGCCGATGACGTTGTCGCGCTTCATCACCCTCGCTTCTAAGGCTTCGTAGTCGTCAAAGAGCTGGATGTTGGCAAAATCGTCCAGATACGAGGCCATCTTCGGATTCTCTCCGTCTATGAGAGCCAGATTGACGGTGGTATCCTCAATTCCGGGGGCGAAGAGGTTGACCCCGATCGCGAGCACGATGGGGATGAAAATCATCATCAGCGACATGAACTCGCGAAAACTCACTTTCACGTCCCGCCCGAATATCAACAATGTTTTTCTGAACATATCTGGCCTCCTATACCGACAGCGTGCGTCTGTAACGGGCGTTCGCCCACGCAAAGAGCAGGATGCCCGCCGCGAGGTACCCAAGGCAGATCCACAGCACGTAGAGCATGTCGCCGCGGATGAAGATCTCCTTAAACCCGAATATGATGTAATAGCTCGGAACGAATTTCAGCCACGCGGGATCCCAACTCGGCGAAAAATACGCCAGCGTCGGTATCATCATGCCGATCATCAGCAGGAACATGACCCCGAAAGACTTGACCATGTCGTCGTAATAACCGGCGATCACTAGACCGAGGCCCGAAGCGAACAGCCCTGTGCAGATCAGAAACGCGAGCATCGCGAAGTAGTTGATGCGCGTTCCCATCAGCGGAACCGTGATGATGAGCGATGTGACCACCATCGTCGACGTCAGCACAAGCACCTTGCTTAAGAGGTATTTCCATACGGGCGACGGCGTGATGGCGTAGGCCTTGATCACGCCCTCCTTCTTATCAAGGAAGATATATGCCGATATGATGAAAAATCCCATCAACGCCCCGTTGAACGTCAGAAACGCGGGCAGCAGGTTTTCCCGATCTGTCAGGTCGGATTGGCTTTGGCCGAGGGTGCGCACCTCCTGATCCTCCGCCGTGTCGAACAGCGCCGCGTCGTCCGGGCCGTGCAGGATGAGGATCAGGTTCTTGAGGCGTTCCGTCTCGTTGCCCTGCAGATAATACGTATAGTGTAATTCGTAGTCGTCCTCGTCCATGACGATAGAAGCGCCGATGGCATGCTTGGTTTCAGCCATCAGAACCATGTCGTCTTCGGAGTTAAGCACATAGATCCTAGCGCTTTCCGATTCATAGAGCGCTGCGTCGACTTCGACTTTGCCTGCTTTCAGCGTAACCGCTTCGGGCTTGCCGTCGAGGTCTTCCAAACGATCGGTGAATGTTTTCTCAAAGGATACGGACGGAAAATCGATGTACAGATATTCGCTTTCCTTGCTGTTAAACTGCTCCGGCACCACGAACAGCAGCACGAACAGCAGGATCAACGCCAAGAAGAGTTCGATGTAGAAATAGAACCCGCGGAACGCGATTTTCAGTTCCTTGACGAAACTGGACCATAGCTTCATTTAAACGAGCCCCCTTCCGGTCACGTTGATGAAGATTTCCTCCAGCGTCGCCTCCTTCGTATGCATGGTGCGGATGTTTTTTGTTTGAAGCAGCTCCGCGAGTTTCTTTTTATCGGCTTCGTCCACGGTGGAGAATGTTTTGGTCTGCAGCTTGGAGTCTTCGCCGTATTCCACCTTGACGACGCTCTCGCCGTGCTTGAGCTTCAGGTTTTTCGGGCTGTCGATGAGCTTGATCTCGCCTTCGACAATGAAGGCCACGCGGTCGCAAAGCTCGTCGGCGATATACATATTGTGGGTGGTTAAGAATACGGTGACGCCCTTGTTGTTCTCCTCCCGGATGATGTCTTTGATCGTCGAGGCGATCGCCGGATCCAGACCGGTGGTGGGTTCGTCCAGGAACCACAGATCGGGATTGTTGATCATGGACCGGGCGAAGGTAAGGCGGTGCTTCATGCCTTTGGAATACTCGCCCGCGCGGATGTCGGCCTTGTCGCCGAGCCCGACCAGCTTGAGCAGATCCTCCGGCGTCCTCGTGGGAACGTCGAAGAGTTTGGCGTAGAATTTCAGGTTCTCCCGGGCGGACATCTTGCCGTACACGTTGGACTGCTCGAAAGACATGCCGATGCGGTTGAACATTTTACGCTTGATCTTCGCAACGTCGAAACCGGCGACCGACACGTGGCCTTTTTGCAGTTTGAGCAGCCCCGTCAGGATCCCCTGCGTCGTCGATTTTCCCGCGCCGGACGGCCCGAGAAAACCGAATATTTCACCCTTGGGGATGTTGAAGCTGACGTCCTTGACCGCATACACTTCGTCGTTTGAGTATGAGTGGTAGAGATTCTCAACTGTGATCATGTGCATATTCCTCCCGGGTTTTCATTTTGATTCAGGCCGCCGTTCAGCGTGCCTGCGCATTGCTTTCCGCCGCGGCGTCACCGGCTGGCTGCTGGGTATAGAACGCCTGTTTCATGACGCCGACGTAGTGCTTGAGCGACGCTTCGAGACGGTTAAAGTCTGTCTCGATATCGGTATCCTCGCGGAATGACAGCAGGAGTTCTTCGCCGTATTTCTCGAGCGACCAGCGGACGATGTCGATCGACTCGGTGATGGTTGCCGGATCGCGGAATCTGGAATAATCGATGTTCCGCGTGTACATGTCCTTGTACACCTGTTCGAAATCCAGGCCGAACTCCTTATACAGTTCGAACGCGCCTTCCAGACTGCCGATCCTCTTGTTCAGGACGATGTTTTTCATAAAATCGAACATATGCGGGTACGTGCGGCTGATCCGCATCTTGACGGCGGTTACCTGCTCCAGGCGGTCGAACAGATCCGACTCATCCCAGTCGATTTTTTCGGTGATTGCGGTGTACATGTAGCCGAATACGAATCGAATCAGCGTTTCGTACATCTCCTGTTTGCTGCCGAAGTAGTGAAAGAGCAACCCTTTGGAGATGCCCGCTTTTTCGACGATATGATTGGTGGACGCCTTGTCATACGGAAAAGACGCAAATTCCTCAATAGCGGCGTTTACGATGCGGTCCCGTTTTTCCGGGTCTATGTTCCGGATGACGTCATCCATGGTATTCCTTCTTTCGCGAACGATGGGGGCTGACCAGAACGGTCAATATCAATATAGCATGATTGACCGGAGTGGTCAATAGTTTTTTCTCGGTTGAACCCACGCGTTGCGGACGGCGGCACAATTTCGCATGAGGAGGCATAGCGTGCGGTATAATAGGCCAAGAGCGCAATATTCTGCAAGATTGAAAACAAGGATCGGGGTATACTGCGTACCATGGGGAAAGCGGAAGAAAACAGGGGAGAACTGCGCGCCGCGCGTTACGACGCGGAACTGATGGTTGAGGCCTATCAGTTCCGGGGCGTGATGCAGGCGTTTCCGAGCCATTTTCACGAGCACTACGTCATCGGCTTTATCGAGCGCGGCAAGCGGAATTTGCGCTGCAACGGCACGGATTATCTGACCACGCCGGGCGACCTTCTGCTGTTTAACCCCGGCGACAATCACGCCTGCGAAGGGTTGGACGGTCAGCCCCTTGACTACCGCTGCATCAATATCGGTCCGGAGGCGATGACAAAAGCATCAAGGGAGATCATCGGTACGGATACGCCGCCGGTCTTTACGCGGCCTGTGGTGTTCCACTGCGAACTGATCGCCGATCTTCGCGAGCTGCACGCCTTGATCATGCGGGGGGAAACCGGCGTGCGAAAAGAGGAGCGGTATTATTTTCTGCTGGAGCAGCTGTTGCGCGATTACGCGGAGGCGAGCCTGACCGCGCCGGAGGACGCGCCCCGCGCGGAGGTACGCGCGGTCTGCGATTATATGGCCGGCCATCTGGCGGAGCCGGTTTCACTCGACCTGCTCGGCGAGGTCGCGCGGCTGAGCAAGTATCATCTGCTGCGCGCGTTTACGAAGGAGACGGGTATCACGCCGTACAGCTATCTCGAAACGCTGCGCATAGACCGCGCGAAAGCGCTGCTGAAGCAGGGCATTCCCGCCGCGAAGGTCGCGCTTGAAGCGGGCTTTTCGGATCAGAGCCATTTCACAAACGCATTCAAGCGCTTCATCGGGCTTACGCCGGGGCAGTACCGGCGGGTGTTCGCCGAAGCAGAAAAAGAGGGCAAAGGAGAAGAACAAGACGAATGAATCAACAGGGACAAAAATGCGTCATGGTTATCGACGCCGCGCTGCCGCTGGGGCAGATTGCAAACACAGCCGCGATTCTCGGCACGACGCTGGGAGCGACATTGCCGCAGATGGTCGGTCGGAGCGTGACCGACGCGGCGGGCGGCACGCACCTCGGCATCAACACCGTGCCAACGACCGTGCTGCAGGCGGATGAAGACCGCCTGCGGGATATACGGCTGCGGCTATATGAGCCGGAATTTATGGATTTAACCGTCGTGGATTTTTCCGACGCCGCGCAGCGGATCCATATATATGAAGACTACATAGCTAAGGTCGAAGGCACGCGGACGGAAGATTTTCGTTATTACGGGCTCGCGCTTTACGGGGACAAGAAAAAGGTAAACCGCCTGACAGGGATGCTCCCGCTGCTGCGGGCATAGTTTGTGGGGATGCGTTGAATCGTTTAAAGATGCGATACATCGTGAAAAAGCGGTTAGATGAAAACGGGCGGGCGGCTTGCCCGTTTTTTGTTTACGCGCGGGTATTGGTGCGGGACTCGATTTCGAAATACTTCATATACGCTTTGCCGGAAACGACCTTTTTCGACTATAATGAAATACGATAGAATCGCAAAAAGGAGTTGTTAATATGTCGATCAAAGCCAGCAGCATAGACGAACCTGCCAGAATATTGAAATTTGGCATGGTGGGCGGAGGCCGGGGCGCGTTCATCGGCGACGTGCATCGCAAAAGCGCGACGATGGATTCGCTTGCGACGTTGAAGGCGGGATGCTTTTCGCGGGATTACGAGAACACGCTCGCGACGGGCGCGCGTTGGGGCGTAGCGGCGGACAGGCTCTACCGTACATATGAAGAGATGGCGCAGTCGGAAGCCTCGCGCGATGGTGGGATCGATTTCGTCATCATCGCTACCCCCAACAACACGCACTATCCGGCGGCGAAAGCGTTTCTGGAAAACGGCATCCACGTCGTCTGCGACAAACCGCTCGCCATGACGTCTGAACAGGGCAAGGAACTAAAAGCCATCGCCGAAAAGAACGATCTGCTGTTCTGCGTGACCCACACCTACAGCGGCTACCCTATGGTGCGCCAGATGCGCGAGATGATTCAAAACGGAGACATCGGTGTGGTGCGCGTTGTATCGGGGCGATATATACAGGGATGGCTTTCCACCGACCAGGAACTCGAGGGAAGCAAGCAGGCTGCCTGGCGCTGCGACCCGGAACTGGCAGGCATCGCGAACGCGACGGGCGACATCGGCACGCATCTTGAACATATGATCGCCTATACGACCGGGCTGAAGATCGAATCGCTTTGCGCGAACCTGCGCCCCGTCGGCGGGTGCCGTACCCTCGATAACGAAGCCGAAGTGATGGTTCGCTATCAAGGCGGGGCGACCGGCATGATGTGGATGTCTCAGGTGATCGCAGGCAGAGACAACGATCTGCGCGTCATGGTATGCGGCGAAAAGGGAACCATCGAATGGAAGCAGGAGAACCCGAACTATCTGCGCGTTGACATGATTGGCGAACCGACGCGTTTCCTCTCGAGCGGTAACGCCTACTGCCATCCCGCCGCGCTTGCGATGAAACGGATTCCGGCGGGTCATGTCGATGGCTACTACGCTGCATTTGCCAATATCTATCGGGCGTTTTGCATCGCGCTGGACAGCAAGCTTTCAAAAAAGGCAGCGCCCGATCTGGATTACCCGGGCGTGGACGCGGGTATAGAAGGCAACCGGTTTGTCGAAAGATGCGTTGAAAGCAGCAGCCGCGGCGCCGTTTGGGTCGATTTTTAAATCAACGCTTCAGAAATAAAAAACGCTCCTTCGCGTGCAAAAACGGGGGAGCGTTTTCAGCTTTTTTCGAAATATAGCCGGTTGAATCTTTCAGCGGCGAAATGTTGATTCGCCGTTAGACGGCATCTATGGCGCATGGTAAATGCCGCATGGTAAATGCCGGAATACATGCCTGTATCCACCCGCGCTGATGGTCGGGCGATTGGAGACCGGGCGTCATCGCGTTCCGGGATCAATTCGGGAACTGCTACTTGAGGCTGATGTTGCCGCCCTGAACCGCCGCATCGTTGTAATAGACCAGTGTCGGGCCGTCATAGACTTCAACGTGCAGCCAGTCTTTTGACACCTGCAGATAGACGTCGAGGCCGTCCTTTGTTTGACCGGCGAAACCCTCTTCGGCTATGCCCCGCATCGAGGCGCTGAATTTCTGCCCGGTTCCGTGATCCACAAGTTGAAAATGGCCTTTCACTTCTTCGGTTTCCGGATCGATCTGTACGTTGAAACCGAAGGTCGCCCGTTCGCCTTCAACTAAGGAGGCCGAGGCGAGCCAACCGCCGCCGCTGGCTTTCGTATAGATTTCACAGCCGGCGGCAAAAACGATCAGGCAGATCAAAGAAACGATCAACAGGAGAACTTTCCTGCGTGGTAGCATTTACAATCCCTCCTTTCCGTCAGTGCGTCGTCGTGTGGTTGCGATCCCGGAACGCTGCAGCGACTGTATCGCACCGAAAGGTTCAGCCGCTGAAATAAAAAAACCGACCTGAATTAAGGCCGGTTTCGCTATTGACTCCGCCAGAGACAAGCGCGCCAAATGAATCCCTGGTTTCGCAGTCTCCTGTTGCAAACTGATTATATCACACTGGGGTCGGCTTTTCCAATTCTCATAAAATCTCCGAACGGCGCCGGGGGACGGGTATAAACGGAAGCCGACTATTACGCCACCATGCAAGGTAGTAGTATTAGCATGTAATAAAACGAGAAGGCAACGGAAAATCCGTTCCCGGCGCGGTGGGAAAAACTGCGTTAAGAGAAGAGAAGCGCGTAAACAAAGAGAGCGAAGAAGAGAGGAACAATTAAGTGGATTTGCATTAATTAAAAAAAATTGCAGAAAAATCGTCCAAATACTGGATTTTTTGATTGAAGTTGTATATATTTATTATTAACGTGATAACTCGTCCAAAGAGCGGACTTTCGAATAATCCAATGACGCCTCACAGCAAGCGGCAACGTTTTTTCACAAAACACAGGAACAGGCATTTTTTGTGAGCACGGGAAAGGATGAATTCAAACGCAGTACGAACACGTGAAATCTAAGAAATGGAAGCGCGCAATCAGGTCCGTCATATTCGGACTGGTTGCGCTCGTTGCATTGATCGGATTTCGCGGTATCGCGCTTGCCGAAGGGGAAGACACGACAAGCGGCGCGGACGACGTCACCACGACCGCAGAGCTGGTCGCGCCGGAAGGGGACGCGACCGTCGTCGAGCATACGACGTCCGCCTCGACGGAAAACGAACTCGACGGGATAGACCCCGACGAGGAAAACCTCGCCTTTGAAAACGACGTCCCGTCCGTCACCACAACGACCGTCGAGACGCTGGACGAAGGCGGCGAGGTGACCGATACGACCGTGACGAACACGCTCACAGAAACGGGCGAGAACGTGGAGCTCGATGAGCCCACGGAAGTCACGGAGGATAATACAACCGTCACCGAAGAAGACGGAACACGCACGACCGTCACCGTCAGCGAGTCGGAAAACGCCATCCAGAAAGCGGTCGAGAAGGTTCTTTCCTCCATCACGGCCGACAGCACGTCCGCGACCATCCGCGTGTCCGACGGCGTCTATAACGGGAATATCGACATCTCCGCCACCGGCAGCAGCGTGGCGGAGAATTTCATATTATACATACTGGCGGACGATTCCTACGAATCGCCCGCGGAAGGCGAGCTCATCAATACGTCCACCATCGGGACGCAGTCCGCGGGGAACGCGTTTGTCAACGGGGACTTCTGCATCGACGGCGTGAACGTCGTACTGGCGGGCCTCTACCTTTCGCTTGAGAAGGTCGTCTCCGCAAAGAATTCGCAGCTTTCCGTTTACGGAACCGAAAAGGACGATACCATTGACGTCACGCTCGAAGGCGATTCGAGCGCGGCGCTTTACGGCGGAGCGGGCAACGACACGCTGAGCGTATCCGGCGCGGGCGGCGCGACGGACGACGCTTCGCGCGGCACGGTTGCCGTCTCCGGCGGGAACGGGGACGACAGCGTCACCGTAGACGTCTCGCTCGCCAAGAATGCTTCTACCGCGACGGTATCCGGCGGCGACGGCGTGGACGGGCTGCACCTGAGCGGCACGCTTAAAGAGGGCGGTTCCAGCACAGCCGGCGTCGACGGGCTGGGCAACCCGAATATCACGCTGCAGGAGGAGTCCGACAGCGTGCTGCAGTTTGCGCTCAGCGGAATCGAAAACTATACCGATACGCTCAAAAACAAAGCGCGCGAGCGGATCACCGCCGAAGGCCTTTGGGATCGAGTCTACACCGCGAGCCAGCCGTTCGTCGACTACGTGCTCGACGCGATCGATTTGCCGGAAGGCACGGACCTCATCACCATCCTGGGCAATGGGTTCCTCGCGAGCCTCATCGTCGAGGGCGACACGTTCACCATCCATAACCTCGACGCCTCCGGCCTGAACGTCACGCTCAGCGGCAAGCAGATCACGATCGACGGAACCCTGAGCGGAGCGAACCTGATACTGAACGCTTCCGACGACGACATCACGTTCAGTGTCACGCCAGACGATCTCGGCGTCGACCCCGAGACGGTCGAGCCGCTGGGCATCGACGACGAGTCCAGCGTGGACGTAAGCATATTCGACATCGTATCCACCGCCAAGATCGAGATCGCCGAGACGGCGCAGCTCATCGCGTCCGGCTCGGTCTCGCTCAGCGCGTCCACTTCGCAGACGCATCCGCTGGTGCCGCTCGTCGGTACTGGCTGCAACATGATCAACGTCAAGATCGGCACGGCGACGATCTCCATACTCGGCCAGATCGTGTCGGGCGGAAACGTCGACGTCAGCGCCAAGACGGTTATTGTCGCGGAAGCGTCCAACGCGACGCTCGCGCAGTACTTTGTTCCGCTGGCGGTAGGCGTGGCGATCGCGAACGCCGAGGTCACGCTCGGCGAAGGCGCGTCGATCACGGCGGCGGGATCGGTGAGCATGATCTCGCAGACCGACGTGACGCTCAAGGTGCGCGCCACGGCCGGAAGTCTGCCTATCTCGCTGGCGGTGTCCGTCGTGGTCGCCGACTCGCACGTCAATGTGCTTGGCGGCATCGTCTCCCAGGCGGGCAGCGTTACTTTGAATGCAACCGGAAATGCGACGGTCGAAACGACCGCATCCAATAAAGCGCCGTCCACAACGGACAACACCTGCAACACAGGAACCAACAGCACCGGCGGAACGGGCGGTACGACCGCTTCCGGCAATGTGTTCGGCGGGTTCTTCGCCATCTCCGTCGTGCTGCAGAACGTAGACGCGTCGGTGCGCGGCGCGGCTTCGATCAGCGCGTATAAAAATATCACGATCGACTCCAACGCCAGCGAGCGCGTGGTGACCACCGCCACGTCCGCCGACCCGGTAACGGAAGGCGCGTCGAGCGGTTCCAACCAGAGCGCCTCCGGCGTGCTCGGTATCGTCAAGCAGCTCTTCGGCATGGTGACCACGACGCTCACCGGCAAGGCGAAGGAAGCGTTTACCAGCGGCGCGGACAGCGTCAACGGCGTGGACGGATACGCCGTCACCGCAAGCCCGTGCCAGCACGGCGCGATCACCGCTCCCGCGAAAGTCAACGCGGGCGAAAACGTGACCGTCAAGATCACGCCGGACGAAGGCTACGTGCTCGAAGCGCTGACCTATACGTATTTACCCGCCGGCCAGACGGCGTATGAAACACACAATGTCGATATCTCCGGCAGCACCAACAGCTACGTGTTCGTCATGCCCGAATCGGACGTGACCGTCACGGCGGTGCTGCGCGAGCAGACAGACGAAGACCCCGACCCGTCGCTCGGCAACCTCTTCGACGAGGAAGAAGACGACGGCACCGGCGTAGGGGACGTGCTCAACAACGGCACATCGGGTTCGGAAGAGAACGACGAAGTGCAGACGCCCGAGGATCCGGGCGACGCGTACGCCATCACGATCTCGCCCGACCTCGTCAACGGCGTGCTGCTCGTGGACGCGCAGCGGGCGGACGCTGGCGTGCAGATCGTCATCACGGTCAACCCGGGCGCGAACTTCCAGCTCAAGGCGGACACGCTCAAGGCCACGACGCAGCTCGAGGGCCGCACCAGCATTCAGACCATCAGCAAGAGCACGGCGGGGCAGTACGTTCTCACGATGCCCGCCGGAGACGTGACGCTGAGCGCGGAGTTCGAGGCGGTACCCGCGGGCACGACGCCGACGACGGGCGCGGGCAAACCCAGCAGCTCGACCGTTCAGGCGACGGGCGCGCTGGCGGTTGCCGTATCGCAGAACAAGAACAACGCGTTTATCGATACAACCGGAACCGTAACCGCGGGAGGCGCGCTCTCGATCAACGCGACCGCGCTTACGCAGAATACGCTGACCGCGGACGGCTCGCCCGTCGGTACCGCCGCAAACGCGGCGCTCGACCCGACGTCGCCCGAAGCGGTTCCGCAGGACGAACCCGACGAAGTGACGCAGGAACAGACCAAGCAGACATCTGACGGACGGCCGATCGTCGTCGATATGACGATCAACGGCACGGTTTCGTTCGTTTCATTTAATACGACGGACGGCAAAGCCGCGTTCCAGTATGCGGCGCGGCAGGGCTACATCCTCATCAACGGAACGCTGAAATTCAAATACACCGACCCGGCTACGGGCACCGAGGTGGAAGGCGAACTCATCGCCGGCTCCGGCGACAGCTACTACATGGTCATTCCGGTAGGCTTGCAGCCGGACGTGCCGATCCATATTTCGGCGGTGTTCGAGGCGGAGCGCTACAACATCACCTATTCTTCGGCGGACGTATCCGGTCCCGCGACCGCGAAGAAAGGCGACACGGTCAATCTGACTGTTGTTGCAAAAGACGGCCAGGAATCGACCGTCACCGTCACAGGCGCGACGGTGAGCGAAAGCGACGGCGCGTATTCGTTCGTCATGCCCGGTCAGGACGCGACCGTCTCGGTCGCCTACGCAGAGAAAGCCAGCGAGCTCGAGTTTGAAGGCGACGCGGCGACCTACCTTACCGCGTCCGACACGCGCGTCAACGAGGGCGAGACCGTTACGTTCACGCTTACGCCGGAAGCCGTTTCGTCCGGCAAGAATCTCGACATCACCGTCACACTGTTCTACTTCGACGTTCTCTCCGCCGAATATGTGGAAGCCGACGACGTTACGATCGTCGTGACCGACAACTCGTTTGTCGCACCCGACGAGCTGGGCCTTGACAGCAAGCTCGTCGTCACCGTGACGGCGGAGGACAAAGCACACGCAATCACCGTCAACACGGCGGAAAACGGAACGATATCCGCGCCCGCGTTTGCCAACGGCGGCGAGACGATCACCATCACGGTCACGCCCGCCGCGGGATATAGACTCAAGCCGGACTCGTTGAAGGTCAAGACGGTGGAAACCTCCGTCGAAGCGACCGTCACGGTTACGGCGGACGCCAACGGCGTATATACCTATAAACTGCCGGTACCGGTCGGCGGCGACACCAATCCGATGAACGTCGTGATCTGGGGCGAGTTCGTTACCGATCCGAACTACACCGGCGAAACGACCACGACGACGAAGAAGAAATCGTTCTCGCTCGGCGTCGGCGTTGCGGTGTCCGTCATCACGCACCAGAACCGCGCTTTCATTCAAAACGGAATCATCACGGCCAACAGCTTTTCCATCAGCGCCGTTTCCGGCAGCGATACTGAAAAACTTCTGTTCAGCGCCGAGTCCAAAGCGGGTTACTCGCAGGGCGACTTCGGCATCGCCGGAGCGATCACCGTACAGGTGGTCAGCGCGAAGACGAAGGCGCTCGTTGGAGAGAACGTTGCCGTCACCCTCGGCGAAGGCGGCGCGCTGAATATCACAAGCAAATCGTACGAGTCTTCCAAGACGATCGCCAAATCCGTCAGCGAGGGCACGTCGGCGCGTCTCGGCGTAGGCGCGGCGATCGCCGTCGGCGTATTCGGAATCGACGTACTCTCCATCGTCGCCGACAACGCGGATATCCATGTTGCAAACAATGCCGCGCTCAAGAGCGTGACGATTACGGCGGACCACGACAACACTGAAGCGATGCAGGCGCAGGCGGGCTCTTCGGGCGGCATCTCGATCACGCCCGTGCTCGTGCTCTTAATCTCCGGCGCACATGTCGAGTCTGCGCTCGGCACGTCCACGCAGCTGCTCAACGCGACGGAGGACGTTTCGATTTCGGCAAAGAGCAACTGTGCGCGCGAGATGGCTGCAAACGCATCCGCCGCAGGCGGGAGCGTCGGCGTCGGCGCGTCGTTTAGCATCAGCGTGCTCAACGACAGCGCGACGGCGGCACTGCGCAGGAACATGCGTGCAAGGACCGTCAAGATCGTCGCCGTGAGCCGCAGCTCTCTCAAGTCCACGTCCCGCGCCGGGTCGCAGGGTTCGTCCAGCCGCTCCACGAGCACATCTTCAAGCTCAAGTACGACGACGGGGGACGAGAAAGGCGAGGCAGACCAGCAAGCGGACAAGGGTATATCGGGCGGCGCGAACCTGGCCGGCAAGTCCGGCAGTTCCAACGTCAATTCCAGCGCGGTCGGCAAGCTCAGCTCGGATCGGCAAACCGCGCAGACCAGCGAAGGGAACGTACAGGTCGCCGCCGGATTCAATCTTAATATTATGAAGAACAGCGCCGAGGCGGTTATCTCCGGCGGCGCGGTTGTTACGGCATATACGCCCGCGGACACGCCGGAAGGCGTCGAAGCCGGGATCATCTCCATTGAAGCATACGGCGATACGGACGCGGCCATCTACGCAAACGCCAGCGCCACCAAGGCGAAAATCGGCGTAGGCGTTGCAGTCGCGATCAATATCGTCTCCTACGATACGATCGCTCACATCGATAACGCCGCCATCGGCGCGGACACGCTGCGCGTGCTCGCGCATATGTATGAGGCGGCCAAGACATCCACGACCGAAACTGAAACCGAAGATTCTCCAAAGAACATCGTTGAAACGCTCGTCGAGCAGGCCATCACCGAGATGCTGCACGACATGGCCGACGCGATGGGCCTTGGCGATCTGCTCGATGAAACCACGCTGGACGACACGCTGGTGGATCTCATCGGCGACATCGTAGGCCAGGCGGTGGATACGCTGCTCAGCGGGACGGGGCTCGAAGGGCTCGTCTCGACCGACATCGAAGCCAAGATCACATCCAAGTTCGCGACCTTCGGCGTCGATCTGACCGACGCGGTGAGAACGCAGGTGACCGACGCGATTCTCAACCTCGTGCTGGCAAAACTGCAGGAGATCGTCACGCCCGGCTCTTCCACGCCGCCGGCGCTGTCGTTCGGAGACGAGGTCAATAAACTCGCGACCAACATCGCCAATGAAGTATTCGATGGCGTCGTGGATGTCACCAAGCTCAAAGAATTCTTCAAAAACGGGGTCGCAACCCAGCTCAAGACAAAACTGACGCAGATCCTCAAAGACGCGGGCAAGGCATTAACCACCGCGGCTCTCGACGCGCTCTCGGGATGGCTCGATCTGCCGATCGAGGTCGTCGACCTCGGCCCCGGCAACGAGTTCACCACGCAGGCCGTCGCCGGCGCGGGCGCGTCCAACGTCGGCATCGCCGGCAGCGCGGCGGTTGCGATCATCAACGGGAATACGCAGGCATACCTGTCCGAAACGGAAAGCCGGGCGCAATACCCCGTCACGGTTACGGGCGACGTGGAGATCGACGCGTATACGAGGCAGAAACTCAGCACCGTCGCATCCTCCGCGGTCGGCGGCGACGGCATGGCGGAGAAGAACCTTACCGCCGGCGGCAGCGCGGACACCGGAGATGGCAGCAGCGCAGGCACGCAGTACGACTCCACCACGTCGGGTCAGTTCGTCATCGGCTCCATGCAGAACGGACAGGTGTCCGTCAGCGGCAGCACCCTGACCGTTACGCCCGACGAAGGATATAAGATCAGCGGCTCGCTCAAAGCCGTCCGCAGCGATACTGGTAAAGAGATCACCCTCACCGACAACGGCGACGGAACGTATACATACACCGCGCCGACCGGCGACGACGCGCTCGAAGAAGGCGCGACCATCACCCTCAGCGCGCTGTTTGAGGAAAACCTCAAGACGATCACCGTCACAACGCCGACGAACGGCACGCTCTCGATCAGCGACCTGACCAAGGCCGCCGCGACGAGCGCGAAGATGAACGACCGCCTGCTGGTAACCGCCAAGGCCGCCGAAGGGTATATACTCGACAAACTCGAATATACCTACACGGTGGAAGGATCGACGACGACGACCACCAAACAGATCGTCACCGCCGAAGACAAGGCGAACGGCGTCTATACGTTCTACATGCCGGACGCGGCCATCACGGTTAGCGCGGTGTTCCGCACACTTGCCGAGGGCGAAACCGCCCCGGCTCCGCAGCCCAACCAGACCAGCAGCGGCAAGACCGTCGGCGTCGGCGCGTCGTTCTCGCTGAACATCGCGCACTTCACCGTCGAATCCTATATCGACGAAAACCGCAGCGTAACCGGCGGAACGCTCTCCATCGGGGCGGACGGCAGGCACGATTTATACACCATAGCCGTTTCCGGCACGGATCCGCTGTCCGGCACGGACAACACCACGAGCACCACGACCACCGACACCGGCAAGGCAAAGGACATCGCGCTGGACGCTTCGGCGGCGGTCGGGCTCGTCTACAACACCGTCGCCGCGCGTGTAGCCGCAGGCGCATATATCGAAACCACCGGCCTCGACACCATCAACCTCGATAAAAAGGAATATGAAGAAGGCGATCCCGCAGCGGAGGAGAACGCCGACTACGTCAACTTCTACCTCGGCGCAACATTCACCGGCACGACGCTGACCAAGGCCAGCGGCTTCACGGTCGGCGCGTCCACCGCCATCGGCGCGGCGGTCACCGTGAACATCGCCTATTCCGACATAGCGGCGCGCTTCCTCGGCGAAGGCTACGTTTCCGGCACGGCGCGCATTACATCTTATGTATACGCTGCGGACGAAAGCCAGGCCATCGCCACAGCCATGGGCGCGGACATGGACCGCATGCTCGATAAGTTCCGCTCGGGCGTGGACGGCGTGGAGAAGACCGCCAACGACGTAACCACAGGCAACTACACGAGCGATAACGTCGAGGGCGGAAACGAAAACAACCAGACCGCCGGAACGATCAACGGCGAATTGAACAATAACAACGATACCCAGCAGGAAGGCGGAACGAACAATACGCAGGCCAACAACAACCTGCCGCTCTCCAGCAATGCAATGGCCAGCCAGGATACGACCACATCCGGTACGCCGGACGGCGCGACAGGCCAGGCGAACAGCACCTCTTCGAGCAACACCGGCGGACTGACCGGTACGAGCAACCAGACGCAGTCGACCAAGATTCAGGTTGCGGCGGCCGTTGCGGTCAACATCACGCATCACGAGGCGAACGTCGAAATCGACGGTACGCTTTCCGCCAATACCATCGGTATCCTCGCGGACAACGACGGCAACTTCCGCTCGCTCGGCACCGGCGTGGCGATGAGCCTCGCTTCCAACAGCAACTCCATCGCCGTCGGCGCGGCGGTTTCGGTAAACGTCAACAAAGCCTCCGTCAGCATCGGCGGCGACCTGACCGCGCGCGGGGGCGACCTGAGGGCCGAAGCCCAGCTGACGCAGAACCTCGACGGCAGGTATAAGGGACTCCTCGGCGCGCAGGCGCTGGCAGGGTCCGTTACGGGAAGCTCCAGCACGGTGACCATCTCCGCCGCGCTGGCCATCATCGTCTCCAGAGCGGACACGAGCGTGACCGTCAAGGATTACGCGAGTCTCACCGCGAACAGCGGCATGGTCAAGCTCTCCTCGGAAGACAAGAGCAAGCTCGCGCTCCGCGCGGGCGGGCTGAGCATCTCGAAAGGCACGAAAGTCGGCATCGGCGCTTCGTTCGCGCTGATCTACGCGCGCAACAACGTGCTCGCCGAAGTCGGCCAGTACGCCGAGATCGACGCCGCGTCCTTCCTGCTCCACGCCGCCAAGCTCCGCGTGGACTTCTCGGATTACGAGTCCACGTTCGATCTGAGCCTGCTGCTGACGGATTCCACGGGCGTGACCGATCCCAACGTCAAGAAGGGTATCGTGGACATCAAGAAAGGCGAGGGGGAGAACGCGGGCTATTCCGTTTCGATCAACGTCAGCACGGACACCGTGCTCGACGCGATCGACCTGCTCAATTTCTTATCTTCCAATAACTATTACGCCGAGGCGATCGCGGGCGCGATCAGCGGCGGTTCCGGCGGGGTTCTCTCCGCCGCCGGGGCTATGGCGTTCATCTTCTTCTTCAATACGACGCAGGCCATCCTGAAAAAAGGCGCGATTATCAACGTTACGGGCGACGCGGAGGTCTCCGCTTCATCCGACACCACGGCGCGCATCATCGCCGGCGCGATCTCGGCCAGCTCGTCCAAGGTCGGCGTAGGCCTGACGTGCGCGGCGATCGCCGATCAGGACATCGTCAACGCCGAAACAGGCGAATACGCCGCGGTCAACGCGGGCGGCAGCTTTACGCAGGCAGCTTCGTCGTACGCGGACTTCATGGCGATCACCGTCACCGCTAGCGTGACTACGAGCGGCACAGGCGTAGGTGGCGTGATCGACGCGATCGTGATGGATAACCACGTTACGTCGCTCGTCGACCAATATGCGACGATCACCGCAGGCGGCGACGTCGCCGTCAGCGCGCTGTCGGACGCGGAGCTCATGCTCGTCGCGCTCTCAATCGCGGCCAGCGGCGGCCAGGCGGCCGTCGGCGGCACGATTGCGGTCGTCATCACGAACACGGAAGCGCGCGCCGAGATAGTTGGCCACGCGAATCTGACAAGCACCGGCGGCGCGGTTTATGTTTCCGCCGCTTCGCTTGAGCGTCTCATCAACGTCCTCGCCGCGGCGTCCGCCGCGGGCGGCGGAACGTCCGTTGCGGCGACGCTCGGCGTACTGATCGCGCTGAGCACCACCAAGGCGCTCGTGGGCGACTATGCCGTCTTAAGCGGCTACGACGGCGTGTTTGTAACCGCATCCGCGGGAGACTGGATGCTGGTCATCGCGATGTCGCTTAGTGTCGCCAGCCAGAACGCGGTCGGCGCGACGATCAGCGTCAACGTGTTCGAACGCACCGTCCGCGCGGCGGTCGGTTCGCATGCCGCGCTCACTTCCAGCGCGGGCGACGTGCTCGTGCAGGCGACGGGTGAAACATGGACGCTTCTGATTACTCTTGCGGTAGCCGGTTCGGGCAGCAACGCGATATCCGGCACGATTCCGGTGCTGGTCGCGGATGATACGATTCAAAGCGAGATCGGAACCTACGCCACACTCACGGCGGGCGGTTCCGTCGGCGTGATCGCTGACCTCGACAACAATACATTCGTCATCAGCGGCGGGCTCGCCGCCGCCGGCAGCAACGCCATCGGCGCGACGATCTCCACAGTGGTCTCTCTCAATGATGTCGAATCCATCGTCGGGCAGAACGCGGCGATCGTCTCCGGCGGAGCCGGAAGCGGCATCACGGTACCGAACCGCAGCGCCAAGCGGCGCGGCGTGATCGTCAGCGCCACGGCAAACGAGACCATGGTGCTCGTTTCCGTTTCGGCTTCGTTCTCCGGCACGGTCGCCGTCACCGGCGTGATCAACACGCTCGTGATGCGCAACGTCGTGCACGCGATGGTGGACTCTTCGGCAACGATCACCGCCACAGGCAGCGAAAACTACACCGTCACCGAAAACGGCGAGAGCGAAGTGCTCAACAGCGGCGACGTCACGGTGGAGGCCGACGACGACTCATTTATAATTAACCTCGCGGGGTCGATCTCCGCGAGCGGAACCGTAGGCGTCGGCGCGACGATCGTCGCGTTGGTATTCGACAAAGAAGTAACCGCAGAAGTCAACGCGCTGGCCGTTATCAACGCAGGCGGGACGCTGCGCGTAACGGCAAACGCGCACGACGACCTCTTCCTGCTGGCTATCGCGTTCGGCGCGGCCGGCACGGTCGGCGTAGCGGGCGGCGTAAACGCCCTGGTATTTTCCAACATCGTGACCGCGGCGCTCGGCGGTACGGCTAACGCCAACAAGGGCGTGCTCGTTTCGGCGGGTACGGACTCCCTGCTCGTCAACGCGGCGCTCGCAGTCGGCGGCGGCGGCACGGTCGGCGTAACGGCTATCGCGGTCGTCACCTACTTCTACAATCAAACGCTCGCATTCGCCAAAGGCGGCGCGAAGATCACATCCGGCGCGGGCGATATCGCCATTCTTGCCAACTCCGGCGAGTTCGTCACCGGCGACGCCGCGGGCGCGGCGGTCGGCGGCACGGCGGGCGTCGGCGGAACGATCGATGTTCTGATCACCCAGGTCATCACAAAAGCATATACGGAAAGCTCCGTCGAGCTCACGGCGCACGGGGATATCCTCATCCGCGCGCTGGACGACTACAGCCTGCTCGCCGTCGTGGTTACGATCGGCGTGGCGGGCGTTGCCGGCGTGGGCGTATCGGTTCTGCTGAGCGTGAGCTTCAACACCATCGAAGCCGGCGTTGGAGCAAGCAGCATCCTGACCGCGGGCGGCAGCGTGGACATCACGGCGGGTTCGAACCGGAACGTGCTGACCATCGTAACAACCGTCGGCGGCGGCGGCGCGGCGGGCGTCGGCGTTTCGGTCACCTGCGTTGTGACCGGCAACAAGCTTCCGCAGGACGCGCACGACAGCGTCTATCCGGAGGAAGTACAGGATCAGGTTGAAAACGACGGCAAGGTCTACTTCGTCTACCTCGATGAAAACGGAGACCGCCTCTACGAATATCAATATAACGGCACCAGCACCTATTACCGCCTCAACGGCGACGTGATGGAGCAGACCAGCTACTCCGGCGAGAAGACGCCGGTCATGGTGGAAGCGGACACGATGGACCCGCAGCAGCAGGTCGACGAAGCGTTCACAAACGCCGACTCGCGCGCGGGTGAAAGCAAGCCGGGCGTCAGCCTGACGACACTGCTGGAAGGCGACGGGCAGAACGCATCTGATCTCGATCCCGGCAGCAGCGAATACGGCCAGAACGAGGACGGCACGCAGGACGACATGAACGACGACACCTACAATGGTACGGTGGATAACTCCGTCGTCGCGTCGTCTCGCATCGGCAGCCTTCGCGACGCGACATCCGCCGTGGTTCGTGCGGGCGCGCAGATCACCGCTCTCGGCGGGGATATCGACATCACCTCGAGCGACTGCGTCAACGCCAACATGATCGCGGGCACGCTGGGTGTCGGCGTATACGCGGGCGTCGGCGTGGGCGTCGCGGTTACGGCGCTGTTCAGCAATGTCAACGCGCTCGTCGAAAGCGGCGCGGTGCTCAACGCCCCGAACGGCGACATCACAATTTCAGCCGCCACCGGCGCCCAAGAGAAACCCATTGAAGAAATCAACGACGATTCGGAAGCGGTCAACGCCAAGGTCGCCGACCAGATATCGGATTCCGCTACCTCCTCGGTACGGCTGATATCGGTCACCGGCGGCGGCGCGCTCGTCGGCGTTGGCGTGACGCTCGCGGCGTTGCTCGTGTTTACTGAAGTGAACGCGGTGCTGGCGGGCGACGTAACGTCGGCAAGGAATGTTTACGTCCACGCGGACGTCGACTTTGGACAGGTGCTTACGGGAACGCTCGCCATCGCTGCCGGATTCGTCGGCGTGGGCGTCTCGGGCGGTATCGTGTATTTCGAAGCGAACGTCGTATCCGCTATCGGCGGCTCCGCCGAGATCACGGATGTGACGGGAACGATCCGCGTCACCACCTACGGCCGGACGAACACCATCGCGGCCGCGGCATCCGTCGCGGCGGGCGCGGTAGCCGTCAACGTCGGCATGGCGCTGGCGATCAACCGCACGCATGTCAACACCTTTATCGGCCAGGGCGTCACGATCGATTCGCCGAACGCTTCCGTACACGTCGGCACGGATTATACCGCCGACGCTTACGTATTTACCATCAGCTTCTCGGCTGGCGGCGTCGCCGTCGGCGCGACACTGGCGCTCGTCGTCAGCCTGCTCGATTCGTATACCTACATCGGCATCACGCCGGTCGGCACGCCCGTGGAAGGCTCGTCCGCCGCAGAGAAAGGCATTATCCGCGCAGCCTCCGTCAGCGTGTACAGTGACGTGGCCAACGACGTGTTCATCCTCGGCCTCGGCGTCGCGGGCGGCGCGGTTGCGGTTAACGGCATCGTCGCGCTCGGTTTCAACTTCGCAAAAGGCTATGCCGCCATCTGCGGCGCGAATATCGAGGCGGCGAACGTTTCGGTCTCGGCGATCCTTTCGGGCGATACGACGGTGGTCAGCACGTCCCTCGTGGTCGGCGGCGTCGCCGTCGGCGCGACGGTCGCGCTCGCGCTCATCTGCTCGCAGAACGTGGCTCTCGTGGATGTTTCCGGCGCCGAGATGAACGTCGGCACGCTGAGCGTCAACGCGGGCACGTCGACCAAGCCTTATAACTCGCAGGCGCTCGTCACGGTGGTCACCGGCAAAGCGGGCGGCGTAGCGGTCGCGCTTAACTTCGCATTCGCCATCAACGCCTCCCAAAACGAGGCCGAGCTGCGCGGCGACGGCGGCATTCTCACGGCGACGAACGTCAGCGTCTACGCCGAGGGCAACACCCGTGCGTACGCCATCATCGCCAACGCAAGCGTCGCGGGCGTATCCGTCAATATTTCGATCTCCGTCGCGCTGCTCATCAGCACGCAGCAGGCGCTGATCAACGGCGGCGCGGATCTGACGCTGACCGGTTCGCTCAACGTCACATCCCGCCAGAACACGACGCTTTCGAGCTATTCGAGTTATAGCGTAAAGATTACAGACAAGGCGACCGACATCATCACGGGCCGCTTCTCCACAATGGCGCAGGCATATATCTTCTCTGCTTCCGCCGGCGTGGTTTCCGTGACGGCCAACGCTGCTATTGCAACGGCTGACGCAACGGGCCGCGCCAAGGTGAATGCGGGCGATTTGAAGGTCGCCGGTTCGATCGGCGTTTACAGCTACGGCGCTTCGACCGCCAATGCCAAGGTGGACAACATAGCGTTTGCATATGCGGCGGCGGGGCTTATGACTGGCTTCGCCTACGCGGCGGGCACGTTTGAAGCGGCGCTCGCCAGCAGCGGCACGGTCACGGCGGGCGGCGATATCAACGTCGTCACCAGCGTGACGTCCGACGCGACCAGCGATTTAACGCCTGCGGCGGCGGGCCTGCAGGCGGGCGCGTACGACCTGGGCGTCAACATCAGCATCGCCGAAGCGAAGACAAGCGCAAAAGCGTGGATCGGCGGGAGCGGGCTCGTTTCCGCGGCTGATGTCAAGGTTGCATCCAGCGCGAAAGTCACCGCGTATGCGGTCGTGCGCGGGGTCGCCGTTTCCGTCAGCGGCGTGAAGGTCGCACTCAACGAATCGTACGCCAGCGTGACGGCGACGCAGGAAGCCTACATCGAAAACGTCAGCCTTGAAGCGGACAGCGTCAGCGTATCCAGTTCGTTCAACGATTATATCAATACGGGAGCGGTCGCCGAAGTCGGAAGCAACGGCGCGGCGCCCGGCGTTTCTATCTCGTTTATTTCCGGTCAGATCAGCCTGGCGCAGGCGGTCGTATCCGCCAAGTCCCACGCCTATATCGTGGGCGCGTCGCTCGCCGTCAACGGAGGAGTGTCGATTGAGACGAAAGCGCGCTCCTACGCAGACGCGGACATCCTGCTGTCCCAGTACAGCGTGTCCGTCGTCAGCGTGTCGCTCTTGGCGACATATGCCGAGGCCCGGGGCGACTACGCGGCGTACCTCGACAGCACGGGCGCGGCGCTTGCCGTCGGCACGCTGAACGTGTATACGGTTTATTACGCTACATCCTTTGCCGCGACCGGCGCGGCGGGCGGCCTTGGCGTTTCGCTGGTGGATATCGGCGGTAACGTCGCCGTTGCGTCCAACAACGTCTCCGCCAAGAGCTACCTCACCGGCAGCGGCTCCATGACGTCCAGCGGCACGGTCAGTGTGCTCACCGAAGGGTACGCGCTCTCCGAAGCGCTCGGCAGGACGCGCACCTTCACGGTCAGCCTCGCCAATATCGCGGTCAACGTCGTAGTGGCGACGCTGAACGTCGACCAGTCCGCGTATCTCGATATGGACGGTACGCTGGACATCCTCAACGGCTCGCTCAACATCCGGAGTGAAATCTACAGCACAGGCGACTTCGGAAGAGCCGTCGCGACGGTCGGCGGATCCGGCGGAAAAGGGAACGATGGCATTTCGCTCTCGCTCGTCGGCGTAACGGTCAACGCTGCGACATCGAAAGCGCTGAGCACCAACTTCGCCTATGTAGCGGGCAGCGGTTCGATCGCCGCCGACTCGATCAGCATTAAAGCCAAAACGGTCAGCGAATCGGACGCCTCGGCGCTGAAGAACTTCACAGTCGGACTGCTGACCGTCGGCAGCCTGTCGGCGATTGCGAGGACGGGCGACGTCGTCAAGGCGTACGTCTCAGGCGTGAACCTCACCGCGCGCACCGGCGACGTGTCGGTCACGGCGCTCGGCAGCACAACCGCGTACGCGCTCTGCGAAGAAGCAGGCGGGGTAGGGCTCATCTCCGGCTCTTCGACCGAAGCGAAAACCTATATAGGTTCCAGCGACCAGCGGCAGACTGTTTCCGCGGGCGTAAAGGCGGGAGCCGTCGTCGACGCAGCCGGCAACGTGACGATCCGCGCGTACAACAACGGTTCCGCTCAATCCGTCGTCGAAAAGGGGACGACGGTTGCGGCGATTGCCGTTTCGTCCTGCTCGCTGCCTACGGAATCGTATTATACCACCAGCGCGTACGTCACGGGCGGCTCCGTGATACGTGCAAACGGAAACATCAGCGTTTTGAGTGAAGACTTCACCGTCGCCAAGTCCAACGCGACGGCGACCTCGATCGGATTTGGCATCAACGCCAACGATACGCGCGGATCCAATGAGATCGACGCGGACAATACGATCACCATCGGCGGGCAATTGCTGGCCGGCGCGGCGCTGACGGTGCTGGCGACGTCCAACGCGGACATGTACGCCAAAACGTATGCCGACGGCGGCGGTTTCTTCTCCGGTGACACACTCAAGGCAAGCAATACGCTCACGCGCGATACCACCGTCAACATCAATGCCAATTCCGTACTTACCGCCGACTTCGGCGATCTGCTCGTCAAGGCAATCTGCGGTGAGAACGACGATATCTATACTTACGCCCGTATCTCCTCCGGCGGCGTGGTCGCGCTCGGCACGGCGAGAGCGGAAGTGGACGTCGACTCGGACGTCACGGTCAACATAGGCGCGGGCGTGACCATACAAAACCGCTTCAATTCGCTCAGCATCTATGCCGACGCGTCGCTCAACAACCTCTCCGCCATCGTAGAGGTCAATACAAGCGGCCTCGGCGTGCGGCCGTACGCGAAAGTTGTTACCGACGTGGACCTCGTCAGCGCCGTCAACATCACGGGCACTTCGGCGGCGAAGACCGTCATCGAAGGCCGCTATGTCAACATCGAGTCAATGGTCGGCCACCTCTATGTCTATTCCTACACCTACGCAAACGGCAAGGCGCTCGGAGCGGACGTGGACGCGGACACCAATATGTACGTGGACATCGATTCCGATGTGGCAGTATCCTATGCGTCCATCACAGGCCATGACAAGATCTACATCGCGGCCTCCGCGCGTCCCGCCTACCGTACCAACAACATCTACGGCGTGGCGACCGCGCGGCTCAATGCAATCGGCGAGGCCGTCGCGGCGGTGGATATCGACGGTACGATCAGCGCGGACACGCGGATCAATTCCGGCGTGGCACTGATCGGCGCGGATATCCAGGCGACCTATAATAAGTACAACGCCGCCCGTACGAGCGACAAGCGCAATACATCGGGCTTCATCGTAAAACATAAGTCGGGCGACAACGACCTGAACGTCACCGGCAGCGCGGTCGTGGCATCCGGCATGCAGCTGCACCTCGGAGACGCGGCGGGCGGCATCTACATCGACATCTCCGGCACGGAGAACAACTATACCGTGCGGCAGGTGGGCATCAAGAATGAAAGCCAGATCTGGACGATCTCCGGCGAAACGATCAGCTTCAGGCAGATTTCCAACGCGCTGCCCGGCACCGCGCGCCTCAACGCGAGTTACAGCAACCTGACGGTCTACGACCAGTCCTACATTCCGCTGGTCAGCATCGTGAACCACACCGCGCTGAATATCGTGCTCTCCGCCATCACAGTACACAACATCAACTTCCTCAAGCCGATCCTGCGTAATTCCGCAGGCTTCCAGATACCCCTGCCAAGCAGCTATACCACGCTCAACGGCATCACGCTGCATATCAGCGCCGTCACGGCTCCCGATGTGAGCGTGATCAACGAGCTGGACGGCGACGTGCTTGTCAACGGCCTGATCTCCAACAGCGGCGGCGCGGTCAACTTCCTCTGGACGGGCGAAACGGGCGGCGAGCTAAAAGCGGTACAGGAAGTCACCTCGATCTCCGCCGCCGTCAACGTGTCCCCGGTCTGGGCGAACAGCCTGACGATCACGAATGCGGGCAGCATCGGCGCGGAATCGTATATAATTGGCGAGACGCTTGTCGAGCAGAGCTTCAATGCATACCTGTTCAACACGACCGGCGGTTCTTCGAGCGTCAACATCACGGCCTATGGCGGCATCTACCTCAAACTCACCGCCGCCGAGCTTGTGGTGCTGGATTCCACCGAATGGGCGACGAAGCCCTGGGAAGACGCATCCGCATTTGACGGCGCCGGGATCGACATGCAGATGCAGTCCATCATCTCCGCGACCGGAGACGTAGTGATCGATCTGCCGCAGGGCATCAGGGCATATCAGCTGGCCAATTCGAATACGCTGACCATGCCGGTGCCGGGGACGCTCGAATACGTGACCGACGCGCTCAAGAGCCTATCGCAGAACATTTCAATCGTAGGCCTCGACGCGCTGGATTACTATCTTGTGAGCTATAACCCCGCGGACGACATCTACTGCTTCATGCTTCCCAACGGCACGTACCTGTATACCGATTCGCTCGGAAACGTGATACGCATTGCCGAAGAAGGCATCGACTTCGCGGTCAGCGACTATACCTTTACGACAAACGAACTGGGGGTAGTCACCAATATCGGGCTCGCGGCGGGCGTTTCGATCGATCTGGCCACCGGCAAGCTGACGGTAGAGGATAACTATAGCTACGAGGTGCTGCTCTCGGCCATCAGCGGATCGTGGCTGCTCAACAATATACGGCTCAGTTCCGGCAGCATCGACCTCGTGCTGTCCACGACGACGGCCACGCTGGTGGACGGCGAGCCGGTCTACACCTCCGAGGACACGGTTGTATCGCTCTCCTACTGGTGGAGCTATGACACGCTGACGTATTACTACATCTCCGGCAACTCGCCGAGCGTAGCAGAAGACGGATTCTACTACCTGGTGTCTTACGATTCCTCCACGGATACGCTTCAGCCGTATCTGCTCGAAGGCGCGACATCGTTCAACTCGGGCTCCAGCTACGACAACGTCATCCCCAGCCACCTGAAGACGAACGACGACGGCACGGGGCATGAGATCACGCTCAACAACGGCGTTACCTATTACGAGATCGATAAGAGCGACTATAACGGCAGCGTCATCGGCACGGCGGTTTCGCGCGCGAGCAAGCAGTTTGCTGTGAATAATTTTGCCTCCAGCGGCCTTACCTACAACTACAACACAGGCACATGGTATTACGGCAGCACGGCGCTCGACATCAAGAAGGTCGGGAACATGTTCTATGTGCCGGACAACTACACCCCGGCGGACGGGTCGCTCGACACGATCTACGATTCCCTCAAAGGCAGATACTGGACGGTGTCCCTGCAGAGCGAATCGAAAGAAAGCTGCTATGGCGGCGACTGGGTTGCGCACGGCGACGGGAAGTTCTATTTCGCGGTGTTCGCGTACGAAAAGGACGACACCAACTGGTACTGGGTCAGCAGCACGCGGCTCACCTCCTATTATCTTGAAATCAAGTATACGACGGCGGTTCCGCTTTCGCTGATGCTGACGGAGAACGAGGATAAAGAAGCCAACGCCGGTACGAGCAACCCGCAGAAGGATTACATCCTCACGTTCGGCACCCCGGTCGGCGAGACGGACTTCACCGCTACCTATTACACCTATGAGCAGAATGCGGACGGAACCTGGGAAGAGATTCGGCACGACGTGTCCGAGCATGGTTACGCTTCCGCCGTACTGAATATACTCGGCCGCATCGAGGATATCCCGATGAAAGCGGTCGCGTCCGTACCGGACAACAACATGGTCGGCGCCGTCTCGGGCTATCGCATCACAGATACGCTTTACGTTACCACGAGCGGCATCGCGGTGATGATCAATACGCTCGTTACGATCGACGGCAAATCGTTCTCCGCCAAGTTCGACGGGGAAGAGTACCACTCAGATTACCTCAACGCCACGCAGCTCGGGAGGGTTTCCGAATATAATCCGCTTGGCATTGACGAAGACGGAAACATCATCTATACGGACGAGAACGGCTACATCTACCGGCTGGAAGGCGTATCGTTCGTCTATACCGGCACCAAGGAAGGCGTAGCGGACATCACGGGCGAGAGCGCGATCGCGATCATACGCGACGGATTCTTCCTCGACGCAAGCGTGGACGGCGACGGATACATAACGGGCTATACCACCGCAGGCGGATCCAGCCTGTCCGAGGCGGAAGCACTGCAGATATTCCAGCTTGGCGGAGGGGGAATGTTCCGCGACGCGGACGGCAACATCTACTTCTTCGAAAACGGAAGAATGCTCTGCAAACTTACGGGCGTAGCCGATATCTCCGGCGCGGACACCAAGACGTGGCTTCTGGACAATGCGGATTATGTCTACACCGCCGCCAACGGTACAACATATGTGTTCAGCCGCGATCTGACGGAGCTTGACGCGCTCAAGCTCGTCTACGGCGTGGACGCGGGCAATCCGGAATACACCGACGCGGACGGCAACGTCTATCTGCTTGTGGGCAACGACCTTGTATACCAGGGCGCACCGGCGACGCTGACGATCACGCCGGGTGCCGCGCTGACGACGCTCACGGGCATGGTCATCGGTTATATCGTGGACGGGAAGATCTACCTGTTCGACAACAGTGATGAAGATATGACCGGCTCCGACGCGGCGTACCTGCTCTACGAGCTGATCAACAGTGCTGAATTCGGCGAATACTTCAAAGTAGACGATACCGAAGACCGCTATGTAACCAACGCGGACGGCGACCTCGTCTACGACGGCACGGCGCTGCCGGACGATATGGATCCGGATTATAACCTGGGGAACGTTCCGGCGGCCACGCCGCTGACGTACGACGGCGACGGCGATCCGGCGACCATCAGCATCAGTGGGTATATCTACGACGTGCATTACACATACATTGAGGACGATCCCGAAACGGAAGAGGACGAAACAGCCAAAATCGTCAACTACTTCTCATATACCGGCAAGCGCACGGGCGTGTCCGATATCGACGCGTCGACCATGATCACGGAGGTCGAGGACACGGCGAACCGGCTGTACGACAGCGCCGACCTGACGAAGCACTTCCCTGCGGACATCACAAGCGCCGAAGCGCTCGAACTGCTGTATCCGACGACGAATAATGAATACATCGATGGCGACGGATATATCTACGACAAGATCGCCGGCAGCCTCGTGTACTCCAACGAGCGTGTGGGCGTCATACCCGTTATCTACGGCGCGGACGTGCGGGACGAATTGCTCGACGGTTACGACAGCTATCATTACGACGGCTCGTACTTCAACTGGCTCGTTACCGATGCGCAGGCGCTCGGCATCGTATACAACATCGAGAACGGCATTTATGAAGACGGCGACGACACCTACAGGTTGGAAGGCTCCACGCTCGTTTATGTCGGAACCAAGACGAATATCGCCGCGGCGGACACGAGCGCTTACAAAGCGCTGCAGACGCTCAATGACGGCGAAGGGAATATCGTCGGCTATACGTATGAAGGGCAAGCCGTCGCGCCGGCGACCGCGCTGAAGCTGTATAAACTCCTCGGCGGAGGAACGTTTAAAGACGAGTTCGACAATATTTACAACTTTGTGGACGGGCAGATCGTGCGCGCGGAAGCGGGCGGCCTGCTTGCAGACATCACGGGCGAAAGCGCGGTTGAATGGCTGCTAAGCAACGTCACCGGATACTATTACGTGCGCGACGGCGTGGAATACACCTACGACGATTCGCTCACGCCGCGGGAAGCGCTCTTCATCCGCTACGACCTCGTTCAGCAAGCCGACAATGAATGGTACTATATCCACGATAACGGCAGCGTCTACAAGCTCGTCGGCGACGATCTGGTTTACTACACGACGCCCGCGCTGCTCGACAACATTTCCGGTAACGACGCGCTCATCGCGCTGGACGGGCTGGTCGTAGGGTATATCGACGGCGAGAAGAAGATCTACTTTGACGCGGAAGGCGCGCTGAGCGAAACCGACGTCGCGGGCTTTATCTTCACGGCGGACGGCGATTACTACGTCGACGAAGACGGCAACCGCTATGAGCTGACCCTTATTACGCCGGACGAAGGCGACGCATATTATGTGCTCGGATATATCGACACGCCGCTCGATCTGCCGGATCTGACCAGCGGCGAAGGACTTACCGCGGTGACCATCGAAGGCGACGCGCGCGAACTGTACGTCGACGCGGAAGGCCACTTGTACGAAAAGACGGGCGACGACCTGTACGAATACACCGGCGCGCTCTACGCCGAGGACGACACGTACCTGACTCCGGAATACCTCATCAGCGCGCTCGAACAGGCGATCGAGGATGCGGCGGACCGTCTCTACGATATCGACGGCACCGAGGGTTCGTTTGCCGAAGCCGAATACGACGCGATGCTTGCGTTCCTGATTGTCTACGGCGTGGACGAGGCGAACCCGTATTACACCGATGATGACGGCTATATATTCGAACTCGACGCGCTTGACGAGCTGCTGCGGTATACCGGGCGCATGGATGGCGTCGATCCGCAGACGATATCGGGCGCGGACGAGCGCGACTGGCTGCTGGACAACTTCGACGGCATGATCGCTTTCGACCGCCGGTTTGAGGTGACGCCCGTTATCGATCCGGACAGCGGCGAGCCCACCGGCGAGTATGAGTTTGCCGGCAGCTACGTGCTTGCACTCCAGCTCGTTTATAACCTCGGCACGGGCAGCATCTATGCAGACATGAACGGGAACGTCTATGAAATCATCGGAAACGATCTCGTCTACATCGGCACCTATTATGCAGTGGACGATCTCACCGGTGCGGAGGCGCTGCAGTGGATCTACCATCTTGAAAACGGCGTTTACACGGACGACGATGATAACCGCTTCCTGCTGATCAACGGCAACCTGCTCTATACCGGAACGCCGGTAACGCTGGCGGACATCACGGGAGCGGAGTTCGACGCGATCTATTACGCTTACAAAGCGGTGGAGAATACCGGCGCGGCGTTTGAGATGACCACGCGCAAGCAGGTTTATCTCGAGCGTCTCACGGATGTAATCGCGACGGACGTCGAGGGCAGATATTACTACTTCGACGGCGCGAACTGGATCCTGCAGACCAACGTAGCAAATACGCAGACCGACGATACGCGCACCGTGGACGTGCTAGGCGAAGACGGCGTAACGGTGGTCGATACGATTACGGAGAACATCCGCATCATCGCAGATACGATCACGCACACGGGCGGCACCACGCTGGTGGAGCGGACATACCTGTGGAGCGCAGACCAGAGCGAATGGCTGCTCGACAGCGTGATGATCCGGCTGCCGAACCTGACGAAAGTGTATTCGGACGGCACGGTGGAACCGGCGTCCGAAGATGCGCAGACGATGCACCTCGTAACGGTGCAGGGCGTGATCTATAATATCTATTACACCGAAGCGACGCTCGGAAACATCTCCATCACCATGCACGATCCGGCGGGCAGTCTGCTCGACGGAAACGGAGATCTTTTGAACCTCGTCGCGGGCGGCGATATTGACTTCTACCTGCGCACGACGGGTTCCGTCGGCACGCCGGATAAATTCCTCGACGTGTCCGCGGGCGGCAAACTGACGGTTTACGACATCACCGGCGAGCTCGGACTCATCTCGAGCAGCATGTATATCTTCGTGCCGGCGTCCGCAGGGAGCATCACGCTGGAAGAGAACACACGCATCATCAACGGCGCGACCTATCATATCGAAACCGAAAACGGCGACATCCTCGGCAACCGCGTGGAAGTGATCGCAGGCAACCTGATCCTCGACGCGCACTCCAACGGCAGCGACCCGCTCGTTACGGGCGCGATCGTCATCGACACGTTGATCGTGCGCTACGATCCCGATCAGGACGCCGTACCCGAGGAATCCAAAGTATACGCCAGCACGGCGGATCTCGACGCGACGGGTGATATCGAAATCAGGTCGTTCACCGCAAGTGACGGCAGCACGGTCTGGCTTACCAGCACGGGCGGCGGTCTGACCTCCGAAACCTGGGATGTGAACGACAGCGAAGTAACCGCGGACGTGTTCGGCGATTACGCCATCGGCGCGTTTACGGCGTCAAACGGCAGCGTCGTTTCGCTGACCAGCAGCAACGGCGGCCTGACGTCCGATACCTGGGACGTGACCGACAGCGAAGTAACCGCGAGCGTATACGGCGATTACGCCATCGGCGCGTTCACGGCGACAAACAGCAGCACGGTTTCGCTGACGAGCAGCAACGGCGGCCTGACATCCGATACATGGGATACGGATAACAGCGACGTGACAGCAAGCGTGTACGGCGATATCGACGTCGACGCGTTCACGGCGGCAAACAACAGCGTCGTTTCGTTCACAAGCAGCAACGGCGGACTCATCTCCAGTACGTGGGATGTGACCGACAGCGAAGTGAGCGCAAGCGTATTTAGCGATATCGAAATCGGAACTCTTACCTCGCTTAACAGCACGATTTCGCTGGCAAGCAGCGACGGCGGGCTCTTCTCCGACACATGGATTGCGGACAACAGCGAAATCAGCGCGTTTGTCCACGGCGAAATCGAGATCACGCAGGCTGCGTGGAACGATACACTGGTCCGGCTCGACAGCACGGACGGCGGGCTGACATCCGACGCATGGGTCATCCGCGGAGGAACGGTCTATATCAACGTATACGGCGACATCGCGATCAACACCGCGGACGTCAAAGACGCGAGCGTGATTCTATACAGCAAAGCGGGCGGCCTGTTCATGGACGTGCTGGACGTTGGGAGCACATGGAACGCCAGCGTTTACGGCGATATCATGATCCCGGTTATCACGGCGGAAGACAGCGACGTCGTGCTGATGAGCACCGAACACGACGTGCTCTTCAACAGCGTGACGGCGAGCGGCAGCAACATATCGCTGCTGGCTTACGGCAGGCTCGCGCTGCTCGACGAAACGCTCGAGCATCCGTTGATCAGTTTTGCCAAGGACGATACGCCAGCAACGGCTTCGCTGACGCTGCGCGGAGCATACGGCGGTATCGGTTCACAGCAGCATACGCTGCAGATCGATATCCCCGCCGAGATCACCGTGCGCATCAACGAGGTGACGTACTATTACATCGACGCGGTCGACCTGCCTCTGGCGGTCTATCCGTTCTACGCGATATTCGGCGGTTACGACGGCACGGACGAAGACGCGCTGTACCTCACGGGCGTGTACCTCAAGTACAGCGACGAGCAGTTCTTCAACGTGCTGCTCAACGCGGAAACGCCGGAGGAAATTGCGGCGTGGATCGCTGAGCGTGCACCCGACAGGACGTATCTGGATAACATCGACGCGGCGGCGCTCTGGACTGCGGTACATTCCGCTTCGACAGGGCTGCCCGATTTAGCCGCGCTGAAGACGCTGTTCGGCGTGACGCTCGGCCAGGCGCTGTACGACGCGATGAGCGGCGACGCGCCGACGATCCTGACCGACGGCGAGCTGCTCACGGCGCTGATCGACGCGCTGAGAGAACAGACGACGGAACTGATCGAGGGCGTCGACGTCACGGAATATGTCATCGACGGTGAAAGCGCGACCGCCGTACTTGCGGCGCTGCTCAATTCGGATCTGATCGACGCGCTCGGCGACCTGCTCAGCGGGCTGCTGACGCAGGACGATATCGACGACTTCTTCAAGAGGGCGCTGGAATCCAGCGTCACGCCGGAGGACACCTGCGAAGACCCGCCCGCACGCGACTTCAGCCTAAGCGTGGGGCTCAGCACCGGCGAAGCGTTCGTCACCAACGAAGGCGGCATCACCATTACGCAGGATGAAGGCGACATCACCGTCGGTACGATCCTGTCCGTACGCGGGGACGTTTTCCTCGAAGCGTTCACCGGCAGCATACTCGCCGTCTCTGGTGACAACCTCGTGACCGGCTGGGATATCACGCTCAACGCGCAGGGAAGCGTCGGTACGAGCGAACAGCCGATCAACATCAATCAACGTACAAACCGTCCCGTCCGCCTCGTAAACGTGGACGAGGAGCTCTATACCGCGGACCAGACGCCGCGCGGGTACACCGCGTTCAACACGGAGTTCGGCGTACGCTTCGATCCTTCCGGTTCGAGTGTGGCACCGATCGTGATCGTTGCGTTCGGCGCGGATCCGGTGCCCGCCGACACGCCCGTCTATGTACTCGTGGAAGTCGGCCTGCTCAATGAAGACGGCACGCCGATGCTCGACGAAAACGGCGACCCGGTCACCCGCTGGGCGCTCGACGTGGCCGTGCGCTACGACTGGCTGCGCGTTACGTTTAACGAGGAGAGCACGCTGCTCAATATCCTTGCCAAGGATGGCTCCGTCTATGTAAACGAACAGTCCGGCGAACTCGGCCTCGGCAGCGTCATAGCCGGCGGCGATATCACGCTAAGTGCGCCGGGTTCCATCGTGGATCACCGCAGCGAACAGCAGGTGCTTGACAGCGCGCTGAATATTTCCGCGGGCGGCGACATCGACCTGACCGCTGGCGACGGCTCGTTCGGCACGTCTGCCGAGCAGCCGCTGAACATCAGCGCGGGCGGCGCGGTGAACGCTCTGTGCACGCTTGGCGCGTTCTTCGACGCGAAGAGCGACCTGATCCTCAACCTGCTGCAGGGCAACGGCGAAGTTGCGCTGAGCGCAACCGGCCGCGTATCGCTCGTCAGCGGCACGGAGGAAGCATTGACCGGATTCATACTCGCCGGTTACGGCGCGTCCATCGACGCTGCGGGCGACATCGGAACAAGCGACGCGGCGTTTACTCTCGACGCGAACCTCACCGGCGCGGGCACGGTCGCGCTCTCCGGCGGGAACGTATATGTGACAGAATTGAGCGGGGACGTGTTCCTCGAGAAACTATACGCACAAGGCGAAGCGGTGCTGACCGTGCAGGGAAGCATTTACGACGCGAACCCGGACAGCGCGCTCGGACAGATCATCCAGAGCGTGGTGGACGCACAGAACGAACTCGATCTCATCAAGAACGAAGCGGACGCCGCGGCGGCACGCGTGGATGTGCTAACGACCTATATCGCGCGCACCACGGAAACGCTGCTTGAACAGGCCGGCTTGCTGGATGCGGCGCACCAGGCGGCAGCAGCCGCAAACGACGCGCTGAACACGGCCTGGACCGAGATGACCGACGCCGAAGCGGCGTATATGGCGCTGCTGCTGGATCCGAACTCGACCGAGGCGCAGATAGCGGCGGCGCTCGCGCTCTTCAACACAGCAAAGACGGCTTACGACACCGCACAATCTGCGCTTGACGCGGCGAATATCGATGTAACCAACGCGCAGGCCGCGCTCGACGCGACACAGCAGCTCATCGACGATACGAACCTGCTCATCGAAGCCGAGCAACTCGCGGAGAAGCTCGTGGCGCTCGCGCTGGCAACGGAGAAACTCGACCGGCAGAAAGCGCTGCTTTCAGCGCAGGTTGCCGTCAACGACGCGCTGGATGCGCTAAGCGAGGCGCAAGCAACGTTTGACGCGCTCGCGGCGGACCCGCTGAGCTCGCCGGAAGATCTGGCGGCGGCGGCGCTCGCGCTGCGGCTTGCGCAGGGCGTTTATGAAACGTCCCGATACCTGCTGAGCATACAAACGATGATCAACGAAGCGAGCGATACGCTCGCCGACCCGCTCGCGTCGCCGGCGGACAAGCTAGCCGCCGCGGAGCAGCTCGTCAACGCGCAGCTCGCTTCCGCCGAGGCGCAGAGCCTCATGGACAAATATACCGGCGAGACGCCGGAAGCCGAGGCGCTCGACATCGCCGACGCGCTGTTGCAGGCGCTGGCGAACGCGCTTGACGCCGAGGAAGCATATCAGCTCGATCCGACGGCGGAGAACTTCGACGCTCTCGTACAGGCGCAGAAGACGCTGCAGGCGGCCAAGGACGCGCTCGCCGCGATGGACGAGTATATCCAGGCGCGCGAAGTGAGCGAGGAAGCACAGCGGCTCGAAGACATCGTTCAGCAGCACCAGCTTGACGCGGCGAACGCGCAGGCTGTGCTGGACGCGTATCTGGTGCTCGCCGACGCGGGCGCGACAGAAGAAGAAAAAGCGGCCGCCAGAGCCGTTATCGAAGCTGCGGATATGACCAAGGCGGAAGCCGAAGCGGCGCTTACGGCGGCGCAGGGGGCCGAGGCTGAGGCGCAGCAGGTTCTGGATGATTATTTACTTAACAATGGATTTAGCACCGTACAGGAAACCATAGACGCCGAGACGGCGGCACGCAGCGCGCTGGACGACGCAAAAGCGGCTCTTGCGGCGCACGCCGCGTCGAACGCAGCCGCACAGGCGGTTGAAGCCGCGCAGGAACGCCTGGATCAGGCGAACGACACCCTCGCGGCGGTACAGGGCCTCTTGGCCCAGCAGGCGCTCGCGCAGAACGCTCTCGACGCCGCGCAGATCGCGCTCGATACGGCGTACCAGGCATGGGTCGACGCGCGGCTGATCGCAGGGACGGACGAAGACGCCGAAGTGAAAGCGGCGCTGGATGAATATCTGGCGGCGCTGGCCGAGCGGGACAGCAAGCAAGCGGCTCTAACGGCAATATGCGACGCGCTCGCGCTGCTGCCTACGGAGGCTGAGGCGCAGCAGGAGGTAAGCGACGCGACGGCGGCGCTCACGGCGGCAAGACAGGCGTGGCTCGACGCGCTGGCCGCGCAGCCGGCGGTCGTGCTTGATTCGTTCGGCGCTTCCTTCGCAGCCGACGGCGGCATTACGAGTGAAATGCCGACCATACGCGTGGCGCTCGATCTGACGATTCTTTCCGGCGGCAGCGTAGGCACGCTCGGCACGCCGATTTCAACCGACGTCGGCGGTATCATTCAAATCAACGCGAGCGAACTCGGTACCGTCGCTCTGACGAGCCCGGCGCCGATGTCCATCGGCGGCGTCACCGGCGGAAGCGTATTACTCACGGCAAACGGCAGCCTGCTGGACGAAAGCCCAGCCGGCGTCCCGATGATCACCGCTTCATCCGCCGAACTCAACGCCATCGGCGGAACGATCGGAATGCCAGGCGCGGTCATCGACCTGAACATCGGTTCGCTCAGCGGCTTTGCCGACCAGATGGCGATTCGCACCCCCGGCGCGCTGGAGATCGGTACGCTCAGCGCACAGGGCGCCGGAGGTATAACGCTCATCACCGGCGGTGCGATCACACAAGCTCCCGGCGGATTCGTTTCCGCACCGAACCTGGTGCTCAAAGCCGGCGGCGATATCGGCGAGCTGCTGAATCCGCTGATCGTAAATGTGGAAAACCTGACCGCCAGCGGCAATAATATCTATATCCGCAGCATAGGGCATATTCAGTACGTCAAGATCACGGGCAACGATGTCGTTCTGCAAATCGGCGGAGCGCTTTACGGCGGACGCATCTATGCGCAAAACCTCAGCATCTACGCCTTCGGCGACATCGGCAGAAAAGGCGCGCCGCTTCGCGTACAGGTTCCGGGACTGTTGATTCTGGTATCCGAATACGGAGAAATCTATGTCGTCAACCAGCTTCTGCGGCTGATCTTCCTCATCGGAATCCGGCTGACGAATATCGAAGGCTATGTCGGAGACGAACTGATGCTCTACCTCATCGTCGGCGCGGATATCCGCGGCCAGCTTCAGATTCTCGGCGTGTCCATTGCCGCAATAGGGATGCGGAGGCGCTGAACGGGATTCACGAGATCGTCAAGATGTCGGGCGTGCGTTTAGGCTGCGCGTTCATCGACGGGTTGGGAGACTCAGCAGCGGCGTTTATGGCGGCGTTTGGGGAACTCTTCCCAGATGCGGCGCTGATCGCTTCCGACGTGTTCTGGATCGCCCGTATGCGCGGCGACATCGCGCCCGAGGATTGGAACGCGCTGCTGACAGACCTCGCGGCGGTATACGAAGCCGCTACCGCGGAAGAAGCGACGGCTGCGATGGAACGTTTCTCCGAAAACTGGGGTGATAGATATCCGGATATCGTCGAAAAGCTGGAAGAACAGCTCGAGGACATGGACACCCTGCTGGCGACGGCTGCAGCGCTGAAGGACGCGGATCTGAACTATAAACAGATCGTAAACGAGGTTTCGCAGCTGCTGGAGCGGCTGGACGTTTCAGAGCTGAAACAGGGCGATCAGCTGTAACCGCTAAGCGACATGCCCTGACGCAGCGACAGAAAAACGATTGCGTGCGGCTTCCGTAGTGAAAAAACGGAAGCCGCGCCCTTTTTGATTGCGGCAATATTGCGCGCAGGATGTATGCATGATATAGTTGGCTCTATCGGAGGATTCCATGGCACAGGACGAACAGAAAGAAAAAAAGAACTGGATGCGCTCCTGGTGGACGCGCTCGATCGCCGCGTTTCTGGCGGTCGCGATGGCGGCCACAGCTTTGCTTGCAAACGCCGTTCGAATCCAGCTTCCGGCGGAAGACGGCTCGGCTTCGGAATACGCCCTGAGCGAATCCACGGATTTTGTAAACAAAAACATGGCCGCGCGCATGGAGGAAATGCTCTCGCAGCTGCTGGTCAGTCCGACCACGCTGGATCAGCATTACCGTAGCGCTTCCGTTCTCATCGGCGCGGCGAAGTATGCCGAAGCGCTGGACGAAATCAACGCCTGCCTGTCGCTGGCGGACGCGGAAGATACGGCGCTGATCGACGAACTATGGCTCAAACGCGGATGCCTGGAAACGCTGACGGGCGCGTACGACGCGGCGCTGGAAAGCTTTGCGCATATCACGCCCGGCACATACGATGAAGAGACGCTGCTCGTAAAAGCGCAGATCTATTCCGAACAGGAAGACGCGCAGCAAACGGCCGCCGCGCTGGAAGCGTATGTGCTGATTCGGCCGGACGACTTCGAATCGCGTTCGATGCTGGCGGGCGTCTATATCCAGCTGGAGCGCTATGACGACGCGATCGGGCAGTACGAGGCGATCTTAAACAGCGGCGGAGACGAGGCGGGGCAGATATACATGCAGCTTGCTTCGGCGCAGATGCTCGCGGGCAGATATACGGAGGCGATTGCGTACTTTCTGGAAGCCGAGCGCGCCGGTTATGCCGATTCGAGCGCATGCTACGCGCAGTGCGCGCTGGCAAGCTATCTCAACGGCGATTACGAGAGCGTCGGTTCCTACGGCGAACAGGCGCTCGCGATCGGCTCGGATAACTTCACCTACGAATCGCTGTATTATTATATGGCGCTCGCCAAACTCAACCTCGGCGGATATGAAGAAGCGATCGAACTGTTTACAACCGCGATCGGTCAGGACTTACAAATCGACGACGCGTACTATTACAGGGGCGCGTGCTATATGGCCACCGGGGATATGCAAGCCGCGATTAATGATTTCACGACGGTGATCGATAAAAATGCGGAAACGTTGCTGCCGAATTGCTATTTCAACCGCGGCGTCTGCGCGGCGGATCAAAAAGACTACGAGCTGGCCCGAAGCGATTTTCAGATGGTGATGGACCTCGAAGGGTCGGGCGAATTGTACGAATCCGCAAAGGCGATGCTCGACTTGCTGTAAAATTACTTTACGAGCATTTATTATTTGGGTCTGGCATGCCGGCTGGTGCAGCCGCGTGTTTGCCATATAAACGATAAGATTGGAAACGTGGAAGTGACGCTTTTTCTCTTTGGCATCTGTTTGATTGCTTCGATCATCGGCGCGGTGTGTGGCATCGGCGGCGGCATCATCATCAAACCGGTAATGGACGCGTTCGGCCTGATGGACGTTTCGACCGTGAGCTTTCTTTCCGCCTGCACGGTGCTGTCCATGACGGCGTATTCCGTGCTGCGGGAGAAAACGAAAGCTGGTTCCGCGCTTAACATGCGGCAGCTTTTGCCGGTCTCTCTCGGCGCGGCGGCGGGCGGACTGATCGGTAAAATGCTGTTTCAGAGCATAGCGCGGGGGTTTCCAAACGCTGTTGCGGGGTTGGTACAGTCGGCCTGTCTGCTGGTTGTCGTGGCGGGGACGTTCGTGTACACCTTTTATGAAGACCGGGTTCATACGCTGCGTTTGGAAAGCGACTGGGTTCGCGTGCTGGTCGGGTTCGCGCTTGGCGCGTTGTCCTCGTTCCTCGGCATCGGGGGCGGCCCGTTCAACCTCGTTGCGCTGTCTTACTTTTTTTCAATGCGCGGCCGGGACGCGGTGGTCAGTTCGCTGTTTATCATACTCATCTCGCAGATTGCGAGCGTGGCGATGCAGGTTGTAACGGGCAGCGTGCCGGAGTTTACCTGGATCGTGCTGATCGTGATGGCCTGCGGCGGCGTTGCGGGGGGTATCGTCGGCAGGAAACTTGGAGAGCGCGTAGATTTGCGCCTGGGAAGGATCCTGTTCCTCGGCTTAAACGCGCTGATTTTCTTAATCTGCGTCTGGAACATCGCGGGTTATCTAAGACAAATCGTTTGATTTTCGTTTTCCCGATACGGCGGGCGGGACTGCATTGCCAAAGCCGGCGCATCAAATGCGTTTGGCGTTCGGCGGGCGGTCCCGTCTTTTTTTATGAAACATCCACAATATATAAAGAGAAATCAGCAAAAACGTATTGACAATCCATCGATAAAACAGTACGCTAATATTGATATATTCAAATATATAAATATATGGATATTTTAGCATCTTATTTCACACATCAAGGAGCAAACATGGATTTCTCTCCCGAAGACCGTAAGATCATTGAAGAAAAAGCGGAAATTCTCAAAGCGATTTCACACCCGGTTCGCCTTTGTATTGTCAACGGGCTGCTGTTGACGCCGTGCTGCACGGTCAACAAGATACAAAGCTGCCTGGGCCTGCCACAGTCGACGATTTCCCAGCATTTGATTCGCTTGAAAAACAGCGGCATCGTCGCCGGCGACCGGGACGGCACGGAGGTGAAGTACCACGTGATCAATCAGGACGTTATAGACATCATCAACTGCATTTTATCAGACTTACAATCCAGAAAACTGAAGGAGGCGGTCGGGAAGTGAAGAAAATACTTTCTACTTTTCTTGTATTATGGCTGATCTGGCTGTTGCTGGCCGGGTTCGGCATCGAAGAGGTGATCCTCGGCGGGGCGGCATCGCTGATACTCGCGCTGATCATAGCGCGCTTCGTACCGTATTCGTTCGGCTTCGGAATCGTATGGCAGGCGATCCGGTTTCTTTTCATCTACGTTCCGCTGTTTTTATACAAGATGGTTCTTGCAAACCTAGATCTGGCATACCGGGTGCTCAGCCCAAGGCTGCCGATCAATCCGCGTTTTGTGAAAGTTCCGACGAGTTTAAAAGGCGACATTTCGAAACTGATTCTTGCAAACTCCATCACGCTTACGCCCGGTACGCTGTCGCTGGACGTGGAGGACGACGGCGTGCTCGTGCACTGGATCAACGCCAGCGGCGAAACGGATGAAGAATATCAAAACAAGATTTCCCGCGAGTTTGAACGCGTATTGGGGGGATTGGAGAAATGACTGTTACCATCATCGTGCTCTCACTGACCGGTATTGGCGTACTGTTTGCGGTGCTGCGGATGATCATAGGCCCGTCGGCGTTCGACCGCGTGGTCGCGCTGGACACGCTCAATGTGATCATCACCGCGCTGATCGTGTTTCTGGCCTATTATTTTAAGAGCGCGCTGTATCTCGACATCGCGCTGGCGTACGCCATCCTCTCATTTTTAGAGACGCTCGTGTTCGCACGTTTTCTGGAGGGCCGCAAATGACGATTGCATCTTATATCTTTCTGTTAATTGGCGCTCTGTTTCTCGCGCTGGGCGGGTTTGGTGTTTTTCGGATGCCGGACGTGTTCAACCGCATTCAGGCGGGAACCAAAGCGACGACGCTGGGCGCGTTTTCGCTCACGCTAGGTGTCGGGCTCGCCAATCCCGACTGGCTCTTAAAGGCGATTTTGATCATCGTATTCATCGCGGTGACAAATCCGGTCGGAAGTTCTGTGCTGGCGCGCGCCGCCTACAAATCCGGTGTGCGGCATTACGAGAAACCTGCTTTGGAGGGAAAGGAGGGTGAGAGCAATGAACCTGTCTGACATCCTCGAAATCGTCGTCGGCGTATTGATGGCGCTGTTTGCCGTTATCACGCTGTTCTCGCGTAAAATCTTCACGGCGGTGATCGGGCTGTCGATCCTCAGCCTGCTGGCGGTCGTCGCGTTCGTACTGATGCACGCGCCCGACGTCGCCATTACCGAAGCGGTCATCGGTTCGGGACTTGTGACGGCGCTGTTTGTCTTCACGCTCTACGCCGGAAAAGGGAAGGGGGAAGAGAAATGAAAAAATTCGTTTCACTGCTCCTGATCGCCGGCCTCGGAATATTTATCTTTATGTCCCTGTACGCTTCGGGCGGCGGGCCGCTGGCATTTCAGCCCTACGGCGACGTTGACCTGAGCGAACGGGTATCGCAGGCGTATATCGATAAATCCGTTAACGGCGCGAACGAGCCTGTCGTATACGGCGAGTCCGAAAACGAGGAATCCGGCTCGGCCAATATGGTTACGTCGATCGTCGTGAATTACCGTTCGTTCGACACGCTCGGCGAGGTGACGGTGTTGTTTGTGTCCATCCTCGGCGTCGGGCTTCTGCTCGGCGGTCGGCGCAAGCGGCTGGCATTCAAGCACGCGCCGAACTTCATTTTAAAGCACGGCGCGCGCCTGACGTTCGGCCTGCTGATCGTGTTCGGGGTGTATATGTTCGCGCACGGACATGTAACGCCAGGCGGCGGTTTCCCGGGCGGCAGCATCATCGCCGCCGCGATTCTGCTTTTGTACCTGGCGGACGACGAGTTCCGCGTCAAGCTGGGCGCGTTCAAGTTCGCCGAAGGTGCGGCGGGTTCGCTGTATGTCGTCATCGGCCTTATCGGCCTGCTCGCCGGCGGCTATTTTCTGTATAACTTCCTCCCGACCGGAACGGTGGGGCATCTCTTCAGCGCGGGCGTCATTCCGATCGTATACGCGCTGATCGGATTGAAAGTTGGCAGCGAGATCGCCGGCGTGGTCGACAATTTCGCGACAGAGGAGGTGGCGGAATGATTCAGTATTTCTCCATCGCGCTGATTCTGATCGGCATCTACGGACTCCTGACGCAGAAAAACACAATACGGCTGGTGGCTGCGCTCAACATATTTGACATCGGCATCAACGTATTCATCATCTCGGTCGGCTATGTGCGCGGCGGGCTCCCGCCGATTCTGACCTCGCAGGCGAATACGTCCGCGCTGCTTTATGTCGATCCGCTGCCGCAGGCGCTCGTGCTGACGTCCATCGTCATCGGCGTTGGCATCACAGCGCTTGCGCTCGCGCTGGTACGGCGTCTGCACAAGACATACGGAACCTACAATCTCGACGAAATGGAGGGCAAATAACATGAATCCTGTTCTGTTGATTGCCGCGCCATTGCTAGCGGCTTTGCTCGCCGTTATCGTGAAAAAGGCGGATCGCGTGCTGCTCGTCGCGGCCGCGCTGTTCAATCTTGCCGCCGCGGTGCTGACGGCTCTCTGGTACACCGGCCCGCAGGTGGTCGCCATCGGCGGGTTCAAGCCGCCGTTCGGCATCAGCCTCGTGCTGGACGCGTACACGCTTGCGGGCGTGCTGCTGCTCAACGCGATCTTCGCGCTGATCCTGCTCATGTCGTTCCGCAAGATCGGCAAACTTAGTGTGATACTCTCGATCTCGCTCGCCGCGCTCAACGGCATGGTACTCACCGGCGACCTGTTCAATCTGTTTGTGTTTCTGGAGATCGGCTCGATCGCGGCGTATATCATCACAACCGCGAACAAGGATCTGCGGCATACGTTCAACTATCTCATCATCGGTTCGCTGGGATCGGGGCTGTTCCTGTTCGCGGTTATTCTGATCTACAGCGCGTTCGGCTCGCTGAACATGGCTGATATCCAGAGTAAAATCGCTTCCACGGATGCTGCCGCGCAGAGTGCGCTCTTCCTGCCGCTCGTGATGCTTTTTGCGGGGCTTGCGGTGGAGACCAAGCTAATCCCGTTCGGCGGCTGGGTCAAGGGCGTTCTGAAAGAAGCAAATCCGCTGACCGGTTCCATGATCGTGTCGGGATATGCGTTTGCGGTACTGCTGGTCTTTGGGCGGCTGTTCGGCGAGTTGTTCCGGCTCTCCGGCGCGCTGTTAACCGCGCTGACGATCGTAGCGGTGGTTACGCTGATCCTCGCGGAAGCGTCCGCCTTTGCACAAAAGACGCTCAGAAAGACGCTGCTGTTCTCCAGCATCGCGCAATCCGGGCTCGTGGTGCTGCTGTTCTTGCACCACCTGAATCTGGCTGCCGTGCTGGTGCTCATCAGCAACGTCGTATCAAAGTTGGTGCTCTTCACCATCTCCGCCCAGCTGGCGGAAGCTTGCGGGTCGGATGAAACGGACAAACTCAGAGGCGTGTTCTTCCGCTATCCGCTGCTCGGATTCGGGTTTACGGTATCGGCGCTGTCTTTAATCGGCATCCCGCTGTTCTTCGGGTTCACCGCAAAGCTTAACGCGCTGACCGCGCTTTTTGAGCAGAGCGGCTGGATTCTTCCGGCTGTGATACTGCTGATGGCGGTTGTGGAAGGCATCTACTTTGTTCGCATCCTCTCCGGCCTGTGGCATGCCGGGCAGGAGGGCGAGATCTCCGCAAAAGACAAGTTGACGGACTTCCCGCCCGTGCGGCAGGCGGTCACGGGCGTTACGGCGACGGTTATCGCGCTGCTGCTCGTCGCCGCCGGCATCGTAACGCTCTCGGCGTTTGGCTCGTCCAACGCCGCGGACGTGATTTCACTCATCCAACAGAGCATAGGGGGGATGTAAATGATTCACTTCCTTAGCATATACGGCATCATGGCGGGACTTTTCATCTGCGCCCTGCTGGCGTACCTGTTGACCAAAGTCAACAAGCAGCTGGGCGCATGGGTGACCGTGCTCGCGCCGATCGCGGCGCTGGCGGTTCTGGCGCAGCTCGGAAGTTCAACGGCGCCTGCCGAAAAACTGCTGTTTTTGCAGTTTCATATGACGGAATACGGCTGGTTCTTCTCCACCATCATGCTGACGGTGTTTGCCTGCGTGTCGTTCTTCAACATCTACTGGATCAAGAAGCTCGCGCATCCCGCCGCGTACAATATGCTCTACCTGCTGGCGTTGACCGGCACGCTGGGCGCGTTTTTTGCGGTCGATTTCATCACGCTGTTCATCTTCTGGGAGATGATTGTGTGGACGTCGATGTTCATCATCCCGATGGGCAAATCGCGCATGGCGTCGGTCGTATACTACGCGTTCTCGGCGCTCGGATCGTTGACCATGTTGTTCGGGATTCTGTTCCTGCACAGCCGCACGGGCACATTCGTGATTGCCGACGCGCTTGCCGCGGCGGCGAACGACGCGACGCTGGCTTGGGTGACCTTCATTACCATCGGCATCGCTGGGCTTGTCAAGCTCGGCGTGTTCCCGTTCCATGTATGGCTGCCGAAAGCGCACGGCAGCGCGCCGGATACGTTTTCTCCGGTGCTCTCCGGCGGGCTGGTCAAGGTCGGCGGGTTCGCGGTCTTCCTGCTGGTTGCCGCGCTGTCTTCTTCAAAGGCGCTCGCGCCCGGTTTCTCGATTCTTGGCAAGCCCTTCGGCATGCCGCTTCCGAATGCGATGCTGTCGCTGCTGGGCGCAATCAGCATCGTTATCGGCACGCTGATGGCGATCCGTCAGGACGACTTTAAGAAGCTCATCGCGTACTCGTCCGTTGCCAACGGCGGATATATCCTCATCGGTCTTGCGATGGCAAACGCGCTCAGCGTCGGCGGCGCGCTCATGCATATGCTCGCGCACGCGATCGCCTCCGCCGCCGCGTTCCTCGCGGCTGCCGCGGTTGCGCACAGAACCAGAACGACCAAGATGAGCGAACTCGGCGGCCTGATCCACCGGATGCCGCTGACGTATCTGGTATACCTGATCGCCATCATTTCGATGGCCGGCATTCCGCCGATGGCCGGGTTCATCTCCAAGTGGATGATGTTCCAGTCCATGATCAATAACGGAATGATCTTCATCGCGGCGGCCGCGTTCTTTGGCAGCATCGGCTCGTTCCTGTATGTGTTCCGCCCGCTGTCAGCCGTGTTTTTAGGCCAGCTTTCGACCAAACACGAAAACGTAAAGGAAGCGCCTGTTCTCATGATGATACCGATGCTGATTCTCTCGCTCGTCACAGTGTTCTTCGGCGTCGTGCCCAATTTCGCGCTCCGCGTGATCAGCGAGGTTCAAACTTCGGTAGGGCTGCCGGGGCTGACGCTGGAAGGCACGAAGATCATGGGAAGCAACGGCGTTCTCGACCCGACGCTGATCACGATCATCTTCGGGACGGGGTTCGTCATCGCGTTGATACTCTTCCTGCTGCATCCAAAGTCCCGCAAGGTCGGCTTGATGGACACGTATACCGCGTCCGAGTTTATCTGGACGCCAGAACTGCTGCACTACGCGCACGACTTCTACGCGCCCTTTGAACGGCTCTACAACAAGGCGCCGCGCACGGAGACCTTCTATGGCGGCGTCTTGAAAAAAATCGACGAACTCGGACGGCTCGCCAGCTTCGCGTTCTTCGGCTACAAACCCGGCGCGGCGGTCTTCTGGATCGTGGTCGTGACCGTTTCGCTGTTATGGGGAGGTTCGTTATGGATGTAAAACAGTTGGTGCTGAACATACTGACAGGCGTTGCCATACTCGCATTCGCGTTCGTCTGGCAAACCTCGCTCAGCGGCGTCACCCGTAAGATTGTCGCCCGCTATCACAAGCGCTTCGGCCCGAAGTGGTATCAGGAATTCCGCGACATCTTCAAGCTGATGACCAAAGTCGGCGTATCGCACGGCTGGGTCTATGATTTCGGCGTCATGATGGCGCTCGGCGGCATCATGGCGACGGTCATGTTCATGCCGCTGATGAAATTCACCGCGTTTCCGGGGTTCGACAACTTCTTCATCTACGTCTACCTCTTCGCCGTCGGCATGCTTGGCATGGCGATGAGCGCCGTCGGCTCGGGCAATCCGCTTGCGGGCATCGGCGTTATGCGCGCGCTCACGCAGATGGTCGGCTACGAGGTGCCGTTCATGATAGTCGTGCTGGCGATCATCAACGGACACGGAACGAGCTCGCTGACCGAGCTCGCGGCAATCCAGCAGCAGTCCGGCATCTTAAGCTGGAATCTTGTGAAGATGCCGATCGGCACCGTTGCCGCGTTTATCTGCCTGCTCGGCATGCTGGGCAAAAAGCCGTTTGAAACCTTCATCGCACCCGCGGAAATCGCCTCCGGCCCGATGGTCGAGTACGGCGGCAAGCAGCTGGGCATGCTGATGATACTGCATGAGTTCTCGATCTTCATCGAAGTCAGCTTATTCATGAATCTGTTTCTCGGAGGCTCGGCGAATCCGCTCGGCTTCGTGCTGAAGTATATGTCCGTCTACGTATTGGCATCGCTGATCTCGCAGGCGCTGGGACGGTTCAAAATCGACCAGGTCATCAAGTTCTTTTACAGGATACCGATTGCGCTCGCAATCCTGCAGGCGCTCATGGTCGTGTATCTCGGTTGGGGGGTGTAACAATGGCTTCCGTAGATCAAGAGAAAAAACTGAAAGAGGGCTGGGAAGGCATTTCCCGATTCTTTAGAGCAAACTCGCTCTGGATGCTGATGTACTGCACGGGCTGCTGCGCGATCGAGTTGCCGCAGGCGATGACCTCGCGCTACGACATGGAGCGCCTCGGCATGGGCCCGATGGCGACGCCGCGGCAGGCGGACGTGCTGCTCGTAACCGGCTATTTAAGCGTAAAAACGCTGCGCCGTGTTATCTACGCCTACGAGCAGATGTCCACGCCCAAATACCTCGTGGCGTTCGGACCCTGCACGATCAACGGCGGCATCTACCACGACGCCGCGACCGTGATCAAAAGCCTCGATCAGTATCTGCCGATCGACGTGTACATCGCGGGCTGCATGCCCAAACCCGAAGCGGTGATGAACGGCTTTCAGGACCTCATCAACATGATTAAGGACAAGACGGCCGACGGATGGAAGCGCTACCGGGATCACTACGACTGGTACAAACAAAACCAGATCGAGTCGCTCGGCGAGCTTCGGATAAAGGATGAGTACCATGAATAAGATCAATCAGCAATTAAAGGAACTGACGGACAGCGTCGAAAAGAGCTATTCCGTACTGCATACCGAGTATCCAAAGCCTGACCAGGCCGCGCTTGATTTTCAACCGGGCGACGTGCACGCCGTGCTGGCCTATCTCAAGGGGCAGGGGTATCGACAGATGTCCATGCTCTCCTGCGTCGACTGGATCGAGGATAACCAGTTCCAGCTGGTGTATCTGCTGTTCAACTGGGCAGCGGGCCTGCGCCTGCAGGTGAGAACCCGTATCGACCGCGAAAACCCGAAGTTTACGACGATAACGGGCGTCTATCCCGGCGCGAAGTATTACGAGCGTGACGTGCACGAGTTTTTCGGCGTGGAGTTCAACGGCAATCCCGATTCGTTCAAGCCGCTCTTTCTGGAGAACTGGGACGATATGCCGCCCATGCGCAAGGACTTCGATCCGCAGGCGTATTCCGACCGGAAGTATCCGGCGCGGAAATACAAGGCCGATTTCAACACGAAGGCAGGTGAGGGGCAATGAAGGAAATCAAACTCTTCCTCGGCCCGCAGCACCCGGGCATGCACGGCAACTCGAGCATCCATATGTACGTGGACGGCGATATCATCAAGCGCTCGTACCTGCTCCCCGGCATGCTCCACCGCGGATTTGAAAAGTCGATGGAGCGCCGCACATGGATGAACAACATCGCGCTCATCCCGCGCATCTGCGTGCCGGAGCCGGACCCGAACGAAATGGTATTCGCGCTCAACGCCGAAGCGCTGGCGCAGGTGGAGGTACCGGAGCGCGCGCATTGGATCCGTATGCTGGTTCTGGAGCTTGCCCGCCTGTCTGCGCACCTGATGGCGTTCGGCGGTATCGGCGGCCCGACGGGCCTGTATACGGCGATGTACTGGGCGCAGGCGGACCGCGACTCGATCCTGACGCTGTTCGAGGAGATCACGGGCCAGCGCGTGTACCATATGTACATCACCATCGGCGGCGTACGAAAAGACCTGCCCAAAGGCATCGAAAAGAAGATACTCGCTTTTGTGGACGATCTGCAAAAACGTCTGCCGGACTATGAAAACCTCGTGCTCAACAACCCGACGATCCAGGCCAGAACCAAGGACCAGATCATGCTGCCCGCCGAGGTTGTCTGGGAACTCGGCGTCACCGGCATCGGCATGCGTTCCTCCACCGGCGAGGCGTACGACCTGCGCAAGGTAACCCCGTACGCGCGGTACGACAAGGTGGAGTTCGACGTGCCGACCGCGATGTATTCCGACGCGCACACGCGCCTGACGCTGAAATACTTGGAGATGCATCAGATTCTCCGCATCATCCGCCAGATTCTCGACATGATGCCGTCCGGAAAGGTGCGCGAAAAAGCGCTCGACGGCAGCGCGCTTCGCTGGCAGGTGCCCGCCGGGCAGGTCTATTCGGCAGTCGAAGCCAGCCGTGGCGAATACGGCTATTACACGGTGTCCACAGGCGGCACGATGCCGTACCGCGTTGCGGTGCGCGGCGCATCCTTCCCGCAGGCGACGCTTGGCATCGAGAAATATCTGCCGGGGCACCGCATCGACGACGCGGCGCTCTGGTTTGACACGATGGGCATCTGCTCGCCGGAAATCGACCGATAGGAGGGAAGGTATGAAGAAAACAAGCATCTTTGCCCCGTTCACCGGGTGGAAATACCTGTTCCGAAAACCGGTCACCATCCCCATGGACGACATCTTTAAACATCCGCGCGAGTCGCAGAACAACTACCGCGGATTCCACGTCAACGACTGGACGAAGTGCATCGGCTGCGGAACGTGCTCTGAAGTGTGCCCGACGGCAGCCATCACCATGGCGCAGCGCGCCGACGTGCCGGATGAGGAAGGCTCCATGCCGGAACGCCCGGTGATCGACTACGGGCGCTGCTGCTTCTGCGGGCTCTGCGTCGATATCTGCACATCCGGTTCGCTGAGCATGAGTAAGGCGTACCTGTACAATTCGCCCGATCCGGAGGCGTTCATCAGCATGCCGACCGATCAGGACATCACCGGCAAACCGATCGTCGCGGGATATGTCAAGGACGAAAACAGCGACCTACTCGACCTCAAGCGTAAGCCTATGCCGGAGATTTCCATAGACGAGAGCAAGCGCTCGTTTATCGAGATCGTGCGCGGCTATTCCGCCGAGCAGGCGAAGGCCGAGGCGGCGCGGTGCGTTGCCTGCGGCATCTGCACCAAAACATGCCCGGCGCATATGAACATACCCGAATACATCGAGTCCGTCTGGAAGGGCGACCTGAAGGAAGGGCTGGAATACCTCTACAAGACGAATCCGCTGCCCGCCGTATGCGGCAGGGTCTGTACGCATAAGTGCGAAGGCGTCTGCTCGATCTCCAACCGGGGCGAAGCAATCTCCATCCGCTGGCTCAAGCGCTATATCATCGACAATGCGCCGGACGAGGCGTACGAATCGGTCGTGAACGCGCCGGTGTCCAAGCCGGGTTCGGGCAAGGTCGCCATCATCGGTTCCGGTGCGTCCGGCCTGTCCGCCGCCTATTATCTAGGCGCGCTTGGGTATCAGGTGGACGTCTACGAGCGCCGCGAAAAGGCCGGCGGCCCGATGCGCTACGGCGTGCCGCGCTACCGCCTGCCGGACGCCGCGCTGGAACATGATATCGCCGTGATTGAAAAGCTGGGGGTCAAGTTCCATACCTCGACCGAGGTCGGCAAGGACATCTCGTTTGAAGAGCTGCAAAAAACGCACGACGCGATTTATATGGGTACCGGATACCCGTTTACGCGCCAACTCAGAATTGAAGGCGAGGACAACCGGGACGTTGTTCTGGCGATGGAATTTCTCGCCGAAGCGACGGAATATCTGCGCGGCGCAGGCCCGATGCCCGATATCAAGGACGACGTAACGGTCATCGGTTCCGGCAACGTGGCGTTTGACGTTGCGCGCACGCTGGTCCGCCTGCAAAACGAGAAATTCGGCAAGAGCCATGTCAAGATGATGGCGCTTGAACAGCGCGATCAGATTCCGGCGGACGAGGAGGAGATTCTAGCCGGCGCGGAGGAAGGCATCGAGATGAACCTCGGCTGCGGCCCGCAGAAGATCGAGATCGACGTTGAAACCGGCTCGGTCACAGCCATTCAAGGCTGCGTCTGTACGCGCCTGTTCGACGAGAACCACCGCTTCAGCCCGGAGTTTGACTACAGCGCGGAGGTCTGCATCGTCGCCAAACAGGTATACCTCGCCGTCGGGCAGATGTCAGATTTGTCCTACCTGCCGGAATCGGTGTCCGGACAGATCAAGATGAACCGCGGCAAGATTCAGGTCAACGAAAACCGGCAGGTCGAAGGATTGCCCTGGCTGTTTGTCGGCGGCGATCTGATCCGCGGTATGGACATCATCAACGGCGTTGCGGACGGCCATCAGGCCGCCATCGGCATCGACAAGCTGTTAGGCGGAAAGTAGCAGTGTCATTTAAACTGAAAAACTTCAGCGTCGGGCAGTTCAACTATGACGTTAACAACAGCCAAAACCCCGACGAGAAATTCAACCACTGGGCAGCCTACCGGAACGAAACCGGCAGGCTGCTTTGCGGTGCATGGGAAAACTGTATCGTCCTCGGCGCGGGCGCGCTGAACGACTTAGACCTGCATATTCTCTGCGGCGCGTCCCGGCACGTTGTGCTTGCGGATATCGACGCTGCATCCATTCATGCGGGATTGCAGCGGCAGATGCTCTTAAAAGAGGAACTGGCAAAGATCGAGATCGTCCGGTCGGACTTTTCCGGCGCGCAAAAGTCGCGGTTGTTCGAGCGGCTGGAAGCCGCCGTGCAGCGGCGGGCGTCGGCGGATGAACTGGCACAAGAATTGCAGAAGATAATGTCCGAATTAAAGCCGGAGCCTTTGTTGCCCGGCGTTTTGTTTGACCTCGTGTTGTCCTGCCCTGTGTATACGCAGCTCGTCTACACGCAGATCGAAGTGTTGCTAAAGATACTGCACGCGTCGGGTGATTATCATTACGAGGAACTAAATGAGATACTGCTCGCGGCGCACGACGGCATGAAAGGCGTGCTTCGCAACTATAATGAATTGATGCTGGGATTGCTGCCGCCCGGCGGCAAAATCGCTGTCATGTCCGATATTATGGAACTACCCGCGAACGATCCGCGTTTGATGGCGCTTTCGGAACAGATCAAAAAAGACCATATCGACGAGAGCCTGATGCAGTCTTTGATTGATGAGCAGGGGAACGGGTTGTCAATCGGGGCGTTGACGGAACTGGAAACCACGCTCGAATCGCCAGAAACGCGTTATTTCATCTGGCCGTTTGACGAAGAGAAAACCTTTGTTGTGAAATGCCTGGCGGGACGGCGGAAAAGCGACTAACAGGGCGACCCGAACGCGGTCCGCTGGAAGCGGCGGCGTTGATAAAAAACGGACATGGTTATATAATCTGTATGACGCATAAAAACGCGCTTGCCCGGAATGACGGCGGATACGATTGCGCCGACCGGGGAAAAACAGGAGGACAAAACATTGATCCAAAAGGAATTAGGCGGCATCCGGCTTTCCGGTCTGGGAATGGGAAATATGCGCCTTCCGGTGCAAAACGACGAATCCGGCGCGCCCATCGACCGGCCGCGCGCGCAGGAGATCATCGACTACGCCATGGAAAACGGAATCAACTATTTCGACACGGCTTATACGTATCACAACGGGGAATCCGAAAAGTTCCTGGGCGACGCGATGGCGAAATACCCGCGGGAAAGCTACTATCTCGCGACCAAGTTTTTCATACTTGCCAACCCGGACTATAAAGCCGTCTTCGAAGAACAGCTGACCCGCCTAAAGACGGATTATATCGACTTTTATCTGCTGCACGCAATCTTCGATAAGACCTATGAAAGATATATGACGGAGGGTAGCGCCGAATACTTCGCCGAGCAGAAAAAGCTTGGCAGGATCGGGCAGCTCGGCTTTTCCTTCCACGGCAGCGAGGAGACGCTGAAAAAGCTTGTCGACGCAAGAGACTGGGACTTTGCGCAGATACAGCTGAACTACTACGATTGGTTCAGCGGAAAAGCCAGGCGTGAATATGAAATACTGCAAGAGCACGGCATTCCCGTTATCGCGATGGAACCCGTCCGGGGCGGACGGCTCGCCGCGCTATCATCCGACGCGGAAGACATCCTGAAAAAAGCGTGTCCCGACTGGAGCCTTGCCGGCTGGGCGCTGCGCTGGATCAAACGCCTGCCGCAGGTACGGGTGGTGCTCAGCGGCATGTCCACACTCGGGCAGATCAAAGAAAACGTCGCGCTGTTCGGAGACGAAAGCGCGCTTGGCGACGAAGAGGAAGCGCTGCTCATGCGCGCGTACGAAGCGTTCCGCGGGCAGGTTCAGGTGCCCTGCACGGCCTGCCGGTACTGCTGCGACGACTGTCCCGCCGAGATCGACATCCCGGCGGTGCTGGACGTGTACAACCGTTATAAAACCGACGGCGAATGGGCGTTGAACGATTTGAAGGAAATTGACTCGAAAGGCATGCCGAAGGACTGCATCGAATGCGGCGTCTGCTCGGAGCACTGCCCGCAGAGCATAGACATCCCCGCCATCATGCAGGAACTGGCGGCGAAGAAATAATGCCGCGTCTATCCGCGTGATCGATGAAAAGAAGCAACCGCCCTGAGAGGATCAGCGCAGCGGCTCGCGTTTTTAAAATACTGTTTGAATCAGCTTCAGAAGGCGCTCCGAACCCCACTTGAGCAGCAGGCTCGCCGCGACAACAATCGCGAACAGGGCGATGTTGTCGACGATTGGGCTGCGCAGACCAATCGTGTCTTTATATACGCGCAGAATTAACTCCTGCGTGCAATAGAACTCGAAACTCATCGCACCGAAAAACCCGAAAAACTTTGTAATCGCCGGAATATCCCTGCGCAGGATTTTTTTGCCTACCCAAGGGACGAGAAACACGATGGAGAGCGTGAGCAGGATGTTCGGGAACGCCGCGTTGGACGCGGGGAAGAGTATTTCTATTTTTAATACGTTGGTCAGATAGCTGAGTACGACGCCCGCGGCGAGCGCGGCAAGCATCAACGCGGGAAACCAGCGCGGCAGCGCGTCGTTTTGATCTTTCACTCGCTGTCCGCACAACACGCCGATGAGGAAGATCGGGATCCGGTTTGTGAACCCGTATAGATCCTCGCGCATTACGTTTTTTAACAGAATGGAAGCAGTAAACCAGAACGCGAGTACGGCCAGCGTAAACAGCGTTCTTTTTTTGCTGCGCGAAAATAAGAAGTAATAAACCGGGAAAAGAAGATAAAAGGTTATGATTGCAGGAACGTACCATAAGAAGCCATAGATTGTTTTCGCGTAAAAATGCACGCCGGATATTTGAGATAAAAACAGCAGGACATCCCACTTCTGGTAAATCGCATAACAAACGGCGACGATCAGAAACGGGATTGCGATGCGCTCGAGCCTGCGGCGATAGAAACCCTGAACGGTATGCTTGCTGATGGAAAATATCAGCCCGCCGCCGGAGAGAAAGAAGAAGATATCCACCCCGCAGAAGCCGACGTATTTCACGATGGCTTCGATACGCCCGAGCACGGGTACGCCGCCGAACATTAAAATCCACACGTGGAATACAAAGATCCAAAGCGCGGCGAAGCCCATCAGTCCGCGTTTGACGGCGAACGTATCGCCGATACGCATTTGACTGTTGCCGGGGTTTGATGCAAGTGCGGTGCGTTCCATGCAGACTCCCTTTTGATCGAAGTGAAGCGGCGATGCCACTATCCCATCTTACACTAAACCGGTGAATGGGCACAATACCGCGCGCATTGCTTTGCGTATCGCAGCGCGATTCATATATCTTTTCGAAACGCGTCTTTTTGATACGAATCCAGCACGATCACATATCATATCAGTCTTTGAGACGCGATAAAAAAGAAAATATGTTGAAATTGTGTGCGGATTCAATCAAAACGTCTTGCAGTTTCAAAAACGGCAATTAAATCAGTAAAAAAATATTGAATTTCCTCATAAATCTATGACATTTTTCTGATACGATATTTGAAAGCAAATCATACCTATCATGAAAACGGAACACTTCTGAACAACTGAAAAGAGGACAGTGAAATGAACAATGCACAAAGTCATTGCGGTTGCTGTCAACAAGACGGCGCGGAGCCATTCGCCGAACTCGACCAGGCGATCGACCTCTACCGCGACAAGGAAGGGAATCTGATACAGATTCTGCACATCGCACAAGAACTCTACGGACACTTATCTCTGGAACTGCAACAGCATGTTGCGCAAGCGCTGAACAAACCGCTCTCGGAAGTATCGGGTGTGGTGACGTTCTATTCCTTTTTCTCCACCAAACCGCGCGGCGAGCATACGATTCGCGTGTGTCTTGGTACGGCGTGCTATGTGCGCGGCGGGAAAAAGATCGTTGACGCGCTGAAAAAGACGCTTGGAGTCGATATCGGAGAAACGACTGCGGATGGAAAATTTTCCTTCGAGGTCGCCCGCTGCATCGGCGCGTGCGGGCTTGCACCCGCTATGATGATCGACGACGTCGTCTATAAGCAGGTAAATATCAATAAACTCGACGCGATTCTCTCGCGCTATTGAGGGGGTGACCGTATTGAGCGCAAATATATTAAAGACGACTGCGGATCTGGAACGTATCAAAAAAGCGTATCTGGACGAAACGGCAAAGAGTAAGTATCAGGTACTGGTCTGCGGCGGCGCGGGCTGCATTTCCTCCAACTGCGGAGAAGTGCGGGACGCGGTGATCGACGAGATCGGCAAAATCGGCATGAAGGATCAGGTGATCGTCCGCGAAACCGGTTGCATCGGCACCTGCGCGGCGGGCCCGGTGATGCTGGTATTACCGGAACGCACCTTCTATACAAAACTGACGCCTGAAACCGCGCGCACCATCGTTAAGAAGCATCTCGGCAAAGGCGAAATACAGGAAGAGCACACTTTCTACGATTATTCTCTGAAAAAGCACATACCGAAGATCGACGACATCGACTTCTTTAAAGAACAGGTCCGCATTGCGCTTCGCAACTGCGGTGCAATCGAATACGACAGTCTCGACGCCTACGTCAGTCGGGACGGGTATTTTGCCGCCGCTAAAGCGCTCAATGAAATGACGCCGCAGCAGGTAATCGACGAGGTCAAGCGAAGCGGCATGCGCGGACGCGGCGGTGCGGGCTTCCCGACCGGCGTGAAGTGGCAGGCGGGGCACGACGCGGCAGGTGAACGCAAGTTCATCGTCTGCAACGCAGACGAGGGCGACCCCGGCGCATTCATGGACCGCAGCATTCTCGAAGGCGACCCGAACACGGCCATAGAAGGCCTGATGATCGCCGGTTATGCCATCGGCGCGAATAAAGGCTATGTCTACGTACGCGCAGAGTACCCGCTGGCCATCGAACGGCTGCAGAAGGCGATCGACGAGGCGCGCGAACGCGGCGTGCTTGGCAAAAAAGTATTTGGCAGCGAATTCGACTTCGATCTCGAAATCCGCATCGGTGCGGGCGCGTTTGTCTGCGGCGAGGAAACGGCGCTCATGGCGTCCATCGAAGGCTGCCGCGGCGAGCCGAGGCAGAAACCGCCGTTTCCGTTCCAGAGCGGCCTGTTCAAGGCGCCGACCATTATCAACAACGTGGAGACTTACGCAAGCATCCCTGAGATACTCAGAAGGGGCGGCGATTGGTATTCCACGTTCGGCACCGAAAAGAGCAAGGGCACGAAGGTCTTCGCGCTTGCGGGCGACGTGGTGAACACGGGCATTATCGAGGTGCCGATCGGAAAGCCGCTCGGAGACATCCTCTTCAACATCGGCGGCGGTATGCGGGATCGCAAAAAGTTCAAGGCCGCGCAGATCGGCGGGCCTTCCGGCGGCTGCGTGACGCAGGACAACCTGAACACGCCGACGGACTATGAGTCACTGCAGTCGCTCGGCGCGATCATGGGAAGCGGCGGACTCATCGCCATGAACGAAGACACCTGTATGGTGGACACGGCCCGTTTCTTTATGGATTTCATCCGCGACGAAAGCTGCGGCAAGTGCGCAGCCTGCCGCATCGGCACCACGCGCATGCTCGAGATTCTCGAACGCATCACGCGCGGCGAAGGGCAGGAAGGGGACATCGAACTGCTCGAGGAGCTCGGAGAAACGATCAAGGACACCGCCATGTGCGGCCTTGGGCAGACCGCTCCGAATCCGGTGCTTTCCACCATCCGCTTTTTCAGGGAGGAATACGAGGAACACATCAAAAATAAATACTGCCGCTCCAACGTCTGCGGCGATCTGTTCATTTCGCCCTGCGAGAACACATGCCCGGCCAACATCAACGTGCCGGGATACATGAGCCTGGTCGCGGCGGGCCGGTTTGTCGACGCTTACAACCTCATTCGCCAGGAGAATCCGTTCCCGGCGGTTTGCGGACGCATCTGCACGCATCCGTGCGAATCGCAGTGCCGCAGACGCACGCTCGACGAGGCGATTGCCATCTGTGAGATCAAACGCTTTGCGGCGGACTATGCGTATAAGAACGAAAAAGCGTTTAAAAACGATGTCGTGTTCCCCAAAAACGGCAAACGCGTCGCCATCATCGGCGCGGGTACATCCGGACTGACCTGCGGTTACTATCTCGTCCGCATCGGTTACGAGGTGGACGTCTTTGAATCCGAGTCGGTTGCGGGCGGCGTGCTGGCGTTCGGCATTCCTGAATACCGCCTGCCGAAGAAGGTGCTGCAGCACGAGATCGACCTGATTGCGCAGGCGGGGGTCAACATCCACCTGAATACCGAGGTTGGCAAGGACATCACATTCAAAGCGCTGCAGGCGCAGTACGACGCGGTCTACGTCGCAACGGGCACGCAGTTCCCCGAAAAGGTCAACATCCCCGGAGAAGGGCTGACCGACGTGATCCATGGCATAGACTTCCTGAAAAATGTCAATCTCAACCGGACGATGAACCTCGGCGATACCGTCGCGGTCATCGGCGGCGGGAACACGGCGATCGACTCTGCTCGCACGGCGGTACGCCTTGGCGCAAAGCGCGTCGTCATCCTCTACCGCAGGACGCGCGACGCCATGCCGGCCAGCGCGGAAGAAGTACAGGCGGCGCTGGACGAAGGTGTGGAGCTCATGGAACTGACCGCGCCCGTGCGCTTTGTCGGCAACCGCACCGGAAAAGTGGTTAAGATCGAGTGCCAGAAAATGCAGCTTGGCGAGTTCGACAAAAACGGGCGCCGCAGGGCGGTACAGAAAGAAGAACCGCATTTTGAAATCGAAGTGGATGCGGTCGTACCGGCCGTGAGCCAGTATTCCGACCTGCCGTTCATCAAAAAGAGCGAGATCGGCGTCACGTCGTGGGGCACCTTTGTGGTGGACTACGACAACATGATGACGACCATGCCGGGCGTTTTCGCCGGTGGCGACGTCGTACGCGGGCCGCACACGGTTATTCAGGCCATTGCGGACGGCAAGAACGCCGCGGTATCCATCGACAGGTATCTCGGCGGAAAAGGGAAGCTCAATAAGGGCGCGCCCATCGAAATTCCCGATAATTACAGCGACGATGAGGTAGTCGAGCATAAACGCTTTGCGGTGGAAGAGCTCGACATCGAAAAGCGCAAAAACTCGTTTGACGAAGTCGTGCTTGGGTATCACAAACTCAGGGCGATGGCCGAGGCAATGCGCTGCCTGCACTGCGACAGAAGGTAGGTGATTGGCATGAAACATATTACGATCAATGGGAAACCGTATGAAGTGGAAGACGACCTCACCATCATCGAGGCCGCAAAACGACAGGGCATCCACATTCCAAGCCTTTGTTACCTGGAAGGCGTGCATGAGTTCGGCTCCTGCCGCATCTGCGTCGTCGAGGTGGAGGGGGCGAAAGCGCTCGTTCCATCCTGCATGACGAAGGTTGCCGAAGGCATGGTGATCCACACGAACTCCGAGCGCGTGCGCCGCGCGAGAAAAGTGCTCTACGAGCTGCTTCTTTCCGACCATTCCAAGGACTGCCTGAGCTGCAAACGAAACACGAGCTGCGAGCTGCAGGCGCTGGGCAAGCAGCTTGGCGTGGAGGCGACGCGCTTCGAAGGCAGCCGTTCCGAGTGCGTGATCGACGTATCCACCTCCATCACGCGCGACATGACCAAATGCATACTTTGCCGCCGCTGCGTAACCGCCTGCAGCGAGATACAGGGCGTAGGCATCATCAATGCGCAGAACCGCGGATTCAAGACCGTGATCGGCCCGGCGATGGATCTGCCTCTCGGATCGGTCAACTGCACCTTCTGCGGCCAGTGCACGGTGGTATGCCCCGTCGGCGCGCTGAAGGAAACGGACTCCATACAGGCGGTCTGGGAAGCCATCAACGACAAGAACAAGCGCGTGATCGTACAAACCGCGCCGGCCATCCGCGTTGCCATCGGCGAGGCGTTCGGCAACGAGCCGGGCGCGCGTGTGACCGGAAAACTCGCGGCTGCGCTGAGAAGGCTGGGGTTTGACGACGTCTTCGACACGAACTTTACAGCCGACCTGACGATTCTGGAGGAAGGCACCGAGCTGTTATCGCGCGTCAAGAGCGCGCTCACCGGCGGAGAAGCGGTGCTTCCGATGATCACGAGCTGCAGCCCCGGTTGGATCAAGTATATCGAGCATTCCTTCCCGGATTCGCTGGGGCATCTATCCACCTGCAAATCGCCGCATACGATGCTAGGCGCCCTTGCAAAGAGTTACTACGCGGGCAAGATCAAGCGCGAACCGAAGGACATCTTCGTCGTGTCCATCATGCCCTGTACGGCAAAGAAGACCGAGATCGTCCGCCCGGAGATGGTAAACGACGGTCAGCCGAACGTGGACGCCGTGCTCACAACGCGTGAACTGGCGAACATGATCAAGGAGATGGGTATCGACTTCAACAACCTGCCGAACGAAGAGTTCGACAGCCCGCTTGGCATGTCCACCGGCGCCGCGGATATCTTCGGCCTTACAGGCGGCGTCATGGAAGCCGCGCTGCGTACGGTTTATGAACTCGTAACCGGACGCGAGCTGCCGTTTGACGGGCTGCATGTTACCCCGATCGTAGGATTCGACAAGGTGAAGGAAGCGGCGGTAACCATTGAAAACCCGCTGGACGACTATAAATTCCTCGACAACGTCACGGTGCGCGTCGCGGTGACGAGCGGCCTTGCCGGTGCGAATCAGCTCATGCAGCAAGTATCGAAGGGGGCGTCGCCGTACCACTTCATCGAGGTGATGGGGTGCCCGGGCGGCTGCATCATGGGCGGCGGACAGCCGCGCTCGAGCGATCCGGACGTGCGGAACAAACGCCTCAAGGGGCTCTACACCGAGGACGAAGCCAAAGTACTCAGAAAATCGCATGAGAACCCGTTTATCAAACAGCTTTACTCGGAATATCTGGAGCATCCCAACGGGCACAAGTCGCACGAACTGCTGCATACGCACTACGTACGCCGCGGGTTGTTCAACGAATACACGCAGGAACGCTTCAGCATCGACAAGCATGTAGCGGAAAAGAAGTGGGATAAATCCGTTGCGCAGGTCGCCTCCGCAGCCGCCGAGCGGGCCGAAGGAAAAGTACGCGAGGATGTTGAATCCGTCCGTGTGCTTGCGCTGGAAGCCGAGAATACGCGGCTCAAAGCCGAACTGGCGGACGTGAACGAGACGGTCGGGTTCTTTAAGAGCGTGATATCGGACTACGCAAAGCGGGACAGATAAGCCGTTTCAATCGATAACCCGGATGGTTTATCGCGGGGGCTACGGAATCGCGGCCCCCGCGATTCCTGTTACCCTACATGCCTGCCGTACGCGATTTCGCTTGAATCGAGGACGCCGAAAGCATAGAATATTACCATAGCAGTTTTGATAACGTTTCGGAGGGCCGCGCATGAATTCCGATATCCGGTTGCTGATTGTCGACGCCAACGCCGCCGAGCGGGGCGATATAAGGCAGCTCGCCGTTTCGCAGGGATACTCTTACGACGAGGCGGCGGACGGTATTGCCGCGCTCAAACTGTTCCGGCGGTATGATTACAGCGCAGTTATACTGGACACCGATCTGCCGGAGCTGGACGGAAGAAACGTCTGCCGCCAGATCCGGAAGATCTCCGACGTTCCGATTCTGTTCATCAGCAGCAGAACCGCCGAACAAGACAGGCTCTGCGCGTTCGATATCGGCGCGGACGACTTCGTCATCAAACCGTTTTATCCGAGGGAACTGCTCGCGCGCGTCAAGGTGTTTTTACACCGTACCGGCACCAAGGAGAATTTTGCGCCTTCGAAAATATCGTTTAACGGCTTGAACATCAACACCGTTTCCCGGGAGGTGACGGTGGACGACAAGCACGTTTCGCTGACGCCGAAGGAATACGATCTGCTTTGCTTCCTTTCGCAGAACCCGAACAAGGCGTATTCCAGAGAGGCGCTGCTCAACGAAGTATGGGGCTACTGCTTTACGGGCTCTGACCGGACGATCGATACGCACATCCGATCCCTGCGAGACAACATCCGCCCGTACGATTCCTATATCGTGACCGTTTGGGGGTTCGGGTATAAATTTGTCGCATAGCGCATAGAAAAATAGACTTTTCAAAAAAGCCGGCATCACCGGCTTTTTTGATACCGCGCTGCCGGGAACCGCTATAAGCGCGAGAATTTTTGATAATGTTGCATAAAAAGCAACGACAACGCAAATAGTGCATTGATTCTGCTGAAATGCGCGATAGAATAAGGGTAACAAAGCAATTGCACACCTCCTATTTAGAAGAAATTCGCTGATATAAAGAAAAAACGGTGAAAGGGGGCGGGAATGTTGAGCGAACTTGACTCGACAATCCGCCTGAGCGCGGATATCCGTATCCATACCATACGCGCGCTGGAAAAAGCGGGATTCGGGCACATCGGCGGAAGCATGTCGATTGCGGACGTGCTTGCCGTGCTCTACGGAGGCGAGATGAACATCCGCCCGTCGGAGCCGGACTGGCCCGGGCGGGACCGTCTCGTGCTTTCAAAAGGGCACAGCGGCCCGGCGCTCTACGCCGCGCTCGCGTTGAAAGGATACTTTCCGATGGAGTGGCTCGACACGGTCAATCGCCCCGGCACGCGGCTTCCAAGCCATTGTGACAGGTTGAAGACGCCCGGCGTCGACATGACCACCGGATCGCTTGGACAGGGTATTTCCGCCGCCGCGGGAATCGCGCTCGGCCTGCGACTGCAGAAAAACGACGCGCGCGTATTCTGCATCCTTGGCGACGGTGAGCTGCAGGAAGGCCAGGTCTGGGAGGCGGCAACGGCGGCGGAACATCTGAAACTCAACCGGCTGATCGCCTTTGTGGATGAAAACAAGCGTCAGCTCGACGGATATGTCCAGAATTGCAGCGGCGGCGATCCCGTGGAGAAATTCCGCACGTTCGGCTGGAACGCCGTGCGCGTCTGCGGCTGGGATACAGGCGAAATCAAAAGGGAAATCCGCACGGCGGCGGCGCGGACAAACGCGCCGAGCGTCATCGTTCTGGAGACGGAAAAAGGAATCGGCTGCTGCTTTGCCGAACGCGAGAAGATGAACCACTATATGGTGATTAGAAAAGAGATGGCCGACGAAGCGGTGGCCGAGATTGAACGGCGGCTCGCGGCGGGAAATTATCCTGCGGGGGAGGGCGTATGCTGAACGGATCATTTATTCCCGAACCGGACGAAAAGGAAATGCGGGAAGCGTACTGCGACGCGCTGATCGCCGCCGGCGAAGCGGATAAACGCGTCGTTGCCATCGACTGCGACCTGTCCGCGTCTATGGGTACAGGGCGGTTCCGGGCGCGGTTTCCGGATCGATCCTTCAACCTCGGCATCATGGAGGCGAACGCCTGCTCCATGGCGGCGGGGCTTTCGGTAACGGGATTCGTGCCGTTCGTGCATTCGTTTGCGGTGTTTTCCTCGCGGCGCATGGCGGATCAGATTTTCCTCTCCTGCGCATACGCCGGATTGAACGTAAAGATCGTCGGCGGGGACGCGGGCGTGACCACGGCGGTCAACGGCGGCACGCATATGGCGTTTGAAGACTGCGGCGTGCTGCGCAGTTATGCCGGACTTCGCATCTTCGAACCGACGGACAACGCCATGATGCGCGCGCTGATTCCAAAGATCGCGGGTGAATACGGTGTGGACTATATCCGCACGCCGAGAAGAAGCGTCGTCAAGATTTACGACGAAGCAGAGGAGTTTACGCCGGGGAAAGCGAAGCTTTTACGCGACGGGGAAGACGTGACCATCGCCGCCTCCGGCATCCTCGTTTCCGAGGCGCTGACCGCGGCCGAGTTGCTGAAAAACGACGGAATCGGGGCGCGCGTATTGGACTGCTTCACCATCAAACCCATAGACGTCGAGCAGCTGGCCATAAGCGCGGGAAAAACAGGCTGCGTGGTCACCGCCGAAAACCACAACGTAATCGGCGGCCTCGGCAGCGCGGTGGCGGAGACGCTCGCGGAACACGCACCGGTGCCGATGGAGCGCGTCGGCGTAAAGGAAGCGTTCGGCGAGGTCGGTTCGCAGGATTATCTGATGGACTGCTTCGGCCTTCGCGCAAAGGAGATACGCGCCGCAGCGCTGAGAGTGATCGAGAGAAAGAAAAGCGCCGTTCAGGCGAATTGACAACGAATTTCGGAGGATATCGCATATGAGCATCGAACGACTGAATCCATTCATTAACGGATCATTCAACGAGAGCGAAACAAAAAAATACATGCCCGTTTATAATCCGAGCACCGGAGAAATCCTCGCAGAAACGCCCTGCTGTACGACGGCGGAAGTGAACAGGGCGGTCGCGGCGGCAAAGGCCGCGTTTCCCGCCTGGTCGGATACGCCGTGTGCAAAGCGCGTGGAGGTTCTCTACCGCTTCCGCGAGCTGCTGATGCGGGATCTCGACGAGCTGACCGAACTGCTCTGTAAAGAACACGGCAAAAACTGGAACGAGGCGCGCGGCGACCTGCTCAAGGTGAAGGAACCAGTAGAGGTCGCGCTCGGCGCGCCGTCGTTGATGATGGGCGAGTCGCTGATGAATGTGACGAGCGGGTTCGACTCCACGCTCTACCGCGAACCGCTGGGGGTGTTCGCCGGCATCGCGCCGTTCAACTTTCCCGCGATGATTCCGATGGGCTGGATGATGCCGATGTGCATCGCAACCGGCAACACGCTCGTATTGAAAGCCGCGAGCATGACGCCGATGTCCTCGCTGCGCCTGGCGGCGTTGCTCAAGGAGGCGGGTCTGCCGGACGGTGTGGTCAACGTCGTCACCTGTACGCGAAACGAAGCGGAACTGCTGCTGAAGCATCCCGACGTGGCGGGGATCACGTTCGTCGGTTCCACGTTCGTCGGGCGGCATATCTACGCGACCGCCGCGGCGAGCGGCAAGCGCGTGAGCTGCCTTTGCGAGGCGAAGAACCACGCCCTCGTGCTGGAGGACGCGCCGATTGAGCGCACGGCCGCGGGCATCCTCAACTCCGCGTTCGGCTGCGCGGGCGAGCGCTGTATGGCGCTGCCCGTCGTGGTGGCGCAGGATAGCATCGCCGACGAGCTGGTACAAGAGATGGTGCGCCAGATCGGCGCCAAGAAGATCGGCCCGGCCTACGACAAGGCGACGGATCTCGGCCCGCTTGTGACCGCCGAGCACAGGCAAAACGTGCTCGATTGGATTGAAACCGGGATCAAGGAAGGCGCCGAGCTCGTTCTGGACGGACGCGGAACGGTCGTTCCGGAATACGAGAACGGCTTCTATCTGGGGCATACGATATTCGACCGCGTGACGCGGGATATGAGTATCGGAAACTGCGAAATCTTCGGACCGGTGCTGTGCGTCAAGCGCGTGAAGGACTTCGAGGAAGGCATCGCGCTCATGAACGAGAGCGAGTTTGCCAACGGTTCCGTTATCTTCACACAGAACGGTTACTATGCGCGCGCGTTTGCCAAACGCTCCCACGGCGGCATGGTCGGCGTCAACGTCGGCATCCCCGTTCCGGCGGGCATGTTCCCGTTTTCGGGGCACAAGCACTCGTTTTTCGGCGACCTGCACGTACTCGGCAAGGACGGATTGCGGTTTTACACGGAATCCAAGGTTGTCACGACGCGCTGGTTTGACGAAGACGAATTGAAGCGCTCCAAGGTGGATACCTGGGACGGCGCGCTGTAATACAGACGGCTGAAACAAACTTTTTACAATTCGCCGTAACAGGCGGCGGGAGGGAAACGTATATGAAACGCACGGGCGGACAGATCATCATGGACCATCTTGAGCGGGAGGGCGTGCCCTATGTACTCGGCATTCCGGGGCACGGCATCCTCGGCTTTTTCGACGCGCTGCGCGAATCCGTCGAACAGGGTAAAACGAAGTATATTCAGGTCAGGCACGAACAGGCCGCCGTACACATGGCGGACGGGTATTTTCGCACGAAGGGCGAACCGCTAGCGGTGTTTACCTCCATCGGACCCGGCGCGCTCAATACCGCCATCGGCCTTGGTACGGCGTATGCGGACTCCACGGCGGTGCTGCAGTTTTCGGGCGATACGCACGTGCGGATGAAGGGCGTCGGCGTATTGCAGGAGGTCGAGCGGTATCAGGATTCAAACTTTCTGCGCGTGCTCGAACCGGTCAGCAAGCGCGTCTGGCGCGCGGAGTGTGCAAAACAGCTGCCGCGCATTTTATCGAGAAGCTTTAATCAGATGCTCGACGGGCGCAAAGGGCCGGTCGTCGTCGCGCTGCCGATGGACGTACAGGCGGAAGCCGCCGAAGTCGGCGACAACGTGCCGAAACGCCGCCGCGCGAGTGCGCCGCCCGCCGGGGACGAGCGCGCGGTAAGCGAAGCGGTCGAGCTGTTGCGCGGCGCGAAGCGTCCGGTGATCCTGCTCGGCGGAGCTGCGCTGCGCTCTGGCGAAACGGAACTGTTCGTCCGCCTCGCGGAGACACTTGGCGCGGCGGTGGTGACCACCATGGCGGCTAAGAGCGCATTCCCGGAGGATCACCCGCTTCACGGCTTCCATACGGGCTCCAAGGGCACACCGATGGGATTGCATCTTACGCGCACGGCGGACGTGATCCTCGCGCTCGGCACGCGCTTCGCGGACGAAACCACCTGTTCGTACCGCGACGGCGTCGCGTTTTCGATCCCGAAGACGCGGCTGATCCATGTGGACATTGACGCGGGCGAAATCGGCAAAAACTATCCCTGCGAAATCGGCATCCTCGGCGACTTAGCGCAGGTGTCGCGCCAGATCGTCGAAGCATATGGCGCGCCGAACCAATGGCGCGATGGAGAATACGCACTTGAGATCAAGCGGTTGCGCGATAACTGGCGCAAAGAGATTGAAGCGGGCCGCGAAAAAACCTACGATAAAATTACGATTTCCCAGCTCGTCGGCGAATTGGAAGCGTGCCTGCCGAAAGATACGATCATCACGACGTCGTCCGGCAACACGCAGGCGCAGCTGTTTCAGGAATACGCCTTTACAAACGGGCAGAAGCATTTAACCACGGGCGGATTTTCCACCATGGGCTGGGCGTTTCCCGCTTCGCTCGGCGCGAAGCTCGCCGCACCGGAAAAGCCGGTCGTCTGCCTCGTCGGCGACGGTGATTTTTTGATGACCATGCAGGAACTCTCCACCATGGCGCAGTATAATATCCCCGTGGTGGTCGTGCTGGCGAACAACCGCTGCTGGATGGCGATAGAAGACCTGCAGCGCGGCGTGCTGGGCGATTCGCATGCGTTCGGCAACCGGTTTGAATCCGAAACGGGGCCGTATTCGCCGGATTTTGTTAAGATTGCGGAGAGTTTCGGCGTACAAAGCGAACGTATTTCCGCGCGCGGCAGCGTAGCGCAGGCGGTGAAGAGCGCGCTGAAAAGCGGGAAACCCGCGCTGATCGAGGTGGACGTTTACGACGTCTACCCCGAATCCGGCGGCGCGGCGTACGGCTGGTGGGACGTGCCGGTTCCGGCGCATATGGAAAAACGGCGGGCGCAGTATGAGCGCGAGCTTGCCGAAGAAACGGTTTAAGGAGGCGGAAACCATGAAGATAGCGGTAATCAGCGAAGTTAGCGCGCGCGCCAGAAACACGGACATCCTCTCCGTGCTGGCGGAACACACGGCGCACGAGGTTTTCAACGCGGGTATGGACGCCGGAGGAGACGGGGCGGAACTGACCTATATCCAGACGGGCCTGATGGCTGGGGCGCTGCTGAACTGCGGCGCATGCGACCTTGCCGTCGGCGGCTGCGGCACGGGGCAGGGGTTTTTAAACAGCGCGATGCAGTACCCCGGCGTGTTCTGCGGGCTGATTGTCGATCCGCTCGACGCTTGGTTGTTTTCGCAGATCAACGCGGGCAACTGTATTTCCCTGCCGCTCAATAAAGGCTACGGCTGGGCGAGCGATCTGAACCTGAAGCTGGTCTTTCGCGAGCTGTTCAAGGACACGCCGGGAGCGGGTTATCCGCCGCACAGAAGCGAGAGTCAGGCGCAGAGCAGGGAGCGGCTGGAAGGTATTTCCATCGCAGCGCACAGGGATTTTCTAGAGATACTGCGTTCGCTGGACGCCGATATCGTCCGTCCTTTAAAATCATACGACGTTTTTCTCGGCCTGCTGAAACAGGCGCCGAAGCGGGAACTGGCGCAAAAAATCACAGCCTATATCGAAAGCCTGTAATAAGCAGACGGAAAGGGGGCAGCCGCGCGTGATCCAGTCGCTCGACAGGGGCATACAGATACTCATGATTCTCGCCGAGAAAACCAGCGCGGGGATCACCGAGCTTGCGCAGGAACTCGGCGTAGACAAGAGCACCGCTTCAAGGCTCGTTGAAACGCTGCGCCTGCGCGACATGGTGCGCATCGATCCGGAGACAAAGAAATACCGGCTGGGGTTTCGCATTCTCCACCTCGGCGAGGCGCTAAAGGACAACCTCAACGTGATTTCCATCGCGCGTCCGATGCTGCTTTCTCTGAGCGCACAGATCAACGAGAGCGTGCACTTCTGCGCCTATAACAACGGCAGCGCCTACGTGATGGATCAGGTGCGCTCCAACAAAAACTATGCGCTCTCGGCCACCGTGGGTATGATCGAGCCGCTGCACTGCTCGTCCGTCGGCAAATGCATCCTTGCGTTCCGGCGGCCGGAGACCATCCGCGCGCTGCTGGAGGACTACACGTTCACGCAGTATACGGAGCGTACGATCACGACAAAGGAAGCGCTTTTAGAAGAGCTGGAACGCATCCGAACGCGCGGGTACGCGCTGGACGACGAGGAGATGGCGCCGGGCGTTCGCTGTATCGCGGTGCCTGTCTATAACTACCGCAACAGCGTGCGCTACAGCATCGGCGTTTCCGGCCCGAAGGCGAATTTCAATTTCGACACCATCGACGCGTACGTCAAGCGCATGTCGGAGACCACAAAGCGGCTCAGCGCCGCCATCGGCAGCACGCGCTGAAGCGGCATTTAAAGCCGTAAATCAGATAAAATCACACATCACTATCATTGTTCAAAGAACCACATCGATAGCTACATCGGGAAAAGAGGTGCCGTATGGAGAAGATGAAATTTGTCCTGGTCGGCTGCGGGCGCATCGCGACGCTGCATGTCGCGGGCTACCGCGACCGCGAGGACGCCGTGCTCTGGGGCGTATACGATAAAAATCCGCAGACGGCGAAGCGCTTTGCTGTGGAACACGGCGTGCCGAACGTCTACGCTTCCTATGAGGCGGTGCTTGATGACCCGGACGTGACGGGCGTGGAACTGCTCGTGCCGCACCATCTGCACTGCGAGATGACCGTAGCCGCATGCCGCGCGAAAAAACACGTATCGGTTCAGAAGCCAATGGCGCTTTGCTTGTCCGAGTGCGACGAGATGATCGCTGCCGCCAAGGAAAACGGCGTGGTTCTCAAGGTGTTCGAGGTCTTCGTACACTATCCGCCGTATCTGCAGCTGAAGGAGATGATCGAACAGGGTGAGATCGGCGCGGTGCAGGGCGTGCGCTATAAGCTGTGCAACGCCTCCCTCTTTTCGGATAATATCCCCGGCGCGGATTCGCGCGCGAAGCGCGCGGGCGTGGACGAAACCGGAAACTGCCGGCATACCGGATGGAAGGTCGATCCGGCCAGCTGGCTCTGGCGGCTCAACGATTCGCTCTGCGGCGGCGGGCCCGCGGTGTTCGACGACGGGTACCATAAGTTCTCGCTGTTTATCGACCTCGTCGGTGGCGTGGAGAAGGTGAGCGCATGGATCGACGAAACGCCGGTGATGCCGGGGATCATGCAGGATCTGCCCGCCGTGATTATGTGGAAATACGCGGATAAAAAAGTGTACGGCGTCTGGGACGTCACGGCCGCGCCCGATCTGTATGTAAAAGGGAAATACTATACCTGCGACGAACGGCTGGAGGTGACCGGCTCCCGCGGGGTGCTTTGGCTCACGCGCTGCACGGCCGAGATGCTCGAAGACGTCGCGCCCGTAGTCCTGTACCGCGACGGCAAGGTGACGCAGTACTGGGACGCGCCGCACGACTGGCAGGAGGCGTTTATCCACTCGACGCACGATTTCATCGAATCGATTCGCGACGGGCGAGAGCCGGTGCTTTCCGGCGAACGCGGAAAGGAAGTGCTGGCGTTCGCGCTCGCGGCGCTTGCATCTTCCGGGCAGAAAAAAGAGATCTACTTAAAAGAGCTTGCCGACCGGAAGGTTGGAAAGCGAAGAGGGATTTTATCCATCTTCGGCAGAAAACACACGAAATGATTTGTTTGGCGGCAAAGATTTTGAAAGGGGAAGGGTATGGAACAAAAAAAGGGGACTCTGCTCCAGAAGCTCAGTTATGGCGCGGGGGATATCTACGGCGGCGGCGCGTTTCTGATCTTCAGCATGCTGTATATGAATTTCCTCGTGCTCGTGGAGGGACTGCCGGTGGTGGCCACGAGCGTCATCGTGTTTATCGGAAAGATATGGGACGCGGTGACAGATCCCTGGATGGGGCGGCTCTCCGATAAGACGCGCTCCCGCTTCGGCAGGCGGCGGCTGTACTTTTTAATCGGAATCATACCGGTGTTCGCGTCGTTCATCATGATGTTTTACTCGTTTGGCATGCAGAGCACGCTCGCGAAGATCTTCTATTATACGTTCGCGTATATGTTCTTCGGCACGGCGTTTACCATCGTCATGGTGCCGTACAACGCGATTCTGTCGGACATGACCAGCGACTACGACGAGCGGACGAGCTTTACAACCGTTCGCATGCTGTTTTCCGGCGCGGCGGCGCTGATCGCCGCGGTCGTGCCGGGCATTTTGATCAAGTCCGTCGGCGGCAGCGTCAACGGCCCGGCGCAGAAGATCGGTTATCTCATGATGGCGGCGGTCATGGCGGCGATATTCGGGCTCTGCTGGCTTTTTACCTTCCTCGGCACGCGGGAAAAGAAGAATCTGCCGCCGCCGGAAAAGGTACACGTTCGCGATTGGCTCAGCCCCTTTGAAAACAAGGCGTACCGCAATTATCTGGGCATCTTCCTTTCGTTCCAGATCGCCGTGGACCTCGTGCTTGCGCTGTTCATCTTCTATATCGACATCGTCGTGCTTAAATATGAAAGTTACGAGCTCGTCATGGGTGTACTGCTCGTATTTTCGCTGATTTTCATGGCGGTCATGGGTGCGATCGCGAAAAGGAAAGGCAAGGTGTTTCCTCTTTTCATCGGCATGCCGATGTGGATCCTCGCGATGGTCGCGTTCCTTTTCATCAACAGCAATACGCCCGTCGCCGTGCTCTGCATCCTTGCCGCAATCATCGCGATCGGTTCCGCGTCCGGCAACCTCTCGACCTGGTCGATGCTCACGGACGTCTACGACATCGACGAAATCCGCACATCCCGCCGCAGGGAGGGCGTTTACAGCGGCCTGACGACGTTTTTGCGCAAGTTCGCCAGCGGCTTTGCGGTGCTTCTGCTTGGTTTCGGCCTGAAGGCGCTGGGATTCGATCAAACGCAGTACGCCATGCTGAAAGCCTCCACCACAAATTTCGATCCGGCGGCCTATGCCCAAAGCTCGCTCGTCTCGGGCATCAAGTGGATGTTCGTGCTCATTCCGGTCGTTCTGCTGAGCGTTTGCCTCGTCTTTGCGATCCGCAATAAGGTCGACAAGCGGCGGTTCGATGCGGTCCTCAGCGGCATCGACGCGTTCCAGACCAAAGGCGGCCTGGCTTCGCTCTCCGAGCAGGAACGGGAGGATATCTTCATCGTAACAGGCGAAAACGAAAACGAGCTCTGGGGAGGGAAAGACCGCGCATAATAAATAAACGCATTGCATGATAAACAAAAAGCCGTCTTTGGCGGCTTTTTGTTTATCCGCGCAGGAAAGGTAAAAAATGGTTGATGTTTTTTCGGTGGAGGCGCGTCATGCGCGCATGTTATACTCTGATAGAAACGAGGAGCAAGAACATGACCGACACTGAAAAATACGACGCGCTGGTGCAAAAGAACCCCGCTTACGACGGTGCGTTTTTCGCGGCGGTGAAGACCACGGGTATCTTCTGCCGCACGACCTGCACCGCGCGCAAACCGAAACGGGAAAACGTGCGCTTTTATGATACGGCGCGCGACGCGATGGCCGCCGGATACCGTCCCTGCAAGATCTGCAGGCCGCTGGAAAGCGCGGGAAAAATCCCGGACGATATCGCCGCGCTCCTGAGAGAGGCGGAGACGAACCCGCTGTTTCGCATCACAGAGGGGAGGCTGCGCGAACGCGGCCTCGATCCGAATACGCTGCGGCGCTGGTTTATAACACGCTACGGCATGACGTTTCAGACGTTCTGCCGGATGAACCGCATCAACCATGCGTTCGGCGCGATCAAAAACGGCGGGAGCGTACTCGACGCCGCGCTGGACGCCGGATACTCCTCCGCAAGCGGATTTTCAGCCGCGTTTGACAAAGCGATCGGCGGCGCGCCGGGTAAAGCGAAAAAGGAGCCAAAGAACGTACTCGTCTACCGGCGGTTCGATTCGCCGCTCGGTCCGATGGTTGCAGTCGCGGACGAAGAAGGGCTGTGCCTTATGGAGTTTGGCGATAGGCGCATGCTGGAGACGGAGTTGTCGGATTTGCAACACCGGCTGGACGCCGTGCTGCTGCCCGGCGCGAACCGGTTCACCGACGAAGCGGTACGGCAGATGACGGAGTATTTCGACGGTGGTCGAACGTCGTTCGACGTGCCGCTGCAAACGCCCGGCACGCCGTTTCAGCGGCGGGTCTGGGATGAACTAAAGAAAATTCCGTACGGAGAAGTACGTTCGTATCGCGATATCGCCGAAAGAATCGATAAGGAGAAGGCGGCTCGCGCGGTCGGCACGGCGAACGGCATGAATCGCATCGCGATCATGATTCCCTGCCACCGCGTGATCGGCGCGGACGGCGCGCTGACCGGCTACGGCGGCGGGCTCTGGCGCAAAGAGTGGCTTTTAAACCACGAAAAGGAACATATAAAATAAACGACCAAAGCAGATCGTAAACGGGGGTGTGGGAGACCGCCCTTGTTTTTTATTGCTCGGGCTGCCGGTTTGTCCATTTTACTGAGAAGGAAAAACCGTGTAGAATAGTAAATGACAAACTTCGAAAGGCAGGCGATTTTGATGCTGACGGGAAATCTGGCATCGGCGATGATTACATACAACGCGGGGGACCCGCGGCGCGCGGGGCATCTGCTCAAGGTGTACGCGTTTGCAAAGACGATCGGCGAATGCGAGAGGGTGGACGCGCATACGCAGGAGGTCCTCGAAATCGCCGCGCTGACGCACGACATCGGAATCCGCAACAGCGAACGAAAATACGGCAGCAGCGGCGGCGAACACCAGCAGGTCGAAGGCCCGCCGGAAGCGGAGCATCTGCTCAACAGCCTCGGCGTTGAACAGGAGGTCGTTCAGCGCGTTTGCTGGCTCATCGCGCATCACCATACGTATCAAGATATTCAGGGGATGGACTATCAGATTTTGATCGAGGCGGATTTCCTCGTCAACGCGTACGAAGAGGATATGGACGTCGATGCGATACGGAGCGTACGCGACAAACTCTTTCGCACGAAGAAGGGGATCAAGCTGCTCGATTCCATGTATCTAGGCGGCAAGGACGCGCCGTAACGCTATGATTTTTCTGCGCGATATGATATGATATCGGTTGTTTTGAAAGAAAGCGGGTAACCATTCATGATCGGCGCGCACAACGTATCCCTCCAGTTCGGCGGCAGGCCGCTGTTTGAGCATGTGGACATTCAGTTTTCAAACGGCAATTGCTACGGCCTCATCGGCGCGAACGGCACGGGCAAATCGACGTTTCTAAAGATACTTTCCGGCGAACTCGAACCGAACAAAGGCGAGATCACCGTAACGCCCGGCGAGCGCGTGGCCGTGCTGCGGCAGGACCACTACGCTTTCGACGATTATTCGGTGATGGACACGGTCGTCATGGGCTACGCGCGGCTGTATGAGATCATGCAGCTGAAGGAGGAACTCTACGCCAAGCCGGACTTCGACGATAACGACGGCATCCGCCTTGCGGAACTCGAGGGCGAATTTTCCGAACGCGACGGCTGGAGCGCGGAGTCGGACGCGGAGATCCTGCTCAACGGCCTCGGCGTGCCCACCGAGCTGCAGCAGGCGCAGATGGCCCAGCTGGACGGCCCGAACAAGGTCAAGGTGCTGCTCGCGCAGGCGCTGTTCGCAAAACCGGACATACTGCTGCTCGACGAGCCGACGAACAACCTCGATATCTACGCCATCCGCTGGCTTGAAGAATTCCTGCTGAATTTTCCGAACACAGTCGTCGTGGTCTCCCACGACCGGCATTTCTTAAACAAGGTGTGCACGCACATCGTAGACATCGATTTCGGGAAGATTCAGATGTATGTCGGCAACTACGACTTCTGGTACGAATATACGCAGCTCGCCGCGCGGCAGGAGAAGGACAAACGCAGACAGAACGAGCAGAAAGCCAAGGAACTGCAGGAGTTCATCATGCGCTTTTCCGCCAACGCCAGTAAATCTCGTCAAGCGACCTCGCGCAAGAAGATGCTCGACAACCTAGACATGGGTAACTTCGCGCCGTCCTCGCGGCGATATCCGTTCGTCCACTTCAAGCCCGACAGGGAAGTGGGAAACGAAGTGCTCACGGTAGAGGGGCTGACCAAAACCGTCGGCGGGCGCAAGGTGCTCGACAACGTGAGCTTTGTCGTCGGCCGCACGGATAAAATCGCGTTCGTCGGCGAGGATGAGCTCGCCAGAACGACGCTGTTTCAAATCCTCATGGGCGAACTGGAGCCGGACGCGGGCAGCTGCAAATGGGGCGTGACCACCACGCAGTCGTATCTGCCGGGCGACAACTCCGCCTTTTTCGACGGCGTGACGTATTCGCTGGTCGACTGGCTGCGGCAATTCTCCGCGGACCAGTACGAAACGACCATCCGCGGCTGGCTCGGGCGGCTGCTCTTCTCCGGCGACGAGGCGCTCAAGGAGGCGCGCGTGCTCTCCGGCGGCGAGAAAAACCGCTGCATGCTGGCAAAAATGATGCTCTCCGGCGCGAACGTGCTCATCCTCGACGAGCCGACCAACCACCTCGATCTCGAAGCCATCACCGCGCTCAACGAGGGTATGACGGAGTATAAAGGCGTGATGCTGTTTACCTCGCACGATCATCAGGTGACGCAGACGGTAGCAAATCGCATCGTTGAAATTCTGCCGGGCGGGCTGATCGACCGGCGGGAAAGCTACGACGAATACATTGAGAACGAAGAGGTGAAGCGACTGCGGGAGCAGTGGTCGTAATACGGGGGGAACCTGATGCAGCAAATAATTGTTTACGGGACGAATTACGGCTCCGCAAAACGCTATGCAGAAGAACTGGCCGACCGGACGGGCGCGCCCTGCGTGTCGTATGACAGCGCGGGCGATCTTTCCGCGTACAGCAGGGTCGTCTATATCGGCTCGCTGTACGCGGGCGGCGTGCTGGGCATGAAGACTACTTTTGGCGCGCTGCAGAACTGGGAGAAAAAAGAGATTGTGATCGCGACGGTCGGACTCGCCGACACGGCGGACGAGGAAAACATACGCAATATTCGTGCAGGAATGCTTCGTCAACTGCCCGCGGGCATGATGGAGCGCGCGAAGCTTGTGCATCTGCGCGGCGGCGTCGATTATTCCGAATTGAGCGCAAAGCACAAGTTTATGATGAGACTGCTCTACGAAAAGGTAAAAAAAACACCGCCTGAGAAACAAACCGCAGATACGCGCGCCATGATCGAAACCTACGGGCAGGTTGTGGATTTTGTGGATTTGACGCGCGTGAACGAACTGATGTAACGGGTCGCCTCACAAACCAATTTGACCGGCACGTACAAACCACAAATAAAAGCGAGGGAATGATATGACCATTTTAGGCAGAGCACTCGGCATCATTACGGCTTCTCTCTATCTGATCACAATTTTGAACTTCTTCGTCAAGTGGATCAACCGCTCCTGCGTGATGAAGCTGCCAAAAGAGAGCGCGTTTCGCGGAAATTATCAATCCGTTATGAAGTTTCTGGTGAAAAACCACCGTTTCTTCGCATTCGGCGCGGTTGCTGCCATGACTGCGCACGCCGTATTGCAGATACTCTTTCAGTGGGTGTCGATCACGGGCATTATCGCCGTTGCGCTCGCGTTGATCGCGGCCCTGCTCGGCTGGATCATGTTTCGCGGCAAGAAGCGCAATCCCGCGCTGTTATGGGCGCACAGGAGCGCGGTCGTCGCGCTGACGGCGGCGGTTCTGATACACGCGATTTCGAAGCGGTAAGAAAGAAGCCCGGCCCGGACGATATCCGGCAACAAACGCCGTAGTGAAATACTCCGTTGACCGCTTGAATTGACAAGCGGCGCGCGTTATGGAATAATATAGCCGATCGTGTAGCCGATCGGTTTTTCTCATGTCCGGCACAACCCTTTGCCGCATTGCAGCGCGCGGAGCAGTCAGCCGGTTTTTTCATACGACGGCGTACTCGAATCACACAAGGAAAATCTCCGAGTCGTCGCAGCCTGCATTCAGGTTGCTCCGACCAATGGGTGTGGCCGGCAACGGGCGCGCCTGCCGTGCTTGCAAAGGAGATCAAACCGGAACGAACATCGGCGGGCGCAGCGGGGGTCGCGTGATTTTCCTTGTACAATTTGAAGGAGAAGCCTATCATGACCAAACGAATTTGTCTCGTCGTTATTGCGCTTTTACTGGCAGCCTCCGCATTAGCCTGCGCAAAACCCGAAACTTCCCAAACGGAAGAACCGGAAACCTCGACCGTTCTCATGGAGGCCGAAGCGACAGCGGCGCCTGTGGCAACAGCCATGCCCGACGGCATCGGTATTACGATTCTGTACGAGCAGGACGACGACATGATGAACAGCTATTCCGTCATTGCCGTCGACGACGCTGCGCCGTTTAAAGACGCGGACGGAAACGCGGTGAGCGATGTTGCGATCAATACCGTAGGCGCAAAAGCGCTCGCCGACTGGCTCATGGGCGAACAGGCGGCAGAGTTGATCACCGGATACGGCGTAAGCGAATACGGAGAAGCGCTCTTTACGATGAAAGAGGACAAGCCCGTATCAACCGCCGATATTCCGCAGGCGACGGCAGACACGAAGACCATCCGCTTCTCTACGACCACATCCGTCAACGACAGCGGACTGTTGGCCTATCTGTTGCCGGAGTTCGAGAGCGAGTACGGCTATCAGGTTGAAGTCTTTGCCGCGGGAACCGGCAAGGCCATCGCGGCCGCCGTCATGGGTAACGCGGATCTGATTCTCGTTCACAGCAAGTCACAGGAAGAACAGTTCATCGCGGACGGGTATGCCAAGCTGCTCGACGGATACGATAGCGAGCGGCTCACGTTCATGTACAACTATTTCGTATTGGTCGGGCCGAAAGCCGATCCCGCCAGGTGCGCCGAAGCGGCGAACGTTAAAGAAGCGTTTGCGCGGATTGCGGAGGGCCTTTACCCGTTCGTTTCCCGCGGCGATTTGAGCGGGACGCACACCAAGGAAATCTCGCTCTGGCCGGAAGCATTCGGAATTACCACGGATACAAGCAGCGTCGCCGCATACAGCGAGTGGTACCTTTCGAGCAACGCGGGCATGGGCGTTTGCCTGATTATGGCGAACGAGCTGGACGCTTACATCCTTTCGGATAAAGCCACGTTCCTCGCCTTTGTGGCAAACGGCGGATTCGAGGGCTGATCCGGAATGGGCGGCGCTCTGGAGCGCGCGTTCCATCTGCTGTTTTCTGGCGACGCGCAGCTGATCGGCATTATATCGGTCACGCTGAAGATGACGCTCTTCAGTTCTATTACGGCGCTCCTTCTCGGAGCGCCGTATGGCGTGCTGCTTGCCGGCGCGCGTTTTCCCGGACGGCGGGCGCTCATCATTTTTAACAGAACGCTCATGGGTCTGCCGCCGGTTGTCTGCGGGCTTCTTTGTTATCTGCTTTTCTCCGGCGTGGGGCCGCTGCGCCATTTGAAGCTGCTTTTTACGGTGACCGGCATGGTGATCGCGCAGGTGATGCTGATCACGCCCGTCGTCGCCGGCAGCATGGAGACCGCGCTCTCGCCGCTGATCGGTGAGATTCGCGAAACCGCGCGCGGGCTGGGGATCTCGCGCGGGCGGACATTCATGCTCACGCTCAACGAGAGCAAGTACGCGCTCGTCTCCACCTATCTGCTCGGCTTTGGCCGCGCGATGGCGGAGGTTGGCGCGGTGTCGATGGTCGGCGGGGCGATCGCGTATAAAACGAACGTGATGACGACCGCGATCATGCAGTATACCAACATCGGCGATTTCACGTTCGCCCTCGCGCTGGGCGTGCTGCTTCTTTTTATCTCACTGCTGGTCAACGTGCTTGCGCACCTGCTGCAAAGGAGCGCCGCAATATGATCAAGCTCACGCGAGTAAAAAAATTCTACGGCGCGCGCTGCGCGCTCGACATTCCCGCGCTGGCGGTCGGAACGGGGGAGCGCCTTGCGGTCATCGGCCCGAACGGCTCGGGGAAAAGCACGTTTCTTCGCCTGCTTGCGGGCGTGATAAGCCCGGACGAAGGCGAAATTCGCTTAGACGGGCTGACGCGCGGGCAGATCGGGTATCTGCCACAGAAACCGTACGGATTCGATCTGAGCGTGCAGAAAAACGTGGAGCTCGCGCTCGGCGGAGAGAAGGACGCGAAGGAACTGGCGCGGGACGCGCTGGAACAGGTGGGATTGCCGCATCTGACAAAGGCGCGCGGAAGCCGCCTCTCCGGCGGGGAAACGCAGCGCATGGCGCTCGCGCGCATCATCGCATGCCCCCGCCAACTCCTGCTGCTGGACGAGCCGACCGCGAGCGCGGACATCCGCGCGATCGACCGTATGGAGCGTGTGCTGGAAGATTATCAGGCGCGAACGGGCTGTACGCTCATCTTCTCCTCCCACGCACCCGCGCAAGCGCTGCGTCTCTCGACGCGCGTCGTCGTGCTGGACGGCGGAACGGTCTCGGAGCAGGGGGAGACAAAGCGGGTGTTGCGTGCGCCGCAGTCGGAACCGGCCCGGCTCTTTCTGCGGCATTGGAACATGTAAAATACGAAAAAAAACCGCGGATGATCCGCGGTTTTTTTGTTTACGCTCGTTATTTGCAGAACTTCTGATACAGCCGCCCGAACCCCGGCATGGCGCGCACGATGGTATCGTACGCCACGCAGTAGGCGATGCGCACAAACGACGGGCAGCCGAAGCTGCGGCCGGATACGATGAGGATATCCTCGTCCTTGGCGGCTTCGGCGAATGCGTCGCCGTCTCCGCCGGGCGCTTCGAGGAAGAGGTAGAACGCGCCGTCCGGCGGCATGCAGCGGTAGCCGAACGCGGTGAGGCCGTCATAGAGCGCGTCGCGGTTTTTACGGTAGCTCGTCAAATCCGGCATGAGGTCGAGCTCGGCTGCGCGTGCGATCACCTTCTGCAGCAGCGACGGCGCGCAGACATAGCCCTGCACCCGCGCGCTGCCCGCGACGGCGTCGTATACGTCCTCAAAATCCGGCATTTCGTTGCCAATGAGCACATACCCGATGCGGTCGCCCGGGATCGAGAGGCTCTTTGAGTAGGAATAAGAGACAATCGCGGCGTCGTAATAGTTCGTCAGAAACGGAACGGGGTTACCCGTATAGTTGAGTTCGCGGTATGGCTCGTCTGAGATCAGGTAGATCGTATGGCCGAACTCCGCGCTCTTTTCACGCAGCAGATCGGCAAGCGTTTTGATCGTGTCTTCGGAGTAGATCACGCCGGAGGGGTTGTTTGGGGAGTTGATGATCACGCCCTGCGTATGCGCGTTGATCTTCTGCTCCAGCGCGGCAAAGTCGATCTGGAAGCGCTCCATATCCGGAGGCACGACGACGAGCTTCCCGCCCGCGGTCGCCGCAAAGCACCCGTACTCCGGAAAATACGGCGCGATTGCGATAAATTCCGTTTCTTGATCCACACTCAGCGCGCGGAGAACCGAAGTCAGCGCCGCCGCGGCACCGCAGGAAATATAGAGGTTTCGGCGCGTAAACGACGTGCCGAAACGGCGGTTGAGATTATCCGCGATCGCATCCCGCGTTTCGTTCGCGCCCGGCGCGCTGGTGTAGCCGTGCAGGGCGGAGGGGTCGCACTCGCCGAGCAGGCGCACCATCTCCTCCGTGAACCGCTTCGGCGGCGGAACGGAGGGGTTGCCGAGCGAGAAGTCGTACACGTTTTCGGGCCCGACCTCGGCGGCGCGTTTGCGGCCGAACTCAAAGAGCTCGCGGATGGCCGAGCGCACGCGCCCGAGATGGAGCATTTCCTTTGATACCATATGTCTGTATTGCCTTTCCGGATTACCCTTTCAGGGCATATCTTCAGTTTTCAAACCGGTAGCCTTCGTCGAACGCGGCGAGGTTGAGGTCGAGCACCTTGGGCGGCACCGCCTCTTTCAGCGCGGCGTTCCAGTCGATGGACTCTAACCCGAACGTGCGAACGAGCGCGCCGAGCAGCACGATGTTGGTGCAGCGGATGTTGCCGAGCGACTTTGCGATATCGCTCGCGGGGATGACGCGCAGGTCGAACGCGCGGCGCATCTGTTCGTAGATGTTCTGCGGGTATTGCGCCGCGCCGCTTGATACGGGCAGCGGCATGACCTCGTAATCGTTGACCAGCGCGGTGCCGCCGGGTTTGAGAAGGTCGGAATACCGGACGGCTTCCAGCTTTTCAAAGGCGACGAGAACGTCCGCTTCGCCGCGCCCGATGATCGGGGAATATACCTTCTCGCCGTAGCGCACCTGCGTAGAGACGGAGCCGCCGCGCTGCGCCATGCCGTGTACTTCGCTCATTTTAACGTCGTAGCCGGCCGAAATCAGTCCGGCGGTGAGCGTCTTGCTCATCAGCAGCGTGCCCTGGCCGCCTACCCCGCAGATGAGAATGCTCTTGCCTGTAAACTTAGCCATACGTCATTCTCCCTTCTGCTCTTCACCGAGGCGGTGAATCGCGTCGAACGGACAGGCCTGCGCGCAGACCTTACAGCCCACGCAGAGCGTCATGTCCGTTTCGGCTTTGCCGTCCCGCATATGGATAGCGGGGCACGCGACTTTGAGGCAGAGCTTGCAGCCGCGGCACTTATCGCGGTCGACCACGCATTTGCCGATGTCATGCTTGATGCGCTTGATCAACAGGCACGGCCGCCGCGCGATGATGGCGGCGGGCACCTCGCTCATGAGCGCGTCGTCCACGGCTTTCTGCATTGCTTTCAAGTCCTGCGGGTCGACGATGATCACGTTTTGATAGCCGAAGCTTTTGAGCACGTCTTCGATGGATACTTTCGCGGCGATCTCGCCGTCGAGCGTGAAGCCCGTACCGGGGTTGTCCTGATGCCCCGTCATGCCGGTGATGGAGTTATCGAGCACGCACGGGAGCATATTGCCCTTATTATATATGATTTCGACCGCTCCGGTAAGCCCGCTGTGAAAAAAAGTGGAATCGCCGACAACGCCGAAGATCTTTTTATCCGTGATCCCCTGCGTGGCGAATGCTTTTGCCATACCCATGCCGAGTGAAAAACCGCCGCCCATGCATGCGCAGGTGTCCATAGCGGACAGCGGCGCGGCATAGCCGAGCGTATAGCAGCCGATATCGCCCGTGATCACGAAATCCTTGCGTTTGCTCAGCACATGGAAAAATCCGCGGTGCGGGCAGCCGGGACAGAGCGCCGGAGGTCGGGAGACCGGATCGATGTCGAGCTGCGCCGTGTCCGGCTCCGTACCGAACACGCTGCGGCGGACGACTTCGGGATTGAGTTCCAGCACGTTCGGGATCGCGTTTTTTCCGATGCATTCGATACCCGCCGCGCGCAGCTGTTCCTCCATAAAGGGCTCGAGCTCTTCGACGACGTAGAGCGTTTCCACGCGAGAAGCAAAGTCGCGAATCAGATCCATCGGCAGCGGCCAGGTGAAGCCGAGTTTAAGGAACGACGTATCTTCCGGGAATGCTTCCTTGGCGTATTGGTAGGCGATTGCGGCGGAGATCACGCCGGTCTTGCCGCCGTTGAGTTCCATTCTGTTGAGCGGGCTGGTGTTGGCGTATGCTTCCATCGCCTTGATCTTTTCTTCCAGCTGCGGGTGGTGAACGCGGGCAAACGCGGGGGTGCAGACGAACTTCGGGATGTTTCGCACATAGCGCGCGGGCGATGGTTCTTCGCGTTCGCCGAGCGTAACGATGCTCTTGCTGTGGCTGATGCGCGTGGTCACGCGAAAGAGCACGGGGATATCGAAGCGCTCGGAGACGGCGTAAGCTTCCTTCATGAAATCCTTGCACTCCTGCGAATCCGACGGCTCGATGAGCGGGATCTTGGCAAACGGCGCGTAGCGCCGGTTGTCCTGTTCGTTCTGCGAAGAGTGCATGCTCGGATCGTCCGAACTGACGATAACGAACCCGGCGCCGACACCGTTGTATGCGGCGGTGAACATGATATCCGCGGCTACGTTGAGGCCGACGTGCTTCATCGCCGTGAGCGAGCGCGCGTTTGCGATGCACGCGCCGTAGGCCATTTCGGTGGCGACCTTTTCGTTGGGAGCCCATTCCGCATAAAGCGAATCTTTATACTGCGCGAGATTTTCGAAGATCTCCGTACTCGGCGTGCCGGGGTAGGCGGAGCAGACGGTGACGCCCGCTTCATATGCGCCGCGTGCGATGGCTTCGTTGCCGGTGAGGAGTTGACGCGTCGGATTTTTCATGCGTTTTCGCCTCCGTGCACCGCGATTGCGCCAAGCGCTAATGAGGTGAGCTTTGCGTCCGCGGAATCCGCGCGGGATACGAGCACGATCGGACAGCGCGCGCCGACGACGAGACCCGCCGAACGGGCGTTGACGAAATACGTCAGGGATTTGCCGAGGGCGTTGCCCGTCTCGTAATTCGGCATGATCAGAAGATCCGCGTCTCCCGCGCCCGCCGCCGTGTATTTTTTATGCTTTGCGGCATCCCGGCTGATGGCAAGGTCGAGCGCGGCGGGGCCGAAAACGGTCATGTTATAGCGCGACCAGTCGAGTTCGGCAAGCGCCCTGGCGTCCGTCGTCGACGGAATCTTTTCGCTGACCACCTCGCTGCCGCTGAGGCAGCAGGCGTTTATGGAACGATATCCGATCAGCTGCAGGAGCCGGGCTGCGTTTTCCAGAATGACGCGCTTCTTTTCAAAATCCGGCGCGGGGTTCATCGCGCCGTCGCTGATGTAGAGCAGTTTATGGTATGTATTGAACTCGAAGATCATAACGTGGGACAGCAACCCGCCGAGCAGCAGTTCGGAGTGGACCACCTCGCGTAAAAACACCGTCGTATTGAGGATGCCTTTCATCAGATAATCCGCTTCGCCGCTTTCAACGGCGCGAACCGCCGCGCGCGCGCAGGCTTCGTCCGATCCGTCCTCAGGCTCCACGATGGTGAAACCCTCTTCGCTCGCGCCGCGGGAAGCGAGAATTCTGCGGATCTCGTCCGCCTTGCCAAACAGCAGCGCGGAGCAGATCTTCTCTTCGCGGGCGTGCAGAAGAGATTCGAGCACCTCCTCGTCGTGCGCGCTGGCGACCGCGACGCGAAGGTTTAACCCCCGCGCCTGATCGACAAATTCGTTCAGGGTGTGTTTCATGCGACAAGTCTCCTTATAGTAAGATCAGTTCGATGATGGATAGATTTTTGCGGGTTCGCCGTTGAGCACGCGCAGCGCGCCGCTTGCCAGCGCGCGCATTTCCTCCTCGCCGGGATAGCGCATGATCGGCGCGATTTTTTCAGCATAGCCGGCAATCTCGGCGCAGAAGAGGTCGGAGTACGCGATTCCGCCGGTGAGCAGGATCGCGTCGACGGCAAAGCGCAGCACGGCCGCCATGGCGCCGATGTCCTTGGCGTGCTGGTAGGCCATTGCGCGGAAGATGAGCGTAGCCTCTTTATCGCCTGTTAGCATGCGGTGCTCGACCTCCCGGAAATCATGCGTGCCGAGATAGGAAAACACGCCGCCCTCAAACGAGAGCCTGCGTTTGAGGTCCTGCCTGTCGACGCCGGAGTAACAGAGGTTGACGATCGCGTTGACCGGGAGCGACCCGCCGCGGTCGAGGGAAAAACTGCCTTCGTCGCGTACGTTGAATACGTCCACCACGCGCCCTTTTTCGTGTGCCGCGACGGACACGCCGCCGCCCATATGCACGACGATCAGGTTGAGCGAATCATAGGGTTTCCCCAGATCCGCCGCGGCCTTTCTCGCCACGGCTTTTTGATTCAGCGCGTGAAAAAAGCTTTCGCGTTCCATGCCCTTCATGCCGGACACGCGCGCGATGGGCATGAGTTCGTCTACGGACGGTGGATCGACGAGCAACGCTGGAATGTCCGCTTCGTCGGCGATCGATTTGGCGATGACCGGGCCGAGGGAGGACGCGTGTTCGCCGTAGGGCGGATGATAGATGTCGTGGATCACTGCGTCGTCGATGCGATACGTTCCAGACGGAATATGGCAGATCAGCCCGCCGCGGCTGCAGACCGCGTCGAAGGACTTTGTGTCGTACCCGGCGCGCGCGAGTGACGCGCGTACGAGCTGCTCGCGCATCGGGAACTGGTCGATGATTTTTTGAAAACCGGACAGCTCCTGCGGCGTATGGGAGATCGATTCCGAATAGACTTCCGAATCGTCTTCATAGACCGCGATTTTCGTCGAGGTCGCGCCGGGGTTGATGATTAAAATACGCATGTTATGCCTCCGTTTCCATGGCACAGTCGGATCGGATCAAATCGTATCACTGTAGTTATCCTATTCGTTTTCAAGCCGGTGTGTCAATCGCACACAGGAAAATATATAGTATATATATTCACAAAAAAAGCACGCGAAAAGGGAAAAATCGATCGGATAGTATACAAAAATTACGTTTGTCTGCATAAAAATATATCGGGTTTGTCAAACCGTTTCTTGTCTGCGGTTTGATAATCGAATATAATAACCTTATGGAACAGAAGCAAAATCGGTTGATGATTGCGCTCAAGGAGCTGGGCGCCACCATGCTTGGATTCGGCAAGGCGCAGCTGATCCTCCTTGGCGTCAATCTCGTTGTCGTCACGGTCGGCATGATCGTAGCCGGAATGGGCTGGTGGTCGCCGCTCATCGCGGCCGGCGTGAGCCTGCTCGACCTGCTGCCCGTTATCGGCTCCGGCATCGTATTCGTACCCTGGGCGATCATCGCGCTGATTGCGAAAAACCCGCACATGGCCATCGCGGTAGGCGCGACTTATATCGCTATGGTCGTGCTGCGAATGGTACTCGACCCCGTTATCACAGGAAAGAACGTAGGGCTTCCGCCTCTGATTACGCTGCTTGCCTCCGTCGGCGGGCTGGTGCTGTTCGGCGGCGTCGGCGTGATACTCGGCCCGGTGATCGCGGCTGTGGCAAACGTGCTCTTTCGCGTGTTTTTCAGAAAGAAGGACAAATCAGCCGGAGAAATATCAACCGAAAACGCGCAGGATGCAACAAAAGGCAATACGGAATAGCAAGCGGTCAAACGCTGCGGCGTTATAGATCAAACGAACGCGAAAGGGGCTTTGGATTCATGTTCTGGAATTTTATCGGGTGGCTTTTTATCGGCGCGATCATCGGCTGGGTTGCCAGCAAGATCATGCGGGGCAAGGGGGGGCTGATCCGCAACATCGTCCTCGGCATCGCCGGCAGCGTGATCGGCGGCTGGCTGGCCGAGTATGCGGGCGTCGGATCGGGCAACGTCTGGTCGATCGGCGGGTTTTTCATCGCCGTCGGCGGCGCTTGCGTGCTGATTTTGCTCAGCCGCCTGATAGTCGGCAAAAGGTAGACAAAGATACACGAAAACAGCGCCCTTTCGGGCGCTGTTTTTGCATTTGTTACGAATCTTTCAGATAGAGGATGGGGTTGAGGATGGCGAGGCTGAGGCAGTTTCGCTGCGTTGGGTCGGCGTCATATCGCCAGTATACGGTGATGCGCAAGCTCTCGACTTGCGATACGTTGATGGTCACGTCATGTTTGATAAGGTGATAGGTGATTTCATCGGATTCATATAAGATATTTTCATCCTCTCCCAGAAACTGGTTCGATTCTGCGTATTGCATCAGTATTCTGCAAACACCGGAAGGCGAATCTGCCACGAAACCGTCAAAGGAACAATCGTCAACGCCATATGAGAAAGTGAGTTCTTTGTATTTTCGGCACAGCTTGTACTCCAGTACTTCTTTGTGTTCGATTCTCGGAAACGAGTTGTGCAGCGTATATTCTCTTTGTTTTATCAATGGGATACGGATTCCGATCCCGACAGCGTATTCTTCATGGTCGACCACGAGCGTCCTGTGCCGGCTCCAGCAATTATCGAAAAACGCATCGGGATTTGTGATGGTCGGGTCAATATCATTCAAATAATATTTCTTTGGTATAGGTTGATTTGGCGATTGTGTGGGGGAAGATATCGTAACTACCGGCGTATCAACAGGAGGCGCGGTATCTTGACTGAGTAAAACTGATATGATAATTAATCCAGCTGTAAAAATAGCTGCAATAAGAACCCAAGTCATTTTTGCTTTGAAACCTAATATTTTGGATAATAATTTTGTGCTTCTAAATTTGATTTCGAAATTATCAACATTTATTTGGATTAGTATAAAAAGTGCAATCGTAATAAGCGCACTTACAGCAGAAAGCACATAAAATAAGATCTGTAACCAAATAGGTATCATCCATACCCCGATGCTGTGTATTATTTTGATAGAAATTTAATTTTACTAATCATATCACGTCCCTGATACCGCAAAAACAGATTCGCTAAAAAGAACATTTTTCGTCAAATAAACAACAATTAATTACATTTCAACATGATAAAGATACAGGGAAACATGGATGAATGATGTGCTGCACAACAAAACAACGCCCTGTCGGGCGTTGATTTGCAGAAAATGTGTCAGATGTTTTTCGTCGTTTCATCCACGATGCGGCGCATATCGTCCCAGCGCTCCTCCATCTGCCGGACGAGTTGAAACTGCGTACGCGCGCGGTCCAGGTTCTGGTTTTCGCGCGAGATGTGGAAGTAACCGTCGCCTTCAATATGGTCTGCAAGAAAGCGCATACCGCATTCGAGCGCCATCATCTTCGCGCCGACGGGGAGCATGGCGGTCTCTGCCTTGGTCAGGCTCCTTCCGCAGGTGGAAAGGTAGCCCTCCACATAAGCTCCATATAGACCGATATCGAAATGCACGCGCGACAGATTCCGCTCGTCCTCGGCGGCGGTGGACGCGCCGAACCGGATCGCGTCCCCGAAATCGTTGACCGATAGACCGGGCATGACCGTGTCGAGATCGATCACGCACAGCGCGCGGTTGGTCTTGGCGTCAAACAGCACGTTGTTGATCTTCGTGTCGTTGTGCGTCACGCGGACGGGAAGCCCGCCGCTTTTTTGCAGGTCGGTTAGCGTGTGCATAAACGATTCGTGCGAGAGGACGAACTCGATCTCGCTCTGCGCCTGCCCGCGCCTGCCTGACGCGTTGCGTTCGACGGCCCGTAGAAATGCGTTAAAACGCGCGGGCGTATCGTGAAAATGCGGGATCGTCTCAATCAACTGAGATACCGGGAAGTCGGCGAGCAGATTCTGAAACCGGCCGAACGCGACGGCGCTTTCGTAAAACAGCGTGCGATCCGCCGCCTGATAGCACACGCTGTCGGAAACGAGAGCATAGACGCGCCAGTACTTGCCGTTTTCAACGACAAAGCTCCCGCCGCCGCGCGACGGGATGATGCGAAGTACGCCGCGTGGGTCGGATACCCTGGCGCGCAGGTGCGACGTAACAAGCTCGATGTTTTGCATGAGCGCTTCCGGATCGTGAAACACGGCGGTGTTGATCTGCTGGAGAATATAGCGCGCGCCGTCGTCGCATACGGCGAGATACGTGCTGTTGATATGCCCGCTGCCGTATGCCGCGAGCGAGACCGGCTCTCCGGAGAGCGCGAATTGGGAGAGGACGGATTGCATGCCGACATTTGGTTCGTTATGAAATTGATCCGGTGCAGCCATACGCGCCTACCTGCTTAGCAGCGCGCGAAGCCCGGCGAAGATTTTACGATTGAGCAGTAGCACGATGCCTTCGACCTGTCTTGGCGCGATGCCGGATTCCGTACTCATCAGTCTCAGAGGCGTCGTATAGAGGACGTGGCCCACGATCTCGTTTCCGATCTCCCCGCCTTCCGCTACGCGCAAGATCACCTTTTTACCGATGTATGCAAGCAGCCTGCCCAGAAGCGTATGTTTCACTTCGCTGAGCGTTGTGTTCAGCGTGTACGGCTCCCCTTTTACCGGTTCGCGCGGGGGTACGGGGCGGCCAAGTACGGCGGCAAAGGCGTCGTCCGGAACGTCGACGCCGCCGGACAGGTCGTAATAGCACGGCGCGTCCGCACGGTGGTCGGGCGGACAAGCATCCGCGTCCGGTTCCGCGTTTATCGAAGCGGCAAGACGTGTATGCCGGCTCGACGATGACAGGCGGACCTCATATGTGCCGCCCTCGACGCGCCAGTCTCCGGCGGGTACGTCGTAGTAACAAAGATCCCTGCGCGTGAGCGTAAAGGAAACTGGTTTTGTCTCTCCCGGCTGCAGAAATACCTTTTCAAACCCTTTCAACTCCTGCTCGGGCAGGAACATGACGCCGGAGTGGTGCGAAACATAGAGCTGTACGACTTCGGCGCCGGTGCGGCGGCCGGTGTTTTTCACGTCAAGCGTGACCGTCAGCGGTTCACCCGCCTGCAGCGAATCTGCGCTCAAACGCAGTTTGGAGTAAGCAAACGTGGTATAGGAAAGCCCGTGCCCGAAGGGATAGCGGACCGCCTTGTTCGCCGTATCGTAGTACCGGTAGCCGACGAACACGCTTTCGCGGTATTCCACCGTACGCGTATAGCCTGGGAAATATGCGCAGCATGGCGTGTCTTCCAATTTGAGCGGCCAGCTCTCCGCGAGCTTTCCAGACGGACAGATTTTGCCGGTAACGAGGTCGGCAACCGCGCCGCCGACCGCCTGGCCGCCCAGATAGGTCAGGAGGATAGACCGGACGCTGTCCGCCCAGTTTAAATCGACGACCGACCCGCAGGAGAGGACGACCGCGACGTTGGGATTGACCGCGGCAACGCGGCGGATCAGTTCGATATGGCTTTCAGGCATCATCAGCGCGTCGCGGTCGAACCCTTCGGATTCGTAACGGTCCGGCAGGCCGGCATATATCAGCACTGCGTCTTTGCCGCGCGCGAGTTCGCACGCCTGAGTGATCAGCGCTTCATCCGGCGCGTCGTCGGTCTCGCGGTATCCCGCGGCGTATTCCGCGTTTACGCCGAGCTTGAGCAGCTCGTCAAACGGTTCGTCCATGCCCAGAGGAGCCACCTTGCTGCTGCCCGCGCCCTGATAGCGCGGCGCTTTGGCGAACGCGCCGAGCACGGCGATACTTGCGCCCGGCTGAAACGGCAGCAGATCGCCGTCGTTCTTGAGCAGCACGGCGGAGGCGGCCGCCGCTTCGCGCGCGAGCGCGTGATGCGCCGCAGCGTCAAACGGAACGCTTTCACGATCCTTTGCTTTCAAATCCAGTTCAATCACGCGCTCGGCGCAGCGGTCCACATCGGCTTCGCTGATCGCGCCGGATTCGACCGCGCGTTCAATCTGTTGATCGTGATACGGATCGACATACGGCATCTCGAGATCGAGCCCGGCGGAAACGCCCGCCACGCGGTTGTTCACCGCGCCCCAGTCCGACATGACGAGCCCGTTGAATCCGAATTTCGTGCGCAGCACGTCCGTGAGCAGCCACTTGTTGTCGCTGGCGTTCACGCCTTTGACGCGGTTATAGGAACACATGACCGTCCATGGCTGAACCTGCCGCAGCACGCGTTCAAAACCGGCCAGATACAGTTCGAACATCGCCCGCTCGTCTACGACCGCGTCCGTGGTGAGGCGGCGGTATTCCTGATTGTTGAGCGCGAAGTGTTTCATGCAGGCGCCGACGCCGCGGCTCTGCACGCCCTTGATGTACGCCGCGGCGAGTTCGCCGGAGACGACCGGATCCTCGCTGAAATATTCAAAATTGCGGCCGCAGAGCGGACTGCGCTTGCAGTTCAGCCCCGGCCCGAGCAGGACGTCCACTCTCTCCGCGCGGCATTCGTCGGCCAGCGCCGCGCCGACGCGAAACAGCAGTTCGCGATCAAAGGAACAGCCCGTTGCGGAAGCGGTCGGAAAACAGGTCGACTTGACGGTAGACACACCTTTTGTGGGGTTCTCGACTTCTTTCCGTAAGCCGTGCGGCCCGTCCGCAACCATGACGGAACCCAGCCCAGCGCGCAAAACGAGCTTAGTATGCCACTTGTCGGCGCCGCTGAGTAAAGCGGCTTTTTCATGCAGCGTCAGGCTCGAACGCAATTGTTGAATCTCCTGCTCCGGTTTCATAACAACACCTCCCGCTGATTTGAATTATACCATGCACGTGTGTTCGGGGAACAGAGGGGGCGGTACAATTTTAAAATCGTTTCAATCGAAAATGAAACATGCCGCGTCTAATAATCAGCAACGGGAACGGGAATGCTGCGGTATATAAAATACATATGCACATATCATTAAAAATACATTAATATTGCATGAATAATGCAGAAAACGTATTGACAACGTAATATGTATGTGATAGTTTTGTGCCAGGTTAAGGAGTATTTCCAACGAAAAAGGCAAAACTCGTGAAAGCGGGCGACGCAAAGCTACAGGGCCTAAGGACGCGCTGGATCGTGTCTATGGCAGCCAGATGCCGAATTGAGTATCCACAAGCGGATCGTAAGATGAACGCGGAGAAACACATTTTGGCAGCTTGGCAATAGGAAACAGGCTGTTTTTTATTGCTTCGTCGATGGATACTTCAAACCAAAACAGAAATACTGTTTCGGAGGGAAATACGATGAAAAAAAGGCTTATCAGCATCCTCATCTGCGTGCTTATTCTGGTCATGGCGATCCCCGGTTTGGCGTTAGCCGATCAGGGCACGTATACGGACGAACAGTTTGACAAACTGGTAAAAATGGTCGACAAGGCCAACGATAAGATCGTAAAAGCCGTTGAAAAGGCCCAGCAGACTCCAGAAGACGACGTTAACGAGCTGCTTGCGACCGTGGACGCGATCGTGGCCGACGTTCTGGCATACGCCAATTCCATCGGTGCGACCGTTGTATGCGAATACACGGAGTATTATATCGATGGGCAGTATGTGCTGATTGACCCGCTCCGCATCATTCCGCTGTAACACAACGGTCAATAACGATTATTCAATCAACCGACCGCGTCGAAAAAGTATGACGCGGTATGGTTGGCGACACGCTATACCGCGAAGATCCGATTCGACGGGTTTATGCGGCGCGCCCGGATAATCTTATTGCCGGAGTATTACGCTGTAACTTTTTCGCTTTTTGCTTGCATTGCACAAAGCGCGCCAGCGGCGTCAATACCGCTTGTTGGCGCGCTTTGCGCGCGCATTCTGTTTCTGCCCGGAATCGACCGCTTTTCACTATGAAATAATTACGCCATGTGGTATGATAAAAGGTAAGGAAATAGATAGATGGAATCGTTTATCTTGGACAAGGCGCGGATGTCACGGATGGAAAAACAGGTGGGGGAATGAGCGGCATAGTTTTTAACCGAATATCGTCGGGCGATGATACGGCCGCGGAAAAAGACACAGTCACAACGCTGCTTGCCAAGCAGGGCGATCTGGAAGTCATGCTTCACCGCATCGGCGGCGACTCCGTCGTTTGGCTCTATCCCGCAAGCGACAACAGCGCCATCGAGGTTTTTTTCGTATATGAGGGCGTCGTTGAACTGGCGATGGACGACGGCGTCGTATCCGTAGGCCCCGGAGAGTCGTTCTCCGTATCGGGTCTGACACGGGAAGTTCCCATTAAAATGCACGGCGATACGCAGATTCTCTATGTCACGAACTGCCCGGTATACGAATCCGTCACGCTCTTCACCGAAAGTCTGAACGAACTGCTCAGGCAGATCAACGAAAAGGATCATTATACGTTCCGCCACAGCAAAGCGGTGCTGCATTATTCTCTGGCGATCTACGACGCGATGGAGGATCACGAACCTGCCATCCCTCGGGACGACCTTGCGGTCGCGGCGCTGTTTCACGACGTCGGCAAATGCTTCGTTCCCGTCGAGATCCTGCAAAAGCCTGAGCGGCTCAATCAGGAAGAACTGCATCATATCTTCCGGCACCCGATCGACAGCGGGCGCATGCTGCTGCCGAAGTTCGGCGAGCAGATCGCTGAAATCGCGAGGAACCATCACGAGAGGCTCGACGGCAGCGGTTATCCGCGCGGGCTTCCGGGCAGGGACATCAGTTTTTCCTCCCAGATCGTCGCCGTGGCCGACGCGTTTGACGCGATGACGAGCAACCGCAGCTACAGCGCCGCCAAGGCGTTTCAGGCGGCGGCGGAAGAGCTTTCGTCTTTGAAGAATCAGTATGATCATAGAATTACGGGCGTTCTGAAAAGACTTGTGGAGAATGGATCGCTCAATGAAGGAGAGACGCAGGGAGCATGAATAAATCTGAAAAAAGCGGATATTGGCTGATGCTGTCGGATTATGACCTTGGAACGATTGACGCGCTGATTCAGGGCGGGCGGTGGGTCTACGTCGCTTACCTTTGCCAACAGGCGGTGGAACGGCAGCTCAAGGGCATGTATGTTTACTATATGGACGCCGAACCGCCGAAATCGCACAACGTCAACTTCCTCTTCTCCAGGATCACGGGAAACCCTGCGTTTCGCGGCGAAGCGGATATGGAGCGCTTTGAAGCGCGCAAAAACGAATGCGAGGATTTTCTGGTGGACGTCATGTTCTACTATATGTCTGACTATCCGTTTTCATATAAAAACATCACGAACCGGTTTGTAGACCGGCCGCTTGCGCTGGAACTGTATGAAAAGGCGAAGGACATGGTATTCTGGCTGCGTTCGTTCCTGCCGGAGATCGAAATTCCAAAAATTCCTTCCTGAAGCATTACACCTATTAAATGAGCCTCCCTGCAGGGAGGCTTATTTGTATCGCGCAATTTTATCCGGCGGCAGGCGACGGGGTAGGCGTTGTGAAAGCATCCGCGCCGGGCTGGCTGGTTTCATGGGGTTCGATGCTTTCCCGCAGATAATCCGCGCCCTGGTCGAGCAGGCCGGCCGCGTCCTCCGCGATGCCGGAGTCCTGCATGAACAGCACGATCTCCTGCCATGCTTGCTTACCAAGCACGCGCAGGGAACCGATCAGCCGTTCGAGCTTCCCGCTGAGCAGATCCTTGCTGTCCAGATACGAAAGCACCGCCATGACAATGATGATGATAACCACCAAAATGCCAATCAGGCGAAATACAAGTTTCATCTGGGTTTCCTCCATTCACATAACAAGACAAGCAGGGCAACGCTTGTGAATCAAGTATACCATGCCGTCCTGTGACCCGTTGTGAATGTTGTGTAAAATCTATCGGTGCTCAGCGTGTCATTCAAGCGTGATGCGCTCGCTCAGCGACACCGCTTTTTCGATCATAGGCGATATGTCCAGCAGCGCTTCGCTGCGCAGGATATCGTCAAGTTTCGGACGCGTGACGGGATGTTGCGGCACGAAAACCGTACAGCAGTCCTCGTAGGGCAGGATGGAGGTTTCATAAGAGCCGATCGCCTTTGCGCGGGTGACGATCTCCTCCTTATCAAAGCCGACCAACGGGCGAAACACCGGCAGTTCCACCGCCGCGTTGGTCACGGTCAGGCTTTCGACGGTCTGGCTTGCCACCTGGCCGATGGACTCGCCGGTCACGAGCGCCTGCGCGCCGCAATCACGCGCGATGCGCTCGGCGATCTTCATCATGAGCCGCCGCATGAGCACCGTCGTTTCGCTCTTTGGGCAGGTTTCGTAGATGGCGAGCTGAATATCGGTAAACGGCACGAGGTAAAGGGCGATCTCGCCCGTATACGTTGAGAGGATGCGGGTGAGTTCCACGACTTTTTCGCGCGCGCGTTCGCTCGTATAAGGATAGCTGTAAAAGTGCACGGCGGAGATGAGCACGCCGCGCTTGGCGATCATATGCCCGGCGACGGGGCTGTCGATGCCGCCTGAAATGAGCAGCATCGCGTGTCCGTTGGTGCCGACCGGCATGCCGCCCGCGCCCATGCGCTCCTCTGCGTAAAGGAACGCCTGATCCTGCCGCACTTCGACGCCGACGTAAAAATCGGGATCATGCACATCCACGCGCAGCTTTTCGAACGCCTCTAATAAAAGCCCGCCCATTTCGCGGCAGATGTCCTGCGAATGCATGAAAAAGCGCTTGTCCGCGCGCCGCGCGACCACCTTGAAACTTGCGGCGTCCATGCCTTCGATGCGTCCGCCGACGAGCGTCTTTGCGGCGGCGGCCATCGCGTCCCAGTCCTTCTCCACGGCCAGCGCGGGACTGACGGAATGGATGCCGAAGACGCGCGTGAGCTTGTCCGCCGCGCCGTTCATCCCTTCGGCGGGGATGCCGAATACGAACACACGGCCCTGCTCGCGCACGACCCTGACGGCCAGCGGGCGGAGGGCGAGGGAGATTCGCTGCATGAGGCTGCGCTCAAAATAAGGGCGGTTCAGCCCCTTGAGATGAATTTCGGCATAACGGACGAGCAGTACGGGTTGCATAAACTTCTCCATTGATTCAATCACGATACGTTACCTGCGCTGAAAGCGGCGCAGGAACGTCACCTGTTCGGTGACGGCGAGCGCGACGGCGTCCATTTCTTCAGGCGTGTTAAACGGGCTCAGGCTGAAGCGCACCGCGCCTTCGGCGCGCGTGCCCGCGATCTCCATCGCGCCGAGGATACGGTTTTGCCCCTTTTTGTGCGCGGAGCAGGCGCTGCCGGTCGATATGCAGATGTCCCGCTCGGACAGCGCGTTGACCAGCACCTCGCCGCGCACGCCGGGGAAGGATATATTGAGGATATGCGGCGCGCCGTTTTCCGACGCGGGGCCGTTGACGCGTGCGTCCGGGATTGAGCGCAGGTTTTCGAAAAGGCGCAGCTTGCACGCGCGCATGCGGCCGGACCACTCCTGTTGATGGTCACGGTATGTTAAGAGCGCGGCGTCGAGCCCGAGGATGCCGGGTACGTTCGTCGTGCCGGAGCGGAGGGACCGCTCCTGCCCGCCGCCGACCTGACCGCCGGAGAATTTGATACCGCTTTTAACATACAGCGCGCCGACGCCTTTCGGCGCGTGGAACTTGTGCGCGCTGACGCTGTAGAGATCGACCGGCGGTTTTGCAAACGGCAGTTTGCAGAACGCCTGTACGCCGTCCGAATGAAACAGCGCGTCCGGTGCGTGTTTTTTAATGAGCGCGGAAACCGTGCCAAGGTCGTTGACTGCACCGACTTCGTTGTTGACGTGCATGACGGAAACGAGCGCGGTGTCCGCCGTGAGCGCCTGTTCCAGCTCGCCGAGACGGACCGTGCCGTCTCGGTTGAGGCCGACGATGAAGACCTCCGTATCCGGCGTGTCCTCGAGAGCACGGAACACCTCCAGCACGGACGGATGCTCGCCCGCCGTTGTGACGATGCGTTTTTTTGATCGCAGGGGTTTGAGCGAACCGAGGATCGCCATGTTGTTGCTCTCCGTGCCGCCGGAGGTATAAACGACTTCGCCGGGCGCGCAAAAGAGCGCTCCGGCGAGCCGCGCACGCGCCGCTTCAACCGCTTTTTCGGCGGCGACTGCGGGTTTATACGCGCTTGCTGGGTTATAATACTGTTCCGTCATGGCGCGGTACGCCGCGTCCGCCGCTTCGGGCAAAACGCGCGTGGTCGCGCTGTTGTCGAGATAGATCATGCCGGGTTCACTCCAATGACGCTGTGGTTTGCGCGTGAAAAAGCGCGCATTGGCAGTATAGCACAATTTCGCGCGCTTTGCTCGTTTTTCAAGACTGGAACGCTTACGCCGGCTCTGTGAATTTCTCTTTCATATAACCGTAACCCTGCGCTTCCAGTTCTTCATAGGGGATGAAGCGCAGCGCCGCGCCGTTGATGCAGTACCGAACGCCGTTCGGCGATTCGGGGTCGCCCTCGAATACGTGGCCAAGATGCGAATCGCCCGCGCGGGAGCGCACCTCCACGCGCTGCATGCCGCGGCTGTCGTCCGCGCGCTGCACGACGACGGAGGGTTCGACCGGCTTGGTAAACGACGGCCAGCCGCAGGTGCTGTGGTACTTGTCCTCGGAGGTAAACAGAGGCTCGCCGGTGACGATGTCCACATACAGCCCGCGCGCCTTGCTCTCGTAAAACTCGCTGGCAAACGGCCGCTCCGTCGCGCTGTTTTGCGTCACGGAGAACTGTTCCGGCGTGAGCTTTTCGCGGAGGCTGCCCGCGTCCGGCTTTTGATACCGTCCCGCGTCGATGGTGCCCTTGGACAGCCGCGCGATATCGGCAAACGGGATATGACAGTAGCCGTTCGGGTTCTTATCCAGATAGTCCTGGTGATATTCCTCGGCGGCAAAGAAGTTGACGAGCGGGCCGAGTTCGACCGCAAAGCCCGGCGTGCGCGCGCGCTCGATGGCGAATATGCGCTCCGCGGTGGTTTTCGCTTCCTCGTCGGTATAATAAACGCCCGCCTGATACTGCGTTCCGATGTCGTGTCCCTGCCGGTTGACCGCGGCGGGGTCGATTACCTCGAAGTACGCAAACAGCAGCTGGTCGAGGCTCACGCGGCTTGGATCGTATGTGACGCGCACGGTCTCGCGAAACCCGGTTTTGCCGGTGCAAACGGTTTTGTAGTCCGCATCCTGTTCGCCCGTGCCGTTGGCGTATCCGCTCACCGCGTCGATTACGCCGGGGATGGATTGCATGAGCTTTTCCATGCCCCAGAAGCACCCGCCAGCGAGATAGATTGTTTGATTGACTTGTTGTTCCATTCCGGAGCATCTCCTTTTTTTGCATTCTATTCGATGCATATAAAGCCTACCATCCGGACGGGGTTCTGTCGAGAGACGAGATCACACAACGGCATCTTCTGCAAAAAAGCGGAAGGCAGTTTTGCCCTCCGCTCGATATTCCCGTGCAAATCAAATCGTCAGTCCGGGGAAACGGGTGTGTTTCTATTAAAACGGGAAACAGAACCGGCAACCGGGCTTCCGGCAGACACCGGCTCTTCCTGCTTTAGCTTGCTCTACTCCTCCGCTGCGGGAATTTATTGCACTCTTTTAACAAATAGGCGTTTGGTCAGCACGATGCCGAGCACGGCGAGCCCGATGACGACCACGTTGTAGATCACAATTGCCGCGATGACGACGGCAAACGCAAGCCCGCTCGGCGGGGTATCCCCGTGCGCAAGGCCGGAAGCGACGGCGAGGATCTGCCCGCCCGCCAGCGCTGTAACCGCCGCCCCGGCGCCCCAGCAGAACCACTTGACGAGCGAGCGGGAGAGGATCGCGGCCAGAATTAAAAGCACCATGCCCGCCAGCACGACGAAAAACAGTTCCGCGAGCATCAGATAATCGAACAGAAGCCGTTGGCGCATGATGCTGCCGATGATCGCGGTGACGAACATGAACAGGATCGGAGCCCAGAGAAGAACCGTACCGGAGACGGCGAAAACCTTCGAGAGTGTTATTTTACTTTTTGCGTTCATTTCGATACCTCCTGAAATGCCGGTTCGATTTGATGGTTGCGGGATGAGGGATGGATCCGATAACAATATTATACCGGATTTGAAGAGGCATGGATAGACGCAACGGATACGCGGCGATCGTAGTTACCGGCGCAGGAAAATAAAAATCACCACTCGCTACTTGACAATGCAAAGTAGAGGTGTATAATAAAACCATACTACTAAGCAATATAGAGTAGCGGAGGTGACACGATGGTTGACCGTGCTCAGATACTCAAAGGACTGCTGGACGGCTGTATCCTGAAGGTCGTTTCGCAGGGCGAAGCATACGGATATCGAATCACCGGCGACCTCAACGCGAGCGGGTTTAAGGAACTGAATGAGGGAAGCGTGTACCCGTCCCTGCTGCGCCTGGAAAAAAAAGGATTGATTTGTGCCGAAACAAAAAAATCGTCCATAGGGCCGAGCAGGAAATACTATTCGCTGACGGCGGATGGGGAACGCTTTTTGAGCGAATTTGCGATGATTTGGGTAGACATCTATGAAACCGTGGAACGGATCATGAAAGGCGGTATTGACAAATGAGTTATCAAGGAAAAAATAAACTGCTGCTGATGCTCGGTACGGCGATACTGGTCATCGCGACGCTTTTGATTCTGCTCGCCTATTCGCCGGACACAAGACCGGTCCTGTTTGGCATAGCCGGTGTGATCGTTCTAACGGCTTTGGCCGCTGTTGTCTTTGCCATGGTGAAGTATAAAAGCGTTGAAAAGAGGGTCGCTAAGCTGCCCGGGGACTATCGATCCGCTTATCTGAACATCCACGATTTACTCGGCACATACGAGATGACCAGAGCAAACAGACGGAATATCCTGTCTATGGTTCTCGAGATTTTTGAGCACGCACGTCTGGACAACCGCGCCGTGAAAGACGTGATCGGCGGTGACCTTGCGGCGTTTACCGAAAGCTTTGTCAACGAAGCAGGGCGTCCGCATACGTTCGGATACCGCTTCAGCTACGCAACGGCAATGTTCGTGCTGTTTCTGCTGTTTCTGAAAGCTTACAAAGTGCTGCGAACCGGTACGGTTTCGCTCGATACGCTCCGAAGCGAAACGCTGGACGCGGGCATCGTGATGACGTACCTGATCATTTCATACGCGTTCTTTCCCTGGCTGATCGCCACCACGCGCAGATCGGCGCGCGAACAATGGCGCGGCGCGCGGCGGCTGTTGATCCTGGTCCCGATGACGATTCCCGCAGGGCTCATGGCGGCGCTGATTTTGATCGACGCGCCTTGGTGGAGAGCGTTCGTCGACCGGCCGTTTCCGATCTTTACATCGCCCTTGTCTCTGGCGCTAGGTGTGCTTCTGCTCGTTGGGGCGATTTTTTTGACTAAGTTTTTCAGAAGAAAGTAGCGTGTATTAAAAAGGCCGGTTGGTACCGGCCTTATTTGACGTTTGCTAAGCGTTCACGCGTCTCAAAGAAAATACTGATTTTCACGTCTGGTTTTCAACCGTTCCGAGAATTCCAAAGCAAAGGTCAGGTATTCTTCGGTATCCATGTTTTTTGCGCCCGCGGGGCAATTCCGGATACAGCGGAAGCAAGCGATGCAATCATCGGTAATCGTTTTATAATCCGGCCCGATCGCATGCGCGGGACATTGCCCGGCGCACAGGCCGCAGGAAATGCACGCGCCGGAGGTACGCGGGCGGTACGTGCCGCCGTTGCCGCCGTTTCGATAGGGCCTGTTCCCGTCGATCTGTACGCTCTTTCTGCCTTCGTTGTGAAGGGCCTGCCTGGCAAACTCCCTGTCCGCGGCCAGATCGTCCCGATCGGGCCGGCCGGTCTGGATCTCACCATAAGTGTGGCGGCCGATCAGCGCGGCGGCGCCTCTGACAATAAATCCCTGCTCCCGTGCCAGATCGGCCAGTTCCAGCAGCGCGTCGTCGAAATGTCGGTTGCCATAGGTCACGGCGACGATGCACGGTGTTCGGCTTCCCTTGAACCGGCGAAGGCGTTTTCCCGCGATCTTCGGGATGCGTCCCCCGTATACGGGCGCTCCGAAAACCGCAAAATCGCTTTGCTTTAATACGACCGGATCGGATGCCCCGTCAACGGTGACGTCGTATTCCCGTATATCGTCGCCGATGGCGGCGGCAATGGCGTCCACGCTCGCTTTGGTGTTTCCGGTTGGTGAAAAGTAGATGTTCGTGATCGTTTTGTTCATATTAACCTCCCGTTGCGCCTTGGTTTTGCCCGGATGATAATCGTAGCTTTCTCAACATCGATCGAAACGTTCTCAAACCCATGCTTGATCAATGCGGCCTGGTATTCGTCTTTATTTTTAAAACGAACGAAGTCATACCATTTCGTGCCTTCCTTCGGATAACCGTTTACGATGATGAACGTACCCGTGTCTTTCAGGATACGCAATATCTCGTGCATCGCCTGATCGAAATCGGGCCAGAAATTGATCGTATCGAACGCGGTTATGATATCAAAATAATGGTCGGGATATGCGGTGGATGCTATGTCGCCCGGAGAAATCTCCGCTCCTCCGTTTTCAATCGCATGTTTACAAACACTGCTTGCAAGAGAGACCATTTCCGGCGAATGATCGACGCCGCAGACCTTCGCATTTGGAAGCATAGAGGACATCAATTTGACTGCAACGCCGCCGCCGCACCCGGCGTCTAAAATGACCATCGAATCCTGAGCCGCGATTTCACACAGGATATATGATTTTATAATCGCTTTATATGGACGCTCGTGGATCCGATTCATGATAAGGCCGGCAAGTTTTCCTGCCCAGCCGGCAGGATTCGCTCCAACAGATTGCGTATGTTCGCTCATAACCTATTCTCCTGACCAGCCGGTTTCGGCAGCATACGATTCAAATTATAGCGGATTATGAAGAATAACGAAACCTCTATACGGGTTTTTACTCTGACTTTTCGATGCAGACGCTCGACGCCATGTGTACGAAAGCTTTCGTTTTGCGGTTTGTTCAGCGATCCGTTTCATCGATTTTCATTGCGTTTTTTATCGGATAATTTCAACAAAGAAGGATTGACATATATATCACGTCGTGATATACTCACGACGTGATATAACGAAGTGCGATATAAAAAGGAGCGCCGATATGACGAAACGAATGACGGACAAGTATCTCCCGATGACGGAAACGGCATTTTACATACTGCTTGCGCTTCGGGAGGAAAGGCACGGTTACGGAATATTGGGGCATGTTGAAACCATGACGAATAAGCGCGTCAGGCTTGGCGCCGGTACGATCTACGGAACGCTGTCGAAGATGGAAAAAGACGGGCTCATCAAGGTGATGAGCGAAAGCGACAGGAGAAAAACGTACCGGATCACGGAGTCGGGCAGAGAGATCCTACAGACAGAATTCAAGAGGCTGAAAGAACTGGTCGATGACGCCGGCAAGGAGGGATTGAAATGAAATCCGAAAAAAGCGTGGTCAAATGGTGGTGGAGCTGGAGCGCGGACAGGATTGAAGCGTATCTAGAGGATATGGCAAGAAAAGGCTGGCGGCTGACCGACGCGGGCTTCGGTATGATGAATTTCAAATTTCGAAAGGATTCTGAACAGACCGTCCGATATGTATTTGACTACAACAATAAAGCAGACGACGAATATCTGACGATCCTGCAGGACGCGGGTTGGGAGCGCATATCTTCGAGCGCGGGATGGATACTCTGGAGGCAAGAATACGAGGATGAAAGGCCCGAGCTCTTTACCGACCGTCAATCGCTGATCGACAGGAACAAGAGGATACTCTGGCTGATATGCGCCATGGCGATGATGCAGATACCCATCGTCACGATGAATATCGTCGACCGCGATTATTCGGATCACAGATTTGTTAGTATCGCGGTGCTGATCATCTATGTACCGCTGGTAGCGCTGCTTGTCTACGGCATCGTCAGGCTGTTTATTGAAAACGCGAAATTGAAGAAAACGAGTGGGAGATAGGAGTATTTCTATCATTTACTGTGCAATAAAAGGGGTAAGTACATTTTTGTACTTACCCCTTTGGTGCCGGTGGTCGGACTCTCCGCTCAAGCCTTTCGTTGCTTGCGCTTCGCGCTTCGCACCTGTGGGCTTTCGCTACCCCGCCGCGTAAAACGCCGACACAGCGGCGTTTTTATTTCGCGGCTTCGAGTCCGCTTGAACGATAGACCAAAGGGGTTGGCACATATTTGCGTCAACCCCTTTGGTGCCGGTGGTCGGACTCGAACCGACACGGTATCGCTACCAACGGATTTTGAGTCCGTCACGTCTGCCAATTCCATCACACCGGCTCAGCGTGACTATTCTAGCATACGCGCTTTTGCATTGCAAGCGTGCGCGCGGCGAAAACTGAAAGGTCGAAACGGTTTAATCCGATTGAAACCGAAACCGCTGCCAACACGCAAACGCGGGCGTTTGCGCGATTGTATCCGGCCGCATATAATGATATACTCAACAGGAAATATATTCATGCTATAGAGGTGGAACGATTGGATAGTAATAAACTGCAAAAGCCCGAGGAAGACGCGAATCAACAACCGCCGGAAGAGCTCGACGAACTTCAACAAAAGGTAAGAGATTATCCGGATGAGAAATGGACGCTGATACAGCGAATCGGCGGCGCCGCGCTCGGACTCATCAGCGGCGCGATGCTTACCTATTTCGGTTCGTTTGACTCCACGGGACTCATCGGAACCATCGGCGCGGTCGTCGTCGCACTGCTCGTGCCGAATCTGGTCGAAAAACGCGTGAAGCGTTCCCTGCGCAAAGCGCGCGTCGCGCTGATGATCGCGCTCGGCGCCTGGCTCATAGGGCACGCGCTGATCATGTACAGCCAGGGCGTGCCGTTTATCACGAAACCCGTTTAACCGACAGGAGGCCGCTATGCCTGATCAACCGCTGGTATCGATCGTATGCCCGTGCTACAACGAAGATGCGATGCTGCCGCTGTATTACGACGCGATGCTGGAACGCGTGTTCAACCGCCTGCCGGAATACGCTTTTGAACTGATACTCATCAACGACGGTTCGAAGGACGGCACATTGCGCATCCTGCGCGATCTGGCAAAAAAGGATGAACGCGTGAAATACATCTCTTTTTCGCGCAACTTCGGCAAGGAAGCGGCCATGTACGCGGGGCTGAAAAACGCGAGAGGCGATTTTACGTGCGTGATGGACTGCGATTTGCAGGACCCGCCGGAGATTATCGAGCAGATGCTCTCGCGCCTGAGCGAAGGGGACTGCGACTGCGTGGCTACCCGCCGCGTGACGCGTAAGGGCGAACCGAAGATCCGCAGCGCGTTCGCGCGCGCGTTTTACCGCATGATCAACCGCATTTCGGACACGGAATTCGTAGACGGCGCGCGCGATTTTCGCATGATGCGCCGCTTTGTGGCGGACGCCGTCCTCGAGCTCGGCGAATACCACCGTTTTTCAAAGGGCATATTCATGTGGGTGGGGTTCGATACCGTCTGGCTGGAGTATGAAAACGTCGAACGCGCGGCGGGAGAGACCAAGTGGTCGTTCTGGAAGCTCACGCGCTACGCAATTGAGGGGATCGTCTCGTTCTCCACTGTGCCGCTGCAAATCGCGACCGCGGTCGGAAGCGTCATCTCCGTACTGGCGCTGATCTACATGGTCATACGCGTCTTCATCGCGCTGATCTGGGGCAATCCGGTCGCGGGCTATCCGTCGCTGCTGGCAATCATGCTCTTTCTCGGCGGGGCTGTGCTGCTCGCGCTCGGCATCATCGGCGAATACGTCGCGCGGACCTATATGCAGGTCAAGCGGCGGCCGATCTACATCGAAAAAGAGAGCAATCTTCACTGACCGGAAAAACACAAAGGACGGGGAGCCCCGTCCTTTTTTCATGCGGCGAAGCGGTCAAACTGCGCTGCTTACGAGCCAATAACCGACAGAATCGGAAAATACGAGGCCGACCTTCTTCTGCAACGCGATGGAAGGCTCGTTTTCTACGGACACCTGCCCGAACGGTACGCGCCCGAGCGATAGCAGGTGGTTGATCAGGTGCGCTTCGAGCGCGTAGGCCAGGCCGAGCCTGCGGTACTGCGGCAGGATCTCCATCAGGCCCATTGAACGTTCGTCGTGCGTACCGGCAAACCCGGCGATTTCACCGTTCATGAATACGCCGAACATGCCGTCTTCGATGCGCTCGCGCACGTATTGGCGGTCGTTTACGGTGTGGTAGTGCTCGTGCACGAAATCGAGATGCCCCATCTTCAGTTTGCGGATTTCGGCGTTTGCCGGGAGCGTATAGGGAATCGGTTGATCGGAATCATAGACGGCGGTGTAAAACGCCATAAACGTTTCAAAACCGTATTCCCGCTCCAGCGCCTCTTTGAGTTCGCCGTTGTGCAGCACGACCATGGGATCGGCGATGTTCGCAAGATCTCGGGCGATGTACGGCAAAAACTCCGCCGCGCGGCCGGGTTCGCTGGCGAGAAAAAACAGTCCGTCGTGTTCGATCAGCACGCCTTTTTCGTTCGCCAGAACGACGCGAACCGACGGCAGCGGAAGGATTTCCAGCATGTCGATGTTGGCGATCCGGTTGTGGATCAGATAATCGTAAGCGGCTGTTTTCATGCGTTGCAGTGTAGCATAAACGTGCATATTTCGCAACGAAAAGGAACGAAAAAAAGGAGTTGAAAACCTTTCGTGAAGAAACGCGGCCAAGGCGCCGCGACGTTTGACAGACCCCCCCCGTAATGGTACACTACGGTAAATATCACGCAGCATATATAAAGGAGAATTGCACCCTTTTTTACGAAAGGAACCGCGCGCGAATGGCGGACGTAACGGCGATCGTATTGACCCTAGACGAGGAAAAGAATATCGGCGAATGCCTCAAATCCATTAAGGGGTTTTGCAGCCGCGTCGTCGTCGTCGACAGCGGCAGCACGGACCGCACGCTTGAGATCGCGCGCGCTTACGGCGCGGATATATTCGAGCACGCGTTCACCTATTACGCCGCCCAGTACAACTGGGGCGTAGACAACGCCGGGATTACGACGAAGTGGACGCTGCGGCTCGACGCGGACGAGCGCTTTACGCCGGATGTCTGTGCGCGCTGCGAAAAATTGCTGTCCGAGCACGCGGACGACGACGTGAACGGCGTCGTGATGGAGAGCGACTTTTTCTTTCTCGGCAGGCATATGAAGCACGGCGGCAGCAAAAAGCGCAAGATCATGCTCTTCAAAACCGGAAAAGGCCGCATCGAGGACCGCAAGCGGGACGCGCATACGATATTGCATGAAGGCCGAACCGTTTCGATTAAAGAACGCTATCTGCATTACGATTTTAAGGACCTGACGAGTTATATACAGCGCTATAACTGGTACGCCATACGCGAACTGCAGGACTATATCGCTTTTGAAAAAGGCGCGGCGTTCGACGCCAACACCGACGCGCAGCTCAGAAAACACCGGAAAAAGAAATTTACCGTATATTACCGCGCGCCGATGTTCCTTCGCGCGTGGCTTTGGTTTATCTACAATTACTATTTCCGGCTCGGATTTCTGGACGGTAAGGAAGGGTATCTCTACCATTACTTCGAGAGCTACTGGTATCGCTTCCTCGTGGACGCGAAGATCTACGAATACCACAAAACCGGCGGCGCGGATACGCAACTGCGCGCGCTCGGAAAGTGAGCCGGGCCATGGCGGCGCCTGTCCGCGTTTTGATGGTGTTGACGGTGCGGTACGGGAAAAACGGCATCACAAACTGCGTGATGAACTACGTGTCCCGTTTCGATCCGGCGCGCGTAAGGTGCGATCTCGTCTGCCCGAACGAACCGGGCGAAGAGGCGCGGCGGCTCGTGGAAGAAACGGGCGGAGAGGTGTTTGTGCTCGGCGGACGAAACCGCAATCCGGTTGCGTATGTGCGCTCGCTGTCCCGCCTCGTGCGAAGGCGCGAAGAAGAAATCGTACACGCGCACGGCAACAGCGCGACGCTGTATGTGGAAATGTTTGCCGGCAGGCGCGGCGGTGCGAAGGCGACGATACCGCACTCGCACAACACTACGTGCAGGATGAAGCTGGCCGACAGGCTGCTCAGAAACAGATTTTACAGGAGTTACACGCAGGCGGTGGCCTGTTCCGCAGCGGCGGGAGAATGGCTTTATCCCGAAAGGCCGTACCGCGTTTTAAACAACGCGGTCGATACGCGGCGGTTTCGCTTCGATCCGGACGTGCGTAACGAGCTGCGAAAACGGCTTGGTATCGCGACGGAAGACTTCGCCTTTTTGCATGTCGGCGCGTTCAACGCGCAGAAGAACCAGGCGTTTCTGCTCGAAGCATTCCGCCAGATGCTGAAACGGGGAGGGGACGCAAGGCTTCTTCTCGCCGGCGACGGCGAGCGGCGCGCCGATTGTGAAACGCTTGCCGAATCGCCCGGCTTGCGGAACAGGGTTATGTTTTTAGGATTGCGGGACGACGTACCCGCGTTGCTGTCGGCAGCGGACGCGTTCGTACTGCCCTCTCTGCACGAAGGGCTGCCGCTGACGCTCGTGGAGGCGCAGTGCGCGGGACTGCCGTGTTTGGGCTCCGACCGCATCACGAAGGAATCCGCGCTGACAATGCTCGTTTCGTTCGCGCCGATCGAGCATGCGGACGCGTTCGCGGAGGCGATGGCGCGGATTGAACCCGTCTCGCGCGATGCGGCGTCGGAAGAAGCGATAAAGCTCATTAAGGACGCGGGGTTCGACGTTTCCGACAACGCGGAGGCGCTTATGCGGCTCTATGAAGAAACGCTCGGCTCGCTTTTATAAACGGACAAGCGGAAAACGAATACCCTGCGACAGTTTTTTAAAGGAATGGTACCGATGAAGAAACTCATGATCGTAACGCACAAGATGAGCGGCGGCGGCTGCGAGCGCGTGATCGCGCAGCTGCTGGGCTGCTTTGCGCAGGACGGGATTGAGTGCAAACTGGTAACGGAGTGCGGCGTGCCCTCGTTTTACGACCTGCCGGAATCGGTGGAACAGATCTATCTCACCTTTGGCAAGAATCTGCCCGTTTCCAAGATCTTCAAAGCATATAAAAAGCTGCGGAAGCTGGTCAAACAGGAAAAACCCGACCTCGTTCTTGCGATGCCTGAGAAGGTAAACGTCTGGACGGTGCTCTTCCTGATCGGAACGGGTGTGCCCGTCGTTGTGAGTGAAAGGAACGATCCGCACCGGCATCCGGAGAACAGGCTCAAACGCCTGCTGCGCGGGATCGTTTACCCATATGCAAAGGGATTCATATTCCAGACAAAGGAAGCGGCGGCATATTTTTCCAGGCCGATTCAGGGACGCGGTATCGTGCTCGATAACCCGCTGGATATCAATCGCATTCCCGCGCGGTTTGAAGGAGAACGCAGGCGCGTGGTCGCCGCGGCGGGGCGGCTGCACGAACAGAAGAATTTCGACCTGCTGATAAGCGCGTTCGCGAGGTTTTACAAGTCGCATCACGAATATTCCCTCGTCATCTACGGCGAAGGGCCCGAAAGGGAACGGCTGATGAAGACCGCGAGCCGTCTCGGCGTCGCGGGCGCGGTCGAGCTGCCGGGGCAGAGCAAAACGCTTCTTTCGGACATCAACGACTGCGCGATGTTCGCGCTGAGTTCCGACTATGAGGGTATGCCGAACGTGCTCATAGAAGCCATGGCTTCGGGGTTGAGCTGCATCGCAACCGACTGTCCGATCGGGGGGGTGCGGTCCCTGATGAAAGACGGCGTAAACGGCCTCATGATTCCTGTCGGGAGCGAAAGAGCGCTCCATGAAGCCATGACGCGGCTTGCGGAAGACGCGGCGTTTGCCGAATGGCTCGGGCGCAACGCCATGCAGATTCGCGCGCGGTTGGACGAAACGCACGTCGCCGCGGATTGGAGACGCTACCTTGAAAGCATCGCCGATTGATGAATCCTGATGTGTTTTCCGGTTGACATGACGGGGGGATTGTCCAGCTTAAGAAAAGAAAGCGCTCGGATATTGAGCGAGTAAATACAGCTGGGGGGGATTGGTGTGAAACCATGTGCCGGCGGACGCACGCTTTTCATGAAGCTGTTCATGCTGCCATTCCGGCTGTTTGTCAAGCTTACGCACCACGGGTTTTTTCGCCGCATGCCGGACGAACTCTACCTCCGCTGCCTTTACAGGGGGACGATGGGGAGGAAACTGCATCTTAACCCGCCGGTTTTATACAGCGAACAGCTGCAGTGGCTCAAGCTGGACGACAAAAACCCGCTTTACCCGAAGCTCTGCGATAAAATCGCGGTGCGGGAGTATGTGCTCCAGCGGGCGGGCGGCGATTGCCTCATTCCGCTCCTCGGCGTTTGGGACGATCCGCGCGACATCGACTTTGACTCGCTGCCGGACAGGTTCGTGCTCAAGTGCACGCACGATTCCGGCAGCATCATCATCTGCCTTGACAAGTCGAGTCTGGATACCGAGGACGCCCGCAGGGCGATGAGAAAACGGCTTTCGCGCGACTATTCCCGGCTTGGACGCGAGTGGCCCTACCACACCGTTCCGCGCCGCGTGCTGGCGGAACGGTTCATCGGCGGCGACGACGGAGCGCTGCCGGACGATTATAAGTTTTACTGCGTGCGCGGAGAAGTGCGCTGGATCTGCGTTTGTACAAACCGGCGGGAAGACGGAACGGACTATGTGCTTTGCGATGCTGCGTTCCGCTCGTTCTGGACGTATACGGACTTGCAGGTACAATCGAAACAAGCCGAGATGCGGCGTCCGGCACGCCTGGCGGAGATGATCGCGCTCGCCGAGCGACTTGCCGAGGGGCTTGCGCACATTCGCGTAGACCTGTATGATATGCCGGACGGCGTTTTTTTCGGCGAGATCACGATTTATGACCAGAGCGGTTTTACTTATGAGTTTGACGAAGCGCTGGATCGCAGATTAGGTGGCATGCTCGATCTGAAAGATGGACTGTCGCGGAGCAAACCTTAGCGGAGCAAACCTTAGAAGAGATCATCGCGTCCTGCGGGATACGCAAGGGCGGCGGATCAACGAATCAACCTGGAGGAGCAATCATGAGCCTGGAGATCCTGATCGGCGCGGACGTCGCGCCGGCCGCATCCAACACAGGCGGGGTTCAATCGGCCTCGCCGGGACTTCTGCACAATGGACTCGACGAGATCTGGCGCGCGGCGGACGCGCGCATCGTCAACCTGGAGGCGCCCCTGACGGGCGGCGCGGAGGCGCTGTTTACGCTGCAGCCTACGGGTGTTTGCCTGTGCGGCGACCATATCATGGATTCCGGCGAAGAGGGGCTCCGTTCGACACGCGCGGCGCTGAAATCGAACCACATCGCGGCGTTCGGTGCGGGAGAAGACCTGGACGAGGCGGATCAGCCGTATTTCTTCGCCAAACACGGCGTTCGCATCGGCGTTTACGCCGTCTGCGAACATGAATTTTCATTTGCGACGGATCGCAAAGCGGGTGCGAATCCGCTGGATCTGGTCAACCTCAGCGACCGCGTGCGCGAGATCAAATCCAACTGCGACCGGCTCATCGTGCTCTATCGCGGCGGCAGGGCGGGGTATCCCTATCCGTCGCCGGATATGCAGAGGACCTGCCGCAAGATCGCGGAGTGCGGCGCTTCCCTCGTCGTCTGCCAGCACGGATGCTGCGTTGGCAGCTCGGAACGCTGGAACAACGCCACGATTGTTTACGGATTGGGCGGCTTCCTGCACGAACGGGGGTGCAAAGTCAAAGGAACCGATGCGGGCCTGATCGTACGCTTTACCGTAGGCGACTACGGCGCGGACCAGGTGGATTATGTGCCGGTCGAGTGTATTGACGGCGGCGCGGCTCTGGCGGACGAAACAAAAGCCGCCCAAATACGCAAGGGTTTTGAAAAACGCTCCCGTCGCATTCGCGTCGAGGGTTTTGTGAGCGCGCGTTACGAAGCGTACGCCGCCGAACATAAAAACGCACTCTTTCATGTTTTGCTCAGCGGGAATCCGCTGCTGCGCACGCTGAATGCATTGTCCGGCCGCAGGCCGGCGCGTTTATACGGGAGACTGTCCAAGGCGAACATGCTCAATACGCTCCGCTGCGAGTCCGAAAGGGAACTGGCAATCAGGGGACTGATGCATGACGTATCGCCGACGGAACACTGAACGATAACGTTTCCTGCGTGCGGGGGGAGCAGCATGAAGCAATCGTTGGCAAACCGAATACGGAAGCTTCGTGAGAATCCATACAGGCTATTCGCTTTTTTGACGCATTATGGATGCTTCAAGCGTATGGAGGACGAGCGGTATCTGCATTTGCTGTACCGCGCGGTTTTTGGAAAACGCCTGCGATTAAACCCGCCAGTCACTTACAACGAGAAGATCCAGTGGCTCAAGCTCCATGATAAGAATCCCGCTTATCCGGAACTGGTCGATAAAATCGCCGTGCGCAAATTCGTCTGCGAGCGCGCGGGTGAAAGGTATCTCATCCCGCTGCTCGGCGTATGGGACGATCCGGACGACATTGATTTTTCCGCGCTGCCGGAACGCTTCGTTCTCAAGTGTTCCCACGATTCGGGCAGCACGATCCTGTGCCCCGATAAGACCGTTTTTCACACGGAGGCGGCACGCCGGGCGCTGAAAAAGAAACTCAGGACGGATTACTCCGCTGCGGGGCGGGAGTGGCCGTATGCGGACGTACCGCGCCGCATACTGGCGGAAGCGTATATCGGCGAAGAAGACGGAACGCCTCCGATCGATTACAAGTTTTTTTGTTTTAGCGGCAAAGCGATGCTTGTGCTCGTGTGCACGAACCGCGAAAACAAGTATCACGACAACTATGTGTTTTCGCTCGATTTTGAGTACATGCCGGTCTACGGGCGAAAACCTGAAGCGCCGGCCGTGTCCTCGGTGGCGAAGCCGCCGCATTTTGACGAACTGATCGCGCTGGCCGAGAAGCTCTCGGCAGGATTTCGGCACATGCGCGTCGACCTGTACGACACGGCGGACGGCGTGCGATTCGGCGAGATTACGCTCCACAGCTCCAGCGGGCTGAGTATAACGCTTCAGGAATTTGGCGACCGCCTTTTGGGCGAGTATCTGGAGCTGAACGGATAACCGTGGATGAAATGCAACGGACAAGCGGGTTTCCGGTTCGATATAAGCCGGTTTGATGAAGAAGGAGAACTACGATGCTGTTCAGCGTACTCGTTCCGGTTTACAACGCGGAACTATATTTAAAGGAATGCGTCGATTCCGTTCTGCGCCAGAGCGAGCAGGATTTTGAGCTCGTGCTCGTCAACGACGGTTCGCTGGACGACAGCGGCATCATCTGCGACCGCTGTCGCGCGATGAACCCGGGCAGAGTACGGGTGGCTCACCAGCCGAACAAGGGTCTCATCCTCACGCGCCGCGCGGGTATCGCGCTGGCGCAGGGTGATTATTGCGTTTTCCTCGACGCGGACGACGCGCTTGAGCCGGAATGCCTCTCCACCATACGCGAGACGATCGAGCGCACGGGCGCGGACATCGTGATTTACAACAACTACAGTTATTTCGAAGAAGAAAAGACGACGGAACCCAACACGCCGGTCTTTGCGGATTATGCGGAGTTTTACGGAGAAAAGAAGCGGGAAGTATATGAGATTCTGCTCTCTTCCTGGAAACTGAACAACATCTGGATGAAAGCCATCCGCACTCCTCTTTTGCAGGCGGACGACACGCCGTACGATTTCTATGCGGAAGATACGCTCGGCGAAGACTTGTTGCAGACGCTCTACCCGGTCACGTACGCGGAGCGCATCGTGTACCGGGACCGCGCGCTGTATCGATACCGCCGCCACGGCAAGAGCATGACGCGCCGTCTGGAGGCGGGCGCGTTTGACAGGCTGTCGAGCGACAGGATTTCCACCCGGCTCCGCAGTTATATGACGATCTGGGAAATGGACACGCCGGAGTATCTGGCGCGGTATCAGGCGCGCAGGGTCGACGCCATATTGAAGTACTTCTGGAAACATTACCACGCCGCGAAAACCGCCGATCAAAAGCGTGAATTGCTGCGTTACGACTGGAACGGGCGCATCGAAAGAACAGGCGCCGGAGTAAGGGAAAACAGATTTCTGACGTGGTCGCAGCGCCTGCAGGTACGGGCCATAAGAAATAAAAATAAAATGCTGCTGGATATCATCGGGACGATCGGCACCATTAGAATGAGGTCTGCCTATGCCGAATGATACGCCGCTCGTTTCCATCGTCTGCGATACGTACAATCACGCGCCGTATGTGCGCGACGCGCTCGACAGCTTTCTCGCGCAGAAGACGGATTTTCCGTTCGAGATTATCGTTCACGATGACGCTTCCACCGACACAACGGCGGATATCATACGCGAGTACGAGCGGGAATATCCTGCGTTGTTCCGCTGCGTTTGCCGCACGGAGAATATCTATTCGCGCGATCCGAAGATACTGGAGCACTACGTCTTTCCGCTCGCCCGCGGCAAGTATATCGCCATCTGCGAAGGAGACGATTACTGGACGAGCCAAGACAAGCTTCAAAAGCAGATTTCCTATATGGAGGCGCATCCGGAGTGCACGCTCTGCGTCTGCGCGGGGGATCTCGTCGACACGCAAGGCAGCCGCGTCGGTTCGGTCGCGCCGTACGGCGAGGACACGGACGTGCCGACGGATGAACTCATCCGCGGCGGCGGCGGGTTTGTCGCAACGGCGTCTATCGTTGCGCCGACGCGTCTTGCGCAGAACCGCGCGCCGTTTTGCGATCTTTCGGATGTGGACGACGCGGTACTGCAGATCTGGTTTGCGTCCAACGGAACGACGCACTACTTCGCGGAATCGATGTGCGCGTACCGCCAGGCGGTGCCAGGGTCCTGGACGGTGACGTACCACGCGTCCGGGCGGGAAAAGCAGATTCGCCACCACGAAGGGCTTGCGCGCGCGCTGCGCGCTTTTGACGAATCATCCGGCTTTCGCTGGCACGACGCGGTCGACTTCAACGCGACCTATCAGGAGTACGAAGTGCTGCGCATGAAAAACGACCTGCCCGCGCTCAAAAAGCCGCCGTACCGTCCGCTATATCAAAAACTGCCTTTGCGCAGACGCCTTCGAATGCGGCTGGCGTATTGGAAGCTGTTCAAATTATGAACGGAGGATCAAAGATGGACAAACCGCTCGTAACGGTGATCCTGCCTACACATAACCACGCGCCGTTCATCGCGCAGGCGATCGAGAGCGTGCTCATGCAAAAGACGGAATATCCGTTTGACATCCTGCTGCACGACGACGCGTCCACCGACGGCACGGCGGATATCTGCCGGGAATATGCGGCGAAGCATCCTGAGAAGATCACGCTGATTGCGCAGAGCGTCAACCAGTATACGATCGATAGGCGGATACAGTCCCATATCCTGATTCCGCGCGTGAACGCGAAGTACACCGCCATACTCGACGGGGACGATTTCTGGACCGACCCGCTGAAATTGCAGAAACAGCTCAGTTATCTGGAGGCGCACCCGGACTGCACGCTCTGCATCGGCGGGGCGGATCTGGTGGATTGCGACAACAAAATCACAGGCCATGTCAAACCGTATGAGTGCGACCGCATCGTCGATCCCGCGGACATGATCCGCGGCGGCGGCGGGTTTAACGCGACGAACACGATCGTCATGCCGACGCAGCTGCTCAAGGACCTGCCGGAGTTTGCAGACCATGTCGAGGCGGAGGACATCCCGTTTCAACTGCTCGGCGCGCTGACGGGGTATGCCTGGTATATCGCCGACACGCTGATGGCCTACCGGCTCGCGGTGCCGGGAAGCTGGTCTACGCGGCAGTACGCCTCCGCGATGGCGGTGCGCATCAAGACGAGCCGCGACCTCATCGCGCTCAACGAAGGGTACGACGCATATTCCGGCGGAAAGTACCACGACGCGTTCGTCCACGCGATACGCTATCAGGAGTTTCTGATCCTGACCTATCAGCATAAGCTGAAGGAGGCAAAAAAGCCGCCGTACCGCTACTATTACGACAGGTTGTCTTTCAAGCGGAAGATTCGCCTCTTCGGGGAGAAATATTTCAACGGCCTAACCATGCGCTATCTGGCGTGGGCGCGCGGCCGCGGAAAGTAAGAAGGATGTATGGACCATTCGTTTCGCAATAAAACCATATCCGGCGTAATCTGGAAAGCGCTGGAGAGCGGCGGCAACCAGGGTGTCAAGTTCGCCATATCCATCGTGCTGGCACGCATGCTCGCCCCGGAAAACTATACGACGCTGGCGCTGCTGCTGATCTTCGTAACGTTTGCGGATGTGTTCGTCAAGCGCGGCTTTGCCACGGCGCTGATCCAGAAAAAAGACGCGGACAACATCGATTTCTCAAGCGCGCTGTGGGTCATGCTGGCGCTCGCCGCCGCGTTTTACGCGCTTCTGTTTTTCAGCGCGCCCTTCATTTCCGGGTTCTATGAGGAACCGCTCTTCACGCCCGCGCTGCGCGTCGTTTCGCTTGCTCTGTTTTTCGGCGCGTTCAACGCAGTGCAGGGCGCGATTGTGCAGCGCAAGCTGGAGTTTCGGAAGTTCTGCATGGCGACGCTGGGCGCGACGCTGCTCTCCGGCACAATCGGTATCTATATGGCGTATTCGGGCTACGGCGTCTGGGCGCTGGTCGCGCAGCAGATCATCGCCTCGTTTACAAACATGACGCTGCTCTGGGTCCTGGACCGCTGGAAACCTTCGCTCGTCTTTTCACCGCAGCGCGCCAAAGCGCTCTTTGGCTTCGGCTGGAAGCTGCTTGTCTCCAGCCTGCTCGAATCGGGCTACAAGAGCCTCTCCGGGCTCGTCATCGCCAAGCGCTATATCGGCGATTCCCTTGCGTTTTACAACCGCGGGCGGCAGTACCCCGGCATGATCGGCGAGAACCTCAACAGCGTCGCGCTGGCGGTGCTCTTTCCCGCGTATGCAAGGCATCAGGACGATCAAACGCGCGTGCGCGAGATGGTGCGAAAGACGAACCGCTCCACGTCGTTGATGAACTTTCCCATGATGGCGGGGCTTGCGGCGATCGCGCCGTTGTTCGTTCTCGTACTGCTGACCGAAAAATGGATGCCGGCTGTGCCGTTTTTACAGCTGTTCTGCATCGAATTTGCGTTCTATCCCATGGAAGCGACCGACCTGCAGGCCATCAACGCCATCGGCAGGAGCGATATCTACCTGAAAACGGAGATCATCAAAAAGGTATTCGGTATCCTCGCGCTGGCCGTTTCCGTGTTTGCGTTCACGTCGCCGATCGCCATCGCGTGGGCGGTTGTCGCCACGGCGGTATTCTCCATGATCGTGACCATGGCTTATATGAAGCGTCTCTTCGGCTACGGCTGGAGGGCGCAGCTCTGGGATATGGCGCCGCCGATTTTACTTTCAGGCGTGATGTGGGCGGCGGTGTACGGCGTATCGCTTCTTCCGCTGGCGAACCTGCCTTTACTGGCAATCGAAATCGTATGCGGGGTTGCGGTTTATATCTCTTTAGCAGTATTATTAAAGTTAGAAAGTTTCAGATACCTGTGGCGCTCGATGAAGGAATACTTCACGAAAAACAGGGTCAAAGCGCAGCCGTCTTGCGGCCCTGACGACAACTGCGGCGGGAATCAGCTATAACGCATGCGCGCGCGGAGAACGGCTCCGCGCCGCTTTATGAGCATACAGAAGGAGCGGATCGAATGAAGCTGGCGGTTGCTGGAACGGGGTATGTAGGACTGGTCGCGGGCGTATGCTTCGCGGAAAAAGGGCACTGCGTTACCTGTGTGGATGTTGACGAAGAGAAGATCGCGCTTATGCGCGCGGGCGTCTCGCCGATCTACGAGGCGGGGCTGGAAGAACTGCTCAAAAAGAACATAACGGCTGGCAGGTTATTTTTTACATGCGATTACGAGAGCGCTTATCGCGATACGGACGCTGTGTTCATCGGCGTCGGCACGCCGGAACTGCCGGACGGCAGCGCGAACTTGAGTTACATCGCCGCCGTCTGCCGCCAGATTGCGCAGAGCGTGACGCGCGACTGCCTCGTGGTGGTGAAATCCACCGTTCCGGTCGGAACGAACGATAAGGTGGAGCAGTACATCAAGGACAACCTTGCGCGAGACGTCAAGGTGCGCGTTGCGAGCAATCCGGAGTTTCTCGCGCAGGGCAACGCCGTACACGACACGATGCACGCCACGCGCATCATCATCGGCACCGACGACGAAGATGCGGAGCGGATGCTGCAGGAGATCTACGCGCCGTTTGATCTGCCGGTCGTATCGGTTTCGCGCCGCTCGGCGGAGATGATAAAATACGCGTGCAACAACTTTCTGGCACTGAAAATTTCCTACATGAACGACATCGCGAACCTCTGCGAACTCGTCGGCGCGAACATCGAAGACGTCGCGGAAGGCATGCGGTACGACCCGCGCATCGGCGCGAACTTTTTAAAGGCGGGAGTAGGTTTTGGAGGCAGTTGTTTCCCAAAGGACACCAAAGCGCTCACGTTTTTGGCGCGCCAGCACGGCATGCAGCTTAAGACCGTGGACGCGGCCGTAGAGATCAACGCCGCGCAGAAGACGAAGCTGTTTGAGAAGGCGAAAAAACGCCTCATGACGTTTGAAAACATGAAGGTGGCCGTGCTCGGGCTTGCGTTTAAACCGGGTACGGACGATCTGCGCGAAGCGCCGTCGCTGGACAACGTGCGCCTGCTGCTGGAGCACGGGGCCAAGCTGACCTGTTACGATCCCGTCGCGGCGGAGCACTTCTCAAAGAAATTTCCGGATGTCGAGATGGCGCAAAGCGCCGAAGCGGCGCTGGACGGCGCGTTCTGCTGCTTCATCTTTACCGAATGGGAAGAGTTTAAGCGCTTCTCGCCGGATGTGTTCCGAAGCAGGATGCGCGTGCCGCTGGTATACGACGGCCGGAATATATTCGATCCGGAACAGATGAAGCGCGGCGGCGTGGAATATTATTCCATCGGACGATAGGGGAGAAACGTTTTGACCCATGACAGCGAAAAAACGATCCTCGTCACCGGCGCGGCGGGATTCATCGGATACCACTTCTCCAGGCGGCTGCTGGAGAGGGGCTTTTATGTCTCGGGTGTTGATAATCTGAACGATTACTACGATCCCGCGCTCAAACGCGCGCGTCTGAAGCAGTTGCTCGCGTTCGAACGGTTTTCGTTTATCGAAGGCGATCTTGCCGACGATAAGCTGGTTGAACGACTGTTTTTTGAGACCGGACCGGACGTGGTCGTGCACCTTGCAGCGCAGGCCGGCGTGCGATACAGCATCGAAAACCCGCGCGCTTACATCGAGAGCAACATCGTCGGGTTTTTCAACGTGCTGGAAAAAGTGCGCAACCATCCCGTGGAGCACTTTCTCTACGCGTCCAGTTCGTCTGTTTACGGAAATCGAGACAAAACCCCGTTTTCCGTAGAGGACCGCGTCGACAAGCCCGTTTCGCTCTACGCGGCGACCAAGAAGAGCGACGAATTGTTTGCCTATACCTACGCGCACCTCTACGGCGTACCCGCCACGGGGCTGCGTTTTTTCACGGTTTACGGCCCGTACGGCAGGCCGGATATGGCGTATTTCAAGTTTACGAAAGCGATTCTCGAGGACAGGCCGATCGACGTTTACAACGACGGGAACATGATGCGGGATTTCACCTATATCGACGATGTCACCGCCTGTATGGAAAAGATGCTCTTGTCTCCGCCGGAAAGGGACGAGACCGGCGCGCCGTACGCACTGTATAACATCGGGAACAACAACCCGGTAAAGCTGATCGACTTCATCGGCGTCATCGAACGCGTACTGGGCAAGAAAGCCCGCCTCAACTTCATGCCGATGCAGGCAGGCGATGTTGAAAAGACGTTCGCGGACATCACGCAGACATACCGGGATTTCGGTTTTCAGCCTCAAACGCAGATCGAAGAGGGGCTTCGCCGATTTGCCGAATGGTACCGGGTTTATTACGCGTAAACGGCGATAAAACACGCGATAGACAACTCCTTGCCGTCTCTGAAAATTGAATGGGAAATGGAATGGGATTCGAATGGTTGGGTTTTATAATTACACCGTCATTCTGACGTATTTTGGCGTCGTCAGCGCCGTGCTCGGAATCGGGCTAGCGATGTATGGGCGTACGTCCATGGCCATCGTTTGCCTGATGGTCTCGGGTTTTTGCGACCTGTTCGACGGATCGATCGCGCGCACGCGAAAACGAACGGAAAACGAACGGAAATTCGGCATACAGATCGATTCTCTGGCGGATATGATCTGCTTTGGCGTGCTGCCCGCCGCGATCGGGTTTTCCATCGGGTTGACGCACTGGTATGAGGCCGCCGCGCTGGTCGTATACGTCCTCGCCGCGCTGATAAGGCTTGCGTACTACAATGTGACGGAGGACGAACTGGAATTCTCCGAAAACGTAGCACGGGTGTATTACGACGGATTGCCGGTGACGACGGTGGCGATTATCATACCGCTCGTTTATACGCTCCGGCCCGTGATGAAAAGCGGATTTCTGCTTCTCTACGCGATGTGCCTGCTGCTCATCGCCGCGGCGTTTCTCACGAAAGTAAAGGTACGCAAACTCGGCATGAAGGGCATGATCATCGCGGCTGTCTGCGGCCTGGCGGTACTTGGTTTTCTCATCGCGGGTTGGAATTACACGCCGGCATAATAAAGCGTATAAAAAACACCCGCGCCGACGGGTGTTTTTGTTATGGCGAAGACCTATAAAAAATCAGCTGAACACGACGTTAAAAAAGTCGACGATCGCCGCGACCCAGCGGTCGAGATACTGCGCCTTCACGGCGGCGTACATGTCCAGCGCGCTTTGCGGAACGGCGTTACGTACGCTGTCGAGGATTGCGCGGGCGGTCGAGGCGCCGTCCCCTGCCGCGGAGGCGGCGTAGTCGAGCACGACAAACGTGAACAGCAGCGCCAGCGCGAGCAGCAGCAGCGAGCCGACGAACTGCAGCAGGCCGCCGAATAATCCGCCCCGGCCGCGCCGGGCGTGCTTTTCGCCGTTTTCCGCGCCGCAGTACGGGCAATACGTGCCAAAAAAGCGTGTGCTGCAGTTGCGGCAGACGGTCGTTTGTTTACGCGCGGTTTGAGGCATGTTTCAACAGCTCCATTGCTTCCTTTTTTCTAATGACGCGGCAGGCGGGGTTTTGAAACTCGTTTTCGGGGCAGTAGCCGAGGGAAACGCAGCTCGCGCCCGCGTCCTGAAAGAGCGCGGGGGAGGCTTGCTTGCACAGGCGAAGCATCTTTGTGGCGAGATCGCGTATCTCCGACTGCGCGTTGAGACAGCAGCGGATCTTGAACCAGTCGAGCAGCGCGTGCGCGTTCATGCCGATGAGCGCCTTGAACTCCGTTGCCTGCGGTTTGAGATAACGCAGGTCCTCTTCCTTATAGCCCGCGTCCACGCCCTGGTTGTACCACTCCTCCAGCATGGAGAGCAGCGCGGGCGCATCGAGAGAAACCCTGGCGCCGTCCGGCAGCGTGCATTCCGCGCGGTGCGGGAGAATGGAATCCGGCAGGACGACGTCGTAGGAGCGCTTTCCGCCCTTCTCCACGCGGCCGCTCTTGATGAGATAGCTCGCGAGGCGTTTCCTTACGAGCTGCACTTCCGTCACGCGCGAATATCCCTCGACGCCGAAGAGGAAATAGTCGAACTCCGTCGCCGCAAGATGGCCTTTTTCGATGATGCTGCGCACGAGACCGGCGTTGTAGGGCGAGGCGAGGATCTCGTTCAACCCCCGTTCGCTGCGCGTGAACCGCGCGGCTACGTCGGTATAGACCTTGCCTCCGCCGGCGATTAAAACGACGGTGCCGTTGCCGACGCGCATTTGATTCATAGTATCACTTCTCCCTGCAGGTTGATGACCCGCTCGATGCCCGCGTTCTTAATCATGCGGGAACACATGACGCATGGAGTGGGGTTCTCGATCGGATGATCAAACCCTTCGAAACCTGAGAGGTAAATCGTGCTGCCGAGCATTTCGTTGCGGCTTGCGCTGATGATGGCGTTTGCCTCGGCGTGTACGGCGACGCATTTTTCGTATTGTTCGCCGTGCGGAATATTATGGCGGTCGCGCCAGCAGGAGCCGACGTCGCAGCAGTTCTCCTCTCCGCGCGGGGCGCCGTTGTAGCCGGTGGCGATGATTTCGTCGTTTTTCACGATGACCGCGCCGTACTGCCTTCGCAGACAGGTCGAACGCTTCGCGACCTCGGCGGCGATGGAGAGATAGTATGCCTGCTTTCCGATACGTTCCATGTGATGTCGACCCCTTTTTCCTATTTTCGCACAACGGCTCGGCATCGTCAACGCCGCGGCCTGTTTTTTACGTTATGAAAAAGGCGCGGGTAAAACGCGCCTGGCAACGGTTGGCTACAGAGCGGGCGGTTCCTGCGGCATGGTCCGGATCAGCCGGTTGTAAACGTGGAAAAACAGCAAAAGCGCCATCGTGACCGTGAACACCTCCGCGATGGGAAACGCCCACCAGACGGCGGTCACTTCGCCAAACAGCCGCGAGAGCAGCCAAGCGGCGGGGATCACGATAAACAGTTGGCGAACAAGCGAAAGGTACATGCTGAAGGAGCCTTTCCCGATGGCCTGAAACATGATGGAGCTGTTGATGGTGACCGACGAGAGAACGAGGCACGAGGGAATGATGGTCAGCGCCGCGCGGCCGATGCGCAGCATCTCCGGCGTCGCGTTGAACAGCCCGAGGATCTGGTCCGGCAGCAGCAGGAATACGGCGGTCATGAGCGCCATCATCACAATACCCGCGGTGAGCATGATTTTCCACGTGCGCATGATGCGTTTTTTGTTCTGCGCGCCGTAATTAAAGGCGATGATGCTCATACCCGCGTTGGCCATCCCGAGAAACGGCATGATGGCCACGGACTGCACGCGGAAATAAACGCCGAACACCGCAACCGCCGTCTCGGTGTATGCGATGAGGATGGCGTTGACCATCATGGTCATCGCTGTTCCGATCGCCTGCAGTATGATGGTCGGAAAGCCGACCGCGTAGATGTCTCGAACGACCGGCGCGCTGGGTTTGACATATTGAATCCGCAGGCGCACGTCGTTCTTTTTGCTGAAGATGACGATAAAAGAGATCACCATCGCGAGCATCTGCCCGCCTACGGTTGCGATGGCGGCGCCCGCCATGCCCAGTCTAGGAAAGCCGAGCAGCCCGAAGATCAGGATCGGGTCGAAGACGATGTTGAACACGGCGCCGCAGATCTGAATCATCATGGCGTAAAGGTTTTTTCCCTGCGACTGCATGATGCGCTCGCAGTAGATCTGCATAAACAAACCGACGGAGAACGTCGTGATGATGGAAAGATAGGTCGAGCCGAACGAGAACGTCTCCGCGCTTGTGGCATACGCCGCGATGAACGGGCGCGCGCCGAATACGCCGAACACTACGAAGGCCAGCATGGACACGAGCATAAGAAACAGCCCGTTGCCCGCCGCGCGTTCCGCGTCGTCATGTCGCTTCGCGCCGAGCCTGCGGGAGATCAGCGAGTTGATGCCGACCCCGGTGCCGACCGCGACGGAGATCATGAGCATGAAGATCGGAAAAGACAGCGAAACGGCCGTCAGCGCGCTTTCGCCCAGATACGATACGAAGATGCTGTCTACGATGTTGTAGAGCGCCTGTATAAGCATGGAGACCGCCAGCGGCGCACCCATGCCGAAAAGCAGCCTGCCTTCAGACTGCAAGCCCATTTTATTTTCGCGTACGGGGGGTATTTTGTTTGCTTCCATAGTGATTCGGATTGTAACACGAATTCAAACATGGCGCAAGGCAATAAAAAACGCCGTGTCGGCAGCGTGCTTGATGCGCGGTATCGTTCATGTAGAACTCTCACAATAACATCATCCGCTCGGCAAGGTTGTCGACCGGAATGCCGCTTTCAAGCGCGTAGTTGACCGTGTAGAGGGTGCCGCCGCGCATACGGCGCAGATAGGCTACGCAGCGGCCGGCATGATCGACGAGGTAGCGGTTTCGGCGGCGCATGGATTCCTGCGAACAACAATCGGCGGCATACCAAACGCTTGCGGCGCGGGAGAGGATTTCATCGTAGCGCATGAGATCGCGCTTATGCCAGCCTTCCGTCTGATCGCGACCCGGCAGCGCAAGGTGCAGCGAGACGTCGGTACAATGCTCGCTTTGGCGGAGCACCGCTTCCGCGGCGAGCGTATCGAACCCCTGCGCGCCGCCCGCATAAAAAGCGACGACGCCGTCCTCCAGCGCGCGCTCGATTGCGCGCTCGAGTAGGCAAAGCAGAGACTGCATACCCTCGGCGGATTCTTTTCCCTTTGCGGGCAGCGCGCTGGGTCGGTGGCCTGTAAAGCAGCAGCTATTCGCGCGGTCAAACGGGTCTTGCATCCATCCTCCGCGCGCCGATGAGCGCCAGTACTTGCGCATACTCTCCCGTATCCATGGCAAGGCATGCGGCGTTCATGATCTCAGCCGCCTCGTCGCGCGCCTGCGCGAAGAGATCGATAAACGATTCCGAGCGGAGAGCCGACGGGTTCCACGGCGCGCTCCAGACGCCGTGCGTCAGGTTCAGTCTGTCGCCGGAGTCCGAATGGCGGGAAACGAGAAAACCTGTGAGTTTTCCTTCCGAGTGAAACAGACGCTCCCAAAAACCGAAGAACCGGAGCTTGCGGTTTTGCGGGTCGTATGAGAGCGTATTGACGAAGATCCACTTGCGATAGCTCCGCGAAAACGCGCCCTTCGACGCGACCGAAAACAACGTTGCGGCAAGATCGGCGTGCAGATCGTCCAAACCGCGCAGATGCTGTGTGCGGTAAAAAACCCGGGGAGGTTTCGGCACGCCTTCAAACTGCAAACGGGCCGTTATCATCAGATCCATCTGAATCTCCGCGGGCGAATGCGCGGCGCCGGAAAAGCGCGCCTCGATATAGGGATGAGCGGCAGTGTCCAGAAGAAAATGGCAGAGGAACCCGAGCGCGTATGCGCGCTTGGCCGCGCTTGCGGCGGCAAGCGGCAGCAGCGCGCCGAACAGAACGCGCGCGTCGAGCGTGTGCATCCGGTCTCCAAGCGGTTTGTGGCAGGGCGAAAAAAGCGGGCGCGGCATCGCGTCGCCAAAGTACGGGTCGGGGCCCATCGTGCCGATGAGAAACTCGGCCTGATGGGACGCGGCGAGCGCGGCCGCCGCTCCGCCGGACTGCTGCGCCGCCGTAAGCCCGAGCAGCGCGTGTGTAAAATTATAAGGCATATCCGTATTATACGGTTTTTACGCGTTCCGGTTCAAGCCCTTTGCGAAAACAAATCGGGGATGTTTGCCCGTCGGATCGATTGCCGGGCGGCTCCGAACCGGGCAGAAAAGGGCGGGCGAATGTGTCTTTTTTTGGATGCCGTTCGCGGGGAAACCAACCGGTTGGGAAGTCTTTGCCGGACCGGGAATTCGTCACATGCCCAATGACAGGGGTTTTTCGCAAACGTATGAAATCGCATGAGGAACGAAATATTTCGCGTAAAGACATGAATATTTTCGGTCAAAAACGTAGAAATTTTGAAAATCTTAATTTTTTCTATGGTACATAGGAAGAAGAGCGTGTTACAATACCAATGATAGCACTACAGAGGTGGAGAGAATGAAAAAGATCGTTAAGCGCAGGAGAACGTTTCGCATCAACAATCCGCTTGCGTTCGGGATTCTTTGCGCCATGATCCTCATTCTGCTCGCTGGAATTACATACGCGCTGATCGCAGGCGTCATCTCTCCCGCCGTAGTAAACTATCAGATTGCGAACGCGACGCCGACGCCGTCCCCGACGGTCGCGCCGGTTACCGCGACGCCGTCTCCTTCGACCGATCCCAATCTGCCGACGCCGACGCCGACGCTTGAACCCGGCGCGACGCCGACGCCGACCGCGGAGCCGCCCGGCTCGCTGGAAGGCCGCATCATCGGCATCGACCCCGCGCGCGGCTACAGCTCGCAGATACAGGGCGTTTCCACAAAGGTTTACGCCAACCGCCTGAATTACGCGATCGCGTCGCTTGTGAAGGAAATGCTGGAGGCCGAGGACGCGACGGTCGTATTCACGCTCTCCAGCGTGAAGGACGACAAAACGTCGTCCGAGCGCGCGAAGTTATTCAACGACGGCAATGTGGAGATCGCGGTCCGCATCGACTGCAACTATGTCAGCGCTTCGGATACGCGCGGCGCAATGGCATGGGTGCCGGAAGACCATGATAAGAAGGCCGAGTGCGACAAGCTCGCTACCGAAGTGCTCGACGCGTACGTGGAGGCGACAGGACTGTCGCTGCGGCTGTACAAAGGCGAGTCTATCGTCGACAAAGCTGACGAGGATTTCTTCAATAAAACGGATGCGCCGGTGTTCACGCTCTTTTTAGGGCACATCAGCAACGCATCCGAGGACAGGAAGATCAACGACGCCGATTTCCAGCAGACCATGGCAGAAGGGATCGTAACCGGTATTTTGAAGTATCTCGGCGTCAACGGCTGACGGAATATGACGCATGAAACCGCCTTCACGGGCGGTTCTTTTTTGTGGTATGACGAGACATTTGGACATATGATGAATCCTTCATATTCCGGGCGACATTCTGACGTTTCGCTTTGCGAAAACTAAAACCTTCGGTATTTACCGTTAATTTTCGGCTATTTACTGTACATTTTCCGTGTCGACGCGTATACTGTTTGTTGGCAATCGTGCAGCACTTCTCGCTGCGTCTTTAAATTCTTAAGGCAGGTGGATAGGATTGAACAAATCGTTTCGGGGCGGTGTTCACCCGCTTCGCCATATTGGCGAGGGCAAACCGCTGACGCAAAACAACGCGGTTCGACCGGTCACGGCTGAGCTTCTGGTGATTCCCGTCGGTATGCATCTCGGCGCGCCAAGCGAGCCGTGCGTGGAAAAAGGGCAACGGGTTCGAATGGGCGAAATCATCGCAAAATCGGTCGGCGGCCTTGGACTGCCCGTGCATGCGAGCGTTTCCGGCGAAGTCATATTCGTGGAAGAACGCCAGCTGCTGAGGAACAAACCCGAAATCTGTATCGGCATCAAGAACGATCTTCTGGATGAATGGGTCGAATTACGACCCCTGGATGCGGAGCGTGCTGCTCCCGGCGAAATCCTCGCCGCCGTGAAGGACGCAGGTATCTGCGGTATGGGCGGCGCGGCGTTTCCAACGCACATCAAGATGACGATTCCGGAAGGCAAGCGCGCGGATACGGTTATTTTAAACGGCGCGGAATGCGAGCCGTTTTTGACCGCCGATCACCGGCTCATGCTGGAAAATCCCGAAAGAATCGTAGCGGGGTTGAAACTGATCCTCCGTGCAACGGGCGTGAACCGCGGCGTGATCGCGATTGAAACCAACAAACCCAACGCGATTTCTTCCATGCAGAGCGCGGTGATGAACGAAGAACACATCAGCGTTAAGCCGCTCAAGACGAAATACCCGCAAGGTTCTGAAAAACAGCTGATTCAGGTTGTGACCCGCAGGGAGGTGCCGCGCGGCAAACTGCCGATTGACGCGCACGCGCTTGTGTTCAACGTCGGCACAGCCGCCGCTATTTACGACGCGGTCGCGCTGGGTAAGCCGCTCGTTCAGCGCATCACGACCGTGACCGGCTGCGTAGAAGAACCGGGGAACCTCCTTCTGCGCGTCGGTACGCGCTACGAGGACGCGATCGCGGCATGCGGCGGCCTGCTTGAAGAGGCGGGCAAGGTATTCGCGGGCGGGCCGATGACGGGGCTGTGCGCTTCGAATCTGGAGGCGCCCGTCACGAAGGCGACGAACGGCATCGTCGTATTCGACGAAAAGCAGGCGAAAACCCCGCTCGAGAGCGCCTGCATCCGCTGCACGCGCTGCGTGCATGTCTGCCCCATCGGGCTGCATCCATACCTGATCCGCTCGGACATCGACCGGCATGATCTGGACAGCGCGAAAACACACGGGTTGATGGACTGCGTCCTCTGCGGCGCATGCTCCTATATCTGCCCCGCCCGGCGCTACCTGACTTCGAGCTACAAAGCGGCGAGGGAAGAGCTCGCGGCAAAGGCGAGGAGGTAACGATTATGGAAACGAAAAAACGGTTTATCGCATCCCCCGCGCCGCACATTTTTGCAAAGGACACGACCGCCGTCATTATGCTGGACGTCGTCGTCGCGCTTATGCCGGCCGTCGCCGCGGGTATCTGGCTGTTCGGCTGGGACGCGGCAAGGGTGACGCTGATCTGCGTTGCGGCCTGCGTATGCTTCGAATTTCTCTGGGAAGTCATCTTTAAAAAGCCGATTACAATCAACGATTTATCCGCTGTGGTCACCGGCATCATACTCGCGATGACGTTGCCGCCGAACACGCCGTGGTGGATGCTCATCATCGGCAGCGCGGTTGCAATCTTGCTCGTCAAGCAGCTTTTCGGCGGTATCGGAGACAACTTCATCAACCCCGCCGCTACCGCGCGCGCAGTGTTGCTGGCCAGCTGGCCGGCGCTTATGAGCGGCGGCGCGTATGTTGCCCCGTTTGACGCGGTTTCGAGCGCGACGCCGCTTGCTTTCATTGGCGAATCCGCGGAGGCGGCCTCAAGCGCGGGCGCGCTGCTGCCTTCTACGCTGGATCTGTTCATCGGACGCATTCCCGGCTGCATCGGCGAGGTCAGCAAGCTTGCCATCCTGCTCGGGTTGATATACCTGTTAATACGCAAGACGATCACATGGCACATTCCCGTGACCATGATCGCTTCGTTTATGCTCTTTACGTGGCTCTTTGGCGGCGATCCGCTGCAGGGCGTGATGATCGGCAGCGTGCTCTTCGGCGCGGTATTCATGGCGACGGATTACGTAACCGGTCCGATGACGCGTGAAGGCCAGATGATCTACGCCGCCGGGATCGGACTCCTCATCGCGCTCATCCGAACCTTTGGAGGATATCCGGAAGGCACGATGTACGCGATTCTGATCATGAACGCGCTCACCCCGCTCATCGACCGCATGATGCGCGGCAGGATCTACGGGGAGGTGAAGACGCGTGCGTAAGATATTGATACTCGGATTGAAGCTGTTTGTCATCGCCGCGGCGGCGGGGCTTGCGCTCGGTTTCACAAACAAAGTGACGGCCGGACCGATTCTCGTACAAGAAGCGCAGGCCGCGGACGCGGCGCGCCGCGCGGTGCTGCCGGCCGCCGAAACATTTACGGCGTTGGAAACGCCGCAGGATTTAAAAGCCGCCTACGCCGGATATGACGAAAACGGCGCGCTGGCCGGAATGACCGGAACCATCGTCACCAAAGGATACGGCGGCGAAATAGAGATCACCGTTGGCGTCGATCTGACCGGCGCCGTCACGGGCGTATCGGTCGGCGGGTCGGCATTTTCGGAAACCGCCGGGCTCGGCGCGCGTGCCAAGGAAGCAGGATTCGGCAACCGTTACGTCGGCAAGACGCCCCCGATCAGGCTGAACAAAGACGGCGGCGATATCGACGCGATCACATCGGCGACCATCACGTCCCGCGCGGTGACGAACGCGGTTAACGCGGCGGTTCTCGCGCTGGGCGGTTTGACGCCGCCAACGGAGGGATAACGATATGGAACAGAAAACATCGCTGAAAAGCGTATTCTTCAACGGTATCATCACCGAGAACCCGACGTTTAGGCTGGTACTGGGCACGTGCCCTACCATGGCGGTCACCACGAGCGCGACAAACGGGATCGGCATGGGCGCGGCTGCGACATTCGTTCTCGTTGGTTCCAACATCGTCATCTCGCTGTTGAGAAACTTCATACCGGACAAGATTCGCATCCCGTCGTTTATTATCGTCATCTGTACGTTTGTAACCATGGTGCAGATGTTCATGAACGCGTTTCTGCCGACGCTGTATCAAAGCCTAGGCATCTTCCTGCCGCTGATCGTGGTCAACTGCATCATACTTGCGCGCGCGGAAGCGTTTGCCAGTAAAAACACGGTTCTGCACAGCGCGGTGGATGGCATCGGCATGGGCATTGGCTTCACGGTCGCGCTTACGCTCATCGGCGCTATCCGCGAAATCCTCGGAAACGGCACCATCTTCGGCACGCAGGTGTTCGGAGCCGGTTACCAGCCGATGCTGCTGATGATCCTGCCTGCCGGCGGATTCATCGTATACGGCCTGCTGCTTGCGCTGTTTAACGCGGCGAGCACACGGCCCGCTAAGCGGAAGGAGGCGAAGAGCGAATGAACCCGATCGTCAAAATACTGTTGTTCATGTTCAGCTGCGTGCTGACCAACAACTACATCTTCTCGCGTTTTCTCGGCGTCTGCCCGTTCCTTGGCGTTTCCAGCAAGGTTGAGACGGCGTTCGGCATGGGAATGGCGGTCACGTTCGTGATGTCGCTGGCCAGCCTGTTTACATACTTTGTGTACTATTATGTTCTGATTCCGCTGAATCTCGCGTATCTGAACACCATCGCGTTCATCCTCGTCATCGCCTCGCTGGTGCAGGTGGTCGAGATGTTTTTGAAGAAGTCTGCGCCGTCCCTCTATTCCGCATTGGGCATCTACCTGCCGCTGATCACGACCAACTGCGCCGTGCTCGGCGTCACGATCCTCAACATCACGGAGGAGTACAACCTTTTGTACTCGGTGCTCAACGGCGCCTTCGGTGCGCTGGGCTTTCTCGTGGCGATCGTGCTAATGGCGGGCGTTCGAGAACGGCTTGAATCCGCGAAGATACCCGCTCCGGTCAAGGGATTTCCGATTTCTCTGGTTATCGCCGGACTGATGAGCATCGCGTTTCTGGGATTTTCCAATATGTTCGCGGGGGTGATGTAAAAAATGCAGCAATACCTGCCTATCATCTACGCCATCGCCGCGCTTGGCGGCCTTGGAATCCTCTTCGGACTTGTGCTGGGGCTTGCGGATAAAAAGTTCTCCGTTCAGGTAGACGAACGCGTGCAGGCCGTCCGCGCGGCGGTTGCCGGCGCGAACTGCGGCGCCTGCGGCTACGCGGGCTGCGACGCGTACGCTGAGGCCGTCGTCAAGGGCGAAGCGTCCGCTTCCGCATGCACGCCGGGCGGCGCAAAGACGGTCGAGGCGATCAACGCTATTATGAGCCTAGATGCGGAGTCGCTCGAGCCAATGGTGGCGCGCGTGCGCTGCCAGGGGACCTGCGAGCGCGTAACCCCGCGGTACGATTACAGCGGCCTTCCGTCCTGCCGCGCTGCAAGCGGCATTGCCGGCGGCCCGAGCGCGTGCGAATACGGCTGCATCGGGCTTGGGGACTGCGTCGCGCAGTGCGCGTTCGGCGCGATTCAAATGATAGACGGCATCGCGGTGATCGACGACGACGTCTGCACCGGATGCACGATGTGCGTCGCCGCATGCCCGCGCAGCATCATCAAGATGCTGCCAAAGGATCAGACCGTCGTGGTTATGTGTCGAAACGAGGCGATCGGACGTGTTGCACGGCTGCAGTGCAAAACCGCCTGCGTCGGCTGCAAGCGCTGCGAAAAGGCCTGCCCGTCGGATTCGATCCACGTCGTCAACGGCCTCGCGGTCATCGACGAAACGACCTGTACGCGTTGCGGCGCATGTATCCCCGTCTGCCCGATGAAATGCATCGTGAATTTCTACGAGCGCGATCCGGCCGACGAAGCGGCGGCGACCGCGCAGGCGGAGCTGCTCAATCCGAAGGAACAATGACGCGAAAAAAATCCGCCACAAGGCGGATTTTTTATGCGTGGCTTATGACTTTTTGCGTTTCTTCTTTCGCGCGCGCAGTACGATGAAAACGATCGCCGCTGCGAGCAGCGCCAGAACGATAATCGGTATTTTCAGCGCGTTGTAGATACCCGTCGACGTGCTGAAGAAATATTTCAAATATCCGTAGCTTGCGGGCGTGTCATAGTTGCTGTATGGCGCGTGAAGCGTTTCATAGTCCCGCACGTTGAACTCGGTGAAGCGGAACAGCCGCACGCCGCGGACGCCCTGCTGCCCATAGCTTGTGTAGCTGCTGCCGGGTACGCTGGCGATGTCGATGCCCTTTGTACTGCCGATGAACGAGTTGATATGGTCGTGACCGTTGATCGCGAGGAACACGTCGTCATTGGCCAAAAACGCGTCGAACAGGCCGTGGTTGACGCTGGAGGGGCAGGGCGCTTCGTTGACCTCGCCCGTGAAGATTTTTGTTTCATCCGGCAGATAATATTTACCCTTGCCGACGCCGATACCCTTGATCGCGTCTTTCGTGCCTTTCGGAACCTCGGTAAACAGGTCATAGACTTCCGGCACCGGGATGTGGCAGAACGCAACGGAGGGGAGCGCCTGACCGGCGTTGTTAGCGCGGAACGCGGCGCTCTGCTGAATATACCAGGAGACCTGATCGGCGGATACGGTGTCGTAATCGCCGTTTGCGATGTAGGAACCGGAATCGAAGAAATACAGCGCCATGGCCGGGGTGTCGGTATTCGTCATATAGACCGGCAGGACAAACGCGCCGTCTTCGGTGGAATTCTTCCCGAAGGAAACGGCGACGCAGTTATCATAGCTTTCGTAAATCTCGACCTGCCGCGAAATGGAGAGCGGCGCTTCGTAATCGTGGTTGCCAAACACGACGGCAAACGGGATTCCGCTCGCCTCGACCGGGGCAAGCAGCGTGTGCAGTGTTTTTTCAACGTTCGCCGCGCCGTCGCCGAGACGCAGCACGGGGCTCCAGCCTTCGAGCTGGTCGCCCAGCAGCACGATCAGGTCGGCAGGATATTCCGCTATGACTTGTGTTTCGCCGCTGACGACGAGCCGGGTCGTTAACTGCGTATCCTGCAGATCGGCGAGGATGAGCACGGTGAACGTTCCGTCGTCACCAAAGCTGAGATTAGGAGAAGCGGATTCTTCGGCACGGGCGGCCTGAGCTGCGGGAAAAACGCAGACGCCCAGCATCAAACAGAACAGAGCAAATACAATCAATCGTTTTTTCATAGTTCAAGCGTAAGGCAACACGCGACAACTGTCAATAAGCGGAATTGAAAATATATAATAGAAGACAGATTTCGTTCACCCCGATAAGCGGAAGTTGAAATTCTTTTCACCGTAAGATACAATGATTGACGCATGGTCCGCGCCCGGTTGGCCGGGCGGAAAAAGCGTATACGGAAAGAACAAGATGCAGTATTTAGAAGGACTTTTAGAAAACAAAATCCTGATCGCCGCGCTGGTTGGCTGGGCGGTTGCGCAGGCCGCGAAAGCGGTTTTATACACGATCGTCAACAAGGAGTTCAAGTTCGAGCGCCTCGTCGGCAGCGGCGGTATGCCGAGCAGCCACGCGGCGACGGTGTGCGCCATGACGGCGGCTGTCGCCAAACAGTTTGGGTTGGCTTCGTTTGAATTTGCGATCGCGTTCGTGTTGATGTCCGTGGTGCTGCACGATGCGCGCGGCGTTCGCCAGGAAGCGGGGAAGCAAGCCGTCACTATCTCGGCCATCATCGACCATCTGATCAAGGAAGGCCGGATTATCGAGCTGCCGGAATGGGAGCTCAAGGAACTGATCGGCCATACGCCGCTGCAGGTGCTTATCGGCTCAATCGTCGGCATCGGCGTCGGCGTCTGGCTGGGCTGAACGGGCGGGGGAGGAACTTCTATGTGCGGGCGGTTTTATACGGACTTTGACGACGCGCAATACCGCGAGATGCTTGCGATGCTGTATATCCGAAGCCAGCAGGAAGCGGGCTTTCTGATGATCAAGAACGGCGAAGTGTTTCCAACCGACCGCGTGCCCGCGCTGGACACGGACGGGCCGCGCGTGATGCAGTGGGGATTTGCCCGGTACGACGGGAAAGGCAGGATCATCAACGCGCGCAGCGAAACCGCGTTGGAGAAGAACATGTTTCGCGCGGCGATGATGACGGCGCATGGAAACGCGCCGGACGCACTGTCCGGCCGCTGCCTGATCCCCGCGACAGGGTATTTCGAGTGGGAGAAGCGTGATAAACAGAAGATCAAATATCGACTGCGCCCGGCGGGCGGAGGCATGTTTACCTTCGCGGGGCTATACCGGTCGGAGGCGGGCGCCAAGACGCCGGTTTTCGTGATACTGACCGCGCCCGCGGCGGAGGGGATTTCGTTTATCCACAACCGCATGCCGTTGATCCTGCCGCCCGATAGCAGGGAGGTATGGCTCAACGACGCTTCCGGAGCGGCGAAGCTGCTTGAAAGGGGCATGCAACAAATCGAATACGAACCGGCAATATGATCTGGACAAATTCTGACAAAAAAAGACAGGACACGGCTTATGCCGGCTGATACGATTACGATTGTAAGGACGGGCAAGCGCGGTCGGATGCCGCCTGCGGGGAGGAGTGAAACGCTTGGAACTGGTGGAGAGTTTGAACAGAGCGCTTTCACACATCGAGGAGAATCTCCTGCTGGAGACGGACAGCGCAGAGGCCGCTCGGCATGTCGGACTCTCGCGGTTTTACTTTGAACGAACATTCTCTGCGCTGACCGGCATCAGCGTAAGCGAGTATATCCGCGCGCGGTGGCTCTCGCTCGCGGCGCAGGAACTGCTTGCGGGGGAGAGCAAGGTGATCGATCTTGCGCTCAAATACGGCTACGATACGCCGGAGAGCTTTTCCAAGGCGTTTTCCCGGTTCCATGGCGTAACGCCGACGAGCGCGAGGCGCATGCGTTCGTTGCTTCGATGCCAGAACCCCCTTACGATTATGATCAAGATGGAGGGCGCTGCGATGATGAATTACAAAATTGAACAGATGGACGCGTTTACAATCGCCGGTGTGGAACGGATGTTCCATATGGACAGCAGCATGCAGGAAATACCCAAATTTTGGGAGGAGTTCTTTCAACAAGGCATGCAGGAGAAGGTGTGTCCGACGTTTGGCATCTGCTTTGACGCCGACGCCGGCGGCAATTTCCCATACGTCATCGGGGACCGCCTCGAACCGGGTGCTGACATGTCCGAGGGATTGATTGTACGCGAGATTCCGGCGCATACCTGGGCGCGCTTCTCCTGTACCGGCCCCTTGCCGGAGGCGGTGCAGAGCGTTACAAAACAGGTCTATTCCGAGTGGCTGCCGACCAACGGCGTATACGAGGTGGCGCAGTATATGGAGATCGAGATGTACTCCGCCGGGGATACCGCCTCGCCGGAGTATCACAGCGAGGTCTGGATTCCAATCCGGAAGAAACAATAAGAGCAACAAAAAACGGAACCGCAGGATTCCGTTTTTTTACTATTCACAATCTTACCATGCCCGTCCGTACATCGCCGTCATGTCTCCGATTTTTTCGGCGAGTTGCTCGGAGAATTCTCCCGGCAGGAGCCGCCAGCGCCAGTTGTTGCCGCCGAGCGTGCCGGGCGTGTTCATGCGCCCTTCGGCGCCGAGTTCCAGGTAATCCTGCATCTGCGCGAGGAAGAGGTCGGCGACCGATCCCATACCGCCGCGCAGGATGCCCCAGACGTATCCCTCGCGTTCGTTGAGCCCGAGGTACCGCTCCGCAAACGCGGTGTCGTCCGGATTCGCCTCGGCAAACCAGCTTGCGACGGTGGTGTTGTCGTGCGTGCCCGCATAGCAGACGCAGTGGCTGTCGTACGTGTGCGGGAGATAGTTGCTCGGTTCGCGCGCGTCGAAGGCAAACTGCAGCACCTTCATGCCCGGAAAGCCGCTGTCTTCAAGAAGCGCGTGCACCTGATCCGTCAGAAAGCCGAGATCCTCGGCGATGATTTCGAACGAAGGGAACGTTTCTTTGAGCTTGTTGATGAAATCCGTGCCGGGGCCTTCGATCCACTCGCCGTCGCGCGCGGTTTCGGAACCGGCGGCGACGCTCCAATACGACGAAAGCCCGCGGAAATGATCGATGCGGACGCAGTCGAACAGCGTGCACGCCGAACGCATACGGCGCATCCACCATGCGTAGCCCGTCTGTTTCATATGATCCCAGTCATAGAGCGGGTTGCCCCAGAGCTGCCCGTCGGCGGTGAAATAGTCCGGCGGTACGCCGGCGACGCAGACCGGCTGGTGTTCTTCGTTCAGTTGGAACTCGTGCGGCGCGCTCCAGACGTCGGCGGAATCGAACGGAACATAGATCGGCAGATCGCCGACGATCTTGATGCCGCGTTCGTTGGTATAAGCGCGCAGCCGCGACCACTGCTCGAAGAAGACGTTCTGCACAAACTGGTAAAAGCGGATGTTGTCGGCGAGGCGTTCCCGCGCGCTGTTCAGCGCGGATTCTTCGCGCATGCGCAATTCGGAAGGCCAATCCTCCCAGGAAAGGCCTCCGTTTTCGTCTTTAAGTGACATAAACAACGCGTAATCGTTCAGCCAGCCGCCATTCTGAGCCGTAAACCGGTCGAGTGAAGCCATCTGTTCGTCGATTTCCTTTGCCCGCGCAAATGCGGCGCGGAGCACCTGGAAGCGTTGCTCGTAGATCGCCCCGAAGTCCACACGGCGATCCTCGGCTCCCCAGCGAAGGGAGGAAATCCGGTCGCGTTCAAGCAGCCCGTTATCGACGAGTTCATCCAGATCGATAAAATAAGGGTTTCCGGCAAAGGCGGAAAACGACTGGTAGGGCGAATCGCCATAGCCGGTCGGCCCGAGCGGCAGCACCTGCCAGTAGCTCTGGCGCGCGCGCTCGAGCAGATCGACGAACGCATACGCCGCCTTCCCGAACGTGCCGATGCCGTACGGGGAGGGGAGAGAGGAGATATGTAAGAGGATACCGGAGGAACGCTTCATAACAGCACCGATTCTTACCGCTTTCCCATTGCGGGGAAACGGGTATTCTGATTGATCAGCCGGATCAAAAACATCGTTCTATTATACATTGTTTAACAAAAAGGGCAAGGATAAATTCCGACGCGGCGCGCGAAAACAGCGCGTAAACGCCTGGAATCAGCCTTTCACCGCGCCCTCGACCACGCCTTTGATGATGAACTTCTGCGCGGAGAGGTAGAAGATGATGATCGGCACGATGCTGATGATGATCAGCGCCATGACGGCGCCCAGATCGACGTGCCCGTAGCTGCCCTGCAGATACTGGATATGAATCGGAATCGTCTTATACAGCGTGCGGTCGAGCACGAGGTACGGCAGAAGGTAGTCGTTCCAGATCCACATGATCTCCAGCACGCCGACGGAGATGAGCACCGGTTTGAGCATCGGGAATACGATCAGAAAGAACGTCCGAACCGGACCGCAGCCGTCTATGGCGGCGGCCTCTTCAATTTCAAGCGGAATGCTTTTGACGAATCCCGCGAACATGAACACCGCAAGCCCCGCGCCGAACCCCAGATAGATAACCGGTATGGTAAACGGCGAGTCGAGGTGCAGCGTATGCGCGGTTTTGGCGAGCGTGAACATGACCATCTGAAACGGTACGACCATGGAAAAGACGCAAAGATAATACACGATTCGCGCAAACACGCTGTTGACTCGTGAGATGTACCACGCCGCCATGGAAGTGCAAACGAGGATCAAGCCGGCGGACGACACCGTGATGATCACGCTGTACGCGGCCGATTTCAGGAATGGATATTCGCCGACGTTGATGCCGTTGATATAGTTGGACAAGCCCATGAACGAATCCGCGTTCGGGAACGCGAACGTGCTCGTATTGATGGAGGAGTTGTCCTTAAAGGAGTTCATCAGCACGGTGAAAATCGGCATCAGGTAGAAGATGCATACCACGATAAATACCGCGGTCAGAATCGATTTTTGAAGTGTGGTGCGTTTCATTACTGCTGAACCTCCTTTTTACGCGTTGCCGAGAACTGGATCAGCGCGATCGAGGCGACAAGAACGAAGAACAAAACCGCCTTCGCCTGCCCAAGCCCGCGCGAGTTGGCGTTGAGGTAGAACGTGTTGTAGATGTTGAGCGCGAGCATTTCGGTGGATCGGATGACCGTGCCGTCCGGCATGAAGACGAACGGCTGGCCCCCGTTTAGCACAAGGTTCTGGTCGAACAGCTTAAACGAGTTTGTCAGCGTTAAGAAGGTGCAGATGGTGATCGAGGGCATGATCGTCGGAATGGTGATATGCCAGAGCGTATGCCAGCCGTTTGCGCCGTCGATCTTCGCCGCTTCGATCATATCCCCGGGAACCGACTGCAGCCCCGCGATATAGATGATCATCATGTAGCCGATCTGCTGCCACGCCATGAGAATAATGAGGCCCCAGTATCCGTATGTGGTGCTCAAAACGATGGACGTGCCGTATCGCGAGAGTATGCCGTCGAAAATCATCGACCAGATGTAGCCGAGTACGATGCCGCCGATCAGGTTTGGCATAAAAAACACGGTGCGGAATATATTGGAGCCTTTGATGCTGCGCGTCAGCGCGTAGGCGACGGCGAACGCGAGCACGTTGATGACGATCAGCGATACGATCGCTACGAGGGCCGTATACTGGAACGCGTGCATAAAACTGGCGTCCTGGAGCGTCTTGACATAATTTTCAATGCCGATCCATGTGGCGTTGCTCGTCGTCGTAAACCTGCAGAAGGACAGATAGGTGCCTTTCGCGAACGGGTATATGAAACCGATGCAAAAAGCGGCGAACGTCGGCAGGAGGAACAGCGGAAACATCCGCTGAATTGGGCGGCGGATCAACTTTGCGCTCAAAGCCGAACTGCTGCTTTTGTTTCTGCGTTTCATAGCGGCCTCCCTTTGGTGGTGCTGTGTGCAGAAGGGGGCGAGCGTTTCCACTCGCCCCCGCAGTGCATGTTTCGTCGGGTTAAGGCATGCCGGCGCTTATTGCGCGGCGTACTGGGTGGCCCAGCCTGCGACAAACGCGGTAACCACGTCGTCCCAGGAACCGCCCGCGGAGTACTGCGTCAGCGCGGCGACTACGCCCGCGCGCCAGGTGTCTACGTTCGGCGTGTAGTTGAACGCCCAGGTGACGACGTATTTGCCGGCGGCAAACATTTCGTTGGCGTCGTTGAAGAACACGTTGGCGGATTCTTTGGCGGCCATAAACGGGATGGGCCCGAACTGCTCGGCCATCATCGTCGTGCCCTCGTCGGAGGTTACAACCCAGTTGATGAAGTCGAGGGTCGCCTGAATGTCTTCCTCTGCGGCCTGCGAGTTGACCGCCCAGCAGTTTTCTGTGCCGGCGCAAAGGCCTGCGTTCTCTTCGCCGTCCACACCGCAGTAGATCGGGATCATCGCCAGATCATCCGGGCTCATCCCGAACGTGGTGGTCAGGTTGCTGTATTCCCAGGAGCCGTTCTGATAGAACACGGCGTTCCCTTCGCCAAACTCGGCTTCCGCCTGGTCGCCGGTCGCGGATGCGAGCTGCGTGGGGTTGGTGGCGGAGTTGTTGATGTAGAGATCCCAGATGTTCTTGAAGTTGTCCAGGTAAGCGCCGGTGATGGTCGCGGGCTGCGCGGTCACACCGTCGTCACGGAATTCATAGAACAGGGGCATGTTGGCAAGGTGGCCGGAGAAACGCCAGCTGGACGAACCGTCCATGCCGGAGGACGTGAAGGCGTCGAACCCAAGCTCGGCGGCGCGGCTGTGGATGTCTTCCGCGACGGTCTTGAGGGACGCAAAGTCCGTGATCTCGGCGAGTGAATGGCCGGCCTGCTCTAAGAGCGCCGTGTTGACGATGATGCCGAAGCACTCGTAGCAGTAGCCGATGGCGGCGACTTCGCCGGTGTCTTTAAAGAGGTTGAAATCGTCGGTGGTCATCTGAGCATAGACGTCCGTGCCGGTGAAGTCATAGCAGTAGTCGCCCCAGGTTTCGAGTCCGGCCTGGTTGCCGCACTGGAACAGCGTCGGGGCGGAATCGCCCTTGTCCATTTCGGCGGTCAGGGTCTCGGAGTAGGTGCCGGAAGCGGCTGTGACGATGGTCACGGGCACGCCGGTGAGCGCGGTGTACTGGGCAGCCAGATCTTGCCAGGCTGCGTCGGCCTCGGGTTTGAAGTTGAGGTAGTATACTTTTCCGAGAGGAGCCGGCTCTTCAGCCGCGGGTTCCTCAGCGGGTACGGCGGCCGGTTCTTCCGTTGCGGGTTCTTCCGCGGCGGGCGTGCCCGCGCATGCAAAGCACGCAAACGCCATCAGAGCAACCAGAATCAGAGCGAATAGTTTTTTCACGATTCTTTCCTTCCTTTTCATTTTGTATTCTCCAGCGCTTTCGCGCATAGATTCATATTGGCATCAAAAAATCGGCAGCTGCTTGTTTAACCCTCAAGAGGGAGTACCGAACCGCCGGAACGAAGCGTTGTGTCAAACGTAAACTGGCGGTTTTCGCCGCGCTTTTCGATGCGCTCGATAATGGTCTTCGCGCAGGCCAGCCCCATTTCCTCAACGGGCTGCACGAGCGTGGTGAGCATTGGCAGCGTGTATTCGGATAGTTCCAGACCGTCGATGGCGACGACGGAGCAGTCCTCCGGCACGCGTCTGCCGTGATCCGTCAGCGATTTGATGGCGGCGATTGCCATCAAATCCGCTATGGCGAATACGGCGGTAAACGAACACTCGCGTTCGATGAGCTCGCCCGTTGTGCGGTAGATGGCGCCCATATCGGAAAATGTGCCCGCACAGGCGACAAGCGACGGGTCGAAGGGGATGCCGTGGCTTGCCAGCGCGTCCTTGTAGCCCTGGAAGCGCAGCTCGCTGATGGACTTGTCGTCCGTATTGTCCGTGAGGATCGCGATTCTGCGGTGTCCGAGTGAAACGAGCGTGTCCACCGCAAAGCGGGCGGTCTGCCGGTCGTCAATGGCGACGGAGCTGTAGGCGGCGGCGTCGAGCGTACCGAATGTATTCGTGTAGGTGCAGAAGACGCTCGGCACATTGATCAACGCCAGCTCCTTGGGGGAGTAGTTGAAACGCCCGCCGAGGAACAGGATGCCGATGAGCTTGCGCTCGTTGGCGAGCTGCGCGCCGACGAGCAGTTCGTCCTCCGAAGTGTCCATGTGGTGCAGCTCCAGCGTATACCCGCGGAGCGTGATCTCGCGTACGATCACCTTGATGAGCTTGGAAAAGAACGGGTTGTTGACGCCTTTGACCAGAAGCGCGATCGTGTCCGAAGAGCTGCGCACAAGGTTGCGCGCGCTGGTATTGGGGATGTAATTGAGCTCGTCGACCGCCCGGAGCACCTTTTCGCGTGTTTCGTCGCTCACATCGGGATGATCGTTGAGTACGCGGGATACGGTGCTGATCGCGACGCCGCAATGACGGGCGATGTCCTTGATGTTTGTCATGTCTGGCTTGTATTCCTTTTGTTGATTCTGATATTCGCCGCGCTTCATTCACGCCATACAACCGTGTGTTCAATTCGGCGCAGAAGCTTTTTTCGAGGCGATGCACGCCCGGGATTCGATACGGATGTTTCGATTGAAAGTCGGGTGAGAGTTGTTAATTGGAAACGTTACTGGAAACGTTTCCAGAACTTGCAATCACATTATATCCAACTATGCCGAACCTGTCAACAGCAATTTCAGTTAATCTTGTTGAAAAAGCAGGTTGTACATACAATAGGTTGATTGATCAGAGCAAAAACTGAAAATATATTATTTCAGATAGATAAATGGGAAAAGTTTTCGGAATTGTCACGCGAACAGGGAACGCTGTTTGTTATAATCAAGTAACGGCTTGCGCGCGGGAAGGGGTTGACAATAGATATTGGGCGACCTATCCGGCGGTGAACATATGTTACGTACTCAAGGAACGGGGGAATAAAACGAATTTGAAATCGATTCTGTACCGGGCGGTCTGTGGGGTTGTGATCGGTATCGGCGCGGTGCTGCCGGGCGTTTCAGGCGGGATCCTCGCCATCAGTCTCGGCATCTACGAAAAGATGATGCTGTCTCTCGGAACGCTGTTTCGACGGTTTAAAGAAAACGTTAAATATCTGCTTCCCATCGCCGTAGGCGGCGGGATCGGTATCCTGCTGGTGAGCAATGTTTTAAGTATGCTCATCAGCAGATATGAGGCGCAGCTTCTTTCGCTGTTTACCGGGCTCGTGCTTGGCAGCATCCCGGGTCTATATGGACAGGTCCGCCTTGGCGGGCAGAAGCTCAGATGGAAACACTGGCTGGCCGCGGCGCTCGGGCTTGTGTTTGTGCTCGCTTTCGCGTTGGGTGAATCGAGCGTTGTTAAAAACACGCAGGCGGCGGCTCTGACCGTTCCCGGCGCGCTCATAGCCGGAGCCGTACTGTCGGTCGGCACGGTTATTCCGGGGATCAGCTCGTCTTTCATTCTCGTCTACCTGGGGCTGTATCCGGCCGTTATTTCGACAATCGCGAGCGTTTTCGACTTTTCGGCGCTGGCATCGTCCGGCTTAGCCGCGGTGGTCGGAAGGCTGGGTGAGACGATCGTTCCGCTATCTGCGCTCTCGGCGTCGTTCGCGCTCGTGTCGCTGGTAATCATCAAATTCGTCAACCGCGCGCTCAAACGCCACCACGCGACGTCCTATGCGGCGGTGATCGGTTTCGTGATCGGTTCCGTTGCGCTCGTGCTGCCGCAGATCGTCGGAAAGATCACGTGGGCGTGCCCTGTCTTCTTCCTGGGCGGGCTTGTGCTGAGCTATCTGCAATTTCGTTTTCATGGAAGGCTCTCGGAGCAAAAAAACGCCGCCGGAGCGACGCCGGAGACGGACTCCGGCGAGGATGCGCAATAGCCGGTGCCCGCTGAAAAAACGACGCGACGGTGCGGTTTGACAAGTTTTGCGCGTGCGTGCTACAATCGTTTCGTCGGCGGATGGCGGAACAGGTTTGCGCATCCGTTCTGTGTATACGCGGCGGCTTGATAATACCGCGTGCGCGTAATATTCCGACACACGAAAGAGGAACGCAGGTGTCCAGATTTTCTCCAAAGCGATTTAAAGGATCTTTGATCCTCTTGTGCAAACTGGCGATTTCGGCCGCAACGGCCGGCGCCTTTTTGTATTTGGTGCTGAATTACTACCCGGAAACCGATTTCTGGTTTAAAGGGTTTGTGGTGTTCGTCTTTCTGTACCTCGTCGTATTCCTTGCGTTCGCCTCGACCTATCACAGCTTCAATATAGGCACGACGCGGTACCGCGAACTGATCTTCACGTATATCCTTTCGACTGTCTTAACGAATTTCATATTCTATTTCATTCTGTCCCTGACCGCTAAGAAACTGCTCGTGATCGCGCCGCTGGGGTACATGACGCTCGTGCAGTGGGGCGCGGCGATTCTGCTGTACTGGGGGGCGGACAGGCTCTACTACGCGCTCTATCCTGCGCGGCAGAGCGTTGTCGTCTGCTCGAAGGACAGGCACGAAGTATCCGTGTTCCGAAAGATCGACTCGATGAAAGAGCGGCATACCATCTGCGCGCTGATCACCGAGGCGCAGGGGGCGGACGCGATCAAGCGCTGCCTCGAACCGTATTCAACCGTGTTCATGGGCGATATCTCGCGCGAACTGCGGGTGGATCTTACGGAATACTGCTTTGAAAATAACAAGCGGCTCTTCGTTCTGCCGACGGTGGACGATATCATCTTCCACAACGCGCACGAAAACGTCATAGGCGATTCGCTCGTGTACCAGTGCCGCAACCGTACGTTCACCATAGAGCAGCTCGCGTTTAAGAGGCTCATGGACATCGGAATTTCGCTCGTAGGAATCGTGCTGACAAGCCCGGTCATGTTGCTCGCGGCGTTGATCATAAAGCTCCAGGACGGCGGCCCCGTGCTCTTCAAGCAGGTACGGTACACACGGAATTACGAACGCTTTACACTCATGAAATTCCGCAGCATGATCGTGGACGCGGAAAAAAACGGCGCACAGTTTACAACGCAGGGCGACGAACGCATCACGCCGTTCGGCAGGTTCATGCGCACGACGCGCATCGACGAGCTGCCGCAGTTTTTCAACATCCTCAAAGGGGAGATGTCGCTGGTCGGCCCGCGCGCGGAGCGCATCGAAAACGTGGATTTCTATTGCGAGCGCATGCCGGAGTTTCGCTACCGCATGAAGGTGAAGGCGGGGCTGACGGGCTACGCGCAGATCTACGGGAAATACAACACCAATTTTGACGACAAGCTCAAACTCGACCTGCTCTATATCGAAAACTGCTCGATTCTGCGCGATTTGCAGCTGTTGTTTATGACGCTGAAAATCATCTTCATGAAGGACAGTACGGAAGGATTCGACGTAGAAAACCTGCAGGATCTCGGCGAAAAGTGCGAAGCCTGCGAAAGCCCGTTTGCGCCGCCGGTCGAACGGGGCGTGCTCGAAGGCATCGCCGGGCGAAACGCATCCCGCGCGAGCGAAACCGGAACAGAACGGAGTGAAACGCGCATGAAAGGCATCATCCTCGCCGGCGGGAAAGGCTCCCGCCTCTATCCGAGCACGAAGGCCGTGAGCAAGCAGCTGCTTCCGATTTACGACAAACCGCTGATCTACTATCCGCTTTCGGTGCTCATGCTCGCGTCGATCAAGGACGTATTGATCATCTCCACGCCGGAGGATACGCCCGTCTATGAGCGGCTGCTCGGAAGCGGCGAGCGGCTCGGGATGCGCTTTTCCTACAAGGTGCAGCAAACGCCGCGCGGTCTTGCGGACGCGTTCATCCTTGGCGAGGAGTTCATCGGAGACGATCCGGTCTGCCTCATCCTTGGCGACAACGTGTTTTACGGGCAGGACCTGACCGCGACGCTCAACGCCGTTATGAAGCGCGAAAGCGGCGCGACGATATTCGGCTATCCCGTCAAAGACGCGCGCGCGTTCGGCGTGGTGGAGTTCGACGAAGACAACAAGGTGATCTCCATCGAGGAAAAACCGGAACACCCGAAATCCAATTACGCGGTTCCCGGGCTCTATATGTACGATAACCGCGTGGTCGAGATCGCCAAGCACGTTCGTCCGTCGGTACGGGGCGAAATCGAGATCACTTCCGTCAATAACGCTTACCTGGAGCTGGGCGAACTCCACGTGGAACTGCTTGGCCGCGGCATGGCATGGCTGGACACCGGATCGCCGGAAGGCATGCTGAAAGCCGCGGAATACGTTGAGGCGGTTCAGTCGCGGCAGGGGTTCTACATCTCATGCATCGAGGAGATCGCCTGGCGGCGCGGGTTCATCACGACCGAGCAGCTGTTATCTCTCGGCGAAGAGCTGCGCATGACCGATTACGGCCAGTATCTCATCGCGCTTGCCAGGGAGGGCGTGCAATGAATATTCTCGTCACCGGCGGCGCGGGGTTCATCGGCGGGAATTTCATCCGCTGGATGCGAAAAAACGCGCCGGAGCACCGTCTTGTCAACGTAGACGCGCTGACCTACGCGGGCAACCTCGAGAGCCTCAGAGACATACCGGAAGGGGAGTTCTATCATTTCATCCGCGCGGATATCCGCGACCGGGCGAAGATGGACGAAATCTTCGGCGCGTACGCCGTCACGCATGTGGTCAACTTCGCCGCGGAGTCGCACGTGGACCGCAGCATCGAAGACCCGGAGGTGTTCCTTACCACGAACATCGTCGGCACGCAGGTGCTGCTCGACACGGCAAAAAACCACTGGAAGATCGCGCCGGACGACAAATACAGCCGCGCCTTCAAAGAGGGCGTGAAGTTTTTACAGGTCTCCACGGACGAAGTATACGGCTCGCTCGGAACGACGGGGAAGTTTTCGGAAACCTCGCCGCTCGCGCCGAACAGCCCGTATTCTGCGGCGAAAACGGGAGCTGATCTCGTCTGCCGCGCGTACGTCGAGACTTTCGGTATGCCGATGAACGTCACGCGCTGCTCCAACAACTACGGGCCGTATCAGTTTCCCGAAAAGCTGATCCCGCTCATGATCCGCAACTGCATGACGGGAAAGCCGCTGCCGGTTTACGGCGACGGCATGCAGATACGCGACTGGGTGCATGTGCTCGATCACTGCAGCGCGATCTTTGCCGTGCTCACGCGCGGCATTCCCGGGGAAGTGTACAACATCGGCGGAGACTGCGAGCGCGCGAACATCGACATCATAAAACTGATCATCAAATCTCTCGGCGCGGGCGAAGAGCTGATCACCTACGTAAAAGACCGGCCGGGTCACGACCGGCGGTACGCCATGGATCACACGAAGATCACCACTCAGCTCGGCTGGGCGCCTTCCTATACGTTTGAAACGGGTCTACAGGAGACCATCGCCTGGTATCGGGACAACACGGCGTGGATGGAACACGTTCTCTCAGGCGAATACGCGGCGTATTACGAGCGCATGTACGCGCCGTCGTTCGTAAAGAAGGATTAAAAAGCAAGCAGCACAACAAAAACGCCGCGTAACCGCGGCGTTTTTTATCGTTCGGATTGTATCTGAACGTAACAGTGTTCTTACAGCACGCCCTCGATCTCGGCAAAGAGCTGCGCTTTGAGTTCCAGCACGGCCGCGAGCGTCTCGGAAACGGGGATCTGCTTTTTCACCCGCTTGTCGCGCGTGGTGAGTTCGACCATGCCGTTTACAAGGTTTCTGGGGCTGACGGTGAGGCGAATCGGCGCGCCGATGAGGTCGGCCTCCGAAAACACCACGCCCGCGCTGACCGTTCTATCGTCGATGATGGTTTCCACGCCCGCTTTCGTCAGCGCAGCATAGAGCTCCTCGCCGACGCGTTTGGGCTCTTCCTGATCGGCGCGCAGCACGCAGATCTGCGCCTCCCACGGCGCGATGGTGATCGGCCAGAGCGGGCCGTACTCGTCGTGGCTTTCTTCGCAGACGGAGGCCGCGAGGCGGCCTACGCCGATGCCGTAGCAGCCCATGGTGGGGTACTGCAGCGCGCCGTTCTCGTCGAGATACTGCATATCCATGCTGCGGGTGTATTTTTCGCCGAGTTGGAAGATATTGCCGACCTCGATGCCGTTTTCGATGCGCAGCGCCGGCTTTCCGCAGACGGGGCAGATGCCGCCGGGGATCGCGCGGGCGACGTCCGCGTAGGCGACTTTTCCGTAGTCGCGTTCGATGTTGAAGCCGGTATAGTGGTGGTCGGCTTTGTTCGCGCCGCAGACCAGCGCGCCGATGCCCTCGAGCGAGCGGTCGAACACGACGGTGATCTTCTTCGTGTCGAGCCCCATCGGCCCGATGAACCCGGCGACGATGCCGCTTTCCGGGGTGACGCTTCCGGCGTGAATTTCCGCACCGACGGCGTTGCGCAGCTTGGTTTCGTGAATTTCCAGATCGCCGCGCAGAAACGAGATCACATATCCGTCGTCATCGTTTTTCTGATAGACCACGGCCTTGCAGGTCGCGTTGTGCGGCTTTTTCAGAAAGCCCGCTACCTCTTCGATGGTCGCCATGCCCGGTGTGGGTACGAGCGTGAGTTCTTCCGTATCGGAAAGCGACGTGTTATCGACCACGCTCGCGCATGCTTCTATGTTGGCTTTATAACCGCAGTTGTCGCAGAGCACGAGCGTATCCTCTCCGATATCGGTGAGCAGCATGAATTCATGGGCGATCTTCCCGCCCATCATGCCGGAATCGGACAGCACGGCGATGACGTTTTTACAGCCAGCGCGCTTGAAGATGCGCTCGTAAGCGGCATAGCAGCGCTCGTAATACGCTTCCAGATCAGCTTGCGTGGTGTGGAAGGAGTACGCGTCCTTCATCGTGAACTCGCGCACGCGGATCAGGCCGCCGCGCGCGCGCGGCTCGTCGCGGAATTTCGTCTGGATCTGATAGATCATAAACGGGTATTTGGCGTAGCTCTTGGCGGCGTCTCGCGCGAGGTGCACGGCGGCTTCCTCGTGCGTCATGCCGAGCACCATGTCCGCGCCCATGCGGTCCGTCAGGCGCACGAGTTCCTTGCCGACGCTCGTAAAGCGACCGCTTTCCTTCCAAAGATCGGCCGGCAGCACGACGGGAAAGAGCACCTCCTGCCCGCCGATTGCGTCCATCTCCTCGCGGATGATGCGTTCGATCTTATGCGTAATACGCCGCGCAGGCGGCAGCAGCGTGTATACGCCGGTGTTGACCTGCTTGATGTAGCCGCCGCGCACCATGAGCGCGTGGCTTTCGATGGTACAGTCGGCGGGCTTTTCCTTGTAGCGCTCGCCGATGAGTTCGCTCAATCTCATAATCCGTTCTCCCAGTTGCGATCTGATGTATCACTTTTTGTTAAACATCTTATTATTGACCAGAATCACCGATTTGGCAAGGGGCGATGGAGGAAAACGCGTGTGGATTTTTCGTGAGAAAGTTACACTTCGGCTTGACAATACGACCGGAATTGCCGTAAACTATAGCATAATTCAATAGCAAAAGCGTTCTATCGGAAAAGAGTAAGCGATTGACGTTCGCCCCAAGAGAGGGTTGGCCACCGGCTGAAAGCCGACCCGGGCAAAATACCGCCGAAGTGCCTTCCGAGAGCCGCCGCCGACAAACCGCCTGAAAACATAAGGCAGAGTACCGGCGGACGCAGAAGCTGCGTTACAGCGATCGAGAGGGAGAAGACAAGGCGTTTTCTCCAAATAAAGTGGGACCGCGATGCGCATTCGTCTTTATGATGGATGCGCTTGTTTTATGATCATACGACGCGGGGGAAACGCCCGCTCGAAAGGAAAAAACACTATGTTTCGAACGCTGAGAAGCGATATTCAGGCGGTGCTGCACCGCGACCCCGCCGCAAAATCCGCGCTGGAGGTGGCGCTATGCTACCCGGGCTTCAGAGCCGTGCGCATGCACCGCCGCGCCAATTTCTTCTACAGGCACGGCATGCACCTGCTTGCGCGCCTGACGTCGGAGTGGTGCCGGTTTCTCACCGGCGTGGACATTCATCCGGGCGCGACGATCGGCAAACGCCTCTTTATCGACCACGGCGAAGGCGTCGTGATCGGCGAAACGGCGGTGATCGGCGACGACGTAACCGTTTACCAGGGTGCTACGCTCGGCGGAACGGGTAAACACACCGGTAAGCGACACCCGACGCTTGGCGATCACGTGACCGTTTCTGCGGGCGCAAAGGTGCTCGGCCCCTTGACGATCGGAGATCACGCCAAGATCGGCGCGGGCGCGGTCGTGCTGCAGGACGTGCCGCCGTTTTCCACCGTGGTCGGCGTGCCGGGACATGTGGTGCGCCTCTACGGCTGCAAGGTGCCGTGCGAACGCGTGGGCATGTGCGACGACGGCAAATGCGAGTGCATCGGCACGGAGGACTGCGTCCGTATGCGGGAGAACCTCGCGGGCGAAGCCGGGGTGGACCTCAACCAGGTCGACCTGCCCGATCCCGTGGAGCGGCAGCTCGAACAACTCAAAGCGCGCATGGACGCGCTGGAGCGGGAGATGAGCGGGAAAAACAAAACATAACAGGCGCTTTTTAGCGACGGAACCGGAAAACTATGATATAGTGGATGATACACGGAGGAAACACCATGCAGATCTATAATACGATGACGCGCGGAAAGGAAGAGCTCGTGCCGCTCGTACCGGGGCAGATATCGATGTACGCCTGCGGACCTACGGTCTATAACTTCTTCCACATCGGCAACGCGCGGCCGTTTATCGTATTCGACACCATGCGCCGCTACCTTGAATACCGCGGCTACAAGGTGCGTTATGTGCAGAACTTCACGGACATCGACGATAAGATGATCCGCCGCGCAAACGAAGAGGGTACGTCGGTCAGGGATCTCGGCGAGCGCTTTATCAAAGAATATTATCAGGACGCGGACGCGCTCGGCGTGCGCAGGGCGAGCGCGAATCCGCGCGCGACCGAGCATATCGGCGAGATCGTCGCGCTGGTGCAAACGCTCATTGAAAAAGAGCACGCCTACGCGACGCCGGATGGGGACGTGTACTTCTCGGTACGCAGCTTCCCCGGATACGGCAAGCTCTCCGGGCAGAATATAGACGATCTGGAGAACGGTGCGCGCGTCGATCTCGACGAAGCCAAGCGCGACCCGCTTGATTTCGCGCTCTGGAAAGCCGAAAAACCCGGCGAACCGAGCTGGGATTCGCCCTGGGGCAAGGGCAGGCCGGGATGGCACATCGAGTGCTCCGCCATGAGCATGTCCATCCTTGGCGAAACGTTCGATATCCACGCGGGCGGGCAGGATCTCGTATTCCCGCACCACGAGAACGAAATCGCCCAGAGCGAGGCGGCGACGGGCAAGCCGTTTGCACGCTACTGGATGCACAACGGCTATATCAACGTTGACAACCAGAAGATGAGCAAGTCGCTGAATAACTTCTTCACGGTGCGCGACATTGCCAAAGAATTCGATCTCGAGGCCGTGCGTATGTTCATGCTCGGCGTGCAGTACAGAAACCCCGTGAACTTTTCGCGCGAAATGATCCAGCAGGCCGAGAGCGCGCTCGAACGCCTGCGCAACGCGAAGGAACGCCTCGCCGAGGCGCAGACCGCGCCGGCGGAAACCGCTGAGGACGCCGCGTTCCTTGCGCAGCTGGAAGAATTCAAAACACGCTTCAACGAGGCGATGGACGACGACCTGAACACCGCGGACGCGCTCGGCGTGTTGTTTGAGTTCGCGCGCGCGGCCAATACGTTTGTCAGCGAGCCGCGCGGCAAACGCGCGATCGAGGCGGGTAAAACTCTTTTTTCGGAACTCACAGGCGTGCTCGGACTGCTCGACCGCGATAAAACGGAGGAGTTTCCCGCGGAAGCGCTCGCGTTGATGGAAGAGCGCCAGGCCGCCAGAAAGACAAAGGACTTCGCCCGTGCGGACAGGATGCGCGACGAACTAAAGGATATGGGATACGCCGTGGAGGACACGGCCAACGGCCCGAAACTGAAAAAGCTGTAAACAATACAAAACCCAGATAAATAAACGTAAGGAGAAATCAATATGACCGGTTCATTTACCTTGTTCGATTGGCTGATGCTCGCCATCGCGGTATACGTACTGTATGCGGGCATCGTCGGCAAAGGGCGGCTCTACAGCGTAGAAAACATCAAAGAAGGAAAAGAAGAGGAGTTCAAGAGTTTCTCGCGCAAGGTCTATATTTACCTTGGCATCGCGATGGTCATCAACAGCATCGCGTCGATCCTTCGCAATACGTTATATACGTCGCAGGAGGTCACGCCTGCGACCGAATCCGCCGCAGCTGTGTACGAAGTAGTGGCTACGAGGGATCTCGGCGCGTTTTCATTTCTCACGCCTCTCGTGTTCAATATTATAACGTATGTGGCGCTTGCCATAACGCTTGGCCTGATCGTGCTGCTCGTGGTGATGATGCGCAAATACGTGGATAAAAACGCCCAGCCGAAGAAGAGCTCCGGCGCATCCTGCGCGCGCGGCGCCTGCAACACGCTGCCGTCATCCGCGTTCGATTTTGACGAGGAAGAAAAGTCGGATAATTAAACAAGCCGCAGATTCCGAAAAGCGGATGCGAAAATCGTTCCAATGATAATGGAAAACATATGGATGCCGCCCCGCGGGGCGGCATCTTTTTTCAAAAGAGAATTAGAATTTGCATCAGGGTACTGCATGTGTTAGTATTTTTCAGGAATGTTGCTTGTTTTCAGATCGTGTTTTTAAGTGCGAAAGGGGAAGTGGATGAGGAAGATAGTTACGATTGTAGCTTTGCTGGTTTTTCTTGCTTCGTTTTCTGCTGCCTGCGGCCATGCCGCGACAACAGATATTGACAACGTAAACGCAGAGGAAAAACAAAACGAGATGTCGATTCAACAAATGCTGGTGGACGATCTCATCGTAAACCCGACGGTTGTTTTCGAGGAAGATTCGACTGAAATTTCAAATAACAAAGGCGTGAATATCACTACGGATGCGGACCGGGAGACAACCACAGACGGCGTCCGGTTTTTTGCAAACGATGGCGAGAATCCGTTTTTGGTCTTTGTGAAGTCTCAGAACGGTGTTTCAAGCAATCAGGCGTTCTATCTGATGTGCCGCCCTTCCGCAAAGGATTTCGGGGTGTTGCTGGCTTCGGATGACGGGATCGGCTTTACGGTAGGTGAAAACGGGGAACCGTGCTATTTCCTGCAATACGGAAACACCACAAAACCGATTTCAACCGAAATGAAGATAGAACAAGACAGCTGGTATCATATACTGTTGGCTGTCGATAAAGAGGGAGGATATCAGGGCGTTATCTGCAAAGACGGCGCGGTTGAAGAAGCAGCATATTTTCGCATTGGCCCAGATGAAACGGAAGGGGAGAACCGCGCGAATCAATCCTGGCAACTCTCGCTCGGATTTCGAGGAGAAGCTACGCTGGAAATAAAAAATTATTGTTTCTACTCGTTCGATCACTTTGCCGATCCGGTACAATAAACATAACTTGCAGAAAACGCATGCGTGTTTTCTAAAATCGGCTTTTCACCAAAAGACCTCCCGCGGTATCTTCAATGGAATACCGGGGGAGGTTCTTTCTATAGCACGATGGGTGGATTTTATCCGTTGGAATGCGTTGGAATCAGGAGAGTTCGAACATACCCATATAGAGCTGGTAGTATTTCCCCTGCTGGACGAGCAGATCCTCGTGGTCGCCGCGCTCGATCACTTCGCCGTGCTCGAGCACGAGTATGGCGTTGCTGTTGCGCACCGTCGAGAGCCGGTGCGCGATGACGAACACCGTTCGGCCTTTCATGAGACGGTCCATGCCTTTTTCGATGAGCGATTCCGTACGAGTGTCGATGCTGCTGGTCGCTTCGTCGAGGATGAGCACGGGCGGGTTGGCGACCGCCGCGCGCGCGATGGCGAGCAGCTGCCGCTGCCCCTGCGAGAGGTTCGCGCCGTCGGCGGTGAGCACGGTATCGTAGCCCTGCGGCAGGTGTTTGATAAACGAGTGCGCGTTGGCGAGCTTCGCCGCTTCCACGATCTCCTCGTCCGTCGCGTCCAGCCTGCCGTAGCGGATGTTTTCGCGCACGGTGCCCGTAAAGAGGTGCGTATCCTGCAGCACCATGGAGAGCGAGCGGCGCAGATCGTCCTTGCCGATCTGCTTTACGTCGATGCCGTCGAAGGTGATGGACCCTCTCTGCACGTCGTAGAAGCGGTTGATGAGGTTGGTGATCGTCGTCTTGCCCGCGCCCGTTGAGCCGACAAACGCGATCTTCTGACCGGGCTTGGCGAAGAGGTTGACGTTTTTGAGCACATCCACCTTGCCGTCGTAGCTGAAGGTGACGTCGTGGAAGCGTACGTCTCCTTTCAGTTCGACAAGCTCGAATCCGCCGCCGTCGCGCGGCTTTTTCCATGCCCAGCGGTTTGTACAGCAGCCGACTTCCCGCAGCGCGTCATCTTCGCCCTGCTCCACGTTTACGAGCGAGACGGTGCCTTCGTCCGTCTCCGGTTCCGCGTCGATGAGCTCGAAGATGCGTTCCGCGCCCGCCAGCGCGCTGATGAAGCCGTTGAAGAGCTGCGACGCCTGCACGAGCGGCTGGCTGAACGAGCGTGTATATTGCAGAAACGCCGCCAGCGTGCCGATGTCTGCGCGCCCCAATATGGCCAGCCCCGCGCCGGCCGCGGCGGCCGCTGCGTACAGCGCGTAGCTGAGGTTGCCCATGATGGGCATGAGCACCATGGCGTAGCTCATCGCCGAAGTGGATGTTTTTCGCAGTTCCTCGTTTCGCTTTTCAAATTCATCCGCGACGTACTGTTCGCGGCAGAACACCTTGACTTCGCGCTGGCCTTCGATCATCTCCTCGATATAGCCGTTTACGGTCGCGAGCGACTTCTGACGCTTGCCGAAGAAGAAGGCGGACTTCTTGCCGAGCTTTTGTACGACGAGGAGCATGAGCGCGAATACGACGAGCACGAGCCCTGTGAGAATGGGCGAGAGCACGAACATCATCGTGAGCACGCCGACGACCGTGACCGTGCTGGTAAGCAGCATCGGAAGGCCCTGGCCGAGCATTTCGCGCAGCGCATCCGTATCGTTGGAAAAGCGGCTCATGATTTCGCCGTGCGTCTGCGAGTCGAAATAGCGCAGCGGGAGTTTTTCGAGCTTCGTGAACATATCCACGCGCACCGCTTCGAGCGTTGCCGTGGAGACGTTGACAACGAGCCGGTTGACGACGTAGGTCGTCAGCGCGCCGGTGCCGTAAATTGCCGCGAGCACGGCGATATACCGGAAGAAAACCGTGAAGTCCGTAGACTTGGTTTGAAGCATCTCGCTGATCTGATTGATGATGGGTTTGAGCAGGTACGTACCCGCCACACCCGCGCCGGACGAGACGATCAAGCCGACGCCGATGATGACGAGGCTGAGCGTATGCGGCTTGAGGTAGCCGAACAGCCGGCCGAAGGTTTTTGCCGCGTTTTTCGGCTTTACCGGTACGCGGGAACCGTGTGACATGGGACCCGGCATGTTACGCCACCCCCTTCTGCTGCGAGGTATAGACGTCGCGATAGATTTCGTTCGTCTTCATGAGTTCGTTGTGTGTGCCGATGCCGTTGACCGCGCCGTCGTGCAGCACAACAATGCGGTCCGCCTCCATCACGGAGGTGATGCGCTGGGCGATGATGATCGTAGTCGCGTCCCCGTGCTTTTCGGAAAACGCGGCGCGGATGGCCGCGTCGGTTGCGGTGTCCACCGCGCTTGTGGAATCGTCGAGTATCAGTATCTTAGGCTTTTTGATGAGCGCGCGGGCGATGCAGAGACGCTGCTTCTGACCGCCGGATACGTTTACGCCGCCCTGACCGAGCACCGTGTCGTATCCGTCCGGGAAGGAGCGGATAAACGCGTCCGCCTGCGCGGCCCGGCACGCGGCGGCGAGTTCTTCGTCCGTCGCGTCAGGGTTGCCCCAGCGCAGGTTTTCCCGGATCGTACCCGAAAAGAGCACGTTCTTTTGCAGCACCATGCCGATGCTTTCGCGCAGCGCGTCGATCTTGTAGTCACGCACGTCGTGCCCGCCGACGAGCAGCTCTCCGGCGTACACTTCATAAAGTCGGGGAATGAGCTGTACGAGCGTGGTTTTGGCCGAACCGGAGCCGCCGATGATGCCGATGGTTTCGCCGGACCGTAAGGAGAGGTTGATGTTCGTGAGCGTAAGGTTTTGTTTGTCTTCGGCGTAGCTGAAGCTCACGTTTCTGAATTCCACGCTGCCGTCTTTAACCGTTAACGCGTCGTTTGCGTCGTTGTCGTTGATGGCGGGTTGTTCATCCAGCACTTCGATAATGCGTTTGGCCGAGGCGCTTGAAAGCACGATGTTGACGAACACCATGAGGATCATCATCAGCGACATGAGAATCTGCGTGATGTAGCTGATAAAGCTCATGAGCTGTCCGGTCATGAGACTGCCCGCGAGGATATCCCTCCCGCCGACGTAGAGCACGAGCAGGATGCTCGTGTACATCGTCAGCTGCATGACGGGCATGGCGAGTACGAGCAGCCTCTCCGCGCGCCTCTGCGCGGTCTTGAGCGCGGCGGCCGCGTCCTTGAACTTAACGGTTTCGTAGTCACCGCGCACAAACGCCTTGACCACTCGTATGGCGACGAGGTTCTCCTGCGTGCGCGCGTTCATGCTGTCGTATTTTTTCAGCATGGCTTCAAACCGCGGAAACGCGAACTTCGCCAGCAGGCCCATCACGGTCGCCAGCAGGGGGATTGCGCTGAAGATGATGACCGAGAGCCGCGGACTGATGCGAAATGCCATCACGGACGCCATGATGAGCATGAACGGCGCGCGCGCGAGCATGCGGATGATCATCTGAAACGCGTTCTGGACGTTGTTGACGTCGTTTGTCAGCCGCGTGATGAGCGAAGGCGTCGTGAACCGGTCGGTATTTTTAAACGAGAACGATCCGATCTTTTCGAACAGCCCTTTTCTGAGATTCTTCGACATGCCGTTGCTGGCGACAACGGCGACGCGCGCGCAGAGAGCGCCGAATACCAGCGCGCCCGCCGCCATGAGCAGCATCAGGCCGCCCGTTTTGAGGATATAACCGATGTCGCTGTTTGTGATGCCGATGTCCACGATCTTGCCCATGTAGAGCGGGATGAACACCTCCAGCACCACTTCGAAGAGCACGAGTATAGGCGAGAGCAGCGCCTGCATTTTGTATTTGCCGATAAAGGCGGAGAGTTTTTTTATCATTCGAATCAATTTTCCTCCGTTATATGAATAAAAAAGGCAGTCAAAGCCGGTTACGGATGGCCGTGCCGGTGCAGCGTTTCCGTCGAGGCGAGCATCGCCATTTCCTCGTCGGTAGCGATATTTTTCAGCATCCGGTTGAACATGTCCAAAAGCTGCTGCTTTTCCTCCTCGGAAAAACCTAAAATCATCTGCCGATCCACGCTGTCCGCTAGCGCGCGAAAATTGTCGACGACTTCCTGCCCGGCCTGGGTGACACGAAGACGGTTTTTTCTGAGGTTGTCAGGGTCGCTGGTTTTTTCCAGCAGACCGGCGCTCTGCAGACGCTTGGTCGACTGCGCGACCGATGCGGGCGAGACGAACAGCATGGCCGCCAGGTCCTGCTGCGTCGCGTCCGGATGGTTGCTCAGGTAGTTTAACAGCGGGTACTGGCCGGGCACGATGTCGTGCTCGCAGTTGTGGCCGTGCATCAGCCTGCGGCGAAGCAGCTGCAGCAGCATGATGCGTTTTCCGAGAGCATGCAGGTCCAAGAGGATTCCTCCCTAGCGTAAGATAATTAACCGGTTAACAGTTAAGCGGTTATCAATATAGCACACAGGCTTTTCATTGTCAATAGCTTTCGGCAATGGTATGATACGCTTAAGCGAAAAAGCGCCGCGACGGCGGCGCGAAGCTTAATTGTGAAGAAACGGAAACATTCGAAATACGCAGATGAAAAAAGAAATTCACGGAAATATCAAAGGCATTCGCGATATCGTTCTCAACGAGATGCTGCTGCTTTACGACATGGAGATGTCCGCGGACGAGTTTCTCAGCAACGAGGTATGCGACGCGCTCGTGCGCTTCACGTCGCTCGTTGGCCGCGAGGTGCTCGTCTACGTTTCGCGCACCGGCAAGATCGAGGACGTGCGGGTAGGGGACGACCACTCCGTGCACATGGAGGAGATGCGCCTTGTTCGCAACATCGACCGCCTCAGCGGCGTGCGGTGCATCCATACGCACCCGAATGAAACGGGGTATCTATCGGATGTGGACATCGGTTCGCTGAACGCGCTGCGCCTCGACGCGATGTGCGCAATCGGGGTAAAAGACGGGCGCGCGAGCAGTGTTTACGCCGCGTTTATCGGCGACATGGAGGACGAGGAGCGTATCCCCGTATGGTACGGGCCGATGCGCGCGCACCATTTGCCGCAAAAGCAGCTCATGGACGCGATACTCGAAGCGGACAAGCGGCTCTTGAGCGATACGTATAATATCGTTGAAATCAAACCCGACCGCGCGGTGCTCGCGGGCATTGAAAGCGCGGACGGCTACGACACGCTATATGAGCTCGCGGAGCTCTGTCAGACGGCGGGCATCAAGGTGGTTGCCCGCGAACAGCAGAGGAAGCGAACCGTAGACCCGGCTACCTACATCGGCTCCGGCAAGGCGGAGGAGCTCGCGCTGACCGCGTCGGCGGTCGAGGCGGATATCTTCGTGTTCGACGACGAGCTTACCGCCATTCAGCTGCGGAATCTCGAACAGATTCTCGGCCTGCCCATCGTCGACCGTACGATGCTGATACTGGATATCTTCGCCCAGCGCGCGCAGTCGCGCGAGGGCAAGCTGCAGGTGGAGCTTGCGCAGCTGAAGTACCGCCTGCCGCGGCTGCTGGGCATGGGCAAAGTGCTTTCCCGACAGGGCGCGTCCGGCGTCGGCATGCGCGGCCCGGGCGAAAAGAAACTGGAGATCGACCGCCGCCGCATCCGCAGGCGCGTGTTCGAACTGGAGCAGGAACTTGCCGAAATCGAGAAGCAGAGGGCGCTCCGGCGCGCGCGGCGCGCGGCAAACCCGATCCCCGTGGTCGCGCTCGTGGGCTATACGAACGCCGGAAAATCGACGCTCCTCAACCGCCTCTCCGGCGCGGACGCGCTCGTGGAGGACAAGCTGTTTGCCACGCTCGACCCGATCGTACGAAAGGTCACGCTGCCGAACGGCACGGAGTGCCTCGTCAGCGACACGGTCGGGTTCATCAACAAACTCCCGCACGATCTGGTCAATGCCTTTCGCTCCACGCTGGAAGAGGTATGCAACGCGGATCTCGTGCTTCACGTGGTGGACTGTTCCAGCGATTTTTACGAGGTGCAGATGCAGGTGGTCGAGGAGGTGCTCGGCTCTCTCGGCGCACTGGATACGCCGCGCATCGAGGTGTTCAACAAGATCGACAAGCCCGAAGCCAAGCCGAAGAACAACGGCGGAGCGGCGATCAGCGCGGCGAACGGAACGGGTATAGACGAGCTGCTTCGTGCGATCGAGGACGCGCTGGCGAAAACGCAGGTACGGCTGGAGCTCGTCGTGCCGTATGAAAAGTACGACGCGATGAAGATGATCCGGCAGACGGCGACCATTCTCACCGAATCGCACGAGGAGGACGGCGCGCACCTGACCCTGCTGCTCAACGAAAACGAAACCTGGCGCATCAAAAAAGCGATTTCCTGATACGTTTACAGACAAAGAGCCGCCCGACGGGCGGCTCTTTTACTGTGTTTCGCAGTTCCTGATTTTGCGTTATCGCGCAATGACGACTCGTTCTCCGGTGTCCAAATTGACCCGCACAAGCCCGTCGCCCGCGATATAGTAAACATCGGAATCAAAACAATATGCGCCCGGAAAGAGCAGCCCTTCTATTTTGTTTTCGACCGAATAATCCTCCGGATTGAGCACAACGATCATATAGGTCGATTCGAAGCCGGAGTCCGATACGATCAGCAGGCGGCGGTTGCAGACGTTGACCGCGTGCAGCTTCTCATGGATGGAGAACACCGTTTGCTGGTCCGATCCGTCCAAATGCATGGAAACGACGTCCACGCTGTCGCCTGCGTCGACGATGAGGTAGAGCATGTCTTCGTCGATCGTGTAGAACTTCGCCGGGCAATCGGTCTGCAGCGGCTGCGGATCGCCGCCGTCGGCGGGAACGCGCCAGAGCCCGCCGATTTCATAGTCCTCGATGTAGTAAACCCATCCGTCTTTGGCGTAGACGTTTCGGAATGCGCCTAAGACCAGCTCTACAGGCTCTCCGCCGTCGGCGGGAATCTTAAAGATACCCTTTGCAGTGCTGAAATAGAGCCAGCCGTCCGCATAGGATAGGCTTTCGCAGTGTTCTTTCAGTATCGTCTTGTGATTCTGCCCGTCGGTACCGATGGATTGAATCCACCAGTCGCTGTTTTTATTGCAAAAATACAGGGTATTGTCAACGAGATTGAGAAAACTGACGCTGTCGCCGAGCAGCTGCCGCAGCGAGTCGCCATCCTGCGTTGCGGCATACAGCCGGACATCGTCAAACGGGTTTCCAAAATAGATGCGTCCGTCCTGACCCGCAACCTGGCCTTTTGTCAGTTCGTCCATTTGCATAAACAGATTGGCGGCGGAGTTGCCAACGATACCCGACTGCTGCTCTTGCTGGGATTGCGACGCGGGAGCCGCTTCTACAGGGTGAATGTAGATGACGCCCGTTTCGCCGGTCAGCAGATCCAGCGAATGCCAGACGAAATCTTCATCAAAGAAAAACGCATGATCTTTGGCGGTGTAGATCGAAGTGGAATATGTTTTCAGCTTTTGCGTAACCGCGCCGGTTTCAAGGTCGATTACGAGCAGATCGGTCGGATACGGCTTTCCGCGTTCGTCCTGCCCGTGGCAGAGCGAAACGGCCAGCTTACTCTCCGCAAGGCCGAACGAGTTGATCATGACGTCGCTTTGATACACGACCGACTGTTCGCTGCCGTCCGGACGCATCCGCTGAATAGCGGTTTGATCCGAATTGATCAGATAATAGAGCCATCCGTTCTTGATGTCGTATTGATACATCCAACCGTCCAGCAGCTTTTCCGGTTCGCCGCCGTTGGCAGAAACGCGGCAGAACTCGCTGCGTTCGCCGCCGGTGCAATAGTATATCCAGCCGTCGTAATAGGACATGGATTCGCATCCGTCGAGCAGCGCGATGGTTTCGCTCATGTCGTAGTTGGAGCGAAACAGCGCGCCGTCCTTGTAGAAGTAACTGTCCTGTGTGACGGCCAGCCGCTCCGCGCGGTTAAAGAGCGGGCCTTCCTTTTGCGTCCCGTCCGTACGGATGCGGTAAGGCATGTCCGCGTCGTTCAGATTTTTATAATAGAGCCAGTCGCCGATGACGTTCAGGTTGTCGCCCCGCGCATCGCCGACAGGCGTCAGTCCCGTACCGTCAAGGCGCATTTTGTAAACATAATAGTCTTCCGTAGGAAGCATCAGATAAATCCAGTCGCCTTGCGTGGTGAAAAGTCCGTTGCGCCAGAAATCCGAGAAAAGCCCGTCTGCGTTCATCAGATTGCCCGGCGTGATGCCAAGCGTGTTGATCTCGTCTTCGGACTTGTAGTCCGCGGCAAACGGCACGTCAAACGCAAACGTCTGGTTTTGTGCGGTCGCCCAGTGTGTGAAATCGGCCGCGTCGGCGGGCGCGTTTTCAACACACTGTTGTACGAGCGCTTCAATCTCTTCGTAATCGTCCGAGATGCCGCCGAGCAGCGCGGCGATCGCCGCCTCGTACGCCTGCGTATCGGACGGATCAAGCTCGATCAGCTTTTTCGCGGCGAGATAGACGCTGTTCGTGTCGCCGTTCGTCTGATATGTTTCAATCAACGCGCGCAGCTCGTCCGGCGTCTTTGCCGCCTCGATCTGCTCAAGCGCAGAAGGCGCGTCCTGCACGGCTTCGAGGGGTGTCGTGATTGGGATTTCTCCGCTTTGGGAAGAACCGGACGGCGCGCAGGCGAACAACGCGAACGCGCAAATTGCGATTGAAAGAAGAACGGTATGTCTGTTCATTTGGCAAGCTCCTTAGATGCAAAATGTACAAGGCTTGATATTATTTGTATTTTATCATACTGTTCAGTATTGTACATATAAAATTCTGTTCAAAGAGGCAGCGTATTGCAAAAACCGCCCGGCGGGCGGCTTTTTGTATCTTCTGTCGATTACTGGAACGCGCTCGGCCGCGCGTCGCTCGGCATGCGCCAGTCCCCGCGCGGGGAGAGGGCGACGTTGCCGATGCGCGGCCCGTCCGGGATGCAGTTGCGCTTGAACTGCTGGGAGAAGAAGCGGCGGATGAACAGCGCGTACCATTTTTCGATGGTGGCGTCGTCGTAATCCCCGTCGAAGGCGTATTTTGCCAGCCGGAGGATCTTCTCCTTGCCCGCGCCGCGGCGGATCATATGGTAGAGGAAGAAGTCGTGCAGCTCGTAAGGGCCGACGATGTCCTCCGTCACTTGCGCGATGACGCCGTCCTTGGCAGGCAGCAGTTCCGGGCTGACGGGGGTGTCGACGATGTCGAGAAGCACCTCTTCCAGCGCGCCGCCGGTTTTTTCCGCGATATGGCGCAGCATGGCCCGTATCAGCGTCTTGGGCACGTCCGCATTGACGCCGTAGCTGGACATATGGTCGCCGTTGAACGTCGCAAAGCCAAGCGCGAGCTCGCTTAAATCGCCCGTGCCGATCACGAGGCCGCCGTACATGTTTGCAAGATCCATGAGCACCTGCGTACGCTCGCGCGCCTGCGCGTTTTCGTAGGCCGCGTCGTGCAGGTCGAGCGGATGGTCGATGTCTTTCAGGTGCTGCGTGACGCTATCGCCGATCCGTATTTCGCGCATCGAGATGCCGAGCGCGTCGCAGAGTTTTTCGGCGTTGCCGCGCGTGCGGCTCGAGGTGCCAAAGCACGGCATGGTCACCGCAACGACGTCCTCGGCCGGGCGGCCGAGCAGGGCGAGCGCTTCTTTACTGATGATGAGCGCGAGCGTGGAATCCACGCCGCCGGAGACGCCGATGAGCAGCTTTTTCGCGTTTGTATGCTTGATGCGCTGCTTGAGGCCGTGGCTCTGGATCGCGAGCACCTGCTCGAAGCGCTCCGCCGCGCTCTCGGGTACGTCCGGCACGAACGGCGTCTTCCAGAACGCGCGCGTGAGTTTCGTTTCTAAAACGTTCATGGAAAACGGCACGCGCAGGATGTCCGTGTTGTCGAAGAGCTTGCGTGCAAATCGCCTGCGTTCGCGGGAGAGGAACTCCAGGTCGACTTCGCTGGCGCAGTAGCCTTCGCCGAACGGCTCCGCTTCCGAAAGGAACACGCCGTTTTCGCAGATCATGTCGTGACCGGAGAAGACGACGTCCGTGGTGCTCTCGCCGTCGCCGGAGCTGCAGAAGACATATGCGGAGTTCGTGCGCGAGCTTTGAGACTGCACGAGCATGCGGCGGTAGCCGACTTTCGTGACCGCCTCGTCGCTCGCGCTGAGGTTTAAGAGAATGTTCGCGCCGCAGTCGGCCAACAGCGTAGACGGCGGCACCGCCGCCCAGAGGTCCTCGCAGATCTCTACGCCGACGGCAAAGAGCGGCATCTCGCTGCAACAGAATACGAGGCGGTTGCCAAAGGGCGCTTTCTGCCCGAAGAGCTCTATCTCCTCGATGGTGTCCAGTGCGGCGGCGTAGGTGCGCTTTTCATAAAATTCGCCGTAGTTGCCCAGGTGCGTCTTGGGAACGAGCCCGAGCACGCGCCCGTTCTGCAGAACGGCGGCGCTGTTATACAGCAGGTGCCCGAATACGACCGGCACGCCGACGGCGACGAGCATGTCGCTGCCTTGCGTTGCGTGGGTGATGCGCTCGAGCGCGCGCATGGCCTTATCGGTCAGCGCGGTGCTTAATACGAGGTCACCGGAGGTGTAGCCGACGATGGCGAGCTCCGGCAGCACGAGTACTTTTACGCCGTCCGCTTCCGCGCGGCGGATCACCCCGATGATCGCGTCCGCGTTGTACTCGCAGTCCGCGACCCGTATTTCCGGCGTTCCGGCGGCGACTTTGACAAATCCGTCTTTCATATCACGTATCTTCTCCGATCCGTTTGGTGCGTTGTTTTCTCAAGCTCATTTTATGCAAACTGCGGTGCTCTGTCAATCAGGCGAACGTGGTTTGCCGGCAAGACGCGGCATCGTAACAAAATTGTGAAATCAATACGGATTGCGTGCAATCGATACGGAAGGATGGATTCATGTGGTATAATAGCGGGGAAAATTGCCTCGGCACGCGAAGCTATCCGCGCGCCGCGGGGGGACGCAAGGAGAGACAACATGCTTACCATCGAACATCTGACAAAATCGTACGGCGGGGACGTCAAGGCGGTAGACGACCTTTCTCTCACCGTGCTGCCGGGTGATATTTACGGCTTTATCGGTCACAACGGCGCGGGTAAAACAACGACGCTGCGCGCTATCGTCGGCATCCTTTCGTTCGACAGCGGCGCAATCCGCATCGACGGCAGGGATATTCGACAGGATCCAATCGCCTGCAAACGGGACATGGCGTATATACCCGACAATCCAGATCTCTACGAACACCTGACCGGCATTCAGTATTTAAATTTTGTCGCGGACATCTACCATGTTTCGGAACGCGAGCGGGACGAGCGCATCAAGAAATACGCCGACGCGTTTGAGATGACGCCCCGGCTCAACGACCTCATCGGCAGCTGTTCGCACGGCATGAAGCAGAAGATCGCCGTCATCTCCGCGCTGATCCACAGCCCGAAGCTCCTGCTGTTGGACGAGCCGTTTGTCGGCCTCGACCCGAAGGCGGCGCACACGCTCAAAGGCTTCATGAAGGAGCTCTGTCAAAGCGGCAGCGCGATCTTCTTCTCGACGCACGTGCTGGAGGTTGCTGAGAAGCTCTGCAACAAGATTGCCATCATCAAAAACGGGCGTATCGTCGCGGCGGGGGATATGGACAAAATCAAAGGCGACGAATCGCTCGAAGCGCTGTTTCTGGAGTTGACCGACCATGCGTGAATTCTGGATTTTAACGAAACTGCAGTTGAGTTCACTGTTCGGGATCAATAAAATCCTGCACATGAAGAACAGCGAGGAAAAGAAGCAGGGCAAGCGCGCGCTGCGTTCGCTCGCTGCGATGGCATTCGCGCTGTGCTATATTTCGGTGCTCTACAGCATTACGCTGGGAAACGCGTTTGACAGCATCGGCATGCTGCCGACGCTGCTTGGCGTCATGGCGATGGCGAGCAGCCTCTTGATCCTCATGTTTTCCATCTTCGAGACGAAAGGCGTACTCTTCGGCTTTGGCGATTACGACATCGTCATGAGCTGGCCGGTGGACGTACGCGCGGTCGCGTTTAGCCGGGTGTGCAGCATGTATGCGTATAACTTCGTCTACGCGCTGCTGCTGCTATTGCCGTCCGGCATCGTCTACGCGGTCAAAGCCGCGCCCGCGCTCTGGTTTTATCCGCTGTACCTGCTGCTGATGCTGCTCGTGCCCGCGCTGCCGACGATCGTCGGCGCGCTGCTGGGCACGGTTCTGACGCTGGCCACCGCGCGTATGAAGAAGAGCAACCTCGTGGGCATCCTCGCGCAGATGGCGCTCGTGATTGGGCTCATGATGATATCGATGCGCGGCAGCAGGTCAATCTCCGACCCTTCGGTCATCACGGGGAGCGCCGATCTGATACAAAACAAGATCGCGGGCGCGTACCCGCCCGCGGTGTGGTTTCAAAACGCGCTTTCGGCGGGTTCGCTGACCGATACGCTCTGGCTGCTGCTGCTTACGTTCGCTTCGATCGGGCTGCTGCTGTGGTGGCTCGGGAAGAATTTCGTTTCGATCAACTCCCGCATCAAGAGCAAACCGCGCGGGGAAACGTTTGTCATGCGCAGGCAGATGCGCTCCGGCAGGGTGGTCGCGCTGTTTAAGCGCGAGCTCTCGCGCTACTTCAGTTCGACGCTGTATGTGGTCAACACGGCGTTCGGTTACGTCATGCTGCTCGCGGCGGGCGTCGCGCTGCTGGTCAAGGCGGACGCGGTCGCGCAATTCTTTGAAATGCAGGAGGTGGCCTCCCTCAAGGCGATCGTGCCGTTTGTGCTGGGCTGGATAGTGTCCATGGGAACGACGACGGCGAGCTCCGTGTCGATGGAGGGAAAATCGCTCTGGATCGTCAAAAGCATGCCGGTTTCCGCGCGGGACTGGTTCGTTTCAAAAATTATGGTAACGCTCATGATGGCCGTTCCGTGCATTCTGATTTCCAGCACGCTGATTGTAATCGGCCTGAAACCGGGCCTGTGGGACGCAATATGGATCTATGCCGTACCGCTGATCTACGCGCTGGCGTTCAGCGTGTTTGGGCTGTGGCTCAACCTGCGTATGCCCCGGCTGGACTGGCAGAACGAGGCGGAGGTGGTCAAACAGGGCGGCGCGACCATGATCTGCGTTTTTGCGGGCATGGGCGCGGGGTTTGCGCCCGCGATTCTCGCCGGGTTGACCGGCAGCCCGCTCGTTTCGCCGGCGGTCGTCGCGCTGGTGCTGGCGGCGGCGCTGCTTTTCTGGCGTTCGCTTCTGCACAGCGGGGAACGCAGGCTTTTACTGCTGCATTGATCTATTGGGTATGAAAAACCATCCCGCGGGTGCTCCGCGGGATGGTTTTTATTGCGGTTCGATTATTTGTGTTCCCAATCGTTGCTGATCTCGTTGAGGCGGTTCGTCACGCTCCTGAGTTCCCGGTTGCTGCGTCCCTTGCCCTTGCGAATCAGAGCGCCCAGGCGGTCGAGCGCGGAGAGAAGCTGGCGGTACGGCGTGTCCTGATCTTCCGGCGCGCGTCCGCCCCGTTCATCGCGCCTGGAAAGCGGCTTTGGCTTTGCTTCGAAGACATACTCGTTTTTGACAAGATCGTACACCGAGCCGCTGAACGGCGAGGTCGCCGCAAGGCCGAATTCGTCTTTCAGCCGCGCGGTAAAGATGTCGCACACCTCGGTATCGCCGTGGTTGACGAACACACGGCGTGGGTTCGGTGAAAAATGCGTCGCCCATTTAACGAGCATATTCGCGTCGCCATGCCCGCTGATGCCGGGCAGCTGCTTGATCTCGGCGTTGACACGGATGGACTCGCCGAAGAGCTTGACACGCTCTATGCCGTCGATCAGCGCGCGTCCAAGCGTATTGGGCGCCTGGAAGCCGACGAAGAGTATCGTGTTGTTCGCGTTCCAGAGGCCGTGTTTGAGGTGGTGCTTGATGCGCCCCGCCTCGCACATGCCGCTTGCGGACAGGATCACCTTATTACGGGTATCGAAGTTGATCGCCTTGGATTCGTCGCTGGTCTGCGTCGCGGTCAATCCGGGGAAGGAGAGCGGGTTGTCGCCCGCGTCGAGGAACGCCTTCGCTTCCGCATCATAGCAAAACTCTCCGTTTTCAACATAGATGCGCGTTGCGGCGATCGCCAGTGGGCTGTCCACGAAAACAGGGAAACCGTCGTGGCCGTGCACCAGCCCTTCGTCCTTGATGCGGCGTATGAAGTAAAGCATCTCCTGCGTGCGCCCGACTGCAAACGACGGGACGATGACGCTTCCGCCGCGGTCAAAGGTTCGCTGCAGCACTTCCGCGAGCGCTTTTGCGTAATCCGGCGGCGCGTCGTGCAGGCGGTCGCCGTAGGTGGACTCGACCATGATGAAATCCGCTTCGTCCACGAGCGACGGGTCGCGCAGCAGCGGCTGGTTGATATTTCCGATATCGCCGGAGAAGACCATCTTGCGCTTTTCGCCGTCCTCGTCGATCCAGATTTCGATATACGACGATCCGAGCAGATGGCCTGCGTCGGCGAAGCGAACCTCAATACCGTCGAAGAGTGTAAATTTTTCGTCGTATCGGTGCGGCACGAACTGCTTGAGCGCGTTTTGCGCGTGCTCCATGGTGTACAGAGGCGTAAAGGGTTCCGCGCCGCTGCGCTTGCCCTTCCGGTTGCGCCACTCGGCTTCAAACTCCTGAATGTGTGCGCTGTCGCGCAGCATGATATCACAGAGGTTGCAGGTCGGCTTTGTCGCGTGCACCTGGCCTTTGAATCCGTTCTTATATAGAAGCGGGATCAACCCGCTGTGGTCTATATGTGCGTGTGTGAGCAGTACGGCGTCGATTTCGGCAGGCAGCTCGGGAAGAGATGCGTTCTGATAGAAGTCCTTGCCTTGTTCCATGCCATAGTCTACGAGGATGTTCTTTCCGCAGATTTCGAGGTGGGTGCAGCTACCGGTAACCTCGTGGTCAGCTCCGATAAAGGTTAGTTTCATGATTGACAGCCTTTCCTGGTGATTGATCGGTTGCGCCGCCTTTTACCGCTTCTCAGGAAACGGGATAGGCGGCGACAGCCTTTAATATCGCGTCGTGCAGATAGGTGTTTTCGAAGGAGCCCGAAAAGAACTCGGATCCTATGCCGATCGCGTATAGGGGGACGTCCTTTGCCGTATGATCGTCCGAACCGAATACGACGCCGGCGCGTACGGCGACGAGCCGGAGACAGGCGGAGGTGACGGGGGCGTAAACGCCGTATTCCGTTTCCGACGCCGCGTTCGTCAGATCGCCCGCGAGCGTATGATAATACGCCGTTTTCAGGTAATCGGTCTCTTCCTGCGTGAGGTCAATCAGCCCGAACGCCGCTAAAAAGCGCGGAAGCGCCTCTTCAAACGGCGTACGCGCTAAAATGCACTCCGCGACCAGCGTATCGTCGCACAGGTCGCCGGAGATTTGCTGCCGCAGCAGCGCGGCGCGGTCGCCTTCGGCAAACGAGACGTCGCCCGTCTCGTGGTCCGCCGTAACGACGATCAGCGTTTCGCTCGGGTGCGACTCGTAAAACGAAAACGCGCTCTTTACCGCCCCGTCGAAATCGAGCAGCTCCGCCGCAAAAGATCCCGCGTCGCCGTAATGGCAGAAATAATCGATCCGGCCGCCCTCGACCATCAGGAAAAACCCGCCGGCGGATATAAGACGTCCGATCGCAAGGCCCGTGGCTTTTTTCAGCCAGTCCGAGCGCGCGCCGCCGTCGATAGCGGGTATTACTCCGTAGTCGCCGAAGATGAGCGACGAGGAGAGGATGAGTTTTCCACCGGTATCCGTCGGCGCTTCCTCCGGCGAGGAGATCAGCGTATAGCCGTTTTCGGCTGCGCGTAATTGAGCGTCCGGCGTGTTGTGGAAACCGCCGCCCGCGAAAAAATCGAAGCCGCTGGCAAAGAGGTCGTCGGCGATCGTAGAGTAGTCGCGGCGCGAATCGACATGCGCGAAAAAACCTGCGGGCGTGGCGTGATCGAGCGAAACGGTCGTCAGTATGCCGATCTTCCACCCGGCGTCCCGCAGCGTTTCGGAAACAGCAATCAGGCGGTTGCCGTTGACGTCCAGCCCGAGATAGGTGTTAAAGGTCTTTTTTCCGGCCGCCATAGCCGTCACGGCGGCGGCGGAATCCGTCACCTCGCCGTCGATGTTTGTCGTACCTACGTTTCCTGTTACGGGAAAGTCGACAAAGCACAGCGGCTCGCGGCCAGCCGCGGCGAGCGCCTCGCTGGCCGCCTGCACCTGCGCATAGCCCATGCCGTCCCCGATGAAGAGGAAGATGTACTTCAGCCGCGGCTGCGGCAGGGGAGTCGGGATGGTTATCTGCTCGACGGGATCCGGTTCTATAACGACCGGCACCGGCGAGGGCGTCCCGGAAGGTGCGGTTTTTACGCCGCAGCCAACGCATGACAGAAGCGTTACAACGGCAAGAAACAGCGCAAATCCCTTATGCCGGCAGAATGGTAACATAGATCATTCTAGCACGATTTTTCCGTGCATACAACTGGACTGCGGCGCGCGTCGATGGTAAGATAGGGGAAATAATACGTATCACAACGATGTTTCAAACAGCACGGAAGGACAATTACTGGAACGTATGCACAAGAACAAATCCGTCCTGGCCATCGCGGGTCTGGCAGCCGTGGCGCTGGTTGTCATCATAGGCGCTATGGCGAACAGCGCGGCGGGAATGCCGACGGGAGTACAGCTGGAAGCAGGACAAACGCAGACCGCAGCAGCACCCGCGGAGACGCCCGCGACCACTCCGGAGAACACGGCGGAGCCGGAACCTTCGACTGAACCTGCTCCGGAACCGACCCCGGAACCGACGCCGTTTTCCATAGCCTGGATCAGCGACACGCAGGAGTATACCGCGGCGGACAACGAGGTGTTCGGAACCATGACGCAGTGGATCGCGGACACGAGGGGCGATTACAACACCGTAGCGGCCATACACACGGGCGACATCGTATATAACGCGTATCGGGACTATCAGTGGCAGAACAGCGCCGACGCGTTTAGCCGGCTACCGGACGGTATGCACGTCCTCACCGTCGCCGGAAACCACGATTTTTTAGAAAAATACGATCCCGCCACGCCGTACCTCGACGGCAGGCCCGATACGGACTACGACCCGGGCCGCGCGTTTGACAAAGACGGATATGCGTACTATACGACGTTTACGGAAGGCGGCGTGCCGTTTCTCGTTTTCTCCCTCTCCTATGGTTACGAGGTTGCGGCCAAGGACTGGATCAACGATATCTGCAGCCGCTATCCGGACCATTACGGCATACTCTGCCTGCATACCTACGTAGACGCGGGCGGCTACTCGTCCGTCGGCAAACGCATCATCGAGAATGTGGTCATGCGCTCTCCGAACATCCGGCTCGTGCTCTGCGGGCATGCGCGGGGTACCGCGTACCGCCCCGAAGCGCTGGACGACGACGGGGACGGGAAGCCGGACCGCACCGTGCATCAGATGATGATGAACACACAGGACGACCAGGAAAAAGGAATCGGCTTTCTGCGGATCCTGCGGTTCGACCCGCACAATGACAGCATAGAGGTCATCACATATTCGCCGTGGCTTGACCGCTTCGGGTACAATTGCATCGGCGGCGACCGGTTCGGGGAAAGCAGATTGCTCGAACAGGCGGGATTGCGCGGGTTCGGACCGGACGGCGAGCCGATACAGAGCTGAAGCGAGACATTTCTACTCAGTACAGGAGGATATCGGTTATGAGTCCTGCAAACAGACCGGGCGGCAGATCGAAAAGAACCGTTTCAGGCGGCGGCAACGTATACAGGCGGGGCAGCGGCCTCGGCAGCGGCAGCGTCGGCGGAGGGCCGCGCGGCTCGTCCGGCGGTTCGACCAGCGGAGGGTCCGGCGGTAACCGCGGCATCGGCGGCGGCGGGCTGCTCGCCGTGCTGCTCGCGCTGCTCATCGGCGGGGCGAACAACGGCAACAAGCCCAGCAAACGCGGATGTCTCGGGCGGATTTTGATACTGGCGCTGATCGTCGTCGGCGCCGTGCTGCTGTTCAACATGTGCTCGGCGAATTCGTCCGGCAGCTTTTTAAACGACATACTCGGCGGTTATACGACGACGGATTCCGGCCTGAGCGGCGCGGATACCGACACAGCGGGCGACACATCAGGCTCGCTTTCGGATACGCTGGGTTCCCTGCTCGGCTCCTATGGCAGCACGACGGGGCAGATCGCCCCGGTCTCGAGTTCGGACGACGTTTACCGCGCGCACGAACCCGACCGCACGGTAGACGCGGCGGCGCGTGATAAATATACCGACACCGCTTCCGCCGATACGGTGACCGTGATGGTCTACATGTGCGGCACCGACCTCGAAAGCAAAAACGGCATGGCGACGGCGGATCTGCAGGAGATGGTGAGCGCGGCGATCAGCGACGACGTGCGCGTCATCGTTGAAACGGGCGGCGCGTCGCGCTGGCAGAATTCGGTCATCAAGAGCGGAACTAACCAGCGCTTTCAGGTGAAGCAGGGCGGCCTGGCGACGCTCGACGCAAACGTCGGCAAACGTTCCATGGTGGATCCCGACACGTTGGCGGACTTCATACGTTTCTGCAAAGCAGACTATCCGGCGGACCGCTATATCCTCGTTTTGTGGGATCACGGCGGCGGATCGCTGACAGCGTTCGGTTACGACGAACTGTATCCCGGCGACAGCATGAGTCTTGACGAGATTGACGACGCGCTGAAAAGCGGCGGCGTCAAATTCGACATCATCGGATTCGACGCGTGCCTGATGGCCACGCTGGAAACCGCGCTGGTCGCCGGACAATACGGCGATTACCTGATCGCGTCGGAAGCGGTTGAGCCCGGCACGGGCTGGTATTATACAAATTGGCTTTCCGCGCTTTCTGAAGATCCTTCGATGGATTCACTCGACCTAGGCAAGCAGCTAATCGACGACTATGTCAAAATGAGCGGCGAGAGCAGCCAGACGACGCTGTCCATGGCGGACCTTGCGGAACTAAGCGGAACCCTTCCGGCGGCGTTCAACGCGTTTTCCTCGTCCACAAGCGAGTTGATCGCAAACGACGGATTCAGCGAGGTTTCAAACGCGAGGAGCGCGTCGCGCGATTTCTCGACGAGCAGCAGAATCAACCAGATCGACCTGATTCATTTTGCGGACAATCTCGCCACGGCAGAGTCCGAGACTCTGGCGGCCGCGCTGCGCGGCGCGGTGAAATACAACCGCAACTCCGCAAATATCTCCCACGCAAACGGCCTGTCGATCTATTTTCCGTACCAGTCGATGAGCAAGGTCAGCACGGCGATTAAAACCTACGACGCGATCGGACTGGACAGGAGCTATTCCGACTGCATCAAAAGCTTCGCTTCCGTCGCTTCGGGCGGGCAGGTCGCCAGCGGGTCGAGCGATAACCCGCTCGGTACGCTGCTCGGCGACAGTACGGGCAGCCTGCTCGGCACGCTGCTCGGCGGAACTGCGAGCGCAAGCGATACGGCGAGCGGTTCAGCGGACACGGTGACGCAGCTTCTGGACCTGTTCCTCTCCAACCGCAGCGTCGTCACGGGGGATCAGGATTCCAGCTGGGTGGACGAAGACCTCGTACGCGGCTCGCTGAGCGCGTATCAGGAAAACAACGCCGGCTTTGCAAACCTCATGCTCACCTATAAGGGCGACGTGCCGACGCTGGTGCTTACGGAGGATCAGTGGAGCCGGGTCGTCACGCTGGAACAGAACGTGTATGTGGACGACGGCAGGGGATATATCGACCTCGGGCTCGACAACGTTGCCGATTACGACGAGGACAATGACCTCATCATGGACTACGACGGCACATGGCTCTCGCTCAACGGACAGATCGTCGCCTACTATCTCGTGAGCGAGGATCAGGTGGACGATAGCTATACCATACTCGGACGCGTACCCGCCCTGCTCAACGGCACGCGTGTGAATATCATACTCGAATTCACAAACGAAAACCCCTACGGCGCGGTGCTCGGCGCACAGTACGACTACGAAGCGACTGCGACCGATACAATCATGAAGGGGCTCGTGGAGATCGTGGCGGGGGATGAAATCGACTTCCTGTGCGATTGCTACTACTACGACGGGTCGTTTGACGACGCCTACTACCTCGGCGAGCGGATGGTCGCGACAGGGGACTGGGAGATCGGCAACGCGCCGCTCGGCAACGGCGTCAACTGGCAGATGAGCTACCGCATCACGGACGTGTACGGCGGGCAGTACTGGACGCCTGCGGTGCAGAACGATTGATTCTGATCCGATAGGATGATCAGCGCGACGGGCAATGCCCGCCGCGCTGTTTTTTACGCGCAAGAGATGAAAATTCGGGGCCTGTTTGCTTGAAGATATTACGCATGGAAGGTATATTGATATTAGATGCAAAAAAGGCGGACAGAACTTCAGAAAGAAACGTCACATAGATTCATATGGAGGAAACGATGAGAATAATTCCGTTGGAGCGAAAAGATATGAAAACCGCCGCTTCGGTCGTCGCACGCGCGTTTTTCGACTACCCTTCCTTGATTGCATACTTCCCTGACCCTGTAAAGAGAACATGGAAGCTGCCCTGGTATATGGAACGCGTACTGAAAACCGCCCTCGCTTATGGCGAAGTCATGACGACGCCATATTTATCGGGCGTCTTGTTTCTTCTGCCGCCGGGGCGTACGAGGTTGACGGATTGGGACTACGTGAAATGCGGCTTCTTAGCGGCTCCGTTTGTGGTCGGGATTCGCCGCTATGCGTATGTAGACGCCTGCGAAAAGATGCTGGCCGATACGCAGGTGCGTTTGTTGCAAGGGCGTAAGCACTATTATCTCTGGGGTCTTGCGGTCGATCCCGGGCGGCAGCACGGTGGTGTGGGCACGGCGCTGCTCAATGAACTATATTTCAAAGCAGACCAGAACGGAATGCCGATCTATCTGGAAACACACAAAGAGGCTAATGTGGCATACTATGAGCAGAGGGGATTTCACCTGATCCATACGGGAAAAATGCCAGACGAGGGGTTGGATTTTTGGTGTATGCTGCGCGAACCGGGATAATTAATAATAAGCACGATCGAAATAACACCGGTACAAAAGAGCGCCGCCCATGTGGGCGGCGCTTGCGTTGAGCTGTTTCAGGTTTTCTTCGATTCGAGCAGGAAACGCTCCCACACTGCCGGCAGTTTTTCCTGAACGAACCGGGCATAGGGGTTATCCGGATCTGCGCCGGAGAAATGCTCGATGAGCTCTTCGAGCACCGTACCGTGCCAGAGCGAGAGCTGTTCCGAACCGAGGGACTCGTACCGCTGGATCAGCAGCTTGCCCTCGCGCTCGCGCTGAACAAACCATGCGTGCAGGTCGTCTATTTCCTCCACGCGGGAAACAGGAACGGGTTCGGAAGAGAGGCGCAGGCTCTGGTGCGTCGGAAACCGCAGAAGCGTTTTATCGTCCGCCTCGCAGCAGTACACAAACCCCCGTTTACCGGAAAAAGCGTCCGCAAACGCGTTTTTCCACACCTCGGTATAAGTGATGATTCCCTTTGGGCCGTAGCCGTACGGAACCCAGTAATACGGACGTTCGACGACGCGGGCGGCGTAAAACGCCGCCGAGATGTCGCTGGTTGTAAAATAGACGTATGGCTTTCCGTGATCCGCGACAAACGGCCGCAGCGTTTGAATGCCGCCGGTGGTGGAGCCATGGTAGAGAAAAATCGTCATACTCCCTCCCAGATCTGCGTGGAATCGATATGTTTATACTTGATTTTATCACGAGCTTGTGCAAATAATAAAGAAAAAGATATTACATGCGGGCAGGACGTACCGTTTCGATGACGGGGGGCCGGATCGGGCCGCATTCACAAAAATCCAAAGAATATTCGACACGGAAAATTCAAATTTTACCGGTAGTATCGTAAGCCCGATATGCTATAATAGAAACGTTAGGCGAGGATGAAATGAAGACAAAACTCAGAAAACTGGACGGGCTGCCGATCGAGGAGCCGATGCTGGACGAAGAAGGCCTGCGCAGACAAAAAGAGCTTGCCGAACTCGTCTTGCGGGAGTATGAAGAAACAGGAATGCTCACGGCAAACGGCCTGAACGAAAAAGTAACCGCATATGAAAAAGATATCGTCGAGCATGTGATCGACGAGTAATATTATGTACCGCTAATCGTTTATTATTTTTGAAAGGAGAACGGGAGATTGTCGTATACAAGCATTACAAAGGCTCTTGCCAGCGGGTTTTCTCAGTTCTCCATCTTAGATTTTATCGATATTGTCATCATCGCTGTCTTGATCTATAAGCTCATCGTCTGGACGAAGGAAACGCGTGCATACGAGGTGCTCAAAGGCGTCGGGCTGCTGTTTTTATGTTCCATCGTCAGCCAACTGCTTTCGCTGTCAATTTTAAGCTGGCTGCTCGACTCCATTTTAACATCCGGCTCGATTATCATCGTGCTGTTCATCCTCTTTCAGCCGGAGATCCGGCGCGTGCTGGAAAAACTCGGCCGCAGCGGCAAGCGCCTTGGCAAGGCGTGGCTGGACGCGTCCAGAATGCAGAGCACCGCGCTGATTCGCGACATGCAGACGGCGATTTTGTCTCTTTCGCACCGCCGCGTCGGCGCGCTGATCGTATTTGAACAGAAAACGGGCCTTGGCGACATCATCGGAACGGGCACGCGCATCGACGGGATCCTCTCGGGTGCGCTTGTCGAAAACATCTTCGAACCGAATACGCCGCTGCACGACGGAGCGGTCATCGTTCGCGGGTCCACGCTGATCGCGGCGGGATGCTTTTTACCGCTTTCGGACGATCTCTCTGTTTCGCGCGAACTGGGCACGCGGCACCGCGCGGCGCTCGGCGTTTCCGCCGTTTCGGACAGCGTAACCATCGTCGTTTCTGAGGAAACGGGCGCGATCTCCATCGCGCGGGATGGAAAACTCGTGCGGTACATCGATTCAAAAGCGCTCTCAAACGTGCTGGAAAGCCTGTTTCTGCCGCAGGGCGGCTCCTCCGCCTTCAGCTGGGTGAAGCGTAAGCCAACGGAGGGATCGAATGAACATTCCTAGAATCGACAAAGAAAAACTCCGTGCGGGGTTGAAGAACTTCTTTACGAAAAACACGGCGCTTAAAGTGATCGCGTTTGTATTTGCCGTGCTTTTATGGGGTTATGTGCTCACCGACCAGAAGCCGGTTCGCACCAAAGTGATACCGGATGTTGTGACGAGTTTTGACGGCGAAGCGGAGCTGATTGCGCAGGGGTTCTGCGTCCGCGGCGACCGCAGCGAGATCCTGCAAAACGTCACTGCGACTGTAAACACGCAGATTACCAACTACGCGTATGTAAACGCAAACTCGATCGTCGCATCCATCAGCCTTCGTAACATCAGCGAGGCACGCGTATACGAACTGCCGATCCAGGCGTCGGTCAACGCTTCTCTGGGGGTGGTGCAGTCCGTCTCGCCAAGCACGGTTATGGTGGAGATCGATACGCTCGTGACAAAGACCATACCAATCACTACAACATACTCCGGCAATCTGCCGCAAGGGTACTGGGCGGATATGGATTCGATATCGGCGACGTCGAGGATCGATATCACAGGGCCGAAAACGGATATTTCGAACATTACATACGGCGAGTGCGTCGTCGATCTCGAGGGCCGCACGGGTACGATATACAGCACGTTCGACGTGACGTTTTACGACAAGAACGATAACGTCGTATCATCGGATATCATCATCGGCACGCTGCCAACCTCCACGGTGCGGCTGCCGATCTACCCGATGAAAGACGTTCCGATCGATGTGGAAGGCTCCCTCGTGGGTGCGGACAACCTCGCGGCAAACCACGAAATCATAGAGGCCGTCGCGACGCCCGCAACCGTCCGGCTGGTCGGCGAACAGGCGCTCCTGGACAAGATCGACAGCATACTGCTCACGCCGATCGCGGTTAACGGGCTCGACGCCACGATGACGGTAAGCAGCGAACTGATCGTGCCGGAAGGCATGCGCCTGCTCGACAGCGCTACGGTGTCCGTCCTGCTGGAGGTGCGCGAAATGATCACGACCCAGACGTTTGAGCAGCTCGAAATACAGGTGCACGGCAACGAGAGCAAGGCGGACATTTCGCTCAGCATCCCGACGGCCGACCTAACGGTGGAAGGGCGGTACAGTCTCGTAAGCATTCTCTCGCGCAGCGACGTGCAGCTGTTTGTCGACGTAACAGGCCTCACGCCGGGCGTATACAAACTTCCGCTCTCCGTGCTTGTAAAGGACGAAGCGGCAACGATCGAACTGACCACGACGCTCTCCGTAACCGAGGTGACCGTGACGATCGATCAACCTTAGCCGGAAAAGCAACAGGACATCATACGGCGGGGCATTCGCTCCGCCGTTGCCTTACCACGGAAGGAGCGGTATGAAACTCCGCATTACGAACATCAAACAACCTGTTTCGGAGGGCGACGAACGGCTGTGCGCGTGCATTGCCGACATGCTCGGCCTCGACGCGCGCCAGATACTCGGCGCGAGGATTACACGCCGCGCTCTGGACGCGCGGAAAAAACAGGACATCCACTTCCAGCTCAGCGCCGTTATGGACATGGAAGACGCCGCCGCAGAGCGCCTGCTTTCGCGCGGGGACGCACGTGTGGAAGCCTATACGCAAAAGCAGCCGGAAACGCCGGATCCGGGCGCGGAGCAGCTCCGGGGGCGCGTTATAATCGCCGGCCTCGGCCCAGCGGGGTTGTTTGCGGCGTACTTGCTCGCGCAGCGCGGGTATGCGCCGCTCGTGCTTGAGCGCGGCGACGCGGTGGAACAGCGCGCGGCGTGTGTGGAGCGGTATTGGGCTGCGGGCGAACTCGACGAAGAATCCAACGTCATGTTCGGCGAAGGCGGCGCGGGCACGTTTTCGGACGGGAAGCTCACATCCCGCAGCAAGGACCCTCGCTCGGACGTTGTGCTTGGCACGCTCGTGCGATTCGGCGCGCCCGAGGAGATAACAATTGAGGCAAAGCCGCACATCGGAACGGACCGACTGCGCGCGCTCGTTTGTGCGATGCGAAAAGAGATCGAGCGGCTCGGAGGCGAGGTGCGCTTCCGCACCGCGCTCACGGGATTGCAGATGCAAAACGGACGCGTGCATCGCGCAACAATCGCCACGTCGCACGGTATGGAAACGGTCGATTGCGCGGCGCTCGTGCTCGCGATCGGACAGGGCGCGCGGGACACGTACCGGATGCTGCTGGACGCGGGCGTCGCGATGGCGCCAAAGGCGTTTGCGGTCGGCGTGCGCGTGGAACACGAGCAGTCCATGATCGACCGCGCGCAGTTTGGCAATTTAGCAGGACATCCGCGCCTCGGCGCGGCGGAATACCGCCTGAGCGCGCGCAGCGGCGAACGGGGGGTATATTCGTTCTGCATGTGCCCGGGCGGCAGCGTGATCGCAAGCGCGTCGGCAAAGGATGAAGTCGTCGTAAACGGCATGAGCCGCCACGCGCGCGACGGAAAAAACGCGAACGCCGCGATCGTCGTACAGGTGCATCCTTCGGATTACGAAAGCGACCCGCTCGGCGGCGTGCGCTTTCAAAAGGAGATGGAACGGGCGGCTTATCTTTCGGCGGGAGGCACAGGGGCCGCGCCCGCGAGTACGCTCGGCGCGTTTTTACGGCGGGAGACGCCGCGCGGGTTTGGCGGGATCGTTCCGTCCTACCGCCCTGGCGTCGCGACATGCGACCTCTGGCGCATCCTACCGCCGTTTGTTGCGCAGGGTTTAGCGGACGGGCTGCGGGCGTTCGGAAGGCAGCTGAGGGGGTTTGACAGCGACGACGCTGTGCTCACCGGCGTGGAGACGCGCACGAGCGCGCCGCTTCGCATACTGCGCGGCGAGGATATGCAGAGCGTCTCCTGCCCGGGATTGTATCCGGTCGGCGAAGGAGCCGGCTACGCGGGAGGAATCGTCTCCGCCGCGATCGACGGGATGCGGGCCGCGGAGGCGGTCATCTCTAGATTCGCCCCGCCAAAATCCATGGTGTAACAGGAAGAGCCGCCGGAAAAACCGGCGGCTCTCAGCTTTCACGGAAGATGAAGCAAATGGCTATTTAACTTTTTTTCGGGGGCTGCGTTTTCGCGCGGGTTTTTCCGGCGCATCGTCTTTGCCGGAAGCGCCGGAGTCAGGGGCGGGTTCGCTGCGTTGGCTTGGTTGTTTGGGTTCGTTGCCGCCCGTTTTATAGATATGGATCGCGCCCTGCTTATTGAGCGCATGGAGCAGGGCGACCGTGATCGGCAGCCCGAGCAGCCCGATCGCGCCGAAGAGGTAGGTTCCGAGCACCATGCACAGGAGCGTGACAAGCGGATGCAGGCCGACGCGGTCGCCGATGATCTTCGGTTCGATCACCTGCCGTACGACGATCACGACAACATACAATATTGCCAGTCCGAGGCCTTGTGCGAGGTTGCCGGAAATCAGCGTGATGATCGTCCAGGGCAGCAGCACAAGTCCGCTGCCGACGACGGGGAGGATATCGAATATCGCGATAGCGGTGGCGATACCAACTGCGTTTTTTACGCCGATGATGGTCAATCCCAATGTGATTTCTCCGAACGTGATCAGCAGGATCAACGCGTAGGAACGAAGATAGCTCCAAAGCGTGTGTCCCAGTTGAACGCGCGCGTTGTGCAGAAGCTCGCGCCAGCGTTCGGGGAGCTGACGAACGACAAACGCTTTGATTTTCGGAAAATCGACGCTTAAGAATATGGTTGCGATCACGGTGATGATCAGTTTCAGAAGAAAGCCGGGGGTTTTCAGCGTAAAATTCGTTGCCCAGCCGACCACCTGCTTCGACGCGTTGACGACCGCGTCTCCGAGCGAGGTTGTAATATTTGTGGATACGACGGCGTACGCGGCCGCGGCATCCGGATCAAGCCTTGCGGTGAACTCTTCCAGAGAAGCGAAGAGCCCCTTTACCCAAGGAACGACGCTGTGGGTGTAAATCGAAGGAAGAGAGGCAAAAAAAGACTTCGCAGCCGCGAAAAGGCGAACGCCGAGTATGATCAGCAGCAGCCCGACGAGCGCATAGAAGACGACTACGATGAGCACGCCGGTCAGTTTGCGAGGAAATTTCAGTTTCTCGTGAAAAAACGAAATGGCGGGTTTGAGCAGGAGCGAGACAAGAAGCGCTACGATGAACGGCATCAGCGCGCCGAGCGCATACCGGGCAAGTAAAATCAAGATACCGAGTATGATCGCGTAATATAGAAAATGAATGATAAACTGTTTGCGCTTTTCGAGAGTCATATCGTCCTCGCCTTCCGTTTCTACTCTAACACGGTGCATATCGCTTGTAAAGCGCGGCTTGTTCGATTATAATATTGCGATACGGACAGAGCCTTTTTCTATCCAAACGGAGGGGCGCAGATGCATGAAAACGGATACGATTCTGTCGAGCAGCTCGAAGCGCTGCTGGAAGAATCCGACGAAGCGGTCACCACGCTCGCCAACGCGAGCGCGTTTCTAAACGCGCTGCTCAGGGATGTCAACTGGGTCGGCTTTTATCTGCTCAGAGGCGGAGAACTGCGCCTCGGGCCGTTTCAGGGAAAGCCCGCCTGCACGCGTATCCCGGCCGGCAAGGGCGTCTGCGGCGCGGCAATCGCTGAAAACCGTACGCTTGTGATAAAAGACGTTCACGCGTTTCCGGGGCACATTGCATGCGACGGCGCGAGCAGAAGCGAGCTGGTGGCCATACTGCGAAACGGCGACGGTGCGCCGGTCGGCGTTCTGGATATCGACAGCCCGCTTTTCGACCGGTTTTCGGACATCGACCGGCGGGATATGGAACGAGCCGCGGAGATTATTTCTCAGAAAATCCGCAATAAACTTTAACGAACAGATAAGGAAACAAGCGCAGGATGTCTTTTTTTGAATTGCTACTGACGGCGGTCGCGCTCTCGATGGACGCGTTCGCGGTCGCCGCGTGCAAGGGGCTGAACATGCGCTCGATCAACTGGAAGCGGGCCGGATGGATCGGCCTGTTTTTCGGCGGGTTTCAGGCGCTGATGCCGCTCGCCGGCTGGCTGCTCGGAAAGCAGTTTGAGCACCTGATCACGAGCGTGGACCATTGGGTGGTGTTCGCGCTGCTTGCGCTGATCGGCGGAAAGATGATCTACGACGCGGTTAAGGCGGAGGATGGCGAAAGCTGTCCCGTGGAGGACAGGCTCAGCGTCCGCGAGCTGGTCGCACTTTCACTTGCTACGAGCATCGACGCGCTCGCCGTCGGCATATCGTTTGCATTTCTCAACGTCCGCATTCTGCCCGCCGTCGCCGTGATCGGGATTACGACATTCGCGCTATCCATCATCGGAGTTGCAATCGGGCAGAAGTTCGGAGCAAAATACCGCGACCGCGCGACGCTCGCCGGAGGCGTCGTGCTCGTGTTCATCGGCACACGGATCCTGCTCGAACACCTCGGCGTTTTTGCTTAGACGCGCCGCGCATATTGTATCGCCCGTTCATTTCTCTTTGCTGCAATATACAGCGATCGCGTCCGACATCAATTTTGCCGTACCCGCGCCGAAGCGGTCGAGATTCTTTGTAAAACGCTCGTCAGCGACGTACGTCTGCCCAAGACCCGCGAGGATCTCGACTGTGCAGTCGTAGTAGCTCTCGCTGATAAACGCCTGCCAGCGCTTTACCAGCGCCTGCACGCGCGCATCCGCAGGATCGGTTCCTGCAAGGGCTGCAAAGGCGGAAAAGATCTCGCCCGAAGCCTGCTCCATGCGTTCGCGGTCGGCGCTTGTCCACTCTTTCGCGCGGCGGGCGCTCTCGCGGTACGCCTCGGTATGCCCCCAGCGCGCCTTGGCCTCCTCCGCGTACTGCTCGCGAAGAGCGTCGATTTCACCGGTATCAAACGGTTTGAATTCCATGGTCGTTTCTCCTTTCATTGCATCGGATACGAGTTCGATCAGTCGGTCAAGCCGCTCGCGTTTTTGCAGGAGCAGGGAGCGGTGTTCCTTTAGCGCGCGAATCCGGTCGAACCCCGGCGAGGACACGATTTCGGAAATTTCCTTAAGCGGGAAACCCAGCTCGCGGTAAAACAGGATCTGCCAGAGCCGTTCGACCGCCGCGTCGTCATAGTACCGGTAACCGGCACCGGTCACCTCGCTCGGGCGCAGCAGGCCGAGGCGGTCGTAGTGGCGCAGCGCGCGGATCGATATTCCCGACAGCCCGCTCAGCGCGCCGATGGAAAGACGCATTGCATCCTCACCTCCTGCAATCATGATAAACTATGACGTAACGTTAGAGTCAAGTGTTTTAGATATCCGTTTGATTTTTAAATTTGCGTTTCCCAATATAAATCGTTTGTGTTATGATCGATGCAACGGGTCGACGAAATTAGAACGCTTTTTCGGAGGAAAACATGGATCAAAGAGAACTGCTGGATTTTCTTGGCAGGATCGAGTGCCTGAAAACAAACGGCAGGCACAGCGTAACCGTCGGCGGCGTTACCGAAACCGTGGCGGCGCATTCCTGGCGGCTGGCGGTGTTTGCGATGCTGATCTTGCCGGAGTTTCCCGAAATCGACGGCGAGAAAGTGATCCGCATGTGCCTTGTGCACGATTTCGGCGAAGCGATCACCGGTGATATTCCGTCTTTTTTGAAAACAAAGGAGCATGAGGAAACGGAAGTCAACGCTGTGGAATCGCTGCTTAACACGCTCCCGCAGCCGCGGCGCGGCGAACTGACGGCGCTGTTTGCCGAGATGGACGCGCTGGAGACGAAGGAAGCGAAGCTCTACAAAGCGCTCGACAAGCTGGAGGCCGTCATCCAACACAACGAGAGCGATATCGGCACCTGGCTGCCGCTGGAGTACGAGCTGCAGCAGACGTACGCCGTGCGCGAAACGGAAGGGGACCCGTACTTAAAGAAACTGCGCGGCCTCGTGCTGGAAGATACGTTGAACAAGATTAAAAACGGTACGTGATTTCTGTTGCGTATGTATTAAGAACAAACAATGGAAAACAGGAGGGAATCTTTTGAGCGATTATTTCGATCTCGTTAAGCGGCGGGAGAGCTGCCGGGATTTTGACCCGAACCGTCCGGTAGAGAAGGAGAAGCTGGTGCGCTGCGCAGAGGCCGCATGGATCGCGCCTTCCGCCTGCAACGGACAGCCCTGGAAGTATCTGATCGTGACGAACGCGGAGCTTGCCGCAAAACTGCGCCCGCTCATGACGGAGATGGGGGCGAATCAATTCGTCAAAAACTGTCCCGCGTTTGCGGTCGTGCTGCAGGAACCGACCGTATTGAAGGTCTCCCTGTCGCAGAGGTTCAAAGACCAGGACTTCGCGCCGATCGACGTTGCGTTTTCGGCTTCGCAGTTCTGCTACGCCGCAACGGAACAAGGGCTTTCAACCTGCATCATCGGCTGGCACAACGAACAGAAGATCAAAAAGCTGTTCGACCTGCCGAAGAACACGCGCGTGCGCTTGATCCTTGCGGTCGGATACGCCGCGACGGACAAGCTGCGTAAAAAACATCGTAAACCCATCGAAGAAGTAGTAAAATACTACGAGTAAACCGAATAGATAGAAGCGCGCCGGGCAGGCGCGCTTTTTTTATCCGTTCGTTTTCGGCTCAGGAAGAAGGGTTACGATGGTCAACTCCGGCGGGTTGAACAGGCGCGGCACGAAAAACGGCCTCTGCGCAAGCCCGCGGCTGATGATCAGCGTTTGATCGCCGAAGTCGTAACGCCCGCCGCCGTATTCCGGAAAGAAGCCCTGCCCGGGCGCGTACAAGCCGTTTAACACACCGGGGACGACGATCTGCCCGCCGTGCGTATGTCCGGAGAGCATCAGGTCGAAGCCATAGTGCAGATAGCTTTCCACGCCGTTTGGCACATGGATGGCGAGTATGGAGAATACGTCATCGCTGCGCGCGGCGGCCGCGTGGGATATCTGCGCGAGCTGTTCCGCTGTTCCGCCGTGTCCGTCGTCAATGCCGAACAGCGCAACTTTCGTATCGCCGGCTTCCAGAAGCACGGATTCCCCGTCGAGCACGGGGATGTGCGCTTGCTCAAGAGACGAGCGTACAAACTCGATTTCACCGGATTGGTACTCGTGATTGCCGAGGATGAAATAGCACTCGAACGATCCGGCGATCGCGTCGAGCAGTGTCAGTGTGTTTTCGTTTGAGCCGCTTTGGTGGAACAGGTCGCCCAAAAGCAGCACCGCGTCCGGCTGTTCGGCTGCCAGCGCGGTGATCAGGCGGCTCTGGCCTTTGCCGTACCGCGCGTCGTGCAGGTCGCTGATGACCGCGATCTTATATTCGTCGCGGATCCTATCGTCAAAAACTTCGTAGCTGCGCGTGACAAGCCGTGTTTTTCCGGCTATGTTCACGCAGATATAGAGCACTGCGACGGATACGACGATCAAAAGCGTGATGCGCCTGCGTTTTAGCAGCCGCGGTCGTTGTGAAGCCGGGTTGTGTTCAAAAAGGTTTGTTCTCATGATGAACAGTATAGCAAAGCATACAACCGCGGACTACGCCCTGCGCACGAATGATACGAAAAGTCCATCGCCTGTTTCACTTTGATTCTGCGCGCGAAAAAGCGGGCCGCCCGTTCGGGCGGCCCGCCGTATCGACAGGATGTATACCGTTAGCTGAGGACGATGAAGGTGCCGTAGATGTAACCTATGGTCGTCGATGTATACTGCACTTTATACCAGTCGCCTTCCTTGCCGAGGTAGGTGTAGGTCGCGCCGAGCGGCGCTTTGCCGATGCGTGTGCTGGCTGTGCTCGCGCTTTCGCGGACGTTGACCGCGTAGAGGCAGTTGGTGATGGTTACCGTCGTCGGCGTCGCGGTCGTTCCGGACGTGGTCGAAGACGGACTCGAAGAACTGCTTCCGGCGGATACATAGGACGAGGAAGTCTTCGTGGCGTTCATGTAACTCGCCCAGATGTAGCCTCTCGTGGTGTTGTTGTACTGGATGTAATACCAGTTGCCGGTTCTGCCGAGAATTCTGAACGTATCGCCGAGATACGCAAACCCGATGGATTTGCTCAGGCCGCTCGGGCTGGACCGCACATAGACTCTGCGGCGGAAGTTTGCGGCTACGCCGTAGTTATACTCGGTGTTGGTGACGTTGATCGAGATACTCACGGACTTGTTGTCCGCTGTTGCGGTGATCGTCGCCTCGCCGAGCGCCAAACCTCTGACGAGCCCGCTCGCATCGACGCTGGCGATACTGGAATTCGAGGAAGACCAGGTGACGTTCTGCGTCGACGCGTTTGTCGGAATCAGGGTCGCTTTCAGGTAAGTCGAGTCGAATACCAGCAGATCGAGCGTTGTTCCGTAGTTGATCGTGATACCCGTAACGTAGATCTTGGGTTTGGAGAGCACAACGCACTCGGCGTACTTGCCGCTGCCGTCGGTGGCTTCCGCCCGGATGATGGTGTAGCCTCTCGTCGAGCCGGCAACGACGTTGCCTTTGGAATCGACCGTTGCGACGGACGTGTTGGAGCTCGTCCATTTCAGGGTTTTGATGGTCGCGTTCGTCGGGTAGATCGTTGCTGCGATAGCCGCCGTGTCGCCTTCGCTGAGGTCGAGCGCGGACTGGTCGAGGTAAACGTTGAGCACCTGGATGTTGTTGACGGAGACCACGCAGGAGACGTACTTGCCGCTGCCGTCCGTGGATTCGCCGCGAATGACGGCGGTGCCCTTCGAGGCGGCGATGACTTTTGCAGTCGTCAGACCGGTGGAGGAGACGCTCGCGACTTCGGGATTGCTGCTCGTCCACTGGATGTTCTTGTTCGTCGCGTTGGAAGGTGTTCCCGTGATCGTGAGGGTACTCTCGTCGCCGACGTTCATGGCAAGCTCGGACGTATTCAGCGTCAGGCTCGTGATGAGCACCGCCGAGTATACCCTGACGGTACAGGTGGCGAACACGGCCGGATTAGACGACTGCGCGGTGATGACCGCTTCGCCGTAAGTTTCGCCGCTTGGGATACCGACCGCGGTGACTTTACCGTTGGAGTCGACCGTAGCCACAGCAGTGTTGGTACTCGACCAGGTGACGGCGGGGTCGGCGGCGCCGAACGGCGTCACGACCGCGGAGAGCGTCGCCCAGCTGCCTTTATAAAGCGAGATGCTCGTGTCGCTGATGGCGATGCCGTCCACCGCGATGGTGTTGACGGTGACCGTACAGCTTGCGGTGACTGCGGGGGTGGATACGGATGTAGCCGTGATCGTAACGGGAACCGTGAACTCACGGAGCACTTTGACCGTGCCCGTGGAGTCGACGGATACGTCGCTCGGGCTGGACGTGGTCCAGGTCAGCGACTTATCGGTCGCGTCTTCCGGGCCGACCGTGGCGGTCAGCGAGTAGGTTCCGTTGACGGGCAGGTTGAGATCCGTTTTATCCAGTACGAGCGCGTCTACCGGCGTAGGCGGCTTCGACACCTCGATGGAGACGGTCCGGCTGATGTTGCTACCGCGCGTACGCACCGTGACAATCGCGGTGCCGACCGAAAGCGGGGTGATGGTGAACGTGCCGGCGGAGGTCAGGTTCGTCGTGTCGATCGAAGCGACGGCCGGTTTATCGACGCTCGCAACCAGACAACCGGTCGCGGGGATGGCGATTGTCGTGACGGTTGCCGTAACCGTTGCGGCGGGGTCGCCAATCTGCATGGCCAGCGTCGAATCGGACAGAGACAGATCGGTCGCCGCTTCTTTCACGACGATGTCGATGCCGTCTTTCACCGTGATGACCGTGTCGGATCCGTCGTAGGATTCCGATCTTTCGACGACCAGCTTCGTCTGCACCGTGGTGAGAGGATCGGCCAGGGTGATCTCGTCGGTACCGAGCAGGTCGGATGCCGCGGTGACGGTATAATCGCCGCTTGCAAGCGTGACGGGATCCGTCATGTTGGTGTAAAACGCTTTCACAAGCAGGCCGGCGGTATTGAGCGACTCACCCGCGAAATAACCGGTCTGCAAAACGCCGGACGCGGTCAGATCGTAGTAGATCTGCGACTGAACGGAGATCGTGACGTCCTCGGTCACCGTGATGGCGGTGGTTTCGCCGGTCGGAATGTAGGAGTATTTTACCGTCAGCGTTTTCGACCCCAGATCGGTCGCTACGAACGCGTAGGGCGTTGCCGGGTCGTAGATTTCGCCGTTGATGTAGAGCACATACGTGCCCGTAGCATATGCGGCGCCCATCGTCGGCAAAATCGTGCCGCCGACGTTCGCGGCCGTATCGTCATAGAGCGTTACGACCAGGGAAGCACTCGTCCAGTTGAACGAATCGGTGCCGTATTGAAACAGGGTTTGCGTGGTGACGGGCACCTCGATTTCGAGACGCGCGTGTACGTCTGTTGCCGCTGAAGCGGTAGCCGGCACCAGAGCGAGCACGAATAACAGGCTCAGAACCAGTGCGATTGTGCGTTTCATTCGGTACACATCCTTTCTTGCATGAAAGACATTCTGTCGGAAAAATTATACATGAGTGGTATATATATGTAAACATACACATCGAAGATGTTACGGATATTTCACACATAAGATGGAAAAAGGTGACGAAAATATACGAGATACGCCGTCAGATTACCATTTTTCGGACACGATTGCACGACGGTTCACAATTCGTTGGATTAAATTTCAAATTTTTCGCCGGGTTCGCACGCGTATAACGGTTTCATGCGCTTTTTTCGCGGGTAATTCCGCATAAGTACAACCGTAAAAACGATTTTTCCGGTACGAATATCCGAAATGCATAAACAACGATTGATTCGTATGATTATACGTATTGACAAGCGTTTGTCCGGCTTTCTGCGCACATGAAAAACACAAGGTTCGGCAGGAGAGATCCACTCGACTGGGGGATGTTCCCTGTGATATAATCACGGAAAGCGCACGGCGCAATCCGTACCATGAATACCATATTGTGTGATGAACGAACACCCCGCGGATGCGAAAGCCAAAACGCGGGGAATCGATCCGATCAGATGGAAAGTGGAAAGGATAAAACAATGAAAAAAACTGCAACGATCCTGTTGATACTGATGGCGGCGGCGCTGACGCTGACCGCCTGTTTCCCCGTGCCTGCGGCCGAAACGGAGGCCGCCGCGCCGGAAGTGACCGCCGCGCCGGAAGAGACCGCTGCGGAGACACAGAGCGAGGGATTGACTTTTTCGCTGACAACGCTGACCGGCGATACACTCGACGAGTCGGTGTTTTCCGAAAACAAATTGATCATGGTCAACTATTGGGCGACCTGGTGCGGTCCGTGCGTCGGCGAGATTCCGGATCTGGTGGAGATCAGTGAAGATTATGCGGACGAAGGGTTTGCGCTGATCGGCGTACTAACGGGTGACGACGATATCTCCGGGGCGAAACAGTTTGTTTCCGATAAAAAAGTTACGTACCCGATCGTGCTGCCGGAGGCGTTTTTTGCAGAACACGCGGAAGGCATCTACGCCATACCGACCACGATGTTCTTCAATTCCGAAGGCAAACAGATCGGCGATACGGTTGTCGGCTCGAAAAGTTATGAGGAATGGGCCGGGTTGATCGACCTGTTGCTGGGACAGGTGAAATGAAGCGCGCGCTGCCTTACATACTGATAACGTTGGGCGCGGTTCTCATCGTGTTTGGCATATGGGGCGGCGAAGTCTCCGTCGTGCTTTCGCGCGCGGCAAATATCTGCCTGGAGTGTATCGGTATTGGCTAAAAAACAAAGAAAGAGAAATACGGTTCGGCACTATATCCAGGGCGCCTGGACGGTCGTTTCAAACGGCTACCTGGTCGGCTTTGTAAAAGGGCGCATCTGGCAGGGGGATTCGAAAGCCGTCTGCGTGCCGGGCCTGAACTGTTACTCCTGCCCGGGCGCGCTGGGCGCCTGCCCGATCGGCTCGCTGCAGGCGGAACTCGCGGCGCGGGACATCCGCTTTCCGCTGTACGTAACGGGATTCCTGCTTGCGTTCGGCGCGCTGTTCGGGCGGTTTGTTTGCGGTTTTTTATGCCCGTTTGGACTGGTGCAGGACCTTCTGTACAAGATCCGTTCAAAAAAAATACGTACGTTCAAGTTCGACCGGCCGCTTCGATATCTCAAATACGTCGTTCTTGCCGTGCTCGTCATCCTGCTGCCCGCGCTGATCAAGAACGCGGCAGGCGTCGGAACGCCGTGGTTCTGCAAGTGGGTGTGCCCGTCCGGCACGCTGTTTGCCGGGATCCCGCTGCTGCTGGCCAATCCGAACCTGCGCGCGCTCGCGGGGTTCCTCTTCAGCTGGAAGATGGCGATCCTGATCTTGGTCCTCGGGCTGTCGGTGTTTCTCTACCGGCCGTTCTGCAAGTACCTCTGCCCGCTCGGCGCGGCCTACGCGCTCTTCAACAAGGCGTCTTTTTACCGGCTGAAGCTGGAGGAGACAAAATGTACGCATTGCGGCGCCTGCAGCCGCGCGTGCAACATGGGCGTAGACCCGACGAAAGCGCCGGACGACATGGAGTGCATCCGCTGCGGGGACTGCGTCAAGAGCTGCCCGACCAAGGCGCTCAGCGCGGGGTTCTATGTCGGAAGGCGAAAAATCGGCGAAAAGAAAGACAGCGACAGCACGGCGGCAGATCAAAAATAGTTTGACAATAAAAAAAGGCGGGATGTTTCCCGCCGTTTTTTTGTTTCAATCGTTCCGCTCGTCGATCAGAGAACCGAACGGGCTGTAGAGCGATACGGTATTGTCCTTCTTCTTGAGCGGCTTCTCCTCGCCGGGGAAGGCATACACTTCACCGTTTCCTACGGTGAGGCTTCCGCCCGTGGGAAGCATCGTTCCGACGGGAAAACGCAGCGCCGCGCCCGTACGCGCGGAGAACAGCACGCAGCCGGATAGATCCGCGTCGGCGGACGAACGGTTGATGAGCGTGACCGTCTGTTCTTGGAAGTCGAAGGATTCGACCGTAGCGGGCGGCAGGGAAGAATCGTCTGTGGGATTATAAACGGCGATATTGCCCGATTCGTCAATCTTCATCAACATACCGATCGGGAAATCCTGCGTGATATAAACATACGCCGGTCGCAGCGCGGCCAATACGCGCGGGTTCGCGCTGTTCTTGTCCTTTACGGTATCCGTCGAGATCACCGCGCGGGAAGGGGAGACCAGAGCGGCGAACGCTTCTCCTGTCGCGTCGGGGTTGCCGTGGTTGCCGACTTTGAGCACGTCGCTTTTTAGATCCGCGCCGGAATCGATCAGATCCTGTTCTTCGGCAAACTGCATGTCGCCGGTGAAGAGAAACGTTTTGCCGTCGTATGAAAACCGCAGCACAAGCGAGTTGTCGTTGTCGTCCTCTTCGTTCAGGCGCAGGGGACCGAGTATGGCGAAGGACACGCCGTCCGCCACCGGAAGTATATCGCCCGCAGCCAGCGCGCGGTATGGCAGCCCAAGCTTTTCAACGCGCTTTTGCACCTTGTTCACGCCGTTTTTATCCGCCTCGCCGTAATAGGGCGAATATACCATGGAAATATCGTAGTTGGCGCTGAGCGCGTCGAGACCGCCGAGATGGTCTTCATGGCTGTGGGTGATGAAAACCGCGTCGATGTAAGAAACGCCGAGCGCGTTGAGCCCGGCAAACAGTTGAGGAACGGAGTCAGCCGAGCCGGTGTCGATGAGCACGGCCGTTTCGCCGAATCGTATGATCGCCGCGTCCGCCCGTCCGACGTTGACGAAAATGATAGAACATCCGCTTTCTTCGGAAAGGACTTCGCTCAGGGGCGCGGCGGGGATGACGACGGCGTTGCGCGGCGTCCCGGCCGATACTTCCGAATCGGGGGAACTCTCGCCAGAAGCGTCCGCATCCGGCGTTACTTTCGCTCCTATTGGGCTGGGCGAAACAGAACATCCCGTCAGCAGCGCCAGTACCAACAGCGCGCACAGAAAGAATTTGATCGTTTTTGTTGTTTTTCGCTCCATGATTAAGATTATAGGCATAAGCTTTTCGCGATGCAAACGGTCTGGCGAAAAAACCATGACGCGGGTGAAAACCGCAGGTGAACAAAATTATTTTAAAGACACCGGATAACGCGCAAATAGCAATTGAAATATGGTATACTCGTGCAATGCGGGGCGAACACACCCGCGCGGGAGGGGATCCATGCGCTATAATTTCATGAACGATTACAACGAGTGCGGCCATGAGCGTTTACTCGAAGCCATTGCCAGCGCAAACCGCGAGCAGGACAACTCCTACGGGCTTGATTCGCGCTGCAGTCGCGCGCGTGAACTGATTCAAGCGCGCCTTGGCGGAGCGGAGAGCGACGTGCACTTCCTCGTTGGCGGCACGCAGGCGAATTTGACCGCCATTGCCGCGAGTATAAAACCCTATCAGGGCGTCGTCTGCGCCGAGAGCGGACACATCAACACGCACGAATCCGGCGCCGTCGAGGCTACCGGTCATAAGGTGCTCGCGCTGCCGAGCGGTAACGGCAAGCTCACCGCGGAGCAGATTGAGCGGTACGCCGCCGCGCACTATGCCGACGAGAACGCGGAGCACATCGTCCAGCCGGGTATGGTGTATCTCTCGCAGCCGACCGAAGTCGGCACGGTTTACCAGAAAGCCGAGCTCGAAGCCATCCGGCGCGTCTGCGAAACATACGGCATGCCGCTCTATATCGACGGCGCGCGCCTGGGCAACTCGTTTGCAGCCAAAGGCGCGGACGTGTTCCTGCCGGAGCTTGCGCGGCTGGCGAGCGTGTTTACCATCGGCGGCACCAAGATGGGCGCGCTGTTCGGCGAAGCGCTGGTGATCGGCGACGCCGCGCTGAAAAAGGATTTTCGCTATCATATGAAACAGCGCGGCGGCTTGCTCGCCAAAGGCCGCCTGCTCGGCATCCAGTTTGAAACGATGTTTACGGACGGTCTATACGAAGAGATCGGCCGGCACGCGGTTGCGCAGGCGCAGCGAATCGCAAACGGCGTGAAGGAACGCGGCTATGCGCTGTTTTCGGACTCTCCGACGAACCAGGTGTTCCCCATTCTGCCGAAGGCGCTGCTGAAAACGCTCGCAAACGATTTCGGGTACGCGTTCTGGCAGGAGTATGACGCAGAAAACGACGTCGTGCGGTTCTGCACCTCGTGGGCGACGCCGCCGGAGGCGGTGGACGCGCTGCTAAGCGGCATACCGCCGAAACGATAGCAATAAAAAAGAGGCCGTGCGGCCTCTTTTTTTGTGTCAGTGTATGGGGTGAACGATTCTTCGCGGCGTACGCTTGCCGAAGGCGCGCCAGCTGATCAGCGCGAGCACGGCCAGTCCGAGCGTGAGCTTGATTGCAATGCTGACCGGACGGTAGTCTTCCCAGAACACGCGCATTGCCGCATCCGCTACAGAGAGTAGCAGCGCGCCGCCCGCGATCAGCAGGATGTTGCGCTTTGTGAAAAGGTTCCGCAGGCGTTTGTTTGGAAAGATCAGCTTATAGACCAGCGCAAACAGCCCGAAGAGCAGCGCCGCGTTGAGAAGCACGCCCAAAACACCCTGCAAAACCGGGTTCAGCGCGGCGAGCAACAGACCGAAAAGCCCGAGCAGCGCTTTCCCAACCGCCCAGAGAGGAAGCAGCACGACGCCGCGTACGACGGACGGCTGCGCGAGAAACAGCCTGCGAAGGCGCTCGCGCAGCGATTCCTTGCCGGCGGATAAGGCGCGGCTCTCGTCGCTTACGGCGATCGTAACCACCTGCGTCTGCGGTGCGCCGGAAAAAAGCTCCGCGGGCGAATCGGCGATCGAGGCGGTCGCAAGCGCGGCGGCCGCGGTGACGCCCATCGCGAACGCGAGCGCTTTTCTGCCAAGCCGTTTCAATTGTAAAGAAGAAATCTCCATGCGTGGATTATAACGCTTTCTGTTTTTCATCGCAACTTTGTTCGGATAAAAACGGCATCCCGCGAAATAAGCAGGATGCCGTTTGAATTGCGGTTGCCAGCAAAGGAGAAAATTATCTCTTGCTGAACTGGGGCGCTCTGCGGGCCGCGTGCAGGCCGTACTTTTTACGTTCCTTCATGCGCGGGTCGCGCGTGAGGTAACCGGCCTTTTTCAGCGCGGGACGAAGCGCGGGTTCCGCGACGAGCAGCGCGCGGGCGATGCCGTGGCGGATTGCGCCGGCCTGACCCGTTGTGCCCCCGCCGTAGACGTTGACGAACACGTCGAACTTAGAGAGCGTATCGGTCAGGGTGAGGGGCGCGCGGACGATCATCTTCAGCGTTTCCATGCCGAAGTAGTTGTCCAGCTCGCGCTTGTTGATCGTGATATTGCCGCTGCCGGGGAGTAACCGAACGCGGGCAATCGACTTTTTGCGTCTGCCTGTACCAAGATATTGCGTACTTGCCATGCTCTTGTTTCTCCTTTCGTTACTTCAGCGTAAGCGGCTGTGGCTGCTGCGCGGTGTTCTTGTGCTCGGGTCCCGCGTAAACGCGGAGCTTTTTGAGCATCTTGTCGCCGAGCGGGCCCTTCGGCATCATACGGCGGATGGACTCGTATACCGCGAACTCAGGCTTGGTGGCCATCAGCGTACGGTAGCTGACCTCGCGGATGCCGCCAGGATAACCGGTGTGGTGAATATGCTTTTTCTGATCGAGCTTGTTGCCCGTCAGGCGAACCTTCGCCGCGTTGACGATGATCACATGATCGCCGGTGTCAACGTGCGGAGTGAATATGGGCTTGTGCTTCCCTCTGAGAATGGCTGCTACCTGGGATGAAAGGCGTCCTAGGACCATATCCTGTGCATCCACTACGTACCAGTTGCGCTCTACGGTTTCGCCTTTAGCCATATAGGATTTCATGGCGATTCCTCCATCGATAGATTTCAATTCCGTTGTGTTCTTGAGCGCACACTCCCGGGGCTGTGGCAGTACTCGACCCAATGGCACACCGAATAGTGTAACAAACGCTCAGGGTGGTGTCAACCCCGAAATATCAGTGAAACAGGGCGTTTTTGATTGGAGTCAGAATTCGATGGCGCGATACGCGTCGACGACGGATTCCGCCCAACGCGCCAGGGAGTAAGAATCGACGACGCGGCGCTTCGCTTCTTCAAGTCGCTCTTTTTGCAAAAGCGGATCCGACTGTGTAAAAATGCGCTCTATCGCCGCCGCAAGCGCGCCAGCGTCGCGGGGCGGAAAGAAAGAATCCTCCGGCAGCGCGAGGTCCTTTTGCGCGTCGATTGCGCTTGCGAGCACCGGGGTGAGGCAGTACGCAGCTTCAATCAGCGCGTAACAAAACCCTTCCTGCCGGCTCGGCGAGAGAAAGACGTCCGCCATATGATAATAAGAAGCGACGTCTTCTCGCGGGGGGAGCAGGACAATCCAATCCGGCAAAACCGGAACGCATAGCTGCGCGCAGATCTTTGAGCGAACTTCTTCCGTTCGGGAAGAGAGCGCGATCGCAAGCATGACGGACTGATCGCCCCTCTCGCGCAGGAGCCGCACGGCCTCAACTGCGATGTCGACACCCTTCACCTCGTAGTTATAACCAAACATCAGTGCGAGCTTCGCGCCGTCCGGCAGGCCGAGCGCATTTCTTGCGTCCGGATCGAATGCGTCCAATCGTTCAAACGCGATCGCGTTTTCCGCGATTGCGACGCGTTTGCGAGAGACGCCGTCCGCGATCAGATGCTCGGCAACGGAACGGCTGCAGCAAACGAATCGTGATACCGAGCGGAAATAGATTCGGTGCGGTAGGCGAAGCAGCGGGTTTTTCGGCAGTTCGATGTGGTTATGCAGATGCAGCACCGTCTGTACGCGGTGCCCGCAGATTGCGCACGCCAGCAGCGCGGCCATCTTCTCCTTGAAGTGAATGAAGTGCTCGTGCAGAACCGTCGCGCCGCTGCCTTTCAGCAGGCGGCGGATCTGGTGCGCATACGAGAAGAATCCGTCGCGTTCGATGATATGGACGTTGTCCTTTTCGCGCGCCATCGCCTGCGTCCAGGGCGCGTTTCCCGCGCGGCGCGGAAAAACGTAGTGCATGCTAATGCCGTCCGCGTCCAACCGCCGCTCCAGCGCGCGCAGGGACGCGACGAAGTTACCCTCGTAAGGGGCACCGTAATCGGTCAGGTGTACGACTCCGTGGGATTCGGAATGACGAAGCATCTCGGTTGCCTTTCGCAGTAATCTGTGTTGGATCGAAATCGGAACTGATCTCATTATACAGGAGTGCGCCCCTGCGCTCAACTCGAATCGAAAAAGCGGCATCCTGTGTGAAACAGAACCGATTGATACATCATTTGTAAGTATATTTTGATTTTGTAAAATTATAAGGAAAATATATTTTACAATTTCACACGCTGAAAACGTAATTCGTACGGAATTGTGATATAGTGAAATTATCAATCTAAGGAGGGGATTTGAAGATGCTAAAAAAACTAACCGTGTTTTTGCTGGTGCTCCTACTCGCGTTTTCGTTTGCCTGTAAAACGAAAACCGCTGAACCGGCTGTCGCTGAAGTAACGGCAACGCCAGAACCTGCTCCGGAACCTGCGTTGGATAAGGATCTCGCGATCCTGTATACCAACGACGTACACTGCGCGGTGGACAGCGGCATAGGTTATGCCGGCGTGGCCGCGTTCAAACAGCAGCTGCTTGACGACGGCTGCTATGTGGCGCTGGTCGACGCGGGAGACGCCGTACAGGGTGACGCGATCGGCACGCTCTCCAAGGGCAGCTACATCATCGACATCATGAACGAGGTCGGATATGATGTCATGACGCCCGGCAACCATGAGTTCGACTACGGTATGGACCGCTTCTTTGAACTGCGCGAAATGGCGAAATTCCCGATCGTTTCGGCGAACTTCGTCGACCTTACGAGCGGGGAAGCCATACTCGAACCGTATGCCATGCTCACGTATAACGGGGTGAACGTCGCGTTTGTCGGCATCAGCACGCCGATGACCATCTCGACGTCAACGCCGACGTTCTTCCAGGACGACAACGGCAACTTTATCTATGGCTTTGGGCAGAAGGACGGCGCGGACGCGTTCTTTGCGATGATTCAGGGCGCGGTCGACGCGGCGATTGCCGCGGGCGCGGATTATGTTGTCGCGCTGTCGCACCTTGGCATCGACGCGTATACGGCGCCCTATACTTCGAGTGAACTCATCGAAAAAACGAACGGCATCGATGTGGTTATCGACGGGCATTCGCACAGCACGATCGAATGCGAACGCGTCAAAAACCTCGACGGCGAGCGCGTGCTCCTGACCCAGACCGGAACCAAGCTCAACGCCGTCGGGCTGCTCTACATCACGAAGGACGGCAGCATGTCCACCGGCTTGATTACGGACTTTGCCGATAAAGACGCGGACGCCGAAGCGTATATCGGCACGATTCAGGCCCAGTTCGAGGAGCTGCTCAACGAGGTGGTCGCCAGGACCGATGTCGAACTGACCATCTTCGAGCCGGGCACAGATCCCGCCGTGCGTATCGTGCGCAACAGCGAGACGAACCTCGGCGACCTGTGCGCGGACGCGTACCGTTATATCTCCGGCGCTGACATCGCGTTTGTCAACGGCGGCGGCGTGCGCACCAATATCGCCATGGGCGACATCACATACGGCGGCATCATCAAGGTGCATCCGTTTGGCAACGAGCTGTGCATGGTGGAGGCGACCGGACAGGAGATACTCGACGCTCTGGAGATGGGCTCTCGGGTGACGCCGGAGGAGAACGGCGGCTTCCTGCAGGTTTCCGGCCTGACCTACGAAATTCACACCTACATCCCGTCTTCCGTCACGCTGGATGAGAACAACATGTTTGTCAGCGTGGACGGCGAATACCGCGTGAAGAACGTCATGGTCGGCGGCGAGCCGCTCGATCTGACCAAGACCTACACGCTGGCCTGCCACGACTATCTGCTCAAGAATGCAGGCGACGGATATACCATGTTCCAGGACAACAACTTCCTGCTCGATTCCATCATGATCGACAACCAGGTGCTCATCAACTTCATTGTTGACGGCCTTGGCGGCGTCGTCGGTGAAGATTACGCCGACCCGCACGGGCAGGGGCGCATCGTAGCGGTCGAATCCGCTCCGTAACAAACATCGATATAACGCAACAAAAAAGCGGCCGGAAATTCCGGCCGCTTTTTCGTGCTATTCGCTAAATCGTTTTCAGCCGCTCTAGCAGCTCGTTAAACGGGCAGACGACGCGCTCAACGGCGGGGTGGTGGTAGAACACGCAGAACCCCTCGGAGCCGTCGAACGGCGCGCTGGTTTCCGACCAGAGCAGGATGCGCTTGTTTTCGGCTGTGGCCAGCGCCATGCCGAGTTCGGCATGCGTGCCAAAGCGGCCCGGAAGCAGCAGCACCACGAGCTCCGCCTCGATTACGCCGCGCGATTCATACGCCGCGACCTCGCGCTTGCGCTCCGGCGAATTTTTCGATACGTCTCCGTGACCCGTCCAGTCGTAGGTGCGCTTGTGTCCGGCGGCGGCGAGCGCGGCGGCGGCCTGATTGACCTTTTCGGCGTTTGAAACGCCGCTTGCAACGTAGAATTTCATGATTTACTGTTCTTCCTCGTCTTCTTCGGCGCAGGCGCAGGCGCCGGGAACCGCACCGCCGGCCAGATCCTCCACGCGAAGGCCCGGCCCGGGATCGCCGGTCATCCAGTGCTTGCGGCACAGCCCGATGTATTTGTCGCTCGCGCCGAGCACAACCTGTTCGCCGACCTTAGTGATGCCGCCCACGCCGTCGAGTCGCGCGTTGTTTGTCGCCTTCTTGCCGCACCAGCAGATGGTCTTTACCTCTTCAATCGTGTCCGCGCGTGCCAGAAGCCGCGCGCTGCCCGGGAAAAACTCGCCTCGGAAATCGGTCTTGAGGCCGTAGCAGATAACGGGGACGCCGTAATCGTCCACGATGGGGATGAGCATATCGACCTGCGCGACGGATAGAAACTGCGCCTCGTCGATGATCAGGCAGTCATACTCGCGCCGTTTGACCGCGTCCCAGTCGATCTGGTCGAACAGGATACAGTTCGCCTCGAGACCGCTGCGGGAGCGGATGCTGTACGTGCCGTCGCGCGTGTCCACGCCGGGCTTGACCAGCAGCGCCTTCTTGCAGCGTTCATGGTAGTTGTACCAGACCATAATGGCGTTCGCGGTTTTGCTGGAACCCATCGCGCCGTAACGGAAATAGAGCTTTGCCATAGTGCCTCCGAATCGTATTTCTCTTTATTTCGGGGGATGAAAGGGGCGCCGCGGCGAATGCGCTTCGACACGGCGCCATCGTAAACCGGTATCGGAACGTTATCTGCGCCCTTTGTCGTACGGGATGCCCTCGGCCTTCGGCGCGCGGGACTTCTTGCTCGTGAGAACGAGCACGATCATCGTCACGATATAGGGCAGCATGAGGTAGATATACTCGCTGGCCTTGATGTTCTCGAACTTCGGCAAAAACGGGATACTGCCGCTGTAGGAACCGAGGATCTTAAACAGCGCGAAGAACAGCGATGCGCCGAGGATGTTCAGCGGTTTCCAGTTGCCGAAGATCATGACGGCGAGGGCCAAAAAGCCGTAACCGGCGACAGTCGACTGAAACGCGCTGCCCGCGGCGAGCGTGTAGGCAAGGCCTCCGATGCCGCCGAGCAAACCCGAGATGAACACGCCGGCGTAACGCATGCGGTAAACGTTGATGCCGACGGAGTCCGCCGCCTGCGGATGTTCGCCGCAGGAGCGCAGGCGAAGGCCGAAGCGTGTTTTATAGAGCACGACCGCCGCGATGACAAAGAGAAAGATCGCCCAGATTGTGGTCTGATAGAAGCTCTTGAAAAGAAACATCTGAAAGAACGTTTCCTTGACGGGTACGCCGAGCGTCTCCTGCGTGATGCGCGACCAGGTGGGGATCAGAATCGTTGTCTGGCCCTGTCCCTGAATGGCCCAGGTGAGAACGATTGCAAACGCCGGCGCGAACATGTTCAGCGCCGTGCCGCCGATGGTCTGATCCGCCTTGAGGTTGACGGATGCAAACGCGAGCAGCAGCGCGAATACCGCGCCGCAGAACGCAGCCACGACGATCGCGAAAAACATCGACCACTGCGGATGCGCCGGGCCGTAACCGCTGTCCTCCAGCACGCGCAAAAAGAGGCAGGAGCATAGCGCGCCGATGATCATGATGCCTTCCAGGGCGATGTTGACCACGCCGCTGCGTTCGGAGAACATGCCGCCGAGCGCAACGAGCAGAAGCGGGATCATGAACAGTATAGTCGCGCTGAAAATATCCGCTAAAATACTCATTTCTGGCTCACCTCGTCTTTCTCTGCGGGTATGAACGCCGATTCGGCGATCGCGGTGTCATGCTCCCTCCGCTGCGCGCTGCGCGTGAGCAACTCCCTCGTCAATAACGCGAACGCGGCGAGGTAGATGATGACGGAGATGATGATGTCGATGATCTCGCGAACGAAATCCGGCTGCATCGCGTCGCCGCCAACCTGTATGTAGGAGACGAAGAAAGCCGAGAAGATCGTGCCGACCGGATTGGACGTCGCCAGCAGCGCGACGGGAATGCCGTTAAAGCCCGCCATGAGCAGCGACTTCACCAGCGTGTACTGGCCGGTTCCGGCGAGGTAGTACAGCCCGCCGCCGACGCCCGCGAACGCGCCCGCGATGACCATGGAGAGCACGATGTTGCGCTTGGCGTTGATGCCCGCGTAAAGGCTCGCGCTGCGGTTATAGCCGCAGGCTTTTAGCTCGTATCCGAATGTGGTTTTACTCAGGATCACCCAGGCGATCAGGGCGAAGATCACCGCAAGGAAGATGCTGATATTCATATAGTTGCTGTTCATAAGCGTATCGAGCCCGAGCCGCGGAATCAGCGCGTTCGGATTCGCCTGCGCGAGGTTTGCCGTACGGTCCACCTGAGCGCCGCCCCAGTATTTGGCCAGCATCATAGGCATGTTGCTGATGGTGAGGTTGACCGCGAACATCGCAATCCAGTTGAACATGATCGAGGTGATGACCTCGTTTACGTTGAAGAGGGCTTTGAACAGGCCGGGGAAGATGCCCCAGAACGCGCCGCCGACGAGGGCGAGCAGAAGGCATACGTACCAGGGAAGCTGATACTGAATCGCGCCGATGAGCGCAAACGCTGCGCCAACGGTATACTGCCCTGTCGCGCCGATGTTGAACAGGCCGGTTTTAAACGCAAAGCCGACGGACAGGCCGGTCATAATGAGCGGCGCGGCCTGATAGAGTACCTTTGCGAACTTGTCGCTCGAGCGGAATCCGGTCGTAACGAGGCTGACGAACGCGCCGGGCGCGGCCTTTGCGTTGAGTACGAACAGCAGGATCAGTCCGAAGATAAGCCCCACGCCGATGGAGATCAGCGAGGCTAAAAAGCTCGTACCGCCAGGAATATGGAAGGAACGTTTCCTGGAATCACCCATTTCAGTTCACCGTCCTTTCAGAGGACTGCCGTTTGGCGCCCGCCATATACAGTCCGATTTCCTCGACCGTCGCAGCTTTCGGGTTAAACTCGCCGACGATCTCGCCTTCATACATCACGAGGATGCGGTCAGAGACGTTCATGACCTCGTCGAGCTCGAGCGAAACGAGAAAGACCGCCTTGCCGTTGTCGCGCGCGGCAACGAGCTGTTTGTGGATGTATTCGATCGCGCCTACGTCGAGCCCGCGCGTCGGCTGTACCGCCACGAGCAGGTCGGGGTCTTTGTCGATCTCGCGCGCGACGATGGCTTTCTGTTGGTTGCCGCCGGACATGCTGCGCGCGCTGGTGACGGGGCCCATTCCGCTGCGGATATCGTACTGCTTGATCAGTTTCTCCGCGTACTTCCTGACCTCAGGTTTTTTGATGAAGCCGTTCTTCTGGAAATCGGGTTCCCAATACCGCTGCAGAACGAGGTTTTCCTCCAATGTATAATCGAGAACGAGCCCGTATTTCTGCCGGTCCTCGGGGATGTGACTCATGCCGAGCTTGCTGCGGTTGCGGATCGACATCAGCGTCGTCTTTGCGCCGGCGAGGGCGGACGCTTTTTGTTTGCCGCGCTTTGCGCCGATGCGGACGATCGATTCACCCTTGAGCGTGATTTCTCCGGCCGACGGTTTTTCAATGCCGGTCAGCGCGTAGACGAACTCCGTCTGACCGTTGCCTTCGATGCCCGCCAGACACAAGATTTCACCCGCATGTACGGTAAACGACACGTTCTTGACCGCGTTGTTTTTATGCAGTTTGCTCGGGACGGTCACGTGCGATACTTCGAGCACGGCATCGGCGGGGTGCGCTTCCCCTTTGGAGACGACGAATTCCACGTCGCGGCCGACCATCATGCGGCTGAGCTTCGTTTTATCGGTGTCTTTCACGTCGACCGTGCCGATGCACTTGCCTTTGCGCAGAACGGTGCAGCGGTCCGCGACCGCCATGATTTCGTTGAGCTTGTGCGTAATAAACAGGATCGACTTTCCCTCCGCGGCAAACGAACGCATGATGTTCATGAGCTCGTCGATCTCCTGCGGGGTTAAAACCGCGGTGGGTTCGTCGAAGATGAGGATATCGTTGTTGCGATAGAGCATCTTTAATATCTCTACGCGCTGCTGCATGCCGACCGAGATATCCTCGATCAGCGCGTCGGGGTCGATCTTCAAGCCGTACCGTTCGCTGAGCTCGACCACTTTTTTGCGCGCTTCTTTCCTCTGAAGAAACCCCATCTTGTTGGGTTCGACGCCGAGAATGATGTTTTCCAGAACGGTGAACACCTCGACCAGCTTGAAGTGCTGGTGAACCATGCCGATATTCAGTGTGTTCGCGTCGTTGGGGTCTTTGATGTGTACGACCTGACCGTCTTTTTTGATCACGCCGTCTTCCGGCTGATACAGGCCGAACAGCACGCTCATCAGCGTGGACTTTCCGGCGCCGTTTTCACCAAGCAGAGCGTGTATTTCGCCGCGGCGCAGACGGAGCGAAATGTTGTCGTTTGCGCGTATGCCGGGGAAATCCTTGGTGATATTCAGCATTTCGATTACAAAATCGTTCATAGGCGGTATCCCTTCCCAATTAAGATAAACGGGCGGCCTCCGGATAAACCGTTTCCAATATGAAATATAATAAAGTTCGGAGCGACATTTCCGATATGCGTTACATATAAATAAAGAATGGGGGCCGGGCTTTTAGCCCAGCCCCCCGTTTACCATGAAGTTGTACGATGGTTGTCAGTTCTGATAATCGACGGCGATGGAAACGGTCGGGGTGACGTCGATCGAGTCGGAAATGGCAACTTCGCCGTTCTTGACCTTGGCGTAGATCTCGTTGTACTGCTCTACCGTGAAGGTGTTGAACCTCCAGGAGTCCATATCGGTCGGCAGGCCGACGCAATCCTGCGCGGCGCCGAGCTTGTTCTCTACGCCCGCGTAAGCAGCGGACCACACGCCGCCGTTATTCAGCAGGTCGGAAAGAGCCAGCTTGACGGAGTTTTCAAGTTCCTTCTTGGCGGAAGTCACGATGCGCTCCGAAACGCTGGCCTGGTCGACGTCGACGCCGATCAGCATGCCGTTCGCTTCGTCAGCGGACGCGATAGCCGAGTAGAGGATGCCGCCGCCGGCGGAGAAGATGATCTGCGTGCCTTCGGTGTACCAGCCGGCGGTCTTGGTCTTGATTTCGTCGGTCGGCCAGAAGGCGCTGGAGTACCAGTACTTGATGGCTACATCCGCGGTGTTGCCGAGCACGGCGGCCGCAGCGTCGGCGCCCTGTACGAAGCCGAAGCCGAAGCGGACGACCGCGGGCACGTCAATGCCGCCGAGGAACGCGAGCTTGGTGTAACCGTCCATGACGGCAGCGTAGCCTGCCAGATATCCGGACTGTTCTTCCTGATAGGTGATCAGAGCGGTGTTCGCCTGGGGCTCGGGCACATCGCCCAGACCCATGTCGATGCCGAGGAACATCACGTCGGGATACTGCTGCGGCAGCTGCTGATAGGTCGCGCCGAAGAGGTAGCCGGGGCATACGACGACGTTTGCGCCTTTATCGATGGCCGTTTTGATGGTCTCGATGCGGGCGTCGTCGCTATCTTCGGAAGGACGGTAGTAGTTGGCAACCATGCCGTTTTCTTCGGCCCAGTTTTTGCAGCCCATCCAGGTGAATTCGTTGAAGGATTTATCGTCGATATTGCCGACGTCGGTGACCATAGCGATATTGAGCACTACGGGTTCCGCGGTTTCTTCGACGACAGGGGCTTCGGTCGCTTCTGCTTCGACGACAGGGGCTTCGGTCGCTTCGGCAGCGGGGGCCGGAGTCGGGGCGCAAGCGACAACGGACAAGACCATGCCAAGCGCCAAAAGAATCGTAATAACTTTCTTCATGAGTTTTCCTCCTTGATGTATTTGCGTTTGAATGAAACGCAGAATCTGAGGAAAGTATATCACAGTAACCGGACAGAAACAACAGGGTGCACAGTGTATATTGCAATAATTTGCAGCGGTTTCATGCATGAAAAAACCTGTTGACTAAACAGGTCGCCTCGCGTATAATGACTTTTAGCGTCTTCCGCAATATGGAAGAGTCGTATAAGAGGGGAGGGGAGAAAATGGAAATTCGCGTAGGTGAAAACGAGTCCCTGGAAAGCGCTCTGAAACGATTCAAACGCAAATGTGCGCGTAGCGGCGTCTTGGCAGAGGTCCGTCGTCGCGAGCATTATGAAAAACCCAGCGTGAAGCGCAAGAAGAAGGCTGAAGCCGCCAGAAAGCGCAAATATTGATCGCAGGGCGAAAAATCGAAAGAAGCGAACCGGTTTCCGGTTCGTTTTTTTTGCTGCGGATTTGGAAAAACAGCATATAGAAAATAAGTAATAATTCATCATTGGCATTCTGCCCATAGATATGGTAGTATGATATATCATCATGCACCATATAAGGAGCATAACGCCATGAAATGCAGATATTGCGCCAGTATCGAGAGCAAGGTAATCGATTCGCGTCCGACGGAAGACGGCAGCGCCATACGGCGCAGGCGCGAATGCATCAACTGCGGCAAGCGGTTTACGACGTATGAAAAGATCGAAGAGATTCCGATCATGGTGGTCAAGCGCGACGATCGGCGCGAACCGTTCGACTCGGACAAGATCCGCTTTGGCATCCGCAAAGCCTGCGAGAAGCGGCCCGTTGCGGCGGATGTGCAGGACAAGCTCGTCGACGACGTGAGCAGGGAGATATTCAACACCCTTGCTTCCGAAGTGACCACGCGGGATATCGGCGAAATCGTCATGAAAAAACTCAAGGATGTGGACGAGGTCGCGTATGTGCGCTTCGCGTCGGTCTATCGCGAGTTTAAGGATACGCAGACGTTCATGAAAGAACTGCAGCGTCTGCTGGACGAAAAAAACTGACAAACCAGCGTGCATACAGGTAAGCGCGGAATCAAGCGGATGAATACACACCGTTCCGAACAGCTGAACAGGCGGCGTCAGGCCGCCCTTTTTACGGGAAACAAATGGAACAAACGGATAAAATAATGAACGAACAGGTATTTTTAACGGAATTTCGACAGATTGTCCGCGGCGCGAAATTTCGCTATGTCAACGGCGTCGGCATCTATACACAGCCCATGCTTGAAAGGATAGAAAGGTTCGACCACGGTTTTTCCGCGCGCTCCGGCGGAGTCAGCAAGGGTTGCTTTTCTTCGCTGAACCTGAGTTTTTCACGTCCGGAAAACCGCGAAAACGTCATGGAGAACTATCGTATCTTCTGCCGCGCGGCGAGGATTCCGTTCGATAGAATGGTGATGGACAACTACGAGCACGGCACGACCGTACTGAAGGTTGACCGCGCGGACGCGGGGAAAGGTTATCTGACCGATCCGCTACCCGCCTGCGACGGGCTCGTGACAAACGATCCCGCCGTCACGCTCATCACCGGGCACGCCGACTGCATGGCGTTTTACTGCGTCGATCCGGTCCGGCGGTGCATCGGGCTTGCGCATGCGGGCTGGCGCGGCGCGCTCGGACGCGTCGGCGCGCGCGTCGTCCGTGCGATGGCGGAGGAATTCGGTTCCAATCCCGCGGACGTATTGGCTAGCATCGGCCCTTCGATCTGCGCGGACTGCTTCGAGGTGGGGCGCAGCGTTGCGCAGGAATTTGCCGCGGCGTACCCGGACATCCCCTGCGTGCTGGAGCGCACGGGCGCGAGGCCCCATATCGACCTTTGGATGGTTGCCGCAAAGCAGCTTTTCGACGCCGGCGTTAAGATGAAAAACATCTCGCTCTTCGACGTATGCACCATGGAGACGCCGAGGCTGTATTCGCACCGCAGAGACCGCGGGAATACTGGAGGAATGGCGGCCTATCTTCGCATTCTGTCATGAGAAGCGGCCGGATTCGGGAAAAAACGCGAAAATTCAACCACAATAAGCCGCGGTATTTACGCGAATTGACATTCTATTCGCCCAAGGGTATAATTCATTCGTTTCAACTTCAATATTCGGAATATTGACCAAACGGCAAGGGAGACAGATTTTCATGAAACTCAGCAAGACAATTGCGCTCATTGCGGCGATTCTGATGGCGGCGGCTACGCTGGCCGGATGCGGCGGGAGCGAATCCCTGGCCGCGATGGTGGGCGACCAGGAAATCACCGTAACGCGCCTTGAAAGCACTTATCTGAACAGCGAAAGTTACGCTTCGGCATACGGCTACGATACGAGCACCGACGAAGGGATCGACAGCTTCAAGGAATACCTTCTTGGCACGCTGATCTCCAGCGCGATGCAGGTGTATCAGGCGAAGCTCGCTGGCATTACGCTGACGGACGAGGAGATGGACGCCGCGCAGGCGACCGCCGATTCGAATTATGACGATACCGTGCAAAGCTTTAAAGATCAGGCCGAGCAGGCGGGTGCGACCAACGTGGACGCCTATGCCAAAACATTGCTGACGGATGCGTTGCTGCAAAACAACACCACCGTGCGCAAGCTGAAAGCATCGATGCTTGAAGATGCGATCAATAATACGCTTGTGAGCAAGCACCGCGAAGCCCTGCTCGAAGGGATCGCGTTGACGGATGAAGAGCTCATCGTCAAGTATGAAGCCGAGCTCGAATCGCAAAAGGCGCTCTTTGACGAGTCGCCGACGCAGTATTTCACGTATGAAACCTATGCGCAATACGGATATAATACGCCCCCGGTATATATGCCGGAAGGATTCTTCCGCGTGCGGCAGATACTGGTCGAGGATGAACTGACCGCGAGAATGATCAAGGAAAGGATCGACGCGGGCGAGGACTTCGAAACGCTTCTGGGAGAATACAACATCGATCCGGGCATGGAGAGTGCCGAGAACGCGGAAGGTTATCTGGTCGGAGAAGGCGCGAGCTTTGTTGAGACGTTCCTCACCGCCGCGCTTGCGCTGACGAAGGACGGGGACGTATCCGAGCCGGTACAGTCCGATTACGGCTGGCATATCATCAAACGCGTTTCCACGGAACCCGCGCATGAAATCCCGTATGCCGACGTCAAAGAAGCGTTTGATCTGTATGAACAGTCGATCTATCAGGAGCAGTACTATGGAGACCTTGTTGACAACTGGGTTGCGGATGAAACGCTGGTTACCCGTTATCCGGAGAACTACGCATACATCGGGAAGTCCTGAAGGGAAGTGAAGCAGTGAGCAAGGGTTTGCGTATTTTCAGTTTGGTCGTAGCGGCCATGATGATACTGGGGACAATCGCCTCGATCATCATTGCCATCGCATAAACAACAGAAACTTGTAAGCGGAGCCGGATTCCGGCTCCGCTTTTCTATCTTCGCCTGTTTCCCGCCTTGAAATCAGCAAAGCGGGGTAACTGTTGATTGCGCCATTGATTATCGCTATAATGTAAAATAGATCAATAATAGTGAATCAACGGAACTTCTTTACGCCTAAAAAACGCATTTCGGCTATTTTTTCGACTATGATACCGGATCGCGCGGACGAAGGAGACGATGGCGAATAAAGAAAAAAGAGAATAGACTACTAAAGCTGGCCGTGCTTCTGCTTATGATTTGCATCAGCGTCGCCTCCCTGTTGCTGTATTCCACTCAGGCGGGTATACGCGTGGAAGAAATGACGGTGGAGTTGCTCCTCGCCGCCGTACACGAGCAGAAAAATCTATTGACGGTCAAAATTGACGGAGAGAGTTCGCTGCTCTCTCTGCTTGCGACGTCTTCCTGCCTTTGCACCGATCCCCTATCCGCCGAAGCGCAAAAAAAACTGAACGATATTGCAATGAGCTCCGATTTTCGAGCTTTGATCGCTACCGACTTGCAGGGACACAGCGTGACCAGCGGCGGGGCGGCGCTTCTGTTGCCGGAACGCGAGTATTTGACGCGCGTGCTATCAGGCAAAAACGTTATTGAGCATATTGGAAAAACCGGCTTACAGAATTTCGGCGATGCATTCGTGCTCGCCGTACCGATCTGGAACAAAAATGAAATCATCGGTGCGGTGATCGGCGTTTTGGACGCATCCGTGCTGCACGAAATGTTCAATCAAAACGCTTACGGCGGGAGCGAAACATATCTATGCGACTTGGACGGCAATATCGTCGTCGGGTACGACCAGGCGTTTCAAACCGATGACAACGATAATCTGTTTTCCATCCTGCGTGCCGCGAGTATGGACGGATCCGGTTCCGCCGAGGAAATCATCGATGATATCCAGGCGTCTTCCACCGGAACCGTTGCGTTTACCATCGGGAAGGATCGTTGGTATATTGCGTATGCGCCTTCCGCATACGAGGGGTGGTTTATCTGCCGGACGATTCCGTCCGGCGTCGTAAATCAAAATCTACAGAAAGAAAAGACACAGGGTTTTATCGCCATCGGCATCGCGCTGCTCAGCGCGGTGTTTATTGCGGTGTATCTCGTCGCCCATTACAACCAGAAAATCAGAAGTTCCAGATTGGAGCGCGAACGGCTGATGGATTCGGAGGAAGAGTACCGCATTGCGACGCAGAAACGCGGTATCATGATCATCCGTTATGATATAGACAGCGGAAAGATGGTTTCAAGCTCCAGCACGTTCGAGCATTTTCGCCGGGAAAACCAGCCGCTGCAGTTCGACGCCGACTGGGTGCTTAACGAGCTGGTCAGCGCGGAGAGCAGGGAAGCGTACCGATCCTTCTGGCTGACGATCCGAAGGGGGGAGCCGAGCGGAGACGCGGAGATTCGCATGAAAAACGCGGAAGGCGAATACCGCTGGTACGGGTTCGAATTCTCGCTCGTAAAAGACGACGCCGGAAAAGGCGCACAGGCGATCATCTCCATTCGCGACATCACCATTCAGCAGGAACGCATATCCTCCTACAAACGCTGGCAAAACGCGCTGGCGTCGTCCATCGGTTTCGGTATCGCTCTGATGGAGGTAAACGTGTCCACAGGCGCGTGCGAGCGGGCGGAAGGCGAATTTTCAACGCTGCTTTCCAAACTGGAGACACAGCCGCTTGCGGAGCGTATCCTCGCCCGGTTTTGCGACACGTTTGTGGAAAAAGTCGACCGGCAGAAATTCTCAGCGTTCGTTGCGCCTCAGCGGCTGCTGGAAGCCTATCACAGCGGCGAACTGTCGAAGGAAATGGAGATCCGTATGCTGCGCGCGGACGGTTCGCGGCGGCACTGCATCGTAACCGCGCAGATGACGCTCGATCCGAGGTCGGGCGAAATCAGAGCGTTTCTGATCGTAAAGGATCTGGAAAAAATCACGAAAGATATCGACCGCCTCAGCGGCTTGGCGCTACGCGACGAGCTGAGCGGGCTATTAAACCGCACCGCCGCGCGAAACGCGATCGAGGAAGCGCTGCTCTTTGGCGACGGCGGCGATGTAGCCCTGTTCATGATCGACGCGGATAATTTTAAACAGGTCAACGACCTGCTCGGGCATCAAAACGGCGATCTGGCGCTCAGGCAGATGAGCGACGTGATTCGAAACACGTTCCGCTCCACGGACATCGTCGCCCGCATCGGCGGAGACGAGTTCTTCGTGTTCTTATCGGAAGTGCCCGGCGAGGAGTTTGCAGAGAGCAAAGCCAGAACGCTCTGCGAAAATCTCAGGTTTGTGTATACGGTTGAAGAGCGCGGCTCCATTTCGCTTTCTGCGAGCATCGGCGTGATCGTTGCGGCGCGCGGCTCCAGCGACTACGAATGGCTCTATTCAGAGGCCGACCGCGCGCTGTACGACGCAAAGAACGCCGGCAAGAACCGTTACAGCATCCGCTATGCCGGAAGTCCGGCAGCGGCTGCCCCCGTTAAATCCGTTACAGTCGGTTTCACGCAGCAGCTGCATTCCCTCATGAAGCATTTGGATGGCGGGCTGATCCTAATGGAAGTCGGCGAGAGCATTGAACCGATCTTCATCAGCGACGGATTTTTCCTCAAGAACGAAATTGTTGCAGATGCTGCGAAAAACGGAACGTTTTTAGAAACCGTCGTCCATCCTCTGGACGTCGTTACGGTCGAGAATGCCATCCGCGCCTGTGCCGCCAAGGGCGAACCATTCCAGCTCAGTTATCGCAACGGGCTGCAGTATACCGGATACGGCTGGCTCCATATGAACGCGGTCAGCGTGCCGGGCATGAAAGGCGGCGGACAGGCGGTTCTTGCCGTCCTCTCGGATATTACGAATCTTCGCGAAACGACGGAACACATCGAATCGCTTGCGGTCACGTCGCAGATCGGCATATTCATCATGCGTATCGGAGAGCGGCTCGAAATCACCTTTTTCAACGACGGCGCGCTCGCGATCACCGGATTTGCATACGAGCAGATGAGGCTGTTTTCAAGAGACGCCTCCGCATTCTTCAGAGGCGCCAACCTCGATCGGCTTCGTGCGGAGGTGGCAGAGGCCCTTGCCGGAAACCGGATGCTGCGCTTCGTGTACGAGTCGCAGGGTTTTCCGGGTAAGCCGGCCCATAAAGTACAGCTTTTCGGCGTTAAAATGGATGTTCAAAACGGCGTGCCGTCCTTTTTAATGGTCATGCTCGAACAAAGCGGGGATGGCTGAACGACGCGCGGCGATTTGATACCCGCTGCGTCTTTCGTTTGCCAGACAAAAAAAGAGAGCTTTGCGGGATTTCCGATGCCGCGTTTAACGTCAGATTGTTGGGTAAATCAATAAACCGTTGCATAACGGTTTTTTTAATCGAATGGTTTTCAGATGAAGCGGAGGCATATCAAATCTGCATGCGTATCGATTTTGCGATATTTCTTGCGGAGTGATTCGCCAGACGGTATAATAACTAGTTGTTAGAAAGATGTTAGAAAGAAGAAGGAGGAAGAGGTTTTGTCACACAAATACGTTTATCTGTTCAGCGAAGGAAGCGCGGATATGCGCGCGTTGCTCGGCGGGAAAGGCGCGAATCTTGCCGAGATGACCACGCTGGGCCTGCCTGTGCCGTTTGGCTTTACGGTTTCGACGGAGGCATGCACGCGTTATTATCAGGATAAAAAAGCGATCGCACCCGAAATCATCGAACAGATCGAGACGGCGCTGGACATTACGGAGAAGAGTGCAGGTAAAAAGCTCGGCGACGCGTCCAACCCGTTTCTGGTATCCGTCCGTTCCGGAGCACGCGCCTCAATGCCGGGCATGATGGATACGATCCTGAATCTTGGCCTCAACGACGAAACGGTCGCCGGCCTTGCGAAGCTGACCAACAACGAGCGATTCGCGTTCGACAGCTACCGCCGGTTCATTCAAATGTTCTCGGACGTCGTGATGGAAGTCGAAAAAGCGAAGTTCGACGAAATCTTTGAAGCCGTCAAGAATGAAAACAACTGCAAGCAGGACACCGACCTGAACGCGGAGAATCTCAAAGACGTCGTCAAGCGTTACAAAGCGCTTTATCTGAAAGAAAAGGGAACCGAGTTCCCGCAGGATCCGCGCGTACAGCTCATGGAGGCCATCAAGGCCGTATTCCGCAGCTGGGACAACCCGCGCGCCATCGTCTATCGCAGAAAGAACGATATCCCCTCGGATTGGGGCACCGCCGTCAACGTGCAGAGCATGGTATTCGGCAACATGGGCAACGACTGCGGTACCGGCGTTGCGTTCACGCGCGATCCGTCCACCGGCGAAAAGAAGCTCTACGGCGAGTTTCTGATGAACGCGCAGGGCGAGGACGTCGTCGCAGGCATCCGTACGCCGAGCCCGATCGACGCGCTCAAGAGCACACAGCCGGAAGTCTATAAGCAGTTTGTGGAAACCGCGGAGATACTCGAAAAACACTACCGCGATATGCAGGATATGGAGTTCACCATCGAGCGCGGAAGGCTCTTCATGCTCCAGACGCGCAACGGCAAGCGCACCGCCGCGGCCGCCCTTCAGGTTGCGGTCGATCTCGTGAGCGAAGGCATGATCTCCAAAGAGGAAGCCCTCATGAAGATCGAACCGCGTTCGCTCGACGCGCTGCTGCACCCCACGTTTGAACCCAAAGCGCTCAAGAACGCCAAAGTTGTCGCGAGCGGCCTGCCCGCGTCGCCGGGCGCTGCGTGCGGGCGCGTGTACTTCACCGCGGGCGATGCGGCGGAAGCGTCCAAGCGCGGCGAAAAAGTCATTCTCGTACGTCTCGAGACTTCTCCGGAGGATATCGAGGGCATGTACGCTTCCGAGGGTATCCTCACCGCGCGCGGCGGCATGACGTCCCACGCGGCGGTCGTTGCCCGCGGCATGGGCACCTGCTGCGTGGCGGGCTGCTCCGAAGCTACGATTTCCGAAAAGAAAAAGAGCCTGACGTTCGCGTCCGGCGGCGACTATAAGGAAGGCGACTGGCTCTCCCTCAACGGATCGACCGGCAACGTGTACGGCGAAGCGCTCCCCACCATCGACGCGCAGGTTTCCGGCAATTTCGCGACCATCATGCAGTGGGCGGACGATGTCCGCACGCTGAAGGTGCGCACCAACGCCGACACCCCGCACGACGCGGAAGTAGCCGTCAAATTCGGCGCGGAAGGCATCGGACTTTGCCGTACAGAGCATATGTTCTTCGACGAGAGCCGCATCCCCGCCATGCGCGAGATGATCGTGAGCAAGGACGTCGAGTCCCGTAAGCGCGCGCTGAATAAGCTCCTGCCGATGCAGCGCAGCGATTTCAAAGGCATCTACAAGGCGATGGGCGGCCGCCCGGTCACCATCCGCTTCTTAGACCCGCCGCTGCATGAGTTCCTCCCGACTGAGGAAGAGGATATCCGCGCGCTCGCCAAGGAGATGGACATCACCTACGAGGCGCTGTGCCAGACGGTAGAAAACCTGCACGAGTTCAACCCCATGCTCGGTCACCGCGGCTGCCGCCTTGCGGTCACATATCCGGAAATTGCCGAGATGCAGACCCGCGCGGTCATCGAAGCGGCCATTGAAACCCGCAAGGAGACCGGCATTGAGGTCATACCGGAGATCATGATACCGCTCGTCGGCGACGTGAAAGAGCTCGAATACGTCAAGAATACGGTGGACGAGACCGCCAAGGCCGTCATGACCGAACGCGGCGTGGAGATTCCGTACCTCGTCGGCACCATGATCGAGGTTCCGCGCGCTGCGCTGACGGCGGATAAGATCGCCGAGCAGGCGGAGTTCTTCAGCTTCGGCACGAACGATCTGAGCCAGATGACGTTCGGCTTCAGCCGCGACGACGCGGGCAAGTTCCTCGAAGATTACTACAAGAAAAAGATCTTCGAGTCCGACCCGTTCGCCCGCCTTGATCAGGAAGGCGTAGGCAAGCTCGTTAAGATGGCGGTGGATCTTGGCAAGAGCGTCCGCAAGGACATCAAGCTCGGTATCTGCGGCGAACACGGCGGAGACCCGTCGAGCATCGAGTTCTGCCACAAGGTCGGCCTGAGCTACGTGTCCTGCTCGCCGTTCAGGGTGCCGATCGCGCGCCTTGCGGCGGCACAGGCGAAGATCAACGAGAAGAAATAAAGCACAAACAAAAATAAGGTCCGCCTTCAAGGCGGACCTTATTTTATTTATCTCAATTATCGATCGACCAAAGTTCCGGCGGCGCGTAGGTTTCGGCGTATTCGTATACCTTCCTTAGTCCGGCGTTTCCACTGTGATCGACGCGGATATTGTCCGTGAGCGTAAAGTGCATCGCGTCGCTCGAGGAGACGTAATAGTGCCCCCACTGGAACCCCGCGCGGTAAAACGCAAGATCGTACAGCAGGTAGTTGATGACCGTCTCGGGTACGTTTTTATAAACCCAGATCAGAGAATCGCCCGAATACGTGAAGTCGTAATACGGCATGTTGTTTTCGTTCTTGATGCCGTTGTAAGAAAGATTGTCCTTCACTTCGTCGTTGATGAGCGCGATGTTCTCCTTCTGGTTGTCGTTTGCCCCCATGCCGCCGTTGAGGTCGGTCGCCGTGCCGAAGGCGTGGTGGCTGATGTAATTTTCGCTGGAGGTAAAGCGGGAGCAGTAACTGCCGTTGTCGGTGTCGATCAGGTCGCGAAGCAGCAATACGCCGGAATCCCCGCTCGTGCCCGAAACGCGCACGCGGACGTTGTTGAGATAATATGAAACAGCCTGATAGTATGGCAGGGCGTAGGCATGGATGCGCCAGAGTTTGCGCCCGGGAAGGCAGTCGAAGGAGACGATGTATTTGTTCTCCCAGTCCGGATCGGCGACGATGTAGCGCGCGTCAACCCATTGATAGCGGTAGAGAAACGCGTCCTTTTCCTGGAAAAACGCCAAAGCCGTTGTATAGCTGTTGTTGGAAAAATCGGACGATTTGATCTGCAGCCACTCGTCCGAGAGGATGTAAAACTCGGTTTTAAACAGCAGCTGCGGTTCAAACTGTCCGGTGCTGGAAGCGTAGATCCTGAGCGTATGTACGCCGACGTCCAGCGCGGAAAACTGCGCGAGCGAATCGATCGAGGCGCCTTCCAGCGTCAGCGCGTCGTCGAGCGGATAGGAATAGACGGCGTTTTCGGGCGCGAACGTGACGGTTTGCGTGTAGGGATAGCGCGGGTCCTCACTGTAAGCGCAGGTGATCTCCAGCGCGACCGAAAGCAGCGGATAATTGGACTGTACCGTACCGCGCAGGCTGTAGCCCTGCCCGTAAGCAAGACGGTCGCCGTCGTTTGGCAGGGGGTTTTCCGCGCTTTCGTCAAACGTGAGTATGGACGGCACCACAGGTTCGGAGGTTGGCAAAGGCGATGGGGACGGCGTCTCGGCAGGAACGGGAACAAGCGTGACGCTGACGGCCGACGGCTGCCCGGAATCGCGCAGCGCGCGCAGCGGAATCGTTACGAGAAGAAAAAGCACGCAAAGCGAGATAACGATCAGCAGCGCGATCACCGCCGCGGAGCGCATCTCGACAGGCTGTTTCTTTTTTTTCCGCCAATCCGTCATGCCGTGTCTCCCTTACGTCGTTTCTCATATTTTAACACAGTTTGCCGCCCATTTTCAAAAGGAATGCCGCGGCGTAGAACCAGCCGCTTTTTTTGACACCACAACCGTGAAATGATAAAATATGCAGGGAAATTGCAACCGATACAAACGGCTATCCGAAAGAAAAAAGAGGGATTCAAATGTCCATTCAAATGGCTGCGATCGTACCGCATCCGCCGATCATACTGCCGCAGATCGGGCAGGGGCAGGAGAGGGAGATTCGCACAACCATCGCCGCTTACCGGGAGATCGCGCGGCGCGTGCGGAAGCTTCAGCCGGACACGCTCGTGATCGTTTCTTCCCATGCTACGAGCTATGCGGATTATTTTCATATTTCACCCGGCAAGAAAGCGCGCGGCGATCTGAAGCGTTTCGGCGCCGAGATGGTGCAGGTGAGCGCGGTTTACGACGAGGAATTCGTATTTGCGCTGGAACAGAACGCCAAGCGGGCGGGACTGCCCGCGGGCACGCGGGGGGAGCGCGAAAAAGCGCTGGACCACGGAACGCTGATCCCGCTGACGTTTCTTGCGGAAAACGACCTGCCCTGCGAGGTGGTTCGCGTCGGCCTTTCCGGGATGGATGCCGCGGCGCACTACCGGTTTGGAAAGTGCGTCAAGAAGACGGCGGAAGAACTGAAAAGGGACGTCGTGCTCGTCGCAAGCGGCGACCTTTCGCATAAACTGCTGGAGAGCGGCCCATACGGCTTTTCCGCGAGCGGCCCGAAGTTCGACCGGCTGGCGACGCAGGCTATGGCCAAGGGGGACTTTTTCTCGCTTCTGAACATGGACGCGTCTCTTTGCGAGGAAGCTGCGGAGTGCGGGCTCGGAACCTTCTGGATCCTGGCGGGCGCACTCGATCGAAGCAAGGTGAAGAGCGAACTGCTCAGCTACGAGGGGCCGTTCGGCGTGGGTTATGCCGTCGCGGCGTTCACGCCGGAAGGGGCGGACGAAAACCGCGCGTTCGACATGCTTTATCAAAAAGCGGAGCGGGAGCGCATTGCGCAAATCCGCGCCGGGGAGGATCAATTCGTGCGACTTGCCCGGCAAACGGTGGAAGCATATGTTAAAACGCAGGGAGTACCGGCGCTTCCTGACGACCTGCAAGACGAAATGACAAACCGGCGAGCGGGCGTGTTCGTCTCACTCAAGATTGCGGGCAAGCTTCGCGGCTGTATCGGCACCATATCCGCCGCGACCGGCAGCATCGCGCAGGAGATCGTAAAAAACGCGGTGGCCGCCTGCAGCGACGACCCGCGGTTCGAGCCCGTTTCGACGGAGGAACTCGAGCGCATCAGCTACAGCGTGGACGTACTCGGCCCTACCGAACGCATCGACTCGGCCGACCAGCTCGATGCGAAACGCTATGGCGTGATCGTCACTTCCGGCTATCGAAAGGGCTTGCTTTTGCCGAATCTGGAAGGAATCGACACGGTAGAGGAACAAGTGAGGATTGCCAAGCGCAAAGCGGGTATCCCCGATTACGAGCGCTGCAAGATGGATCGTTTCGAGGTGGTGCGCCATACATGAAGGCGGTCTGCCCGGTCTGCCCGCGCAGATGCGCGCTGAATGAAGGACAACGCGGCTTTTGCCGTGCGCGCGTCAATCAAAACGGTTCGGTCGTGTGCGAAAACTACGGCAGGGTTACCAGCATCGCGCTTGACCCGATCGAAAAAAAGCCTCTGCGGCGGTTTTATCCCGGGTCGATGATCCTCTCCGTCGGCAGCTACGGCTGCAATATGGACTGCGCGTACTGCCAGAACTGCGAGATCTCCGGTGCGGACGCATCCGGCGTCGCGTGGAAGGAAATATCGCCGGAGTCGCTCGTTGCAACGGCGCTTGCGTACCGCCCGCAGGGGAATATCGGATTGGCGTTTACCTACAACGAGCCGCTGGTCGGTTACGAATACGTACTCGACTGCGCGAAGCTGGTTAAGAGCAGCGGTCTGAAAACCGCGCTTGTGACAAACGGCATGATACTACCCGAACCGTGGGAGCGGTTGCTGCCCTATATCGACGCGGCGAATATAGACCTGAAAGCGTTTAGCGAACATGGATACAAAAAACTGGGAGGGGATTTTGAGGCGGTATGCGGAACGATATCCGCCGCCGCGGGGAAAATCCATCTGGAGGTCACGACGCTCATCGTGCCCGGCATGAACGACGACGAAGAGCAGATGAGAAACGAGGTTGCGTGGATCGCGTCGGTTTCGGCGGATATTCCGCTGCACCTGTCCCGATTTTTTCCGCGGCACCGCATGGCAAACGCTCAGCCGACGCCGAAGGACACCATTTTACGTCTTGCAAACGTCGCGCGCGAGAAACTGGCGTATGTTTATACGGGGAATCTGTAACAGCCACAGGGCTGAATTCGATTGTTACGGAATATAGAAAAGACGAACGGAATATAGAAAAGACGAACAGAAGGAGAGACAGTATGATTAAAACAGCAGGGCAGCAGCAAGTGCGCGTGCGCGAAAATGTTCGCGGCGGGGAAGGCGCGGTGACCTTTCACGATTTTCTCACGGCGGACGGTTCGTTCGGCGCGGGCACCCTCTTTTCGAGGACGGTGATTCCGGCGGGCGCATCGATCGGCGAACACCGGCATGATGGCGAATTCGAAGTGTATTATATCCTGTCCGGAAATGTGGAAGCGCTCGAAAACGGCGCTTGGACGCCGATGAGTACGGGCGACATGCACCTCTGCGCAAGCGGGGAAAGCCATGCGCTTCGCAACAGCGGTTCACAGGAAGCCGAAGTGCTCATGCTCATTCTCAAAGAAAATCCCGCGTGTCAATAAATCGTTCTTCAGAGCAGGATCTGACTTCACGCGATGAATTCGGTTTTATATGCGGGAAGTTATCCGACTTTGTCACGGAACGTGTGGCTTGAGTTGGTTATAATGCATTCATACTAGTCATGACACAACACAGGAAGGGGAGAATGGCATGAGTTACACGGATACACTGATTCAAACGATGCTGGGCGGCGACACAGTAAGCACGCTGAGTAAAAACAGCGGGGCGAAGAAGTCCCAGGTGGAGTCTCTGATTGGCGCGGCGCTGCCGCTGATGCTTGAAGGCATGCAAAAAAATGCAAGCACGAAGAAAGGCGAACAGGCGCTGACGAAGGCGCTATCCGACCACGCTTCCGATAACGCGAGCGACGTGAAATCGTTTCTTTCAAACGTAGACGCGAAGGACAGCGCAAAGATTTTACAGCACCTCTTCGGCGACAACGCGAATAAAACAGTCGGCACGCTTTCGAAAAAATCAGGGTTGGCGAAGAACCAGACCATGTCGATCCTGCTTCAGCTTGCGCCGCTGCTGCTCTCCCTGCTTGGCCAGCAGAACCAGAGCAGCTCGGGCGGCATCGGTTCCTTGCTCGGCGGTTTGCTCGGCGGCGGTTCCAATTCCGGCTCCGGTTCGCTGATCGGCAGCCTGCTTGGCAGCGGTACGAGCGACGCGGCGGGGTCGTTGATCGGGAATTTGCTCGGCGGCGGTTCCAGCTCCGGCTCGTCGCTTGGCGGCGCGTTGCTGGGCTCCCTGCTCTCCGACGCGGACGACGACGATGACGACGACGGCGATCTTCTCGGTTCGCTCCTCGGCGGCGGATCCGATTCCTCCGGCGGCAGCCTGCTTGGTTCGCTGCTTGGCGGCGGAGACTCCGATTCCGGTTCGTCGCTCGGCGGCGCGCTGCTCGGCAGCCTCTTCGGCGATGACTCGCAGAAGACGTCGAAGAAAAAAGGCTGACAGACTTGATCATAAAACGGCGCCCGTTGCAGGGCGCTGTTTTTTGTTTAGTTGTTATGCCTTGTAGAAGTTCGTATTGTTACACTTTGGGCAAGGTGGCAACGTGTCGGTCGTATCATCGAGAACAACATGCAGTTCGCAATTAGTGCAGACGTAAGTACCCTTTCCGGGTTTTTCTCCGGTTTTCGGCATTTTTACCTCCTTGATATATGGATAAACTCAGAATACCATACTAAAACAGAATCGCAATAATTACCGACAAATAGATAAAAACAATGCGATCTTTCGACAAACAAGTTGCTTATTCTGAGCTTTCTGAAACATGTATGGATCTCATCGGCGTAAACCGTATTCCATCAATGATTTGCTCGGGGCCAAGCGGAAGGAAGCCGAGTTTTCGATAAATCTCCACCGCGTAAGGCGAAGAATTGACCGTAATCGCGTCCGCACCGAGTGCCTTGCGCGCGGCGGCAAACAATGCTCGTCCGACGCCGCGATTCTGCCATACGGCATCCACAAAAAACAGTGAGATGTGGCTTTTATCACATATGGCGATGACGCCGATTACCGTGTCGCCGTCAAACGCACCGTGAAAGGTCAGCTGATTATTTTTCTCGGGATCGCGGATGAACGCCAGGAATGTTTCCACGCCCTTTGGTTCGTATTCCGGCGCTTCGAATTCCATGAACACGCGTTCTACGAGAGCGAGCGCTTGTGGAAACTCGTCCTGCCGGATCAAACGTATCTCCATCGAATCTCCTCTCAGCCGTCTGCGTCAATCAGCGCAGCCATATCCGAAACGAACGCTTCCGCGGCCAAGACGAGCGACTGCGTCAGCTTTTCCGGTTCGTCGAACGCGTAAGGCGGCGGTACAGTGCGGGCGATGACCGCGTCCACGCCGGGCAAGAGCTTGCTCAGGCTGTATTTATTGAGCGGCTTGCGTGCCAGTTCTTCGGAAATTTGCCTCTGCAACGCACGGTTGCCCGCCGTGAGCCAGAGTTCAAAGTGGCCCTCGGCATGCAGGTATACGAGCGACGCTTTCAGCCGACGCGCATTTAGCGCGGCGGGCGCGACCGCGACGAAGCTCATATCGAGATAACCCTGATACAGCGCGCCCGTGCGGTCCGACGGATGCGCCAGCTCCCAGGCGGATTTAAACGACGTGAGGGAGGCGAGGATGCCGCGGTATGCGCGCGGGACAGAACCGCTTGAAACACAACGGGTATATGCTTTGACACACGCACCAAGAGATGCCGGTTCTTTTTTCTCCATCGGGTGCCTCCTGAAGGAAATTGATTTTTCTTTTTATCCGTGGTAACGAAATGAGGAACTACTTGCGAGCATCGTTTTCGCAATCTTCGATGATTTTCGAAACGCAAGCCGCCAGCGCTGCGGGATGATCCAACGCCATGGCGTGTCCCGCGTCTGGTATGATCTCCACGCGCACGCCGTGTTTTCTCAGTTCCGCTTCGTCTGCACTGGGCAAAGTACGTTCTCCAAACAGAAACGCTTTGGGTTTGTCAAGATCGTAAAGCCGCTCGCGCCATGACGGCGCGCCGCCTTGTGCGGCGCAGCTGGAGATTTTCCATGCGGCTTCGGGCAGCCAGCTTGCAAGCGTGGCGCCCCAGAGCGGATTGCTGCGTTTTGCGCGTGCCAACAAGTCGTCATAGCCGCGGCTGAGGAAATCCTCATACGTCTGTGAAGCGATTTTCCGGCTCACCGCAGTCTTCGGGCTCGGGTCGAGGTTAGACTCCGTGAGGATCAGCTGGCGCAGGCGGCCTTGCAGCAGCGATGCCAGACGGATGGCGACCGCGCCGCCGAGACTGTGCCCGTAGAGAATGATGCTTGTCAAATTCAGAGACGAGAGCATCTCGTTCAGGTATGACGCGTGATCTTCAACGGTATAGGAAAAATCAGCCGGCTTGTCGCTGTATCCCGCGCCGAGCAGGTCGATGAGAATCGCCCGCCGGCCGGACAACGCGGGTTGGGTCATGATGGCAGGATATTCAAACGAACTGGCGCATCCAAGACCGTGGACGAAGACGATCGGCGGTTCATTGCCGGGCAGGTCGTGATATCGAACGGCGTATCCGCTTTGATTGATTTTGTATTCCTTCATTTTTCACTCCAATATAGTAATCGAATAATGCGTCTGACGCTATTGATGCAGCAAAAACCGTTCGGTTTTTGCTCGGTAGTAACCGAAGGACGCCTGCGTGACGAATCCGCAGGAGAGATACAGGTGCAGCGCGCCGGCGTTTGAGCTGTCCACCTCGATGAGCAGTTTATCCGTATGCTGCGGGAGCGTTTCGGTCAGCAGCAGCGAGATGATCCCGCGGCCGATACCCCTGCCCTGCATTTGCGGCAGCACGCCGAGTCCGTAGATGGTCGTCACGCCGTTTTCACGTCCGACGCTGACGATGCCAACCGGTTCACCCTGAAGGCGCGCGAGATATTGCGCGCGGTGCTCGGAGGCGATCACGCGTGACAGAAGCTGCCGGGCGTGATCCTCCGTTTCCTCAAAGACCTTGCTGCTGATAAACGTAAGATCGTCCAGATCCGGCGTTCCCGCGCGGTGCAGCGTAAGGCCGGGCGGTACGGGCAGGCGCTCCAGCCGGAACGCGCGGTCGTATTTCAGGCTGTATTCGGTGTTTTCCAGCGTCGCACCCAGAGAACCAAGCGCGGCGACGCCGCTCTTTGAATGCGGCTCGCACACGAAGAGAAGCTCCGGGATGCCAAATGCTGCCGCCTGCTGTGCAACGGACGTGACCAGCGCGCGGAACGCCCCGGCCCTTCGGAAATTCGGGTGTGTCAGGCCGACGATCTCCGCTTCCTTTTGACGGGGCGTGAAGAGCGTCGCGACGGAAACCAGCTCTTCGCCTTCAAAGAGCGCAAACAGGCTCGGAATATCAGGCGAAAAATTCAGCGTGGAATCGAGGTACAACGAGCCCTTCAGATCGTCGTGGATTCTGCATACGTTTTCCAGCGCGCGTGTTTTTTTAACGATGTCGGCGCCGGGGAGGGGGAATGCTTCTATATGGCGCATCAGTCGTCCTTTCTGCCGGGAGGTTATTCCGGCGGCACATACGCGCGCATGAGCAGGCGGTGCGTGCCCATCGGCGCGACGGGTAGAAATCCGAGCGCTTCGTATTGGTGCTGCTTTCCGGTGTAGGACGGCTTTGGCGTTTTTTCCAGTACGATGGGGAACGCTTCCACAATACCGCCGCCGTTTCGTGCGACGTGTTCCATGGCAAATTCCAGCACGCGGCCGGAGAGGTGCCTTTTCCGTCGGCTCTTGTCGACAAATACGCACGCGATTCGCCAGGTCGGGTTTTCATCTTTCGGGATGTTCAGCGCGCGGTATGCAGGGCTGTGGTCGAACGAGACGAAATACTCCGCAGGGCCGACGTTGCACCAGCCGACGGGCTCGCCAGATTCATACACCACGATGCCGCAGGCGGTGCCGTCGTCGAGATAGGATTTCATCAGCGCGTAGCGTTCCTCGCGCGTGCTTTTGGAAAAGACGGAGGACGGGACGCGGTGGTAGACGCACCAGCAACCCCCGCAAACACCTTTGTGACGCAAAAACATGCGCTCAAAATCCGGCCAGGGTTCTTTGGTTAAAGGCCGATAGGTCAATTTGGATTCCATGGCGGCCTCCTCACTGCCTTGTAGGGTTCGTTAAAAAAGAGAGAGGAGTAAAAGGGTGTTGTGAAACAACCACTCCACTAAGAAAATTATACGTTAGTTATTCGTATAAGACAATATTCCTGCCGGAGAATGGATCGATTCAAGAACAGGTAATGGTGATTGGGGATTCAGATGATCAGTTGCAGCGCCTGACAAATATCAATCCATTCAAACGCTCGTCTTGTTTCTGCCCTGATGCTTGGATTTGTATAGCGCCAGGTCCGCTTTGTGAAGCAGATCTGTCATTAAAATGCCTTCGATGAACAAACCGGCCACGCCAATGCTGACGGTATAGCGGATTTTGTGTTCCAGATATGGAACGCATCGTTCGGTAATATTCCGCCTTAAATTCTCGGCATGAGCAAACGCATCTTCGATGTTTGTAAACATCAAAACGACGAATTCATCCCCGCCAAGACGTCCCAGGACGCAGCCTTCCTGCAGCACAGCCTGCGCGGCTTTGACAAAATCCCGTAACACACTGTCTCCGCCGAAGTGCCCGTAGGTATCGTTGATGGTTTTAAAACGATCCATGTCGATGATCATTGCGCAGAGCAATGGATTACCTGATGCTTTTTTCTGCATATCGTTAAATGCGCTCTGAATGCCGTCACGGTTGAAGATACCCGTTAACGAGTCGATTTCGGCGCGCTCTTTGAGCCGCGTTATGTCGGTCAGCACCAGGACGTATCCAAGAGAACGCCTGCCGGAATGCACCAGTTTATGATGCGCCATAGAGATGGATATCGTTCTGCGCGGATCCGTCAGTTCGCGGGGCAAATTTCCCGGCGAAAAACGCTGATTGACGGAAGGTTCTGGTGCGTCGGGCAGCAAACCGGAAACAGGCGAGCCGATTTTCAGACGATCCGGACTGGAGACGGCGCGCATCAGCTCCGCAGCGCGCTTGTTGAATTCGACGATTGTTCCGCTGCCGTCGGTTACGATGATGCCCTGCTCGATGACTTCGAAGACTTTATTGAGCGCGGTCGGGGCGATCCCGACGAATCCGCCGCGCAGAACCGCGTACGACATCAATATTACGCAAGGAAGATTGAGCACGGGGATCGGTATATTGATATTCATATCGCTCAGCACCGTGGATTGCACGACGGCGACGACAAAGGTCAGAAAGATACTGATGATAATCAGCCAGAGCTGACGCCTTAGACTGCTGGATACGAAGCGCGCGAATAGAACGAGGATAGCAAGCGCGATCAAAGGGATGCAGAAGTTGAACGCGACCAGCACCGTTCCAAGCGCCGTTGAGTGGACGACGAGCGCATGCCCGAACACGGCTTGCTGCTGCAATTCCACGCTGGCGCGCATGAGATGATGGAATTGATCCGTGAAGATCAAAAGGACCGATATGACCTGTATCACCGTGATCGCATAGGCCAGCGGCCTGAGCTTTTTATTCGCAGTATAATAGATGCTGAAATAGAGCGTGCATAAGGTGGTGAAAAACACGCCGATCTGCTGAAAGTTTCTTCCCCACAGCATCCAGTCGAAAGTGGATACGTTCGATTCGATGATGTTGCCCACAACCCAGATCATGAAAAAAATGATCATGGCAAAGAGCGCCGGCATTCCTGTAACGCTCAGCTTCCTGCCCGTATGCACCGCGAGTGTAATCAACAGGAAACAAGATGAGATCAGCAGTATATTTTGCAGTAATTCCATTGGCACCACCTGAAAAAATATTTAAACGGTTCTGTAACCGTTGCCTTATGTATTGTCGTTAATTGGCAATATGCCAGACAGGCATCCGAACAATTTGGATCATACGCGGAAATAACGCCTTTTCCGTTTTCATCATGCATGCTGCATATCAAGAGACGCCCGGATTGATGCTTTGCGTGTTTTCTGCAATTTGCGTTATTGAGACTATGATAGCGCAAATATTAGTCTTTGGGAACATATAAAGAACGATTGACGAATGGCCGGACTGAACACTACAATAGACTGAGATAGACAAATATGGCGACTTTGTCTATTTTATAGCAAAGCGTCGCAATCGGCAAGATGCGCGGAGTATATCATCGCCGCAAACGGGGGTTACACATGAAAAACGCCGTCATCACGGGAAGCACGCGGGGTATCGGCCTTGCGATGGCAAAAGAATTTCTGAAAGCGGGCTGCCGCGTTACTGTTTCCGGCAGAGGCGAGAGTCTGCGGCAGGATCTGGCGCAGGAGCTGCTGCCGTTTGAGGAGTCGTATCAGTATGTTTCCTGCAACGTGCAGAACAAGCGCGAACTGGAAGCGCTCTGGGACGCCGCGGTACGGCGGTTCGGCGCGGTCGATATCTGGATCAACAACGCCGGGCAGAACGCGCCGCACGACTGGATTTGGGATACCGGCGATCGTTATGTGCAAGCCGTTATCGACACGAATATCACAGGCATGATACTCGGTTCGCAGGTTGCGGCGAAAGGCATGCGCGAGCAGGGGCACGGCGCGATCTACAGCATGGAAGGCCTCGGCTCGAACGATATGATCCAGCGAAAGACGATTCTCTACGGAACCACAAAGCGCGCGCTCACGTATTTCATGAAGGGGCTCGCAAAAGAGCTGGCGGGATCGGGCGTGATCGCCGGGCGGCTCTCACCCGGCATGATGCTGACAGACTTCATCACGAAAACGCCGGACGGCGCCATCGCCGCGATCGAGACCGACGAGCGGTTTCAGAGGATATTCAACATCCTTGCAGACCGGCCGGAAACCGTCGCCGCGTTTTTCGTGCCCAGGATGCTGCGCAACACAAAAAACGACAGGCGGATTGCCTGGCTCACGGGCGGTAAGACGGCGTGGCGCTTTTTGACCGCGCCGTTTCGCAAAGGACGGCTGGTCTGAACATCATATAATCTATAAGCGATCAAATCTTTCAGGAGAAAACGGATGAGTTTGTTTCGGGTTTGGCATCAGGAGGCGTTTCAGGGAACGCACCGCAAGAAGGGATATTTCGAGGGATGGTATCTCAAGCTGATCGACGCGCGGCAAAAGTCGGTGTTTGCGCTCGTTGCCGGTGTTTCGATCGGCAAAAACACGGCGGATTCGCACGCGTTTATCCAGCTGATCAACGCGGTAAGCAGCAAGACGGAGTATTTCAGGTTTTCCATCGACGAATTCTCGGCGGATCGCAAAAAGTTTGACGTCTGCATCGGAAACAATCACTTCTGGGACGGCGGCGTGGATGTTGACCTTTGCAGCGAGGCGACGCGTCTTTCGGCAAGCCTGCGCTTTAAGAATATCGAAAAATACCCTGTGTCGCTGCTGCATCCCGGCATCATGGGCCCGTTTTCGTTCGTGCCGGGCATGGAGTGCTATCACGGCATCGTGAATATAAGGCATACGATCACCGGCACGATGGTCTACAACGGCAGCCAAATCGATATGACCGGCGGGGAAGGGTATATCGAAAAGGACTGGGGCAGGTCGTTTCCGGAGGCGTGGATCTGGATGCAGGCGAACCACTTCTCGTCGCAAAGCGCGTCGTTTATGTTTTCCTACGCGCGCATCCCGTGGCTCGGCACGTCGTTTAAAGGGTTGATCAGCTTCCTGCGCACGGATCTGGGGTTTTTCCGATTCGCCACATACAACGGAGGCAGGGTTTGTTCGCTGGAAACGGACGGCGAGAAGATCAAAGCCACGCTGCAAGGCGCAAAACACACGCTCGCTTTCACGGCGACGTACGCAAAAGGAGGCATTCTCAAAGCGCCGAAAAACGGCATGATGCTGCGCGAGATCGAGGAGAGCATCACGGCAAAGGTGACCGTTGAACTATCGGACCGGCAGGGGAACGTGCTGTTTCGGGATGAGAGCGACCGGGTCGGGATGGAGATTATGGGAGTGTTGGCGTAATTTTTTAATTTTATCGTATGAACCTTCTCCTTGAGAAAACGGACATACTTTTATGCAAATGCTACACCCCAGTGTTTGAATAAATTTTTCATAGCATTTATATATATCAATGCATGTTCTAGTACAACCAATGCCTTCAACATTGGGAATAGAAATACGTTTTTCATCATAAATGGCTTTTGTCGGGCAGGAGCGAGCACATTTGTGACAGGTAGCACAAAAACTCTCAATCCAATTATGCTCATCTGAATCGGTATATTCAAAATATTTTTCTTGAATAAAAATCGGAGCAATGCGGCATCTCTGACCAAACTGTGGCGTGATAAGCAAGCCATTGCAGCCTTGCCAACCAAGCCCAGCCTTGGCCGCTAAAGCACAATTGTCTACAAGCCCGCCCAAAGGATGATTAGACTGGCATTTAATATTGTAATTTCTCCTCATGTGCTCCGCAATATCATTTACGGCAAGTCCCAGAAGCGCATATGCGCTTTGAACCTCTTCGCCTGCTTCCAAACCCGGAGCACAGTCTATTTTGTCCTTATCCATTTCAAAAATGGCAACAATTGCATGCTCAAAAAGTACTGCTTTATCTCTAAAAATCAGTTCTCTCGGCAAGTGTGTAAAGCCAATGTAGCAATTCCATTTTTCCATTGCGTACGACTTGATATCATCCCATATTTCCGAATTAGGCAAACTGCTAAGCAGTGTATTTTCTATCGCAATGAACGCATCTTTTTCTAACTCGTCAATATAGGGTTTAAGATCAGAAAAACACTTTTTTCGTCCCTTCATCATTGGGAACATCCATTTTTTGAAAATCCCGAGCATAGTAGAAACACGTCCTTTTGACATCCGCGAGAACACTATGACTTTGTTTGTTTTCTTCAGTTTTCCGTTTTTGTACGGAATACCTTTGCTTAAAAACTCAAAACCCTCTTCGGCGGAATTGTCTGCGCAATAATACACTTTGTCTTTATACGGTTTAATTCTTTTCAAGAAAGTCTTTTCAGCTCTGCCAGCTTCCATGTTTATTACCCCACTAGAATTGTTTTTACGATTTGATGTGCAACTTGTTCGATAGTGTATTTTCCCAGAGGATTCTGCCCAATTATTTCAAGCTTTGCAAGCTGTGTTGCGGTGCCTATCATCAGTGTGTAAATTGTGTTATGCGGCAAATCCAGAATCTCTCCTCGCGAAACTGCTGCATCAATCGGCGCTCCTAAGCGTTCGGTTACTTTCTTTCTCGCAATATCCTTTGCATTTTTCATATAGGCAGAATTTCTAAAATTTTCAACAAATATCATTTCAACCGAATTATTTACTGCAAAACGATATGCTGTGCAAATCAGAATTTCTAACTGCCGTATAATACTCATATTAGAAAGTTCTTGTTCATCAATATTTTCGGCAAGCCTTTTGGCAATATCTTCGTATATTTTATAGATAATTTCATCCTTTGATTCAAAATAATGATAAATCACGCCAGGACTTATACCAGCCTTTTTGGAAATTCGGGAAATGGTTGTCCCTGTAAAATTATATTCATTGACGATTTGTATTGTTGTATTCAGAATAATGTTAACCTTGTCATTGTTCATATGTATCGCTCCAATTATTTAGATTGAATGTTCACTCTAATTATAGCAAACTTTATTAATGTGTCAATATAAAGTCAAAATAGTTATTTTTCTACTCGTAAGATTATATAACAAATTTTTACTCTAAATTCCAATTTATCTATTATATCTAACCTGACCACACAACCTCGGAAAATCCTAAAAACATCTAAACCGTTCTGTCATGAGCGTTATACATCTAAATTGCTGTTTCATGGGGCTCTGACATCTAATCTGACCACTTAACTATCAAATCCGCTTCAGTGGACATATTCCCGCGAAGCTATAATTTACCAATTTTCATACAATGAAATTATATCATAAATACGCAAAAAGCCCAGTATTACTAGGCTTCTCACACACTCGTTAATTTACTTTTGTTATCAATACTACCGTCTCAACGTGACACGTCTGCGGGAACATGTCCACCGGACGGACGGCGGAGAGCGCAAAGCCGCGCGCGGCAAGATATTTGCAGTCCCGCGCGAGCGTCGCGGGGTTGCAGGAGACATAGACCACGCGTGTTGCCGCGCTGTTAGCGATGGCCTCCAGCGCCGCCTCCCCGCAACCTTTGCGCGGCGGGTCGAGCACGACCGCGTTCACTGTAACGCCGTCCGCGACCAGGCGGGGGAGCACGTCCTCCACATTGCCGCAGAGAAACTCCGCGTTTTCTATGCCGTTGTCCGCGGCGTTCGCTTTTGCGTCTTCCACGGCGGGGGCGACCTGCTCGATGCCGATCACGCGCGCGCAGTCGGACGCGATCAAAAGCGAAATGGTGCCGACGCCGCAGTACGCGTCCACGACGGTTTCGTCCGGCTTTGCCGCGAGGAATTCGCGCGCGGTTTCATAGAGCGCCTGCGTCTGCACGCGGTTGACCTGCAGAAACGACTGCGGCCCGACCGAGAAGCGCTTTTCGCCGATGGCCTCTGCGAGTGCGGGTTTGCCGGAAAGCAGCGTAAAATCCTCGCCGAAGACGACGTTGGTCTGCTTCGGGTTTTCATTGTGCCAGACGCTGTCGCAGCCCTCCAGAAACGAGAGCAGGTCGTCCGTCTTTTTCAGCTGACCTTTTGTGACAACGACGACCATGCATTCGCCCTCGTCGTTCGTCCGCGCGACGACGTGCCTTAGCTGGCCGCTGCCGTCCAGCTCGTTATAAACGGGAATGCCGCAGGTGTTCGCCCAGGCGGCGACGCGGCGGGCGGCGTCCACGATTCGTTCATCCTGAATCGGGCAGTCGGCAAACGGCACGAGCCGATGGCTGCGCTCGGCGTAAAAGCCGAACACGGCTGCGCTGCCGGACGATCCGAACGGGAAACTGCCCTTGTTGCGGTAGCGAACGGGTTCATCCATGCCGACGATGGGCTGCATGGGGACATCGGAAAATCCGCCGAGGCGGACGAGCGCGTCCTCCACCCAGCGCTGCTTCTGCTCCAGCTGCGCGGGATAACGCAGGTGCCAGAGCGAGCAGCCGCCGCACTGTGAAAACACGTCGCAGGCAGGCTCGACGCGGTCGGGCGAGGGCTTGATGATCTCGATTGTTTTCGCGACGGCGTAGGATGGCGCGACCTTGATTACGTGCGCTTTGACCTCTTCGCCGGCGAGCGCGCCGACGACGAACACCGCGTAGCCGTCCACGCGGGCGACGCCCTGACCCTCGTTGGTCAGGGACTCGATGGTCACGACGATGTCGTCGTTTTTTGCGACAGGGGGTTTCATCTTTGGGGACATAAATTTGTCATCCTCTCGGCGCGGTCAGCGCGCTTCATTTGATCTTGACACATTCTTTGCCGAAGCGGTCTTCCGCGGCGGCGACAAACGCGTCCGAAACGGAGACGCGGTATTCATTTGGCACGCCTTTGCCGATCTTCTTTGCCGCGTCGTAGAGTACGACCGGGGTTTCGCCGGGAAACCTTTTCAGAAAATAGCAGGCGCTCTTCATCGCGTCCTCCGGCAGTGACTCAAAGCGGATATATACGCTCCGGTTCGCCTCCCCGAGCGGTTTGATATCCTCGATCAACAGCGAGTTGGCGCGGTCCTCGCGGATGTTGAGCCGCCCGCGCACGAGCACCGGCGCGTCGTCGACAAACAGATGCCCCGCCTGCTGGAGCGTGCGTGGAAACAGCACGGCTTCCACGCTTCCGGTGATGCCCTCGAGCACGGCGTATCCCATCAGGCCGGTGCCGGAACGGGTGGGTTTTTGTTTGCACTGCGTAAGTAGGCCCGCGACGATGACCGTCTGCTCGTCCTTCACCACGCCGGTTCCGTCCGCCTCCGCGAGGTCGTCGATGGTGTGCTGCAGTTTCTTCATCTGCGATTCAAAATGATCCAGCGGGTGGCCGGAAAGATACAGCCCCGTCGATTCGCGTTCTTTGGTGAGCATGATCTGGTGGGAAAGCTCCGGAACGTTCGGCAGCGGTGGGTGCGCGTTTTGCAGCTGTTCTCCGCCGTCGAGGTCGAAAAGCGACATCTGGCCCGCGCCGCGCGCCTTTTTTGCGGCGGCGGAGGCGTCCAGCGCGCGTTCGTAAACGGCGAGATACTGCGCGCGTTTTCCGCCCATGGAGTCGAAGCAGCCCGCGCTGATGAGCGCTTCAAGCATGCGCTTGTTCAACCCGTCCACGCGGTCGCAGAAGTCGAAAAAATCTTTAAACTTACCGTTATCCGCGCGCTCGAGTACCATGGCTTCCATGACGGAGGAGCCGACGTTGCGCACGGCGGCAAGGCCGAAACGGATCGCGCCCTTTTCCGGCGCGAAACGCGCGCGGGAGAAGTTCACGTCCGGCGGGAGCACCTTCACGCCGTGGCTCTGCGCGCTGTAGACGTATTTGGCGACCGTATCGACGGAGCCCATATAACTGTTGATCAGCGCCGTGAGAAACTCGACGGGATAATAGTATTTCAAGTATGCTGTCCGGTAGGCGAGCACGGCGTATGCCGCCGCGTGCGATTTGTTGAACGCGTAGGACGCGAAATCCATCATCTCATCGAAAATCCTGTCCGCAACCGCCTCCGGTACGCCGTTTGCAACCGCGCCTACGACGCCCTCCGTGCCGTGGATGAAATACTCGCGTTCTTTCGCCATCACGTCGTGTTTTTTCTTGGACATCGCGCGGCGCACCAGATCGCTTCGCCCGTAGGAATACCCCGCCAGCGCGCGGACGATCTCCATGACCTGCTCCTGATAGACCATGCAGCCGTAGGTGGTGCAGAGGATGGGTTCGAGCAGGGGGTGCAGGTAGGCGACGCTCGCCGGGTTATGTTTGCCGCGCACATAGCGCGGAATCTGCTCCATCGGGCCGGGGCGGTAGAGGGAGATGCCCGCGATGAGGTCCTCGAAGCAGTCCGGCTTGAGCTGCTGCAGAAACTGGCGCATGCCGCCGGACTCAAGCTGGAACACCCCGTCCGTATCGCCGGACGCGATCATCTGGTACACCTTCTCGTCGGTAAACGGCACGCGGTCGAGATCGGGCGGCGTCATGCCGTCCTCCTCAACGAAGCTAAGCGTGTCGCGGATGACGGTGAGCGTGCGAAGGCCGAGGAAGTCCATCTTAAGAAGGCCGAGCTCCTCTAGCGTGGTCATCGGAAACTGCGTGGTAATCACAGAATCGTTCACCTGCAGCGGAACGACCTCGGTAATGGGTACGCTGGAGATCACGACGCCCGCCGCGTGCGTGGAACTGTGCCGCGGGAGACCCTCGATCCGGAGCGAGAGGTCGATGATCTTCTTTGTGGTTTCGTCGCTCTGGTACTGCGCCTTGAGATCGGGCGAGATGGAGAGCGCGCGCTCTAGCGTCATGTTCAGCTCGAAGGGCACCATCTTGCTCAGGCGGTCCACCTCCGCGTACGGCACGCGCAGCACACGGCCCACGTCGCGGATGACCGCGCGGGCCGCCATGGTGCCGAAGGTGATGATCTGGCTGACGTGCCCGTCGCCGTATTTCGCGGCGACGTAGTCGATGACCTCCTGCCGCCGCTCGTAGCAAAAATCGATGTCGAAGTCCGGCATACTGATGCGCTCGGGGTTGAGAAAGCGCTCGAAGAGCAGGTTGTACTGAATCGGATCGACGTCCGTGATGTCGAGACAATAGGCCGCCAGGCTGCCCGCGCCGCTGCCGCGGCCGGGGCCGACCATGATGCCGTTGACCTTGGCGTAATGGATGAAATCCCAGACGATGAGAAAATAATCGACGAACTTCATCTTCTCGATGATGCCGAGTTCATATTCGAGCCGCTCGCGCGCCTCGTCGTCAGCATGCGACAGTTTTTTTGCCATGCCCTCGTAGCAGAGTTTGCGGAGGTATTCGGCGTTGCCCATGCCGTCCGGTGCTGTGAACGCGGGCATGCGGCGGATGCCGAACGCGATGTCGAGGCTGCATTTTTCGGCGACCTCGGCGGTGTTGGCGACCGCGTCCGCGTCTTCCGGCAGAGCAAGGCGCATCTCGTCCTCGCTCTTGAGATAAAACTGGTCGCCCTCCATGCGCATGCGGTCGGGTTCGTCCACGAACCGCTGTGTCTGGATGCATAAAAGCACGTCCTGCGCCTCCGCGTCGTCGGGCGAAACATAGTGCACGTCGTTGGTTACGACCGTTTTTGCGCCGATTTCGGCTGCGATTTTACGCAAGCCGGGCAGCACCTGAATCTGCTCCGGAATACCGTGATTTTGCAGCTCGATGTAAAAATCTTCGCCGAACATACCCTGCAGGCGCTTGGCGTGGCGCAGCGCGCCATCGTAATCGTTTGCTAAAAGCGCCTGCGGAATATCGCCCGCGAGGCATGCCGAAAGGCAGACGAGGCCGTCCGCGTGCTGTTCGAGCAGTTCATAATCGATGCGCGGGCGGTAGTAAAAACCGTGCAGAAACGCCTCGCTGGAGAGCGCCATGAGGTTTTGATAACCCGTTTCGTTTTTGCACAGCAGAATCAGATGCGCGTATTCGCGGTCCTGAGATCCTTCGCGGTCGCGCATGGAGCGCGGGGCAACATAGGTCTCCATGCCGATGATGGGCTTGACGCCCTCTTTTTTGCAGGCTTTATAGAAATCGACGACGCCGTACATGACACCGTGGTCGGTGATGGCGAGCGAGGTTTGGCCCAGCTCTTTGGCGCGTCTCACCAGTTCGTGAATGCGCGCCGCGCCGTCGAGCAGGCTGAACTGCGTATGTACGTGAAGATGCGTGAAATTACCCATGTCGGATCTCCTTTGCGATGCGGACCAGCCGCGCAAGGCGGTGGTTCATGCCGCTTTTGCCGATTTCGGCGAGCTCGGCGAGCTCCTGCAGCGTGGCTTCGGGGTGGTTGAGGCGGAGAATCGCCGCCTCGTAAAGAGTGGCGGGCAGGCGGTTGATGCCCATGTGCTCCTCGATGACTTCGATGGCCCGGCGCTGCTCGGTAGCCGCGCAGACCGTTTTTTCGATGTTGGCGGTCTCGCAGTTTGTCTTTCGGTTGACGTAGTTGCGAAAGTCGCGTTCGGCGCGTGCGCTCTCAAACTTGAGCGCGGAACTGTTTGCGCCGATGAGCGCCAGAAAAGCGGAGACGTCGTCCCCTTTGAGGTACACGACCGGCTTTTCGCGGCGCATCATGATCTTCGCCTCCGGACCGAACGAAGCGGTCACGGAGCAAAGCTGATTAGCAAGCGCTTCGCCGCGCGCGACGATTTCCAGATGATACCCGCGGTATGGATTCGTGCAGGAACCGCTGCCTAAAAACGCGCCGCGTAGCAACGCGCGGCTGCACTCTTCGTCGACGAGCAGCCGTCCGGGGACGAGTTCGCCGATGCTGTATGCGTCCTGTTCCGAAAGGAGCATCCCGGTATCGTTGAGCATCTTTTCCGCGCCGCCGCCCGACAGGGTCACGAGCGTAAGGGGCCTGCGCCGTTCTCGTTCGCTGAGTTCTATGACGTGTTCGAGCGAATACAGGGCGCTCGCGAGGGAAACGATATGCCTGCCCACGGCGAGTGTTTCGCTTGAAAACACCGCGCCGCGTCCGTGGCCGATGGTCAGCGCGCCGCAGGTATGAACCAGCCCCGCCAGCTGCGCCAGGCGGGCGCGGTCCGTTTTCAGACGGGTTTTAACGAGGTCTTCCTTCGCGCTGCTTGAAAACGACATGGTATCTCCCAGATGCGTTTATTGCATTACGCGCCGCAGCGCGTTTTCTACATTATAAATGATTTTGCCCGCCGCGTCAGCGGCAAAAGCAAATTTACTGCCGAATACGGGCAAACAAAAAACGCCGCGCGGGCGTTTGATGCGTTACCGGAATACGCGTGCCAAGGGATCAGCCGTTTTCAAACCGGTCCTTGATGTCCGCTGCCTCGCTGGTGAGGTCGCGGTGATAGATGCGCACGTTCATGCCGCGCTCCACAAAACGCTTCGCCATCTCTTCCGCCGCCGCGACGGAACGGTGCCGCCCGCCCGTGCAGCCGAAACATACGCGGAGGATGTGTTTATCCTGTTCCATATACAGCGGGATCAACGAAACGAGCATCGCTTCCACACCGTCGAAAAACTGCTCCACGAGCGGTTGCGCGCAAACGAACGACTGCAGCCGTTCGTCCAATCCGGACAGCGGGCGCAGTTCGGGAATATAGAATGGGTTCACCATAAAGCGCATATCCAGAACGAAATCCGCGTCCACGGGCACGCCGCGCTTGTAGCCGAAACTGCAAAACAGCAGCGTGAAGCGCTTGCTCTCATATTCCGGAAGCACCTTGCCGATCAGCCCGGGGAAATCCTTCGGCCTGACGTCGCTCGTGTCGAGGATGTAGTTCGCGCGGTCGCGCAGCGGCTGTAGGAACACGCGCTCGTGCTTGACGCCCGTCGCTGCGTCGCCCGCTTCGCCGAGCGGATGGCGGCGGCGCACCTCGTTGTAGCGCTTCATGAGCACGTCGTCCCGCGCGTCTAAAAAAAGTATTTCATATGGCGCGTCCAGCGCGTCGAACGCCTCGGCGATGGATGCGGAGGAATGGGACAACAGGCTTTCCCGGCTGTCGATGGTGACGGCGGCCTTTTGGATGGGGGGATTCGCGCCGTTGCAGAGGTTGACGAAATCCTTGAGCATGGAGGACGGGAGATTGTCGACGCAAAAATAACCCTGCTCTTCCAAAGAGCGTAGGGCGAGGGTTTTTCCCGCGCCGGACAGGCCGGTTACGATTAGCAGATACATGAATTGGTCATCCTCTGTAACATAAGTCTTGGATTGGTGATCGGGCGGGGGTTACAGCTCCCGCAGCAGCTTCACTTCCCGCTCGAGCCGCACGCCCGTTTCGTCGAATACGCGCTGCTGGATGAGGGCGACGAGTTCGAGCACGTCCCGCTCTGTGGCGCCGCCCGTGTTGACGATGAAGCCCGCGTGCAGGGGGCTGACCTGCGCGCCGCCGACGGAGAGCCCTTTGAGCCCGCAGCTTTCGATGAGCGCCCCGGCGAAACGGCCTTTCGGGCGCTTAAATACGCTGCCCGCGCTGGGAAAGGAAAGCGGCTGCTTCTGCTTGCGCTGGCGGGTGCTCTCGAGCATGCGCTCTTTGGCGCCGCCGTCGTCGTGTTCGAGCCGGAACGTCGCCGAAAGCACGATTACCTCCGGCGCGGTATACTTGCTTGTGCGGTTGCCGAAATCGGCCTTTTTTGCTTCCACGTCGAGCACGTGCCCGTTTTTTAAAATGCGCAGGCTCTGGATGATATGCCGTATCTCCGCGCCATAAGCGCCCGCGTTCATCGCGACCGCGCCGCCGACCGTACCGGGGATGCCGCTGAGCGTTTCGAGGCCCATTAAATGCATGCCGACGCTCTCCCGCGCGAGCACGGACAGCGCGGTGCCCGCCGGGCAGGTGACGGTGGTATCCACAAACAGCGGGGTGGTCAGGGGCGTGTCGATGCGGATGACTACGCCCGGATAGCCCGCGTCCGGCGCGAGCACGTTGGTGCCGTTGCCGAGCACGCAGTAGGGCACGACAAACTGGCTGCATGCCTGGATCGTCTTGCGGATGTCTTCGGCGTTGCGCGGGCGTATGACCATGGCCGCCGGGCCGCCGATGCGGAAGCTCGTCAATGTTGAGAGCGGCACGTTATACTTGATATCGAGCCCTTTCAGGGCGAGAAAGACTCGATTGAGCGAATTTTCCATGCTGTTATCATAACAAACTGTTCACATTTAGACAATAAAAAATGCATGCAATTTTGCATAACAGGATAAAAAATTAGTGCCGGACACGCGCCGGATGATTCGATTTTTCGATAAAACTCGATGCGAACAAACATAAAATCTGTTCTTTTTCCCCTTGCGCTGCGTTGAAAAAGCCATATAATCAAAACAACACCCGAACGTAATGGCGCAAATCGATATAAAAGGATGAAACAAAGCATGCATCGAAGAAAGCTCGCCAAATACACACTTTTATTTCTTGCGCTGCCGTTTGCGGCGTATTGGCTGGTGCAGTGTATCGCGGCGTATACCACACCGATGCCGTCGTATCGCAAAACACCATATCAGCTTGAAGAGGCGTTTAATGAGCAAATGGCGCAGTACAGCATGTCGATCGATCTTGACAATGGAAGTGATTCAGAGGAAGACGATTATCTGAAAACGACTATTCCAGTCGATTGTACGGACGGGAGCAGAATCACCTGTATATTTTATACATACAGCGACCAAGGCGGTACATTGAAGAAACACATTATATTTGAGCAGGAACTAAATGGAGAAAATGGAGAAACGGTGTATTTGGAACCGTTTCTGCGATTTATTCTGGATGAATTCGTAACCGTTATGACGGAAAACAAGGATGAAACGCTAAATTCTTTTTCTGTCAGTTATAACGAGGCTTTGAAAATCTGCCAAGATTTTATACGTAGCAATGATAGTGAAGCGCAATTTTCCGTTTCAGTGGAAGAAGATATAGGGCGAACAATCACATTAAAAAGAAAGACTGGCGAAGAACCCAGCCTTTCGATTCAGCTATCTTTACGCGAAGTTTTTATATATCCCTAATCAGCGAAGAAAAAAACCATTGCCATATCCTTGGCGGAACCTGTAACCTGTATTGGCAAACCGGAGGGATTGCCTTCGCCGGTTTTACCGGCTGCATTTTCCCCATATGACAATAATGGTGGGGGTACGGGGGGAATGCTTTTACGCGTGAAGGCGTTGCTTTGCGACGAATCATACGCAATGGGGGTTGAGCCGGATGGATCGAATAGAGATGCGTCTGCTTTTTTTGCCGAATTCGGCGTTTTTTGCAGCAGATCCAAGATTCGTGAGTTCTTCAATTTGGTCATGGGTAAAGTCTCCTTTGTTATTCTTTATCAATAGAATAACCGAGAGTAAACCCATAAAATTCCGATAAAAACAGGGGTGGAAAATTATCGGAATGATTTTGACACGTTGAATATTGCTTTGTAGTATTCCCTGACCAAATCCTCCAGCCGCATGCGCGCGTTCGCCGCGCTTGGCGAGGGGAGGGGTTCGCATGGGATGCCGGTTTTTGGGTAGACGAGTTTCGTATACAGGCGAGCGGACGCCATACCCGTGCAGAGCACGCGGCGTATGTTCGTGTTTTGAATGAGAGTGTGGATGTCGTTTGCGACCGGGTTTCTGATGCTCGCGTCGCTCGCGCCGGCGATATCGCAGCTGTACAACACGTCCCAGAGCGCGAGGCGGCGGCGCAGGATCAGCGCAGTTTTCTCTTCGCGCGTGCCTGGCGCGGGTTCGCCGTAGACGAGCGCGAGCGCGGGCCAGAAGCGGTTTTGCGGGTGCGCGTAATAAAACCCCGCCTCGCGCGACTTCGGCGAGGGCATCGTGCCCAAAATCAGGATTTCGCTTTCCGGCGAGACGATCGGCGGTATGCCGTGGCGCACGCGTTCCATGCGAAAAGACTATCGCATTTTTCACCGGATTTCAACAAATAAGGCATGTATTAGTACGTTCCGCGCGGTTTCGCCTCTCCGGACCCGGCGTATCGCGCGCGGCGGTTGATATTGCCCTGCGGTTCTGCTAAGATGTTTTCATGAGCAAAGTCAAACGCTTTTTAGCATATTACAAACCGCACAAGGGCCTTTTAATCCTCGATCTGAGCTGTGCGTTTCTCGTTGCCGCAATCGACGTTGGATACCCGCTTCTGACACAGTATATCCTGCGCACGCTGCTGCCGAATATGGCGGCCGAACCGGCGCTGGTTAAGTTATTTGCAGGCCTCATCGCAGCCGCGTTCTGCGCGTATCTAGTGCGCGCGCTGCTCATCTATATCATCAGTTACTGGGGGCACCTGCTGGGCGTGCGCATGGAGGCGGATATCCGCAGGGATATCTTTTCGCACATACAGGAGCTCTCGTTCAGCTTCTTCGACAGGGCGCGCACGGGCAAACTCATGGCGCGCGCGACGACGGATCTCTTTGACATCACCGAACTGGCGCACCACGGGCCGGAGGACGTTTTAATCTCCGTCACGACGGTGATCGGCGCGTTCACCGCCATGCTCTTTATCGAGTGGAGGCTCGCGCTGGCGCTTCTATGCATCGCGCCCGTGGCGATCTATTACGTGATCAAACTGCGCGTGCATATGCGCAAGGCTTCTATCAAGGTCAAGGAGCGCGTCGCGGAGATCAACTCGGATATCGAGTCGTCCATTTCCGGTGCGCGCGTGGCCAAGGCGTTCACCAACGAAGACCACGAGCGGAGCAAGTTTGAAAAGGGTAACGCGTTGTTTGTCCATGCCAAGGACAGCTTCTACAAGTATATGGCGTACTTCAGCAGCGGCATGGAGTTCTTTGTCGCTATGTTCAACCTCGTCGTCCTCGCGTTCGGCGGTTACCTGATCTATCGCAGCAGCCTCGACCCGATCCTGCTTGTGACGTTTACGCTCTACATCGCGGCGTTTATCCAGCCGCTCAAGCGGCTTGCCGCGTTTGCGGAGCTGTACATCCTCGGCATGGCGGGCTTTTCGCGCTTTTGTGAAGTCATGGACATCGAGCCGGAGATTGTGGACCGGCCCGGCGCAGCCGAACTGAAAAACATCCGCGGCGACATCCGCTTTGACGACGTTACGTTCGCATACGAGAGCGGCAGAAGCGTGCTCTCGCACATCGACCTCGACATCCCCGCGGGCCGAATGCTCGCGCTGGTCGGGCCCAGCGGCGGCGGGAAGACGACGCTGTGCCACCTGATCCCGCGCTTCTACGAACAGCGCTCCGGCGCGATCACCATCGACGGCACGGACACGCGCAGCGTCACGCTGCGATCGCTCAGAAGGAACGTCGGCATCGTGCAGCAGGACGTATTTCTCTTTGCCAGCAGCGTCATGGAAAACATCCGCTACGGCCGCATCGACGCGACGGATGAAGAGGTAATAGAAGCCGCGAAGCGCGCGCACATCCACGAAGAGATCGTGCGCTTTCCGGACGGATATGAAACGCAGGTGGGGGAACGGGGGCTGATGCTCTCGGGCGGCCAGAAGCAGCGCGTATCCATCGCGCGTCTGTTTTTGAAGAACCCGCCGATTTTGATTTTGGACGAAGCGACCAGCGCGCTGGACACCGTAACAGAACACGACATCCAGCGTTCGTTTGAAGAACTGGCCAAAGGGCGGACGACGCTGGTCATCGCGCACAGGCTCTCCACCGTGAAAAACGCCGACGAAATCGTCGTGCTGGACGAGCATGGCATCCGCGAACGCGGCACGCACGCGAAACTGATGGAATCGCAGGGGCTTTACGCGCGGCTCTACCTCGCCGCGATGATCGATCCGGAACCACCGCAGCCGGAAGGCGGAGAAGCATGAAAAAACGCGTCTTTACCGTTCTGCTGATCGTTGTGATCGCGCTCGCCGCGCTCTGGTTTGCGCGGCAGGAAGCCGTTCAGGGCGAAGCGACGCCGCAGGCGACAATCGATCTTTCGTTGGCGAGCGGGCAAGACACAGCGACAGTAGCGCCGGAAACCGAAACAACGCAGGAAGAAACGCAGGCGGTGCAACCCGCGATCGATGAATCCGGCGCGTATACGGCGAAAGACGACGTGGCGCTCTATCTTCACACTTATGGCCGTCTGCCGGACAATTTTATCACCAAAGACGAAGCGCGCGCGCTCGGCTGGAGCGGTAGCGGGCTGGACGGCTACGCATACGGCAAATGCATCGGCGGCGACCAATTCGGCAACTACGAGGGCCTGCTGCCGGAAAAAAGCGGGCGCTTGTATTACGAGTGCGACATCGACACGCTGCACGGCGACGATCGCGGGGCAAAGCGCGTCGTCTACTCCAGCGACGGACTGATCTACTACACAGGCGACCACTACGAGTCGTTTACGCTGCTCTACGGCGAGCCGTGAGTATTAAGGCGGAGAAATACATATGAGATGCGAACGCAGGTTGGTATTAAACGCAAAACGCATGCCCGCGCGGGACAAGGCGCACGCGCATCTGAAGAAACGCCTCCGCCTGCCAAAATGGTACGGGAACAACCTCGACGCGCTGAACGACTGCTTGGGTGAAATCGCTTCTCCGACTTGCATCGTGCTGCGGCACGCGCCGCTGCTGGAGAGCATGCCCGACGGCTACGGCATGCGGTTGAGGGGCGTACTCGAACATGCGGCGCAAGAAAACGCGAACCTGCGCCTGGAGGTGCGATTACGGTTTTAATGATACGTTCCTGCGGTGGTTGGAGCGCATTGGTAGCTTCACATTGAACCGGGGAACGGAAGGCATAGCGCGGCAATCAGAGGGAAACGAGGGATGCGAACTTGATGCTGACACTTCTTATCGGGCTGACGATCGCGGTATCCGCGGTGCTCGCGCTGGGCGCGGTGCTGCTTATGCTGCTGCACTTATCGCGCAGGGCCGACAGCCGAAGGGTACAAAAGATGCGCGATCAGCTGCTCTGCTTCATTTCCGGTGCGGCGCAGACGGATCGAATGAGAAGCCGCATCCACGAGATGGTCAACCCCGGCGGAACGATCGTTTCGCTGCAGGACATCCGGAAGATACGCTCGACCCGCGGGTTGATCGTCATCACGGAAGCCGCGGAGGATCTTAGCGGCGCGGCGCTGGAGAAACTCAGGCGCGAAGCCGGAGGGGACTGGTACGCGGAGTATATCCGCAGAATATTCGAAGGCATAGACGAGGAAGCCATGGCGCTGGCCATCAAGCTCATCGGCGTACTGAAGCTGAAAAACTACGTGCCGGAAGTGGTCGTGCAGATCTACTGCTGCCGTACGGCCGCGCAGATGCAGCATGTTGGCATGCTCGCGCTGTGCATGCTGGGCGCGGAAAAGGACATCGTATCCCTCTGCCGCGACCATACGATCGCCTCTCTTCTCTCCTTCCGCACGCTCGAAGAGATATTCGCCGCGTATGCGGGCGATTTAAAGAAGCTTTGCCGGAAACTGATCACGACCGCGTCCGATCCCTACATACGGAGGACCTGCATCAAAACCATCGGCGAACAACGTTTCGAAGACCTCGGCGAACTCGTTTTGCCGCATCTGGTCGGCGGCCACATCAACACGCGGATTGACGCCGCGCGTACGCTCGGACAGATCCGCTACGAACCGGCTTATCAACACATACTCGCAAACGCCGCCGACCCGCGCTGGGAAATGCGCGCTGTGGCGGCGACCGCGCTTGGCGCGCTCGGCGCTGAAAGAAACATGGATGCGCTCGTGACCCTGCTCTGCGACAAGGAGTGGTGGGTGCGGTATCGCGCGGCGGAGGCGCTTGCGCAGATACCGGACGCGGACGGCCTGCTCAAGCGCGTCGCGCGGACGAGGGACCGCTTTGCGGAAGAGATGATGCGCTTTGCGCTCGAAAAAGCGGCGTTCCATCGAGAGGAGGCCGTGAAATGAATATCATAGCTCTGTGTAATCGAATACTTCCTTATGTGTGCAACTGCCTGATCGGCGTCGCGCTTGCCGTATGGCTGATCCGGCTGGTCGAAATGATCGCGTCGTCCGTACGGATCAGACGGGAAGCGACTTCGCTGCGTTCGGTAGATTACAGGAGATTCCAGGAGTCCGAACACATCATGCCCGTATCGCTGATCCTGCCGACGATCGCCGAAAAGGAGAACCTTACGGCATGCGTGGACAATCTGCTTTCGCTCGAATTCAAACGCTACGAGGTAATCGTCGTTGCGGACAGCGCCAATGAAGAGAGCTGGCAGGGCCTGTTCAACGGGTACCGCCTGCTGCCGTTCAGCCAGCCGTATAAAAAATCAGTCAAATCAGGACATATCGCAGCGGTTTACCGCTCGGCCGCCGACGCCAGGCTGACCGTGCTGGACCAGAGGGGCGGCAGCCGCGCCGACGCGCTGAACGCGGGCGTGAACGTTTCGTCCTATCCGGTCGTCGCCGTGACGTATCCGCAGCTTCGGCTGACGAAAAACGCGCTTCTCAAGACGATGTATTCGTTTGTCGGCGATCCTGCCTGCGTGTGCATCGGCACATTCCCGCGAGTCGGGGCCGTTGAAGAACAACATGCAGGACAGAAACTTCCGCTGCTTGCCGAAGAGCAGGGCGTCGAGCGGCTCAGGATGCTCTACGCAAACCGTCCCGGCTACGCGGGCTTTGGGCTGTATCCTTCGCTTCAGGCGACATTCGCCGCGTTTTTAAAGAGCGCGGTGATCGAGGCGGGCGGATTTTCCGGCGATACGGATGCGGAACAGACGGATCTGCTGCTTCGCATCCTCGCGCGCATGCGCGCTGAAAAGCGCAAGCACAGCACCCGGCTGCTGCCCGACGCGACGTGTTACCAGATGCCGCTGGCAGGTATGAGAGCCGTGCGAAAGAATATGAGCCGCGCTGACGCGGCGATGCGGAATGCCATAAAGAAAAACGCGCCGGCAGCGCGGATGATACCCGCTTTCCGCGCCGCGCGCATGCAGCAAAAGGGTCTCCCGTTGATGGGGATCGCCGCGTTGCTGCTGTTGCTCGGCTCCGCTGCGATCGGTATGGTGTCCGTGTGGCTGGCGGTTTTCTACCTGTTGCTTTCGGCGCTGTTCGGAGCGCTTCAATCAACCGCAGCGGTACTGCTCGAGGAAAACGCGTATCGGTTGCAAACAGATACGGGTATGCTGAAGAGGCGGTATTTCGCCGCCGTTCTGGTTAATTTCGGATACCGGCAGGCCACGGCGCTGGCGCGGATACTCACCCCGAAAAAATAGCAGAGCGGAAGAAGAACGATTCTGTCTGCGCCGGATCCGATCTTGGCGGTATATTTGTGAAATCACTGTAAATCGATAAAAACTTTATAAAAGTTGAAAAAAAGCAGTTGTATGGGGAAAGGTATTCCGCTATAATGTATTTGGTGGCATATGGCAATGTAATGCGGCGTAAGGCACTCGCTGCCGCGCGTTACAGACTGAATGATTGTGCCATCCGACGAGGGAATATTCGCATGATTCGACTGCAGAAATTTCTTGCCGAATCCGGCGTTGGTTCCCGGCGTGCGTGCGAAGAGCTGATCACTTCCGGCAGGGTGACGATCAACGGCGAGGTGGCAACGCTCGGCATGAGCGTCGATGAGCAAGCGGACGCCGTCCTGCTCGACGGCAAACCCGTCAGCCGGGAAGAGCAGCTTGTCACCATTATGCTCTATAAGCCGAAAGGCGTCGTAAGCACGAGTGACGACCCGCAGGGGAGAAAGACTGTTCAGGACTTCGTAAAGGACGTCCCCGTGCGGTTGTACAACGTCGGGCGGCTGGACATCAACTCCGAAGGGCTTCTTCTCATGACAAACGACGGGGAGCTGGCGCACCGCATGACGCACCCGAAGTTTTCTGTGGAAAAGACCTACTACGCCGTCTGCGACGGGAAGCTGCAGCCGTCCGAAATCGCGCGGCTCGTCAACGGCATACAGCTGGATGACGGCATGACCGCACCGGCGAAGGTTTCGCGGGTGCGCCCGACGAGAACGGGCGGCACGTCGTTTTTCATCTCGATCCACGAGGGGAAAAACCGGCAGATCCGGCGTATGCTTGAAGCGGTCGGCCACCGGACGCTGCGGCTTAAACGGGAAAAATTCGGACCGCTATCCATCGGGAAAATGAAACCCGGGGAAACGAGGAAGCTGACGCAGGAGGAGCTGACGAAACTGCGCCGCGCACTCGGACTGTAAAACGTCAAAGCGTTCGATTTGTTCGACGGGTTTTGCAGGGATCTGCGAACACCGCGTCGAATTTGTATAAAAAGATTCAGGATAGGACTATATCCTGGCAAAATGCAAGACTGCGGAGGTACAGAACATGGACAATACCATTTGGATCGTCTTGGGCGTATTCGCCGGGCTAATCGGGTTGATCGTGATACTCAAAGCCGTGCGGAAAAAACAGCTCGAAGAACTGCGCGCCGAGGAGGAAGCGGAAGCTGCGAACGCAGGAACCGTCATCCAAAACCGCGGCGAACTGGTTGCGGCTGCGGCCAGCTGCATCGCCGAAGTGATGGGCAGGGACGTTTCCGGCCTTCGCATCGTTTCGATCAAGCAGGTCGGCTGACGCGGAATAATGCTCTGCGCCCGGCAAGGCGCCCAGCGGAAACAATAGATTTCACATATAGAAAATATCGGAGGTTTTTATGCGCAATTTTTTAGTCAACGTAAACGGAACGCAGTATGAAGTAGCCGTCGAAGAAATCGACGGGAAAACAGCACCCGCCGCCGCTCCCGCCGCGAAAGCAGCGCCCGCAGCCGCTCCCGCCCCGGCGCCCGCAGCCCCGGCCGCAGCGCCGGTAGCAGCGCCCGCAGCCGGCGGGACCAAGGTTACCGCGCCGATGCCCGGCACCATTCTGGGCGTCAACGTGAAAGATGGGGACGCCGTTAAGGCCGGACAGCCGATCTTCGTGCTCGAAGCCATGAAGATGGAGAGCGATATCACCGCCCCCGTGTCCGGAACCGTCCGCGGCATCGCGGTCACCAAGGGTACTTCCGTCGAAGCCGGTATGCTGCTCTGCTCCGTCGAATAATCGCGCGCCGTAAGTTTTTTAGGACCGCCTGAAATACAGGCGTTTCCTTCGTTCGTCTGATTTGATACCATGGCGCCGCGCAGCGGGCGGTACGTCCGCCCCCGCCGCCGAAAGGAGAATACCCATGAGCAAACTATTTATTACCGATACGATTTTACGCGACGCGCACCAGTCCAAGGCGGCCACGCGTATGCGCATTGAAGACATGCTTCCAGCCTGCGAAATCCTCGATTCTATCGGCTACTGGTCGATGGAGATCTGGGGCGGTGCGACGTTCGACGCATGCCTGCGCTTTTTAAACGAAGATCCCTGGGAGCGGCTCAGGAAACTGCGCAAGGCTCTGCCGAACACAAAGCTGCAGATGCTCTTCAGAGGGCAGAATATTCTAGGTTACAAGCATTACGCGGACGACGTGGTCGAGCAGTTCTGTAAAAAAGCAATCGAAAACGGCATCGACATCATCCGCATTTTCGACGCGCTGAACGATCCGCGCAACCTCGAAAGCGCCATCCGCTATACCAAGAAATACGGCGGCATATGCGAGCCGGCGATCAGTTACACCATATCGCCCGTGCACAACGAGGACTACTTCGTCAAGCTGGCCAAGGAACTCGTTCAGATGGGTGCGGATACCATCTGCATCAAGGATATGGCGAACCTGCTTCTGCCATACAGTGCGTTTTCGCTCGTTACGCGGCTGAAAAAGGAGGTCGACGTACCGATCCATCTGCACACGCACAACACGACCGGCACGGGCGACATGATATATCTCATGGCCGCGCAGGCGGGTGTGGACATCGTAGACTGCGCGCTGTCGCCGTTTGGCAACGGCACGGCGCAGCCCGCGACCGAACCGCTCGTGGCGACCCTCAAGGGGACCGAGCGCGACACGGGGCTGGATCTGATCAAACTCTCCGAGGCGGCGAAGTTCTTCCGCCCGATCGCGGACCGCATGCTCAAGGACGGAACGATGTCCGTCAAGGCGCTGCAGGTGGACGTCAACACGCTGCTGTATCAGGTTCCGGGCGGCATGCTTTCGAATCTGATCTCGCAGCTCAAGGAAGCGGGCAAGTCCGACAAGTACTACGAGGTGCTTGAGGAAGTGCCGCGCGTGCGCGCGGACTTCGGCTATCCGCCGCTCGTTACGCCGACCAGCCAGATCGTAGGCACGCAGGCCGTGATGAACATCATCACCGGCGAGCGCTATAAGGTTTTCACTAAGGAAAGCAAAGCGCTGCTGCGCGGCGAATACGGCCAGCTGCCCGGCCCGGTCAACGAAGAAGTGCGCAAGAAGGCCATCGGCGACGACGAAGTGATCACCTGCCGTCCGGCCGATCTGTTGAAACCGGAGCTTGACCAGTACCGTGAAGAGATCAAAGACCACATCCGCCAGGACGAGGACGTGCTCAGCTACGCGCTCTTCCCGCAGGTTGCGCTCAAATTCTTCGAGGCCCGCGAAGCGGCCGAGAAAAAAGCGGCTGAACCGGAAGACGACGGCGTTCGCGCGCTGTATGTGGAAGACATCGGTGCGTAACGATGAGACATCTGCCTAACATCCTCTCGGGATTGCGGCTGATACTCGTCGGCGTATTTGTGATGTTGTTTCGGGCGGGCAGGTATCTGCCTGCCCTTCTCATATTCGTATGCGCGTTTTTTACGGATGTTCTTGACGGATATCTGGCACGCACCTACGGCTGGGTGACCAACATAGGAAAACTGCTCGATCCGCTGGCGGACAAGCTCATGACGCTTGCCGTTCTGGTGTGCGTCTATCTGGGGAAACATAAAGCGGCCTATCTTGTCCTGTTTTTGCTCATGGCGTTCAAGGAACTGCTGATGGTGATCGGCGGCGCCTTTATGGCGAAGCGGAATGTGGTCGCGGTTGCAAGCTGGCCGGGCAAGGCGTCAACGGGACTGTTTGCAATCGGGCTGCTGCTGGCGCTGATGTCGTTTCTCGAGGTACGCCTGGAGCCCTGGGATCTGGTCGTTCTGTCGGCTGCTACGGCCATGTCGTACTTCGCGCTCGTGTTCTACGGGGTTACGCAGCTGCCGAGGGCGTTCGGTAGACGCGCGGAAAACGACGCCGACCGGTAGCGCCGCTTTACGGCGAATGACCGGCGGGCGTGATTGCAGAAAAGGCTTGCAAATGGACAAAAAGGCTGTTATAATTCGAGCGTTGGATGTTTGAACTTTGTGCGGAGAGTGGGCGAAACCCACTCTTTCGTTTTGAAGGGCGATTTTTTAACGTTTGATCACGTCTCGCGCAAGGCGGGGTACGGTATTCGGAGGATTGCATTGAACACCGCGCAGAAGGTGGAACAGCTGCTCAAGCAGCCTGTCGGGGAACTTGGATTCGAACTCTGCGACGTAGAGTTTGCAAAAGAATACGGGGACTGGGTGCTCACGCTCTATATCGACAGGCCGGAAGGCGTTTCGATTCAAGATTGTGAGCGCGTCAGCCGCGCGGTGGATCCGCTGCTTGACGAAGCGGACCCGATCGAACAGGCGTATATGCTCTCCGTATCGTCGCTCGGGCTCGATCATCCGCTTAAAAAAGACGCCGATTATGAGCGCAATCTCGGCAAGCGCATCGAAATCAAGCTCTTCGCGCCGAAAGACGGCAAAAAAGAATTCGTCGGCGAGCTGATCGTATACGACGAAAAGAACCTGACCGTCCGGCTGGACAAAGGCGAGCTGACGCTGGAGCGAAAGGCCGTCGCGCTCGCGCGGCCCGAACTGAAGTTTTAACGCGGGAGCGTATATCAGAGCATGACGAAAAAGAATTGAAAGAGGAATCATGGGAATATTTGTAAGGAGTACGATCGGATGAACACAGAGTTTGTCGAAGCATTAAACGCGCTGGAGAAGGAACGCGGCATCAGCAAGGACGTGCTGATCCTCGCGATCGAGGCGGCGTTGACCTCGGCTTATAAACGCAATTACGGCGCGACCGCGAATGTGCGGGCGCAGATTGATCCGTTCACCGGAGAGTTTAAGATCTTCGCATCCAAAACGGTCGTGGAAGCCGTAGAAAACCAGCTGAATGAAATCACGCTGGAGGACGCCAAGCGCGTCAACGCGCTCTACGAAGTCGGCGACGTGCTCGAAGAAGAGGTCAAGACGAAGGAATTTTCGCGCATCGCGGCGCAGACGGCCAAACAGGTCGTCGTGCAGCGTATCCGTGAAGCGGAGCGCGGCGTAATTTACGAAGAGTATGTCGAAAAGGAAAACGAAGTGCTCACGGCCATCGTACAGCGCGTGGAGAAAGGCAATGTTTACGTCGAACTCGGCAAGACGGACGGCATCCTCACGCCCAACGAAATGATTCCGGGCGAAAATTACGAAAACAACGACCGCATCAAGGTGTACGTACTAGAAGTGCGCAAGGACAGCAAAGGCCCGCAGGTACTCGTCAGCCGCACGCACCCGGGCCTCGTTAAGCGTCTCTTCGAGCTGGAGGTGCCGGAGATTCAGACCGGCGTGGTGCAGATCAAATCCATCGCGCGCGAGGCGGGGTTCCGCACGAAGGTTGCCGTCCATTCGATGGACATGCAGGTGGATGCGGTCGGCGCGTGCGTCGGCCAGCGCGGATCGCGCGTGGAGCGCATCGTCAACGAACTGCACAATGAAAAGATCGACATCATCGAATGGGACTCGGATTCCGCGGTATACATCGCAAAAGCGCTGAGCCCGGCGAAGGTGCTCATGGTTTATATAAACGAAGAAGAAAAGGCCGCCAAGGTCATCGTTCCGGACTCACAGCTTTCGCTGGCGATCGGCAAAGAGGGGCAGAACGCCCGACTAGCGGCGAAATTGACCGGCTGGAAGATCGACATCAAGAGCCAGACGCAGGCCGAGGAGGCAATGGACGCCTTCTACCGCGAAGAGGAAGAAGCGGCCGAAGAAGCGGCCGAAGAAGCGGCGGAAAAAGAGACCGAAGAAGCGACCGAAGAAGCGACCGGAGAAGCTCCGGAAGAAACGGCGGAAAGCGAGGCGTAAGGCGTGCCGAAGAAAATTCCGATGCGCATGTGCGTCTCCTGCCGGGAGATGCAGCCGAAAAAAACGCTTACGCGCGTAGTGCGCACGCCAGAAGGCGCGGTCGTTCTCGACGCGACGGGTCGCGCCAACGGCAGAGGCGCATATCTGTGCAAAAAGAGCGCCTGCCTCGAAAAAGCGATAAAATCCCGCGCGCTGGAACGTGCGCTGGAGGTCAAGATCGACCCGGAAACATACGAAACGCTGCGCGCGCAGTTTGCAGGATATGATGAACAGCAAGATCACTAGCGCGATCGGGTTTGCGATGAAGGCTGGGAAGCTCGTTTCAGGCGATTTTTCGGCGGAACGGGCCGTGCGCGCCGGACGGGCGAAGATCGCGCTCATCGACGGCGCCGCCTCGGACAACACGAAGGATAAATACCGCTTACTGAGCGAACACGCCGGAATCGCATTGATCGAGGTGGAAGAGCTTGGAAGATGGATCGGAAAACCAGGGCGTATGGTCGCCGCGGTGACCGACGAACAGTTTACAACTATGATCAAACGCGCGTTCATACAAGAAGAACGCGGATAGCGAAAACGCGGGGGTAATGACGTACATGGCAAAAATCAATTTCCTGGAATCGGCGAAAGGTATTCAGAAGAACACGGAAGATCTTCTGGAAAGGCTGTCGATGACGCAGAGTGCCGTAGGCGAGCTGCTTGTTTCGGTGCGCCATAGCGAAACCGAACTCCTTGAAAAAGAGGAGCAGGAGCGCAAAGCCCGCGCGGAGCAGGAGCGCATGGAACGCCTGCGCAATCTGCTTGATTCCGAACAGGACCATGCCGCTCATGCCGGCGGAAGCGACGAAGACGAACTGGAGCAGCCCGCACCCGTAGCCGAAGCGGAAAAAGGAACCGATCAGGAACCCGCCGCGGACGTTAAGGTGCAAAAAGCCGAACCTGTCGGGCCGTTCCTGCCCGACGAGGTCAAACCGCCGAAAACGGCGCATGCGGAAGTTTCCAGTCAAGACGCGCAGAAAAAGATCGGAAGCGGATATGAGGCGCACACGATCCAGCAGGATGATCGCCGCCACCCGACGCAGAATCGGCAGGGTGAGCGCGCGCCATATCAGCAAAACAGGCCCCCGCGCCAGGGCCAGCAGACCGGCTTTGCACCGCGCGGACCGCGTCCGGCGGCAGGAGCCGGCACAACTCCGCCCGCGACGGGCGGCAAGGAGCGCGTAAGCAACTACGATCCCAACAGAAACACGCATACGCGTTCACGCGAAGCGGATAACAGAAAAGCAAAAAATAAGAAAGCGATTGCGCGCGAAGCCGCACCCAGCGCGAAAAATTGGGACGAGGATGCGCCTGCCGGCGCCCGCAGGCCCAAGCGCGGCGCCAAGCAGATGGTACGCAGGCCGGAACCCGTCGTGATCGAAAAGGCGGTGATCACCACGGAAACCATCACGGTAAAAGAACTCTCGGAAAAGATCGGAAAACCGGCGGCCGAGATCATCAAGAAACTCTTTCTGCTCGGCATGCCGACGACGATCAACCAGGAGATCGACTTCGATACCTGCGAACTCGTCGCATCGGACTTCGGCATCAATCTGGAACTCAAGGTCGCAAAGACGTTCGAAGAAGTGCTGTCCGACAGCGCTTCGACGGAGTCGGACGCGCCGGAACTGCTCAAGCCCCGTCCGCCCGTGGTCACCATTATGGGCCACGTCGACCACGGCAAAACCTCGCTGCTCGACGCAATCCGCAACAGCAGCGTAACCGAGGGCGAAGCGGGCGGCATCACACAGCACATCGGCGCGTATACCGTACCCTGCAACGATCGGCAGATCACGTTTATCGACACGCCGGGCCACGAGGCGTTCACCTCGATGCGCGCACGCGGCGCGCAGGTGACGGACATCGTCATACTCGTCGTTGCGGCGGACGACGGCATCATGCCGCAGACCGTCGAGGCGATCAACCATGCCAAGGCTGCGAATGTGCCGATCATCGTCGCCGTCAACAAGATGGATAAACCCGACGCCGATCCCGACCGCGTGAAACAGCAGCTCACGGAATACGAGCTCGTATCCGAAGAGTGGGGCGGCGATACCATCGTCGTACCCGTTTCCGCCAAGAAGCAGACCGGCATCGATACGCTTTTAGAGATGGTTCTCCTGCAGGCGGACGTTCTCGAACTCAAAGCCAACCCCGACCGGCTGGCAAAGGGAACGATCATAGAAGCGCGCCTCGACAAGGGGCGCGGCCCGCTGGCGACCGTTCTCGTACAAAACGGCACGCTGCACCGCGGCGACACCATCGTCGCCGGAACGACATACGGCAAAGTGCGCGCCATGACGGACGACCGCGGAAACGCGGTAAACGAAGTCGGGCCGTCCATGCCGGTCGAGGTGCTGGGCTTTTCCGAAGTGCCGGACGCCGGCGATATCCTCAACGTGGCCGAGGTGGACAGGCTTTCTCGCCAGGTTGCCGAGGAGCGCAGGGACAAGATCAAGGCGGCTCAGCTCAAAAGCAAGAGCAGGGTTTCGCTCGACGAGCTCTTCACCCAGATGGCGGCGGACGAACTCAAGGAGCTCAACATCATCGTCAAAGCGGACGTGCAGGGCTCGGTAGAGGCCGTCAAGCAGGCGCTTGAAAAACTCAGCAACGAGGAAGTACGCGTTCGCTGTATCCACGGCGGCGTAGGCGCGATCGCGAATACGGACATAATGTTCGCTTCCGCTTCCAACGCCATCGTCATCGGCTTCAACGTACGTCCCGATACGGGCGCGCGCGCCCTGGCGGAAAAAGAGAATGTCGACGTTCGTCTTTACCGCGTAATCTACAATGCCATCGACGACGTCAAGGCGGCCATGCAGGGCATGTTCAAGCCGGTCTTCCAGGAGACGGAGCTGGGGCACGCCACGGTACGCGAGATATTCAAAGTTTCGGGCGTCGGCACCATCGCGGGCGCGTACGTCAACGAAGGCAAGATCGTCAGGAGCGCGCAGATCCGCGTGGTACGCGACAGCATCGTTATCCACGAGGGCAAGATCGCTTCGCTCAAACGCTTTAAGGACGATGTCAAGGAAGTCCTTACCGGTTACGAGTGCGGCATCGGCGTCGAAAACTTCAACGACCTGAACGAAGGCGACGTAATCGAGGCGTTCATCGTCGAGGAGATTAAACGCACATAAAAGAAAGACCGCTCAGGCCGCTCGCCGTGCCGGGCGGAGGAGGTCATATGGGTACGTTCCGTTCGGACCGGATGAACGAAGAAGTGAAAAAAACGATCAGCGAGATCATTCGAGAGATGAAAGATCCGAGGATTTCCCCGATGACGACGCTGACCGATGTCGACGTGACAAACGATCTAAAACACGCCAAAATCAAAGTCTCCGTTTACGACGAAGAAGAGAAAAAGCGCGTTTCCAGCGTCGATGCGCTCAACCACGCCGCGGGGTTCATCGCCCGCGAGCTTGGCGCGCGCATGCGCATACGCGCGCTTCCGAGCATGAAGTTCATACTCGACGACTCGATTGCCTACAGCGCGCGGATCGCTGAAATCATCAACGAGCTGCATACAGAAGAGGGGAAGGAGTGACGGGCATGCTGCAGGATGCGGTCCGGTTTTTACAAACGCACGACGATATTCTGCTGGTTGCGCATGTCTCTCCGGACGGCGATACGCTCGGCAGTTGCTTCGCGCTTTACGGCGCGCTGCGGGAACTGGGCAAACACGTGCAGATCGTCTGCGAGGATCCGGTTCCGGCAACCTACCGGTTTTTGCCGTTTTCCGACCGGCTTATAAAACCCGAACAGGCAAAACCCGCCGATGCGGTTGTCTGCGTGGACTGCGCGGATCTTGCCCGAGCGGGCCGCAGCGAAGCGCTGTACCGCGCGGCGAAAGCCACGCTGAATATCGACCACCACGGCACGAACGCGAGCTATGCCGAGGACAACTACGTGCAGCGGGCGGGAGCGACGGGCGAGCTGATCTTCAACGTCATCGCTATCATGAACGTTGCACTCAACAAAGATATCGCGAGCTGCCTTTATGCGGCGATTACGACCGATACGGGCAACTTTTCCTATTCGAACACCACGCCGGACACCCTGCGTATCGCGGCGGATCTTTTAGACACCGGCATCGACCTGCCGCATCTCAACCGCGGATTGTTTCGCACCATTCCGTTTCACAAGCTGAAACTGCAGGCGCTGACCGTGGATAAAACGAAGCTATACGAGTACGGCCGCATCGGCGTATCGTTTATCACGCTGGAGGACATCCGCTCCTGCGGAGCGACGAGCGAGGACACGGAAGGCATCATCGACTCTATCCGCGATATCGACAGCGTGGAGGTCGCCGCGCTCCTGCGCGAGAGCGAGGACGGAACCGTCCGCGTCAGCCTCCGCGGGAAAAGCAGCGCGGACGTGAGTAAAATTGCCACGCAGTTCGGCGGGGGCGGGCACAGGCTGGCCGCCGGATGCACGATGAAGCCGCCGATCGAAGAGGCGGCGGAGCAGATACTCAACAGTGCGAGAACCCTGCTCTTCGACGCGCGAGAGTGATATGGACGGTATCGTCTGCGTATTGAAACCGCCCGGGATGACGTCCAGCAACGCCGTGTTCGACGTTCGTAAGATATTCTCCCAAAAACGCGCCGGGCACCTGGGAACGCTCGACCCGGCGGCGGCGGGCGTGCTGCCGGTATGTCTGGGCCGTGCGACGCGGCTGTTCGACCTGCTTGTCGACAAAGACAAGGAATACCGTTTTGAAGCGGCGTTTGGCGTAAAGACCGACACGCAGGACGCATACGGCATGGTGACCGCGCGCGACGGCAGGCGCGTGAAAGAAAACGAACTCATCGAAATTCTGCCGGAATTTCTGGGCATACAGTCGCAGACGGCTTCCGTCTACTCCGCGCTGAAGGTGGACGGCAGGAAGATGTACGATCTGGCGCGCGCGGGCGAACCGGTCGAGCCCAGAACACGACAAATTCTCGTGAGCGAACTGGAACTGGTCGAACAAACCGGCGAAAACCGGTTTTTGCTCAGAACGGTATGTTCGCGCGGCACCTATATACGCTCGCTATGCGAGAGCATCGCGGGCCGTCTCGGCACCCTCGCTTACGTGCCTTTTCTGCTGCGCACGCGAAGCGGCCCGTTTACGATAGAGCGCTCGCGTACGGTATCCGAACTGGACGCGGCAAAAGATCAAGGCACGTTGACGGAATGCGTCGTAACGATTGAGGAAGCCACGGCTTTTCTGCCGGAGCTGCGGTTTTTGCCAGACCGCGTGATTCCGACGAAAAACGGGCTGGATACGCGCCTGCGCGATACGGCGGACGGCATGGTGCGCGCCTACGGCGGAGGAGAATTTCTCGGTATCGGCGAGGTATCATCCGGGAGTTTCCGGCTTACGATTCACCTTTATTAATGAAAAACAGATATTAATCATATAAGATTTTGATACAAAACAGGCATTGATAAAAAACAGGCGCACGTTTCATCTGACGACGGAATGCGCCGACCTGCTGACAGAGGATATTATGACACAGAAAACCCCCGCCGTCGTCGCGCTCGGCATGTTCGACGGCGTACACATCGGTCACAGGGCGCTCGTGGAACGCTTGCTGAGCGAGGCGAAGCGTGCGAGCGCAATCCCCGCCGTCTATACGTTCTCCAATCATCCGCTCGATGTGCTCGGCGGCAGCGTCCGGCTGCTCTCCGGCTTGCCCGAACGAAACCGGATGCTCTTTGCCCTCGGAGCGGAGCAGGTGGAGAGCGTGCCTTTTACGCGCGAGTTTGCGGCAAAGAGCACGGAGCAGTTCGTCGAAATGCTTGCTCGGTTATGGGATATCCGTGCGCTCGTCGTAGGGTACAACTACACCTGCGGCGACCGGGGCGTGGGCACGCCGGAAACCCTGCATCAGATTGGGGATCGTCGTGGTTTTCCCGTTTTTGTCGTTCAACCCGTGCTTTACGAAGGCGAACCGGTGTCCAGCACGCGCATCCGCGAGGCCATCGAACGAGGGGATGTTGCGCTCGCGCAGCAATTGCTCGGCAGGAGCTACATGCTGAGCGGACTGGTGATGCCGAACAAGCGCATTGGACATGCGATCGGGTTTCCCACGGCGAATATCGAACCGGGTCCAGGGCGCGTTATTCCTGCGGACGGCGTATATGCGACAATCGCTTCCGCCAACGGAAAAGACTACCGCGCGGTGACGAATATCGGAGACAACCCGACCGTTCGCGGCACGAAGAGAACGATTGAAACCTATATAATCGGCGTTGACGAGGATCTCTACGGCAAAACGCTTTCCATTGCGTTTCGAAAGATGCTGCGAGGGGAACGTACGTTCCGTTCGCTCGACGAATTGAAGGAACAGATTCGCGCAGATATTATGCAGGCTGAGGCTTTGCCGGACGGCGCGGAAAGCGAACGCTGAAGCCCATTCACCGGCTCGATGAAAATAGGAGCCACAGTTTACAAGACGAATCGAATATGTTATAGTGTACGAGTATTCAAATGCCGTTTTCCGGGATGTGCGACGCTCCGACGCCGTTCTCAGATTACGGGAAAAAGAAAAAGGGGAAGATTACCAATGAACAAACAGGAAACAATCGAAAAATTCGCGCTGCATGACGGCGACACCGGCTCTCCTGAAGTGCAGATCGCGCTTCTGACCGAGCGCATCAACCACCTCAACGAGCACCTCAAGCTCCATACGAAGGATCACCATTCGCGCCGCGGGCTGCTCAAGATGGTTGGTCAGCGCAGGGGTCTGTTGAACTACCTCAAAGAGAAGGACATCGAGCGTTACAGAGCGATCGCTGCAAGCCTGAATATCCGTATTAAATAAATGGAAAAGGCGGGGCTGCTCCCGCCTTTCTTTTTATATGCATAATTGCCGTCAAAAGCCAGAAATCGCCGGAACGACGCGACGGCAGCGGCAAGCACAACTAAGGTATTATTAAAAAGAAGATAAAGAAAAGAAGGAGCAAATTAAAACAATGGAAAGAAACTTCCAAATGCAGCTTGGCGGGCGGACGTTGATCGTCGAAACCGGCAAGTACGCCGAACAGGCGGGCGGAAGCTGCCTCGTACGCATGGGCGATACGGCGGTGCTCGTTTGCGCCACCGTTGCTAAGAATGCACGCGACGGCGTGGATTTTCTGCCGCTTTCGGTGGAATATCAGGAAAAACTCTACTCGGTCGGCAAGATTCCCGGCGGATTCATCAAGCGAGAGGGGCGCCCGACAGAACGCGCGATTCTCAGCTCGCGTCTGATTGACAGGCCGCTGCGGCCGCTGTTCCCCAAAGGATTCTACAGGGACGTGCAGGTGGTCGCCACCGTTATGTCGGTCGAGCAGGATGTACAGCCCGAAATCCTCGCGATGATCGGGTCGTCCGCCGCTCTGGCAATCAGCGAAGCGCCGTTTTCCGGTCCGACGGGTTCTGTGGCGGTCGGCATGATCGACGGCGAATACGTCATCAACCCTGACGTCGCGCAGCGCGAAGCAAGCAGCCTGAGCCTCACGGTCGCTGGTACGAAAGACGCGGTTATGATGGTCGAAGCGGGCGCGAACGAAGTATCCGAAGAGGAAATGCTCGGCGCGATCCTTTTTGCGCACGAGGAAATCAAGAAGATCGTTTCGTTCATCTCCGAAATCGAAGCGGAAGTCGGCAAGCAGAAAATCGAGCCGGAGATCTATCATCCCGACGAAGAGCTCGAAGCGAAGGTTCGCGCCTTTGCATTCGACAAAGTCGTCTGGTCGCTGGACACCTTCGAGCGCTCCGAGCGCGATGTACGCGGCGATCAGGTGAAAACCGAGACCGTCGAAGCGTTTAAAGAAGAATATCCCGAAGGCGCGAAGGATATCGGCGCGGTGCTTTACGCGATCACAAAAGAAGTCGTACGCGACAAGATCATCAACAAGAAGATCCGCCCCGACGGGCGCGCGCAGGACGAGATACGCCCCATCTGGTGCGAAGTCGGCATATTAGGCCGCACGCACGGCAGCGGCGTCTTCACCCGCGGGCAAACGCAGGTCATGACCATCGCAACCCTCGGCACCGTGTCCGAGTCGCAGACGCTCGACGGGCTCACGCTCGATGAGAGCAAGCGCTATATGCACCAGTACAACATGCCGCCCTACAGCGTCGGCGAAGCGAAGCCCATGCGCGGCGTCGGCCGCCGCGAAATCGGGCATGGCGCGCTCGCGGAGCGCGCGCTCGAGCCGGTTCTGCCGAGCGAAGCGGAGTTTCCGTACTGCATGCGCCTCGTCAGCGAGGTCGTTAGTTCCAACGGCTCCACCTCGCAGGCTTCCATCTGCGCGAGCACGCTGGCGCTTCTGGACGCGGGCGTACCGATTAAAAAATCTGTCGCGGGCGTCGCGATGGGGCTCATCAAGGACGATTCCACCGGCAACATCGCTATCCTGACGGATATCCAGGGCCTCGAGGACTTCCTCGGCGACATGGACTTCAAAGTAGCGGGTACGCGGGACGGCATCACCGCCATACAGATGGACATCAAGATCAAAGGCATCAACCGCGAGATCCTGACCCGTGCGTTGGAACAGGCGCGAAAGGGGCGCATGTTCATCCTCGACAAGATGGACGAAACCCTACGTGAGCCGCGTGCGGAACTCTCGCCCTATGCGCCGCGCATCATTACCTTTACGATCCATCCGGACAAGATCCGCGAGGTCATCGGCAGCGGCGGAAAGACGATCAACAAGATCATCGCGGACACCGGCGTGAAGATCGACATCGAAGACGACGGCACGGTCTACATCGCCTCGCCCGACTCGGCGGCGGCGGCGGAAGCCAGGCGCATCATCGACGGCATCGTCAAGGAAATCGAAGTCGGGGACGTGTACCTCGGCAGCGTGGTGGGCATCAAGGACTTCGGCGCGTTCATCAACTTGAAGCCCGGCACGGACGGCCTATTACACATCTCGCGCATTGCAAACAAGCGCGTGGAAAAGGTGGAGGACGTGCTCTCTATGGGAGAACAGGTGCTCGTACGCGTCATCGACATCGACCCGAAGACAGGGAAGATCAGCCTGACGCGCAAGGACATGCTCCCGCCGGATAAGGACTAAACGAAACTCAAGTCACGCAGGGGGGGCGCGGCGGCAACGCCGCGCCCTTTACACGCGGCAACATCGGTATCGCGCTACGGTGAAATCTGTGGTACAATACGTAATCGTCAGCATACACGGAAGGGTTTTTACAGCAAATGATACGTCAAACCACTTTGCCAAACGGCATCCGGTTGATCTACGAGAAGATGGAGCATGTGCGCTCCGTTTCCATGGGCGTATGGGTGGACACAGGCTCCGTACGCGAAACGACCCTGACGGCGGGCGCGTCGCACCTGATCGAGCACATGGTGTTCAAGGGGACGCGGCGAAGGAGCGCGGAGCAGATCGCCATCGAGATGGATTCGGTCGGCGGCAACATCAACGCTTTTACGAGCAAGGAATGTACATGCTTCTACGCCAAGGTGCTCGACGAGCATCTTGATCTTGTTTCCGACGTGCTCTCCGACATCGCGTTTCACAGCGTGTTCGATCCGGAAGAGCTTAAAAAGGAACAGGGCGTCGTGCTCGAGGAAATCCTCATGAACGAGGACAGCCCGGAGGATTTAGCCGGAGAGGAAAGCGCTGGCCTCTTCTTTGGGGACGAGCCGCTGGCGAGCCCCATACTCGGCTCAAAAGAGAGCGTGCGCGCGTTTTCGCGCGAAACGCTGCTTGCGTATAAAAACGAGTTCTATGTGCCGAACAACCTCGTCATCTCCTGCGCGGGTAATTTTGACGAAGCGGCGCTGATCGAATCCGTCACGCGCTGGTTTACCTTATCGCCTTCCGAATCGTCGGCAAAGCCGATCCCACAGCGCTTTCCCGGCGGAAAGAGGGAAAAGCTGGTCGAAAAAGACGTGGAGCAGATCCATATCTGCGTCACGCTGCCGGGCTTTGCGCGGGACACGAAAGACCAGTACACGCTCGCGGTGCTCTCCAACATCATCGGCGGGAGCATGAGCTCGCGGCTGTTTCAGACCATTCGCGAAAAGCTCGGCCTGGCATACTCCGTCTACTCGTACCCGACGAGCTATACCGGCACCGGCACGTTTACGCTCTACGCCGGAACGGGCGAGCAGCAGGCGGCGGAGGTGCTATTGCGCATGGTGGACGAGATCGAAAAAGCGCGCAAAAACGGCGTGACGAACGACGAACTCGCGCGCTGCCGCGACCAGCTGAAAGGCAGTTATTTATTGGGTATGGAGTCCACCGGCGCGCGCATGAACGCGCTTGGCAGGACGCTGCTGTTACAAAAACGTGAATATAGCGAGCGGGAAACGCTCCGCCGGATCGAATGTGTTACAATGGATGATATCGAACGGATCCTGCCTGTTTGCCTCGATTTGGGGCAGGCGAGCGCGGCGCTTGTCGGCCGCGTGGATAAGCGCAGGGACGCGCTGCTCGGCGTGCTCCGGTAGCGAAAACGCGCCGGACGACTTTGGTTTTATGTTTCGGGAGGAAACCGTATTGGATAAACTGGATCAAATCTTTCAATTGCAGGAATCGCTGGATAGCGACATCGCCGCGCGCAGAAATCTCGATTATCCGCGCGAGGTCTGGCTGCAAAAGGAAGTGCTCGCGATGATTTCGGAACTTTCCGAAGTGCTCGACGAGGTCAACTTCAAATGGTGGAAGAATCCCAAACCGCTCGACGAATCTGCGCTCAAAGGCGAACTGGTCGACGTGCTGCATTTTTTTGTGAGCATGTGCCTCAAAAGCGATATGACCGCCGACGAACTCTTTTCGCTCTATCAAGCGAAGAACAGGGAGAATTTCGACCGCCAGAACGGAAATTCTGAAAAAAGGGGCTACGAAGCCGTCGGTGAAGCGAATGGCTAGATCAAGGGTGCGCATCAAAGGCCGGTTTTTCCTCATGCTTCTTATCCTCGTGGGATTCATCGGGATCGTCGCGGTGATCGTGAACGTGACGAAAAAGACCGGAGAGATCGAGTTCGGCTCACTGGGCGCCGATCTGGAAGTGAACGCCGCCATCATACGCGACGAAAAGATTATCATGTCGGAACCGTACGAGAAGATCACGTTCGACGTGGTAGAAGGCGAAACGGTCAATAACGACCAGGTCATCGCGCAGCTTTACAAGCGCGGGTACCAGGACGAAACCATGGTGACGCTCTTAAACCTGCAAAAGCAGATCTATGAGTACCAGAAACAGCTGCTCGGCGGGCAGGAGCCGGCGCAGCTTGCTGAACTCAACAGCAGCATCGAAACGGTCGAACTGCAGATCCGCGCGGTATCGCGCGGGGAGAGCAGCCTGGACATGCTGGATCTGGAGCAGACGCTCAAAGATCTGGATTCGCAGCGCGTGTCGCTTATGGAGAGCTCCGTTAACCCCGATACGACACTGACACAGCTGTACAACGATCTCAGAACGCAGCAAAATACGATGTCCGGCTGGAAAAGGGACATCAAGAACACCTCCGGTACGGGAATCGTGAGCTTCTACTTCGACGGCTACGAACAGGTGCTCTCCGTCAACAAGCTTTCCACGATCAACTCCGCGCTCGTGAAAAACGTGGTCAACGGCGGCAATACGGCCAATGTCGCCGACTCGACGAGCGAGGTGCCGCTGTACCGCATCATCAACAACACGCACTGGTTCATCGCGTTTGTCACGAGTTCGAATGAGCCCATGCGGCTTGCCGAAGGGGAGCAGTACAGCGTGCTGTTTCAGAATTATTCCGATCAGCAGTATACGGCGACCGCACGCGCGAGCACGGTATCCGAAAACGCCGTCGTCAACATCCTTGAGTTCAATACGGACATCGGCAAGCTCATCGGCGCGCGCACGGTCAGCGCGACCATCAGCAAGTCCGCGCAGGGCCTTGTCGTCCCGCTCAAAGCAATTGAGATCGTTGCCGGGATGCCCGGTATCCATATCGCCTACGGCGATACCGTTTTGCGCGTCGAGGTGGATATCCTCGCGCAGAACGATAAAAAGGCGGTCATCCGCGCGCACAACGCCTCGGATAACCTCACCGCCGGAATGAAGTATGTTAAACCATGATCGATATTGAAAAGAACGTCGCGGAAGTGCGCGCCGAGATGGCGCGCGCCTGCGAACGCGCGAACAGGCGGCCGGAGAGCGTTACGCTCGTGGCGGTATCCAAATATCAGAGCGTGGAACGCATCCGGGAGGCGCTGGAAGCGGGGCTGACCATCTTTGGAGAGAATCACGCCCAGGAATTGAACGAAAAGAAAACTTTTTTTGAACAGCACGGTTGCGCCGTGCATTTTATTGGACATCTGCAAACGAATAAGATAAAATATGTCTGCGGTTTTACCGGCCTCATCGAATCGGTGGATCGGCAGAACCTGGCGGGCCTTCTGAACCAAAAAGCGGAGGCGCGCGAAGTCGTTCAGGATATTTTGATCCAGGTCAACATCGGCGCGGAAGACCAAAAAGGCGGCGTTTCCGGTGATGACTTGGATTCTTTCGCGGAATCCATGGCGCATTACCGGCAGCTGCGCCTCCGGGGGCTTATGTGTGTGCCGCCCGCCGTGGAGCCGGAGCAGGCGAGGGCGTATTTCAAAACGATGCGAGAGCGCTTTATGCGGCTGCGGGAACGATTCGACCCAAGTGTGTTCGACACACTGTCGATGGGAATGAGCCACGATTTTACGGTTGCGATCGAAGAAGGCGCGACCGAGGTGCGCATCGGCACGCGGATTTTCGGCGCGCGGGACAAGAAATGATTTGAAATGAACGCCGCATTCAAACGAGCTGCGGCTGACGGTTTTCGGAGGAAAACGGATGGCAAGCCTATATACGAAATTTCTGGATTTTATTGGGATAGAGGAAAGCGACGAGCTGGAAGACGACCGCAGGGACGACGGTTATTACCGCGACGAACCGAGCGAGCGTACCCCGGGCCCGTTTTCCAACGCCGGGCGCGCGTCCGCGCCGAGCCGCAGGAACGACCGCTCCCAGAACGCTTCCGGCGCGAACCTGCCGATTTCCGGCGGCATGAAGATGATCGTGTATCATCCCGTGAGCTACGAGGATACGCAGAGCATCATCGACAACCTGAAAAATAGGAAACCCGTCATCGTCAACATGGAGGAGCTGGAGCTGGATACCGCGCAGCGCATCCTCGACTTCCTCTCGGGCGCGGTCTACGCGCTCAACGGCACGATGTGCAAGATTTCGCGCGGCATTTTCGTCGTCGCGCCGAATAACTACGACGTCGTCGGCAACGGAGAGGACGATTACGGCGACCTCGTGTAACGGAATATCGGGACTGAATCGATCGGAACTGTTGGCACATCAGGATGTTGGTGTGCCTGTTTTACAAATTGCGGAGACTCAGGAATAAGGAGGGCTGGAAATGCGGACGGAGGATATCGTCGAAAAGGTATTCACACGCGCGTTCATGGGATACGACATCGAGCAGGTGGACGTGTTTCTGGACGAGATCATCGAAGCGCTCGAACGATATGAAGCGGAGAAGCAGGAGATGCTTACCGCAATGGAATACCTGATGAAGAAGCTTGAGCGGGGCCAGACGATGCCGCTTGCGGATATGAAGAAGGCCATAGACTCCGGTCGCACGCAGGCGGAAAAGCCGTCTTCCAAAACCGCGGCGCAGGAACCGAAGAATGCTGCGCGCTCCATCGCGCGCGGAACAGGGTCTGCAAAATCCATGCGCGCGCCCAAAATCAGCCGCGTAAAGGCCGATCAGGATGCAAAGGACGAGATCATCCGGAAAGCGCAGGCCGAGCAGCCGCAAGTGCCGCCCGAACAAGCACAGCAGCGCGCCAAGCGCGTCGCCGCGGCGGCGGAGAGCTGGCTCGACGAGCTGCTCATCAACATATCCGAACATGAAACCAGCGACGCAAAAGCAGAGCAGCCTCAAGCCGCGCAGGGTACGGCGGACAAGACAGAAACACAGGAATCCATAGCGCCGCAGCCGGAAGAAGGCAAACCTGAACAATGAGCAAACCGAAACACGATTTTCCGCCGGCCTCGCGAAGCGAGATGGCCGCGCGGGGCGTCGAACAACTCGACTTTATTCTCATCTCGGGTGACGCATATGTCGATCACCCGAGTTTTGGAGCGGCGATCATTTCCCGCCTGCTCGAAAGCAGGGGTTACAGCGTCGGCTTAATCATGCAGCCCGACTGGCACACGGCGGAAGCGTTCCGCTCGCTCGGCAAACCCAGGCTCGCGTTTCTCGTTACCTCCGGCAACCTCGACAGCATGGTCAATCATTATTCCGTTTCCGGGTCAAGGCGGACGACGGATGCCTATTCGCCGTCCGGCGAAGCGGGCAGGCGGCCCGACCGCGCGGCGATCGTATACGCCAACCGCTGCCGTGAGGCGTACGCGGGCGTGCCGCTCGTCATCGGCGGCATCGAGGCGAGCCTGCGGCGCTTTGCGCACTACGATTACTGGGACGACCGCGTGCGCCACAGCATACTCTACGACGCATGCGCGGATATCCTCGTCTACGGCATGGGCGAGCGCGCGATGATTCAGATCGCAGACGCGCTCAACGCCGGCAAGCCGGCCGGGGAGATCACGGATGTCGCCGGTACCTGCGTTCGGATTTCGAACGCGGATCAGGCAATAGACGCAATTTTGCTGCCGTCGTATACGGAAGTTTCAAAGGATAAAAAGAAATACTGCGAGGCGTTCGTTCTGCAATCAAGGGAACAGGACGCGGTGCGCGGCAGGCGGCTGTTACAGGCGCATGAAAAGGGATTTCTTCTGTGCAATCCTCCTGCGGTCCCACTGACGGGCGCGGAGCTGGACGAGATTTACGCGCTGCCGTTTACGCGAAGGCCGCATCCATCGATTCAGGGGCATGTTCCCGCGATGGACGAGGTTTCATTTTCCATCACGTCGTCGCGCGGGTGCTTCGGCAACTGCAGCTTTTGCGCGCTGACGTTCCATCAGGGGCGCGTCGTGACGGGCCGTACGCACGAATCGATCCTTTCAGAAGCACGAACGCTCATAAAGGACCCTTCGTTCAAGGGCTATATCCACGACGTCGGCGGCCCGACGGCGAACTTTCGCCACCCTGCCTGCCAAAAGCAGCTGAAAAGCGGCGTTTGCGCCGACCGGCAATGCATCGGTTACACGGCTTGCAAACAGCTCGATGCTTCCGAGGAAGATTACGTTTCGCTCCTGCGAAAGCTCCGCGCGGTGCCGGGCGTTAAGAAGGTGTTCGTCCGCAGCGGCGTGCGGTATGATTACGCGCTGTTGGATCGCGACGATGCGTTTTTGCGCGAGCTGATCGAGCACCACGTGAGCGGGCAGCTCAAGGTCGCGCCGGAGCACGTCTCCGACCGCGTGCTGAAGTATATGAACAAACCCCCGCATGCCGTTTACGAGCGGTTCGTGCAGAAATTCGAGGCGCTCAACAAAAGCATGGGCCTGAAGCAGTACCTCGTTCCGTACCTGATCAGCTCGCATCCCGGGTCAACGATACACGATGCGATCGAGCTTGCGCTCTACCTGAAAAAAACCGGGCAGCGGCCGGAGCAGGTGCAGGATTTTTACCCAACGCCGGGGACGGCCTCGACCTGCATGTATCATACGGGCCTCGACCCGTTCACGATGCGGCCCGTCTACGTCGCGAAAAGCCGAGAGGAAAAAGCCATGCAGCGCGCGCTCATGCAGTGCCATATCCGCAAAAACTGGCCGCTGATCCGAAAGGCGCTGCGGTCCGTCGACCGCGAGGATCTGATCGGCAGCGGCAAAGGCTGCCTTGTGCCGCCGGATTCGCGTCCGGCTGATACGGCGCACGCCGTCAAGGGCGCAAAGCGCACCCCGCGCGGCGGAGTGAAACAATCCTCAAGGGGCGGAAAGCGCGGTGCGCGGCGCGGACGCGGCTGACAAGGCCGCAATATCGCGCAAAAACCGCAGTTTTGCCCGTCGGAAGTTATTGACAAAACGCATCCAAGCCGATACAATATCTTAGGTTGCGTGGAAACGCGCGATGGTTTTGTGCGCGCTGGCAGATGAGAACGCGCCGGCATCCTCGGCTCAGAAGGCGGTGGAGATCATGCGGATTCGAGTTGGAAACGCCGTGCGCCAGGCCGGCGAACCGTTCCCGTTCGAAGCGGCGGAAGCATTTAGCCCGCAGGCATACGGCGAACGGACGATATCCTTTGCCGAACCGGTCAAGGTGAGCGGAACATACGTGTACGACAGCAAGGCGTTCACGGTGTCCGGCAAAGTGGAAGCATTCGTCGACACGAAGTGCGCGCGCTGCATGAAGCCTTTCACGGAACAAGTGGAGTTTGCTTTTTCGGAGCGGTTCGTAAAAGTCGACGGCGAAACGGAAGACGACGAGACCTATCCGTATACGGGGGACGAGCTTTCGCTCGACAAAGCCGTGTTGGACAACCTCTTTTTAGAGCTTCCCATCGCAAGCGTCTGCCGCGAAGACTGCAAGGGCCTTTGTCCCGTCTGCGGCGCCGACTGGAACGTAACCGAATGCAATTGCACCATTTAGAAAGCCGCGGCCGGACGACGTGCCCGGCATGCGGCCAGATTGAAGAATAGGAGGGATTATCATGGCAGTACCCAAGAGAAAAACGTCCAAAGCAAGACGTGATTCACGCAGAGCCAACAGCTTCGGCGTAGCCGAGGTCCAGCTCAACGAGTGCCCGCAGTGCCACTCGCTCGTACCGTCCCACACGGTATGCAAAACGTGCGGGTATTACAACGGCAAGCTGGTCGTCGACATGGAAAAGAAGGAAAAGAAGAACGCCTGATCCTCCGTCCTTCTCATCTGTCGGATATCCGGCAACAATTTCAGCAAACGAAAGGGCTTTCCCGCCGTGCGGCGAGGAAGGCCTTTTGCTTTGCGGTTCATCAACACTCAACCGCCCGAAAGTATAGAAAAACGCTCATTTGCGTTGCAACGCGGCGCGATTTCCCGTATAATAATCCAATCGAGCGCGCCGTACACGCTATTGTCTATCATATGTATATTTTTCCGCGGCGCAATCACCATTGGGACAGCGGCCGAAAGGTTGCGGAATTGGGAGCGTACAGGACATGAAAATTGCCATCGACGCCATGGGCGGCGACCATGCGCCATCCGCCGTTCTGGAGGGCGTCAAACTTGTACTGCCGGAACTGAAAAACGACGTGGAGCTCCGGCTCTACGGCGACGAAGCGGCGCTGAACGACGGTCTTTCCAACCTTGGAATAAAAGACGCGCGGATCAGGGTCGTTCCAACAACGGAGATCATCAGCTGCGAAGAACAGCCGACGCTCGCGATCCGGAAAAAGAAAGATTCCTCCATGGTGCGCGCGGTGGAGGCGGTCGCATCCGGCGAAGCGGACTGCGTGCTCTCCGCCGGCAGCACGGGTGCGCTGCTCACCGGCGCGACGCTGATCATCAAACGGCTCAAGGGCGTCAAGCGCCCGGCGCTGGCGACCATCATGCCGACGCTCGACAGCTGCGCGTTGTTGTTGGACTGCGGCGCGAACACCGACTGCAAGAGTGACTTTCTCGTGCAGTTCGCGCTGATGGGCTCATCTTATATGAAGAGCGTTATCGGCGTGGAGAACCCGCGCGTAGGACTGCTCAGCAACGGTGCGGAGGAGGAGAAGGGCAACGAACTGACTAAAGAAACGCATCAGCTGCTGAAGACCGCGCCCGTGCGCTTTACGGGCAATTGCGAAGCGCGGGACGTTCTCGGCGGCGAGTTCGATGTGATCGTCTGCGACGGGTTCGACGGAAACGTCGTGCTCAAAAGCACCGAGGGTACGGCGATCCTCATCATGGACCTGCTCAAACAGGGGCTGATGTCGAGCCTGCGCACGAAGATAGGCGCGCTGATCTGTAAACCGGCGTTCCGCCTGCTCAAAAAGAAGCTCGACTATACCGAATACGGCGGCGCGCCGCTGCTCGGCGTCAACGGCGGCGTGATCAAGGCGCACGGCAGCTCTAACGGCAAAGCTTTCCGTTCTGCGATTCTGCAGGCGGAAAGGCTCGTATCCTCCGACGTGACGCGTCTGCTCGGCGAACAGATCGCCGGACTCGGCGTTAAGGAGTAGCCGGAGGCGGCGCAACGGGACGATGCGGCGCGCGGGAAGGATTGACAGATCGCCTTGCGTGCTATAGAATACTACGCGAACGAGATGCGTAACAATAACGCTTCGAAAAGGAGTTTATGAACATGTTTTTTGAAAAAGTTCGAGATATTATCGCAAAGCAACTGGACATTGACGCGGCGACCATTTCGATGGGCAGCAGGCTCATCGACGACCTGAAAGCGGACTCTCTGGACATCGTCGAGCTCATCATGGACCTTGAGCAGGAATTCAACATCGAAATTCCGGACGAAGAGCTGCCAAAGGTGCAGACCGTCGCGGATATCGTCGGTTATCTCGAAAAGAACTGATCCGAAAACACGTGTCCAACTACCCGCATCCGAAGGCTGAGAGAGGGTGCGGGTTTTTTTGTAAAGCATGCGGCGCGAACCCGACAGAGTAAACCCGCACCGCAATCAGAAAACGACTGACCGAAGATTTGACGTAAAGGAAAGCCGAATGCCGGATATGCAAAACGCGCCCGCCGCGCTTGAGGAAACACTGCAGTATGCGTTTTCCGACCGTTCCCTGCTGGAAACGGCTCTGACGCATACTTCTTTTGTCAAGGGCGACGGCAGGCGGCAGACGCATAACGAGCGGCTTGAATTTCTCGGCGACGCAGTGCTGGAGCTCTGCGTGAGCGAATACCTGTATCTTCGCCATCCCGAGCTGCAGGAGGGTGCGATGACGCGCCAACGCGCGCGGCTGGTCTGCGAAAAGGCGCTTTTTAACGCTGCGCGTTCGCTCGGCATACCGGAGGCCCTGCGCCTCGGAAACGGCGAGGAGATCACGGGCGGCAGGCAGAAACCATCCATCGTGTCGGATGCGCTGGAAGCCGTACTGGGTGCCGTGTACCTCGACGGCGGGCTGGAGAACGCGCGCCGCGTGATTGTCGAGCGCGTGGTACGCCTTCTGGAAGAAACGCGGGAAGACGAGACGGATAAGGATTACAAAACCCGTCTGCAGGAATTCGTGCAGAAGGATCATATCGGCACGCTCGAATACGAGTGCCTTGGCGAGGCGGGCCCGGAGCATAGAAAGCGCTTCACCATCAGCGTGCGCCTCAGCGGCGAGCCGATCGGCGAGGGGACGGGGCTCAGCAAACAGAGCGCGGGACAGGAAGCGGCGAAGGACGCGTTGATCAGGCTCGGGGTTTTGGAGGTCGAATCATGCGGCTGACAAAACTCGAACTCAATGGCTTCAAGTCCTTTGCGCGCAAAACGGAAATCCGCTTCGGACAGGGCGTCACCGCCATCATCGGGCCAAACGGCTGCGGCAAGAGCAATATTTCAGACGCGGTTCGCTGGGTGCTTGGCGAGCAGAGCGCGAAAGCCCTGCGCGGCACGCGGATGGAGGACGTCATCTTCAACGGCACGCAGCTGAGAAAAGCGCTGGCTTACAGCGAGGTGACGCTGACCTTCGACAACGGCGACGGCATGCTCGACGTGCCGTTTTCCGAGGTTGCGATTACGCGGCGCGTATACCGCTCCGGCGAGAGCGAGTACTGCATCAACCGAAACGTCTGCCGCCTTCGCGACATATCGGAGCTTTTCCGCGACACGGGCATTGGTAAAGACGGATACTCTATCATCGGCCAGGGCAAAGTGGAGGAAATTCTCGCCAACAAGAGCGGGGACCGGCGCGCGGCCTTCGAGGAGGCGGCCGGCGTAATGCGTTACCGCGTGCGCAAGGAAGAGGCGGAACGCAAACTCAACAACACCGAAAAAAACCTCGAGCGGATCGAGGATATTTTAAAGGAGCTTTCCGACCGGCTCGGCCCGCTGGAAGAGCAGAGCGCATCCGCGCGCGCGTATCTGCGCCTCCGGGACGAATTGAAAGACCTCGAAGTCAATCTTTTTCTTTACCAGTACGACCGCGCGCAAGAAAAGCTGGTACAGATCAAGGAAACCATGCGCCAGCTGAACGGCGAAAGCGACCTTGCGGAAGCGGGTCAGACTACGCTGCTTTCAACCTGCGCGGCGCTTGAGGATCAGCTCAAGTCGCTCGACGCGGCGCTAGGGGCGCAGCAGAACAAGCTTATGGGGCTGGTGTCCGAGACGGAGACGCGCGTCGGCGCGAGCCGCGTGCTCGCCGAAAGGCATGAAAACGCGCTTGCGCAGAAGACGCGCATCGAAAAGGAACGCGAGGCGGGAAAAGCCCGCGTAGCAGAGCTCGGCGCGGTGATCGAAGGCATGCGCACGGACGAATCCGGGCAGGCGGCGATCAGCCTGCTCGAAAAAGAGATCGAAACCGCGCAAGCCGCGCTCGACGCGCTTGACGCGGACACCGCCAAACGCGAAGAATCGCTGGAAGCCATGAAAAACGGCATCATAGAGGCGATGAACCGCGCGTCGGACTTCAAATCCAGCGTAAGCCGGTTCGACGCCATGAAGGCGTCTATCGGCGAACGCCTCGCCGCGATAGAAACGGAAACAAGCCGCCGCGCGGGTGAAACGGAACGGCTGAAGGAAGAACTGGCAGAAGCAAAAGAGAAGCACATGGCAAAAGCGAGGCTCCTTGAACAGGCAAAGCAGGACCTCGACGGTTCGGTGGAGCATAGAAGAAAAACACTGGACGCGTTCACCGCGCTGCGCGAGGAGCTCTCGCGCGACGAGCAGAACATCACATCGATACAGTCCCGCCTGCGCGTGCTCGAGGAGATGCAGCGCTCGCGCGAGGGCTATTACGCAAGCGTAAAGAATATATTGAAGGACGCGCCGCGCGACCCGAAGCTGGGTCGCGCCATCGTCGGCGTTGTGGCGGAGCTTTTGCGCGTGCCGAAGGAATACGAAACCGCCGTGACCATGGCGCTTGGCTCTACGCTGCAGAACATCGTCACCCCGACCGCCGAGGACGCGAAATACGTCATCGAATACCTCCGCGAAAAGGATTACGGCCGCGCGACGCTGCTGCCAATGGCGTTGCTCCATCCTACACGCATCACGCGGGAGGAAAGGTCGATGATCGACATGCCCGGCTGCGTCGGCGTTGCCAACGAGCTGGTCGAGTGCGACGAAAACGTGCGCAGCGTCATGGACTACCTTCTCTGCCGCACGATCATCGTTCAGGATCTCGACGCGGGCATCGCATTAAAAAAACGCACGCGCGGCGCGTTTCACATCGCGACGCTGGAAGGCGACATCATCAGCACCGGCGGCTCCATGAGCGGCGGCAGCCTGAAGAAACAAAGCTTTAACCTGTTAAGCCGCGAGCGTGAGCTGAAGGAACTCAGGGAAAATCTGAAAAAAGCGGAAGCCGCGCTGGAAGAGAAACAGCAATCCCTGCGCGAGAGCGAACAGGAACTGCTGCGCTGCGACATCCAAGTGGATTCCTTCCGGGACGCGGCGCACGCCGGCGAACTGGATACGGCCAAACAGGCCGAACAGCTCGATATCATACGGAGGGATGTGGAAAACAGCGAGCAGTCCGGGCAGGCGCTTGCCGACGAACGCGCGCAGTTGACGGAGAACCTCGAAAGCATCGAGCGCGAGCGCGCAAGCGCGGACGAGCAGCAGACCGGCATCGAGCAGGGCAACGCCGCCACGCGCGAGGACGTATCCCGCGCGCAGGGCGAGCTGGCCGAAGTACGCAAACAGCGCGAGACATTGGCGGGCGAACTCACCGAGCAGAAGGTGCGCCGCATGGCGCTGAGCAAAGAGCGCGACGCGGTCTACGCCGAACAGAGAAGACTCGTTTCGGAACACCGTGAACTCTCGATGCGGCTGTCCGAACTCGAGCGTGAAGCGGAAGAAAACGAACGCGCGCTCGCCGCGATCGAAGCGGAGCTGACGGGCATGCGCGGGCAGATTGAAAACGACACGGCGCTTACGGACGCGGAGAAGGAAGCGCACAAAAAGCTTGAGGAGGAGCGGCAGGCCGTATCGGCGGCGCTTTCCGAACAGCGCGCGCGGCGCGAGGAGCTGCTTGCCTCGACAAAGGACCTCGCCGACCGCATGCACAAACAGGAGATGGCGCAAAGTCGTCTTGAGATGGAACTCGACGCCGCGCAGGACCATATCTGGAACGAATACGAGCTCACTTACGAAAACGCCGCCGCGCTCAGGCGCGACGTTCCAGTGGGCGCGAGCAACGAGCGCGTGCGCGAGATCAAAAAGGAGATCAAGGGCCTGGGCGATATCAGTCTGGGTTCCATAGGGGAATACAAGGCCGTTTTCGAACGGCACGAGGAACTAAATACGCAGTTCGACGACCTGCACAAGGCCAAGCAGGATCTTGAGATGCTGATCGTCGAACTCACGGACACGATGGAAAAAATGTTCCTCAAACAGTTCGAGATGATCCAGCAGAACTTCTCCGCCACGTTTGCGGAGCTCTTCGGCGGCGGGCAGGCGGAACTCAGGCTCGCGGATAAAAACGACATCCTCGGCTGCGACATCGATATCATCGCGCAGCCGCCGGGCAAAAAGCTGCAGCTTCTGACGCTGCTCTCCGGAGGGGAGCGGACGCTGACCGCCATCGCGCTTGTATTTGCCATGCTCAAACTCAAACCGCCGGCGTTTTGCATGCTCGACGAGATCGAATCCGCGCTGGACGAAGCGAACGTATCCCGCTTTGCGGACTACGTCGTGCGCTACTCAAACGACACGCAGTTCATCCTCATCACGCACCGCAAGGGCAGCATGGAGGTCTGCGATACGCTCTACGGCATATCGATGGAAGAAAAGGGCGTGAGCAAGGTCGTTTCCGCCCGCTTCGGCGAAAACGGAATCTCGCACGCGCCAATCCAGGCAAGCTGAACAAGGATTATTAGAATGGAAAAGAAACCGCTGTTTCAAAAATGGAAGACCGGGCTTGGCAAGACCCGCACGGGTTTGCTCGCGCGGCTCTTTACTTCGAAGGACAGCATCAATGAGGCGTTTTACGAGGAGCTGGAGGAAGCGCTGATCCTCGCGGACGCGGGCGCGGCGGTGACCGAGCGGCTGCTAGACGAACTGCAGTCCGAGATTCGGAAGAAGAAGATTACAGACCGCGCGGGCGCAAGAAACGAACTCGCCGAACTGATCGCGCGGGCGGTGGCCACGGACAAGCCGTTTGCGGCGGACCAGGGGCCCGCGATACTGCTCATCGTAGGCGTCAACGGCGTCGGCAAGACGACCAGCATCGGCAAGCTTGCCAACAGCTACCGCGAGCGGGGCAGGAAGGTCATGCTCGCCGCGGCGGACACCTTCCGCGCGGCGGCGGCGGAACAGCTCGGCGAGTGGGCGAAACGCGCGGACGTGCCGATGGTGAAGCACGGCGAAGGCGCCGATCCCGCGGCGGTGGTGTTCGACGCGATCGCGAGCTGCAAAGCCAAGGGGTGCGACCTGCTTCTATGCGACACGGCCGGACGCCTGCACAACAAGGCGAACCTGATGAACGAGCTGAACAAGATTCGTCGCGTCATCGCGCGCGAGCTGCCGGATGTACCCTGCGAAACGCTGCTCGTGCTGGACGCGGTTACGGGACAGAACGCCATCGCGCAGGCGCGCGCGTTTTCGGAGGTTTGCAGCCTCGACGGTGTGATTCTGACCAAGCTCGACGGCACGGCAAAGGGCGGCGTGGTGATCGCCATCTGCTCTTCGCTCCACGTACCGGTGCGCTTCGTGGGCGTCGGCGAGGGGATCGACGACCTGCAGCCGTTTGACGCGAACCTCTTTTCGGAAGCGTTGCTTGCCGGCGATGCGGAATAATAAAATGTCATTTATCAAAAAGAGCGCTTGACTTTTTCGCCTGACACCGTATAATAGTTTACGGTGTAAAGCAATTCAGCTTTACAGGTGAAATTATGGATCGTTTGGTCGAACTTGGACAATTATTGGACTGGTACGGCGCTTTTTTAACCGAGCGCCAGCGTTCGCTCGTGCGGCAGTACGCGTTCGAGGACTGCTCGCTGGGCGAAATCGCCGAGCGCGAGGGCATCTCTCGCCAGGCGGTACGCGACGCGATTAAAAAAGCCGAGGCGGAACTGAGGAACATGGAAGAAAAACTCGCCCTCATCGCGACAAACGAAAAACGGCGCAGCCTGCTCAAAGAACTGAGCGAAACGCGGCTGGACGAACGGCAAAAGGGCCTGCTTAGGCAACTTGAGGGGCTGGTTTCGGAGGAAGACGATGGCGTTTGAAGGCGTCTCACAAAAACTGCAGGCGGTGTTTAAGCGCCTAAATTCGCGCGGCAGGCTCAGCGAAGCCGACGTGAAGGAAGCCATGCGCGAGATCAAGCTCGCCCTGCTGGAAGCGGACGTCAACTTCATGGTCGTCAAGGAGTTCGTGAAGACCGTCACCGACCGTGCGGTCGGCAGCGGCGTGCTCGAGAGCCTGACGCCAGGCCAGCAGGTCGTCAAAATCGTCAACGAAGAGCTCACGCGCCTCATGGGCGGGGAGCACGCCAAACTCGAATTCGGCAACGAAAAGCCCGCCGTCATCCTCATGGCCGGTCTGCAGGGCGCGGGCAAGACCACCATGTGCGGCAAACTCGGCGCGTATATTGAAAAGCATTACGGTAAGAGCGTGCTGCTCGCCGCGTGCGATATCTACCGCCCGGCGGCGATTCAGCAGCTGCAGATCGTCGGCGAAAAGCTCAATATCCCCGTCTACGAACACGGCATGCAGGATCCCGTTCTCACGGCTAAAGAAGCGGCGGCCGAGGCGAAGCGGAAGTTTACCGACGTGGTTATCGTCGATACGGCGGGAAGACTGCACATCGACGACGACATGATGGAGGAGCTGAAAAAGATCCGCGACGCGGTCAAGCCCGCGGAGATACTCCTCGTCGTGGACGCCATGACCGGACAGGACGCGGTGAACGTCGCCAAGAGCTTTCACGAAACCGTCGCGCTCAGCGGCGTGATCCTCACCAAGCTCGACGGCGACACGCGCGGCGGCGCCGCGCTCTCCGTGCGCGCGGTGACGGGAAAACCCATCAAGTTCTCCGGCATCGGCGAAAAGCTGACCGATATCGAACCGTTCCATCCCGAACGCATGGCCAGCCGCATTCTCGGCATGGGGGATATGCTTACGCTCATCGAAAAGGCGCAAAGCGCCTTCGACGAGAAAAAAGCGATCGAGATGGCCGAGAAGATGAAGACCAACTCGTTTACGCTGGACGATTTTCTCGACCAGATGGAGCAGATGAAAGACATGGGCTCCATGGACGACATCATCAAGATGATCCCCGGCATGGACGTAAATAAACTCGGCGGCGCGCAGGTCGACGAAAAGCAGATCGCGCGCACCAAGGCGATCATACTGAGCATGACGAAAGCCGAGCGAAAAGACCCCGATATCCTCACGGCCAGCCGAAGGAAGCGCATCGCGCGCGGCAGCGGAACGAGCGTGCAGGAGGTCAACCGCCTTATGAACCAGTTCAACACCTCGCGGCAGATGATGAAGCAGATGTCGGGACGCATGAAAAAGGGGAAACGCGGCGGGATGCCGTTCGGATTCTGAGCGCGGAATAATATTGGCGAATCACGTTTACACGTATTCGATATAAAAACTACATCATACTATTTGGAGGAAGCAGACAATGCTCAAGATCAGACTGCGCCGCATGGGCGCGAAGAAGGCACCATTTTACCGCATCGTGGTTGCGGATTCCCGCGCGCCCCGCGACGGCGCGTTTGTGGAAGAACTCGGCTATTACAACCCCCTCTCGAACCCCGTCGAACTGAGCGTAAACAACGAGCACGCGGCGGAATGGATCAAGAAGGGCGCGCAGCCGACCGACACCGTTCGCGCGCTGCTGAAGAAGAGCGGCGCCATCGAGTGAGGGCGCAGTGATGGAGGAACTCGTACGCTTCATCGCAAAAAACCTCGTCGACGAACCGGATTCCGTGGTGGTCGAATCGCGGGAGGAAGGGGACACGGTCGTGATCTCCCTCTCCGTAGCGCCGCCCGACATGGGCAAGGTCATCGGCAGGCAGGGGCGCATCGCCAAAGCCATTCGCACGGTCGTCAAGGCCGCGAGCGTCCGCGAAGACAAGAAGTATATGGTGGATATCGTAGAGCAGGACGCGCCGGCGGAGTAACCGAAGTTACAAACAGCCGGGCACAGGGTACCATGATTTGAAAGTGCAGTATCTGCGCGTCGGCCAGATCGTCCGCGCGCACGGCGTGCGCGGGGATGTGAAAGTCATCCCGCTGACGGACGATCCGGCGCGGTTTCGCGCGCTGAAAATGGCATATCTTGAAACGGCGTCGGACGCATACGCGCCGATCGCGGTTGAGAACGTGCGCTTTTTAACGGACGCGGTTTTGCTGCACCTGGAAGGGTACGATACAGCGGAGCGCGCGGAGAAGCTGAAGAACGTCTATCTTTGCGTGAACAGGGAAAACGCCGTCAAACTCGAAAAGGACACGTATTTTGTCGCCGATCTGATCGGCTGCGAAACCTTCGATACGAACGGGAAAGCTTATGGTAAACTCACGGACGTGCTGGAAACCGGCGCGAACGACGTGTATGAAATCGAGCGCGGGAAATTGCTCGTACCCGCGCTGAAAAAGGTGCTCAAAGAGGTGGACGTGGAGCGCGGACGCATCGTATTCGACGCCGGGGCGCTCGAGGAGGTCGGTTGTTTTGCGGATTGATATCCTGACGCTGTTTCCGGAGATGTTTAAAGGCGCGCTGTCGGCGAGCATGCTCGGGCGCGCGCGTGAAAACGGTCTCATCGACATTAAGCTGCACAACATCCGTGATTATACCGACAACAAGCACAAAAAGGCGGACGATTATCCCTTCGGCGGCGGCGCGGGCCTCGTGATGATGGCGCAGCCCATCTACGACTGCATGGACGCCGTGCTCGAAGGCGAAATGGCGAGGCGCATCCTGTTAACCCCGCGCGGGCGTACGCTAAACCAGAAGATCGCCAAAGAACTCTCCATCGAAGAGCGGCTCGTGCTGCTCTGCGGTCATTACGAAGGCGTGGACGAGCGCGTGATGAACATCATAGACGACGAGATATCGATCGGCGACTATGTGCTCACCGGCGGCGAACTGCCCGCCATGGTGCTGATCGACTGCGTCTGCCGCCTGATTCCGGGCGTTCTCGGCAGCGAAGAAAGCGCGGCGGACGAATCGTTCTCAGAAAGCCTGCTGGAATATCCGCAGTATACGCGCCCTGCGAACTTTCGCGGCATGGAAGTACCGGAAATACTGCTCAACGGGCACCACGCGAAGATTCAGGCATGGCGGCAGGAACAGGCGCGTCTCAAGACCGCGATGAACCGTCCCGACCTGCTGACGGAGAACGCGGAGAGCGGCGCTCAGATCGAAGCGCCGGACGACGCCTGGCTCTGAGCAAAGTAAAAACGAAATAACCGTTTCTGACAATCCGGTATTGGGTTGTCTTGGTTTATATTGAAGGAGAACGCCGGAATTCCGGCGAACGAACTATGCAAAACGCAGCAAAAGGCACTATCGCCATGATCGCGACCGCACTGCTCTGGAGCATCGGCGGCATCTTCATCAAGCTCGTACCGTGGAATCCGCTCGCTATCGCGGGGCTTCGCGGCGCGCTCGGCGGACTCGTGATGTACGCCTACCTGCGCGTGCGCGGAATCAAACCGGTATTCAACAGGGATACCGTAAAGATCGCGGTCGCGCTCGCCGGTGTCTGCACCACGTTTGTCGCGGCGAACAAATTGACGACGTCCGCAAACGCGATCGTCATCCAGTATTGCGCGCCGGTGTACGTGCTGCTTTACGTCGCGTTCGTTCAGAAGAAAAAACTGCGCGTGCTTGACATCGTCGTCGTGCCGGTCACGATTCTCGGCGTCGCGCTGTGCTTTCTCGGGCAAATCGGGAACGGCCATCTGGCGGGAGACCTGATCGCGGTCGCTTCCGGCATATTCTTCGCGTGCATGTTTATCTTCAGCGAGGGCGTTTCGGAGCAGACGCGCGCCAGCGGACTCATGCAGGGCCAGTTTCTGGCCGCGCTGATCGGGCTGCCCGTGCTCTTTGCAACGCACCCCGCGTTCACGCCGGCCGCCATAGGCGGAATACTGATCCTCGGCGTCGTACAGATCGGCATATCCTATGTGCTCTACAACATCGCGATCAAAAACGCGCCGCTTTTAACCTGCTCTCTGCTTGCGGTGCTGGAGCCGCTGCTCAATCCTGTTTGGGTGTTTTTCTTTGCCGGAGAAAACCCCGGCATGCTGTCACTCATCGGCGGCGTGGTCGTCGTGAGTGTCGTCACGCTCTGGTCGGTTTACGACGTGCGGCATCCGGTGGCCGCGGCGGAGCCGAACCCCGCATAAAATCTGGGAAAACCGAGCATATCATCGGAGAAAAACAGCTTGCAATCATATGCGGGCTGTGTTATAATCGCGTTCGTGGCATCGGGCGGTCCTCTGTTCGGCTTTTTGAAGTATGAACGCCTGCAAACTGAAAGGAGAATATTTCAAAATGTCCGACATCATCAGAGAACTCGAAAAAGAACAGCTCCGCACCGACCTGCCGGAACTCGAAGTCGGCGATACCGTCCGCGTATTCGTGAAGGTTATCGAAGGCAACCGCGAACGCCTCCAGAACTTCGAAGGCGTCGTGATCAAGATCCAGGGCGGCGGCGTGCGCAAAAGCTTTACCGTCCGCCGCATCTCGTACGGCGTCGGCGTGGAAAGAACCTTCCCGTACAACAGCCCGCGCATCGGGCGCATCGAGGTCGTCCGCCACGGCGTCGTGCGCCGTGCCAAGCTCTTCTACCTGCGCGAACGCTCCGGCAAATCCGCCAAGATCCGCGAGCGCATCGTAGACAAGAACGCCAAGTAATTTCGAACGATACGACAAGCCCCTCTGCCATAAACCGGCACCGGGGTTTTTCCTTATCTGGAGGAACGATCAATGCCCGCTATCAACTGGTATCCCGGGCATATGGCGAAGACGCGCCGTATGCTGCAGGAAAATCTGAAGTTCATCGACGTCGTCGTCGAGATTCTCGACGCGCGCGCGCCGCTCGCTTCGCGCAACCCCGACTTTGACGACCTGTTTGTCAATAAAGCGCGCGTCGTGCTGCTCAACAAGAGCGACCTTGCCGACGCGGGCTCGACGAAGCGCTGGATATCGCATTTTTCGCGGCGCGGCGTCGAGGCGGCGGGCGTGTCCGCGACCGGCGGATCTGCAAAAAAGATCGCCGTTTCGCTCATCGAGAAAGCCGCGAAGCCCCGTGTGGACGCGATGAAGGCAAAGGGCGTGAATAAAACCGTGCGCTGCATGATCGTCGGCATTCCCAACGTTGGCAAGTCCACGCTGATCAACCGCATCGCGGGCATCAACCGCGCGGAGGTCGGCGATAAACCCGGCGTCACGCGCGGCAAGCAGTGGGTGAAGATCACGCCGTATCTGGAACTCATGGACACGCCGGGTATGCTCTGGCCGAAACTGGAGGATCAGGAACTCGCGAGGCACCTTGCGTTTCTGGGTTCCATCCGGGACGAAATTATGGATTCGGAGGAGCTCGCGCTCGATCTGTTGGCGTTGCTGCAAGCCGTCGTACCGGAGCGGCTGATCGAACGGTACGCAAAACTTTCGCAGGATACGCCCAAAGAGGAATTATTAGACGCGGTGTGCCGCAGCCGAGGGTTTTTGCTGCGCGGCGGCGAACTGGATACGGAGCGCGCCGCGCGCGTGGCGCTGGACGAGTTCCGCGCGGGCAGGATCGCGCGCGTTACGCTCGAACAGCCGGAGACGAACGCGTGAACCGGATTCCGGAAAGCGAGCGGCTTGAAAAGCTCAGCGCACCCGACCGCGCGTTCTGGGCGCAGGATGGCGTCGTGCTCGCCGGTATGGACGAGGTGGGCCGCGGCCCGCTCGCAGGGCCTGTGGTCGCCTGTTGTGCCGCCATGCCGAAAGAGCCGCTGATCGAGCGCGTGAACGACTCGAAAAAACTAAGCGAGATGCGAAGGGAAGCGCTCTATCCCGTGTTGACAACTACCGCTCTGGGTTACGCGCTCGGCTGGGTCTGGCCGGAAACAATCGACGAAATCAACATACTCGAAGCCACGAAGCTGGCGTTTAAACAGGCGTACGAAGCGATGCCGGTCAAACCGACCGACGTATTAATCGATGCAATCCGCGGATTGGATATCCCCGCCCGCCAGCACCCGATCGTGCACGGGGACGCGCTGAGCTACAGCATCGCATGCGCGTCCGTCATCGCAAAGGTCGGGCGCGACCGCTATATGATCGAACAGGACGCGCTGTATCCACAGTACGGCTTTGCAAGAAACAAGGGGTACGGCACGGCGGAACACATGGAAGCGCTGAGACGGCACGGCCCGTGCCCGATCCACCGCAGGAGCTTTATCGGGAGATTCGTATGAGCACAACGTCGGTCGGGAGAGCCGGAGAAGCGCGCGCAAAAGCGTATCTGGAGCAAAAGGGCTACCGCACGCTGAAGCAGAACTACCGCAGCGGGCCGCGGGAGATCGACCTGATCCTGCTGGACGGCGAGACAATCGTGTTTGCCGAGGTCAAGTCCCGTAGCAAGACTCGTTTCGGTACGCCCGCGGAATTCGTGACCCGGGAGAAGCGGCGACAGCTGACGCTCGCGGCGCAGGCCTATCTGGTTTCTGAAGGGCTGACCGATTCGCCCGCCCGGTTCGACGTGGTCGAGGTGTACCTCTCTTCCGGCGAGATACGGCATATCGAGAATGCGTTCGACGCGACGTGAGGTGCGGCAAACGCGGTGCGACACAAAAATGACAAGCTCAAGCCGTATCCGTGCGGTTGAGCTTTTTTTTAATTATGGTATACTGTTTGGGAATTGATCGAATATAAAAAAGGATGTGGAAAGGATACGTTTGTGCGTAAACTGCTGACAATCCTGCTTTTTGTTTGCCTGCTGAGCGTGCCCGCGCTGTCGCTTGCCGACGGCGGGGACGAGTTGACGGGTGACGAACTGATTTATAACGGCGACTTTGCCGCGTATACCGAGAGTGCGCTGTTGCCCTCTGGCTGGGAACTCAACGCCTATCAAAGCGATGAAAACAGCGTGGACGCCTACCTCGGCACGGACGACGACGGATCGCTCATCGTCGTGATCGACAACCTCGTGGCCAACGATTCGCGCGTGGTGCAGCATGTCGCGGTGCAGCCGGACACGGTTTACCGCCTCAGCGCGGACATCCGCACCAACGACGTACAGTACGGCACAGGCGCGAACCTCTCGATCGACAACTATCCCATCGACGGAACATATTGTTATTCCGAAAACCTGTTCGGTTCGGACGTATGGCGCAGCGTCATGCTGTATTTCCGCACGGGGGCGGAGCAGACCGAGGTGGTAATCGCCCTCCGGCTCGGCGGTTACGGCACCACCGCCACCGGGGCGGCGGAGTATCGCAACGTGTCGATGTACGAATGCCTTTCGACTGAATCGAAAATTGTAGATCTTGCGACCGAGAACGGAACGATTTCAAACAGCACCGGAGCCAGCGAACACGAAGAAGAGCTGGCGACGGCGAACGACCCGCTGTATCTGGCGATCGCGTTCTCCGTTGCGCTTGCGGCGGCGTTTGTCTGGGCATATCGAAACGAATTGAGAAACGAATCCAGGCTGATGCGAAGCGTCGGAAAACCGCGCCTTGCGCTGATGATCATACTCATCGGCGCGTTCGTGCTCCGCGTTGCGCTGTCACTCGTCTTCTACGGGCATTCGACGGATATCAACTGCTTCATGGCCTGGGGAAATATGGTGGCGGAAGGCGGCGCCGCCGGCTTCTATACGTCCGGCGCGTTTACGGACTATCCGCCGGGATATATGTACGTTGCCGGCGCGATCTCGGCGCTGTGCCGCGCGCTTGGCGTACCGTACGGATCGGACGGGATGGCGCTTTTGTTCAAGATGCCGTCCACGTTTGCGGATATGGCGACGGTATACCTCCTCTACGCAATGGCAAAAAAACGCGGGATGGCAGAGAAGGGCGCATTGATCGTCGCGGGTTTGTTCGCAATCTGCCCGCCGCTTCTGTTCGTCTCCGGCGCATGGGGGCAGATCGACTCCCTGCTTGCGCTGATGCTCGCGCTGGTGATGCTGTTGCTGCAAAAGGACAAGAGGATATTCGCGGGCGCGCTGTACGGGCTTGCGATCCTGTTTAAGCCGCAGGCGCTCATGCTCGGACCGTTGCTTGCGGCGGCGTTTATCGCGGACATCTTCGACGCGAAGGAACGCTGGCTCAAACGGCTCGGCGAGACCGCGCTTGCCGTACTCGCCGCGTTTGCCGTGCTGCTTGCGCTCTCCCTGCCGTTTAAAGGAACGCAGAGTTGGGACTGGCTGATCCGAAAATACGTTGAAACGGCTGGATCTTACCATTACGCGTCGATCGAGGCGTTCAATTTCGGCTCGCTGATCGGCGGGAACTGGAAGACGGCGGACATGCTGTTTGCCGGCATACCCTATTATATCTTCGGCACGGTCATGATCGGCGCTTCGGTCATGTTTTCATGGACGCTCTACCTGTTCGGCAGGAAACGCAGCCACGGCGCGCTGTACCTCAGCGGCGCGGTGGCGGTGATGCTGATCTTTTCCTTCGGGCACTATATGCACGAGCGCTATATGCTGCCCGCGCTGCTGCTGCTGTTGATCGCGTATCTGTATTACCGCGACAGGCGGCTGATCATCGCGTTCGGCGGGATATCCGTCACCGCGTTTTTAAACGCGGCCAGCGCATTTTACGTGGTCGACCACCAGGCCGCGCGCGGCACGCTGTATGAGGTGATCACGCGCGCCGGGTCGCTCGCGACCGTCGCGCTCACGCTGTATCTATGCTATGTGGCGGTACGCATTCTGATTCAGAACCGGACGCTGGAACCGTTAATGGCGGAAGAGCCGCGACAGAAGCTTCTATCACGCCGCGTGTCGATCCTGCCGAAACTGCCGACGGACAACAAACTGCACTACACGAAGCGGGACATGCTCTATGTGCTCGGTATTACACTCGTCTACGGCGTGGTCGCGCTGACCAACCTCGGCTCCACGCACACGCCGCAGACCTCGTGGTACGCCGAAAAAGCAGGCGAAAGCGTCACCGTTCAATTCGACGCGGTGGAGCACGTTTCGGCATACAGCGTTTACGGCAACATCGACAACGAAGGCGTGCTGCTGCTTGAAACGGAGGAGGGGCACGAAGAGACCTTTACTCAGGCGTACGACGACATGTTCCGCTGGAAGAGGGTGGCGACCGACTTTGTGACGGACGGCGTCACGCTTACGCTCTATTCCGGCACGCTGAAACTCAACGAAATCGCGTTTTTCGACCAGAGCGGGGATCAGATTTCCCTCTCCGTTGTCAACCCGCAGGGAACGCAGGCGAACCTCTTCGACGAACAGGATATCGTGGAAACCATGCCGAGTTATTTTTCCGGCATGTATTTCGACGAGCTCTACCACGCGCGTACGGCTTACGAACACCTCAATGACCTCTCGCCGTATGAAAACTCGCATCCGCCGCTGGGTAAGCTGTTCATCATGCTCGGCGTGTGGGCGTTCGGCATGACGCCGTTTGGCTGGCGCGTGGTCGGCGCGATGTTCGGCATCGGCATGCTGCCGGTTTTATACGCGTTCGGCAAGCGGATGTTCAAAAATTCCAACTACGCGCTCGTGCTCACAGCGCTGTTTGCTTTCGATTTCATGCACTTTACGCAGACGCGCATCGCGACGATCGACGTATACTCCGTGTTCTTCATATTGCTGATGTACTATTATATGTACCAGTACATCACGATGAATTTCTTTGCCGACGGGTTGAAAAAAACGCTCAAGCCGCTCGCGCTGTCCGGCCTGTTTTTCGGCGTCGGCGCGGCGTGCAAGTGGACGAGTATCTACGCGGGCGCAGGGCTTGCCGTTCTGTTCTTTGGCTCGCTGATCGCGCGGTATCTCGATTACGCGCACGCGAACGCGCGGGACAACGACGCGGACAAGGCGCTGGTCAGGGACTACTGGCGGCTTGCGGGTAAGACGGTCGCATGGTGCGTGCTGTTTTTCATCGTGGTTCCGTTTGCGATCTATTTTGCGTCCTACGCGCCGTATTATATCTATGAGTCGGGGCAGAGCGCGGGTTACGGCTTGTCCGGCATGAAGGATACGTTCATCCGATATCAGCAGTTTATGTATAACTATCACTCCAATCTGAAAGCGACGCACCCGTATCAGTCGAGCTGGTATTCCTGGCCTTTTACGGGCAAACCGATGTGGTATTACTTCAACACCTATATCACGCCGGAACGGGTGTCTACGCTCAGCGCGTCCGGAAACCCCGCCGTCTGGTGGGTTTCGACCGTCGGCGCCGCCGCGCTGTTCTGGGCGCGGCTGAGCAAGCGCGTCGCGCCCGACCGCGCGATGCAGGTCTTCAGCGTGGGCGTACTGGCGAACTACCTGCCCTGGGTGCTGGTGACGCGCTGTACATTTATCTACCACTTTTTCGCGACCGTGCCGTTCATCCTGATGGCGACGGTGTACGTGCTGCAAAAACTGGAGCAGAAATACCGCGACGCGAACTTCATCAAGTGGGTCTGGGTCGGGTTTGCCGTACTGTTTTTCATCATGCTGTATCCCGGAATCTCCGGTTTGCCGGTTTCCGCCGAGTGGGCGTCGTTTCTATCCAAACTGCCGGGAGGGAAACTGATGTATGGAGCGTAACGGCGAAGCAAAAAAAACGATCCGGCAGATGGGTAAGTTCGCCGTCGTCGGCGTGCTCAATACGCTGGTGGATTTTGCGGTGTTCCAAACGCTGAATCTCACGCTAGGCTGGGTTTACGCCGCGCAGGTTTGCGGTTATACCTGCGGGTTGATCAACAGCTATCTTTGGAACAGCAACTGGACGTTTCGCGAGCAGCGCACGCGCACGCTTCGCGAGATGTCTTTGTTCCTGCTCGTCAACCTCGCGTCGCTGGGCGTTTCACTCGGTATGATCTGGCTTTGCCGCGAGGTGTTCGGCGTAACGAACGACTGGGCCGCCGGATGGATGCCGCCGGTTTTGGCCGGTTTCGTCAAGGGCGACACGATCGCAAAACTCATCGCGACCGCGGTGGCGATCACGGTGAACTATCTGGGCAACCGCCTGTTCGTGTTCCGGCAGAAACCGATCGCAACGGCGGAATAAAGAGCGAAATAGCCCGGAGAGATATCGACAAAAAAAGCGCCGCGTTCGCGGCGTTTTTCGTGTATACTGATACTAACAGTCAAAATCTCAAAAATCCGGCGGAAGGAATCGTACTATCGAATGCTATCGCGTATCAAGAGCCACGGACTCAGCGGTATCGGCGGCTTTGCCGTACAGGTGGAGACGGATATCGCAAACGGATTGCCCGCCTTTGAAATCGTCGGACTGCCCGACGCTGCGGTGAAGGAATCGCGCGAGCGCGTGCGCGCGGCGATCAAAAACGCGGGATTCGTCTTTCCGGCGGCGCGCATCACGGTCAACCTCGCGCCAGCCGATATGCGTAAGGAAGGCGCGGTGTACGATCTGCCCGTTGCGCTCTCCATCCTCGCGGCGTCGGGGCAGCTCGGCGCGAACGTAAACCCGCCGTTTGTCGCGTTCGGAGAACTGGGGCTCGACGGAAGCGTGCGCGCCATCGCGGGCGTGCTGCCGATGGTGATCGACGCGTTCTCGCAGGGCGAGACGGTGTTCGCCATGCCGGAAGGCAACGCGGAGGAGGCGGCTTACGTAGAGGGTGTCGAGATCCTGCCCGTTTCCACGCTCGCGCAGCTTTGCGGGCATGTGCGCGGCGAAGCGGTCATTGCCGTCCATCCGACCGAACGCTGGCAGGGCAGTGAAACGCGATATACGACCGATTTTTCCGAAATCAAGGGACAGCAGGGCGCCAAACGCGCCGCCGAGATCGCTATCGCTGGGGGACACAACATCCTGCTCATCGGCACGCCCGGCGCGGGCAAGACCATGCTCGCGCGCGCCATCCCGTCCATACTGCCGCAGCTGACATATGAAGAATCGCTGGAGATCACCAAGATACATTCCATTACGGGCGCGACCAAAGGCCGCGGCATGATCCGCGAACGACCGTTCCGCGCGCCGCATCACGGCGCGTCCGGCGCGGCGCTTGTCGGCGGCGGCAACCGCGCCATGCCGGGCGAGATCAGCCTCGCGCACTATGGCGTGCTCTTCCTCGACGAGTTGCCGGAGTTCCGGCATGACGTGCTCGAAGCCCTGCGTCAGCCGCTGGAGGACGGGTTCATCACAGTCAGCCGCGCTGCTGCGACGGCGACGTACCCGGCGGAATTTGTGCTCGTCGCCGCCATGAATCCCTGCCCTTGCGGCAATTACGGTTCCCGCATCCACCCGTGCCATTGCGCAAAAAGCCAGATCGAACGCTACCGCGGGCGTATCAGCGGGCCGCTATTGGACCGCATCGACATTCAGATCGAGATGCCGGAGGTCGGCTTCACCGAGCTTTCTGAAAAATCGAACGGAGAGCCGTCCGCCGTGATCCGCGCGCGTGTGGAGGCGGCCAGAGCGCGGCAGCGCGAGCGCTTCACCGGAGACGGAATACTGCTCAACGCGCAGATGAACGCGCGCCTCATCAAGCAGTACTGCGCGCCGGACGCCGATTCCGAACGCCTGCTGGCGCGCGCTTATGCGGAACTCAAGCTCTCCGCGCGCGCCTATCAGCGCATACTGAAAGTCGCGCGCACGATTGCGGACATGGAAGGCGCTCAGCGCATCGCGCTGGCGCATTACGCCGAGGCGATTCAATACCGCAGCCTCGACCAGTCCGGAAGGGAAGCGTAACGTGATGGAGCGGTCGGCGACGCTTGAAGAACGCGCAAGGCTATGGCTCAATTACGCGACGGAGTACAACTCGAAGTTGTTCCATAAAGCCGCCGGGCAATTCGGCACGCTTTCAGAGGCTTACGACTCGTTTTCAGCAGCCAGAAAGCCGTTTTCCGCACTGCCGGAGCGCGCGCTTGCCCGGCTGACAGAAGCAAAGCAATCGGGGTTTATCGACCGTCTGCTTGAAAGAATGGAAAAAAAGAACATCCGCTTCACTTACCCCGGTGACGGCAGGTATCCGCGTCTGCTCGCGCAGATACCCGATCCGCCGGGCGTGCTTTATTATATCGGCGCAATCGAACCCGATCCCGAGCTTTCGATCGCCGTCGTCGGTTCGCGCCATCCGACGAAATACGGCGTGGAAGTCGCCAAACGTTTCGGCTACGAGCTTGCCGCGGCGGGCGCGCTCGTCGTCTCCGGCATGGCGGAGGGGGTTGACGCGAGCGCGGCGCGCGGCGCGCTGGACGCAAAAAACGCCGTCTGCCCGACACTGGCGGTTTTAGGCTGCGGCGTGGACGTCGTCTATCCGCAATCGAACGAGAAATTGTACGATGAAATCGTTGAGCGCGGCGCCGTGGTCTCGGAGTTTCTGCCGGGCACGCGCGTGGAGCGGTATCATTTTCCGATTCGAAACCGCGTCATGAGCGCGCTGGCGCATGGCACGCTGATCGTGGAAGCGGCGCAGCGCAGCGGCACGTCCATCACCGCCGGATATGCGCACGACCAGGGCAGGGAGGTGTTTGCCGTTCCCGGGCGCATCGGAGACGAGATGAGCGAAGGCCCCAACGGCATGATCTCGCGCGGCGAGGCGAAGCCCGTTTTCTCGACGGATGATATATTGACGGAGTTTTCCTGCCTGCACGTTCCCGCCCCGGCGCAGGTTCCGGCGAACGTTGTTCTGCTCTCTTCGCTGAGCGAAGACCAGCGCGCAATCTGCCGTCTGCTGCGAAGCGGCGAGATGAGCTTTGACGAACTCTGCGAGGAGCTGGCTCTGCCAATCGGCGCGATGAACGCTGCCCTGACCGAGTTACAGTTTGCCGGAATCGCGCTCGCGCTGCCGGGCAGGCGCTATGCGATCGATACGGAACATACGAAATTGAAAGATTTATAACATTATTAAGAGTGAAATACTAATAAGAAGCGTTATTTTGACAAATCAACAACGATTCGCGCGCTTTGATAGCGGTCCTGCATTCCGGTGAAATAAAACTCGGTTTCATGACTTGTGCATATATAATGAAGCTGTTTACATTGCCGCCGACGACAGCGCATAGGATACGCTGATTTCTACCCTGAACATGACGCTGACATAGATATTTCACACCGTTTTTTCGCGGATCGGTTAATTTTCCCTTGACAGATTTACGTATTTTCGAAATAATGTAGCAGTTGCCGGACGAATATTACGCGCAAGACGCGTGATTGGATGTGAAAGCCGCCGCTCCGGCGGGAGGATAACCATGTCGGAATCTCTTGTGATCGTCGAATCGCCGGCCAAGGCGAAAACGATCGGAAAATTCTTGGGAAAAAAATACAAGGTCGTCGCGTCGAACGGGCACGTGCGGGATCTGCCCAAAAGCCAGCTCGGCGTAAAGATCGAAAACGGATTTGAACCGAAATACATCACGCTGCGCGGACGGGGGGACGTCCTTGAACGCATTCGCAAGGAGGCCAAATCGGCCGAGAAGATTTACCTTGCGACAGACCCCGACCGCGAAGGGGAAGCCATCAGCTGGCATTTGGCGCAAGTGCTCAACCTCGACACAACGAGCAAGTGCCGCATCGTGTTTAACGAGATTACGTCCACCGCCGTCAAGAACTCCATCAAGGGTGCGCGCACCGTGGATATGCGCCTCGTCAACGCGCAGCAGGCGCGCCGCATTCTCGACCGCCTTGTGGGTTATGAAATCAGCCCCATCCTCTGGAGAAAGGTGCGGAAAGGGCTTTCCGCCGGGCGCGTGCAGTCCGTCGCCACGCGTATCATCTGCGACCGCGAAAACGAGATCAACGCGTTCGTTCCCGAAGAGTACTGGAACATAACCGCGAAGCTGCGCGATGCTTCGAACAAAAAAACGTTCGAGGCGAAATATTTCGGCGAAAACGGCAGCAAACGCGACCTTCGCAAAGAGGCGGACACGAAAGAAGTTCTGGAACGCATTCATGACAAGCCGTTTTTAATCACCGATATCAAGGAAGGCGAGAAGACGCGCCACCCCGCGCCGCCGTTTACAACGAGCAGCCTCCAGCAGGAGGCCTCGAGAAAGCTCGGGTTTACAACCAAGCGCACCATGATGATCGCCCAGCAGCTCTACGAGGGCATCGAGCTCGGCGGCAAAGGCGCGGTCGGCTTGATATCATACATCCGTACCGACTCCGTGCGCATCGCTTCCGAAGCGCAGCAGGCGGCGCGCGCACACATCGGTTCGCGGTTCGGCGAGAAATATGTGCCGGAAAAACCGAACTTTTACAAGGGCCGTGACGGCGCGCAGGACGCGCACGAGGCGATCCGCCCGACAGGCGTGGAACACGAGCCGGTTCTGATCAAGGAAAATCTGACTGGCGAACAGTACCGACTGTACAAACTCATCTATGAGCGCTTCCTCGCAAGCCAGATGAGCGACGCGTTATTCGCCACCACGCAGGTGACGCTGGACTGCGTGGGCGCGACATTCCGCGCCAACGGCACCCGCACGATCTTCGATGGCTTCACGGCGGTCTACACGGAAGGCCGCGACGACGTTCAGGAGAAGGTGACGTCCCTGCCGGTACTCGCAACGGGCGACAACTGCCGTGTGGAAAAGATCGACAGCGAGCAGAAGTTTACACAGCCTCCGCCGCGATACACGGAAGCGACCCTGGTCAAGGCGCTCGAAGAAAAGGGCATCGGACGCCCGAGCACTTATTCGCCGACGATCTCCACCATCGTGGATCGGGGTTATATCGCGCGCGAAAAGAAGCAGCTGGTACCGACCGAGCTGGGGTTCATCGTAAACCGCTTCATGCTCGATAACTTTGACGAGATCGTAGACGTGAAGTTCACCGCCATGATGGAAAAGCAACTCGACGAGGTCGAGGAAGACAAGATCGCCTGGGTGGACGTTCTGGAGAAATTCTACAGCCCGTTCCATCAGAAGGTCGAAGTTGCGATCGAAAAAGCGCCGCCGGAGAAGATACCGGACGAGGTTTCGGACGTCGTTTGCGAAAAATGCGGCGCGTTGATGGTCTATAAGCTTGGGCGTTTCGGGAAATTTCTCGCATGCCCCAACTTCCCGACCTGCCGGAACACCAAGGCGATCGTGGAGAAGATCGACGTACCCTGCCCCAAGTGCGGCGCGGCGCTGATCAAAAGAAAGAGCAAGCGCGGCAAGGTGTTTTACGGCTGCGAACGGTATCCGGAGTGCGACTTCGTCTCCTGGGACAAACCCACGAAGATGGCTTGTCCGCAGTGCGGCGGCATGATGGTGCAGAAAATCGGCCAGAACGGCAGCTACATCGCCTGCATGGACAAGGAATGCGGCTATATCCACCGCAACCCGAAGAAGAGCAAAGACGAAAAAGAGGCCGAAGCCGAATGAGACACGCTCGCGTCGCTGTCGTCGGCGCGGGACTGGCCGGCTGCGAAGCCGCGTTTCAGCTCGCAGAGCGCGGCGTTACGGTCGATCTGTTTGAAATGAAACCGCACAAGATGTCCCCCGCGCACCACAGCGGAGACTTCTGTGAACTCGTTTGCAGCAATTCGCTGCGTTCCGACCGCGTTGAAAACGCGGTCGGTCTTTTAAAAGCGGAACTGCGCCGTTTAGGCTCGCTTATCATACGCGCGGCGGACGAAACGCGCGTGCCCGCCGGCGGCGCGCTCGCGGTCGACCGCGAGGGGTTTTCTGCGTATGTCACGAAGATCCTGCGGGCGCACCCGAATATCGCCGTTCACAACGAGGAGGTCACGCGCGTACCCGATGCGCCGGCGATCGTCGCGGCAGGGCCGCTCGTCTCGGACGCGCTCGCGGCGGATATCGCCCGGCTTACCGGAGAAGCGCTGCATTTTTACGACGCGGCGGCGCCGATCGTCGCGGCGGACTCGCTGGACACGAACAAAATCTTCCGCGCGTCGCGCTACGGCAGGGGTGACGATTACCTTAACTGCCCCATGACGCGGGAGGAATATCAACGCTTTTACGAGGCGCTCGTCTCGGCGGAAACGGCAGAGCTGCATGCGTTCGAAACGCCGCGCGTATTCGAGGGCTGCATGCCGATCGAGGCCATGGCCAAACGCGGTGCGCAGACGCTTTGTTACGGCCCGCTCAAGCCGGTCGGGCTTACGCACGAGGGGCAAACGCCGTACGCCGTCGTACAGCTTCGGCAGGACGATAAGGACGGCAGACTTTTCAACATCGTCGGCTTTCAGACGAACCTCAGATTTTCCGAGCAAAAACGCGTACTCGGGATGATTCCCGGGCTGGAACACGCCGAGTTCGTACGATATGGTGTGATGCACCGAAACACGTTTCTCAATTCGCCGGAATTGCTGCATTTCGATTACCAGATGCGTACTGTGCCGGGGCTTTATTTTGCGGGGCAGATCACGGGCGTCGAGGGGTATGTCGAGTCCGCGAGCAGCGGGCTAGCCGCCGCGCTGTCCATGGCAAACCGCCTCGAAGGTAAACCGCCGGCGGACTTTACCGCAAAGACCGCCATCGGCGCGCTGGGACACTATGTATCCGAATACAATGGAAGCGACTTTCAACCAATGAACGTTACGTTCGGCATCATGGAACCCTGGCCGGAGCGAATCCGCAAGAAGACGGAGCGTTATGGGAAAATCGCCGAGCGCGCGCTGAGCATCATCGATGGAATAAAGCGCGGAACTGATCTTTACGCGGCAAATTATGCCGATCCGGTCGAATAGACGTCGAATAGACAATGGTATAATAATCGTGAAAGAATTGAAAACGAATTGGCGAATGCGGGCGGAATAGCCCGCTTTGTGCTACTATGTTAGACAGGTAGAATCTACCTGCCCGCGGGTCGAAACGGCGGATTTTACGCCGCCGGACTGCGCGGCTGAAGATACAGGAGGATTACCCGATTGGAACTCAGGGGTACGACGATTATAGCCGTCAGAAAGGACGGCAAATGCGCCATCGCCGGAGACGGCCAAGTGACAATGAGCGAATCCGTCATCATGAAGGCGACGGCGAAAAAGGTGAGGAGGCTCTACCACGATCAGGTTGTCGTAGGGTTTGCCGGATCGGTCGCGGACGCGTTTTCGCTCTGCGAGCGGTTCGAGAAGAAACTCGAGCAATACGGCGGCAACCTCACCCGCGCGGCGGTATCGCTCGCGCAGGACTGGCGCAGCGACAAGATCATGCACAAGCTCGAAGCGCTCATGATCGTAGCCAATAAAGACGAGCTGCTCATCGTATCGGGCACCGGAGAGGTGATCGATCCGGACGACGGCATCGCGGCCATCGGTTCGGGAGGCATGTATGCGCTCGCCGCCGCGAAGGCGCTCAAGGAGAATACGGATCTGAACGCGGCCGAGGTTGCGGAAAAAGCGCTTCGCATCGCGGGCAGCATCTGCGTCTTCACCAACTCGAACATCACGGTGGAGGAGGTATAAAAGTATGCAGCTGACGCCGAGAGAAATCGTAGACGCGCTCGATAAATACATCATAGGGCAGGATCGCGCCAAGCGCGCGGTCGCCGTCGCGCTGAGAAACCGCTACCGCAGGAGCTGCCTTTCCGACGAGCTGCGAGACGAGATTACGCCGAAAAACATCGTCATGATCGGGCCGACGGGCGTCGGTAAAACCGAGATCGCCCGCAGGCTCGCAAAACTCGTGGACGCGCCGTTTGTCAAGGTGGAGGCCACGAAGTATACGGAGGTCGGCTATGTCGGCCGCGACGTGGAGAGCATGGTGCGCGACCTCGTGGACGCGGCCATCCGCATCACCCTTGACAAACGCATGGAGGAGGTGCGCCTCATCGCGGAAGCCGCCGCCGAACAGGCGCTGGCCGACCTGCTGCTGCCGGGCGCGAAAAAGCGCGCGCAGAAGCAGCAGAACCCGCTCCAGATCCTACTCGGCGCGGGTCAGCAGCAGCCGAGCGAGCCGGAACCCAGCGAAGAGGAAAAACAGCGCCGTTTCAGCGAACGCGAACGCGTGATGGCGGAACTGCGCGCCGGCAGGCTAGAAAAAGAACTCGTCGAGGTCGAGGTGGAGGAACAGGTCGGCAAGAGCGACGCCATGTTCGCCGCCGGGATTGACCTCAACATCGGCGAGATGTTCGGCGATTTTCTGCCGAAGAAGACGAAGCGCCGCAAACTTCCCGTCAAGGAAGCGCGCCGCGTGCTCATTCAGCAGGAGAGCGAAAAGCGCATCGACATGGACGACGTGCACCGCGAGGCGGTTCAGCGCGCGGAGCAGGACGGCATCCTCTTTATCGACGAATTTGACAAGATCGCAGGCGCGGAGCGCGTCGGCGGGCCGGACGTTTCGCGCGAGGGCGTTCAGAGGGATATCCTGCCCATCGTGGAAGGCAGCGTGGTCAGTACGAAATACGGGCCCGTCAAAACGGACTTCATGCTCTTTATCGCGGCGGGCGCGTTCCACACGGCTAAAGTAAGCGATATGATACCGGAGCTGCAGGGGCGTTTTCCGATCCGCGTGAAGCTGGACGATTTGACGCAGGATGACTTCGAAAAGATACTGACCCAGCCGGAAAACGCGGTCACAAAACAGTATACCGCGCTGCTTTCGGCGGACAAAGTAAAGCTCACGTTTGCGCCGGACGCGCTCAAGGAGATCGCGAAATTCGCGTTTCTCGCCAACGAAAACACCGAAAACATCGGTGCGCGCCGCCTGCATACGGTCATGGAAAACCTGCTCGACGATATCTCCTTCAACGCCAACGGGCAGCACCCGGAAATCGAGCTGAACATCGACGCGGCGTATGTGGACGAACACCTCGGCAACGATTTCCACGAGGAGGATATCCATAAGTACATCCTCTAGAACAGCGTAAAGGACAAGGTATTTGCAGAAACGACGTGTGAAAAAAGCCGCATTTGCGCTCATAACCGCCGCAATCTGCCTGCTTTTGTTCGGCTGCCAAAGCGCGGCCGTGCAGACGCTGAGCGTCGCGCTCGCTACGCCGTCGCCGATGCCGGAGGTCGTTTCCCTCGGCGAAAACGGCGAACAAAGCGAAGAGGTATACGGCATCACAGTGCTCTCTCCGAACGATTGGGTGATTCAGGAGGACGGCACCATTGTCACGCAGGACGGGCAGCCCGTCAGCGTGCTCGCGACAAACGAACCGACGAACACGCCCGTTTTGACGCCGACGCCTGTGCCGACCGCGCCACCGCCGACCCCGACGCCGATGCCGACGCCGGTGCCGACAGCGAGCCCGACGCCGACAGAAAAAACGCAGGCGACAGCAACACCGAAAATCACGGCGAAACCGACAAGCACGCCGAAGCCTACCGCGACCCCGACCCCGACGCCAACCGCTACGCCGGGTTCCTGGGGAGGGGATACGTCGGTGCCGACCGCGACGCCGACGCCAACCGCTACGCCCGTCTCGACACAGAGCGCGCCAAGCGTGAGCGGGTCGTACAGCGGGGAGGACGTGCTGCTCGCCGCGCGCGTGGCGTATTTCGAGTCGGGCAGGACGGAGGAGGGTTACCTCGCGGTGCTCTGCGTCGTCCTTAACCGCGTGGAGTCGAGCCGGTGGCCGGATACGGTATACGACGTTGTGTTTCAGAAGTACCAGTTCACGGTCGTCGACCGCAGCGATTTTCTGACCAAAACGATACCGGACAGCGTGATCGGGTATGCAAACGACGTGTTCAACAACGGAAACCGCATCCTGCCGGCGTACGTCATGTCCTTCCGCAGCGCGACGACGGAGAAAATCTGGGGCACGCGCACGTTTTACGGTACGTATGGCGGAAACGACTTTTATTATTGACGCGGTTCCATTCGAACGCGAAAAAGACTATAATAGCTGTGCCGCTCTACGGCGCAAAATAACAGAAAATATCGGCAAACCCTCCGGAGGCCGGGATACCGCCGGAAGGCAAAGCAGTAAGAAGAATATTGGGGAAATATTATGGCAAGTAAATTAAAAATCATCCCGCTCGGCGGGGTAGGCGAAATCGGGAAGAACATGACCGTGATCGAATACGGCGGTGACATCGTCGTCGTCGACTGCGGTCTGATATTCCCGGACGAGGACATGCCCGGCATCGACATCGTGATTCCGGATATGGACTATTTAAGAGAGAACAAGCAGAAGCTCAAAGGGTTTCTGATCACGCACGGCCACGAGGATCACATCGGCGCGCTGCCTTATGCGCTGAAGGAGTTTAACGTGCCCGTGTTCGGCTCGGCGTTCACCGTTGCGCTCATCGAGCACAAGCTCGACGAGGCGCGCGTGTCGAGCAAGAATTTGAACATCGTAAAACCCGGAGATCGTGTCGAGCTCGGGTGCTTTAAGGTGGAATTCATCAAGACAGGCCACTCGATCGCGGGCGCCATCGCGCTGGCGATCAACACACCCATCGGAACCGTGATCCACACCGGCGACTTCAAGGTGGATTTTACGCCCATCGACGGAGAGCCGATCGATATCAACCGATTCGCATACTACGGTTCTCGCGGCGTACTCGCGCTCATGAGCGACAGCACGAACATCGAAAGTCCCGGGCATACGCAGAGCGAACGCGACATCGGCAAGACGTTTGAATACTATTTCGACGCAGCCGAGGGGCGCATCATCGTGGCGTCGTTTGCCAGCAACGTATACCGCATCCAGCAGGTTGCGGACGTTGCGGTCAGCCACGGGCGCGTGCTCTGCTTCCAGGGCAGGAGCATGGAGCAGGTCGTGCAGATCGCCATGCGTTTAGGCTACCTGAAAATTCCGCCTGAGAGCATCGTGAAAGTCGACCAGCTCAAGCGCTATCGCGACGAACAGGTCTGCGTGATCACAACGGGCAGCCAGGGCGAACCCATGAGCGGGCTGTTTCGTATGGCGACGGCGACGCACCGGCTCAACATCGGCCCGGGCGACACGGTTATCATCTCCGCGTCGGCCATTCCGGGCAACGAGCGCGGGGTTTCGCGGGTTATCAACCAGCTCTATCAAAAGGGAGCGCAGGTGATCTATAACCGCATGGCGGACGTGCACGTTTCCGGCCACGCCTGCCGAGAGGAACTGCGGCTGATGATGCAGCTGACCAAGCCGAAGTATTTCATCCCCGTCCACGGCGAATACCGGCATTTGTTCATGCACGGCAAACTTGCCGAGGACATGGGAATCCTTTCCGAGAACACGTTTATCGCGAACTGCGGGGACGTAATCGAGCTCACGCAGCGCTCCGGCAAGAAAAACGGCTCCGTTACGTCCGGCAGCGTCATGGTGGACGGTATCGGCGACATCGACAACATCGTGCTCAAGGATCGGAAAACGCTCTCGCAGGACGGCCTCGTGGTCGCCGTACTGACGATCGACTGCGAAACGGGGCGGATGCTCGCCGCGCCCGAAATCGTCTCCCGCGGGTTTGTCTATATGCGTGACTCTGAGGAACTGATTGCGGACACGAAGGCGCTGCTCGTCAAGGAAACGCGGAAGTTTGAGGGCGCGGACCGCAGCGATTACGCGAATATCAAGGCGGGCGTGCGGAATTCCCTCAAGTCATTTCTGAAAAGCCGCACGAAGCGCACGCCGATGATCGTACCCATCGTCATCGAGATCTGAGCGGAGGGCGCAATGGTTTACGACACCGCAAAACTGCTCGCAAAAGAGCTCAAGGACAGCGTGGAGTACCGCGAATACGACGCCGCGAAAACGCGCGCCATGGAAAACAGTTCGACGCGCGCTCTGATCGCGGAATACAACAAGCTCCAGATCCGCGCGCAGGCTGCGATGGTCGCAGGGGATCGCGAAAGCGAATCGCTGAAAAAGCTGCAAAAGGTCGGGGAATTACTGCAGTTTGACGCGGACGCTTCCGCGTACCTGATCGCGGAATTCCGCTTAAAGCAGATGCTCGGGGACGTGTACAAGATCCTCGCGGAAGCGGTGGATGTTGACCTGAGCGCGCTGGAATCCTGACGGCGAACAACGGAGAAAACCGATATGCCAGAACATATAAAATCCGGAAAACGTAAAACGATGAAACAGAAGCGCCTCAGACGGCTCTGGCTGACCGTCCGGCCCGCGGCGGTGCTGCTCGCCAGCCTCGTGATCGTGTTTCTTGTCGCGCGCGCGGGCGTGAACTACGTGCTGTCCAAATATATCGAACCGGTCGACAAAAACGACGCGACGCCCATCGAGGTGACCATTCCGTCGTCGTCCTCGGCCAGCAGCATCGCGCGCATCCTCTACGGCGCGTGCGGCTACGACCAGGACGGGTTAATCTCCAGCACCGCGGCGTTCAAGGTGTACGTCGACTTCGTTGGCAAGGCGAACAGCCTCAAGGCCGGAACGTATGTGCTGAGCAAGAACATGAGCGTCAAGCAGATCGTCGAGGTGCTCTGCGAAGGCAACCCGCCGAAAGCAACCGTACAATTTACCATTCCGGAAGGCTACACCATAGAGAACATCGCGGCCGTGTTTCTGGAAAAAGGCCTGATACAAAGCGAAACCGAGCTTTATAACGCCGTCAGGAACGGAGATGCGTTTATGAACTTCGCGTTTATCGCGGACGCTGCTGCGGCGCGGAACGCAGGCGCGCGCACGTACCTGATGGAAGGATATCTGTTTCCGGACACCTACGAAGTGTACGCCGACGCGAGCGTGGAGACGATCCTCATCAAGATGCTCAACCGCTTCAACGAGGTATTTACGGACGAGTACCTGCTGCGCGCCCAGCAGCTCGACATGACGACGGATCAGGTGATTGCGCTGGCCTCGCTCATCGAGCGCGAAGCGGCCGCGCCGGACGATTTTTCCAAGGTGTCCGCGGTGTTCCACAACCGCCTGAATCAGGATATGCCGCTGCAAAGCTGCGCGAGTCTTTCCTATGCACTCGGCGTGACGAAGTATGTATTTAACGCTGCAGAGCAGGATACGGATTCGCTCTATAACACCTATAAGCATCAAGGGCTGCCCGTAGGCCCGGTCTGCAACCCCGGCAAGGCGGCCATCGAGGCGGCGCTGTATCCAAACGAAGATTTCCTCGAAGAGGATTACCTCTATTTCTGCAACCAAAACCCGGCCGAGACAAGCGAGCTGGTGTTTGCCAAGACCTACGAAGAGCATCAGCAGAACGTGGAGATGTATCAGCAGTACTGGGGATAAAATACGGTACAAATCAACTCCGGAGGCTTTGCCGCCGGAGTTTTTTGTCGGGAATAATCATATGCTTTATCTGTCGGCGGTTTTCGCTCGTATAAGTTATTGCCCGATAAATACTTCTGTGGTAGAATTACTCCGTATGAAACAGAGAATAGAAGTTTTACGCGACAACCTTTCCCGATCTTCCCTCGACGCGGCGCTGATTACCGGCGAGGTCAACATCCGCTATTATTCGGGATTCACCAGTTCGGACGGCATATTTCTGGTGACGCAGAAAGGCGCGTACCTCGTCACCGATTTTCGCTATACGGTTCAGGCAAAGGCGCAGACAAAGGGCCTGTGCGAGGTCGTTGAGGCTTCGTATTCAGGCCAGATCGACCGCATCCGCGATTTCCTTACGGCGGACGGATGCAGGCGCGCGGGGTTTGAGCAGGGCGAAATCAGCGTCGGCGATTTTAAAAGATACGAACCGATGCCCGTGGAATGGGCGCCGTTCGGGGACGAGATTTCCAAACCCCGGATGGTAAAATCGGCTGAGGAGATCGAGAGCCTTCAGAAAGCGCAGCGCATCGCGGACAAATCGTTTCTGGAGTGGCTCGGCCGCGTCGGCGCGGGCATGACCGAACTCGAAGCGGTCGCCGAACTCAATTATGTATGCGCAAAAAACGGCAGCGAAGCCGCGTCGTTCGATCCAATCGTTGCGGGCGGGGCAAACGGCGCCATGCCACACGCCGTACCCGGCAGACGCAAGCTGCAAAAGGGCGAATTGATCGTCACGGATTTCGGGTGCGTGATCGACGGTTATCATTCGGACATGACGCGTACGTTTGCCATAGGCAGCGCGGACGATAAGAGCCGGGAGATATACGAAATCGTAAAAACAGCGCAGCAGCTGGCGCTGGACGCGCTCAAAGGCGGCATCCACGGTAAAGCGCTGGACAAAGTCGCGCGCGATTACATTAGCGCGAAAGGGTACGGCCCGCAGTTCGGCCACGGGCTGGGGCACGGCATCGGGCTGCAGATTCACGAGAATCCTTACGCAACGCTGAGCAGCGAGGATACGCTGCTCGACGGCATGACCATCACGGTGGAACCGGGCATCTACGTCGAGGGTAAGTGCGGCGTACGCATAGAGGACTGCTGCGTGGTGACCGACGAGGGGCACCTCAATCTCGTCGGAGTGACGAAGGAACTGCTCGTCATCTGATTTATTTGCAGCGATTAGGCATAGCGTATGCCGGCGATTCGGAATAAACGATAAGAACAACAGAATAACGGAGGAATCATAATATGATCAGCGCAGGCGAATTCAGAAAAGGCATGACCGTGGAGATCGACGGGTCGGTCTGGCAGATTGCCGACTTTCAGCATGTAAAACCCGGAAAAGGCGCGGCTTTCGTGCGCACGCGTCTCAAGAACGTCATGACGGGCGCGGTGCTGGAGCGCACGTTCAGCCCGACGGACAAATATCCGCCGGCGCACATCGAAACCAAGGAGATGCAGTACCTTTACGAAGACGGCGGGCTGTATTATTTCATGGATGTCGAGAGCTACGAACAGCTGCCGCTCAACCACGACCAGGTCGAGGACGCGATCAGCTTTATCGTAGAAAACCAGAACGTGAAGGTGCGTTTCTACAAGGACGACCCGTTCTCCGTGGAAGCGCCGAACTTCGTGGAACTGACCGTTACGCAGTCCGATCCCGGTGTGCGCGGCGACACCGCGACGGGAACGACGAAACCCGCTACGCTGGAGACGGGCTATACGCTCAACGTTCCGCTGTTTGTCAACGAAGGCGACCGTATCCGCGTTGACACGCGTACGGGCGAGTACATGGAGCGCGTATAGCAAGGCGCGATTAGAAAATGCGACTGATAAACGGCGACTGGAAAGGCAGGGGGACACTATGAGCTATATTTCGGAAAAAGTGGCGTATCTCGACGGGCTGGCGGACGGGCTGAAGCTCAAGGACGAGGGTACGGATAAAATACTGCGTGGCATCATCGAAACACTCGGCGCTATCGCCGAGGCGATCGAGGAGCAGGACGAGAGCATCGACGATCTTTCCGACTGCGTAGACGGCATCTACGACGAACTGGACGATATCGAGAGCGCTTTCGACGACGAATTCGACGGCGAGCTGGACGAGGACGATTTCATCGAGGTCGTCTGCCCGAACTGCGGCGAAACCGTTTATTTCGACGAGGACATGATCGACAGCGACGATGGATTGATCTGCCCGAACTGCAACGAAACCATCGAATTTGATATTCCCGGCGGAGACGAAGAAGCCGGAGAATAACTGATACCGGAATACCGCAACCCCGCCTGAACAGGCGGGGTTTTTCGTTAAAACGCGCTAAAATAAAGGATTTGCGCAAAAAAAGGCGAATACTAACAGCGAGAACGGAGGCGCCTTACATGAAACAGGAAAATCCGAGACAATACTGTGAACGGATTCAGGCCGAGACGCTTTCCCCCTACGCCATGCTGGCGCAGAATTCGCGCGGGCGGGAAGTATCGATTGAGCCGTGCCAGCTCCGAACGGACTTCATAAGAGACCGCGACCGGATTGTGCACAGCAAATCCTTTCGCCGGCTCAAGCATAAGACGCAGGTCTTCCTTTCTCCACAGGGCGACCATTACCGCACGAGGCTGACGCATACGCTGGAGGTTTCGCAGATCGCGCGGACGATCTCACGCGCCCTGCGGCTTAACGAAGACCTCACGGAGGCGATTGCATTGGGCCACGACCTTGGGCACACGCCGTTCGGGCACACGGGAGAAGACGTGCTCGACGAGCTACTGCCTTGCGGGTTCGAGCATAACGTACAGAGCCTGCGCGTCGTTGAAAAACTAGAAAATGACGGAGAAGGGCTTAACCTGACGCTTGAAGTGCGCGACGGCATCCTCAACCACAAAAAAAGCGGAGCGCCCGCAACGCTCGAAGGGTGCGTCGTATCGCTGGCCGACCGCATCGCGTACATCAACCACGACATCGACGACGCAATTCGCGCGGGAGTGCTCAAGGAAAGCGAACTGCCGAAAAACTGCGTGCGCGTGCTCGGCAATTCCCACGGCAAGCGCATCAACACCATGATACTCGACGTGGTTGCCCAGAGTGTGGATAAACCGAACGTGAAAATGAGCGAACGGGTTTATGAGCAATTCGACGCGCTGCGCGACTTCATGTTTGACAATGTCTATAAAAACCCCGTCGCCAAGAGCGAGGAGGAGAAGGCAAAGCGCGTCGTGCGCGAGTTGTTCGATTACTATCTGTCTCATATCGGCCTGCTGAGCGGCGAATACGCCAAATATATCGAGCAGGACGGGGTGAATCGCGCGGTTGCCGACTATATCGCCGGCATGACGGATAACTACGCCATCTCCGAATATGTACGTATTTTCGTTCCGAAATCCTGGATTGCAAGAACGGTCTGACACTAACTTGAAAAAATATAACGGAATGTAAAATTATGTTTTGGCGGCAGGAATCGAACCCGCGCGGTCGAATATTAGTACGGACCCGAACGAGCGGCTTGGACTTAACCGCGAACATCGGACCGCGGCACATAAAACGAGGCAAAGCCCGCCGGATCATTTCGACGGAAAGGATGGAATATGGCGTTTCCCGATCATTGGATGAGCGAACTGCTCGCGAAAAACGATATCGTATCCGTCGTATCCTCCTACGTCGATCTAAAACCGAAAGGGCGCCGGCTATGGGGGCTTTGCCCGGTGCACAGCGAAAAAACCCCGTCGTTCTCCGTGTCGCCCGACCGGCAGCTTTATTACTGCTTCGGCTGCCATATCGGCGGTTCGGTGATCCAGTTTGTCATGGACGTGGAACACTTGACCTTTCCGGAGGCGGTGGAGCACCTGGCAAACCGCGCGGGCATGGCCATGCCCGAAGAGGTCAACGACGCCGCCATGCAGCGCGACCGCGCGAAGCGCGAACGGCTCTCGGAGGCCTGCAAACTCGCCGCGCGATTTTTCATGGAAACACTGCTGGGCGAGCTTGGGGCTGCGTGCCGCGCGTATCTGAAGAAGCGGGGCATCACAAGCGAGTCGGTCAAGCGCTTCGGCATCGGTTATGCGCCGAGCGAGTGGGAAGCGCTCAAGCGTCACCTCGGCGAGAAGGGATACGAACCGGAAGAACTTGCACAGGCCGGACTGCTCGTGAAAAACGAACAGACGGGGCGCACGTACGACGCGTACCGCGGACGCGTGATCTTCCCGATCATCGCGGTGAACGGCAGGGTCGTCGGGTTCGGCGCGCGCGTACTCAACAACGAGGACAAGCCGAAGTATATCAACACGGGCGATACGCCGCTTTACAACAAACGGAACAACCTCTACGGCCTGAACCTGCAAAAAAGCGGTAAGCTGAGCGATCTCGTAATGGTCGAGGGGTATACGGACGTGATCGGGTTGTTCGAAGCGGGCGTCACAAACGCCGTGGCGAGCCTGGGGACCGCCCTGACGCAGCAGCAGGCAAGACTGCTCAAACGCTTCGTAAGCGACGTATACATCGCTTACGACGGCGACGCGGCGGGACAGAGCGCGTCCATCCGCGGATTGGACATCCTTGCGGCGGAAGGGCTGAACGTGCGCGTGATCGTGTTTCCCGACGAACAGGATCCGGACGAGTTCGTCCGCCAGAACGGCAGGGAAGCCTTTGAACGGCTGAAGGACGAGGCGCTTTCGCTCAATGCTTTCAAGCTCGAGGCGATCGCGCGGAAATACTCTCTTGAGAAAGCGGACGAACGCGAACGCTTCGCAATGGAAGCCTGCCGGTTTATCGCGACGCTGACCCCCGTGGAACGGGAAGGGCATTACCGGGAACTGTCCAAGCGGACTGGTTATTCGGTGGAGACGCTCCGCGCACAGGGCGCGGGCGAAAAGCTGCCGGAACGGCGGCAATCCTACGATCGCACCTACAAGACGCCCGGCGCTTCGCGGCGCAGGCAGGCCGACACGGAAAGCGAACGGACACGGGCGGAGAACGCGCTGTTGTTTCACATGCTGCAATCGCGCGCGGCGGCAAACGCCGCCAGCGAGCAGGGTTTGGAAAAACAGTTTTCCGGCGAGGGGATACGCGCTTTTGCAGAGTCGCTTTGCGCCGCCTATACGCGCGATGAGGAACCGAATCTGCCGCTTTTATTATCCGGCATGGAAAAAGCGGACGCGGAACGCGTCAGCGCCGCGTTAAAGGACGAAGCGGTCTGCGCGCAGCCTGAAAAAGCGGCGAAAGACTGCATCAGCCGCATCGCTCGATGCGGCCTGATGGAACAGATAGAAGAAATCAAGCGCCAGCTTGCGGAACCGGCGCTGCCTGTCGGCAGACGCGCGGAGCTGTTAAAGGACATGCAGGCGCTGAATAAAAAAATACGGGGGTTGAGTTGAAAGGAGCGGGTACTTTGGAAGGTAAGGAAACGCGCGCAAACAAATTAAACGAACTGTTCGAAACAGGCAAGCAGAAGGGCATGCTCACCTATAAGGAGATCATGGACGCGCTTGAGGAACTCGAACTCGATCAGGAACAGATCGAGAAGATTTACGATCATCTCGAGGAGTTGAATATCGATATCGTCGAGGACGTCGAGCTGCCCGAGGACATCAATCAGGAGATCGCCGAGATCGAATCCACGCTCGTCGCCGTAGAGGGAATCAACATCGACGACCCCGTACGCATGTATCTCAAAGAGATCGGCAAGGTTCCCCTGCTGACGGCGATTCAGGAGGTGGAGATCGCGCAGCGCATGGCGGAAGGCGACCCGGACGCGAAGCATGAGCTCGCCGAAGCGAACCTGCGTCTCGTCGTTTCGATCGCAAAGCGCTACGTCGGGCGCGGTATGCTGTTTCTCGACCTGATTCAGGAGGGAAACCTCGGTTTGATCAAAGCGGTGGAGAAATTCGATTACCGCAAAGGTTATAAATTTTCGACGTATGCCACCTGGTGGATCCGCCAGGCGATCACCCGCGCCATCGCGGACCAAGCGCGCACCATCCGCATCCCCGTGCACATGGTGGAGACGATCAACAAGCTCATCCGCGTAAACCGGCAGCTCGTGCAGGAATACGGCCGGGACCCGCGACCGGACGAGATTGCAAAAGAGATGGGCATCACGGAAGATAAAGTGCGCGAGATCATCAAGATCGCGCAGGAGCCGGTGTCGCTCGAAACGCCGATCGGCGAGGAGGATGACTCCCACCTTGGCGACTTCATCCCCGATGACGACGCACCCGCGCCCGCGGAAGCGGTCGCCGTAACGCTGCTCAAAGAGCAGCTCATGGACGTGCTCAACTCGCTCACGCAGAGGGAGGCGAAGGTGCTCAGGCTTCGCTACGGCCTCGACGACGGCAAGGCGCGCACGCTTGAGGAAGTCGGCAAGGAGTTCAACGTTACCCGCGAGCGCATCCGCCAGATCGAGGCGAAAGCGCTCCGCAAACTCCGCCACCCGAGCCGCAGCAAGCGCCTGAAGGATTTTCTGGAATAAACCGCGCCCGATCGACCCGCCGCTTGCCGGCGGGTGTTTTCGGCACAGTAAAAAAAGGATATTGCACGCATGAAAATCGCAATCATCGGCTACAGCGGATCGGGAAAATCCACGCTGGCAAAACGCCTGGCGGACGACATCGGCATACGTCCGCTGTATCTCGACTGCGTACACTTCATGCCCGGCTGGTCGGAGCGTGAAACGGAAGAATCCCGCGACGTTGTGCGCCGGGAGCTGCAAAAAAAGGATTGGGTGATAGACGGTAATTACCGTCTGCTGCTGCGCGAAGAGCGGTTAAAGGATGCGGATGAGATCGTTTTTCTGAATTATCCGCGCATTGTATGTCTGATGCGGGCGCTCGGCAGGCACTCCGAATTTCGAAACAAAACGAGGGAGAGCGCGGCGGGCGGTTGTATCGAAAAGATGGACTTCGAGTTCATATGGTGGATTTTATACAAAGGCAGGACGCGCGAGAAACGGAGCGGATATAAAAACGTGATGTCGCGATATCCGGACAAAACCGTAGAGATACGAAATGACCGCGCGATGAGGCGTTATCTTCAGCAAAGGGCAAAAAGGGGAGTCCAGGCATGAAACATTATCGAATTATCGACCAGCCGCCGATCAAATCCAAACGCCTGACCTATTCGCCGATGAACGCGAAAGAACTCTCCGCGCTCATCGAACGTGAAACGGACGAATGGAAAAAAGCGAGGCTGGACGAAAAGCGCCGGGGCATGGCCGATGATCCCGATCAGGCGCTCTGGCATACGGGTTGGCGGATTACGGTGAAAAAAACCGGCGAAACCGTTGGTTGGATCGGCTTTCGAGGCGCGCCGGAAGATCGTACGGCAGCAATGGAATGGCACATCGATCCGCGCCTGCGCGAAGAGGGGTTCGACAAGGAAGCGGCGAAAAGACTCTCCGACTGGGCGCTGACGCGTGAAAGCGTTTATTTCGTCCAAGTCCAGGCGGATGAAGACGATACGGCGTTAAACGAAGCATTAAGAGAATTAAAGTACTATCGCGTCGAGAGCCCGATACAGGGAAAGACGCATTGGGAACTGGAGCGTCCTGCGAGCGCTTGGCTTGCGATATACCTCTGTATCGGCCTTGGTGCGGGGATATCGCTGGGATCGGCGCTTTTCGACTCCGAGATCATAGGTATGGCCATTGGCGCCGGCGCGGGTCTATCGCTCGGAGCGGGGATGGACGCGCAGGATCGCGCGGCGAGGAAGCGCGAGCACGCGCCAAACAAACTCGACGCAAAATAAAGAGCAAATTGGAAGTGAATTTAATGGCATATAAAAACGGCGGTTTCAGCCGCCGTTTTTTGTCGCTTTGGTGCAGTCACCGCGAAGGCTGCGGATAGCGGTAGCGCTCGCCGCGGTAGTTTTCCAGCAGGACTTCGTGATTGTCCCTGCTGACGACGTAATCGTATCCGACCGGGATTTTTCCGCCGCCGCCCGGCGCGTCGATGACGTACCTGGGCAGCGCGTAGCCGGAGATGCTGCCCGTAAGCGCGTGCATGATGTCGATGCCTGTTTCCACGCGTGTCCGAAAATGGCCTATGCCGCAGCTGAGATCGCACTGATAGAGGTAATATGGGCGCACACGCATCTTTACAAGCCCGAGCAGCAGCCTTCTCATCGTCTCCACGTCGTCGTTGACGCCGCGTAAAAGCACCGTCTGGTTGCCGAGCGGGATGCCCGCGTCCACGATAGCCGCGCATGCGCGTTCCGCCTCGGGCGTGAGTTCCTTCGGGTGGTTGAAGTGCGTGTTGATCCAGACCGGGTGGTATCGCCGGAGCATATCGGTCAGCTCCTGTGTGACGCGCATGGGCATCACGACCGGCACGCGCGTACCGATGCGGATAATCTCCACGTGCCCGATGGCGCGGATGGCGGAGATGATCCCTTCGAGTTTTGCGGTGCTCATGGTCAGCGGGTCGCCGCCGGAGATGAGCACGTCGCGTATTTCCGTATGCAAGCGGATATAGTCGAGCGCTTTTTGCAGCTGCGCCTGCGTGATGGATCGGTCCTCCTCGCCTACGGTTCTGCGGCGCGTGCAGTGCCGGCAGTACATGGAGCACTGCATGGTCACGAGCAGCAGTACGCGGTCGGGATAGCGGTGCACGAGGTGCGGCACGGGGCTGTCAGCAACTTCTGCGAGCGGATCGGCAAGGTCGTTTTCATCCTTATGCGTTTCAAGTATGGACGGTACCGCCTGCATGCGGATCGGGTCGCGCGGGTCGCTCGGATCGATCAGCGAGGCGTAGTATGGCGTAATCGCCATACGGAACGCGCCGAGACAGGTTTTGATATCGGTTTGTTCCCGCGGCGTGAGCGGGAGCACGCTTTTAAGCTGTTCCACGGTCGTGATGCGGTTGGCAAACTGCCATTTCCAGTCGTTCCAGCGGGTTTCCATCATTTGTTCACCGCCGATTCACAGCGCGAGGCCGGCGCGTGCCGCGCCTGCGCGGAGCACGGAATACACAAGGTCTTCGTGCTGAACGCCGCAGAACTCCGCGAGCATGGGATAGTCGCTGTAATGAGGCGCGAGTCCCGGCAGCGGATTGATCTCGATGAAGTAGACTTTTCCCGCTTCGTCCGTACGGAAGTCCACGCGCGCAAAATCCCTGCAATTGAGCGCGAGAAAGATTTTTTTCGACAGGCTGACGAGCTCCTTCTCAAGCCCCAGTGTAATCTCCGCGGGGCAGCGGTAGGAGACGTACTTTGTATATGCCTGTTTGACGGTGTAGTTATAGACGTTGAAACCTTTGATCGGCGAATCGTGGTAGATGATCTCCATCGGCGGGAACACTGCGGCGGAAGAGCCGTTGCCTAAAAGGCCGACGGTGAATTCGCGGCCGTGGACGAATTGCTCGGCAAGCACATCTCCGCCGTAAAGGTCGAAGTTTTTTTGTACAAGCGTTTTCAGCTGCGCGGCGTCTTCCGCGACGCAGAGATCCGGGATACCTTTGCTGGAGCCTTCTGCGTTCGGTTTGACGATCACGGGGTAGCGAAGCCCCGACGTGCGGATTGGCTCCCCGGGCGAAAACACGCGCCAGCGCGGCGTAGGCACGCGGTAGGTGGCCAGCAGCCGCTTGGCGAGCGCCTTGTCAAGCGCGAGGCAGAGCGCCGTTTCATCCGACCCGGTGTACGGTATCTGCAAGAGGTTCAGCAGAGCGGGCACCTGTGCTTCGCGCGCACGGCCTATGCTGCCCTCGGCGATGTTAAATACGATATCCGGACGTTCATAGCTCAATTTTTGCGGCAGGGCGTCGTCCGCCTCGAGCAAAACGGTATGCAACCCACGGCGCTTCAGCGCCGCTTCGATGGCGAGAACGGTGTCCATGCTGTCGAATTCGGCCTGATCGTCCGGCGCTTTTCCGGATGGCCGGTCGGCGTGCTTGAGGTTGTACGTTACGCCGACTTTGACTTGCCCGAGAGGAACATCTTCGGATTGGTTCTCCATTTTGCATCACTTCGCTTTCACATAAAAAATAATAAACATACATGCTTTACGCATGTTGTAACTCGATTGCAGACGTTTGTCAATATGGAAATTGTGACGTTTTATTAACGAAATTTCCGTGTGTTTTTTTACGTCAGTTTCTTCTATAAAATATTGTATTTCCGGAAAGAAATGCGGTGCGACGATCAAACAGCGCGACCGTAATAACGGCGTGTTAAGAATGGATAAAGATTGGCTTCTTCCATATAAAGGCAGTATAAAGATTCGTAGAAACCCATTGATTCCCGCGGGGCTATTGCAGTACCATGCAGGCAAAAGAAATATAGGGAGGATGAATTCAATGGCAATTGCATTAACCTTTATCGGCATCGTCGTCGTTTGCGCGCTCGTTTATTTCTTACTCGAGATCGCTGATAAGAATAAAAAAAAGAAATAGCAACAGAGGCCCATAACGGAATCGCTCATGACACCGCCGGCTGAAACAGCAAGGCGGTGTTTCAGTATGAAAATATGCGCATATGTGATAAAATATCCGCATCAATAACGATAAACAAACGAAAAGCGCGCATATATGACCCAACGCATCAAACACACGATCAGGAATATCATCGTCACGATCGGCATTCTGTCCGCTGTGACAGGACTTAGCATGCTGCTGGACCGGCTGGACGACGTTTCGCACAGCGACGCATACGTCTCCATGCTCTTCATACTGGCGGTATTTCTCATCTCGCGTTTCACGGACGGCTATTTCTTCGGCCTCGCGGCGTCGCTATACGGCGTTTTGACCGTAAATTACTTTTTTACATTTCCATATTTCGAGTTTAATTTCTCCCTGCAGGGATATCCGATCACGATGGTCGCGTTGTTTTCCGTTTCCATGCTGACCAGCGCGCTCACGACGCGTATGAAGCGTCAGGAACGATCCCGCGCCGAGGCGCAGAAGGAGATGCTCAGGGGAGACTTGCTCCGCGCGATTTCCCACGATCTCCGGACCCCGCTTACTTCGATCATAGGCGCGAACACTGCGCTGATGGAAAGCGGAAGCGCGTTGAACATAGAGCAGAGGATGGAGCTGCACCGAAATATAGAGGAGGAGTCGCAGTGGCTCCTCCGTATGGTCGAAAACCTGCTCTCCATCACACGCATTTCGGGCGACGGAGCAACGAAGATCACAAAAACGCCGGAAGCCGTGGAAGAGGTCGTGGCTGCGGCGGTGGAGAAAGCGCGTGCGCGCTTTCCTGAGTTTCCGGTCTATGTCAGCGTACCGCAGGATGTGCTGATCTGCCCGATGGACGCGCTTCTGGTGGTACAGGCGTTGCTCAATTTACTCCAAAACGCGGCGCAACACGCGAAAGGCGCAACCAGCGCGCATGTCGTCTTTTCAAAAGAACAGAGGTGTGTAATAATCAGCGTGCAGGACGACGGTTGCGGTATGAAAAAAGAGCTGCTGAATCTGTATCGGAAATCAAGAACAGAGATCTGGACTGTTTTTGGCGACTCCGCAAGGACGGCGGGAATCGGGCTGTCCGTTTGCGCGGCGATCGCCGCTGCGCACGGCGGCGGCTTGCGGTTGGAAAATATGGCCGGCGGCGGGCTATGCGCGTCTTTTATACTTCCGGTGGAGGAATAATGTATGGATCACGCATACAGGATAATCGTTGTGGATGATGAACCGGGAATCAGCGGGTTTCTGAGTACAGTTTTATCCGCAAGCGGCTACGAGGTCGAGAAGGCTGCCAACGGCAAAGAAGCGCTCATGATGGTTTCCTCGCGCTGCCCGGACGCGGTGGTCCTCGACTTGGGGCTGCCGGATATGGACGGACAGAAGGTCATTTCCTCCGTCCGGGAATGGTCACGCGTACCGATACTCGTGGTTTCTGCCAGAACGCATGAACGTGATAAAGTCGGCGCGTTCGATCTGGGCGCGGACGACTACATCACGAAGCCGTTTTCTACGGGCGAATTCCTCGCGCGCGTGAAGACCGCCCTGCGTCACGCGGCGCGTGAAAATACACCGCAAGCCGAGCCAGCGGGGCGGTTCCGGCTGCAGGAGCTGACGGTGGACTTTGACAAACGCAGGGTGCTGCTCGGCGGCGCTGATGTGCATGTAACCCAGATCGAGTATCGGATCATCGAGATGCTTTGCAAAAACGCCGGCAGGATAATGACCTACGAAACGATCATGAAGCGGATATGGGGACCGAATTTGGCACAGGATCATCAGGTTCTACGTGTCAACATGGCGAATATCCGCAGAAAGCTGGAGACGAATCCGGCGGCGCCGCGGTATATCAAAACCGAGATTGGCGTCGGGTACTGGATGCCGGAAGAAGAATGAAAGCGCCCGAAAATCGAGCGCTTTGTTCAGACCGCAGCGCGGCTTTTTTATTTTGCTTCCAACGCGGAAAAAGCAAGCGTAACGGTCGTGCCGACGCCGAGTTTGCTTTCGAGCCGTACGGTTGCGCCAAGCGCTTCGGCGGAATGCTTGACGATGGATAGGCCGAGCCCGGTTCCGCCGATCTGCTTGTTCCTGCTCCGATCGACGCGGTAAAAGCGCTCGAACACGCGCGAAATGTATTCCTCCGATATGCCGATGCCCGTGTCGGACACGCTCAGAATGACGCGGTGATTCTGATTGGTCAGCGTAACGCCGACTTTGCCGTTGGTGGTGTTGTACTTGATCGCATTGTCGACGAGATTTTGCACGATTTCTCCGAGTATCTTCGGGATGCCAAGAACGCTTGCATTTTCGCAGTTGACGGACAGCGTAACGCCTGCTTTCTCAGCCTGCGGCAGAAGGCGCTGGCAAACGTCCTCGCAGACGGCTTTGAAATCCACCGGCGCCATCTCCGGCAGCCCGGTCTGTTCATCCAGCAGGGAAAGGCGGATGATGTCGTCGATCAACGACATCAGCTGCGAAGCCTCCGCGTAGATCTTTCCGGCGAACCGGTGGGTATCCTCCGGCTTTGCCACGCCGTCGCGCATGATCTCGGCGTAGCCGAGGATGGAAGTGAGCGGCGTTTTCAATTCGTGGGATACGTTTGCCGAGAATTCGCGGCGCATCTGCTCCGCTGCCGCGCGGTCCGTGATGTCGAGGATCAGGATTACCGTTCCGACGGGGACGCCGTTATCTTTTACGAGGCTGGCCAACAGCTGATAGGTCTTCGCGCCGCGTATCAGCGTCGCCTCGCCCGCGCCGTCCCGCTTAGACTGTTCTACCGCCTGCTGAAGGCCGACACTGCGGCAGAGCATGAGCATATGCGCGCCCTGAACGCACGAGACATCCGCTCCAAACGCGCTTGCGGCGCTTTCATTGACGGCGATCACGCGGTCTTTCGCGTCGAGCAGGATGAATCCCTCGCGCATGTGTTCGGTGACGGCGGTGAATTCACGCTGCTTTTCACTCAGGGCGGCCATTCGCTTCTGTATCTCTCTTCGCTGGCGTTCCATGCCGGTCAGGAGCGGCGCGAGTTCATCGTAAGTAACGTTGCCGAGCGGATGATCCAGATCCAGCGCGTTGATGGGTCTTACGATGGTTTTCGCGGCGTACCGTGCGAACAACGCGGATACCACCACGATAGCGGCGAGCACGAGCAGCGTCGGCAGCAGCAGGTTTCTGAATAAACCGAACAGGCTCTGCTGACTGGTTGCGATGCGCAGCACGCGTCCGTCTTTCAGGAGCCTGGCGTAGTAGAAGTTTTTCATCAGCTGGGTTTCGGAAAAGCGGGAGCTGGTGCCTTCGCCCGTATTCCGCGCTTCGACGACCTCCGGACGGTCCGCGTGACTCTCCATCTTGTCGGCGGGCGAGGTCGAATCAAACAGAACCGTTCCGTCCGTATCGATCAGCGTCACCCGGTCGATGACGGGAAGCTGGTTCAGATAGGAGGTTTCATCGGACGCGGAGAGAAGACCGGACTCCACATGCTCGCATACGATCGTCAGTTCGGAAAAGATGAGCTTCTCATACTGCTCGTACTGCGTGAACAGAATGGAACCGCCCAGCATCAGAGCCGCGATGAGCGAGGGGAGAAAGATGTTCCAAAAGATGCGCTTTTTCATTCAATATGCTCCGTGATTATTGCTTTCGTGAATGTGCGGGGTAAGCGGGTCATTCCCCGAAGCGGTATCCCACGCCGCGAACGGTTTCCACATACGCGCCGCACTCGCCAAGCTTAGAGCGCAGCGTCTGCACGTGTACGTCGACCGTGCGCGTCCCGCCGATATAATCGTAACCCCATACGGTTTCCAGAAGCTGCTCGCGGGTGAACGCGCGCCCTGCGTTTTGCATCAGGTGCGACAGCAGCGAAAATTCCTTGTGGGTTAACGCGACGCTTTGGTTAAAAGTAGATACGGTATGCTTTGCGGTGTCTACGACAAGTCCGCCGCGCACGAGCCGCTCCGTGTTCGGCTGAATGCCGCTCCTTCTGATCAGCGCTTTGACCCGAGCGACGAGTTCCGCCATACCGAACGGTTTTGCGATATAATCGTCCGCTCCAAGGTCCAAGCCTGTCACCTTGTCGTACTCAGCTGATTTTGCGGTGACCATCATGACGGGGATCGCCGATGTGGTCGCGTTGCCGCGGATTTTTTTCAGGATGGAAAGGCCGTCCTCGCCGGGCAGCATGATATCGAGCAGTATCAGCGACGGCCTGTCCACCGCGGCGGCGGCAAAGAACGAAGCCGCGTCCGAAAATCCCTTTGCGGACAGGCCTGTTTGATTGAGCGTGTAAACGACGAGCTCGCGGATGTTCGCGTCGTCCTCAACATAGCAGATCATAGCTCTGCGCCTTTATGCACGCCCGTGATGGAGAACTCCGCCCACTCGGCGATATTCTGCGCGTGGTCGCCGATGCGCTCGAAGTACTTGGCGATCATCAAAAGGTCGATCGCCTGTTCTCCGTTTTTCACGTCCCGCTGGATCAGATCGATCAGCTCGCCCTTGATGACGTCGAACAGGTCGTCTATGATGTCGTCCATATCGATGACTTTCCGCGCCAGCTCCAGATCCTTGTTGATGAACGCGTCGAGGCTGCCGGACACCATGCGCTTGGCGGCCTCCGCCATCTGCGGAAGGTGTTCGAGCGGCTTGATATACGGCTTGCCGGCCAGATAGATGACGATGCCGGAAATGTCGGACGCCTGGTCGCCGATGCGTTCCATATCCGTGATCATCTTCAGCGCGGCGGAGATGAGCCTTAAATCCCGCGCGACCGGCTGCTGCTGCAACAGCAGCTTGAGGCAGAGCGTTTCGATGTCGCGCTCCTTTTGATCCACCTCGTGGTCGAAGGCGATGGCGTTGTTGGCCGCCTCCACATCCTGGCGCACGAGCGCTTCCGTGGCGGCTTGAATCGCGTGCTCGATCAGCGCGCCCATTTCGAGCAGTTCCTGATTGAGCAGACGCAGCTGTTCCTCAAAATTGATTCGCATTAACCGAACCTCCCCGTGATGTAATCTTCCGTTCGTTTGTCCTTCGGTACGCTGAATAGCTGATCCGTTTGACCATACTCGATGATTTCGCCGAGCAGGAAAAACGCCGTGTTGTCGGAGATACGGGCGGCCTGCTGCATATTGTGCGTTACGATGATTATAGTATATTTTTCACGCAGCGTCACGCAGAGGTCCTCGATGCGGCTCGTAGAGATCGGGTCGAGCGCGCTGGTGGGTTCGTCCATGAGCAGCACCTCCGGCTCGACTGCGAGCGCGCGCGCGATGCACAGGCGTTGCTGCTGGCCGCCGCTGAGCCCGAGCGCGTCCTTTTTCAGGCGGTCCTTGAGTTCGCCCCAGATCGCCGCGTCCCGAAGCGAGCGCTCCACGATATCGTCGAGCCGCGCTTTGCCGCGAACGCCGTGTGTGCGCGGGCCGAAGGCGACGTTGTCGTATACGCTCATGGGAAACGGATTCGGCTTTTGAAACACCATGCCGACACGCTTCCGCAATAGCGTCGTATCCATGTCGCTGTTGTAGATATCTTCGCCGTCGAGCAGAACGGTGCCGGTGATGCGACAGCCTTCCACAAGGTCGTTCATGCGGTTAAGCGTGCGCATCAGCGTGCTTTTTCCGCAGCCGCTCGGGCCGATGAACGCCGTAATCTGCCGCTCGGGAATCTTCAGCTCTACGTCTTTGAGCGCGTGCAGCTGGCCGTAATACAGGTCGAGATTTGAAACTTCATATTTTTCCATATCGTTTTCCTTATGGTTGAATAATACGCTCTACAGCTTCCGCCTGCCCATGCGGCGGGCGAGCATGGCGGAGAGCGCGTTGATGCCGATGACAATGAACAGCAGGACGACGGCGGTGGCGTACGTCTGGTCGATATATAGCCCTTCCTGCGAGAGCGCGTACATATGAACGGAAAGCGTGCGCGCCGAATCCATAATGCCGGATACCGTGTCGGAGGACGTGCCAGCCGTATACAACAGCGCCGCCGTCTCGCCGACGGTGCGGCCCGCGGCGAGGATAACGCCGGCGAGAATACCGGGTACTGCGTCCGGCAGCACGACGCGAAAGACCGTGCGAAGCCTCCCTGCGCCGAGCCCGAAGCTGCCCTCGCGGTAGCTGTCGGGTACGCTGATGAGCGCTTCTTCCGCCGTGCGCAGGATCACGGGCAATATCATGATGGATATCGTCAGCGCGCCGGAGAGCATGGAAAACCCGAGGTTGAGCGCGGTGACGAAGAAGAGCATTCCGAACAGCCCGTAGACGATGGAGGGGATTCCGGCGAGCGTTTCGGCGTTCATGCGGATGATGCGAACAAGCCTGCTGCCGCGGTGCGCATACTCGACCAGATAGATCGCCGCGAAAACACCGAGCGGAACAGAGATGAGCAGCGCAAGCCCCGTGAGCAGTATGGTGTTGAGCAGCGCGGGCATCAGCGAGAGGTTATCCGTTGTGTAGCGCCATTCAAACAGCTGTAAGGAGAGGTGGGGGATGCCTTTGAACAGGATGTATCCGACCACAAAGAGCAGCGCGCCCACGGTGATGAACGACGCGAGGTATACCATATAACGAAGGATGACGGCAACGATCTTCTGACGCTTCATGCCTTGTTCCTCCGTTTGGTCAATGAAAAGAGGAAATTAATGATCAGAATAAAGACGAACAGCACGACGGCGGTCGCGATCAGCGCCTCGCGGTGCAGATCGGCGGAGTAACCCATCTCCATGACGATGTTCGTCGTAAGCGTGCGCAGACCTTTCAATATGCCCTGCGGCATGCGGGGCTGGTTTCCTGCCACCATGATCACAGCCATGGCCTCGCCGATTGCGCGGCCTACGCCGAGGATGACGGCCGCGGTGACGCCGCTCTTGGCGGCGGGCAGGATGATGGTAAAGACCGTCCTCTCGTGCGTGGCCCCAAGCGCGAGCGCGCCTTCGTAATAGGTGGGGTCCACGGCGTTGAGCGCGGATTCGGAAACGGTGATGACGGTCGGCAATATCATGACCGCGAGCACGATGCTCGCGGCAAGCATGCTGCCGCGTCCGCCGAGCAGCGGAACGATGACCACCAGCCCGAAAAATCCGTATACGATCGAAGGGATGCCGGCGAGCAGCTGCACGGCGGGCTTGAGCAGCCGCACCATCCGCTTCGAAGCAAAGCGCGAAAGAAACAGCGCCGTCAGGATGCCGACCGGCACGCCGAGCACCAGCGCGCCAGCGGTCACGTAAAAGCTGCCGAGAATCATCGGCAGGATGCCGTAGATATCGTTTCCGGGCCTCCACACCGTTCCAAAGAGGAATTTAAACACGCCGATTTCGGCGATAGCGGGGACGCCGCTGATCAATAGATAAAGCGTGATTAAAAAGACCGCCAGGATACTTACGCTGGCGGCGGCGAGGAAAAGAATCCTCGCCGCGCTTTCACGCACCCGGTTTTTTCGTCCCGCGGCGGCTTCACGCGTTCGGGAGTTTGAATGATTCATCCAAGTCGCTCCAAATCATGTTTTTCGTTCGGGACAGCTGTTACTGTACTTCCGACCAGCTGAACACTTCGCCTACGTAGATCTGACGGACCTGCTCCGTGGTGAGGTTCGTGACGGGGTTATCGAGGTTGACGATGATCGCAATGCCGTCGATGGCGATGACGGTCGGGGTCACGCCCTCGGCAAGCTCGCTGTCTTTCAGTTCGCGGGACGCCATGCCGATGTCGCAGTTGCCGTCTATGGCCATTTTAACGCCGGTGCTGGAGTCGCTCATCTGGACTTCGATCTCAGCGTTGGGGTTGATCGCCATATAGGCTTCTTTCAGCTTCTCCATGACCGGGGTGACGGAAGAGCTGCCCGCTACGACGACTTTGCCCGCGATGCTGCTTCCGGCAAACGCGGGAGCGTTATCGACGCTGGCGATGTATTTGTTTTCCTGTACGACGGCCTGGCCTTCCGCGCTGAGGATGAAGTCGATGAACGCCTGCGCGGCTTCGGAGACTTCCGCCCGGGTGGCGATGTTGAACGGACGGGCTACTTTGTATGCGCCGCTTTTAATGTTTTCAACGGTCGCGTCCGCGCCGTCGATCATTAGAGCCTTGACGGTGTCGTTCAAGGCGCCGAGGGAGATATAGCCGATGGCGGCGACGTTGCCCGCGACGGTCTGTGTGACGACGGAGGTGCTGTTGACGATTTCGGCGTCGAGCGTCGTGTAATCCACCTTGTCGCCGTTTGCGTCTTTCTGTTCTACACCCACGAGTTCGATGAACGCGCCGCGCGTGCCGCTTCCATCCTCGCGCGATACGACGACGATATCGTCGTCGAAGTTTCCGTTTGCCGCAGGCGTGCCGCATGCGGCAAGGCCTGCCACCATAATCAGTGCGATCAGTATCGCAATCATTTTCTTTTTCATTAAGGTTTCTCCTTTTATATGCTTTCTCATGTGAACAGCATAATCGGGCAATGTTTGATATAAATACCGGAAAGATCAAATTTAGGTAAAATCATAAAAGAAAGATCAAATCTGTCGGTCAGCGCTCGGCGAAAAACGAGAAACCGACCGCGGGTGCAGATCCGCCGAAACTTGCATTAAACGGTGCTTTCCGTTATAATACTTCGGTCGGCGCACCGCCGTTTTCAAGCGGTCTCCGGGGAAAAAGGACTTTAAACGAGATATGCAGACCAGCGACTTTTCATACGACCTGCCGGAAGAGCTCATCGCGCAGACGCCGATTGCGGACCGTTCCGCGTCGCGCCTGCTCGTTTACGACCGTAAGACGGGAAGCATTGAAGATCGCGTGTTTTCCGAAATCACCCGCTTTCTGAAGCCGGAGGACGTGCTGGTTCGAAACAATACGCGCGTGCTGCCGGCAAGGCTGCTAGCAAAAAGGACGGACACGGGCGGAAGCATGGAGTTCCTGCTGCTCAAACGAACTGGAGAAAAGACCTGGGAGTGCCTCGCGCGTCCGGCGCGCAGGGCTGTAACGGGACGTACCTATCGAGTAAACGAAGAGTTGGGCGTGCGCGTGCTTGGAAACACGGACGCGGACGGCGGGAAACGCATCGAGCTTCTATACGACGGGATATTCGAGGAGGTGCTCGACCGCGCGGGGCAGATGCCCCTGCCGCCGTACATCACCGAGCGGCTGAAGGACAAAACGCGTTATCAAACGGTGTATGCAGAAACCGACGGCTCCGCGGCGGCGCCGACGGCGGGGCTTCACTTCACCAATGAGCTGTTGTCGCAAATCGCTGCGCAGGGTACGGACATCGTGGACGTCCTGCTGCACGTCGGCCTCGGCACCTTCCGCCCGGTTGCGGAAGAGAACATTGAAGACCACGTGATGCACGAGGAGTATTATGAGGTCTCGCAGAAAGCGGCAAACCGGATCAACGCCGCGCGCGCGCTTGGCGGACGCATCGTAGCCGTCGGGACGACGAGTTGCCGCACGCTTGAGAGCGTTTCGACAGGCGAAGGCGTCGTTCAGCCGGGCAGTGACTGGACGGGCATCTACATCACGCCCGGCTACCGTTTCAAAGCGGTGGACGCGCTGATTACGAACTTCCACCTGCCGGGATCGACGCTCCTGATGCTCGTATCCGCGTTCATGGGACGGGAAGAAGCGCTGCGCTGTTATGAACACGCGATCAAAGAGCGCTATCGCTTTTTCAGCTTTGGCGACGCGATGCTGATACTATAATATATTATAATGTAATTACGGGAGAAACGCCAGATGGCCAGCCCTTTTTCATTTGAACTCAAACACGTCTGCAAACAGAGCGGCGCAAGAAACGGTCTGCTGCACACGCCGCACGGAGACGTCGAGACGCCTGTCTTCATGCCGGTAGGCACGCAGGCGACCGTGAAGGCGATGACGCCGCGCGATCTGCTGGACGTGGATGCGAACATCATACTCGGAAACACCTATCACCTCTACCTGCGTCCCGGGCATAAGCTCATGGAAGAAGCGGGCGGCCTGCACAGCTTCATGCGCTGGAATCGGCCGATTTTGACGGACAGCGGCGGGTTTCAGGTGTTTTCGCTGGCGAAGATCAACGACATCAAGGAAGACGCCGTGCTGTTTCGTTCCCACATCGACGGGAGCAAACACTTTTTTACGCCGGAATCAGTCATAGAGATCGAGCAGTCGCTCGGCGCGGACATCGCGATGTGCTTCGACGAGTGCGCGCCGTATCCCTCCGACCGCAAATATACCGCCGAGGCGATGGAACGCACGCACCGCTGGGCCGAGCGCTGTAAGAGCGCGCATACGCGCGAGGAGCAGGCGCTGTTCGGCATCGTGCAGGGCGGCATGTTTCAAGACCTCCGCGTCGAGAGCGCACAAACGCTCGCGGATATGGACTTTCCCGGCTACGGGATCGGGGGCCTAAGCGTCGGCGAACCCAAAAGCGTTATGTATGAAATGCTCGAGGCCATGATGCCGCATATGCCGGAACACAAACCGCGCTACCTCATGGGCGTCGGCAGCCCGGACTGTTTGCTCGAAGGCGTGCTGCGCGGTGTGGATATGTTCGACTGCGTGCTCCAAACGCGCGCGGGCAGAAACGGCATGGCTCTGACACGTCATGGCCGCATGACGCTGAAAAACGCGAAATACGAGCGCGACTTCTCACCGCTGGAGGATGACTGCGATTGCTACTGCTGCAAGAATTTCACGCGCGCGTACCTGCGGCACCTCTTTAAGGAGAAGGAAATCCTCGGCGCGCAACTGCTGACCATGCACAACCTGCGGTTTACGCTGCGGCTCATGGAGGATATGCGCCGCGCGATACGCGAAGACCGGTTCGGCGACTTCGCACGCGGACTGCTCGAACAGGGCATCTACGACTGATCGGAAGAGGCGAAGATTTGAAGACCATCGTCTGTCAAACGGAACGGGATACGCAGATGCTTGGAGAGCGGCTGATCGGCGCGCTTTTCGTGCCGTCGTTCGTCGCGCTCTACGGCGATCTCGGCGCGGGCAAGACCGCACTCGTGCGCGGCATGGGTGTTGGCGCGGGAACGCAGGAGGTCCGTTCGCCGACGTTTTCCATCGTGCACGAATACGAAACGGATCCGAAAATCGTGCATTTCGACGTATACCGGCTCTCGAATGCGGAAGAATTATTCGCCGTCGGGTACGAAGATTATCTGCTGCAGAACGTCGTGCTCGTGCTGGAGTGGGCGGAGCGCGTAGAGGACGCGCTGCCGGAAGAACGGCTGGAGATACGCCAGAGCGGCAGCGGGGACGAGCCGCGCACGATCGAGCTGACGCCGGTCGGCGCGCGGTACGAAAGCGTGGTAAAGAAGCTATGACGCTGCTTGCAATCGACACCACGTCCGCCATCGCCACCACCGCGCTCGTTTGCGACGGCACGATTCTGGTTGAGCGGGAAGCGGACGCAGCAAAGAAGCACGCCGAGACCGTTCTGCCGATGATCGACGCGATGCTCGAAGAAGCGGGCATGCCGCTCTCGGCAGTCGACCTGTTTGCCATCGACATCGGCCCGGGGTCGTTTACGGGCGTGCGCATCGGCGTGAGCCTTGTCAACTCGCTCGCGTTCGCGACGGGAAAGAAGATCGTTCCAGTAGACGCGCTTTATGTGCTCGCGCAATCTGCGGGAGAAACCGGTCAGCCAGTCTGCGCGATGATCGACGCGCGCAACGGCAACGCATACGCCGCGCTGTATCAGGCGGGGAAAACTTTGATTGAACCGAAAGCGGTCGAAATAAAATCGTTTTTATCGCGCGTACCAAATGACTCGGTCATCGTAGGCGACGCGCAAACTGAAAATAAAACATATCCGCGCGCGAAACTCGTCGGCCTGGCCGCTTTGAAACGGCTTGACGAGGCAAAAGAAGAAACCGAACCGGTCTACCTCCGCCCCTCGCAGGCGGAGCGGATCAGGAAAGGCGCGGGTAAGCGCGGATGAACGGCGTGGAGCAGGAGATCATCCGCCCGATGGTACGGCGGGATGTGGCCCGCGTGCATGAGATCGAGTGCGCGTGCTTCCGGTCACCGTGGTCGAAACTCGCACTGCTGGGCGAACTGAAAAACGAGGTCGCGCTCTATCTCGTCATGCAGGTCGACGGCGTGATCTGCGGCTACGGCGGCATGTGGATACTCTTTGAGGAGGCGCATGTGACGAACGTAGCCATACTCGAAGGATACAGACATCGCGGGCGGGGCAGGCGGCTTATGCTCGCAATGATGCGGCAGGCGGTGGCGCACGATGCGGAAAGGATGACGCTGGAGGTGCGCGAAAGCAACGAAACCGCCCAGCGTCTCTACGCCTCGCTGGGATTCGAACAAAACGGCTTTCGCCCGCGGTATTATTCCGACACGGGCGAGGGCGCGAAACTGTTATGGAACAACAACATGAAAGAAACACTGAACAGGGAGAAATTATAATCATGAAACCGTATGAAGAATGGAAAAACCTTACCGAGACCGAACGCAACCAAACGGAGCACGACACGTTCTGGAACGCGTACTTCGACAAGGAAAAAGAAGTATACCGCACAATACTGACCGAAAAAACAGGCAAGCTCGAAGGGAAGCTCTCGGAGCTGGCCGACCGGTTCGACATGAGTGTGGAGGAATTCGCTGGTTTTCTCGACGGCGTCAACACGAGCCTGAAGAAAGAGGTTAACCTCGACAAACTCGGCGTGGACACCGCGATGAAACTCGACATCGATTTTGAGAAGCTCTTTTTCAACATGCACAAAGCCAAAGCGAACCATTTGTTTACGCTAAAGGAGTGGGAACCGATTCTGAGCGAAGAAAAGCGAAAAGAGATCACGAAATCCTACAAACAGAGCATCATCTTCGTTCGCGAAAAGAAGGTGGGGCGCAACGAACCATGCCCTTGCGGCAGCGGGAAAAAGTATAAAGCCTGCTGCGGCAAGAACGTCTGAAGCGTTGCGTTGAAAGTATAAAAACAGCGGCGCGGCCAGAAAAAACGAAGCATCATTTTGCCATTTTCAATTGACATTGCGCCGCCTCGCCGCTATAATTAATCTTCGGAACTCGCTTCCTGCGCCTGTAGCTCAGCTGGATAGAGCAACGGCCTTCTAAGCCGTAGGTCCCGGGTTCGAATCCCTGCAGGCGCGCCAAGTTGCACGACACCCCGGCGCGTAATGCTCCAGGGTGTCGGGCAAGTTGATTTGGCGCAAAGCCGCATTGGCGGCGGCTGTTCCGGTATGGTGGGTATAGCTCAGTTGGTTAGAGTGCCTGGTTGTGGCCCAGGAGGTCGTGGGTTCAAATCCCACTACTCACCCCATTTTACCGAATCAGCGTATGATGGGGTGTCGCCAAGCGGTAAGGCACCAGACTTTGACTCTGGCACTCGTAGGTTCAAATCCTGCCACCCCAGCCATTTTTTCTGATCCGTTAGCTCAGTTGGTAGAGCACCTGACTTTTAATCAGGGTGTCCGGAGTTCGAGTCTCCGACGGATCACCATTTCTTTTTTCTGCCGGTAAATAATCTGCGTGCGGGTGTGGCGGAATTGGCAGACGCGCCAGATTTAGGTTCTGGTGCCCGAGTGGCGTATGGGTTCAAGTCCCTTCGCCCGCACCAAACCTTTTTATTCCGGTTTTTGCGGGAGTAGCTCATTTGGTAGAGCGCAGCCTTGCCAAGGCTGAGGTGGCGGGTTCGAGCCCCGTCTCCCGCTCCAGTTTATTCAAAGGGGATCGAAGCCGCGTAAAAAAAACGATCCTGCGGATCGTTTTCAGCGGCGGGGGAGCGAAAACCAGCAGGTGCGCCGCGCGAAGCGCAAGCACCGAAAGGTTTGAGCGGAGAGCCCCGTCTCCCGCTCCAGTTTATTCAAGCGGTTGATACAATTCAATAACCGCGTGCAGGTATAGTGTAGCGGTAACACATTAGCCTTCCAAGCTGAGATCACGAGTTCGAGCCTCGTTACCTGCTCCAAAACAAAGGTATTCAGTATGAACTGAATACCTTTATTATATTTCGAATGGTGATAACGGTTCGTTCAGTGGTTATCGTTGCGCTCAATCAATAAATATAAGGAATGATTTTGTATTTCACTTTGGTCGTATATTGATCCCAAAGTTCTCCGTATTTCGTTTTACAGATTTTATCGTCGTCGGCTTGGCGGGATACCATGAGCCCGATATAATACGCCGGGTATAACCACAGCATCCATGCCCCCGGATAGCCGGTTGCAAGCACGATCGCTATTGCCTGGACAATCTCCCCGAAATAGTTGATGTGCCGGCTTGCACCCCAGAAGCCGTTTGCGAGCAAGCTGAGCTTGCCGTCGCTTATGACTTCCGGTTTGATCCAAAGGAATTTTCTGCCGGGCGAAACTTTAAAGAAATACTTCTGCATATTTGCGCCGCGCGTCATAATCCATCCGCAGAGAAACAGCATGCCGATAAGGATAGTCGACAACAGGGGATGGCCCGGATTCGGAAGATGGGCGGTAAACCATAGGGAGATGGAATAAAAATACGGATAGAACGCAAGACAGCCAAAACCCAATTTAAATCCGACGCGTTCGGCGATAAAATCGTATGTCCATAGATGGATTTTTTCGAATATCAGATAGTCGAAGCAGAACCATGTTAACATCGCACAGCCGAGCAGAAAACCATAATTGATCGCTTCAACATTCATGATATGGTACGCAGCAAAAGAGAGAACGTTCAGTTGAAGCATCACGGCGCCAATCAGATAAAGCCATAATTTCGCATCGATCAGCCCATTCTTTATCTGCGGATCTTTTGCTCTGCCGAACCAGAAATCGGCGAAAAAAGCTTTACCGGTAGAAGGATATTTCAAGACAACATAAAAAGAATAGAACAGCCCGATCGCAAGCGCACCAATCAAACCCAGCCATCTGGTTTCATATAACCATGCGTATGGAACGATATTAAAATAACCCAGCAGAAACCATATGAGAATACTCGCTAATAGAACGAATTTCCCGTTGATCCTGTAAGAAGTCAATTCGCCGGTTGTTTCATTTTTCACATATCCCTTGATTCTCTTGGCGGGAATGACCAGGTGCAGCAAAGTGATCATACTGTATGCGACGAAAGGGGAGATCAAACCTAAAAATATCTTCATGACAAACCTCCGGTGTTTTTTGACATAGTCGCAATAGCGGCTTTTCTGCTCATCACTCGCGTAAGAATAAAGCGGCCGATTTTATTTACGGCGCCCGGAATGATCACCGGGCCTTTCCCTAAAGCATGCAACGTTTGCTCGGCGACTTTTCTGGCGTCCAGCGTTCCTATCGCCTGTTTGGCTTTTTCCGCTTGCAGATAGCCCGGCGTGCGAATTGCGCCGGCACAGCAGGCAATCACATCGATCCCGTGCGGTTTCAGTTCTTTCCAAAGGCCTTCTGCTAAGGTGGCGTTAAAAGACTTCGTTGCCGCATAGGTTGCGATATTCGGGCTGCCCTGCGCTCCGGCAAGGGAGGACATCAGTACAATGCCGCCACGCTTTTGCTCAATCATAGACGATGACAGGAGTTTTGCGAGAAGGAGCGGCGCTTTGACGTTTACCGCCACGGCAAGAGCCAGATGGTCTTCGCTTGTTTCTTCGAATAAACCGATTGGTGCAAACGCCGCGTTATAAACAAGCAATCCAATTGAAACATAGAGCGTTTCGATTGATTTTTTTACGCGTTCGAGATCTGCCAGATCCGCCGCTATCGAAATTACATCGACGCCGTATGTTTCTTCCAGCCTGGCCGCTGCAGACTTGAGCCGATCTTCTTGACGCGCAATAAGAACCAGATTCAATCCCCGCCGCGCAATTGCCTCCGCAAAAGCATAACCCAAGCCGTCCGATCCTCCGGCAACCAAAGCACACGGCCCGAATTTTTCTTTAAAACGTGTCAATTTCATAGGATTACCTTTCAATAAAACAAAGGAAAAATCTTCCTGATCATGATTGCTGCGAGATCAACAATCTTTAAGAACTGGATATCATACGGTTCAAACAGATTTTAAGTATTATACCATACCATCATCCCGGATTCACTTCCAAAAGAGCCGTGCTGATCAGCGCAGGATTCCATCGGGTTTCAAGCGAGTAATCCTTCGGAACATGTATTTGCTTTTTCCGATATTCTGTGTAAGTATTAAATTAAATAAAACGAAAGCGCAGCAAAGCTATATGAAAAACGTTCTGTGGACAGGCGGTTGGGATTCGACATTCAGAGTATTGGAGCTGGCGATCGTCAAAAAGGAAACGATCCAGCCGTATTACATATTGGATCAGGCAAGAACGTCGACGCAGTTTGAATTGCATGCGATGGAACAGATTAAGGAACGGATGATCGAAAAGTTCCCTTCTATAAAAGATTCCATAAAGGCGCTCGTCACGATTGATAAAAACGACATCCCTGCCAATGAACAAATCACGAAGGATTACAAAAAACTGTTGTTGATATCGGATCTCGGGTCGCAATATGAATGGCTGGGAAGGTACGCCGAATCGAACGGGCTCAACGATCTGGAACTGTGCATCCATCTCGACGATAAAGCGACCGACTTCATCAACGCGAGCGTAAAAAAAGTCGACGGCAAAGGCGATTCGTATTATGTGCTTTTACCGGAGGATATGGCGTATCCCGAACTGAACATTTTCAGGTATTACCGGTTTCCCATACTCAGGATGACAAAGGTTCAAATGGGCGAGATCGCCAAAGAACACGGGTTTCACGAGATCATGGAGCAGACCTGGTTCTGTCACAACCCGCGAAAAGACGGCACGCCATGCGGGATCTGCAATCCGTGCAAGTTTACGCGGGACGAAGGCCTCGGAAGAAGGGTGCCGGATCCCACTGTTTTTCAAATTGCGGGGCATTATGTCAAGCAAGCATTTCGAAAACTCCTGAGGCTTTTTAGCCGAATCTTCCGGCAATCATAACAAGAAGAAACGCTACATCCCCGTGACCGCCCGCTGAACGAACGTCAGCACCGCCATGATCAAAAACAGCACGACAGACGCGACGCCCCAGCCGCGGCCCGCGAGAAAGGCGACGCCGAGCATGCCGCCGGTGCCGGCGAAAAACAGCATGACGTAGCCGATGACCATCCAGCGAACCTGCCGGAAATCGATGTTCAGGACGTAGTCAAGCAGCAGTTCGGCAACGAGCCAGAGCAGCATGCAGCCTATCTGTATATAATAAAGCGCAGGGCGGTGCAGCGCGGGCGCCCTGATCAGCAGATAGACCAGCGGAACGGCGAGGCAGAGCTCGAAGATGCCGAGCCAGAACTCGGCCTGCGGTTTTCCGGCCAGCCGGAACGAAAACACGAGGATCGCCGAGAGATAGAACAGCACCGCGATAACGGCGCCCAGCAGATCAAGGTTTTTATTCAACGCTTCCACCATCTTGCTCCTTTCATCCGGCCGGATTGTCCGGCTATAATCAAAGTGTATCAAAATGGCATATGCAGGGCAAGCATGACACGGTTTTGCTTTAGAAGGATGCGCGCGGCTCCGCATTTGCGCAATCCCGTTCAAGAAACCGTCTGCTCGGGCGTGGTATCCTTCTTTCGGGTGACAGATATGACGGACAATCGTGAAAAAACGGAAGCGGTGCGCCGGATGCAGGAATACATCATGGCGCACTACAGCGAACAGATTACGCTGCCGGATCTGGCGAAAGCGGCAGCGTATTCGCCCTGGCACGCGCTGCGCGCGTTTTCCGAGCTGGTGGGGAAGACGCCGTTTGAGTATCTGCGCGCGGTGCGGCTAACGGAGGCGGCGAAAAAGCTGCGCGACACGGACATGCGTGTGCTGGACGTCGCGCTGGAATTCGCGTTCGGCTCGCACGAGGGGTTCACGAAGGCGTTTTCGCGCGAATTCGCCATCTCCCCGCAGCGTTACCGAAAGGAAACGCCGCCGCTGCCGCTGTTTTCCTACTATCCCGTCATGCTCTGCCGCCACAAAAAGAAAGAGGGAGAAAAAACGATGTCGAGTACCGTTATTTTCACACAGGTGATCGAACGCCCCGCGCGGAAGCTGATCCTCAAGCGTGGAGTCAAGGCGGAGGACTATTTTGAATACTGCGAGGAGGTTGGCTGCGAGGTCTGGGGCGTTCTGGAGAGCGTCAAAGGCGCGCTGTACGAGTCGATCGGCGTCTGGCTGCCGGAGGGGATGCGCAAGCCCGGCACATCGGAATACTGCCAGGGAGTGGAGATACCCGCCGATTTTTCCGGCGCGGTGCCGGAGGGGTTTGAGCTGATCGACCTGCCCGCCTGCAAGTATATGGTGTTCAACAGCGAGCCGTATGACGACGAGGTGTTTGAGGAGGCGATCGGGACCGTTTGGGACGCGATCGAGAAGTACGACCCAAAGCCGTACGGCTGGGAGTGGGCGCCGGAGGACGGCCCGCGGTTCCAGCTCGCGCCCGTTGGGGCGAGGGGGTATATTGAGGGGCTGCCGGTGAGGGAGTATAAAATATAAGGTGATAGAGAATGAGGAAAACCCCGTCGAAAGGCGGGGTTTTGAGATATTGATTTTTGTTCATATTTTTAAGCTATAATACTTTTATGATGAAATTTAATACATCAGAAAATCGATCAGAGTTGATGAAGAAGATAAAAAGCAGTTCCACACCGGCTGAAACTGCAATTGCAAAAGCACTTTGGCATAAAGGTTACAGGTATAGACGTAACTGCACGGAAGTATTAGGAAAACCAGATATTGTATTTATTTCAAAAAAAATCGCAATATTTATTGATGGAGAGTTCTGGCACGGTTATAATTGGGATAAGAAGAAAATAAAAATAAAAGCGAATAGAGAATATTGGATTCCCAAAATTGAAAAAAATATGCTTAGGGATAGATATGTGAATGCTCAACTAAGTTTGCATGGCTGGAAAGTGCTCAGGTTTTGGGAAAAAGATATTTTAAAGAATTTTAACGAATGTATAGAAATAATAATTCAAGAAATCGAAAAGAGGTAACCACTAATGGCAATAACTGAAATGAGGAAATTCAATTTAGTATCCTTATTCTCGGGCGCTGGTGGGCTCGACCTTGGCTTCGAGAAACATGGATTTCATACAGTATGGGCAAACGATATCGACTTAGATGCGTGTAATACACATAAGAAATGGTCTGATGCCGAAGTGGTTTGTGGAGATATAACAACAATTGATTTCAAAAAAATACCTAATGCAGACATTATTGCGGGGGGGTTTCCTTGCCAAGGATTCTCACTTGCGGGACCGAGGAAAATTGACGATAAACGTAACATCCTTTATAGATACTTTGTTAAATTAGTTGAAGAGAAAAAACCACTTGTTTTTATAGCGGAAAATGTTAAAGGCATATTAACATTGGGCGATGGTGCAATAATTGAAGCAATTATTGAGGATTTCTCAAATAAGGGGTTTAACGTGTTTCCTCAACTTGTTAACGCTGCAGATTACGGTGTTCCTCAAGACCGGTGGAGAGTAATACTGCTTGGGTTTAATAGAGATCTAGGCATTAACGAGTATATTTTCCCAAAGAAGACGCTACAGAGATCTTCTCTTGCTATTGCTCTTAAGAATATTGAACCTCCTAAAAAAGAAGATATTTGTAGAGACTCTTTTTCCTCTCGCTATATGAGCCGCAATAGAAAACGCTCGTGGAATGAAGTTGCTTATACCGTTCCCGCGATGGCAAAACAGGTTGCTTTACATCCATCGTCGCCCGATATGATAAAAATACATGAGGATCATTGGATTTTTGGTGAAGGTGAGACAAGGCGCCTGTCATGGCAAGAGGTAGCAGCAATCCAGACATTTCCAAGGGACTTGGATTTTTCAGGTTCGCTTATTAGTAAATATAAACAGATTGGGAATGCTGTTCCTGTAAAACTGGCAGAAATTATCGCAAAGGATGTTTATATGAAAACAAGCGTTGCTGTTAGTACGTCTACAAGTATTAGTATTGGGTGATAATATGCCAGCGACACAAGTGGAACGAGGCAAAGCTTTAGAATTTGCAATGATTAAAAATCTTGAGTTAAGGTTGTCCCAAAATCAGGAAGTTTTTCTTGAACGGAACAATGAGCTTCAAGTTGCAGAACGATTTTATAATAATATAAGCAATAGTCTGGCTTTAAAAATGCAACGTGCCACAAGAACAGCAGTTGAATGTTTGCTAAGATTCGAACCGCAACTACTTTACCCTGGCGCAAACATTCCGCTTCGATTGAGAATACAAAGTGATGCTCGTGGACGAAGTGGAGATGTCAGAGATATAGTGACCATAAGAGATCAAAATAATTGGGAGATAGGTATTAGTTGTAAACATAACAATCGTGCAGTAAAGCATAGCCGCCTTTCGCGACGTAATAATTTTGGGTTGAAATGGTTTGGGTATAGCTGCTCAGATCAATATTTTAGTGATATTGAGCCAGTGTTCTTAAGGCTTAGAGAGCTCGCAAGAGCTCATGTTTTATGGGAAGAGATACCTGATAAACATGAGCATATTTATAGACCAATATTAGTAGCATTTATTAGTGAGCTTAGTCGAATCAGTGCTGTTTACTCGGATACGCCATCAAAATTATTGCAGTATTTGATTGGAAGAAATGATTTCTACAAAATGATAACGAAAGACTCGGAAGAAACCACCACTATTCAAGCGTTTAATATGTCTGGAAGCTTAAATAGAAGTGCTGAGAATATAAATGCCCAGACAAGAGTTGCTCTGTTACCATTGCCCACAAGATTTTTAGAAATAGACTTTAAAGAGAATTCGAACACCACTATAATTGTAAGTTGTGATAGAGGGTGGTCTGTTTCGATGCGTATTCATAATGGTTCTGGTGCAGTTGAAGCAAGTGTAAAGTTTGATGTTAATCTTATCGGCGTCCCGACCACTTTATTTTCGCATACACAATCTTGGGATGAGTAACTTGAAAACATCTGATAACCAATACCCTTTCCGAATTCACACAAAATTCATATACGCATGTTTCACGTGAAACGTTAACATAAAATGAACAAATTCATCACATTTGTACGCAATCTGTAGTAACAAATGAATAAAAAACCAAAGATTGGACACAAGATATAGAAAACCGCCCATTCGGGCGGTTTTCTTACTTTTCTTGATTTTCAATTAATTTTCGCCATCAGGATGGCTTTTTTCTCGTCGTACTCTGCCTGCGAAATCGCGCCGGAATCGCGTAGTTTCGCGAGTTTTTCGAGCTGGTCGATCGCTTCGTCACGCGCGGATTTTGTCGCGCCGGAACCGGCGTAAACGTAGGAGGGGCGCGGATTTTTGCGCTGATCCTGCACGATGAGCTTGCTCTGATCGTCCGTGAAGTTTTCTGTGGCGATCATGATGATGTCCACCAGCGCGCCGATGCCAAGGCATCCGCCCGTGAGCAACCAGAGGATGCCCGTGCCGATCTTGCCGACATAGAAGCGGTGGATGCCGAGGTATCCGAGGAAGATGGCGAAGAGCAGCGTAACGAGCCAGTCCTTCTCCGAATATTTCCCGGCACGCGACGGCGCCGGATGCATGGCGGTGCACTCGCCGCACCAGCCTTCCGCGCTGCGAAACTGCGTCGGCAGGATTGCTTTGCCGCAATTGGTGCAATATTTGGTTTCCATATAAAATTCCCCCTTTTATTATTGCTTTGCTCCATATTCCCCCGCATGGAGTCAGAGCACAGATATCGGCGTTTAGGATAAACGCTTACAGAACATACTATATAATAAACACGTACAGATTCAAGAGGGCGGAAGAAATTTTACGAAAAGAATGGTACTTTTTAATCGTAGCGCGCCTTTTGACGATAAAAACCATGCGCCGAGCCGGAGAGCAGATATGGCGAACGGTATTTTACAACGCGAAGAAACGCGCGATTCCGGTTGACAATGGGCTGAAAAATGCTATAATACTTTTTGCCGCGTGAAGACGGATTACTCCGTTTTCGCCGTTGAAAACAGGGTTCCGGCCGGACAGAAGACAACGACGTTCCGCCGAGCGCCCCGACGCGCCTCCTTAGCTCAGCTGGCTAGAGCACCTGACTCTTAATCAGGGTGTCCAGGGTTCGAATCCCTGAGGGGGTACCAGTTTTTCCGCCGCAGTCGTCAGCGGCACCTTTTGCGGGAGTAGCTCATTTGGTAGAGCGCAGCCTTGCCAAGGCTGAGGTGGCGGGTTCGAGCCCCGTCTCCCGCTCCATTTTTATATTCGCCAAAAGACGAAATAAAAATGGTATTTGTTCAAAGGGGATTGAAGCCGCGTATGAAAAACGATCCGGCGGATCGTTTTTAGCGGCAGGGGAGCGAAAACCCGTAGACGCGACGCGCGGAGCGCGAGCGTCAAGAGGCTTGAGCGCAGAGCCCCGTCTCCCGCTCCAGTTTTAGCGGCACGATCGCCGTACATCTTGCCTCCTTAGCTCAGCTGGCTAGAGCACCTGACTCTTAATCAGGGTGTCCAGGGTTCGAATCCCTGAGGGGGTACCAACACCCGTGCGCACACAAACGCACGGGTTTTTCTTTGACGAAATCATCAAATCTGCGTTTGACGGCAGCAACGAAAAGTGTTATTCTCATGCGGGGAGAACGACAATTCGTGAAGACGATTTTTCTGACAACAGACGGGAACCTTGCGCGCGCGTTTGACCTGCCGCGCGGCGTGACCGCGCTGGTCGGCGGCGGGGGCAAGACGACGCTCATGCTGCGGCTGGCACGCGAGCTTGCCGGCGCCGGGGAAAACGTTATCGTTACAACGACGACGCATATCTTTCCGCCGGAAGGCATCGTAACGCTGACGGATGCTTCCGAAACGGAAGTGAAAGGCGCTTTGGCAAGCGAGAAACTCATCTGCCTCGGCACGCCGGCATCAAACGGAAAGCTGGCCGCGCCGGGGATTGCGATCAACGTGCTTACTGAATTTGCGGACTACGTGCTCGTCGAAGCGGACGGCGCGAAACAGCTGCCGCTGAAAGCGCCCGCGGAACACGAACCCGTTCTGCCGGAACAAACGCGCCTCGTCATCGCGGTCGTGGGACTGGACGGCGCGGGCATGCCGATTCGAAACACCGCGTTCCGGCCGGAGCGGTACGCCGCGCTCACCGGAAAGAATGCGGACGATACGGCGACGGCACGCGACATCGCGCGGGTGCTGACGCACCCCGACGGACAGCGTAAAGGTGTTACGAACGATATGCGTTTTTCCGTGCTGCTCAACAAGGCGGACGGCGCTTCGGAAAAGATGACCGCCGTAGAGATCGCAGCCGAACTGTGGAAATATCCGGTCGAACGCGTCATCGTTGCCGCGCTCGGCGGCAACGATACAATACCAGCGCATAGCGCGAAAGCGAGGAAAACACTATGATCATCTGGATTCGCGGAGCGGGCGATATCGCGACAGGAATCGCGTTTCGATTAAAAAAAAGCGGATTTCAGGTCGTGATGAGCGACCTGCCGGTTCCGACGTCGATTCGGCGCACGGTCTGCTTTTCCGAGGCGATCATCAATGGCGAAACAACGGTGGAGGATATCACCGCCCGATTGGCAAAGAGCGCGGAAGAAGCGCTTGAGATCATGCGCGGCGGCGAAATTGCGCTGTTGGCCGACCCGGAAGGGGAAACGGCGCGCAGACTGAATCCCGACGTCGTGGTGGACGCGATCCTCGCGAAAAAAAACCTTGGCACGAAGATTACGGACGCGCCGATCGTCATAGGCGTTGGCCCGGGCTTTTCGGCGGGCATGGACTGTCACGCCGTGGTGGAGACCATGCGCGGGCATACGCTCGGGCGCGCGTACACGAGCGGTTCCGCGCAGCCGGACACCGGCGTGCCCGGAAACATACTTGGCTTTACGCTGGAGCGGCTGCTGCGCGCGCCCTGCGCGGGGGTTTTTCACGGGGTAAAACAGATAGGAGACGAGATCCAAGCGGGTGAAGTCTGCGCGTATGTGGACGACGAACCGATCGTCTCCGGCATCGGCGGCGTGCTGAGGGGCCTGCTGCCGGACGGTATAACCGTAACGGAAGGCATGAAGAGCGGAGACGTCGACCCGCGGTGCGACCGGTCGCATTGCTTTGCCGTATCCGACAAGGCGCTTGCCGTGGGAGGCGGCGCGCTTGAAGCGATATTGAACGTACTTTCACAGGGAGGATATGAATGGAAACGCAGGTAAAGCTCACGAAACTCTCAAAATGTGCCGGCTGCGGTGCAAAGGTCGGCGCGGGCACGCTGTCCGAACTGCTCGGCGACATGCCGACGCGCCGGGATGAAAACCTGCTCGTGGGTTATGACCGTTCGGACGACGCATCCGTCTACCGCGTCAGCGGCGAGCTTGCGATCGTTCAGACGGTGGACTTCTTTCCGCCCATCGTGGACGACCCCTTCACCTTCGGGCAGATCGCCGCAACCAACGCGCTCTCGGACGTATACGCCATGGGCGGCGAGCCGAAGCTAGCGCTCAACCTGCTCTGCATTCCGGAATCCATGCCGCAGAGCGCGGTACGGGGCATTCTGGCGGGCGGTTACAGCAAGGTTTACGAAGCAGGGGCGATGATTACAGGCGGACACAGCATCTTCGACGACGTGCCGAAGTACGGCCTGTCCGTCACCGGATTCGTGCACCCGGAACATTTTTTCAAGAACCTCGGCGCACGCGAAGGCGACGTGCTGTTTTTAACAAAACCGCTCGGAGCGGGCATTTTGACCACGGCCGAAAAGGCGGAACTGCTCGAACCGGGCGAAATCGATCCGGTGATCGCGCTCATGGTGACGCTCAACAGAAGCGCGCGCGACTGCGCGGTCAACTACCGCGTGCACGCCTGCACGGATGTAACGGGTTTCTCACTTATGGGGCACATGCTTGAGATGATGCAGGGCTCCGGCGTTTCCGCGCGCGTCGAAACCGGCGCTGTCGATTTTCTACCGCGCGTACTGGAGTTTGCAAACATGGGGTTGCTGCCGGCGGGCGTATACCGCAACCGGAACTACGCCGGACCGTTTGTGGACGAAGGCGACCTTCCGCTGAAGCTTAGGGACGCGCTGTTTGATCCACAGACTTCCGGCGGGTTGCTCATATCGGTCGACCCGAAGGATGCGGACGCGCTGGAGCGGGATTTGAAGGCGAGCGTGCCGAGCGCGCAACGCATCGGCAAAGTGATAAAAGAGTCCGATAAGTCCATCTACCTGGTATAGCATCGAACATATAAAAAGCCCGCCGTGAGGCGGGCTTTTTACAGCCTTGTGTTTCAGCGCAGGATCGACTGCAGCGCGGCGACCGCGGCGTCTATTTCATCCTCCGTATTGGAGCTGTTGAACGAAAAGCGCACGGTGCCCTGCGGGAACGTGCCGTAGGTTTTGTGGGCGTTCGGCGCGCAGTGCAGACCGCACCGAGTGAGTACGCCGAATTCGTTGGAAAGACGGTCGGCAACCTCGGCGTTGTCGGAAACGGAGGAACAATCGACGGAGACAACGCCAACGCGGCGGGAAAGGTCGCGCGCGCCGAGCGTGCGGATGCCTTCGATCGACTCGAGGCCGGTAAGAAAGCGTGCCAGCAGCGAGTGCTCTCTTTCGCCGCGCGATTCGGCGCCTTCCTGTTCCAGTTCGGTCAGCGCGGCGTGCAGGCCGTATATGCCCGGCAGGTTCGGTGTGCCGCTTTCAAACCGGTCGGGCATGTACTCCGGCTGAATCTCCGTATGCGAGTCGCTTCCGGTTCCGCCTGTGATCAACGGATCCAGCGTCTTCGCAAACCCCGGCGAGAGGAGCAGCGCGCCGACGCCGTTCGGACCGCGGAGGCCTTTGTGCGCGGGTACGCAAAGCGCGTCGATGCCCGCTGCTGCTGCATCAATCGGCAGATGACCGGCCGTCTGCGCCGCGTCGACGGCAAACGGAATACCGTATTCGCGGCAGAGCGCTCCGGCGGCTTCGATCGGCAGCACTGTGCCGCTGATGTTCGAGGCGTGCGTGAGCATCATGAGTTTCGTATTCGGGCGGATCATGCGCTTTGCCGCGTCGAGATCCAGCTCGTCGTCCCCGCGCATGGGGATGCGGTCGAACGTGACGCCGTGGTCGAGCATCTGCGTCAGCGGACGCATGACGCCGTTGTGCTCGAGGCTGCTCACCAGCACATGGTCGCCCGGGTGGAGCGCGCCCTTGATCACCATGTTGAGCGAAACGGTCTGTCCCGGCGTGAGGATGGCGTGCGTGGGATCCTTGCCGCCAAAGAGCGCGCAGAGCTGCTCGCGCGTTTCCAGCACATGCATCGCCGCGTCGGTTGCGGGGGCGTAGGTCGAGCGGTTGACGTTCGCACACACGTCGTCGACGAATCGGCGCATCGCTTCGCCGACGCCCGCCGCTTTGGGACGGGACGTCGCCGCCTGATCGAGATAGATAAAATTCATGCTTAAAAATCTTTCTTTTTTTCGTTATCCTAGCTTGCGCATAACGATTTTCTATGTTAGAGTATAACCGAACTTCGGCGGGATGGCAAGCCTGCCTTACAAAACATTACCCGATCCAGTTCGGTTTACAGACTTATATCATTCGCTTTGATTGCTTGCGGTGTATTACGGCCGGCGGGTCTGGGTTTGTTTTGGGAAAAACGGGATTGAAGGAGAGAATTAATGAAAAACCGCAACCTGAAGATTATTCTGACAGGCGCCGTCATCGGCGCCGCCGCGGTCGCGCTGACCGCGATGGGAAACCCCGGCAACATGGGCTTCTGCATCGCGTGCTTCATCCGCGACATCTCGGGCGCGATGAAACTGCACTCGGCGGCGGTCGTGCAGAACGTGCGTCCGGAAATCGTCGGCATCATACTCGGCGCGGCGATCGCCTCGATCATCGCCAAGGAATTCAAACCGCGCGGCGGTTCGTCGCCCATGACCCGGTTCGTCATCGCCGCCGTGGTCATGACCGGGGCGCTGATGTTCCTCGGCTGCCCGCTTCGCATGATGCTGCGCATCGGCGGCGGCGACCTCAACGCCGTCGTCGGACTGGCCGGGTTCATCGCGGGCATCTTTATCGGCACACTCTGGCTGCGCTGGGGATTTACGCTGAAACGCGCGCATGCGCAAAGCATGGCGGAAGGGTTGATGCTGCCGGTCGGCGCCGCGGTGCTCATGGCGCTTTCGGTATTTCTGCCGTCGCTGTTTGCGGCGAGCGAATCCGGCCCGGGGGCGTTGTTCGCACCGGTGCTCGTTTCCCTTGCGGTCGGTCTGATCGTCGGCGCGCTGAGCCAGCGCACGCGGTTCTGCACGGTTGCAGGAAACCGCGACGCGATGATGTTCAAGGATTTCTCGTTGCTCTGGGGATTCCTTGCGGTCATCGTGACCGCTATTGTCGGCAACCTCATACTCGGTAATTTCCACCTGTCGTTCGCCGATCAGCCGGTGGCGCATACGGACGGGATATGGAACTTCCTCGGCATGGCGCTCGTCGGCTGGGGCAGCGTGCTGCTCGGCGGCTGCCCGCTTCGCCAACTGATCCTCACGGGCGAGGGCAACTCGGACGCAGCCATCACAGTAACCGGATTTTTGTTCGGCGCGGCGGTCTGCCATAACTTCGGCCTCGCTTCTTCTGGCGCAGGGCCGACGCTTAACGGCATGATCGCGGTTGCTGCGGGGTTTGTCATTCTCATCATCATCGGCCTGTTCAACAGGGAAAGGAGCTAAAGCCATGAATACCGTAGACGCAAGAGGATTGTTATGCCCGGAACCCGTTGTGAAGACGCAGCGGGCGGTCAAGGACGGCACAAAAGCGCTGACGGTGCTCGTTGACGCCGAGGCGGCGAAGGAGAACGTGACGCGGTTTGCCGTTTCGCGCGGATATGAAGTCGCCGTCAGCGAAAACGGCGGGGAATTCGAGCTCAAGCTGACGAAACAATGACGGAATATATCGCGACGTTCCATACGCACCTGTCGGCCATGCGTTCCCAGAAGAAACTCTCCGCCGCCGGGGTCACCGCGCGGCTCGCGCCGGTGCCGCGGTATCTGAGCGCAAGCTGCGGCACCTGCGTGCTCTATTCGGCGGACGAACCGCACCTGAAAGAGATGGACGCGGACGTAGAGCGCGTCGTAGAGAAGCTTACGCCGGAAGGCGCGTTTCACGAATGGCTGCGAAACGACTGACGCGGGCGTGAAATCACGAATAACGAAAGGGCACGGCTTATAAGCCGTGCCCTTTCGTTTCAGAAAGAATATTTACCTCGCGCCCGAAATGAGGTATGATGTTTTTGTTAATATAAAGTTCAGGGGGGCTGATAGGATGAAAAGACGGTTCACGCGCGCGCTGATTCTGACAGCCGTGCTCTTATTATGCCTGCTGCTCGCTGCATATTCGCTGGCGGATGCGGGCAATTTCTCCGGCGGATCGGATTGGGGCGGCGGCGGATCGGACTGGGGAAGTTCGGACTGGGGCAGTTCCAGCTGGGACTCCGGATCGAGCTGGGATTCCGGATCAAGCTGGAGCAGCGGTTCGTCGTATGACGACGGATCGTATTCCGGCGCGGGGACGCTCGGCGCACTCGGCTGCCTCGGCGGAAACCTGTTTTCGCTCGTCATCTTCATCATCGTAGCGGTCGTCGTGATTCGCTTCATCCGTTCCGCCAAGAACCGCGGCGGCGGAAGCGGACAGAACGTTTACCAGGCCGCGCTGGAAGAACCGGGCCTGCCGATCGAAACGCTCAAAGAAAAGGACCCGAACTTCAACGAACAGGTTCTGCTCGAAAAGGTCGCCAACCAGTATATCCAGATGCAGAACGCATGGCAGGACAAGAAGTGGGAGCCGATGCGGGCCATCATGACGGACGCGCTGTACAATCAGATGGCGCGCCAGCTGCAGGCGCTCATCGACGCGAAGCAGACGAACCATGTCGAGCGCATCGCCGTGCTCGAAACGCGCATCGTCCGCTACGCCGTGGAAGGGGACAACGACGTGCTCGTCGTGCGTGTGTCCACGCGCATTACCGATTATACGACGGACGACCGCACGGGTAATATTGTCAGCGGCAGCACGACGCGCGAACTGTTCATGGTGTACGACTGGAAACTGACCCGCCAGAAGGATATGAAGACGCTCGACCAGCCGAACATGACGGAGGTCAGCTGCCCGAACTGCGGCGCGCCGCTGAATATCAACCACACCGGCAAATGCCCGTACTGCGGAACGGTCGTGACGCTGAGCGACCACGACTGGGCGCTCTCCGCCATCAAAGGCATCTCCCAGCGTACTGTCGGCTGACGCGGGAACAATGTAAAAACCCCGCTCCATTTACTATGGAGCGGGGTTTTTGGGTTTAGACATAGGTTGCTGATTCCCTCGGGCTGCTAGTCCAATTCGACATCCGGCTGGAAGTCCGGCCAAAGGTTGGGGAACACCTCGCGCATCGGTTCGAGACTGCTGTAGTCTTCGATGGGGTTGTTGGCGATCGAGAACTCCTGCAGCGTTTTGATTTGAGCGAGAGGGCTGATATCGGTGATTTGATTATCGCTGATAAACACGCTCCAGAGCTTCGGCAGCCCGGCCAGCGGGGAGATATCCTTTATGCCGGCGTTTCTCGCCTCGAATATCTCAAGATCTTTCATGTTTTCCACGAAACCGATGCTTTCATAACCGTTGACCCCCTGGTCCGGCGCGTAATTCCAGTTGAAGCAGATATTCACCATGTTGGTGAGGGACGACAGCGGGGAAAGGTCGCTTACCTGAACGGCGTTGAACGAAAGCGCGGTCAGTTTCGTCAGTGCGGAAAGCGGTGTGAAATCCTGAATATTGTTGAAATCCAGATGCAGTTCCGTCAGGTTCGGGAAGTACTTTAAATCGCTGATATCCTTGATCCCGCCGTTTTCGGCGTTCATGGCATCCCAGTCGGCGTTGCTCACGTCGAGTACGGCGATCGCTTCGGTTTCCGCAATCGTGATGTCGCCGTCCGGTTTATTCAGCGCCGTGCGGACGGCTTCCTCGAAATATTCGTCCGAAAACACGACGATATCCGGCGCGGCAATCGCTTCCGGGACCGCGGCAGCCTCGGACGGGGAGGCTGCTTCCTGCACGATGGATTCGCCGGGTGACGAACAGCCGAACAGGGACAGCAGAAGCAAAACGGTCAGCAATAGAGCGGTAAATTGTTTCATTAGCGTTCTCCTATTCAAATGGATTATTTATTTACGGATGTTCATAAACAAACGACGCTTTTAATATATCACGCGTAATATCACAATTCAATATAGTATTTGACGAATTTCGGACGTTGTTGACAGGGGTTCGTTTATGCGAAAAAAAAAGACGCGACTGTCAATCGCGTCCTGAAAGCAATATTTACCGGCGTATCCATGCGTAAAAGCAATATGAAAAAACGGCGGCTATTCCATATTGGCGGCGATTTGCACGATCGCCTCGTGTTCCGCGTCCGGTATGCCGCCGACGTTCGACAGCGAATCGTGAAAATACACGCCGTACTCCGGCTGCGCCTCTCCGCTCATGTCGGGCGCGGCCTGCTGAATCGACGCGGCGACGAGCACGCCGTCTATCGTGACGACGATGGGGTGTTTTTCAGAACTGCTCGTCGAACCGAAAAATCCGCGCAGCGTCGCGTCGTCCCAATCCAGCTCGGGCCGCATCCTCGCGTGCGCGCCGACCGATACGCATACCATGTGCAGCGTGATGGCAGTGTAACAGCTTGTCACGTTGTAGGACTGGCCCGGCACGAGTTTTGCGGATACTTCCTCCCAGGGCATCAGCGTGCCGTAGGTTAGCAGGAATCCCTGCGTGCCGCCGACGAATACCGTTCCGCCGTGGCGGGAAGCGGCGATCGCGTCGTTGGAAAAGAGCAGCTCCGCCGCGCCGGACTGGGATACGCCGTTTGCCGTGGAGAAGGCGGCAAAAGCGTCCGCGTCCGCCGGATCCCAGCGGCCGTTGACGACACCCTTGAAATAGCCGAGGTCGGATAAGCGTATTTCGACGCGGTGCACGTCGTCCGAGCTTTCGCCGAGTGCGAATACGCCGTCCTCCGCCTGCGCGGCCGGCGCAAGCAGCGCAAACGCGGCGAGCGCGAGCGCCGCGGCAAGTACGCGGCGGAATATGGCGGGGATTGTCTGGATCTGTTTCGTTTTCATAACGTTGAGATTATAGCACAAAGGCATGGCAAATTCCATAAGCGAATCTGCAACGCCCCGCATCCTCGCGGGACGGGGCGGAATATGATAAAATAATCATAGAAGGACTGCGGAAAGGAGGCGATACCGTGCGTTGTTCCTGTCAGATCTGCGGCGCTTATATGGTTCAGGACGAAAAAGGCCTGGGAAGCCGGTGCATTTGCCCGGAGTGCCTCGCCACCTGCAGCGCCTGCATCGGCACGCGGCAGAGGCCCGTGGAGCCGGACCAGCTCAAGAGCATGCTGCTCCAGCGGGAGCGGTATGACGCGGAGCACGAACTTGACGACTGAGAGAATATAAAAGAGAAGGCTTAAGCCTTCTCTTTTTATATGCATTATGCTTTAATACTTACGGCGTTGTAGCCTGAGTCGGAGTTGGAGTTGTATCGGGCTCATCACCCCATGACTCCGGAGTCGGATCGGGCGTCTCCTCCGGCAGGCAGTACCAGATCTCGCCCTGATACGCCTTGTAGGTGGAGAGCGCAACCTTTTCGGTTTTCACGAGTTCGCCGTTTAAGTAGTATTTTTTATAGCTCTGGTACACGTAGCCCTTGCGCGGCGAAACGGCGACATACTCCTCGCCCGCGACCATGAGCGAACCGTCCGGCTTTTCCGTGCCGACCGGAACTTCCATCATAATCGGGTCGCCGCCCGTTTCGGTCGTGGAGACGTGCGAGCTGGTGAACTTGATCTCGTCGTATTCGGTGGTGTCGAACGGCAGCCCCCAGATTTCGAAGACGAGTTTGTTTTTGCTCGTCGTGTACGCGATGACGATGATATCACCCGCCGTGTTGTTTTTAAACTTGAAGTCGATGATGTTGCCGACGGAGTTGATCGTTGCGTCAAGCCCCTTATCGACATAGGTTACGGGCATGGAGTGGTTGCGCCGGTAGACAACCTCCAGATCCGCCTTCACGACCGCGTTGTACAGCGTGCTCGAAAGCTGGCAGACGCCTCCGCCGTACTGCTCTTCGATTGCGCCCTGCACGTAGGCGTGCGCGACCTTCCAGCCGTTCGACTTGGTGCGCGTGCCGAGCGTGTCGTTGGCGGAGAACGTTTCTCCGGGCAGGAGCACCGTGCCGTTGATCAACCCCGCGCCTTTGCGTACGTTATACTTGCGGTTGCTGTCGCTAGACGAAAAGTCCGTTGTCATCGTACCGCGCAGGACGAACTGGCCCTGCAGCGAGGTTTTGGTAATCAGCGGCTCTACCGCGACAATGGGAATCTGAAGGGGCGTTCCGAATCCGTTTTGCATCGAGTCGGTGATCAAAGCAAGCAGCGCGGTCTGGTCGACCGCCTGGCCGGCGGACTCGTCGCGTATGGTCAGGGCGTGCGTGTCCGCGTCGATGCCGGTTACGGCCGCGTCCACGGCGGGCACGTCGATCTGCGCGGCGATTGCGGCGATCCCCTCGGCCAGCGCGGCCGGATCGTAGCTGATCGTCAGCGAGAATGCCCTGCCGCTTGTTTTGATCTCTTCCGTCTCGGCTTTCATCGAAGCGTAATCGCCCGTTTTGCCGAGGCGGTATGCTTCCGTTAAAACCGCGTCCGTGTTGATGGTGCTGGGCATGCCGGTCAGATCGAGCGGGTAGAGTTTGTTGTCGTAGACAAGCTGGACTTCGCGCTGCGCGTTAAGATTCGTCTCCACGCTTGAGAGCGCGGTTTTCGCCTCGTCCATGGTCATGCCGCCGATGGCGACGCCGTTGACGGTGATGCCCTCCAGAAACGTTGTGGAGTTGGCCATCGCTTCGAATTCCTGGCGTTCCTTTTCCTGCTGGACGCGCGCCGCTTCCTCGGCGGCGGCGATCGCGGCCGCTTCCTCGGCAATGCGGATCTGGTTGCTGATGAACATGTATAATAATATAGAAAGCGCGACGGCTAAAACGGCGCCGAGCGCGATGACGAGCCGCTTGCGCTGTCTGAGCTTTTTTCGCTTTCCGTTTGACGAACTTGTCTTCTTCGGTTTTTTCGGCAATCCCAGATCCTGAATCGGTTCGAGAATCACTTCCGCGTATTCCGATTCTTCCGCCTGCGGCGGTTGATCCGGCTGCCGGTGGTTTTGTTCCATTGGAACGTCCTCCTGGGGCGATCGTTTTTGCGCGGGAAACGGCAAAGGCAAACGCTTGGAACGCCGCGACCGCAACGCGCAGATATCACGTACTATTGTAGCGGATTTGTACATGTTTTGCACCGCCGGATTTATTAGGGCGCAGATTTGTTACAGAATGTTCATTAGAATGTTTCAGGAAAGCTCCTGAAACGCAGGGAACCGTTTTTGATCATGCGCCCGGCTGTTAAGCGGGAATAAACTATGTTAAAATGTGCCTATGAGAAGAAGCATGGCAAAACCGAGAAAAGCATCCGATACGGGAAGGACACCGATGGACGCGGCTCTGCGCTATCTCGGCGCGCGCGCGCGCACCGTGCGGGAAATGGAACGCCATCTCGACGCCAGCGAATACGGCGAGGTCGAGGTTTACGAAACCGTGGAGCGGCTGAAGGAACTGAACCTGCTCGACGATCATGCGTATGCCCTCGAGTATGTGCGAACACGGCTGGCGACGAAACCGGTCAGCCGCGCGCATTTACGGCAGCAGCTGATTTCCCACGAAGCGGAAGAAGAAGCGATCGAGCACGCGCTGATGCAGATCGACGAAGGCGAAGAAGCGCGCTCCGCGGCAGCGATTGCGGAGAAATATGTGCGCCAATACGCGCGCCTGCCGGAGCACGAGCGGGACGAGTTGGTTTTAAGGCGCCTGCTCGCGCGCGGGTACGCCTACGACGACGCGCGAACCGCGCTGCAGTGCGCGACGGGGGAGCGGGACGGATGAAGCGCGTGGTGACGGCGCAGGAGATGCGCGATTTTGAGCGCGAATGGTTTGCCGACGGGCGCGCGGACAGCCTTGAGTGGATGGAACGCGCGGCTGAGGGGCTGGACGCGCTGTTACAAGAGCGTTATGCTAAGCAGCCGGTGCTCTGCGTATGCGGCGGGGGCAACAACGGCGGGGACGGGTTCGCGCTGCTGCGGCTTTTAACCGGGCGCGGCGCAGCTTGCGCGGGCGTGCTGCTGTCAGACGCCGGGCAGTTGAGCGGGGATGCAAAGACGAATTATCAACGCGCGCTGGAGTGCGGCGTGCGTTTCTATCATGAACTGACAAACGAATTGATACAGGAATACGGCGTGATCGTGGACGCGATGTTCGGCACGGGGCTTTCGCGCCCGCTGACCGGCGCTTACGAAGAAGCGGTGCGCCGCATCAACGATAGCGGCAAGCGCGTCGTATCCGCGGACATCCCGTCCGGCGTGGATGCAACAAGCGGAAGCATACTCGGCTGCGCGGTGAACGCAAACGAGACGGTCACGTTTGAATTTTACAAGCGCGGCCACCTGCTCTTTCCCGGCAGAGCGAGTTGCGGCGAGGTGATTTTGCAGCCGCTTTCGGAAGAGGCGGCCGGAGAATCTCCGCGCGTCGCGCTGCTGGAGCGCGAAGATATCGAACGCTTATTGCCACGGAGGCCGCTCGATTCCCACAAAGGATCGAACGGGCGGGCGCTGATGTGCGTCGGAAGCGGGCGATACACCGGCGCGGCGCTGCTCAGCGCGGGCGCGGCGCTGCGAGCGGGAGCGGGGCTGACGACGGTTGCCGTCCCCGGCGCGGTCAAACCGGCGTTTACAGCGTTGCCGGAGGCGATTGCGGAGGCGGTGAGCGACGGGCCGGACTGGGATAAAGCCGCCTGCGGGCGCGCTGCGGAACTGCTGCCGGGTAAGAACGCGGTCTGCGTCGGCTGCGGCGCCGGCAGGGGGGATATCCTGCCGCTGATAGAAACCGTTCTGCGCTCCGGGCTGCCAGCCGTGCTGGACGCCGACGCGCTCAACCAGATCGCGAAGAGACGGGAACTGTTTAAGCTTTTTCATCCAAACGTTATCCTCACGCCTCATCCGGCGGAGATGGGCAGGCTCTGCGGCATGGAGGCGGACGCCATTGTTGCCGACCCGCTGGAAACCGCGAACCGGTATGCAAAGGAGTGGAACTGCGTGGTGCTGCTCAAGGGCGCGACAACCTGCGTGGCGGACGGAAAAATCGTGAGGCTCAACACGAGCGGGAATCCGGGGCTCGCCAAAGGCGGCAGCGGGGACGTGCTCTCCGGCCTGATCACGGGGCTGCTTGCGCAGGGGCTTAACGCGTTCGACGCGGCCTGCTGCGGGTCGTACCTGCTCGGCGCGTCGGCCGATATGGCGCTGACGCTGCTGAAAGAACGGATGCTCCTTGCAGGGGACGTCGTCGACGCGATCGAGCGAACGATTGGCAGCGACTGGTGAAATGCGCGTTTTGCCGCATTGCCAACCGGCTGAAAAGATGATAAACTGACACAAATTATAAACGAACGATACCGTAGCAGGGGCAATTGCCTGAACCGAAACAGGGGGGGAGAGCGACATGATCATCGTCGGCATTTGCGGCGCGAGCGGCAGCGGAAAGAGCACGCTGGCAAGGCGAATTCAGGATTCGCTCGCCTGCAGCTGCACCATTATCGGGCAGGACTGTTACTACCGCAATTTCCCCGACCTGCCGTTTTCCGACCGCATCAAGCTTAATTACGACGAGCCGGAGATATTCGATTTCGACGAGATGCTGCGCGACATCGAGCTGCTGGAAAACGGGGAGCCGATCACCACGAAAGGGTACGATTATGTGAATTACCTGCGCGCGGATTCGCCGGACGTGCTGATTCCGCCGCCGGAGGTGCTCGTGCTCGAAGGCATCCATATGTTCTACGACAAGCGCGTCTGCGAACGCATGTCGCTGAAGGTATACCTGCATGTGGATGTCGATATCTGCCTTTTGAGGCGCATCAAGCGCGACATCAAAACGCGCGGGCGCTCCATTGACAACATCGCCGAGCAGTACATCGAAACGGTAAAGCCGGTGTACGAAAAGTACATCGCCAACTACATCAACGACGCGGACTTCGCGGTCATGCGCGGCGGCAAGAACAAGATGGCGATCGACGCCATCTCCGCCTACCTGACGACGAAAGTACTGGCGGAGCGGTTTGAAAAACATCAGAAAAAGACCGATCAGGCACCGCCGCCGGATAGCGCCGGTACTGAATCGTAGGATTGCACTCAGGTTTTACAAGCAGGAAAGGACAAGATCATGGAACACAGCAGTCGGCGCCGGCAGCAGCCGGAAGAGAATTACGGCCGCCATATCTTCGATAAGCCAAGGCACGGGGCGGGCAGGGTGGTCGCGTATTTTTTTGCGTTGATCGTGATCAACGTGATGCTCGCGGTCTACACGCTATATATGCTCGGCTTTACGCTCGCGTTTGACTGGTCGATTCTCAAAAGCGGCTCCCTGCAGGTGATTCTCGAAAGCGCGTTGCAGCTATTGCTGTTCTTCTCGCCCGTGATACTGACGATTCTGCTCAACCGCCTATTGTACCGCGCGTTCCGCGGACGCGGGCGCTTCCCGCGCGGCGTGGGGCTGATTGCTGTGTTTGCCATCGTCGTCGTTCAGGCCGCGGCAATCGCCGTCATCTTCGGCTACGGCTATATCGACGGCGCCAACGGGCTGCTGATCGAGCAGATATCATCCCAGCCACTGGACTGAGCATTTCAAACGCATAATGACAGTCGACGCCGCTAATGTGCAGGGTAACCGCCGGGTTCCTGCACATTGTTGTTTTTTTGCTTTCATACGCGCGGTATGATACAATGCTTTTACTATTGATTGACGGAGTTCCTGCATGAAACTGCTTTTAAGCAACGACGACGGCGTATTTGCCAACGGGATACGCGCATTGGCCGCGCAGTTGAGCAAATCCCATGAGATATTCGTTTCCGCGCCCGACCGCGAGCGCAGCTCGGTGAGCCGCGCGATGACCATGAACGATCCGCTGCGCGCGTATCCGGTCGTACTGGAAGGACTGCCGGATATTCCGGTATATGCCGTCAACGGCACGCCGGTGGACTGCGTGCGTCTTGCGCTGGGAAATCTGTTCCCCGCGCCCGACATCGTCGTCTCCGGCATCAACCATGGCAAGAATCTAGGGACGGACGTGCTCTACAGCGGCACCGTCGCCGCCGCGCACGAAGCCGCGCTGCTTGGCTATCAGGCGATCGCGATATCGGGCCTTTCCTGCGAGGGCGAACACATGGATACGGCCGCGCGCATCGCGGCAACAGCGGTTGAATATATTTCCAGAAATCCCATGCAATTCGGCATGGTGCTGAACATCAACGTACCCGCCCTGCCGTTTGAAGAGCTCAAGGGAATCAAAGTAACCCAGCTTTGCGTGGAAGAATACGCGCTGAAATACGTCGAGCGGGAAGATCCGTTCGGGCGAAAATACTATTGGCTGCCGTGCGGGCGCAACACCAATTCGGACGGAATGGATATGGACGACCGCTGGGTACACGAAGGGTACGTCACGCTTACGCCGCTGACATACGACCTGACGCACCATACGTGGCTGAACGATATGCGCGCGCAGGATATCAACTGGCTGGCCTGAGACGGCTGGCGCAGATATTTTTACTATAGAATTACGGGAGGATCAAACCGGAATGGATGCATTGTTCTCGATTATGGAAAAACAATACGCCACTTTTTCCAAGGGACAGAGGCGGATTGCGGAATACATCTTCAATTCCTATGACGACGCTGCGTTCATGACCGCAGCCAAGCTCGGCGAGCGCGTCGGCGTTTCGGAATCCACGGTCGTACGCTTTGCCTATATGCTCGGCCTGGACGGATACCCCGCGCTGCAGGAGGCGCTGCAGGACCTGATTCGGCACCGGCTGACCAGCGTGCAGCGCATCCGCTTGGCGGCGAACATTCCGCAGCAGGATGTGCTCAAAACGGTTCTCTCTTCCGATATGAACAACATCCGTACCACGATCGAGATGATCGACAACGAGAGTTTCGACGGCGCGATCAACGCCATACTTCATGCGCGGCGCATCTATGTGCTCGGTATCCGCAGCGCGATGGCGCTGGCGCAGTTTTTTACATATTATTTAGACTACGTCTGCGACAACGTGATGTTCGTCAACGGCGCGGTTCAGGACATCTACGAGCGCATGCTGCGCGTGGACTCGACGGACGTGTGCTTCGGCATCAGTTTCCCGCGCTACAGCGCGCGCACCGTGGACGCGATGAAGTACGCAAAGTCCAAGGGCGCGACGCTGATTTCGCTGACCGATATGCCGACCTCGCCGGTCGCGCGCATTTCGGACTTCACGCTCTGCGCAAGGAGCGACATGGCGTCGTTTGCGGATTCGCTCGTCGCCCCGCTTTCGCTGATGAACGCAATCATCGTGGCGATCGGCCACGCGCGTAAAGACGAGGCGTATCAGCACCTGACGGCGTTGGAAGATGTCTGGCACGCGGAAGGCGTCTATCTGTCGGAGACGATCAAAGAGGAGCGTTCATGACCGTCTTCGTCGTCGGCGGCGGCCCCGCGGGTATGATCGCCGCGGCGAACGCCGCGCAAAACGGACATGCCGTTACGCTCTTTGAGAGAAATGAAAAACTTGGCAAAAAGCTCTATATCACCGGCAAAGGCCGCTGCAACGTGACAAATATTGCCGGGCGGGATTCCTTTTTCGAGCATGTGCTGAGAAATCCGCGTTTTCTCTACAGCGCGTTTTCACATCTTGACAACAAGGCTTTCATGGCGCTGATCGAGCGCGCGGGGGTACCGTTGAAGACGGAGCGCGGGGGCAGGGTGTTTCCCGTTTCCGACAAGTCGAGCGATATCCTGCGCGCGATGGAGCGCATCGTACGCGAATCGGGTGTGACGGTGCGTCTGCAAACGCGCGTGGAGGAGATTCTCGTGCAGGACGGCGTTATCGCCGGTGTACGCGCCGGCGGCGAGACGTTGCCGTGCGACGCGGTCATCGTCGCGACAGGCGGCGTGTCCTATCCGCAGACGGGTTCCACTGGGGACGGATACGCGTTTGCGCATGCGACGGGCCACACCGTTGAAGCGCCTACCGCTTCGCTCGTGCCGCTCGAAACCGAGGAACGATGGCCGTATGCGCTGGCGGGGCTGACGCTGAAAAACGTTATGCTGAGCGCGCAAAAGAACGGAAAAACCGTCTTTTCGGAACTCGGCGAATTGCTGTTTACGCACTTTGGCGTGAGCGGGCCGCTTGTGCTTTCGCTTTCCGGCGTTATCGCCGGTCATCCGGAAGGCACGCGCCTTTCGATCGACCTCAAGCCCGCGTTGTCGCGCGAGCAGCTCGATACACGGCTTGTGCGCGATCTGCAGGCGGGCGCGCGGCAGCAGGTAAAAACCGCACTGCACGCGCTGCTGCCGCAGAGGCTTTTGGACGCTGTCTTTGAACTCGCAAGGATCGAAGCAACCGCACCGGTCGGCGAATTCAACAAGGCTTTGCGTACGAGACTGACCGAAACGCTGAAGTCACTCCCGTTGACGGTCTCCGGCGTACGCGGGTTCAGCGAAGCGGTGGTTACGCGCGGCGGCGTAAGCGTGAAGGACGTCAACGCTTCCACGATGGAGAGCAGGTGCGTCAAGGGCATGTATTTCGCGGGCGAGGTGCTCGATATCGACGCGACGACGGGCGGGTATAACCTCCAGATTGCGTGGTCGACAGGCGCGCTCGCGGGAGACAGTATAGATAACAAAGATTGAACAGGCGGAAGCAGAACATGGGTGAACACCTGAACATCGCGATCGACGGCCCTTCCGGCGCGGGTAAATCCACGCTGGCAAGATCCGTCGCAAAAGAGCTGAACATCCGGTATCTCGACACGGGATCCATGTACCGCGCGATGGCGCTCTTTGCCATGCGGCGGGGCGTGAGCGTGAGCGATGAATCGGCGCTCAAAACGATACTGGACGACGCGGATATTCGCGTTCTCTACGACACGCGCGGCCAGCGCGTGCTGCTCGGCGAGGAGGACGTCACCGATCTGCTACGCACGCAGGAGCTTGGCATGGGCGCATCCACGGTCAGTAAACACCCCTGTGTACGAGAAAAACTCGCTGAATTGCAGCGCGAGGTCGGGCGAAATTACGACGTCGTCATGGACGGGCGCGATATCACGACCAACGTTCTGCCGCATGCGAAATTCAAGTTTTTCGTGATCGCAACGCCGGAAACCCGCGCAGAGCGGCGGCTGGAAGAACTCCAATTGCGCGGGAATACGACGGAAACCTATGAGTCGGTGCTTTCCGACATCAAAGCGCGCGATCTGCAGGACAGCACGCGCGCCTATATGCCGCTCACAAGAACGGAAGATTCCGTGCTGATCGATACGACGGGACTGGAGCCCGAGGAGACGCTGGCAAAGGTTTTAAACGTTATTTCGGAAAAGGGAAGCCGCTGAACAATGCTGAATTTTTTGATCAAATATCTGGGAACACCGATATTCTGGCTGCTTTACTGGCCGAAGGTAAAGAATCTGAAGAGGCTGTTTTTTCGCGGCCGCGCGATCCTCATCTCGAACCACTTTTCGCTCGGCGACCCGATCCGCCTTGCGTTCGTCGCGCCGCGCCCCATCCATTTCATGGCCAAGCAGGAACTCTTCGATTCGCCGCTGAAAAGACTTTTCCTGAAAGGGCTGCTGGCGTTTCCGGTCTATCGCAAGCAGGCCGACATGCATTCTCTTAAGCAGGCGATGGTGGTACTCGAAAAGAACCACATCTTTGGAATCTTTCCGGAGGGCCGGCGCTCGCTGACCGGCGAACTGGACTCCCTTGAAAAAGGCGCGGCGTTTCTCGCGCTGCGCTGCAGCGCGCCTGTCATACCGATTTACGCCGATCCGGACTGGAAGAAGCATAAACGCGTGCGCATGATCGTTGGGGAAGCGATCGATCCGAACGAAGTGGCAAAGCGATTTGCCGGGCGAAGCGTGGATTCCGTGACGGAGGCGATACGCGACAGCATGCAGAGATTGAAAAACGAAATGGAGCGCATGCCGTAATGACAGGAGCATGCGGAACATGAAGATACTGCTGGCGAAAAACAGCGGATTCTGCTTCGGCGTCCGCCGAGCGGTCGAGATGGCCGAGCGAAGCGCGCAAAACGGCAAAACCGTTTACACGTACGGCGACATCATCCATAACGAGAGCGTCGTGAAGGAACTTGCCGAAAAAGGCATCGTCACGGTGGAATCGCTGGACAGCCTCACGAAAGGCGACACGCTGATCATACGGGCGCACGGCGCGCCGCCCTTTGTTTCCGAAATGTGCGCGGCGAAGGGCGTGCGTTTGATCGACGCAACCTGCCCCTATGTACAGCGCATCCACAAAATCGTACAAGAAGCGTCCGCGCGCGGCGATACGGTGCTGATAGCGGGAAAAGCGAACCATCCGGAAGTGGTCGGTATCCGCGGCTGGGCAGATGGAAACGCTTTCGTGTTGGAATCCGAAGCGGACGCGGCGCGCCTGCCAAAGCTTGAACGCGCCGTGCTTGTCGCGCAGACGACGCTGCCGGAGGAGACGTTCCGGGCCGTTGAAACTGCGCTCAGGAAAGGAGCAAACAGCCCGCGGCAGTTGGAAGTATACGACACGATCTGCGATACGACGCGCGCACGGCAGGAAGAAGCAAAACAGATCGCGAGCCGCAGCACGCGTATGCTGGTGCTTGGGTCCAGAACCAGCGCCAATACGCAAAAGCTTGTTGAAATCAGCAAAAAGCGCTGTAATAACACGGTTAACGTCGAAACGGAGGAGAATTTTTTTCTTGATAAATTATGTTGCGATGATATAATAGGTATTGTTGCGGGCGCATCGACGCCGGACCGGATGATTAGGGAGGTACTACAAGTAATGAGCGAACAGGAAAAAACGACGATTGAGACCATTGAAGCGGAAGCTCCCGCCGAGGAGGTCGTCGTACCCCAGACAGCCCAGGTAACCGAAGGAACCGAGACAGCCGAAGAAACGAAATCCGCCGTGGAAGAAGCGCCGGAAGCTGAAGTTGCGGAAACGCCCAAACCCGCAGCTGAGGAAGCGGCTGAACCCGTAGCTGAGGAAGCGGCTGAACCCGCAGCTGAGGAAGCGGCTGAACCCGCAACTGAGGAAGCGGCTGAACCCGCAGCTGAGGAAGCGGTTGAACCCGTTGCCGAGGAAGCGGTTGAGCCTGCGGTTGAGGAAGCGGCTGAACCCGTAACTGAGGAAGCGGTTGAACCCGTTGTCGAGGAAGCGGCTGAGCCCGCAGCTGAGGAAGCTGCTGAGCCCGCGGCTGAACCCGCAGCTGAGGAAACGGCTGAACCCGCGGACGAAGCAAAGCCGGAGCATGAAGACGGGAATGACTTCGCGTCCGCGTTTGAAAAAACCATGACGCGTATCCATAACGGACAGATCATCGAGGGGACGGTCATCTCCATCGTCGACGGCGAGGTATTCGTCAACATCGGTTATAAATCCGACGGCGTCATCCCCGTTGGCGAATTGTCCAGCGATTCCGACATGACGGCGGAAGAACAGTTCAAGGAAGGCGACACGATTGAAGTCGAAGTCACAAAGGTGAACGACGGCGACGGCAACGTGTTGCTCTCGCGCAAAAATGTCGAGAGCCGCAAGCTTTGGGACGAGCTGCTCAACCAGGAAGACATTGAAGAGAAGATCTTCGAAGCGGTCGGCAAGGAGGTCGTCAAAGGCGGCATCATTGCGGACATCAGCGGCATTCGCGCGTTTGTTCCCGCTTCGCATGTTTCCATTAAATATATCGAAAACCTCAGCGAGTTTATCGGCAAACCCATGCGGCTGAAGGTTTTGGAAGTCGACAGGCAAAGAAAGCGCATCGTAGCGTCTCAAAAACAGGTTCTCCTCGCGGAAGTCGCGGCGGAGAAACGCGCCAAGTGGGAATCGCTCGTCGTCGGCAGCAAGGTGGACGGCATCGTCCGCAGGATAGCCGATTTCGGCGCGTTCGTGGACATCGGGGGCATCGACGGCCTCGTCCATGTGACCGACGCCGCCTGGGGCCGCGTCAAGCACCCCTCGGACGTATTCTCCATCGGCCAGGAAATCGAAGTGCTGATCCTCAACGTGGACGTTGAGAAAGAGCGCGTATCCCTCGGATACAAGCAGCTTCAGCCGAAACCCTGGACGCTGGCGGGAGAGAAGTACATCGTCGGCTCCATAGTGGAAGGCAAGGTTGTCCGCATCGTACCCTTCGGCGCGTTCGTTGCGCTCGAGAGCACGATCGACGGCCTGATCCATATTTCCCAGGTATCCGTTCACCGCATCGCAAAGGTGGAGGACGAACTCAAAGTCGGCGAGATGGTTCGCTGTAAAGTGCTCGACGTCAACCCCGAGGCAAAGCGGATCAGCTTAAGCCGCAAGGAAGCCCTGCTGGAAGACGATCCGGAGCTTGCCGAGCAGATCCGTGCGGAGAAAGCGGAGCGCGACCGCCAGTATGCCGAGCGGCAGGAACAGCGCCAGCAGCAGCGCGATTCTCAGCAGGCGCAGCAGCGCGAAAGGCGCGAAGGCGCGCCGCGGAGCGAGCGGTCTTCCTTCGACAGGAGCGACCGGTCAGACCGCCGCCGCCGCAACGAAGACGGCGACTACCAGTTGCCGCCGGTGCAGGAGACCACAACGTCGCTTGCGTCCCTGTTCGAAGGCATCAAGGTCGAGGAAAAACAGGAATAGCACTCAGGCAATCAGGAACCACCCGTCAGGGTGGTTCTTTTTATATTGAAACAGTCGTTTGAAATTACCGTTGTGTATACGCCGCCGAATTGCTATACTGATTCCATGCGAAAACGAACGGATCGAACAAACCCGCGCGGGGATAAGCGCCTTCCCTTACAAGCGCTTCGTTACGGCGCCGCCGCGTTCGGCGGCTTTGCGGCGGACTACTGCGCGCTGCTCATGCTCAAGGAATGGGCCGGGCTTCATTATCTGGCCGCCGTGCCGATCGCCTTTCTGGTCGGGCTTGCGGTGAACTACCTGATCGGGATCTGGTTCGTGTTCCGGCGGGGAAGATTTCAGCTGAAGCATGAACTGGCGCTGTTTCTGCTCATTTCGCTGCTCGCGCTTGCCGTAACGGAGGGGAGCATGTATCTCTTCACCGACCTGCTGCGCGTGGATTACCGCATCTCGCGCGTATTTTCCGGCGTGCTGACGTACCTGTTCAATTTCTTTTCGCGGCGTACGTTTCTTTACCGGCAGCCGGATAACGGCGGAGAAACCAACACATAAACATGTATAACATAAAAAAGACGGGAGCGGATACTTCCGTCTTTTTTATTAGTTACTATTCTTCGGGTGGGGGCGATGGCGGTGTCGGCGTGGGGGAAGGAACCGGTGTTGGCGTCGGCATCGTGCCGATCTGCTTTCGCAGCGGGTTGCCTTCGTAGGTGTCGGTATAAAAGTAGATCTCCTCCTGCTTCACACCGTCGATATACCAGTCGACGTACACGTCAACAATATATTTCGAGCGTGCTTCGGCAAGGATTTTCTCTTCGCCTATGAAGAGCTTGCTCGATTCGGTGATGATGTCCTCTCCCGGCGGTTCTTCGGAGACCAATATGGTGCGCATCTTATATTCCGTGCCTTCCGGCAGCGCCTCGCCGTAGATGACGACGGTCAGATCGCGCTTGCGGCTCGAGGCCATCTTGTTGTCGGTTTCATACGCGAAGATATAGATCGGGTATTCCGAATTGTTGGTAAATGCGAAATCGATATGACCGGTGTCGACGGTCGCGTCCAGGCCCATGTCCACATACGTGGACGGGATGGAGTGCGCGGAACGCTTAAATGTAAAATAGGGGTACGCGTCGAGAAGCGCGTTATAGAGCGTGGTGCTCACCTGACAAACGCCGCCGCCGTATTGCAGAGTGAGTTTGTCTCCGCCAAAGATACCGTTGGCTTCCTTCCAGCCGTTGGCTTCCGTTCGGTCTCCGACTACGTCGTTGAAGCTCCAGGTTTCACCTGTTTTCACGACCTCGCCGTTAATCTTGTCCGCGGCTTTTTCCACGTTAAAGGCTCGGTTGGGAATTAAAACGGTGCGCTGCTCTTCCGTATCCTCGGCCGTGCCCTTGTAATCGTATGTCGTGGTGTATTTGCCGATCTGTGCCGTATGCTCGCGCACATCGTCCGTCGTGATAGAGGGGGGGATGGTCGTCAGCGCCGGCGTCAGCGTCGCCTGCAGCTGGCCGGATTCGATGGTTTGCTTCACCAGCGCGACGGTGGACTCCACCTCGAGCCCGTAGCCGTCCTGCCCGTCGATATACTCCAGCGTCGGTTTGCCGCTGCTGGAGAATTCAAACGTAAACGTCGCGTCAACCGGCGGTTTGCTGGTGGTCGCGTTGATCTCGTCGATGCGCAGGGCGAGGGCAGCCTCGTCGATGCTGATCGTCGTATTATAAGCCTGGTTCGCGCCGCCTGACAGCGCCTGCTCGATCACCTCGTTGAGGTTGGAGGCAGCGTTCATATCCGCGCCGGAGATGTTTGCGCTGAGTTCCGTGCTGGAGAGCGTGATGAGGATGTTGGTGAGCGCGTAGGTTTCGTTGGCCTCCAGCTGCGCGCGCACCTCGTCCACCGTTTTCCCCGAAACATCCATGCTGTTGATGTAAACGCCGCTGCGGAAACGCCCGTTCTCAACATCGACCTCTGCGGGCGCAGAACAGCTTCTGACAAGAACGACGATGGCTACGATCATGAGCGCGAGTATGGCGAGGCTGACGCCGCCCATGACGAGCTTGCGCCTGCGCGCTTTGGCGCGCCTTGCGTTCGTGCGGCCGGAGGAGGATGCGCCGCCCCGTGAAGGCGATTGATAGAATTCCTGCCTGCCGTTGTCATATAAAGCGCGGCCGCCGGAGGGGCGCTCCCCGTTCGGGTTTCCGGCGGATGATGCTGGTTTTGTCGTATCGGGCAAACCCGAATATTTTTCGTACATGGCCGTCCTTTTTTTGTTCAACAGTATACGCGCGTCTTCCCGCGCGTTCATTATATTATACACGCTCCCTGCCGTTCAGGCAACCGTTTCGGCGCATCGAAGAACGCGTGGGCATGGCGGAATTGTGAACATTGCAGGCTGCCGTACGCTCCGGACTTTATCGAACGGGTTCCCGGATAATTGCCTCAAAACGCGGGCATCTATTTGGTATAGATATGGCATATTACGTTTGCGCACAGGAGGGCAATGTTACCAAAAATTCAATATTAATAATCAATATCGTTATTAATCGATGCTATAATAAATCTATACAATCGCGAAAGGAGCGATAATGATGAAAACATGGCTTGCATTGTTTGCTGCGGCGCTGTTGCTGCTCTCCGGATGCGCCGCGCCTCAGCCGCCGGAGCAGGAAGACGCTGTTTTGGACTCCATATCCCAGGCGACGATGGATCGTTACCGGGAAGGCGAACTGCGCGAATACGAAGGCGTGCGGCTGAACCCGGCCGTCGGGCCGCGCGATAATTCGATTGCGGGGATTCAGCATGTCGATATTTCGACATATACGCTCACGGTCGACGGGCTGGCGAACGACCCGGCTCAATATACATATGAAGAAGTGCTGGATTTTCCCAGCGTGCAGCGGTTGATTACGATCCACTGCGTCGAAGGCTGGGATGCGACCATACTCTGGGAGGGAGTTCCTATGAAAACGCTGCTCGAGTCGGTCGACCCGCAGGCGGAAGTGAACACCGTGATCTTCCACGCGGTGGACGGCTATACGACGTCCCTGCCGCTTCAGGAGATACTGGACAACGACCTTATATTGGCCTACGACGCAAACGGCATCGCCCTGCCGCCGGAGATGGGGTATCCGTTTATCTTCGTGGCAGAGGATAAATGGGGGTACAAATGGGCGCGCTGGGTCAACCGCATCGAACTTTCGTCCGACGACTCCTATCAGGGCTTCTGGGAAGGCTACGGCTACAGCAACAGCGCGGATTTGAACGAACCTTCCCGCTGATATCCGATATTCAACCCAAAAAAGAAAATAAGCCTTGACTCTGCCATTGTGTCAAGGCTTATATTAATGGTGCAATCCGGATGAGCAGAACACAAAGGAGGATGTGCTTGTTTAAAATAGGTGAGTTTTCAAGGCTTGTGCGCGTTTCGCCGCGTATGCTGCGCCACTATGAAAAATGCGGCCTGCTTTCCCCGGCCATGACGGATCCGGAGACGGGATACCGCCAGTATTCCGCAGACCAGATACCTCTTGCGGGCAGGATCACCGCACTGCGTGATCTGGGGTTTTTCATTGATCGCATCGGCGAAATATTGCCGCGCTTTGAAGACAAAGCCTATTTGGATCAAGTGCTCCGTGAACGTGCGTCACAGATCCGGCTTGATATCGAAGCCGGACACGACCGACTCAAAAGGCTCATGATGATGAGCGGTGAACTGCGAAAGGAGCGCGATATCATGCTGTATGAAGTGGAGCTGAAAAAGCTGGACGCGGTCAAGGCGATATCCCTCAGAGGGATCCTGCCGCATTACAATCAGGAGAGTATCCTTTGGGAAAAGCTGGCCATGTATGTCGTGGAAAACGGGATCGCATGCCACAGCGACGGGTACTCCATCTATCACGACGAGGCGTATATGGAAGAAAACCCCGACGTCGAGATCGCAATCCCCGTGGACGAATTGGGCGAAAGCAGAGGGGAGTATGTGTTCAAAGAATATCCTGCGATCGAGCTGGCGGCGACGCTGCGCTTCTCCGGCCCGTTCGACGGGGGGTATGACGCGGCGGGAGAGAAGCTTGCGCGGTGGCTGGAGAAAAACGGGTATGCCTTCGCCGGAAACCTGCGGGGGCATGTGATCGTTTCGCCGGACGAACAACCCAACCCGGAACAGTGGCTGACGGAACTGCAGGTTCCGGTCAGGAAAGTCTGAAAAAGAGGACGGCGAAGCGAAAAACGAATGCACGCAAACAGGGAGCCCGAAAGGCTCCCTGTTTGAACCCTGTCGTCTTGGCGATGAAATCGTTCGGCAGCTCATATCCTTGCCGTAACGGCGTAATTATGATAGCATTTTAGTTAAGCAAGACGATTTTACCGCAAGCGTTGCGGAGGCTATCCGACGCTGATTACGGAAAGGACAACCGGGCGGATATCATAATAAAGGAGCGTGTTTCATGGATTTTGCAGTCATCGGCACTTCGAGAAAAGAAAACGAAAAACGGCGTCCTATTCACCCGCGCCATATCGCCAGCATACCGGAGGAACTAAGAAGCCATCTCTTTTTTGAAAAGGGGTACGGTGAACCGTTCGCCGTGAGCGACGGCGAGATTCATGCGCTGACGGGCAATCCGCTGATGGAGCGCAGGAAACTGCTCGGCGGCTTCGGCGGCGTGATCATCACGAAACCGGTCATCGAGGACTTCGAGGAACTGAAAGACGGAACCGTGGTGTGGGGTTGGGTGCACAGCGTACAGCAGCGCTATATTACGCAGTTGAGCATCGATAAAAAACTCACGTTATACGCGTGGGAAAATATGTATTATCAAAGCGGACGCGAATTGATCCATACGTTCAGCCGCAACAACGAGCTCGCCGGATACTGCGGCGTACAGCACGCGCTGGAGGTCGCAGGGATCGACGGCAATTTCGGTCCCGTGCGGAAGGCAGCGGTCATCAGCTTCGGCTCCGTCAGCCGCGGCGCGATCTTTTCCCTGCGTTCGCACGGAATCAACAATATCGCCGTCTATACGCAGCGGCCCGTGTCGCTCGTGGCAAACCAGATACCGGGCATCTCGTATCAGCAGTTTGTCGAAAATGAATCGGGCGGATTTGACGTTTTAAAGCTCGACGGGAGCCGCACGCCGATTCTCGACGCGCTGTCCTCGGCGGATATCATCGTCAACGGAATTCTCCAAAACCCCGTCAAACCCGTCATCCTCGTGAAGGAGGAAGACGCAAACCGTTTCACAAAACCATGCCTGATCATAGACGTGAGCTGTTCCAAGGCGATGGGCTTCGATTTTGCGTGCCCGACGACGTTTGCCTCGCCGATTTTCAAGCTCGACAACATCACCTATTACGGCGTGGACCATACGCCGACGCTGCTCTGGGACAGCGCGACCTGGGAGATTTCAAAGGCGCTTCTGCCATACCTGAACGACATGATCGGCGGTACGGAAAACGAGGTTTTGACCGGATCGATCGACATAAAAGACGGAAAAATCCTGAACACCGACATCATCGTGTATCAAAACCGTTCCAAAGTATATCCGTATAAACAGCTCTAACCATTATAGATAAACCAGCCGCGGGAACAATCCCGCGGCTGGTTATTGTTTGGTGAAATGTCTGTTCGCATGCCTTACGCCAGCGGTTGGCATGCGGGGCAGTAGTACACCGCGCCGCCCATGTACGCCTCCTTGACGACCGGCCCGCCGCAGTGGGGGCATCCGGTTGCCAGCGCGTTTTTCGAGAGCTTCGTGCGATAACCGCCGGGTTTGCCGAAGAGATCCTTTTCCGTATCACGCCCGCCAAGCTGCGTCATTTCGCGTAGCGTAGATACGACAGAGGCGCACAGATTGGCGCGCTCGTCATCGGTCAACGTGCCGATCTTTCGTTTGGGGTGGACGCCGGCGTTTAACAGAATATCCTGCAGCACGCCGTTGCCGAGTCCGGGAAATCGCTGCTGCGTGGCGAGAAACGCCTTTGCGCTGAGCGTCGGCTTGCTCTCGGAAAAGGTCTTTTCAAAATGTGCGCAAAACTCATCGGAAAACGGCGAAACGGCGGAACGGCTTTTTTGGTAATACGGGTTGTCGTACGCGCTGTCGTGCAGCACGATTCCGCCGTACATGGCGACGCTGACGGCCAAAGCCGCACTGTTTGTAAACTCGACGAGCAGTTGATAATCCTTCGGCGCGGCTGAAACGGAATCGTACAGCCGCGGGGAGGCGCCGTCGCTGAAGCTGAGGAACAGGCCGTTGTCGAGGGCGAGTTCGGCGTTGCTGCCAAAGCCCTCTCCGCTGACGACGCGGCTGTTACGCATGCGCGCGTCATAGTCGGCGGGGTCACCGTTAAACCAGGTGAATTTGTGCGGTTTCGTCGGCGGCAGTACGCGCAGGACGGTTCTTCCGGCAAGCGACCCGCCGAGCTGGCTGCCCATTGTGATGGTTTCGGGGAGTTCGAGCATACGGCTCACCTTCTTTCGCGGTTGATGCTTTGTGCGCGCAGGGCGTGTGAAGTTCGGCACAGGATAATCTTAGTTTATTGTTTTTTGGCGATTCGTCAACCTTGGAATATAGTTTGACGAAAATCCGTATTCACCATAAAATAAAGGTGACAAAACGATATGAAGGAGAAGGCTTTGAAGATTTTAGGCATTTCAGGCAGTTTGAGGAAAAAAGGGAATACCGATATATTGATCGATGCCGCCCTGAAGGCGGCGGAGGAAGTTGGAGTCGAAACTGAAAAGATCTATTTATCCGACTATAAATTTAAAGACTGCATAGGCTGTCAGAAGTGCGGGGATTCTTTCCGGTGCGTCATAAAAGACGGCATGCAGCAGATCTATGATCTGCTCGAAGCCGCGGATGCAATCGTCCTTGGGTCGCCCACCTATTTTTACAATGTGACCGGATTGACGAAGACCTTTTTAGACCGGTTGTATCCGTACGACGCGTTCGATGAAGAGGACCGGTCCGTATGGCTGAGCATGAACGAACTTAGGGGCATCAAGTATGCTGCGACCATCGCCGTTTGCGAGCAGGAAACTACGGCCGATATGGGCTATACCTCCGTTGCGATGGATCAAGCGCTCAGCGCGGTAGGATACCGTGTCGTGGAAAGCGTCAAGGTGTTGAAGTTATTTGAAAAGGGAGAGGCGAAACACGACCGCGAGGCAATCCGGCAAGCGGAACGCGCCGGGGAGAAGCTTGCAAAAACGCTTCTGCTTGCTAAGCGGTGGAAAAAGAAATTGAAAACGGTCTGAGCGTTTGTCTGCAGACTGCGATTGCATGGCGGGGGATATCAAAACAGCGCGGGGCGGCAATATTGCCGCCCCGCGCTGTTTTTTTGTCCTTTGTTCGATTGAATCAATCAAGTACTTGCGTATTGGATGATTAACCGATCAGGCCCTTTGACGTCAGCGCGTCTACCGCAACGTCTCTGGGGGTTTCGCCTTCGTCGACGCGCAGGTTGAGCTGCTGCATCTCTTCGTCGGTGAACTGGTTCTCAAGCGCCATCAGCGCCGCGACGACGTCGGGATTCGCATCCGCGTATTCCATCCTCAGGATCGGCGCGACGAAGTAGGGCGGGAAGAAGTTGAGGTCGTCCTGCAGGTTGTACAGGTCGTACAGCGCGATGCGGCCGTCGGTGCTGAACGAAACGTTCACGTCGAGGTCGCCGTCACGCAGCGCGGCGTAGGTCAGGCCCTGATCCATCGGCACTTCTTCTTTAAAGGTCAGGCCGTATTTTTCCTTCATACCGACCAGACCGTCCGCAACGCGGCCCTGGAACTCGTTGTCGCAGCCCATGACCATCTCGGACGCGTACGGCACCAGATCGGAAACCGTATTCAGGCCGTATTCTTCGGCTGTTTCTCTCGTGACGGAGAGGACGTACGTATTGTTCCAGCCAAGTACGCCTAGCCAGGTGATGCCGAATTCATCTTCGCAGACCTGCTTGACATAGTCGTAGGTTTCCTGCTGACCGAGCACTTCGGATTCGCCGATGATCGCGCCGTAGGCGGTACCGGTGAACTCAGGATACGTGTCGATCTCGCCGCTTTTCAGCGCTTCCCAGCAGAGCATGGTGCCGCCGAATTCGATGACCTCCGTTTCGTAGTCCGTACGGTCTTCGATGATGACTGCCATCATCTGGCCGGTCAAACGCTGCTCCGAGTAATTCTTGTGCCCGATTTTTACAACTTTGTCTTCTTTGGCGCAGCCGGTGAAGAATGTTGCCGCCAGCACGAGTACGAGTAGGATTGCAAGTAGTTTTTTCATTTTTTTCTTCCTTTCATATTAATTCTGGTTCTGATGCCGCATCGAATAGTCGCGTCAGCTTTTGACGCGAATGCCTTTCGATGTAAGCATCTTTTCAGCGACTCCTAAAATGAAGTCGGTGAACAAAGCTAATAGAGCGGCCGGAATGGCGCCCGCGAATATGATGTTGAAGTTGACGACGCCGATGCCCTGATAGATGATTGCGCCGAGTGCGCCCGCGCCGATGAACGTACCGATGGTGGCGACGCCGATACACGTGACCGCGGCGATACGAACGCCGCCCATGATCACCGAAACGGCTAACGCAAGCTGTACACGTGTGAGGATCTGAAAGCGCGACATGCCCATGCCTTTGGCGGCGTCGATGATAGCGGGATCCACGTTCATGATGCCGATATACGTATTTTTGATGATCGGCAGCAGCGAGTAAAGGAACAGCGCGAAAATCGCGTTTTTCGATCCGATGCCAAAGAGCGGCATGACGAACGCAAAGAGCGCCATGCTCGGAATCGTCTGGAACACATTGGCGATGTTCATAACGACATTTGCGAGCGATTTGTTCTTGATGATGATAATGCCGAGAGGAACCCCGATCAGGCAGGCAAGGCCGACCGCCGTAAACGCCAGTTCCACGTGCTCGCCGAACCGGTCGACCAACGTCGGCCACTGGGTTACGACATAATTGATGAAGTTTTCCAGTGTAAATTGGTTTTTCATTTACGCGCCCTCGCTTTCGGGTATGAATTCAGTCAGAACGTTCAGAACGCTGGGCGCGCTGATGATGCCGACGATGTTCTTGCCGTCTACCACAGGTATATAACGCAGGTTCTTATCGTTGCGAAGCGTGAGCACCTCGGTCAGAAGCGCGTCGGGTGAAACGGTAATGGTATCGCTGCGCATGATTTCGCTCATTTTTGACGTATCTTTGCCTTTGCTGATCTGGCGTTTTCCCACCAGACCTTTATATAGATTCGATTGATTGCCGCTGCCTTCGACAACGACCAGTATTTCCGCGTTTTTCTCTTTCATGAGTTCGATTGCGTGAGAAATCGGCCTGTCCATACCAATTTTATGGAAGTCCTTGCGCATGACGTCTTCTGCGTGCAGCATATCCGGCGTTTTCCAGAGCCTGTCCTTTCCAACGAAGTTTTCGACGAAATCGTTCGCCGGATTTTTCAGAATCTGTTCAGGCGTATCGTACTGCGCGATATACCCGTCTTTCATCACCGCGATGCGGTCGCCGATTTTTATGGCTTCATCGATATCGTGCGTCACGAAAACGATCGTTTTATGCAGTTCCTTTTGCAGCTTTAAAAGTTCGTTTTGCAGCTGGTCGCGCGTCAGCGGATCGAGCGCGGAAAAAGGTTCGTCCATGAGTATGATTGCCGGGTCGTTGGCAAGCGCGCGGGCTACCCCGATGCGCTGCTGCTGGCCGCCGGAAAGCTCGTTGGGGTATCTGTCCTTGTATTCATCCGGGGGCAGATCCACCAGCTCAAGAAGTTCAAGCGTTCGCTTTTCAATCTCTTCTTTCGGCTTCTTTTCCAGCATGGGTACGGTTGCGATATTTTTTGACACCGTAAGATGCGGAAATAACCCGACCTTCTGGATGACATAGCCGATGTTGCGGCGCAACTCGATCGGATTCTGCTGCATGATATCTTTTCCGTTGATAAGGATCTGACCGCTGGTCAGATCCTCCAACCGGTTGATCATGCGCATGGTCGTCGTTTTTCCGCATCCGCTTTCACCTACCAGCACGACCAGTTCGCCTTGTTCAATCTTCAGGTTCAGATTGTCGACGATGATCTTTTTGCCGTCGTAGGATTTTGAAACGTTCTTTAATTCGATCATATACACCTCATTATGATTTTGCGTGGAATAAAAAAACAGCACCCCACCCTTCAAAGGGTTAGAGTGCCATAACTTCACAAAAGTGAATCGTTTGATATTATAAATCAATCGGAATGCTCATCGCCGCTGATGCGACCCTAAGCTGGCCCCAGTCCTAAGATTGTTTTTCAAAACAACTTTCACAATTAGTTTTTACGCCGTATATTTGATCGATGCGTAGCTGAGGGGTTTTTCATCGTCTGCGTGACAAACCAGTGTTACTACGTTGATTTTACTTCACATTCGCAATTTAATCTAACATGTTTTCAGGTGTTTGTCAAATTGACAGGGGGTATGCGCAATTCGTCAGGCAATCATTCGGGAACAAAAATAAACTGTATACCACGGTTAAGAACGATACGAAGAATCGTTTCAGCGCTACGCAATACCGCCTGCTTGAAACCTCTGCTGGCGTTCGGGCAAGCCGAAGATTGCAGCTATCATGCAGAAAAAAACAGCAAGACATCTTTTTCAGACACCTTGCTGATTTTGGTCTGGGTGAGAGGATTTGAACCTCCGGCCTCTTGAACCCCATTCAAGCACGCTACCAAACTGCGCTACACCCAGACGGCGTTAGATATCATAGCATTTGACCCAAAAAAAGTCAACCATCCGGCGGCTGGAAACGCGTAATATAATGTAGCGAAACGGGGTATCACGACAAACATTTTTCTTCGTGATATAATCGTGCTTGGATTCGGATTAAAATCCAAACAGAAATATATGAGGAATGTAATATGAAATTCTTCGATCTTTCACCGGCGGCGCAGATCGCATCCGCCATGCGGCGCGTATACGACCGCGGGCTGACCACCGCTACGGGCGGCAATATTTCCATGCTTGCCGAAAACGGCGATATCTGGATTACGCCGAAAGGCTGCGACAAAGGCGGCCTGACAAAGGAGGACATCGTCTGCGTGCATCCCGACGGAACATATGAAGGCAAACACGAGCCGTCCAGCGAACTGCCTTTTCACCGCGCGATCTACCGCGCCCGCGCTGATCTGCGCGCCGTCTTGCACGCGCACCCGGTTTTCTGTGTCGCGTTTTCGCTGACCCGGACGCTGCCGCGCGTCGATCTGATGCCGGATACCTGGACGCGCTGCCGTAAATTGCGCATAACGAAGTACGCGATGATGGGCAGCGACGCACTCGGCGAGAATATATCCGTGGAGTTTTCAAAGGGCGCGGACGTCGTATTCCTGGAAAATCACGGCGTCTGCGTCGGCGCGAAAACTCTGCTGGAAGCGTATCAACGGTTCGAAACCATAGAATACGCGGCAAAGCTGGATCTGCTTGCACGCAAGCTCGGTTCGCCGCGCGCGCTTACCAAAGACCGCATCGCACTTTTTGAATCCGCGGCGCAACCGGCGCTTAAATCAAGCGTGGAGCATCGCTCAGGCGCGAAAGAAATTGCGCTCCGGTCGGAAATGGTGCAAAAGCTCCGGCGCGGCTGCGAGCACGCGCTGCTCGGCGCCGCAATCGGCGCGTGCAGCGCGCGCGTGGACGCGGACTCGTTTCTGATCACCCCGGAGGGGATGGACAACGCGCTTTTAGAGGAAGAGGATCTTGTGCTCGTGCGCGGCGGCGAACCGCCGTTGACACAACTGCCGTCGCGGGGATTGGCCCTGCATGCGCAGATCTACGCACAGCACGCTGGAATCCGCGCGGTGTTTTCCGCCGCGCCGGCAAACGTGATGGCGTTCGGGGCATCAGGGCGTGCGTTTGAAACATCCACCATTCCGGAAAGCTATTATATGCTCCGCGCCGTGCCCACGCGTCCGTTTGAAGAGCCGATGCGCTCTCCCGCTTCCGCAGCCGCGCTGTTTTCGGAAAAGACGCCCGTCGTGCTGTTTGAAAACTACCGCGTCGTCACAACGGGCGCGTCGCTCTTTGCGGCGTTTGACCGCCTGGAAGTCGCCGAGGCCACCGCTGCATCCCTGCTGACAGCGCGGGACGCCGGAACAGTCGTGCTGCTGAGCCCGGAAGAAATCAAAGATTTGGTACTAACGTTTCATCTGGAATAAAACAAGCCGCTATGAAATAAGCCTGCCTGTAATGAATACGGGCAGGCTTATTTCATACTTGTTTGTAAAATGGTCAGGTTGCTTCGAACAGAAAACGTACGGTCTGTTCCAGCTTCATCCCGCGGGAAGCTTTGACCAGTATCGTGTCGCCGCTTTGCAGATACTCCGGCAACGAGGCGATCAGATGTTCCTGCGTCGGGAAATAGCACGATTCGCCGCCGGAAGACGAGAGCGTGCCGAAAAACATGCGTTCGCTCTCCGGGCCGACGCAGAGGATCACGTCGATTCCGAGCGACGAGGCGTAGCGGCCGGTCTCTTCGTGCAGGCGCGGGGACGCAGCGCCGAGTTCCAGCATATCGCCGAGTATGGCGACGCGCCTGCCGGGACACTTCGCTAGCACGTCGAGGGACGCCCGCGCGGATGTGGGGTTTGCGTTGTACGTATCGTCGATTACCGTACAGTTCGGCAGCTTGTGTACGTTCATACGCCCCGGAAGCGGACGGTAGTCGGCGATACCCGCGGCGGCCTGCTCCAACGTCATGCCGAGAACAAGCCCGACGGATATGGCGGCGAGCGCGTTGTAGACGGAGTGGAGACCGAGCGCGGGAACATGCACGCGGCAGCTTTTGCCGCGGAATACGGCGGTGAACGCCATGCCGTCCAGTATGCGGTCCTCGACCCGTTCGCCGCGTACGGCGCAGTTGCCGGACAGTCCGTAAAGCAGCGCGTCCGATATGCCCTGCAGGAAAGGGTCGTCGCCGTTGGCGATGACCCGCCCGCCCGGGCGCATATGCTGCAGCATTTCCGTTTTGCCGAGGAAGACGCCTTCCTGCGAGCCGAAGTTTTCGACATGGGCAAGACCGATGTTAGTAAACAGGCAGATGTCTGGCTGGACGAACGAGGCGATGCGCCCGATCTCGCCGAAGTGGTTTGCGCCGAGTTCGAACACGGCCGCTTCGTGATTTTCTTCGAGCGTAAAGACGGTCAGCGCCGCGCCGGTTTCGTTGTTGAGGTTGCCCTGCGTCTTCATGACACGGTAGCGCGCGCCGAGCGCCGCGGCGACCATATCCTTCGTGCTGGTTTTACCCGCGCTTCCGGTCAGCCCGATCACCGGAATGCTGAATTGATCACGGTAGCGCTTTGCGATGCCGTGCAGCGCGCGGAGCGTATCGGGAACGAGTATATACGGCGCGTCGGCCAGTTTCCGGTCGGATACGACGAGGGACGCGCCGTTCTTCCGCGCGTCGGGAATAAAGGCGTGCGCGTCGTGCTTTTCGCCGATGATGGCGACGAACAGCGAACCGGGTACTGCCGCGCGGCTGTCGATGACGATATCCGCGGCGGGCCGGTTTAAAAGGGCCGGGTCGCCATAGTATTGCCCGCCGCAGGCGGAGAGGATTTCCGAGAAAAGAAAAGGTTTCATATATTTTCGTACCGTTTCAGCGAAAGGTTGACGATGGTTTCACAAAGAGCGGGGTAGTCGAGACCCGCATGCTGCGCCTCCTGCGGCAGCAGACTGGTCGGCGTCATGCCCGGAAGAGTGTTTGCCTCCAGGCAAAACGCTTCGCCGTCGCGCGTGAGCAAGAAGTCGATCCGCGCATAAACGCCGAGTTTCAGCGTACGGTACGCTTTTTTCGAAAGTTCCTGCACCTTCTGCGTCAGCTCCGGAGAGATGCGGGCGGGGACGATCTCGTCCGTCCAACCCGCCTGGTATTTATGCTGATAGTCGTAGAATCCGTGCTTGGGAACGATCTCGATGAGCGGAAGCGCGGTGATGTCGCCGTTGTTTCCGATCATACCTGCGGAGAGTTCAAGCCCGGAGACATATTCCTCCACGATCAGCTCGTCTTCGTAAGCAAAGCCCTCCTCGATGGCGCGTTTGAGCTGTGCGCGCTCGCGGACGATGACGACCCCGATGCTGGATCCGCCGCTGTTGGGTTTGACCACGCAGGGAACGGGGAAATGGGCGGTATCAAACGGCACGCCTTTTCTCGCGACGGCCCAGTCCGCGGTCGGGATGCCTTCGCTGCGAAAGAGCGATTTGCTAACGCTCTTATCCATGGCAAGCGCGCAGCCTTCGGAGGGGCTGCCCGTATATTTTACTTGGCTGAGGTCGAAAAACGACTGCAGGCTGCCGTTCTCCCCGACGCCGCCGTGCAGCGCGAGAAACGTAAGGTCCGCCGCGCGGCAAAGCTCAAGAACGCCGTTGCCGATCTCGTCGGAAAATCCGCTTTTTCTTGCGGCGCGGATGGCGGCCATGTCCGGTTCGTTTTCCGGTACGGAAAAGGGAGGGAGAAAGCCGTTGATATCGAACGCGCGTACAATGGGGTCGGAAACGGGATCCATCCCGAAAAACAAATCCAGCAGGATGGCGTTATGCCCTTTTTTGCGAAGGGCGTTTGTCACCATCGTGCCGGTGGAGAGGGAGACGTCTCGCTCTGGCGAGAGGCCGCCTGCGAGGACAACGATGTTCATACTCGATTTCCTTTCCGATTTGGAATCGGCCGTTGGAAGAGCGCGCCGTTTTTAACGGCGACGCCGTTCATATGTTTATACCACGATTCGGCATCGAATTCAATAGAACGGTATTTCTTGCAGATTTATTATTGGGTATTCGGCATCGAATTCAATAGAACGGCATTTCTTGCAGATTTATTATTGGTTATATAGAACCGGAAAAATCTGTGAAAAATACAGGCTGTGCAGATGCGTGATCAGGTAGTATACTATACGCATGAAATCACGTAATACCAAAGTCACAGCTTTCATCGCCGTTGCTGCGGCGTTCATTTTTCTGAGCACGAGTTTCGGCTGCTTTTCTTCCGAAAGCGACAGGGTCATACTGACGGCGCCGGATGTCACATACGCGCCCGCCAGTCCGGTTATCACGGGGCATCAAGACATCACGCTGCCGGAGATGACTTATGAACGGCCGGATATTGCCGACATGCGCGCGGCGCTGGAAGATCTGGAAAGAGGGCTGAAAAACGGTAAGCCATCCGAGGAGCTGATCACCGCATACGAACAGCTGCGGCTGCAGTACGACCACGCGGACTCCATGCTGTCGCTGGTGTACCTGCTCTATGCGTTCGACGTAACCGATTTCTATTACAGGGACGAGTATTCTTATTTACAGTCCGCGCTCAGCGAAATAGACGGCGCCATGCAGGCCGTTTCGATCGAACTGTTCCAATCGTCCGAAGAGGCGGCGCAGCTGGCGGCGGAAACCTTCGGCGAAGGATACGTGGACGCGGTTAACAGCGGGCAGTACAGCGACGACGATTCCATTCAGGAACTTCTCGACCGCGAAGAACAGCTCGCGCTGGCGTACGACAACCGCATTGCAGTTTTCTCCCTGCTCGACAACGGAAGACGCTGGACATACGGCGACATCGTGAACGACGATTCGCTGGATTATGACGAGTATTACCGCATCTACGACGCGTACTGCGCCGCGCTGAACAAACAGGTCGGCCCGATCTTCCTCGAGCAGCTTTCTCTGCGCGCGCAGATTGCTTCGCGCCTCGGATACGACACCTATGCGGATTATTGCTACGAAAGCTACGGCAGGGATTATTCGCCGCAGGATGCCAAAGCGCTGCATGAAGCTGTGAAGAAATATATCGTGCCGCTCTATGTCGAAGCGTGTGAACAGATCGATACCTACGGCCTCGAAACCACGAGTTTTGAGGAAGACGCGTTTTTCAGCGCGCTCGCGTCTGCCGCGAATTCGTTTTCGCCGATGCTTGCGGAGCCGGTTGCATATATGATGAAAAATCGTCTCTACGATGTTTCGGAAAGCGACATGAAGATGGATACAAACTTCACGACCTATATTTCGGATTATCGTGCGCCTTATATCTTTTCCCACTGGACGGGTTCTTCGGACGATATCGCGACCATACTGCACGAACTCGGCCATTTTTCCAGCTACTATCACAACAGCGAAGCAGGCTACTCAGCGAGCGACAACCTCGATCTGGCGGAGATGGACGCGCAGGCGCTCGTGCTGCTGCTCTTCGAGGATTACGGCAGTTTCTACGGAGAATTCGCGGAAGAAGCGGAAGCGTCCGTACTGCTGGACGCGATGTACTCGCTTGTTTCCGGATGCATGGAAGACGAGTTCCAGCAGGCGGTTTACGCAAACCCCGGCATGACGCTGGACAGCATGAACGCGCTCTACCTGCGCCTGGCGCGCGAATACGGCGTGGAAGAGGTTTACGGATACCAGGGGACGGAATGGGTGTTGATTTCGCATACGTTCCAGGCGCCGATGTACTACATCAGCTACGCCGTCAGCATCGTTCCGGCGCTGGAGCTGTTCGACCTTGCGCAGTACGATAAAAGCGCGGCGGTAACAGCTTATTTCAACATCATGATGCGCGAACCGTACGCGAGCCTTGGCGATGTTTTATCGCAAAACGGCCTCACATCCGTGTTTTCGGAGCGTACCATAGCGAATATTGCCGAGATCATCAGAGAGTATCTCTGAAACGGGATAGATCAAAGCGCGGAAACGCCGCGCTTTTTTTTGTGAGCAGCGCACAGCGGCGCCGGTTTGCGAGTCTTTTCATACGAAAAAAATTGTGTTATACTAGGCGGGACTCGAAAAAGTGAGGGTTTATCAGTGAAGGTTGACAACATCATGGAGGGCATCGAACTGTCGCTCAAACAGAACCATCAGGTGTCTGTTTTAGACGCGACAACCGCTCAGATGCACGATGCCCTGTCCGGTGTGGTGATGGCCGCGATTGCGGAGAATTGGTACGAAAGCCGCCACGCGCACGAACGCGTACGCGAAGCATATTATTTCAGCGCGGAATACCTCGTCGGAAGGGCCGTATACAACAATCTGTTTGTGTTGGGTATTTTAAACGACGTGAAGCGTGAGTTTGAATCCCGCGGTCTGGATATCGCGGTTTTTGAGGATATTGAGGACGCCGCGCTCGGCAACGGCGGGCTCGGCAGGCTCGCAGCTTGCTTCCTCGACTCGGCCGCAACGTTGAACCTGCCGCTGGACGGGTATGGGATTCGCTATAAATACGGCTTGTTCAAACAGTCCTTTTCCGACGGGTTTCAGGTGGAGACCGCGGACGACTGGCAGCGCTTTGGCGACCCTTGGAGTCGCAGGCGGGAAACGCACGAGATGCTCGTGCGCTTTTCCGACATGACCGTCCGCGCCGTTGCGTACGACATGCCGATCATCGGCTACAACACGGACAACATCGGCACGCTCCGCCTCTGGCAGAGCGAGGCGGTTTCAGAGTTCGACTTCAAGCTTTTCAACGATCAGGAATATGCGCTCGCGGTGCTGGAAAAGAACGCCGTGGAGGATATTACGCGCGTGCTTTACCCGAACGATACGACGGAAGCGGGCAAGAAGCTGCGTTTAAAACAGCAATATTTCCTCTCCAGCGCGAGCCTGCAGGATATCCTGCTGCGGTTTAAGCGCGAAAACAGGCCGATCGACAGCTTTGCCGACCATGTCGCCATACAGCTCAACGATACGCACCCGACTGTGAGCATTCCGGAGCTGATCCGCTTGCTCATGCAGGAGGGCATTTCGTTTGACCGCGCGTTCGAGATCGTTTCCCGGACATTTTCCTATACGAACCATACCGTCATGGCCGAAGCGCTGGAAAAATGGGACGTCAATCTGTTCAAGTCCGTCATTCCTGGGATTTTCGACATCATATTTCAGATCAACGCGAAACTCTGCGGCGAGCTGATGGCGCGCAAGCTGGACTGTTCGAAGATGTCCATCATTCAGGGAAAAACCATCCATATGGCAAATCTCGCGGTCTACTGCTCGCGCTATGTCAACGGCGTAGCCGCGCTGCACACCGAGATACTCAAAAACGACGTGCTCAAAGAATGGTACGCGGCATACCCGGATCGTTTTCAAAACAAGACAAACGGCATCACACAGCGCCGCTGGCTGGGGCTATGCAACCCCGAGCTTTGCGGGTATCTCGACGCGCGGATCGGCCAAGGGTATCTATCCGATCTGGAGCAGATCGGCGCGCTGAAAGATCATCTTTCCGACGCGGACGTCGAGCAGTTCAACGAAGTCAAGCGCATGAAAAAAGAGCAGCTCAGCCGCCTGATTCAGGAGAATGAAGGCGTCTGCCTGCCGCCGGATTTCATATTCGACGTACAGGTCAAGCGTATGCATGAGTACAAGCGCCAGCTGCTCAACGCGTTCGGCATACTCGACACCTATTACGGCATCAAGGATGGAAGGATCAAAGACTTTACGCCCACGGCGTATATCTTTGGCGCGAAAGCCGCGCCCGGGTATATCCGCGCCAAGGCCATCATCAAATACATCAACGAACTCGCCAGGATGATCAACGCCGATGCCGACATGGCGGACAAGATGCGCGTGGTATTCGTGCAGAACTATAACTGCTCCTACGCCGAGCATATCATTCCGGCGGCGGACGTCTCCGAGCAGATTTCACCCGCCGGTACGGAAGCAAGCGGCACGGGGAACATGAAGCTCATGCTCAACGGCGCGGTCACTTTAGGAACGTATGACGGCGCGAACGTGGAAATCGTAGAGCAGGCGGGCGCGGAAAACAACTATATCTTCGGCGCGAGCGTGAAGGAGCTCAACGAGCTCAGGCCTCGCTATAACCCGAAGTCGATTTACGATTACGAATCGCGCGTGCGAAAGGTCGTCGATTCGCTGATCGACGGCACGCTCAGCGACGACAACAGCGGGGCGTTTGCCGACCTGCACCGCGCGCTGCTCTTTGGATCCGACTGGCAGAAACCCGACAGCTATTTCGTGCTGCACGACCTGATTCCCTACTGTCAGCGGCGCGCGGACGTGAACTGCGAGTACAAAGACCGCATCGCGTTCGGAAAAAAGTGCCTGATGAACGTCGCCTCCAGCGCGAAGTTCAGCTCCGACCGGACCATCCAGGAGTATGCGCGCGACATCTGGCATATCGAACCGCTTCCACCGATCGAGAGCAGGAAGCTCTTCTAGACGCGACTATAATAAAGAAGCAGGGGAATCCCCTGCTTCTTTTTGCGTGTGAAAATCGGTTCTCGAATCGATCAGTCATCGCTGACGTTTGCGGCGCTGCCGAGACGCGCGCATTCCTCCGCGGAAAGACCGCGCAGGCAGCCGGCTATCACGGCTGCGCTCAACGCTGCGCCGGAGCCGGCAAAATCGCCCCCGGGGCGACCTTCGGCGGGGAATACGCCGCAGCCGTCTGAATCCGCCCAGTAGATTCCCTCTTCGCCGAGCGAGACGAATACGCGCTGTACGCCCTGCTCCAAAAACCAGTCAGACGCGCGGTAGACGCCGCGGATGGTGTCGCAGGATTTGCCGGAGAGAAAGCCCGCTTCGAAACGGTTGGATTTGATGGCGAAACACCTGCCGATATTTTTACCGATACGGCGGGATTTCGCGCAACTGACCGGATCGTAAAACAGCGGTGCGGTCACATGGCTGCATAGATAATCCAGCGCTTCGGCAGATAGGTTCCCGTCGATTACGCACATGCGGGAGACGTTGATTTCCGGAAGGAGCGCCGCCAGATAACCCGGCGTGAGATGGTCGATCACCGCCATATCGCTGATGCCGACGAGCATGTCGCCTTCTTCGTCGAACACGCGGATGAAAGTGCCCGTATGCTCTTTGCCGACATACGCATGCGCGAGCGACACATTCGCGTGTTGACAGCTTTCGCGTACCATCTGCGCATGATAGCCGGAGCCGATTGCGGTAACGAGTTCGATGCCGTAACCGAGCGCTGAAAGCCGCTTTGCGATATTGTGCCCGACACCGCCGACATGGATGCGCACGTTGCCGGGGTTGCTATCGCGCTCGCGGCAGACGCTGTCCGGCTTGCCGGAGATATCGATGGCCGCGCCGCCGACGATGAAGATGCTGTCCATTGCGCTGTGCCTCCTAGGCCTAAAATGTGGATCCCGTTCAATTGCGTGTATCGAGAAACCGACGCAACCCGCGCGGCGGGTGCACCGGTTTCGATGGAGCGGGTTTTTCGATAGGTGTCATTGCACCGGCTGGAAGGTTCAGTTCCTGATCAGGCGAATGGAACCGATGACCGGCAGGTCTTTATCGTCGCGATTGGCAACGTTGATGATGCCGATGAGCGAGAACACGAAACTCGCCAGCCCTGCAAGCGTGCTGAGTACGACGTCGAGCACGGGAACCCACGAGAAAATGCCGACCGCAACCCATGCGATGACCTCGAGCAGCAGGAGGTTCATACCGCGAACGGCGTGCGCTCGCACAAATTTGGTTTGATCCTTGACCAGATAGGGGATTAAAGCGAGAAATCCGAGATAGGATAGCACGCCCATCAGTATTTCGTTCGAACCGTCGGACGCTTCGGAACGGACGCCGCCGACCGGTTCGCCGCAGCTGGGGCAGAACTTTTCGTTTTCGCCAAGTTCTTTGCCGCATTTTGAGCAGAATGCCATGATATTTACCTCCGTTATTTAAATAGATTTCACGTAACAAGTTAGAAAGAAAATAGAACGCGTACGGATCAGTTCAATATGCGATCAAGCATCAGCGCCGAACCACCGAGCGCGGCGACGCCGATGATCAGAACGATATAGAGCGCAAAAACGATTGCGATGATCAGCAGGTACGCGCGGGCCAGGTTCCTGCGGTTGATGTTAAACGTATTGCCGGACGCCCAGACGATCGCGATGATGAACCCCGCGACGGGCAGCCCTAAAAGCAGGATGGAGCCGACGAACCCCCAGCTGCTGAGCACGGCGTAGGGCGAACTCTGCGGCGGTTCCGATTCTGCCTGCATACCGCTTGCGCGCGGTGGCATCGGAGCCGGGGTCACGGGCGCGCCGCAGTTGGCGCAGACGGTGTCGAGCGGGTAAACGGGTTTACCGCAGTTTTCGCAAAATGCCATGGTTCGTACCTCCTGATCGGCCATATATTGGATAGTTCAAATTTATAGTACCAGTATACGGTAAATCCGCCCGTCTTCGCAACTGCTGAAAAAACCCGGCGCTTTTTTGCGCCGGGTCTTGAGTATGATACTTTCGCACGGTTACGCTAAGCGCGAAGCGGCGCGCCGTGTTCCTTCAGCGACGCGATGATCTCGTCCATCGCGCGCTTGATTTCCTCGTCGGCGAGCGTGTGGCCTTCCGCGCGCAGGGAAAACGAGAACGCGAGGTTCTTTTTGCCGGACGGAATACCGGCGCCCGTATAGGTGTCGAACAGGCGCACGTCGGATACGATCACGTCCGTCGGCGCGGATTCGATCACGCGCTTGAGTGTTTCGCTTTCGACCTGCGCGTCCACGACGAGCGCGAGATCGCGTTCCGCCGCGGGGAAGCGGGGCAGAGGCTCGAATTTTCGTTCCGCTCCGCGGCTGACCGCGATTGCGGAGAAATCGAGTTCGGCGACGTATACGCGGCCGTCGATCTTCCAGCTGTCTGCGACGTCGGGATGAAGCTCGCCGAGCACGCCGATGGCCGCGCCGCTTTCGCCGAGAATCCGAGCCGCCCTGCCGGGTTGGAGATAGCGCTCGCCGCTTCTTTGCCAGACGGCGTTTTTCACGCCGGCTGTGCGGAATAGCTCCTCGACCATACCCTTGAGCAGGTAGAAGTCGACGCCTTCGCCGCCGAGAATGATCCCGACCTTCTTACGCTCTTCCGGCAATTCCGCGCCGGTATCGACGTGCGTGTTGCCAACCTCGAAGAAGCGCAGATGCCCGCTTTTACGATTCGCGTTGCGAACGAGCGAGTCGAGTATGCCTGGAATCAGCGTGGTGCGCATGAGGCTCTGATCCTCGCCGAACGGATTGAGGATGCGAACGGCTTTTCGCAGTTCGCTGTCCGGCGGAAGCAGCAGCGCGTCGAACACAGACGGGCTCGTGAAATTGTAATTGTACATTTCATATAGCCCGAGCGATACGAGCGCGTCCTTTACGAGGTCTTCCAGCCGGAACAGCTCGTCGACGCTGCCGCGGAAGGTGTCCCCGCTCATAAGCGTCGGCTTGATGTTGTAATAGCCGTGAATGCGGCCGATTTCCTCGGCGATGTCCCAATCCGCCTCGATCCCGCTTTCGATGTCCGTTCTGAAGTGCGGAACGGTCACGAGCAATTCTGCCTCGGCGGGGCGCGCGGGAATGCCGATTGTCGCGAGCATGTCCGCCATCTGCTTTGCGGAGAGATCAAGCGCGAGCAGCGCGTTGACATGACCGACATTTACGGTGACTTCGCGGTCGGCAGGCTCTTCTTTCTTAACGTCGATGATGTCGCCTACGACCGTGCCCGCCTTGAGCTCGGCGACGAGTTCGATGGCGCGCTCCAGCGCGAGCTCCGCGTTGACCGGCTCAACGCCCTTGATGAAGCGGTTCGCCGCGTCGGTCAAATGCTTGAGCTTCCGCGCGGTGGCGCGGATGTTGCTGCCCTTGAACACGGCGGATTCAAACAGTACCGCCTTTGTCGATTCCGTGATTTCGGAGTTCTGGCCGCCCATGACGCCGGCGATGCCGACGCCGCGGCTTTCGTCCGCGATCAACAGCATATCCGTAGAAACGGGGCGCTCTTTCTTGTCCAGCGTGATGACCGTCTCGTTTTCGTGCGCGGTGCGCACGACGATATGACTGCCCTCGATGCACGCGAGATCAAACGCGTGCATGGGGTGCCCGTATTCCACGAGCACATAGTTCGTGATATCCACGATATTGCTGATCGGCCTGAGGCCTACGGCTTTGAGCTTTTTCTGCATCCATGCGGGCGAAGGCTCGATGACGATATCCTTTACCACGCGCGCGGTGTAACGCGGGCAAAGCTCGTAGTTATCGATCGTGACGCGCGCGTATTCCGCGGCGTTTCCTTCGCCCTTGACGGGCTTGATCTTAGGTTCGCGGAATTGCTGCCCCAGCGCAGCCGCGGCTTCGCGGCATATGCCGATGACGCTGATGCAGTCCGGGCGGTTCGGCAGGATTTCGAATTCGAAGATTTCGTCGTCAAATCCCAGCGCGGTCTCGATCGGCTGTCCGAGCGGATGATCCTCGTTGAGGATGAGGATGCCGTGAATTTCGCTGCCGGGATAGTCCGCGTTTGAAAGTCCTAACTCCTCGCCGGAGCAGAGCATGCCGTAGCTCATGACCCCGCGCATGTTCACGGCGGTCATCTCGCGACCGCCGAGTTTCGCGCCGACGACGGCGACGGGTACCAGCGCGCCGTCGGACACGTTGTCCGCGCCGGTAACGATGGTGAGCGTTTCGTTTCCGATATCTACGCTGCATACATAAAGGTGGTCGGAGTTATCGTGCTTTACGACGGTGAGCGCGCGCCCGACCACGACGCCCTCGACGCCGGCGAGCTCTTTTTCCACACCCGCGCACTCGAAGCCGCGCCACATCATCTTCTCGATGAACTCATCGTTGGTCACGTTGAAGTCTACGTATTCACAAAGCCATTTCTTTGGCAGTTTCATGATGTTTCCCTCCCTCAGAACTGGCGCAGGAAGCGCGCGTCGTTTTCGTACTCAAGCCGGATATCGTTGATGCCGAATTTGAGATTGGCCATGCGGTCCACGCCGAGACCGAACGCGAGCCCCGTCCAGACGTTCGGATCGTAGCCGCAGTTGGCGATTTCGTGCGGGTTCGTCACGCCGCAGCCGAGGATCTCGAGCCAGCCCGTGCCCTTGCAGACGCGGCAGCCCGTTCCGCCGCAGATGGAGCAGGAGACGTCCAGCTCGGCTGAGGGTTCCGTAAACGGGAAGTAGCTTGGGCGAAGGCGCGTTTTCACGTCCTCGCCGAACACGGCGTGCACAAAAGAATCCAGAATGCCCTTCAGATCGCCCAGCGTCAGACCCTTATCGACCACGAACCCCTCGATCTGATGGAACACGGGGGAGTGGCTCGCGTCCACTTCGTCAACGCGGAAAACGCGGCCGGGCATGAGCAGCCGAAACGGCGGGGTCAGCGTGGTCAGCGCGCGCACTTCGCAGGGCGAAGTGTGCGTGCGCAGCACGACGTTTTCGTTGATGTAAAACGTGTCCTGCATGTCGCGCGCGGGATGATCCTTCGGCAGGTTCAGCAGCGTGAAGTTATTGTCGTCGAGCTCGATTTCCGGACCGTCGAACATCGAAAAGCCCATGCCAATCAGCACGTCCCGGATGAGCCGGTACGTCTGTGTCATCGGGTGCAGGCGGCCGAGAGGGGCGCAAACGGCGCCCGGCGCGGTCACGTCCAGCGTCTCTTCGGCGAAGCGGCGCTGCTTGGCGATTTCGGCAAGCGCGGCGCGCTTCTCGGCGACGGCCGCTTCCAGCGAGGCCTTTACCTGATTGGCAAACGCGCCGACCTTCGCGCGCTCTTCCTTGGCCAGAGAGCCCATCGTGCGAAGGACCGTCGTTAAAGAACCGCTTCGGCCGAGCACGTCCACAAGCGCCTGATCCAGCTCTTCAAACGAGCGGCAGGTTTTCAGTTTCGCTTCGGTTTCCTCCCGCAGCTGCGCGAGAGATTCCATCATACCCATGATGTGAGATTCCTCCTTTTTGCTGTGCAATCCTTTTCAAATAAAAAACACGTTTCGCCGTAAGGGACGAAAACGCGTCGTGGTACCACCCTCGTTTGCCCGCCCGGGAAAACACGCCGGGGCAAGCCTCGATTCCGCTATATCGGGCGGGCCCGTCTCTGACTACTCAACAACTGTTTTGCCGTTCACCGGAGAGGCTCCGGGGCGAACTTGATGTCCTGTTTGCGCGCATACCGCTTTCAGCCGGTGACGGTACTCTCTTTTTACGCGGTTAAAGGACTTTTCCCCTTCATTGCCTTCTATTGATTGAGGTTATTCTATCACCGTTACGCTTGTTCCGTCAAGCAGGATTGTAACGGTGCCGTCCATGTCCGTTCGATACACCGTAATGCCGCGCTCGCTCAGCCGGTCGAGCAGCGACTGGTGCGGGTGACCGTACCCGTTATTGTCGCCGACGCAGATGACGGCGATAGCGGGGGAAACCGCAGCAAGAAAATCTTCAGACGTAGCGTCGTAAGACCCGTGATGACCAATCTTGAGTACGTCCGCCCGGAAGAGGTGATCCAGCTGCGCTTTTAAAGCGAGCGCTTCGCCGAGCTGCGTCGTATCGCCGGCGAGCAGTACGGCCGTATCGCCGTATCGGACGCGAATGAGGTAGCTTGTATCGTTAAAATCGTCGTATACCGCGTCGTATGGCGCGAGGATGCGCACCTCGACTTCGCTGTCCCAGGGGATCAGCGTGTCCTTTCCGGCGAGCGGCTGTTTTACCGTTGCCTGGCTTTCGTTCAGCGCGTCGAGTAAATCGGCATATGTTTCGCTCTCAGCGTCAAACGGCGGGTAATAGAAGTCGCCGACCGGATACGCGTCCACGACCGAAATCAGACCGCCGATATGGTCCGCGTGCAGGTGCGAGGCGACCACGACGTCCAGCCCGGCGACGCCGAGATGGACGAGATATGCGTCTATCGCGGGAAACGAACCGGCGGGGCCGCCGTCGACGAGCATGGTTTTGCCGGACGGAGAACGCAGGAAGATGCAGTCCCCCTGACCGACATCCAGAAACGAAACCAGCAGTCCGCTTTCGACGGACGGGGGAGAAATTTCGCCTGCGCTTCCTGCAGGCTCGCCCGCGGCCTCTGCGGAGAGGACGGAGGCGGACGGATCCGAAGCCGCAGAATGCTGCGCGGCAAGGTAAAAGTGCAGCAGCGCAAACGCGACGGCGAGAACCATGAGCGCGACGACAAGCAGCGCGACGAGCGTGATGCGCTCCGCGCGCTTTTTCGACCGCTCTTCGTTGGATTCGGTTCGGCTCCATTCGGATTGGTGTTCCATAGCAGGGATTGTATCATAGGAAGGCGCCCCGCGGAAGCGGTATAATTTTGCGGATATCGCTCTTGCGCTTTTTAAACTGCGTACAGGGGGGGGGTGAATTTGGATTTTTCCTTGACAAACAGGACGTTTCGGCGTAGAATTCAAGTGTACTATAACAGATAGTACACTATTATCCATGAAGGAGGTTCGGCGATGTATCAAATCGACCGGTTTGCCAGGACGCCGATCTATGAGCAGATCATCGATCAGACACAACGGTTGATCGCGACCGGCATTCTCAAAGACGGCGACCAGCTGCCTTCCGTAAGGATGCTGTCTCTGGAGCTTTCGGTCAATCCCAACACGCTCCAGAAGGCGTACGCGGAACTGGAACGCCGCGGCCTCTGCGTCAGCGCGCCCGGTAACGGAAGGTTCATCACGCCGGATGCGCTTCGGCTCGTAGGCGAGGGTATGAAAGGGCGGCTGGATGAGGTGCGATCCATCGCGGAAGAAATGCGCGCGGCGGGAATCCCTGTTGAGGATGTGATCGACGCCGTTCAGTCTGCTTATGGAAAGGAAACGAAATCATGATAAAAGCGCGAAAACTGACCAAGCGATTCGGCGAGGTGGAAGCGCTCGTCAATCTTGACTGCAATATCCCGCAGGGCTGCATCTACGGCCTTGTCGGCGCAAACGGCGCGGGCAAGAGCACGTTTTTACGGCTCTGCAACGGCGTATACCGGCCGGACGAAGGGCATATCTCCATCAACGGCGGCGAGGTGTTCGATAATCCCGCCGTCAAGGGACACTGCGTGTTCGTACCGGACGAACTGTACTTTTTGCCGCAGAGCAACTTAAACCGAATGGCGCTGCTGTACGGTTCCATGTATCCCCAATTTTCTATGGAGCGCTTCAACGAACTATGCTCTGCGTTCAAACTCGACCGCACCCGGCTTTTGAGCACGTTTTCAAAAGGCATGCGCCGACAGGCGGCGACGGTGCTCGCGCTATCGGCTATGACGGATTATGTGTTTTTCGACGAAACGTTCGACGGGCTCGATCCCGTTATGCGAAACCTTGTGAAAGGGATGTTGTATGCCGACGTGATCGAGCGCGGCAGCACGGCCGTCATCTCGAGCCACAGCCTGCGGGAACTCGAGGACACTTGCGACCAGCTCGCTCTCCTCTATCACGGCGGTATCGTATTTGAGAGCGACGTGCAGAACCTGAAAACAACCCTCTTTAAGGTGCAGGTAGCGTTTTCGGAGGACTTCGACAAAACACGCTTCGAAGGTCAGGAGATACTCTCGTTCGGCAAGCAGGGCAGCGTTGCGAACATGATCATCCGCGGGGACAGCGCAAGGGTGAAAACGCTCATTGCGGCAATGAATCCGCTGCTGCTCGAGATACTGCCGCTGACGCTTGAGGAAGTATTTGTATACGAGATGGAAGCGCTCGGCTATACATTTGCCGAACCGTGCCTGAAAGGAGGCGAACGCGCATGAAGCCGTATCTCGAATCGGTACGCCGGATATCCCGCACAGGGTTGGTGCTCTTTGCACTCACCGTGGTGGCGAGCGCCATCGTCGCCATCCAATACTGCACGACACCGTATCATGACAATGTGCCGGGCATAGAAGATATGTTCCTGCCGCTCATCGTGTTTGTGTATATCGGGGGGATCGTGCTCTCGATGGACGGATTTTCGTTTCTTAACAAACGTTCGGACAGCGATTATTATCACAGCCTGCCTGTTTCGCGCAAGCGCCTCTTCTGGTCCGTTTCGCTTGCGGCGCTGACGTGGATTGCAGCTACCGTGCTGGCGGGCGCGCTCATGACGACGACGGTGTTCATCGTTTCCAAAACACCGTTTGTGCCGCTCTACCCGCTCTTCGCCGTTCTGTTTTATATCGTTGCGGCCATGCTCGTGTTTTCCGCCGGCGCAATCGCCATGAGCCTGACGGGCACCATACTGACCGGATTTGGACTGACCGTACTCGTGCTTGGGTTGTTCCGGTTCATCCAGTTTGCCGTTGCGAGGGGTATCGTTGCCAACGCGGTGATCATCAACTGGCTCGATCTGCCGTGGTTTCTGACGCCCGTGACCAACATCGCCACCGGCCAGATCGCGCAGTTGCTGCGCCCGATGCTGCGGCATACGCTGTATGCGCCGGTCAACATCGCCTATTCCGCACTGCTTGCGGGAGCGGAGCTGATCGCCGCGCGCATCCTCTTTGCAAGACGGCCTTCCGAACTGGCGGAGCGCGGTGCGAAGAATTCGGCGTATCAGACCGTGTTTGCATGCCTGGCCGTGATTCCGGTTCTCATGCTGCTGCCGTCCGGCGTGGTCTGGCTGAAAAGCTCAAGTTTTCCGATTGTGATCGCGGTCGCCGTCGGCATCTATTTGATCTATCAGATCATCGTGCTGCGTACTGCGAAGAAAGTGCTGCGTTCGCTGCCGTGGCTGCTCGTTCCGCTCGCCATCGGGGCCGCCGGGTATTTCGGAACGGCGGCGGCGACGACCGCCATGCAAAACGATATCCCGCGCTTGGAAAACGTCGCCTATGTGCGTTTTGACGGCGATAATCGCGGTGTAGAACAGATCAGCTATCAACAGCACCTCGTTTCACAGGTGCGATTCACGGAAAAAGACGTTAAGGAATATGCGCTCGACACGCTCGCGGACAACGTCGTCTCAATCCGTCAGCGCGGATATGTATACTATGAATATGACGAAAAGCAGGGCTACCTGCAGACGACGCAACCCGTTACGTTCGTTCTCAACAACGGGCGAACGGTCAGCAGGGTGCTGACGTTCCTCAACCGGAATACGCTTTTGATGATGCAGGAGGAGAACAGCGACTTTGTAAAAGCCATCCGCTCGCTTCCATCCGAGGACTCCGTGCGCTATCTGCAAGGGGACGATCCGTATAAAGGCGGCTTTATGGACAGCAGCGAGGTTCTGCGCGCGTACTATGACGAACTACCGGAATCCGGCATGATCTGCAACGAATCGTATAAAACATACGATCCATATCAGCAGTACAATACGGACGGGGATCAGAACATAGGGTCGATATCGATGGCAGGATATATCGGCATGACGCGGTACTGGGACTATCACAATATCCGTCTCGAACTGCGGGAAACCTCGTCCGCATGGATGAAATATCAAAATGGGCGCAGCCAGGGCGAATATCTAGATCTGATGTGCCAAATGCTGGAGCAATCCGATGCTTTGGAAAACAATTCAGATTATTTCAGCATCAACATGATGTTTTACAACGTTCCTATGTCCGACGGGACGCGCCAGACGGTTTCGTTCTATTATGATCGAAGCAGCGGTGACGACAACGAATACAATGAGCGTATGCAGCCGCTGATGAACGAACTTGCCGAGATCATGCTGCGAAGCGAACCGACCATCGATCCGGACCGGTTTTTCGTTTATACGAACTGGAGCGGCCGCGTGCACAAGGCGGATGGCTCGTACTATGGCGAGGACATCCTTGCAAACATGTATACGACAGACGGGGATTCCATGTTCGTTTCCGGTGGCAGCGTATACTACGTAAGCAACGGCGACGTGCTGTATTACGGAGTTGGCGGCGCGATTACGTCCTTTAACCCATGCTACCGCGCTTTTTCCGCGGCGGACGAGGCGCGCGTGCTGGAGATTCTCCAGCAGTGGCAGGATCTGCAGAAAACGTATCTGTACGGTACTATCTACGAAGAAAAAACCGACACAGAACCGTCGATTGGCGATGGTGTGACGGAAGGGCTGGATGTGTTCGCGTCCCCAACGCCGATGCTGGTACCGATGCCTACGCCGACGCCTACGCCGGTCGGCTGAACGCATAGCAAACGCTGTGCCGCCGCGCGAATTCGCGCGGCGGCGCTTTGCGCTAGAAACAGACGATATGGTATAATCCAGTTGCCGCGCTGCGCGCGAAAAGACGAAGACCGGAGAACGATATGGAGCAAAAGAAACGCTGCGCATGGGTCAACGAACGATCCTTGCTCTATCTTGCGTATCACGACGAGGAGTGGGGTGCGCCGATACGTGAAGACGGGCCGATATACGAACTGTTTTTGCTCGAACTGTTTCAGGCGGGGCTTTCGTGGATTACGATTCTGAAGAAACGCGAGGCGTTCCGCGCCGCGTTCGACGGATTCGACGTCGAAAAAATCGCGTCATACGGCGAGGGGAAAATTCAATCGCTGTTGCAGGACGCGGCTATCATACGAAGCCGCGCGAAGATCGAGGCGGCGATTTTTAACGCGAAGATCGTTTTAAAGTTAAAAGAAGAGTTCGGCTCGTTTTGCTATTATCTTTGGAGCTTTTCAGGCGGCAAAATCGTGCTCAACCCGGAGGGGAAATACCGCGCGACCAGCCCGCTTTCCGACCGGATTTCGTCTGATATGAAACGGCGCGGTATGCGCTTTGCAGGGTCGGTCACGATCCATTCTTTCCTGCAGGCGGCGGGGATAATCAACGAACACGATACGGAGTGCTTTCGATTTGCCGAACTGACGGTGCAGGCGGGCGCGGACAATCTGATATTCGAATAAGTCCGGGCTCGCGGGATTCTTATGAAACAGGTGACAGAATGAAAGAATTGTTCGAAGCCATCGAAGCCGAGTTGTCGGCGGGAAAAAACGCCGTGCTCGCAACGATCGTATCGCGCCGCGGCAGCGCGCCGCGCGGCGTGGGCGTTTCGATGACGGTATCGCAGGACGGCGCGCAGACGGGCACCGTTGGCGGGGGTTCAATGGAATATTGTGTGAGGATGGACGCACTCGAATTGCTGCGCCAAAACACCGCGCAGATTCGGGCGTATGAGATTCGCGCGGGAGAAGAGGGCGATTCGTCCGGATCGGTGAGCGTGCTGTTCCGCCCGTTTTTGGGAGAGCGGGGCAACGCGCTGGTCAGGCGTATACTGTGCGCGGTCGAATCGGACGAGGAGGCGTTTCTTGTCTGTGAATTGTCCGATGACGGCTCTTTTCCGTCAGCCGTATGGGCTGCGGACGAACTTCGCGCGGAAACCGGAATCGACCCGCCGGAACATGCGCTCGTGACAGAAGGCGAACACCGGTATTTAATCGAGCCGCTGAACGAGGCGCCGCGCGTGGTACTCTTCGGCGGCGGACATGTGGCGCAGGTCATGGCGCGGCAATTGGGGTTTCTGGATTATCGTGTCTGGGTGGTGGAAGACAGGGTGGAATTTGCGAAAACGGCGCTGTTTCCCGCGGCGGAGCGTGTGATCCAAAGCGATTATAACAGCGCGGAGGACACCGCCCGGCTCACCAAACGCGACCATGTGATCGTCATGTCGCGCGGGCACGAAACGGACTATGAGATACTCCGCTGGGTGCTGCGTTCGGATGCGGATTATATCGGCTGCATCGGCAGCAAGCGCAAAATCGCGACGATACACGAGAAACTGAGCATAGAGGGCGTCGAGCCGAATCGAATCGACCGGCTGCACGCGCCGATCGGCCTCTCCATCGGTGCGGAAACGCCGGCTGAGATCGCCGTGAGCGTCGCGGCGGAACTGATTCAATACTGCGCGGGCAAACGACACCTGTAAACATGCAAAAAAAACGTTCGGAAAAGCCGAACGTTTTTTATATGCGCGAAAAGGGATAACCTATGATGTAATATGGGGCGATTGATTCGACATCCTGTCGATCCACCTTGTTTTCATGGCCGGATTCATGGTATATTGTATAAGCGTTGAGCGGTTTTATGCAAAATCAAACGGAGCGAGCAGCCGCTGAAAAACCACCATGGAGACCGATATGCAGCTTTACGACCTTCATACGCACACGAATATGTCGGACGCGCAATTCCCGGTAGAAGATCTCGTTGAAGTCGAGCGTCAGCAGGGGCACATCTTAGGCGTTTCCGACCATCTGTTCTGCGGCGGAATCTATACGATGAACGACGTAAAAAACTATATCGACGTGCTCCGGCAATATCCCGTTTACCGCGGCGCGGAGGTCAATATGGAGCACCGATCGAACCTGCCGGACGCGCTGGACGACGACATCGACTACGTCATCGCGAGCGTACACAACATGCCGGACGGGCGGGGCGGATTCATACCTCTGGGACAGTATTTTACGAAACGGTCGAGCTATACCGAGCGTTACGACAAAAACTATTCTTCAGACCTTAACCGGTATTATCTGGCTTATACCATACAGTTGATGGAGAAGACGTTCTCCACGCAGCGGGTCGAGATTCTCGGACACGCGACGGTGTTGCCACCGTATGACGAGCTCCATGGCACGCGCTTTTTACAGCAGTGGGAGGACGCGGTGATCGAGCTGTGCAGAAAGCACGGCGTCGCGCTGGAGATATCCGGCCTGTGGCGCGCGCCGCACGCCGATATGCTCCGCCGTGCGCGCGAAGCGGGGATCAAATTCTCGATGGGCAGTGACTGCCACGAGCGTCTGCAGATCGGAAATCTGGATTATGTAGAAAATATCATAGAAGAACTGAACCTCCAGCAGGAGGATTTCTTTGTGCCGCAAAGGCAGCTTTCGTATTAAAAATAAATATTGAAATCTGGATTCGATTTAAATCTGCGGGAGGAACGGTATGCGGAACATCCGGGTGGCGGTCTGGGGATTTGGCGCGATGGGCGGAGGCATCACAAAGGTGCTGTTGGAAAAGACGGGCGTGGAGATCACGGGCGTTTGCGATCTTCACCCGAACCGCGTCGGTAAGAGCATTTTTACGCTCCTCGGCGTCGAACAAAACGGCAGGCCGGATGTGTTTGTGTCAAACGACATCGACAGCGCGCTGCCGGAAAAGAGCGCGGACGTCTGCATCGTCGCGACCGACTCGTTTACGAAGGACGTGTATCCAAAGCTCGTAACCGTGCTCTCGCGCGGGGTCAACGCCATCAGTACGGCGGAGGAGATGAGCTATCCCGCCGCAAAAGAGCCGGAGCTTGCGGGTCAAATCGACCGCATCGCGAAGGATCAAGGCGTGACCGCGCTCGGCACCGGCATCAACCCGGGATTGATGATGGACCTTCTCGCCGTCTGCCTGAGCGGCTGCATGACGCGTGTGGATAAGGTGACCTGCCGCCGCGTGAATTCGCTTTCGCCCTTTGGTCCGCTGGTCATGCAGGAGCAGGGGGTCGGGCTGACAAAAGAAGCCTTTGAAGAAGGCGTGAAGAGCGGCGAGTTGGCGGGGCACGTAGGTTTTGCCGAGAGCGTCGGCATGATCGCCGAAGCGCTCGGCTGGAAGATCGACCGCTTTGAGCAGCAGATGGAGCCGATTTTAACCGAAGTGGATCGCAAATCGCCTTACGGCTTTGCCGCGAGAGGCAACGTCGCGGGCGTGAATATGACGGGGCAGGGGTATATTGGAAATGAAGTGAAGATTGACATGATCCATCCCCAGCAAATCGAACCGGAGCTCGGCGGCACGCACACGGGCGACTACATCACGCTTGATGGTACGCCGCCCGTGCATATGGAGATACGGCCCGAGGTGGACGGCGGCGTCGGCACGATCGCCATGTGCGTCAACATGATCCCGCACGTGATCAATGCGCGGCCGGGGTTGAAGACCATGATCGACCTTCCCGTTCCGCGCGCCATTATGGGCGATATGCGCGATCTGATTGAAGAAGGCGTTTTATCTTAACGGCTTTTGCGAGGTGGCTACAATGGCGAAAAAGGGCGACTGGGTCAGAATTCATAACGTGGTTTTAGAGCCGGATGAACGCGCGTCCGCCGTGCCGGAGGATACGAAGCGCGTGCCGCTCGAACTCTGGACGAAGGGGTACCTGACCTCCGACGCAAAACTCGGCGAGAGCGTGTCGGTCGTGACCCGCACGGGACGCATCGTCTCCGGCGAACTGCTGGAAGTCGATCCGCACTATACGCATAGTTTCGGCGGTTTTGTGCCTCAGCTGCAGCAATCGGGCGACGATGCGGTTAACTTCCTCTTCGGAGGTGACGGTAAATGAAGGACACGAGTTACGAAGCCGTCTTGGCGCGAAAGGCCGAAATCATCCGCGCGGCGGTTGGCGTCGATTACGCTGTATTCGAGAGCGGTTCCATCGCGTTCGACTACGAAGCCATGATGGCGTCCACGGGCTATACGATCGAGGACGTCGCAACGATTCAGCGCGGCTATGCCATCGGCGACACGCCGCTGATCGAGATGAAAAACATTACGGCTCTCGCGCGGAAACTGAGCAAACCGGGCTGCGGCGCGCGCATCTTCGTCAAAGACGAGGCGGCAAACCCCAGCGGGAGCTTCAAGGTGCGCAGAGCGGCGACCAGCATTCACCACGCAAAAAAAACGGGATATCCCGGCGCACTGACCGCGACGAGCGGTAACTACGGTGCGGCGGTCGCCAGCTGCTGCGCAAAGAGCGGTTTAAAGTGCATCATCGTGCAGGAGTGCTACGATTCACGCGGCACAGGCCAGCCGGAGATCATCGAAAAAGCGAGAAAGTGCGAAGCGCTGGGCGCGGAGGTTGTGCAGCTCACGGTAGGGCCCGAACTTTTCTATACAGTGCTGCGCATGCTGGAGGACACGGGCTATTTCAACGCCTCGCTTTATACGGCGTTCGGCGTCGCAGGCATCGAAACGCTTGGCTATGAACTCGCGCGGCAGTGCCGCGAACAGATCGGCAAAGACCCAGACGTGGTCGTTTGCACCAACGCGGGCGGGGGGAATCTGACCGGCACTGCGCAGGGGCTGCACAAGGCGAATTGTTATCCGCAGATCGTCGCCGCGAGCGTCAACCTCAAAGGGCTGCACATGGCGAGCGACACGCAGTTTAACAAAAAATCGTTTACAACGGGGCATACGGGGTTCGGCATGCCGTTTTCCACATGGCCGGACCGCAGCGACGTGCCCAGAAGCGCGGCGCGCCCGATGCGGTATATGGACCGGTACGTCACCGTCAATCAGGGCGAGGTGTTTTATACCACCGAACTGCTTGCGCGGCTCGAGGGTATCGAACGCGGGCCCGCCGGAAACACGAGCCTCGCGGCGGCAATCTCGCTTGCGCAGGAACTGCCGGAGGACAAGGTCGTCGTCGTACAGGAGACGGAGTACACCGGCGCGGGCAAGCACGGCAACGCGCAACTTTCGTTTGCCAAACAAAACGGTATCAACGTCTATATCGGCGATCCGAAGGATGAAGTACCCGGTGAAAGCATCGTGCTGCCAAAGCATCCGTCGCTGCTGCGCGCGGTCGAAGCAGATCTGGATCATATGCGCCGCTCGCTGATTACGCACGCGGCGTCGACGGTCGATCATCCGCCAACCGAGAACGATATCACATTTCTGGCGGAGGAGACGAAAACCAATCGTGCGTTTGTGCTGGAAGCGCTCAATCAGAAATAAATATTCCCTGAACAAATTCAGGAGGACGTTATGATCAGACGCGAAGACGATTTTCAAACAAGGCGGAAGCATCTTGCCCATTTGAGCGACGAGGAACTCAAAGCGCGTTTCTGGGCGCTGACAGGGCGGCTCGTCGACCCGATGCTTGATCTTGCAAAGGAAAACACCACGCCCGCGATCGAGCGCAGCGTGCTGCTGCGCATGGGGTTTTCCTCGCTGGAGGCCAAAGCGCTCGTGGACGGCTGTATGGAGCGCGGTCTGCTCGGCCACGGTGCTGGCAACGTGGTCTACCGTTATGCAAAACACACGGGGCAGGAGATTCGCACCGCCGGGCTTGCGTTGATGAACCCTGGCGCGATGGATGAAGCTGCGCTTCTCTTCGGAGGTGCCAAATGAGCCAATACATTCTGCCGCCGGACGAGAACATCGACGTAGCGAAAATACTGGAAGATCTGGAGCACTATCGTCCCCGCCGCCGGGGCTGGACATGGCGGCAGCCTGCGCCGGAACTGACAATGGGACCGTTTACCTACCGCGATTGCAGCAAACCGCTCAAAGACGGCGTTCCGCTGCCGCCCGCGCACTATTTTGGAGACGTCGATCCCCAGCCGACGCCGGTCATCACGACCGAGATTGCCAGCGGGCGGTTCGAGGACGATATACGGCGCATGCGTATGGCGGCGCACCACGGCGCGGATCACATCATGGTCATCCGCACGTCCGGCCAGAGCCACTTTGACGGGCTGATCGAGGGCACGCCGCAGGGCAGCGGAGGCGTGCCGATCACTCGAAAGCAGGTGCGCGCGCAGCGAAAGGCGCTCGACCTCATCGAAGACGAGGTCGGCAGGCCCATCAACTATCACAGCTACGTCAGCGGCGTGGCGGGACCGGACATCGCGGTCATGTTCGCCGAAGAGGGCGTCAACGGCTGCCATCAGGATCCGCAGTACAACGTCATCTACCGCAACATCAATATGGTGCGTTCGTTTGTGGACGCTGCGGAGAGTAAAAAGCTTATCGCCTGGGCGAACATGGCGCAGATCGACGGCGCGCACAACGCCAACGCAACCGCGCGCGACGCCTGGAAGGTTATGCCGGAGCTCATGGTACAGCACGCCATCAACGCGCTGTTTTCCGAAAAAGTCGGCGTGCCGAAGGAAAACATCTGCCTCTCTACCGTGCCGCCGACGGCGACGCCGGGGCCCTGCGTCTATATGGATCTGCCGTATGCGGTAGCTCTCCGGCGGCTGTTCGCCGGCTATCGCATGCGCGCGCAGATGAATACGAAATACATCGAGTCGAGCACGCGCGAGGCTACGGTCACGCACGTGCTGAACATGCTGGTGAGTAAGCTCACCAGCGCGGACATCCAGTCCACCATCACGCCGGACGAAGGGCGCAACGTGCCCTGGCATATCTATAACATAGAAGCATGCGACACGGCCAAGCAGACGCTCGTCGGTCTCGACGGGCTGATGGACATGGTGGAACTGAAAAAGGAAGGGTATCTTGAGGACAAGGCGCGGGAACTGATTGAACGCGCGGTGCTTTTTCTGGAGGAGATGGAGGAGCAGGGCGGTTATTTCAACGCGGTTGAAAGCGGCATGTTCGTCGACAGCGGGCTGTTTCCGGAGCGCAACGGAGACGGTATCGCGAGGAAGATCAACGGCGGCATCGGCGCGGGCACGGTGATCAAGCGCGAAGCGGATTACATGGCGCCCGTTACCGCGCACTACGGCAGGAATAACGTTTCGCAATACGGCGGGGATTCGGACGATCCTTCCGCGCTGATCGGCGGCTGCACGCTAGAACAGCCCGAAAAGATCGTCTATATCGACGAACTGGACGAGGACGACAATGTCTATCTTCGCTTGGACGCGGTGAAGGACTTCGCACAACCCAACGCAGCGAAGATCAAGCCGGAGATGGAGTGGCTTGCCGACGGAACGGTGCTGCTCACGCTCTGCTTCCCGGCGGAAAAGAAGATCGCCGAGGCGGCGGCGCTGGAGTGCGCGCGGCGAATGGGCCTTAGGGACGCGGCGGTCATTTCGCGCGAGGTGCTGCACCGCGCGGAGGGAACGCGCATCGAGGTCAAAGGCAAGGTCGATTTCGACATCGACATATCTTCGCTCGTCATCCCGCCAGAGCCGGACGTGTTGGACGAAGACGAACTGCGAACGGCGATCGAACAAAAGCCTTTGCGGATTGTATGCGGCACGATCGGACAGGACGAGCACTCGGTGGGATTACGGGAGATCATCGACATTAAGCACGGCGGCATCGAGAAATACGGCGTCGAGGTGCATTACCTCGGCACGTCCGTTCCGCCGGAGAAGCTCGTTGGAGCGGCGATCGAGCTAGATGCTGACGCGATGCTCGCGTCCATGATCATTTCGCACGACGACATCCACTATAAGAATATCGCGCGCATCGACCGCATCGCGCGGGAGATGGGCGTGCGGGACAAACTGATCTTCGTCGCGGGCGGCACACAGGTGGAAAACGACGCGGCGAAAGCCGCGGGTGCTGACGCGGGCTTCGGCAGGGGAACGCACGGGAACCACGTCGCGACGTTTTTGATCAAAGAGCGAAATAAACGAGAGAAAGAATAATTTATGTATATATTTTCTAAAAAATATATAAGGGATGCTGACGCGGGTTTCGGCAGGGGAACGCACGGGAATCACGTCGTGACGTTCTTAATCAAAGAACGAGACAAGCGAAGTCAAGAAGAATAATTATGTTTACGGACGTATTGATCGCCGAAATAGGTTCCACGACGACGCTTGTCAGCGCGTTCGACGCGCTGGACGAAGCTCCGCGCTTTCTGGGGCAGGGGCAGGCGGAAACGACGGTGCTATCAGGCGACGTACGCATCGGCTTGAACAACGCGATCGACGCGTTGAAAGCACAATTCGGAACGGACGATTTAATATACGGCCGACTGCTTGCTTCGTCCAGCGCGGCGGGCGGGCTGAAGATGTGCGTGCACGGGCTCGTATACGATATGACCGTGCGCGCGGCGCAGGCCGCTGCGCTTGGGGCGGGCGCGGTCGTGCGCCAGACCACGGCGGGCAAACTTACGCAGGCCGATCTGGACGAACAACGCGCGATCAAACCAAACCTGATTCTGCTCGCGGGCGGGACGGACGGCGGCGAGCGCGAAACCGCGCTGTATAACGCCGAACTGCTCGCGCGCGAAGGCACGGGCGCGCCGGTACTCTACGCGGGCAACGCGCAGAACCAGAGCGCGGTGCGGGCCGTGTTCGAGCGGGCGAACGTGCCGTGTTATGTGACGGAAAACGTTTATCCGCGGCTGGACGCGCTGAATATCGAACCTGTCCGGAAATTGATTCACGGAGCGTTTGAACGGCACATCGTATCCGCGCCGGGCATGGAGCATATCCGCGATATGGTTACGGGCACGATCCTGCCGACGCCGGGCGCGGTCATGGAGGCGGCGATGCTGCTCTATGAAGAGACCGGCGATCTGATCGCGCTTGATATTGGCGGCGCGACGACGGACGTGCATTCGGTCACCGCCGGTTCGGAAGAGATATCCCGGCTGTTGACCGCACCGGAACCGTTCAACAAGCGCACCGTGGAAGGCGACCTCGGACTGTACGTCAACGCGCATTATCTGATCGATCTTATCGGCGAGGAAAAACTCGCGCATGAACTGAAACTCGATATCCCCGCAGTGATGCGAAACTATCTTCCGATTCCCGCGTCGCCGGAACAGCTCAAACTGACGTCGCGGCTCTGCATGGAAGCGGGGCTGACGGCGATAAGCCGCCATGCGGGGCGGCTGCGGCATTACTATACGCCGCAGGGACGGGCGACCGCCGCCGAGGGAAAGGACCTTACGCAGGTGAAAACCATCGTCGGTACGGGCGGCGCGTTGACCCGCCTGCCGGAGCGGGGAAGTATCCTGCGCGGGCTTGCCGACTGTAACGCAAACGGCAAGATGCTCTATCCAAAACCGGGAACGATGCGCCTCGCGTTCGACGAACAATACGTTATGGCGTCGCTCGGCGTGCTTGCAAAGACGAACCCGCGTGCGGCGAAGATTTTATTGAAAGAAACATTGCGCTTTACCTAAATCAAAGTATCACGAGGGCTATGGTATGTCGACTTACCCGCGCGTTACGGCGAACCTGAAAAAAATCAAACACAACGCGGACACGCTCTGCGCGCTCTGCGCCGAAAACGGTATTACCGTCGCGGCGGTGTCCAAAGGCGTCTGCGCCGACGAAAAGATCGTGCGCATTCTCGACGCGTGCGCCGCGACGATGCTTGCCGACGCGCGGGCGGAGAACCTTGCGCGGCTGCATACGAATAAACCGAAGATGCTCCTGCGCGCGCCCGCGCCGGAGGATGCGGAGGAGGCCGTGCGCGTGGCAAACGTCAGCCTCGTTTCGGAAATCGCATCCATCCGTGCGCTCGGAAGCGCCGCGAGGGCGGTGGGCAAATCCCACGCGGTGATTCTCATGATCGATCTTGGCGACCTGCGGGAGGGGCTTCTTTTCCTCGGCCGGGAGGAGATCTACGCGGCGGCGGACGCGGCGAAACAGGAGGACGGTATAGAGCTGCTCGGCGTCGGCACCAACCTCACCTGCTACGGCGCGATCATACCGGACGAGACGAATTTAAGCGAGCTGTGCCGCATTGCCGGCGAGCTTCGCGCGCATACGGGGCTGCCAATCCCGATCGTCTCCGGCGGTAACTCCAGTTCGGTCGGCCTGCTCAAACGCGGGCTTGTGCCGCGGGGCGTCAACCACCTGCGGCTTGGCGAATCCATCCTGCTCGGCAACGACACCGCCGCAAGGCGCGTGCTCAACGGGCTGTACGGCGACGCGTTTACGGTCTCTACGCGGCTCATCGAAGTGCAGCGAAAGCCGTCGGTACCCATCGGCGAGAGCGGCACGAACGCGTTTGGCGAGCAGCCTACGTTTGAAAGCCTCGGAGAACAGGTGCGCGGCATCTGCAAGATCGGACGCCAGGACACGACGGTGGACGGTTTGACCCCGCGTGATCCCGACATCAAGATCGTCGGCGCGAGTTCCGATCATCTGATCGTGGATCTCACACGCACGAAACCATACCGCGTCGGCGATGTGCTGGATTTTACGCCGGACTACGGCGCGCTGCTTCGGGCGTATACGAGTCCCTATGTGTACCGGGACTATATAGAATAGCGAAATAAAAAAGACGCGCTTGCGTCTTTTTTGTAATTACAGATTCTCCAGCGCCCGGCAGATTCGCTCCAACCCCTCGCGCACAACGCTTCTGGGGCTGGCGATGTTGATTCGCATATATCGATCCCCGTTATCTACGAAATCCTCCCCGAACTGTACGAAAACGCCCGCTTCGGAGATGCGCCGTTTGAGTTCCTCTTCGGGCAGGCCGTAACCGCTTAAATCGATCCAAGCCAGATACGTACCTTCCGGAACGGTAAACCTCGCTTTTGGCAGACGTTCGTCGATCATGTCTTTCATCATGGCAAAGCTCTCGTCGAGATAAACGCGCAGCGCGTCCAGCCAGTCCTCGGCTTCGTCATACGCCGCGATGCACGCCTCGTTGGAAACCGCGGTCGGGTGTCCGTTGTAGTAGCTTTTGAGCCATCTGCTGCGAAGCTCCGCGTCCGGTATGAAAAGATGTGCGTGAATGTTGCCTGCGATATTAAAGCTCTTGCTCGGGCTGGTGCAGGTAATGATGCGATTTTCACCGGGAAAAAGCTTCGCAATCGGGATATGGGTATAACCCGCGCGCGTGAGATCGGCATGGATTTCGTCGCTGAACACGAACACGCCGTTATCAAAACAAAGCCTGCATAGATGTGTCAGTTCGTCTTTGGTAAACACACGACCCGTGGGATTCTGCGGATTGCAGTGTAAAAACAGCTTGCAGCTTGTGCGGCTGAGCTTTTGTGAAAGATCGTCAAAATCGATCGACCAGTTTCCTTCGCGCTCGATCATGCGCGAATACAGCGGTACGCGGCCCTGTAAACAGACGGAATCGCCGAATGGGTGATAGGCGGGGGTCAAAAAACATACCTCGTCGCCTGGCTGTGTCAGTCTCGCGACGGCTGCGTAGATCGAAGCTACGATACCTGCGGAGAAGATGATCTGCTCCGGGTCGGCGTTCCAGCCGTAGCGCCGTTTCATCCAGCGCACGACGCTGTCTTTGCATGGTTGAGTCAAACCCGTATAGCCGAGGATACGGCGGTCCAGACGTTTATGCATGGCGGAAATGATCTGCGGCGCGCAGGCGATGTCCATGTCCGCAACCCACAGCGGGATATGATCTTTAGGTAAATAGGGATTGATTTTTTCCCCTGCTTCGAGTTTGATACTGCCCGTACCGGCGCGGTCGACGATTTCATCAAAGTTGTAGTTCATCAGTTCAGTTCATTCTCCTTAATAGCATTGCGAATCCAGTATAGTGAAATCGTGAAAGAATTGCAAAATCGTACGCGTAATTAATAATCACGCTTGCAAAGTTCGGCTAAGGGGTTATAATGAAACCGAATAGACCGCGAGGTGATATGAAATGAACAAAAGCGTGTATTCGCTGGTGCTCTCCGACGAGATCGTACAGGAGATAGACCGGCTGGCGTATGAAGCGAGCGCGAGCCGCTCCGCCATGATCAACCAGATTCTGGCGGAGTACGTGCGCTTTACCACGCCGGAAAAACGCATGCGGGAAGTGTTTTCCGCCATCGAGCAAATGCTCATGGGCAGCGTGTTCGAGCCGCAGCTGCAGCCTTCGGACTCGATGTTTTCGCTTAGAAGCGCGCTGGATTACAAATACAATCCCAGCGTGCGTTACAGCGTGGAACTCTATCAGAACGCGCGCCCGATTTTAGGTGAGCTGCGTGTTTCGGTGCGCAGCCAGAATAGTTCGCTCGTGCTGGCGATGCTACAGTTTTTCAAGCTCTGGACGCGAATCGAAACGGCGTATATCGGCCGGGTCGAGTGCGCAATGGAGGACGGGCGGTATTTCAGAAAACTCCGCTTGTCGGAAGACAACAAACTCGGCAACGAGCAGATCGGCGAAGGGATCGCGGGATATATCCGCCTGCTCGATTCCGCGCTGAAAACATATTTTGAACGCATCAACGAACCGGCCTCGGCGATGGCTGGCGTGGAACGGCTCTACGCCAACTACGTACGCGGCGGCGGCATGATACTGTAGAGGGGGATTGATCGAGATGAACGTCAATCAATTAACGCAAAAAAGCATAGAGGCCGTACAGGCCGCGCAGCAGCTCGCCAGCGAGCGGGGCAACACGGAGGTTGCGCAGGCGCACTTGTTGTACACGCTCACCGCACAGCCTGAGGGTTTGATCGGAAGCATTCTTTCCGCCGCAGGCACGGATATCAACAGTTTCCGTGCGGACACGGAGCGGGAGGTCAACGCGCTGCCCACCTACAGCGTCGGGTCCGGTTCGGATCAGATCTACGTTTCTCAGGATTTAAACGGCGCGCTCAACGAGGCGGAGAAGCGGGCAAAGGAGATGGGCGATCAATACGTATCGGTCGAGCACCTCTTTTTAGGGTTGCTGAAAAAAGCGAACGAAACGCTTAAGAAACTGTACGCGCGTCACAATATTACGGAGAAAGCGTTTTTGGAGCAGTTGAAGACGGTGCGCGGAAACCGCCCCGTCACGTCCGACAACCCTGAAGGCACCTACGACGTGCTGAATAAATACGGACAGGATCTCGTGGAGCTCGCGAAAAACCAGAAGCTCGATCCTGTGATCGGGCGGGACGACGAGATCCGCAGCGTGGTGCGCATCCTTTCGCGCAAGACGAAAAACAACCCTGTGCTCATCGGCGAGCCGGGCGTTGGCAAGACCGCAATAGCGGAGGGCCTCGCGCTGCGCATCGTGCGCGGCGACGTTCCGGACAATCTTAAAGATCGGAAGGTGTTTGCGCTAGACATGGGCGCGCTGGTCGCGGGCGCGAAATTCCGCGGCGAGTTCGAGGAGCGGTTAAAAGCCGTTCTCAAAGAGGTGAAGGAGAGCGACGGGCGCATCATCCTGTTTATCGACGAGCTGCACAACATCGTCGGCGCGGGCAAGACCGAGGGCGCGATGGATGCGGGCAACCTCTTAAAACCCATGCTCGCGCGCGGCGAGCTGCACTGCATCGGCGCGACTACGCTCGACGAATACCGCCAGCACATCGAAAAGGATGCGGCGCTGGAGCGGCGCTTCCAGCCGGTGCTGGTCGAGGAGCCTACAGTGGAGGACACCATATCGATCCTGCGCGGTTTAAAAGAGCGCTACGAGGTGTTCCACGGCGTCAAGATTCAGGACGCCGCGCTCATTGCGGCGGCGACGCTGAGTCACCGCTACATCTCCGACCGATTCCTGCCGGATAAGGCCATCGACCTCGTAGACGAGGCCTGCGCGCTGATCAAGACAGAACTCGACAGCATGCCGACGGAGCTCGACGGCGCGAGCAGGAAGATCATGCAGCTCGAAATCGAGGAAGCCGCGCTCAAAAAGGAGACTGGCAAACTCAGCAAAGAGCATCTGGAGGACATCCAGCGCGAGCTTGCGGAGCTGCGCGAGAGCTTCAACGAGATGAAGGCCAAGTGGGAAAACGAGAAATCCGCCATCGGCAAGGTGCAGCAGCTGCGCGAGGAGATCGAGCGCACGAACGCGGAGATCGCAAAAGCCGAGAGCGCTTACGACCTCAACAAGGCCGCCGAGCTCAAGTACGGCAAGCTGCCGCAGCTGAGCGCGGAACTCGAACACGAGGAGAAACTCGCCGAGAGCGGCGCGCATGAAACCACCTATCTGCACGACCGCGTAACCGAGGAGGAGATCGCGCGTATCGTCGCGCGCTGGACGGGCATTCCCGTGTCTCGACTCATGGAGGGCGAGCGTGAAAAGCTGCTGCGGCTGCCTGAGATCCTGCACGAGCGGGTCATCGGCCAGGACGAGGCGGTGGAGCGCGTCAGCGACGCGATATTGCGTTCCCGCGCTGGCATTCAGGACCCGAACCGTCCGATCGGTTCGTTCCTGTTCCTGGGGCCGACGGGTGTTGGCAAGACGGAGCTTGCAAAGGCGCTCGCACAGGCGCTCTTCGACGACGAAAAGAGCATGGTGCGCATCGATATGTCCGAATACATGGAGAAATACAGTGTGTCGCGGCTCATCGGCGCGCCTCCGGGCTACGTTGGCTACGACGAAGGCGGACAGCTGACCGAAGCCGTACGCAGGAAGCCCTACGCCGTCATACTCTTCGACGAAGTGGAAAAGGCGCACCCGGACGTGCTCAACGTGCTGCTTCAGGTGCTCGACGACGGGCGCATCACGGACGGGCAGGGCAGGACGGTGGACTTCAAAAACGCCATCATCATCATGACCAGCAATTTAGGTTCGGATGTGATCCTCGAAGGCATCGATTTGGACGGCTGCATATCCGACGGCGCAAGAAACGCCGTCATGCAGATGCTCCGCCAGTCGTTCCGGCCGGAGTTTATCAACCGGCTCGATGAGATCGTGTTCTACCGTCCGCTGACGAAAGCGGACCTGAAAGAGATCGTCGGACTGCTGATCAAAGATCTCGGCAAGCGCCTCAGCGGCCACCAGCTCAAGGTGAGCGTGACCGACGTCGCGAAGGAGTACATCGTGGATACGGGCAGCGATCCGCATTACGGCGCGCGCCCGCTCAAGCGGTATCTGCAGAGCAATGTCGAAACGCTCCTGGCAAGAAGAATCGTCACGGAGGATATCGCGCCCGGAACGACGCTCGTGATCGACAAAAACGAAAACGGACTGTTCGTGCGGTAAATACGGCATAAAAAACCGGCGCCCCGTTACGGGGCGCCGCTTTTTGCATGATCGATTCAATAGCTGTCCGGCAGCTCTACTTCGGAATACAAAAGGCTGATCGTCAAATCGTCATAGATGAGAAACTCATAATACGCCGTTCCAAGCGCGTCGCTGTTCGAACCGTCCCAGGTCGATGCATGGACGTAATAGAGCCGTATGATCGAATAGCCCGGCACGACGCCGGCAAACTCGTTTTCGAGTACGCCGCTTGCGCCCAGGAGCGCATACGTTTCGTCTTCGCGGTACGTTTGTTCCAGAAAAATCTGTCCGGTATCGCCCGCTGTGGAGCGAGCAACCCACGTATAGCCGTCGGCCTGGTCGCAGGGGAGCGTATCGATAAACGTTATTTCGTGCGCTTTTTTGCACCCAGGGAGCAAAAGCGCCAAGGATAACAGAAGCGCGATCAGGAGTGATTTTTTCATGCGCGTACCCCTTTCGTTGAAACCGGAAAGAAGCTTTGGCAAGCAACGCCGGAAAATCCGATCGATGATTCCGACAAGCGTATTATCGCATATAGGACACTCCTCTTTCAACCGTGCCGCGCGTATTTAACAAATTTGTTCTATATGGCAAAATTGTGAACGCCTAGATTCAGCAGGAGAGTGAATGAAAACCAACGAAATAATACTTGACGAACCGAAACGGATCATATATAATCCCCTCCATAAGCTTCGAAGCGGAGATAACGGACGAAAACGACCTTGCAGAGAGCGGGGAAAGGGTGAAAGCCCCGCAGGAACCGATCGTTCAAATGGACCGCTGAGCGCGCGGGGGAAAGCGATAGTATCCCGCGACGGGCCGCGACCGTTACATCGCGGGGAATGTGTTGGCATTTCCGTAAAGCGCCCGAACAATCGGGAAACAAGGTGGCACCGCGAGAGCATCGTCCTTGTATCGGCATAAGCGCCGGTATGAGGGCGTTTTTGTTTGCCGCAAAACTAAAATCGAAAGTAAGAAAGGAAAACCCGCGGCCAACGGCGGGCAGGGAAAATATCATGATGACCTACAAAGACTTTACTAACTATGTCAAGCTCTACCCCGATGAAGACGGCCGCTTCGGCGAATACGGCGGCGCGTTTCTGCCGCCGCAGCTCGTGCCCGTGTTCAAGGAGATCGACGACGCGTACGAAACCATCTGTCACAGCGCGCAGTTTATCAGCGAACTGAGGCGCATCCGCAGGGAGTTTCAGGGCCGCCCGACGCCGGTATACCACGCGGAGCGGCTCAGCCGCATGCTCGGTAAAACGCAGATCTACTTAAAGCGCGAGGACTTAAACCATACCGGCGCGCACAAGCTCAACCACTGCATGGGCGAAGGGCTGCTCGCCAAATTTCTCGGCAAAAAGAAGCTGATCGCGGAGACCGGCGCGGGTCAGCACGGCGTGGCGCTGGCCACCGCGGCGGCGTATTTCGGGCTCGAGTGCGACATCTACATGGGCGACGTGGATATTGCCAAGCAGGCACCGAACGTAACGCGCATGAAGCTGCTCGGTGCGCGCGTCATCCCCGCGTCCCACGGACTGAAGACGCTCAAGGAAGCCGTGGACGCGGCTTTCAACGCATATCTAAACGAATACGAGGACGCGATCTATTGCATCGGTTCCGTCGTAGGCCCGCACCCGTTCCCGAAGATGGTGCGCGATTTCCAGATGGTGGTCGGCATCGAAGCCAAGGAGCAGTTCGTCGGCATGACCGGACTGCTGCCGGACGTGGTATGTGCCTGCGTTGGCGGCGGTTCCAACGCCGCGGGGCTGTTCACTACGTTTTATGAAGAACCGGTTGAGATCGTCGGCGTGGAACCCATGGGGCGCGGCACGGCGGCGGGAGAAAACGCGGCGTCCATCACGTATGGCAAGAAGGGCGTCATGCACGGGTTTGAGAGCCTGATGCTGCAGGATGAAAAAGGCGAGCCGCTGCCAGTGTACAGCATCGCAAGCGGGCTGGATTATCCATCCGTCGGGCCGGAGCATGCGTTTATGCACGATGCCGGACGCGTAACATACACCAGCGTTACGGACGAGGAAGCCATGGAAGCGTTCTTCTTCCTCAGCCGTTACGAGGGGATCATCCCCGCAATCGAGAGCTCGCACGCGCTGGCATATGCCATGCGGTACGCGCGCGAAAACAACCGCGGTTCGATCCTCATCAACCTCTCCGGCAGGGGCGACAAGGACATCGATTACGTGTTCGATCACTACGGCTGCGGCGAGCGCTTTTTTACCGAACGGAAGACAAAAGCCTGAACCATACAAAACCAATATTATGTACCTGACAATACGGGGCAATCGCAAGAAATTGTGCTTGCCCCGTATAAAATTTCCTTGACGGCATGCGAGCGGGTTATGTATAATAGCCGGAGAATTCAGTTCGATAATGGGTGGGCGGCAGGCGGCTTATTATCGAACTCTTCATTTTTGGCAAAGGGGGAAATTCTGCTGTATGTGTGGTATTGTTGGTTACACAGGCGATAAAGACTGCGTACCCGTGCTCATGAACGGCCTGACTGCGCTTGCGTATCGCGGCTACGATTCCGCGGGCATTGCGGTCTGGGATGGCGGAGACCTGACCCTGCGCAAGGCAAAAGGGAAAATCGATAATCTAATCAATTTGTTAAATAACGCGCCTGTCGGCGGAAAAAGCGGTATCGGCCATACCCGCTGGGCGACGCACGGCGAACCTTCCGATATCAACGCGCATCCGCACACCGATACGAAAAAAATGCTCGCCATCGTCCACAACGGAATCATCGAAAACTATCTGCATATCAAAACGATGCTGACGAAAAACGGCTGCGAGTTCGTTTCCGAAACCGATACGGAAGTCGTAGCGCAGCTGCTTGGGTACCTTTATCACGGCGACCCGCTGGACGCACTCACGCATGCTGCGGGTATGTTGGAGGGCTCGTTTGCGCTGGCAATCATCTTCGCGGACGATCCTTCGACGATCTACTGTACCTGCAAGGACAGCCCTATGGTGGTAGGCCACGGCAAAAACGAAAGCATCGTCGCTTCCGACATACCGGCTCTCTTGGAATACACGCGGGACGTATGCTTTGTGCAGGACCGGCAGATCGCCGTGCTGCGCCGCGAAGGCATTCGTTATTACGACGAATTCGGCGTCGAAATCGACAAAGAGACGACGCATATCGACTGGGACGTGGAGTCCGCGAAAAAGGGCAACTACGAACACTTCATGATGAAGGAGATCTGCGAGGAGCCCGATGCGTTCCGTAAGACTTTCGATCAATATGTCAACGGCAAGGACATGACGCTCAAGAGTGACCGTTTCCCCTGGGACGAGACGCGTGCAAAGAACATGGAACGGCTCACGATCGTCAGCTGCGGAACGGCGTATCACGCCGGCATGCTGGGCAAGAAATTCATAGAGCATATGGCGGGCCTTCGCGTGAACGTGGACATCGCAAGCGAATACCGGTACGGCGACATGCTCATCGAAAGCGGAGAACCGTTCATGGTCATCAGCCAGTCCGGCGAAACGGCGGACACCATCGCCGCGCTGCGGCGCGCCAAGGAGGTCGGATGCGATACGATGGCGGTCTGCAACGTCATCGGAAGCACGATCTCGCGCGAAGCGGGGCACGTGTTGTATTCATACGCGGGGCCGGAGATCGCGGTCGCCGCGACGAAATCGTATCTGACACAGATCATATTGATGTACCTCTGTGCGCTAGATCTGGCGCAAAAGCGCGGACGGATGACACAGCAGGAGGTTTCGAATCGACTCGAAGAGATGGCCCGGATTCCGGCCGCCATGCAGAAGATACTTGATAACAAAGAGCAGATTCAGTATTTTGCGAGCCGTTCTGTCAACGTCAAGCACGTGTTCTTCATCGGCCGCGGCATCGACTACGCGCTCGCCATGGAGGCCGCGCTCAAACTAAAGGAAATTTCCTACATCCACTCCGAAGCGTATCCCGCCGGCGAACTCAAGCACGGCACCATCGCGCTCATCGAGGACGGCTCTCTTGTCGTCGCGCTTGCCACGCAGCCGGAGCTGCAGGCGAAGGTAGCAAGCAATATGGAGGAAGTCCGCGTCCGCGGCGCGCGCGTGCTCGCCGTGACAAACGGGCCCTGGGAAGGCGCAAAGGGACACTCCCACGAGCAGTGGCAGATCGAACGGATAGACAGTACGCTCGCGCCGCTCTGCGCCATCGTCCCCATGCAGCTGCTGGCGTATTACCTGGCGGTGCAGAAAGGCTGTTCGGTGGATCAGCCGAGAAATCTTGCCAAGAGCGTGACGGTGGAGTAGCCACTTTTATTGACGCCCCTTTCAAAAGGGGCGTTGCTTTTGCAATGATATGCCTCGCGGCACGCAGCGCCCGGCCGGGGCGTCCGTTTGAAATTCCATCTATGAGATTTTTTAATATGGAAACGCATGATGCACGGAGGAGATTGTATGGCGAAGTATATTTTTGTAACAGGCGGCGTCGTATCGGGATTGGGCAAGGGCATTACGGCGGCTTCGCTCGGGCGTCTGCTCAAGGCGCGGGGACTGAAGATTGCCGCGCAGAAGCTCGACCCGTATATCAACGTTGACCCCGGTACGATGAGCCCGTTTCAACACGGCGAGGTATTCGTGACGGAGGACGGCGCGGAAACGGACCTCGACCTCGGGCATTACGAGCGTTTCATAGACGAGAACCTCAACCGCTTTTCCAATCTCACGACGGGAAAAGTCTACTGGAATATCCTTGCAAACGAGCGTGCTGGCGCATATCTCGGCGAAACGGTGCAGGTGATCCCGCATGTAACCAACGAAATCAAGCGTTTCATATACAGCGTTGCGGACGCGACGAATGCGGACGTGGTCATTACCGAGATCGGCGGCACAATCGGCGACATTGAAAGCCAGCCGTTTCTCGAAGCGATCCGCCAGGTCGGCCACGAAGTCGGGCCGAGCGACTGCCTGTTTATCCACGTGACCCTCGTGCCATATCTCTCGGGCTCGGACGAACATAAATCCAAACCCACGCAGCATTCCGTGAAAGAACTGCAATCCTCGGGCATCACGCCGGATGTCATCGTCATACGCGTAGACCACCCGGCGGATGAAGGGCTCAAGCGCAAGATCGCGCTGTTTTGCAACGTCAAACCGGACTGCGTCATCGAAAACCTTACGGTGGAGACGCTGTACGAAGCGCCCATCATGCTCGAACGCAGCAACTTTTCCGAGGTGGTTTGCCGCGAACTGCACCTCGATCTGCAAAAGCCGAACATGGCGGAGTGGAACGAAATGCTCGAACGCGTCCGCGGCAGCAAGCACCATGTCAAAATCGGTCTTGTGGGCAAGTATGTCAAACTGCACGACGCGTATCTCTCCGTCGCGGAGGCGATGAAACACGCGGGATATGAAAACAGCGCGGTTGTCGATATCGAGTGGATCGATTCGGAAATTCTGGACGCGAAAAACGTGGAGGAAAAGCTCTCGGGGCTGGACGGCATCGTGCTGCCGGGCGGATTCGGCGTACGCGGCGTGGAGGGGATGATACAAACCGCGAAGTACGCGCGGGAGCACAAGATTCCGTATCTGGGGCTGTGCCTGGGTATGCAGATTGCGGTGATCGAGTTTGCGCGCAACGTAGCAGGACTCTTCGGCGCCAACTCCGGAGAATTTGATGAAAACAGCCCGCACAAAGTGATCGACTTCATGCCCGACCAGTACGCAACGATAGACAAGGGCGGAACGATGCGCCTCGGCAGTTATCCGTGCAATGTCAAGGAAGGCTCGCTGCTCGACCGGTGTTACCATCAGCCCCTGATCCGTGAACGTCACCGGCACCGGTATGAGTTCAACAACGATTACCGCGAACGCCTGACCGATGCGGGGCTCGTGCTTTCCGGCACCTCGCCGGACGGGCGTATCATCGAAACCGTTGAGCTGAACGATCATCCGTTTTTCATCGGCGTGCAGTTCCATCCTGAATTCAAGAGCCGCCCGAACCGTGCGCACCCGTTGTTCAAGGGGTTCGTCGCCGCCGCGCTGAATACGAAGAAATAACGCTTCCGCTTTCAAACGCCCGCCTTTTACGGCGGGCGTTTTTTCCATTGCGCATAAGATTGTTTCGCGGTATGATAACATTCAGGCCGGATGAACGGCAAAGTCAGGAGATATTATGCAGACTGCAGGAAAAAAACTGTTTACGGTGTTTGAACTCTTTCAAATCATGACGCTGGCGTTTCGCTCCATTCCTAAACTTAAAAAAGCGAAAGAGGCGGGCAAGATGGACAAGATATTTTTAGAACGCATTATGCTGGCCGTGACGCAGGTCAACGGCTGCGCCATGTGTTCGTATTACCACACCAGAGTAGCACTGGAAGAAGGGTTCTCAAAAGAAGAGATTCGCGCCATGCTTGGCGGGGATTTTGCAGACGTGCCGGAAAATCAGCTCGGCGGCGTGCTGTTTGCGCAGCATTATGCGGACACGCGGGGGAATCCGTCGAAAGAAAGCTGGAAGAATATCGTGGGAGAATACGGTGAAACGGGCGCATACGGCGTACTCGCCGTCACGCGGATGATCATGATGGGAAACGCGACAGGCATCCCGGCGGGCTCGTTTCTCAACCGCTTTCGCGCCAAACAGGATCCGCGCAGCAACGTCGCCTACGAGCTGATGATGATGCTCGCGATGGTGGTATTCATGCCGTTTGCCGGTTTGACCGCGTTCATATTGAATCTGGTCAAAGTGCCGTTGATCCGCTTTTGATTGCAAAGATAAAAAGGCGTACGAGATTGCCGTACGCCTTTTTTATTATGTGTATTACCGTCCGCACACGGGGCAGCGAGGGTTTCGGGAAATCGGCACAAACTCCGTCGTTATCTGCGCCGCGTCGAAGAGCATCAACCGCCCGTCGGTCGGATTGGGCAAACCCATCAGGATGTTTGCAGCGCACTGCGCTTCGAACGAGGCGAGCGCGGACACAGCGGGAGCGAAACTGGGTATGGGGTTTTGTTCGGTTACGGACTCGTAGTATAAACAGCTCAGGCACGCCGTTTTGCCGGGGCGCACGGTAAAGAGCGAACCGCGCAGCCCGTTTACGCCCGTGTCGACGAGAGGAATCTTTGCGCTTACGCACGCGTGATTGACGATCAAACGCGCCATGACAGAGTCCACCGCGAGCAGCACAATGTCGTAACGGGAGACGAACGCCGCCGCGTTGCCCGCGTCGAAAAACTCTTCGTAAGGCTCTAAAGTGACTTCCGGCGCGAACATGCGCAGTTTTTCATATGCCAGGGTCGCTTTCTTCTTTCCGATATCGGCGGGCGTGTACAGAAACTGGCGGTTGAGATTGCTGAAAGAAACGACGTCCCCGTCGCAAAACCCGATCCTTCCTACGCCCATCCCGCAGAGACAATATAACAGGGTGGAACCGAGACCGCCGCAGCCGACGACCAGCGCGGAAGACGCAAGCAGGCGCGCCTGTCCCGCCTCCCCGATCTCCGGGAGAACCGTTTGACGTATATAGCGTTCCGGGGTCATGCCTTGGTTGCGCGGATGCGCGAAATGAGCGCGGTAAACTCCGGTTCATGCCAGAGCACGGGCACGGGGTAGATGGGGTTTGCTTCCTTCATGGCCCATTTGACCATCTGCGGAATATCCTGATCCTGAATGAAATCGAATTTTTCCTGAATGCGCATGTCCGCGTTCATGCGGCGGATCTCGCGGATGAACGCTTTTGCTTTCTCCTCGTCGTCCCTGCCGTTGATGCCGACCGCCTCGGCAAGCCGCGCGAGCTTAAAATACACCGCCGGGCCGAATTCTTCCATGACATACGGAAGTATCACGGCGTTCGCCAGTCCGTGCGGCGTGCCGTAGAGCCCGCCGAGCGTATGCGCCACACCGTGCACATAGCCTACGCAGGCGCGTGTAAACGCCGCGCCGGCATAGAACGCGGCCAGCTGCATATTGCTGCGCGCGGCGAGGTTTTTACCGTCTTGATAGACGGTTTCGAGATTTTCAAAGATGAGTTTGACGGCCTCGACTGCGAGTTTATCGGTGCTCTTTGGCGCGAAGAGGTTCGTATACGCCTCTACCGCGTGCGTCAGCGCGTCCATGCCTGTCGTGCTGGTAATATGCGGAGGCAGGCCGATGGTGAGTTCGGGGTCGAGCACCGCGTAGCGGGGGATCAACGAAAGATCCTGAATCGCGTATTTATGGTGCTCCGAGCGGTCGGTTACGATGGCGGCGATGGTTGTTTCCGATCCTGTGCCGGCAGTGGTAGGCACGGCGAACAACGGCGGCAGGCGTTTGAGCACGCGCAGCGTGCCGCCCATCTTCGAAACGCTCTGGCGGGGTTTCACCACGCGCGCGCCTGCGGCTTTCGCGCAGTCCATCGCGGAGCCGCCCCCAAACGCGACGATGCCGTCGCACTGATTGTCCAGATACATCTTGCGCGCATCCTCGATGTTTTCGATCGAGGGGTTGGGTTCCACGCCGTCGAACACCACGCCTTTCAGCCCTGCTTCGTCGCACGCCGCAAAAAAAGAATCCAGCAGTCCGAGCTTACGAAGAACGGCGTCGGTCACGATCAACACATTGTTCAAGCCTTTATTTTTGATGAATTCAGGCAGATTCTTAATGCTGCCCGCGCCGGTGAGAAGTTCCGGCTGCCGCCACGGCATGAGATACATCGCGGAAGTGAGTACGAACTGAAATACGCGGTACCAGATTTTTTTCAACGTCCAAAGCATGGTTGCGCGCCTCCACTATATTAATATTTTATTGCTTGCGTCTTCCATTGTATCATCTGGCAATGCGCTGTGCAATCGAACGAACGAGTGAAATAACGATCTTTCGATTTTCTTAATGTGTGTATTTAGGCACGGGAATGCATGTAAAGCGAAACAACAAAAACATGTCTCTTACAAAACAGTACGATAAAAGCGTGATGAAAAAACGAGCAGCCGCTTTGTATGATTTCGGGGATTTATCCGTTGATTTCGAATACAGAAACTCGAATAATAGCGAATAATGTAGGTAAATCTCGAAGAATATCGAAAACATTGTATTTTCGTATTATGTATATTAATGTCTGTTTTAAGGGAGAAATTTGACAGGGAGGACACACAGGTGCAGTCAAACATCGATCGCGAACTACTTAAACTGGGTGCCCCGACGGGCCGGCTGGGATATGTGCAGATGGCGATAACACTGGAACTCATCATGCAGGAGGAGCAGGTGATCAGTACAACGCGCGTACTATACCCGAAAGTGGCGCAGCGGTGCAACACAAAGCCGGCGCGCATCGAGCGCAACGTGCGCGAAGAGATCAAGGCGATCTGGACATACGGCAACCAGAAGCGGCTGGACGAACTCTTTATCAACCGCGCGAAGTACCCGCCGGGCAACAAGGAATTTCTGTATACCATCGCGCGTTACCTGCAGCAGAACGAGTAACGGCGTATAAAAAACGAAGGCGAATGCCTTCGTTTTTTTATTTTGGACAATATGGATCAGTGTTATTTTCGTCAGAAAGTCCTGATCGGTGTGATCGTCTCTGACCGCGGGTAAACATACTCCATCTTCGGCGGCATGGAGTTGTAGACGCGCTCGATTTCCAGAATTCCTTTCGAAAAGAGGCCCTTCACCAGCACGCTCTCCATTTTGAGGTTGAGACAGAGGATGGATACCTTCGCCCCGTCCGGGATGGCGTTGAGCTGCCTGCCGAACGGGATGCCGCAAAGCGCGATTCTGTCCGATCCCGCACTCGTCGCCTGTACGACGGGCAGGAGCACGGCGGTGCCGGTTTCATCATACCAGCACAAAAACTTGAGCGAATCCAGCTCCGAAAACAGCCGCTGACCGACAAGCGGAAGCGCGTTTTTCGCTGATTTTTTCATAAAAGCCGCTTTGACGCGGGAGAGGATGGCGCCGAGGACGATTGCGCCCATCGGCAGGGGCTTGAGCGCGCTGATGCGGTCGAGATTGAGATAGAACACGCGGTAAAATCCCATATAGGAGTTATAACGAAAGAGCGGTTTGCTGTTGTAAAGGTCGAATTCCTTTCCGGTATTCGCGCTGTGCGTATAAGTCGCGTTGCCGGAGAGGTATTTTTTGTCCGCGCTGAGCGCGAGAAAGCCGACTTGCGGCTGATCCATGATGAACCGTTTGCTCAGTCCCGCTGAGAATTGGCCGAACGTAAGCGCTCTATCCCCGAACGCCTGAATGGACGAGATGAACGAAAGATGCGGATAGCCGTTCTCGTCTTTCGTCGCGAGTACGCCTACCTTGCTGTCGCAGTCCATCATTCGGACGGAAGCCTCGTCGATCGTGTCAAAAAACGAAGGTTTCATCGATTTTACTCCTCTTCACGCAGCGCGCCGGTCGCGCGAATGTCCTCGCAGGCGCGGGTGCTTTTCGCAACCGCGAGCAGTTCTTCCATACGCCGGTTCGATACCAGCGGTGCATCCCGAAACGGCCAGTCGATATCCAGCCGTTTGTATTTATCGGCGCAAAGGTTGTTAAACGCGCAAAGCTCCCAGCGTTCCGCGCCGCCGATGGCGTTGATGCGGTCCCCGATCGCGCGGATGTTCTCGACCGAATCCGTCGCGCCGGGAATGATCGGGGTTCTGATCCAGAGCCGGCCGCTGCCTTTTGCCCAGAGCGCGGCGGCGCCGAGGTTGCGAAGCACCATCGCGTTTCCGCGCCCGGTCCAGCGCAGGTGTTCCGCGTCGTTCATGATCTTCAGATCGTAGAGCAGGATGTCCGTATACGGCAGGGCCGCGGTCAGCTGTTCCGGGAACAACTGGCCGCAGGTATCTACGGCGGTCTGGACGCCTTCCGCTTTCAACAGTCGGAGCAGTTCGATGGCACCGTCCTGCAGCAGCGCCTCTCCGCCGGAGAGGGTTACGCCGCCGTCGCGCCCGAAATAAGCCTTGTCCTTGATCAGCTCGCGGTATACGTCTTCCACATCCGCGTCGACGCCCTTGCACTCGAGCGCGAGCGAGGGGCATGCGGAGACGCAGTCGCAGCAGCCCGTACAAAGCCTCCGGTCGATGCGAACGCCATCTTCGCCGCGGATCAACGCGCCGTTTTGGCAGATGTCGTCGCAGCTGCCGCATCCGATGCAGCGGTGTTCCAGCCAGTGCACCTGAAACTTTTTATTGATGCTCTCGGGGTTATGGCACCATGCGCAGGCGAGCGAACAGCCTTTGAAAAAGATCGTCGTGCGCAGGCCCGGGCCGTCTTCGCTGGACATGCGCTGGATATCGAGGTAGCGGATTTTCGTCATATCAGTACCGGTTATGGCTTTCCCTTGCGATGATTTCGTTTTGCAGCTCCCTGCCGATGCTCGTGAAGTAGGCGTTATACCCCGTGACGCGCACGAGCAGGTTGCGGTAGTTTTCCGGATGTTTCTGCGCGTCCTTGAGCGTCTCGGCGTCGAGGATGTTGATCTGCAGCGCGGTGCCGCCGTTATGGATATAGCCGCGCAAAAACGCCTTGAGCTTTTCGCGACGCTCTTGATCGCGCATGAGCGAGGGCGAGAGCGTGATGGTATGGCTTGCGCCGTTTGGCAAAAGGTTGCGAACGCCGCCGTCCTCGCCGCGACCGCCGAGCGCTTTGCCGACGGAGTTGGCGTTGCCGGTGGGCCCATTTGTGTCCGCGCCATTGACCGGACAGATGGCGTTGCTCAAAAACTGCCCTTTCGCGCGCCCGTCCGCGGTAGCGGGGAGGATGAAGCCGGAGCCGATCCAGTAATTCCAGCTCAGCATACCGGGCCTGAACTGCGCGTTGGTGCTCTTTGTCTTATAGCGCCATACGATGTCCGACCAGTCCCGCATCACGCGCGCGGCCAGCGCGTCGGCGTCGTCGTCGTCCCGCCCGTATTTCGGCGCGCGGTTTTTCGCCTGCGCCTGCAGGATTTCGTAACCCGCCCAATTTGCCTGCAGGGCTTTGATCAGCGTATCCATCGAGCAGAGCTTTTGATCATAAACAAGATACCTGATTGCGAGCAGCGCGTCAACCGTTGTTGCAAAAGTTACGCCTTCCACTGTGACAAAAGACAATTCCGCGCCGCCCTGCGTGCAGTCCTTGCCCGATTCCGCGCAGCCTTTTACGAGGCAGCTGAGGTATGGCGTCGGGGCGTAGTTTGCCCGCAGTTCGGTCGATCGCTCGTATAGCGCGGCCATGCGGTCGATGACATATGCCAGCTGTTTAAGGAACGCGGCGTAGAACGTTTCGAAGTCGGCAAATTCGCGCGGGTCGTCCGTTTTTGGCGCGGTGGTTTCGGCGGGATAAGGGTTGCCCCAGAGCGCGTCGGTATACGTCACGAGATCCTGCCCGCCGCCGAGCGCAAGTTCAACGGCCTTCACAAGGTTGGGATTGCAGTCCACGGTGGCCGATCTGTCGTTTCCGCACATGGTGTTTTCGAGGCACCCGACGGAAGCGTAGTCGAACACGTTGTCCTCGTTGATGAGGTGCTCGACATGCGCGCGCTTTGCCTCTTCTAGCATGCCCGCCATCGAACGCTCGTCAAAGTTGAGCAGAAACGGCGCGCCCTGGCTTGTGGAGATCATGTCAACGACCTTATCGAGCAGCTCGTCGGGCGAATTTTCGTGCAGGCGTACGTTCGGCTTTGGCTCGAGGATGGGGCTCATCTCGTCGATGACCTCCAAAAACACCCAGGTCAGGTCGTTTGTCATGTCTGCGCCGTCTTTGCCCATGCCGGAGAGATTGAAGAGCTGCCCGTAACCCGCCGTGATGCCCTGGTTGCCGGTCTGTATCATCGCGTCGTAGGTGAAGTTACAATGCATCCAGAAGCATTTGAGGAGTTCCTTTACGAACTCGCGGTCCATGCCGGAGCGCATGGATTCCTCCCAATACGGCAGCAGGTACTGGTCGATGCGTCCGAACGACACGCCCGCGCCTGGATAGTTTTCGTCCGACAGCACGAGCATGTGCGTCAGCCAGAGCGACTGGAGCGCTTCGTAAAAATCTCTTGCCGGTTCGTTTGGAACGCGCCCCAGGATGCTCTGGATGGTCAAAAGTTCCTGCTTGCGCACGGCGTCGGATTCAGCGTCCGCCAGTTCGCCGCAGAGCACGGCGTATTTCGCCGCGAGTTCGACCGGCATGTCGCAGCTGAGCAGCATGCCGCGCAGCTGGCCGCCCTTCGCGCCCGATTTGTCCGCGGGGGAGAGCGCGTCGTACTTTGCCTGCAGGTCCGCCTTGACGCCCGAAAATCCTTCTTTGAGCACGCGCGGATAGTCCGGGATCAGGTGACCGCTCGTCGCGCCGCAGTTGCCATAGCCGCGGTCCTGAAACTCGAACGTCGCTTTCCGCACGCCGTTTTTATCGAACATGGCTTTGTTGCGCGCTTTCGTTTCTTGCTTGTTCCAGCAGCGGGAAGCCATGAGATTGTAGCGTCCGCCCGCGATGAGGTCGCCCGGCAGGATCTCCTGCGGCAGACGTTCGACGATGGCTTCCTTGATCAGCCATGCGCGCCGCTCGGGAAGAGAGAGCGAATAAAATCCTTTCGGCGGCTCGATGGTGCGCGCCGCCATGATGAAGGATTTGCGAAACGTCGAGAGAAAAGAGTAGACCTCCGGAACGATTAAAAAACTCGTCTCGTCGAATACCTCGTCCCAGGGCGCGCCCGTGGTGAAGGCGGCGAACTCGTTATTCCAGTCCCGCTTGTCGCCCCGAAAATAATACGTCCTGAGCCAATCGATCCGCGACGACAGGTTAAAGGGTTCTTTTACGCCGGTTTTTTTGACGGCCTCCATTGGATGTGCTCCTTTCAAATGTAAAAATCAATACGCGATACAAAAAAGATATGCCGTATGGACCGGGCGGCAGAACAGCCGCTGATTTGTATAAACAGTATTATAATACAAAGCTGCCGCGGGGGCAATTGCCCGTACATGAACCGTGTGTTAAAATATGCGTGATGAAGATACTGCAGATCAACTCGGTTTGTTCCGGCAGCACGGGGCGCATCGCCGCGGGCATTGCGCGCGTGCTTCGTCGGCAGGGTCACGAGAACATCATACTCTACGGACGCGGCGCACCAGCGCGGGACGCTGCGTCCGAGCGCTTTACGAGCGACGCGGCGGTCTACGCACACGTCGCCTATGCGCGCTTCACCGACCGGCAGGGCTTTTTTTCCACGCAGGCGACAAAGCGGCTGATCACACGCATGGAAGAGCACAAGCCGGACTTGATACAGCTGCACAATCTGCACGGATATTATCTTGACTGGAATGTGCTGTTTCCCTGGTTGGCCGCGTGCGGCGTTCCCGTGGTCTGGACGCTGCACGACTGCAACGCGTTTACGGGCCACTGCGCGCATTTTGACGCTGCCGGGTGCGAACGCTGGAGAGCGGGATGCGGTCATTGTCCGCTCACAAGAGAGTATCCAAAGAGTATTCTCCTCGACCAGTCTGCAAGAAATTTTACGCAAAAGCGCGAATTGACCAAAGACCTGAAGAACCTGACAATCGTTACGCCGTCGCAATGGCTGTCCGGCCTGGCGAAAGAGTCCTTTCTGGGAGGACGCGAGATCGTCACGGTTCATAACGGCGTCGATCTTAGTGTATTCCGGCCGCGTGCAAGCGATATTCGCGAGAGATACTGCGTCGGCGGAAAGCGCCTGATCATCGGCGTGGCGAACTATTGGGAGCCGCGCAAAGGGATGAAAACCTTTTTTGAACTTGCCGAAAAATTCGGAAATGACGTTCGCGTCGCTTTGATCGGATTATCAGAAAAACAGATCAGATCGCTGCCAGAACATATCGTCGGCGTCCGACGGACGCAAGACGCCGGAGAACTCGCCGCGTGGTATACCGCGGCGGACGTGTTTGTGAATCCTACGTTGGAGGATACGTTTGCGATTACACAAATAGAATCTCTGGCGTGCGGCACGCCGGTCGTAGCTTACAACGTGGGCGGCTGTCCCGAATCCCTGGACGAAAGCTGCGGCATCGTCGTGCCGAAAGGGGACGTTGCCGAGCTTTCAAACGCAGTTCTCAGTGCGTTTGAACTCAGCGGTGAGGATTGCTTGATGCACGCGAAGATGTTTGATCAGCAGGATTGTTACCGCGAATATGCCGACCTGTACGCACAGCTTTGCAAGGAGGGCGGCGTATGAACAAAGTGCTGTACATCACCAACATCCCCTCGCCGTACCGCGTCGATTTTTTCAACGAACTTGGAAAAAGCGTCGATCTGACCGTGTTGTTCGAGGCGAAGTCCGCCAGGGGAATCACGTTTAACTATGATCTGGAGCGGATCAGGCATTTTAACGCGGTTTTTTTATGCGACGGCGATATGCAGAAATGGAAGATCGACTGGAAAATACTGCTTTTTTTAAAACGGGGGGAGTATGACCGCGTCGTGGTTACCAACTACGGGTTTTTGACCGAGGCCGTCGCGATACTGACGCTGCAACGAAGAAAAATCCCTTATGAGATGGAGATCGACGGCGGCATTATCCGGCGCGAAAATCCGCTCCTGCATGCGCTGAAAACCCGGCTTGTTCTCGGCGCGGCGCGCTACTGGAGCACGGGAGATCAGACGGACGCGTTCTACCGGCATTTCGGAATACCGGACGAAAAGATCAAACGATATCCGTTTACTTCGGTTTCGGAACGCGATTTAGTAAATCGCCCGCTCACTGCGGAGGAAAAGCTGGAGATTCGCAAAGGGCTCGAAATTCCGTACGAACGGATGGTGCTGGCCGTCGGCCAGACGATCCCGCGGAAGGGATTCGATCTGCTGATCCGGGCGGCGTCAAGCTTTCCGGATAACACGGGCGTCTATATCGCGGGCGGCGAACCTCCGCGCGAATGGCTTGGGATTCTGGACGAACGAAGCTGGAAAAACATCCGGTTCATACCATATTTAAGCAAGGCGCTACTGCGCGAATACTACCGCGCGGCGGACGTGTTCGCCCTGCCGACGAGGGAGGACGTATGGGGCCTCGTCGTCAACGAAGCCATGGCCGCCGCGCTGCCTGTTGTGACGACAAACGCGTGCGGCGCGGGGCGCGAGATGATTCAAAACGGCGAAAACGGTTTCCTTGTGCCTTCGGAATCGGTCGAACCGCTGGCGAAACGAATCGTCCAGCTGCTGCAGGACGATATTCTGCGCGAGAGGATGTCCATATCTGCGCTCGAAACGGCGCGGCGATACACCATTGAGGAGATGGCGCGCGTCCACGCGGAGGCGTTCGCATAGATTGAATCATTTTAAAAATCCTCACTAAAGCGAGGATTTGTTGTCTATTCTTTTCGCAGCAGACGGATTTCGTCTTTGTGCCCCGCAGGCTCGTTCGGCGTTTCGAGTATCATCGGCAGCCCTTCAAACGCCTCGTGGCGCGCTACGGCGCGCAGCGCGTCTAATCCGATAAAACCTTCCCCGACGCGCGCGTGCCTGTCCTTGCCGCCGCCGAGATCAAACAGGCTGTCGTTGAGGTGCAGCGCTTTCAGCCACCGCAGGCCGACGATGCGGTCGAATGTTTCCAACACGCCGTCCAGATCGTTTTTTACGTCGTATCCAGCGGCGAACACATGGCAGGTGTCGAGGCAGACGCCGATCTTCTCCTGCAGCGATACGCCGGAAAGCAATGCGGCGATCTGCTCGAACGTACCGCCGATTTCAGAACCGCCGCCGGACATGGTTTCGAGCAGCACGGTCGCGGACTGCTCCTTTGTCAAAATTTCGTTGAGCAGGGCGACCGTCAGGCGTATACCCGCCTCGATCCCCTGGCCGACATGGCTGCCGGGATGCATGTTATAGACTTGATTGGGGAAGTACTCCATGCGTTCGATGTCCTCGCCCAGGCAGCGGTACGCAAAATCCCGCACCTTTGCATCGGCGGAGCAGGGGTTGAGCGTATACGGCGCATGCGCAACGAGCGTGCCGAATCCATTTTCGCGGCAGAGGTTGTTCAGCGCGTCCGTGTCAGCCGGGTCGATGGCTTTCATGGCGCCGCCGCGCGGGTTGCGCGTAAAGAATTGAAACGTGTTCGCGCCGATGGAGAGCGCGACGCGGCCCGCGGCCTCATAGCCTTTGGCGTTGCTCAGGTGGCACCCTAAATACAGTGTTTTTCGAGTCATAAATATCCTTTTCCTGTTGTGTCCGCGTTGCGGCGGCGCGCCGCGTTTGATAAAATATACGTATGAAACATACGGTTCTGATCACGGGTTCCTCGCGCGGCATCGGCGCGGGCATCGCGAGGCGGTTCGCCCGGGAAGGGCACCGCGTTGCGATCCATTACCGGGAGCGCGAACGCGAAGCGAAGGAAGTCTACGAAGAGCTCGCTCTGGCGGGATGTTCCGTCATGCTCGCACAGGGCGACATCACCAGCCAGGCGCAGACGGAAGAGATCGTCGGGCGCGTACACGCGCAGTTCGGGTTTATCGACGTGCTGATCAACAACGCGGGCGTCGCGCTGCCGACGCAGCTGATTACCGATACGTCGCTCGAGGACTGGAAACGCGCGCTGGACGTCAACGCCACAGGGATGTTCCTCATGACCAACGCCGTTTTGCCGCAGATGATTTCGAAGCGGCGCGGCGCGATCGTGAACATCTCATCCATGTGGGGCGTAACGGGCGGCTCGTGCGAAGTCGCGTATTCCGCCTCGAAAGCAGCCGTGATCGGCTATACAAAGGCGCTGGCAAAGGAGGTCGCGCCGAGCGGCGTGCGCGTCAACTGCGTCGCGCCGGGGTTCGTGCTCACCGATATGACGGCCGGCTTTGAAAAAAGCGTTGTAAACGGCATCTGCGAAGAAACGCCGCTTCTAAGGGCGGGTACGCCGGAGGATATCGCATCCGCCGTGCTGTTTCTGGCGACAGAGGAATCCGCGTTTATCACGGGCCAGGTGCTCAGCGTGGACGGGGGCCGGTGCATCTAAGGGATTTTCTTACGCGCCTCATACGATTGTACCATAGACCGGCACGCCGCCGCACCATGACGCCGACGTGAATTACGCCGACGCATCGCGCGAAAAGGGTTGACATTTTTAGCGCATGTGGCTAAAATGATTAAGCACGCAAAGCGTGGCTTGCGCTTGTAGCTCAGTGGATAGAGTGCCCGGCTACGAACCGGTAGGTCGCAGGTTCAAATCCTGCCAGGCGCGCCAGCATTCGCGGGAAAAAGCCGATTACAGACGTAACCGGCTTTTTTCATATCAACTCCAACAGCAGGTGTATAACAGGAGGAAAGCATGCCCGTTTCATTTCGATTTGCCGAAGAAAAAGATACCGCTTTGATTCTCGGCTTCATCCGCGCTCTGGCCGAGTATGAAAAGCTCTCCGATCAGGTGAGCGCGACGGAGGAACTCCTTAGCGAATGGCTTTTTGACAAAAAAGTCGCGGAGGCGTTCTTCGCGCTGGAGGATGGCAAAGAGGTGGGATTCGCGCTGTATTTCCATAACTTCTCCACGTTCCTTGGGTGTGCGGGCATCTATCTTGAAGATCTGTTCGTGCTGCCGGAGCACCGTGGAAAAGGCTACGGCAAGGCGATACTACGGCGTCTCGCGCAGATTACAAAAGAACGCGGCTGCGGGAGGCTGGAGTGGGCGTGCCTGAACTGGAACCAGCCAAGCATCGACTTTTACCGCTCGCTTGGCGCGGTACCGATGGACGACTGGACGATTTACCGCGTCAGCGGCGACGCGCTGGAGAATCTGGCAGCAAAGCGCAAAACGGAGCCGAAAGCGCAGGGATGGGAGGAGCTTTCATGAAGACGATCGGACTCATCGGCGGCATGAGCTGGGAGAGCACTCTGACGTATTACCAGCTGATCAACGAGGCTGTCAAGGATTCGCTCGGCGGGCTGCATTCGGCGAAGGTGCTGCTCTACAGCGTGGATTTTGCCGAAATAGAACGATTGATGTCCGCGGGCGACTGGGACAAAGCGGCGGATTCGCTCGGTGATATCGCCCAGCGGTTGGAGCGCGCGGGCGCGGATTTCATTCTGATCTGCACCAACACGCTGCACAAAGTCGCGCCGCAGGTGCAATCGGGCATATCCGTTCCGCTTGTGCATATCGCCGAATCGGCGGCGGACGAGCTGCTTGCGCGCGGCATCACGCGCGTTGGCCTGCTCGGTACGAAATATACCATGACGCAGGCGTTTTACAGCGATAAGCTGACCGGCATAGGCATTGAAACGCTGATACCCGAAGGAGACGACATAGAACGAATCAACGGCATCATTTTTGAAGAACTCTGCCTTGGCGTCGTCAAACCAGAATCCAAGGCCGCGTTTCTGCGCGTCATCGAGAAACTGCAGGCGCGCGGCGCGCAGGGCGTGCTGCTCGCGTGCACGGAGCTGGGGCTGATCGTCAGCCAGGACGATACGGAGGTTCCACTGCTCGACACGGCGGTTATCCACGCCAGGCAGGCGGCGCGGCTTGCGCTGACGGAATAATGGAATGACAAAGCGGGCATGACGCCCGCTTTTTTGATACGCAGGATGAATCGAATGGCTGCCTGTGATATGATAAAAAAAGATTATGTCGACGGAGTAGCTATGTTCAAAAAAATTCGATTATTTACGGGTAAAAATCCATACAAAGAAAAACAGGACGATTTTCTGGCCGTGCTGCGGTGCAACGTCCGCTTTCAAGCGGAAAACTGCCCGGAATACGCGCGGCTGATCGAAGCGCGCGGATTTTGTCCGGACGATCTGAAAACGGCGGAAGACGCACACCGTATCCCGCCGCTGCCAACGCTGTTTTTCAAGCGAAACACGCTGTTGTCCGTGCCGGAACGCAAGCTGATGCTGCGCGCTACGTCCTCCGGCACGAGCGGCGGAAGCGTCAGCCGGATTGGGTTCGACCGCGGAAGCTTTTTAACCGGGGTGATGATGGCGGCGCGGATGTTCGCGTACCACGGGGTGATTTCGCTCGTGCCCGCGCATTATATCATGCTTGGGTATGAACCGAAAAAGGGGTTCGACCTTGGCGCGGCCAAGAGCGCCCACGGCGCGACATTCTTTGCGCCCGCGTTGAGCAGAACATATGCGCTGCGGGCGACCGGGGACGGACACGAGCCGAATCCGGAAGGCGTGAAAGAAACGCTGCTGCGCTGCGTAAAAAAGGGAGCGCCCGTGCGCTTCGTCGGATTTCCGGCGTATCTGATCTTCCTGCTGCAGGAGCTGGAGCGCGAAAACGTCACGCTGCCGCTCAACCGCCGCTCGAAGATACTGCTCGGCGGCGGCTGGAAGCAGTTTTCCGGCGCGGCGGTTTCGCCGGAACAGCTGCGCACCATGGCGCAAACGAGGCTCGGGATTCCGCCGGAAAACATACTGGAGTTTTTCAGCGCGGCGGAGCATCCCATCGCGTATTGTAAATGTAAAAACGGTCATTTCCATCTGCCCGGATACTGCCGCGTCGTCATACGGGATGCAAACACGCTCAAGCCTCTGCCAAAAGGCCGGGCGGGGCTTCTGAATTTTATAACGCCGCTGGTTGACAGCATGCCGCTGGTCAGCGTGATGACGGACGATATCGCCGTTTTACACGACGGAGCCGACTGCGGCTGCGGCATCGAAACGCCGTATTTCACCCTGCATGGACGTGCGGGCGCGCGCGGCATCAAGACCTGCTCTGCAACGGCCGCCGAACTGGCAGGGGGAAGGAGAGGCGCATGAATCTGATCGACGGCATCCTTGCTTCCGGCGAGGAGGCGCGCGCGTTTTTACAGGAACTCGACGCGCGGATTGCGGAGGAGCTTTCTTTGGAAGCGCTGCCGCGCGAGGCGGTGATCGCCGCGTGCGACGCGCTCTCGAAATCCGTTTCGGAAGAGGAGCACCTGCCGCTGCTGCTCGCGACCGGAATGGAGAAGCATAAGGCCGAAGAGGAGCTTCGCGTCTGCCGGCTGCAGCTTTCGCGCGCGTATCTCGAGGCGCGATTGCGCATTGAACTTTGCGAAGCGGATCGCTCGTTTCAGCCGGTGGATGCGGATAAGCCCGTGCGGCACCGCGCCGCGCCGCTTGGCGTGCTGCTGCACGTGACCGCGGGAAACGCGGACGCGCTTCCGGTCTACAGCGTGCTGGACGGGCTGCTGACGGAGAATATCAATCTGGTCAAGCTGCCGGGCGACGAAAACGGTCTATCCGTGTGGCTGCTGATGGAACTCATGCGGGTCGAGCCGCGTATCGCGCGCCGCGTATTCGCGTTCGATTTTCCTTCGAGTGATACGCAGTCCATGCAGAGGCTCGCGTCCGTCGCGGACGGAATCGTCGTCTGGGGCGGGGACGAGGCGGTGCGCGGCATGCGCGCGTTGGCCGCGCCGGGCGTGCGGCTCGTCGAGTGGGGGCACAAATCAAGCTTTGCGTATGTTTCCGGGGATATTGCGGAAGGCGATCTGGAAGCGCTCGCGAACAATATCTGCTCGACCGAACAGCTTTATTGCAGCTCGTGCCAGGGCGTCTACCTCGACACGGATTCGTATGAGGATGTTCGTGCGTTTGCTAAACGGTTTTTGGATATCCTCGAACGCGTTTCCGCCGGGTTTGTGCGCGCGGACGATCTGTTTATCTCGGCGCAGCGAACGATCGAGCTCTACACGCGCGAACTGGAGTCGGGCGGAGGAGAACGGGAGGTGTTTCGCGGCGAGCGGTCCGCCGTCGCAGCCGAACGCGGCATGGCGCTGGCGCAGAGCCTCCAGTTTCGATGCCCCTGGGTCAAGCCGCTGCCAAAGGAGCGCATCCTGACGGAGCTGCGCCCAAACAGGGGGCACTTGCAGACCTGCGCGCTGTATTGCGAGGATGCGGACAGGGCGCTGTTAGAGCGACTTTTAACGGGCGCGGGCGTCGTCCGCTTTGCGAGCGGGGACGACATGTCACGCGTGACCTGCGGACAGCCGCACGACGGGGAGTATGCGCTCGGAAGGCTTCAGAAAATCGTGTCGTTCGAGTGATTGTTCGATCTGGATGCGGATGTGCGTTCGTGTTCCGCACATAAAAAAGATTTGACGAAGCGAAAAGAAGTAGTATGATAGTACTACATAAAGGAGGTGATGGCATGTATCCCTATAACATAACGGAAGTTCAGAATTTATTTGCCAACTTCTGGTACCTCTGGTTGATCCTGCCGTTGATTCCCGCCGTCATTATGGGCATTTTTACTACGAAGCTCGCGGCGAAAAAAGGGTATCGCGGATATTTCTTCACGGGATTCTTTTTCAGTTTCATCGGCCTGATCTATGTGGTCGGCCTGCCTCTCGCGAGGGACTGCGCCGTGCCCGCCAGAAAGAGAATTCAGGAGTAGGCGAGCAACTGAACGACGGATATTCATCCGGTATAGCGATATACCGGATGAATTTTTTTATTCGCTATACCGCCTTGCAAATCTCCCGTTTCGTGCTACACTGAACATATCGTATCCACAATAGTATCTTGTCTTTGAAAGGAACTAATGCAAGCATGAATCCCGTTCGCATGATCGTTCTCGGCGCGGGCGCGCGCGGCATGGACGCGTACGCGCCCTACGCGCTGATGGCCCCGGACCAGCTCAAGATCGTCGGCGTGGCGGAGCCGCGCGAAACGCGGAGAAACGCGTTCGCCGCGCGCTACGGTCTGCCGCAGGACGCGGTGTTCTCCGACTGGCGCGAGGCGCTTTCCGCCGGAATCGAGGCGGACGCGGTACTCGTCGCCACACAGGACAACCAGCATGTGGACCCCGCCTGCGAGGCGATGGAGCGCGGCTACGACGTGCTGCTTGAAAAACCGATCGCCAAGACCGAAGCGGAGCTGCTGCGGATTTACGACACCTCCGTTAAAACGGGAAAACGCGCGGCGGTTTGCCATGTGCTGCGGTACACGCGATTTTTCAACACGATCAAGTCGATCATCGACAGCGGCGAAATCGGGGACGTTATCAACATCTCCCACAGCGAGAACATCGGCTACTGGCATATGGCGCACAGCTTTGTGCGCGGCAACTGGCGCAGAGAGGACGAGACGAGCCCCATGATTCTCGCCAAGAGCTGTCACGATGCGGATATCCTGCTCTATCTTGTGGGCAAGGACTGCCTGCGCGTCGCGTCCTTCGGCAGCCTGAAGCACTTCACCCCGGAAAACGCGCCGGAGGGAAGCGCGGAGCGCTGTCTCGACTGTTCCGTTGCGGCAACCTGCCCGTACAACGCGGCGCGACTGTACCTGATCCCGTTTCTGACCGGCTGGCCGGTTTCCGTCATCACGGACGATATCAGCCCGGAAGGCCGCATGAGAGCCCTTCGCGAAGGGCCTTACGGACGCTGCGTCTACCGCTGCGACAACGACGTGGTCGATCACCAGTCGACCGTGCTGGAGTTTGAAGGCGGCGTGACGGCGACGATGACCGTCTCCGCGTTCACCGACTTTCGGCACGGGCGCACGATACACGTCATGGGTTCGCACGGCGAGATCCGCGCCAAGATGTCCGAAGAAACCATAGAGGTGACGAATTTCCGAACCGGCGGCGTCCGCTCGACCGAAAACCCGCTGCCCGGCGGCATGGGTGACGGGCACGGCGGCGGAGACATGGGGCTCATCGCCGCGTTCGTGCGGATGGAGCGCGGGGAAGACGGCGCGGTGTCCAGCTCGATCCGCAATTCGATCCAAAGCCATCTGATCTGCCTAGCGGCGGAGGAATCCAGAAAGAACCATACCGTTGCAGAGATCCACAACGCCGGCTGACGGATTGCCGATTTTTACATTTCAGGAGGAATTATCATGCAACAGCAATCGAAACCGCGCGCGGCGTCGTTTCTGCTCGTGATGAGCTGGCTTTATCTGATCCTGTCTCTCGGCATGATCGGGTTTGCGCTCTATAACCTGACGAGCGCGGACGTCAGGCTCACGTTTGCGGGCGTAACGAACGCCGTATTCTTCATCATCAACGGCGCGCTCGGCGTGGTCGCCGGTATATTCGGCCTTGTGAGCAAAAACCTCAAACGCTGCCGTATACTGGGCCTGATCCTGCTTGCCATCGCCGCCGTGCCGCTCGTGATCAACCTGCTCGCGGGCGAACCGTTTAAGATCTATTGGAAGAATATCGCGGTGATGGTTCTTCCGTTCCTTTATCTTCTCGCCGCTCTGATCAAACGCAGCGAGAAGAAACCGTCGGAGATCAAAGCTGCGTCACCCGCCGGCAAACAGGCTGCCAAGACGGACGCGTCTCAATATTATGCGCCGCCGGGCGCTACGCCGCCGAAGCCAAAACCCGCACCGGAGCCGAAACCCGCTCCGGAGCCTAATGAGCAGGACGCGCCGGAACCCGGAGACGACGATGCCGCCGTGAAGGAAGAAACCGCTGAAAACAAGCCGGAAGCATAGCGTTTTATGCGGTTTGCGCGCGTGAAAATATGGCGAAGAATTTGCCGAAAAGCACTTGCTTTTTGATAGGTCTTGTTGTATCATAATCAAGCGGCTTGGGGCATTAGCACAGTTGGTAGCGCGCAACGTTCGCAATGTTGAGGTCGGGGGTTCGAATCCCCCATGCTCCACCAGATACGTCGGAACCCCGTCCGGATGAGGCGGGGTTCTTTTTTGAGCGCGGGACTGCGCAAAACAGACAGAGGATAACGGCTATGGGAAACCTGACAAGTGAAGTAAATAGAAGAAAGACGTTTGCGATCATCTCGCACCCGGACGCGGGAAAGACGACGCTAACCGAAAAGCTCCTGCTCTACGGCGGGGCTATCCGTCTTGCGGGCACCGTAAAAGGCCGCAAAGCGAGCAAGTTCGCCGTATCGGACTGGATGGAGATCGAAAAGCAAAGAGGCATCTCGGTGACGTCGAGCGTGCTGAACTTTGATTACGACGGATTCCGCATCAACATTCTCGATACGCCGGGGCACCAGGATTTCAGCGAGGACACCTACCGCACGCTGACCGCGGCGGACAGCGCGGTGATGCTCATCGACGGAGCGAAAGGCGTTGAAGAACAGACGAAGAAGCTCTTTCACGTATGCCGCATGTTCGGCGTGCCGATCTTCACGTTTGTCAACAAACTCGACCGTTTCTGCAAAAACCCGCTTTCGCTCATGGAGGAGATCGAAGCCGTCCTCGGCATTCGATCGTACCCGATGAACTGGCCGATCGGTACGGACGGGGATTTTCGCGGCGTATACGACCGCATGACGAAGCGCATCGAGCTGTTCGAGGGCGGCAGCCACGGACAGCAGGCGGCCGCGTCCGATTCCGGCGATGTGTCGGACGAACGCTTCCGCGCGATCCTGGGCGACGCGGTCTACGATCATCTGCTCGAGGAAATCGAGCTTTTGGATATCGCCGGGGAAGAGCTGGATATGGACAAAGTCCGCGCCGGCGAGCTTACGCCTGTGTTCTTCGGCAGCGCGATGACGAACTTCGGCGTTCGCCCGTTTCTGGAAGCGTTTCTGAAAATGGCGCCGTCTCCCGCCGCAAAGACGCACAGCGAGGGGAGCATTGAACCCGGAAGCGATGATTTCTCGGGGTTTGTGTTCAAGATTCAAGCAAATATGGATCCCGCGCACCGCGACCGGATCGCGTTTGTGCGCATCTGTTCGGGCAAATTCGAAAAAGGCATAGAGGTCACGCACGAACGCTCGAAGAAAGCCATGCGCCTCGCGCAGTCCCAGCAGTTTCTGGCGCAGGAGCGCATCAGCGTAGAGGAAGCGTTCGCGGGGGATATCATCGGTATTTTCGACCCCGGCTGTCTGCTGATCGGCGATACGCTATACAGCGGGAAACAGGCGTTCCGGTTCGAGGGGATTCCGATGTTTCCTTCCGAACATTTTGCCGAAGTATCCGCCGTTGATTCCGGCAAGCGAAAACAATTTTTAAAGGGCATCAAACAGATCGCCGAAGAAGGCGCGATTCAGGTATTCAAGCAGCCCGACCTCGGCATCGAGATGTATACGGTAGGCGTGGCGGGCGCGCTGCAGTTCGAAGTGCTTGAATACCGGCTGAAGAACGAATATAACGTAGAGATCAAAATTCGCAAACTGCCATACCAGCTTGCGCGTTGGATAGTGGCAGACCGGTTTGACAAAGGCATGCTCGCATATACGGACACGCTGCTGCTGGAGGACCAGTATGGGCGGCCTGTCGTGCTCTTTCCAAACGAGTGGTCGCTCAGCCGCATGGAGGAGAAGAACAAGGATGTGAAATTCATCGATATCGCGCCGGTGAATTAAGCAGCCAAGCAAAATTGAAAGCATGTTTCGGTTGACATGCTTTTTTTTCGACGTTAAAATGAGTGAGCAATCACTCACGAAAGGCGGCCCGGATATGCAGGAAAATTATTACGATATTCAGGAGTACCTGCGCGACTATGCCGAGACGAGCCCCGATAAGGAGGTCCGTATCGTCAACGCGGCGATCAACGCCTTTTCCGAGAAGGGGTTCGAAGCGACGCGGACAAAGGAAATCGCCGAACGCGCGGGCGTCGCAGAAGGAACAATCTTCCGTTATTTCCCTAACAAAAACTCGATTCTGGAGCACATGGTGCCGCTGCTGATACGCATCATGATGCCGAGGATCAGCCAGCCGATCAGCCAGATTCTCAACGATTATCAGAATTCGCCTGTGAAGGAGGTCTTTCAGGCAATCTTGCTCGACCGGATTCAGATGATACGCGACAACGGGAAGTTCATCAAGTCCGTTTTGCCGGAATTGATCCACCGTGCGCCGCTGATGAACCAGATGCGTGAGAGCGTTATGCCTGTGATCGAGCATTATGTTTCCAAGGTTGTCGAGCACGGCATATCACGAGGAGAGTTGTCCGAATCGCTTCAACCGCACACAGTTATGCTTCAACTGATGGGCTTTATATTCACATACAGCATTTTCGGCGGCGGGCAAAACGCAGACGAGGCGAGGGATGTGGAACGATTTTTATCATATTCTATAGAGGGATGGAAGGAAACATGCAAGTCATAACGGCAAAGAATCTTGACAAAAAGTTCGGCAGCGAGGTAGTACTGAAAAACGTTGACCTCACGCTGCAATCGGGTGAAGTGCTCGGCATTCTCGGCCCGTCCGGCGCGGGCAAGACCACGCTTGTGAGGGCGCTGCTCGGTACGCTCGCGACAGACAGGGGCGAGATATCGATCTATGATACGCCGATGCCGAATCTGCGCATTATGGACCGCATCGGATACATGGCGCAGCAGGACGCGCTCTACGAGGACCTGACGGGCCTTCAGAACCTCGTGTTCTACGCGAGGCTGAAGGGCATGAAAAAACGCGACGCGCTGGAGCAGGCACACGCGCTCATGAAACTGGTTGAGCTCGACAGGGACGAGAACAAAAAAATCGTCAATTATTCCGGCGGTATGAAGCGGCGATTGAGCCTGACCGCCGCGCTGATCGGCGATCCCGACGTCGTCGTGCTGGACGAGCCGACCGTCGGCATCGATCCTCTGCTTCGCGAGTTGTTTTGGGAAGAGTTTGGCAGGCTCAAAGCGCTCGGCCGAGCGATCATCGTAACCACGCACGTCATGGACGAAGCGGAGAAGTGCGACAGGCTGATTCTGATTCGCTCCGGTTTGATCATCGAAAACGGCTCGCCCGAAGAACTGAAGGCGAAGACTCCGTTAAAAACGCTGGAGGCGACGTTTATCGCATCGGCAAAACGGAAGAATCAGGAAGAAGGCGCGGCATGAAGATCTTTGTGATAGCGGGGCGGCTGATACGTCAGATCGCCGGGGACAAGCGTACGCTCGGGGTGATGCTGGTTGCGCCGATACTGATCATGACATTGCTGTTCTTTCTGCTGGGAGACGGCGTTACGACCGCGAAGATCGATATCGTAGGAACCGATTACGAGGTTTCGGAAACCATGCAGGATATCGCCGAGGTGACGATTGTTTCGTCTGAAGAAGAGGCGATTGAGCGGATGACGGCGGGTGAGAGCGACGGATATATCGACGGGGATCGATACGTGACCGAAGGGACGGATCCTTCGATCGCGGCGCTTGCCAAGCGCGCGTTTTTCCAGTATGCTCAGGAGAAGAATCTTGCCTCACTGCCGCCGCAGGCGGCGGCCATGGCGGGCGAACTCATGCAGACGCCCGAGATCGAGTCCTATTACGGATCCGAGGATTATGAACAGTTCGACTTTCTGGCGCCGAGCATGATGGGCTTCATCATCTTTTTCCTCGTTTTCCTGCTGGCGGGTATCGCGTTTCTGCGCGAGCGCATCAGCGGAACGCTCGATCGGATTCTCGTATCGTCGCTGCGCAGAAGCCATCTTGTCGCGGGCTACTTTCTTGGATTCGGGCTGTTCGCCGCGCTGCAGACCGTGGATATTCAGCTGTTTCTTGTGTACGCGCTGCGTATCCATGCGGGATCGAACTTCCCGCTGGTGCTGTTGATCAACCTTACGATCGCTGGAACGTCGCTCGCGATGGGTACGCTATTTTCGGCGTTTGCGCGAAACGAATTTCAACTGTTCCAGTTCATCCCGATCGTCATCATTCCGCAGATGATGTTCTGCGGGCTGATCAACCTGCGAGAGACGCCGATGTTTTTACAGTATCTGGCGAAGATATTCCCGCTGACGTACGGCGCGGAGGCGCTGCGGGACGTCATGCTGCGCGGCGCGGGATTTGCCGACGTGCTGCTTGATCTGATGATCATGCTCGGGTTTACCGCCGCGTTCTTCCTGCTGAATATTCTGGTGCTGAAAAAATACCGGAGACTGTAAAAAAGCGGGACAATATGGAAAGATTGGATGGGAAAGATGCGGAAAAAGAGGGCGTGCGTACGAAGCACGGTAAAGGCGATTATCCTCCATCAGGGCAGCGTGCTGCTCAACCGTTGCCGCGATGAAAACAACGGGGAATACTATTCACTGCCCGGCGGCGGTCAGGAACAGTATGAAACCATGGAGGAGGCGCTGAAACGCGAATGCCTGGAAGAAACAGGCTATCAGATTGAACCAGAACGCTTTGCAGCGCTGATGGAGGAGATATGCCTCGATCCGTTTATCCGTGAAACCTATCCGCAATACGCGCATAAAATGCTGCATGTCTTCATCTGTAAGCTTTCTTCGGAAACGCGGATTGAGCCGACGGGGACGGACGATCTGCAAATCGCCGTCGAATGGGTACCGGTAGGAGAGATTTCTTTGAAAAATCTTTTACCGATACAAGTGAAAGAGCATTTTAACGAACTGACGGGCGAAGAGGTTCCGCAATATCTCGGCTCGGTTTATCTGGAGCACAATCATGGATGAAGCGATGGACAACTGCAAACTGGTTAAACCGGACGAGACGATGCTCGATCAAATCGTTGCATACCGCGCGGCTTTTATCGCCGCTGGCGACAAGATACAAGGCGCGGGTTTGTTATTCGAGTTGGATGACCCGAAGCAATGGCTGCATCACAACCGCATTTCGGAACATCCCGAAACCGTGCCCGCCGGGCGTGTGCCGTCGGACCAGTTCGTTTTCGTTCGGGAATCGGATCAAGAAATTGTCGGCATGATCAGTTTCCGGCATGAGTTCAATGATTTTTTAAGGGAGTACGGCGGGAACATCGGCTATTCCGTCCATCCTGACGAACGGCGCAAAGGCTACGCCAAACGCATGCTGACGGAGTGCCTCGGCGCATGCCGCGCGTTCGGGTTTGAGCGCGTGCTGATTACCTGTCGCGTGGAAAACGAAGCGAGCCGCCGCACGATTCTCTCATGCGGCGGGGTTTATGAAAATACCGTTTATTGCGAGCGCGAAAACGCGACGCTGGAACGGTACTGGATTCAATTATAAAAAACGTAAGAGATATCAAACGCCCGACCGGGAACCGGCCGGGCGTTTTGTTATGATTTGAACCATACAGCCTACGCAAAGAAGCGGTTTAATCGCCGGATTCGCCGTTTTCCGCGTCGTCCGGCTCCCCGTCCGTGAGCGCGTCGAATACGAGGTTCGCACCGCGTTCGTCGAGTTGCTCTACCGCTTTGAGATTGCGCGTAATGGCGCGCGTACGCGTACCGATGAGCTGCTCAAGGTCGTCGTCCACCTGTTGAAGGCGCTTGCGGGAGCTGGCGAGCACGTTGCTGAACTTATGGAACTCCGTTTTAACCGCACCGAGTACGCGCCAGACCTCGCTGCTGCGCTTCTGGATGGCGAATGTCCGGAAGCCCATCTGCAGGCTGTTGAGCATCGCCGCCATGGTGGAAGGCCCCGCGATGTTCACGCGGTAATTGCGCTGTAGATCTTCAACGAGTCCGCGGTTGACCACCTCGGCGTACAACCCTTCGAATGGCAGAAACATGATCGCAAAGTCGGTCGTATTCGGCGGGTCGAGGTATTTATCCCGAATCTTCGCAGCTTCCTGCTTGATGCGCTGCGTGAGCAGGGATACCGCGGCGTTGACCGCCTCGGGCGAGGCGGTTTCGTAAGCGTCCTGCAGATTGGAGTAGAGGTCGGCGGGGAACTTGCTGTCGATAGGCAGCAGCACGGGCGCGCCCTCGTCGGTCGGCAGCTTGACGGCATACTCCACGCGATCGGAGCTTCCCTTCTTGGTGACGGCGTTGGTTTCGTACTGTTCCGGCGCGAGGATCTCTTCGAGGATCGCTCCAAGTTGAATTTCGCCGAGTATGCCGCGCGTCTTGACGTTTGCGAGTACTTTTTTCAGGTCGCCTACGCCGTTTGCGAGCGTCTGCATCTCGCCGAGGCCTTTGTACACCTGCTCGAGGCGTTCGTTGACGAGTTTGAAGGACTGCGCGACCTTCGTTTCCAGCGTCTGCTGGAGCTTTTCGTCCACGATCTTGCGCATTTCGTCGAGCTTCTGCGCGTTGTCGGTTTGCATGGTCAGAAGCCGCCGCTCCACCGTCTGGCGGATGGCTTCGAGCTTCTGCTCGTTGGAGAGTTCAAACGTTTTAAAGCGCGTTTCCCCCTGCGCATTCGCGGTGCGCTGCTGCTCCAATATCATGCCGCCGAGGTGGGAGACGGAGGATTGTACGTTTTCGCCCAATTCGCGGCGCAGTTCCGACAGCGAGCGGCCTAAACCGCTCTTCATATCCTCGTGCAGCGAGCGCTGCCTGCGCACGACGATAACGAGCAGGACCGCCATTGAGACGAACATGACGATCGACAGGATTAGAAGGATGAGTTCCGTTTGCATAAGTACTCCTTCCGGAATATTTTTTGAATCAATAGAAGGCCAGCGAAGAGACGATCAGCGTCTGCGCGGCGATATAGGTAGACATCACGATGATGCTCCGGTGGCGCAGAGGGCGGCGGAACGCGTCGAGCGCGATCGTCGTATCGGAAGCGATAAACAGTACCGCGCCGAACGGAGCGAGCCAGCTCAAATGCGGGCCGCCGGACAGCGCGAAAAGAAAGGCGCAGGACGCCATGGAGCCGATGATCAGCATATACAGAAAACCTGGCGCGCGCAGACGCTTCGGGATTCCGCTCCAAAGAAACCAAACGAGAGCTACGGCGCAGGCGACGGCGAAAACGCCGAACAATGCGAAGCCATACCAGCCCGGAAAGCGCGGCATTGCCTGGAGAAAGCTGACGATATAAAACACATGACCAGCAGCAAACGCGACGATACCGGCGGGGAAAGCCCAGCGGTGGGGGCGAAACAACAGCACGACGTCACCGATAAACCCGCACAGAAGCGCCGTGACGACGAGGGAGGAAACGGTTTTCGCAAGAAAAATGTAGCAGAGCGCAAGAAGCGGCATGAGCAGGCATTTGGAAATCCTGCGCAGCAACAGCTTGTCCCTGCTTGCGCACGCAATCAGCTGCAATACGGCGGCGCAAAGATAGAGAGCGGCAAACAGGTATTTCAAACCGGCAATTCCCCCTATTCAAACGGTTGATAACAGTATAACATATGCGCGGCTGGCGCAGAAGCGCACTTGTGAAATAACGGTTATATTCAATATGTTTTATCGATGGAATCCCGGAATCATACATATATTCAATAATCGTGCATATTCTTGTTGAAACGTTAACTCCCGGATGCTATACTTTATCCCAAACGAATGAAAGCGACACAGCATGACAAGGAGGACCTTCATCCATGCATTATTCCAGTGAAGTGGAAGAAATGACCTGCGTTGTAAAAGGCGCAAAGCATGACCCCGCTCCGATTCCCGAGGAGGGCAAGTGGGTCAAAGCCAAACAGATCACCGACATCAGCGGCCTGACGCACGGCGTCGGCTGGTGCGCGCCGCAGCAGGGCGCGTGCAAGCTCACGCTGAATGTGAAAAACGGCGTCATCGAAGAGGCGCTGGTGGAGACGCTCGGCTGCAGCGGCATGACGCACTCGGCCGCTATGGCGTCGGAGATCCTGCCCGGAAAGACCATACTCGAGGCGCTCAACAGCGACCTCGTCTGCGACGCGATCAACACCGCCATGCGCGAGTTGTTTTTACAGATCGCCTACGGCCGCACGCAGAGCGCGTTTTCCGAAGGCGGCCTGCCCGTCGGCGCGGGGCTAGAAGACCTCGGCAAAGGGCTGCGCTCCCAGATCGGAACCATGTACGGCACGAAGCTCAAAGGCCCGCGCTATCTGGAGATGGCGGAAGGTTACGTGATCGCGATCGGCCTGGACAAGGGCGGCGAGATCATCGGCTACCAGTTCGTCAGCCTCGGCAAGATGATGGACGCGATCAAAAAGGGCGTCGACCCGAAGGAAGCGTATGAAAAGAACATTGGTACCTATGGGCGTTTTGACCAGGCCGCCAAGGTTATCGACCCGCGCAAAGCGTAAGGAGGCAGCTATGGCTATATTTGAAGGTTACGAAAGAAGAATCAAAAAGATCAACGCCGAGCTGAAGAAGTACGGCATCAAGAATATCGAAGAAGCCAAGGCGATTTGCGAGAGCAAGGGGATAGACGTATTTTCCATCGTGCGCGGCATTCAGCCGATCGCGTTTGAGAACGCCTGTTGGGCATATACGATCGGCGCTGCGATCGCCATCAAGAGCGGCGCGGCCTCCGCCGACAAAGCGGCGGAAGCCATCGGCATTGGATTACAAGCGTTCTGCATTCCCGGTTCGGTTGCGGATCAGCGCGCGGTCGGCCTCGGCCACGGCAATCTTGCGGCCATGCTGCTTAGAGAGGAGACCAACTGTTTCTGCTTCCTTGCGGGGCACGAGAGCTTCGCCGCCGCGGAAGGAGCCATCGGCATCGCCAAGACCGCCAACAAGGTGCGCACGAAGCCGCTGCAGGTTATCCTCAACGGACTCGGCAAGGACGCGGCGTACATCATCTCCCGCATCAACGGCTTTACGCACGTGGAGACGGAGTATGATTACTACACCGGCGATCTGAAGGTCACAAAGACCAAGGCGTTCTCTGAAGGCGACCGCGCGAAGGTGCGCTGCTACGGCGCGGACGACGTGAACGAAGGCGTCGCCATCATGCGGCATGAGAGCGTGGACGTCTCCATCACCGGCAATTCCACGAACCCGACGCGCTTCCAGCACCCTGTTGCCGGCACCTACAAAAAATGGTGCGTCGAAAACGGCAAGAAGTACTTCTCCGTCGCCAGCGGCGGCGGCACGGGCCGCACGCTGCATCCGGACAACATGGCGGCGGGCCCCGCTTCCTACGGCATGACGGACACCATGGGCCGCATGCACTCCGACGCGCAGTTTGCTGGTTCTTCGTCCGTTCCGGCGCATGTCGAGATGATGGGCCTCATCGGCATGGGAAACAACCCGATGGTCGGCGCGACGGTCGCCGTCGCTGTGGCAATCGCTCAGGCGAAATAAGAGCGGAGATATCAAACTCCCCTTCGGGGGAGTTTTTTGTTATGGTTTTGCAGAAAAACAGGTATGATATAATATACGTATCATCTTATACAACAAATCAACGTATCATTCAAAAATGAAGCGTTGGAAGAGGTCTTATGAATCTGATTATTTTTCTGATTTTGTTTGTGCTGATCTGGCTGTTGATCGAGATACTTTCGATCGTGCTGAAACTCACCGGACTGGAGCTGAGCAAGGCGCGTTTTCAGGTGATCTCGATTCTGACGCACACGGGGTTTACCACGCGCGAATCGGAGCTCATCGCGCAGCATCCTGTCAGGCGAAAGATCGCGAGCGCACTGATGATCGTGAGCTATGTCGCGCAGATCACGTTGATTACGTTGCTGTTCAACGTCATCACGCAGGCGACGAGGAACGTGCTCAGCACCGCGATTGCGCTGGCGGCGATGGTGCTGTTTGTCGTCGTCGTGACCCAGAGCAAATTCCTGTCCGACCGGTTCGACCAGTGGACGGAGAAGCTGCTGAAAAACAGAATTAAAAAGGCGAGCAGCGCAAACCGGATCGATCAGATATTAAATCTGAGCCCGGAGTTCAGCGTGTATGAACTGATCGTGGATACGGACAGTTTCATCTGCAAAAAAACGCTGCGCGAGCTGAAGCTGAAGGAGCACTTCATACAGGTGCTGAAGATCGACCGGGGCGACGAGATGATCGACTTTCCGAGCGCAGACACCCGCGTGCTGGCGGGCGATAGGATGATCGTGTACGGCAAGATCGACGCGCTCACGCGGATGATCATGAAAGAGTGAGATGCAAAAAAACCGGATGGATTGTGTGATAAAACAAAGCGCGCCTTGATGGCGCGCTCTGTTTGGAAATAGACCGTTACTTTCTCTTTGCCGCCGCCCGCTGAACCGCTTTTACGATCTCCACGAGCGGGATGATCATAAACGCAAGCGTGAGGCCGATCGCGTACTCAAACAGGCTGATGTGTTCAAAGCTGAAGGCTTCCTGCAGGAAGGGCACATACAGCACGACGAGCGTGAGCAGCAGCGAGAGCACCGTTGCGCCCCAAAGGTACTTGTTCTGGTGCTTGATCGAGAAGATGCTCTGGCGCTGTGAACGCATATTGAAGCTATGGAAGATCTCCGCCATACTCATGGTCAGAAACGCCATGGTCGTTCCGTCCGTGCTGTTGGCGATTGCCCAGGCGCCGTTCTGGATGCGCTCGCCGATGAAGAACGCGGCCAGCGTCAGCAGCGTGACGAACAAGCCCTGATACGCGATATCGAACCCGACGCCGCCGGCGAAGATGCCGTCTTTGGGGTCTCGCGGGGGACGGCGCATGAGGTTTCGTTCTGCGGCTTCGGTGCCGAGCGCCAGCGCGGGGAGGGAGTCCGTAATCAGGTTGATCCATAACAGGTGCACCGGCTTGAGGATGATGAAACCCATCATGGTGGCCGCGAAGATACTCAGCACCTCGCTCATGTTGGATGAGAGCAGAAACTGAATCGCTTTTCTGATGTTGTCGTAGATGCGGCGGCCTTCCTTGACCGCGTTGACGATGGTCGCGAAGTTGTCGTCCGAGAGCACCATATCGGCTACGTTCTTGGTCACGTCCGTGCCGGTGATGCCCATGCCGATGCCGATATCCGCGCTTTTGATGCTCGGCGCGTCGTTGACGCCGTCGCCCGTCATGGCGGTAATGAATCCGTTCTTGCGCCAGGCGTTGACGATGCGCACCTTGTGCTCCGGCTGGACGCGCGCGTAGACATGGTATTGGCCGACGGTCTTTTCAAACGTCGCGTCGTCGATTTCGTCGAGCTGCGCGCCGGTGATCGTTTCGGACGCGTCGGATATGATGCCGAGCGTGAGTGCGATGGCGGCTGCGGTGTCGCGGTGGTCGCCCGTGATCATGATCGGGCGGATGCCCGCAGAGCGGCATTGCTTGATCGCGTCGGTCACCTCCGGGCGGACGGGGTCGATCATGCCGACGAGGCCGACGAACGTCAGCTCCTGTTCCAGCGCGGTGGGGGAGTGGTCGGCGGGCCTGATTGTATGCCGGCGCACGGCGGCGCAGAGCACGCGCAGCGCCTTCTTTGCCATAGCCTTGTTCGCGGCGAGGATCTCGCTGCGCACTTCTTCCGTCAGCGGCTGTTCCTTGCCGTTTTTCCAGTAGGACACGCACTTTTTAAGAACTTCGTCGGGCGCGCCCTTTGTATATTGTACGAAGCCGCCCAAAGACTCGTGCACGGTGGACATCATCTTGCGCATGCTGTCGAACGGCGCCTCGTCTACGCGCGGCTCGGCCTGCGCCAAAGCGGGTTTGTCAAATCCTTTCTCAAGCGCGAAATTGACCAGCGCGCATTCCGTCGGCTCGCCGACGGCGCAGGAAGAGCCGTCCAGCTCCGCGTCGCTGCAAAGCGCCATGGCCCGCGCGAGCAGCGGAACATCGTCTGCGTATTCTTCCACGACGGCCATCCTGTTCTGCGTGAGCGTGCCGGTCTTATCCGAACAGATGATCTGCGCGCAGCCGAGCGTCTCCACGGCAGTGAGGCGGCGGATGATCGCGTTGTGGCGGCTCATGTTGGTCACGCCGATCGAGAGCACGATGGTGACGACCGCGGCGAGCCCCTCCGGTATCGCGGCGACCGCGAGGCTGACCGCGATTAAAAACGAATCGAGGATATACCGTTCGCCCGTGCCATGGAAACGCAGGATGTTAACGGCGAAGATCACCGCGCAGATGCCGAGCACGAGCCAGGTGAGTATCTTCGACAGCTGCGAAAGCTTGATCTGCAGCGGTGTCTGGCCTTCCTCCGCCAGAGAGATCGCGTGCGCGATCTTGCCCATCTCGGTTTGCATGCCGCTCGCCGTAACGACGGCCCTGCCGCGGCCGTAAACGACGGTGCTGCCCATATAGGCCATGTTGGTACGATCGCCCAAGGGAATGTCCTTCGCGCCGTCGAGCGAAAGCGCATCAGGCGTCTTGTCGACCGGTACGCTTTCGCCGGTGAGCGGCGCTTCCTCGATCTGAAGGCTCGCGGTTTCGAGTATGCGCCCGTCCGCTGGCACCGCGTCGCCCGCCTCGAGAAGAACAACGTCGCCGACGACGAGTTCCTCCGTTTTGATGCGGAGCATCAACCCGTCTCGAAGAACGCGGCAGGTCGCGGCGGACATCTTCTGGAGCGCTTCGATGGCTTTCTCGGCCTTGCTCTCCTGCACGACGCCGAGTATGGCGTTGAGAATTACAACGAAGAGGATGATGATCACGTCCGCGAAGCTCTCGCCTTCGATGACGGCCGTAATGCCGGAGACGAGCGCGGCGGCGAGCAGGATAAGGATCATAGGATCTTTCATCTGCTGGAAGAAGCGTAGGATCATCGGTGTTTTTTTCGCTTCGGCAAGCTTGTTCGGGCCGTTTTGAAGGAGGCGATTTTGGGCCTCCGCGGCGGAAAGGCCGTCGAATTGCGACTGTACCGAACGAAGAGCCGCATCGGGATCGAGCAGGTATTGCTGCATAAAAGTGGTTCCTTTCGTATGATCGGACAAGTACGGCGTCAAAAGCGGGGTAAAACAAAAACCCATGTACGGCAAAACAAACTGCCGTACATGAGTCTCGTTATTTCATCCAAGCCAGACGCGCCGTGCGTCGTGCTACCATGTTGACTTGGAACGCAGGTAGTTACCCGCGCCAACTACTCCCTCACGCTTTTTCATATTATATCAAATCGAATCGGCGTTGCAAAGGGTGCGGAGTATATTAGACGAATAAATATGAGAAAACGGTGCGTCGCCGGATGCGCTATGGTATACTGTTTTAAGATTCGGGGGCCGGTCCTTGCGGCGGATCACCCGATGGGTAAAACGACCGGGTGTGAGGGGTATATGGAAGATCGATCGAAAAAGGTATTCAATGTCGGTACGCGTTCCTTTGTGGCGGCGCTGATCATTCTCTTCGTATTGATGGCGGTTACTTATCTGCTCACGTTTCTGCTTCCTGCGGGCGAATATCAGCGGGTGATAGCGGACGGGAGGGAGTCCATCGTTGCGGACACCTACCGCACTGTCGAAGGCGGGCTGCCGTGGTGGAAGTGGCTTCTTTCGCCGTTTCTGGCGCTCGGCGCAAGCGGTTCGGGCACCGTCGTCGCCATCATCGCGTTTCTGCTCGTCATCGGCGGCGCGTTCAACGCGATGGACGAATGCGGTGTGCTGTCGTATATGTTCAACCGCGTCTACCGCATGTTCGAGCAGCAAAAATACAGGCTTCTGCCGCTCGTGTCGCTCTTTTTCATGTGCCTCGGCGCGTTTGTCGGTTCGTTTGAAGAGTGCGTTCCGCTCGTGCCGATCGCGGTCGCGCTGGCGTACTCGCTCGGATGGGACGCGTTTGTCGGCCTCGGCATGAGTCTGCTTGCGGTGGGGTTCGGGTTCAGCACCGGCGTGGTAAACCCCTTTACGGTAGGCGTTGCACAGCAGCTCGTCGGATTACCGATGTTCTCCGGCATCTGGATGCGCGCGGTCACGTTCGTGCTTATCTATGCGCTGCTGCTCGCGTTTCTGATCCCTTACGCAAAGCGGATCGAGCGCGACCCGAAGCGCTCTAAAATTTACGATCCCGCGATGATCGAACGCTGGGCGTCCCTGCGGATGGACTATGCGCAGGACCGCGGCAAGGACCGCGCGCTGGTCTGGTTCGCCGCAATCCTCGGAGGAGGCGTCGCGCTGATTCTGATATCGAGCTTCGTTCCGTTTTTGCAGGACATCATCATGCCGCTCATCGCGCTGATCTTCCTGCTTGCGGGAACCATATCGTCTCTCGTATCAGGCATGAACCTTACAGCTTATACAAAGGCGTTCGGCAAAGGCATCGTCAACATCCTGCCTGCCGTACTGCTGATACTGATGGCGAACTCGATCCGCTACACCATGCTGGAATCGAAGATACTGGACACGATATTGTACAAAACCGTTGCGCTGACACAGAACGCGACCAGCGGCGTAGTGGTGCTGATGATCTACGCGCTCGCGCTCGTGCTGGAGCTGTTCATCTCCAGTGGATCGGCAAAGGCGTTTCTGCTCATGCCGCTGATTGCGCCGGTTGCGGATCTTTCCGGCATCTCGCGCCAGATTGCCGTGCTGGCATACGCCTTTGGCGACGGGTTTTCCAACGTGTTCTATCCGACGAATCCGGTGCTGCTCATCTCGCTCGGCATCGTTGGAATCGGTTATGGAAAGTGGTTTAGGTGGAGCGCGAAGATACAGCTTGCCGTGCTCGCGCTGACCTGCGGGCTGCTGTTGTTCGCCAACGCGGTCGGATACTGACGGATCAATCTTAAAACGGGATTAGGGATTAAGGGTTAGGTGAAACACGATCGTATGAACCATATCGCATCGGGGGAACAGGAACCGGTACAGCTGCTGCCGACCGGCACGGTGCTGCACAGGCGTTACAGAGTGGACGGCGTTTTGGGCTGCGGGACCTATGGCGTAACTTATTTCGGGTTAGACGAAAAAACAGGAACGCCCATCGCGCTCAAGGAGTATTTCCCCTGCGCGCTCGCCGGGCGAGCGGAGGGCGGAACGGCGCTTTCGCCGAAGAACAAGGCGTGCGGCACGCTGTTTTTCCTCGGGTCGGAGATGTTTTATAAGCAGCATCAGGCGCTGACGGAAGCCAGGGGCAGCGACAACCTCGTTACGGTATATGCGGCGTTCTTCGAAAACGGTACTTCATACGCCGTCATGGAGCGGCTGGAAGGCGTTACGCTCGCGCGTTATCTGCAGCTGAAAAGACGCGGGCTGTTTGCCGACGAAGCGATGTTTATCGCGGCGTCGCTGGCTGACGCGCTGCTCGTACTGCACAGCCTGAATACGCTCCACTTCGACATTAACGCGCGTTCGATCTTCCTCTGTACGGACGGGTCGGTGAAACTCACCGACTTCAGCGCGGCAAAGGCGGGGCTGCGCGCGCGGCGCGAGGTGGACGACGCGGAGTCTTGGATCGACCTCGCCGCGGTTGCGAAAACGCTTTATGAGGCGATGACCGGACAGGCCGCATTCGACGAGCGGATACAACCGCATGCGAGCGTTCCGCCGCAGATGTTCGATTTATTTCGGCAGATGCTGGATGAGGACAGTCGGAACCGCGGCGTATCCGTGTTCGACTACCGGCACGCGCTGGCGTGCGTCGAGGTCGGCGCGGTATGTCCGGATGTGACGCAGGAGGACGCGCACAGCGACCTGCCGGAAATCCGGAAGCCGGACGTGCGGAACCGCCAACAGAATCCGCCGCCGGTTCAAGAGCCGGAAGAGCCGCAGCACAAGCGCTCGATCCTCGACCGCGCGCTCGACGCCATGGAAAGCGCCGTGGTTGCGGAAAAGCAGGTCGACGAACGAAAAGCGCTAAACGAGATGCGCATCAAAAAGAGGGTCGGCATCATTTACGCCGGCATTATCGCAGGGGTGCTTGTGCTGGCGCTGATCTTAAGAGGACTGATACATTAAAAACCCTGCCTTTCGGCGGGGATGGTGTGAAACGGGCCGTTACGCGGCCTGTTTTGTATTTTTGCTCAATTTGGCAAACAGAGGGAACGTCATGGGCCAGAGCAGGCCGCCGACGACCACCATAAGGAAATAGCGAACCGCGTCCGCGGTAAAATGTCCACCGAAAATCGCGTGTAAAGGCGCTTTCAGCAGCAGCCGCACGGCGATGACGACGGTCAGTCCGAGCGCGACTTTAAGAATCTGTACCCACCAGACGGCCTTTTCGGAGAACCGGATATACCGTTGCTCCAGCCAAAGCACGAGCGCGAAGCCTGCCGACGCGCCGACCATTTTATAGGAGGTTTCGGCGCACTCTGTGGAAAACTGCAGTATTGCTCCTTCCGGTACGGGCGCCAGTTCGATATAGCAGATCAGCGCAGCGCCGGCGGCGAACAAAATGCCAATTAGCAGGCCAAACCAACCGGGACGGCTCCAGGAAAGCCGAAAGAGAGGAAAAGCAACCATGACTAAAAGCAGCGCCAGCCCCAGCGAGGTGACGACGTCCGCAGGTGTGTGCACGCCGAGGTACATGCGCGAAAACGCGACCAGCAGCGTGACGGCGACGCATACGATACGGATCCAGAGCTCCTGACGCGCGCGCGCCACGCCGAGGAACAGCCCCGCCGCGTTCTGCGTATGCCCGCTCGGAAACGAATACCCCGTTGCGCCGGCGCGGGCGCTCTCGACGATGGTGAAATCTGAATCGATAACCCACGGGCGCGGAACGATGAAGATCAGCTTGAGAAACTGATTGAGGATATTGCCTAAGAAACTCACATATAACAGGAAATAGCCGGTTTTTTTGTCGATGCACCAGAAGAACGTCATGGCGACGATCATAAACAGCGTCTCTTCGCCGAAGAATGTAAAAAACTGGAGCAACGTGTCGAAAAACGGAGTACGCAGACCTTCCAGCAACCGTAAAAATTCCATGATTCTACCTCCCGATCCATATTGACTTTATCATACATGATTTTTAAGCGATGAAAAAGAGTTGAAACAGGCGCTCCTAACGAAGCGCCTGAAAGAATTCGGAAAGAGGCGCTTTGCATTCCTGTTCCAGAATACCGCCCCATACGGTTACGCTGTGCAGAAAACAACGATCGTTCAAATCCATCTTAGAGCCGCAGCAGCCCGCGGCGTCGTCGAACGCGCCGAATACAAGTTGACCAAGCTTGGCGTTGACGCAAGCGCCCGCGCACATGGCGCAGGGTTCGAGCGTGACAAACAGCGTGCACTCCGTCAGGCGCGGGCCGAGCTTTGCCATCGCTTCGCGCAGGCACAGAATCTCCGCGTGTGCGGTCGCGTCGCCCGCCGACTCAACGAGGTTATGCGCGCGGGCGATCGTTTCGCCGTCTTTGACCAGCACCGCGCCGACGGGTACTTCGCCCGTTGCGAAAGCGGCGTGCGCTTCCTCGAGCGCGAGGCGCATATAGGATTCGAATCCGCTGCGTTCCGTCATAAGCGACCCAGCACCTCGTCCGTATCGAAATCGTCATACCGCACGCGTGTGAGCATAAGCCCGTGCGGCGGCGCTGTCGCGCCCGCGTCCGCGCGCAATTTGCTGCTTAACGCGCGTTCGATCGCGTTCTCCGGCAGTTTGCCCGAACCGGCCTCGAGCATGGTGCCGACGAGGATGCGCACCATATTATACAGAAAGCCGTTCGCGCTCACGTCGTAATAGAGGTATTTACCGCATTTCGACCACTCGGAGCGCATCACGGTGCGTATTGTGCGCTCTATCGCCGTACCTGCGCTCATGAACGCGGAAAAGTCGTGTTCACCGAGCGCATACGCGGCCGCGCGTTCCATCCGCCCGAAGTCGAGCGGGGTATGGACGTGCAGCGCGGTTCCGCGCGTGAACACGTCCGCGTGCTGGCCGGTCTGCACCGTATAACGGTAGGATTTTTCTTTGACCGAAAAGCGCGCGTGGAAATCTTTGGGCGCTTCTTCGCTGTAGAGCACGCGGATGTCGCGCGGCAGGCGCATGTTCATGGCGACGGCGAACTTGTCGGCGGGCATGCGCGCCGCCGTGTCGAAGTGCGCGACCTGCGCGCAGGCGTGCACGCCGCTGTCCGTGCGTCCGGATCCGTGTAGCCGGATCGTTTCGCCAGTGACGCCGAAGGCCGCTTCGTTGAGCCGCTGCTGAACGGAGACCCCGTTTTCCTGCAGCTGCCAGCCGACATATTCCGTGCCGTCGTATTGAACGATGATGCGGATACGGCGGCTCATAGCGGCAGCCGCTCCAATACGACGATACCGGCGAGTATCAAGACGAGCAACAAAGATGCGATCAGATCCCGCCAGTGAAAATGCAGCTCGCGCATGCGCGTGCGCCCCTCGCCGCCGTGGTAACAGCGGCTTTCCATCGCCATGGCCAGTTCGTCCGCGCGGCGAAACGCGGAGACGAACAGCGGCACGAGCACAGGGATCATGCTCTTTGCGCGCTGAAAGATATTTCCGCTTTCAAAGTCTGCGCCGCGCGCCATCTGCGCTTTTTGGATGCGGTCGGTTTCCTCCAGAAGCGTTGGGATGAACCTTAGCGCGATGGTCATCATCATCGCAAGTTCATGGGCGGGGAAACGGAGCCGCCTGAGCGGCGACATGAGTTTCTCCAGTCCGTCGGTCAGCGCGATGGGGGATGTGGTCAGCGTGAGGATGGACGTGCCGGCGACGAGAAGGACAAGCCGCAGCGTCATAAATGCCGCCTGTTCCAGCGCTTCGCGCGTGAAACGGATGAACCTCCACTGAAACAGCACGGTATCGCCCGACGTAGCGAAGAGGTTGATTACAAACATGAATACGAGCAGCCACTTCATCGGCCGGAGCGAGGAGAAAAAGTAAGAACCCGGTACGCGCGCGAACGCGAACATGACGACGAGCAGCGCGGTCGGAACGAGGAAAATGGCGAGTGATTTCACGATGAAAACGATGACGATGTATACGACCATCAAAAGAATCTTCGTGCGCGGGTCGAGGCGGTGCACGACGCTGTTACCCGGAAGGAACTGGCCGAGCGAGATGTTAGCGGTCATGAACGCCACCTCCCGATCAGGTCATTTTTCAATTCGTCCATGCGGTAGTAGTCGCGCCCGATTGCGACGCCGCGTTCACGCAGCGCGCGCACGAGCTGCGTTGCCTGCGGGAGGTTGAGGCCCATATCGAGCAGCTCCGTTCCGCGGGAAAACACTTCTTCTGGCGATCCGACAAAGGAAAGGGAGCCTTTGTCGAGAACGGCGATGCGGTCGGCGTACATGGCCACGTCGTCCATGGAGTGCGACACCATGACGATGCCCGTGCCGTACGCGCCTCGCAGCGACTCGATCAGCGCGAGGATTTCGTGCCGTCCGCGCGGGTCGAGCCCGGCCATGGGTTCGTCGAGCACGAGGAATTTCGGGCGCATGGCGAGGATGCCCGCCAGCGCGGCGCGCCGCTTTTCGCCGCCGGAGAGCTCGAAGGGTGATTTTTCGGAGAATTCGTCCGGATCGAGGCCGACAAGGCGGAGCGCCTCCGTTACGCGCGATGCGGTTTCTTCTTCGCCAAGCCCCATGTTCTTTGGCCCGAACGCGACGTCCCGTTCGACGGTTTCGTCGAAGAGCTGGTATTCCGGGTATTGAAACACCATACCCACAAGAGAGCGGATCTGTTTTCTGAGCTTTTTTTCGCGCGTGTCCAGCCCGTCGACATGCACGCTTCCGCTGGTAGGCAGCAGCAATCCGTTAAAGTGCTGTATCAGCGTGCTCTTTCCCGAGCCGGTATGTCCGATTACGCCGAGGAACTCCCCGTCCGCAATCGTAAGCGAAATGCCGTTCAGCGCGGGGTAGGCCAGCGCGCTGCCGGGCAGATAGGTATGGCTGAGTTGTTCGATATTGATCGGCATGCGCTACGCCCCCTTCGGGCCGGATCCGGCTTTCAACACGCGGCTGATCTCATCCGCAAGCGTGTCGCAGGTCATAGAGTTTGGATCCAATGGAATACCCGCCCCGATCAGGTCGTCACGCAGCTTGACGAACGAAGGCGCTTCCAGATGGCTTTTTTCGAGCAGTTCGCGTTCGTTGAACACCTCCTGCGGCGTGCCCTCCATGACCAGGCGACCGCTTGCGAGCACGAACACGCGGTCCGCAACGAGCGCTTCCTCCATATACTGCGTGATCATCACGACGGTCATGCCGCGTTCGCGGTTGAGCCGCAGCACCGTGGAGAGCACCTCATCGCGCCCGCGCGGATCGAGCATGGCGGTCGCTTCGTCGAGCACGAGAACTTCCGGCAGCATGGCCAGCAGGCCCGCGATGGCGACGCGCTGTTTCTGGCCGCCGGAGAGCGCGTGGCTCGCCTTGTCGGCGTATTCGCGCATATCCACCTCGCCGAGCGCCGTATCTACGCGCTTCCGGATTTCCGCGGGCGGAATGCCGAGGTTTTCCGGCCCGAAACCGACGTCTTCGCCGACAATGGACGTTACGAGCTGGTTGTCGGGGTTTTGAAACACCATGCCGACGCGGCGGCGGATTTCGAGCAGATTCTTATCGTCGCGCGCGTCCATACCGGCGATTGTGACGCTGCCCTCGCAAGGCTGCAAAAGCGCGTTGAAGAGCTTGCAGAGGGTGCTCTTGCCGGAGCCGTTATGGCCGACGACGGCGACAACCTCTCCTTTTTGAATGGAAAGGCTGATGTTTTTCAGCGCGGTTTTTTCCGAACCGGCATACTGATATGCGGCGTTGACGAGTTCGATAATGCCGTTTTCGGCCATAGGCTCTTCTCCTGACGGCTTTCCCGTTCTTGTGGAAAACGGGCGCGGTGTGATAAAATGAACAGCCGAACACGCGAAAAACCGCGTAAAATTCGGCTTTCAAGGCAATTCAGTATAGCAAATACGGGGTCGTCTTACAAGGTTTAATCGGTATACGCCGCGCCTGAAAACGGCGCCGCGGGGAGTAAACAAGATGAGAACACTATTGAAAAACGCAAGGTGCGTCGTCACCTGCGACGATTACGACAATGTATTTCGCGGCGCGGACGTTCTCATTGAAGACGGGACGATCGTAAGCATCGGCAGTCTCGGCCCGGTCGCGGCCGACGAGACGATTGACGCGGGCCGCTGGATCCTGTATCCGGGGCTGATCAACACGCACCACCACCTGTATCAATATTTTACGAGAAACCTCAGGCATGTACAAAATCTCGAACTCTTCGACTGGCTGACGGCGCTGTACGGCATCTGGGCGCACTTGAACGAGGACACCGTTTGCCTCAGCTCGCTTTCCGGCATGGGCGAGCTCATGAAATACGGCTGCACGACCTGCTTCGACCACCACTACGTTTTTCCGCATGGCACGGGCGATCTGCTCGGCGCGCAGTTTGAGGCGGCACAGTCGCTCGGTATTCGTATGGTCAGCTCGCGCGGCAGCATGAGCCTTTCGAAAAAGGACGGGGGACTGCCGCCGGATTCGGTGGTACAGACGACCGGCGAGATCCTGCGCGACAGCCGGGACGCCATCGAAAAGTATCACGACGCAGGCGATTTTTCCATGCGGCAGGTGGTGCTCGCGCCCTGCTCGCCGTTTTCCGTTACAGCCGGCCTGATGAAAGAAAGCGCGGCGCTGGCGAGAAGCTACGGCGTAAAGCTGCACACGCACCTGTGCGAGACGAAAGATGAGCAGCGCTTTACGGAAGATACGCGCGGCATGCGGCCGCTTGCATACATGGAGAGCGTGGATTTCGTCGGCGGCGACGTGTTTTACGCGCACGGCATCCACTTCAACGACGAAGAACTACGCGTTCTTGCGCAAACGGGAACGGGCGTGGCGCACTGCCCCTGCTCCAATATGAAACTCAGCTCTGGCGTTGCGCGCATACCGGACATGCTAAAACTTGGCGTGCCGGTCGGGTTAGCGGTGGACGGCAGCGCGAGCAACGACGCATCCAACCTTATGGAGGAAATGCGCGCGGCGTATTTGATGCACCGCCTGCGCTACGGCGCGGATGCGCCGAGCGGATACGAGCTGCTCAAAATGGCGACGCGCGGCGGCGCGCGGCTGCTCGGCCGCGGCAAGCTTGGGCAGATATCCGAAGGATTTGCCGCGGATCTTTTCGCCATCCGCTACGACCGGCTGGAGATGACCTGCGCCGAACGCGACGAAATGAACCTGTTCGGCACGGTGGGCTATCACCTGCCAGCGGATGCGGTCTGGGTCGGCGGCAGGCAAACGGTAAAGGACGGTGCCCTTACTACGATCGACGAAGAAAAGACCGCCGCCGAGAGCAGGTCCGAAGTCGCGAGGATGTTATCAGCCGGCGGCTGCTGACGAAAGGATATAAAAGAATGGAGCAACTGAAAGGCAAGAGCAAATTAACGGTGCAGGACATCGCGCGCGGCGCGATTATCGCCGCGGTCTACGCGTTGCTGACCATATTCCTCGCTCCAATTTCATCGGGGCTGATTCAGTGCCGCGTGGCGGAGGCGATGTGCGTACTGCCGTATTTCACGTTTTCCGCCGTACCGGGGCTGTTCGTTGGCTGCGCGCTGGCAAACCTCTTAACCGGCGCGCCCGCATACGACGTCGTGTTCGGAAGCCTTGCGACGCTGCTGGCGGCGTATATTACCTATTGGATGAGAAAGCGCGTTACAAAATATCTCGCGCCGCTGCCGTCCGTTGTCGTCAACGCGCTCGTAATCGGCGCGCTTCTCGTTTACGTGTACGACGTCGGCGTAAGCTATTGGATCGCGGCGGGTTACGTCGCGGCCGGACAGGCGGTCGCGTGCTTCGCACTGGGGCTTCCGCTGATGGCGGTTTTGGCAAAATTTTAAAGTAAACTCTTCGGCTCTGGCCGCTGACCGGCATGAGGGTGCCTCAGATGCGGGAATTCAATTTCCGCATTTTTTCACATGGGAAAAGAAATATATCATATATGAGCTGCGCAAGAAATCCTGCAATTATTTTCATTTTATTAGGAGCAAAGTCAAGAAATGATTGAATTCCTGCATTTTATTCAATTTGCACATAGCGGTTTCATTGACAGGGTATCGCGTGAAATGTATAATATGGGTTGGTAAACATTGGTACATCCAATTCTATACACATCACTTAGGAGGCATCCATCAAAATGGCAAAATCTATGACCATCGACGGCAACACAGCCGCGTCGCACGTTGCGTATGCGTTTTCGGACGTAGCTGCGATTTACCCGATTACGCCGTCATCTCCCATGGCTGAAGTGGCGGATGAATGGGCCGCAAACGGCAGGAATAACCTGTTCGGCCAGCAGGTTCGCGTTGCGGAAATGCAGAGCGAAGGCGGCGCCGCGGGAGCCGTGCACGGCTCGCTCAAAGGCGGCGCGCTTACCACGACGTTTACGGCGTCCCAGGGCCTGCTGCTCATGATTCCGAACATGTACAAGATCTCCGGCGAACTGCTGCCCGGCGTATTCCAAGTCAGCGCGCGTGCGTTGGCCGCGCATTCGCTCTCGATCTTCGGCGACCATTCGGATGTGATGAGCTGCCGCCAGACCGGATTTGCCATGATCGCTTCCGCCTCCGTACAGGAAGTGATGGATCTCGCGCTCGTGACGCATCTTTCCGCCATCAAGAGCAGCGTGCCGTTCGTACATTTCTTTGACGGCTTCCGCACATCCCACGAGGTACAGAAGATCGACGTCATCGATTATGACGACATGGGCAAGCTGCTCGATTACGAAGCGGTCAAAAAATTCCGCGCCCGCGCGATGAACCCCGAGCATCCGCACCAGGGCGGCACGGCGCAGAACCCGGATATTTACTTCCAGGGCCGTGAAGCCGCCAACAAGTATTTCGACGCGGTACCCGAAATCGTCGAACATTATATGGAAGAGGTCTCCAAACTCACGGGCCGCTCGTATCACCCGTTTGATTACGTCGGCGCGCCGGATGCGGAGAACGTCGTCGTCATCATGGGCAGCGGCGCGGACGCCGCGCAGGAAGCCGTTGAATACCTCAACAAACAGGGCGCGAAGATCGGCGTCCTCAAGGTTCGCCTCTATCGTCCGTTCGTTGTGCAGAAGTTTGTCGACGCGCTGCCGAAGAGCGTCAAGCGCCTCGCGGTGCTCGACCGCACGAAGGAGCCCGGCTCCATCGGCGAACCGCTGTATCAGGACGTGCTCAACGCGCTGGTTGAAACCGGCAACAAGGATATCGAAGTCGTCGGCGGCCGCTACGGCCTCGGCAGCAAGGAATTCACGCCGTCCATGGTGGACGCTGTGTTCGCCAACCTCGAAGAGAAGAAGCCGAAGAACCACTTCACCGTCGGCATCATCGACGACGTGACCAACACGTCCCTTCCGATCCGCCGTCAGGTCAACGCCGCGCCGGAAGGAACCATCGCGTGTAAATTCTTCGGCCTTGGTTCGGACGGCACGGTCGGCGCGAACAAGAACTCCATCAAGATCATCGGCGACCATACGCCGCTATATGCACAGGGCTATTTTGCTTACGACTCGAAGAAGTCCGGCGGGCTGACCGTTTCGCATCTTCGCTTTGGCAAAAAGCCGATACAGAGCCCGTATCTGATCGACCACGCGGACTTCGTCGCCTGCCATAATCCGTCCTACGTGACGCGTTATGCCGTCGCCGACGGTATGCGCGAAGGCGGCGTCTTCCTGCTCAACAGCCCGTGGACGCTGGAACAGATGGAAACGGAACTACCCGCATCCTTAAAGCAGGCGATTGCGAAGAAGAAGCTGAAGTTCTACAACATCGACGCCATCAAGCTCGCTCGCGAGGTCGGCATGGGCGGTCGCATCAACACGATCATGCAAAGCGCGTTCTTCAAGCTCGCCAACGTGATCCCCGTAGACGAAGCCATAAAGTATATGAAAGCCGCGGCAAAGAAATCTTACGGCAAAAAGGGCGAAAAAGTCGTTAAGATGAACTATGAAGCGATCGACATCGGCGCCAACGCGATCGAAGAAATCAAGTATCCCGAATCCTGGGCGACCGCGACCGAAGGCGCCGTGGCGATGAAGACGACGGACGATCCGTACTTTGTCGATTTCATCGGGCCGGCGCTTGCGCAGGAAGGCGACAAGCTGCCCGTTTCAAAGTTCAGCCCGGACGGCACGGTTCCGACCGGTACGACAAAATATGAAAAGCGCGGCATCGCGGTAGACGTGCCCCGCTGGATAATGGAAAACTGCATCCAGTGCAACCAGTGCGCGCTCGCATGCCCGCACGCGGTCATTCGCCCCGCGCTTGTCACTGCCGGCGAAAAAGCTCTTGCACCGGCCGGTTTCGAGACCAGGAAGGCGCAGGGGAAGGGCTTTGAAGAGTACGAGTTCCGCATTCAGATCAGCCCCTGGGACTGCACGGGATGCGGCAACTGCATCGACGTATGTCCCGCGAAAGTCAAAGCGCTCGAATTCCGCCCGCTGGCCGACGCCATCGAAAAGGAAGAAGAGAACTGGAATTACTTTGCGTCTCTTCCCGACAAGGATATTGAGCTCAACACCAAAACGATCAAAGGCAGCCAGTTCAAAAAGCCGCTCTTTGAGTTCAGCGGCGCGTGCGCGGGCTGCGGCGAGACGCCGTATGTCAAGCTCGTTACGCAGCTCTTCGGCGATCGCATGGTCGTTGCCAACGCGACGGGCTGCTCGTCCATCTACGGCGGCAGCGCTCCGACATGTCCCTATACGGTCAACGACAGGGGGCACGGCCCCGCATGGTCGAATTCTCTGTTCGAAGACAACGCCGAGTTCGGATTCGGCATGGTGCTTGCCAACATTCAGCGCCGCAACCGCGTTGCGGACATCGTGACGAAACTGACAACGGTGGAATACACCACCGAAGAACTCCGCGCGGCGGCGCAGGAGTGGCTCGACAACAAAGACGACGCAAAAGCCTCGCGCGTGGCTGCCGACAAGCTTGTCGCCGCCGCCAAGGATGGCGTCGACCTCTCCGGCACGGAGTGGGAAGCCGAATGGGTGAAGAAAGGCAAGGTCTGCGACTGCGAAGCGTGCCAGCTCGCGACCGAACTGCTCGAAAGCGCCGACCTGCTCGTCAAGCAGTCCGTTTGGGTCATCGGCGGCGACGGCTGGGCATACGACATCGGATACGGCGGGTTGGATCACGTGCTCGCCATGGACGAGGATATCAATGTGCTCGTGCTCGACACCGAGCTTTACTCCAATACGGGCGGCCAGGCCAGCAAGGCGACGCCGACGGCGTCCATCGCGAAATTCGCGGCCGCCGGCAAGCGCACCAAGAAGAAGGATCTCGGCCTGATGGCGATGAGCTACGGCTATGTTTACGTGGCGAAGGTCGCCATGGGGGCGAATCCGAATCAGCTCATCAAAGCCGTCAACGAAGCGGAAGCGTACAAAGGCCCGAGCCTCATCATTGCGTATGCCCCGTGCATCAATCACGGCATCAACATGGGCCACTCTCAGATCGAGGAAAAGAAAGCCGTCGAGTCCGGCTACTGGCCGCTGTACCGCTACAATCCCGATCTCGCGGCGGAAGGCAAAAACCCCTTCACGCTGGACAGCAAGGATCCGACCGGTTCTTACAGAGACTTCATCACCGGCGAAGTGCGTTACGCCGCGCTGAAGACGACGTTCCCGGCGGTTGCGGACGAATTGTTTGAACGCTCGGAGAAGGAAGCCATCGAAAAGATCGAGTACTACAAGAAGCTAAGCGCCATGGAGTAAATCGAAAAAAAGCTGAAAAAGAACCGCGGAAAATGAACTGAACCCCGAGAAACGGACATTGAAAGAAAAGAGCCTCCTATCGTAGGATAAAGCGATAGGAGGCTTTTGTATGGGAAAACAATTCGGAAAAGAGATCATGTCGCAGGTAATGGAGCTAAGAAGACAGGGCTATACGCGCCAAATGATAGGAGATGAGCTTGGTTACACAAAGATACAGATAAAGAACTTACTCTCACGCCATAGAATGAACAAAACAAGAAATACGACTATACCAGCAAAGCAAGGCAGACCACGAAAACGTTCGATCTCAACGGAAGAGGAGTATCAGCAACGAATCAAGCAACTTGAGATGGAAAATGACTTGTTGCGGGCTTTTCTTCAAGCTGCTGGAAGGATGTGAGACCAGAGATCAAGTTTGCAGCGATTGAAAGATATCAAGATAAGTATCCCGTAACAACAATGTGTTCGTTCTTCCAGGTTTCGCGAAGCGGGTACTATTCGTATCTTGGAAGAACAGAGAGCACGACGGATGCCAGCCTTTTGCAACTCATTTACCAGTGCCGAGATGAAACAGATCGCACCTATGGCTATCGACGAATCGGGCTATGGCTTGATCGACGAGGAGCCCATGCAAACCACAAGAAAATCTATCGTATCATGCGGAAATACGGGTTGTTTTCCGAGGTGCGACGGAAACGAAAGTACCAACAAATGTCGGAGCAACTGCACCGATACCCGAATCTGCTCAACCGTGAATTCACAGCGAATCGTCCAAACGAGAAATGGGTAACGGATATTTCGTACATCGGTACAAAGCAGGGGACCTTATATCTCTCGGTCATTCGTGACCTGTTTGACAACAGCATCGTCGCCTATAAGACTGGAACGGAACAAACGATCAATCTAGTTCTTCAAACAGTTCACATGGCACGAGAAAAAGAAGCGGTCGCCGCAGAGTTACAGCTCCACAGCGACCAAGGGTTTCAATACACGTCTCAGGCATACTTCACCCTGACACGAGATTATGGCATTACGCCTTCCATGTCAAGAAGGGGGAATTGTTATGATAACGCTATGGCTGAAAATTTCTTCGGTATACTGAAGGCAGAATGCTTAAGAAGGCATAAGCCGCAATCCATTGCCCACGCAAGACAGCTCATTGATAATTACATATACTTCTACAATAACGAGCGGATTCAACTCAAAACAAAACTGACGCCGCTTGAAAAACGACGCCAGTTCGTGCAATCTTGAGTATTCCTGCGATAGGGGCTTTTATTTGTGTCTTATCAACGGGGTTCAGTTCAAAACCGCGGTTCTTTTTAAGTTGGAAGAAAACAGAAAAGGTGAGAATTACTTGACGAAAAACACATAATTTCGTCATATAAATTTGACGGAGACTTGACACATAAATGATACGATTTTTCTATAAAAGAAAAAGGAATTTCTCACATGGAACAACTTGTATCAGGCAACGTAGTCGTCTGGGGGGACTCGCTGGCAAAGGGCGTCATCTGGAACGAAGCGAGAAAACGGCATGCGTACTCCAAGACCACGGCGGTGGATATCGCCGCAGAACGACTCGGCATTGAGGTTGTCAACCGTTCAAAATTCGGCGTAACCGCCCTGCAGGGGCTGGAACTACTCGAGCACGATGTGGATGGCGGTATCGCTTGCGACACCGCGGTACTCGAATTCGGCGGGAACGACTGCAATTTCAACTGGGCGGAGATTTCGGAACATCCTGATAAACAGCATGCGCCTGCCACACCGCCGGAGCAGTACCTTTCCTCCATGCGAAACATGGCGCGCTGGCTGATTCAACGCGGGATCCGGCCCGTGCTTTTGACTCTGCCGCCGATCAACGCGGAGCGTTATTTTCGCTTTCTTGTCGGGAACAGACTGAATGCAAAAAACATACTCTTCTGGCTGGGAGACGTTCAGCAGATATACCGATATCAGGAGATGTATTCATTGATGCTGGAGAAAGTAGCGCGGGAATTGTCGATCCGTCTGATCGATCTGCGCTCCCGGTGCCTTGGCAAGAGAGGCTTTTCAAATGAAATGATCTGCCAGGATGGATTGCATCTGACGGAAGCGGGGCAGCTTTTTGTCGGAGAAGAGATAGCGCAGCTGGTGATAGCCGACAGAAAACAAGCCGTCTGAAATATAACAAAAGCTCCCGAATAAGGGAGCTTTATTAAATTATCCTTCGGCAACGATATGCTCGATGCCATGCGCGTTCATTTCGGAGGCGACGTCCGCGGGCAGCGGCGCGTCGCTGATAAGCATGTCGATATCCGACAGCGTCGCAAACGTAAACGGCAGCGAACGGCCGATCTTGGAGACGTCCATCAGCATGACGACTTTCGCGGCTTTTGCGATGACCGCCTGTTTCAGCATACTCTCGCTCTGGGAACCGCTCGTAAACCCGTTGCGCAGCGAGAAACCGGAAGGGGACATGAGGGCAAGATCGATATTGATGCTCGAAATAAACCCTTCCGCCTGCGCGCCGGAGCAGGAGAGCGTGTTTTCGCTGATCTGTCCGCCGGTGAGAAACACATCGCACGTATGCCGCTGCGAAAGCTCGATTGCGATATTCGCGCCGCTGGTGACGATCGTATAGCGGTCGTTTCCCATGTGGTTGGCGACGGACATGAGCGTGCTGCCGGCGTCGAGATAAACCGCATGGCCCGGCTGGATCAGCTCAAGCGCAGTTTTTGCGATCGCGTTTTTCTGGCGCGTATTTTCACGCGCGCGTTTGCTGTATATGCCTTCGATCTGCAGAGCAGCCGTTTGCATGGAGATTACGCCGCCGTGAACGCGGCGGATATAGCCCTGTTCTTCGAGTTGTTTAAGGTCGCGCCAGACAGTCATGGACGAAAAGCCCTCGTAAAGAGATTGCAGTTCCGAAACGCTGACTTCTCCGCGGGACTGGATAAAATCTCGCACTTTGGTAATCCGTTCATTCATCATATGAATTCATCCTCCATATAACAGGATAATAACACAAATGTTATGAATGAACAAGGATTGCTTAATATTTTTAACAAATCTAACATAGCAAAAATCCGCATGACGCGGATTCTATTTTGGGCAGGCTTTATTGTTCAAGGCGCTTGAGTACTTCCTCGAGCTTCGGCATTGCGGGAATGCCGCCGCGGCGTTCGACGCAGAGCGAAGCGGCCGCGTTGCCGAAGCGCGCGCAGTCGGCCGCGTCGGAAAGCGTTACGGCCTTGAGCGCTTTGCCGGACGAGAGGAACCGGGACAAAAACCCGCCGAAAAAAGCGTCGCCCGCGCCGGTGGTATCTATTGCTTTTACGCGGAAACCGGGTACGTATTCGCCTTCGCCGCCGGCGCGGACATAGGTTCCGCCGGGTCCGAGCGTCACGGCGGCGATCTTCACGCCCTGATCGAGCAGCACGTCCGCGGCTTTTTCCGGATCGGTTTCACCCGTGATCAGCGGCAGCTCCTCGTCGGACACCTTGACGATATCCGCCGTGGCGATGAGCGAGCGCATGAAGCGGATCGCATCGTCTTTGGAGGCCCAAAGAGACGCGCGGTAATTCGGATCGTAGGAGATCACAGCACCCGCAGCTTTGGCGATATCGACCGCCTCGTAGGTTGCCGAACGGGCAGGTTCCTGCGTAAGCGAAAGCGAGCCGACGTGAAGCACACGCGTTTTTTCGAGCATGCCGCGATCGAGCTCGTCGGGGCGCAGCTGCGTATCCGCGCCGGGCTTACGGGCAAAGGAGAATTCGCGCTCCCCGTTTGGCTTGAGCGCGACGAACGCAAGCGTCGTGAATACGTCGTCCGCCTCGATGAGCGCGTGCATATCGACGCCCGCGCCGAGCATCGCCCGCTTTAAAAACGCGCCGTGCATATCGCGCCCGACTTTGCCGATAAAACCGGTCTTTGCGCCGCACATGGACGCGGCGCAAAGCAGATTGGTCACCGCGCCGCCGGGGTTTTGCTCGAACAGCCGCATACCGGCGGGAGAGATGCCGCTCTCCGTAAAGTCGATGAGCAGTTCGCCGAGGGATACGATATCGTACATAACATGCTCCTTATTTTATATGCAAAATCGAAGTACAGAATCAATATTCGTCCGCGCAGTAACAAACCTCTTGAGAAAACGAATCCTGAAACGGCAGGTATCCGCAGAGAAACTGCATGAGCCGTCCGGCGGAAAGCGTATCCGTCGGCGGATCGTTAACGCGGTTTCCCGCGCCGTCGAACACGCCGTCGTTCCAGGGCATTATGAAGTCCAGCACTCTCATACGAAAAGCGTCTGCGCTGCCGCAAAGCGCGCGGAGCAGACCGGGTACGTCCACGGGGATCATCACGCCCCAGGGCAGCAGTTTTCCGCCAAGCCCCGCGTCAGGCGGAAGCTTCACGATCGATCCTTTCGGAAGACGGGAAACGAGCGCTTCGTACGCGGAGCGCGACGAGGCGAGCGCTTCTTCGCAGTAGAGGGAACCGTCCTCTTCCAAAGAAGCAAACAGGTATCCGTCCGGTATGCCGCCCGTACGGTGCAAGAGAAACCGCGTTCCGTCGCACGTAAGGTCGCGGACGCGTTTTTCCATTTCGCAAAGCGAACGGATCACACAGCCGCTGTAATGAGACGTTGCCTGCTCGTATATGCGCAGGAGCTCTCGGGCGTCGGGAAGGCCGTCCCAGACGACGGATGCGTCCGGATCGACGTCGCGCGAGTGAAACAGCGCATCGTAACAGGGGAATTCGCCTACCGTACGATAGATGGAAAAATGGGATGGTTTATGAAACGCGAGCGGGATATGGCGTTTGCGGCATGCAAGAAAAAGCTCGGATAAAACATGCTTCATGATGCCGCGGCCTTCGTAGCCCGGCAGCGTCGCCACGCCGGAAACCATCATGGCGGGCAGCACCAGGCCGCGCACGCGTAGCTGCATGATCGAGCCGTGCAGTATGCTGACAATGCGGCCGCTTTCCTCCGCGCAAAAGGAAGTTGCCGGCGCAAACCGTTCGGCAAAAAACCACTCGACGAAGGAAGGGGAGTCGTGAAAGCGCGACTTCCAAATGTCCATCGCCTGCAGTTTGTCCGCCTGGGTGAGCGACCGGATTGTTAACATGGGTTAAATGATATACTTGTCGTTATTTTCCGGTATCGCCGCAAGCTCGGCGCGTTTTTCGTCGTAACCGGGTTTGCCGAGCAGAGCGTAGGTCGCCTTTTTTCCCTCTTCTACGCCAGGCTGATCGAATGCGTTGATATTGAGCAACTCCCCGGCGAACGCGGTCGCCATCTCGAAGAGGAATAAAAGCTGACCGATCGTAAAAGCGTTAACCTCGGGAAGCAGTATCGTATGGTTCAGATGCCCGCTCTTGCTGACGGCGTACTCCGTCGCTTTCAGTTCCGCGGCGATGAGTTCGTTCTGCGTGTGACCGCAGAGGAACGATACGTCGGGAACGTCGAAATAACCGTCGTCGATCATGGTTTCGCTGCGGTAACGGTCGACGGCGAGAAACGTGATCACTTTATCGAAAGGGCCTTCCGTATAGAGCTGCACCTGCGAGTGCTGATCGGTCACGCCGAGGCTTTTAACAGGCGTTTGACCGGCGTTGACCACGTTGCCGTCCCAGTCGACCCGTTTGCCGAGGGATTCCGCCCAGAGCTGGGCGTACCAGTCCGCCATGTAGCGCAGCGAGTCCGCGTACGGCATCATGACGCTGACGTTGCAGCCGCGTTTCATGCTGGCGACTTGAAGGGTCGCGAGCATGTAGGCGGGGTTTTTCCATACGTCGCGCTGACCGTCGCAGACGGCGTCCATGAACGCGGCGCCCGAGAGCAGCTCGCGTATGTCTATGCCGCAGACGGCGGCGGCGAGCAGCCCGACGGGGCAGAGCTCGGAGAAGCGCCCGCCGACGCCCTCCGGGATAAAGTACGTTTTCAGGTTTTCCGATTTGGCGATCTTGATCAGATTGCCCTTCGTCTCGTCGGTTGTGGCGATGAGGTGTGTGCTGATATCCGTGCCGAGTTTTTCGTGCAACAGGGAGGCGACGATGAGCAGCTGGCTCATGGTTTCGGAAGTGCCGCCGGATTTACTGATGACGTTGAAACACGTCTTCTCGACGTCCACGGCGTCCAGAAGCGCGGCCATACGCTCCGGGTCTATGTTGTCCTCTACGAACAGGCGGGGGCCGTTGCGTTTTTCGCGCGGCAGGTCGTTATAACGCAGGTGATTGAGCGCCTGCTGCACGGCGATGGGCCCCAGCGCGCTGCCGCCGATGCCGAGAACGACGAAGTTGTCGAATGTCTCGCGGATTTGCGCCGCGTGCGCAAGGATGGATTTGACGATTTCATCTTGATTATATGGCAGCTCGCGCCAGCGCATGATCGGGCGCTTCGCGCGCATACCGGCCACGGCCGCGTCCAACTGACTCTGCATGGGTTCCAATTCGCGCCGGTAAATTCCTCGGTTGCCGAGCTGATCGGACATCATGTTGTTGAAGTCGAGCTTGATGCGCATGGACTGACGCCAGGTTTCGTCCAGATACCGTTCCATCATGGTGATTGCCTCCTGCTGGTAATGTTCTGTCCCGATGCCGGTTTGCTAAACGGGTTCGGGCGTTTTATTAATATCTCGGATACAAAAATAAATGCGCCGCGCTTACGATCCGAGCGCGGAACGCGCAGCGGCGCGACGCATGCGTTCGCAGCTTTCGTAGAGAACCGGGATGTCGGTATACATGTCGCCGTAAACCTCCACAAACGCGGGGCCGGAATAACCTTTTTCGGCAAGAAGATTGAACATCGCGACAAAGTCATATTCGCCAAATCCCGGCATGTTGTAGCGCACACCGCCGGAGGAGGGCTTCACCGCGTCGCAAAGATGTACGTTGACGATCTGCTCGCCGACTGCGCGGATAAAGTCCATTGGGTCGTATCCGCTTCGCGCGGCCTGCTTGACGTCCAGCGTGTGCCGTATGGCGCCGCTCGTGGCGTCCTGCAGACGGACGCCGAATTCCGGTTCGTTGAAAATGCACCAGCTGACGTTTTCAAGCGTCAAAAGGATGCCGTATTCCGCCGCAAGAGCGGTCAGGTCGAGCAATATCGGCGCGACGCGTGCAATTTCGATGTTTTTTACGCCGCCGAAGAGACGCGCGGGTCCGTGCATGACGTAACAGCCCGCTCCGAGGCGCTGTCCGGCTGCAAGCACCTTTTTAAAGAGGCGGAGCGCGTCCGCACGCTGCCGCGGATGGATGGAAAAGAGCTGCGGTTCATACTGCATGCTCATCGGATGGACGCTGAATACGCGGACGCCGGTTCTGGCGAAACGCTCCTCCAGCACGTCGATAAACGACGGCTCGTATTCCGAAAACGTGTTTAAAAACAGTTCGCATAAGGCGACGCCGTGCGCGCCGATATCAAGAACAGCGTCCTCGATCTGCAATTTGTTGAAAAAACTCGCCGTAGAAAGTCCGATTTCCATATAAAACCTCAACCGATATTGTACCATGACAACGGAGTTTGCGCCAGAAAAACAACATTACGTCACAGTATGGGTATGGATTGCACAAGGCGACGGTGGTATAATCGGCGCATGGCGATAAAATCGGCGAAAACGAAAGATAGAGGCAGATGGAAACGCATTCTGGTAAGGCTTGCCATTGCGGTCGCTCTTGTGATGACCGGATTGAGCTGGCCCGCTATAATGTCCGGAAAAGGCGAATGGATCGAAGCGCATTACAGCGAAACAATCTATCAAACGATTCGGCGCGCCATCTCGGCGGCGAACAGTCTTGTCCCGTGGTCGATTGCGGAATTCTTGCTTTACGGACTCACGCTTGGCGCGGCGGTATTATTGATCGTGCGAATCGTTCAATTATGTATGCGGCGGATACCGTTTCGGCGGTTCGCGGGATTTGCCGTATCTTTGCTGCTTGCGGCGGGAGTGATATTGAATCTTTTTTACGTCACCTGGGGATTCAACTATTTCCGCGAACCTCTCTATAAACGCATGGAACTGGAAGTCAAGCAGCGTTCGGTGGACGAGCTGGAATCGTTTGTGCTCAAGACAGCCGCAGAAACGCGGGAATTGCGCGCGTCGTTGGATGAAAACGAAGCCGGCGTATTTTCGCCGGCGAAGAGCGTTTCGGAGGTGTTCGACCAGCTGCCGGACGCATATGTAGAGCTCTCGCGTGATTACCCGGTATTTCAGCCGGACGTTACGCGCGCCAAACAGGTGTTCTGGTCGCGCGGATTGTCCTGGCAGGGGATCTCAGGCGTCTATATCGGAATCACCGCCGAGCCGAACGTGAACATCGACCAGCCGCCGCTGCTGGTGTATCAGGCCGCTGCGCACGAAATGGCGCACCAGAACGGCATTGCCAGCGAAAACGAAGCGGAGTTTACTGCGTATCTTGCCTGCCGGTATTCCGATGATCCGAATGTGCGTTATTCGGGATTGATCTACGCGCTGATCGTATCCGGCAACGCGCTGTACGATGCGGACAGCGAGCGCTACCTCGTGGCGACCGAGCAGTATGGCGACGCAATCTGGCGCGATCTGCAGGCTTACAACGCGTACTGGGACGCGTTTGACGGCGAAGCTCGTCAGAGCGCGGACCGTCGGAACGACGCGTACCTCAAACACAATTCGCAGCCGAGCGGGATCAAAAGCTACGGCGAATCGGTCGATCTGCTGCTTGCGTTTGCCGCGAAATACGGCATATAAAACTAAAAACGCACTAAAAAAACACGCTATGAATTGGAAACCCGAACAAATCCTAACAGAAAATTAGAAAGCATGAATATATTTCATGTTTTTATTTAATTTGGGTTTACAAACATGAGTTGATGATGTATGCTGTAACGGAAAAAGGCGATTTTTTCTATAATATTTTAGGAGCGAGATAAATGATTGATCTGACAAAAAATACGAAGGGCCTTCAACACAGCATCGAGCGCGCGAGAGAGAAGGGCATCATCATCCCGACGATTGCTCAGCTTCGCAATCCGGATCTGATCCCGGACAAGATCAAGGACAAGCTGACGAACGTCGGTCTGTGGGATATCAATCCTTTGAATCTCTTCCGCATCACATGGCGAAACGAGCCGAAGGAGTTTGGCGGCAAGTACGGCGACGTGAACTACATCGAGATACCGCCCGAACTCACCGGCGTAAAGGCGCGCATCATCATGCTCGTCGGAAAATGGTTTCCGACCGGCTGCCATAAGGTAGGCGCGACGTACGGCTGCCTTGTGCCGCGGCTCGTCACGGGCCAGTTTGACCCGATCTCCAACAAAGCCGTTTGGCCGAGCACCGGCAATTACTGCCGCGGCGGCGCATACAACGCCTCGCTTCTCGGCTGCGAATCCATCGCGATTCTCCCCGCCGAGATGAGCAAAGAGCGCTTTGAGTGGCTCAAAACCGTCGCCGGCGAGATCATCGCGACCCCCGGCTGCGAGAGCAACGTTAAAGAGATCTTCGACAAGACATGGGAACTGCGCAAGACGCGCGAGGACGTCGTGATCTTCAATCAGTTCGACGAGATGGGCAACAGCGTTTGGCACTATCAGGTGACAGGCAAGGCCATCCAGGACGTATACGAAAAGGTACGCCGCGAGGGCGATCATTTTGCGGGTTCGGCTTTCACAAGCGGCAGCGCCGGCACCATGGGCTCGGGCGATTACCTCAAGGAAGTGTACCCCAAGAGCAAACTCGCCGTCGGCGAAGCGCTGCAGTGCCCGACGCTTCTGAATAACGGATTTGGCGGCCACCGCATCGAAGGCATCGGCGATAAGCATGTACCGTGGATACACAACGTGAAGAACACCGACATGGTGATCGCAATCGACGACGAGGACAGCCAGAAGCTGCTTCGCCTCTTCAACGAGCCGGATGGACAGAAGTTCCTCGTCGAGGAAGTCGGCGTTCCCGCGGACTTTGTTGAAAAACTTCCGCTGCTCGGCATTTCGAGTATTGCGAACATGCTCTGCTGCATCAAGATGGCGAAATACTATGAGATGAACGAACACGACGTCGTCGCGACCGTCGCGACGGATTCCTCCGCGATGTACACCAGCCGCATTCACGAACTTCTGGAAGCGGACGGCCCCTACACGAAGGCAATGGCCTCGGCCGATTATGCCGAGCATCTGCACGGTATCCGTACGGACGCGATGGAGGACTTAACCTACGAAACGCGCAAGCGCATCCACAACCTCAAGTACTACACCTGGGTCGAGCAGCAGGGCAAGACATACGAGGAGATCAACCAGCAGTGGTACGACGAGCACTATTGGACCGATACGCACAATCAGGCGGACGAAATAGACGCGGTCATCGACGAATTCAACGACGCGACGGGGCTGCTGAAAAACCTGTAAAAAAATTCAAACAAAAAAACGCTCTCGCATGATTGCGGGAGCGTTTTTATTGCGAAATTTATTTTCCGGCGCGAAGATCGAGAATCATTTGTTTCGGATCCGGCGAGTGATAGATTGCGCTGCCGGCGACGAGTATCGTCGCACCCGCGTCGATACAGAGCTTTGCCGTTTCGGGATTGATGCCGCCGTCCACTTCGATATCCGTTTTTAAGCCGCGTTCGTCGATCATGCGCTTCAGTTCGGCGATTTTCCCGATGGATTCGGGGATGAACGCCTGCCCGCCAAAACCCGGATTGACCGACATGATCAATACGAGATCGCAGTATGGCAGCACTTCTTTTGCCGCGACGACGGGCGTGCCGGGGTTGAGCACAACGCCCGCTTTGCAGCCGCCGTCGCGAATCTGCTGCAGCGTTCGGTGCAGGTGCGCTTCCGCTTCCACCTGGAACGTTATGATATCGGCGCCGGCTTTCTGGAACCACGGGATAAAACGCGAAGGCTCGTTCACCATCAGATGCACGTCAATGGGAAGCTTTGTGAGCGGGCGAACAGCGGCGCAGACCGGAGGGCCGAAGGTCAGGTTCGGTACGAAATGCCCGTCCATGACGTCGAAGTGAATCCAGTCGGCGTTCCATTCGGTAAGCGCGTCGATATCGCGGCCGAGATTGTTGAAGTCCGCTGACAGGATGGAAGGTGCGATTTTGATCATATGTATAACCTCCTTGGATCGTTACAAAATAGCTTTCATAAGATCGAATCAGCTGTAACGGTGTTTTTTAATCCGCTCGATCTCAGATTGAATCGCGATGTAGCGCTCATATCTCGTCTGCGTGAGTTTGCTGTCGCTCAGCAATGCTTTTATGGCGCATTCCGGCTCGGAGATATGGCGGCACCCGGCGAAACGGCAGTTTTCATACGCGTCCCCGAACTCGGGCCAGCAGCCGTTGAGCGCGTCCTGTGTCAGCTCGCTCAGCTCGAAAAGCGAAAAACCAGGCGTGTCGAGCACCGCGCCGCCAAGAAACGGCCAAAGCTGTGCCTGGCGCGTGGTGTGCCGCCCTCGGGCGGTCTTTTTGGCAAGTTCGCCTGTTTCCAGCGAGAGCTGCGGAAACAGCGCGTTGAGCAGCGAGGATTTTCCGACGGCGGATTGGCCCGCAAAACACGAAATCCTGCCGGTGAGGGCCGACTTGAGCGCATCGAGCCCTTCGCTTGTGCGCGAGGACGCGAGCAACGTTCGGTAGGCGGCGTAATCGGCGAGAAATTGATCGACGATTTCCTTCTTCGCAGCGTCGATTTTATTGAGCACGATCAGCGGCTCGATGCCGAGCGTGTGCGCCTGAATCAACAGTTTGTCCGCCAGCAGCCAATCGGGTTTCGGCACGCAGGCGGAGAGCACGACAATGAGCAGGTCGATGTTCGATACCGGCGGGCGCAGCAGTGCGTTTTTTCTCGGAAGGATCTCATCCAACGAGGCGTATCCCGTTTCGGGGCGTGATATTTCTACGATATCGCCCACCATGGGCGTAACGCCTTCGTTGCGAAAACGGCCGCGCGCCTTGCTCGTAACGATTTCGCCGGAGTCGGAAAGCACGTCGTAAAAACCGCCGATACCCTTGATGATTCTACCCCGCATATAATTCAGGAACCTTTCGCAGTAAACGTGTAATCCTGCCGCTTGACCTCTTCGCCATCGCGGAAGAGGATGACTTCGCGCGTGCCTTCCAAGTCGGATGTTGCGGTAAAGGAAACCGGGACTTTTTCGCCTTTTTCCAGCGTGTCTTCAAACAGAATGCGGTAATATGCCAGACCGTTGTACGCCTCCTGCAGGACGACGAGCACATGCGTGCCGCTGTTTTCAATGTCCAGATTGAACGCGATATCGGCTTCGAATTCGTACGCCGGCAATCCGCAGACGGTGAGCGTGACGGCTGTTTCCGAGAGTACTTGCGTGCCGGGAAGCGGGTCCTGCAGATAGACGACGCCGTCTTCCACAATATCGGACTCGGCATAGCGCACGAAGATATTGTTGAACGAAGCAAGGCGAAGCTGGTCCAGCGTCAGATTAAGCGGCAGATCCATGGCGTGCGGCATATCGAATGTTGAGGCGGAGGAAGCGCTGATGACGATATCGATCCGCTGTCCGCTCGTAGTCTCCACATCCGGCGGGATCGACTGTTCGCAGACGTAGCCTATGGCGATTTCGGAAACGCGGTAGGTTATGTCTCCCAAAACGAGGCCGCGTTCTTCCAGTTCATGACGGGCTTCGTCCGGCGATAGCCCGATGAGGTCGGGCATCAACGGTGCGGCGGGACCAAGGCTGACGACGCCGTAGATGGTCGCGCCGCGTTTGGCTTTTATACCGCTTTCCGGTGTCTGGGAGATGACGTTGCCGCTGGCGACCGTGTCGCTGTTTTCATAATCCTGTATCTCGAAGGAAAATCCGAAATTCTCTGCTTTTTGCGTCGCTTCCTCGACAGAACGGTCGATAATGGTCGGCACGACCTCAAACGCGTCGGAATCCGTCTGATAGACATCGCGCAGCACGAAGAATACGCCGATCAGCACGGCGATCAGCGCCGCGACGGATATACCGATTTTCAGCGCGCCTCGCGCGCTTTTCTTCGGAACGGGTTTTTTGGGTTGCTGTGTTTTACCAGACGGCTGGAATCGTGCAAAATCGCCCGCAGGGTCCTTCAGCGCGCGGCGCAGATGCGCGCTCATCTCCTTTGCGTTCGAATAACGGCGGTTGATGTCCTTGTTCAGCGCACGCAGGATGATGTCGTTCAGCGCGGGCGACACTTTTTTTGAAAGATCGATCGGCGGAACGGGGATGTCGCTGATGTGCTTGAGCGCGATCGAAACGGAGGTATCCCCGTCGAACGGAACGTTGCCGGTCAGCATTTCATAGAGCATGATGCCTGTGGAATACAGGTCGCTCCCTTCAGTGACGGGTTTACCCTTCGCCTGTTCGGGTGATAAGTAATGCACGGAACCCAGTACAGTAGAACCCGTAAAGGTGACGGTGTTGGCGTCCACCTCGCGCGCAATGCCGAAGTCCATGAGTTTGACTTTGCCGCTCTGCATGACGATGACGTTCTGCGGCTTGACGTCGCGGTGAATGATACCCGCTGCGTGCGCCGCGCCGAGCGCGTCGAGCACCTGTACGACAAGCGCGACGGCGATGCGGGATGGCATCGGACCGTTTTCGTCGAGGATATCTTTCAGCGTGCGACCGTCGACAAACTCCAGAACGATGTATGGAAGGCCGTCCGTTTCGCCGACATCGAAGGCGCGGACGATATTTTCATGCGACAGGTGTAAAACCGCGCGCGCTTCGCGTTCAAAGCGCCTCAAAAACTCCGCGTCGTTTCGGAATTCGTCTTTGAGCACCTTGACGGCTACAGCCTTTCTAGAACTCAGGTTGACCGCGCGGTATACGTGCGCCATGCCGCCCGTGCCGATCAGCTCTATGATGCGGTAGCGGTGCCCTACGATGGTTCCAGGCATGATCATACTACATCGCCCTCCTCGAGACGAATCAGGATGACGGTGATGTTGTCCGTGCTCCCGTTGTACAGCGCGAGGCGGACGAGTGAATCGCACATGTCTTCGAGCGGAAGGTCGGAAGAGAGGATGTCGATCAGGCTTTTTTCTTCGATCGAGCCGTGCAGGCCGTCGGAACAGAGCACGAGTATGTCGCCCGGGTTCCAGTCGCGTTCGAAGAGATCCGCATCCACGAGCGGCGAAACGCCGACCGCGCGCGTGATGATGTTGCGCTGCGGGTGGACACGCGCCTCCTGACGGGATATGGCGCCCGCGTGTACGAGCTGCTCGACTAGGGAGTGATCGGTGGTGACGGTCTGAAGGGAAACGCCGTCAAAGCTGTACATGCGGCTGTCGCCGATGTTGAGCGCAATGTACTTCGAACCGAGTATGAGAGCGGCGACGATCGTCGTACCCATGCCGTGCTGCGTTCTGTTCTTTTCCGACGCTTTATATATGGAAAGATTTGTTTTTTCTATCTTAAGACGAAGCTGCTCGAGTTCGCGTCCGGCTTCTATTTCGCGGTCGAAACCCTTCAGTTTTTCTACGGCAAGACGGCTTGCGACCGCGCCCGCGGCATGACCGCCCATGCCGTCGGCAACGGCGAAGAGCATCGGAAAGCCGGAATTTTCAGATAAAAGGAAGTTGTCCTCGTTATGGACGCGTTGCCCGGTGTCAGTTTTCACTGCGAATTTCATGCAGTATCCTCCTGCGAAGCTGTCCGCAAGCGCCTTCGATGTCCGTACCCATTTCACGGCGGACGGTTGCGGAGATGTTTTTTTCGTTCAGTCGCGCTGCGAAGCGTTCCGCTTCCGCGCGGGGTACGCCTTTTAGCCCGCGTTCGGGGACGGGGTTGAGGGGTATCAGGTTGACGTGGCACAGGATGCCGCGCAGTTTCTTGGCAAGCGAGTCCGCATCGGCAATCGCGGCGTTTACGCCGCCGATCAACGCGTATTCAAATACGACGCGGCGGCCTGTCTTTTCGGCGTACCGCCTGGCGGCGGCGATGACGCTGTCGATCGGATAAACCCGGTTGACCGGCATGAGCGAGGTACGCGTTTCATCGTCGTGCGCGTGCAGCGAGATCGAGAGCGTCACGTGCGGCGCGTCTTGTATAAAAGAGTCGATCTTCGGCACGATGCCGCAGGTGGATACGGAGATATTGCGCGGACTGATCCGGAGCCCGTCCTGCGCTGTGACGCGGTTGAGAAAAGCCACGACGTTGCCGTAGTTGTCGAGCGGTTCTCCGCTGCCCATGAGCACGATGTTGGTCACCGTGCGGTGGCCCGCCGCTTCCGGCGGCTCGTCCTTCTCTACGGCGAAGATCTGTCCCAGCATTTCACCTGCCGTGAGATTGCGCACGCATCCTTCGAGCGTGGACGCACAGAACCGGCAGCCCATATTGCACCCCACCTGTGTGGACACGCACAGGGTATTACCATAATGATAGCGCATCAACACGCCTTCTACAAGGTTTTCGTCCTCCAGGCGGAAGAGGTATTTAACGGTGCCGTCCTTTTCGGAGACAAATTTCTGCTCAATTACGACTCCGCCGTATGGAATTGAAGAGAGTTTTTCGCGCAAAGTGACGGGGAGGTTTGTCATCTCCTGCGGGCGCGCGCCTTTGTTGAGCCATGCCCAGACCTGCGCGGACCTGTATTTCGGCTCGCCGAGTTCGCGTAGGAGGGTGTCAATCTCTTGTTTCGTCATATCGGCTAGCGGCATTTTTTCATCCTCGCAATAAAAAACCCGTCCGTTCCGTGTATGTGCGGAAGAAGCTGTATCTGCCCGCCGTTGTCGATCGGGATTGGGATTTGTTCCAATATAAATTCATTATGCGTGCGCAAAAAGGCGTCGATCTGATCCTCGTTTTCGCGACGGGAGATCGTGCAGGTCGCATAGACGAGCACGCCTCCGGGCTTAACATAACCAGAGCAGGTTTCGAGAATGCGCGACTGAATTTCAACGAGCGCTGTTATATCCGCATCCGACTTGCTGTAGCGAATATCGGGTTTGTCGGCAAGAAGGCCCAACCCGCTGCAGGGCGCGTCGATGAGCACGCCGTCGAACGACGCTTCCAATGCGGGATCGAATTCAGCCGCGTCCTTAACGCGCGTGTCAGCCGCCGCATGAAGCCGCGCAAGCGTCTTGTCAAGCAATTCCTTTCGGTGCGGGTGCAGTTCGAAGCAGGTCAGCTCGATTTCATTTTTCGTCAGACTGGCTAGATACGCGCTCTTGCCGCCGGGAGCGGCGCAGGCGTCGAGCACGCGCTTGCCGGTCATATCGCCGAGCGCACGGCAGGCGAGCATGGCGCTCTCACCCATGACGGTGAATTTCCCGTCCAGAAAGAGAGGGGAGGAAGCGACGTCGAAACCGCCCGATAAGGAGAGTGAGTTATGATCCCAGCGGTTGACGGCGCTCTCGACCGGAAGCGCGTTCTGAAGTTCAGCTGCGGTGAACGGATACTGCGCGCGCACTTCTGTTGGCGACGGTGGCAGTGACAGCAGGGTCTCCGTCTCAGTTTCTCCGAAGCGTAAAACCCACTCGCTTACGATCCATTCCGGATAGCTGTATTGAACCGAGAGGCGCTTCACCGGGCCGGACGGAAAAGGCGGAAGGTTGTTTCTGCTGCGGTCGATATTGCGAAGAACGGCGTTCATAAATCCGGTCAGCGCAGGCTTGCCGGCTTCGCGCACAAGCGCGACGCTTTCGGACACCGCCGCGTGCGCGGGGGTTGAAAGGAACAGCAGCTGGCATACCCCGAGGCGCAGAACACCGCGTACAACGGGCTTTTGCCTGCCTTTTACAAAGTGCGAAAGATAAAAATCGATCGTAAGCAGGTGATCGAGCGTATGATAAACGAGCGCGGCGGCCTGTTTGGCCTCGCGCTCCGGCAGGGACGACGTCAGTTGTTTGATTCTAAGGTTTGCGTAAGCGCCCCGGTCGGTGATATCCGTCAGCGCCTCGAGGGCCTGTTTCCGAGCGTTCAAACGAGCACCTTGCCTTCAAGGAATTTTCCTTTTAAATAGTCCGATGCGCAGAGGCGCCTGCAGCAGGACGCCTGCAGCTCCAGAATTTCGAGCCAAGCGTCCGCGCAGCGCACGAAAAGTCCGGCTTTCACGTCGCCTTTGAGCAGTCCGGGCGGTTCGCCTCCAACCGGCAGATCGGACAGACGGGTTCTATAGATTTTAAGCATGTCGCAGTCGCAGTCCAGCATAGCGTAAGCGACCGGCCAGGGATTCGTACCGCGGACGCGGTTATGTACGGCTCTCGCAGGCTGCGTAAAATCGAGCTTACCGTGCTCCTTTTTCAGCATGGGACACCTTGTCGCCCGGGATTCGTCCTGCGGGGTGCGTACGAGCGTGCCCGCCGCAAGCGCGTCGATGGTTCGGCGCAGCGTTCCGGCGCCGAGATGGGAAAGCCTGTCGAACAACTCGCCCGCCGTTTCGTTTTCATCGATATCCGTGCGATCAAACAACAGGATATCGCCCGTATCCATACCGATATCGGTCATCATGGTGGTGACGCCCGTCTGCGTTTCTCCGTCGATGATCGCCCATTGTATCGGCGCCGCGCCCCGGTATTTGGGAAGAAGCGAACCGTGTACGTTGATGCAACCGTGCTTCGGAACGGCAAGATTTTCTGCGGAGAGAATCTGACCGAACGCGGCGGTTACCATCAGTTCGGGTGCGAATTCTTTTAAAGCAGAAACACCCTCCGGCAAACTGATCTTTTCAAATTGAAAGACAGGAATGCCGTGTTCGAGCGTATATTGCTTTGTCGCCGGCGGCGTTTGCTTCGCGTGACGCCCGACCGGGCGGTCTGGCTGCGTAAAAACGGCGAGTTCGTGTCCGCTTTGATACAGCATATCAAGCGAAGGTATCGCGAACGCGGGCGTGCCAAGAAAGGCGATTTTCATCCCATGTTCTCCTGCTCGTGCTCGGTTTCGTCGAAGCCTTCCGGCGGCTGCGTCACTTTTGTCAGATAGACAACGCCGTCGAGATGATCCAGTTCGTGCTGAACGGCGCGCGCATAAAAATCGTTTGTGTCGTAGGTATGCAACTCGCCTTTTCTGTCGAAGCCTTTCACGATCACGTGATCGGCGCGCTCTACATACCCGCTCTTGCCGGGGAATGACAGGCAGCCTTCATATCCGCCCTGAGATCCTTCCGCGATCTCGATAACGGGGTTAACGAGTTCTATTCTGCCCTCGCCGACGTCTACGACGACGACGCGGCGCAATACGCCTACCTGAGGCGCGGCAAGACCTGCTCCGTCCGCAGAATCCATAGTATCATACAGGTCGTCTATGAGCTGCGCGAGACGCTTGTCGAACTTTTCGACCGGTTTACAGACTTTATATAGGCACGGTTCATCGTCCGTGCGGATGGTACGTAATGCCATATGGTGACCTCCTTGTGAAACCAATGGTATTGTACTAAAAATAGAGAATACTGTAAAGACAAGCTCTGGTTGAGCAAAATACTACTTTTAGTTAAGCAAATCATTTTGCGGTAGAGCGCAATCCTACTTTTGGTTAACAAGAAAACGCAAACTCGAAAAACAGGCTATGTACGGGCTTTTTTATTTATGTCATAATAAAACCAAGAAAGTGAGGGACAAAAATATGGAACAACAAACCATGGGGAAGCGCATCATGCAGCTTCGAAAAGAAAAAGGCTATACGCAGGAACAACTTGCCGAGATGATGGGGGTTTCGGCGCAGGCTGTCAGCAAATGGGAGAACGACGTGTCCTGTCCGGACATTTCCATTTTACCGCAGCTGGCTGAAAAACTCGGTGTGACGACCGACGAACTGCTCGGGGTCAAACCTATCGAACCCAAAGTCGTCATCGTGGACGCGCAGAGCAAGAAGGAGAAAGACGGCAACTTTTCCGTCTCCTGGGACGGGGGAAAGACCATCAAAAAAGACGGTATATGGTTTGCCGTGCTCGTCATCGTGCTGGGTTTGGCGTTTCTGATGCAGAGTATCGGGGTCATCTCGATCGGCATATGGGGCATGGTCTGGCCGGCGGTCATCATGGGCCTTGGGGTGAGTTGGATGGTAAAGCGGTTTTCGATCTTCAGCCTCGCCGTCGCCGGACTGGGGCTCTACTTCCTGCTGTATAATCTGGAAGTAACCTCGTTTACTCTGACATGGGGCGTCATCTGGCCGGCGCTTCTGGTGCTGCTTGGACTGACGATACTCTATGAAGCGCTTGTGCCGCATAAGCATAAGTGGTGCGGCGTCAACTTCAAGGGCGACAAAAAAGCGCGTACGGACTATTCGGAAGAAAACGGTTTCGTCAGCTATGACTGCGCGTTTTCGGACGAAAACCGCAGGGTCGCGGCGGAGGAGTTCTCCGGCGGGGACATCGATATTTCGTTTGGCAAGAGCGAACTCGACCTGACAAGGGTCAAGCGGGTCAGCATCGACGCGAAGCTGGATATCGACGTTTCGTTCGGCACGTTTGATCTGGTATTGCCAAAGACCATCCGCGTATATCTCAAGTCCGACAAAGCGTTCGGCTCCATACAGATGTCGGGAGAGGCAAACCGGGATGCGACGGAGTCGCTGGTTGTGGACGGAGACGTTTCCTTCGGTTCGCTGAATATTGTTTACCGGTAAACAATCGTACAAAAAGCGCCGCGCGGGGTAACCCACGCGGCGCTTTTTTTTGTCCGTTCATATTAGAAACAGATCATACACAAGGCGAAGGGCTAATAATCCCAGCACGACGAGCACGAAAGGTTTGACGATCCTGCCGCCGTTTTTAAGCAGCAAACCGGCGCCGAGGAAATGACCCAGGACGGCGAAAACGGCCGCGATCAACCCGATCGGAATAATCGCCTGTCCGTGTATCAAAAATACGGTGAGGCTGCCGATGTTGCTCGACAGATTGGAGATCTTCACGTTTCCCGCAGCGAGCCGGAGCGGGAGTTTTGCCAGCTGCGTATACGCAAGCAGCAGGAACGTGCCCGTGCCCGGACCGTAGAATCCGTCGTACATGCCGACGATCAATGCGGTCAGGCAGACAACGAAAAGTTGCCGTTTTCGATCGACAGGCTGAAGAGCCGCTTCATCCAAGCTGCGTTTTTTCAGAACGATAAACGCAAGCAAGGGGATCAAGGCAAGCATGATATAGCGGATGACGTCTTCGTCGACCGACAGCACGAGGTTCGCGCCGGCGACGGAACCGAGCACCGCCAACGCCGCGCAGGGAAGCGACGTCGGCCAGTCCACGCATTTATTCTTTATAAAGCGCGCGGTCGAGGCGACGGTGCCGATGCTGCTGGAGAGCTTGTTCGTCGCGATCGCGTTGTGCGGAGGCAGTCCGGCGAGCAGGTAAGCGGGCAGCGAGATAAGCCCGCCGCCGCCCGCAACCGCGTCTAAAAGGCTCGCCGCGAACACGAGCGGGCATACGATCAGAAGCGATAAATAACCGAAGGTCATGCCTGCCCGTTCTCCGCTTTGATACCGCCGAGCGATTCCGCGGTGCGGTCTTCGCAGAACTGCTGTGTATAGAGGTCGTAGTAATACCCGCGCCTGCCGAGCAGTTCCTCGTGCGTGCCGCTCTCCTGAATCATACCGTCGCGGATGACGAGGATGCGATCCGCCGTGCGGATCGTGGAGAGGCGGTGCGCGACGATGAAGCTCGTGCGGTCTTTCAGAATATGCGTGATCGCGTGCTGTATGAGCTGTTCGGTCTCGGTGTCGATACTGCTCGTCGCCTCGTCCAGAACGAAGATGCGAGGATCTTTCAGCACGACGCGCGCGAAGGAAAGCAGCTGTTTCTGCCCGGTGGAAAGCCGCGCGCCGCTCTCGCCGATTTCGGTATCGTAACCGCTTTCCTGCGCGAGGATAAACGGTTCGGCGTGTACGAGACGCGCCGCAAGGCGAACTTCTTCGTCGCTTGCGTCAGGCTTGCCGAATCGGATGTTGTCGCGAATCGTTCCGGAAAAGAGGTGCGGCGTTTGCAGCACATAGCCGAGATTCGATTGCAGCCAGAGCTGCGAACGCTCGCGGTAGTCCGTCCCGTCGATTTTAATGGAGCCGTCGGTGGGTTCGTAAAACCGGCACAGCAGGTTGACGATGGTGCTCTTGCCCGCGCCGGTCTCGCCGACGAGCGCGACGGTCTGTCCCGCTTTTACATCCAGCGAGAAGTCATTGAGCACGCGTTCGCCGTTTTTGTACTGGAACGTGACGTGTTCAAACGAAACGCCGCCGGTGATCGGTTCCCAGTTTTTCCGCTTCGGCGTTGCGATGCCGCCGTATTTAGTCAGGATGTCCGATCGGTCGGTGATGTCCGGCCGGGTATCCATCAGCGTAACGACGCGCTCCGCGGACGCCTGGGATCCGAGCATTTCGGCAATCGTATTGGCCAGATGCTGAATCGGGTCGAAGAGCTGCATCGAGTAGGTGATAAAGGCGACCAACGTACCGGCGGAGACCGCGCCTACGAACGCCGTTGCGGGCGTCAATACGCCCTGTCCGCCGAGCGTGAGCGCAAGACCCGTTCCGATTGCGCCGAGCGACATGACGACCGGGAAAAAGGATGCGGAGACAAGCGCGCTCTTGATGCTCGCATGTTTCATCTTGCCGGTGAGTTCGTTAAACTCGTCGGCGTTGGCTTGCTCGCGCACGAGCGTTTTGGTCGTCATCGCGCCCATGATGCCCTCGTTGAACGAACCCGTGATGCGGGAGTTGAGCTTTCTCGCATCGCGCTGGTACTTGAGCATGAGCTTTTGAAGCCGGATGCTGAAAAACGCCAGAAGCGGCAGTACCGACAGCGAGATCAGCGCGAGTTTCCATGAGAGCGTGAGCATCGTCACGATACTCCCGACGGAGTACAGAAGCGCCCAGAACACGTCTACAAGGCTCCACGCCACCATATCCGAAAGGCGGGAGACGTCGCTCATCATGCGCGCCATAACATAGCCCACGGGGGTATGGTCGTAAAACGAGAAGGAGAGTTCCTGCAGGCGCAGGAACGTATCCTGCCTGATATCGTACGCGATCGCCATCTCCAGTTTACCGGCGTTGATGATAAAGGTGACGACGCCTGCGCCCTGCATCAGGATCGTGACAGCGTAAAGGATTGCAAACGGCACGAGCCCGTCGAGCGATTTCGGTACGACGAAATGGTCGATGGCGTAACTCGTATACAACGGGTAAGCGATATCGAACGCCGCGACAAAAACCAGGGATATAATCACGGTAAAAAACGGCTTTTTGTGCCGCAGCGCGTATTGATACAGCCGCTTCCAGACGTTCCAGTCAATTTTTTTCGCGGCAAAGTCTTGTTCTTCAATATACATTATGCTTCGCCTCCTTCCGAGACGGCGTCCTGTATCTCGGCGATGCGCCGGTACAGGCCTTCCTGTCGGATCAGCTGCGCGTGCGTTCCCTGTTGGGTGATACGCCCGTTTTCGAGCACGAGTATGTTGTCCGCCTCGCGCAGCGTGGTGATGCGGTGGGAGATTAAAAACGTGATCCCGCTTTGGTTGAGCGCCAGCAGCGAGCGGCGTATGGCCGCGTCGGTCTCCGAGTCGACGGCGCTCATGGAGTCGTCGAAAATCAGAATCGGCGCGTTCTGCATGAGCGTTCGCGCGATGGCGACGCGCTGCTGCTGGCCGCCGGAGAGCGTGACGCCGCGCTCGCCGACCAGCGTTTCATAGCCGCTTTCGAACGACTCGATGACGTCGTGCACGCTTGCGGTGCGCGCGGCGCTGTAAACGTCGTTTTCCGTCGAGCAGGGCGCACAGATGCGGATGTTCTCCATGATCGTACGCGAGTAGAGGAAGGGTTCCTGCAGCACGATGCCGATGTTCCGACGTAAATGCCCGTGCTCGATGTCGTTTACGTCCGTCCCCGCGATCGTAATGTTACCGGACGTGCGTACGTACAGCCGCTGGAGCAGCTGCACGAGGCTCGTCTTGCCGGAGCCAGTCGCGCCCAGTATGGCGATCGTCTGGCCGGGTTTTGCGGTGAACGACACGCCGTCGAGCACGTCGTTATAACGGTCGTACCCGAAACATACATTGTCGAATACGATGTTCCCTGTCAGATCCGGAGTAAGCGCCTTGCCGGGTTCGGTTTCGCGCGGGGCGGAAAGGATCTCGTCCAGCCTGCCCAAAGACACAGCGGCCTTGCCCATGTCCGCGAGGATGCGTCCAAGCTGGCGCACCGGCCAGGTCAGCATGGCGACGTAGGTCGTAAACAGCGCAACGTTTCCGAGCGTGAACGTACCGCGGTAGACGGCCAGCACGCCCATGCAGAGCGATAACGCGATCTGCATATAGCCGACGCTGTCCGACATGCCCCAATAATAACCCAGCAGCTGAATGAGCCGGAAGGTCTTGTCTCGGTAGGACGCGTTGAGCCGCGTGAATTTGTCGATTTCGCTCTTCTGCTGTCCGAACGCGCGCACCACGCGCATGCCGGTCAGGTTTTCCTGCAGCATGGTTGAAAGCGCGCCCTCCGCTTCGTCGGAGGATGTGAAGTATTTGCGCACGTACCGGAAATAGACGAACGAACTGGCCGTCAGCAGCGGCAAAAACGCCAGCGAGATCAGCGTCATGCGTACGTTGACCGAGAACATAACCGTTGCGGCCAGGCCGAACATGACAAGCGTGCGCACAATCTCCATCATCTGAAGCTGGATGAAGCGGCGTACGGTGTCCACGTCCGACGTGCAGCGCTGCACGAGATCGCCGGTGCTGGCGTGCTTATGGTAGTCGTACGGCACATCCTCCAGATGACGGTATAACCGGTCGCGCAGCGTCTTTGCGATTCCCTCTGCGGCATAGGCGATGTTCTCGCGCCGCGTGTAGGAAAACAGGCTGTTCATCCCTGTGAAGAACACGAGCGCGATGCCGCAGACAAACAGACTGCGCACGAAATACTCCCGCCCGCCGATCGCTTCGACCCATCCAAGCAGAAACGCGGGCGTAGAGGTCGAGATTCCCTGTATGACATAATCCAGCGTAAAGCTGACCACGTAAGGAACGGCATAGGAGAACGCCGTACATAGAAGGACGCTGATTGTAGCGTACAGGATATAACGTCGGTAACCGTGAAGCAGTTCGCCGACGAGGTTCCAGTTGGTTTTTTTGCGTTCCGATTTTTCTTTTAATGGCTTCTTTGCATCATTCTTCTTCATAACATATCCTGTGGGTTCACCTCGACCATTGCGAACAGCTCGTTGCGATGGTCCGCGGCGAACGTATAAATCGTTTGGATCGCGTCGCTCAACCGTTTTGTGCGGAGCAACTTGATCAGTATCTGGTAGCGGTAAGCACGCTGTTTTCGTTTAATCGGCGCGGGTGAGGCGCTGTAGAGAAGGATATCGCGCGCGCCGTCCGTTCCGAGGCATTCGTCCAGGGCGGCTTTGAGCCCCTCCGCGTAACCGGAGACGACCGAATGCAGCTGCGCCTCGTCGTCCGAGGAAAACAGGATGCGGACAAACAGCGAAAACGGCGGGAAAACGGCTTTCTTCCGCTGCTCCAGCTCATACGCGTAAAAGCTCTTGTAATCGTGGCCCTTTGCGTAGCGGATGGCCGGGTGCGCGGGCGAGTACGTCTGAATCACGACTCTGCCCGGCGCTTCGTCCCGTCCGGCCCTCCCTGCGACCTGCGTGAGCAGCTGAAACGTGCGTTCCGTACTGCGGTAGTCGGGGATGAGCAGCGTCGCGTCCGCGGCAACCACGCCGACGAGCGTTACGTTCGGGAAATCGTGCCCCTTTGCGATCATCTGCGTACCGACGAGAAACTGCGCCTCGCCGTGCGCAAATGTGGTCAGCATCTGCTGCATCGCGTCCTTTGTGCGGACCGTGTCCGTATCCATGCGGAGGGTTACGGCCTGCGGAAACAGCTGATGAAGCTGTTCCTCCACCTGCTCCGTGCCGACGCCGAAGTACTTGATGAACGGCTTGCCGCAGGAGGGGCAGACACGCGGCAGGGGTTTGACCGAGCTGCAGAAGTGGCAGCGAAGGCGGTTTTCGCCTTTGTGGTAGGTCATGGAGATATCGCAGTCGTCGCAGAAGACGACGTAGCCGCAGTTTCGGCAGGACACAAACGTGGAATACCCGCGCCGGTTGAGAAAGAGCATTGCCTGTTGGCCCTTTTGGACGCATTCTTCAAGCAATTGCACGAGCCTTCCGCTGAATATGCCGTTGTTGCCCGCCTGAAATTCCTGCCGCATATCGACGACTTCCACGATCGGCAGGGGGCGGTTTTGCACGCGCTGCGGCAGTTCGAGCAACTGGTACCGCCCGGAAAGCGCGCGGTAATAGGAGTGCAGCGACGGCGTCGCGCTTCCTAAAAGCAGCGGGCAGGAAAACTGCCTGGCGCGGTAAGCCGCGACCTCCAGCGCGCCGTAGCGCGGGACGGTTTCGCTCTGATAGCTTCCCTCGTGCTCCTCGTCAACGATGATGAGGCCGACGTTTTGCATCGGCGCGAACACGGCGCTTCTTGCGCCAACGGCGACGCGCGCTTTTCCAAGGCGGATGCGGCGCCACTCGTCGAAGCGTTCGCCCGCGGAGAGCCTGCTGTGCAGCACGGCGATGACGTCCGAAAACCGCTCCTGAAACAGGCCGACGGTCTGCGGGGTCAAAGAGATCTCCGGCACGAGCATGATCGCCTGACGCCCCGCCGCGAGGCAGCGCTCGATGGCGCGCATGTATACCTCTGTTTTGCCGCTGCCGGTCACGCCGTGCAGAAGAAGCGTGCCGCTTTTTTCATCCATCGCTTTTACGATTGCCTCCACCGCGCTTTTTTGCGCGGCGTTGAGCGTTACCTGCTTGTCCGGCGAGACAGATCCGACGCTCGGGCGGCGGAACGTAACGTGTCCGCTCTCGACGACATAGCCGCGTTTAACGAGCGTACCGATCGCGCCGCCCGCGTTCGGTACGAACGCGAGAACGTCCGAAACGGACATCTCTACGCCGCTTGTTTTAAGCGTTTCGAGCACTTCAAGCTGTTTCGGCGCTCGCGGTTTGCCGCTCTTATCGAGCAGGGAGCGCATCTGATCGTCGATAGCGTCGGGATCGGCAAGCCGTATGGTGCGCTCGATCTTCTCCTTCACGCGCGAACCGCGAAGCTGGGAAGGGATCATGAGCCTGAGCGCGTCGACCAGCAGGCAGTAGTAGCTCTTCTGAATCCAGAACGCCAGCTCGATCTGCTCCGGCGTGAGGATGGGGTAGGGTTCGATCACGCGAAGCAGCGGTTTCAGAACGGCGGGGGAAGGCGAATCGCCCTCCTTGGAAGCGGCCGTTTCTTCGACTGCGCCGTGAACGCGGATGACGAATCCTTCCCGCTGGCGGTTGCCCGAGCCGAACGGCACGAGCGCGTGGCTGCCCGGGTAAACCCGGATTTCGTCGGGTATCGTATAGCTGTAAAGCCGGTCTACGTTCGCGTGCGCGATATCCACGATAACCTCGCAGATGGAATCCATGCCGTTCACCTCCTGCCTCATATGTCTGATGTGGTGTTGTAACAGAAAATGCGGTTTTGTTGGAATTTTGCCAAAACCTCAAACAGCCCGCGAGCGGGCCTTTTGCAAGCCTTTGCCGCACCGGAAGAAAGCCGGAGTGCGGGTTCGGCAAGAATTACTATCATGTCGTATGGAAACGGGAGTGACGATCCCGTGAAAATTGCGGGCTTGTCAGTCCTGATAGAATTCCTTCGGATATTCCAGATCCAGCTCGTCGTTATAAAGCTGGTCGACCGCTACGGAAACAGGCTTCCGCCCGTCGAGCTGATCCGAATCCGATTGCAATTGGCGCGCTCTCTGCGCAACGGCGGTTACCAGCATATAGCGGCATCCGGCCTTTTCGATCAATTCGTTCAATGGTAAATTCATCATAATGCGCTCCTGCCTCCTTGCAATCCTTCGATGAGTTCGTCGTTTCTGGAAACCTTGCAGCGCTCGGCTACGATGATGTGCTCCGCCTGCGCAATCGCAAGATCCAATATATCGTTGACAACGATGTAATCATATTTATCGGCATACTCCACTTCGTGATACGCCGCGGCAAATCGCCGCTCGATGGTGTCCGGCGACTCGGTGCCGCGGTGGATGAGACGGGACTTCAGCTCGCTCATCGACGGCGGGGCGATGAAGATGAGCACCGCGTCGGGGTAGACGGACTTTATATGCATAGCGCCGTGTACGTCGATTTCCAATATGACGCTGCGCCCTTCGTCGAGTTCCTGTATCACAAAGCTTTTCGGCGTTCCGTAATAATTCGTATCGAACACGCGCATATATTCCAGAAACGCGCCCTCGTCGATCATCTTTTGAAACTCTTCTTCCGTCTTGAAGAAGTAATGTACGCCGTCGATCTCGCCGGGGCGCGGCGAGCGCGTCGTCGCGGAGACGGACATGCGGATGTCGCTGTTGCGTTCGATAAGCGCATTGTTGACGGTGCCTTTTCCGACGCCGGCGGGGCCGGATACGACCAGCAATAAACCTTTTCGCGTCTCTTTCATGTTCGGGTCTCCTCTCGTTGCTCAGTCGTCGGCTTCGTCCGCTTTTGTGTCGAGCCGGTTTGCGATGGTCTCCGGCTGAATGGCTGAGAGTATCACATGGTCGCTGTCCGTGATGACGACCGCGCGCGTGCGCCTTCCGCAGGTCGCGTCGATCAGGCGCCCGCTTTCGCGCGCTTCCTGTATAATGCGTTTGATGGGAGCGGATTCGGGGCTGACAATCGCGATCAGGCGGTCCGCCGACACGATATTGCCGAATCCTATGTTCACAAGCCGCAGGTTCATCATAACGGGCAACTCCTGACGAAATATCGCTAATTGGTTTTATCCGGTAAAACCGGGTCGTAATCTATTCGATGTTCTGCACCTGCTCGCGGATCTTTTCGATCTCCGCTTTGCCCGCGAGAACGAGTTTTGTCAACTCGCCGTCGTTGGCTTTCGAGCCGATGGTGTTGAACTCGCGGTTCATCTCCTGAACAACGAAGTCGAGCTTCCGTCCGGCGGGCTCGCTGTCGGTCAGCAGCGTGCGCATCTGCGCGGTATGGCTGTGCAGGCGAGAGATTTCCTCGTCGATGCTCGCCTTGTCCGCAAAGAGCGCGACTTCCGTCGCCAGCCTGGCGCGGTCGACGTCGACATTGCCGAGCAGATTCGCGATCCGTTCGTCGAGTTTGACGCGGTATTCCTCCACGACGAGAGGCGCGCGTTCGGCGATCTGACCAGTAAGAGATGCCAGCGTATCCGTGCAGCGGCTTAAATACTCGCGAAGCCGTCCGCCTTCCTGCTCGCGCATGACGAGCAGCGCGTCGATGGCGCTGTTGATGGCGCTATCCAGCAGTGCGGCGACCGCGTCCGCATCTTCGTCCGTTTCGCGGACGCTCGATACGTCCGGCAGCCGGAGCGCGGCGGTCAAAGACAGATCGTCCTGCAGAGCGAGCGTTTCGTTTGCCTTCCGCGCGGCCGCGACGTAAGCGGCCAGCAACTGCGCGTCGATCTCGACGTTCTTAGAATCGCTGCGAAGGTTGCGGTAGTTAACGAATACGTCCACATGCCCGCGGGAAAGTTTTGCCGTGAGCGCGGAGCGGATCGGTTCTTCTAAAAATGACAAGTGGCGGGGCAGGCGCATCCCGACGTCAAGGTAGCGGTGGTTCACGCTTTTGAGTTCCACCGTTATCTCGCGTCCGTCCGCGGAAGCGCTTCCTTTGCCGTAACCGGTCATGCTGTACATCGTTTTGTTACCCCCTGGTCGCAATTAAAAATTATAACATGGTATGAAGCAACAAACAAGCGTTTCGATACAACATGATCGGTTATTCGTAAAGCCGGTAGAGTTCGTCCGCATGGGGCTCTTCCAGCGGGGCACCGTCTCGGTAACTTTGATTGCCTTTGATCGCGCGCCCGATGAGCGCGGCGGGGATTTTGTGCGCGTTAAGAGAGGACACCATGCGCGCGCCGTCTTCGCAGGCGATGATCAGACTGCCGCTGCCGATGAGACGGAGCGGGTCGAGTGAAAGCGCGTCGCAGAGCGCGCGCGTTTCTTCGCGTACGGGTATCTTCGCCGTGTCGATTTCGACAGCACAGGAACTTGCGTATGCAAGCTCCCAGACCGCGCCGAGCACGCCGCCTTCCGTCACGTCGTGCATGGCGGTTGCGCCGCTTTGCACGGCTATTTTACTCTCCGGAACGACGCTCAGCTGCCCCGTGAGCGCGCGCGCAGCATTGAGCAAAAGCGCGGGAACGCTGTCGAGCCGGTGCGCAAAGTCCTCCGCCAATATGGTCGTGCCTTCCACGGCGACCCATTTCGTCATCACGATATCGTCGCCGGGGCGCATGCCGCGAAGGATATGGTCTCTGGACTGGCGCGCGACGATGGTCGTACTGGTGATCGCCCTCGTTACAGCGTCCGTCACCTCGGTATGCCCGCCGAGGATGTCCACGCCTGCCAGCTGCGCGGCGGCGGAGAGGTCGTCGGCGATACGCGAGATGTCTTCCATCGTGCCGCTCGGCGGCATGAGTAGCGTCACGAGCAGCCCGACAGGCTCCGCGCCGGCGGCGGCCGCGTCGTTGCAGCTTACGTGCACCGTCAGCCGCCCGAGGTGCGCGATGCTTGCGGACGTGATGGGATCGCAGCTGAGCACCGCGAGGTCTCCGCCGAGGTCAAGCGTAGCGCAGTCCTGCCCGACCGTGGGGAAGGAGAGCGTCTCCGGACGCACGCGCCGGTATTTTTTCAGTACCAGGCGTTCCAGATCGTCGTTGTCGAGTTTTCCGAGTCTAAGCATAATATTTATCTCCGGTTCATGTAAACAGAGTTACGAGTTTTTATCGGTAAGGTTTTCGGGCGTTTCGCCGAGCAGTTTTAAAAACTCTTTTTCCGTAAGCAACGCTATGCCGAGTTGCTTTGCTTTATCGAGTTTGCTGCCCGCGTTTTCGCCATAGAGCACATAATCCGTCTTTTTGCTTACGCTGCCCGCGGCTTTTCCGCCGTTTTGTTCAACGAGCGCTTCGGCTTCGCGCCGACCGAGCGTGGGCAGAGTGCCGGTGACGACGATGGTCTTTCCCGCGATGGGCGAGGCGGTGTTAGCCGCCCGCTCGCCCTGCGGCGAAACGCCGTAAGAGAGCAGCTGATCCACCTGCGCGGATATACGCGCGTCGGAAAAGAACGACAGGATGCTTTCGGCGACGATCTCTCCGACGTCTTTAACGGCGAGCAGCTCTTCCCGCGTTGCGGCGCGCACGGCTTTTAGCGTGCCGAACCGGCGCGCGAGGTATTTCGCGGTTTTGCTACCGACGTTCGGGATGCCGAGTGCGAACAAAAACGCGCCGAGAGGCCGCGTCTTGCTCCGCTCGATGGCGGTTAACAGATTCTGCGCCTTTTTTGCGCCGAAGCGGTCGAGCGCAACGAGCTGTTCGTGCGTGAGCGCGTAGAGCTCGGGGACGGAAGTGATGTTTAAGTCCTCGATCAGCTGCGCTGCGGTCTTGTCGCTCAGGCTCTCGATGTCCATCGCGTCACGCGAGGCGTAGTGCGCGATGCGAAGCGTGATCTGCGCTTTGCAGGAGAGCGAATTGGTGCAGAAGATATGCGCGCCGTTTTCCTCCACATGCGCGCCGCAGACCGGGCAGCGCGCGGGCTTTTGAATCTCTTTCGTGGCGGTATCGTCCGGCACGGCGCCGAGGATTTCGGGGATCACGTCGTTGCTGCGGCGTATGAATACCTTCGAGCCGATTTTGACGCGCTTTCTTAAGATATCGTCGTAGTTGTTCAGTGTGGCGCGCTGAATCGTCGCGCCCGCGAGCTCCACGGGGACGAGGTGCGCAAGCGGCGTGAGCTTGCCCGTGCGCCCGACTTCCCAGGTAACGTCCTCCACGACGGTCGTCGTTTCCTCTGCTGCGAATTTATACGCCATCGCCCAGCGCGGGAATTTCTCCGTTTCGCCGAGCGCGTCGCGAAGGGCGAAGGAAGTCACCTTGACCACCATGCCGTCGATCAGAAAATCCAGCGTGCCGCGCGTTTCTTCCGCAAGGTCAATCTCGCGCTTAAGGTCCCCCGCAGTGTGGCAGTAGCGGATGTACGGGCAGACGGGAAAGCCGCTTTCGGATAAAAACGTTAGCATCTCTTTCTGGTTGGCGAGGGTCTTTCCTTCGATGTAACCGACGTTGTAGCAGAAGATGTCGAGCCTGCGGCTTGCGGTCACCTTCGGGTCGATGTTTCGCAGCGCGCCCGCCGCGGCGTTTCGCGCGTTCTTTAAAGGCTCATCAGCGGTTTGATTCAGCGCTTCGAGTACCGACAGGCGCATAAAGCACTCGCCCTGCACTTCCATCCTGCCTTTGAACGGAATCGTCCTCGGAATGGATGAAATCGTCAAGAGTTGATCGTAAACGCCGTCGCCCGTGATGCCGTTGCCGCGCGTCGCGCCTTGCGTGAACCGGCCGTTTTCATAGGTGAGGCAGACGGTGAGCCCGTCGAACTTGTATTCCAGCGCAAACTCGACCGGCTCGCCATCGGCGGCCTTGGCAGCGCGGCTTGTCCAGTCGGACAGCGCTTCCTGCGTTCGGACCTTATCGAGACTGTAAAGGCGGCCTAGATGCGTGTGCGGCTGAAACGCGCCTGCGCCCGCGCCGACGCGTCCGGTCGGGGAACCGGGCAACACAAAGCCGCTCCGTTGTTCAAGCTGAATCAGCTCGTCGTAGAGCGCGTCGTATTCCGCGTCCGAAATCACCGGCGCGTCCGCGTCGTAATAAGCCTCCGCATACCGCATCAGCTGCTGTGTTAATTCTTCCTGACGGGTCATGGCAATCCGCCTCCAATAATATTAGAAAGAGTTATTTTAATACCTCAATCGGCGCGAAAGCCGCCGCGAATTTTTTATTCGCACCGTTATCAAACGCGATTTCAACGATCGACGACGCGCCGCCGCCGTGCACGGCAAGCACGGTGCCTTCGCCGAACGCCTTGTGCTTTACGCGCTGCCCGGGCGTATATTCTACGTCCTGCTCGACTGGCTTGGCGACGGGAGCAGCCTGTTTCCGGCGGACGGAATCGTTCGCGCCGCCGGATTTGAGTGCGTGCACGGAGATGCCGAACGCCTGCTGCGGCGGAGCGCTCCTAAGCTGCCTCGGTTTCGGCGCGGGTTTCGCGTCCTCCGGCAGCGCGTCCTCCAGTTCGACCAGAAAGCGAGAGGGCAGGGCGGGGGAAATCTTGCCATACAGCATTCGCTGCTTGGCGTGGGAAATGTACAGCTTCTGTTTTGCACGCGTGATGCCGACGTAGCAGAGCCGCCGTTCCTCTTCAAGTTTATCAGGATCGTAAATGCTCTGCATGGACGGAAACAGTCCGTCTTCCAACCCGCAGAGGAACACGACCGGAAATTCCAGACCCTTTGCGCTGTGCAGCGTCATTAAAGAAACGCGGCCGTTTTGATCCTCGACGTCGTCCGTTGCGGAGAACAGCGCGACGTTTTCCAGAAACGCAGAGAGCACGTCCACTTTGGTCTCGTCGAGCGAGTCCGTGAACTCGCGGATGTAGCCGACGAACTCCTTGACGATGTCCGCGCGGGATTCGTAGTTTTCCTTGCGGTCGGCCTGCAGGTACGCGTCGTAACCGATCGCTTCGAGCAGGTATTCCACAACGTCCGGAAACGACCGCACGCCGAATTGCGCGTACACGTCCGAAAGCATTTCCGCAAAGGCGGTGAGCTTTTCACGTGCTGCTTTGGATAAGTCGCCTTCCTTCAACTGCATGATCGCGTGCAGCAGCGGCTGCGTGCGACCGCTCGCGAACGCCTGAAGCGCGTTGACGGACGTATCGCCGATGCCGCGGCGCGGCACGTTGACCACGCGCAGAAACGCGACGTCGTCCGCTGAGTTTTGCAAAAGCCGCAGGTAAGCCACGATATCCTTGACCTCGGCGCGTTGGAAGAAGGAAAGCCCGCCATAGACGCGGTAGGGGACGTCGTAGCTCTGCAGATACATCTCGATCACGCGGCTCTGCGCGTGCGTGCGATAGAGGATCGCGTAGTCGTCGTACCGCCGATCGCCGTAGCGCGCGCCTTCAAGGATGCGGTTTGCGATGCGGTTTGCCTCGTCGCGCTCGTCCATCGCCTCGTATACGTCGATGGGATCTCCGCCTTTTGTCTTCGTCCAGAGCGCTTTCTCCTTGCGGGAGCGGTTGTTTGAGATGACGATGTTGGCGGCGTTGAGGATCACCTCGGTCGAGCGGTAGTTCTGTTCCAGCCGGATAACCGCCGCGCCGGGGAAGTCCTTTTCGAACTCGAGGATGTTGCGGATATCCGCGCCGCGCCAGCCGTAGATGCTCTGGTCGTCGTCCCCGACCACGCAGATGTTGCGGTGCACGCTGGCGAGCTGCTGCACGATATGGTACTGCACGAGGTTCGTGTCCTGATACTCGTCCACGAGGATATAGCGGAATTTATTGCGGTATTTTTCGAGCACCTCGGGAAACTGCGTAAACAGGCGCAGCACCATGAGCAGCAGGTCGTCGAAATCCAGCGCGTTGCACTGCTTGAGCTGTTTTTGATAGAGCTGATACGCCGCGACGATCTCCTTTGGCACATACGCTTCGCGCAGGTAGCCGAGTGCGTCGAGACTCTGGTTTTTCGCCTCGGAGATGCGGCTTGAGATGGCGCGCGGCGTAAACACTTTGTCGTTGATGCTCAGTTCGCGGATGATCTTCTTGATGAGCGACTGCTGATCCGCGTCGTCGTAGATGACAAACGTCCGCTCGTAGCCGAGACGCTCGATCTCGCTTCTGAGGATGCGCGCGCAGCAGGCGTGGAACGTCATGACCCACATGTCGTTGGCGCCCGCGCCGAGCAGGGAGCCGACGCGTTCGCGCATTTCGCCCGCGGCTTTATTGGTAAACGTCAGCGCGAGGATGTTCCACGGCGCGACGCCTTTTTCCTGAATGAGGTATGCGATGCGGTGCGTGAGCACGCGTGTTTTTCCGCTGCCCGCGCCCGCGAGGACGAGAAGCGGCCCTTCGGTCGTTTCCACCGCTTCGCGCTGTTTGCCGTTGAGTATTGTAAGATCCATTTCGTTCCCCCAGAAACCGTTCCCAATATTATATCACAGCGGCGGGGAAGGAATGAACCCGCAAACGGTGAAAAAGGGAAAAAGTATACGCGCTTGTGAAAGAGGCCGCCTTTACGCGGCGGCGCAACTCTGCTATAATCGGCGCATGAAATTGATATTGGCGACGAACAATGCGCACAAAGTGCGCGAGATTTTCGAAATCCTCGGCTCCGATTTTCCGGATATGACGACGCTGAAGCAGGCAGGCCTGGAGATCGACGTAGTCGAGGACGGGGACACCTTTGAAGCCAACGCAGTTAAAAAAGCGGAAGAGGTGTTAAAAGCGTCCGGATACCCGGCCGCCCTGGCCGACGACAGCGGCTTGATCGTGGACGCGCTGAACGGCGCGCCGGGCGTTTACAGCGCGCGCTATGCGGGCGAAGGGCATGACGACGCGGACAACAACGCCAAGCTCATGCGCGACATGGACGGCGTGCCGTGGGAAAAACGCACGTGCCGGTTTGCTTCGGCGGTCGCTCTTGCAAGAAAAGGCAGGGAGACGCTCTGTACGCTCGGAACGGTGGAGGGCATCCTGCTGAGCGAAGCGCGCGGCAGCAACGGATTCGGCTACGATCCGTATTTTTATTATCCTCCGTTTGACAGGGCTTTTGCCGAACTCGGTGCGGAGGAGAAAAACGCGGTCAGCCACAGAAAGCGCGCGCTGGAGGCGCTGCGGGAGGTCCTGCGGCGTGAACAGGCTTGAAGCGCGTCGCTGTTTTCTCGGATACGCATAATATGTTTTCGCGTCTGCCGCGCACGGTGGAACGCCTCGGAAATATCGATGTGCTGTTCCATCTCGGCGACTACGCCGTAGACGCCGCAAAGATTGCGGCGTCTCTCGGAGGCGTGCCGTATTTCGCAGTGCGGGGCAACAACGACATCGGAAGCGCCGAGCCGCGCTCGCGCATCGAGACAATCGAGGATGCGCGGATCATGCTCGTGCACGGGGACGCGTTTTTCAACCTCCATCAGCTCGTCGACAAAGCCAGGCGGCAGCACTGCGCCGCGGTGCTGTTCGGGCACACGCACGTGCCGCTGTTGCAGGCGGACGGGGAAGTGCTGATTATCAACCCCGGGAGCCTGTCGCTTCCAAGGCGGGGTGCGAAGCCTTCCTGCGCATTGCTCGAAGTGGAGGGTAAAGATATCAATGTTAAAATGATTTCGCTATAAAAAACCGTGGCTTAAGCCACGGTTTTATTGATGCGTTAATAATCGCTATACGACCGGAATCTCTTCTGTAGAATCCTCGATGATATCCTGCGAATAGTGCGAAAAATCCGGCATCTCGTCCACGCTGTGGATGCCGAACTGCCTTAAGAATTTGTCGGTGGTACTGAAAAGCGCGGGATGGCCGACGACGTCCTTGCGGCCGGTTTCCACGATCAGGCCGAGTTTGAGCAGCTGCGTGACCGCGTAGTCGCAGCGCACGCCGCGCACGCGTTCGATATCCGCGCGGGTAACGGGCTGGCGGTATGCGATGACAGCCAATGATTCGAGCAGCGACTGCGACACGCTCTTCGTCTCGTCGGGATTGACGAGGTTCTTTACGTCCTCGATATAGTCGCGGTTGCTCACGAGCTGCGCCGTGTCGGCTGTGACGAGAAGCTGTATGCCGCGGCCCTCGTCTTTGTAGAGACGCTCCATATCTGCGAGCGTGGCGCGCGCGGCCGCGAGCGGGCAATTCAGCACGCGCGCGAGTTCCGGTATCGCCACGGGATCGCCCGCGACGAAGAGAAGGCATTCTATTTTGTGAAACAGCGTACGGTCTTCCATAACACCTCGATGCGTCGTATTTCACCCGCAACGGCGCGGGTCAGTCTTCCGTTTCGTCCATATATTCGTAGGTATCGTCGTCGAGCAGCAGCTTGTCCGCACTGATGCGGATCGGCGCGAACGGCGTTTTCTGGCGCAGCAGAATCTCCCCGCGTGAGATCATCTCTAAAAGCGCCATGAACGTGACGATGATTTCAAGCCGCTCGACGCCCTGCGGAAACAATTCTTCAAACGTTACGGCGTTTTTATCATGCAGAACCGTGCGAATGCGTCCGGTCTGAGACCGGACGGTATAGCGGTCCGGGTTAACGTGCTGCGAGCGGATGGGTTCAGGCGCGTCTTTTTTGCGCTGGAGCATCTCCATGAACGCAAGAAACAGCCCGTCCATGGTCGCGCCGTCGAGTTCGACTGCTTTCGGCGGCAGGGGCACATCCTCAGGTAGGCGCACGTAATTCCCGCGCGCGGAGTCAAAAAGAGACCGCAGCTTTTCACTGGCTTCCTTAAACGCCTTATACTCCTGAAGCTGGCGGATGAGCAGCGCCTCCGGGTCTTCTTCGGTTTCGTCCTCCCGCGGCGGGCGGGGAAGCAGCTGCCTGCTCTTGATATACAACAGCGTCGCCGCCATGGTCAGAAACTCGCTGGCGGTGTCCATGTCCAGCTCGTCGAGCTGATCCATATAGGAAAGATACTGCGCGGTGATCTCGGAAACGAAAATGTCCTTTACGTCCACTTCAGATTCTTCGATCAGATGCAGCAGCAGGTCAAGGGGCCCTTCAAATTGTGACAGCTGAACCGTATACGGCATGCGTCGTCCTTAAAAGAGGTTGATCAGCCAGGCGGCGGCAGCAAAGAAGCCGGTCGAGATGCGGGTGATGAGATAGCCCAACACGCCGGAAACCGCGCCGGTGATCAGAAGTATCAGCAGGATCCACTGGCCGTATTGGCGCAGGAACATGAAAAAGCGCGGGGATTTTCGGACGAACAGGCTCTCGAGAACATGCGATCCGTCGAGCGGCGGGATCGGGATGAGGTTGAAGATGCCCAGCGCGAGGTTGATCGTGATGATCGATCCGAATATGCTCATAAACGCAGTATTGGTGGCAAGCCCCCATTTCAACACGCCCGCAACGTAGAGAATCGAAAACAAAAACGCGGTCACGAAGTTTGTGAAGATACCCGCCAGAGAGACGATGATGTCGTCCCTGCGGTAATTTTTGAAGTTGCGGGGATTGATCGGAACGGGTTTCGCCCAGCCGAAGCCGACGAGCAGCAGCATGATAAACCCGAAGATGTCGATATGCGCAAGTGGGTTGAGCGTCATGCGGCCGAGGTTGCGCGCGGTCGGGTCGCCGAGACGGTATGCGGCGTACGCGTGTGCGAACTCGTGTACGGTCAAACCAATCAGTATTGCCGGCAGCACATAAAGCAACAGCAGCGGGTTTTGTATAAATTGAGTAATCCGAGACAAATCAGTTGACTTCCTTCCATTTACAGATAGATAAAACAATTATACGCGAACGAAAAACCGAACGCAATCCAACCGCTGCGAAGCCCGGCTTTCGCCACAGAGTGTTCACAAAAGGGGTGTGTTGCGCATATTCGGGACGTCTGGCGCTTCAACGCTTTTTCTCGGGGTCGGAGCGCAGCTTGCGTGAAAGCCCCGCGTCGGGTGAAACGAAAAGCGTGCGGTTCGTCGTGTAGATTACCATGCCCGGACGCGCGCCGGACGGTTTTTTGACGAATTTTCTTTGTACGTAATCCACGGGCACCTGCGAAGACGCGCGCGCCTTCGAATAGTACGCCGCAAGGGACGCCGCCTCGCGCAGCGTCGTTTCCGGCGGTTCGCCGGAAAAGTCTACGACGACATGCGAGCCCGGAATATTCTTCGCGTGCAGCCACATGTTATCGGGCCGGGCGGTACGGAACGTCAGCGCGTCGTTCTGGCGGTTGTTTTTGCCGACGTAAATCGGGATACCATCGCCGGAGAGAAAGCGCATCGGCTCGGAGGATTGGCTGGCGGGTTTTGCCGTACGCGCGCTGTCCGGGCGAATATAACGCTCGCGGATCAATTCATCCCTGATTTCGTTGAGTTCAAAGAGCGTTTCGCAATTTTCGATGTTCTCCAACTGGCCTTCGAGATACGAAATCTCGCTTGCAAGGCCGTCGATCTGACCTTGTGCATAGGCCTTTCTGAGTTTGCCTTTGCGGTACTGCTTGAAGTAGCGCCTTGCGTTATCCTGCAAACTGAAAGCCGGATCGAGCGGAATGGCGCGCTTTGCGGGCGGATCGGAAAAATAATCGTCAACGATGATTTCGTTCATGCCGGGTTTCGACAGATGCAGATTTGCGAGCAGAAGTTCGCCGTTGATCCGCGCGGTTTCAAAAGCGTCCGTCTGGCGGATCGTATCGAGAAACGCGGCGTATTTATTCTGCGTGCGGCTCAATGCGGAAGATACCGTGTGCCGCAGCGCGGCGCTGCGGCGTCGGGCGCTCACGATGCGGTCGCGGTCGGCGTAATAACGCTCCAGCGCTTCGTTCATAGTAGGTATAGGTTCCATGTGGGGGTAAAGACCCTCGGGCGCAAACGAAAGCGCGGCGACGGATTCGCCGTCCGCGTTGAACAAAAGGCAGGGGGAATAACGTCCTTCTTTCATCGCCTGAAACATCGCGTAAAGCGCGGCCGCGTTCGGGGCGGCAGAGAGCAGAGCCGCCGCCGTCTGCCTCGAAACGCCTTCAAACGCGGCGGTTAAGGCGCGGGCGGGGTCGGGAGAGCCGAATACATGCTCGAATTCACCGACGGGCGCGGCAAACGGGTTTTGCTTGTCCTGTGCGGGGATCGGTTCGTAAGGAAAACCGGGCAGAAGGATGCGCGCCGAGCCGCCGCCGGCGGATATGCGGCGCAGGCAATCCACGATCTGGCCGGAAGGTTCGAGCAGGATGAGGTTCGCGTGCTTGCCGGTCAGCTCCGCGACGAGCTGCAGCGAGACCTCGTCAAAGAACTCGTTTCGCGCGAGCACGATGATTTCGCAGACCCTGTCCGCGCCGAGTTGGCGAATGGAACAGATACGCCCGCCGACGAGCCGGCGGCGTAACAGCATGCAGAACGCGGGCGCGTTCTGGGGATTGTCAAACGTCCTGCCGGTCAATTGGATGCGTCCGTTTTCTGCGTGCGTGCAGATAAGAAACTTCTGCGTGCCGATGCTGGAGCGTACAGTAAAGAGCAGCAAGTCCTTTTGGGGCTGCTGCACTTTGTCGATCTTGCCGCCGACGAGCGGCTGGCATTCGGTTATCACCGCGCCGAGCGCGATGCCGTCCATAGCCATTTAGCTTACGTTACTCCTGTTCCTTCATACGGTCGAGCATCAGACGGTATCCGCCCGCGCCGTATTCCAGGCAGCGGTTCACGCGGCTGATGGTTGCGGTCGAGGCGTTATACCGGTGCGAAATATCCTGATACGTTACGCCGGCGTCGAGCTGGCGCGCAACCTGCCAGCGCTGCGCCATCGCCTGCAGTTCGTTGATGGTACACATATCTTCAAAAAATCGATAGCATTCCGGCAGGTTATCAAGTGTGAGGATCGCGCGGAATACATCGTCAATTTCGGGGCTTCTCAACCTGGATTCATATGCGTCCATAAAGATTGCGATCCTCCTGAATGTAGTTTTGAACGATACCGGATCAAATCACCTTCATTGTAGACGCTTTCACACTGGAAAGCAAGAAAAAAGGACGCTCCATTATGGTGCGCCCAAAGTTGAAAACCGAAGGGGGGTTACTGCGCCGCGGCGCGTTTTTTTGCCAGCTGCGCTTTTTTGCGGTTGGCGGCATTTTTATGGATCATGCCTTTTGAAGCGGCATGGTCTACCGTGCTGACGGCCGTCAAATACGCTTTTTCTGTCACGGCAGCATCCCCGGCCTGCAGCGCTTCGTCAAAACGGCGGATCATCGTCTTCATTTCGGACTTGGCCGCGCGGTTGCGAAGGGTCTGCTTTTCGGCGATTTTGACTCGCTTGATGGCGGACTTGATATTTGCCAAACTTTTCACCCCCTGTATCAGTCTTACATTTCACTCGAACAGAAAAAAGTTTAGCATAACGCGCAAAGGATTGCAAGAAAAACATGAAAGCTGATACAAATTTATAAATGGAAACGGAAACCGTATGAATGTTTTATCCATGATGCCGCTTTTGTACCATTGCCACACAAAAAGGTGACAAACGGAGGACATTTCACATTTTCGTTTCATTTTTCAAGTTGACGCGCGCGACAGACGTGGTATAATAATTTTCGTGATTAGCACTCAACAAAAAAGAGTGCTAACAAAAAGAAATGCAATCGAATACATAGGAGGCGCAAACCGTATGAAACTGAAACCTTTGGCCGATCGCGTGGTCGTGATCAGCATCGAGAACGAAGAGGTTGTCAAGGGCGGCATCGTCCTGCCGACCGCCGCGAAAGAAAAGCCGCAGATGGCGGAAGTGATATCCGTCGGCCCAGGCGGCGTCGTGGAAGGCAAGGAAGTCGTTATGTATGTCAAGCCGGGCGACAAAGTAATCTGCTCCAAATACGCGGGCACCGAAGTCAAGCTGGACGACAAAGAGTACCTGGTCGTCCGTCAGAGCGATATTCTCGCCATCGTCGAATAAACGGGAGGAAATGAATCATGGCAAAACAGTTAAAGTATAGCGAAGAGGCGCGCAGAGCGCTCCAGACCGGTCTGGACAAGCTGGCCGATACCGTCAAAATCACACTCGGGCCCAAAGGTCGCAACGTAGTGCTGGATAAGAAATACGGCGCGCCGCTGATCACCAACGACGGCGTGACCATCGCCAAGGAAATCGAACTGGACGACCCATTTGAAAACATGGGCGCGCAGCTCGTCAAGGAAGTCGCCACCAAGACCAACGACGTTGCCGGCGACGGCACCACGACGGCGACCCTGCTCGCGCAGGCGATCGTCCGCGAGGGGATGAAAAACGTAGCCGCGGGCGCAAACCCCATGATCGTACGCCGCGGTATCGAAGCCGCCGTTGTCGAAGCGGTTGAAGGCCTCAAGGCACTGAGCAAACCCGTCGGCAGCAAGAACGCCATCGCGCAGGTCGCATCGATCTCCGCAGGCGACGAAACCGTCGGCAAGCTCATCTCGGACGCGATGGAGAAGGTCGGCAACGACGGCGTCATCACCGTTGAAGAGAGCAAAACCATGAAGACCGAGCTCAACATCGTAGAAGGTATGCAGTTTGACCGCGGATACGCTTCCGCTTACATGGTCACCGATACCGAGAAGATGGAGGGCATTCTCGATAATCCCTACATCCTGATCACCGACAAGAAGATCGGCAACATCCAGGAACTGCTCCCGGTTCTCCAGCTGATCGCGCAGCAGAGCAGATCGCTGCTCATCATCGCGGAGGACGTAGAGGGCGAAGCGCTCACCACGCTGGTGCTCAACAAGCTCCGCGGCACGTTTAACTGCATCGCTGTTAAGGCGCCCGGCTTTGGCGACCGCAGGAAGGCCATGCTGCAGGATATCGCGGTCCTCACCGGCGGCGAAGTGATCTCCTCCGAAATCGGACTGGATCTGAAAGAAACGCAGCTGACCCAGCTCGGCACCGCGCGTCAGGTCAAGGTGGACAAGGACAACACCATCATCGTAGAAGGCGCCGGCACAAGCGAGGCGGTCGAAGCCCGCATCACGGCCATCAAAACGCAGATCGGCGAAACCACGAGCGATTACGACAAAGAAAAGCTCCAGGAACGCCTTGCCAAGCTCTCCGGCGGCGTTGCCGTCATCGCGGTCGGCGCCGCGACGGAAGTCGAGATGAAGGAGTTCAAACTCCGCATCGAGGACGCGCTCTCCGCAACCCGCGCGGCTGTGGAAGAGGGCATCGTACCCGGCGGCGGCGTAGCGCTGATGAACGTATCCGACCGCGTGAAGAAGGTCGCCGACAAATCGTCCGGAGATTTCAAGACCGGCGTCAACATCATCCTCCGCGCGCTGGAAGAACCGATTCGCCAGATCGCGATCAACGCGGGCGTGGACGGCGCGGTCGTGGTGGAAAACATCCGCCGCGAGAACAAGCCCGGCTACGGTTATAATGTCGCGACCAACGCATATTCCGTGCTGGCGGACGAAGGCATCATCGACCCGACGAAGGTTACCCGCAGCGCGCTGCAGAACGCGGCGTCCATTGCGGCCATGGTGCTGACCACCGAGAGCCTCGTGACCGATATCCCGACGCCTCCGGCGCCCGTCGCGGCGCCCGGCCCGGATATGGGCGGCATGTATTAATCCCAAGCAACTCAAAAAGAGCACGGAGAAATCCGTGCTCTTTTATATTGTTTTTCAAACTCGATTGAAATAAACTAAAATAAATAGATACACGTAATACTCAGAAATAATTAATGATATCATTATGATGATTTGAGGATACTATGATTGTTACTACTTTATTCGGTAAAATCAACAAAATGATGATTTGAGGATACTATGATTGTTACTGCTTTATTCGGTAAAATCAACAAATCAATATTAGTTAACAGAAATTATAGCTTAAAACTATCTAATTTAAATCCTCAGGACAAACTATGGTTTAATAAAGTACTAACTTCTGAACTAAAAGAATACTATAAACGGGAAAAGTCGAGAGCTATTTCATTTCCTCACTTACCTTCATACAAACTACAAGACTTACTAATGTCTGTCTATTATAAAGATTTCTTTTTCAACAAACAACACGAATCGGATTTAGCTAGTTGCATGTCCATATGTAATTATGTGATTTCACTCGAATGTAAAGAGCAAGTACCAGATACAAAGTTATATCTCAAGAACGAATATGTGCTTAACCCATCTTGCGAGAAATCAAACGAGGAAAGATTTATTGAATTCTATAATTTTCTGGAATCCCACAATTACGTTAGAGAGAAATCTGCTAGCTGGCGTATTGATTATAATTCGCATGAATTCATTCAGTACACAGACAAATCGCATATCATTAGTCATATGCATTGGAATGTTCAGAATTATGAAATGTATTGGAGATCAAATAGCCATATGCATGTCTCTCACAAGTTGGAATATGAGACAAAAGTGAATAGTTTATGTGATTTCGGAAATAAAATTGACCAATACATAGCCTCTGATGAAGATTTTTTTGTTATTGATTACGTTATCGAATTGCTTTCGTCTATTGAGTGCTTTGGCGCGGCATGGCTTATTAAAATGACATCTTTATTAGAATTTGTTTTAGTTCGCAAGAATGCGAAATCGATTAGAAATGAATTAATAAAAAAACTGCAACAATTTATAAGTGATGATATTGCTGATAAAGATCATTGGATATCTCTTTGTTACGATATTCGTAGTAAACTTGCACATGGAGATTACTTTGAGCTAGTAAAAAAAGCAAAAGAATACGCGCTTTTGTATATGAAAGAATATAGTTATGATTTTTACGAACATAATGAAATTAGTAGCATTATATCAAATGTTGGATGGCAGATGTCAGAAATTGTAGCAAAAGTAATAAATACTATGTTAAATGAAAAGAGTAAAATTATAGATTTAAAGAATAATTAGCAAGTTGCTTCAAATGGTATTTTTTTCGCAAAAGTATAGTTTTATCAATAAGTTAGAACTCGATGTTGTCTGCGTTCTTTATACTTCGTCTTCTTTTCCAAGCCGCTTCAGATACCGCCCCGGTGCAGACAGGAAATCGCGCAGGAAACTGATATTCTCCAGTTCTTCAAAGCTTGTTTTTTTCAACGCGTCATTTTCAAAAGCATACAGCGTTGCACCCGGATATGCCAGAAGCACGGGGGAGTGCGTGGAAATGATGAACTGGCAGTCGCGATTCACCGCGTCCGCGATCATGTTCATGAGTACATATTGGTTATAATAAGAAAGCGCGCCCTCCGGCTCGTCCATCAGATACAGCCCCTGCGGATTCAGCCGCGCGCCGAAAAAGTCGATATATCCTTCTCCATGCGACTGCTCGGCCAGCTCGTCGGAATACATGCTTTTCATCGCGTGCAAGCTTGAAGCATGCGGCATAGTGGCAAGGCTTTTTGCATGGCCGGAACGGTTCGCGTATTCGCGGTCGATGCGCTCCAGCTCCTCGCGTTCTTCCCGCATCATGTCTTCGCGTGCGTCGATATAGCGCGTGAAATCCTCGGCCAGAAAAAAGAAACTGCGTTTTGGCTTATGCAAAAACTCCGCGCGGAACGCGCGCGATGCGGCGGGAAAGCTGTTTTGTGCGCGCCGGTTTGCGCGCGCGTCGCCGATGCGAACGGCGTTCGTCAGCGCGGCGACGAGCTCCACAAGCGTGGTCTTGCCGCTTCCGTTGCCGCCCGCGATCAGCGTGACGGGCGCGGGAAACTCCAGCCGCTCGATTGCTGAAATCTGCGGCAGGTTCAGCGGATAACCGTCCGATGGATAATCGTGTTCAATTTGACGGATTGCGCGCAAAAATATCATGAATGGATTATAACACGCCGTGGTAACAGATCAAAACGCTTCGAAGTGTTCACAATATTGACTTTGGCATTTTGCGGCGCCGATGGTATAATGTCAAAATGGAAAATATGCGTAAAACACAGCAGATCGTCAGCGACGTGCTTCCCGGTTCTCCCGCGGAGCGCGCCGGTATTTCTGTCGGCGACGCAATTTTATCCATCAACGGCGAGCCGGTGATCGACCTTGTGGATTACGAACACCTGACCGCGAACGAAGATCTCACGCTGGATATCGTGAAAAAGGGCGGCGAAAAGAAAACCGTCGCGATACGAAAGGACGACTACGAGCCGCTTGGACTGTCATTCGCCACTAGCCTGATGGACGATATGCGCACCTGCAAAAACCACTGTGTGTTTTGCTTTATCGATCAGATGCCGAAGGGCGGCAGAAGCAGCCTTCATGTCAAGGACGACGACTGGCGCATGTCGTTCATCATGGGTAACTATGTGACCTTGACCAATCTCGACGATTCGGAGATCGAGCGCATCATCCGCCGCGGGGTGAGCCCTCTGTATATTTCGCTGCATGCGAGCGATCCAACTGTGCGCCGCGCGATGATGAAAAACCCGCGTGCGGGCGAGATATTACCGCAGTTAAAGCGGCTCACCAAAGAAGGACTGCAGTTTCACCTGCAGATCGTTCTATGCCCGGGAATCAACGACGGGGAGATACTGCGCCGTTCAATAGACGATATGTTAGCACTCCACCCGTACGCACAGTCGCTCGCTATTGTGCCGGTAGGATTGACGCGTCACCGCGAGGGGTTGGCACCGCTGAGGGGCTATACGCAGGAAGAGGCAATCGCGCTCATCGAGGAGATTGAGCCGATGCAACGCGAGATTTTCAAGCGGCACGGCACAAGGTTTGTTTTTTTGGCGGACGAATGGTATACGCTCTCGGGCAGGGAACTGCCGTCGTACGACGATTACGAGGGTTTTCCGCAGATCGAAAACGGCGTCGGCCTGCTGCGGCTGTTCGAGGGAGAAATGCTTGAAGCGCTGGAGGGCAGATCGCCGCTGAAGCAGCAAAAACGCTTTTTAATGGCGGGCGGCGTATCCGCCGAGCCGTTTTTCAGAGAGGCGTATAAGCGGCTGCCGCCGTACGGCGTAACGATCGACACCCGCGCGATCAAAAACCGGTTCTTCGGCGAAAGCGTCACCGTCGGCGGGCTGGTGACGGGCGGCGATCTGATCGATCTGCTTAAGGGCGAAGATGTCGGTCGCGCCCTGCTGATTCCGCGTGCGATGCTCAAAGCAGACGAGGATGTGTTTTTAGACGGCGTGACAAAGGCGGAGGCGGAAGCAGCGCTGCGCACGCGGATCATTCCCGTTGCGACGGGGGAAGACCTAATCGAAATTGTATTTTCGGAATAATGAATGAAAATCCCTGCAGAAGGGATTGATGGAGACAAATATGAAAAAACCTTTGGTAGCGATCGTAGGCCGTCCGAACGTCGGCAAATCGACGCTGTTCAACCGCCTTGTCGGGCGGCGCGTCGCGATCGTGGAAGATACGCCCGGCGTGACGCGCGACCGCATCTATCAGGACGCGGAGTGGCTGAATTACGCCTTCACTCTTGTCGATACGGGCGGCATTGAGCCCGCGAACGAGGATATCATCGCGCAGCAGATGCGAAGGCAGGCGCAACTCGCCGTAGAGACCGCGGACGTCATCATCTTCCTCGTGGACGGCAGGGAAGGCATGACGAGCGCGGATACGGACGTGGCGCAGATGCTGCGGCGTTCCAGCAAACCCGTCGTGCTCGCGGTCAATAAAGTAGACGCGCCGAAATTCGAAGAATCCATGTACGAGTTTTATGCGCTTGGCCTTGGCGACCCGTTCACCATTTCGGCTTCTCAGGGGTTGGGGCTCGGCGATTTGCTGGACGAAGTCGTCAGGGATTTTCAAAAGGCCGACGACGAAGAAGACAGCGAGCGTATCAACATCGCGGTCGTCGGCAAACCCAACGTAGGCAAGTCCAGCCTCGTCAACGCGCTGCTGGGTGAGGAACGTACCATCGTCAGCGAGATTCCCGGCACCACGCGGGATTCGATCGACACGCCGTTTGCGTGCAACGGACGCGCATATATGCTCGTGGACACCGCCGGTATTCGCAGGAAACGCAGCGTGGAGGACGAGACGATCGAGCGCTACAGCGTGATCCGTTCGCTCGCGGCGATACGTCGCGCGGACGTGGTGCTGATCGTTTGCGACGCTGGAGAGGGGTTGAGCGAGCAGGACGTGCGCATCGCCGGCTACGCGCACGAGGAAGGCAAAGCCAGCGTACTCGTCGTGAACAAATGGGATATCATTGAGAAGGATACCCATACGATGAACGAGTATAAAAAGAGGCTGACCGCGGATCTGGCTTTCATGAGCTATGTGCCGATGCTGTTCATCTCGGCAAAGAACGGCCAGCGCGTGAATAAGGTGCTCGAACTCGTAGACGGCGCGTTTGAACAAAGCCGCCGCAGAATACCGACCGGGCAGCTGAACGACACGGTCAGCGAAGCGGTTACGATGAACGAACCGCCGACCGACAAGGGGCGGACGCTGAAGATCTACTACGCCACGCAAGCGTCCGTACAACCGCCGACGTTCATCGTCTTCGTCAACGACGCCGAGATCGTTCATTTTTCATATGAACGGTATCTCGAAAATTTTTTCCGCAAGACGTTCGGATTCGAAGGCACTCCGATCCGTATCTTTTTCAGAAACAGAAAACGGGAATCCGAACAATGACAACAAAAACTGCCTTTAAGGAACTCCGATTCGGATTTTCCTTTAAAACAACATGAAGGAGTCCGAACAATGACTTTTTTTCACGGTTTCTTTACTCTTGATATTTGGACAGCGCTCGGCTGCCTTGCAATCGGATATCTGCTGGGGAATATACAAACGGCGATCATCGTCAGCCGCGCATATTTTCACGACGATGTGCGCAAGCACGGCAGCGGCAACGCGGGCAGCACCAACATGGTGCGCGTATACGGCTACGGGCCGGGTGCGATCACGTTTGCGGGCGATTCGCTGAAGGCGTTTCTCGCCGTGCTTCTAGGGCAGCTCATCTGCGGCCAGATCGGCGGATACATCGCCGGGCTGTTCGTTGTCGTCGGCCATTGCTGGCCGGTTTTCGACGGCTTCCACGGAGGCAAGGGGGTTGCGTCTTCCTACAGCATCGCGATTTTATCGTTTCCGCTCGGCGCGCTTGGCGCCATCGCCATCGGCGGCGCGATCCTGCTGATCAATAAAAAAATGTCCATCATGTCGCTTGCGGCGATGCTGCTCTTCTTCATAGCGACGCTGATCTTCCAGGCGGATAATTTACCGTTGATTGCACTGGCGGGGCTGCTGAACGTCGTGGTCTTCGTTCGGCACGCGGACAATATCAAACGCCTGATCCACGGCGAGGAACAGCGCCTGCGCAAAGAAGGGAAATAACACTACTGCGCAGATAACCAGATGGGATTGAATCCTTTTATGGCCGGATTTTCCGGCCTTATATTTTTGAGTATCAGTTAAAAAATATGAGAAATGGTTAACGCTTGTTTAATTGATTTTCACCATCCCGATTGATATGATCAAGGAGACAAAGATACCGGCAAGTGCAGAGGAAGTGAGAACTCATATGCAAATTGGCGAAGTAATACGTAAATACAGAAGAGCAAATAATCTGACACAGGAGAGAATGGCGAATTCCCTTGGCGTAACTGCACCGGCGGTCAATAAATGGGAGAGCGGAAGCACAATGCCAGATATCCTCATGCTTGCGCCTATTGCACGCCTGCTCAATATTTCTCTTGATGAACTGCTATCTTATCATGAAAACCTGACAACGCAAGAGATCGACAATATCGTAACCAAAGCAGCACATAAACTTAAGAATGAATCATATGAAAATGCATTTCGTTGGGCAAAGGGCAAAACTGAGCAATACCCCAATTGTGAAGCGCTGATCTGGCAAATCGCAGCTATATTTGATTCAGCGCGCTTTGAGTATGATATTGCGGAAACGAAAAGGTATGATGATTTTATCTTCGGGTGCTATTTACGCGTGCTAAACAGTGCGGATGAGAACCTGAGAAACAACGTTGCTGATTCTTTGTTTCATTTTTATATAAACAAAAAGCAATATGACAAAGCAGAAGAATATCTCGACTATTTATCGCATCAAAATCCGGAAAGGAAAAGAAAGCAAGCGCTGATTTTTAGTAAAACAAATCAGAAAGGTGATGCTTACAGAACATACGAGGAATTGCTGTATTCTGGCTATCAAATGTTGAACAAGGTATTCAACGGCATCTACTTGCTTGCCATGGAAGAAGGAAACATCGAGAAAGCCCGCTATATCGTTGATAAACAGGAAACATTGGCTGGCCTGTTTGAGATGGGCAAATACCATGAGGTTGCAAGCGTGCTTGATCTGGTGACATCTCAAAGGGATCAGGAAGCGACGATCGAAACGATGGAGAATATGTTAGCCAGCATAAATACGATATGCAATTTCAGCAGATCTGAGCTCTATGAACATATGCGTTTCAAAGATATTAGTGAAACGTACGTAAGCGAACTTCGTAAAAATCTGATGAATTGTTTTAAAAACGAGGATATTTATGATTATTTGAAAGAAGAACAGCGCTGGCAGCGGTTAACGGCGAGTGATAAAGCTGAGTAAGATTCAATATCCGTTTGGGGAAGCAGCGTAAACTGGGCGGGCGTCAGGCGAGTAATGAGAGCGCCTGACGTCCGTTTCTGGTTATCCGATTAAAAAATGCTTACGGACGGCGTCCGCCGCGCGTACGGCATGCACCGTGTCCACGCAGAATTCGATGCGCGTTTCGCTCGTGGTGATCAGCCAGATATGGATGTCTTCCTTGCGAAGCACGGAGAACAGCTGGGACGCGACGCCGTGCTGGAGCGCCATGCCGGTGCCTTCGAGCGTGAGCTTCGTCAAATCGTCGCGCGTGCGGATCGTGCAGCCGTAACCGTTTCTCGTGAGTTCGTTGATGGCATTGAGGGCTTCGGAAAGCTCCGACTCGTTGAGCGAAAATCCGATGCTCAGGCTCTGCTCGTCCGGTTCTGAACAGGCGATCATATCCACGAACACGCCGTGCGCGGCGATGACGTCGAACACGCGGGACGCGAACGCATCCTCCTTTGCAAAGGAGCGCAGGATGACCACGGCTTGTTCTTCAGATGAGAAGAGGCGCGAGGCGGCGTCGTGCTCGGTAACGACGTTCTTCATGTTGTAAAGTCCGGTTTGTTTGGAGGCTAAAAACTTCGCCGCGCGGAGCGCGCCTTGCGCGAACACCTGCTTGCTGAACGCGCGGTGTGAAATTTCGATGATTTCGTCGTTGCCGATGAACTGCACCTGATGTTCGCCGACGACCGTACCGCCGCGGACAGAATGGATTCCGATTTCGTTGTCCGTGCGGCGCCTGTTCTTTTCATGCCGCCCGAAGACGATTTCCTCGTCCTCCGGTGAGATGGAAGAAACGGCGTTTGCGAGCATCAGCGCGGTGCCGCTGGGGCTGTCAACCTTCTTGCGGTGGTGCGTTTCAACGATCTCCACGTCGAAACTGGAGCCGAGCGTGGACGCGGCGAGCTGTACGAGCTGCAGCTGGAGATTGACGCCGAGCGACATATTGCCCGTTTGAAATACGGGGATCGAATCGGAAGCCGAACGAATCAGCTTTAGCTCCCGCTCGCCGAGGCCTGTGGTGCCGATGACGATCGGGATCTTTTTATCAAGCGCGTAACGCAGGATGTCCGGCGTGGTCGCGGGAACGGAAAAATCGATGATGACGTCTGCCCGTTCTTTCACCTCGTCGAGGCTCTTGTAAACGGGGCAGGCGTAAGAAGAAGCGCAGTCAAACGGGTCAACTCCGGCCACGGCGGAAAAAGCGCCGCTTTGCGCTTGAACAGCTGCATACACGGCGCGTCCCATCTGACCGCAGATACCGTTGATCAGAACAGAGATCATGTCAGTCCTCCAAAGCGCGATTTCCCGCGCTAGATCAGTTCGTAGCCCTTTAATGTATCTTCGATCAGGCGCATGCTTGCAGAAGACGGCGGGACGAGCGGAAGACGCACGTCCGGTTCGCAGAGCTGCATGAGGCCCATCATCGCCTTCAGCGGAATCGGGTTGACTTCGCAGAACGCCGCTTTCCACAGCGGGATGAGCTGCAGCTGCAGCTGCCTCGCGAGCGTAAGGTCGCCCTTGAAGAACGCGTCGCAGAGCGCGTGCATCTCGCCCGGAACGACGTTGGCAATGGTCGAGATAACACCCTTGCCGCCGATGCTGAGCACGGGTAGCACATGGTCGTCGTTGCCGGAATAGATGTCGCACTGCGGGCTGAGCGCGGCGATGTTCACCACCTGTTCGATGTTTCCGCTGGCTTCTTTCGTGCCGACGATGTTCTCGTGCGTACAGAGCTCCGCCATGGTCTGCGGAAGGACGTTCAGCCCAGTGCGCCCGGGCACGTTGTAAACGATGATCGGTGTTTCCACGGCGTCCGCGACCGTGAAGTAATGGCGGACAAGCCCCTGCTGAGAGGTTTTGTTGTAGTAGGGGGTGACGACGAGCAGACCGTCTACGCCGATGGCCTCGGCGGACCTGCTTGCTGCTATGACCTCTTCGGTATTGTTGCCGCCGGTTCCCGCGATGACGGGGATACGGCCATTGACGCGCTCCACAACGAACTGGATGACGCTCAGCCGCTCATCCACCGTTAATGTGGAGTTTTCACCCGTCGTGCCGCAGCAGATGATCGCGTCCGTATGGTTGGCGATCTGCAGCTCGATCAGCCTGGTGAAGGCCGTAAAATCGACCGAGCCCTTTTGAAACGGGGTTACGATTGCGACGCCGCTTCCACGAAAAATAGACATAAGTTATGCCTCCCACTGATGAATAAGTTCCTGCGCAATCTGCACGGCGTTGGTCGCCGCGCCCTTGCGGATGTTATCCGCAACGCACCAGAAGTTGATACCGTTTTCGACGGAGAAGTCGCGGCGCAGCCGCCCGACGTAGACGGGGTCGGTATCCGCCGCATAGACCGGCATGGGGTAAAGCCCCTTGGCAGGATCGTCCTGTACGACGAGGCCCTCCGCGCTCTCCCAGAGCGCGCGGATATCGGAAAGCTCGAAGGGTTTTTCGAGCTCGACGTTGATGCTCTCGCTGTGGCCGTGGAAGACCGGCACGCGCACGGTCGTGGCGGTGACGCGAAGGTTTGGCAGGCCGAGGATTTTGCGTGTTTCGTCGACCATCTTCTGTTCTTCCTTGGTATAGCCGTTTTCGAGGAACACGTCGATCTGCGGAAGGACGTTTCCTGCGATGGGATGTGCAAACTTCTTTGGCGCTTCGCCTTTCAGTCCGTTTTCGAGGTCGCTGTAGCCGCCCATGCCCGCGCCGGACACCGCCTGATAGGTCGAGTAAATTACGCGTTTGAGCCCGTAGCCGTCCGAAAGCGGTTTGAGCGCGACCATCGCCTGAATGGTCGAGCAGTTCGGGTTGGCGATGATGCCCTTGTTCTTATACTGCGGTATATCGGCGGCGTTTACCTCGGGCACGACAAGCGGAACCTCGGGGTCCATGCGCCATGTGCTGGAATTATCGATGACCACCGCGCCGGAAGCGGCAACGATGGGCGCGAATGTTTTAGACGTGCCGCCGCCTGCGGAAAAGAGGGCGATATCGACGCCAAGACCCGTAAACGCGTCCTCGGTCAGCTCGCGTATGGTGTGTTTTTTACCCATGAATTCGACGGTAGTGCCCGCGCTGCGCGCGGAAGCAAAGAGGAAATATTCCGACGCCGGAAGCTTGCGTTCTTCCAAAACGCGGAGGAACATTCTGCCAACCATACCGGTTGCGCCGACAACGGCGATCTTGTACTGTTTCATCGATATCAATCGTGTTTGCGCTCATGTCGTACAGGAACGCAACCTTTCCTATGGTACAATGATTTTAATAAATATTCATTGCTTTGTCAAATAGGTACGCCGCGTAATCGGGATATATAATTGCGGGATTTTTCAATCTGATGTACAATAAAAAATCGGACATGAATTACGATTGCCGAAGGATAATTAAGCTGTTATGCGTCCTCACAGACGCACGACGATCGGCGGGAGAAGGGAGCGCGCGACGGGATGAAGCGGGAATATTTCGAATTCGCGGACGTATACGATCTGCTGATGTCGGACGTGGATTACGACGCCTGGTCGGAATATCTCCTCAAACTCCTGAAAAACGGCGGCGTACAGCCCGGGGAGGCGGTTCTGGACTGCGCCTGCGGCACTGGAGAGATCACCCTCCGGCTGAAAAAGGCGGGTTACGCGGCAACCGGTTCGGACCGCTCGGAACGGATGCTCGAAATCGCGCAGAAAAAAGCGAGGAAAGCGGGACGGAATATTCCGTTTGTACTACAGGATATACGCTCTATTTGCCTGCATAAACCCGTATCCGCGGTCACCTGCGTATGCGACGGCGTAAACTATCTGCTTTCCGACACGGATGTCGATGCGTTTTTAACCGGCGCAAACCGCGCGCTGAAAGAAGGAGGCCTGCTGCTGTTCGATATCTCCAGCGCATATAAGCTCGAGCGCGTTCTTGGCGAGCAAACCTTCGGAGAAGACACGAATGCGTGCACATACCTCTGGAGGAACAACTTCGACCCATCGACGAGATTATTGGAGATGAAGCTCGCGTTTTTCCGCCCTGACGGAGCGGGCGCTTACACGCGATTCGACGAAAGGCATGTGCAGCGCGCGCACCGTACGGAGGACTTGAAAAACGCGTTGCAGCGCGCCGGCTTTCAGACGGAAGGTGTATTCGAGGCGTTTACGGGTGAAGCGCCAAAGCCTGAAAGCGAACGGATCCAGTTCGTCGCAAAGAAACAAAGGGCCGTATGAACACGGCCTGAGAATGGAAAGAGAATAAACGGCATTTGAAAACGAACAACGTATTACAATACAAACCAGAACCGAAAGACCGATTGATACAGTGCCTCGCCGCGGACGGCATGGTTCGTATCGTGTTTATTGACGGGACGCGGCTTGTTGCCGAGGCGCGGCGCGTGCACGGGCTGTCCCGCGTTGCGACTGCCGCTCTAGGCAGGCAGCTGATGATGACCGCCGTCATGGCGGCGGATCTCAAAGGTGAAAACGACCTCGTTTCGACTATCATAAAAGGCGACGGCCCCGCTGGCAGCATGATCTGCACCGGAAACAGCCGGCTGGAGGTGAAAGGTTCCGTAGCGAACGGGGCGATCGAATTGCCCCTGAACGAATCGGGCAAGATGGACGTGGGCGGCTTTGTCGGCCGCGAAGGCAAGCTGTCCGTCGTGAGCGACCTGGGGATGAAGGAACCGTATGTCGGGTTATGCAACCTTGTTTCCGGCGAAATCGCGGTGGATTTCGCCAACTACTATGCTGCGAGCCTGCAGCGGCCCGCGCTGGTCTATCTCGGCGTGCGGGAACGTGCAAAGACGGGCGAGGTCCGCGCGGCGGCGGGCGTATTTGCCGAACCGATGCCAGGATGCCCGGACGAAGCCATCGACAAGATTCAGGCAAAAAGCGCGGATATCGCGCGGTTTTCCGAACGGCTAGACGCGGGAGAAACGCCGGAAGCGATGCTTGAAGACACGTTCGGCGATATGAAGCTGACTTATGCCGGCGTTCGGGAACCGTCGTACCGGTGCGACTGCTCGCGCGAGAGGATTGAACGCGCGCTGATATCGACCGGGTTCGACGAACTGACGGCAATGATTGAAGAAGATCACGGCGCGGAAGTGGAATGCCGCTTCTGCGACAAAATATATCGATTGACGGAAGAGGAACTGCGCGCGCTGCTCAAAGCGGCGACGGCGAAAGACGATGATGAAGAATAAAACCGGAAAAGTGATACCTTTTTCGCAAAACGCCACGTTTTATATGAAACGCGGCGCGAAGGAACTCGAAAAAAACGATTTGATCGCGGCGATTGCGAAATACCGCGAGGCGTACGAACGCGCGCCTCAGGACCCGGAGATCGCCATCTCGCTGGCGGAAATTCTCAGCCAGATGCAGCGGTTCGAGGAGAGCAACCGCGTTCTGTTTCAGCTGATTGCGGAACTTGACGAAGCCCCTCCGGAATGCCACTTCGGTCTGGCCTGCAACTTTTTCGGCCTGCAGGATTACGACAGCGCGGCGGACAGTTTCGAAGACTATCTGGACGCGGATCCGGACGGCGTGTTCGCCGCCGACGCGGAGGATTTTCTCGATCTGATCGACGACGACAACGCGATGTATGAAGCAACGGGACTGAAGACGGACGACGATTACGAGGACAACGCCGTTTGCCACGTAGCGCGCTCCATGCTTGCCAGCGGGGACGTAAACTACGCCGTGGAGGAACTCGAGCACAGGATCGGACAGTCGCCAAAATCGGTTAAAGTGCGCGAGCAGCTCGCGATCGCTTACTTCGTTGCCAGCCGGCGCGAGGAGGCGAAGAAGGTTGCGCTCGGTTTGATCGCGGAGAATCCGCTCAACGTGATGGCAAACAGCACGCTCTCGCTGGCGGAGATAGAGGAAGGGAACCGTATTTCCGCGAATAAAAGGCTCGATGAAATGATGAAACTGCGCTCGCTGGAGCCGGAGGAGCTGCATAGCGTGGCGGTGCTTCAGCTCGACCTGGACCGGTTTGCGGACGCGGAGAAAACCCTCGCGCAGATGCTGCGCGTCCTGCCTTATGATGAGAATGTACTGCACAAGTCGGGTTACGCGAGTTTTTTCCGCGGAGACACGGATGCCGCGAAGGAACACTATCAAAAGCTGTTGAAGATCAACCCCCACGATACAATCGCCAAGTATTACCTCAATCTATGCAAGCGTTCAGACGGCGTTAGCAAGCGCGCGGGCGTCAAGTGGCTGATTCCGTATCAGGTGCCGTTCGGGGAAGCGTTTCGCAGGCTGAACCATATCAACCGGACGATAACGCAGCCGCACGCGGATCTGGAGCGCGCATGGATGCAGGACGCCGCGCTTCGCGACCTTGTCGTATGGGCTATGACGCTGTCGGATATACGCGTGAAAAAGAGCATGCTTTCCTTTGTATTTACGTTCGGGGATGTAAACGCCGAACGGATATTGCGAGATTTTTTGCTTCATACCGACCAGCCGGACGAATTGAAGCGAGCGGTTCTCGGCATGCTCAAACACCTCGGCGCAAAGGAACCGTATATGGCGTATCTCAACGGCCGTTGGATCAAAGGCCGCGTGAGTTTGCAGGAGATCGATTACAGGATGCCGCCATCCTATGAAAGCGTCATGCAGCTTCTTATGCAATACATGCTCGGCAACTGCCGCGAGGAGTGCGCGACCGAGGCCGCGAACATCTTCCGGCGCTATGTGGAGAGTCTGGATCAGAAATTTCCGCGCATCTCCGCGCCGCAGGAAGTCTCGCTTGCCGCGGCGCTGGAACTTCTCGGCAGGCGCGCCTGCGGAGAAACAGTGAGCGAGGAAGAGATCGGCGAAGTTTACCGCGTTACGAAAGTTCGCCTGAAAAACGCGCTCGTCAAACTCGCGCCGTTTGCCGGCAAGCCGGAGGAGACGGAATGAAATTTTACGCAACCTGCAAACTGGGATTGGAGTCGTTGGTCACGCGTCAACTGCGCGATCTGGGCATAGAAGTGCTCGAGACGGCGGACGCGCGCGTCTCTTTTTCCGGCGGGCAGGAGGAAATGGCGAAGGCGCTTTTATGGCTGCGAACGGCGGAACGCGTGCTGCTCGTAGCAGAGGAGTTTGACGCGGAAACGTTCGACGAACTCTTTGAGAAGACAAAAGCGGTGCGTTGGAAGCAGTACTTAAAACCGCAAACGAATATCCACGTAACCGGCAAGTCCGCAAAGAGCACGCTCTTTTCAGTCAGCGACTGCCAGAGCATCGTGAAAAAAGCGATAATCGAAAATCTGAAAGCGGCGTACCGCACGACGGTGATCCCGGAGGGCGGAGACGAGGTCATCGTGGAAGTCGGAATCCTGAGAAACCGCGTTTCGCTCTGCCTGGACTGCTGCGGTGCGGGGCTGACCCGCAGGGGATACCGCACCTATAACGTAGCCGCTCCGCTGTCGGAAACGCTCGGTGCGGGAATCGTGCTGCTCTCGCGCTACCGTGCGGACATTCCGCTGATCGACCCGATGTGCGGCTCGGGTACAATGCCCATCGAAGCCGCGATGATCGCGCAGAATATCGCGCCTGGTCTTAAGCGTTCTTATGCAGCGGAAAGCTGGTGGTTTTTTGACGAAGGCGTCTGGACGCGTGCGCGGCAGGACGCCGCGGACGCGAGAACCAACCAGAAGATCGACGTGCGCGGCTGCGATATCGACGAACGCAGCATCGACCTGTGTAAAAAGCACGCAAAAAAAGCGGGCGTGTTCTGCGACTGGAGCGTGCAGGATATCAAAGATTTCTCCGTGACCGAGCAAAGCGGCGTGATCGTCTGCAATCCGCCGTATGGCGAGAGGCTCATGGAAAAAAACGACGTGAAGGCGATCTATAAAACGATGCGCCGCGTATTTTCGCCGCATCCGGGATGGAGCGTAAACGTGATTTCCGGCATGCGGGAGTTTGAGCAGGTCTACGGAAAGCGGGCGGATAAGCGCAGGAAACTCACCAACGGCGGCATGCCCTGCACGCTGTATCAGTACTTTGGAGTCAGGAACATATGAAATTCGCAGTTATTTTAGGAGACGGCATGGCCGACTGGCCGGTCGAAGCGCTGGGCGGAAAAACACCGCTCGACGCAGCAAAGCACCCGTTTATGGACAGGCTCGCCGGCGATGGAGAATTTGGATTGGTCAAGACGGTGCCGGACGGCATGAACCCCGGCAGCGACACCGCAAACCTCGCCGTGTTCGGGTACGACCCGAGACGTTATTATTCCGGCCGTTCGCCGCTGGAAGCAGCGAGCCTCGGTATTCCGCTGACGGAGGCGGATGTGACGTACCGCTGCAACCTTGTTACGCTTTCACGTGAAAAAACCATTGAAGAGGCCGTATTGACCGATTACAGCGCGGGAGAAATTGCGACGGAGGAAGCACGCGAACTGATCCGATTTCTCAACGAGCGGTTAACGCAGGACGGCGTTCGGCTTTATCCGGGACTTTCCTACCGGCATTGCCTGGTTTTAGAGAATGCTGATACTGGAGCGGAACTAACCCCGCCGCACGATTTTACGGGAGGCTCCGTATCCGGCAGATTGCCGAAAGGGACAAACGCACCACTACTTGATCGATGGATGAGAACGGCTTACGAGCTGCTGGAAGAACATCCAATCAACAAAGCAAGGAAAAAAGCCGGGAAAAACCCCGCAAACGCCGTCTGGTTCTGGGGCGAGGGGCGCAAGCCGTCACTGACGCCGTTTTATGAAAAAACTGGGCTTCGCGGGGCGGTGATCTCCGCGGTGGATCTGGTTCAGGGAATCGGAATCTGTGCAGGGATGAAGACGATCAAAGTCAAGGGCGCGACCGGTACGTATCAAACAAACTTTGCAGGGAAAGCGGCTGCGGCGATCGAGGCGCTTTCTCGCGGCATGGACTTTGTATATGTTCATATCGAAGCGGCGGACGAATGCGGTCACCACGGGCAGTTAAAGGAAAAGATCTACTCCATCGAACAGATCGACGAGCAGGTCGTGGGGCCTGTATTCGAGTATTTGGAAGGCTGCGGCGAGGATTACGCCATGCTTGTACTGCCGGATCATCCGACACCGCTACGCATCCGCACGCATTCAGCCGATCCGGTGCCGTACGCGCTGTATCGAAAAGGCGACGCGAGAGGAAAAAGGCTGCGGTACACGGAAAGAGACGCAAAGGCTGCGGGGAAGTATTTAGACGAAGGTTTTCGCTTGATCGACCGGATGAAAGACAGGGGATAGAGGCTTCTGTTTTACTTATATTACACCGGAATCACTCGATTGAAACTCGGCGAAAGGTCTTGCAAAATCGGGCGCGTTCGTGTATGATACACATTGCGTCCGAGAAGAAGCCGTGGAGAGATGGCTGAGCTGGTCGAAGGCGCACGACTGGAAATCGTGTTTACCCCTCAAAGGTAACGTGGGTTCGAATCCCACTCTCTCCGCCAAAAAGTCCCCTAATTGGGGGCTTTTTTCATGTTTTTACAATTTCCAGCCTTGCAGAATTTTTTACGAAAAACATGTTTGCTAAGGTTTTTGCTAAGGTAAAACTTAGCAACACTAGACATCACTAAGAATTTGGGCCGAAATTCATATGCATTATTTCAGCTGTTTGCATTTTTTGTTTACTATATTTTTGCATATCAGCAGTTGCCAAGAGGTACTGTACCCAAATAAATTGGATATTACTCTATGTCGTGTTTACTATAAAAAGCTACATGGACTCAAGTCCAACTCTCACCATTAAAAAATTCCCAAATCAGGGGCTTTTTTATGTTTTCACTTATTCCAAATTTACAGTTTTTATTGTGAAAAACATGTTTGCTAAGGTTTTTGCTAAAGAAAAACCTAGCAACACTAGCTGATACTAGGAATTTGGGCCGAATTTCATCTGCATTATTTCAGCTGGTTGCTTTTTTTTGCTTAATATGTTCGTATATATGTCAGCAGTTGTTGAATAGGTGCTATGTCCGAGCAAATCGGATATTACTTTCATTTGCGCGTCATTCTCAATCAATATTGAAGCACATGTATGCCTGAGATCATGATATCGAATTTCAGGAAGCGAGAGCCTTTTTATTAGCTTCTTAAACTGTTTAAGTAATGCTTCTGGGCTTCGTGGAGAATCGTCGGGATTACAATTAATTAAATCATTGTCATTGTAATTCGATCCGTAAATTGATTTTTGCATATCAACCCATTGCTTTTGCTTGAGTATGCTTTTCTTAACCAATTCTGGAATTGGAATAGTGCGTTTGCTTTTTTTTTGTTTTAAGTGGCTTAATCCCATATATTGGGCCATTTCTGTAGTCTGATTTCGCTGTGGTTACTTGTTGGCTAACATGAATTTCATTCTTTTCGAAATCGCAATCATGAAATCTTAAACCAAGCGCTTCACCGCGTCTTAATCCAAGAAGGCTCGACAACATTACTGCTGTTTCAATAGGAGTTTCTTTAACTCCTTCAAGTAATGTTTTGACTTGATATTCATCGTAAACAACAGCTTCATAAGCTTCAACAGGTGGAGTCTTTGCACCCTGACAACGATTTAATGGAATTAACTTATCATATACCGCCTCATTAAGTGCTTTGCGTAAAATACTATATACATACTTAATTGATTTAGGTGATAAACCTTTTTCAAGCAATTTAAAGCAAAAATTACTGACCATGCGTCTGTCTAGATTCGATAATCTCGTCTTTCCGATTGTTGGAATAATATGCGATTTTATATTATTCGAGTATCCTTGAATTGTAGAAGGCTGCAAAGTTATTTTATATCCATCAAACCAATTATCTAAATATTTTTCTAATGTGATGGAACTGTCAGGGATATAGGTATCAGATAATATTTCTGCTCGTGCACGAGCTTGTGATTCAATTGCAGCTTCTTTGGTTGGAAAACTACTAACCCATTGTTGTTTTTTCTTTCCTGTTGTCACGTCTGTAGGGTAAACAATATAAGACCATGTATTACCACGTTGGTAAACGCTATTGCTTGATTTGGCTTTTTTCGATTTTGTGCTCATTGAGATTGCCTCCTTCGGTTTGAAGCAATCTGAGTCAAGCAAATAATAATCATTTGCAGTTGTCAATGTGCGCGCATGCTTTTCTACTTGAGAAGATATCATATTGGCATTCACTTTTTCAAGTGGACATGCTAAATCTGGATTGGCTACACTAAACTGTACAGAGAAGATAAGGTAGTGGTATTCTCTTGAAGATGAAAGAGAGGAAAAAACCATGACCGAGAAACGAGCAAGAAGAACGTTTAGTGAAGAGCAAAAGAAACAATTGGTTGAACTGTTCAACCATGGCAAACCCAGAGGCGAAATCATCCGTGAGTATGATTTGACAGCCTCAGCTTTTGACAAATGGGTCAAGCGCATCAATGCAACGGGCTCCAGCCACGAGAAGGATAATCGTACTATCGAAGAGCAGGAATTGATCCGGCTCCGCAAGGAAAATCAGCAGCTGCGAATGGAGAATGACGTTTTAAAGCAAGCGGCGCTGATATTCGCACGAAAGTAATTGTGATCAAAGCCAATGCCCGCAAATACTCAATATCAGCGCTGTGTAGATGTCTAGGCATTGCACGGAGCACCTTCTATTACGAATGCCATGGTCCGATAGACGAAAGTGATCTCGAAGAAGCGGTTCAAATGGCATACGACGAGAATCGTCGCGTATACGGTCAGCGAAAGCTGAAGCGTGTGTTATTCCGGAAAGGCTGGACGGTTTCACGTCGCCGCATCGGACGAATCATGGCGAAGCGCGGCCTGGTTTCGGCCTATACTTGCAAGAAATACCGTGTACATTCATCAAAGAGCAATGAAGCCCCTATTCCTAACCTTCTTGCCAGAGATTTCAACAATCAGGCTCCTGGAGCCTGTGTCGTGAGCGATTTGACCTATGTCCGCGTTGGGACAAGGTGGGCGTATGTCTGCATCCTGCTCGAGCTTGGAGCTCGGGAGATCATCGGACAAAGCGCAGGCGCAAATAAAAACGCCGAGTTGGTACACAAGGCGTTCTCAACAGTGAAGGGAAATCTGTTCGATATCCAAATGTTTCACACGGACCGAGGCAGCGAGTTCGACAATATGCTGATCGACGAATTGCTCGATAGTTTCCAGATCAACCGCTCACTAAGCATGAAAGACTGCCCGTACGACAACGCTGTAGCCGAATCAACCTTCAAAATGATCAAGGCAGAATTCGTTTACTCGCGCCGCTTTGAAACGCTAGAGCAGCTCCAGCTGGAGCTGCTGGATTATGTTCACTGGTTCAACAACATCCGTTTACACGGAACACTTGGATACTTGTCACCAGCAGAGTTTAAGAGATCCTGTACCTTATAAAATCTGTCCGACTTACTGTTGACAATCCACTTAACCATTCCTATCTTTATAGCGCTTAACATACCCGTCAAGGTACGGGCAATTGCCCTTACCTTCAATATGTCAACTGAACATATGTGATGGAATGAAGGTAGGCTCGTACGAGCATACCTTGCCAAGAGCTTATTCATATCAGGGTTCAGCCGGGCGAGAAAAAAGAGATCCGGATCCCGCTGGACGAACACGCGTTTTCCTATTACAACGTTTTGAGCAGCAAATGGGTGGAAGAACCGGGCGAGTACCATTTGATGGCCGGCGCATCGTCGCGCGATATTCGGCTGAAAATGTGCGTTCAGAGGAAAGGCGATTCAGGGGCGATCGCGCCGTACAGGAAGGCGGACTTTCCGCATTATTACGAAGCAGATATCGCGCATGTCACTTCTGAAGAGTTTTCCGCGCTGCTCGGGTTTGCGCCGCCGGAGGGGAAATGGAACGTTAAAAAACCGCTTGGTTATGACGACACGATCGGACAGGGGAAATATAAGAACGGGTTTGGAAGGTTTTTATATCTCTTTGTACGTGCGGCCCGGCGTATTTGCTTTTTCTTCGGAAAGCCGATTGCGGCCAATAACGTCATGTTTGCAATGAACCTTCCATACCGGCAGCTGACTCTGCTGCTGGGTGGGAGGATCGACAACGGAATGCTGGATGGTATTTTGACCATGGCGAACGGGCGGTTCTTCGCGGGAGTCAGACAGACGTTTCAGGCGTGGAGACAAAAGAAAAAGAAGGAGAGGAGAAGAAGGCATGGCGGAGAAGACTGAGCAGAAAAACGCTTGGCAAACTTGGAAGTCGAAGCACGAGGGCCTCTGGCAGTTCGTGATGTTCGTTCTGATGAGCGGGGTTACGACGCTTGTCGATCTGGCGACGTTTGCTGTCTTCAACTTCTGGATCTTTCGATCGCTGCACGATATTCCGTTTTTTTGGGGGCCGATCCGTTATTCCATTGAAACGGCGGGCTGACGGCGTTTGGAGCGTTCGCGGTTTCATTTGCCGTATCGTAGACGGTCAACTTCTTTTTACAGCGCAAGAAGACATTTCATGCGACCAACAACGCGGCCATCAGCGCGGTTTTGCACGCATTGATGGTAGTCGGCGTATATTTTTTGCAGCTGTATGTGCCGACATTGATCCGCGCGTCGATCGTCGCCGCCATCGGACCGGTAATCGGCGATCTCCTTGTGAAGGCGATCAATATGGTTCTGTCCATGATGATCCAATTCCCACTGAACAAATGGGTCATCATGCGGCAGGGAAAAAAGCGGTTCGAACTTGGCTAATGGTGCATTTGAATACATGCAACTGTGAAGAAGCCGTTTAGTTACGCGGTGAATTTAGAAGCATGAAAAATGCTTTGCATTTTTGAAATAAGCGGATTGATTCTTATGGATACAGCAAAAGCCGGTGGTGCCTGAAGGGTGCCGCCGGCTTTTTGCGGAACATTTCAGCATGTGTAAAATTGAGAATGCAGTTTCGTCGCTTTGTTTACAGAAAACCATAGATGGTGCTATGATGAGCCAAAAGGCTGTGTTGAAGGCCAAAAATTATCAAAGAAAGGGCTTCTATGAGATATAAACATTTTGTCAATGCGGATATAGATGTTTCCGCCATGACGATAGGTTCTATGGGGCTGGGTCTTGAGAACTTTGGCGATGATGCAAGCCGCGACTTTATTCAAATGGTTCATACCTTGGTCGATCAGGGGGTAAATGTCGTTGATACCGCACCACGGTATGGCAACGGTACCAGCGAAAAAATCGTTGGCCAAGCGTTAAAGGGACTGGACCGCTCAAAGGTGCTTGTTGCTACGAAATTCGGCTCTTATAGGGCATTCGATCACTATGGGGTGTGTGATTCCAGCTATGGAACGGTTATTCGAGAAGCGCAAAGCTCCCTGTTGAATCTGCAAACGGATTATATTGATTTTTATATCAATCACTGGCCGGACATAAACACACCGGTACAGGAAACCATGGCTGCATTAAACGACCTGAAGAGAAAAGGGTATGTACGCTTTGTTGGATTTTCCAACTGCACGAAAGAACTCATTGCCGAAGCAATGCGATATGGAACAGTCGATGTGATACAAATGCAGTACTCTATGGTGAACCAGGATAATCGTGAACTCATGCAGTGGGCTGAATCACTAGGGATTGCAACGATGACGTACGGATCCATCGGATCAGGAATTTTATCGGGTACCATTCGCTGCCGCGCCGATATAGCTAAAGCGCCGCATCTGTCCCTTTATGATTTTTTTGACAAACCGGAGTTTTCAAAGATCATGGAGCTGGTCAAATGCCTTGACGAAATTGCAAAAACGCACGATGTTCCGGTTGTCCAGGTCGCAATCAACTGGAGCACACAGAAGAGCTATGTCGGAACGGCCCTGATCGGCACGTCGAATGTTCATAGAGGCATGGAGAATCTTTCGGCGTTTGACTGGTCTTTATCGGATGAAGAAATTCGAACCATCGATTCCGAAATTACAAGACAAGGGCTGATCTGAACTTAACTGCGCGTGCTTGAAACAATACATTCCGGGTAACGGGAGAGCGGCGTATCTTTCGCGAACAGGTGATTTATTAAACGATACATTTTACAATATAAACACAAAAAGCCACGATATACAGATCAAAAGCGACTGTATACGCGTGGTTTTTTTATTGCCAAAATAAAATATCAAACCAAATCATATGTATTTCAAATTGTTATGGCCTTGTTTCCGTGCTAGCATTTACATTGTTAAACAAAAAAATCACATGATAATTCTCAAGCAGCGCAATACTATCGTTTGAAACAAAAAATGTCAGAAAATAGCACAATAAAATAATTAGGAGGAAATTATGAGAAAACTGTTGTCTATTATCCTGGTTGTTGTCATGGCATTTGCCGTTGGCTGTACAGCAAACGAGCAAGCCGCCGGAACTGCGGCCGATGATTCCACAGCCGCTGCGGCGCAGGAACCCGCAAGAGAATACTCCATTGCCGCGGTTTGCACATCTGCAGGGAACCAGAGCACAACGAACATGGTCGAGCACATGCAGATGAAAGCAGCCGAATATGGGAACGTAACGGTCACCCCGTATTACTACGAAGCAAACGTGAATACTCTCGTTGAAATCATCGAGAACCTTACGTCCCAGAATGTCGATGCGATCGTTCTGCAGGCGCAGGGTACGTCCGACGGTCTTGATGCCATGAAAGCGGCAGTCGAAGCGGGCATCAAAGTAGCGCTGTTTGACACGGATATGCCGGAGTTGGATTATTCGTTCATCTATTGCGCAAGCGAGTATGACCTTGGCTACGCAATCGGTTCTTCGGCGGGCACCTGGGCGACGGAAAACCTCGTTGCAAACGGCATTGAAGTTATTGCTGGCGTTAACACATACCGCGAGGTCGAACCTGCGATCCACCGCGAAGAAGGTATCGTTGACGGCATCATGGAAACTTGCCCCGAAGCACAGATTGTGATGTATACAGACTGCTGCACCACGGCTGACGGTGTGAAGTGCGGTGAAGATTTCCTTGCTGCGTATCCCAACATGAATCTGATCGGATCTATCAACGACGCTTCTATTCTGGGCATTTATGAAGCCTATACCTCTGCCGGCATTACCGAGAACGTTGGCCTGTTCGGTACGGACTGCAACGAAGAAAACGTGAAAATTATCGCTAACAACGGTATTGTCAGAGGAACGGTCGATCTCAACCTCGGCGGCGTAGGTAAACTGTTCGTAGAAGGACTGTACAACATCCTAACCGGTGAAGGCGATGCTCCCGAAAAGACCAACTTCTTCCCGATGATCAGCGTTACCGCTGAGAATGTCGGCGATTACGTGGAATGATCATCATTTCGAACGCTACAGAGTCTATTACATAACGCGAAGGTTAAGGGAGACTTGCGGGAAAGTTCTTTCCCGCAAGTCTCAATTATACACAAGGAAGGTTCAGATAAATGGACAAGACAATCCTATCGTTGCATAACATCTCAAAAGCCTATCCCGGCGTTATTGCATTGAGCGGTATTGACCTGGATTTCATCGAAGGAGAAATTCACGGCTTGGTTGGCGAAAACGGCGCCGGCAAGTCGACAATGATAAAGGTAATTGCCGGTGCGATCGAACCGACAAGCGGCAAATTCGTTATTGATGGCAAGGATTACGAACGAATCTCCCCGCGAACCGCGAAAGATATCGGCATCGAGGTCATCTATCAGGAATTCAATCTGGTGGCTTCTCTGTCCGTTGCGGAAAATCTGTTTCTCGGAGATATGCCGGGCAACGCCGCATTTGTCGATTTTGATACGATGCGGGCGGAAACAAAAAAGGTATTCGACATGATGGAGGTCAACATCGATCCGGATGAGCTCGTTGAAAACCTCAGCACAGCGCAGATGCAGCTTGCTGAAATTGCAAAAGCGCTGCGCAAGAAAGTCAAAATCCTGGTTATGGACGAACCGACCGCACCGTTGACAATCCATGAAACGGAAATCTTATATCGTCTGATCAGAAAACTGAAAAAAGACGGAGTTACAATCATATATATTTCGCACCGGCTTTCGGAGATTTTTGAGTTGGCGGACCGGATCACCATCCTGCGTGACGGCAAGAAGATCCTGACGGAGCCGAATTCGGAATTGGACAGTGCAACCTTGATCCGCTATATGGTCGGAAGGGAAATGGGCGATATTTACCCGGAGAGAAATGTCACCGCCGGCGAAGTGGTTTTAGAAGCAAAGGACTTAACCGGACCGGGATTCCGCGATATTAACTTCCAATTGCGTAAAGGCGAAATCCTCGGCTTCGCGGGGCTAATCGGCGCGGGGCGTACCGAGATCATGAGAGTTTTGTTTGGAGCAGAAAGACAGATCAGCGGCGATATCCTGATCAACGGCGAAAAGGTAATACTGAGCAGCCCAAAAGACGGTATCGCGCATAGCATCGGCTATGTTCCGGAAGACCGGAAACTGCAAGGCGCCATCTTAGGCCTGCCTATACGGGATAATCTGTCGCTAGCAATATTGAGACGAATATCAAAGTGGTTCTTTGTTGACTCGAAAAAGGAAGAAGAGATACTCAATAAATATAAGGATGCGTTGTATATCAAGACGCCTTCCTTCGATCAATTGGTGCAGAATCTCAGCGGCGGCAACCAGCAGAAGATCGTGATCAGCAAGTGGCTGGCGACGGATTCGAAGATTCTGATCATGGACGAACCCACCCGAGGCATCGACGTTGGCGCAAAGCAGGAGATCTATAATCTAATGAACGACCTGACGAAGCAAGGCATCTCCATTTTGGTGGTCATGTCGGAAATGGAAGAACTCATAGGCGTTGCGGACCGTATCATCGTTTTGCACGAAGGATTCCAGATGGGTGAACTCAAAGACCGCAGTGAGTTTGAACAAGACCGCATTTTGACGTTGGCTTCAGGTATTCAAAATATCGCATAACAAGGAGAGAAGACAGCAATGATACTTTCGAAAAAAAAGAATGCCATCAAAAAAGCGCCCGTATCTCTTACGGTCATAGTTCTTTGGATCTTAATGATTGCATTCTTCGCAATATTTGCGAAAGGTTTTGCATCGACAAAGAACTTTTTCACACTCTTAAGACAGATATCGATTTTAGGTATTGTCGCAACGGGTATAGCTCCCGTTATCATTACGGGTAATATCGACCTGTCCGTTGGTGCGCAGATTTCATGCATGACGGTGGCCGTTGCGCAGTTGGTCGTCAATTTTCATGTAAATCCGGTAATCGCTTGCCTGATAGGCACGGTGATGGTTATGGCAATGTCTCTGATCAACGGCGGCATTATCGTTGCAACAGGTATGGTCGCGATGATCTGTACGCTCGCAACGAACAAAGCGTTTGAGGGTATAGCCTACACGCTATGCGGAGGGATCCCGGTGTACGGTATTCCGGACAGCCTGCGCTTCATTGGGCAGGGCTATGTTGGACCGATTCCGGTTCCGGTCATCTTTCTGACAGTCATCTTCATTATCGGCATTATCTTCTTAAGAAAAACGTATATCGGGCGTTACTTCTACGCCATTGGCAACAATGCTGAAGCGGCGCGCTTGTCCGGTATCAGCCTGAACATGGTACGGATGGTTGCGTTCGGCTGGTGCGGTCTGATGACCAGCATCGCCGGCATCATCATGCTTGGACGGGTTGCATCCGGTCAGCCGGCGGCAGGTACCGGTATGGAAATGGACGTCATCACGGCCTGTGTCGTCGGCGGCATATCGCTGTTTGGCGGCCGCGGCAGAATGGAAGGCGTCGTTCTCGGCGCGCTGCTCGTCGGAACACTGTCCAACGGTTTAGGTGTCATGGGCGTTACGGCCTACAATCAGAAGATCTTTGAAGGCATCCTGCTCGTAGCTGTCGTTGCGATTGACAGCATTCAAAGCAACAGGGCTTTAAAGGAAAAAAAGATGAAGATCATCGAACAAAGACCGCAGACGATGGAAACATCAAAACCGAATTAAACCAGTAAAAATCCGGTTATATACAGGTGTATTTTACCAAAGAAAGGAAACAGGACATGAAGGCCTTATTCATGGAGGACGATTTTTTCACCAGAAAAAATGTTGAAACAATAGAAGGCAAAAAAATATTAGCTGAAGTTCCGCAGCTCGAATATGATTTCGCCAAGGACACGAACAGTTCTAAATTCAAGAATATGACTGAATTTACGGAAAAGCTCGAAAAACAGGGCCCGGAAGGCTGGGTCTATGTCGACGAGGAAGTCAAGCGGAAGCTGCCGGGGACAGAGGTTCTTTTTGTTCACGCATCGGGCGTAACGGAGGAATTGATGGACCTCGCTCCCGATCTTAAATTGATCTTTTTGCTTCGCAGCGGCACGGAAAACGTCAATGTGGAAGCGGCTCACCGTAAGAACATCACCGTATGCAACTGCCCGTCCAGATTGGCCGAGCCGGTTGCGGACATGTGCGTTGCTATGATGATCTGTGAATGTCGTGGCATTTGCAGAGGAAACCTGCAAGCAACCCACGGCGAATGGATCCATTTGGACAAAGTAGATCGCGCCAATTCCGCTTTTTGCAATTTGACGATCGGATTGTATGGCTACGGTGGAATTGCACGCGTTGTGGCAAAGCGGTTAACGAAGGGCTTTGGCTCGAGAGTGATCGCGCTCGATCCCTTTGTAAATGAAAGTGCCATGCTGGAAGATGGCGTGGAGCCGGTCAGCCGCGAGGAACTGCTCACACAATCCGATATCCTGTCGCTGCATGTGCGTCTGATTCCGGAAACCGTTGATTTGATTGGCGAGGCCGAGTTCGGCATGATGAAACCAACGGCTGTATTTGTCAATACATCCCGTGCGCCGATCGTCAACGAAAAGGCGCTGATTGATGCGTTGACCGAAAAGAAAATCCGCGGCGCGGCGCTCGACGTATTCTGGAAAGAGCCTTTGCCAAAGGACCATCCTCTGCTGGCTTTGGATAACGTTACCCTCACGCCGCACAGGGCTGGCATCACGTCCGACGTCGTGGTGAATACGCTCCGTATCATGGTTGAAGAATTGAAGCGCTATGCATGCGGCGAAGCGTTGAAATTCACAGTGAAATAAATAATCTGCAAAAAAACATAGGAGATATGAAGAATGGCGAAATATATGAACGACGCAGAGGCAAAAGCTGCGATCATTGACTTTGGGAAGAGAATTTATGCACGCGGCCTCGTAGGCGGCAATGAAGGAAACATTACGTGCCGCGTAGGAACCAACGAAGTATGGTGCACTCCTACGATGGAGAGCAAAGGCTACATGACGGAAGACATGCTGATCAAGATGGATCTCGACGGAAAGATTCTTGAAGGCACGTATAAACCGTCCTCCGAAGTAAAAATGCATCTCGGAGTGATGAAAGAGAGTGAGGAAGTTCAGGCCGTATGCCACGCGCATCCCTGCTATGCCACCGCGTTTGCGGCGTCCGGCATTGAGCCCGACGGAAAGCTTCTGCCGGAAGGAATGTTCCTGTTTGGCGAGAAGATCAACATTGCCGAGTTTGCCGCGCCCGGGACCTATGAAGTGCCGAACTCAGTGATTCCGTTTGTAAAGGATAATTGCGTGTGCCTGGTCGGCAACCACGGCGCGCTTTCGTGGGGCAAGAGCTTGAAAGAGGCGTATTTCTTTATGGAGACGCTGGAGAACTACTGCAAGATACTGATGCTGAACAAGTACGTTCTCAAATCGACAAAACCTATACCGGGCTTTCAGGCGGAAAAGATTCTTGCACAGCATAAGGAAATTATCAAGTTTTAACGGATAAGAAAATCAGGAGAGAAAAGATGATTAATTTTCAATTTTATTCCCCGACACGCTTTATCTTCGGCTCGGATGAAGAGAATCATGTCGGAAAATACATTAAGGAATACGATGCGGATAAAATAATGGTCATGCATTATGGCACCGGCATGGATTTTGAAAATGTATTGATGGAGCGCGTTTATAAATCGCTGAAGGAAGCCGGCGTGGATTATATCGATTTCAGCAACATCAAGGCGAACCCGCTCTATGAAGACGCTGTGAGCGCTTACGAAATTGCCGCAAAGGAAAAGGTTCAGATGATTCTGGCCGTCGGCGGCGGCAGCGTTATTGATACGGCGAAATTCGTGGCGATCACAATGGCGAACGGCGGCGATGTGGAAAACACGTGGAAGCGGTTTTATGTAGGTGAAGAATTTGTCATGAACATGATGCCGGTCGCTACGATATTGACGATCAGCGCAACCGGAAGCGAAGGCTCCGCCAGCACGGTCATCAAGCGCGGCAAGGATAAATACGCCGTATTCGGCGGCGACGCGGTCAGACCAACGTTTTCGATCATGGATCCGAAGCTGACTTACACGGTGCCCGCATATCAAACAGCAAGCGGTGTCACGGATATGTTCTGCCACCTGCATGAACGCTATTTCACCCCGGTCGAGGACACCTATCTGACAGATAACCTCTCGGAAGCCGTTATGCGCACCGTCATCAAATATGCGCCGATTGCCGTTAAGGATCCTTCTAATTACAATGCGCGCGCACAGCTGATGTGGGCAGGCACGATTGCGCACAATGAAACCTGCGGCGTCGGTCGGGTGCCCGATCTGGGTGTCCACCTGATTCAGAATCCTATCAGCGGATTCTATAATTCCGCGCACGGCGCCGGCTGCGGAGTCGTAACGCTGGCCTGGATGCGCTATGTGTATAAGGAATTCCTTCCGCGGTTTGTTCGGTACTTCACCATCGTTTGGGATGTCGAAAATGATCCGATGCATCCGGAGGAAGTCGTGCTGGAGGGCATTAAGCGTCAGGAAGCATTCTATCAGTCGATCGGTATGCCTGTAAAAGGGCAGGATGTCGGCGTACGCGAAGAAGATCTCGAAGCGCTGGCAGACAGCGCGCTTTGCGGCGCGCCTACCCTCGGCAACATGCGCCCGCTGAACAAAGAGGAAATCGTTCAGATACTGAGAATGACGCTCTGATTGCGGCTCGATTGGGAGATATCCTGAAAATAATTACGTCAAAGAGTAAGGCTATCTCCTGAAGCTTACTACAGTATATGGATTTGGAGCATATTGACCATGGCGGAGTTTCTTCTCGGCATCGATCTTGGAACAACAAATGTGAAAGCTATCCTGTTTTCCGCAGACGGCCGGATTCAGGGGCGGGGCGAAGCGAATTATATTACGTATCATGATTACCCGGACTATGCGGAGCATGATCCGCAAGAATGCTGGGAGGCAACTGCCGCCGCGATCCGGAATGCCGTCAAACCTCTGCAAACCGACGACAATATCCGCGGGATCTGCGTCAGTTCCAACGCACCGACGCTGATTCCGATGGATGCGGAGGGGAAGCTGCTTGGCAGAGGCATGATCTGGATGGACCGCCGCGCAACGAAGGAATCGCAGCAACTCGTCGATATATTCGGAGGGGCAGACGGTTACGAAGCGCATTTTGGAGGAAAGGCCGACCCCTTTTATCTGAACGCGAAGTTGCTGTGGTTTAAAAATCATGAACCGGAACTGTATGCAAAAACAAGACATGTGTTGCTGACAAACGGCTATATAAACTACAAGCTGACGGGCGAGTATTCGATCGACACGGTGCAGGCAAAGGTCGTATCGCATTTGTACGATACAGAAAACCAATGCTGGGATCGTAAGATCGCAGATTTTCTGAAAATCGATCTGGAACAGATTCTGCCGGCGCCAAAGGACCCTTGCCAGATCATCGGCACTGTAACACGGGAAGCTTCGAACCTCACCGGCGTCAAAGCCGGTACGCCTGTGGTCTGCGGCACCGCAGACGGAGGCGCAGCGCCGCTTGAAACAGGTATTGTACGTCAGGGGGACGCCGCGGATGTCACCGGCACGTCGACGTTGCTGTTTTATGCGTTCGACAAGCCCGCAGCGCCAGCAAACCCGCTCATGCATGTGACGCAGCCGTTTGATTTGCCAAATGCACCGTATCTGCTGCAGGGTTCGGTCAATACATCGGGCGCATCCCTGAAGTGGTACGCAAACCTCTTTAAAGACTCTGTTTGCAAGGCGACAGGACTGGAACAAAACGTATATTGCGCCATCGATCAGCTGGCTGAGCAAGCTGCGCCCGGATGCAACGGCCTGCTGTATTTCCCGTATTTGGCCGGAGAAAGAGCCCCGCTTTGGAGCTCCGAACTGCGCGGTATGTTTATCGGGTTAACGACGAAGACGAATCATGCCGAACTTGTGCGCGCCATTTTGGAAGGAACGGCCTTCGCCATGCGGGAGACGACCGACTATGCACGATCGGCCGGATGCCGCGTCGAGCGGTTCTTTGCATCCGGTGGCGGCGCGAAAAGCGACATTTGGACGCAGATCAAGGCTTCTATGCTGAATCTGCCGATTTCCGTATCGTTGGAGAGCGGCGGCGCGCCACAGGGGGACGCATTGATCGCCGGGTATGGCGTCGGCTTGTATAAGAATTTTGAAGAAGCTGTGAAACAGTTTAAAAAGATCGATAAAATCATCGAACCCGTTGCGCAATGGAGTAAATTGTACGACGAAATGTATGACAGTTTTTTAGAAATCAGGCAGACATTATTGCAGCCGCAAAAAAAGCTCAATTCGGTCATTCAGGAGCACGCAAGGTACTATCAATCGTAAAAAAGTATTAGTAATACGTGTTGTACATAGTGCTGTCGCCTGGTATATGCTATACACAGAGCCAAAAAAAGGAGCATTGAACTGTGGATGCATTGATTGTTGACGATGAAAAATATGTGCGGGCGTTGATTCGGCATTTGATCGATTGGCAGGCGCTGGGGATCAAGATCGTAGGGGAGGCTTCCGACGGCATACAGGCTTTGCAGATGATCGAACGGTATGAACCGGAAATTGTGATCATCGATGTGAAGATGCCGCGTTTATCCGGGCTGGAAGTGATCCGAATCACTTACGAGTCGAACAGAAACACGAAATTCCTGGTCATCAGCGGGCATAAAAACTTTGAGTATGCACAAGCGGCTATCAAGTACCGCGTAGAGAACTATCTTGTCAAACCAATCGCCAAAGATGAACTCTACAGCAACATCATGGCGATGCAACGGCGCATCCGGGAAGAAGCGACGCTGCAGGAGGGGAAAGACCTGACAGGCGATGTTGGCGCATCGGAAATGCGCAAGGAAAAGCTGCTGATGCAGTTACTGCAGAAGAACAGTATGCAGGCGCCGACATTCCTTTCGCTTGAACATATAAACGAGATATACGGAACGAGTTTTTACAAAGGATTTTTCAACCTGATGGCAATCCAGATGACGCCGATCGACAAGCTTGACGCCGCCCAGAAACGCATCATCCTGACGCAGGTTGCAACGTACTGCAAGACAAAAGAATTCCGTTTGCAGGAAAGAATCTGCGTGCAAAAAAGCACGGGCGTATATCTGCTGATAAATTATGATCACGAAGGCGATTACGAAGAAACTGCCGAAATGATCTTGGAGTACCTTGACAAAAAGTTCAATAAATATTGCAGGTTTTCGATCTGTATATCGCAGGAAACGAGATGCTTGAGCGAAATCATACCGAAAGAAGTGGAGACCGCAATTATGCATCGGGTGGATTTGCCCCGCCAGCAGATGATCCGATGCGGGTCTTATCCAGTTTCGGAGAAACCCTTTCAAGTGAATATCGACAGCATTTATCAAGCCATAGAAATTGTGAATGCAGAAGCGATAGAGGACTGGTTTCTAAACGCGAAATCCAGGATTACATCGGCGGAGACGAGCTTGCGGGACGTTCACGAAACCTTTGAAAAAATCGATGAGAAGCTGAATGAAACGTTGCTTTCGTTATATGGTGACGAAAGCGACAGCATTCCGTACTCGGACGATTTGAAATCCGTGATCTTCATTGCAAGAACAAGGCCTGAGCTCGCATCGCTCATGCAGGCGCGGATTCTGCAAAAGGTTGATGATTATTATGATTTTGCAGGCAAGCGGGACTACCACAGGATCCGACAGGCAAAGGACTACATAACCAAGCATTATGCCGACAACATCTCCCTGCAGGATGTCGCTACGGTTGCAATGATGTCCCCCAATTATTTCAGCACGCTCTTTGGAAAAGTGGAAGGATGTTCATACAACGGGTATCTGACTAAATATCGCATGAACAAAGCAAAGGACCTTCTGCGCAACAAAAGCATTCGCATAGCGGATATTTCCGAGATGGTCGGTTATGTGGATGCGAAGTATTTTTCACAGGTTTTTCGTAAGACCATCGGCATTACTCCCTCTGAGTATCGCAGGCTCTACTGAGAAAAAGGAGATTGCCGAAATGCTGAAAAAAATACGAATGTGCATGCAGCGGAATTTCACTCGAATACTCGTTGTAAAAGGCGTTTTCACGATATTGCTCTGTGCCGGGGTTGTGCTATGTCAGTGGCCGGTGTATCTATTATCCATCGCTCTTTTACTGGAAATGGCGACGGTGGCTTTCTATCAATTCATGATCCACAGGCCGACGATACGCCTGATGCATGTTGAGCAGTCACAAAACGACAATATCCGGCAAAAACGGACTGTAGAAATCGATGATATCACGGCTGCATTGCTGGAAGATAACCAAAGAGCGGAAATGAACGAAAACAACAAGGAGCTGCAGCTGATTACCAACATGCAGTTTCTGCTCAGCCAGATCGATCCGCATTTTTTATATAACGCCCTTGAGACGATACGCGGAAAAGCGCTGGTCGACGGAAATGAGGATATTTCCGAGATGACCAGAACTGTGGCGGATTATTTTCGTTATAACATCAGCAATAGAAGCAATGTTGTTACGATACGGGATGAGCTGTGCAACATACGTGATTACTTCGATATTATCGAATTCCGCTTTGGCAACCGGTTTCTGCTGGAAATTGATGAAAAGCTCTATACGTCTTTGTTCCATTACTGTATTCCCAAGTTGACGCTACAGCCGATTCTTGAAAATGCAATTATGCATGGATTGGACCAGACGGAAAAAAACGGCGTCATTCAGATTCGTATTGACCAGACGGAACGGGAGCTGTGTATCTATATCAGCGACAACGGCGTAGGCATCCCCGCGGAAAGACTCCACCCCCTGAATATGATGCTGGGCGGATATAAGGAAGCGTCTGCAAAGCAGATCAAGACTTCAGGCAACGGGATTGCATTAATGAACATAAACAGCCGTTTAAAGCTGCACTTCGGCGGAAGTGCCGGGCTTCGCATCTACAGCACGCCGGGGATCGGTACGAAGGTGGAAATCGTTTTGCCGAAGATCTGCAAGGAAGACTTGCTTAAAAATACGGCGGATCAGACGCTATGAAACAAGAAGCATTGCGGCTTAACGGCATAACGCTTCTTGACCATGGGCGCGCTGTGCTCGATCACCTGAGCATACGTGTCTACAAAGGAGAGCGTGTGGCCATCTGCGGGCAGTATCAGTCCGGGAAGTCCGCGTTGGCGAAAATTCTGACCGGGATCATTCCAAGATATTCAGGCGAGATATTTCTGTTTGGCAGGCAGCATTTCCCGCATCTTGAGAAAAACGATAAAATCTGTTGTTTTTACGGCAAAAGCGCATGGTTTCCCAACATGTCGATCCTGGATAATTATTTCAGCATGTGGACGCCGGGGAAAATGCAAGGCGTTTTTTACAAACGCACACAAAAAAAGAAGCTTGAGGGCATACTCGAAGAACTTGGCATCATAGCAAATGTCGATGAAGATATTTCATCCTTGACTTACGTACAGCAGCATCTGCTGTATATTCGAAATGCAATCGAGATGCATGCCGAGATTGTTATACTGGATAATATCTCTACAGGTTATACGAATGAGGAATACGCACACCTGTGGAAAATGATTTGTTCCTACCCGGATATTACGTTTTTGTATATCAAAAATGATTGCGACGCGATCATCCAAGCTTGCGACCGCGTTTTCCGGCTTCATAACGGCGAAATCAACGGGCTGCTGTTTCACGATGAATATACGCCGGAATTATTGCAGCATTTCTTTCGCAACGAATTGGAGACGCCGCCAAAACCGTACAAACCCGAGCGGAACAGCGCAAAGGTTCTGGCGACACTGCATTTGGAGAAATACAAGAAGGATTTGGTTGTGCCGCTGCACGAAGGCGAGATCGTAGGTCTGCTGGACTGCGTGGGAACAGTTTGGGAATCTTTGCTGGAGGATATGATAAGCAATCGGGATCGGTTGATCGAAATATCCGAAGGATATCCGAGAGGGATTGCCAGACTCCGGAAAAAAAGCGTTACGGTAATAGCGGGGGATTTTCGGGAGATGTTGTTTGACGAACTGAACTACAGCGATAATCTCACGATTGCCTGCTTACCGAAACTGAGTAAATTTGGATTTGTCAGCAAGCATATGACGAATTATTGCTGTGAAAAGTTTTCTCAGCTCATCAACCCGGATGTCGCAAACAGTCAGTTTTGGGAGATGCGACTGCATTTATCGCGTTTTATTCTTTCGGACCCGAAGGTTCTGATTCTCGGAAACATCACAGCATACTACGATTTTGCGCAAAAGCTGGATTTCTATCAATTGCTATTTGGAACCCTATTGTATTCGCGCGGCGATTTGATGAGAACAGCGGTTTTAATCAGTACCGACGAGGGTGAATGTTCTCATTATTGTGACAGTGTCATCAGACTAAACGATTAATCTGATGAAATATGTTGTTGGCGAACGATTGATGAAGAGGAGAAGAAATGAACAACGAGTTCAAAGGTAAAAACGTACTGGTAACGGGTGGCTCGAAAAATATCGGTAAAGGTATTGTAGAGAGCTTTTTAGAACGTGGAGCGAACGTTGTGTTTACATATCACAGCAACGATACGGCGGCTGAAAAAACGTATCAGCAGCTGATTTCTAAAGCCGGAGGCCATTTGTCGTATGTTAAGGCGAATTGCGCATCCTACGAGGACTGCGAAGCAACGTTTGACCATTGCCTTCAAACGATGGGGGCGGTGGACTTTCTGGTTAATAACGCAGCGAATCTGAATGGTTGCAACGACATTCGCAAACAGGACAAAAAAACGTGGGACGATCAGATCCAGATGACACTGACATCCGTTTTCATGCATTGCCGGCGTATGGTAAACGACTGTATCAAGGATGGACGGCACGGCAGAATTGTGAACGTGTCTTCCAAGGCCAGCGTCAGCACCAAGACAGGGATTATCGATTATGCCGCGGCTAAAGCCGGAGTCTCGCAGCTTACGCACGTTATGGGGCAGGAGGTTGCAAAATACGGTGTTCTGACTTACGCGATTTTGCCCGGTTTTGTTATTGAGGGATACTATGACGGCACAGGAAAATCCCGTTATGAAATTTCAGAACAGGCAATCGGTCCAACCGGCAAGGTCGCCTGCCCAAGAGACATGGGCGAGATGGTCGCAGCGCTGTGCGGAGATGCAGGCAACTATGCGGTTGGTTCTGTGATCGATCTTACCGGCGGAAGGCTCTTGCAATAAAGGAGGAACTGGCATGGATTTGGGGTTCGCACAAAAGAACGTACTGATAACCGGAGGCACGAAGAACGTCGGCAAAGGCATTGCCCGTGCGTTTTTGGAAGAAGGGGCCAATGTAATCTGCACATATAAAGAGGACGTGGAAGCGGCAGAGCGGGCTTATGAAGAGCTGAAGTCAAAAGCAAAAGCCAATTTATATATGCTGCAAGCGGATGCGTGTAATGAGGCTGACGTCGAAAGAACCTTTGCGTTCTGCGAGGAAAAGTTTGGCTTTGTCGACATTCTCGTTAACAATGCTTCTCGTTCAGGCAAGAAAAGCTGCGAGATCAAGGATATGACAAATGAGTTCTGGAACGAGGAGGTTTCAGGCGTATTCACTCCGGCATTGCTGCATACCAGACAGATGTGCCTGCGCTGCCTGGATGGTGACAGGGCGGGCAAGATTCTAAGCATATCTGCCGCGGAAGGCGTGAAGATATGCTCCGAAGCGGGGCGGAGCGCATACGGCGCGGCAAATGCCGGAATCGACATGTTCACCCGCACGCTGGCCTACCAGATGGCGCCGCATAACATCAACATCAATTCGCTTCAGCTGGGCCGTGTCCTGGCGCAGGAAGAAGACGAATCGGAGTATCGATATATCTCTCAGCATCCTAAGATGGGGCCGCTGGAAAAACCCGCCTCTGCCGACGATATTGGCAAAATTGCCGCCTTTTTATGTTCGGACTACGCGCGTTATATCGTCGGCGCAAATCTCGATGCGACAGGCGGCCTGCTTTTGTAGCTTTTCAGGCAAAGCGGCGGTATTTAAGTAGGATTCGGGAGAACACGGATGAAACAAGCACATATTATTTTCGACATTGGAACGGGTAACACGCGTGTTGGCGTATGGAGCGTGGACGGCCGGGCCCTGGCAATCGCTACGCGCACATCCAGATACTACAAGGACACCGCATGTTCCGATGGCATTTACTTTCTGCCAAACGAATGGATGGACGGTCTTTGGGATTTGTTGCGCAAGGCGCTTGAAAAAGCAGGTGACGTAGAGATCGTTTCGATCACCGCCAGCAGCCAACGGCAGGGGATTGTTCTGATCAGCAAAGACGGAGAATCCATTATGGGACGGCCGAACTCGGATAACGGCGGCGCTGCCTGCCTTGAGACGATCAAGTGGGCTCCGATTAAAACCAAGACGTACTTAGAGCGCCATACGCTCTATTCCTGCGTGAAATACCGCGGAGTGGAGCGATTATATCCCGAGGCTGCCAAACAGACGGCGACCTACACTTCCATCAGCGACTGGGTCGGCTATTTGTTCACTGGCAGGGCCGTTTGGGAGCGTTCGCAGGCGATGCATACCGCTGCCTATGACGTGAAAAAGGAAGATTGGTCGAATGAATTATGCGTTGCACTGGGCGTCGATAAGCAAAAGCTGCCGCCTGTGGCGATTGCTGGTACGGTTCTTGGCAAGGTAAAACCCGAAATCTGTAAAGCGTTCGGATTGCAACAAAATGCGGTGTTTATCGTCGGCGGAGCGGATACGCAAATCGGCCTGGTTGGCTCCGGCGCCGAACCTGGTGAAATTGCCGTGCTGTCGGGAACAACCACGCCGGTAATGATCGAAAAAGACCGTTTCGATCAAAAAAGCGCGGGCTGGATCAGCACCCATGCGGTTCCCGGAAAATTTATGTGGGAAATCAACGCCGGCTGCACAGGAATTAATCTGATGCGCTTTAAGGATATGTTTTTCCAAAGCGTACCCTACGATACATTGAATCGGCGCTGCCTGGAAATCGGCCGTTTGCCGCAATGCATGGCGATGTTCGCGTGGGGACCGCATACGGATGCCGAACCCGTGCAGAACGGAGGCTTTCTTTCTACGGTGCAACTGCCGCACGACATGATCGCGGAAGAATACTATTATGCCATGAATCTGGACATCGCCTTTGGAATCTACCGCTGCGTGAAACGTATGTGTGAAATCGACGGCTATAACAAACCTTATATAATCGGCGGCGGCGGCGGATTGCAATCGCCGATTATGGCGCAGACGTTGGCAGATATGACACAGAAAGAAATTCTGTTGTATGAGGGATTTGAGCAGGCAACGATGAAAGGTTGTTTGAAGCTGTGCAACGACGCGTTGCAGATCCGGCTGCCGGCGAGAAAACCGACCACTCGAATCAAACCAAAGAAAAACACCGACTTACTGGCTTATTTTGAAAGATGGCGGCAATATCGGGAATGTTTAAAATCAATGAACCAATAGAGAGGAAATAAAAGAATATGAAGAAAAGCATTTTTGACAAAGTCGTTTTGAACAACGGCTACGAAGTACCCCAATATTGGATGGGACCGGCAATGCCGGTATCTGACGATAATCCGCAAACCGACACGAACGTAAAAGGAACGTCCAACGCATTTCGCAGCAGCGACGGAAGTACGCAGGCGTCATTTGAGGAAATCATGCAGGCTGCGATTAATTCCGGCTTACGTGCCTTCGATTCCGGCGCGCGTTATGGAACGGAAGCCGCGATCGGCAGTTTTTTCCGCAGTTGCGGGTTGAAACGGGAAGAATTGTTCGTTTCGACAAAAGTAAACAACAAGATGCATGGATATGACAATACGATGCGTGATTTTGAGAATTCCATGAATACCCTTGCCCTGGATTATGTGGACGTCTATTTCATCCATTGTCCGGTACCCGTGAAAGGGCTGTATTGTGATACATGGAAGGCATTAGAGCAAATTAATCGCTCCGGGCGCGCAAAGGCGATCGCAGTCAGTAATTTTAACGTGCAGCATTTTTATGATTTGGCGGAAATATCCGATGTTGTGCCTGCGCTGAATCAGATTGAACAGCATCCCTTCTATGTACAACCGAACTTGTTGGCGTATATGAAAAAGAATAATATCGTCTCGATGTCTTACAGCCCGCTGGGGCAGGGCAAGTTTGCCAAAGAACCGCGTCTTCGCTGGATGGCCGAAAAGCATGGCAAGACCGTGGCTCAAGTGATCCTGCGCTGGCATTTGCAGACGGGATTCGTTCCGGTTACACGATCGTCCAGCCTGAAGCGACTCAAGGAAAACACGGGTCTGTATGACTTTGAACTGTCCAAAGAAGATATGGCATATCTGTCTACGTTGAATCATCTCGACCGCGTCTGGCATATACCGGACAGATTTCCCGGCACGGCGGCGCACGTCAGCGCAGAAAAGAAACTGCGGGATACATTCCAAACGAGGGTCGAAAACTCGGATTTAACAAAGGACGTCAAGGCAAGCCTCTATGAGAAATTGGACGCTGTATTGTCGGAGTGCGATATTGATTTTACCAAAGACTATATCATCTGGTGCTTCAAGCGCGCGGAAGCAAAATATGGCGCAAACGCTAACATCGAGCAGCAGGCTTGCATAGAAGCGGAATTGGTTGCCGGCGAATTGTTTGAGCGCTTCAGCAAATGATTACCAGAACGACGAAAAACAGTGAAAGACGGGTTCTAACCGCTATTATGGCGGCTTCGGCCATCATGACGATATCGTTGTCGTTGTCTCCGATGCTGGCCGAAGCAGCGCGGGCCTTTCCGAATGCAGATGTTGCAACCGTGCAATTACTGATCACGCTACCTTCGCTTTCCGCGATGCTCTCAACGGTCCTGGCCGGTATGCTTGAACGGATACTCAGCAAGAAACAGATTTTACTCCTATCGATTATTTTAATGTTTCTGGGGGGATTTGCGTCCGTTCTGCTGCATAACAACTTGTCCGCATTGCTGGTAGCCAGCGCGTTTTCGGGCCTTGGCTTTGGCGGCGTACAAACGATGACCGCAGCGCTTATTCCGGATTACTTCTTCAACGATAAGCGCTGCGCCGTTATGGGATATCAATCCACTGCGGTTGTATCCGGGAGCGCGCTAATGGTCGTGGCGAGCGGATTTTTGGCGGGCATCCGCTGGTATTATGCTTACTTCTCCTTTGCTCTGCTGATTCCAACTTTACTTCTTGTGTTCTTGTTCCTGCCAAGAGGCGGGCAAAAGCCGACTGCAGTGAAGCAGGAAAAACCGAATATGCGGTTGGGCGGCGTGTGGGTCTATGTAGCGTTTAATGTGGTGTTTTCTGTGTTTATTACTTCGTACAACACGAATATCGCCATGGTTGTGGAGGAGACAAGCCTCGGCGCGTCCGGCGCGGCGGGTGCCTATAATGCGATTTTCAACATCAGCGGCGCGGCAATGGGCCTTGTTGCAGGTATGATAATTCGAAAGAACGTAAAAGGTTCGATTCTTCTTTCAACGATTTTATGCGGGGTAGGGCTTCTCTTTTGTGGTATCGAAAGGGGTGTTTTCCTGCTTGCGTTGGGGAGCCTTCTGGCAGGTGCCGCGTTTACCCTTCGGGCGGCGGCACTGTTTGAAGCCGCTGCCGTTGAAAATCCTGAAAAAGCGACGCTGGGCATTGCGCTTGTCTGCGCAAGCGGCGCAATCGGACAGTTTCTGACGTCTATCGTTATCAACCCGGTCGCCGAGCTTTTTTCCGGTACGGCTCAGATGAGACTGATCACAGCAGGCGTAGGAACCTTTATACTTCTGGCCTGCATGTGCTTTTCCGCAAAGCGTAAGGTTGCAAAAGCAACTCCTGCGCATTAAAGATCAGCACGTAAATACAAAGAGGGCACACCTGATATCCGGGTGTGCCCTGTTTTTGTGTGTTTCTATGTGGTTACGAATCAAACCGAAGCGAGGATGGCATTCGTCGCAATTCATGGAGCGGCGTTCGTGATCTGCCCCCGAAATATGGTCCAGGAGCAATGTTAGTAAATCAGTCCATTTGAGGTGTCCCCCAAATCGTAGTCCAGTCTGAATGAGAAAAAATCGATGTTCAGACGGCCTCAGAGCCCGATTTCCGGGCAAATTCGGCCGGTGTCAGGTATGTTAGTGCGCTGTGCGGACGAAACTCGTTTAGTCCCTTCGCCAGCGCTCTATTTTGTCTCTGGCATCTTCTAGAGGTTAGCAAAGAATTTTGATTTGCTTGACGCAGATTTGCTTTTTTTTGTTAAGCATGCGTACACATATTGGTTAATATTTCCCTGTATTATCATATACATTTTCTAAAAAAAACCAGAAAAATAGCGGTATTTTGTAGTATTAGATACTATTGGGTTATAGCTGTAAATCGTGTTTACCCCTCAAAGGTAACGGGGTTTGAATCCCACTCTCTCCGCCAAAACAAAAGAGCGCCCAAAGCGGCGCTTTTTATTTTGCAGTCAGATGAGAGATCCGAATGCATTATTTCAGCCGGTTGTTCTGTCGTATTTAACGGCTTCATTCCAGATTTTTAACCAGTTTTACACTTTGATTTCGTTATAGTTGCTTGTTAGCATGGGATTCGCTTTTCATGCCCGCATCAATAAGTGCTTTACGCAAAATACTATATACATAGTTAATTGATTTAGAGGATAAGCTTTTTCAAGCAAAAGGATTTCATTTTTTCAGCGTGCGTTTGTTGGCATTTATCATCTGAGCCGGAAGGATGGCGCATAACCTTTGATTGCGAAGGTGCAGGTAATTGCATATAATGATAAAAAAGTTCGACAAGGTTTCGCGATGGAAAGGGGGCCCCGATGCGGATGCGGCGCATCACCAAGACGGTCGCTGGCACTTTTTTCGTTACGCTTGCTTTATGCGCGGCTCTCTCGGTCTATATCGAATACGGCAGACGCTCGCGCGAAGACGATCAGATGAAGTTTATCGCCAGCACGGTCAGCGCGCAGGCATACGAAGAACTCTCGGCGCAGCTCAATAAGGTCAGAACGCTGGAAGCTTTTGTAGTACAAAATGAGGGCGGCACGGAAGGTTTTGAGCGCGTCGCGCAGCTCCTTGTTACCGACAGCATCGTGCGAAACGTGCTGCTTGCGCCAGATGGTGTGGTCAGCAGCGTATATCCGCTCGCGGGAAACGAGAGCGTGCTGGGACACGATCTCACCGGGGTTAAGGCGGGCGACAAGGAAGCGCAAGCCGCCATTGAGCGCGGAACCATGCTCATGGCTGGCCCGTTTACTCTCGTGCAGGGCGGCCTTGGCATCGCTGGCAGGCTGCCTATCTATCTCAACGGCTCGTTCTGGGGCATCGTTTCCGTTACGCTGAACTATCCCGATGCGCTCTTGGGCCTCACCGCGCCGGAGACCGTCGCGCAGCAGGGATATGCCTGCCGCATCTGGCGGATCAATCCGGACGACGGTGCCGAGCAGACCATACTGCAATCCGGCACGGGAATCAGCAGCCGCGCATACGACTACGCGTTTCCGATCTATAATTCAGAATGGCATGTCACCGTTTCGCCCGAAACTCCGTGGTACGCAAACGCAAGCGTTGTCTTCTCCCTGCTCGTCAGCTTGCTGTTAAGCTTCTCTGTCGCCGCGGGCGTGTATAACACGAGCACCATCCGCCGCATGGAAAAAGAGGCGGTGGAAAACCACATCAGGGCGCTGCAAAAACAGGTGGAGTACGACCGCACAAACGTACTGCTTGCGCAGATCAATTCGCACTTTTTCTATCATACGCTGAACGCCATTCAGGCGCTCATCGTGCTCGATCCCGAAGCGGCATATAAGATGACGGAGGATTTTTCGCGCTTTCTTCGGTTCAAAGTGGATAGCGTGAGCGCCAAAGACGGACTCGTTCCGTTTCGCGATGAACTGCGAACCGTGCGCGCATATGCGGAGATCAATCGGGTGCAACTGCAGGGTCGGCTCATGCTTGAGTATGAGCTGTTCGACGCGGATTTCCTTATCCCCGTTCTGACGGTACAGCCCGTAGTGGAAAACGCCATCATTCACGGCATCAAACCCAAGGTGGGCGGGGGAACGATCAAAATCTGCCTGGAACGCGAAAACGGCGCGTTTCTCGTCCGCGTCAGTGACGATGGTATTGGCTACACGCCCGGAGATGAAGCGAGCGAACACTCCGTCGGCATTCAAAACATCCGTATGCGCATGAGCCAGTACCCCGGATGCTCCCTCAAGGTGGAGAGCGCACCAGGCCAAGGTACGACGGTGATATTACGATATGCGGACAACCTCGGGAAGGAGCTGTCATGAAAACCATACTGGTAGACGATATGGCGCTGGATATGCAGCTGTTGGAGCTTAAATGCGCGGGCATGCCGGAGATTGAAATCGTCGGTAAATTCACCGTTCCCGAAGAAGCGATAGCCTATGCTGTTACGCACGAGGTGGAGTTTGCGATGCTGGATATCGATATGCCGGGCATCAACGGCATCGAGCTGGCGATGCGCCTGCGTCAGCTCCGGCAGGATGTCATTATCGTTTTCATCACCGCGCATCCGCGCTATGCGGTGCAGGCGTTTCAGATGAAGGCGGATTATATGGTGTTTAAGCCTTTTGACCGGGCCGATATTCAGGATGTGCTGGAGCGCGCGCGCCTCCTGCAGAACCGGCAGAAAAAACGGGTGCAGTTTCATACCTTCGGCAACTTTGAAATGCTTGTCGAAGGGAAGCCCGTGCGCTTTTTCTCCGCAAAGGCAAAGGAACTCATGGCGATTTGTGTGTTCTATGAAGGCCGCAGCGTCGGAATCCACGACATCATCGAGCACCTCTGCGAGGGCAGCGAAAACAAAACAGCCGAAAACACAGGCTACCGCCGGACGATTAAAGAGCTCAACGATACGCTCAAAGCCTGCAATGCGGAGGAGATCTTCGTGCGCGAGCGCGGCAGCTGCCGCATCCGCAAGGAGCTTGTCTCCTGCGACTACTACGATTTCTGGAACGGCAAGCCGGACGCGTTGACCCGCTTTGACGGGCGTTTCATGAGCGACTATGCCTGGGCCGAATCCGCCATCTACCGCATGTGCGAGAAAAAAGGGCTCTCTTGACCTCGTAAACACGCTTGATTTGGCCAGATCGTAAAATTATATATAATTACTCCGAATCCGTACGGTTCCGTACGGTTTTAATGGCATATTATTGAAAATCAATCATCCGAGTACTGCAACACGCAGTGCTTGTTCTTCTGAAGCGGAAAAGAATATCGAATCGATACGCCTCTTAGCGACGAAACAACTACGTTTCGTACGGTTTTCGTACGGAACGTTTGTTATATTTTTGGTAGATTCGATTTTCGAATACCGATTGGCATCCAAACTGAATCAAACGGCACATTACACCAACGATGTTCTATCTGCAAAGACAACACAAACAATAAAACCGCATAGCGCGCAATACGATGTTACGCATCCGCCGGAAACGGAAAGGGGACGTGGTCTATGAACGAAATTCTCCGCATGGAGCATATCAGCAAGCAGTTTGGAGACTTCTATGCCAATCGCGACATCAGTTTTGATGTGCGAAAAGGCGAAGTGCACACCCTGCTCGGTGAAAACGGCGCGGGCAAGAGTACGCTCATGAACGTGCTCATCGGCCTCTATCAACCCAGCGAGGGGGCCATTTACCTCCGCGGCGAAAAGGTTGACATCGATTCCCCGGCGGAAGCGGTCCGGCTCGGCATCGGCATGGTGCATCAGCATTTTATGCTGGTGGAGGCCATGACGGTGTTTCAGAACATCATCCTTGGCGACAAGCGCTATAAGGGTGTTTTTATCGACTATGCCGCACGCCGAAAAGAGATTCTTGAACTCTCCTGGCGCTATGGGCTGAACATCGATCTCGAAGCGAGTATTACGGACATCTCCGTCGGCGAACAGCAGCGCGTCGAGATATTAAAGGCGCTCTATCGCGGCGCAGAGCTGCTCATTCTCGACGAACCGACCGCGGTTTTGACCGATATCGAGGTCGAAGGCCTCTACAGCATTATCGAAAAACTCAAGGCCGAAGGCAAGAGCATCATCTTCATCAGCCACAAGATGCGCGAGGTGCTGCATGTTTCCGACCGCGTCACGATTCTGCGCACCGGGCGGGCCGTCAAGACCCTGATCGCCAGCGAAACGGACGGTAAAGAGCTCGCCAACCTCATGATCGGACGCGAGCTGATCGAGTGCGACTATGAAAAGGTCGAGTCCGACCAGGAGCCGGTGATCGAACTCAAGCACGTCGACTACAACAAGGCTTCAAAGCACAACGGCCTCAACGACGTCTCCATACTAGTGCGCAAGGGCGAGATCCTCGGCGTTGCGGGTGTGGACGGAAACGGGCAGAGCCAGCTGAGCCAGATCGTCACCGGCGTGACAATGGCGCAGGCGGGCGAGGTCGTTCTCAAAGGCTGCAAGGTCTCCCGCGTGACCGCGGCGGACTTCATCGAAAAAAACGTGTCCCATATACCGGAGGATCGCAACCGCATGGGCCTCGTCGGCAACATGACGGTTGAAGAAAACATCCTGCTCAAGAGCACGACGGACTGCACTTTTTGCGACGCGAACGGCTGGCACCTCAAGAAAAAGGTCATGCGGTCCTATGCCGAGAAGATGCGCGCAAAATACGACATCCGCTGCCAGTCCATGGATCAGGAGATCCGCTCGCTCTCCGGCGGCAACCAGCAGAAGGTCATCCTCGCGCGCGAGCTTGAGGCAAAGCCAGATCTGCTCGTCGCCGTACACCCGACGCGCGGCCTCGACATCGGCGCCACGCGCTATGTGCGCGACTCCATGATTGAAGCAAGGGACAAGGGCTGCGCGGTGCTGCTCATCAGTGCGGATTTTGACGAAGTGCTGCAGATGTCCGACCGGATCATCGTCATGTTCGAAGGAAAAGTCATGGGCGAGTATTCCGGCAAAAAACCGCCGATTCAGGCGATCAGCCTCGCGATGGCGGGCAAATAAGGAGGGAAAGCATGCGAAAGACGAAAACGCTCAATGTGCTCATACCGGTGCTCTCCATCCTGCTGGCGTTCGTGGTGGGCATGCTCATCATCCTCGCGCTTGGCAAGAACCCGGTGCAAGCGATCGGGTATCTGATGAAGGGTGCGTTCGGTTCCAAAACGAACCTCGCCAACACTGTCGTGCGCTCCATGCCGCTCATCTTTACGGGGCTTTGCACCTGCTTTGCCTACCGCTGCGGCGTATTCAACCTCGGCGGCGAAGGCCAGTTTTTAACCGGCGCCATGGCGGCCATTACAGTCACGCTGCTCATCGGGCACGAAGGCTGGTGGGTCACCGCGCTCGCGGTCGTTGCGGGCACCATCGCGGGCGGTATCTGGGGTCTCCTGCCGGGCATTTTAAAAACCTGGCGCGGGCTCAACGAGATGATCACCACGATCATGTTCAACTATGTAGCCACGCTCTTTATGGGTTATTTGTACACAACCGCGCTGCGAGAGGGCAGCGTTCCGCAGACCGCACCGGTGCCGGACGCTTCCAAGATCGGCCGCATCATACCGGATCTGCGCATCACCTGGGGCATCGTGATCGCGCTCGCGCTCGGCATTGCGATCTGGTATTTCCTGTTTTATACGTCAAAAGGCTTCCAGCTGCGCGCGGTCGGCTTCAACCCTGTCGCCAGCAGCTATAACGGCCTTTCGGTCAAGCGTTATATGCTCGCCGCGTTCATCGTCTCCGGAGCGGTCGCAGGGCTCGGAGGCGCATGCGATATCCTCGGCACGCAGTTCAGGCTCATCAGCGGCTACGGCGGCGGCTACGGCTTTGACGGCGTTGCAATCGCGCTGATCGCACAGCTGCACCCGATCGCAACCGTGATCGTAGCCTATTTCTTTGCGGTGCTCCGCGTCGGCAGTACGACCATGCAGGTCGGCACCGGCGTGCCTACAAGCGTCATTGACATCATTCAGGCGTTGGTCATCATCTTCGCGGTTGCCGGCGCTTCCATGCTGCATCTGCCGAAGATTCGCAAATTTATCATGAACCTCTTGTCGAAAAAGGAGGGCGTTTGATTATGGCCTGGAATTGGATTTCGGAAGTACTCATCTCCGCGGTGCGCATGGCGACGCCTTTGCTCTTCGTTGCGCTCGCCGAGCTTTATTCGGAGCGGGCGGGCCTCGTCAACATCGGCCTTGAGGGCATCATGGCCTTTGGCTCGCTGGTCGGCTTCCTCGTGTGTTACTGGACGGGCAACCCGTTCCTTGGCGTGCTCTGCGGCGCGCTCGGCGGCGTGCTGGTCAACATGGTATACGCCTTCTGCACCGTCACCCTTGCGGGTCAGCAGATCGTTTACGGCATGGCGCTTAACATCTTTGCGCCGGCGCTGGCTTCGTTTATCTATCGCGTGGTGTTCGGCGTGAGTTCCACGCTTGCGCAGGCGACGCTTATGAAGACGGTTTCCATCCCCGTGCTCAAGGACATCCCCTTCTTCGGCAAATTGCTTTTCGATCAAACGCCGATGGTATACGGGGTCTACCTGCTAGTCATTGTCACCGCGATTTACTTCAACCGCACGAAATCGGGTCTCAACTACAAGGCCGTTGGCGAATACCCGAAAGCCGCGGAGACGATGGGCATCAACGTGGTGCGCACCAAGTATATCGCCAGCATCATCTGCGGCTTCCTCGCCGGCATGGGCGGCGCATACCTGACCACCTGCTACATCAACACCTATTCCGACGGCATCGTGGCCGGGCGCGGATTCATCGCGCTGGCTGCGGTCATCTTCGGCCGCTGGTCGGCGTCCGGGGTATTGATGGCCTGCCTGCTGTTCGGCTTCTTCGACGCAATGCAGCTCCGGCTTCAGATCGGCACCGATCTGCTGCCCTATCAGCTCTTCCAGATGATTCCGTATCTGATGACGCTGATCGCTCTGACTATTTTCGGCAGCAAAATCGCCGGTCCGAAGTCCAAGGGCAAGCCCTATTACCGCGAGGAGCGGTAATCTCCTGCGGCGTTTACGCCGCATCACATTCGGTAATTACGGATTTTTCCGTTTATTACAATCAATTTTTGGAGGAAAGAAGAACACAATGAAGAAGATACTTGCAATTGCTCTCGTTCTCTGCCTGGCTGTCGGCCTCTTCGCTGGCTGCGCCAAAACTGCTCCCGCAGCGGAAGAACCCGCTGCGGCGGAAAAAGTCTACAAGGTCGCCATGATCTGCGACTCCAGCATCTCCGACGGCGGTTGGGGCGCGGCCTGCTACAACGGCATGACCGCCGCCGCAGAAACCCTCGGCTGGGAAACCGCCTACACCGACTCCATCGATCAGTCCGCCTATGCGGATACCATGATCAGCTACTGCGACCTCGGTTATGACATGATCTTTGCGCCCGGCAACCAGTACAGCGACGCCGTCGCGCAGGTCGCAGCGGATTATCCTGATGTTGCATTCGCGGTTCTGAACGGTTCTACTTCGCTGCCCACCGCGAACATCATGAGCATCCTGCCCAACGCCGACCAGATCGGCTCCATCGCGGGCATCATCGCGGGCCTGATGAGCAAATCAGGCGTCATCGGCTTCATCGGCGGCATGGAACTCGACACCACGAAGTCCAAGCTCGCGCACTTTGAATCCGCAGCGCAGGTCATCAATCCCGCCATCACGGCTGTTTCCGCTTATGCGGGTTCCTTCAACGACACCGCCAAGGGCATGGAGCTCGCAGCTTCCATGATCAACGGCGGCGCGGACGTGTTCTTTGGTGATGCCTCCGCCGTCGACTCCGGCGCACGCCAGGCCATCGACCAGGCGAACGGCGACACCGTGACGATCATCGATATCGGCCAGCCCGCCGACCTGCTCGGTCAGAATCCGTGCGTTGCATGCAGCGTTGTCACAGATAACGCCCGCATGATCGCCATCTGTCTCGAGAAGCTCGAAAACGGCACCTTCGGCAACGACGTCGTGTTCGGTTCGCTCGAAAACGGCGCGGTCTTCCTCGGCCAGTTCAACGACGACCTCATCGACGCCGACACGCAGGCGAAGATCGTGGAATACGTCCAGATGCTGCAGGACGGCACATTCGGCAATTAACAGACGACGCGCAAACGACACACAAGAACCCGGTTTTTACCGGGTTCTTGTTGTTTCCATATCTTTGCTGACTCTAGTGTTTGCGTTTTTTGATATGATATGTCAATATTAAATTACATAGAAACAATGAAAGCGGTGATAGATTTCATGAAAAACGTTCTATGGACTGGCGGTTGGGATTCAACGTTCAGAGTATTAGAGCTGGTTATTATGAAGAAGGAAATGGTTCAGCCGCATTACATATTAGACGAAGATAGAGCATCGACGCAAAAAGAATTACACGCATATGATCTGGATCTTTGTATTGAATATGATAGCAGACCCAAAATCGATCACCCGGTTATCTGGTTAGCGGATATCATTCAATCAAGCGAGCTACAAATTGATGAAAAAAGCGATTCATATTATGCACTTGCATTAGACAAAATGCCTTATCCCGAGTTGAGAATATTTCAGTATTTTCATTTCCCCACGTTATGGTTAACAAAGATACAAATGGGCGAAATTGCCTTGGAACACGGGTTTGATGATATTATGGAGCATACTTGGTTTTGCCATAACCCGCGTAAAAACGGGTCTCCATGCGGGATGTGCACGCCATGCAGGCTAACACGCAGCTTAGGCCTTGGAAGAAGGGTTCCAAACCCATCTCTCATTCAACTTATGGGGCATTACAGCAAACGTGTTATTAAGAGAATTAAGAATTTCACAGTTACCGAAGATATGGGGGATCAATCGTTTAGCATTTGACAGGTATTTGCGCATCCGCAATATCATCTTTTCATAATAAAAAACGCTGATTATCGAGACTCGGATACGCCGCCAGCTCCTTCAGCTTGGCGTTTTTTTCAAATCTGTTGGAGTCGCTTGATATCGCTTGGCGGAATCCCGCCGTACGTTCTCCTCTTCGTTTTCATGCCCGCTACTTGATCTGATTTTTGTAGCATTTCTCTTTTTTAATGGATTGCTTTTTTATAAGCAGGTCAGGTGTTGACGCAACTCAGTTCCCGCTACTACAATGATAAGAAAGATTGCATAATCATCTGCGGAGCACTTTGCGCACAATCTGCTAAAATGAAAAAGAGAATATTAAGGACAGATAAATGAAAATCGGGATATGCGAGGACAACACATCACACAGCAAGCTGATTCGGCAAATGCTTTTCAGATGGGCCAGGAAGCGCGGCGTGCCGTTAAACGTATCGACGTTTCCGAGCGCGGAATCATTTTTATTTCAGTTGCCGAATGAAACGCCTTTTGATTTACTGCTTTTGGACATTCAGATGGGGCAAATGAACGGTATGGAGCTTGCAAAAACACTCCGCAAACAGAAAAACGAGGTGCCGATCATCTTTTTAACGGCTTTGATGGATTATGTATTCGAAGGTTACGATGTTGGCGCCGTGCATTATTTATTAAAGCCGATTCGTGAACGCTCGTTTCACGATTGCCTGGACGCGGCTATAAAGAAAATGGAGAGCAGCCCCATTGCGACGCTGATCGTCGACAAGCGCAAATTTCGTCAAAACGACATTTTATATGCGGAGTCGGCTTCCCATTATGTGCACATCCACCTGCAGGGAGAAACCGTAACAACCAAAATGAACTTCCGCGATCTTTCGAATCTGCTGGATCAAAAGATATTCATGCAATGCCATCGCAGTTACATTGTGAACCTTGCGGCAATCGAGCGGTTGTCAAGAAACGAGATTCAATTGGATAACGGCGAACGTATTCCGTTAAGCCGTACCTGTTGGCAGGCAGCAAACCGTGCGTTTATCACTTATCACGGAAAGGATGCGCTATGAACACAAGCGGTTACATATTGCTCGCCCTGGCGGGATGCTGCATCATTATACTGGCAGTAATTCTATTACGCCAGCGCAAGCGGATAGAATCGAAAACGGCAAAAAAGCAATCTGCGTTGGTCGAGCGGCATTTAGAAGAGGTCAAAAATATTTATGACACCATGCGCGGATGGCGGCACGACTACCACAACCATATCCAAACCATAAAAGCGCATGCTGCTCTGCGGCAATATCGGGAGCTGGACGATTATCTGAGCGCATTGGACGCCGATCTTGAGACGGTCGATACGCTGATCAAAAGCGGCAATATTATGCTCGACGCGATTATCAACAGCAAGGTTTCCCTTGCGCGCAGCCGCGGGATACTTGTAAACGCCAAAGCAATCGCAGCCGAAAACATGAGCATATCGGATATCGACCTATGCGTAATCATCGGCAATCTTGTCGACAACGCAATTGACGCATGCGCGCGGATTGAGCAAGCGGAACAGCGGTTTATACGAATCTACATCGGCAGCCTGAAAGGGCAACTCTATATCAGCGTATCAAACGCAACGGCGGAAACGAAACGAAATCAATCCGGGTTGTACCCGACCAAAAAAGAGGGCGCGCTGCACGGACAAGGCCTGCGCCGCGTGGACGGGGTCGTTAAAAAATACGGCGGCTATCTAAACAGGCAAAACGAACCGGGTGTATTTGCATCCGAGATCCTGCTGCCGCTTTAAGCGCGGAAAATATGCCGTTTATGTACGCAAAGGGACGTTTTGTGTACGGATCATCCTTTTTTATTCAGCAAACTGGTACGATGATTGCGGAGGTGATGTCTTCTTGAAAAAGCAGCAATCCGCAAATCACGGTGAAGAATACGGCCTGACGAACAATATCAAATATTTGAGCAAAAGCATTTGGGCATATGATAGATATTTATTTCTGTTTTTGCCTTTGCCAATCATAGCACAGCTTGCCACCGCTGTGCTTGGTATCTATTTGCCTAAATTTTTAATTGACGCGCTGCAGGCGCAATCGTCTTTGCTGTATCTGATGGCGATCATCGGCGGCTGCTCCGCCGCATTGTTAATCAGCGAAATATTGCTTAGAGTATCGAACGATCAGATTCTGGTTCGTTCCATGAGCCACCGTGTCATGCTTGCGTCGCTGGTTGGAGAAAAAACGATTACGACGGATTATGAAAACGTCGCATCCAACGCAGGGCGTATTCTCTGGCAAAAAGCGATGGACGCAACCGAGTCGAACGAATCCAGCACGGAGTCGTTGATCCGCTATCTGGTTTCATTTGTTAAAAATACCGGCGGCCTTTTGATCTATGGGGCTATCCTTGCCGCGCTCAATCCGATTATTGTTGGCCTTTTACTGATCGGATCGATTCCGGTCATCTTTGCCGCGCGATACGCAACGCAATATGAGCACAACCACAAAAGCAAAACCGCCGCTATTAACAATAAATTGGATTACTTGCGCGAACAGGCGTTTGAAGTTGCCAACGCAAAGGATATCCGGCTGTATTCCATGGCGGAATGGTTTTTGAACTTATTTCATCAGCTCATTGGACAGCGCCACGTGTGGAATGTGCGTATTCAGAAGCGTTATTACATTTCAAACGTTACGGACGCATTGGTCATCCTTTTGCGGGATGGACTGGCGTATGCATACCTTGTTTATCTGGTGCTGCACGGGCTTGCCGTCGGCGAGTTTGTGTTGCTTTTCGGCGCGATTACAGGTTTTTCCATTTGGTTAAGCGGCATTGTTGACGACGGAGGGCGAATCAACCGCGCCTCGCTGCAAGTGTCGGACCTTCGAGAATATCTCGATATGCCCGATTTGAGCAATCACAGCGAAGGGTATCCCGTGGCATCTGCGGGCGCGTCATACGCAATTGAAGTAAAGGACATTCACTTTTCATATACGGATAGCGATGCGCCTTTGTTTGATAATCTGAGCATCTCCATCCGGCCGGGGGAACGGATCGCAATTGTCGGCGCCAACGGCGCGGGCAAAACGACGCTGGTCAATATGATAGCCGGATTGCTGCGTCCAAAGCAGGGAGAGCTGCTTCTAAACGGTGCGCATATCGACGCATATAACATAAAGGATTATCAGAGCCTGTTCGCCGTTGCGTTCCAGGATGCGTGTATCCTTTCGTTTTCAATTGCGGAAAACATCTCCATGAAGCCGCTCGCGGAAACGGACATGAACAGGATGGATCAGGCGCTCGTAATTTCCGGTTTAAAAGAAAAGGTGGATAAACTGCCGGATGGAGCCTTGACATGCCTCAACAATATTTTTGTGAACGACGGCACGCAACTATCCGGCGGGGAACGGCAAAAGTTAATTCTGGCGCGCGCGCTGTATAAAGACGCGCCGGTTCTGATTCTCGACGAGCCGACCGCGGCGCTCGATCCGATCGCGGAATCGCGGCTGTACGAACAGTATGCGCAGATGGCGAAAGGAAAGACGTCCATCTATATTTCACATCGGCTTGCGTCTACGCGTTTTTGCGACCGGATACTGTTTTTAGAAAACGGGAAGGTCGTTGAAACCGGCACGCATGACCAGTTGATGGCGAAAAAAGGAAAGTACGCCGAGATGTATACGGTTCAAAGCCATTACTATCAGGAAAATCCGGAGGTGATACGATGAAATCGCATTCGGAGAAATCCAACTCGGAATGGAAAACACTGACCGCATCCGTCCGGCTGCTGAACGAACTTGACAATACATATCTGCCCGTGGTGATCGGGCACGCTCTGCTCGATACTGCGCGATATTTTCTTGCGCTGATTTTAACGGCGCGGATACTTGACGAGTTGCTCGGCGCGCAAGACATCAAAAAGCTGGTGATGTACGTTTCCGTCGTCGTGTGCGGGAGTTTTCTGCTCAAGACCGGCTCCGACTGGCTGGAACGCATGCGCAGGGCGAAAACCCGCACACTCACGTTTCGCGTCGACAGCCGTATCAGCGAAAAGATACTGGCGCTGGATTACGAATATATGGACAGCCCTGTGCTGCACGATCTGCGTCAGCGCATTCTGGAATACGCCAATATAAACGGCGGCATTGCGGCTTTCGCCGCGCAGATGGGGGACTTGATTTCGAGCGTCACGCAAATATTGGCTTCTGTCTTCGTTGCGGCGGCGCTGTTTGTTCCGGATGCGTCAAGCGGCTTGTCCGGACTGGCGCTGACAATGAATTCGCCGCTCTGGGCGGCTGCGCTGCTTGCAGGCATGGCTGGTACCGTATGGGTGCAGATGCGGTCAAGCCGGTTGTACGGCGAATTTCAAAAGGAATTGTTCAACGGCATGATGGGGATCAACCGCATTGGGATTTATATGATGTTTACGTTGTGCGGCGATTATCGAAACGGCAAGGATCTGCGCATCTACGATTCCGAATCAATGATTGCCGGCGTGCACAGGAAGTTCGTTTCCGATATGGAGCATTACCTGAAAAAAATGGCGAAAACAAAAACCCGTGTTGAAAGCATGGGGTCGATCGCTAACAGCGTGTTCATATTTCTGATTTACGCATTCGTCGCGCTGAAAGCATTAATCGGGATGATCACTATCGGCAGCGTCATGAAGTATGTCGGCGCAATTCAAAAGCTTTTTTCCGGCATTTCGAGCCTGTTTGTCGGAATTACGGAAATTCGTGTCAGCTGCGGATTTTTGAAGGACTTGCACGACTTGTTGAATCTGCCGGATTTGATGTACCGCGGCACGCTGCCGGTTGAAAAACGCAGCGATTACGCCTACGAAATTGAGTTTTGCAACGTTTCGTTCAAATACCCCGGAACATCGGAGTATGTGTTGAAAAACGTATCCATGAAGATCAATATCGGCGAACGCCTCGCCGTCGTAGGCATGAACGGAGCGGGAAAAACCACGTTTATCAAGCTGCTTTGCAGGCTGTATGATCCGACACAAGGCGAGATACGCTTAAACGGAATCGACATTCAAAAATACGATTACGCAGAATACCTCAGCCTTTTTTCCGTCGTGTTTCAGGACTTCTGCGTGTTCGCGTTTGCCGTGGATATGAATATTTCCGCTTCGGCAGTACCCGACGAACAGCGCGTTTGGGAATCCGTAAAAACGGCGGGAATTTTTGATCGACTGCGCACAATACCCGGCGGAATCGGCACTTCGGTCGGCAAACTGTTCGACGAAGCGGGAGTTGACTTTTCCGGCGGTGAAAAACAGAAGATAGCGATTGCGCGCGCACTCTATAAAGACGCGCCCGTAATCGTGCTGGATGAACCGACGGCTTCCCTCGACCCGCTATCGGAGTTTGAGATTTACAGTCGTTTCGATTCGCTGGTTGGCGACAAGACGGCCGTCTATATTTCACACAGGTTGTCCAGCTGCCGTTTCTGCCACGACATCATCGTCTTTCATGAAGGGCAGATCGTTCAACGCGGCAGTCATGAAACACTGCTGAAACAAACCGACGGGTTGTATCATGAGCTTTGGTCGGCGCAGGCGAAATATTACTGCGAAAAAGGCACCGAAAGTGATACATGCTCGGCTGAACAACGGAAGCGTTAGTGATTTACTGATATGTATAGACGGTAAAATCCAAAAGAGTATACGGAGAATCAACGTTCTCCGCCAAAAGCCCCCAATTAGGGGGCTTTTCATGTCTTACGCTTTTTGCGTTTTTCTAAATAGATCACGGCTGGTGAAAACATTCAAACAGATCCTCGAAAGGAAGTTTCTACGCACCAAGGAATTTCATATAGCCGAAAAAAACATCCAACATCGGTATTATCTTTTCGATAAAAGCAGCCCTGTCAAGATTGCTAATGTCAAAAGCAATAAAACCATAAACATTACTACCATAGGTATATTGCCGCCATGAACATAATATCCGGATGAATTGATAACCGAATATACAACAAGCCCTGCTGATAATGTAAACATCTTTATTGACCAGCTATGTCCAATTAACAACCCGATGCCGCTGACTAACAAAAGTATAGCCATAATAAATTCGGCGGCAATATGAAAATATATGCTTGCCGGCTCGGTAGTCAATTCAGGAACTTTCCCACCTGTTAAAAGCATAATCCAAAGTCCGATTATGGAACAGCCAACTGCAACAGAGAATATACCGGCCGCTTTTTTCAATAGAATCACTATCCCTTCAATGAAATCATACAATATATAACTAACGAACTACACATTAACCGTTTGACAATGACGGACAAGTCAACCTTTTCTTTTTACAGTGTAGCATATTCTTACCCGAATCGGCATTTTGTGAAATGATTTATGCTGTGCTGAATGCTCGGGCCGCTCCAGGATACGCTAACGGCGTACAGCCCGAGATATATATTGGTAAAACGATTTCAGGGTAAATTCGACCGGCGTCAAGCATGTAACGCGTTGTGCGGAACTCTTTGGAGTCTCTTCGCAAGCCCACTTTTTGTCTCTGGCTTACAAGTCGGTTATGATACTTCAATATGCAACAACCGTTACATCTCTTCCGGATAGAACGTTTAGAATGCTTTCTTGCTGCATAAGTGAGCAATCAACCTTTTCCAGGTTCGGGATATCGGCCAGCGGCCTAAAATCCGTAGCGGGAATAGAACCGACATTTACATAAGTCAGTTGCAAAAGTTCCGCCAACGGCGTCAGATCGATAACGGGAGTATCGTTTATGCATAGGCCGCTGAGCAGCGGATAACGGTCCACTCCATTCAGACTGGTAAGATCATTCCCAAGCAAATCTAAAAAAAGAAGATTTTCCAATTTGGGAAACGGCTCCAAACTCGTAATACCGCAGCGGTAGAGCGTGAGATTGTTCAGGTTCGTCAATTCTCCGCAAATAGAAGCCTGTTCGGAAGATAGATTACTCAGACGCAGCCAATTGAGCTTTGGCAGCGCGCGAAGCGGCGCGCAGTCTTGAATCGGGCAGTTCATCAACGAAAGATAACCAAGCGGCAGTCCGCCCAAAGGTGAAATATCCGATATCAGCGTATCGGAGAGATCGAGGGATTCCAGCTGGTAGAGGTTTTGCAGCGGATCGATATCAAAAAGCGGATTGTCTTCCAGATAGAGCGAAGTAAGCCCGGTCAGTTCTGCGAGGGGTGAAACGTCTGTTATCAGATTTCCACCGAGCCCGAGCTTCGTCAGCGGGAGACCGCTGAGCGGGGAAATATCGGTTATCATTTGGTTGAACAGCGCGAGCTCGGTCAGGTTATGCATGTTCGCAATGTCCGCAAGCGTATTGACGGAACCAGCGCTTTCTTCCTGTTTCCCGTTGATATAGTCCGTGTTTGTATAGTAATCGTGGTCGTCCCAAGCGTCATACATTCGCTTAACGCAAAGATTCAGGCTGGTAATCTGATTCAGGTCCTCCGGCATAACCGGAGTGTCGGCGCTGATACCGAGTTGATCGCGCACTGCCTGCTCGATCAGCGGCGACGCAAACGTATATCCTTCATCGACGGGTGCTTCCGCCGCGGTTGGTGCGGCGGACGGCTTCTGAGCGGGGATTGCCGATTGCGCCCGAAACGCTTGCGGTAGCATCAGAGCAATGGCGAAAACTGAAACTGCCAGTGCTGCAGCTGTTGCGTTTTTGATATTACTTTGATATAATTCATCAAAATTCTGGTAGGTTCATATGAAAATCAAAGCATTTTTAAAACTTGTCGAAATACAGACAAAAGTAGCCAGTGTGATTCCATTTACACTCGCGCTGTTCTATTCGCTCTACAGCACGAAACATTTAAACGCGCTCAATATGGTAGTCATGTTTTTTTCGATGCTGATTTTCGATATGACGGTCACAACGCTGAATAACTACTTCGACCATAAGCGGGCGGTCAAAAAACGCGGCTATAACTACGAGGTTCATAACTCTATCGTCCAGTACCGCTTAAAGAACGAAACAGTCATAGCGGTGATCATCGTTATGAGTGTGATAGCAGCCGCGCTTGGAATATTGCTCGCCTGGCTGACAGGCGTGATTACGCTGCTTCTCGGCGCTGCCTGCTTCGTCATCGGAATCGCGTACTCGTTCGGCCCTATGCCGATTTCACGCACGCCGTTCGGGGAGATTTTTTCCGGACTGACGATGGGGCTCGGAATACCGTTCATCACCTACTATGTCAACGTTTACAATCAGAATGTGCTCAACCTGTCGCTGGCAAACGGAAGACTTCTGCTTTCGTTCGACATCTATCAGATCGCCGGAATCTTACTGGTTTCTCTGCCGGCCGTGTTTGGCATCGCCAATATCATGTTGGCGAACAACATCTGCGATATTGAGGACGATACGCAGAACAAAAGATATACGCTTCCGATTCTGGTGGGGAAGGAAAAGTCCATTTTTCTTTTAAAACTGCTGTTCGGGATCGGGTATGCCGCTGTGATTGCGGCGGTTGCTCTTCGCGTGGCGCCGCTTTATTCCCTGCTGGTGCTGATCACGATTATTCCCGTTTATCGAAATACAAAATTCTTCGAATCAAACCCGACCAAGAAGGACACCTTCGGCGCCATCGTCGCCAGTTTCGTGTTGATCAACGTATCGTTCATCATCACAATTGTGCTTGGCATACTCGACGCGTCGTTTCTGCATTTCCTCGCCTGATCTGCCCGCTCCTTAATGCAGATCCGTCAACCGATCGGTAATCGTATAATTTTCGATCAGGCTGTCCTGTACTTCATATTTGCCGCGAAGGCCGTTCGTAAAATAAATATAGTTGTCCTTGGTCATGACGATCGCTTCGACGCCGTCCAGCGATTCGATCAGTTTGATCCCGTTTTGCACGCCCAGCAGAAGAACCGAGGTGGACAACCCGTCGGCTATTTGAGAATTTTGGGTAACGATCGTAACCTGCTTGATATTGGTATCAGCCGGGAACCCCGTCTTCGGGTTCAGAATATGGTGATATTTTTTTCCTTCGTATTCGAAATACCGCTCGTAATCGCCGGATGAAACAACCGCTTCGTCGTTGATCTGCAGGCTGAGCAGATATTCTCCCCGGCCCTTGTCCGGATCCTGAATCCCGATGACGAAGCTGCTGCCGTCCGGTTTGGAACCGATCGCCAGAACATTTCCGCCCAGATTGATCAAAGCGCTCTTGACGCCTCTTTCAATCAGGAACGCTTTCATTTCGTCCGCGATCGTACCTTTTGCGATGGCGCCGAGGTTGACGACCATCCCTTTATCCCGCAGCTCTATGCGGTTATCTTTCAGAAACTCGATTCCCTGATAGTCGATCAGCGGCAGCACCGCGTCCAGTTCCTCCTGCGACGGATAGTGGCCGTCCGGCGGGTCGATCGCCCATAAATCAATCAGGGGGCCGATGGTAACGTCAAAAAGCCCGTCGGTCAGCTCGCTGAAATATAGAGAATCTTCCAGCACGCGGTAAGTCAAATCGCTGACCTCGACGGGTTGGATGCCCGCGTTTTGTTTGAGATTGAAGATGTCGCTTCCTTCGACATGAAGGCTGAGCGTATCCTCCAGTGAAGAGAGCAGATCGAAGGAATCCTGTATCAGAGCTTCGCCGGCTCGTTGGGTGCGGTATCCATATATTTTTATATCGACGTAAGTATCCAGAGCGAACGTCGCTCCGGAAACGATCTTCGGTTGCCCTGCGCAGGCAGACAGCAACAAAACCAGTATCAAAACTGGGGCCAGTATCTTTTTTTTCATTTATCTTTCCTTGTTTCGTTCAATATAGAAATACAGTTTTTTCGGACGCCCGATCTCCCCGTATTCAAGCTGTGTTTTCAAATCTCCGTTTTCACACATACACTCCAGGTACCGTCTGACGGTAATACGGGAGAGCCCGGTCAAATCCGAGATATCCTTTGCGGTGAAACCGCCCTGCTTGCCGGTAACGGCGTTTTTAACAAAATAGAATGTTTCCGTGAAATCATCTTTCACATTCCGGTCGGCGGGCGCAATCACGACGTTCAGGGAGATGCAATGATCGATCTCTTCCTGCGTCATATATTTGAACTGCATCATACATTCTCTTTTGGATACCGCGCGCATCAGCGCGTCGCTGAATCGTTCAGGCGAATAAGGCTTGAGGATATAGTCGGCGACTCCGTAACTAAACGCTTCCGAGATATATTCCGCGCTGTTTTCATCGGACAGCATGATCACGCAGACAAAAATCTTTTTAGCCCGGATCCATTTGAGCAGGCGCATGCTTTCTTCTTTGGATGAGCTGAAATCCAGCACGATGATCCCATATGAAAATTTTTCCATCTTCTCGATCGCCTGATCGGCAGACGCTGCGATACCGACGGCGGCAAACTGATTCATTTCACTGAGGAGCCGGAATTTTTCGTCTCGGGATGATTCGATATCACTCACAATCAGGCATCTCATAAACAACACTCCAAGTATGTTTTGTTTTCCAAGTCATATCTATATTATATCCATTGCAAGCATGAATACAACCTTTCTTATATCAACACAACAAGAAAAGGCATAGTCAAAACGACTGTGCCTTTTCTGAAATGCCGAATCAGTTCTTATTTTCCAAAGGCTTCATTGAACAACGCATAGAAGCCGCTTGCGTGAACGGAGACGCCCGCTACTTCATCGGTATAGCCGTCAGAATTGACGGTGAAGATCGTCTGATTCTCTAAAACATAGTTTTCGAGAAGTTCCGCCTGCTGATACCACTCCAGCGTGCTGCCTGCGCCGGTCATGCCGTATATTTCTTTCAGCTGATCTTTTGACAGGGCGGTAGCCTTGTCTTCTTCAACCTTGAAGTACTTGGCATTGGAATCTTCGCCTTCCGCGACATATTCCTTGGTGTAAAGCGCGTCAAAGTCAACGCCTACGATCGTTCCGTTCGCAATGATGAACTCTGCGAGTTCCTGCCAGCCGTTATCGGACGGTTCGCCTTTAACCGTGACAACCGGAACGTCGCCATAAGAGCCGGCCGGAATCGGATCGGAAGCCAGGGCTTCGGCTGCCAGCGTGAAGAATTCCTTCACGTGAACCGATACGCTTGCTCCGCCGTCGGTCTTCAGAGCGTCCGTATGGCCCTCTTCATCGGTATAGAGGTCTTCAAACGCAGTGGGATCCTGATTTTTGATTAGCCAGGCTTCGGCGGCTTCGGCCTGCTCATACCAATAAGACTGCGCGTCGCCGAATTGGACCATACCATATGTTCCGTTCTCGGAAAGCACCCGCTTGTCTCCTTGCGGCACAAAGTTGGTTCCGCCCCAGTACGCATCGGCGATCTTGCCTTTTTCGACCGTAATGATAACGAAATAGGTCCAGCTGTCGCCGATTTCGTCTCGCGCGTAATAGACTCCGTCTTGATACTTGGGTTTCGCACAACCGGTCAGTAAAGACAGAACCAGGACTAGCGCGATCACTATTAGCAATAATTTTTTCTTCATACTTTAAAATCCTCCCCAAAAGTAATTTAATTATATCAGCTGATACTGATATATCAATCTAATGAAAATTAAATTAGTTTTGTAACTTTTGTATCCTTCGTGTTTACTGTTTTGTAAAGCGATAAAAACTACAGTCTGCGCACTACAAATGCATGTGTTTTCGTCGTGAAAAAGTACATTTTATCTATTGATCTAATCCAGCGTCAAATACAGGCGATTTGAAGAAAATGAATGAAAACACCGTGAAATCTACCCGATTCCGGTCATTTTCATGCATTTTGGATGCAGAATCGTCTCAAACGGCGTAAAAAAAGCGCTAAAGAATTTCGGCGTAATTCGCCGTGTTTGAATATTAAGTGGATTTGCGGTCAACAGGTAATACGAAAAGTACGTTTTCAGGAAATTAAAAAACATGCAAAAAGTGTTGTTTTACTGATATATACGAAAAAGAATTGTATGCCCCTTGATAATTTCTCGACAATCAGTATAATGAACAGTATCATTTTTGTATGGTTACTGAATTTCAGCGACTGAAAAATCAGCGTGATGAGGTTCAGACAACGGGAGGGCATAAGATGAAAAAGAAGATACTCATCATCGGCGGAAGCTATGCGGGTGTAAAAGCGGGCAAAACCCTGCATAAGATATTCCGTAAAAACGATGATGTGGAGATCACGCTTGTCGACAAGAATCCATTTCATACGCTGATGACCGAGCTGCATGAAGTGGCAGGGCACAGAACGGATCCCGATTCGATCAAGATCGATTTACGGAAAATCTTCCGGGGCCGCAAGGTAAAGGTCGTAACCGACGAGATTACCAATTGCGATATCGTGAACAAACGAGTCCTCAGCGCAACCCGGGCATACGATTTCGATTATCTGATCATCGCAATCGGCAGCCAGCCGAATTTCTTCGGCGTAGACGGCGCGGCAGAGAACGCGCATACGCTATGGTCCTATCAGGACGCCATCAAGCTGCGCGAGCATATTGAGAAGATGTTCGAACGCGCTTCTTATGAAGAGGATCCGCTTGAAAGAAAGAGACTGCTGACATTTGCGGTTTGCGGCGGCGGCTTTACAGGCGTCGAGATGGTAGGCGAACTAGGAGAAGCGAAAAAGCATTTCTGCACGAAATACGGCATCGACAAGTCCGATGTCACGATTTACAGCATCGAAGCGCTCGACCGTATTCTGACGATGCTCGACAGCGACAAGCTCGTCAAAAAGATCGAAAACAAGTATTTTAAGAAGCTTGGCGTAACGCTGCTGAAAAACTCCGCGATCGTGAAAGTTGAAAACAACTCGTTTACCCTGAAAAACGGCAGCGTTATTCCGAGTTATACGTTGATCTGGTCCGCTGGTATCAAGTGCGTAGAAGGCGCAAAAGACTTTTGCCTGGATAAGGGCAGAGGCTCCAGAATCTGCACAAACGAATACTTGCAGGGCCTTCAGGACGGACAACCGCTCGATAGCGTATACGTAGCAGGCGATTGCGCGTTCTATTCAGACGCAAAAGGGCCTTTGCCGCAGATCGTACAGGCGGCGGAGCAGTCGGCTCATACTGCAGCGCTCAATATCGCGGAAGAGATTAAAGGAACGAAGAAGCTCCACGTTCACGAGCAGAAGTATAACGGGTTCATGGTTTCGGTCGGCTCCCGCCGCGGCGTCGCCAACATCGGCTTTTTAGCTTCCGGATGGTTTGCTATCTTCGTCAAGCACTTTGTCAATGTGTACTATCAGTTTATGGTAGCGGGTTTCATGCAGGTTGCGAACTATCTAAAGCATGAGATTTTCAATGTCAAGAATAAGCGTTCGTTTGTCGGCGGACATTTTGCCAAACGCAGCCCGAATTTCTGGCTGGTCCCGTTCAGGCTCTGGCTTGGATTCATGTGGCTGACCGAGGGCGTCGTAAAGATCGCCGAGGGTTGGTTTAAATCGCCGCAGGTTGTCAATACGGTGAACTATCTGGCCGGAAACGTACCGGCGACGCAGAGCGCAGCGGACGCAGTCAGCGCCGCAACCGGCGCAGCGGAAGCAGTCACGGACGCCGTTACCGCCGCTTCCGGCGCCGCGCAAACCGCGACCGACGCGGTCAGCGCCGCGACCGGCGCCGTTACCGAAGCCGCAACGCAGGCGGTGCAGACGGCCGCGGATAAACTTCCGGGTCTCTTCCAGTGGGTCGTCAACCATAAACCCGCCGGATACGGCGAAGCTCTCTTCGGCGCTCCGAAATTTGTGGTATGGATCATGAACCACTGGATCGCTCCGATCGAAGTGCCGGTGCAGATCATGATGGTCGTCATGGAGATACTGATCGGTCTGAGCTTCATGGGCGGATTGTTTACGTTCCCGATGGCGCTCATCAGCATCGTTATGACCGTCGCTATCGCGATGACCGGCATGGCGGATTTGACGATGATCTGGTATTTCGTTGGCGGCATTGCCATCCTCATGGGCGCGGGACGCACATTCGGTCTCGACTATTATGTGATCCCCTGGCTCAAGAAACATTGGATTTGCACGAAGCTCGCCGGAAAGAGCTATCTGTATTACGACCACACGGACGACGAATAAGCAAGGTTGAACGGCGATCCAATATTCCGGCTTTACCGGGATATTGGATCGCATCGTTCCTGTGATAGAATGAAAAGAAAAGAAATCGCGATATTGGCGGTCTTCGTCGCCATTCTTGCAACCGTACTGCTGATTATGAATCTTGCGGGTCAAAAAGGCGGCAGGAAATTGATTATTACCGTCGACGGGGAATTATATAAAGAGATCGTTCTCGCGGAAGATACAAATATGCAGTTCACGATTCAGACGCCGTACGGGTATAACGATGTCGTGATATCCGACGGTGTGGTGAACGTTGTATCCGCCGACTGCCGCAACCAGGTCTGCGTTGAGACAAAACCCGCAGGCAGGGTTAACGACAAGATTATATGCCTGCCTCACAAAGTGATCATCGAGATTGTAAACGACAGAGACGGAGCGGATTAGAGAATGAAGAGAAAAAGCTCCCGGTACATAACGTTTATGGCGATGATGGTTACGCTGGCTTTGATCTTGAGCTATGTAGAGACCCTTGTTCCGGCGATTCCGATCCCCGGCGCAAAAATCGGGCTGCCGAATATCGTTACGCTGCTGGTGCTCTCTACGATGGGATTTGCCGACGCAATCGTTGTTTTGATCCTCCGCACGACGATCTCTTCGCTGCTGTTTACGTCCGTATTTTCGCTGGCATATTCTCTGTCCGGCGGGATACTGAGCCTTATTGCGATGTATCTTGTCATCCGTTTTTTGAAGGATCGGATTTCGATCGTAGCAACAAGCCTGATCGGAGCCGTCATGCACAGCGTCGGGCAGGTTCTGTTCGCAATGCTCGTCGTCGAATCGCTCAGCATCGCAACCATACTTCCGATGCTGATCCTGATTTCGATTATCACAGGTTTAATCGTAGGCTACTGCGCAAGATTTTTGCTGAAGTACTTTAAGCTATTATTGGAAATCAAAGGAAAAACATGAACAATTTTTGGATAGATTATCCGGACCTGCAATTGGAACTCGATCGCGTCAGACAGTTTATGCTGGATGCCGTTTCTGATGCAATACCTCTCGTAAAAGAACCCGTTATACAGATCATTGAATCCGGTGGAAAGATGCTGAGACCAGCGCTGGTGATTCTTGGCGCAAAACTCGGCAAGTATAAAAGCGAACGGATTATTCCAATCGCGGCTTGCGTGGAACTGCTGCATACGGCCACGTTGATTCACGACGATATTATCGACGAGTCAAAACTGCGAAGGGGAACCGAAACCGTTCACAGCAGATACTCAAAAGAGGTTGCCGTTCTGGTTGGGGATTATATTTTCGCAAAAACCTTCGATATATTATCCGGCGATTATCCCGCCGAGATGCTCAAGAATCTCTCACACAGCATCATGTCGATTTGCGTGGGGGAACTGTCGCAATTTTCGTACCGCTACAGCGACACGCTGGATTTGGATCATTATCTGGAAATCATCGCTGGTAAAACCGCGGCGCTTTTTTCCATGAGCCTGTTTGCCGGCGCTTACGAGGCGAACGTCAGCAACCAGAACCAGCAGGCTCTGGTTCAGGCGGGTTACTGCATCGGCATGATGTTCCAGATCATCGACGATTGCCTGGATTTCGTCGGCAACACTACGGATATCGGCAAAAACATAGAGAACGACATTAAAAAAGGCGATATCACGCTGCCGATGCTGTATGCGCTTAAGAACGATGCGTCCGGGAGTTTAAACGATATGATTTTCGGAGGCGGCATGACGACAGAACAGATCGCAAAGATAAAAGAGCTTGTGATCGAGCATAAAGGCGTATCGATGGCCGAAGATAAAGCGATGGAATACAGCCGCGACGCAAAAAAAGCGCTGTCAAAAATCAAAAAATCCGAAAGTCGAAATATTTTAGAAAATATAATCGAACATATTCTGAAGCAATCCGTTCAGTAATAAGAAGTAAATGATCCAACAGCCTTTGATGGTTCATATCAGAACAAGTTGGTATTCAGACGGCTTCGGAGCCGGATTTTCGGGCGGATACTGACATCATCAGATGCGGTATTATTGATTTATATCGTATGTAAATAATCGTCAATTGCTTTATGAAGCGTATCCCTGGCCAGAATAGCGCAATGCTTATGATCTTCGGGCAAACCGTCCAGCGCCAGATCGATCTGGGACGGTGTGATCTCCAGCGCTTGTTGAATCGTTATACCCTTTGACATTTCCGTTAAAATGCTGCCGACCGCCCTTGTGCAATCGCAACCATTTGTGCGGAAGCTAATGTCAGCGATCGTGTTTTCCATAATCCTGACCCAAATTTGCATGGTATCGCCACACGGCCCGGTGTAAGATGCGTATCCGTTTGCAGACTCAAGTGAATGATAATTCTTCGGTTCGCTCCCGAGTTCTACAATTTTCTTTCCGTATTTGTCGATCAATATATCGTTCATAAGATCCATGAATGTCTTAGCTTGATTCTGTTTGTTCTCGTTCATGCAATACTCCTTTGAAAAATCCACTTCGGACGAAAAATTTGCTTCGAACAAAGCGCGTTCGACTGGATATAGCCTAATCTATTGTACTACATTAAGAAACCATTTCAATATCCAATATGAAATTGCCGGAGCCTTTGAGCCGCTATGCGAGCTGCCGTATATGGAAGAATACGGCGTATGATTTCGATTGCGATTCACACGTTGATGTTTATTTCAATGGCGCCTGACAAGCGTTACTTTTTATATGAGTATAAAACAATTGTAATGATTACATCTTATTGCCGGAATAATCAGCAAGACGGAGCGTAATTACTCGCTTTGCGCACGCAGTTTATCCAGAATACCGGCGACAATTTCCACTGCGGATGTAACATATCCGGTGCAAACCTGGTGCTGCTCTTCGAGGCTTAGCCCCGAGTTTTTAATCAATGTCTGACAATCCAGCGCGCCGTAACGTTCCTCAAACGCGGCGAGGAAATCGTTGACCGCTGAATTCAGCGGCTCTTTTGCTCCGCCGCGCTGACTTCTGCCACAGCACGCACCCAGCGCCGCTACAGCGCCCGTGACGGCGCCGCAGGTCAGGTTTCGATGCAGACCGCCGGCAAAGCCGCCCATCGATTGCGTCAGTTCCGGTACGTTTGGAATTTTTCCCAATATCTGCAGCAATTCAATGGTGCTTTCCGAACAGGAAAGGCCGAATTTATGGAAATAATCACGCGCCAGTTGCGGGATGATATTGGCCTGATTGGAGGAAGCCGGGTGTTTGGACAGATCGTCGTTGACGAGCCGCCAGAAGCGATAACCGCCGTCGAGGTTCAGGCACTGAATCTGATGACCCGATAAGATTTTACAGGCAAAGTAGCTTCTTACCCCGGTGAGACAGTATGCGCAGACGAGTTTGCCTTTCGGCAGTTCGACGATTCGATCTCTGAGCTCGGGCAGAGGGATATTGACGGCGCCGTCGATGGCACCCGCCTTATATTCATCCTCGGCCCGCACGTCGAGAAAAACAACATTCTGGTTATTTTGGAACATCGGGACATCGTGCCAGAATAACTGTTTATAATGGTTATTTTGAACGTTTTCAATGACGTACCCGATCATGTTCACAGGATCCTTTGCAGACGAAAACGGAGGCGCATAACACAGCTCGAAATCACATAGTTCGCTGGCGGTCATGCGGCTGCGGATGGCGACAGCCAGCAGATCCGCCCGCTTATCAACGCCGTCAAAACCGACCAGCTGCGCGCCTAATATCGCGCCTGTTTGCAGATCGTAAACCGTTTTGATCGACATTTTGGTCGCATCCGGGTAATACTCCGCATGGGACGCCGAATGTGTGTAGACTTTACCGTATGGAATTGCAAGCGCGGTTGCGGCAGTTTCGTTGATTCCGGTAGCGGCAATTGTTAAATCAAACAGTTTGAGTATGGCGGTGCCCTGCGCACCGTGATACCGGCTTTCGATCCCCGCGATATTGTCCGCGCAGATGCGTGCCTGACGATTTGCCGGGCCGGCAAGCGGGATAGACGCGGGCAGCCCCGTCACCAGATTTTTTACTTCCACCGCGTCACCGACGGCGTAAATATCGGGATCGTTGGTGCGCATCTGATCGGTGACGATGATAAATCCCTTTCCGTTGAGCGATAGCTCCGCGTTTTTTGCCAGAGCTGTTTCGGGCCGCACGCCAAGGGCGAGAATGATCATATCCGCGGGCAGCCTGTGATCGCCGGCGACGACGGTGAGACCGGAATCCGCTTCTTCGATTGCCGTCAGCGGGGAAGAGAGAAACAGCGATACGCCTTTCGATTCGAGATAACTATGCACCTCCGAGGCCATATCGCGATCGAGCGGCGCAATCACCGAATCCGCCATATCGACCGCAGAGACGGAAACGCCTGCGTGAACAAGATTTTCCACCAACTCCAGCCCGATATAACCGCAGCCTACGACAACCGCGTTTGCCGGATGATTCGAACGAATGTGAGAGAGAATCCGATCCATATCGGGAATGTTCCGTAACGTGAAAACGCGCGGATCGTCCGCGCGTTCGATATCAGGAACGATCGGATATGCGCCGGGAGAGAGGATGAGTTTGTCATATTGTTCGTCATACGTTGAGCCGTCGGCTGCCTGAATCCGAACCGTATGCGCGGCGCGGTCGATCGACAGCGCTTCGTGAAATATACGGACGTCTATTTTGTACCGGCCTGCAAATTTTTCCGGCGTTTGAAGAATCAGCTTCGCTTCGTCGGAAATGGTGCCGCCGATATGATATGGCAAACCACAATTTGCAAAAGAGATATGCTCGCCTCTTTCCACGAGGACGATCTCCGCTGTTTCGTCCAAACGACGCAACCGGGCCGCCGCCGTTGCACCGCCCGCGACACCGCCTACGATGAGTACTTTCATTGCTGATGATTCCTTTCGACGTGCTTTGCCAGAAGTGCACATGATTTTAGCGACGATTATAAAGGCATTTATTTGACAAGTCAAGGGCGAAACGTTACAATACACCTCATTCATAAGGCTGAACGGCAAACGATTCTTCTCAACAAACAGAGCTTATCGAGAATGGCAATCTTCGCGTTATCGCAGTTTAAAATGGATTTCGAAGGAGCAGTGCAATGAGCGGACAAAAGCTGTTGTTCCATGACGTTCGTCTCTCCGACAGGGAAGAGCTTTGCGACGTTTTGATTGACGACGGCGTTATAAATTCCGTCGACTACAGCATTCATGCGGAGGATGCAAGGCGGGTGTCCTGCGACGGGAATCTGCTGCTGCCCGCGTTTATCGACTGCCATACGCACCTTGACAAAGCCTGCATGGAGACCCCGCGAGAAGCGGAGGGGCTGATGGACGCGGTTAACCTGACGGCGGAATACCAGAGGAGTCTGCCGAAGCAGGATATCTTCAGCGATGTTCTGCGGCGCGGCGCCTCTGTGCTTGAAATGGCGCTTCGTCATGGCACCGGCCTCGTCAGAAGCCATGTGAGCGTAGACGAGATCTGGGGAATGGAGGCGTTTTACGCAAGCTGCGCGCTGAGAAAGAAATTTAGCGGCATCGTCGATTTGCAGCTGTCCGTTCCGTTCTGCAAGAGCTATGCCGACGAGTGGGACGAGGCTGCGCGCACTGGCGAAATCGATTATATCGCCGGGTACCCCAGCGTGATGCCGGATCCGCAAGCCGCTGTGGACGAGCTGTTTTCGCTAGCCGAGCGGTACGCCCTCCCGCTGGATCTGCATGTCGATGAATCGGACAAAGCGGATATCTCCTGTTTTGTCCATATCCTTCAGAAAACGATTGAAACCGGCTTGACGGGAAGAGTCAATTGCTCCCACGTTACCGCGCTCTCCGCGGTTGGGCAAAGGGACGCGGATGAGGCGATTGCGCTGTGCGAAAAAGCGAGGGTATCCGTCATCGCGCTGCCTTCGTGCAACATGTATCTGATGGGGCGATGCGACCGCGGGTTGATCCGAAGAGGCGTCACCAGAATCGACGAATTGCAGCGCGCCGGCGTCAATACGGCCATCGCCTCGGATAACATACGCGATCCGTTCCGGCCGTTCGGCAACGCGGATATGCTGGAAGAAGCCTCGTTCACCTGCCAGGTGCTGTCCCGCGGAACGCGCGACGGAATGTGCGATGTGATCGATATGGCCACCAGAAATGCGGCGGCAGTCTCCGGTAAGGAATGTTACGGCGTTCAGTCGGGGGCGCCTGCCGATCTGGTGCTGGTTGCCGCGAAATCGATTAAACAGGCGATCATTGAACGATCCGAACGTTTAATTTTTGTGAAAAACGGCGTAATTCTCAGAGAAGATATGCCTTGACAAGCAAAAAGGTGTATGTTATCCTGATGCCATTCAAAGGATCTTGTGTAAGCACTTTTCAAAAATCGATAGACCTAATAGTTACATGCGGGCCTAGATTCACGCATATTTCGAAAACACCAGTACGTGATAAAAAGACGCAGCGGCAGAAAAACTCCAATGTTTGAGCACTGCGCATAACGTAACTCGGGAGTGCGGAACAGGTTGCCGCATGTTCCTGGAAAGAAGATCATTCTTGACCAACACCAGCAGCGGTGAGATGCCAAAGGAGCATTTTCACCTATGCAGTTGGGGAAAGAAGGTCTTTTTGTTTTATTAAAGTTTTTTACGCCTGCGATGAGCGGCGAAACGATCGAAAGAGAAGAAAAAAGAGAAGGACGGTGCCATGAAATGGAAAAATCAGTAAAAGTTTTGTTTTTAAGTCAGGAGGATGTTGCGGCAACCGGCGTGCTGAACGATATCGGTATGATCATCGATTCCGAAATCGTCGCGTACTCTATGTACGATAAAGGCCTGGCGCAGGACCCGGTCGCTCCGCAGATTCATTTCCATGGCGAACAGCACGGAAATATCTTTGCAATCCATCCGGCGTTTATCGGCGGAGAAGTCAATATCGCCGGTATGAAGCTCGGCGCCCGCGCGCCGCATAACCGCGAACACGGCTTGCCCTCGATTACGTCGCTCGTAGAAATCATAAATCCGGAAACGGGCCACCCGTTCGTGCTTGCGGACGGAACGCTGATGACCGCATACCGCACCGGCGCGACCACCGCGGTCGGCGCGAAATACTTCGCGCGTCCGGATTCCGAAGTAGTCGGCCTTGTCGGCGCAAGCGTGATGGGCCGCCCGCAGATCATGGCGATCTGCAACGTGCTCAAGAATGTCAAAGAAATCCGGCTCTTCGATCTCAACCGCGCGAAGTCGGAAGCGTTCGTCGAAGAGATGGAGCCGATCATCGGTAAAAAGATCACGATCGTCGACAGCGCCGAGGCGGCACTGAAAGACGCGGACGTCATCGCCCCGACAACGCTTGTTTCCGTTGCGGACGCGTATATCAAGCCGGAATGGATCAAACCCGGCGCTTATTGCAGCAACATTTCCGATAACGACTATACGTTCGACGCGGTCAAGAAGATGGACAAAATCTGCATTGACAGCGAAAAGCAGTTTGGAATACCCGTTACGATGGGCAAGATGGTCGAACAGGGCCTGCTCAAGAAAGAGAACACCTGCCAGATCGGCGCCGTCATCAACGGCAAGGTGCCCGGACGCGAAAACGACAAGGAAATCTGCATGTTCAGCTCGATCGGCATGGGCATTACGGATCTCATCGTAACCAATACGATTTATAAAGTGGCGAAGTCCAAAGGAATCGGAACGGAGCTCGCGCTCTGGACCAATCCCAAATGGGCGTAACGAAAACTGGAAAACAGCCGGAAAGAGGAGAATAGCATGGGTGAATTGCTGTATGAAGTAAGGACGCCGAAGACGCTGATGGAGATGTCCTGGCCCGAGGTGGAGGCACTGCTGAAAAAGACGGATATCGCGTTTGTCTCAACCGGCGCGTGCGAGCAGCACGGCCCGCATCTTCCCGTAGGCACGGATACGATTCAGAGTACGGAAACGCTGCGCTACGCACATGATATCCTCTTAGCCGACTACAACACAGAGAGCCTGATCGCGCCGACGATTCCCTGGGGAATCTGCCCCGGCGCAATGGGGTATCCCGGATCGATCACGCTGCGCCCCTCCACGCTGATTGCTGTACTCGAGGACGTTTGCGAGGGATTGTATCATCACGGATTCAAAAACATCGTGCTGTTTTTAGGGCACGACGAGAACTATGCGTCTTCCATGGTGGCGGCGCAGAACATGACCGAACGCCACGGCGACTGCAAGGTGGTTGTGCTCAACCCGATGCCGGCGCTGAAGGCGAGCGAACGCGAAAGCCTGAATCTGAAGAAGAATACCAGACCGGACGGACACGCCGGCGCAGGCGAAACCTCGCGCGCGCTTTGCCTCTATCCAAACCTGGTCAATCTCGACGCTGTAAGGGAAGATATCCCGAAACCCGCGCCGAAGGGCGAACCGATCCTCGGCAGCGAACCGCCTCTGCTCGGCGGCGGCGTTTACAACCCCGCGATGGAAGGCCGCAGCTACGACTACGCTTCCGGCGATCCCGGCCAGACGGGGGACCCGCATCTGGCGACGGCGGAGGCTGGCGTTAAGGCTTATACCGCGATGGGAAAAGTGGTCGCGCAGATCGCGTACAAACTCTTTGTCGAGCAGAAGTAGCATGTAAAACAGCTGGAGAAGAAACCGCCGGTTGCTTCGGCGGCGCTCCATACGTAATTAACAAAGGAAAGGAAAGACGGCGCATGTCAGGTTCGGTATGCAGAATGGACGCGTTGGATAAGGTAACGGGCAAGCTGAAGTTTGCCTCGGATCTGCGCGTTGCAAACATGCTCTATGCCGTGCCGGTTCTTTCCGATCAGGCGCATGCTAAGATCCTTTCCGTTGACGACACCGAGGCCTTGCAGGTACCCGGCTGCGTCCGGGTCTATAAAGGCGCCGACGTACCGAACAACCGCGTCGGGTTTTATCATGATCACCCGGTGATTTGCGACGATAAAGTACGATTTTACGGCGATATCGTTGCGGTTGTCGCCGCGGAAACGCAGGAGGCCGCCGAGGCGGCGGCAAAGCGCGTTTTCGTGCGCTACGAACCTTTGCCCCTGATCGAAACCATCGATCAATCGCTGAACATGGAGCGCGGCAAGGTGCACGATCAGATGGAGAATAATATCTGCCATCAGATCCACTACCACAACGGGGACACAGACGAAGCGTTTGCCCGCTGCAGCCTCATCGTTGAAAACGAGTACCGGTTTCCGGCTGTCGATCATTGTTTTTTAGAAACAGAGTGCGGACTGTCCGCATGGGAGGACGGCAAACTGGTCGTCCGCGCGGGCAGCCAGAATATCTATTACGATCGCGGCCAGATTGCCGAAGGGCTTGGGCTGAAGCAGGAAGACGTCGTCGTGATCGCGCCGTACTGCGGCGGAGCGTTCGGTGGAAAAGGAGACATCAGCGTTCAGTGCTTGATCGGCCTCGTGACGCTGGATACAGGACGGCCATGCCGGATGCAATTTACCAGGGAACAGCGCTTCATCAACGGTGTGAAACGTCACCCGGGCAGAATCCGCATGAAGACGGGTATCGACGCAAACGGCGTCATTCTGGCACACGAAGTGGAAGCGATTCTCGACACAGGCGCGTATACGGTATTCGGAAACGTCGTTCTGGAAATTACGACGGAGTGCTGCGCAGGGCCATACCGCATTCCCAATATCAGCATGGACACCTATGCCGTTTATACCAACAATGGCTCGAACGGCGCGTTTCGCGGATTCGGCGCGGCGCAGGGGTGCTTCGCCGTGGAAGGGCAGATCAACGCGTTGGCGCGCGCTTCCGGAATCGACGCGATTGACTTGCGGCTGAAAAACTGTCTGTTGCAGGGCGAACGCTCGGCGATGGGGCACGTGCTGCAAGCCGACACCTGCATGCGAGAAACGCTGCAGGCCGCGGCTCAGGATTCTCTCTGGAAAGAACGCGACGGGCGAAAAGGAAAAAAAGCGGGCGTTTTCACCGGCATCGGCGTTGCCTGCGGCATGAAAGGGTACGGCATCGGTATCAACGACGCGCCGGATTACGGATTTGCTCAGGCTGCCATCACCCGCGCGGGCGATGTGAAATTGACGGTCGGATGCAACGAACTGGGGCAGGGCTCGTTTACGGCGATGGGCGTTGCGCTCGCCGAGACGATGCGCGTGCCGTATGAAGAGATCGGCTATCTCGGGCTGTCCGATTCGGATCTAAATGAAGAAACCGGCGCAACCGCGTCATCGCGCATCACGTATGCGGTCGGACGTGCGGTGGAGACAGCCGGACGGGAACTGGTTTTAGCTCTGCGTGAAATCGGCGCAAAGGCATTCGGCGCCGAGCCGGACGAACTGGAACATATAGACGGCGGATTTCGATTCAAAGACCGGTTCATACCGTTTTCCGAGATTGCGCATAAAAGCGAAATTGACGTATCCCGTCGTGTCCGTGTTCGCGCGGCATATTCCGAAACAAAGGACGAGAGCGGACTCGGTCACCCGCACGTGCTGTACAGTTCAAATGTACAGATCGCGAGCGTAGAGGTTGACGCCGCGACCGGAATGACATATCCGGATGAGGTGCGCGTATATGTAGACGTCGGGCATTGCATGAACGTCGCAGCGGTGGAAGGGCAGAGCGAAGGCGGCGTGGTAATGGGAATCTCCTACGCGCTGCTGGAAAAGATCGATCGAAAAGACGGCAAACCGCTCAACACGTCGTTTTCGACGTATATGATTCCGACGACGAAGGATACGCCGAAGATCATAGAAAACCATATTCTGGAAATACCGGAACCATCGCATCCGTTCGGAGCGAAGGGCATGGCGGAAAATGCGACCGTTCCGACCGCACCGGCAATTTTAGATGCGGTAAACGACGCGCTCGGTACGAAACTGGCGGAGATTCCGCTCTCACCCGAGCTGCTGATGTCGGTTTTATAAAGCGGATAATAATGAGAATGAACGCAACGATTGGAGGACATGGATTTTGAGCAAGGAGATACCTAAAATCCCGATTCAGCAAGTTCCGCTTCGCGTGCTTGGCATCTGCGGAAGCCCGCGCACAAAAAGCAACTCGAAACTGCTGTTGGATCTCGCGCTGGAAGGCGCAGCGGAGACGGGCAACGTTGAGATTGAGACGTATCTATTTAATAAGAAGCAAATCGCCGCATGCACGGCCTGCAACGCGTATTGCATCAAGAATAAAGCGTGCGTCCACAAGGACGGTTTTGTGGAGTTTGCCGAAAAATGGCTGCGCGCGGACGCGATCATTTGGTCCATGCCGGTGTATACCATGTCCGGTCCGGCACTGGTTCGCGCAGCGATGGACCGCCTCGGCGAGGTGTTTCTCGGCAACCGGATCGAGCAGGTTCAGTCCGGCGGAACGCTTCCGCATTTCATGAAAGCCAGCGGCATCATCGCGCAGGGCAGCAGCCGTTTCGGCAACCAGGAGATCGTAATCGAAGGCATGATCGACCATTTTGTGCTGATGGATTGCATCCCCGTCTGCGCGGATATGCCGCACTCGCATACCGGAGTTGCCGGGCATATCGTCGACAAAACGGAGCCGACAGACGCGGAAGGGCTCTTAACGGAAAGTAAGATTCTGGGCCGTCGCGTAGCGCAGGTCGGCAAAATGCTGAAACTCGGCAAATATGCGATAGCAAATTCGCTGAGCGACGATTACTTCTGCTCGCCGGACAGCTTTGCGGACACGGCAAGACCGGAGGTGGACTGATATGGCACTGACGAATAAAGATATGGTGAACGTATTAAACACCGAGGACGTTAAGGTAAATATTCTCGTTTTAAACTGCAGCCCCAAGGCGAAGAGCAATTCGCAGGTACCGATGGACGCGGCGATTGCCGAAATCGAAAAGATGCCGGGCGTGAATATCGATACGTTTTATTTTGCGGGAAAGAAACTGGAGTTTTGCCGGCATTGCCTGAACTACTGCAACCAGCATCTGACCTGCATGTATAAAGACGACTTTAACGAATTCAAGGCAAAGTGGCTTTGGGCGGACGGTATTGTCTGGGTGAGTCCCGTCTATCACATGGGTCCGCCGGCAAAGGCCCGCTCGGTGCTGGACAGGCTCAGCGAAGTGGAGTTCCATACGGTTCACAAGCGCAATCTGTCCGAGGGGTGCGGCTATGTTTATCCCAAATTCTCCAAGGCGGTCGGCGCGATCGTGCATGGAGCGACGCGCTACGGCGGCCAGGAGATCACGATTCAGTATTTCGTGAACCACTCTGTCCTGCTGGATTGTTTTCCGGTTTCCGGCGATATGCCGGAGTGCTATCTCGGCGCGGCCGGCCACTCGCCGAACCGCGAAGCGCTGGAAAAAGACACTTCCTTCCTCAAGTCTGCGGCATCCGTCGGCAGGCGTGTGGTTGAGACGGCTAAGATCTTCAAAGCGGGACTGATGCTCACGTGCGAAAGCATGGATGAAGACTGGTTCCCGTCCAAGGAAACCATAGGCGCGATGGACAAAGAAGGTTTTATATCGCGCATGACGGATTCATAATCAGCTTTGACGGGCGGGCTCCAGCTATATTATAGGAAGAAAAATCCGATTTGGCTGCGCCAATCACGGCGATAAAAGATAAATAAAAGACATGCGGTAGGGAATGTTCCGCTATGTCTGCTAAAAAAGAGTAACGGATGTGAAAAGGAGAGACAACGATGTATAAGCCCAACGATGTAACGGTCAAGATTCTTGGTGTTTCGGGCAGCCCGCGAAAGGGACTTACGGATCACTTAACGAAGATTGCGCTTGAAGAAGCGGCAAAAGTGCCCGGAGTAACCACAGAATTTCTGCCGCTTCACACCAAAGACATCAAGCATTGCATTCAATGCGAAGCTTGTCTGAAGCTCACCCCGGGTGAAAAGTATGAGCATTACTGCAAACCATATCATGACGATATGGACGATTTAATGAAGCTCTGGCTTTCTGCCGACGGCTATATCGTAGCCTCGCCGGTTTACGACATGAACGTCACCCCGATGCTCAATATTTTCTTCAACCGCTTTCGTCCGCTCTGGCGCGTTTACCGCGGCATCCATCAGAATAAAGTAGGCGGATCGATTGCGATTGGCGGCACACGCCACGGCGGTCAGGAAACGACGGTTGCGATGATCAACAACTTCTTCCTGGTAAATGAAATTCTGCCAACGGGCGGGCCCGCCGGAAATTACTGCGGCGCATGCGTATGGTCGCAGGATAAATTGCCGAAGGATTTTGACGATCCTATGGGTGTGGAGCGCGTCAGGGGAGTTGGCCGCAGAGTTGCCGAGGTGGCAAAGATATTAAAAGCCGGTCGTGAGATCGTTGGTGATTCTCGTCCGGAATGGGAGATCTGATTTAGTTATCATTCGTTCCATGAACATTCCCAGGTAGCATCAATGTAAAAAGGTGGCCGACCGCCTTTACATAACAAAACGTGCGAAAGGAAAAAAAACATGAAAAAACGAATTCTCATCGTGACCCTCGTGCTTGCCATGCTGTTCAGCTTTGCATGTGCGAACCAGACACCCGCTGCGACAGAAGAGACCGCGGCGACAACCGAAGCGACGGAAGCTCCCGTCGCAGAAGCAACGGAAGCCCCTATGGAGGAAGAAGCACCGGCGGAAGAACCGTTTAAAGTTGCCCTGCTGCTTCCCGGTCTGATCAGCGACGCGGGATGGAACGCCAGCGGTTACTATGGCTCCATCTATCTGAACGAGAACGTCGAAAACTGCCAGGCGGACTACATCGAGAACGTCAACACCACCAACTGCGAAGCGACGATCCGTGACTACTGCGAGCGCGGATACGACATGATTGTCGGCTTGAGCTTTGACCAGGGCGACTATATCCTGAAAGTTGCCCCCGATTATCCGGAAATTGCGTTCGTTTGGTCTTCGGGCTATATGACTGCGGACAACGTATGCACGCTGAACCCGCCGTATCAGGAATCCGCATACCTTTGCGGAATGATCGCAGCGAAAATGACGGAAACCGACACCATCGGGTTTATCTCCGCGCAGGACAACATGTCGATGATCAGCGCGCTCGAAGGTTATAAAGAAGGCGCGCGTTCGGTCAATCCGGACATCAACGTGATCTATGCCTGGACCGGATCCTGGTCGGATGTGGAACTCGGCATGCAGACCGCGCTGGCCCAGTTTGAGCAGGGCGTGGATGTTATGATGGGCCGTGGCGACGGTCTTGCCCTTGGCTGCTTCCAGGCTTGCATCGATAAGGGCGTCTATTGCTTCGGCGACGTTTCCGATCAGAACTCCATTGCTCCGGATCTGATCCTCACGAGCACGATCATCAATATCGGCGTGTACATTGAAAACATCATCAACGACGTAAAAGCAGGCGAGTTCGTAGGAAAAGCCTATTCGCTGGGTATGCCGGCGGGCGTTTGCGATATCGCTGACTTCCACGATTTGGTTCCCGCAGACATCGCCGCAGAAGTGATGGCGGTCAGGGATCAGATTATTTCCGGCCAGCTGGTTATTGAGCCCAAGACGGAGATCACTGATTAACGTATCAAAACTGCGTATAATCCTGACATGAGACCCAAACGGCTCCCGACATGCGGCAGGACGTAACGTCTGGCCGCATGTCGGGCAGTCGAGGAAAGGAATAAGCGATTAGGTGGAACGGCATATGAGCAACGAAAGCATTGTTCGATTTGAAAACCTGACCAAGAGGTTTGGATCCAATACGGCGAATAATAATATTACGCTTGATATTCACGAAAAACAGATCCATGCGCTCCTTGGTGAAAATGGCTCCGGAAAGAGTACGCTGATGAAAATCCTGTACGGATTATATCGGCCTACGTCCGGCAAGATCTTTGTGCGGGGCGAGCAGGTGAGTTTTGCTTCGTCAAAGCAGGCGATCGAGCAGGGAATCTGCATGATTCATCAACACTTTATGCTGGTTCCGCAAATGACGGTACTGGAGAATATCGTTGCCGGAGACGCGCGCAATTCCATGATTTTGAATTGCAAAGACCTCCGGAAAAAGATCCTTGAAATCGCGAATACTTACGGCCTGGCAATCGACCCCGACGCGTATATTTATCAGCTGTCCGTCGGACAGCAGCAGCGTGTGGAAATCGTAAAGGCGCTGTACCGCGGCGCGCAGATCATGATTCTGGACGAACCAACTTCGGTTCTGACAAAACAGGAGACGCAAGATCTCCTGAAAGTGCTGCGCACCATGGTGGACAAAGGCAAAACGGTCATCTTCATTACGCATAAACTGGAAGAGGTGCTGGAGTTTGCGGATGTTTGCTCCATCCTGCGTATCGGCAACCTGATCGACACCGTACGAATCGAAGATACGGATAAAATTCAGCTTTCCCGTATGATGATAGGACGGGACGTGGTGTTTCGTCTTCATAAAGAAGAAATCGAACTCGGCTGCGAGAATGTTCTGGAACTGGAAAACGTCAGTATGCAGAACGAATACGGCAGAACCGTGTTGGAAGATATATCCCTTGCCTTGCGTCCGGGAGAAATCCTCGGAATTGCGGGCGTAGACGGAAACGGACAGACGGAACTCTCCGAAGTGATCACCGGCATGTGCCGCGGCAGCGGGCGTGTGCTGATCTGCGGAAAGGATGTTTCAAAGGAATCCGTAGCAAGACGTATCCGCGACGGCGTGAGTTTTGTGCCTTCCGAGCGCAACGGCGTCGGTGCGGTCGGCGCGCTTTCGATCTGTGACAACGTGATCCTGCGAGACTTCAATAAGGAGCCATATTGCAAAGGCTTCCTATTAGATAAGCGCGCGGCGGCGCAGCAGGCGGAGAAGCTCCGGCAGGATTATGATATCAAGCTGGCAAACGTCGATATGCGCGCGGAGCTGCTTTCCGGCGGAAACCTGCAAAAGGTGATTCTGGCGCGCGAATTGAACCGAAATCCAAAGGTGCTGGTATGCGTGCAGCCGACCAGAGGTCTGGACGTTGGCGCAATCGAACACGTGCACAACTGCATACTTGCGACGCGGTCCTATGGTACCGGCGTCTTGCTGATTTCCACAGAGATGGAGGAAATCCGGATGCTTTCGGACCGGATCGCCGTCATCTTCAAAGGAAAAATCATGGATATTTTGGAAAACAACGACACGCTGGACCTGGACAGAATTGGACTGCTCATGGCGGGCGTGCAGCCGGACGGAGGAAGCAGCGATGCGTAATGTGAGGAGAGATTATCGATACAGAGGCGCGGTCGAAAACATCACTGTGCTGACCATGACAATTTTACTCTCCGCGTTTACCTGCAGTTTTCTGCTGCTTTTGTACAATGCAGATTTAAAAGAGGCTTACGGCGCGCTGTTCCGCGGCGCGTTCGGCTCCGCATACAACATCAGCGAAACGCTTTCCCGCGCGGCGCCGCTGTTGCTGGTTGCGTTGGGTTTTGCCGTCGCGTCGAGAGCGAGCATGTTCAACATCGGCGGAGAAGGGCAGATGTATGCCGGCGCGCTGGGCGCCGCGGTCATGGCGCTGTACTTACCGGAATCCACGCCGAAAGTGATCGCCGTCATCCTGATCATGACGGTTGGATTCATCTGCGGTATGATATGGGTGCTGCCGGTGGCGTATCTGAAGACGAAATTCGGCGTATCCGAGGTGGTCATGACGGTCATGCTCAACGAGGTGGCCGCCGGAATCATATCATGGCTTGTGAGCAATCCGCTGAAGGATCCCGCCGCGCCGCTGCATCAAAGCAAGATGTTTGCAGAAAACTGGCGGTTACAGGAACTATTCAGCGGAACGAAAATCCATGTTGGAATTCCGATTGCCTTGGCTTTTATCTTCATCGTCTGGTTTGTTCTGAACAGGACGACATACGGCTATCGCATCGCTGCGGTGGGCTTGAGCGGAAAAGCCGCGGCTTATGCGGGAATGCCGGTGTCCATGGTCATGATCAGCGCAATGCTGATCTCGGGCGGGTTTGCCGGAATCGCCGGCGCGTTTGAAGCCACGGGCGTTCATTACCGCCTGATCGAGTCCGTAACGGGCAACTATGGATACGCTGCGATCGTCATCGCACAGCTGGGCAAGAAGAACCCGATCGCAATTGCTTTCGCCGCTATCGCGTTTGCGGCGCTCACCGTAGGCGCGGACGCAATGCAGCGAACGGTTGGTACGCCGAGTGTGCTCTCATCGTTGATTCAGGGCGTCACCGTGTTTTTCTGGATCATCAGCGGGTATGTATATAAACGTATTCGAAAGCATATGGACGAAAAAGCGCTTCTGCTCGAAGAGCCGAGCGTTGTGGAATAAGCGGGCGAAGGAGGGATAACGTATATGAGCGGATCAGTCATTACTGTCGATTTCATTACGGGGCTGCTCTCCGGCAGCTTTGCGTTGGCAATTCCACTGCTGTTAGCCACGCTCGGAGAAGTATTCGTGGAGCGGTCGGGCATGCTCAATATGGGCATCGAAGGCATGATTCTTTTAGGGTGTTTTGCTTCGTTTTTAGGCGCTCTTTACAGCGGAAGCGCCTATGTCGGGCTGTTGGTTGCGGTGGTTCTCGGTGTTGTAATCGGCCTGTTTATGGGTTTGATTACGCTGAAGATGGGTGCGAACCAAGCGATTACGGGCGTTGTGTTCAACTTTTTCGCGATCGGCCTGACGGGATTTTTCAACCGGTTTATTCTCGGTGTTACGCTGATTCCGGTCAAGGTGCATACGCTCGTAAAACTTGCGATACCGGTGCTTTCCGATATTCCGGTTGTAGGATTTTTATTCAATCAGAACGCGCTTGCGTATGCGGCGATTCTGATGGTTCCGATCGCGAACTTCATCCTGTTTCGGACGAACGTAGGCTTGAAGATCCGGGCGGTCGGCGGAAACGCACAGGCCGCCGACACGATGGGGATCGACGTGATTAAGCTCCGCTACGCCATGTGGGCGCTGGGCGCGGCGTTCGCCGGTCTTGCGGGCGCGTATCTGACGTTGAATATCGGCATGTTTTCGGATGGGATGTCCTCGAACCGCGGGTATATCGCAATCGCGCTCGTCGTGTTTGCAAGGTGGAAACCCTGGAACGCCCTGTTCGGCGCGTTTGTGTTCGGCTTTGCCGATGCGCTGCAGCTGCGGCTGCAGGCGCTGAGCCTGAGCATTCCGTATCAGTTCCTGGTGATGATGCCGTATGTGCTGACGATACTGGTTCTGATCGTCATCGCGAAATTCCGGTTTACAAACCCGTCCGTCATCGGCGTCCCCTACATACGCGAAGGCAAGGAACTCGAATAAAGATACGTGGCGGCGTATTCCGCAATTTGGAAAATTACTATTATATATTGAGAGGGACTGCTCGTGAAACTATTTGATATTACCGGTAAAAACGCATTTGTCATCGGTGCCGGCGGCATTGGCAGCTCGATTGCCAGAGGCCTTGCCTGGGAGGGTGCCCGCGTGGTAATCGCGGACATCAGCAAAGAAAACGTTGAAAAGACCGCTTCGGCGATTCGCGCCGACGGCGGCGTTTGCGACGTGATCGTTACGGATATTACGAAAAAATCCGACGTCGAGTCGATGTTTCTCGCACTGGACAGGATCTATGACAAACTGGATATCCTGATCAATGCGGCGGGAATCGGCGCGTATTCTTCGGCGTTTGATATGACGGAAGAGATCTGGAACGCGATCATGGGGCATTTTCTGGACAGCGTGTTCTGGTGCTGCCGCGAGGGCGGACTGCGCATGAAGAAAACAGGCGGCGGCAAGATCGTGAATATCTGCTCCATGTCCGGCGAGGTCGTCGTGGGCAATACGGCGAGCGCATACGGCGCGGCAAAAGCCGGTTTGATTCATCTGACGCGCTCGCTTGCGGCGGAGTGGATTCCGGAGCGGATCTTCGTCAACGCAATCAGCCCCGGCATGGTGCGCACGCCGCTTACGGCAGGCATGTTCGACGACAACCCGGATGCGGTTGCCGAGATGAACGCGTTGATTCCGCTCGGCCGCATCGCGCAGCCGATCGATATTACGGGGCCCGCGTTATTCCTATCTTCGCCGGCGTCCGATTATGTCGTTGGTCAGAATCTGACGGTTGACGGCGGGTATACGCTCCGGTAAGACGGGCGCAACCGGGAAGAAATGGAATTGTCGGCGAGATACGGTTAAAGGAGAAATCGATGAAGATCGGAATATTTCAGTCAATGCTCACAAAATACGGCATTGAAGAAACCGCGCAAAAGATACGCGAAAACAATCTGGACGCTGTGCAGCTTTACTTTTCGTTTAATGGCGTTCAGCTGACCAGCAAAGAACTCGTTGAGGATCAAAAACTGTGCGAGCGAATCCGGACGGCTTTCGAAAAAAAAGGCGTGGAGATATCCGGCCTCTGCGGATATCAGAATCTCGTCAGTCCAAACGAAGCCGCGCGCAAAAATGCGATCGACGAGCTCAAGCGCTACATCGAGCTCTGCCCGCGATTTAATACGGATCTCGTTGTGACGGAGGTCGGCAGTGCGCATCCGGAAAGCGGCTGGACCGATCACCCGAACAACTACAAATCCGAGACTTGGAATATCGCCGCGCAGGCGTTGCAGCAACTGTGCGACTATGCGGCGCAGTTTCACGTAACCATCGGAATCGAACCGCATTTTGCGCAGGTGGGGAAGGATCCGAAGAGCATTCGCAAAATTCTCGATATGGTGAAACGGGAAAACCTGAAAGTCGTATTCGATCCTGCTAATCTGATCAGTCCTGAAACAGCGGATCGAGCAGACGAGCTGCTCAAAGAGCTCTTCGAACTCAACGGAAACGACATCGCGCTGCTGCATGCAAAAGATACGAAAATCGTCAAAGGCAAAGCGGTGTTCGTCGGTGCCGGAGCGGGCATACTAAACTACACGCTTTACGGACAGCTGGCAAAAGAATACGGATACAATAAGCCGGTAATCCTAGAGTACATGAGCGAGGCGGCGATTCCAGCCGCGCGGGAAGTTGTAAGAAGCGCGTTTCAGGAGTGACCGCGCAGGATGAGATTGTGACATGAATAAACAACGCTGGATTCTTCTTTTATCGATGCTGGTACTGATCCTGGTGGCGGTCGGCGCAATTTTTTATGTCGATTCGTTCCCGAAAGGTGATTCCGTTATCGTTTGGTATCGCACGGGCGGCGCCGTCGTGCCGATGCGGATCGACAACGTTGTGGAGGTGCGCGAGTATATCCTCTATGGCGAACGGTATCAGGTTGTGGTGTATGAAAAAGACGCGATGGTGCCGGAGGTGTTTACGCCCTGGGAAATCGTGAAATATAAACTTCCGCTGTGTTCTGATATCGAGTTTGTCACTTACACGGACACGGTATACCACACTTACGACCCTTATTTGCAAGGATGGAAAAACGAGGAACGGAAAAAGTTCATAAACGATTCTTACAGCGAATGTATGGGGCGCGAACCAACGGAAGAGGAATTTAACCTCGCTCTGGCAATCATGATCCAAAAAGTCCATCTGGCACAATGGAAAGTTCGCTTGGAGCATTCGCCGGAGGCGATGATATACAAAATTAACACACTGATAGACGAACCGCTTATGCCCGCGCAGCAAAATCGGGTAACCCGTATGCTAGAGCGCGGCGAAACGATTGAAACAATCGCAGGAGTTTTTACAGGATGAGTGAAATTTCGTTTCAACTAAACGGCAAACCTGTAACCGTCGAAGAAAAACCGGGAGAACTTCTTCTGGATCTTCTTCGCGAGAGACTGGAGATGACCGGAACCAAGTGCGCCTGCCGCGAAGGCGAGTGCGGCGCGTGTACCGTGTTGATGGACGGGGAGCCGGTCAATTCCTGCATGGTGCTGGCTTCGCAGGCTGCCGGACGAGAGATAACGACAATCGAAGGGCTTGCGTCCGAAGACGGAACCCTGGACCCTGTGCAGCAGGCGTTTCTCGATACGGGCGCAGTTCAGTGCGGGTTTTGCACGCCCGGTATGGTGCTCGCAGCAAAAGGGCTTTTAAATCGATGCGAACACCCGACGCGCGAACAGGTTGAAGAGGCGCTCGCCGGAAATATATGCCGGTGCACAGGCTATGTCAAAATCATCGACGCCGTGCTTGCCGCGGCAACAACAATGAATCAGAATGCTAAAGAGAAGAAGGAGAACGAAAACAATGGCTAAGGAAGTACCGTTTTTTTTGAAACCCCTCGCGAACGCGGATGAGAAACTCTATTCGCTGGTAGACGAAACGCTTGAACTGGTCCACAGTGAAGGCGCGCTGGAACCGAAATACAAATTTTTGATTTCAATGGTAGCTGACGCGCTGTGCAACCACGCAGGCGGAGCCGCGGCTTGCGCAAAGGAAGCCATCGAGGCGGGCGCTACCAAAGAGCAGGCGATCGAAGCGCTCCGCGTCGTCTATTCGGCGGGGGGATTACCCATGGTAATCGAAAACCTCTCTGTATATAAGGCGATTGAAGAAGCATAAAAGAAATTACTGGAAATGGCGGAAAGACGAAACAGGAGGATAAAGCGATGGCAAAAAAATATGATGCGGAATTTTTAAAGAAAAATCTCTATACCGGCGTAATTTGCGATGTGATGGATGGCATGGGATATCGGAATCAATCGTTGAAATCCGGCATGAATCCGCTTAAGGATGAAACGGTTCTGTTCGGGCCGGCGTTTACCAGCATCGGCACGCAGGTGTTTTCGATGCCGGACGATCCGCTTACGGCTCAGTGTAAGGTTGTCGATCAATTGCAGCCCGGAGAAGTGTATGTGCTTGCGATGCGCGGGGAAATGAATTGCGCGGTATTCGGCGAATTATTCGCTACGGCGGTTCTTCAGAGAAAAGGCGTTGGCGTGCTGCTCGACGCAATGGCAAGGGATCTGCGCGCGCTGAAGGCGATGGATTTTCCGCTCTTCTATCGCGGCGCGCTGCCGACGACATCCAAGGGTCGCTGCGAAATCAACGAGTGCAAAACACCCGTGTTGATCGACGGCGTTTTGATTCGTCCCGGCGATATGATATTCGGCGATATTGACGGCGTGTGCGTGATTCCTCAGGAAATTGCGGACGAGGTCTTTGAAGCGGCGATTGAAACAATCGAGAAAGAAAACACCGTGCGCGCAAGCCTGCTTCGCGGCGTTTCACTTGAGGAAGTCTATAAAGAAGTTGGCGCGATCTAGCGAGCGAGAGGGAATGCAATCTGCCGGATCGGCCGAATAAAAGAGCCGATCTGAAAATACGGTCGCACCTTTGGACAATTCCCTGTCAAGGAAGGATTTTGTTAATAATGAAAACAGTTGGACAGAAAATTCCGCGGATCGACGCCGAAGCCAAGGCGACAGGCCGGGCTCTATATGGCGCCGACATCCAGCTGATGAACATGCTCCATTGCAAAGGCGTATATGCGGCGCATCCGCACGCATATATCAAGAAAATAGACACCTCCGAAGCGGAGAAGATGGAGGGGGTTCGCGCCGTTGTCACGGCAAAAGATATTCCAGGCGCAAAAACGATCGGCGAGATCATTGTGGATCAATATCCCATTGCGGAGGATATGACCCGCTTTTTCGGCGACGTCGTTGCCGTTGTCGCGGCTGAAACGGAAGAACAGGCGGCGGAAGCGGTCAAGCGCGTAAAGGTCGATTACGAAGAACTGCCCATACTGGCGAGCACATCGGACGCCGAAGGGTCGGAATACGTGATCAATCCGGATTTTGCGGACAACGTTTGTTGTGACTGCTATACGAATAAGGGAGACGTGGAAGCCGGGTTTCAGTCGTCCGATGTTGTGATTGAGACGGATTATGAGACGCAGTTTGTAGAACACGCCTATATCGAACCCGAAGCCATCGTTGTGGAACCAAGCAGGATGCGTCCGGAACTGACCATCCGCGGATCCATTCAAAATCCTTATATGGTGCGTCTCTCCGTGAGCCGTACGCTGGAGCTGCCGATTGCGCGCGTATTGGTACAGCCGAGCGTGATGGGCGGCACATTTGGCGGAAAACTCGAATCCGTTGAACCGCTCGCCGTGCGCGCCGGTTTGATTGCATTGAAAACGGGGCGTCCCGTTCGATACGTGTTGACCCGCGAAGAATCCATACGCGAAACATACAAACGTCATCCCATTACGTTCAAAATGAAGATTGGCGCCACAAAGGACGGCTTTATCCGCGCCGTACAGTGCCGCGCGATGGGCGATGGAGGCGCTTACGTCAATATGTCGCAGGGCGTTATGTGGAAGACGATTACGCTCGGCGCCGGGCCTTACAGCATTGAGAACGTAGACTACCGCTCAAAGGCCGTTTTAACCAACAATGTGCATACCGGTTCCATGCGCGGCTTTGGTACGCCGCAGGCGATCTACGCGATGGAAAACGCATTGAACGAGCTGGCGCAGCGGCTCAACATGTCGCCCGCCGATCTCAGACGGAAGAATTTCCTGAGAAGCGGCGATATCAGCGTAACAGGCCAGACGCTGGATTTCCACATGGTCAGCATCGCCTCCGTCATGGAGAAAGTTGCGCAGGAGCTGGATTTCGATAAGAAATTTGAGCGTTACAACCGTGAAAATCAAGGCAGCAAGCGCCGCGGCGTCGGACTTGCATGCAGCCTGCGCGGCGTGAGCATCGGCGCGGAGGCGCTGGATGTCGGCCGCGTGTATATCGAGGTGGAAGAGGACGCGAGCATCCATGTAAACTGCGGTCTGACCGAACAGGGCCAGGGGCTTCGCACCTGCCTGGCGCAGATTGCGGCGGAGGCGATGGGTGTATCGTTCGACCGCGTCACAATGAGCGAGACGGATACGGCAAAATCGCCGCTTACCGGAGCGGCAATCGCTTCACGCGGTACGTTTATCGGCGGCAACGCAATTTACGACGCATCAGAATCCATTCAGGAAATTATTGCCGAGGGAGTACGTAAGTGCTATGACGCGGGCGAAAGCGACATTGCGTTTGAAAACGAACGCGTTCGTTTCTCCGGTCATGAGATTTCTTTTACAGAAGCGGTGCACGCCGCGTACAGCGTCGGACTGACGCCTGCCGCAGCCGGTACGTATGTGGTTCCGAAAATACATTGGGATCCGGAAAAAGGGTACGGCGAGGCGTTTTACAGCTATACATACTCGTGCCACGGAGCGGAGGTCGAGGTGGACACGGACACCGGCGAGGTGAAAGTCGTTCACATGGCCGGCTGCCACGATATGGGCCGCGCGATCAACCCCTCTATGGCGAAAGGCCAGATTTACGGCGGGCTCGTCATGGGCATGGGTATGGCTGTGATGGAGGATCTTGCCGTAGATAAGAAGACGACGAAGATCAAACACCTGAACTTCGAAGAATATCTGATTCCGACCGCTCTCGACGTCTGGGATAATACGGCGCTGCTCGACGAGCACCCGGATCCGCGCGCTCCGCACGGCGGGCGTTCGCTTGGTGAGCCGGCGACCGAACCGGGCGCCGCGGCGGTCATTGGCGCAATCAATCACGCGCTTGGTAACGCCGGGGCGATTCGGAAATTGCCCGCCGATCTGGACAGAGTATTTGCCGCGGCGCGGGCGATGGAAAACGAGGAGGAAAATTAACGATGCAACTGGCAAGTTACATTCGCGTTTCATCGGTTGAGGAAGCGATTGCAACCGCGAAGGTCGCAAAGCACCCGGTTTTATATTTTGCCGGCGGTACGGATATTTTGGTCAAAGCGCGCGAAGACGAGTGCTATTCCGAACATGCGGTGATCGACATCTATGGCGTAGAGGAACTGCGCGGAATCAGCGAAGTCAAAGACCAATTAAAAATCGGTTCGATGACGACACACTCACAGATTGTGGAAAGCGAACTGATTCAAACCTACGCAAAAATCCTCGCGCTCGCTTCGACAACCGTCGGATCGCTGCAGATTCGCAATCATGCAACCATCGGCGGCAATGTTGCAAACGCTTCCCCGGCGGCGGACACGCTGTCCGCGCTGGCGGTGCTGGAAGCGCAGATCGAAATCCGCCGCGGCGATGCAACGGTGCTGCTGCCGTTGATGGACGTCATAGCGGGCCCGTATAGAAACAACATGCAAAACGGGGATTTGATTACTGCCGTTTATGTGAAAAAGCTGCCAAAAGGCTGCGTCAGTGATTTTTATAAACTGGGGCGCAGGCGCGCGCTTGCGATCTCCCGTATGACGATTGCAACCCTGCTTGCGATGGACAAAGCCGGAACGGTCACGTATTTTGACATGACGCTCGGCGCTACGTTCCCGCGCCCGCACCGGTTTGACGATATTTCGGCGATGCTGACAGGCAAAAAACCGGATAAAAAGGACATTGACGACGTTGCGAAAGCGCTATCCGGCAAGATACCCGAAATTGCGGGGATTCGCCCCTCGACGAGTTATAAACAGCCGGTGGCGCAGAGGTTGATTGTTCGTATTTTAAACAAACTGATATTTGGAGAAAGCGATGTTTGATCTAGAGAACAAACAAACAAACGCACAGACGGACGACAAAGACATTTTGCTTTCGTTTACGCTCAACGGCAATCCCGTTACGGTGTCGGTGCAACTGAAACTGCGCATGCTGGATGTGCTTCGGAACGCTTTGGGGCTGACCGGCACGAAAGAAGGCTGCGGCGTCGGCGAATGCGGCGCGTGCACCGTAGTGATGAACGGAGCCGCGGTGGATTCCTGTATGGTGCCGTGTTTCCAGATGCAAGGTGCTGAAATTCTGACCGTGGAAGGGCTGTCTCAAACGCAAATAGGCAGTGTATTACAGAAATGTTTTGTAGAAGGAGACGCGATTCAATGCGGCTTCTGCACACCCGGTATGCTGATGAGCGCCTATGCGCTGCTGATGCAAAACCCCGACCCGACCCGTGAGGAAATTCGAACGGCAATCTCCGGCAACCTCTGCCGCTGCACGGGCTATGTACCGATCGTCAACGCGATCGAACACGCCGGTTGGATGATACGGGAGGATTCGGATACATAATTCACGCATTTTCCGGGAAAAACCGGAAAAGCGCACGTTCTGGGAGGAATACTCATGCTCGACTTGCTGCTGACGAATGCCCGCGTTTACGCGCCGGAGGATCTTGGTACGGTATCGATCGGCATACGCGACGGAAAAATCGCATCGATTGGCGAAACGGCCGAGCCTTCGCGCAAAACGATCGATTGCGGCTCGATGACGCTGCTGCCCGGGGCGATTGAAACCCACGCGCACATGCTGCTGCCTTTCTGCGGCACGCGGACGATGAACGACTTTTACGCCGGAACCGTTGCAGGAACGTTCGGTGGCGTTACAACGCTCATCGACTTTGCCGACCAGGTAAAGGGCGGTTCTGCGCTCGAAGCGTATCATGCGCGGCTCGATCAGGCGAAAGATTCGGTTTTCGACTATGCGTTTCACGTCACGCTAACGGATATCAATGATCGGACCATGCACGAGACGGAAGAACTGATCGCGCAGGGGGTTACGTCTTTTAAATTCTACACCGCTTATTCCGCCGGCGGGCTGTATGTACCGCCGGACGACTTGGAGCGGATCTTTTCGCTGCTTGCCGGGCACGGCGCGCTCGCGACCGTGCATGCGGAAGAAGAGAGCTGCATTCTGAAAGAAACGGACCGGCTGATCGCCGCCGGGCAGACGAGCGTAGCATATTTTACGCAGAGCAGGCCCGCTGAAAGCGAACGAAACGCCATAAAGAGCGTGATTGAAATCGCCAAACGCACGGGAACAAAAGTGCTGATCAGGCATGTGTCGTCCGCCGACGGCGCGGGGTTGATCGCCGATGCGCAGAAGCGCGGGCAAATGGTGATCGGCGAAACGTGTCCGCATTATCTTATTTTTACAGAAGACGTTTACGCGGGCGAAGACGGTGCGCGGTATCTCTGCAACCCGCCGATCAGGATGGAAAGAGACCGCCAGGCGCTCTGGAACGCGCTGGAACAGGATGTGAAGTTTATCCTCGGCACGGACGACTGCGCTTTTTATCTTTCGCAGAAACATGTGTCCGACCGGTTTTACGAAATTCCCGGCGGAATGCCGGGCATCGAAACGCGCGTGCCGCTGATGCTTTCGCTCGGTGTTTCAACAGGCAGGCTGCCGATGGATCGGCTGGCACACCTGATCTCCACGGACGTAGCTAAAATATACGGAATTTATCCGCAAAAGGGTACGATTCGCGTTGGAAGCGACGCGGACATGATTCTTGTGGAGCGCTGCGAGCCATATCGCCTGCGCGCGGAACAACTCCACGAAAAGAGCGACTACACGCCCTTTGAAGGCATATCTTTGGATTATCGCATTGCCACGACGATTGCAAACGGACGGGTGATACTGCAGGACGGCGAATTTCTCGGTAAAAAGGGAGACGGCCGTTTGCTTCGGCGCGGCGCGCCGGCGGATCTGGCGGCGCTATGATGCAAGCAGCGGAGGAATCGGATGAATCGCGATGAAATCTTAATCTCACTGGCGCAGACGCTGATACGGGCGAAGAGCTATTCGGGGCAGGAACAGCAGGTGGTGCAAGCCCTGTCGGAGTTTTTCAGTCAGAACCGGTTTGACGAAATTCAAACCGATCCGTACGGAACGATCATAGGAAGCATCTACGGCGATCAGCCCGGCCCATCCGTGCTGTTTGACGGGCATATCGACACCGTTCCCGTCGCTTCGCCTGAGGAATGGACCAAGGATCCGTTCGGCGGAACGATCGAGAACGGACGATTGTACGGGCGCGGCGCTTCGGATATGAAGGGCGCGGTCGCGGCGATGGCCTGCGCGGCGGCGATATTCGCCAAGGGAAACAAGCGCAAATTCCGCGGCAGCGTTCATGTAGCCGGCGTCGTGCACGAGGAGTGCTTCGAAGGGGTCGGCGCGAGGTCGGTCAGCCGTATGATCCGGCCGGATTATGTCGTCATCGGCGAGGCGTCCGAACTCAATCTGAAAATCGGGCAGCGCGGACGCGCGGAGATCAAGGTGGAAACCCAAGGCGTCAGCGCGCATTCGGCTAACCCTGAGAAGGGCGTCAACGCGGTGATGAGCATGTGCAAACTCATTCCCCGCATCAAAGAAATCGAACCGCCCGTTTGTCCGCGGTTGGGCAAAGGGATACTGGAACTGACGGATATCATGTCCTTTCCGTATCCGGGCGCATCCGTCCTTCCTAGCCTGTGCACGGCGACATTCGACCGCAGGCTGCTGACCGGCGAAACAAAAGAAAACGTACTCAAACCCATTCTGGATCAGATTGAGCGCTTAAAGAGCGAGGACGCGACTTTCCGTGCGCGCGCTTATTATTCAAGAGGCGAGGAAGAGTGCTACACCGGTGAAAAAATCAGCGAGGAGCGGTTCTTTCCCGGCTGGCTTGCTGAGCCGGACGCGGACTATGTAGAGAAGATCAAGCGCAGGATGAACGATATAGGACTCCATCCCGAGCTGACACAGTACAATTTCTGTACAAACGGCAGCCACTATGCGGGAGAAGCTGGGATTTCCACGATCGGGTTCGGCCCGTCCCGTGAGAATCTGGCGCATACGGTGGACGAATACATCGAATTGATCGAGCTTAACAAAGCGCTGAGCGGATATGTCGCCATACTGGAAGCACTATTGGAGGAAAAAGAAGAATCATGATGAACGTATTGGAGCGAATCGGACAGCTAGGCATCGTGCCGGTTGTCAAAATTGACCGGCCGGAGCAGGCGGCTCCTCTTGCGGAGGCGATTTGCGCGGGCGGATTGCCGATTGCGGAAATCACATTTCGAACCGAGCATGCCGCGGAAGCGATCCGCAGTATCACTTCCAGCGTGCCGCAGATGCTGGTTGGAGCGGGTACGGTGCTGACTTGCGAGCAGGTGGACCGCGCGCTTGACGCGGGCGCACGCTTTATCGTCAGCCCCGGTTTCAACGAGAAAGTCGTGCGGCACTGCATCGATAGGAATGTGCCGGTTACGCCGGGCTGTTCAAACCCCTCGGATATCGAGCGGGCGATCGAATGTGGGCTCGACATCGTCAAGTTTTTCCCGGCCGAACCGCTGGGCGGGTTGAATTATATCAAGGCGGTTGCGGGACCGTACCCGCAGATCAAATTCATGCCGACCGGCGGAATCGGTCCGCATAATCTATGCGAATATCTGGCGAACGAAAAAATCCACGCCTGCGGAGGCAGCTGGATGGTACCGTCCAAGCTCATCGCGGCCGGAGATTATCAAGGCGTCACCTCGATCGTACGCGAGGCTGTTTCGCTTCTGCTGGGCGTAACGCTCAAGCATATCGGAATCAACGAACCCGGCGAAGAAGCCGCGCTCGGTACGGCGGCCGCGTTCTCGGGGCTCCTGTTCGCACCGGTCAAAAACGGAAACAGTTCCGTCTTTGCCGGGACCGCGATCGAAGTGATGAAAAAACCGTTTCTCGGCGCGCATGGCCATATCGCGCTCGGCGTCAACAGCATACCGCGCGCGCTGGCGTATCTTTCGGATCAGGGAATACTGCCGGATATGACGACCGCGAAAAAGGACGACGCGGGCAGGATCAAGGCTGTTTATCTGCAGGGGGAAATCGGCGGATTCGCCGTTCACCTGCTTTCGAACTGACGTGAGGGAGGCAAAGAATATGAAACGCATTGTTACATTCGGAGAAATCATGCTTCGTCTCGCGCCGCCGGCGCATGGCAGATTCGTGCAGGCGGAGGAGTTCACCGCCGTTTACGGCGGGGGCGAGGCGAACGTCGCCATCTCGCTGGCGTGTCTGGGCGCGCAGGTGCGGTATGTCACGAAAGTTCCAGCGCATGAGATCGGACAGGCGGCTGTGAATACGCTGCGCCGCTATGGCGTGGACACCTCGAAAATCGCGCGCGGCGGAAACCGGCTCGGCGTTTATTTTCTGGAAAAAGGCGCGTCGCAGCGGCCATCCAAGGTGATTTACGACCGCGCGGCGTCCGCGATTTCCGAAGCCGTCGCTTCGGATTTTGACTGGGACGATATCTTTGAAGGCGTGGATTGGTTTCATTTTACCGGGATTACGCCCGCGATCTCCGAGAGCGCGGCGGCGCTCAGCGAAGCCGCGTGCGTCAGCGCAAAAGAGCACGGCGTATTCGTCAGCTGCGATCTGAATTACCGCAAGAAACTCTGGACGCGGGAACAGGCGGGCCGTGTGATGGCGCGGCTCATGGCGTATGTCGATCTGTGCGTTGCAAACGAAGAGGATGCATCCGACGTGTTTGGAATCCGCGCTGAAAACACGGATATCTCCGGCGGGAAACTCAATCATGAAGGATACGAAAGCGTCGCCAGGCAACTGATCGAGCGCTTTGGATTTAAAAAAGTCGCCATCACGCTGCGCACGTCAAAATCCGCGGACGACAACGACTGGGCCGCTATGCTCTTTACCGGGGAAGAAGCGCTGTTTTCCAGGACGTACCCGATCCATATCGTAGACCGCGTCGGCGGCGGGGACAGCTTCTGCGCGGGGCTGATCTATAAACTTTCGCAGGGAACGCCGGATCGCGAAGCGCTGGAGTTTGCGGTCGCGGCGAGCTGCCTGAAACATACGATTGAAGGCGATTATAATCTGATTTCGGAATCAGAGGCCGAAAAACTGGCCGGCGGCGACGGTTCCGGCCGCGTGCAGCGGTGAAGGAGGAGATTTGGTGAAAACAACACGGGATTTATCGATCGATTTTTGCGGAAAACATTTTGTCAATCCGTTTACCATAGCCGCGTCTCCGCCGTCCGATACGCGTGAGCGTGTTGAGCGCGCGTTTGAGGCGGGATGGGGCGGAGCGGTTTTAAAGACGACGTCCGTAGCCTCCGAACCGGTGGATCTGGTCTACCCCATGATGGGTGGATTGTCCTATCAGGAAAAGCGGCACGCGGCGTTTTATAACATCGACCTGATTTCGGAGCGGCATATCGACGAGATCTGCGAAGACATTCGCTATCTGAAGGCGAAATATCCCGACAGGATCGTCATCGGCAGCATTATGGCCGGAAACCGCGCCGAATGGGAAGAACTGGTGTTTAAGCTGGAATCGGCCGGAGCGGACATGATCGAATGCAGCATGTCCTGCCCGCAGGGCGAAGGCGACGGGACGATTCCGGTCAACGATCCGGCGCTGACCCGCGAGGTAACGGGCTGGATCCATGCGGCGCGGAAGAAGGAAACGCCGATCATCGTGAAGCTCGCGCCTGTCGTGACGGATTTGTCCGCCATCGCAATGGCGGCGAAGGAGGGCGGCGCGGACGCGCTGTGCGCCATCGATACGGTCCGCGGCTTTTCAGGCATCGATCTCAACACGCTCGAACCGAAGCTGAGCGTGCGGGGAAAATCCACGTTTTGCGGTATTTCCGGGCCGGCAATCAAGCCGATCGCAATGGCTTGCATCGCTGAGCTGGCGCAGAATATCGGCCTGCCAGTCGCTGGCGTCGGCGGATTGACATCATGGGAAGACGCGGCTGAGTTTCTGCTGCTCGGCGCTGGCAATCTGCAGATCTGTACGGCGATCATGCGATACGGGTTTGAAATGATCGACGATTTAACCGCGGGACTGAGCAATTACATGGAAGCAAAAGGGTTTGCAAGCCTTAGCGATATGGTTGGCGGATGCCTCGGCACGTTTGCCGAGCACGAAACGCTGGACCGGAAGGTGAAGATGGTTTCGTCGATCGACCGCAGTTCCTGCGTTCGCGACAACGCCTGCTATATTGCCTGCCGTGACGGAGGATACAACGCGATTTCGCTGGGCGAAGAAGGGCCGGTCATCGACGAGAGCAAGTGCCGCGGATGCGGCGTGTGCCTGTCGGTCTGCCCGGTCGGCGGCTGCATGGCGCTGAAACGTGCATAGAGAGAGGAGACGGTAAGATGGAATATCCTGCAACAAACCGAATGACGAAAGCGCAGGCCGCGCTGGAAGCGAACCGCTGTCTCCATTGCTTTGACGCGCCTTGTCAAAAGGCGTGCCCGGCGAACGTTGATGTCGCGCGGTTTATACGGCGCATTGCCACGGGCGACTGGAAAGGCGCCGCGCGCTCGATCCGTGAGAGCAACCCGCTCGGCTTGATCTGCGGCGAGGTCTGCCCGGCAGGGGAACTCTGCATGAAAGACTGCAACTGCGGCAGAGCCGGTGAGCCGATCGAAATTTCCGCCTTGCAGGCCTGCGCGATGCGGCTTGCCGTCGAACAGGGCGAACCGGCGAATACGAACTTGTCCGGTGAAAACCCAAAACGCATCGCCGTCGTAGGCGGCGGGCCGAGCGGCGTCGCTGCCGCCTTCCTTCTGCGGAGAAAGGGTTATACCGTAGAGCTGTTTGAAAAGTCAGACAGAATCGGCGGCGTGCCGATGGAAGAAATTCCGAACGACCGGCTGGATAAAGCGATGTATGAAAAGGAGCTCAATGCTCTGCTGAAAAACGGCGTAACAGTCCGTCTGAACACGCTCGTGGATGAAGCGCTCGCCGCTTCGATCGCGCGGGAGTATGACGCGGTATATCTGGCCTGCGGACTCGGAGATGCAAAAGCACCGGTCGAGTCCAAAGCGCAGGGCGTCATCAGCGCGGAGGAATTCCTGCGCGCCGCCAATGCGGGGGAAACAACCGCGCTTCACGGCAGCGTATTTGTGCAGGGCGGCGGCAATACGGCAATCGACGCGGCGGTTACGGCAAAGCGCATCGGCGCGGAACGCGTGTTCCTCTGCTACCGCAGAAGCCAGCGCGAGATGCCCGCCTGGCGCGAAGAGTTTCTATCTGCCGTTGAAGCGGGTGTGGAATTCCTGTTTCAAACGCAGGTGCTTGGCGTGGAAGAGCCGGAAGGCCGCGTAAGCGGCGTTGTGCTCGCGCCGGTTGAACTCGGAAAGCCGGAAGCGGACGGCAGGCGCAAGCCGGTCGTCAGCGAGGCAAAGCGATATACCGTGCAGGGCGGCATGCTGATCACCGCGACCGGAAAAGCGGACGGCTCGGCTTTGATCGGGGCGCTTGTCGGCGCAAAGCGCGCGGGCAAGCTGTTCGTCGGAGGCGACGCGGCAAACGGCGGGGCAACCGTCGTACAGGCGGTGGCGGAGGCAAAGCAGGCTGTTGCGCAAATCGATACCTTGCTTTGCAGCCAGGCTTGACAGGAGTACGATATGTCACAAACAATCTATAAAAACGCAAAGATTTTTACCCTGGACGAGAAAAAGCCGTATTTCGATTCCGGATATATCGCGGTTCGGGACGGAATGATCGACGCCGTAGGTTCGATGGCGACATACAAGAAAGCCGAAGGCGCGGAAGAAGTCGATTTGAGCGGCTTGGTCGTACTGCCCGGCGTGATCCACAGCCACAGCCACTTCTACGGACAGTTCGTCCGCGGGATTCCGCTTTCCGCGCCGATGTGCAACTGGCAGCAGATCCTCGGCAACATGTGGTGGAAGGTCGATAAACTGCTCGACGACGACATGAATTATTACAGCGCGATGATGGGGCTCATCGAAGGCGTACGTATGGGAACGACGACTTATATCGACCATCACGCCAGCCCGAATCACAGCATCGGCTCTCTGGAACGGATTGAACAGGCGGTCAACGAGGTCGGCGCGCGCGCGGTGCTTGCCTATGAGGTAACGGATCGGGACGGCAAAGAGCTCTGCGAAAACGGCATTCAGGAAAACGTGCAGTTCATCAAAGCGCATCGCGGCAAGCGCGACGGCATGGTAAAGGGCACGTTCGGCCTGCATGCGTCCTATACGCTCAGCGATGAAACGCTGGAGCGGTGCGCCGCGGAAGCCGCCGTACTCGGTTCGGGATTTCATATCCATGTGGCCGAAGATATGGCGGATGTGCACGACAGCTATCGCCGCTGCGATAAGCACGTTGTGGACCGGTTGAATGATTTCGATATTCTGGGCAGCAAAACGATCGCGGCGCACTGCGTCCACGTCGGGCCCGAACAATGGCGGGTCTTCCGTGAAAACGGCACGATGGTTGCGCATAATATCCAGTCGAATATGAACAACGCGGTTGGTATCGCGCCGGTCTGGCAAATGCTTCAGGATGGAATAACCGTCGCGCTCGGCGGAGACGGGTTTGTCTACGATTCGTTTAAGGAACTGTCGATCGCGCTGGTCGCGCAGCGCGCGTTCAGCGGCGACCCGCGCGTCATGGGCGGCGACATGGCGGAGCGGCTTCTTTATCGCAATAATTTCAAAATCGCTGAGACGTTTTTTAAGCGCCTTGGCGAATTAAAGCGGGGAAACATTGCAGATTTCATCGCGGTGGATTACCGCGAAGCTACGCCGCTCAATCAAAACAATCTTTACTCACACCTGACCAGTAATTTCTCCGGCAACGTGGATACGGTCGTGATCAATGGCAAAGTGGTGCTCAGGCACAGGGAACTGACGACGATCGATCAGGAAGAAGTGTTTGCCAAATGCAGGGAACACGCCGCGCGTCTATGGAGCATGATTTGATTACTATACTCGAATATCAGAGTTAACAAAGATACGGAAGAATCAAATACGTTTATAAAAGCCGGTAACGATTTCGTTACCGGCTTTGTTCAGCACACATATACTGATATACGATTCATTGCCGTCGTAAATAAGTTAAAATAAATATTAGAAATTAATCTAATAAACTATTGACATATAAGTTCGAATGATGTATGATTGCATTGTAATAAGAACAAGGAGGTGATCAGCAATGTTGGATCAATTGATCATGGACGTACCGGTTATCCTGGATATAAAAGACGCGAAAAGAATCGAGCTGGAACAATACTGCAAGATGGAAAACGTGCTGCCTTCATCTCTGATAAGCGTTGGCAAACCCAAACATACGATGAAACTCAAGTTTAAAAAGGCCGCATGCCATTTGCTGCAGCATATAAACGGTGGATTGAGTATCATGATTAACCGGCTCACGACCGATATAGAACACAGCGGCGGAGTCCGGAGGCGTTTGTCATGAAAAAAGCAAAAATAACGATTGACACAAACCCCGTTTTCGAAATGCTTGTATCGCTCAACCGCATTGCGGACAGCGATCAGCTGGAAAGCAGTTATTTCGAAAACGCGGGTTATAACCCGCACCCGCGGATGACCGAGATCATCCAAGAGATCAAAAACAGCTTGTCGGTATTCTACCGGCAGGAGATTTCATTCTTCTTCAACAAACCGGTTTGTTCTTTGTTATGGGATTTTACTATTATCAATGACATTCGCGACATCGGCCAACTGCCCGCCGTGTTTGCCGAGCTTTCGGACATTGAAGTCTTGAAACATCTGCTTTACGACGCCATGGAGGTTATCTGCCAGCAGGATTGTGATCTATGCAAAGACTGGAAACGGGCAGAAGAGCTGCTTGCCGACCGGGCTGCTTTTGAGCAACTCCTGGCAGATTGTCAGGAACTGTCATCTGAAGACCGGGAAAAGGCATTGGAGATATTACACTATCCAACGGAAGCGAAACTGCGTCTGGTGCGCTTGCTGGAGCAGTACGTTAAAGTCTTCACTCCCTATGTTGAGGAACTCAATGAATTGGATCGTGACGAAGTAGAAAGAAGCCAGAATAACTGCCTTGACGATCCGGAAGATTTCGTGACGAACTACCTGAAAATCAACGTAAAGCTCCTGGACTCGGCAAAGCAGCTGATACTGATTCCAAATGCCTTTTCGGAAATACTCACCTATTTTATTCAACCTCAAAAAGGACAGTTTGTGCTGATATACGGCACATTTATCAGCAAAAAAAGATTGCGTGAAAAGCAGAGCGAAGAAATCAAGCAATTTCTTAAAGTGTTATCGGAAGAAAAGCGGATAGAAATCATCAAGAGCCTTGCTTTGAAACCTGCAATCGGCAATGAGTTGGCAAAACAGGTGGGGCTGACCAATGCTACCGCATCTTATCATCTGACAATGCTATTGGCCATCGGCTTGATTGATTACGAACGAATAGGGCAGAGGCTGCATTATGTTCTTAAAAAGGACGTGCTGAAAGATTTATTGGATAAGGCCTACCGTGATCTTATTAATAAATAGGACCTATTCATACTTTTTACTCCCTGATAACATATAGAGCGCCCAAAGCGGCGCTCTTTGTGTTATTCCTTATCAAGGCGCTATTTAAAACTGGAAATAGATAAACGCCGTATCTCCCGCGTAGAAAAACATAAACGTCAGCAGGATGACGAGTATGATGATCACCTTGGAAATAAAACGATTGAAGTTCAACAGCGGGTAGAACCCGTTGCCGCGATTTTTCACGATACCGACGGCAAATGCAATTCCGATGATTGCGGCATAAATAAAGGTAAATACATAGTAGTAACGCACGCCGTCCGCGTTTGTCAGTATCCGAGAGATCATCGTGACCGCGTCTGAAAACGATGCCGCGCGAAAGAAAATCCAGCATAAGCAGGTAAACAGGTACATGCCGATCACCGAGAGTATGGAAACGGTTTTTTTCAACAGGTCGTCTTTTATGGTTAAACCGCGTCTGTCGCATTGCTCCCGAAACGTTTTATGAACGATCAGCGCTCCGCCGTGCAGCGCGCCCCAGAACACCATCTGCCAGTTTGCGCCGTGCCACAACCCGCCAAGGAGCATCGTCAGCATAAGATTGATCTTTGTTCGGGTTTTTCCTTTCCGATTTCCGCCTAGCGGAATATAGAGATAATCCCGCAACCACGAGGAAAGGCTGATATGCCAGCGGCCCCAGAATTCGGATGGATTTTTTGAAATATACGGCATGTTGAAATTATGGCACAGATCGTAACCGAGCGTTTTCGCTACGCCGATCGCCATGTCGGAATAACCGGAGAAATCGCAGTATATCTGTATGGAGTACGCGATAACCGCGAGAAAGATGGAGAGCCCGCTGTAGCTGACGGGCGAAGCGAACACCGCGTCTACGGCGACGGCCAGACGGTCCGCGATAACGATTTTTTTAATCAGGCCAAACAGAAACATCTGCAGGCCTTCCACAAGGTTTACGTTAGTCATCGGCCGTTCTTCGTTCAGCTGCGGCAGAAAGTCGCTGGCGCGGACGATCGGACCGGCCACCAGCTGCGGAAAGAACGATATGTACAGCGATATTTTGACAAACCGGTCGCTGGCTTTCAATTTTTTTCTGTAAACGTCGATCAGGTAACTCAGAGCCTGGAACGTGTAAAACGAGATTCCGACGGGAAGGATGATATTCAGCGAGTTTGAATTTTCGATTCCGAAGAGAAGGATGAATGATTCGACGAAGAAATTGAAGTACTTAAAAAAACCCAGTATCGCAAGCGAAACGGAAACCCCTAAGATCAGGAAGCGTTTCGACTGACGCTTTGTGGCGGAACGGTCGATTTTTTTAGCCAGGAAATAACTGATATAAGTTTGCAGAACGAGCAGCGCGAGGAACCTTACGTCCCAATATGCATAGAAGATATAGCTTGCGGCCAGGAGCACGGCATGCTTTTGATCTCTGGTTTTACACAGCCTGCTGGAGAGATATGTCGCCGCGAAGAGGAGCACAAACGCCAAAGAAACAAAAGACATTATTCAATCCCCCCGGCCTGTAATTTCAGAATCGCTTTATATAGCTCTTCCGCGATGATTCTGTGCCCCAGCGGATTGATATGCCCCGAACCCATGGTCGTATTGTTGAAACCGTATGCCATGGAATAGTCAGATTCATAAGCCTCTAAAAACGCGTCGCCAACATCCAGAAAAATGATATCGTTTTGATCGCATGCGCCGACATAATCGTTGTAATACCGTTCGTCCCGGTCGATTGTCAGCGTACCGTCACGCTGGAGAGAAACACCCGGCTGATAGAGGAGGATGATCGGATTGTCGTATTCCGCGCGCAGCAGGGCAAAGGCCTGATTCAGCAGTCCGGAAAAATCGTCGGAATCCGTCATACGCAAGCCTGAGGTTTTTTCAGCGTGATACCATGTTTGAATGCCAAACGCGCCGTCAAAATCAAAGCGGATCGATTCGAATTGCTGACGTAGCTGCGAAATGACGGGGAATACGCTCAACACGGCGTTTCGGATACGCCGTGAAAGGCTCTGCGATTTTACGAGTTCCCTGCCGGAATCGGACGGATCATACTGTGTCTGAACGAGGGCGCTTTTCAACTCGTCGCTTGAATATGCCATCTGGGAAAGCTCTATGATAACCGCGGACGAATCCGGAAACTCCTCTATGCCTGCCTGAAATCCTTCAACGATCAAAGGGAGGGTATAGCCCGCCGTCCCCATGTTGTATACGGTTCGCGCATGTTCGTCGAGCATATCGTTGAGGACCGAGACCATATTCTGATCCTGCATGACCTGCAAACCTTCCAGATGAGAAGACCCCATAAATAGGATATAATCGCTTTTCAGCGGCAGATCGCTGAGGTTCATGTATCCGTTTTGATCGGCGTAATTGACGCCGTAACCTTCTAAGCCGCGTACGATCCTGCTGTTCGGCGTGCGAATATTGCTCGAAAACGCGTTTGTCCTCGGGATGGAACCAGAACCGCTTCGATAAAAGAAAGTGATGAAGTTTGCGCAGGAAACTGCGACGATCAAAGCCAAGCACCACGATAGGAGCGCCTTGTACGGCCTGCCGATCAATATGTCAACCTCCCGAAAGATGAATTGGAACAACAAACGGATGCAGCCTGTTCTGATTGTAGTAGCGAACCTGTTGCCGCGTCAATACCCGTGATTGATACTTGACATAAAAAAGAATTATATGATTAGCAAATCCGTCATGAATGACGTTTTGTTCTGACAAAAAAGAGCACCGGTCAAGGTGCTCTTTTTGTTTCGTTCACAAAACCGAGGTAATTAACTATTCGTAATCTTCGTCCTGCAGGGCGTCGTAACCTTCTTCGCCGGTGCGCACTTTGATGACGTTTTCGACATTGTAGATGAAGATCTTGCCATCGCCGATGTTGCCGGTGTATAGCGCTTCCTTGATCGTTTTGACCATGACGTCGACGGGGATCTTCGTGATTACGATATCGACCTGCACCTTCGGCAGCAGCTTCGTTTCCACGGGAACGCCGCGGTACATTTGCGTGTTGCCCTTCTGCATGCCGTAGCCGAGCACGTTGGTCACTGTGATGCCGGTCACGCCGATACTGTCGAACGCTTTCTGCAGCCCGGCAAATTTGGTCTGGCTGGTCACGACGGTGACCTTCGTCAGTTTTGCGCCGGGATGCGTGCTGTCCTGAACGGGGATAGCGACATGCTCCGGTACGGGTATGATCGGTCTTGTCGTGGCAACCTCGCCGATATCGACAGCGGGAACCGCGATCATGAAGTCCGCATAGCTGCTCGCAAGTCCGTGTTCTTTCAAATCGAGCCCCTGAATCTCTTCAGCCGCGGAGACGCGCAGGCCGTTTATTTTCTTGAGTAGGAAGAAGACGCCTGTCATCGTAACGACGGTCCAGAGGGCGATTGCTCCAACACCAAGCGCCTGAACGCCGAGCTGCGCAAAGCCGCCGCCGTAAAACAGGCCGTTCGCGGTTGCTCCGGGAGCGGAGTCCGTCGCAAAGAGTCCGACGGCCAGCGTACCCCAGAGACCGTTCACGCCGTGGACGGCAACCGCGCCGACAGGATCGTCCACATGCAGTTTCAGGTCGACGAACTCAACCGCAACTACGACGAGGATACCGGCGACCGCACCGATGATGACCGCGCCGAGGGCGTCGACATTCGCGCATGGCGCCGTGATGGCAACCAAACCTGCCAGCGCGCCGTTAAGCGACATGGATACGTCGGGCTTGCCGTTTTTAAGCCACGTGAAGATCATGGTAACGACCGTCGCCACACCGGGCGCAACGGTTGTGGTGAGGAAGACGGAACCGAGCTGTTCAACGCTGAGCGCGGCGGCGCCGTTGAAACCGTACCAGCCGAACCAGAGGATGAATACGCCGAGCGCGCCGAGGGTGATAGAGTGGCCGGGGATTGCGCGGGACGTTTTCTTGCCGGTCTTGGCATCTTTTACATACTTTCCGATGCGCGGGCCGAGAATGGCTGCGCCGACGAGAGCGGTCAAACCGCCGACCATATGAATAGCGGAAGAACCGGCAAAATCGATGTAACCGAGGTTGAAGAGCCAGCCTTGCGGGTTCCAGACCCAGCCGGCCTGAATGGGATACACCGCGATGCTGATGACCGCGCTGTAGACACAGTACGCCGAGAACTTCGTGCGCTCCGCCATTGCGCCGGAGACGATCGTCGCCGCCGTGGCGCAGAATACGAGGTTGAAGACGAAGCTGGAAAAGTTGAACTCCGCAAAATTCGTAAAGATTTGCAGATCCGGCTTGCCGATGACGCCGAACAGATAATTTTCCGACATCATGAGGCTGAAGCCGAGTAGCACGAACACGACCGTGCCGATACAGAAGTCCATGAGGTTTTTCATGATGATGTTGCCCGCGTTCTTCGCGCGGGTGAAGCCGGTCTCCACCATCGCGAATCCGCCCTGCATGAAGAAGACGAGCGCAGCGCCGATTAAGAACCAAACCGGAAACACGACGCCATTGACTGCATCCATAATTTCTGACATGACTGATCCCTCCAAAATAAAAAAATAGATCAAAAGGGGCGCCGCCTGTGTCGACAGACAGCGCCCTTGCTTGATCTTGGGATGTACTATAACGGATGTGAATAGAAAAAGCAAGCCTTTTTTTCGTTTTTTTGCAAAAATAATATATAATTCCTTAAATTTCAGGTTATTTTCTTTGAAAAACAGTAAGAAATCTTATCAAAAGGAAAAAACTTGACAATTCGTAACTACTGAATATAATGTAATAGTAAGCATTATTTGATACCATTGAAAAATGGAGGATTGGATGAACATTCAGTATAAAAAAGGGGTGCTCGAACTGTGCGTGCTCTCGCTGCTGCACCGGCGGGACTGTTACGGGTACGAGATCTCGGAATACCTGCTCAAGCGGATCGACATAGCGGACGGAACCGTTTATCCGATCCTGAGAAAGCTGAAGAGCGACGGACTGGTCACGACCTATCTTTCCGAGGAGAGCGGGGGGCCGCCGAGAAAATACTACTCGCTAACCGGCCTGGGGCGGCAGACGTTTCAGTCGGATTATAAAGACTATCTGGAGTTTGCGAAAAAGATTCTATCGATACTGGAGGAACAAACGATATGACAAAACAGGAATACATGACAAAATTAAGCGCGGAACTTAAAAAAAACAACGTAGCGGACGCGAATGAAATCATAACCGAATACGAGCAGCATTTCCTCTTTAAACTTGCGGACGGATACGCCGAGGAAGAGATCGCCGCGAAGCTGGCCGCGCCCGCGCAGATTGCGATTCAGTTTGCTGGACTGCCGGGGGAGCGAAAACGGACGAAAGGGAAAAAGGCGTTCATTGTTCTCGGGCTTTCGCTGACAGGGATATTTGAGATCGTTCTCTACGCAGCGTTTTTCTGCTTTATCGCCGCGCTGTTCTGCGCGACGCTGGCTCCCGCCGCACTCGGCGCGGAACTGATCGCGGGCGTCAACTTCATGAATCTGCTGCCGCCGATGCCGTACAGCGCGGCGGTGATCATGGGCGTCATGCTGCTATCGCTGAGCGTTTTGCTGTTTATCGCGGCGCTGTTCTGTTTCGCTTTCCTTCGCCAGATCGTGCGCGCAAGTTTGCGCTGGCGTAAAAACCTGCTCGGCAAAGAGGCGCTGCCGCCGCTTCCGTTGAGTCCGCAGTTTTCGCCGAAAGCAAAACGTGCGATTCGCGGCGTTTTCCTCTGGGCCGTTATGATATTCGGCATCGCGTCTGTTGCAGGATATACGCTCCTTATGCTCGAAACGCAATCCTGGGAATTCTGGCATGCGCTCGGCTGGTTTGGCTATACGGCGGGTTGATCGGTATATCAGGAGAGTAACGATATGAAATATGCGGTGATAACGGGCGCCAGCTCCGGAATAGGACTGGCGGCGGCGGCAGAGCTGGTTAAAAAAAATTATGCGGTCATCTGTGTAGGGCGCGATGAGAAGCGCTGTGCGCAGGCGGGCGATGAAATACGCTCGGCGAAGCCGGGCGCGCGCGTTACGTTTTTATGCGCCGATTTGATGCAGCAGCGTGAAGTGAAGCGCATTGCGGAAGAAATCAAACAAATTCTCGCGCTTGAAAACGAAGAAAAACTCGACGTATTGATCAACAACGCCGGATGCGTCCGCAGCTGGTATGCGACCACCGAAGAAGGCTATGAACAACAGTTTGCGCTCAACCACCTCGCGGGATTTTTACTGACGTATCATCTGCTGGAACATCTTAAGCGCGCGGGCGGCAGGGTTCTCATGACGGGCAGCAAGTCGCACATGCATTTTCGAATGCGCTGGAACGACATCATGCTCACGCGCGGATACAATCCGCTGACGGCGTACAAGCAGTCGAAACTGAGCAACATCCTGTTTGCCAGAGGGTTGAACGACCGGTATGTGCATGAAGGCATCCGCGCCTGCGTCGTCGACCCGGGGCTGGTGCGAACAGACATCGGCAATAAGAACACCGGCGGCCTCGTCAGCTGGATCTGGGGTATGCGTAAAAAGCGCGGAGTACCCGCGGAAGTACCGGCGAGGACATACTTATACCTCTGCGATCAAAACCTTGCCGCCGACCAACTGTATTACTATAGGTGCAGCCCGAGACGGTACAGCGCTCAGGTGACGCATGAAAACGCGGACAGGCTTTTTGCACTGAGCGAGCGCCTCTGCGGAATAACGTATCCGGAAAAAATTGAAGCATAGGAGAACAGGGATATGAATGTTATGATTACGGGCGCAAGCGGCGGTCTTGGACGCGCGCTTGCAAACGAATGCGGCAGGCGCGGATACAACCTGTTTCTGACCGATATCAACGAACAGGGGCTGAAGTCCATACAAAACGGATTGGAACGGCAGTTCCATGGAACCGTGACGTGCGCAGCCTGCGACTTGACCAGCGACGAAAGCGTCGACGGGCTGATGAAGGCCATCGACGCGTACGGCATTCGGTTTGACATGCTGCTCAACGTGGCGGGGCTTGACTTTGAAGGCGGGTTTCTGGAGCGAAAAAGGGGTGAAATCGTCCGCATCATATCGTTGAACAACGAAGCGACATTGCGCGTTACGCACGCGATACTGAACCGGCGCAGAGATGGAAGGCCGTTCTATCTGCTGTTTACTTCAAGCCTTGCGAGCATGTACCCCATGCCGCTGAAAGCGACATACGCCGCCTCGAAACGATTCTTGCTGGATATCGCGATCGCTTTGCGCGAGGAATTGAAAGGAAGCGGCGTCAACGTTTTAGCCCTCTGCCCGGGAGGACTTGCGACAACGCATGAAGCGATGCGCGGCATCGCGGCGCAGGGGTTCTGGGGCGGTGCGACAACAAATCCGCTTGAGCGCGTGGCTGTAAACACGATAGACCGCCTTATCAAACGCGGCGGCATCTTCGTACCAGGCGCGCTGAACCGCGCGCTGAGCGCGCTCGGGAAACTCATACCTCGCCGCTGGATCGCCGCGGCCGTATACCGGCGCTGGAGCAAGGCGCAGGATCAATGGCGGCCAAAACAGATTTCTGCGGGTCATTGATGAAACGCGAAGAGCGGTGCTGCGATGAAAGACTTATCAAAGGAGAAATAAATGGAAAACGGTTGGGCGATCCGACTGGAGACGCCAAAGGATTTCGATTCGGTCGAGATGGTAACAAGGGAAGCGTTCTGGAATGTGCATGTACCGGGCTGCAACGAGCATTATCTGGCGCATGTGCTGCGGAACGCGGACTGTTTCCTGCCGGAGCTGGATTTTGTTGTCGAGTTTGAAGGGCAGATCATCGGCAACATTATGTACACACGCGCAGAGTTACGCTTGGACGGCGGAGAGGAACGTTTAGTGCTCTGTTTCGGCCCGCTGTCGGTTCTGCCGCGCTGGCAGAAAAAAGGCGTCGGCTCCGCGCTCGTGCGGCATTCTCTTGAGGCGGCGCGAAAAGCGGGTCATACCGCCGTTCTGATTTACGGCGAACCGGCTTATTACAGCCGGTTCGGTTTTGTTGCGGCGGAACGGTACGGCATCGGCACGCCGGACGGTTATTATGCGGACGCACTGCAGGCGCTCGAACTCGTGCCCGCCGCTTTAAATGAAACGCGCGGCCTGTTTTTTGAAGACAAAGCGTTCGATGTAGACGAAATAGAGGCGGAGCGCTTTGACACGCGATTTCCAAAAAAAGAGAAACAGGCGGGGCTTCCTTCACAACTGTTGTTTCAGCGCCACCTGACGATGAGAAAACCGCGGGGGTAACTGGGTAATAAGGTTGCAATTCTTCGAACGGTCGGTTACAATACAGTCTATGAAATTACAGCCAGAATGTGAAACCTGCATCCTTGCGCAGGTAAGAACCGTAGCCGACATGCTTGAACTCCCCGACCATCAGCGTAGTATCATTTTTCGCGACGCCGACGCTTTTATGGAAACGGCTGATCGCAACGCTACCCCTCCTGGAACGATGGTGCACATTTGGGGAAAGCTGATCGAAACGCTCGGCGGAATCGATCCGTATACCGAGATTAAATCACTCAGCAACCGCGAGGCGATGTTCCTTTTACCCGACGCAAAAAAAGCGGTCGAAGGCGCGGACGATCCCCTCGCTCTTGCGATGAAATATGCCATCGCCGGAAATCTGATCGATTACAGCCTGAAAGAACCCGTCACGCTGGAAGAACAAAACGCAAAGATCGACGCGATCGTCCATACGCCGTTTGCAATCGACGATTTTGACGCGCTGCGCGATACGCTGAAACGGTCAAAGACCATGTTATACCTTGGCGACAACACCGGGGAGATCGTGTTCGACCGCCTGTTTATCGAACGAATCGCGATGGAATATCCCCAGCTGGACATCGCATTTGTCGTAAAAGGGATTGCGGTCATGAACGACGTTACGTACGACGATGCGCATGAAGCCGGCATGGACCAGGTTGTGCGCATCATCGACAACGGAGACGGCGCGCCGGGTACAGTAATGAGCCGCGCAAGCGAATCGTTCCGGCGTGAATTTGCAGCCGCGGACGTCATCATTTCGAAGGGGCAGGGGAATTTCGAGTGCCTTGGCGGCTTCGATAAAGAAAACCTGTTTTTCCTGTTCACCGCCAAGTGCGGCGCTATCTGTGCGGAAGCGGGCGTACCGAAGTATTCTATGGTTTGCATGAAGAATCGAATTTCATAACAAAATATAACATATTATTACTGATATCACTGCGGATGATTTGATTTTTAAAACATGCCGCGGTGATATTTTTTATGAAACGCGGGTTTTCTAAAGTATCATAAAAAAGCAGGATTGAATGAATCATTTTGCTTGACAGGAAATTGCAAATGTTATAAAATAACATTATTAAGAAAATTAATAACAAACAACAAATTCCGAAGGGGGCTCAATATGGCTACTCCGGTCATCATGCCAAGGCAAGGCCAGTCCGTCGAGAGCTGCATCATTACCGAATGGAAAAAGAAAGTCGGCGATACGGTTAAGACGGGCGACGTACTCTTCTCTTACGAAACCGACAAATCTACATTTGAAGAACAGGCAAAAACGGACGGGACTCTGCTCGCCGTGTTTTACGACGCGGACGACGACGTCCCCGTTTTGTTCAACGTAGCGGTGATTGGCCAACCCGGGGAGTCGTTTGAAGAGTTTGCACCCGACGGCGCCGCGCCGGCAGAGCAGGCAACCAAAGTCGAGCCTGAACAAGCCAAGGGAAAAGAATTACCCGCGCCGGTTACAACGGCTGCCGTACGGGCGGAGGGCGTTTCGCCCCGCGCGAAAAACGCAGCTCAAAAGCTTGGCGTCGATCCTTCTAAGGCCGCGCCTACGGGCCCGCATGGACGCGTGATCGAGCGCGATGTCCTCGCGCTGGCCAGACAGGAACGAACGGGCAGCGGTTTGGGCGGAAGGATGACGGGTGAAGAAACAGACGTTTCCGAAAAAGAGACGTTCGCCGCGTCTGCCGCCGCCGATGGTTCCGCCGTATCAGACACGATGGAATATGACGAAATCAAGCTGCCGAACCTTCGCCGTATGATCGCAAAAACCATGCACGACAGCCTCGCCGAGATGGCGCAGCTGACGCACAACACCACCTTCGACGCGACGAAGATCCTCGCGTTCCGCGAGAGCCTGAAAGCCGCTCCGGAGGGAATGGATTTACCGAAGGTCACGATAAACGACATTATACTATTCGCCATCTCGCGCGTGCTGACCAGGCATGAAGGGCTGAACGCGCATATGCTCGGTGACAAAATACGTTATTTCAAACACGTCAACCTCGGTATCGCGGTGGATACGCCGCGCGGTCTTTTGGTGCCTACGCTGTTTGCCGCCGAGACGAAGTCGCTCGGGCAGATCGCGGCCGAGTCGAAATCGCTTGCCAAGTCCGCCGTAGACGGAAGCGTCAATCCGGATTATCTGCAGGGCGGAACGTTCACCGTCAGCAACCTTGGACTTTACGGCGTCGAGAGTTTCACACCCGTCATCAACCCGCCGCAGGCGGCACTGCTCGGGGTATGCAATATCACGGAGCGCATCCGCACCGTAGACGGGCAAATCACGGCGTATCCGGCTATGGGGCTTTCGCTGACCTACGATCACCGCGCTGTGGACGGAGCGCCTGCCAGCCGCTTTTTAAAGGACCTCGTGACTGCGCTGGAACACTTCGACCTGCTTCTGATCGGGTAAAGGGGGAAACGCGATATGGCATTTGACTTAATCGTTCTCGGAGGCGGTCCCGCCGGTTATCTTGCCAGCGAACGCGCGGGGTACGCGGGTTTGAGCGTATTATGTATCGAAGAGCGCAGCGTCGGCGGCGTTTGCTTAAACGAAGGCTGCATTCCGACCAAAACGCTGCTCTATTCCGCAAAAATTTTTGATGGAGCGGCGCACGGCGAGAAATACGGCGTGTCCGCGGAAGGGCTTTCCATCGACCACGCCAAGGTGATCGCACGCAAGAATAAAGTCGTAAAGACGCTCGTAGCGGGCGTATCCGCGGCGTTAAGGGCGAATCACGTGACGCTCGTCAACGCGCGCGGCACGATCACCGGAAAATCAGACGAGGGCTACACCGTCGAAGCCGGCGGAGAAACCTACACCGGAAAACGCTTGTTGATCGCGACCGGGTCGTCTCCCGCCGTTCCGCCGATTCCGGGACTCAAAGAAGGCATCGAGAGCGGTTTTGTTTGCACCAATCGCGAAATCCTTGCGCTTACCGAAAAGCCTGAGCACCTAGTCGTCATCGGCGGCGGCGTGATCGGACTGGAGCTGGCGAGCTATTTTACTTCGATCGGGTCAAAAGTCACCGTGATCGAAATGCTCGACCACATCGCCGGAGAGAACGACGCGGAACTCGTCTCCATTCTGCAGAAGGGTTTCGAAAAACGCGGGGTCACGTTCCATCTTTCGGCGAAGGTCACCGAGGTTACGGCAACCGGTGTGAAATATGAAAAGGACGGCGCGACCAGCGAAGTTGCATGCGATAAAGTGCTGCTTTCCATCGGGCGCCGCGCCAACACGTCCGGCATCGGCTTGGAAAGTATCCATGTACTAACGCAGCGCGGCGCAATCGTGACCGACGCGCATATGAAGACGAATCAGCCGGAGGTCTACGCGGCGGGAGACGTCAACGGTAAGTCCATGCTCGCGCACACGGCTTACCGTGAAGCGGAGGTCGCCGTCAACATCATGCTCGGTAAAAAAGATACCATGCGCTACGGGGCGGTGCCCGGCGTGCTGTATACCAACCCCGAACTCTCTTCCGTCGGCGAGACGGAAGCAAGCGCGAAAGCGAAGGGCCTCGACGCGGCGTGCGTCAAAATTCCGATGCGCTTTTCGGGACGCTATCTTGCGGAGAACGAAGGCGGGGACGGCGTGATGAAGCTCGTCGTCGACAACGCGACGAAACGAGTGCTTGGCGCGCAGATACTCAGCAATTATTCAAGCGAATTCATCGTTGCGGTCGGCACGTTCATTGAACTCGGGCTGACGATTGACGAGATCAAGGAAATCGTATTTCCGCACCCGACGGTATCCGAAATCGTCCGAGAAGCGGTATTTCAATTTTAATCATTGATTGACCAAGAAGGAGTAAAGCCATGTCAAAGCAATTATACATCGATCCGAACGTAGTCAGGCAGCCGGATACCCTGACGTTTCCGCCGATTCCGGTGAACCAGTATCAAAAGACCGTCAAAGACGAAAAAAAGAACTTTACGAAAGACGAGTTTCTGCATATTTACCGCGACATGGTCTACATCCGCGAATTTGAAACCATGCTCAATCTGATCAAGACGACCAACGAATATTGCGGCGTGCAGTACAACCATCCCGGCCCCGCGCACCTCGGCATCGGGCAGGAGGCGGCGTACGTCGGCGCGGCGTACGAACTCACGCTGGACGACTACACGTTCGGCTCGCACAGAAGCCACGGCGAAATCCTCGCAAAAGGGCTGCGTTCCATTCAGATTCTTGACGACGGGGAACTGCTTGAGATTATGAAAAACTTCTTTGACGGACGCACGTATGCCGTCATCAAGGACAGCGGAAAGAGCGTAAAAGAAGTTGCGATTAACTTTTTACTTTACGGCATGATGTGCGAAACGTTCGCGCGTAAAAACGGTTTCAATCAGGGGCTTGGCGGCTCTATGCACGCGTTTTTTACGCCGTTTGGAATCTATCCCAACAACGCCATCGTCGGCGGCAGCGGCAGCATCGCCCCGGGCGCAGCGCTCTTTAAGCGCAGCAACAAAAAACCCGGCGTGGTGGTCTGCAACATCGGTGACGGCGCGATCGCCTGCGGCCCCGTCTGGGAGGGGCTTATGATCTCCGCGATGGATCAGGTGCGCACCCTCTGGGGCGACAACGGCGGCGGAATGCCGATTATCTACAACATCAACGATAATTTCTACGGTATGGGCGGACAGACGCGCGGCGAGACGATGGGCTACGATATGGTCGCGCGCATCGCGGCGGGCGTAATGCCTTCGGCCATGCACGCCGAACGCGTGGACGGGTTCAACCCGCTCGCGGTTATCGACGCGTACCGCAGAAAGATACCGGTTGCTAAGAAGGAAGGCCCCGTGCTTTTAGACCTCGTAACCTACCGCTTCAGCGGACACAGCCCTTCGGACTCCGGCACGTACCGCACAAAGGACGAGCTGGAAGCGTGGGAAGCGCAGGATTCGATCTACGCCTTTGGCAAACAGCTTGTCGAGGCAAAGGTCGCGTCGCAGGAAGAGCTCGACGAAATCTGGGCGGCGGTCAAGGATAACATGCTGCGCAATATGAAACTCTCCATCGACGAGAGCGTTTCGCCGCATATCGATATCTTCGGCGCGGAGAGCGACTACATCGGAAACCTGATGTTTTCCGACAAAAAAGTACGTTCTTTTGACGAATCCCGCAAGCCGGACGTGCTGCTGCCGCGCGAGGAATGCCCGCGCGTACAGCTGCTGGCTAAGCGCAGCCGCTTCGGACTGGAGGCGGACGGGAAACCCGTCAGTAAAAACAGGGTGTACCAGCTCAGGGACGGCATCGCCGAACCCATCATCAACAAGTTTTACGAAGACCCGACGCTGATTGCGTTCGGCGAAGACGTGCGGGACTGGGGCGGCGCGTTTGCGGTTTACCGCGGTATGACGGAGGCGATTCCATATCACCGCCTGTTTAATACGCCTATCTCGGAGGCGGGTATCGTCGGCGCCGCCATCGGCTATGCCATGAGCGGCGGCCGCGCGGTTGCGGAGCTCATGTACTGCGACTTTTTAGGACGCGCGGGCGATGAAATCTTCAACCAGCTCTGTAAATGGCAGTCCATGAGCGCGGGCATGCTGAAGATGCCGGTCGTGCTTCGTATGAGCGTCGGTTCCAAATACGGCGCGCAGCACTCGCAGGACTGGAGCGCGCTGGTCGCGCACATACCCGGACTCAAGGTCGTCTTCCCGGCGACGCCGTACGACGCGAAAGGGCTCATGCAGTCCGCGCTCAACGGCTCCGATCCGGTCATATTCCTCGAAAGCCAGCGCATCTACGACGTTGCGGAACTCTTCCACGAGGAAGGCGTGCCGGAAACAGAGTATGAAATCCCGTTCGGCGAACCGGACGTCAAACGCGCCGGCAAGGACGTGACCATCCTATCGATCGGCGCGACGCTCTATCGCGTGACAAAGGCCGCCGACATCCTGCAGGAAAAATACGGCGTTTCGGCGGAGATCATAGACGCGCGTTCTCTTGTGCCTTTCAACTATGAAACCGTGATCGAAAGCGTGAAGAAGACCGGGCGCATCGTCGTTACAGGCGACGCGTGCGAACGCAACAGCTTCATGCGAAACCTTGCCAGCAACATCGCCGAGCTTGCGTTCGATTATCTCGACGCGCCGCCCGTGGTCGTCGGAGCGAAAAACTGGATCACGCCCGCGCACGAGCTGGAGGACGCGTTTTTCCCGCAGCCGGATTGGATTGTGGACGCGATTCACGAGCGTATTCTCCCGCTGAACGGGCACGTGTGTCAGCATAATTTCACCGAACTGGAGCAAATACGAGAAAATAAGCGTGGTATTTAACAGGTTTCTCTACAAATTGGCGGCGGATATGTTATAATATTCGTCGCCATACTTGTATTATTATGAAATCATCATCATAATAAATAAAACAATAAAAACATTTACAGTGGCAGACAGCGATATTATTTCAGAAAGGAATCATATAGATGAAACAAATCGAACAAAAGGCGATTACGAACATCCGTTTTTTAGCCGCGGAAGCCGTACAGAAAGCCAACAGCGGCCATCCCGGCCTGCCGATCGGATCCGCGCCCATGGCGTTTACGCTCTGGAAGCAGATGAAACACGACCCGAAGGACGCGAAATGGATAGGCAGGGACCGCTTCGTGCTCTCCGCCGGCCACGCTTCCATGCTGGAATATGCGCTGCTGCATCTCTTCGGCTACGGGCTGCCGATGGAGGAGATTAAAAACTTCCGTCAGTGGGGAAGCAAGACGCCGGGACATCCGGAATTCGGACATACCGTCGGCGTTGAAACAACGTCCGGCCCGCTCGGCCAGGGGATCGCGACCGCGGTCGGCATGGCGATGGCGGAAGCCCGGCTTGCGGCGCAGTTCAACCGCGAGGGATATCCTGTTGTCGACAACTACACCTACGCGCTCACCGGAGATGGCTGTCTGATGGAAGGCGTGGCTTCGGAAGCGGCTTCTCTGGCGGGGCATCTCGGCCTTGGCAAACTGATTCTGCTCTACGACCGCAACGAGATCACGATCGAGGGGAACACGAGCCTTGCGTTTACCGAGGACGTTGGTAAGCGCTTCGAAGCCTACGGCTGGACGGTGCAGTATGTACAGGACGGCGAGGACACGCAGGCGATCGCAGCGGCGATCGACGCCGCGAAGGCGGACAAAGCGCACCCGTCGCTCATCATCGTAAAAACCGAGATCGCCCACGGCACGCCGAAAGCGAACTCCGCCGGCGCGCACGGTGAGCCGCTCGGAGAAGACGCGATCAAGGCCATGCGCGAATTCTACAAATGGGACGAAGAGCCGTTTGCCGTACCCGAAGACGTTAGAGCCTACTTCGCGGAATTGCAGACAGGTTACAGCAAACGCCGCGCGGAATACGACGCGATGTTCGAGGGATATAAAAAAGCGTATCCCGAGCTTTATAAACAGTGGGTTGAATGGCACGCCGCCAAGCTGCCGGAAGCGCTGAAGAAGGACGCGCGGCTCTTTGCCTCCACAGGCTCCAAGGCGACGCGCGCGGTCAGCGGCGAATTGCTCAACATATTCGCCGAATACATGCCGAACCTCTTCGGCGGCAGCGCGGATCTTGCGCCGTCCAACAAGACGGAGATAAAGGGCAAGGGATTCTACAGCGCGGAAAACCGCCTTGGCGCGAATATCCACTTCGGTATCCGCGAGTTCGCCATGGCGGCCATCTGCAACGGCATCCAGCTCTACGGCGGCTTTCATGCGTTCTGCGCGTCGTTTTTAGTGTTCACGGATTACCTCAAACCCGCGTTGCGCCTTTCGGCGATCATGCACAACCCTGTAGTTTACGTCATGACGCACGACAGCATCGGTGTAGGCGAGGACGGCCCGACGCACCAGCCGATCGAGCATCTTTTAGCGCTTCGCGCGACGCCGGGCACGCTTGTCTTCCGTCCTGCGGATGCAAAGGAAACGGCGCATTGCTATATCACGGCGTTCGAAGCGGACAAACCTTCCGTGCTCGCGCTGACGCGTCAGAATCTTCCGCAGCTTGAAGAAACGGGCGAAGGCGCGTTAAAGGGCGGCTATATCCTCAAAGACGCAAAGAACGGCAAACCTGACGTCATCTTAATGGCGAGCGGCAGCGAAGTGGAGCTGCTTTACCAGGCGGCGGAACTGCTCGAAGCGGACGGCGTTCAATGCCGGCTCGTTTCGATGCCATGCCTCGATCTTTTCGACGATCAGGACGCGGCGTATAAAGAATCCGTTCTTCCAAACGGCGTGCGCGCGCGCGTGGCAGTGGAAGCGGCTTCCGCTTACAGCTGGGACCGCTATATCGGCCTCGACGGCGAGACGGTTTGCCTAGATCATTACGGCGCGTCCGCGCCCGCGAAAATCCTCTTTAAGGAATTCGGCTTTACGGCGGAGAACGTCGCGGCCGCCGCGAAGAAGAGCATCGCAAAAACGAAGTAAACAAAGAGACGAAAGTGGAACCGCCGCGATTCAACCGGTTATCGATCTCAGTAAGCGATGACCCGCATTTAAACCTTGCGCTCGAAGAAATGCTCTTCGAGACGCAGGGCGCGGGCGGGACTCTCTATCTCTGGCAAAACGAGCGGTCGGTCGTCATCGGCCGAAACCAGAACCCGTGGCGCGAATGCCGCGCAGAACTACTCCAAAGCGAAGGCGGGAAACTCGCGCGCCGGCCGTCCGGCGGCGGCGCGGTGTACCACGACCTTGGCAATTTAAACTTCACATTCATACTGCCGCGCGATCGCTATGATCTGCCGCGGCAGTTTGGCGTTATTCAAAAAGCGGCGTCGGCATTTGGAATCGATATTCTGCCGACGAAGCGAAACGACCTCGTGCTGGCCGATACTGGAGAGAAGATCTCCGGCAACGCGTTTCGGTTCACCGATCAAACGGCGCTTCACCACGGTACAATTTTAATCTCCTCAGACTTACCGCGCCTGGGGCGGTATCTTGTTTCACGGGAAGATTTGGAGGCAAAGGGCGTTAAGAGCGTGCCAAGCCGCGTGGCAAACCTCTCGCAGCGCAACCGTTTGCTGACGGTCGAAGAGATGAAGGATGCGCTTGCCGCGGCGTTTGAGGCGGAATATGGCCCGTATGACCAGATCGGCCCGGATTCGTTCGATACGACCGCGCTGGAAAAGAAACGATCTCGGTTCGCTTCGCGGGACTGGACTCTCGGAAAGACGCCTGCGTTCAGCGTATCCGTCGAAAACCGCTTTTCCTTCGGCAGCGTTCAAATACGGCTCGAGGTGAAAAGCGGCGTAATCGTTCGCGTTTCCTGCATTACGGACGCGCAGGACGGTTTACTTTCTGAGAGGATTAAAACGCTTCTGACCGGCTGCATTTTTGATAAAAGCGTGTTGCAGGAAAGAATGGAAACAAACGAAAATGAGGTAACTCAGATTTTCGATTGTTTAACAGAGCAAATATTCCAATAATAAATCATGCCCGCGTAAGCGGGCTTTTTCTTTATGATATAATGCTTACGATAATGATAGATACTAAGGGGTAACTATGAAAACGACGGTGATCACGGGTGCGACAGGAAAAACAGGCCGATACGCGATTGAACGCTTACTTGAACGGAAAGCGGAGCTGGATAACCGGCGATTCCGCGCAGTCGTGCGTTCGCCTGAAAAGGCGGGCTTTATCGAAAAGAGCGGGTTGGCGGTTGATCTGCTTGCCGGATCGATAGACGACAAGGCGTTCATGAAACGGGCGCTCATAGGCGCGGACACGCTGCTGCACATCGCGGGGATCCACTTTTCGCCAAAACTGATTCCGCTCGCGATCGATGCCGGCGTAAAGCGTATCATCGCGGTGCATACCACCGGCGTGTATTCAAAATATAAATCGGCGGGCGCGGAATATGCCCGCATCGACGAAACGATCACCCGCCTTTGCCACGAAAACGGCGTCGCGCTGTCGATCCTTCGGCCGACTATGATCTACGGTGGCCTGGACGACGAAAACGTCTGCAAGTTCATCGCCATGATGGACAAACTGCCCGTCATGCCGGTGGTTTCCGGCGCGCGCTTTGCGCTGCAGCCCGTACACCGGCGCGATCTCGGAAGCGCGTACGCCGACGTGTTATTGGACGAAACGACGGCGGGGAAGGACTATGTCCTGTCGGGCGGAGAACCGATCCTGCTGCGCGACATGCTGCGCAGCATCGCGGAATATCTTCAGAAACCCGCGCGGTTTTTTTCCGTACCGTATTGGGTTGCCATCGCGGGCGCGTGGGGGTTGTATCTCGCATCTTTAACAAAAATCGACTACCGCGAAAAGGTGCAGCGGTTGGTGGAGCCGCGCGCCTACCCGCACGACGACGCGACGCGGGACTTCGGTTTCGATCCGGTTGGATTTATCGAAGGGGTGAAGGGCGAAGTGGAGCAGTATCTGTTACGAAAGTCGAAATCTTATAACGGATGACGATATTTGCGAACAAGAGAAAAAGGCGGGGGAATCCCCGCCTTTTTCATGCCGGTTTGTGGTTATTCGCTTAAGCCGATGTCGATGAGCGTGTTGCTGCCGTTCGTGACCTTGGGCAGCTGGCCGTCCCACTTCTGCAGCGTTTCGTAACGCAGAAGCAGATCGCTCAAAGATTCCGCGATCGTCCGGTTGCTCGCGGCGGTCGCGTCCGCAAGGAGCTCGATCTTGTCCGCCTCGGCCTGCGCGGCGATGACCTGTTTCTGCGCTTCGGTGTTGGCGATGACAAGCGCCTGTTCCTGCTCGGTGCGTGTCTTGATCAGATTCTGTTCGGCTACCTGTTTGGCCTCGATGGCGCTGATGTACTCGTCGGTGAAATCCCAGTTGATGATGTTAAGATCGTCCACGAGGATTCCGTATTCGTTAAGTTTCTTATTCAGGTTTTCGTCGAGCAGTATACTGACTTCTCCGCGGGTGCTGACGAGCTGCTGTGCGGTGTAGTTTGCCGTGACGGCTTTGAGCACCTCGTTGATCGCGGGAACGACGAGGACGTCGTCATATCCCAGGCCGACCTGCTTGTAGATCTCCGCGCTGGAGGATTTGTTGATGTGGTAGTTGATTGCGATAATGGTGGACACCGTCTGCAGATCCTTGCTGAACGCTTCCGTGGCGACCTCCGTCTTAACGATGCGGTTATTGATCGCGATCACACGCTGCGCAAACGGCACCTTGAGATGGATGCCTTCCTGCAAGACGACGGGGCTGACGCGGCCGAACGTGAGCACGACGCCCGTCTGACCCGCTTCTACGACCACGATGCTGCCGCCCAGTATCGCGATGACAAGAACGAGCAGGATGATGTATCCTGTGATCTTGCCGACTGCTAAATTTCCTGCCTTATCTCTGAACATAAAACACTCCTTTTTTGGTCATCTGGGTTTCATTATAGCATATACGCGGTGTCGCTCCAATGCTGCTGCGGCGATCAAATAAGGACACACTGTGAAATCGAACCCGGCGAAAAAAACACGGCGGGGGAATCCCCGCCGCATAAAAATGAGCAAGCCGTTATTTTTTACTGTACGGCGTGTTCTCGAGCGGAAGCTTTGTGCGGAAGACGCCGTCGCGGTTATAATACGCGTGCTGTATGGCTGGCGCGGTCGGAATCGCGCAGATTTCGCCGACGCCTTTCGCGCCGCAGGCAAGGTTGTCTTTTGACGCAATCCCGACGATCATCGGTTTCATTTCGGGCGCCATGGTCGATTTTAGCAGGCCGAGCGTACCGTACCGGCGCGTCGGTTTTCCGTTTTCGAGCGGGAAGTCCTCCGTGAGCGCGTAACCCATGCTCATGATGATGCCGCCCTCGATCTGGCCTTCCAGCGCGATCGGGTTGACCGCGCGGCCTACGTCGTGCGCCGCAGTGACGCGGGCGACGCGCCCTTCTTCGTCAAGCTCTACGATGTTCGTCGCGTAACCGTAGGCGATGTGCGACACGGGATTGGGTTTCTCCGAACCCATGGGGTCGGTCACGCCTTCGTATTCGCCGACAAAGCTCTTGCCTTCTAGCGCGTCAAGAGAACCCGCTTCGTCCATTGCCGCTTTCACGAGTTTTGCGGCGCGAACTGCAGCCTCTCCTGTAAAGAGCGTCTGGCGCGACGCGGTCGTATTGCCGGCGTCCGGCGTACTGGAGGTATCCGGAACGTGATATACGATCTGATTCAACGGTAGGCCGGTGATCTCCCTGACGAACTGCGTCTGAATCGTTCCCATGCCCTGGCCGATGCAGGCGGCGGATGAATGCAGATGCAGCTTGCCGTCGAGCACCTCGATGCGGCAGCGGCCGATGTCGCGTACGCCGACACCGAGCCCGCTGTTTTTCATCGCGCAGGAAACGCCCGCTTTCGGGTTGCGTTCGATGATCGGGCGTACCGCGTCCAGCGTTTCGACCAGCGCGGTTGTTTCGTCCGCAATCTGCCCGTTCGGCAGCACCTGTCCCGGACGGATGGCGTTTTTATATCGAAACTCAAACGGCGTCATGCCAACTTTTTCCGCGAGCAGGTTGAGGTTGCATTCGGTGGCAAAGCAGCTCTGCGGCACGCCGAATCCTCTGAACGCGCCGGCGGGCGGATTGTTGGTATAGTACGCGTAGCCTTCGATGTCCACGTCCTGATAGTTATACGGCCCCGCCGCGTGCGTGCAGGCGCGCTGGAGCACCGGACCGCCGAGCGAGGCGTAAGCGCCTGTGTCGGCGATGATGCGCGCGCGCATGCCGGTGAGCTTGCCCGTTTCGTCGCAGGCGGTTGTGAAGTCCATCTCCATCGCGTGGCGCTTGGGATGGATCAGCAGGCTGTCCGCGCGGGAAAAGCGTACTTTTACGGGCCGATTGAGAAGCCAGCAGGCGAGTGAAGCGTGGTGCTGCACGCTCATGTCCTCCTTGCCGCCGAATCCGCCGCCGATCATCATGGCCGTGACGCGCACCTTTTCCGGAGGAAGTCCGAGCATGGCGGAGCATTCTTTGCGCGTCTGATACACGCCCTGGTCGCCGCTGTAGATATGGACGCCTTCGCCTTCCGGTTCGGCGACCGAGCACTCGGGTTCGAGAAACGCGTGGTCCGTAAACGGCATGCTGTAATGCGTCGTCACGGAATGGGCGCTTTTTTTGATGACTTCGTCCGCGTTTCCGCGCTTGACGAACTGATAGGACAAAAGATTGTCCTTGCGATCCGCGTGTACGAGCGGTGCGCCGTCTTTTCGCGCGTCTTCCGGCGAGAGAATGGGGGTAAGCGGCTCGTATTCCGCCTGCACGGCGGCTTTGCCAGCTTCGAGCGCTTCCGCGGACTCCGCAACGACGAGCGCGACGGCGTCGCCTAAAAAGTGCGTCACGGCGCCGACGGGGATCATCACGTCGTAATCCTGCACGATGTGGCCGATCTTCTTTGCGCCGGGCACGTCGTCCGCTGTGAAAACGGCGACCACGCCGGGTACAGCTTTTGCGGCGGAGGTGTCGATAGAGAGCAGCTTTGCACGCGGATACGCGCTGCGGACGGCGGAACCGAGCAGCATGCCGGGCAGATGTATGTCGTCGGCGTACATAGCCATGCCGAGCGTTTTATCGACCGCTTCGATACGGCGTATGCTGTCTCCTACCGAGCCGGGCAGCTCGCCGGAGGGAACATCCGTATCTTCCCGTAAGAGTTTTGCGGCAAGCAGGATTGCGTCTTCGATCTTCTTGTATCCGGTACAGCGGCAGATGTTGTTCTTAATCGCTTCCTTGACGTCCGCGTGCGTCGGGTCGGGATTACGGTCGATCAAGCCCTTTGCGCTGATGACCATGCCGGGCGTGCAGAAACCGCACTGCACCGCGCCGCAGGAGGAGAACGCATAGGCGTACACATCCCGCTCACGAGGGGACAGGCCTTCGACGGTGACGACGGACTTGCCTTCGAGCCTGTCCGTCTGCTGGACGCACGCTTTGACCGGCTTGCCGTCGATCAGCACCATACAGGTGCCGCAGGCGCCCTCGGAACAGCCGTTTTTCACACTGGTGAGCAGGAGCGTATCCCGAAGCAGCGGAAGCAGTTTTTGATTCTTATCGACGGAGATGGTCTGTCCGTTGACGATGAACGTGGCCATGGATATTCCCCCTTGAAAACTGGTTGCGGATGAGAAGCTCGAGTGTGTCTAAGCACCGGTTCAGAACAGGTAGCTGTAGTCCCATATGATCGCATTGATGATCTTTTCGATATCCGGGTCGATCTCTCCCGCGCCGAGCTTGGCGGTGGATACGTTATCGAGGCGAAGTTTGATTTTGCCGCCGCCGAGCACGAAGAAGCCTTTGTTCCCGCTCTCGTCGAACTCCTTCTCGGTGGAGAACAATGTGAACTTCTCCTGATACGGCGCGCTGTCGTACGGGCAGAATGCAGTGCAGTTGCCGCACTCGTTGCACATGCGGTCGATATGGATGATCTGCGGCATGGCCATGCCGTCCACGTCGACAGCGATGTTCGCACGGTTCGGGCATACCTGCACGCAGCATTCGCAGATGGTGGAGCATGCAAGGCACCGTTCGGTCTCCTTGCCCGCGCTGTCGTACACCGCCAGCGAGCCCAGCTTGGCAAGGCAGTTGCCCTGGCAGGCTTTCGCCTCTTCGGGTACGGTGACGGCGTACTCGCCGACGATCGCGTCGGCGACCTTCCGCGCGTCCGCAATGGCTTCCACGACCGTGGCCGGGCCGCGGTTTGCGTCGCCTATAACGAAAACGTTTTTCTCGCTTGTTTCAAGCGTGTCGGGATTTGCCTTCACCCTGCCGCGGTCGGTCAGCGCGATGCCGTTGTCCGAGAAATCTTTTGCGACGACTTTTTCGCCGATTGCGGAGACGAGCAAAGAACAGGGGATGGTGACCAGTTCGTCCGTTTCAACGGAGGCTGGCCTGCCGCTTGCGTCCGGCTTGCCGAGAACGCACTTTTTGCAGACAAGTTTCCCGTCCTTCAAAGAAACGGGGGTAAGCAGTTCCTTGAATTCCACGCCGTCTTCAATGGCGAACTGGAGTTCTTCTTCATCCGCGGGCATATAGCGCTGCGAGCGGCGGTAGACGATGCTGCTGCTGAATACGCCCTTGATGCGTTTTGCCGCACGCGCCGCGTCCATGGCGGTGTTGCCGCCGCCGACAACGACGACGTGCGTGCCTACGTCCTTGAGCGACTCGCACTTGTATTGCTCCAGAAAATCGAGCACGTTCATGCTTTCGCCTTCGGTCAGCTTCAGCGCTCCGTGCGCCCAGGCACCGGTGGCGAATATGATATGCGTAAAGCCGCTCTGTTTCAGTTCGGCAACGCCCGGCGCAGCGGTGTTGGTTTTAATCTTTGCGCCCATGGATTTAAGCAGGTCGACGTCGCGGTCGATGCCGTACTCGCCGATGCGGAACCCGGGGATGACGTAACGCACGATGCCGCCGAGTTTCTCGCGTTTTTCAAATATCGTCGCCTTCGCACCCTGGCGGCAAAGCAGGTAGCCGACCGCCATGCCCGCGGGGCCGCCGCCGATGATTGCGACATTTGCGCCGGACTTTCCGGCGGGCTTAAGCGAGCCGACGACGCCGTCATAGCCTTCGCGCGCGGCGAGCAGCTTCGCGTCGCGGATATGGACACTTTCTTCGTAGAATCCGCGCGTGCATTTGTCCATGCAGCGGTGCGAACAGATGCGACCCGTGATGAACGGGAGCGGGTTGCGTTCGAGAATGAGCTTCAGCGCTTCTGCGTATTTTTGGTCGCCCACAAGGCGTACGTATTCGGGAATATCCTGATGAATCGGGCAGCCGTGTTCGCAGGGCGCGATGAAGCAGTTCGTCAGCGGCACTTTGTCCTTGATCTTGCGAACGGGCAGGGGCTTGACGGGCTTGACGTGCCGCTCGTTTGTGCGCGCGGCGCGCGCAAGGTACGCCACTTTGCCGACGGAGACGCCCTCGAACGGGCTGTATTCTTCTTTTGCGAGTTTTTCGGCAATCTGCTTGGCGCGCTGGTATCCGCCGGGTTTTAACAGCGTGGTCGCCAGCGTAACCGGCCAAATGCCCGCGTCGTACAGATCCGTGATATTGTAGAAGTCCGCGCCGCCGGAGAATGAGAGCCGCATCCTGCCGTCGAACTCGCGGCTGATGCGGTGCGCCAGTTCGATGGTGAGCGGGTAGAGCGAACGCCCGCTCATGTACATCTCGGTGCCGGGCAGCTCGTTTCTCGCGATGCCGACGGGGAAGGTGTTGGTCAGCTTCAGCCCGAACTGCAGGCCTTTTTCGCATGCCTGGTCGAGCAGGCGCTTGAACATCGGTATCGCGTCGCGGTACTGCAGGTCGTCGTTAAAATGAAAATCATCGAATACGAGATAGTCGTAGCCCATGTCGTCCATGGTTTTGCGCGCGAACTGGTAGCCAAGCAGCGTGGGGTTGCACTTGACAAACGTGTTGAGACCCTTTTCGTTGATGAGATAGCTCGCGATGCGCTCGATCTCCTGCGGCGGGCAGCCGTGGAGCGTGGAGAGCGTGATGGAGGAGCAAACGCGCGGTGAGACGGCTTCGATATACTTTTTGTCAACCTTCGTAAAGCGTGTGAGGTTTTCTCTTGCCCAGGCGCGGCATTCATCCCATACGGGGGTGCCCTCGGCGTTTTTTAGGCCTTCGATGAAGCGGTCGATCTTCTCGCTTTTGATGCCTTCGTAGCTGTAGCCGACGCTCATATTGAACATGAATCCGTCCGGACGGCCGAGGTCGAATTCCCAGCTGATGAGTTTGAGCGCAAACCATGCCTTGACGTACTCGTCGAACGCCTCGGAAACGCGCAGCTCGGTCGACCACTCGACGTTGTAGCCCTCGTCCTCGGCGAGGATGCAGGGCTTGGAGACGGGCAGGTCTTCGCCGTCAAGCGTCTGCACCGTCTTGAGTTCAAAGAAGCGGCATCCCGCATAATAGGCCGCGATGAGATTTTGAGCAAGCTGCGTATGCGGGCCGGCGGCGGGGCCGAAGGGTGTTTCCAGATGTTCATCGAAGAGGTCGAGCATCTTTCCTTTCGGCGCGGCATACGGTCGGCGTACGCCGAACACGCTGCCCTGATTGCGTTCTTCCAGAATCCAGTTCATCAATTCCGCAAATGGAATGGGAGTCATTCGGTCGGACATGGATATGCCTCCTTATGCCTATATACTATGGTAAAAACGAATCGCAGTCGGTTGCGATTGCAACGAACCGTCCGGTTCAGCCGTTGATGGATTTCCAGAGCTTCGCGGCGCTTGCCCGGCACTCTTTCATGACGCTTTTTTCGTCCGCAACGAGCACGTTGCGGTCCTTCATGAGCACCTTGCCGTTGCAGACGGTTGTAACCACGCTGCGCCCGTTCATGCCAAAGAGGATATGCCCGTTGACATTGCCGCCGTCCAGCGGCGTGAGCGGGTCGTAATCCGTAACGATGACGTCCGCGTACGCACCCGCTTTGAGTACGCCGAGCGGGCGGTTGAAAAAGCGGCCCGCAATGCGCGGGTTATTTTCAAACAGCATGGCCGGAATTTCCGCCCATGCGACAGTCGGGTCGCAGAGGTTGTGCTTATGGATGATGTTGCCGACCTTGTAGCTCTCGATCATGTCGTTCGTATATCCGTCGGTGCCGAGACCGAGCAGGATACCCTCGGAGAAGAGGCGTATGACAGGGCCGCAGCCGACCGCGTTACCCATGTTGGATTCGGGGTTGTGTACGACCATCGTGCCCGTTTCCTTGAGCAGCGCCATCTCGGCCGGGCTGACATGGACGCAGTGGATGGCGAGCGTTTTTTCGCCGAGAATGCCGTTTTCAAACAGCCGTTCGACGATGCGCTTGTTGTACTTTTTCAAAGAATCGATTTGATCGCCCGGCCCCTCCGCGACATGGATGTGAAAGCCGGTGGAGGAAGGGGTGTATTCTTTACAGAGCGCGAGGGTTTCATCCGAAAGCGTGAACGCCGCGTGCAGACCCATCATGCCTTTGAGCATATCGCTTTCATCCGAAGCGGCGCGCTTGATCATGCGCGCATTTTCCAGCACCGCTTCCTTCGTTTTAACGTCGCCGTCGCGGTCGGAAACCTCGTAGCAGAGGCTCGTACGAACGCCGAGTTCCCTGGCTGTATCCGCCAGCGTATCCAGGCTGCCGGGTATATCGCAATAGCTCGCATGATGGTCAAACACCGTGGTCACGCCGTTTTTGATGCAGTCGATGTAGACGGCGTATGCGGAGAGGCGGTCGTTTTCCTTTGTGAGCAGGCGGTCGATCTTCCACCACATGCCTTCCAGAATGTCGTTGAAGTCGTGCGGGTTGTAGCCTTTGATAAAAAGACCCCGCGCGAACGCGCTGTAGATGTGGTTATGCGCGTTGATCATGCCGGGCATGATCAGGCCGCCGTCCGCGTCGATCCATTCCGCCTTCGGGTACTTGGCTTTCAGATTCGCGGTGGTTCCGACCTCGGCAATCAGGTTGCCTTCGATCGCAACCGCTCCGTTTTCGATATACTTGCCGTTGTCCCTTGTTACGAGCCGGCCGTTTCCGATTAGCAGCATAGCGTACGTCTCCCTTCGCGATATGAAAATGGTGCTGTTCTTATATAGAGCGTTTCGTTATCAATATTGCAAGCGGTTTTCAGGTGTGTTTACGAGATCAGTTTGCAGTTTTTAAATAAAAGTCTTGCAAAAGGCAGTTACATTATACTATACCGAATAAATAAGGCGCAATATGAGCGGGCTAAAAAATACAAAAATAATTTGCTCATAAAAATATTGTTCAGAGCTATTTTTTACTGTACATTTTGTAAAATTCGAGATATGATGAAATCGATCAAATAGTGGTCATTCAAGTTAAAGCAGATAATCAGTTATTTGGGGAGCGCAAATGAAACATATCGAAGGTTACCGTTGCACCATTTGCCATAAGGAATATCCGTTTCAACCGGAATTGATGACATGCCCGTCGTGCGGAGAGAAGGGTATTTTGGATATCGTTTACGATTATTCCGAAATCAAGACTGCCTTATCCAGAGAGTCGCTGAAGAAGGATCGCGACAACAGCATGTGGCGCTACCGCGCGCTGATGCCGATCAAAGGCGACGGTCTCGGCGATTTTCTGCGCATCGGCTGGACGCCGCTGTACCGTTCGCTTCGCCTGGGCCGGCAGATCGGACTGGACAAGCTGTATATCAAAGACGACGGATTGAACCCGACCGGTTCGCTGAAAGACCGCGCGAGCGGCGTTGCCGTCGCAAAAGCGATCGAGCTTGGCTACGAAACGATCAGCTGTTCATCAACGGGTAACGCGGCGAGTTCCTGCGCGGGCAACGCGGCGCGCATGGGGCTGAAAACCGTGATCTTCGTACCCGAGCGCGCGCCCATCGGAAAGGTGGCGCAGCTGCTTATCTTCGGTGCGAACGTTATATCCGTCAAAGGCGATTACCGGCAGACGTTTGAACTGAGCAAAGCCGCTATCGAAAAATGGGGGTTTTACAACCGCAACGCGGGCATCAACCCCGTGATGACGGAAGGCAAGAAGACCGTCGCGCTGGAGATTGCGGAGCAACTGAACTGGAGCCCGACGGATTGGGTCGCGGTATCCGTAGGCGACGGCTGCACGATCGGCGGCGTATACAACGGCTTTTTCGATCTGCTCCAATTGGGCTTGATCGAACGCATTCCGAAGATTCTCGGCGTGCAATCCACGGGATGCTGTCCGTTTGTGGACGCGGATGTACGGGGGGGAGAACTCGTCCCCACGCCGGAGAACACGCTGGCGGACAGTATCGCGGTCGGCGTTCCGCGCAATCCCGTCAAAGCGCGGCGTGCTGTCAGTGACAGCGACGGTGCATGGATCGCCGTTTCGGATGACGACATCCTCGATGCGATGCGTCTTTTAGGCAGAACGGAAGGCGTCTTTGGCGAACCCGCTGGCGTCACCGCAACTGCGGGTGTAAAAACGGCCGTGTCAAAAGGCATTATAAAACCGCACGAGAGCGTGACCGTCATCTCCACAGGCAGCGGGTTGAAAGACGTGCAGAACGCCATGCGCGCGGCAGGCGAACCGTTTAAGTGCGAACCGGACATCGGGGCGCTGGAGGCCAGCGGGCGTATATCATAGAAGGCGGCTGACACGATGCGCGGATGTTATACAGGTACCAAGGATATGAAAAGGATATGAAATCGAACGTATGATGGTGAAATAGTGTAATTCTGCTGAAAAAAGTAGTTTACCGATACAATATATGGTATAATACCAGTTGTTTTGTAAATTGATCCGATTAAAAAAGAACATATTATGGTTGTGCCGCCGGTAAGCCGGTGTTACAATAAATCAAAATTATTTGGAGGAAAACCATGAAAAAGATCATTGCTCTTATGGCTGTTCTGGTAATGGCATTCGCTCTGGTAGCTTGCGGTGGCGCCGGAACCAGTGCCGAGGGTGTCAAGATCGGCGTTATTCTCGTACATGACGAGAACACCGGTTACGACGCGGCGCATATCGACGGCATCAAAGCCGGCGCGGAAGCGGCCGGTATCGCCGACGAGGATATCGTCTGGAAGTACAACATTCCGGAAGACGAAACCTGCTATGACACGGCGACCGACCTCGTCGAGCAGGGATGCAACTACATCTTCTCCGACAGCTACGGCCATCAGGGCTTCATGCTCCAGGCCGCGACTGAGAACCCGGATGTCACCTTCGTCTCCATGACGGGAGACCAGGCCGCTCTGAGCGGACTGGACAACTACAAGAACGCGTTCCCGCACACGTTTGAATCCCGCTACGTATCCGGCGTCGTCGCCGGCATGAAGCTCAAAGAGCTCATGGACGCGGGTACCGTCACCGACCCGTATGTCGGTTATGTCGGCGCTTATCCGTATGCCGAAGTGGTCAGCGGTTACACCGCGTTCTTCCTCGGCGTGCAGAGCATCGTCCCGACCGCCCATATGGACGTGACCTTCACGAACTCCTGGTATGATCCGACCGCCGAAGCGGAAGCTGCGAACATGCTCATCTCCAAAGGCTGCAGCATCATCAGCCAGCACGCCGACTCCACCGGCGCACCGTCAGCCGTACAGACCGCTCTGGATGCGGGCACGGCCGTTTACTGCGTTGGCTACAACATCGACATGCTCAGCGTTGCACCGACCGCCGCGCTGACCTCCGCGCAGAACAACTGGGGCGTCTATTACACCTACGCGTTCAAAGCCGCGCTTGCCGGTGAAGACATCATGACCGACTGGTCCGAAGGATACACGACCGGCGCGAACATGATCTCCGCGCTCGGCGAGAGCTGCGCAGCCGGCACCGCCGAGAAGGTTGCCGAAGTGGAAGCCGCCATCAAGGACGGCACGCTGAACATCTTTGACACCGCCAACTTCACGGTCGGCGGAGCGCCCGTAACCACTTACCTCGGCATCGATACCGACGGCGACTGGGTTAACGACAGCGGCGAAGCCATCGAGGACGGCATCTTCTACGAGTCCAAGCTTCGCAGCGCACCGTACTTCGGAATGGACATCGACGGCATCACGAAACTGAACTAGCAGAAAAAAAGAATAACGTAAGGGAGAGACGGTTCTCCGTCTCTCCCTTGTATTTCCAGCTCAATGGAGAGCGCGTTCCCGCTCTCCATTTTGCGTATTGTTCGACAAAATTAACATATTTCAAGGCTGATTACGTTTTTGTTTACATCATGTTCACGGGTATGCTAAAATATTTTAAGCAAGTCTTAATCTAATACAGAAGGGATCAAGCATGTGGAAAGTTCAATAGCGATCCGAATGGTCGATATCACGAAGACCTTCGGTGAAGTGATTGCGAACGACAAGGTATGCATTGAAATCCGGCGGAGCGAAATCCTGTCGCTACTCGGGGAAAACGGCAGCGGCAAAACGACGCTCATGAACATGCTGGCGGGTATCTATTTTCCCGACAGCGGAGAGATCACCATCAATGGAAAACCTGTCACAATCGCTTCTCCGAAAGATTCGTTTGATCTGCATATCGGCATGATTCACCAGCACTTCAAACTGGTAGACGTCCTGACCGCCGCTGAAAACATCATACTCGGTTTGAACGAATCGGCGGTCGTCGATCTCAAACGAGTGCGCGAATCCGTGAAAAAGATCTGTGACCGCTATGGCTTTGTCGTAGACCCCGATAAGAAGATTTACGATATGTCCGTTTCCGAAAAGCAGACGCTCGAAATCGTCAAGGTGCTTTACCGCGGAGCGGATATCCTCATTCTCGACGAACCGACCGCCGTGCTTACACCGCAGGAAACGCAGAAGCTGTTCTGCGTGATGCGCAATATGAAAGACGACGGCAAGTCAATCATTATTATCACACATAAACTGCACGAAGTGATGGAGATATCCGACCGCGTCGCGGTGCTGCGCAAGGGGCACTATATCGGAGACGTGCCGACCGCCGAGACGAACGTCATGAAACTTACTGAAATGATGATCGGCCGTGCTGTATCGCTCGACATCGCGCGCACGGAGCCTGAAAATTGCAAACCCCGCCTCGTGGTGAACAGCCTCAACGTCTGCGACAAGGACGGCATCAACCGCCTGACCGACGTGAGTTTCACCGCATACAGCGGCGAGATCCTCGGCGTTGCAGGCATCTCCGGCAGCGGACAGAAGGAACTGCTTGAAGCGATCGCGGGACTGCAGAGCTGTAAAGAGTGCAGCGATATTCAGTTTATATCGGAAGATGGAAAGGTCAGCCAGCTTTCCAGCATGCATCCCATCGACATCAAACGCCTGGGCGTCGCGCTCGCGTTTGTTCCTGAAGACCGTCTCGGTATGGGGCTCGTGGGCAGCATGAATCTCACCGACAATATGATGCTTCGCAGCTACAAGGACGGAAAAGGCCCGCTTGCAGACCGCAAAAAGCCGAAGAAGCTCGCGGAGACGGTCGTCCACGATCTGGAAGTCGTTACGCCGGGCCTGAACACCCCCGTTCGAAGGCTCTCCGGCGGAAACGTGCAGAAGGTACTCGTCGGCCGCGAAATATCGCAGCAGCCGCAGCTGCTCATGTCCGCTTACGCAGTGCGCGGCCTCGACATCAACACCTCATATAACATCTACAATCTGTTAAGCGAACAGAAGCGACGGGGTGCGGCCGTCATATATGTCGGCGAAGACCTCGACGTTTTACTTGAGCTGTGCGATAGGATCATGGTGCTTTGCGCGGGACAGCTGAACGACATCGTCGACGCGCGCAAGACCACCAAGGACGAAGTCGGATATCTGATGATGTACTTGAAGGATGGGGGGAAGGGCAATGAGTAAGCAGCAGGTTCAGATCAAAACGCACGAACCCCTGATCCGTATGTCGAAGCGCGACGGGCTGCCGCTGTGGAAATCGCTGGGCGTCCGCCTGGTCGGGCTCACGCTCGCGCTCATCGTATGTGCGGTCATCATCTATGCGCTCACGAAACTCAATCCGCTGAAAGTTTACGCCGCTATGTTCAAAGGCGCGTTTGGAACGAATAAACGCATCTGGGTCACCATACGCGATATCATGATGCTGCTTTGCATCGGCGTAGGACTCGCGCCCGCGTTTAAGATGCGCTTTTGGAACATTGGAGCCGAGGGGCAGATCCTCGTCGGCGGCATTGCCGCCGCGGCTTGCATGATCTATCTCGGCAAATCCATGCCGACGCTCGCGCTGCTGATCGTCATGTTTATCCTGAGCATGGCCGCGGGCGGCGTCTGGGGTACGATACCGGCAGTCTTCAAGGCCAAATGGAACGCGAACGAAACGTTGTTTACGCTGATGATGAACTACATCGCGATACAGCTTACGAGCTTTTTTGTGGCGAAGTGGGAAAACCCGTTTGGTTCCAATACGGTCGGAATCATCAACCAGTTATCGAGGTCCGGATGGTTTCCTTCCGTGTTCGGGCAGATGTATATGCTCAACGTTATCATCGTAATGGCCTTAGCGGTATTGATGTTCCTCTACCTGCGCTACAGCAAACAGGGTTATGAAATCGCGGTAGTCGGCGAGAGCGAAAACACCGCGCGTTACGCGGCGATCAACGTAAAGAGCGTCATAATACGCACCATGGCGATCTCCGGCGCGATCTGCGGCATCGCGGGCTTCATCGCGGTAGCGGGCGCAAGCCACACGATTTCGACCAGCACGGCGGGCGGGCGCGGCTTTACCGCGATCATCGTCGCGTGGCTGGCTCGGTTTAATACGTTTGTGATGGGCGCCATCTCCGCGCTGCTCGTCTTCCTGCAGAAGGGCGCGATCGAGATCGCGTCCCAATTCGACCTGAACGATTTCGTATCCGAAATGATCACGGGTATCATCCTGTTTTTCATCCTCGGCAGCGAGTTCTTCATCAACTATAAAATTCGTTTCCGTTGGGGAAAGAAGGAGGCGGGCAAATGACGCAGATTGTATCATTGATTCAGGCAGCTGTCGTCTTCGGAACGGTCATCATGTTCGGCGCGGTCGGCGAAACGCTTGCTGAAAAGTCCGGCAACCTCAATCTCGGCGTTCCGGGGATCATGTATCTCGGCGGCATCGCGGGGCTCATCGCGGCTTTCCTCTACGAGGGAAACGCGGCAAATCCGATCCCCATCGTAGCGGTGTTTCTCACGCTGTTTGCCTCTTTCATCACAGCCATGCTCGGCGGACTGATTTACTCCGTACTGACCATTACGCTGCGTGCCAACCAGAACGTGACGGGCCTGACGCTGACTATTTTCGGGGGCGGTGTTGCGAACCTCTTCGGCGGTACGCTCAACAAGATGGCGGGCGGCGTGGGGCAGATCTCCGTCGCGTTGACCAGCGGCGCGTTCCGCACTACGATTCCGTGGCTGTCCGATCTGGGCGCGGTCGGAAGGATCTTCTTTTCCTACGGGTTTCTGGTCTATCTTGCGGTGGCGCTCGCGTTTCTGGTCGGATGGTTTATCAAAAAGACCAGCGTCGGTTTGAACCTGAGGGCGGTCGGTGAAAATCCGGCTACCGCGGACGCCGCGGGCATCAACGTAACACGGTATAAATACCTGGCAACATGCATCGGCGCGGGCATCTCCGGATTCGGCGGGCTCTACTACACCATGGACTACATCAAGGGGACATGGTCGACGGACGGAAGCATCGAAAAACTGGGGTGGCTTGCCGTCGCGCTGGTCATTTTCGCAACCTGGAAACCGAAACGGGCTATATGGGGCGCGTATCTGTTCGGCGCGCTGTTCTGGCTGTTCTTCTACATTCCGGGGCTGACGAGAAGTTCGCAGGAGATCTTCAAGATGCTGCCGTATATCGTTACGCTGTTTGTGCTGATCATGGTCGCACTCAGAAGAAAGCGTGAAGATCAGCCGCCGCGCAGCCTTGGCATAGCGTATTTCCGCGAAGAACGCTGAAGAATTTACAAGCCGCTTTTTGACCCGCACGGATCATCCGTACGGGTCTTTTTTTAAAAAGGAAACATTGTGCAAATGGTAGAATCATCATACAAAAGAGCAGGACATAAAACAAATTAATATTTTGATTCCCGCACAATTTGTTGATTTCGGTATTGAATTGATGGAATAACGACGATATAATGTATGCGAATCGACTTTAAAATATGGATCAGGAGTGTATGGCATGAAATACGACCGCATTTACAATTTCTCCGCCGGACCGGCGACGATGCCCGTGGAGGTACTTGAAGAAGTGGCCGCGGAGATGATGAACTACAAAGGCAGCGGCATGAGCGTGATGGAGATGTCGCACCGCTCAAAGGTGTTTCAGACCATCGTCGACGAGGCGGAAGCGGACCTTCGGGACCTCATGGGGATACCGGACAACTACAAGGTGCTCTTCATCCAGGGGGGCGCGACGCTGCAGTTTGCGATGATCCCGATGAACCTGATGGTTAACGGCGCCGCGGACTATATTCAAACCGGCGCGTGGTCGAAAAAAGCAATCGCGGAAGCGAAGAAGTACGGCAAAGTCAACGTCGTCGCATCGAGCGCGGACAAAAACTTCAGCTACGTGCCGGACTTAAACGACCTGCCGATCAGTCCCGATGCGGACTATGTCTATATCTGCGAAAACGAAACCATTCATGGCACGACCTACGCGAGTCTGCCGGATACGAAGGGCAAGATCCTCGTTTCCGACCAGTCGTCCATGTTTTTAAGCAAACCCTGCAACGTGAGCGATTACGGCATGATCTACGCGGGCGTGCAGAAGAACGTCGGCCCGGCGGGCATGGTGGTCGCCATCATCCGCGAGGACCTCATCCGAAAGGACCTGCCGGAAACGGTGCCGGTCTATATGCGCTACGACACGCATGCGGAAAACGGCTCCATGTACAACACGCCGAACTGCTGGGCGATCTACGTCTGCGGCAAGGTGTTCAAGTATCTCAAAAAGATCGGCGGGCTAACTGCCATGCAGGCGATCAACGAGGACAAGGCGAAGGTATTGTACGATTTCCTCGACGGGAGCAGGATGTTCACCGGCACCGTCGAGAAGAAATACCGCTCGCGCATGAACGTTCCGTTCGTGACGGAAAGCGGCGAGCTGGACGCGAAGGTTGTCGCCGCGACGAAAGCCGCCGGATACGACAATCTCAAAGGCCACAAGAGCGTCGGCGGCCTGCGCGCGTCGATCTACAACGCCATGCCGAAGGAAGGCGTTGTCGCGCTCGTAGACTTTTTGAAGAAGTTCGAAGCGGAAAACCTGTAACGGACCGGGACCAAAGGAGTAAACGACATGATAAAAATCTTAGCCAGCGACGGCATGGACAAAGGCGCGATCGCCGCGCTTGAAGCCAAGGGCTGCCAGGTGGACGTGAAGTTCTACGATTCGGACGCGCTCTGCGAAGCGGTCAAGGGGTACGACGTGCTCATCGTGCGCAGCGCGACCAAGGTGCGCGAAGCGCAGATCGACGCGGCGTGCATGACCGGAACGCTGAAGCTCATCATCCGCGCGGGCGTGGGCATCGACAACATCGACAAGGTCTGCGCGGAGGGGAAAGGCATCTCGGTGTGCAACACGCCAAGGGCGAGCTCGGACGCGGTCGCGGAACTCGCGCTGGCTCACATGCTTTCCTGCGCGCGGTTCATCTCCGTCGCCGGTCACACCATGCGTGAAGGCAAATGGGAGAAGAAATCCTATGTCGGCATAGAGCTCTCCGGCAAGACCGTCGGTATCGTCGGTTACGGCCGCATCGGTCAAGCACTCGGACGTCGCTGCCAGGCGCTCGGCATGAACGTGCTGGCCTACGACATCTATAAAGTGCCCGAACTCGAATGCGACACCATGCGCTATGTCGAGATGGATGAACTGCTCAAGTCCTCGGACGTCATCTCGCTGCACGTACCCTCGCTGCCCGGGCATCCGGTGATCAGCCGCGAGAACCTCGCCATCATGAAAGACGGCGTGATCATCATCAACACCTCCCGCGGAACGAACGTGGACGAGGCGGCGCTGCTCGAAGCGCTCGAGAGCGGCAAGGTATACGGCGCGGGACTCGATGTATTCGCCGAGGAACCGAGCAAGAACGAAGTGCTCTACAAGCACCCGCGTGTGAGCGCCACGCCGCACATCGGCGCTTCGACGAAAGAAGCGCAGGCGCGCATCGGCGCGGAGATCGTCGATCTGATTTCGAAGGCGTTCGATCTGTAATAATCTATAAAACTAAGCTCCGGCATATACGTGCCGGAGCTCTTTTTTATTGTCTGGCTTATCATAGAACATGGAAATAGAACCGAGTTATACAAGATATGACGTTCAGATTATATTCAAAACACCAGATATTGTTTCCAATTTTGATTTAATTTATGAAATCTTTAAAAACAAACGACATGTTTATACAAGCTATGCAAAAAGTATGCAGAAAATGTTACAGCGGCATTCTTGCAAAAACAATCAATTTGCCTGTATTTTACATGTTCTTGATACTTGATCGCATTTTTATATGAATTGTCCACAGTCTATCCACTGAATATATCAATATTTTGTATACAGAGCGGTCTCTTGACACAAAATATAGAGGAATATAAACTGGTATTGCACACATCGTCGGGGGGATAAAACAATGTTTCAGGAAATTATAAAGCGCGACGGCCACAAAGAACCATTTGAGATCGTAAAGATCAAAAATGCCATCTGGAAAGCTGCCCAGGCGGTCAACGGTACCGATGAAAACCTATCGGAACGGCTGGCTGACGAAGTCGTACGGCTCGCGGAGCTCAGATACAAAGACACCACGCCGGACGTAGAAGGCATTCAGGATCTCGTGGAAAAGGTGCTCATCGAAGCCGGGCATGCCAAGACCGCGAAAGCATATATCCTTTACCGCGAAAAACGCCGCGGTACGCGCGAGATCAACGCGCTCATCGGCGCGACCATCGACATGTTCGGCGATTACCTGAACGACCGCGACTGGGGCGTAAAAGAAAACGCCAATATGCAGCGAAGTGTCAACGGTCTCAATAACTATGTACGCGAGGCGTTTACGAAAAAGTACTGGCTGTACGAAGTCTATCCCATCGACGTATGCAAAGCCCATGAAAGCGGAGACGCGCACATTCACGATCTCGGTTTTTTCGGCCCGTACTGCGCCGGATGGGATCTTCGCCAACTGCTTACCGAAGGGTTCGGCGGGGTGGAAGGCAAGGTGGAGAGCAAACCCGCAAAGCATATGCGTTCATTTTTAGGGCAGATCGTCAATTCCACGTTCACGACGCAGGGGGAGACGGCGGGCGCACAGGCGTGGAGTTCGTTCGACACCTACTGCGCACCGTTTGTCTATTACGATAATATGACGTTTGAGCAGGTATGCCAGTGCCTGCAGGAGTTTGTGTTCAATATCAACGTACCGACGCGCGTCGGGTTCCAGTGCCCGTTTTCCAATCTGACGTTCGACATCAAGGTGCCGTCCACGCTCAAAGACGAACCTGTGCTGATCGGCGGAAAGATGACGGACAAGACGTACGGCGATTTTCAGGAGCAGATGGACCTGTTCAACCGCGCGTTTTGCAAAGTTATGCTCGAAGGCGACGCAAAGGGGCGCGTTTTCACGTTTCCGATCCCGACGATCAATATCACGAAGGACTTCGACTGGTCGAGCCCCGTTGTGGACGATTTCATGCGCATCACCTGTAAATACGGCATTCCGTATTTCGCAAACTACGTCAATTCCGACCTCTCGCCCGAGGACGCAGTTTCGATGTGCTGCCGCCTCAGGCTCGATACACGGGAGCTCAGAAAGCGCGGCGGCGGCCTGTTCGGCAGCAACCCGATGACAGGAAGCATCGGCGTATACTCGATCAATCTGCCCCGTATCGGATACATTGCGACTTCCAAGGATGACTTCTTCGATCGCCTGAAGAAGATCGCTACGCTCGGCAAGACAAGCCTTGAGATCAAGCGCAAGATCATCGAACAGCAGTCCGAACAGGGATTATACCCGTATTCTTCGAACTTCCTCAGAAACGTCAAGATGCGTACGGGAGAATACTGGACGAACCATTTCAACACGATCGGCCTAGTCGGCATGAACGAGTGCTGCCTCAACTTCATAGGCAAGGACATCGGAAGCCGGGAAGGGCTCGATTTCTCACTCGAAATCATGAATTATTTGCGGGATCTGATGGTGGAATTTCAGGAAGAGACGGGGCACAGTTATAATCTGGAAGCGACGCCCGCCGAAGGCACGAGCTACCGTCTCGCCAAGATCGACCATCAGAAATTCCCCGGCATCATACAGTCCGGCGTCGACGAACCGATGTACACCAACTCTTCGCAGCTCCCCGTCGGGTATACGGAGGATCTGTTCGAGTGCTGCGACCTGCAGGATGAACTGCAGTCGCTCTATACCGGCGGGACGGTCCAGCACCTCTACATCGGCGAACGGATCGAGGATATTGAAACCGCAAAAACGCTCATACAGCGCGTATTTGAAAAATATAAGATGCCGTATATCTCCATTACGCCGACGTTCTCCATCTGCATGGATCACGGTTATATCGCGGGCGAACATTTCTCCTGCCCTGTCTGCGGACAGAAGACGGAGGTTTGGTCACGCGTGGTCGGGTATCTGCGCCCGGTGCAAAACTACAACCCGGGCAAGAAGGAAGAATACATGATGCGCAAGAAGTTCGTCATCTGATACAGCGGCAACGATGAAAGTTATGTTGGAGATGTGCATCAGGCGCATCTCCAATAATTTTATTAAAATATGATACAATGATACGGATAGCGATAAAAAAAAGGAGGAACGCCGCGCTTGCTCATCGCTGGATTTCAAAAAACATCGTTCGTCGATTACCCCGGTCAGCCGTGCGCGGTCGTTTTCACGCCGTACTGCAACTTCGACTGCGTATACTGCCACAACGCGCATATTTTAGGGCGCGACGCGACGCTGCTTAACGAAGAACCAGTGCTGGAGTACTTGGAAAAACGCGCGGGACTGCTCTCGGCGGTCGTCATCTCCGGCGGCGAACCGACGCTTCAACAGAATCTGGAAGCGTTTATACTCAGTGTCCGAACATTCGGCTACAAGGTCAAGCTCGATACAAACGGCTCGAAACCGCAGGTGCTCCTGTCGCTTCTAAATAAAAATCTGCTCGATTACATCGCGATGGACGTAAAAGCCCCTGCGGAACGGTACGCAGAAATTGTCAGGGCGGACGTCGATCTCGATGCGATACGGCGCAGCATCACCATCATCCGAAACAGCGGCATTCCGCACGAGTTTCGCATGACGTTCGCCCCGCAGTTGACGCAGCAGGACGCGTTGGAGGGGGCAAGGATGGTAAAAGACTGCGATCGTTTTTATCTACAGCAATACCGTCCCAGAAACGAATCCGACCCGCTTGCGCACAGCCCGGCGGAAGTGTTGAAAACCGCCGGGGCAATCGCGCGGGAAATCGGCAACTGTACCGTGCGCGGTTTGGGTCCGGAACAATCGTAATTTTACATGTTTATCATAGGAGCCCGCTTGATGCGGGCTCTTTTTGATCGGTGGGTACAATTTTAGGAAATGTTTTTTTTGGCGGAAAGCCTCTTATCGTGTGCGGCGTGCATCCTGTCGCCCAATGCAAAGATGCGGTTTCGAAACAGACAGAGCAAAAGGACGCCGATGACGAGCAGCGCGCCGAGCAGCGCGACTCTAAGGTAATCTCCGTGGAGGAGTTTATTACCGATGGCGCTGAGCAGAAACAGCGTTGGAATGCTGCCAAGATATACCGATAGGAAAAAATGCCCGAGCGTAATCTTCGTTCGAGCGGCGATGTAGGGAACCAGTCCGTTGGGTAAAAGCGGAATCAGGCACGAGATAGCGACGACAAATGCGGGATGCTTCGATTTTGTCAGAAAGCTAAAACGAGAAGAACCAGCCTTCGAACCAGAAAAGAGTTGATCGATGCGGTTGCCGAACCGGCGCGCGCTGAAAAAGACGGCGAGGTTTGCGAGCACGTAGCCGAAATGGCAGATAAAAAAGCCTCCGAGCGTGCCGAACACCACGCCGATCGCGATCTGGATTGGCCCGCCGGGGAAAAAGATGCTGACGATCTGAATAAATTGCAGAAGGAACGCCAGCGCGACGCTGCCGACGCTGCCGAATCCCCGTATATAGGCGACGATCTCATCCTGATTGCCATGCTCCAGCATATCCAGAAAACCCGGCAGGATCGCGTTGAGCGAAAGCAGAATAATCGCGAGCACCCCGGCGAAGGAGAGCGCGAGCAGGATAACGCGCAGTATGTTTTTTTGCCTGGCAGCGGGATACGAAACCATACGAATCGTTTATCCGCCTGTCACTTTTATTTATTCCGGTCCACCGGAGGGAAATTCACTTTATTTTTTACGGCCGATATCACCGGTATTTAAGAATAACTGATTGTAACACCTCATCAAGCGCGTGTAAATATATCATTTTCTGCATCATTGACATACGAATGCGCCGACTGATTCACCTGAACAATACAATGAAACGCATTGAATTGAATGGCAGTTTCCGCTATAATACAGGCTATGAAGCGTTTTTCATCCGTTAACAGAAATCTGATCCTGATTCTTGCGATCCTTTCGGCGCTCGTAATGAGCGCCTGTTCGCTGTCGCTCGGAACATCCGAAAGCGCGGCGGAAACCACCGCGGCGCCGGTGCCGATTCAGACGATGGAGCCGGTCGTCACCTACGGCGAGGCGATGACGATGCCGCTGCTGAACGAAAGCGACATTCCGGAAGGTTATACGCCGGTTGACAATCCGGATGAAAGCCTCTCGATTTATGCGTTTACCGATTCCGACGGCGCAGTTCAGTACCGCGTATACGGCGGTTACGACATGCTTAGCGACGGCGTCGTTTCGGGAACCTATCAGGGATTCTATCCATCCGACGAGACAGGCGCGATACTGGCGGATAAAGAAGCGTTTGTCGATTCGGCGGACGAGCCGTTCGGCATTTGCCAGATACAGCCGTTGCCGGATACGATTCGTCTCCGCAGCGTCTATACGCAGCAGGAAAACGGGTTGATAGAAGGTGACGACGGCAAAACCTATGTCTACGGTTCATTCGGCGACGGGGAAGGGGCGTTTTATCCCGCGTACGCAAGCGGCGGCATGATAGCCGGCGCGCTGGCATCGAGCGATAAAATCGCCGTTCCGTCTTATACGCCGGAAACGCCGCCGACGGAGGAAGGCGAACTGCTGATCCGCGTGTACATCGGAACGCAGAGCATCGTCATTTATAAGGCTGTCGACGGCGAGTGGACCGAAGAACGCGTCATGATCTGCTCAACTGGACGCAGCAAGGACATGACGCCGCGCGGGACGTTTTATGTCGTACGGCAGTACCCGTATAAAAAAATGGGTGAAATCGCCGGGGAAAACGTCTACTCGCAGTATGCCAGCAGGATTGTAGGCAGCTATCTGTTCCATTCCGTACCCATCGGCGGAAAGAGCCGGCAGAATCCCGAAAACGGAAAAAGGCAGATGTTCATTTCGCTTTATGAAAAACTCGGCACGTTCGCTTCCGGCGGCTGCGTGCGCCTGCTCTGCAAAGACGCATACTGGATGTACATGAACTGTCCGGTAGGCACGACCATCATCATATCGGACGAAAACGGCCCGATCCCGCCGGAACCGCCCGCGCTGATCTATGAAGAGCCGTATATGGATGCGAAACAGGAGTACGGCTGGGACCCGACCGATCCGGATCCGGAAAATCCGTATCACGCGATCTATCCGCCGGAGTTCGTTCTCGACGGCCCCGTCGTGGACAAATCGAAAGACTGATAAAAAAGCCGCCTGCTGGCGGCTTTTTTATTTACAACGTTCGTTCTATCTTCAGCGTACCCACGCCGACAGGCGCGCATCGTCCCAAGGTGAGATCGACAGGGGAGTGGATGTTGAAGAAAAATCCGTTCGCCCCGTATTTTTCGTCAATTCCGTGCGCATAGCGTTCGTCAAGCGCAGCGTGGAAAACGCGGCCTATGAAAAGCGTCTGACTGCTGTTTTCAATCGGAACCGTTTGATGAAGAGAACATTCCAGCGTTAAGAACGCTTCTTTAATACGAAACGCGTTGACGCTTTGTGCAGGTTCGCTCTTAAGATTGCAAACGGCCAATTCGTCGTCGACTTCGTCGTTGTGCCGGATAGACTGCATCAGCGAATCGTAATAAGCGGGGGGAAGGAAGTTGACGCAGAAACAACGCTCACGCAAGATATTCCAATACGTATGCGAATTTCTGCTGACGCCGCCCAGGACGGCGTAATACCCCTCGCTGTTCCCGGTGAAGGAGCTCCATGTTTGCGGGCATACGTTGGGTTTCCGTTCTCCTTATACGTCGTAACGGCAAATACCGGCTGCGGTATCCCACATGCGAACTCGAAGTGCGAAAAGATATCATACTGCCCGGGCCAGTCCGGAATGAAATGCGCGGGAAGCTTGTCGTCGATTTCAAATTTCACAAAAATCACCTCGTTTCGGGTCCTATTTATTTCAATGTACCATACGAACATATGTGCGTCAAGACTATGGCTGCAATCCAACAAATCAACGATTTGAATAAAAAACAATATGAGGTTTTTTATTGCTCGATTCTATTGACACAAAGAGGATATTTCGGTATTATTAACCCTGCAACTACGCTCAGTTCGTCTAGTGGCCTAGGACACCGCCCTCTCACGGCGGTAACAGGGGTTCGACTCCCCTACTGGGTACCAATTATGAGTGTTTAGATGATCAGCTAAACGCTCTTTTTTATTCGATATCTAGCTAAAATGGCTTAGTTAGGAGGTTAATTAAAAACTTGCGCTATAATATTTTGTAACTCAAAACAAAATATGATCTTTAAAATATAGTATTTTGTAATTGAAAATGCCACAAAAATGCCACGAACCTTGATTTTTGTCACAAAACAGCTATAATAAACTCGTAATGAGGTATTAATATGGCTATAAAAGCAACTAAACTAAAGAGTGGTAATTATCGTGCGAGGGTGACATACTTCGACGACAATAATAAACAGCACTCCGAATCATTCACAAGACCCACTAAGAAAGAGTCGGAGGCGGCGGCATACGATTACAAATTTAACCGAGATAGAATGTCAAAACCGGAAAATATCACACTTGGAGATGCGGCCGATAAATTCATCGATAGCAACTCTGTATTATCACCATCGACAATTTCTGCATATAGAAAAATACGCAGAACCGCATTTCAAGGAATAATTAATAAAAGGCTTGGGCTTCTCACACCACTTCTTATCCAAGAAGCGGTTAGCCAATACGCAAAAGGACGCAAAGCAAAAACTGTAAAAAATGCACTCTCATTTTTTCACCGCGTTTTGAAAAATTATAAAATGGAACATCTATGTGATGATATCAACATTCCACAAACAGAGGCAAAAGATATTAAAATTCCATACGAAGATGAGCTCAATGCATTTTTAGAGTCAATTAAAGAAACGAAACTTTATATTTATGTTATGCTAGCTTGCTATGGAGGACTGCGAAGAAGCGAAGTCATTGCACTAACTTGGAACGACATTGATTTCGATAACAAGCTTATAACAATTAACAAGGCAAGGGTACGAGATGAGTATGGGCAATATGTGAACAAGAGTACTCCAAAGACTATTAAGAGCACCCGGAAAGTTGGAATCGTTGACGAGCTTTATTTTGCTTTAAAAAAACAACGCGAAGGCGGAAATGCAACTGATCTAATCCTGCTATCTAAACCGGACTCGCTGAAAAACTCATATGATTGGGCTCGTGCCAAATATAATTTCCCATATAACTATCATGCACTAAGGCACTATTTTACTTCGTATTTATTACTGATGGGGGCTCCCATAAAGGACGTTAGTGAGATTCTGGGGCACTCTACAATCCAAACAACACAAAGAGTATACGCGCACACTTTCCCTGAAACAAAACAAGACATTTACAAACAGCTTAACGAGAGAATTAATAAAAAACGGCAAATTGAAGAGGAAAAAGGCGAGAAAGAATAGTTTCCTCGCCTTTTTCGTAGTGGTTATATCAGATTAAGGATGCTTTTACCGCTTCTGGTAGTTTCATCAATTTGAATAGTGCTTTCACCTCCCAATATGTAAATGTATCGGGGTTGCGCATTTTATTGCGAAGGGTATTTGTATGCACCCCTAAACATTTTGCTATATTGTCTTTTGAATAATCAGATTCTATTTGGAAGATCTTTATTCTCTTTATAAGAAGATCACTTTTTTGCTCTGAACTCATAATTGCACATTCCTTTGGAAAGAAGCTTCAGAAATATGCTTGCGAGAAGGAATATGCTTAATCAGTAACACGTGAAATAATTGAACCGTAATGACTGTAAAGATAGTAAGGACACTCCTATTCATAATATGTTTTTGGTAGTTTATTTCAGAACGACTGCGATCAAGAATCGATATCATAGAAAGGACGTTCCCGTTGTCGAATGATGCATCGTCCTAATATGGCAGAAAAATCTAACAAAAGGCACAAAAAAAGGCTAAACTACTGGTAATTTGCCTACTTTGCATGAATTTATTCTGTTATAGAAAATTAGAAAAACTTCAATTTTTTAGATAGATCCTGATCGCATTAATTAACTTGTCGCAGTATGTTTTGACTTCCTTCTCGGTGATCATAGTAATGACACCCGACTTTCTATAATAAAAAAGCCAACTGTTGAAATTCTCTATGCTGTTCTTTTCTTCAATTTGACAAAAAAGATAATATAACGAAATTCGTGTAAAAATGAAATCGGCGTATTTAGTTACAAAATCCTTCAGCTGCTTTGTTCGTCCTTCCCGCCCGATGGAGCTTTCTACTTGAAATCCTTCTGTCAAAACAGGACATTTGATTTTGTCGAGAGCCGTGATATTTAGCTTCAGTTTGTTGATAGATTCTATAATTTCGCACATGATAGTTTTCGTAAAATGCTCTGGTGATTTTTGTTTCCGTCGGTCAAGCCGTTTTCTTCGAATCTCGACTCTCGTTTGCGGCAAATCAGTCATTCCGCATTCAAGATGCTTGTTGTAGATTTCCAACTCATTACCGTCATTTTGGACCTTCGTGCTTCTCTTCTTGAGATCGTCCCCGATAAAGCGATAACTGTTTTTACAGCGTATTTCGGAAGCGAACAACTCCTTGATATAGCAGCTGAGCTTATATAGTTGATCGTAATCACTCGTAGTGTGAATTGCCAGATCGATTCTTGAAAACATCCACTCATGATCAGCTAGTCCGATTTCTTCGATAATTGCGGTTAATACAACAATAAACTGATGGAAGGAGAGGATAAGCTCATTCCCATGATATTTATTCGGATTCAACACAATGTGAGTCAATTTTGATCGGGTCAAGGTTCTTTTCGAGATATACGGTTTATGTTCAAGAACCTCGTCAGGAACGAGGCCTTTCTTTACTACAATCTCCAGGGTGTGAATGAAGCAAGAAAATTGAACGCCTTTTAAATAATTCGAATACTTCAATGGAATACATCCTTTTCATAATTTTTTAACCAATATTGTGCATATGTGGAGGTTTCATCCGGGTTTCTATTCTGAAAAATTGCCGGCTAAGGATAATGAAACAATCTGGCTAGGCGATAGATTGCCAAAAGACACTGCACTTTAATTCCTCCTTTCTTATGTACGGGAACAACTGATATAAGATCATACATTGTATTTGCCTCCTTTCTACTTAACACAATCAAATCTTGGCAACAGAAAAATGTAATGGTATGGTTACCTTGCCATACATGTAAATCACACACACAGCAGGTCATAAAAAATCTGCTGTTCAGGTAAATCTAGGGGGTTGTCCCCTTGATGTAGTATGTTTTTGGCCAAAAAGCCCAAAAAAGCCCATAGGTATGGGAAATAACATCTGTCTACAAACTGCGGAATTTTTAACATAGAGCCCGGCATTTATTGTACAAAAATTGATCGTCGTCCCCTTGATGCAGTATGTTTTTGGCAAAAAATGCCAAAAAAGCGCTAAGGTAAGGGGAATAACGTCGCGTTACAAATGTTATTATGAATGTTTCTAATGCATCGATTAAATGGCTTGATTAGCACCCTTCACTATATAGGTAATGAAAAGTGAAAAAAGAGTAAAAAAAAGAAAAAATATATTATTCTACCGATATGTTCGTAATTAATCATAAGTGCAATAAATAAACCAGGGTGTCCTCTTGATGTAATACGTTTTTGGTCAAAAAGCTCAAAAAAGTGCCAAGGTATGGGAAATAACACCTGATTACAAGCCCCTTGAATTATGTACGCTAATACATTTTTTTATATGTCCTAAGTGATGCCGTTCAAGACATACTCGAATATGCTCACGGCAGTAGCGCTCTCGGCGAAACGCTTCGTGAGGGAATTGTGTTTCGTAGTCAAGATGGCAAGCAAAGCTTTAAGGCTGTGGACCCGCTCTTTTTGCTCGCACACGATGAATGACAATGAAACCCTGATTTCATCAACCAGAAAGGAGGCCCTATATGGCAGGAAGTGTTCTTCCGTTTACGCCGAGGCAAATCACCCCGGAGTTAATAGTATGTGCATATTGTCATGGCGAAATTGATGCAGATGCGCGATTCTGCAAGATTTGCGGGAACAAGGTCAAGCAACAAAAGGCATCGAGGAAGCAAAAGTACGCCCCGAAAACCAAGCATACTAAGGTTCCATTAAAAACACCGGAAGAAATTGCAGCTATGCAAAAGGTATTGGCAACACCCACAAAAGATAATGATAGGGTTATAGCAAGGAAATGAGACTTTCATAGGCAATGAAATAATACTTTCATTGATAATGTGTTAGGAATTTGTGTGTAACGACGTAACACTGAAAGGAGATTCTATGAACAAAAGCAGGCGCGACGCACTGAAAGCTGCGATCAACAAACTCGAAAGCGCGAAATCGGATCTCGAGGATGTCAAGGACACAATCGACGATATTAAAGATGACGAAGAGAGTGCGAGGGACGGACTCGAGGAACATTTCTCAGAAACAGACCGGTACTACACGATGGACAACAATGTATCCTGCCTAGAGGACGCTTATTACTCAATGGATGATGTGTTGTCCGGCATTGATGAGGTAATTGCGGAATTGGAAAAAGTAGAATAAAGGGGGTAGCAACATGCCATTCTTTGGATTCCTGATATTGGCGGCCATACTTTGGATTCGAATTGCAGCTGATGAGAGGCGCGCTAAAAATAAGGCCGACAAATACATGACAGAGTTAAAAGCGGATGGCTGGGGGCGGAAAGCGAATCCGGAGCTTGAAGAAAAATATGTTCGCGAGTTAACCGAGCTTTGGAGGAAGAGCGTCTTAGAAAACAAACCTGAGCTTTTCTTCCCGGAGAAGCGTGAGTTCTTTTATTCTTGTCCTGGCGCATTAGAAACATGGATCCAGAGCGAAGCGGAGGAGCGTGTCATTCAGGATGGATATGCGCCGAAAATACGAGAGGGTAATTTTTCAATAAAAATGGACAGTCAGCACTGGCGTTGGAGAATGTCAAAATACAGTACGTTGGAATCGCAGTTCAATAAAAATAAAACTAGAATCGATCCGTGGGAAGGAATCCCGCGAGTTTAATTGATGTCATAGCAATCATTGGTTGTGGAACGTGTCCTGCAGAGATCAAGAGCGCAAATATCACGAGAGGCATAGTAATGGTGCTGAATAGAGATTTTATACCTGTGCCTAAGCCATTATGGGGAGGCACAAGAGGCTACCTTCGCGTCTGCAAATACTTCAAATTTTTTATATAGTAGACCAATAGAACCCTGTTTTTCGGGGTCTAGGTACAAACACCTTAACCCCTCAGAAATGGTCGAAAAACCCCGCATAAATAGGGCGTTTTTTAAGCTCTATTACTCTACTTTTTGGTCCTTTTTTTAGCCGCGTACTCACGCTGGCGTTTTTTACATTTATTTATAGCGCGAAATCAATGAAATCTACATTTCGTTAACTTATAACAAACCAATTCATTCTGATCGCGTTGCTTTCTCGACTTGTTCAACATGGTTCACTATATAGTAAATGACAAATGAAAAAATAATGCGAAAAAATAATATCCGCAACTTGCAATTGCAATTTGCGGATTGATAAGATTGAATAATTGGCGGTTTAAGCAAAGCATCACTGATTATGGTTGATGATAAAATAGTTGTTTCGAGCTACTTTTGCATCTATAAACATCAAACAAACATCAGATGGTAGATTTGAAAGGTGAAACACAACGAAGGTGAAGTTCCGCAGTGCTACGTTGAAGATAATCATCTGGCGATTATCGCACCGGACGAATGGGGATCAGGTTCATGCTGAGATTGCACACAGTAAGCAGCTCGAAAGGTTTTACAGCGGTAAAAGCGTATTGTCCACGAAACTGATCTGTGCTGATTGCGGCGGGTACTATGCTCAGAAGGTATAGCACTCGACTGATCCATACCGCAGAGTGATCTGATAGTGCAATCAGAAATTCGAGAAGAAGTGCAAAACACCGGCTCTGGATACCGAAACGATTCAGAAAATGTTCATTCAGGTCTATAACCAGCTGATGCAAACAGGGCGCAAGTAATCGAGGATTGCGAACTCATACGACATAGCCTAACAGATACAAGTGCGCTCGATGCTGAAATTGATCGTTTGCATGAGGAATGCGAAGTCGTTGCAGAGCTGATGAAATCAGCATACAAAGATAACTCCTCCACCGCTCAGTCGCAGAAGGAATATTTGAAAAGGTGCAGTAGCCTATTGTCATGATATCTGCGGGAGGAAATATGACGGCTGGAGTTAAATCGGATGGGACTATCATGATCGCTTCCAATGATGCAGCATATAATGATGCTTTATATTGGACGGATATCTGCATAGGAGACGGAGAATAGGGTTTTAACGATAACAATATAGAAAAATGAGAAATAAAAACAGGGTAAAATGATTTTCAACAAATATGGAAAGAAATTCTGAACGACTCGATTTTCTGCAACTTCTGTAGGAAAGGAGTTCTAACTATCGTTCGCTAATCATCCCAATGCAATGGCAATGATGCTGGAATCAAAGCCATTAAAAAGGTGAGGAGTAGCAAATAATCCGAAAAAGTGTTGCATTCACATCGAAGGACAATTAAAAGGGTGCTCTTCTCTGTTTAAAGCGAAGTGTTGATACAGCGTTGGATACCATAATACAATCAAGTAAGGGAATATAAAATGGGCGCCTATTCTGATACAAATGGTATCAAAATAGGTGTCCAATCAAGAAAGAAGTGACTAATTTTAAATACATATGCGCGAGGTGAGCTTAATGTTATTTGAAAAACGGAAATTTTACCAGTGAAAAATATATCCCGGGGGTTACTTCAAAATTTGATGAAACGGTTTTTAAATTGAAGAAGTCAAAACTGACGATTTTCTTTAAATGACGACAAGGAAAGTGCTATTTGTAAATACTACTATTGCAAATTGCCATCGTATGCAAGATAATAATATATAAATACGGATGGCCAATTATGAAATTTGATTTTGAATTCACAAAAAAGTCTTGTATAAAATTTAATTAGGCAATATTTCACTGATTTGGTTCGACAGGAGTTTTATATGACAAACACGTATATTATTGGACAACCTTTCCTCGTAAGAGATTGGCTTAATAGAAGCTATCATAGCAATCTTGTCTTTTATGGATGTAATAAAGTCAATAGTGACCATTGGAAGGTAAATATATGCAAGGAGATAGGTGATTTCAATGGTATAATCGAAGAAAGCATCTCAGGCACTTTCTGTATCGATGTTCAGGTCGGTAATGTATTGCGGTTTTATGATTACTATATATATGTACAAAAAAATAATAAAATTGGCTTCCGCAGTGATTATTTCACAGACACCCGTAAAGGTCGACGAAGTGTAGAATCAATAAAAATTATTGACCTAGGTCAAGATTTCATTACGATTGAATATAAACTCCTAAAAAACATAACCACAGTTTGATTTTCTTATATATAACACATGAATCTTCTTCAAAATCCAGTAAGAACGTTACAAATAGGATTATACGTATTTGGAGTTTTAGATGGTAAGACAAGCAACAAAAAGTTCACAAGCAGGAATTATATTAGTTTGTTTTATGCTGCTTTTTGGAGTTGTTGCTTTAATGTCTTCATGTGCGAGTGATTCCCTGCCGTCTGTCTCAGAGCGACCCGCTGACACAGCCATTATTGATGAAAAGGCGGACGACGTTTTAACCGATCAAGCCGAGTCGAATGTATCGGTGCAGTATTTTATTGCAAACGGCTTAATTGAAAAAGGCGAGTATCAAACGGACCAATATCTGACTCGTATCGTCGCCGCACAGCTGATCGCGGACATCACAGGGCTGAGCAGGGAAGCGGAGGCCACATCCTTTTCGCATCCTTATGTGGATTTGTCCGATGGTTCCGAACAATTGATCGGATTCTTGTATCATAACAATATCATCGAAGGCGTCACGAACAACCATTTCATGGAAAACGAGCTGTGCGATGAAGACTCGTTTATCGCATTTTTACTGCGCGCGATCTGCTATGTCGGCGGAGACGCGGCGAGGGTCGACCTGGAAGACGCTTATCAGGTCGCAAAAGAAACAGGCGTTCTTCTGAGCGACTATCAAAATAACGATAAAACGCTCTTTGTTAACGAAGCGTTCGACATCTGCTATAATGCGATGTTTGTAAATATTGGGACCGACGGCGAAACTTTACATTTGCACCTGATCGAAAACGGAGTGATCACATCGCCGGTGAGCGGGCGTACGGAAACCGCAACCGCCGCTTACCAGATCTCCTGGCCGGAGATACAGCCGTTTTTCAGCGATAATTTTAACAACAGCACGCTGGAAGGGAGCAGTATTACCGACGAGCGAGGAAACACGTGCTGGTACGGCGGCAACGCGCGCGGAGCGCAAAACGCCATTACGGAAGACGGCTATCTTGAAATGTCGGGTAAAGACCAGGAGCTTGCCGTCAATCAGCAGTATGCGCTGCTAAAGAAATGGATGCAGGGCAACGAGAGCTACGGCATGACTTTTACTGTCAACGTGCAGAGGGTATCGAACGAGGGAAACGAGAGCCGCGTTATTTTCCGCGTGATCCCCCGGACGGTGGACACCGGTTTTACAAAATATTATGCCGTGAATTACTATATCGTCCAAACGCTCGGCGAGTTTCAATCCAATCTGATTCGCTGCAAATGGTCCATCACCAACACCAATGCGCCGAGCGGCACCACTCCGCTGGCCGAGGCGTTTTTCCTGTTGAAGGAAAACGAAGATTACACAGCGCGCCTGCTGATTGAGAATACGGACGACGGGAACGTACACATCGCGTTTTACATCGACGGGGCGGACCGGCAGACGGACGGCACGACGCCGCTTCTGGAGTATACGGACACCTCCGAGTATAAGATCCTGCAGAGTGCCACAGGGCCTGCGTTCGGGATTTCTGGACATATCGACGTCAGTTGGGGGTTTGCTTCCCGCTTGCGATTCGACAATGTTTTGCTGTATGACTTAGAGAGCTTTGAAGCGCTGAACGCACAACTGAAGCGTTCAGCCAGCACGCCGGTAATCATGAGCGAAGATTACGAATATGCAAATCAACTGCATTACTTAATCAATCACGGCGTAATCATGCCCGAACAGCGACGTGTCGATTTTGACGCGGTTGTAAGCATGAAGGAGTTTCTTGCCACCGCGCTCTATTTAAACGAACAGCATATGATCGGCGGACAGACGATAGATTCCTTTGTCGCATCCGCATATTCAAGCATTTTCCGGCGTATCATTGCCGAAAAGAACGTTGATTTAAGCCGCCCCATATCCAGGTATGAAGCCGCCGCTATCGTGCAAAAGATGCTTCCTGGCGAATCCGGCTCAACGATGTATAAATCGCTGTATGCCGATTGGCTGGATTATGCGTATCGAAATGCGGTTTACTTCGCTGTGCAAAACGGCTACCTGCTGCTGGACGATGATAACCGATTCAATGGGAACGGCACCGTTTCGCGAGATGAGCTTCTGCGTATCTTTTCGCTCGCGGTTGACGCGCGGCTTCGTACATGCAATTCCGTACTGACCATACCGTCCATTTTCTCGGACTATGCAGTACTGCAGCAAAGCAAACCGATCGTTATCACGGGAAAAGGCATGAGCGGGGATACCGTAACGGTGAGTCTCGGAGAGCTGCAAAGCAGCGCGAAAGTGATCGACGGAAAATGGAGCGTGGAATTCCCCGCTCAGCCGTACGGCGGGCCGTATCTGCTCAGGATCAGCGACTCGGGGTACATATACAAATTCATAGGCGTATATATCGGAGAAGTCGTCGTGGTTGCGGGGCAGTCGAATGCGGAAATGTCGGTCGCGGAAACGCTCAACGCTGCGGAAATGCTCGAAAAATACGGCAGCGGCGATAAAATCCGGGTATTCCGACCCGACAGCATAGCCGCGGTCGAGCCGAACGATACGCTCTTAAAAAGCTGGGAGACCACGAAGTTTCCTTACAGTTCTTACATCATCCGTGACACGAGCGCGATCGGTATCTATTACATCGATCAGCTCAAGGCACTGAACCCGGATCTGAAGAACGTGAAGTTCGGCATCATCCAGCTGACATACGGCGGGACAAGCATCGAAATGTTTATGCCGAATTTCATCAACGAGGAAAACGGCTATGTGCAGCAGGACGACGAGTTTATTCAATCCGCTTTCTGGAACGGGTATATGGAAGGCGTAACGCCTTTCAGCGCAGGCGTTCTCCTGTTTTATCAGGGGGAAAACAGCACGCATCTGCGGTATGTGTATGAACCGCTTCTAAGGGATTATATCAGGGGCGTCAGGCAGGCGTTTTGCGACGATACCCTACCCGTGCTGCTGGTCCAGATCTCCGGCTACGGCGACAACTACGGTCAGGAAAACGACAGCTGGCCGTATATCCGCGAGGTACAGATGCGCGTTGCAAACACGACGCCAAACGTTGGACTCGTAACTTCCATCGATCTTAAAGACAACGACGCGCAGGAAATCCATCCCCAGACGAAGCAGCCGATCGGAATAAGGCTGGCTTATCTGGCCATGGACATCATTTACGGACAGGATCTTGACATGGAGAGCCCTGTCATGAAGAGTTGTACGCTGGAGGGGAGCGTATTCCGAATCCGCTTCGATACTGCGTCGCTGCGACTGGGTGAAACGGTAAACGGCGAGCGAGACTTTGAAGTGATGACCGCGGACGGCACCTGGCTGGACGCGGAAGCCCGTGTAGAGGGCGACACTCTCCTGGTCTGGAACGACGATATTATCGTTCCGAGCGCCGTGCGTTACGCATGGAGCAATTATCCAAAAGCCGATTTGTTCGGCCAGAACGGACTGCCCGTCCTGCCGTTTAATACGACAAAGGACTTGAACACGCCGATCAGCGACGACGAACTGACGACAAACGTCCGACAGTTGAAAAAAGCGTATCACCTGCTGAATACCGGCGACGCCGTCGTTAACCTGACGAGGGAAAACACGTTCCGGCACGTAAGGGAAATCAACGCGTATATACTGGAATATACGGACGGCGACATTCCCGGACAGGCGCCGGGAGACGAAGTGGCGCTTCTGAAAAAACAGGAGGACAGCCTGCTGGCCGAGGACGGTACGACCGGCACCGTCCTGAAAGCAACGGCGCACGGGCTCAAGGTTGGCGACTGGCTGTACAACGTCAAATATGAATCAATGACCCAGGTGCTGGAAGAAATCGACGAGAACACCGTCCGTGTGGGACTTGTGGAGGGTCAAAGCGGCGGAAATCTGCTGGAGGTGTACCGCTGCGTCGCGAACGTGACCGCGCAGAAATAAGGAAGTGAAAACGTGACGGTTAGCCAAACGCGAAAATGGTATAGAATCGTTCCGACGCTGACGGTATTGACGGCAGTCATCATCATAACGGCGGTGCTGTTCCTGTCGCCCTATATCGGCATGGAGGACAACGGCGACTTCCAGCGCGTCACCTATGCGCAGGGGCTGTATGACCTTCCCGAGAACAGCGACCTGCTTTATAACGGGTATTACATCAGGGAATACGGCATCATGCAGTATTTCAACGAGTACGGAACGACGGTTTACTCATCGCAGTTTTTGCTGATCCAGCCGGCCATCTGGCTCGACAAGCTCTTTACCGGAAACGATGCGGTTTTCGATCTGCGCTATCTCGCGGCGGTGATAACAGTCTATTTCATGGTCGTGCTCTATTTCCTCATGGATTACATGACCAACCGGCTGACGCTTGTCGGCGCGCTCCTGATCGGCGCTGCCGCCGTATTCGTGTTTCTGGACACCGGGTACACCGCGTATTTCAGCTCGTTTTACGCGGAACCGCTGGCGTTTGTCAGTTTGCTGGCTTGCACGACCTGTCTGCTGCTTTATATCGACGGTCGATATAATCCGGCAGTGTTGCTCGTATCGTTTCTGCTCAACGGCATGGTTCTGACGTTTGCCAAGCAGCAATTCGCTCCGATCGGCGTGCTGCTGGGCCTTATGATTCTGCTGTTCTACAAAAAGGAGCGCAGCAAACTGTTCCGTTCGATGATATTTGTGTTTTCCACGGGCTTGATCACGCTGGGCGCGGCAACATATCTTTTAATCTCCGCGAGTTTTACTAATATCAACATGTACCATTCCATGACACGCGGGGTACTGATGGTTTCCGAAAATCCGGCTCAAGCGTTGGAATCCTTTGATATTGAGCAGCAGTATGAACTTCTGGACAGTACGATCTATTTTGACAAGTACCCTGAAATCGATCCGGAGAATCAGTTGCTGGTAGATGATTTCTACAGCCAATACAGCGTTTTTTCCATCTTGAAATATTATGCGGAAAATCCGAACCTGTTCGCCGATATGCTCAAGCTTGCCGCAAAGAGTGCTTACCGAAACCGGCCGAGCATGGGCAACTACGAATATTCCACCGGCTATCCCGCCAATACGCTCGCGGATACGTTTACGTTCCACAGCAAGATCAAGCTTGCCTATACGCCAAAAACGCTTGGGTTCATCATCATCTGGTCCGCGCTGGTGTTAGCGATGCTTTATAAAAAACGTCGCAAGCTCCTTACCGTATTCGGATTGATCATGATCGGTCTTTCACAGATAGTGGTATCCATCCTCGGCGCAGGCGACGCGGATCTTGCGAAACACATATTCCTGTACAACGCGGTGTTTGATATGGTAAATGTCATTATGTTTGCTAATATCATACGTTTCTTCGACGAAAAATATCAACGCTGGCGTTTGAAAAATGTTGCACAACCGCTCTCGGAAGAGTTGAATGGTGAGCAACCGATTTACAAGAACACGTGACACGGAAGAATGATGAAGAAAATTACACTGCTGATCTGGGTGGGGCTGCTGGTTGTTATGGGTTCTTGCTCGCCCGAAATAAACGCTGGTCCATCCACGACCGCTTCCGAGGAAGCAGGACGGCAAACTGCCGGCGTTTCCCAAGGCGAGGCGCTCTGCTTCGAGTTTGTGTCTCAGCGCTTGGCAACTGCCGACGGCGGCATCCGGACAAATTATCTGGACAAAGCGCCAAACGCGGAGCTTGCAACGGGTGCCGAGGTGCTTTCGGAATCCATGGGGCTTATGATGCTCTACGCTTTAAAAGCCGGGGATCAGTCGCTGTTCGACCGTTCGTGTGCATTCGTAAAAGAACGGCTGGATACGGGTGAGATCTTGTCATACCGATATTCGCCGGAGGACGGCGCTTATCATGTGAACGCGTTTCTGGACGACCTGCGGATCATACGCGCGCTGCTGCTGGCATACGAAGCATTCGGGGGCGAATATGAAAAAAACGCGCTTGCCTATGCGGATCGCCTCTATCAAACGAATGTAAAGGGAACCCGGGCGTACGATTTTTACGATGAGCGGTTCGGCATGACAAACGATGTAATCACATTGTGCTACGCTGATCTGGATACGATCGGTCTACTGGCCATGCGAGATGAAAGATGGTCGCCCGTGTACGACAGGATGCTCGCCGTAGTAAAAGGCGGATACCTTGGGGACCGGTTCCCCATGTATGCACGCTCGTACAGCTATGCGGACGCGGCATATTCCAAGGAGGATATCGTAACCGTACAGTCGCTGCTGACGATCCTCAGTTTGTCCCGAGTCGGGGAGTGTCCAAAAGCGAGTGTTGATTTCATCAGGCGGCATGTCGCCGGAGGAACATTGTACGGCGTTTACCGCGCCGATGGTGAAACCGTCTCAAATACCGAGTCGACCGCGATCTACGCCATTTGCGCGATCATCGGGAAATCACTGGGGGACGAGGAACTCTACCGGGCAAGTTTGGAACGGATGGGGAGGTTTCAGGTGTTAACCGAGGGCAGCGAAGTATACGGCGCGTTTGCCGACGCGCGGACGCTGGATTTATACGCGTTCGACAACCTCATGGCCCTGTTGGCCTATCGGGCATAGGACGTATACGAAGGGGTATCGGATTCGCCGCCGTATAAGCGGATAAAAGGAATCCTGTATAAGGTGCTTATGATCAAAAAAGCCGTCATCTTCATCATGATCGCCGCAGCTCTGCTGGCGGTTGCCCCGGTTCGGTCCGCACGGGCGGATTCGGACCAGGTTTTGCTGGTTTATCGTAATAAAGAAGAGATGAACATCCTCTCCGATCTGATCGTCGCCTGCAGCAAACAGGTGCACGCACTGGATGTGGTGGAGTACGAGCAGGAAGTGCTGAAGGATTACGACTATGTCGTACTGCAGGACAATACGCCGCTGCTGGATGCGCTGGACATGGGTAAACAAGTGGTCTGCGTGGGCGCCGCTTTTATATCCCTGCCGGGTATAAGCGTGCAAAAAACCACCAGCGCGACGTATGCGGAACTCAGCGTGTATACAAACAAGGAAACGGTGACGCTCGATCAGGGAACGACCTATATCACGAATTACAGCGGCCAGCCTATCGGTAGCATTGCGCTGAACGGGCTGACATGCCCGCTGTGCGTGGAGTCGGATTCGATCCTGTATGCGCCGTATCTGTGCGCGGACGACCTTTCGGCTTTTGCCGTAGCACAGTTGCTGAACCGCTATTTCGGGCTACTGGACGGCGGTAAGACGTATATCATGCTCGACGAGGTATATCCGTTCGACGACTTGAATATGCTGAAAATGACCGCAAAAAAGCTCTATGAAAACGGCATGCCGTTTATCGTATGCGTGATGCCGGTATACTATAATACGGAGTACCCCTCGTTCAAACGGTATATCAACGTCCTAAGATACATTCAGTCCGTCGGCGGATCCATTCTGCTGCACGCCCCCATTGAAACAGGAAACGAGCTGGTGGGCGACCCGCTGGAAGTTCGTATGGAGCAGGCATATCAGACGTTTATCGACAATGGTATTGCGATCTATAACGAGCCTGTTACGCCATACGCCATTTCGCTCGACGCGCTTTCCGGCATGCTGCCGCAGAACGAATTGTTCATAACCTTCCCGGTCGACACGGTGGTTTGCCTCGACATCTACCGGAGTGAAGAGGACCTGGACAAGACGATCGCCGCCGTCAACAGCAAGTGGCTGCAGATCGGCGATTATCGGCGGTATTTCACAGACGTTCAGTACCTCGATAATCCGGAAACCGTGGATCCGGAATTTCAATATCGCGAAGTGGCTGAGCGCAGGTATGCATTCCTCGTGGACAGGGGAAACCGGATATTGTTTGTAATCGTCATCTTCAGTTCGCTCATCGTGCTGACGCTGATTGTGATCGGATACCGGCTATACCGCAGAAAGTTTATCAGGGAGAATCCCCGTTCCTGAAGGTGGAGGTAATATCCCGGGAGAGACTCATCGGGTTGGACGGTTTGAAGGAACTGGAAGAACGGAAACGTTACCCGGCGAAATAACGAAAAAGAAGCCGACGGACGCAGAAACGGAAGAGCTGTCAAAAGATGCCGAACTTTGATTTATTGGGATTAATCGCGTTGATTTGTATCTGGACTTTGCTCATGGTCAACCAGGTGTTGGTTGTGGCAGGGTATATTTACTATATCAAATCGACGCGCGAACAAACCAAGCCGCTGAATCGGTATCCTTTCGTCAGCGTGTTGGTCCCGGCGCATAACGAAGCGCGCGTCATCGTACAGACCGTGGAGTCGCTGCTACGCCTGAACTATCCGCAAGAAAACTATGAGATCATCGTCGTCAACGACAACTCTTCGGACAACAGCCGAGAGTTGCTGGAAGACATTCAAAAAAGATTTGCAAGCCGCACGCTTTCCATCATCAACACCGACAAGAACAACGGCGGAAAAGGCAAATCGAACGCCCTTAATATCGGGTTTCAGCAGAGCAAGGGCGAGTACATCGTCGTATATGACGCGGATAATACGCCGGAGGCGAATGCGCTCGTCAGCCTGATAGAAGAGATCGAAAACGACGAGTCCCTCGGCGCGGTCATCGGCAAATTCCGTACGCGCAACCGCGACGTCAATCTGCTGACACGGTTTATCAACATCGAAACGCTCTCGTTTCAGTGGATGGCGCAGGCGGGCCGCTGGCAGCTGCTGAATCTCTGTACAATACCCGGCACAAATTTCGCGATCCGCAGAACGATACTCGACGAAATCGGCGGATGGGACGTGAAAGCCATGGCGGAGGATACGGAATTGAGTTTCCGGATTTACGGTATGGGATACAAGATCAAACTCGTGCCGCATTCCGTCACCTGGGAGCAGGAGCCGCAAACGCTAAAAGTATGGTTTCGCCAGCGCGTGCGCTGGGTTAAAGGCAACCTCTACGTACTCATAAAGAATTTCCCCAAGCTGTTTCAGCTCAGGCAGTTTCGCGTAAAGTTTGACGTAATGTATTTTATGTCCGTATACTTCGTACTCTTAAGCGCGCTGATTATTTCCGACTCGCTGTTTCTGCTCAACGCGCTGGGGCTGATACCATTGACGCTGGCAAATCTGAGCGGCCTGCTGTGGTTTATGGCGATCTGCCTGTTTGTCATCACCGTGTTTATCACATTGACGACGGAAAAGGGTGAAATGCGGATTTCCAACCTGTTTATCACCATACTGATGTATTTTACATATTCCAAACTTTGGATGGTGGTCGCGGCATACGGGCTTGTTCAGTATCTGATCGACGTGATTTTCCGGCGTGGATTCCGCTGGTATAAAACAGAACGTTTCTAGGCGCGGGTATAACATGCGGTGACGGGATGAAGAGAGGAACGGAAGGGTAAAAAGGATGTATGATTCGCATATGAACATGACATGGGGTACAATATACGCGAGCGGAATAAAGGAGTATGATGCTGCATGAAAAGGATGATCCTGATTTCTCTTGCCGTGCTGGTGGCATTGACCGTAATGCCGGCTTTCACAGCGCGCGCTGAAAACGAATCTTTGAAAGAGTATCCGATGCGCAATCCAGCTGTCGCGTTGGAGGAGGCGACTCCCGAGCCGACGCCGACTCCAACGCCGACGCCGACGTCGACGCAAAGCACGCAACTGCAGGTCAGTGAAGATGGTTTTGTTTCGACAACGCTGTTTGGTTCGGATTACTATCTGGTAGGCTTGTTTTCTGAAGTGACAAAAGGGTTCAGTATTGACGAATGGGATATACAGGATGCGCGCTTCACGATGAGCTTTTCCACCACGCAGCTCGTATCCGAGTATCTCTCGTCCATAACGGTTTCCATCAACGGCGTGCGCTTCTATTCGGAAGACGTCCCGGTGACGGACGGCCTAAGGCGCACACTGACCCTCAAGATACCGGTGGAGCATTTGATCGAAGGGTATAACGTCATCCGGATCGAAGGATACATTCGGACCTATAACGGCCTGCCGTGCGTGGACGACGTAACGAGCGCGAACTGGATGAATATTTTCAGCGAATCGTCCATTGAGGTATCTTATACACCGGCGGCGATCTGCGAGACGATCGACCAATTCTACGACTGCTTTACGTCCATTGACGCGCTGGAAAACAACCAGAGCGCGATCGCGGTCGCTACGAGCTTCGACAACGACGAGCTCGACGCCGCATTCACAACGCTGGCGGGCGTTTCCAGCAAGGCGACAAGGGACTATCAGAACATCGACCTGCTCGCGGCGGACAGCATGATGTATCTGAAGGATAAAAAATATGTCATTTACATCGCAAAACCGGACAACCTCCCCGCCGATATGAAATCGGCCGTAGACGTAGCCGGGGATATCGACGCATCCGGCGCGATGCTTCTGCTGATTCCCGGTAAAACAAACGTGCTGGTCGTTACCGCCAGAGACGGCGCGGGGCTGGACAAAGCAGCCGCGGAACTCGGAAACGGAAGCGTGATGTATCAGTTGAAGAAAACACTCAAAGTGTTATCGGGAAATGAAGACGTGCTGGTGCGCAAAGAAGGAATCCTGCAATATACGTCGATCACGACCACAGGCACCTACCTGGACGGCCCGTTCCGCCAAAAGGCCGACTATTTGATAGACTTTGAAAACAACCGCCAGCTCGCATACGGCAGCGAACTAGAGCTGCATTTCCGCTATTCAGAAAACCTTGATTTCCAGCGTTCCCTGGTCACGGTTTACGTCAACGGCTTGCCGATAGGAAGCCAGAAACTATCGCAGGCCAACGCCAGAGACGATGTGCTGGTACTCAATATCCCGACAGATATCGAAGTGACGGGCAGCTTTACACTCACGGTGGCATTCGATCTTGAAATCGCGGATCTCTGGTGCACACTGCGGCAGGAGGAAACGCCATGGGCATATATCTCCAGCGAATCCACCCTCAAACTCAACTCCATAGAAGTGCCATATTATCTGTTCGACAACTATCCATATCCGTTCGTTTCGTCCGGCGAATTCAACGACGTCGTGGTGATCGTACCGGACAGCAATAACGATATCGATCTGAATCTCATGGGTGATTTCATGCTCACAATAGGGCAGTTCCTGAAATACAACACAGGTGATCTAAGCGTCGTGCGCGCCTCGAAACCAGGCGATCTGGAGGATAAAAACGTAATTACGGTCGGAACGCCTGCCAATAACCCGTTGATCAAAGCGCTTAACGACAGGATGTTCTTCCAGTTCAACGACGACGGATCCGGCATCCGCTCAAACGAAAAGCTGCTGATCGACCAGACGTACGCGACTTCGCTTGCGACCGCACAGTTAATCGAATCGCCGTATTCCAGCGTGCGCAACGCGATACTGGTCATCGCCAGCACCAACGAGAGCGACCTGGGCAACGCGCTCAACTACTTCGGTGATACCGCAATGCTATGGAAGCTCTACGGCGACGGCTTTGTCGCGGATAGCGACGAGCTGTTCCAGTACCGGTTCAAGGAAGACAACGCACAGCAGGAGGACTCGGCAAAGGTGCTCGCGGAACGCACGGACGTTTTGAACCTGATCTATGTCGGCGCTGCCGTCCTCGTCATCCTTGCGGCGGCTTCAGTATTTATTGTGCTCAGATATGGGAGGAAACAGAAATGAAAAGAACACGGAAAAACCTGCAAACGGATCTGAGTTTTATACTGCTGGTTGTATTGATCTTTGTCTATTTTGTCTTTCTGATCTATCAGAAAGAGTATCTGATGGACAATTTTCTGATCGCCGCCGTCGTTTTTATCATCGTGCTCGTCACGTATTTTACGAACCTTACGGTGGGGCTAATCATCAATACGACGCTCATCCTAGCCTACATCACCTATGTGATCGTGCTGAGCGTGACGAAAGGCATCGTGGTTCGTTCCTATGTGTACTTCTGGATCGTGATGTCACCCTCGCTGACAACGACGTTTGCGTTGTTTACGATGTCTACGGCGCAGCTTCAACGAATGGTGACGGATCTGGACAAAAAGCTTGTGAGCATCTCCACGCTCAACGAAGATACGAAACTGAAGAATCTGCGCGCATTTGAAAATGACGCCGGCATCTACAAAAGCATCGCGGAGCGCTACGACATCGGTTTCGGCATACTCGTTATCCAGTTCAAGTATCAAAAAGAAATTGAGCGTCTGAGCCGCAAGGAAGGTATGCATCAGGTCGTGAAGGAGGTCATCAACGTCATCCGGAACGCTACGCGGGCCGAGGACGAACTCTATCAGCTCGACGATAAAGAGATCATGTTCGCGATGCTGATGCTGACCAAAAAAGAAGGGCTGAACGTGATTCACGACCGTTTGAAGGAAGCGATCGCGCAGATCAATACGAGCAACATTCTGAATACTCGGCGGCTGATTCTGGATATGCGCATCGGTATGGCATTTGACGACGATGGTCCCCAAAATGTGATGGAACTGCTCCAGTCCGCGAAGGATTCCATGCAGTATGACGTATAACCACGGCTGTGCCAAGTCCTGAAAAATAGCATGCTGAGACAAAGAGTTCGAATCATATCGATAGCTGTGCTAGGCGCTTTTTGCCTGCTTATAGCCTGCATCCCTGTGGGAGAACCCTTCAGCGCAAATGCACCTGCTGACGGAGCGCTCGCGCCGCAAAGCCTGGGGCAAAGCGATGTGCCGGTCTATGGCGAATCTGCGTTTACAGAAGCGGATTCCCTCGCGTCACCTCAGGTAACGCCAGCGTTCAATTGGGAGCGGCTCTATGAAGCGGAAGATGCGGAACGGACCGCGCTGGACGTTTATGAAACCCCGTCAGGCGGGCAGGCGGCCGGATTGTGGACTTCCGCCGAAAGCAAGTTGACTTTTCTGCTGACGCTGCCGAAAACGGGGTATTACGAGCTCGATTTTCTGACATCCGGCATCTACGGGGAGAGTGCAAACACGCTTACCATTAACGGACGAATCTTGAACGGTATATTGAAAACGCCGGGCAATACATATGAAATCAGCACTGTCCTGGCTCAACTGCAAGAAGGGGATAATGTCGTCGTTGTCGAAAGGAGACAGGGATTCGTCTATATCGACAGCATGACCGTTCGCGCCTGCGCGGGGTTGTACGACGGCCTTTATCGCGTCGATTATACGCTGAGCAATCCGAACGCTTCCGAGCGCACCGTGCGGCTGTTTACGTATTTACAGGCGATTTACGGTTCCTATACGCTTTCCGGGCAATATGCGTCCGACAAAGGGATCCATTCGCCCGAAGTAACAGCGCTTTATCAATTGACGGGAAAATATCCGGCCATTCTGGGCATTGACCTGATGGATTACTCGCCAAGCCGGGTCGCATACGGCGCGCAGACGAATGCAACGGACTATGCGCTGGAATGGGCTCATGCCGGTGGGATCATCACGCTGATCTGGCACTGGAACGCGCCGAAGGATTTGATCGCTTCCTCCGCCCAGCCGTGGTGGAACGGATACAATACCGAAGCGACGACGTTCGATCTGTACGCGGCGTTGAACGGGAGCGACCCGGAAGGATACCGGCTGCTACTGCGGGATATCGACGCCATAGCCGTCCAGCTCAAGCGATTGGCGGACGAGGATATTCCCGTGCTGTGGCGTCCGCTGCATGAAGCGAGCGGCGGCTGGTTCTGGTGGGGGAATTACGGCGCGAGCAACTATATCAGCTTGTGGAGACTGATGTACGACCGTCTGACGAATGTACACCATCTGAACAACCTGATTTGGGTGTATAATGGGCAGGCGGCGGATTGGTACCCCGGAGACGATTACGTGGATATCATCGCAGAGGATAATTACGTCGGCCCTTATGATTATGAAAGCCTCTATAACCTTTTTTACAAAGCGCTCAGCTATACCGACTCGCAGAAGATGATCGGACTAGCGGAGAACGGAACAATACCCGACCCCAGCCTGCTGGTACGGGACAACGCGCGTTGGCTTTTTTTCGTCACCTGGAGCGATTTGTTTGTGGTGAATCCGAAGAACGGGGAAATATCAGACCGATATAACGAACTGCGGCATTTTACCGACGTATATGACGACAAAACGATACTGACGCTCGACGAACTGCCGAAATGGTGACCGGGCGCCGCAGGGAGCGGGCGGGTTTGTGCGGGCTTCCTCGTTCCATCCGGCGTTAGGCGTATGGTTTCGTACGCACGATATGATCTGCGGTTTTGCAGAAATTCATCAGGGGAGCAACGATAGTGAAGAAGGTTATGCTGGTTTTCGGAACGCGTCCGGAAGCGATTAAAATGTGTCCGCTGGTCAATGAACTGAAACGGCGCAGCGAAGTAGATACGGTGGTCTGCGTATCCGGACAGCATCGCGAAATGCTGGACCAGGTGCTGAACGTGTTTCAGGTATCGCCCGATTATGATTTGTCGATCATGAAAAAAGGCCAGACCTTGTTCGACGTTACGGTCAATATTTTAAGCGGTATCAAAACGGTCCTTGAAAAGGAAGCCCCCGATATCGTGCTGGTACAGGGGGACACGTCGACCGCGTTCGTAACTGCTCTGGCGTGCTTTTATCTAAAGATTGACGTCGGGCACGTGGAGGCGGGTCTACGCACATACGATATTTATTCGCCATATCCCGAGGAATTCAACCGTCAAGCAGTTAGTGTTATCGCAAAATACAATTTTGCTCCGACAAATATGTCGCGTGACAATCTGATCCGCGAGGGGAAAGCCCCGGAAAAAATATTCGTGACCGGAAACACCGGGATCGACGCGCTGAAAACTACAGTCCGCGAGAGCTATACGCACCCCGAACTGGAATGGGCGAAAGGCAGCAGGTTGATTATCCTGACCGTTCATCGGCGGGAAAATATCGGGGAACCGATGCGGAACATCTTTCACGCCGTCAAGCGCGTTGTCGACGAGCATAAAGATCTCAAAGTTATCTATCCGATTCATATGAATCCCTCGGTGCGAAAAATCGCCGATGAAATCCTGGGTGATGCAGACAGGTTTCATATTATCGAGCCGATAGATGTATTGGACTTTCATAATTTTCTGTCGCATAGCTACCTGATTCTTACGGACAGCGGCGGGATTCAGGAGGAAGCACCCAGTTTAGGCAAGCCTGTTTTGGTGGTGCGCGATACGACGGAACGCCCCGAAGGCGTCGCGGCATGCGTGCTGAAGCTCATTGGAACAAACGAGGAAATCGTATACGAGGAATTCAACCGGCTCCTGACAGACCAATCCGCATATCAGGACATGGCGCATGCCAGTAATCCGTATGGCGATGGTCATGCGTGCGAACGTATCGCCGATATTCTTTGCTGCAATTGATCTATGCGTCTGCTACAGCATGGTTGACGTGACTCCTGTATTCCTATACGCCTATCCGCTGCGTAGTCTATGGAATATAATTCCACCATAAGCGAAAAATATACAATGCTTGTCACAGTATTGAAGGCAGTTAATTGGAGAAATACTATCGGTGCTAAGTATGTTAGCTGGCTGCCTAGGAATAACGGACGGAAACTTTTCACGAAGGCTGCGTCATGAAATGACGCCGGAGGAACAGGAAAAGATCAGGGTGATTATCGATGAATTAATGGAGGAACAACAGTGACAGAACAGTTCATGAATTCAAACCGGGAAGGGACTTCAACTATTTTATAGACAATTTGCTAAGCTACCTTTGCCAGCCGGTCTGAACGCAATGATCTGAGATATTCTCTCGGCGACATGTAGCCGAGCCGTTTCTGGATTCTCGTCACATTGTAGAAGCAATAGATATACTCAAAAACCGCTGCTCGTACGGCTTCTTTCGTTTCGTAGTGCGTCAAGTGTATGAGCTCTTTTTTCATGGTCGCGAAGAAGCTTTCCGACCATGCATTGTCTCCCGGCATCCCGACTCGTGAGAAGCTCTGACGCAGCCCATACTGTTGCAGCAACCCTATCACAGCTTTTGACGTGTATTGACTGCCTCTGTCGCTGTGAAAGATACACCCCTTGGCTAGTTTGTGCCGTGCCAGCATTGCCATGATTGCGTTGAGCACGAGTTCCTTCGTCATCCGATCCGCCAAGTGATCTCCCAGCACGTCGCCTGTTACGATATCCCGGATGACACAGTGATACATGAATCCCTCGCCTGTCTTCAGGTAGGTTATATCGCTTGTCAGCCCCATTCGTGCCACGATCGGGAACTCCTGCTCCCTGAGGATATTTGGATATCCCTCGCCTCGCGCTTTTTTACTGTTTGTCAGGCTCTTGGTTTTATGCCTGTTATGGCATGAACTCAGGGTCATCTCTTCCATCAGAACTTTGCATTTCACCCGCCCGAGCCGTTCACCTGTTTTTCGAAGTTCAGCAATGATTCTGTCCGGTCCGTAAGTGCCTCTGCTTTCTACGAATGCTTCATTGATCCGTTCCTTCAAATGCTCTTGTCGTTTTTCAGCAACCTCCCGGTTTCGGAGCTAGGCATAATAGCTCGTTCGGCCTACCAGCAATATCCCGGCCCACTTCGCAACAGGGTGTTCGGGATGACCCTGTATAAATCGATACTTCACTTTTGGTGACTCGCGAAGTAGGCCGCTGCTTTTTTTAGCATGTCACGCTCCAGTCTGGTCTCCGCCAGTTCCCTTCGCAATACTCGGTTCTCTTCCTCGAGTGTCGCGTACTTCGTCTTGTCACCTTCCGACGTGTATTTCCGCCGCCAGTTGTACAGCAGATTCTCATGAATTCCTAAATCTTCTGATAGCTCCTTCACTGTCTTTGGACTTGCATACGATAACTTGACCGCATTCTTCTTGAAATCTTCGTCGTATTTTTTCCTGATCTCTCCCATTTTCTGCCTCCGATTTCTGGACCTTCTTTTCGTTCCTTCCATCTTAGCAGATTGTCTTTTATTTTAGCAGGCTCCCGTCTGGTGAAACTGTTAAAATCTCGCTAAAATATTCAGGAGCAAAACTTGCTATCGAAAAATAACTTTTCTGATCTAGCAGTCAAGATAAATGAAAAAGCCACGCAAAACAGCGTGGCTTTTGTTTGAGTTTGCTCAAAGACAATTTATTGTTTAGATTTTCTTCTCATGTGGTGCCGGTACAATTCCTCCGTCGCCAACGCCATCTTCGTGACCGAAAATTCGCAATCGTGCGGATAACAATACCAGGTATCTTCCAGCGTATTCAAATCGACGCAGTCGCCATATTTGCCCAGATAATTGTACTCGATATGGCACGAATAAAGCGACGGTACGGGACGGAGCATCTCGAATGCGCCGTATTCGCCCGATACGCGGACGGTAAAACCGTCCATCCCATGCGACAATGTTCCTTCGCCCAGGTCGATATACCCGTCCGCGTTCGGCAGGGATTTCACGCGCGCCGGGCAGGTGATCTGATACGTTCCCGCCTCTACTTCACGGCGGACGTTTTCGCGCTGCCATTCGTACCAGTCCGGGATATATGAAAACTCGGTTTCGCCGCTCAACGCATGCAGGCAGTTCAACTCGTCCAGATCCCAACGTTTGCCGCAGGCGGAGCAGAAAAGCTGCATTCCTTCCGTACCCATGCGATATTCGGCCTTGCAGCTTGGGCACTGATAAAGTACTTTGTGAAGCCCCTCCGCGCGTTTTTCATACGTAACGCGTATCCCGCGCTCGCGCTGCCAGGCGTAATCGTCGTAGGTAAACGCGGCGTTAATCGCGGCGTTGACTTCCTCCGTAGACGCTTTGGCCAGCGCTTCGGCGGAGAAAAGCCGCGTCATGACCGCTTCTGTCGGTTTGACACCGCGCTCGTGCAGATTCCAATACGGGGAATTTACGTGATGCCCGTGCATGATCAGAGAGACCACGGGAACTTTCAGCAGCTTGCAGAGCTTGCCGAGCGACTCCGGCAAAACGGCGTTGGTTCCGCAGAGAGAATAGCGCGCTTCGGGATAAAGCACGGCGATATCGCCGTTTTTCGCCACACGGTTAAGATGACGCACAAGGATGGCGTCGTTGGTAAACTTGCGCTTGCAGATGCATCCGACGGTACGCATGAGCCATTCGCGGCTGGAAAAACCGGTCTTCGTCGGCGTGGTGTAACCGTCTATCGCGACGACGTAATTGCCGCGGTGCGGAAATATGGCGGCGGTTGTCACCTTAAAGTCCAGAAACGCGTTGTGATTACACAGAATCAGATACGGCGGTTTAACGCCTTCCATCCCGATTTTTGTAATCTTCGCCTTATGCGCCCATACGTCCGGGAAGCTGATCGCCCATGCGATCGCGCGGAGTCTCTGCCTCTTCGGTTTTTTCAGCATGTCAAAGCGTGGGAATGAATCGTTCAAGAAAGCTCCTTCTCGCGGACAACAGTTCCGCGGGTGTTTGTTGAATAGCGCTATTGCGATTATATTGGTTGGCTGTTATGGCTGTCAACAAAAAGAAAGAGGCGCGCTGCGCCTCGAAACGCCGAATATTACCGCAGGAGCGCAAGCGCTTCCTCCATGGTAACGACATTGGCGAGCGGCTCGTGCCAGATCATGCGCTCATAAAACGCGATGATCTTTTTACCGGAAAGAAAGGGATTGTCGTATGTCGTCGTCGCACCGGAAGGGATGAAGACGTCGTATTCGTGCTCAAACGCGCTTTTGACGCTCGTGTCGATGCAATGCTCCGTCTGCATGCCGCAGACGACGAGACGCGAAACGTCCCGCTCCTGCAGGTATTCGTGAAGGCCGGTTTTGCGAAACGCGCTGCCGAAGCGTTTTTCGAAAATGCGTTCGTCCATGCGGGGCGAAAGGGAGCGTTCGAGCTGCCAGCCGCGCGTACCCGCTTCAAGCTCGTTGCCCGCGCCGCCCTCGTGCCGCACATAGATCACATCCGTGCCGCCCTGATGCGCCGCGTCGATGAGGAGCTTAATGTTGATCAGAAATTCATCGACATGCGCGGGGCGCCCGTCGATGAGCGCCTGCTGTACGTCTATGACAAGAAGTGCCGTCTTCATTTGGTTGCCTCCTGATAATTGTAGTGGATCAGCTGGAAAGCGCTGCCGACAAAAACCTGCCGATCGCTGCGTTGACCGCATTTGGGTTATCGTAATTTGAGTTGTGCGCCGCGTCCTTTATCATCTCCATCGGATAACCCGTTGCCTCGTGCCAGGCTTTTGAGTAGGCGAACACCTTGCCCGCCGTATCCCGTTCGCCGACGAGGATCAGTACTGGGCATGTTATAGTAAGATCGTGGTTTTCCTGAACAAAGCCGTCCAAACCGGACTTGGTTAACCGGCAGAATTCGCGTCTGTCATAATAAGAGAGCGCTTTACGCATATTCGTTCGCCCATTTTCGGTCAGGGCGACGTTGTTGACGATCGTATTGACGTAATAACGGTAGGGAATCCAATAGCTCATCCATCCCGCCTGTTTCAGCCAGAAGAGGTCGGATCTGGAATAGTACCGTTTTCCAAACGGGCAGGTATCGATGGCGACGAACGCGAGCACCGATTCGGGATAGCGTAAAAGAAGCGATTGAACGAGATAGCCGCCCATCGATTGCCCCGCGAATACGGCTTGTTCAATGCCCTCGCAGGAGAGAATGCTGCGCATGTCTTCGACGCAGTTTGCGTAGGAAAACTCACGATAGGGTCGGGATAGCGCATGGCCGGGGGCGTCCCAGCAGATCACAGTATAGCGGGCGGCAAAAAAAGGGACCTGTTGTTCAAACAGCGTATGATCCGCCGTCAGCCCGTGCAGAAAAAAGATGCAGGGTGTGTTCGGATTTTTGTTTCTCGCGATCCAGTATGTGACATTGCCACGCGTTGAAGCGTATGCCTTTTGTTCCGAATTTAAAGGATTCGTAGTTTGCCTGCTTTCTGAACTCAATGATCGCGGAAGTCTTCCGATATATGCGCCGCGTTGCAGAAAGGTTTGTTTGAAGACTTTCCGCAGCGGCAGAGCACGACGCGGTTGCGCGTTTCATACATCGTGCCGTCGGATGATTCGATCGGGATGCCGCCTTTGACGAAGATACCCGCGCTGACGTCCTCTTCGGGATCTTGAAGGATTTCGATCGCGGGGGTGTAAACGGGTTCGTGAATCGCTCCGCCCTTTTCCACGGCGGTCAGTCGGCCCGCGGGGCACTCGTTCGCGGCGGTAACCGCCTCGGCATGGCGAAAACCGTCCAGCGAATCTTCCGCAAGTTCCCAGGCGTCCCCGCTGTCGCGATGGCAGAATCTCGCCAGAGCGCATCTCCCGTCGTCCAGCAGGTCGAGGCCGGAGCCTTCGATACGTGCCGCGCGGTCGTTATAATCCCTCTTGCAGGCGGTCTCCGTGCCGTCGAAACCGCAGGTTGCGTGCGTGCCGTCGCAGAACGGCGGCGTTTTCGTATTGCCGCAGCGGCAAAGCGTATAGGTCTCGCGCTGCGGCAGCGCGCGGCCCTCTTCGTAGACGTATCCGCCGCCTTTGGGTACGATGATTTTTTCGGCCAGCGGCACGCCGCCCGTAACCAGATACGGCCCGTTTTTCAGGATACGGATGTGAGGTTCCTTTTTTTGCATTGTGGCTTTTCGGTTCCGATTCTTGAGATTTTTAATGGTTATTGATAGTGTATGCAAGAATGGCTTATTTGTAAAGCACATGTGAAGGCGCACGTATGTTTTTGCATGAAAAAGCCGCTCCCGAAACGCAGCGGCGGGGGAGCGGCTGATACGGGGTTAAGCTGTCATCCGCGGTCGATGAATTTTAAAAACGCATCCGCCTGTTTTTCAAGATACGGCAGGCTGTTGGTCAGATGCAACACGCCGTTTTCGTCCGCCTGATCCTGAGCGTTTGGTACGCGAAGGCGGGGATAGTTCATCACGTCCGCGTTGAGCATGCTCAAAAGCATGATGAGAAAATCCTGGGCCATGATCGTTCCGGCCAGTCCGTTGGACGCGCCGCTGACGGCAGCCGGCTTCTTGGAGAGCACCTGCCGCTCACTGCTGCTCACGGGACGCGAAAGCCAGTCGATGAGGTTTTTCAAAAGGCCAGGATAAGAATGGTTATATTCAGGTGTAAAAAACCATATGCCGTCGGCCGATTTTACCTGCTCGCGTACGCGGCGCACGGCTTCCGGTGCGGGATATTCGATGTCCTGATTCATGAGCGGAACGTCCGAATAATCAATGATCTCAAAATCTGCTCGATCTGCAATGGCCTCCTTGGCATTCAGCGCCAGCTGGAGGTTATAGGAGTTCTTCCGCAGCGAGCCGACGATAGCGGCGATTTTCAGTCTTTTCATCATAGTGACTCCTTTTCAATTTTTCGCGTATCATCCGGCAGGTGTGGTTTTGATAAACGTGCCGCTGCGAAGTTCTTCGAAGGCTTTGTCGAGCTCTTCGCGCGTATTCATCACGATCGGGCCTCCCCAGGCGACCGGCTCGTGCAGCGCTTTTCCGGAAAACAGAATAATCCGCAGATCCCGCTCGGGCGTTGACTCAATGCGGATATGATTTCCCGCGCCGAAGAGCACAGCGGATTTTTCTTCGATCAGGGTGGACTGCATCAGTGCGTTGCCTTCGATGAGAAATGCGAACACGGTTTCATCCGGCTTGGTGGGGATCGTAAAGCGCTCCCCTTTCGGCAGCAGGATGTCGAGAATGCCCGCCTTGATGTGCGCGGGCAGTACGCCGTTAACGCCGTCGAAACTGCCGGACAACACGTGCACGGCGACAGGGCCCGTCATCACGACGGGTATCATATCCTGCGTGATGCTCAGGTAAGCGGGGTTAGCCATCTTCTCGTGTTTGGGTAGGTTCAGCCAGAGCTGGAAGCCAAGCATGCGTTCGCTCGCCACAGGCATTTCCTGATGCATCACGCCGCTCCCGGCGGTCATCCACTGGCTTTCTCCGGATTCGATGACGCCTTTGTTGCCAAGGCTGTCCATGTGTTCGATTCGCCCGCTGACAAGGTAAGTGACGGTCTCGATGCCGCGGTGCGGATGCCATGGAAATCCCGCCGTGTAATCGTCCGGGTTTGTAGAATCGAAAGAATCGAGCATCAGAAATGGATCGAAATCGTAAACGTTTTTGGCGCCGAGAACGCGGACGAGTTTTACGCCCGCGCCGTCCACCGCGTGTTGACCGCGGACGATCTTTTCAATACTGCGCTGTTTCATGTTCAAAACGCTCCTTTCGGTAAGATCCGCGTTTACATGTTACGCTCGGAAAACAGATAGCTCGTCATGCTCATGGAACCGAGCGTACAGTCTGCGTTGAACGCGCTGATTTCATCACCTTCGTCGCTCGCGCCAAGCACGTAAAGAAGCGGCGCGTAGTGGTCGAGCGAAGGCACGGACAGCTGCGCGGCGTCTCCAGCCCGTTCGTATTCGACGGCGTCGCTGAAGCGCCTCTGTGTCACGGCCTGGTAGATATATTGATCGAACTCCTGCGCCCATGGCTGGCCGTCTTTCATACGCCAGTCCACGCGGGAGAGATTGTGTACGATATTTCCGCTGCCGAAGATCAGCACGCCTTCTTCGCGGAGCGGACTGAGCTTTTTACCGAGCGCGAAATGCTCAGCGGGGGAGAGAAGCGTATTAACGCTTAATTGGAAAACCGGTATATCAGCTTTCGGGAACACGCGCCCGAGCACGGACCAGGTACCGTGATCAAGGCCCCAGCTGTTATCGACCGTAACGAAGTCGCCGAGCAGTTCTTTGGTTCGGCGTGCGATGATCGGCGCGCCGGGTGCCGGGTAGTTCAATTTGTACAGTTCTTCTGGAAAGCCGTACATATCGTAGACCATCCCAGGAGCGGGGGAGTCGTTGACCATCGTTCCGCGCGTAAACCAGTGCGCGGAAACGGAAAGGATCGCTTCGGTCCGTTCCAGCTTATTTCCCAATTCGCTCCACGCGCGGGAATAGTCGTTATCTTCAATCGCGTTCATCGGCGAACCGTGGCCGACGAACAATGCGGGCATCCTGAAATTCTTCTTCATCATAAACACCTCGATTCAGATGTCCTGATATCATAGTAGCCCCCAACCGAAAAAATGTAAAGTGCGTAAGGCACAGAAGAAAATTTCTCTTGACAAGCGCATTTGCAGCATGTTATAAAATGAACGAACATTCAATGAATATACGTTCAATCAAATACCAGGAGGAGCTTATGACGGTTCGCGAAGATCAAAAGGAAGCCCGCAGGCAGGAGATATTGTACGCAGGGTTGAGCCTTTTCATACAAAAGGGGTATTCGGGAACGAAGATAAAGGACATCGCGGCAGCGGTGGGGATGAGCGTCGGACTCTTGTTCCATTATTTCCCCTCGAAGGAGGAGCTGTTTACGGAACTTGTCGGCCTCGGAATCGAAGGACCGATGAATACCGTTCGTCCGACGGAAGCGGAACCGTTGGCCTTTTTTGAAGAAGTCTCGGAGCGCATACTGACTTATATAAGAGAAGAGCCGTTCGTGTGCAAGATGTTCGTGCTGATGAATCAAGCAGCGTTCAGCAGCGACGTACCGGAAAGCGCGAAACAACTGCTCAAAGGGTTCGACGTATACGCGCCAACCGTCGAACTCATACGCCGAGGGCAAATAAACGGCACCATTCGCGACGGCGATCCGCTTGCGCTCGCCATCGCGTTCTGGAGCGCTATTCAAGGCGTAGCGGTGACGCTGGCGATGTATCCGGAGCTGCCGTGCCCGCAAAGCCGCTGGATTACCGACATCATTAAAAAATAGATTGGAAGAGGTATTCGATATGAAGAGAATTGCGATCATCGGGGCGGGAATCGCCGGGCTGACGGCTGGCGTTTACGCGCGCCAGAGCGGGTTTGACACGACGATTTACGAGAGCCATACCATTCCCGGCGGCGCGTCAACGAGCTGGCGCAGAAAAGGTTACCTGTTTGAAGGCGGCATGCACTGGCTGACCGGTTCCTCGCCAAAGACGCAGCTTCATAAACTCTGGCGCGAGGTCGGCGCGTTGGATGACACGGTGGCGGTGCATATAAGGGATCCGTTCTTCCGCTATGTATCGGAAGGGAAAACTGTGTGCCTTTATCGCGATACTGAAAAGCTGCGTGCGCATCTGATCGAGCTTTCACCTGCAGACAGGCGCGAGATTAAGAAGCTGTGCGCGGATGTGAGGAAGTTCACGCAAATGCAAATGCCCGCGATGGATCTTCCGCATCTAAAAGCGAAATACCCGTCCAAATTTCCATTATCAATGTTGCTTGGAATGTTGCCTGCAATACCGCGTATGAAGTTTTACCAGAATCAGTCTGTCACGGAATACGCAAGCCGCTTTCAAAGTCCGCAGATACGCAACCTTCTTATCCATTCGATCGGCGAAGATTTCAGCGCGAGCGGACTAATCTTCACGATGGCGACGCTCGCGTCGGGGGACGGGGGGTATCCCGAGGGGGGTTCGCTCGCCATGGCAAAGCGCATGTCGGATCGTTACAAATCTCTTGGAGGGAAAACCATCTATAAAACGCGCGTAGAAAAAGTCACCGTTGAAAACGGCGCGGCAACGGGCGTTGTGATCGGCGGCGAGACGGTTTATTATGACGCGGTCATCGTCACGCAGGATACGCTGCGCGCAATCGACGCGCTGTTTGACGAGCCGATCCGCGAACACTGGGTGGAACAGATGCGCACAGATGCAGCTCCCATGTTGAACGTATTCGTCGGCCTGGGCGTAAAAGCGGACCTTTGTAACCTGCCGGAGCACATCCAGTTTCCCGCGTCGGAACCGATCCGCATCGGCGAACTGGAGTTTGGCAACATCGGGTTCAACAACTACGCCGGGTACGAGGGTTACGCGCCGGAGGGCTGCTCCGCGCTGACAGTCACGTTGCTGGGAGACAGCTACGACTATTGGAAGCGGTGCCGAGAAGACGGCACGTACGAGACGGAGAAAAAGCGGGTTGCGGAAACGGTGATCCGGGATATCGGGATGAAATATCCGCAGATTAAAGAGAAAATGGCAGTCTGGGACGTCGCCACACCGCTGACATACGAGCGGTATCTGGGTTCGTATAAGGGCTCCTGGATGACCGTGACGAAAAAGGGGCAGGAAAATGTACGGTATCCGGGCAAGTCGGAGAGCGTTAAAAATCTCTACTTCGCGGGGCAGCGGCTTACGCCTCCGGGCGGATTGCCCGTTGCGCTTACGACGGGGCGTACGGCGGTGCAGTATTTATGCCTGGATACGGATACGGAGTTTCAGGGGGAGATGGACGCATAAACAAAAGAGCGGCGAATGCCGCTCTTTTTATAAAGCGTTTCTACTTCAATCTATCGAAGATACGGAGGCAAAGGTATGACAGATAAGGCGAAGGCTCTTTCTTCTGGCCGAAATCCCAGTCTTTCAATTTCAAGTAAACTGATTCGGGAACAAAAAAGCCGTCCGATCTTTGTTTGCTTCTGATCAGATCGATCATCTCAAGGAATCGCGGGTCGCTGCGAATAAAATCAAACTTGCTTAATACGCCGCTCACGCCGACGATATCATACCAGCAGGAAGGCGCTTTCAGCTTGCGAAAATCGGTACCCATATAAAACATATAAGGGTGTTGTTCGCGGCTCTTCTCCCAGAGATTCAGAATCGATTCAACCGCGGTCTTCGCAACGTTCGATGTACGGTATTCCGGTATATAGGATAATAGATCGGCCATGATCAGCGTCGCGTAAGGGCAGCAGTCGTCTTTTCTGCCGGGGCCTCTGAATTTTCCGAGTTCCGGGGAAACAGCGCAGGGAAATCCGTTGCCGCGGCAGAGAGAAACGAGAGTATCGACGCCGGGTTTGATGTGCTTTTCGTAATCGATGCCCGCCTTGAACAGCGCAAGCAGCAGCGACGGCGCGTCGCAAAGGCACCAGCTGAACACATCTACGCCCGCTCCGCCGAAATGCTTCGGCACGTTTGTCATCGACTGATAGATGCCGTTATCGTCTTTATGCGCGAGAATCTGGTCGATTGCCGACTGGATTTTTGGTATGTCCGCATCAAAACCGATGTCGAGCAGAAACAGCAGACGCTGGATCGGCAGCATGGGGTTTTTGTGACTGGTGACCAGCGTTTTGTGATAGTTCGCCACATGCGTCAGGGCGCTTTGTATTTTTTCGTCGGTCAGCGCGGACATTAAAAGCTCGGTATTATCTTCCTTCGGCGAGTGAAGGAGGTTGATTTGTATCGCGTATTTGAGCCAGTCTTCGCTTCGGTCGTACAACTCTTGCAACATAACGTTTCTCCTTAAACGATATATGCAAAAGAATAGCATAGTTAGACAAACATGGCAAAGCGTGAAACAACTTTGATTGTTCGTATCATTATCAAAGGCCCTCCATTTCTGAAGAGCCTTTGATTGCAGTGTTCCTAATGACTAACTCGGAGTTGTGTTAATGAATCGGTGAATAATTTGTGCCGCTGCTTCCGCATTTGTTAGAATTGCGGGATGGCCGCCTGCATCAAACAGATGGACCGTTCCTTGCCCAACAATCCCCGCCATTTCACGGTATTCATCCGCAAGGTCTTTGCGTACCATCGTATCCTTGCGGCTTCCCATGAACAAAACCGGCGTTTGCAACGAAGATAAGGACTTATGGAAAAGCGGCAGTTTCATATTTACATACCGGAGCAAAGCCTGTGTATCGATATCTACAACCGTTTCCCAATCTGCACCCTGGCACCACTCATAAAACTGTTTTGCCTGAGCGTCTTTTTTCGCCGTGTTCCTTTCGGTAACCAAGTCTTCGGCGAAGCCGCTGTGCAGTGTCCTTCCGTCAAAACTATCGGCAACAACCTTGTTCACCAGATCAGGGCGCTCCAGAGCGACATTTAAAGCAACCCATGCGCCGCCGCTTGTTCCGGCCAAACTCACTTGACCATATCCTAAATGCTCGATGAATGCTATGGTCTGCATCGCTTCTTCATACCATAATTCAGACGGAACTTCATCCATTCTATCCGACTGACCATTACCTAAAAAGTCAATCAATATGACCCTGAAACACTCTTGATACAAAGGGAGCAGCATTTCAAACATCTTTGAAGATGCAGTATTGCCGTGCAAGAATATCAACGGGGTTCCCGAACCAGCTTCATGATAGAAAATATTTTTATTTTGATAGTTAAAAAACGACATAATTGCCTCCTAATCTGCTTTTTAATTAGTAAGGCATGTTGACAGCCTTACTATTGACGCAAAGCATTATAAATACGCATGATGAAAATCCTCCTTGAAAAACGATTTTTTGAAAATGAATTTGTTAAATACTATACTCCGGAAGTTTGCTTGAACGCAAGGAAACGCCTGATTTTGTTCGCATATATACGTTTTCGTAAATGTATTTGATCAACGGATATAAAATAACAACAAAAAATCGCTTCTATAGAATGATTGCTCATTTCCAATAGAAACGATTTTGGTGCAGGAAACAGGACTTGAACCTGCATGAGTGTTACCTCACACGGACCTGAACCGTGCGCGTCTGCCAATTCCGCCATTCCTGCAAAAAAGTGGTGGATGGGGATGGATTCGAACCATCGTAGTCTGTGACAACGGATTTACAGTCCGCTCCCTTTGGCCGCTCGGGAACCCATCCACGTTAGGGGGATCTGGAATCGACTATTCAACTGTCAAGGAAATCTATTGGAGCTGGTGATGGGACTCGAACCCGCAACCTGCTGATTACAAATCAGCTGCTCTGCCAATTGAGCTACACCAGCTTGTTATCTGGTGCCTCAGAGTGGACTTGAACCACCGACACAGGGATTTTCAGTCCCTTGCTCTACCAGCTGAGCTACCGAGGCAAAAACTGGCGACCCGGAGGGGGCTCGAACCCCTGACCTCCAGCGTGACAGGCTGGCGTACTAACCAACTGTACTACCGGGCCAAATAACAAAATTGCCGCTCGGCATATTCAAGATAAAAGATGGTGGGCCTTCAGGGACTCGAACCCCGGACCAACCGGTTATGAGCCGGCCGCTCTAACCAACTGAGCTAAAGGCCCAAGTCCAAACAAAATTGGTGACCCCGAGGAGACTCGAACTCCTGTTACCGCCGTGAAAGGGCGGTGTCTTAACCGCTTGACCACGGGGCCACTTATGGTCGGGGTGAAAGGATTTGAACCTTCGGCCCCATGCTCCCAAAGCACGTGCGCTACCGGACTGCGCTACACCCCGAATATGCTGTGCACCGCTTTTCGCGACCTTGATAATATACAACACGGACATAAAAATGTCAACATGGAATGCGCAAAAACTTACTTTTGAAACCTGATTTCATGCTATAATGGAACGAAGTCGATATGGGGAGTGCAATCATGGAACGAAGATCGCCCGGCGGAGAGATTTTCCGCGGAGAAAAGGGCGCGTATTATATTGAAACTTTTGGCTGCCAGATGAACGTTCGCGACAGCGAAACAGCCGCCGGAATACTGGAAACAATGGGGTATTCACGCTGCGAAAACAAGGAAAACGCGGACGTGATCCTGTTTAACACCTGCTGCGTGCGCGACCACGCGGAGAAGCGCGTGTTCGGTAATATCGGCGCGCTAAAAGAGCTCAATGACGAAAAGCCGAACCTGATACTCGGCGTGTTCGGCTGCATGATGCAGCAACGCGAAGTAGCCAATAAGCTCTACCGCCGATTCCCGTTTGTCGATATCGTGTTCGGCACGAACCTGCTTTCGCGCCTGCCGTCGTTTGTGGAGGCCGCCGAATCCGGCGGGAGGACGCTCGCCGTAGAAGAGGACAACATACAAATCGAGGACGACCTTCCGAGCATACGAACGGGAAAGACTGGCGCGTTCGTCAACATCAACTACGGCTGCGATAATTATTGCACCTACTGCATCGTGCCGTATGTGCGCGGCAGGGAGCGTTCGCGCGACCCGGAATCCGTCATCAAGGAAGTCGAAGCGCTCACAGCGCAAGGGTACAGCGAAATCACGCTGCTCGGGCAGAATGTAAACTCCTATGGAAAGGATTTGAAAGGAGAGACATTTGCAGGGCTGCTCAGGCGTGTTTCAGACGTCGAGGGCCTCAGGCGCATCCGGTTCATGACGTCGCATCCCAAGGACCTGAGCGACGAACTGATCAAGTCGATGGCGGTTCTTCCCAACGCGTGCCACCACGTGCACCTTCCGATGCAGAGCGGCTCGAACGAGATCCTGCGCCGCATGAACCGGCGCTATACGCGCGAAAAGTATCTGGAAATCGCAGAAAAACTACGCGCCGCGATGGACGATGTGGAACTCACGACGGATATCATCGTCGGTTTTCCTGGCGAAACGGAGGACGATTTCCTCCAGACGCTCGATATGGTGGAGCGCGTGGGGTTTGCGTCCGCCTTTACGTTCAAGTATTCGCCCAGAAAGGGCACGCGCGCGGCGCAGATGGATGAGCAGCTTTTAGACACAGTGAAGCGGGAACGGCTGCATCGGCTTAACGCTCTGCAGGAGAGAAAGTCGCGCGAAAACAATGAAAAATACCTTGGCGTTACGGATATCGTGCACGTGGAGGACTGTGATACGCGAAACGAGCCTTTATGCCACGGTAAGTTTTCAAGCTTCAAGATGGTCTATTTTGCGGGTTTACCCGAACTCGTGGACCAATACGTACCCGTGCGGATTACAAACGTTCGGAAAAATTCACTATTCGGTATACTGGAGGAACCTAAATCATGATTGAACTGGCAAGAGAACTCGGGTTGGCGCTCGCCAACTCGGCTGAATTTATACAGATGAAGCAGGCGCAGGCGGCGTTTGAAGGAAACGAAGCCGTCGGCGCACTCATGCGCGAGCTAAACGAAAAACGCGAGCGGCTGATCGCCATACTCTCAGAAGACGAGAGCGGCGGCCTTGAAGCGGTATCGCTGACAAACGACATCGAGCTGCTGGAACAACAACTGAAAGAAAGCCCGCTCTACGAGGAACTCGTAACCGCACAGTCCGCGTTTTCCGCGGTGCTGAGCGCGATCAACAACGAAATCAACGCCTGCATCGGCGGCGAAACGGACACGGACGCGGACTGCGCCGGGGACTGCGGCAGCTGCGGCGGCTGTAAGCACTGAACAGCGGAGGGCCGGATGCCTGCTTCGATGACGCCGATGATGCGGCAATATCTCGAACTGAAAGACAAATATAGCGATTGTCTGCTGTTTTTCCGTCTCGGCGACTTTTACGAGATGTTCTTTGAGGACGCCAAAACGGCCGCAAAAGAACTCGATCTCGTTTTAACGGGGCGTGACTGCGGCTTAAGCGAACGCGCGCCAATGTGCGGCGTACCCCATCACGCGGTAGACAACTATATCGCAAAACTGATCGAAAAAGGCTTTAAAGTGGCCGTCTGCGAGCAGATGGAGGATCCCGCGCTTGCCAAAGGAATTGTAGAGCGCGACGTCATTCGCATCATCACGCCCGGCACGGTCATTGAAGAGCGCATGCTCGAAGAAGGACAGAACAGCTATATCGCTTCCATCGCGGCGGGAGACGGGGCAGTCGGCCTTGCGTACGCGGACGTTTCCACAGGTGAATTTTACCTGTTGCAGCTTGGCGGAGAGCAGCCCGAAACGGCGCTGCTCGACGAGCTGGAGCGCATACGACCGCGCGAGATTATCGCGGAACCTTCTTTGTTTTTACGTCAACAGCTCGCGCGGCAGATTTCCGGCGCATATTATCTGGAGCAATACGGCGCGGCGGCTTTCCTGCCGGAGAGTGCTCGTGATATGCTGATGCGGCATTTCAACGTCGGTTCGCTCGCCGGTTTCGGTGCGGACGACGCGCCGTATGCCGTCAGCGCGGCGGGGGCGCTGATGCGCTATCTCGACGAAACGCAGAAAAACGCGCTGTCGCATATCAACGGCATGCGCGTTCTTAACCGCAGCAGCTATATGGTGCTTGACGCGACCACGCGGCGAAACCTCGAACTGACCCAGCCGCTGCGCTTTGGCGGGAATAAAAAGAATACGCTCATCCATCTGCTCGACAACACGAAGACGGGCATGGGCGGGCGCATGATCCGCGACTGGGTGGAACGCCCTCTGCAGTCAATCGAAGCGATCGAACGGCGATTTGACGCGGTGGATGAACTCAGGGGCAACCTCGCGCAGCGCAGGCAGCTGATTGAGCTGCTGCACGGCATGTACGATATCGAGCGGCTCTGCAGCAAGATCGTGTACGGCTCCGTCAACGCGCGGGACTGCGTCGCGCTGATCCGCACGCTCGAGCGCATACCGACCGTCAAGGAAACTATCCGCACTGCTGAAAGCGAAGCGCTGAAGGACATTTCGAACGGTCTCGACGAGATGGAGGATATTTTAGGTCTGCTTTTGACGGCGATTACGGACGAACCGCCCGCAAGCCTGAAGGAAGGCGGATTCATCCGCACCGGATATCACGCTGAAGTGGACGAACTTCGCGCGATTGCGGAGAATTCCGAAAACTGGCTGGAGCGCTTCGAGGCAAACGAACGCGAGAACACGAAGATCAAGTCCCTTCGCGTAGGGTATAATCGCGTGTTCGGATATTATATTGAGGTTACGAAGTCCTATCTCGGGCAGGTGCCGTTTTCCTACGAGCGCAAGCAGACGCTGGCCAACGCCGAACGCTTCATTACTCCGGAGTTAAAGGAGATGGAGCAGAAGATACTCGGCGCGAAGGAACGGCTCATCGCGCTGGAGTACGAACTTTTTGCCGCAATCCGCGAAACGCTCGTCAGCTGCACGGAGCGGCTTCAGCTCAACAGTTCGCTGATTGCGCAGCTGGACGCGTTTGTTTCTCTTTCGGAAGCGGCGGAGAACAACGGTTATTGCCGCCCGAAATTGAACCGGGAAGGGTGCATACATGTCGTAAACGGTCGCCATCCGGTGATAGAACGCGCGATGAAGGAACCGTTTGTGCCGAACGACGTACTTCTTAACCGCGCTGACGACCGGCTTTTAATCATCACCGGGCCGAACATGGCGGGAAAGAGCACCTATCTGCGACAGACCGCGCTGATCACGCTCATGGCGCACATCGGATCGTTCGTTCCGGCCGCGGAGGCGGACATCGCGATCGTGGACCGCATCTTCACGCGCATCGGCGCGAGCGATGATCTCTCGTCCGGCCAGAGCACGTTTATGGTGGAGATGAGCGAGGTGGCCAACATCCTGCACAACGCGAGCGAAAACAGCCTGCTCATCCTCGACGAGATCGGCCGCGGAACGAGCACGTTCGACGGCTTGAGCATCGCCTGGTCGGTGCTGGAGTATATATCGGACGCGAAGCGCTGCGGCGCGAAGGCGCTGTTTGCGACGCATTACCACGAATTGACCGAGCTGGAAGGAGAATTGCCGGGCGTAAAGAATTTTCGCGTCACCGTACGGGAAATCGGCGAGGATATCGTGTTCCTCAGAAAGATCGTACGCGGCGGCGCGGACAAAAGCTTCGGCATACAGGTCGCGCGGCTTGCGGGCCTGCCGGACGCGGTGCTCGTCCGCGCGAAGGAGATACTCGAAAAGCTCGAATCGGCGGACATCGCGGCCAAGCACGAGCCGGCGAAGATCGAAACCAGCGTCCAGCCGTCCCTGCTCGACGAGAGCAGGGAAGAGAGCGCCCTTCGTATCCTGCGGGATATGGACGTGAATCACCTCACCCCGCTCGAAGCGCTCAACCAGCTATTCGCGCTGCACGCGATGCTGAAGTAAAAATCGGAGACCAAGATGCAAAGAGTACACGTATTGCCGCCCAGAATTGCAAACCAGATCGCCGCCGGCGAAGTCGTCGAGCGGCCGAGTTCGGTCGTCAAGGAACTCGTGGAAAACGCAATCGACGCAGGCGCCACGGCGATCACCATAGAAATCGAAAACGGCGGTATCGACCGTATCCGAATCGTCGACAACGGAAGCGGCATTGCGAACGAAGACTGCGAAACGGTTTTTTTACGACACGCCACGAGCAAGATATCAAACGCAAACGAACTCGCCGCGATCCGTTCGCTCGGTTTTCGCGGCGAAGCGCTCGCGTCCATTGCTGCGGTGTCGCATGTTGTGCTGCAAACGCAGACTGAAGAGGACGAGCTTGGCTCGATCGTACGTTATGAAGGCGGCGATTTGATCGAGCACAAGCGTTTCGCCGGAACGCGCGGAACGAGCGTAGAGGTAAAAAACCTCTTTTACAACGTGCCCGCCCGACTCAAATTTTTAAAAAGCAGCCGCGCGGAGAGCGCGGCGATCGGCGATTATGCCGCGCGGCTCATCCTCTCCGCACCGCAGATCGCCGTGCATTACGTCAACGGCGGAAAAACCGTATACCGCTCGGCGGGAAACGGCAGCGCGCTCGACGCGCTGATCTGCGTTTACGGCGCTAACGTCGAACGTCAGATCTGCCCCGTTTCGTTTGACGACGGATATCTGAAAATCACGGGATACGTCGGCGTACCGGATCTCTCGCGTGCGAACCGTTCCGGACAGACGATTCTCTTAAACGGGCGTATCATACGTTCCGCCGCGCTGAGTAACGCGCTTTCGCGCGCGTTCGACACGCGCGTATTGGTCGGACGCTTTCCGTTTGCCGTGCTGTATTTAAACATCGCGTTTTCCGAGGTGGACGTTAACGTGCATCCGGCGAAACTGGAGGTGCGGTTTGTTGACGAACAGCGCGTCATGCGCAGCGTCGTAGTCGCCTGTTCGGAGGCGTTGATTCGAAGCTACGTACCTACGATAGAGCATATGAAAGAACGAGAAGACGCGTATAGCACACCGTTATTTGAAAAACGGCAGGAAACACAGCGCACCGACCTGCGCGCGCCCATGCGCCAGCCGTATGCTACGCTGCGCGAAAGCGGACAAGCGGGATTGCCGCACGTTCCGTCCTACCGCCTGCCGGTACGAGAACAGGATGCGCGTTCACCGTCGGCCGAGCCGCTGGCGGAACCATACCATGTGATTGGGTGCGCTTTCGATACGTACTGGTATGTGCAGCAGGGCGAAAGCGTTTATTGCATCGATCAGCACGCGGCGCATGAACGGTTTCTATACGACGCGCTCATGGCGCGAAGCGCCGCGGTCGTATCCCAGACGCTGTTTTTACCGGAGGAAGTGAAGCTGCTGCCCTCCGAATCGGATACGTTTTCGGTCAACCGCGGGGAACTGGAACGCTTTGGATTCGTCTTTTCGGACGAGGGGGAGACGGCCGTGACGCTGCTCGCCGTTCCGCAGGTAAAAGGCGTCGCGCTAAAAGGCGCGTTTTTGCACGACGTTCTGGAGTTTTTGTCCGGTTCCGGCGAGGCACGGCCCAACGACTGGTTTCAGGACGCGCTCGCGCAAACCGCGTGCAAACACGCTGTGAAGGCGGGGGAACAGCTCACGCGCGAAGAAATCGTAACAATGCTGGACAAGCTGCGCGAGCGCGATACGCTGCTGACCTGCCCGCACGGACGACCCGTTGCGGTGCGGTTTACCAAGACGGACATCGAGAAGATGTTTAAGCGCGTGCTTTAAAAGCTATGAATCAAACACGTCAACGGCAAAGGATCGTCTGCATCGTCGGACCGACCGCCTGCCATAAAACAGAATGTTCCATCGAACTTGCGAAACGCGTTTCCGGCGAGATCGTCTCCGCCGACTCCGTGCAGGTGTATTTGGGCATGGATATCGGTTCCGCGAAACCGACAAAAAACGAGCGGCAGGGGATAGAGCATCATTTGATCGACTGCGTTTTGATCGATACGCCGGAGTTTTCCGTGTCGATGTTCCGGGACATGGCGTCCGAATCGATGCGAAGCATTATATCGCGCGGCAATGTGCCGATCGTAGCCGGAGGAAGTGGGCTGTATCTCAACGCGCTGACCCATCCGCTGGGGTTTGCCGTCCCGCGAAACGAAGAGGCGCGCGCAAGTGCGCTTGCCGAGTACGGCAAGAACCCCGGCGCGGCGTATGCGCGATTGCAGAATGTTGATCCTCAGACGGCGGAACGGTTGCATATAAACGACAAAAAACGAATCGTGCGCGCGCTGGAAGTGTTCGACGCTTCCGGAGAGCCTCTCTCATCGTACGGAAACGATTTTCAAAATGTCACCCACAAAGAGCCGCCGTTCGACGCGTTGATGATCGGGCTGAACATGGACCGAAAAAAACTATACGAACGGATCGGACTGCGCGTGGATCAAATGATGGAACGCGGCTTGCTGGAAGAAGCGCGGCGGATTTACGATGCCGGGTATGATAAAAATCTGCCTGCGATGCGCTCCATCGGTTATCAACAGCTTTTCTCATTTTTCGAGGGTGATTGCTCGCTCGAAGAAGCGATTGAAAAGATCAAACAGGACACGCGCCGCTTCGCGAAACGACAGTTGACCTGGTTTCGCCGCGACGAAAAGATTCTTTGGCACGACGTGACATGCTGGGAAGATGGAAAAGACGCGCTGATCGAGAAACTAACGATTGCAACGCGGCAATGGATGAAGGGGACGGACACATGATCGAAATATCCGACCGCGCGCGTGAACTGGTATGGAGCGCGGAACAGTATCTAAAAGACGTCTTCCACCGCGAAGACGCTGTGGAGATGGCGAATCAGCAGCGTGTGCTGGAAGCCTTCTGGGCGGAGCGCGTAAGCCCTCGCCACTTTGCCCCGACGACAGGATACGGATACGACGACATCGGCCGCGATACGCTGGATCGTGTATTTTCTCGCACGGTGCAGGCTGAAAAAGCGCTTGTCAGGCCACAGTTTGCAAACGGTACGCACGCGATTTTTACGGCTGTGGCGGGACTTGTGGAACCTGGTGACGTCATACTATCCGTTACCGGGGAACCGTATGATACGCTGCTCGAAGCGATCGGCACGCGCGGCGATATGCCGAACTCGCTGAAGCGTATGGGCGTTTCGTTCCGATTTGTTCCGCTGGACAAAGAAGGCGGAATCGATTTAGAAGCGATCCGTCGCGAAGATACAAAAAACGTGCGGGTTATTCTTGCACAGCGTTCGCGCGGGTACGCATGGCGCGAGGCCGTCTCTATGACGCAGATAAAGGAGCTCTGCACGTGCGCGAAGGAACACTTTCCCGGCGCCGTCGTGCTGGTCGACAACTGCTACGGCGAGTTCGTGGAACCCACGGAGCCGACCGGACTGGGCGCGGATATTATTGCGGGTTCGCTGATCAAAAATCCGGGCGGCGGGCTTGCCCCGACTGGCGGATATATCGCGGGAAAAGCGGAGCTGATCGACCGCATCGCGCAGCGCATGACTGTACCCGGAATGGGAGCCGAGGTCGGCTCTTACGCGGGAGATTACCGTCTGTTCTATCAGGGGCTTTTTTTGGCGCCGCACGTTACGGCGCAGTGCGTGAAAGGCGCGGCGCTGTTTGCGCGCGCGCTGGAGCAGATGAATATGAAGACGATGCCGCGGTGCGACGCGTTGCGTTCGGACATCATTCAAGCCGTGCGCTTTCCGGACGAGGGATCGCTTGTTTCGTTTTGCCGGAGCATACAAAAAGCGGCCCCGGTGGACAGCTATGTGTCGCCGGAACCGTGGGATATGCCGGGTTATGAGGATCAAGTCGTCATGGCGGCCGGGACGTTCGTGCAGGGCGCGACCACGGAACTGAGCGCAGACGGGCCGATTCGCGCGCCATACACCGCGTATTTGCAGGGTTCGCTGACGTATGCGCACGCGCGGATCGCGGCGATGCTGGCATGCGACGATTTGATTAAAAAGGGGTTTTAAATCGAACGAAGAAGCCCGATTACTTTGCCGGAGATCTCAAGGTCTTCGAAGGAAACGTAGATCGGGTCGAACAGTTCGTTTTCCGGCTGCAGGCGGATGCGGTTTTTCTCGCGATAAAAACGCTTGACCGTCGCGGTTTCGCCGCTGACGCGCGCGACGACGATGTCCCCGTTGACGCAGGCGCAGTTGTGATTGACCACGAGGATATCTCCGTCTCTAATGCCCGCGTCGCGCATGCTTTCGCCGTTTACGCGGAGCATATAGATCTCATCCGGTTCTTTGCCATGCGTGAGCACGTCCGGAAGGGGGAACGCGTCTTCGATATTCTCCGCCGCGAGCATCGGAAGGCCCGCCGCGACGCGCCCGACGAGCGGTATCGCGTAGGATTTTTGTTCGCGCTCCTGCGCCAGATCCGCATGGATGATTACGGCGCGCTGCTTGGACGAATCGCGTGAAATCAAGCCGCGCTTTTCAAGGTTTCTTAGATGCGTATGCACCGTCGCGGTCGATTTCAACCCGACGGCGGCGCAGATTTCGCGAACCGAAGGGGGATAACCGTGTTCTCCGGCAAAAGAAATCATGTAATCGAGGATCACCTGTTGGGGATCGGAAAGCTTTTTCATGACGAGCCGTAACCTCCGTTCGCGCTCTTAAGCTTGACTTCAGAGAGAGTATACCATATACTGTCAACGATTGCAAACATATGTTCGGGAGACTGGTGATTTTATTATGAAACGATGCGTTTTACAATCAGATAAAGTTTGCAACGACTGTGGTGCGTGCGACGACCGCTGCCAACTCGACCCGAATAAGATCTGCGACAATTGCTTCCGCTGTCTGGAAGAGGATACGCGTGCGTTTGCAAACATTCCGATTTCCGGCGTTTTTTTCGACGGTGATTACAGCGGGGAGAGGGGAGATCGCTTTTCGCAGGACTTTGAAGACGGATTTATGCTCGATTCGGACGAGAGCTGGAAGGACGCGCCGTTGTTTACCGTGCGCACGCTGGAGTTGACCTATGGCGTACGGAAAAGGCGCAAATTTAAAAAGGATTAATCCTCGCGCAGCTTGATCTTTTTCGCCGCGATGCGTTTGTGCTCCTCGCTTGACGCGGCGTAGTGCTTTCGGGTGGTATTCACGTCTTTGTGGCCGAGCACGTCCGCAACGAGGTAGATGTCCTCGGTTTCATGGTAAAGCATGGTGCCATACGTGCTCCTGAGTTTGTGGGGCGTAATTTTTTTTAAAGGCGCCGCGATCTTCGCGTATTTTTTTACGAGATTTTCAACGGCTCGTGCGGTAATGCGCCGCATCTGGATCGAAAGAAACAACGCGTTTTCATGACCGGGTAGGGGCGTTTGCGATTCCCGCAGCGCGAAATAATCGCCCAGCGCGCGGTGCACCTCCTCGCCGAAGTTCAGGATATCCTCGTTTCCGCCCTTTCGCGTGATCACGAACGCGTCGTTATCGAAGTCGATATCGTTCAGATCGATGCCGACGAGCTCGCTGATACGGATGCCGGTACCGAGAAAGAGCGTCAGAATCGCGACGTCGCGCAGCTTCGTTACGCTGTGATACTGCTTTTGCCGATCGGACAAGCCTTCGCCGTTTTCCGCCATGTCAAGAAGGTCGGCGACTTCGTTCGGCTCCAGGCGGACAATCGCCTTTTCATAAAGCTTCGGGATATCGACAAGTGCGGCGACGTTCGTAGGAAGATATTCCTGCTTATGCAGAAACTTGAAAAACGAGCGCAAAGACGACAACTTTCTGGCTTTCGCGCGTTCCTGATTGACGCGTTCATGGTCTCCGCTTTGATAGTACGAGATTTCGTTCAGGTACAATTCGATATGATAGGCCTGAATTTTTTCCAGATCGGCAGCGGTGAGGGAGGGGATGCTCTTTTTCGCAAAGAGGTCTTCCTGCTGGGTGGCAAATTGAAAGAACCCCCTCAGGTCGATCGCGTACGCATAGCGCGTGAGCACGGACGTCTGGCTGTCGATCGCGCGAAAAAACGATCCGCAAAGCACCGGAAGTTCGGCAAGCAGTGCGCGGATTTTGAGGGTGTAGTCCTTGCGTTGTTCGGCGTGGTAGGAGTTGGCCATGAAAACCGCCTCGAAATCGTTGAGATTTGACTCAATTATTATATCAAAACTATTCGTTAAAGACAAGTTTAACGAATAGTTTGGTTAAAAGTCATGCTATATTAAGTGTTTTGCGCCGTTTCCGCTTGCTGAGCGGCTTTTTTGATGGCGAGCCGCGCCAGTTCGTCGCACCGGTTATTATACGGATTATCGGAATGGCCTTTGACTTTTATAAACGAATGCGTGTGCGGTTTCAGCGCGGTTAACAGTTCGACCCAGAGATCCTGATTTTCTACGGCACGCTTTGACGTGGTTTTCCAGCCGTTGATCTGCCAGTTGGTCAGCCAGTCCTGCTGAAACGCGTTGCAGACATACGCGCTGTCCGTATGGATCGAAACTTCGCACGGCGCTTTCAGCGCGCGCAGCGCTTCTATAACGGCCGTGAGCTCCATGCGGTTGTTCGTCGTGACCGGCTCATAGCCGGAGAGTTCTTTTTTATGGCTGCGGTACATCAGGATCGCGCCCCAGCCGCCGGGTCCCGGATTGCCGGAGCACGCGCCGTCCGTATAGATCGTTACTTTTTTCGTCATGCTGTTTCTTCCATGTTATATATAATATATTATTTACTTAATTTCTCCGACTTCTCTCTGCAGGCGTCTACCGCTGCGATTACCGCACCGCGAAGGCCCTCGCGCTCCAACGCTGCGACGGCTTCTATCGTCGTGCCGCCCGGCGAACAGACGCGGTCTTTGAGTTCACCCGGGTGGGCGCCTGTTTTCAGCACCATCATCGCCGCTCCCTTAACGGTCTGCGCGGCGAGCTTTAGGGCGACTGGTCTCGGCAAACCCGCCTTTACCCCGCCGTCGGCCAACGCTTCGATAAAGAGGTAAACGTATGCAGGGCCGCTGCCGCTGACCGCAGTGACCGCGTCCATGAGCTTCGGTTCAACGCTGACGACCTCGCCGACAGACCCAAACAACGATGTTGCGAATTCGCGCTCTTCGTCTGTCAGCGTGTCGCCGGATTCGAATACGATCATGCCTTCGCCGATCATCGCGGGCGTATTCGGCATGACGCGAAGCACGCGCGCGGATGCGGGAAGCGCATTTTTCAACCGCTCCCCTCCCCATCCCGCCGCGATGGACACGACGGCTTTGCCGCCGAGGCGGTCAAACTGCTCGGAGAATACATGCGCGCATATGTTCGGTTTCACCGCAACGAGCAGCATGTCGCTGCCGTCGACGAGCGCTTCCAGAGAGCCGGCGACGGTTATGCCGAGATCCTTTTCGAGCGTGCGGCATTTTTCCGTATCCGGATCGAATACGGCTGTTTGCGCGCCGGAGGAAACGCCGTTGTTAAGATAACCGCGCAGGATGGCCTCCCCCATGTTTCCCGCGCCGATGACACCGAGGCGGATCGTGTTTGAACGCATACGCATCACTCCCTGTTTTTTTCGATTATACCAGAGTTTCAAGCCGTTCGCGCAGTTTTGTCAGCATTTCTTCCGCCAGCGCGAGCTTGGCTCTTTCTTCCTCCACCACGTTGGCTGGCGCCTTTGCCAGAAAACCGGCGTTGTTCAGCTTTCCGCCCGCGCGGGCAATATCCGCGTTGACACGCTCGATCTCTTTTTGTAAACGCGACTTCTCCTTTTCCGGATCCACGAGCGTGGAAAGCGGGATGACGGCTTCTACGCCTTCACAGACGATGTGTACGTCGCTTTTCGGAATTTCCCCGGTCTCGGTGGAAACGCTCACATCATCCATTCCCGCGAGCTTATACAGGTATCCGGTCATTGAGCGGAACGCTTCTACGTTTTGTTCTTCCACGACGAGCCGCGCGCCGATCTTCTGCGCGGGCGGCACTTTCATCTCCGCGCGCAGGTTTCTGATGGAACGGATGAGTTCCATCATCTGCGCCATGCGCGCGCAGTCATCCTCGTAAGCGTTGAACTGCTCGTCCTGCTGCGGCCATTTTGAGAGCATGATGGTCGGTTCGTCCGAAAGCTTCGTGTAGATTTCCTCTGTGATGAACGGCATAAACGGATGCAGCAGTTTCAGGCTTGTTTTTAGTACGTGGATGAGTACCGCGCTGACGTCCGCTTTTTTCCGCGCGTCTTCTCCGTAAAGGCGCGGCTTGGCAATCTCGATGTACCAGTCGCAGTATTCCGACCAGATGAAGTCGTAGATCTTCTGCGCAGCGATGTTCAACTCATAGTTGTCGAGGTTGTTTGTTACTTCGGCGATCATGACGTTTAAGCGGCTCAGGATCCATTTGTCGGCGATCTCCAGCCGGTTTTCGTCCGGCAGCGCTGTCGCGTTCTCGTCCGTGCCCATGAGCACGAAGCGCGCGGCGTTGTAGACCTTGTTGCAGAAGTTGCGGGCGGCCTCGACTTTTTCCCAGTAGAAGCGCATGTCGTTGCCGGCGGACGTGCCCGATAGCAGCGAAAAACGCAGCGAGTCCGCGCCGTGCTTTTCGATCACGTCGAGCGGGTCGATGCCGTTGCCGAGCGATTTACTCATCTTTCGGCCCTGGCTGTCGCGCATGATGCCGTGTACATACACCGTTTCAAACGGGCGCTCGTGCATGACTTCGTATCCGAACACGATCATGCGAGCGACCCAGAAAAAGATGATGTCGTAGCCGGTCACGAGCGTGCTCGTCGGGTAAAAGTACTTCAGCTCTTCTGTCTGCTCCGGATAACCGAGCGTGGAAAACGGCCACATGCCGGAGCTGAACCAGGTGTCGAGAACGTCCTCGTCCTGCCGCACGGAACCGCCGCAGTCCGGACAACTGTCCGGCGCGGTTTCGGAAACGATCGTTTTGCCGCATGCGTCGCAGTAATACGCGGGGATACGGTGCCCCCACCAGAGCTGGCGGGAGATGCACCAGTCACGGATGTTGTCCATCCAGTTGAAATACGTCTTTTCAAAGCGCTCCGGAACGAACTTCACTTCGCCGTTTTTCACCGCTTCGATGGCGGGCTGCGCGAGCGGTTTCATATCAACAAACCATTGCTTGGACACGATGGGTTCTATCGTCGTGTGGCAGCGGTAGCATGTGCCCACGTTGTGCGCGTATGGTTCGACCTTTACGAGGTTACCGCTTGTTTTAAGCTCATTGACGATCGCCTTGCGGCATTCGTAGCGTTCCATCCCGGCGAACTTGCCGCCGAGTTCGTTGATATAACCCGCGTCCGTAAACACGCGCATCATCGGCAGCCCCTGCCGCTGCGCGACGTCGAAGTCGTTCGGGTCGTGCCCGGGCGTGATCTTCACGGCGCCCGTGCCGAACTCCATCTCGCAGTATTCGTCGGCTACGATGGGAATTTCGCGTTCTACTGCGGGAATGACGACGGTCTTGCCGATCAGGTGCTTATATCTCGGGTCTTCGGGGTTCACCGCCACGCCCGTATCGCCGAGCATGGTCTCCGGGCGCGTGGTCGCGACGGTGATCGAGTAGCTTTTGTCCGGCGCGTCGTAGCGCACGTGCCAGAGGTGGCTGTTCTGCTCCTCGTATTCCACCTCGGCGTCGGAGAGCGCAGTTTTGCAGTCCGGGCACCAATTGATGATACGGTCGCCCCGGTAGATCAACCCTTTGTGATAGAGGCTGACGAACACCTTGGTGACCGCTTTGCTGCAGCCTTCGTCCATTGTGAAGCGCTCGCGCACCCAGTCGCACGAGGAGCCCAGGAATCGAAGCTGCTTGACGATGGCGGAGCCGTATTCTTCGCGCCAGGCCCAGGCGCGCCTGAGAAATTCCTCCCGGCCGATATCCTTTTTCGTGACGCCTTCTTTGGCCATCTGCTCGACGATCTTTACCTCGGTTGCGATGGACGCGTGATCGGTGCCCGGCATCCAGAGTGTTTCGAATCCGCTCATGCGCTTGTAGCGGATGAGCACATCCTGCAGCGTTTCGTCGATCGCGTGGCCCATGTGCAGCTTTCCGGTGATGTTGGGCGGCGGTATTACGATGGTATAAGGCGGCTTTCCGGTGTTGGGCTGCGCGTGAAAATAGCCGTGCTCTTCCCAATTTTTGTAGAGCGCGGACTCCACGCGCGCGTGGTCGTAGGTTTTCTCCATTTCGGGACGCATATTTCTCCCCCTGCCTTCCGGTATCGTTTTCGATTTTTCAAACATAAAAACATCCGCCTCGTCAAAGGACGAAGCGGATGCTCGCGGTACCACCTTTGTTGAACGCCTGATACGAATCGGCCGGCGTTCCTCTCAATATCCTTAACGCGGATGATTCGGGAATGCGCTAATGCGTATGCGTTCACGCTTCCGGCTCAGATGCGACATTCCGCGTTCTTATCGCAAACCGTCTTCCAGCTATCCGGCGGTCTCTCTGCTGCGGCGAATGCGCGTACTCCTCATCTTCTCAGCTAATTATTCGATTGTCGTAAGTCTAGCCGAATCTTATGCATTTGTCAAGCGTTTATGCGGCGTCCTGCATCGCCTCATCCGCCCAGATATCCATCTGTTCCTTCACAAGATCGAAAGAACCCGGCCCCAGGTCGAGATACGTCTTGAGAAAATCGCTTAAATCGAAATTCTCGCCGATGTCGTTCATCTCGTCGCGGTAGAGCTGCGCCAGCTGCGCATAACCTATGGCGTACTCGAAGAAATAATACGGTTGGTCGATGACGAGGTTGTAGTAAACAGGAGCGATCGCCTCCCCGTTGAGGCCGATCTGCGTGAGATAGCTGACCAGCGCGTCTTCAGAGTAGCTGTAGTAGTTCACCATGATGCTGATCAGCGCGGGCAGTATGGCGTTGACGAGCATGCCGTATTCAAACTCGATGCGGACATAATCATGATCGTATTTCGTCTGATATTCCGTGACCAGATACTCCGCAAACTGCGCCCAGCCTTCCGCGTAGCCGCCGAAATGCGAGGCGCGCTGCATCAGCCCAACGGTATCGAGATTGCGCTGGTACACATACTGGTACAGGTGACCCGGATACCCTTCGTGCGCGAGCGTTAATAGCAGCGTGTCGTCTGCGTTAGAGGTATTGATATAGATGATGTTCTCTTTCCAATCGTCAAGCGCGGGGATGACGTATGCAGCGGGCGAAAACTGATTCTGCAGTTCCTCAGGCACGTCCGTGAGCGTCAGGTTGTGATCCGGCAAGTCGGGCAGTATGGGAGCGACGACGCTCTTGAGGTAATCCAGATCGGCCTGCATGTCTCCGCTGGACAAGGTGACCGGCTCGTCGTAGATATCCGGGTTTTCCGTCTGGATATCGATGATATCGTACAGCAGGTAGTTGATTTCATGCTTGAGCATTTCCAGCGTTTCTTCCACGCTGAGAGAGTTGCACGCATCGTCCTGCATGCAGTATTCGAAATATTTCTTTTGCGTGTCGGAATAGTCGGCTACTTCTTCATAGCTGCGGCACTTTGACCTGAGTGCTTTCAGGCCGTTGTAAAGCAGCTCGTAGGAGTCTATGTACTCATTTTTCAGCAGGCTCTCGTTGCGGTCTTTATAGGCTTGCGCTTCCTCCGGCGTGAACTTGGTCAGTTGGTCTATGCCGTCGTTGAACGTCGCATACAGAAACGATGTGTCGCGGGAGTCGATGATGGCCTCGCAGTCTTCCAGTATCGCGTCCAGCGCGTCCTGCGTCATGAACAGGCCGAGTTCGGCGCGCTTTTGTTCATATGCCAGAATCTGGCCCATGTAGCGCGGCATATCGGCAAGCAGCGTCAGATAGTCTTCCACGTCCTGTTTGTTCTTCAATTCAAACAGAGCGAACGACAGAGGAAGGTTGGAATGCGCGCCGCTGTATTCCGTCAGCGGTTCGTACAGGTATGCAAACTCCGTACCGTCCATCGCAAGGTCGTCCAGAATGTCGTACAGCACGTCGTAGGAAAACTGCCGCTCCTGCGGAAGCTGCTCGCGGTCGATGGCTTTCAATTTTTCGAAATAGACGATGGCTTCCTGCGTAATGCGCACCGAGTCCTCCTCGGTAAACTCGCCAAGCGTCATGACGACGCTCGCCGGATCGATGCCGAACGTGGACGGATCGTCGATGTACATATGGAACGCGTACCCGTCCAGCGTCGCATACCAGCGGAACACCTCAAGGTCGAGCGCGTCGAGCGCTTCCACCATCGCTTCGTTTACGTCGAACGTAGGCGAAGGCACGGGCGTTTCCGCAATCACGCTCGGCTGCGCCGTTTCTTCGGATTCTATGGTGACGGTTTGCGTGTCCGCTTCGGGCAGCTTGCAGCCGGATAATGAACCGGCAAGCAGCATCAGCGTCAGCAGTAACGCGGTCAATCTGGAAAATCTTTTCATCGTTTACTCCTTTACGGGTTGGGTAAAATATACTACGGTCAGCACGCGCCGGTTTGCTCCAGCGCTTTCAAACGGGACAGAACCGCCTCGGCGCTCTCCGCCTCCCCCGCTTTTTGCAGCGCGTTGTAAAAATAATCAGGCAGAGGCGCATAAAACCGCATGTTTTCTCCGGATTTCGGGTGGGTAAATTGCAGGCGGTATCCGTGCAGCGCCTGACCTCTCAGCCCGAACGGACGCTTTGACCGCCCGTATATCTCGTCGCCGGAGACGGGATGCTGTATGCTCGCCATATGCGCGCGGATCTGGTGCGTCCTGCCGGTTTCCAGCTCGATCTGGAGCAGCGTATACTGCCCGTAACGCGACGCGACGCGCCAGTGGGTCACGGCTTCCCTGCCGCCGGGAACGACGGCCATACGCTTACGGTCGGACCGATGGCGCGCAATCGGTGCGTCTATCGTGCCTTCGTCCGCGCGCAGGTTGCCGTCCACCATCGCGGCATAACCGCGCCGCGCCGAATGGTCGTGAAACTGCACGCTCAGCGCGCGGTGTGATGCGTCGTTCTTGGCGACTACAAGAAGGCCGGACGTCATCTTGTCAATACGGTGCACGATCCCCGGGCGCAGCTCTCCGCCGATGCCGGAAAGGTCGCGAACGCGGTACAGCAGCGCGTTTACAAGCGTGCCGCTTTCGTTTCCGGGCGCGGGATGCACCACCATCCCCTGCGGCTTGTCGATCACCAGCAGGTCGTCGTCCTCATAGAGGATATCGAGCGGGATGTCCTCCGGCAAAACGCCCGTTATAACGGGATCAGGATAATTGATTTCAACCGCGTCGCCGGCGTTTGCGATCGAGTTCGGTTTTGCCGTCGCACCGTTGAGCAGAATCGAGCCCTGCCGTATCATGCGCTGCGCCTGCGTACGAGAAAGCTCCGTCTGAGCGGCGACGAGCGCGTCCAGCCGCAAGCAGACGGAGCTGAAGATGGTCTCCCGCTCAGGCATGTTCGCTTTTTGAAGGCTTCTTCTTTTCATCTTTGAAAAAGCCGATGCGTTCAAACATGGAACGCTCCTTTAAAAACAGCGCGTCTATGATCATAAACGCACAGCTGACGGTGAGCGCGCTGTCGGCTACGTTAAACACCGGAAAACTGAATAGCGGCGTGATATCGATAAAATCGCGCACGTAAGCCAGTATCAGGCGGTCGAGGAAATTGCCGACCGCACCCGCAAACAACAGCGCGAGCGTTACACGTGAGAAGATGCAAAGCTTGCTGCGAAAACGAAATATAACGTACAGCATGACCAGGGCGACGATGATCGTCATCGGGATAAACAGCCAGCGAAAACCGTCCAGCAATCCCCAGGCGGCGCCGGTGTTATGCACATTGGTCAGCTGCAGAAAACCTTCGACGACCGGCACGGAACTGCCGACGGGCGAAAGATAAAGTTGAACGAAATATTTCGACAGCTGGTCGAGCGCAAGTATCGTTACGATGATGATCAGTTCCAGCAAGTATGTTTCCTCCGGTTGGTTTGATTCAGTATAACACGCTTTCCAGCGGGCGACAACCGGGGACTATTCAGACGCGGATGCGAACAGGTCCGGATAAAGCGCTGTGTAATTTTCATACGCGGTTGTAACCTTTCCGTAGTAACGCGCTGTATCCTCAAACGGGATGACCTGCAATACGCCGTTTTGCGTAAAGCGCGGATCGTCCAGCCAATCTTCCACGCTGCCGTGTCCGGCGTTGTACGCGGCGATCACCAGCATGCGTTCGTTATCGAAGCGTCCGTTTAAAAAACTGAGATACCAGCAGCCGAACTCGATATTTGTTTCCGGATCGAACAGCAAGTTTTCTTCGTATACGTCGTCGAGGTCTAGTTTGTGCGCGATCCACTCCCCCGTGTCCGGCATGATCTGCATGAGACCGACCGCGCCAGCGGAGCTGATTGCGCCGGGGTCGTTGCTGCTTTCGCAGCGCATGACGGACTGCACCAGATAAGGGTCGAGCCCGTATGCTTCGGCGTATTGCGAAATCCACTCCGTGTAGGCGACGGGATAGTTTCTCAGCGCTTTTTGATACTGTACGTTTTCGTAGATCAGATATCCGCCGAAAGCCGCGGCGGCTATAAAAAGGACCGCGCCCAGCACGATCACAGATATCTGCATGGCGTTCAGTCGCGCACGTTGTGTGCGGTTTTTCTTCGGACGTTCAATCAAGCCTGCGTATCCTCCGCCGTCAGGATTTCATAGAGTGCGTCGACCTGAAAAAGCAGCTCTTCGGGTGTTCCGTCGTTTTCCAGAATATGATCCGCGCGCATGCGTTTTTGTTCTTCCGGCATCTGCGCGCGCATGCGAGAAACCACCTGATCGCGCGACAGCCCGCTTCTTTCCATAACGCGGCGGATTCTGTTTTCTTCGTTGGAAGAAACGAGTATGGTTTCGTCCATCAGCGCGTCCATACCGCTTTCGAACAACAGCGGAACTTCGAATATCGCCGTGCCGTTTTTCGCGTTGCCAAGATCCCGCTCTGCGCGGGCGAATAACTCATCTGTTACATAAGGGTGGACGATGGCGTTGAGCGCCTCCCTACGTTCTTCGTCGGAAAACACGATCTGCGCCAGCCGTTTGCGGTCGATCTCGCCGTTCTTTCCGACGATCTCTTCGCCGAACATCTCAACGACGCGGTCATAACACGCGCCGCCGTGGTCGAGCGCGCGGCGGGAGATTTCGTCCGCGTCGTACACGTGCGCGCCGAGCGCGGCAAGCCGTCCGGCGACGGTCGACTTGCCCGAGCCGATGCCGCCGGTGAGCCCGATTTTACGATAGGAACCGGTTTTACGGGTCATTTCGTTTCATACCAGCTGTGGCCGACCTTTACGTCCGCGTCGAGCGGAACGCGCAGCGCGGCCACGTGCTCCATGCATTCATGTACCAACGCGACGACCTCGTCCGTCTCCGCTTTCGGCGCGTCGAAGATCAATTCGTCGTGCACCTGTAAAATCAATTTGGTTTTCAACCTTCGTTTTCGTAGTTTTTCGCTGACCTCGACCATGGCGAGTTTGATGATATCCGCCGCGGCGCCCTGGATTGGCATATTCATCGCGACGCGTTCGCCGAATGATCGCGTGTTGTAGTTTGAGCTTTTCAGCTCGTTCAGCACGCGCCTGCGGCCGAACATGGTTTCCGCGTAACCGGTGCGCTTGGCATCCTCTACGCTGCGGTCCAGATACGCTTTTACGTCCGGATAACGGTCGAAATACAGCTTGATGTACTCCGCCGCGCGCTTGACGGGAATGTCGAGATTACGCGCGAGGCCGAAGTCGCTGATGCCGTACACGATGCCGAAGTTGACGGCTTTCGCGGCGTTTCTCAGATCGCCCGTCACCTCGTCAAACGGTACGCGGAACACTTCGCTGGCTGTGATGCGGTGGATGTCCTTGCCGCTGTTGAACGCGTGGATCATGCCCTCGTCCCCGCTGATGTGCGCTAGAATCCTCAGCTCGATCTGCGAGTAGTCCGCGTCCACCAGCACGTTTCCGCCGGACGCGACGAATGCTTTTCGTATCTCCCTGCCCTGCGGCGTACGTACGGGGATATTTTGTAAGTTTGGCTCGGTACTGGAGATGCGTCCGGTCGCGGTGACGCATTGGTTAAACTGCGTGCGTACGCGGTCGTTGTTTTCGCCGACCGTGTTCAGAAGGCCGTCCACGAACGTGCTTTTAAGTTTCGTGATGAATCGGTATTCCAGAATCTGCGGGATCGCCGGATGTTTGCCTTTTAGATATTCGAGCGTTTCCGCGTCGGTGGAAAAACCGCTTTTATTCCGACGTCCGGTCGGGAGGCCCAGTTTTTCAAACAGCACCTCGCCGAGCTGCTTTGGCGAGAGGATGTTGAAGGTCTCGCCTGTCGACGCGTAGATATCGTTTGCGAGCGTCTCAATCTGCGCATTGAACTGCGTCTGCAACTGAAGCAGGATGTCTTTATCCACACGAAAGCCTTCGCGTTCCATGCCGTAGAGCACGCAGGATAGCGGCAGTTCCATCTCGCTGTAGAGTTTCGCCATGCCCGCTTCATCGAGTTCGCGGAGCATGCGAGTGCGCATGGGAAACAGCAGAGCCGCGTTCGGCGTTGCGCGCGGGTCGAACCGCTCGCAGAGCATGGAAAGGCTCGTCGCGGGACGCGTCGCGTCCAGCAGGTAGTCGGCGATCATCGCGTCGAACACGCTCGCGTTCAAAGAGATGTCGAATTTCGCCAGAAGATGGCGAAGACGTTTCGTGTCGAACGCCAGCACGTCGCAGTTCTTGTTTTCAAAAACAGGCTTGAGCGCGGCAAACAGCGCGTTTTCATCGACGGGTGTACTGAACAGATCCGCGCCCTGTACGATCTCGTAATAGGTATCCGGAGAAAACGCAAACTGAACCGTCGCGCCGGTTTCCATGGCAAAGCGCTTTACGGGAGACGCATTTTTCAGCGCGTCCAACACGCCCTCGACGGAGTCGAGGCCGACGCGCTGTGCGGCTGTTATATTCGTTTCAGTCTGGGCGGCGGCCGCGTCTTCGCCGCCGACGCGGGAAGCGAGGTTTCGCATCTCCAGTTCCAGCAGCGTCGCGCGCGCGCCCGGAAGCGACGCGGGGTCAAACCGGCACTCGTCGATGCCGAACGGAACCGGCGCGTTTGTGCAGATGGTGCCGAGTTCATAACTCATGCGCGCCGAATCCGCGCCGGCTGCGATCTTTTCTCCGAGTTTGCCTTTGACTTCGCTTGCGTGCGCGAGTACGTTCTCCAGCGTGCCGTATTCACCCAGCAGCTTCTTCGCCGTCTTTTCGCCTACGCCTGCGATGCCGGGGATATTGTCCGAGCTGTCTCCCATGAGGCCCTTTAAATCACGCATCCTGTCGGGATCGAGGCCGTATTGTTCCTTTAACACAGATTCGTCGAATTCGACCGTTTCGCTGATGCCTTTTTTTGTCAGCAGCACGTGCGTGTGCGCGCCGATGAGTTGAAGCGCGTCCTTATCGCCCGTGACGAGCAGCGCGTCGATCCCTTCCTTTTCGCACTTCTTTGCGAATGTACCGAGGATGTCGTCCGCCTCGTAGCGCGGCGTTTCGCATACAGCGACGCCCATTTTTTTCAGCAGGTCTTTCAGTAGAGGAAACTGCGCGCGGAGGTCTTCATCCGTTTCTTTCCGTCCGGCTTTATACGCGTCGAACTGTTCGTGCCGGAATGTAGGCCCGTGCATGTCGAACGCGACGACAAGATAGTCGGGATTGCGCTCTACGAGCTTTAAAAGCATGCTGATAAAGCCGTGCAGCGCACCCGTCGGTACGCCCGCGCGTGTGGTCATGGGCGGCAGCGCGTGGTAAGCGCGGTGCATGAGACTGTTTCCGTCGATTGCGATGAGCTGGTTCAATCGAGCCTCCTAACGCGGTATTTAACGTATAACGGCGTAGACCATTGGCGCTACCTGATCCGGTTTTTCGCCGATGGTCACCGCTTCGTGCATGGTTTCGATCGCGTCGTCAAGACTGGTTTCGTCGTTGACGTAAAGCGTGCAGATCGCTTCGCCTTTATCTATTTTGTTGCCGACGCGCTTATGCATAACAAGGCCGACCGCCGGGTCGATGGCGTCTTCTTTCGTTGCGCGCCCCGCGCCGAGCACCTGCGCCGCGCGGCCGATGAGCTCGGCCTGCATGCCGACGACATAGCCGCCGGATCGGGCGGTTACCGCGATTTGTTTTTTCACCGCGCAGAGAGAATCCATGCCGTCGAGCGTGAGCAGGCTCTCCTCACCGCCAAGTTCGCGGATCATGGCGCGGAGTTTTTTAAGGCCTTCCCCGCTGTCGATCGCTTTTTTGAGCATGGAACGCGCTTGTTCGTCCGAGGAAGCGAGTTTGCTTAAAAGCAGCATCTGCGTGCCGAGCAGCATGCAGACCTCGTAGAGCGCGTCGCCTTGCGGCACCTTGCCTGAAAGCAGCTCTACGGCCTCGCGAAATTCCAGCGCGTTGCCGACCGAAAGCCCGAGCGGCTGGTTCATATCGGTGACGACGGCTACGACTTCGCGTTTCAGAAGCTTGCCCATCTTGACCATGAGTTCGGCGAGACGCTTTGCGTCCTCCACCGTCTTCATAAATGCGCCGCTGCCGACCTTGACGTCCAGCACGATCGCGTCCGCTCCAGCTGCAAGTTTCTTGCTCATGATGCTCGCGGCGATGAGCGGCACGCTCTGCACGGTACTCGTCACGTCCCTCAGCGCATACATCTTCTTGTCGGCGGGTACGAGGTTGCCTGTCTGTCCGATGACACAGACGCCGGTCTTGCGCACGATCTGTTTGAACCGCTCGATAGGCTGGGCGATATTGACGCCCGGTATCGACTCCAGCTTATCGATCGTACCGCCGGAGAACGCCAGTCCGCGTCCGGACATCTTAGCTACCGTTCCGCCGCAGGCCGCGACAAGCGGGGCGACGACGAGCGTGGTGGTATCCCCTACGCCGCCGGAAGAGTGCTTATCTACCTTGACGCCGGGCAGGTCGCTCAGGTCCACGGTATCGCCGGAGCGCATCATGCTCATGGTCAGATCCGCCGCCTCACGTTCGTTCATGCCGTTGAGCACGATGGCCATGAGTAGCGCGGACATCTGATAATCGGGGATATCCCCGCTGACGAATCCGTCTACGATATACTGGATTTCTTCGTGGTTGAGTTCCTCGCGATTCGCTTTTTTTTCGATCAGGTCTACCATTCTCATGCGAAAATTCCTCCTGACATGATAATAAGGTTACATATCGTTGATTACTGTTTCCGCCTGCGCCACGCGGGTCGTTTTCACAGGATCGTTCGACGTGTTTCGAATGATCAGAAAGAGCGCGTTGGCCGCCTCGTCGAACGAGTCCGCTTCGATCGGCACCAGCGGCGAATCGTCGATTTGCGCAAAGAATTTGCCGCTTTGCGTAAACGCAAGAACAGCGTAGTGCTTATTAAGCGCGCGGCAGTGATACAGCAGCGCGTCCGTCGTCGGGTCGTGCCGCGAGCCTGCGTCGTCTAAAAGCCTTGTCAGCGCGATGAGCCAGTCCGCATTGGACAGGTGGAAGTCGAACTCGCCGATTTCCAGCACGGTTTCGATGCCGTTGCGGTATTCGATCTGCCCGCTGTTTTGCTGCTTGTCGGGGATGCGCGCGGCGAGCACAGCAGCCGATAGCCCTTGCGGCAGTTCTTTCGGAAGAATGCCGTTTCCGGCGGCGATGATATAGTTTGTATAACCTTTGTTCTGCGGAAGGTCGAGCGCCTGGGCCAGCTCTTCTTTTGAGAGCGTTTCAGATTCCAACACGACGGTACGGTCCGGCAGTATGCCGTATTGAATCTCGCGGCTTTTCTCGCCTTTGCCGTCAAACCGGCCTTTCCCGTAACGGCCGTTGACGGAGCATACGAGCGCGTCCAGCGTGCCCTGGCCGCCGTCCGCGATCAGCTGCGTGCTCAGCTTTGCCTGCGGAATAACCTTTGCGGCGGAGCGGAGCATGTGGCGCGCCGCGTCCGCAGAAGTGAATTTGCCTGCCCACGCGTTCGGTGCGATCAGGATGCGGCGGCAGGTGGTCAATTTATCGCATGTTTCCGGCAGAGCGCCCATTATCTTCATTGCGCCGTATGAAACGTCGCCGCCGGTCACGGTTCCGTTTTCCGATACGCTGCCGAGGTAATCCACCACGCTGCAGCGTTCGACGAGGTTGTTCTGGATAAACGGGCGGTAGATCGTCAGATAGGAAAGCAGAACGGGTTTTTGTCGCAGCTGCTGAAAGAGCGCTTTTCCGACTTTACGAGGCAGGTTGGAAAACATGCAGATATACGCGGATTCGCTCTCGGCGGAGCCGACGTCGTCCCACGCGCCGAACAGGGTAGCGCCGACGGCATGTGTGATTGGCACCTGTGAAAACGCGATATTCCAGCAGCCCTCCGGATTTAAATCCGCATCGCGCGTCATCGCGAAACGAAGGCCGAGAGAAAACTTCGAGTATTCCATGGATTATGCATCCTCCTCGCCGAGCAGGGCGTTAAATTCCGACTCCGCACGTTCCCAGTCCGCATAATAGCGTTCGAGAAGCGTCCGCTGTTCGGCCATCTGCCGGTAAATTTCTTTTGCCGCTTCGAAATCTGCGGCGATGTCCGGTTCGCAGCTTTTTTGTTCCAGCGCGCTTAACGCGTTTTCTTCTGCGTGTACGCGCTCTTCCGCGCGTTTCAACGCGGTTTTCGCTTTTAAAACGGCGCTTTTTCGCTCCTTTGCAAGCTGATAATCGTTTTTTGCCGAAGACGTCTGCGTTTCTTTTTTTTCAGTCGCACCGCTTTCAGCGAGGAACTCCTTATATGCGTCCCAGTCTCCTTCGAATTCACGAACGCCGTCTCCGTCCATGATGACGATGCGGTCGGCGATCCGGTTTGCCAGGTATCGGTCGTGGGTGACGATCAGCATCGTGCCGCCGTAATCGCCCAGCGCATCTTCCAGCGCTTCGCAGGACGGAATGTCAAGGTGGTTTGTCGGCTCGTCGAGCAGGAGCACGTTGCTGCCTTTCAGCATGAGCTTGAGCAGTTGTATGCGCGCGTACTCTCCGCCGGAGAGGTCGTTTACGCGTTTGAAAACGTCGTCCCCGCGAAAGAGAAATGTTCCCAGCAGATTTCTCAGCTGTTTCGTATCGTAGCGTGGAAACGCGGCGTTGAGCGCATCCAGCACTGTTCGCGGATCGTTCGGGCGGACGGAGCCCTGTTCGTAATAGCCCACGTGTACGTTCGAACCGATCCTGTAGCTGCCCGAATCGGGTTCTGTCTGGTTGGTCAATATCCTGAGCAGCGTGGTTTTTCCGCAACCGTTCGCGCCGATCAGGCAGACCTTTTCGTCGCGGCGGATCAACAGGTCGAGATTATTAAATACCTTCTTCGAACCGTAGCGTTTCGAAAGGCCCTTGCTTACGATTACTTCGTTGGCCGTCAGCGCGTCCGCTTTGAGGCGGAAACGGATTGCCTGCGGCGCCTCCTCCGGCTTGACGAGCGTGCTCTTGATGCGCTCGATCTGTTTTTCCTTGGATGCGATCGTAACATAGTTCCGCGCCTGGTTCCAACGGCGCTGCTGTTCTATGATGCCTTCGATGCGCTTGATCTCGCGCAGCGTGTTTTTATACTTGCGCATGGCGAACTCGCGTTCGTCCATCTTCTTTTCCATGGAAGCGCTGTAATTTCCGGCGTATACGTTCAACGACCCGTTCTCAAGCTCAAAGACGCGGTTGCACACCTTGTCCAGAAAATACCTGTCGTGTGAAATCAACAAGAACGCGCCTTTAAAGTCGCACAGATACGATTCCAGCCACTCAAGCGACGCGATGTCAAGATGGTTCGTCGGCTCGTCAAGCAGCAGCAGGTCCGCGTCGGAAAGCAGGATCTTCGCAAGCGCCGCTTTTCGCATCTGACCGCCGCTCATGACGCAAATCGGGCTGTCGAGTTCGGCTTGCGAAAACCCGAGGCCGAGCAGCGTGGATCGCGTGCGCGCGCGGCAGGTCAACCCGCCGCCAGACTGATAGCGTTCCTGTAAATCCGCCTGCCTGCGGATGAGCGACTCGCTGGCGCCCCGGGTTTCGATGGACTCTGATATTTCGTGCAGTTCGTTCTCGATTTGAATCCATTTGCCTGAGGCTTCCAGTACGGCGTCGTATAACGTGATCCCGTCCGCCCAATCAGGCGTTTGATCGAGCAGCGCGACATTCGCGCTTTTAGACACGGAGAGCTGTCCGCGACCGTCGTGCGGCTCCGCCCCGGCGATCATGCGTATCAGCGTGCTTTTACCGCAGCCGTTAACGCCGACGAGGCCGACGCGGTCATGCTCAAGCACATCGAATGTGATATCCGAAAATAATGTCCGTTCCCCGAAGCTCTTTTCAAGCCCCTGCGCGTGTATCATCGCCATCGTGAATCTCCAATAATGTAACAGCTCATTTTACCATAGCGACTATGCAAATGCAAAAGGGTTCAGCTGGCATGCAAGACGAAAAAAGCAAACAGAATGCGAACGGTTCGGTCATTTTTTTGTCGCATTATGACCGCCGAGTTTTGAAAAAGTTCAAATCAAAGAAGCAAGAAATTCGTTATAATAGTAATAAGTCAATCCGGACTTGTTTTCAATCGCACCTGATGATTCGAGGTATTGATATTGAACGCTCCCCGATTGCCATCCGGCAAAAAGAGAAAAGGCATCTTTCCATCCTCCGCCCGCACATGGATTCTCACAATCGCAGGCGGAAGCGTGATTGCGTTTATCATCCTGCCGCTTGCGGTGAACCGTTTCTCCGGAGCGAACGCGGTCGCGCTGGAAGCGGACTATGCCGTATACGATATTACGCCGACGCCGATCCCGTTCAGCGCAGAAGCGCTCGCGCCGGCTTACTGCGTGGAAGGCGCGCCCGACCCGTCGCCGGAAGCGACCGCGGGCGTGCTCGTATCGCAGTTTAACCTCCTGCAGGAAAACGACGATTATCCTACCGTCAGTCAATTGCAGGTTCGCCTGATGGAGCTCGGCTATCTCGATTCCGACGAGCCTTCTACCATATACAACGCCGCGACAAGCGTCGCCGTTTCTCTGTTCCAGCGCACGATCGACAAGCCGATGGACGGCGTCGCCACCAGCGAGCTGCAGGAACACCTCTTCAGCGCGGAAGCCAAACCTTATGAAATGAAACTTGGCGACAGCGGAACGGATGTGGAGAGCATGCAGTCGCGCTTAAACGAGCTCGGTTATTACGAAGGCAAAATGAACGGATATTTCGGCGTCGCGACGGAGGATTCCGTCAAGGCGTTTCAAACGAAAAATAAATTAAGCGTAGACGGCGTTTTCAGCGTAGAAGACCGCGACCTGCTCTATTCGCCGGAGGCCCGGCCGAAGATCGACCCGACTCCGACGCCTTCTCCCAAACCGACGCCGAAACCGACGAAAAAACCGACGACCACCACGAACCCAACCGCCACACCGTACAGCGGGTCGAGTTCATCTGCGACAAACACGCCGGTCGTGACAGAAGCGCCTTCCGGCGGGGACGTCAGTTATACCGCGTCCTACAGCCCGTCAGGGCTGATCTCCGTTGCGAGCGCCATGCTCGGTTACCCATACTCCTGGTCGGAGGAAAGCCCATCGAAAGGATTCGACTGCTCCGGCCTCGTTTATTTCTGCCTGCGCACATGCGGCGTCAGCACGAGCCGCTACAGCGCGGCAGGGTTCTCGTCCGTGACCAGATGGACGGAGATCACCTCGACGTCCAACCTGCAAAAGGGCGATCTTGTGTTTTTTAAAAACGATACTTCCACCAACGTGAGCCACACCGGAATCTATATCGGCAGCGGCAGGTTTATCCATGCGTCCTCAAGTGCGGGAAAGGTGATCACAAGCTCCATCACGACGTCGTACTGGACAAGAAACTTTGTAAACGGCAGGCGCGTATTCTGATGACCGGCTGTACGCTTTGCCCCCGCGCCTGCGGCGCGGACCGAACCATAACACGCGGGCTCTGCGGAGCGGGCAGCCTTCCGCGCGTTGCAAAAACCATGCTCCATCATTGGGAAGAACCTTTTATCAGCGTCGCGCGCGGTTCGGGCGCCGTGTTTTTTTCGGGTTGCAATCTCGGGTGCGTTTACTGCCAGAACCACGCGATCCGCGACGGCGGCGTGGGGGAAGAATACGACGCGTCCATGCTCGCGGATACGTACCTGTCTCTGCAAAAAGACGGCGCGCACAACATCAACCTGATAACCGCGGCTCCCTTCGTGCCGCAAGTTGCCGAGAGCCTCCGGCTCGCAGCGCAGAGAGGTTTGTCGATACCGGTCGTTTACAACTCTGGCGGCTATGAACGCGTTGAAACGCTCCGCCTTCTGGAGGGGTTGGTCGATATCTACCTGCCGGACTGGAAATATGTCTCTCCCCTGCTTTCGAAAAAATTCTCGAACGCGCCGGATTACGCGCCCGTCGCCGCGTCCGCAATTGCGGAGATGTACCGTCAGGTCGGCGATTTGATACTGGACGAGAACGGCGCGGCGGTGCGCGGACTGGCGATTCGACATCTTGTGCTGCCGGGATGCGCGGAAGATTCGCGGCGCGTGCTGGATGAAATTGTTACGCGGCTACCCCGCTCCACGCATATATCGCTGATGAGCCAGTATACGCCGCAGCCGGATGTAACAGAGCCGCTATTGAACCGGAGAATCACCGACCGAGAGTATGACCGCGTTATCTCGTATGCTCTGGCGATCGGCCTCTACAACATCTTGATTCAGGAAAAAAGCTCCGCAGAGTCGAAATATACGCCACAGTTTACAGATAGTATATAAAATTGACACAATATATGCATAGATTTGCTTGCAATTGCATATTTCGGGTGTTATACTGAGGGCAAGAAAAGTAAATAAGTTTCCGTCCGTTGTGTTCGTTTTTTCATTACCGATTTCCTCCTTAAACCGCGTAACCGAACTACTACGTACTTCATAACTACTTTCTGGTGGATAGGGCACCATCGGAGAGGCTTAACGGACGGGAAACACAAAGGAGCCAAGAAATTGGCTCCTTTTATTTTGAATTCACGGATATTCGCGCTCTTCATCATTTGGTTCAATTATTTTTGCATATACAGCATCGCAGCGCCGACGATACCGGCGTCGTTTTTCATCTGTGCGGTCACGATTTTTGCGTGCTGTTTGAAAAACGCGTATTTTTTTGCATACTCGCGAATCGGGCTGAGCAGGAACTCCCCGTCGTTGCTCACACCGCCGCCGAACGCGATGATTTCCGGGTCGAACAGGGCGATTGCCGTGCATGCGGTCGCGCCGAGATAATCGGTATAACGGCTGTAGACTTCTGCGGCTACGGCATCCCCTTCCCTCGCGCAGTCCATGACGACTTTGGCGTTGATCTTCGAAAGGTCGCCGTGCGCACGTTTGAGCATAGCGCTGTCCGGATGCGCGGACGCAGCCTTCTTTCCCTCGCGGACAAGAGCGGCGGCGGAACAGTACGCCTCGATGCATCCGCTCTGACCGCATGTGCAGCTTTCTCCGCTGAATACGAGTACCGCGTGTCCGAATTCGAAGCCGTGCTTCATCCCGCCGGAAAATAATTTCCCGTTTAAGACGAGACCGCCGCCTATTCCGGTACCGATCGTGATGAGCAAACCCGACGAGCAGCCTTTGAACGCGCCGCAGTAATACTCCGCGAGCGCCGCGGCAGACGCGTCGTTTTCCAGATAAACCGCTGCGCTGGGAAAACGTTCCTCAACGAGCTGGCACAGCGGAAAATCGTGATAGTTCAGGTTATGCGCGTCGATCACCACGCCGCGTTCGGCGTCGCTGCTTCCGGGTACGGCGAGGCCGATACAGGCGGCGTTTTCGAGTTTTAATCCGTTATCCGCGATAAGGCCTTCGACCAGCGACTGAATCGTCCGAATCGAATCCTTCGGATCGCCCGTATGGGGAAACGGAAGCGACCTTTTACTGACGAGACGCAAATCCTGATCGACGATTCCCGCGGCGATCTTGCTTCCGCCGATATCCACACCTATGCTGTACATGAAATACCTCCTGCCGCTCTACCCTGTTTCATCACTTTAACACATATTTTTCGATGAAGTCCGCGACGCCGCCTTCATCGCATGTCGGAATGATCAGATCCGCCGCGGCTTTCACGTTTTTGTCTCCGTCTGAAACACAACCGCCAAGCCCCGCCCATTGAATCATATCCAAATCGAGCAGATTATCGCCCAGCGCAGCGGTGTTTTCCCGCTTGACGCCGCGCATGGCGCTGAGCGTCTCAAGAGCGGTTGCTTTGGTCACGCCAAGCGCGTTGATCTCCACAAATCCGGGACTGGAACGCGAAACCTGCGCGATTCCCTTGAAGCGGTCGCGGTACATTTCATACACATCATCCTGGCGTTCTTCATCAACAATCACAAGCATTTTTGGAACATTGCGATACATTTTTTTGCCGACGTCGGGATCGATTTCCAGCGTAAGACCGTGACGTTTGATATAAGAATCCGTAAAAGGGTTATTTCTATCACAAATCACTTTTTCGTTCAGATAGATCTGAACGTTGATGGAAACCTCTTCGGAATAAGCAAAAACCTCTTGAATAATCTCGGGCGATACTTCATGCAGGTTGATGATATCTTCAGATTCGATGTCGATGGTCAACGCGCCTCCGTATTGAATCGAAGGGCCGCGCAGATCGAGATATTTCCAGATGGGACGCGTCGCGATGACGCCTCTTCCTGTGGCGAGTGTGACGATAACGCCCGCTTCTTCCGCTTGTTTGATTGCGCGGCAGTTTCGTTCGGGTACCGAATCCGGTTGATTTGTAATCGTGCCGTCGATATCCAGTGCGAGAAGTTTGATTTCCATTCTAATCTCCAGTAAAGTGCTATTTTATGTGATGAAACATTTATCGAATCTGGCCCGAGCCGCGCACGGCATACTTTACCGTGGTCAATTCGTCGAGACCCATAGGCCCGCGCGCATGCAATTTCTGCGTGCTGATGCCGATCTCCGCGCCGTAGCCGAACTCCTCCCCGTCCGTAAAGCGCGTGGAGGCGTTAACATAGACAGCGGCTGAATTCACCTCGTTGAGGAACCGTTCCGCCAGATCGTAACGGCTCGTAACGATTGCGTCGCTGTGGTGCGTACCGTATTTTTCGATATGCGCAACCGCATCTTCAAACGAATCCACAATCTTGACCGAAAGAATCAAATCGTCGTATTCAGTCGACCAGTCCTCTTCCGTGGCGTCGACGGAACCGGGCATGAGCGCTTTTGCGCGCGCATCGCACCTGAGCTCCACGCCGCGGCCGGTCAGGCAGCGCGCGATATCCGGCAGACAGACGCCCGCCGCGTTTGCGTGTACGAGCAGCGTCTCGGCCGCGTTGCAGACGGAAGGGCGCGAGCATTTCGCGTTTTCGATGATGTCCGCGGCCATAGACGGGTCGGCGCTCTCGTCGACGAATACGTGGCAAACGCCGACGCCGGTTTCGATCACCGGCACGCTCGCCTGCCGCAGAACGCTCTGGATCAACCCGGGACCGCCGCGCGGGATTAGCACGTCAATCAGGCCGTTGAGTTGCATCATCTCGGCGGCCGCGGCGCGATCCGTATCGCGAAGCAGCTGAAGCGCGCCTGCGGGGATACCGTTTTTCTCCGCCGCCGCGGTCAGCGCGTCGCAGATGGCGGCGTTGCTGCGGATTGCCTCCGAACCGCCGCGCAGCACGCAGGCGTTTCCTGATTTGACGCAGAGCGCAATCGCATCCGCCGTTACGTTCGGCCGCGCTTCGTAAATTATGCCGATCACGCCGAGCGGCACGCGCCGCTTTTCGATGCGCAGTCCGTTCGGCCTGACGGCGACGGAGTCGCTCTTACCGATCGGGTCGGGCAGCAACGCCACTTTTCGGATACCGTTTGCCATGCCTTCGATCCGATCGGTGGTGAGCGTCAGCCTGTCGACAAAAGACGATTTTATACCGGACTCTTTTGCAGCGGAAACATCCTCGGCGTTTGACGCGAGTATCTTCAGCGCGGCGGCAAGCAGCGCGTCCGCCATTGCCAGCAGCGCGTTGTTTCGCGTTTGCGCGGAAGTAACGGCGAGTTTGCCGGAAGCGTTTTTCGCCTGTATTGCCAGATCGCGTACGGTCATGAACATCATCTCCAAACTTTCAAAACATTATATACTATACATTATCGAATCACAAGCTGATCGAAAGAATAACGTATGGAAGCATCGCAATGTAAAATTAATTTTACTTGACCGAATGTCTTGATTAATGATACTTCTATATTATAAATTTGTATTTCGAACGGGGGCAGATCGATTTGAAAGCTTATATACTCTCCGACGCTGAATTTTCAAGCAAACGGTACGCGAAACTGGACGAACTGGTTTGCGGCGTATTGAAAGAACGGGGATTTGAGATTCAAAAGAAATCGATATCGCAAGGCGAACTTCAATTCTGCCGCGGCTGTTTTGACTGCTGGGTCAAGACCCCGGGCGTATGTATTATGAAGGATCAAATCGCTGCAATCAATCGCGAGTGTATGACAAGCGACGCGGTGATCTACCTTTGCCCCGTCGTGTTCGGCCAGTTTTCTGCGAACATCAAAAGCGCGATCGACCGCTGGCTTCCGAACATGCTTCCTTTTTTCATGACGCGCAGCGACAAGTCGACGATGCACCCGCCGCGCTACGAGGACTACCCAGCGCAGGTCTTTCTTGGTTACGGCGAAGGGCTTACGGAAGACGAGGCGTCGCTGTTTGCCGATATTACGCTCAAGCACCGAAACGGCGTCGAGGTGATCATCGACCGCGGAGACGACGATGCGATCAGTTCCGCGCTGATGCGCATGAAACTCAATCGCACAGGAGGGCAGCTGTAATGCAGGATGTTAAAAAAATCGCGATTATCAGCGCCAGTCCGAAGGTCAACCAGAACCTCGCGGTATCGGAGTTTCTCGCAAAAAGAGGAGAATCGCTGCTCATAGAAGAACGCGTCGAAATCAACGCCGTCAATATGCGCCGCGTGTTGCCGCACAAAGAAACAAAGAACGCGTTTCAGACGCTGGCGAATGCGGACGCGATCGTGCTCGTCTTCCCTCTTTACTTTTTCTGCATGCCGGCGATGCTGACGCGTTTTTTGCAGGATTTTGTAGCGGAGCATCCGAAGGCAACGCGGGTTTCCGGCGTGTATGCGATCATCAACTGCGGGTTTCCGGAACCGGAAATCAATCTTGAGGCGATGCGCGTTGCCGAAGTTTTCGCAATTCAGACAGGGCGGGCGTTTCGCGGCGGCGTAATGATCGGCTGCGGCGCGATGGCGCTCGGTGCGCAGGACGCTCCGTTTATGAAACCTGTATTCGAAAAGATCGACGCCTGCTTTCTGCGCGTGAAGCGCGACGTCATCTCCGGCGTACCGGAGCCGGAACAAATCGAAGCGGTTACGGTCAAACTTCCAAGAAAACTATATTTTATCGTTGGAAACGCGGGCTGGCACAGCATGGCGCGAAAAAACCGTCTGAAAAAGCGCGATCTGTATCGCAAGCCGTACGAACGTTGAATCATATATCGAACAATCAAACGAACCGCCTGTCAAAAGGCGGTTCGTACTGTTTGGGGCGAATGGCCGACCGGTTATTGGCCGATTTGTTTCGTTTTTCCGAAAAAAGCGCCGACGAGCATGATGACCGCGAACACGACCAGATACCAGACGACCGCCATCTGATGCGAAACGATCGCCGCATACACCATAAACAGGCAGCCGAGCACGCCGAGCGCAGGCATCAAAATGCGTTTGCCGAACCCGAGATCCTTTTCCTTGATCAGAAACGCGATAAACATCGGAATATACATGGCGTAAACCGTGATGATCGGAAGTTCGGAAGAGTCGAACGAAAAGACGCCGAACCACTTTGTTTCGACAAGATTCGCGCCATAGAAATAAACAAGCCAGAATGCGCAGAGCAGAACGCCCAGCACGGAGGAATTCGTCGCCATATTGGTCTTCGGGCTGACTTCCCGATACATCTCCGGGTCCGGGCCGACGCGGCGCGCCGCGAGAGAATAAAACCCGCGCGTGCATCCCATCATGAGGCCGTTGAGCGTACCAAGGCAGGATATGATGACGAACACGAATAACAGCGTGCCCGCAACGGTTGAAAACAGCGAAGAGAACGCGAGTTTAGCGCCTTCCTGCCCGTTCTCCATCAGCGTTGCGTTCGGAACCACGCCTGCAAGGCCTACGTAGTAGAGAATGTAAACCACGACGACGATCGCACCGCCGGCGACGAGCGCGACCGGAAGATTTTTCTTTGAATCGCGCAGTTCGGCGTTGATGCTTGTGGCGATGACCCAGCCTTCATAGGCAAAGGCGGTTGCGCAGACGGCGGTGAGCAATGCGCCGCTTTTGGACGTGACTTCGCCAACGGCATTGGAGAAGTTCTCCATCGTCATACCGCTTTTTAAACCGGCTATTACGCCGACAACGCCCATGAGCACCAGCGGGATGAGCTTGATGAGAGTCGTCGTCACCTGAAACTTACCGGCAATCTTCGGCGAGAGCGCGTTGACGGCATAGCTGGCGATCAGGAAGAACGCCGCGAGTACCATGCACTCCGGGCCTACGATAGACCATCCGAAGAGCACCGCGGTATAACGAGCGGATACCCAGGCAAGCACGCTGGTCAGCGTCGGGTAATAGATGGTCGCAAAAAACCATCCCATCATATAACCGTATTTTTTACCAAGCGTCACCTCGGAATAGTCAACGACGCCGTTGACGTACTCGTATTTGGTCGCCATCACGGCGAACACATAGGAACAGACCAGCATGATCACGCCGCCGATGACCCAGGCCAGGATGCCCAGCGGCAGATCGCCTTTCGTTACGCCAAGAATTTTCTCGGCCTTGAAAAACACACCGCTTCCGATAACGATACCCACGACCATCGAAATGGCGGTTAATAAACCGTACTTCTTTTTCAGTTGTGTATCCATTAAATTCTCCCCTCCAAAACGTATCGATATGTCACTCAAACCCCACACATTTATACTGCAAGAAATCCGCGTTGTCAACACGAAATATGTAAAAAATCAGTATTATTATGCAAGGCGGAAAACTTCGGATTGACTGTGTTTTTTTCTGACGATATGATGTAGAAAGCAGGCGATCGAAATTGTCAATTTTCTCTTGAAAGGACTTCATATGATTTCATACCAGGACGGGGTTTTTACGCTTGAAACGGATCACACGAGCTACCTGCTTCGAATGACGCGGTTCGGGCATCCGGAGCACATCTATTACGGCGAAAAATTACCCGGTCCGGACATTGAATCTCTGACATGCAAGCGCACCATACAGCAGGGCAGCGCGGTGCTTTACGATGCAAAAAACGACCCGGTTTACTGCCTGGACAATATTCCGCTCGAATGGTCGGGCGTCGGCTGCGGAGACTACCGGCAGACGCCTATAGAGGTGAAGCTTTCCGACGGTTCCTATCGCACCGATTTCGTTTACGATTCACATGATATCGTGGATGGATGCGTGCCGATGGAGACGCTTCCTTCCGCATACGGCGAAACGAGCGGGGTTCAAACGCTCTGCGTCACGCTGCTCGACAAGGAAGCGCAACTGAAGCTGCTGCTTTATTACAGCGTTTTTACTGAAACGGACGTCATTACCCGCCGCGCGGTTCTCGTCAATACGGGCAAAAAAGCGATTTCGATCCGCCGCATGATGAGCATACAGCTCGATATGGAGAACGAGGGGTTTTCTCTCGTTACATTCGACGGAGAATGGATCAAAGAGACGCACCGGCATGATCGCAAACTGCAATACGGCCAGTATGTCAACTCCTCCGTCACCGGCGCGTCGAGCAACCGCCATAATCCAGGCTTTTTACTGTACGCCGACGGAGCGACGCAGTCGCACGGACGCGTATACGGCTTCAATCTCATCTACAGCGGGAATCACTTCGGCTTGGCGGAACTGAGTTCGTACGATCTGTTACGTGTACAGCTCGGCATCAATCCGCATTGCTTCGACTGGACGCTTTCTGCCGGAGACCGCTTCGAAACGCCGGAGGCCGTCATGACGTTCTCCCCTGACGGGTTCAACGGCATGAGCGCGCACTTCCACGACTTTGTCAACGAACATGTCGTGCGCGGAGACTGGAAGGGCAAGGAGCGCCCGGTGTTAGTCAACAGCTGGGAAGCCTGTTTTTTTCGATTTACCCGGCGTAAGCTTCTTCGGCTTGCGCGCCAGTCAAAGCGGCTCGGCGCGGAGTTGTTCGTTCTCGACGACGGCTGGTTCGGCAAACGAAACGACGACCGCGCAGGGCTCGGCGACTACGCCGTAAACAAAAAGAAACTGCCCCGGGGTATGCGTTCCTTTGCCGACGAAATCCATGTGCTCGGCATGCGATTCGGGCTCTGGTTCGAACCGGAAATGGTGAATCCCGACAGCGAACTTTTCCGTGCCCACCCCGAATACGCGGTTACGACGCCCGGCAGAAAACCGCTGTTCGGGCGAAATCAGCTCGTGCTCGATCTTTGCAATCCCGACGTACGGGATTATATCGTGGCGAACGTTTCCCGCGTTCTCGACGATGCAAAGATCGACTATGTCAAGTGGGACATGAACCGACACATCAGCGACGCTTTCTCTCCCCTTCTGGAAAACCAGGGTGAATTTTATCACCGGTACATCACGGGGCTCTATGATATTCTCGAACGCATCTTTCGTCCTCGCCCGCATATCCTGCTTGAATCCTGCTCCAGCGGCGGCAACCGCTTTGATCTCGGCATGCTCTGTTTTTCACCGCAAGCGTGGGCGAGCGACGATACGGACGCCGTGGAGCGGCTAAAGATACAGGAAGGGCTGAGCTACCTCTACCCTCTTTCCGCAATCGGCGCGCACGTTTCCGCCGCGCCGAATCTGCAGACGCTGCGCATGACGCAGATCTCCGCGAGGTTCAACGCCGCAAGCTTTGGCTGCCTCGGTTACGAGCTGGATTTCAAGCACGTTACCCGTCTGGAGCGGAAAGAAATCCGCGAACAGATCGCCTGTTACAAAGCGCGCCGAAACACGCTGCAATACGGCCGTTTCTACCGCAGCGACGCGTTGAAAGCGAACAAGGTTTACTGGCAGACTGTTTCAAAAGACCGGAAGCATTCCGTTGCGGGCGCATTTCAAACGATCGCAACCGCAGCCGAAAGCAACGATATCCTTCCTGTAACCGGATTGGATAAAAACGCGACATATCGAATTCGAACGAAAGCACAACGCGTATTTATCCGCCGGTTCGGAGGGCTGATCAATCACTTGCTTCCGATTTCCATTGATCCGAACGGCCTGCTGTTCCACATCGTCGATCGGTTATATTCCATGTGGGACTGCGTTGAAACGTATGAAGCCCTCGGCGGTACGCTGATGCAGGGCGTACATCTGACCAATCAATTCATCGGAACGGGATATAATGAAAACATACGCATGCTCGGCGATTTCGGTTCCAATCTATATGACATTGATCTGATAACGAATGCTTGACGCTGTGTTCTTAAAACAAGCAATACAACCGACAATGTCCTAGTTAATAAACAGAGCGAATACGTTCTGTTTTTTATTTGACGGAATCAAAGATAATGCAAGGCTTTCCCAGTTGACGATTTGTTGAAGTTTCTGTTAAAATAAGGAATCGATTGCTACAGGGGGGACGGCTTCATGCCCGATCAAAAAATTCTGTTGAGCGCGGATACGCCCTGCGATATCGGCGACGAACTGAAGGCACGGTACAAGGTTTCACTTTATCCGCTGCACATCATTTTGGATGGAAAACAGTATACGGACAGCCTGGACATTCAACCATACGATCTTTACGAGGCCTGGTGGAAGCACAAGCTGCTGCCCACCACCGCGGCGATCAATCCGGAAGAATACGTCAGATATTTCGAGCCGTTTCTCGATCAGGGATACGAAATCATACACGTCTCCCTCGGTTCCGGCCTGTCCAGCTCCTACGCGAACGCGCAGATTGCCGCCGACACCTTACAGGATAAAGGCAATGTATACGCAATCGATTCCTGCTCGCTCTCAACGGGATTTGCCATGCTGTTATGCGAAGCGGGCGAGCGCATCAAAACTGGCATGCCGGTCAAACAAATCGTGGATGAGATTACGGCCTTAACGGCGGATACGCGCGCAAGTTTCATACTCGATACGCTCGAATTCATGCGCGCGGGCGGACGCTGCTCTAGCATTACGCAGATCGGCGCGGCGCTGATGAACCTCAAACCGACCATAATGGTCAAGAACGACCGTCAGGGCAGCATGGTCGTCGGCAAAAAATATATGGGCAAACTGGCTCCGTCGCTGATGAAGTATGTGGACGACCTGCTCATGGATCGGAAGGATCTGGTGCTCGACCGCGCGTTCGTCTCGCATTCCGGTATGGACGACCCGTCCATCGTAGAAAGGGTCGTACAGCGCGTACGCGAGCTCCAGCCGTTCAAAGAGGTATTCGTGACGCAGGCGAGCTGCACGATCAGCGCGCACAGCGGCCCGAATGCGCTCGGCGTCATGTTCATGGTAAAACCCGGCTCCGCTGCGTAAACATCTTCGCAATATAAAAGACGGCGTAAGCCGTCTTTTTATACGTTTAATCACTCAGATACGTAAACCTTCGGTATGTCTTCTCTTCGCGCTCCACTGTTTCGTTCCACATAGAAGATGGTCGCACCCATACGCCGCGGTCGCCGTAGAGCTGGCGGTACACGACCATGTCTTCCAGCGTTTCGGAATGCTTCGCGACAAAGAGAACCTCGTATTCCCTGCCCTTAAAGTGCCTGTAACGCCCCGGCTTGATCTTCTCCATACGCTCACCTCCGTTTTTTATGCGATAAAAACACGCTGCACCAGCACCATGTACAGAATCGTTCCGGTTGAGATGCTCAACAGTACATTGTGCCGCCACTGGTGGATCAGCACGATAAACGCGATCGAAATAAGTTCCGGAATCCCATGCGGGCTGGCCTGGATCGAAACGTCTTTCAGGCTGTATACGGTGAGCAACCCCATCATAACCGGAGGCAAAACGTTACCAAGATATACGATCAATTCCGGAGGCCGTTTGCCTTCCGGGAACAGCAAAAACGGGATAAACCGTGTCGCCATCGCGCCGAGCGCTATGGCAAGCACGACCAGTACATATTCGGCGGGCGTCAGCGGCATAGCTTTTTCCTCCCCGCAATCAATACGGCGAGTATTCCGATCAGCGCCGGTATCACCATGTTCTCCGCGCCGAAAGCCAGACGCGCGGCAAGCGCGCCCGCGATGCCGATCAGCCCGAAAATACGATTTTCACTCTTTCTCATCTGTTCGAGGAATAAAACGACAAACAGGGCGGTCAGCGCGAAATCGAGACCCAGCGTGTTAAACGTGACCAGATTTCCCAGCATGCCGCCGATGAACGTACCGACGATCCAGTAGCAGTAGTGCAGTAGCGAAATGGACAGATAAAAATATTTCGGCTCGACGCCTTCCGGCGGTGTTACGCACGAGACGATGGAAAACGTTTCGTCACAAAGCGTGTAGATCAGAAACGCTTTGACTTTTCCGAACCCCTTGTACTTGTGCAGCATGGACAACCCGTAAAACAGATGCCGCGCGTTGACGAGAAAACTCAACAGCAGCGCTTCCAGAGGGCGGAATGCGGTAGACAGTAAAGTGATGGCTACAAACTGCATGCTTCCGCAGTATGCGACCGCGCTCATCAGGACCGACCACTGCGGACCATATCCGTTTTTAAGCATCAGCATGCCGTATGCCATGCCCAGCACCAAAAACCCCGCCATGACGGGGATCGTATGCGGAAAAGCCGCAGCGAGCGTGCGGGAAAAATTGTTTTTTTGATCGATTGCCAATTTACTGCGTTCTCTCAGTCTATTCAGAATCGTAACTAAAATGAATCGTATAACAAGCCGCCTTTTTTCAACTGCGACGCCGCCCACTCGACAAACTGCTTCGCCGTGCGCGGCGATCGGCCTCCCGCGCGGATCGCCCACTGCACCGCGCCGCGTTCAAGCGCCGCCTCATCCGCGTTAAGCCCGCGTTCGCCGGCGATGGCGCGGACGATGGAGAGATACAGCGCCTGATCGGGCGCAAAGAAATTCACCGTGCGGTCGAAGCGGTCAAAGAGCGACAGCTTCTCCTGCATCGTCTCCCCTGCGTGTACGTCGTCGCTGTTTCGCTCGGAGAAGGACTCCTTGATCAGGTGCCGCCTGTTGGACGTCGCGTAAACGCGGCAGTTGTCAGGCCGCGCGATCACGCCTCCTTCCAGAACGGATTTCAACGCGGAAAAAGCCGCGTCGTCCGCAGAGAAAGTCAGATCGTCAAGAAACAGAATAAAACGCAGCGGTACGCCGCGAAGCCGTTCCAGAACGGCAGGTAGGTCGTGAACGAACTCTTTCGTGATCTCGACGATGCGAAGCCCTTTTTCGCGGTATTCGTTCGCCAGCGCTTTGATCGTGGAACTCTTTCCCGTTCCGCGGTCGCCGTACAAAAGCAGGTTGCCGCCGCCGCTTCCCTCCAGAAAGTCCAGCGTGTTCGACGTGACCTGGCTTCTCTCGAATTCGTATTCCTTCAGATCTGTCAAACGTACGGGGTCGGGATGCGGCACGCCGATCAATTTGCTCTGCCAGCGGAACGCGCCGAATTCGGCGAATATGCCGTAGCCGTTGCTGCGGTGGTATGCTTCTAGTTCGGCGCAAATCAAGTCCGTGTCGCCGCCTAAAAAACCGCCCGCGTTGAAAAAAGACGGCAGTTTTTCTATCAGCTCTGTTTCCTGTGCACCGGCGTTTGTTTGAGCCGACGCTTTCAGAACAGACGAAGAGATCGCTGCGGCGAGACTCAGAGCATCGATATCGTATTGAGCCGCCCGCTTCATCAGTTGATAAGATTCGCCGCGTTCCCCTCTCGCGGCAGCACGGGAAAACGCGTTGTCGTCAAACAGGATCAGCTTTTCCAGATGAGCGGTAAAATTCAGCGAACCGCTGTTTTCAGCAAGACTGAAGAAGAAGTCGCCGTACGCCTCGCAGAACAAAGCGGCGTCACCGATCTCCGCCGCGTTCAGCAGATGGAGAAAAAGCGACACCGTTTCGTTTGAGAGTATAGATCGATATACCGTAAGCGAGCCGATCGAACGGCGCGCTCTGGAAAGATCGCTCAAACCGTCATCTCCTTATTTCTTCAGGAAGGTCATCTGGCTGCGAAGCTGCTGCCCGACCTTGACGAGCTGCGTATCGGCCTGCTGTCGCTTCATGGCGTTGAAATGCGGCCTTCCTACCCGGTTTTCGAGGATCCAGTTGCGTGCGAACGTGCCGTCCTGAATCTCGGTAAGCACGCGTTTCATCTCCTTGCGCGTATCTTCGGTGACGATGCGCTTGCCGGTAACGTAGTCGCCGTACTCAGCCGTATCGCTGATGGAGTAACGCATGCGCTCGAACCCGCCCGCATAGATGAGGTCCACGATGAGCTTCATCTCATGGATGCACTCGAAGTATGCGTTCTCCGGCGCGTAGCCCGCCTCGACCAGCGTTTCGAATCCCGCCAGCATGAGTTCCGTCACGCCGCCGCAGAGCACGGCCTGCTCGCCGAAGAGGTCGGTTTCCGTCTCCTCGCGGAAGGTGGTCTCGAGGATGCCCGCGCGCGCCGCGCCGATGCCGGCGGCATACGCAAGCGCGGTTTCTTTGGCTTTGCCGGTGTAGTCCTGCTGCACCGCGATGAGCGACGGGACGCCCGCGCCGCGCTGGTACTCGCTGCGCACCGTGTGGCCCGGGCCCTTCGGCGCGACCATGATGACGTCCACGTTCGCGGGCGGCACGATCTGACCGAAATGGATATTGAAACCGTGCGCAAACACGAGCGTATTGCCCTCGCTCAAACCGCCCGCGATGCTTTCGGCATACAGCGCGGCCTGTTTTTCGTCGTTGACGAGTATCATGATCACGTCGGCTTCCTTCGCGGCGTCTTTCGCGGTCGCGACTTTCAGCCCCGCTTCCTCGGCGATCTTCCAGGATTTGCTGCCGTCGTAAAGGCCGACAACAACGCTGACGCCGCTCTCTTTGAGGTTGAGCGCATGCGCGTGGCCCTGACTGCCGTAGCCGATGACCGCGACAATCTTATTCTTCAGGTGCGCGAGGTTGCAGTCGCTTTCGTAATACATCTTTGCCATGGGATTATTCCTCCAAATATGAATTTTTCGGCTGACGCCGTAAATCAGTCGCCAGTGTTAAGCAGCGCTTTTGCGCTGAATTGTCATTCGTCGTGCTCGGCAGACATCACATGCGCGTTTTCGATGGCGATGGTGCCCGTACGCACCGTCTCGCGTATGCCGTAGCGCGCCAGCATTCCCTCGAGGCGTTTGACCTGGTCGGCAGAGTCGGCATATTCCACGATGAGCATTTCATGCGAAACATCGATGACCTTCGCGCCGAATATCTTCGTGATCTGCAATAGGTCGGAGCGGTTTTCCGAGGTTGCGTTCACCTTGAACAGAATCAGCTCGCGGTTGATAAACTCGCCTTCGGTCAGAATCTTGACTTCAAGCACGTCTATAAGCTTGCTGAGCTGCTTTTCAACCTGTTCGAATATGTCCTCGTCGCCGTCCACTACGATGGTCATGCGCGACACCGCAGGATCGCTTGTCGTGCCGACCGCGAGGCTGTGGATGTTGTAGGCGCGCCGGGAGAACAGGCCGACGACTTTATAGAGTATGCCCGCGTGGTTTTTCACGAGCACGGACATCGTGAGCTTCATGGGCTTGAGTTCCATAATTTACACCTTCCTTATGCTGTCTTGATCGATTGTAAGACGATGTCTCCCATTTTTTCCGTTCCGATGACCGTCTTACCAGCCGCGATGTCGGCGGTGCGCCATCCGTCTTCCAGCGTTTTTTGAACCGCGCGTTCGACGGCGTTTGCCGCTTCTGGCTGATTCAGCGAGTATCTAAGCATCATCGCCGCCGAGAGAATGGTTGCCAGCGGATTGGCCGCGCCAGTTCCCGCGATATCCGGCGCAGAGCCGTGAATCGGCTCGAATAGGCCCAGCGTGCCGTCGCCGAGCGAGGCGGACGGCAGCATGCCGATGGAGCCGGTGATCATGCTCGCTTCATCGGATAGTATATCACCGAATATATTACTTGTGACAATGACGTCGAACCTTGCCGGATTGCGCACGAGCTGCATAGCCGCGTTATCGACGAGCATGTCGTCGTAAGTCACTTCGGGATACTCTTTTGCGAGGCGGTGCATCGTTTCACGCCAGAGGCGGGAGCTTTCGAGCACGTTGGCTTTATCCACGCTGGTGAGTTTGTTTCCGCGCTTCTTTGCCGTCTCGAAGCCGATGCGCCCGATGCGTTCTACCTCCATAACGGAGTAGCGCTCCGTATCAAACGCTTCTTCCCCGTGCTCGCCGGTATTCCTTCCGCGCTCGCCGAAGTAGATGCCACCGGTGAGCTCTCGTACCATGAGGATGTCGAGACCGTTCTCCACGATTTCCGGTTTGAGCGGACAGGCGTCTTTCAGCGGCTGAAAGAGTACGGCGGGACGGAGGTTTGCGTACAGTCCCAGCGCCGCGCGAATACCGAGCAATCCCGCTTCCGGGCGCAGATGCCCGGGCAGCGTTTCCCATTTCGGGCCGCCTACCGCGCCGAGCAATACCGCGTCGCTTTCCTTGCAGACGCGTACGGTTTCTTCCGGCAGCGGTACGCCGGTTTGGTCGATAGCGCACCCGCCCATTAAAACGTCCTGATAATCCAGCGAAAAGCCGAAGCGATTCGCAGCCGCGTCGAGTACGCGGATTGCCTGAGATACGATCTCTGGGCCGATGCCATCGCCGCGGATGACGGCTATTTTGTAATTCATCGCATTCACCGTCCTTATAATTTACCCGACTTGATCGTGTTCATGAGCCCGCCCGCGGCGATGATGCCCTGAATGAACGCCGGGAACGGCTCGCCCTGATATGTTTCGCCGCGCGTGAGATTTTTGATCACGCCCGTGTCGAAGTCGACGCTGACTTTGTCGCCCGATTGGATCTTTCCGCTTGCCTCGGGGCATTCTACGATCGGCAAACCGATGTTGATGGCGTTTCTGTAGAAGATGCGCGCAAAGGTCGAGGCGATCACGCAGGAGATGCCGGACTCCTTGATAGCGATCGGCGCGTGTTCGCGAGAGGAGCCGCAGCCGAAGTTCGTTCCGCCGACCATGATATCCCCCTGCTTAACGCGGGAAACGAAGTCCTTGTCGATATCCTCCATGCAGTGCGACGCGAGTTCCTTGTAGTCGCTCGTGTTGAGATACCGCGCGGGGATGATCACGTCCGTATCGATGTTGTCGCCATACTTGATAGCGGTTCCTGTTGCGTTCATGCTTTGCCTCCTAACACGGATTCGGGGGAAACGAGCCTGCCAGCCACTGCCGACGCGGCGGCGACGGCGGGCGAAGAAAGGTATACCTCGGATCCGGTGTGCCCCATGCGCCCTACGAAGTTGCGGTTCGTGGTCGCGACCGCGCGCTCGCCTTTGGCGAGGATGCCCATATGACCGCCGAGGCAAGGGCCGCAGGTAGGCGTGCTTACGGCGCAGCCCGCGTCGATGAAAGTTTTGACAAGCCCCTCTTCCATCGCCTGCAGCATGATATTCTGCGTGGCCGGGATGACGATGCAGCGTACGTTTTCGTGCACGTGCCTGCCTTCGAATATCTTAGCCGCGGCGCGGAGGTCTTCGATTCTGCCGTTTGTGCAGCTGCCGATAACCGCCTGATCGATGGCGATATCGCCAACGCCGGAGACGGGTTTCGCGTTTTCCGGCAGATGCGGAAGCGATACCGTCGGCTCGATGGAACCAAGGTCTATCTCATACGTTGCGGTGTATTCCGCGTCCGCGTCAGCCCTGTAGACCGTCCAATCCTTGCAGCCGTGCTCTTCGGCGTACTGCGCGGTCTTATCGTCATACTCGAATATTCCGTTTTTCGCGCCCGCCTCGATGGCCATGTTCGCCATGCAGAGCCGGTCTTCCATGGTCAGGCTTTTGAGCCCCTCGCCGGTAAATTCCATGGACTGGTACAGCGCGCCGTCAACGCCGGTCATGCCGATGATGTGGAGTATCACGTCCTTGCCTGATACCCATGGTTTGAGTTCGCCCTTGAGAACAAAGCGAATCGCCGTCGGCACCTTGAACCAGCAATAACCGGTCGCCATTCCCGCCGCCATGTCGGTGCTGCCGACGCCCGTTGAAAACGCTGTAAGCGCGCCGTAAGTGCAGGTGTGCGAGTCCGCGCCGATTACCAGATCGCCGGGCTTGACCAGCCCCAGCTCGGGAAGCAGCGCGTGCTCCACGCCGACTTTGCCGACGTCGAAAAAGTTCGTGATCTTATGTTTTCTGGCAAATTCGCGTACGAGTTTGCACTGCTCGGCGGCTTTGATGTCCTTGTTTGGCGTAAAGTGGTCCATGACCAGCGCGATTTTATCGCGGTCGAACACGGATTCAATGCCGGCCTTTTCAAATTCGACGATGGCAACGGGCGAGGTAATATCGTTGCCCAGCACCAAGTCGACTTTTGCCTTGATCAGTTGCCCCGCGCTTACGTTGTCCAGGTTCGCGTGCGCCGCGAGGATCTTTTGTGTCATTGTCATTCCCATATCGTTACTGCTCCTCCAGCGCGCTCTCGTAGATAAGGTTGTTGATTGCGTTGACGTAAGCGAGGATGCTCGCTTCGATGACGTCAGTGCTCAAACCGTAACCCTTGGCTACATTTCCGTCGCTTGTAATTTTTACGCTGACTTCGCCTTGCGCGTCGCGCCCTTCCGTTACCGCGTCGATAGAATACTCCTCAAGTTTGACCGATCGTCCGACGATCTTGTTGATTGCGTTGAACGATGCGTCGACCGGCCCGTGCCCGATGGCGACCTTCTCCGACTGATTCCCGTCCACGCCTGAAAGCCGGATGCTGGATGTCGGCGTAATCGTATTACCGGAGTTGATGACATAGCGCTCCAACGTGTAGTTTTTCGGGATTTCTTGCACGAGGATGCTGTGCACGAGTGCTTCGATATCGCGGTCCGAGACGGTCTTCTTTTTGTCCGCCAGGTCTTTGAACCGCTTAAACAGCGTGTTGGAGATATCGAGATCGACGTTGAAGCCGAGGTCTTTAACCCGGTCGTTGAACGCATGGCGGCCGGAGTGCTTGCCAAGCACCATCTTGTTCTTGGTCAAACCGACTGATTCCGGGCTCATGATCTCATAGGTCTGTTTGTTGGCGAGCACGCCGTGCTGGTGGATGCCGGATTCGTGCGCAAATGCGTTTTCGCCGACGATCGCCTTGTTCGGCTGCACCCGAACGCCGGTGATATTGCTTAGAACGCGGCTGGTCTTATAGATCTGCGTGGTGTCGATGCTCGTGTCCGCCATGTAATAATCCGCGCGCGTCTTCATATTCATTACGACTTCTTCGAGCGCGGTGTTGCCCGCTCGTTCGCCGATACCGTTGATCGTACACTCGATCTGATCCGCTCCGGCCATGACCGCCGCGAGCGAGTTGGCCACCGCCATACCGAGGTCGTCGTGACAGTGCGCGGAAAATTGCACGCCATCCGCTCCTTTGACCGACTCGCGCAGATAGCGGATCAATTTCCCGTATTCTTCTGGAGTGGTGTAACCTACCGTATCGGGAATGTTGATCACCGTCGCTCCGGATTTGATGGCGGCCTGGCAGATATCCACGAGAAAGCCCGGATCGCTGCGCGTCGCGTCCTCTGCGGAGAATTCGATATCTTCGCAGTATTTCTTTGCGTAGCGAACCATCTCGGTGGTCTGCTCCAGTACTTCTTCACGAGATTTTTTAAGCTTGTATTCCATGTGGATATCGGACGTAGCGATAAACAGATGGATGCGCGGGTACTTCGCGTACCGTATCGCTTCCCAGGAGCTATCGATGTCCTTTGTCAGCGCGCGGGACAGGCTGGCGATTCGCGTCTTCTTGAGTTCTTTTGCGATAGCGCGCACAGCGTTGAAATCGCCTTGCGACGCGGCGGCAAAACCAGCTTCGATCACGTTTACGCCGAGTGCTTCCATCTGCCGCGCCATGTCAATTTTTTCTTTCATATTCATGCTGCAGCCCGGAGACTGTTCTCCGTCGCGCAGCGTCGTGTCAAAAATCTGTATCTGTTTCATACTATATTCCCTTTCCGGCACTTAATCGTTACTTTACGACCGCGCCCTCCGAAGCCGAGGAGACCATTCGCTCGTAACGCGCAAGATATCCTTTTTTCATTTTCGGTTCGGGTGCAGTCCAGCTCTTTTTACGTTCGTTCAGTTCTTCGCCGCTAAGTCGAACGTTAAGCGTGCCGGCAGGGATATCAATTTCGATGAGATCGCCAGTTTTGAGCAGCGCGATGTTGCCTCCGCGCGCCGCTTCGGGCGAAACGTGGCCGATTGCGGCTCCGCGGGAAGCGCCGGAGAAGCGTCCGTCCGTGATCAGCGCAACCGTGCTGTCGAGGCCCATGCCTGCGATGGCGGACGTCGGCCCCAGCATTTCGCGCATCCCGGGCCCGCCTTTCGGTCCTTCGTAACGGATCACGACTACGTCGCCTTGTTGTATCTGCATACCGTAGATGGCTTGAATCGCATCGTCCTCGGAGTTGAACACTTTTGCGGGTCCGCTGTGGCGCATCATGCCCTCCAGAACGGCCGCGCGTTTGACGACGGCTCCGTCCGGTGCGATGTTGCCTTTCAGAATCGCGATACCGCCTGTTTTTGAATACGGTTCCGCGCAGGAATGTATGACGGTCGGATTTTGGATTTTAGCTTGCTCCACCGCTTTGGACATCGGAACGCCCAGAACGGTCATACCGGTGCCGTCGTAATAACCGCAGTCGATCAGTTCCTTGATCACGGCGGATACGCCGCCCGCGTGGTAGAGATCCTCCACATGGTGCGGGCCGGACGGCGCGAGACGGCAAAGGTTCGGAACGCGCGCGCTGATCTCGTTGATCAGATCGAGGTTGAGGATCACGCCCGCTTCCCGCGCGATCGCGGTGAGGTGCAGCACGGAGTTGGTCGAGCAGCCAAGCGCCATGTCGACAGCCAGCGCGTTTTCGAACGCTTTTTGCGTTAATATCGACGAAGGGCGGATGTTCTTTTTTACGAGTTCGACCGCCTGCATGCCGGCGCGCTTTGCAAGACGCGTCCGCTCTGCGTAAACAGCCGGTATAGAACCGTTGCCGGGCAGAGCCATGCCGATCGCCTCGCTCAGGCAGGCCATGGAGTTGGCCGTGAACATGCCGGAACAGGAACCGCAGCCGGGGCATGCGTTGTTCTCGCAGAAGTCGAGTTCTTCCCGGGTCGCTTTACCCGCCTTGAACGCGCCGACTGTTTCGAACACGCTGTTGAGATCGAGGTTTTTTCCGCCGCCTTGATAGGACAGCATCGGCCCTGCGGTCACAACGAGAGCGGGTAAGTCGAGCCGCGCAGCAGCCATAAGCATGCCGGGTATGATTTTATCGCAGCCGGGCATGAACACCATACCGTCGAAGCGGTGTGCTTCGGCCATGATCTCGCATTCGTCGGCGATGATTTCGCGGCTTGCGAGCGAGTAATGCATGCCCTTATGCCCCATGGCGATGCCGTCGCATACGCCGATGGTGCCGAACTCGACCGGCGTTCCGCCCGCCATGCGTACGCCCGCTTTGACCGCTTCTACAAGCTGACCAAGGTGAATGTGTCCCGGTACGATCTCGCTTTTCGGGTTGGCGATTCCGATCAAAGGACGGTTGAGTTCTTCATCCGTATAACCCATCGCTTTAAACAGCGACCTGTGCGGGGCGCGTTCCGCGCTTAATTTAACTTCGTCACTGCGCATCGCTTCCGTCCTCCTTGTTTTCTTCGTTTTGATCCGAAGGTTCGTGCTCATGCAAAACGAACTCCGTGATCGGTTTTCCGGGTGCGACCATCGGCGTAATCGTTTCGTCGCAGCCAATGCGGCAGTCGATCAGCGCGGGTTTTTTGGAGGCGAGCGCTTCGGAAAGCGCATGTTCGAATTCTTCGAGCGAGCAGACGGCAGCGCCGCTAACGCCGTAGGCTTCCGCGAGCTTGGTGAAGTTCGGTCCTCGGTCAAGGTTAGTCTGCGAGTAGCGCTTCTGGTAAAACACAGACTGCCACTGGCGCACCATGCCAAGCACGCCGTTATTCATAACTACAATGATGACGGGGATGCCGTAGTGCTGCATCGTCGCCATTTCGTTGCTGTTCATTCGGAAACTGCCGTCTCCGGAGATGAGCACGACCTTCCGGTCCGGCCTTGCCAGCGCGGCTCCTAGTGAAGCGCCTGCGCCGAAGCCCATCGTTCCGAAACCGCCGGAGGAGATAAACGTGTCCGGCTGGTCATAGTTGTAATACCGCGCCGCCCAAAGCTGGTGTTGACCGACGTCGGTAACGATGATCGTGTCGTGTGGAGATTTTTCATATACCGCGTTCAGTATCGCTTTGGGTGTAAAACCGAGATGCCGCGGAGCGCGTGCGGGAATCTTCAGAGAACGGATTGAATCCAGCCACGCTTCCCTTCCGTTTGTCTCCACGGGATCGGATTTAAACTCTTCCAGGAGTTGCCGGGCAACGCTCCTAACATCGCCCAAAATATAATGCGCCGTTCGAACGTTTTTATTGATCTCCGCATCGTCGATGTCGATCTGGACGATCTTTGCGCTCGTGCAAAACTTCTGAACGTCTCCGGTTACGCGGTCGTTGAAACGGCTGCCAAGCGCGATGAACAGTTCGCTTTCGGTCACGGCCACATTGGTCGCGCGCGTGCCGTGCATGCCGATCAGACCAGTGAAATTCGGATGCGACGATGGAAACGCGCCGACACCCATCAGCGTTGTGCCGACCGGCGCCTTGATCAACTCGGACAGCGCGAGAATCTCCGGCGAAGCGGACGCCATCAGCGCGCCGCCGCCGCAGAGCAGGAATACTTTTTCCGAGGAACGGACCATGTCCGCGAGGCTTTTCACGTCCTCCATCGCCTGATCGGTTAGTGTGTCTTCCGCGCGATTTGGTTTTTTGCATGCGGGTGTGAACTCCGCCTTTTCAGCCGTCACGTTTTTCGGGATGTCCACGAGCACGGGTCCGGGCCTGCCGGAGCGCGCAATTTCAAACGCTTCGCGCATGATATCCGCCAAGTCGCGCACGTCTTTCACGATATAATTATGTTTTGTAATCGGCGTCGTGATGCCGGCGATGTCCGCTTCCTGAAAACTGTCTTTACCAATCAGGTTGACATTGACGTTGCCTGTGATGAATACGACCGGCACGCTATCGAGATAAGCAGTCGCTATTCCGGTTACGAGATTTGTCGCGCCGGGTCCTGAGGTTGCGATCGCAACGCCGACTTTTCCGCAAGCGCGGGCGTAACCATCCGCTGCGTGCGCTGCACCCTGTTCGTGCGAGGTGAGGATATGGCGGATGCGGTCGCTGCTTTTGTAGAGCTCGTCGTAGATATTCAACACGGAGCCTCCGGGATAGCCGAACACGGTGTCGACATCCTGCTCCACAAGGCATTCAATCAGAATTTGCGCTCCTGTTAATTTCATATATACTCCTTTCGATGTAAGGATTGTGTCATGTTATGCTGTTTCTGTCCGCGTGTCTTCTTTGCGAGCCGCTGCTGATTGCGTTTTCAGGAGTTTGTACTCGATCGAGTCGTTCAGCGCGCGGGTGCTTGCCTGTATGATGTCCACGCCTACGCCTACGGTTGCCCAGTAATCGTGACCATCGGTCGATTCGATCAGTACCCGGACTCTCGCTGCGGTCGCAGACTCGCTGTCAAGCACGCGTACCTTGTAATCCGTCAACCGGATTTCTCCGATTTCGGGATAAAATACCTCCAGTGCTTTTCTTAAAGCCATGTCGATCGCGTTGACCGGTCCGATGCCTTCCGCCGCCGTGATCTCCAGCTGCTCGCCGACGAGCACCTTAATCGTCGCAAAGGACGGCTTCTTATGGCTGCCGGATTGCTGTTCGTCAGATACGCTGAGCATCTTGAGCTCGAAAAACTTCGGGCGCGTGCCGAGCAATTTTCGTACCTCCAGCTCGAAGGAAGCTTCCGCCCCTTCAAACTGGTATCCCTGGTGCTCCATATGCTTGACCATCTCGATGATCTTCGTCGTCTCCTCGGAATCCTTCCGGATCTCCGGATAGAACGATCTGACTTTTTCGAGGATCGCACTTCTTCCGGCAACTTCGGACATCATCACGCGGCGGCTGTTGCCGACCGCGGACGGCGAAACGTGCTCAAACGTCAGCGAATTCTTCATCACACCGTCAACGTGCATGCCGCCCTTGTGCGCAAACGCGTTTGCGCCAACATACGGCATGTTCTTTCCGACGCTGACGTTTGAAATATCGGCCACCTCATGGACCGTACTGGTAAGTCGTTCCATCGTCTCGGGCGGCACGCAGTCGTACCCCAGCTTCAGCTGCAGGTTCGCCAGCACCGTGGACAGGTTTGCGTTTCCGCAGCGTTCGCCGAAACCGGCGAGCGTGCCTTGCACGTGCGTTGCGCCGGCAGTTACCGCGAGCACGCTGTTGGCGGAAGCCATTCCCGCGTCGTCGTGTGCATGTATGCCGATTGCTGCGGGGAAACGCTCTTTTACGAGCTTCGTGACGCTTTGCACAAAGTCCGGAAAACTGCCCCCGTTGGTGTCGCATAAGCAGAGACAATCCGCGCCGCTCTCGTAAGCCACCTGCAGTGTGGCGAGCGCGTAGTCTGGATTCGCACGGTAGCCGTCAAAAAAATGCTCCGCGTCATAGACGACTTCCTTACCCTGCTGCTTCATATAGCGAACCGTGTCGCCTATCATTGCGAGGTTTTCAGGCAATTCCGCACGCAGAATATCCGTTACGTGGACGTCCCAAGATTTTCCGAATATCGCAACGCAGTTTGTGCCGGCGGCGAGCAGGGATCGCAGGTTTGCGTCCTCTTCGACCGGCGTGTTCTTTTTGCGCGTTGCGCCGAACGCGGTCACCTTGGAATATCGCAGCGGGTTTTCACGCAGCCGCTCGAAAAACTCCATATCTTTGGGGTTCGATCCGGGGTTGCCCGCTTCGATATAATCCACGCGAAGGCTGTCAAGAATGCGCGCTATTTTAATTTTATCCTGAACGGAAAAAGAGATGCCTACGCTCTGCGCGCCGTCGCGCAGCGTGGAATCCAATAAGTATATCTTGTTCATCATAACGCCTCCTGCGGTTGCCGGCGTTCGACCGCCGGTTGGTTATAAAAAGACCCCGTCTCATCTTGAGACGGGGACGGATTCATCCTCGCGGTACCACTCAATTTGATGTTGTGCTTCCGCCTGCCCGGCTGGAAGTTACATTGATCCTCTCATGCGGGTTCAATCAAACCCTGGCATATAACGGTGCCTGCCGTAATACGCTTACTATGCTTCAGCGTCTCTGCTCGGGAGGGATCCGCTGCCTGCGCCGCTACCGGTTTGCACCATCCACCGATTCTCTGAAAACGAACTTGCAAACAGCATGTCTCTTTCATCGCATGTTTATATCAGAATTTCGAATAATATACCATATATTTTTTGCATATGTCAATAGTTATTTCCATATTAAATGTACAAAAAACACGTATGTAAGCCAAAAAATTTATATGGTGTATTCGGAAGAATATGTTTTCTTATGCGTTACGTGTCCATCGCGCCAAGCAGCAGGCGAACAGATTGCCCGATCTTTTCCGATTCGAGATGCCCGTAGCCAAGTACGAGCGTGTCTTCGTGAAGGCCTTTTTCGAGACAATGCGTCTCCAACAGAACTGCCAATATGCCGCGCTCGCGGCAGCTCGTACGAAACGATTCGCCAAACCGTTTCCCGAAAAATCGCACCGCAACATGCAGCCCGGCAGCATCGCCGCAGGCGGTCCAGTTGCTTCCGTACTGCAAAGTCAACTCGTCAAGAAGCGCTTGCCTGCGCCTGCCGTAGCGATTCCGCATCGCGCGGATATGACGGTCGAATTTGCGGGTATGGAGCATCTCGGAAAGCGCGGCTTGTTCAAAGAGCGGATTCTGTATGTCATAACGCGTTCTGAGTTTTTTCCATCGCGCTTGCAGGACGTCCGGCAGAATCGTAAAGCCGATGCGGAGCGCGGGAAACAACGTCTTGCTGAATGTTCCGACGTATATGACGCGCAGCGGGTCCAGCGTGTAAAGCGGCGCGACCGGCTCGCCCAAATAGCGAAACTCACTGTCGTAATCGTCTTCAATGATAAACGCGCCATGCTCCCTCGCGAAGCGAACAAGCGCTGCGCGTCGGGAAGCAGGTAATATGCCGCCCATCGGAAACTGGTGCGACGGCGTAACGTACACCATATCCACGCGGCTGGTATCGTTAAGCAGGTCGGTTCGAAGCCCGTGATCGTCCACCGGTACAGGAACGATATCACGACCGGAACCCGACAGTATATCGTTAAGCCCCTTATGACACGGATCCTCCATCACTACGCGCCCGTTGCTTGGGCAGAGCAGGTCTGCAAGGATACGAAGCGCGTGCGTGGCGCCCGCCGTGATAAAGATGTCGTCGGCGTTTGCCTTAAGGCCTCTGCTTCGCGAGAGCCATTCGGCAATTTCCTGCCGAAGCGGCGCGTATCCCTGCGGGCCTGTATAACCGAATTGATCCGTCGTCAGTTTTGAAGCTGCGTTTGTAAAGAGCTTTATCCACTGCGCGCGGGGAAACTGGTCTAAATCCGGCCTGCCGGTCGAGAAGTCCGCCCGAATCGGAGCGTATTCTTCGATTGGTTCCGATTTTTCCGGCAACTCCCTCGTCTCCATGACGAGCCCGTCTGAAACGACCGTTTGCGCGCCCTGCCTGCTGATCAAAAATCCTTCCGCCAGCAGCATATCGTACGCTTCGACGATTGTGCTGCGCGAAACATTAAGTTCGCCCGCCAGCTGCCTCGTGGAGGGCAGCGCCTCCCCCGCCCGCATTTCTCCGCTGAGGATCTGCTCTTTCATCTGCGTGTAGATTTGCCTGCGAATCGGTTCCCGCGCCGTACGGTTGATAATTGGTAACTGCATGATTACTCCAACTGGTATGCATGGTAATGATCGTATCTGGATCTTCTACTATACCAGCTATTGAATTAAAATTGTATCAAAATATCAAAAAAATGCAACGGGGTGCAATGTGAAAACGAATTCAACATCTGGGAAATTCTTCTTCGCCGGCGCGTTTTCGCTGGCGGGAACCAGCGTGGTTGCCGCGCGTTTTGTTTCCGGCCGGCTCGGTGTGTTCACAATTGCAGCCGTTAGCCTGTTGTTGGCTCTTGTATTGCTGTTTCCCATCTGCTACAAGAAAATTCGTCTCGAACTTCGCTCTCTTTCTTTCAAAAAAATCATAGATGTGCTGATGCAGGCGTTGTTCGGCATGTTTCTGTTCCGTTTTTTCCTGCTCAGCGGCGTCAGCCGTACGAGTTCTCTCGAAGCGGGCATATTGACCGGCGCTACGCCTGCGATCACGGCGTTTCTGGCGTGGATTTTACTTCGGGAAAAGATCGGCGCCAGATCTGTTTTGGGGATCACCGCCACGGTAACGGGCGTTCTGCTCGTGCAGGGTATCGCAAACATTTCAGGCGGCCTGAACGCCGCGCATCTGGCCGGCAACCTGCTGATCCTCGCCGCGGCGGCAAGCGAATCCATATTCAATATCACCAGCCGTGTTTTTGCCGTTAAGAAAGAAGCGGACGGCGCACCGCTTGATCCGCTCGTTCAGACGACGTTCGTTGCATTCACCGCTCTTATACTCTGCGCCATTCCCGCGGCGTTTGAACAGCCCGTCGCTCGGTTGATTACCCTCGGGATAGTCGAATGGCTCGCGCTGCTGTGGTACGGTTTTTTCGTCACGGCGCTGGCGTATATCTGCTGGTATTCCGGCATCAAGCGATGCGGCGCGTTTACCGCGGCGGCTTTCTCAGGACTGATGCCTTTGACTTCCATGCTGCTATCCGTGCTGCTTTTGCGAGAAAACACGGACGCGTTCCAATGCCTCGGCGGTTTATGCGTCATTGCGGGAATGGTGCTGATCGGTTCAAAATCAAAAAAGACAGTTTAGATCGTGATGTAGTTCTACAATATATGTCTTTGGAGTATACTGTTAAGGTTAAAGAATCTTAAGGAGGAGAATGTGGAAAAGGTAAATATCGCGGAAAAAATGGCGCTGATACACGAGCACTGGAGCCCGAAGATACTCGGCGAGCTTAACGACTCGTATATCAAGGCCGCAAAGCTCAAGGGCGAATTCCTCTGGCATAAACACGATTTGGAAGACGAAATGTTCCTTGTCGTAAAGGGGCGCCTGATTATAAAATTCAGAGACGGGGACGTCGCGCTCAACGACGGCGAACTTATCATCGTGCCGCGCGGCGTGGAGCATATGCCCGTCGCCGAAGACGAGGTGCAGATCATCATGATCGAGTCTAAGACCGCGCTGAACACCGGGAACGTGAAAAATGAACGCACCGTTGAAGCGCCGGATTGGATTTAGCCTGCGCGCTGTCCGTTAGATTGTAATCAGTTTACCATCGTTCTTTAAGACATCCGTAAGCCCCTCGCCCCAGTAGAGAACTTCGATTCCAAGGCTTTCGAGCATTTCGGTCGTGCCGAGTTGGTCGGCGCAGGCTTTGCATGCGATAAATCGCACGCCTGCCTGCTGCGCCAGGCGGATTTTCGTCTGTACCAGTTCGTTTGCTGCGGCCAGTTTCGCGGTGGCTCCCCAGATGATGACGGTAACGCCCTTCCACCATTTATAGAGCATGCTGTTGGTCGCATACATCATGACCATCTTGTCGGAAGTCAGGATATCCGCGTTGGTCCAGAGGATAAAAAGATGATCTGAATGGTCCACTGCTATTCTCCTTAAAAATAATAATAATATAATAACATAATAGATCGCGGCTGAATGCGCAGAAAAGAGCCCGGACATTTCGTCCGGGCTCTCTATCAAATTTGCGTTATTCCGGTTTCGCTGCTCCTACCGGGCAAACGTCTGCACAGTTTCCGCAGTCGATGCATTTTTCAGCGTCGATAACGTAGATCGAACCTTCGCTGATTGCTTCGGTCGCGCACTCGGGTGCGCAAGCCCCGCAAGCGATGCATTCGTCTGTAATAATGTAAGCCATGATTCGTTCCTCCGTATCAAAATTCGTAAATATTATAACACAGCGTAAATAAACGTCAACACAATCGGCAAAAATATCATGCTATGTCAAGCCTAATCAGTTCAATTTCACGCTGAATCGGTTAATCCTGCTTTGGCGGCGTTGGATTTGAAGGTTTCGGATGGTTCGATCCGCCCTGCCTGCGCCTGCTCGATTTCTTCTGCCCTTCCTGCGCACCGCCTTGTTTCTGTCCCTGAGGATGTCCCTGCTGAGCGCGTGTACCCGCGGCATTCTGCGGTTTGGACCTTTTTTGTCCGGGCTGTTTCTGTTGCGTCTGTTTCTGCTGCTGCGCTCCATCTTGCGAGGAGTGGGCGGAAGAGGCGTTATTCGGACGGTTGCCGCTCTTGCCCCGCCCGCCGCGGCGGCGGCGTTTACGGTCAGGGTTTCGCTGCTGTGCGGGTGCGCTATCCGAGGCATGCTCTTGATCCGGCGCTTTTTCCCATTCCGCTTTCGCGGCGGGCTGCGGCGCTGACGGAGGCACGGGCAACGGTTCGCCGGGCTTGGCAAGCATGCCGTAATGGAACTCCCGAACATCGATCGTTCCGTCCGGCATGGTGAGCCGGACTTTGGTTTTCTCGGTGATCACGTTGTTTTCCACAACGGTGCCGATGCCGTCCGGCGTTTGGATATCTCGGTTGACGTGCGGCATCTTCCGTTTCATTTCCTCATAACAGGCTTGCTCGTACTGCAGGCAGCACATGAGCCTTCCGCAGAGACCGCTGATCTTCGTCGGGCTGAGCGAAAGGTTCTGTTCCTTTGCCATCTTGATTGAGACCGGGTGAAAGTCGTCTAAAAACGACTTGCAGCAGACGACCCTGCCGCAGAATCCGAGTCCGCCGAGCATCTTCGCTTCGTCGCGCACGCCGATCTGCCTTAGCTCGATGCGTGTGCGGAACTGGGACGCGAGGTCTTTGACCAGCTCTCGAAAATCCACGCGTTCGTCAGCCGTAAAATAGAATACTAGCTTGCTCCCGTTAAACGTGTATTCAGCGTTTACGAGATGCATGTCGAGCTTGTGCTGTTCGATTTTCTGCTGGCAGATGTGAAACGCGTCGTCTTCTTTCGCGTTGTTTTGTTCCCGCATGCTCGTGTCCTGCTCCGTCGCGGGGCGCACGACGGGTTTGAGCGGTGAAACAAGCGACGTCTCCTCCACTTCCATGGCAACCTGCGCGACTTCGCCATATTCCTGGCCGCGTGCAGTTTCGACGATTACGCCGTCTCCCTCGTTAAATTCGAATTCCAACGGATCGAAATAATAGATGCGTCCGCTCGATTTGAACCGTACGCCGATAACTTTCATGTGTTCCTTTGCTCCTTCTATCCAACTCCGGAAGGCTTGATCTGCCGCTCCGGAGCATTCCACGTTCTATTCTTTTCGTTGTTACTTATCGTAAAACAACTTTGCCAGTACGCCGTCGAGTGTGAGATAAACGCTTGCGCCGGCAGATATCTTCTGTTGCGCGCTGGCTAACATTTCTATGATACCTTGTATCTGCGCCGTTGTAAAGCACGACGCAATGCGGCGTATCAGAGGTACGCAGTCGCTGTTTCGCGGTTCATGTTCTCCAAGCGTTTCAGTCAGCGCGTCACGGAACGCACTGATAAAAACGTCAAGCAACGACTGCGCGAGCGCGGGGTCGCCTTTTTTTCTCTTCCTTCTGCCCTTACCTTTCGTTTCATCTTCGTTTGGCTCTTCCGGTTCCGTTTCGGCGCTTATGATGGTCACCAGTTCTGACGCGGTCGAAAACGGGGTATAATCGAACACCGCTCGCTCTAAAACATCGATTGCATTCGATCGAAACAAGCGCACGTCCTCATTCGCGTAGGCGCGCGCATGGCTGAGGATGCCGTCCGTCAATCCGGCGTAAAACCAGGCATCATCTTTGTCAATGCCTTCGAGGACCAGCTCGTTGGCTGTGTTTTCAATGCTTCCCGCGCCGAGCCTCTCGATCAGGCAACGGGAGCGGATGGTAGGCAGCAGCCCGAATTCATTTCCCGTGAGAATCATCAGTATATCGCTGTGCGGCTCTTCCAGCGTTTTAAGCAGTGTGTTCTGAATCTGTGCGCTCATATTCTGCGCGTTCAGAAATAAAAACGCGCGCCGCCCGCCGTTGAACCCCTGCATCGCGGCCGAGGCTAGCAGCGTACGGATATCGTCCACCTTGACCGCCCCTTCGCCGATTTCATGATAATTCGGGCAGTTCGTCAGCCGTTGCGGCGTATCGGTTCCGAAGCAGTAAAGAGAAGCGCAGCTGCGGGCGAGCGCGCGCTTTCCGCTTCCTTCCGGCCCGGTGATCAAGATCGCGTGCGGCGCGCGTTCGTTTTCTATTGCTTCGAAAAGTCGGCTTTTCATAACACTCCTCTGTCTTCTTTTATAACGAACACACAGCCTTCGCGCACACCAAATAAAGCGCCTCCGCCTCGTTCCATTGCTTCAAGATAAGCGATGCTCTCGCGGTCGATACGTTCTCCTGGCATAATACGCGCAATCCCGGGGGGATACACGCCGACAGCTTCGCTCGCGACACGCCCCTGCGCACGCGAAAGCGGCACGCTCTGTGAAGCGGCAAACGTCGCTTCACGAACGCCCGTGCAGCGTTCGGGTTGCTTCGTTCTTATCGGTTCTCCGGATTTGTCCACCCGCGAAGGCTTGCGTTTCGGGATGCTCGCGAGTGCATCCAGCAGACGGTCGTACCAGACGGGTTCGTCGCTTGGCGTTGTGATGAGCACGAGCCTGCGCGCGTCCGCCATTTCGATATAGACGCCTCGTTCTTCCAGAAGCGTCTGCGCTTCATATCCTGTGTATCCGCGCCCAACTGTATCGATTACAATGCGCGTCCTGTCTCGCTCGTATACGCCGGCGCCGAGCGGATCGCGAATCTGTGAGAATCCTTCAATCGCTTCGATTTTTTGTTCGATTTCGACGCACCGGCTGACCTGTCCCGTCCAATCCCGTCGCTTGGCCATATAGACCGACCAGTCGAGTGAAGCCATCAGAAGATATGACGGGCTCGTTGTCTCCGTCAGCGCCAACGCGCGCCGGATCCTCTCCTCCGTGATGCGGCAATCGCCAAGGTGCAGACTCGCCGCCTGCGTCAGCGCGTCCATCGTTTTATGCTGTGAGTGCGAAAATAGATCGGCTATGCCTCCGAGCGCCGTCGGCAGCGCTTCCGAAAACGGGAAATGAGCCCCGTGCGCGCCGTCTGCGAGCAGAAGCGCACCATGCGCGTGTGCAGCATCCGCAAGGCCCTTCACATCCGCACAGAAGCCGTACGCGCTCGGTGACGTGACTAGTACTGCGGTTGCGCGTGTTTCTTCCAGTTTTCTATCGAGATCTTCCGGCGTCACCATGCCGGGTAATCCGCTTGATTCGTCCAGTCTTGGCGATATGTAGAAGGTTTCTATTCCTCTGAGCGCCGCGCCGTTGAGCGCGGAACGGTGGCAGTCGCGCGCAAGCAGGAGCTTATCCGTTTCCTCAAGTGCGAAAATCATCGCCTGCACGGCGTTCGTAGCCCCGTTAACAACAAAAAAAGATGCTTTTGCGCCATAGGCTTGCGCCATATTTTTCTGTGCGCTTGCAATCGCGCCCTGCGGCGCATGGAGGTTGTCCGTGCCGCTCAGTTCGGTTACATCCCAGAGCGGCAGTTCGTCCCGCCAGAAACCCGCCATGCCGCGCCCCTTATGCCCCGGCATATGAAAGCGCGCGGCGTCTTCGCGCTCGTACGCGCCGAGCGCTTCCTGCAGTGAGTCGTACATTTTTGCCTTTTGGTCGTTCATCAGACAGGGAATATTTCCTTTTTAGATTTAACAATTTCATGCTGAGCGAGCAGCTTTTGTAAGAACTCTTTGCTTGGACTGATTCGGTAGGAAATTCTTGAGCCGTTTTCTTCTATGCAAATCGTTCTCGAAAGCTTGCGCGGCAAGGTTGAGGCATTTGTGCTTCGATCAGACAAAGTGAACGAGCGTATGGAATCTTCTATCCGTATAATATTTTCCAATGGAACGGCGGTTATCGTCTGTTCCTTGTGAACCGTAACCCGCTCTATGGCGAACATCAGTTCTGTGAGCGTGTACCGGTACCCTACCGAGTGCCGCTGATAGATGAAAATGCCGCAAATAACGATCAGCGCGTACATCGTTGGCTGAACTATATATCGGGGAATCTGCCATCGTGCGTACAATAAATTCGCCAGAGAAATCGTGCCGATTACCAGCGCGATCAAAATAACGTATACCGATCCGGCGGATCGGATCATCTTTCGTTTCGGCTCGGCGGTTTCCATGGCGATGAGTGATATGATGTCGTTCTCCTCCATATGAACATTATAGTAAGCGATCTGTAAAACGTCAATCAATGACGAGTAATACCGAGATATTGCAAGATTAACAAAGATATTTTATCATAAACGCCTCTCATCGCTTGCGCAGTTGATTGCAAGTGCTGTCGATTTCATGTAAAATTTCTCGGTAATGTTCCTCCTTAGCTCAGTCGGTAGAGCATGCGGCTGTTAACCGCAGTGTCGTTGGTTCGAGTCCAACAGGGGGAGCCATCAAAAAAGCCCGTAAACAGTGCGTTTGCGGGCTTTCTATATGCGGTTTGTCCGTTTTATTCAAAATTTATTATTTCATATTTAAATTGAGCTGCGACGCAATATGTGATGGGACCGGTTAAAACAATGCGGTGCGCTCCGGCAGCGGATCGCACGTCCAAGCAAGCTTGTTGCATAGTAATGCTCTGAATAAGCGGGTGTGTGTGCGTACAAAGAAAATGTTGTCATACGGCTGATTCCATCCAGCAGGACAATGATAATAAAACGCTTATTGGTATTGACGCGACGTTTGCCGCGATACTACAATCATATCAACTAGTTCATTCGGGCGGCCCGCATCGCTGTTTTACGGGTGTTTCGTCCAGATTTCTGATTGGAACAACCAACCATGCACAAAAGGCTCCTTGCTCTCATCGCGTCAATCTCTTTGATGATACTTTCCGGATGCGCTTCTTTTCACTCGTCCGTTGAGCTGGATTCTTTATCAGGCAGCGATATTTCGCCGTCTCCTTTTCTTGTTACCCCTGCGCCTTCCCCGTCCCCAACCGCTTCGCCTTCGCTGTCTCCCTCGCCATCGCCCACGCCCTACATCGGCCCGCCGGCAGGATATGCGCTTACCTTTTCCGACGAGTTCGACGCGGATGAGATCGATGAAACAAAGTGGAGCTTCGAGACCGGACCTTGGCCATACAACAACGAACTTGAGTGCTATACACGCGAGAACGCATGGATCGAGAACGGTTTGCTCGTAATCGAGGCGAGAAAGGAATCCCTGCAAAACCGCGACTATACGTCCGCGAGGCTTACGGGCCAGGGGAAGCTGGACTTCACATACGGCTATCTGGAGGTTCGCGCCGCCACCCCGACGGGGCGTGGCACGTGGTCCGCCATCTGGCTGCTTCCTTCCGATCTGCGCTACGGCGGTTATCTGCGCTCCGGCGAGATCGATATCGCCGAGCGCGTCGGGTACGACGCGAAACGAATCCACGCTACGCTGCATACCTACCGCAACAACGCCGTGGACGACAACGCGATTTCCGCGTTTTCGCGCGTTTCCAGAAAGGACGACGCTTTTCATACCTATGCTTTGCTCTGGGAAGAAGACGCGATCACGATCTTTTTCGACGGCGAGGAAGTTTTGACGTATCAAAAGCCGGATGCTCCTACGCCGGATGTGTGGCCGTTCGACGTACCGTTTCACCCGATCCTCAACCTCGCCGTCGGCGGAAGCTGGGGTGGGCTCAAAGGCGTCGACGACGACGCGCTGCCGCAGCGCATGTATGTCGACTACGTACGCTACTACGCCCTTGCCGCGCAGGATGACAACGCCGGTTGAATCCATTCAATATGTCGGTTTATCAGGCGGCTGTTGCAAACCAACCATTGACGCGGTCGCGCTGACCGCATAATATATTGTTCAGGAATCATTTTTCGTACACGCATCGATGGAGAACCAAGCATGGTGAAAATTCGTTTGACACTTCTATTGCCTATACTCCTGTTACTGTGCCTGCTGGCGGCGGGTTGTGCGAGCGTCCCTGCGGCGCCGGAAGAGACCTCCGCGCCCGTCGAGACGACAACTTCTTCGCCATCTCCGGCTCCTTCCCCTTCTCCCTGTCCGAGTGCCACCTATCTGGGGCCTGTTTCCAGAGTTGAAGGCAAAGATTTTCTCGTCCGCACGGATGACGGGACGTTCCAGCCGTTCTTCGTCAAAGGCGTGAATATCGGCGCGGCGAAACCCGCGTTCTGGCCCGGCGAGTTCGGCATTGAGGAAAGCGACTATCTGCGCTGGTTCCATTGGATCGGCGAGATGAACGCCAACACCATCCGCGTTTACGTTCCTCTGATGCCCGGATTCTACCGCGCGCTGTTGACCTATAATCTCTCTGCCGAACAGCCGCTCTATCTCATGCAGGGCATCTATATGAACGAAGAGCTGATCGAGTCATATCAGGACGCTTTCAATAGCGAACTCGTCGATATCTTCTATCGAGATTTAAAAAATACGATCGACATCGTCCACGGCAACGCGTCCGTTGAGAAGCTGCGCGGCAACGCGGGCGGCGAATATGGCTGCGACGTATCCGAGTATGTCATAGGATACCTGCCCGGCATTGAGTTCAGCGCCGGTTTCGTACTCGGTACAAACGAGAAAAATCCCGAGAAAACCGAATTTTCCGGCACTTACGTTTTTACGGAGGATGCCTCGCCGTTCGAGGTGTTCCTCGCCGAAGCGCAGGAATACATGATCGACTATGAAACGACGCATTACGGCGTGCAGCGGCCGATCGCGATCACAAACTGGATTACGACCGATCCGCTCTCGCATCCCGGCGAACCCAACCCCGTCATGGAGGACGCGGCCAGTCTGGATGTGGAGCACATCAAACCAACAAGCTCATATACCGCCGGTTTTTTCGCGTCATACCATATTTACCCTTACTACCCAGATCTGATGAGTTTTGAGGAGAAATATGTTTCGGGTGAAAACCCGAACCCGTACCGCGCGTACCTAACGGAACTCAACGCGTACCACACCATGCCGGTGCTCGCAGCGGAATTCGGCATCCCGACCTCGCGCGGTATGACGCATGAAAACGCCGTTACAGGCTTTAACCAGGGTCATATCGAAGAAACCGCGCAGGGCGAAATGCTGGTCTCCATGATGAACGATATCCGCGCGACCGGCTGTATGGGCGGGTTGATCTTCAGCTGGCAGGACGAGTGGTTCAAGCGCACCTGGAATACGAAGGACCAGGAGGAAGCGGAGCGCCGCCCGTACTGGTTCAACGTGGAAAGCCCGGAAAAAACGTTCGGCCTGCTTGCGTTCGACGCGGGCGAAACGACAGCCGTGCTTGTGGACGGCGACGCAAGCGAGTGGAGTGCAAACGATGTGCTGCTCGTTAATGGTTCGACGTCGCTGTCCGTAAAAAGCGACGAATCGTACCTTTACTTCCTGATCCGTTCGAACGATCTGTCGTTTGATTCGGACAGGTTCTGCATCGCGGCGGACACCATTCCCGCTCAGGGCAACCTCACCGCGCTTGGCGTTCCGCTCAACCGAGCCGCCGATTTTCTGATCGTAATCGACGGAAAAGACGGCAGCGCCGTGTTAACTGACCCCTATTACGATATCTTTCAATATCAGTATTCCGTGATTACTTCACTTCTCGATCCCATCGAGCATCAAGGGGAGAAAAACTCCGGTGTGTTCGTGCCGATCTACGCGGCTCTCAGCCGCGCGATCGAACTGCCGGAATCCGGCCGTGTCGTCCCGTTCTCCCGTTTCGACGCGGGAAAACTCACCTATGGCGTGTCCGATCCTGACAGCCCGGACTATAATTCCCTTTCCGATTTCTGCGCGTCGGGCGGGGTAATCGAACTTCGCATCCCGTGGATGCTGTTCAACGTTCGAGACCCGGGCACGAAAAATATCGTCGCGGACTGGAACGTCACGGGCGCGATCACAGGTATGAGCGTCGAATCCTTCTCGTTCGGCATCTTTGCCGAAGAACAGCAGGAATCTGTGCCGTTCGCCTCTTATACATGGGAACCATGGGATCTGCCGACCAGTCACGAACGGTTGAAAAAGAGTTACTCGATCGTGCAGGATTGTTTCGCGGTTATACCCTGACCGATCCTTCGATTTGATTGAATGCAAACCTTACCGCACCAAAGAAAGGGGCGTGTCCAGCTTGACGCTTGTTCAGTCCGCAATCAATATGCTCATCCTTTTCATGGGCACGGTTCTCGCGCTGTTTATGCTGCTTCTGTTTGCGCTGCACGTTACCAACTCGATCAAGAGCAGCCGGATACAGGCGATGCGCGAACAGCTGATCTGCCTCATCTCCGGCGAAGCCGCAGCAAGCAGGCTGAAAAGCAAACTATACGAGATGATCCGGCAAAAAGAAGGCGGCTACACCTCCATTTCTCAGATTCACGGCATCCGTTCGATGCGCGGGCTGCTCGTCATCGCCGAAACTGCGGACGAACTTCATGAAAAAGAACTGGCCGTTCTTAGACGGGAAGTCGGCGGCGAGTGGTACGCAAAATACCTGATGCGGCAGTTTCAAAGCGGCACGGTAGATTCGATCATACTTGTGATCAAGCTCGTCGGCACGCTGGGCATCAACCGGTATATCCCGGATATCATTCAGCAGATCTATTGCCACCGCAAGAATACGCATATGCAGCATATCGGATTGCTTTCGCTCTGCCTGCTGGGCGCAGAATCTTCTCTGGTCTCCATCTGCCGGGATGAAAACATCGCTTCCCTTCTTTCGTTCCGCACGCTCGAAGAGCTGTTCAATGTTTTCTGCGGTGATTGCGAGCGCCTCTGCCGCCGTCTGGTTGACACCGCGGCGGATCCATATATCCGCAGGACCTGCGTGAAAGCCATCGGCAGCAATCAATACGAATCCCTCGCCGATGATGTTCTGCCGCTCTTAAACAGCCCCCAACTGAATATGCGCATCGACGCGGCGCGCACACTCGGCCAGCTGGCTTACCCGCCGGCGTACCGTTCCATTCTGGAGATGGCAAAGAGCGACCGCTGGGAGCTCCGCGCGATCGTCGCCACGGCTCTGGCTTCGTTCGGCGCGGATGAAAATGCCGATACGCTGATCGATCTGATCTGCGATCGCGAATGGTGGGTTCGATACCGCGCTTCGGAAGCACTGTTGAAATGCTCCGACACCGACGACATTCTCAGCCGGATCGAGGCGCGGAAGGATCGGTTCGCGCTCGAGATGATGCAATTTGCGCTGGACAAACAAGCGCTTCACAGCAGGAAAGGAGCGGCATGATGACGATGCATTCGGTTCTCTTTCGCATATTGCTTGCCATCAATTATTTCTCGCTGTTCTATGTCGTCACCGTCAGCACGATCTATCTCATCCAGCTGATCTCCGCTTCGATCGGCCTGCGCCGCTATGTACGCTCGCTTCGTTATGTCGATTACCGCCGTTTCCTCGATTCGGAACACATGGTCCCGATTTCGCTTCTGGTTCCCGCGTATAACGAATCCGCGACCATCGTCGATTCCGTGCGGAATTTAACGTCTCTCGATTTTCCGGTATACGAGGTCATCGTCATCAACGACGGTTCCAAAGACGATACGCTGCCGCTTTTAATCGACGCGTTCGAACTGCTTCCGTTTCGCCAGCCATATAAAAAATCGATTCAAACAGAGGAGATCGTCGAAATCTACCGCTCCGCAGTTGACGAAAAACTCATCGTACTGAATAAGAAAAACGGCGGCAAGGCGGACGCGCTGAACGCCGGCATCAACGTCGCCTCCTACCCCGTCGTGGTAACCATCGACGCTGACTCCATACTGGAGAAAAGCTCGCTCATCAAAATCATCTATTCCTTTGTCAGCGACCCGACCTGCCTCGCCGTAGGCGGCATCGTGCGTATCGGCAGCGGCTGCGAGATCGTTGAAGGTCAGATGAAGGAAGTCGGACTTTCCAATAATCCGATCGTCGCGCTGCAGACGACCGAATACCTGCGCGCGTTTCTGACAGGGCGCATCGGGTTCGACGTTATGGGTATGCTGCTCATCATCTCCGGCGCGTTTGGCGCGTTCAACAAAGCCGCCGTCATCGAAGCAGGTGGTTATACGCGTAACTGCGTGGGCGAGGATATGGAGCTTGTGGTGAAGCTGCATCAGCTGATGCACGACAAAAAGCGCAAGTACACCGTCCGGTTTCTGCCGGATCCGATCTGCTGGACGCAGCCGCCAGAGCGGCTGTCCGACCTGAAGAAGCAGCGCAAGCGCTGGCACGTCGGGTTGATCGATACGCTGCTGAAGCACAAAAAAATGCTGTTCAACCCAAAATACGGACGGATCGGCATGATCTGCCTGCCGTATTACTGGATATTCGAGCTGGTCGGGCCGGTGATCGAGACGTTCGGATACCTGTTCATCCCGATTTCGTTCCTGCTCGGCGTCGTCAACCTCTGGTTCATGATCTCCTTCTTCCTGGTTGCGGTGCTCTACGGCACTATCCTATCCGTCGGCGCGCTGCTACTGGAGGAAAACACGTTTAAAAAATACCCCGATATCAAGCAGCTTCTTCAGCTCTTTTTCTATTCGTTCGTCGATAACTTCGGCTACCGCCAGCTCAACACCGTCTACAAGGTCGAGGCGATGTTTGGATTCAGGAAAAACAAGAGCCGCTGGGGCGAACTCAAGCGGAAACGGTTTTCTGAAAAGAGTTAATATCGGATATGGGACTGTAAATGAAAAGAGCACTTTTTTAAGTGCTCTTTTGTATCAAATAATAATGATATTGATACGGCTTCGTATTCCAGTGAAAAAGTTCTGAGTGGCTGACATTCGTTTAACAAAATTAGAGAGCAAATGCAACTACCTTAAACCTTCATATTGACAGAATGATAATGTATTAGTATAGTAAGAATACAAACCGACGGTTGGTCGGTTTTAAATATACTTTTATTCTGGTGTCAATTAGATAGTAGTTAATCGGCATTTCAGATTTGCTTTAAGGCTAAGAGATTTTGTGTGCAATATTGGAACATCTGTAAACGCTTAGAGTTATCAGTACTTGGATTAGAAAAGAATGGATATAAATATGAATTTAAAAAACACTATCATTGAAGCGGCTACTAAGCTTTTCGCAAGAAACGGATTTGAGAAGACGACAATGGAGGAAATAATCCGGAAAGCAGGTTGCTCAAAAGGCGGATACTATCATCATTTTAAATCCAAAGATGAGGTTCTTGAGAGTATCATTGATAACTATTTAGATAAGTTAAAGGAATATTTCAAAAGACTTGTTATCGTTGAATATGACAAATTTCCAGATAGGTTTAATCAGGCATATGCTTTTGTTACCGGGTATAAAGAAAAACAATTGGAGGACTGGAGCGATATAAAAAATACTCTTATCTTCTCAGGCAATGAACGGGCGCTACGTTCGTTAAATAGAAAATTTAATGAAATCGTCAATGATGTATATTACCAAATAATTATACAAGGCTTGGCAAGGGAAGAGATTTCAATAGATTTTCCAAGAGAAACAGCAGAACTCTGCACAAAACAAGCTTTGTGGATATATGATGCGGCGAGAAAAACAATCAATGATAAAGATTCATTAGAATGCTTTTACACGCTTCTTGATTACAGTGAGATGTTAATTAACCAGCAATTAGGATTTAAAAACGGTCAGATTAAATATAAAGATTGTTCAATAAGATATCAGCAGAAAATCATTATGATGTATTCGTTGCATGAGAAGGAGGAAAGATGATTAAATGGCTAAAAGATATTTCTAATGAGGAATTCGAGTTGGTTGGAGGAAAAGCCTACAATCTTGGAGTTATGCTGCAAGCAGGCATGATGGTGCCCGACGCATTTGTCATAACTTCTGATGCATATAAGGCATACATCAGCGAAAACGGCATTAGCAGAGAAATTGAACGTATTCTTGAAGCAAATGATTCAAGCCAGGAGATTGAGAAAAAAATAAAAGCTCTTTTTAGTGCTAACCTGCTTTCTCAGGCATTGAAAGAGGATATTGCGCGTTTTCAAAAAACGCTAACAGGTAAAAGCTTAGCTGTGCGCAGCAGTGCAACCGCTGAAGATCTTCCCGGAATGAGCTTTGCAGGTCAGTACTCAAGTTATCTAAATGTGGCGCCTTCTAATTTGAATGCGACAGTTATAGAATGCTGGAAATCCTTGTGGAATGAACGCGCCATAGAATACAGAAAAAACAACAGAGTAAATGATGATTTTTCCCATTGTGTTATTGTTCAAGAAATGATTGAAGCTGCGGTATCCGGCGTGGTATTTACTGCTAATCCAATCAGCGGTCTCCGTAATGAACTGTGCATCAATGCTTCTTTTGGATTGGGTGAGGCAATTGTAAGTGGTGAGGTTGTTCCGGATCAATATATTGTCAATAAAAAAACTGGCGAAATCGTATCGGAAGAAATTAACGAGAAGATTACATACTGTCACTATAGCAGCGCAGGAACCACATACTCGGCATTACCAAAAGATAAGCGGTTCCAGGCATGCTTATCAAAGGAAATGATTGCAGAACTTTTACATGAGGCTATAAAGGTTGAAGCGTTTTTCGGCAAACCTCAGGATATAGAGTTTTCTATTGATGAGAAGGATAGTATTTATATCCTCCAATCGAGAGACATCACAACTTTATATCCGATTGATACGTTTACACAAGATGGGAAACTAAGAGCGTATCTGGTTGCAAGCAATGTGATGCTGGCAGTCAGAGAAGCCTGGACACCTTTAGGAGCAAATTTGTATGGTGGAATGTTCCCATCCATGCTTAATTTTATGCTGCAACTTAAAAATAAGCTGACAGATTCCTTTGTAAAATATGACGGCAACAGAATTTTGGTGGATATCACGTATCTGCTTTCAAGTGGCTTTATGGCAAAGCAAATTGGTAATATGTTTTCAGGTAATGACCTCCCGTTAAAAGCTACAATGAATCATATAGTGGAAAAGTATGGCAAACAATTTAAAAGCCAAGGCATCCGGTTTAAAATCCCATGGAGTGCTATAAAATACGCATTCAAAATTATCCCTTACATGAAAGAAGCAAAGAAATTTGCGCCTGAAGAACGACCTGTTCAGATGAAGAAACTCGGAGAATATTTTTATCAGGAAAGGCTAAAGACTTCGCAACAACTTAATACGTTGGAGGAAAAGTGGGAATTTGCCAAAGAGACTATGGAGTCTGTATTTGCGTTAACGCAGAGACAGGCGTTCTATGCTGTTGAAACAAGCGCTTTTCCTAGTATCGAAAAAACAATCAGAAAAAAGTTCGGTGACAAGTACGATTTAGATATTTTAGGCTATGCATTGCCAAATTGCATAACAGTAGAGATTGGGATGGAGCTTAACCGTCTTGCGCAGTTTTTTGATGAAAACAGTCTCGAACCTACCTGCGAACATCCAAAAGTAAAAGAATTTCTCCACAAATATGGATATCGTGGTGATATTGAATTAGACTTTGGCACGCCAAGATGGAAAGAAGATCCGGAATTTATCATTAATCAAATCAAGTCATATATGGTCGATAAAATGTATGAGAGAAATCTGAAGGATCATGAAAACAAGGCAAAAGCAGCTAACGATTTAATTGATGAGATCTATAGAGCAACGAAAGAAAAATCTGGTGAAAAAGCTGCACGTAAATTAGCTAATAGTATGAGAGGATACCGTATTGCTGCAGGTATGAGGGAGTACCCAAAGTTCAATATCGTTCAAGGATTGGATATTGCAAGGAAAGTTATTCTGGATGAAGGGGAAAAAATGGTGACGCAGGGCGTACTTGAATGCTCTCATGATATTTTCTTCTTAAATAAAGATCAACTGCTCATGAAAGATCAGCGCAATTTCAAAACATATGTTGCAGAAGCAAAAGAAACATATAACAAAGAAATGAAACGAATTCGCATTCCAAGGGTTGTTTTTAATACAGGAGAAACGTTTTATTCTGGGCATCAGGTTGATTTAAATAGTGAAACTCTACAGGGGATTCCATTATCAGCCGGTACGTATGAGGGTATTGTCCGAGTTGTAAGAGACCCTAGAAAGTCAGGGCTGAAGGAAGGCGAGATACTTGTAACTGAAACGACAAATCCTGCGTGGACGCCATTATTTGCGACCGCCAAAGGGTTGATTCTGGAGCATGGCGGACCTTTAAGCCACGGCGGAATTGTGGCGCGAGAGTATGGCATACCTGCGGTCGTAGGGATACCGACAGCTACTGAAATATTGAAAGATGGACAACGCGTCCGTATTAATGGTGAGAGTGGAACCGTTCAAATTATTTAGTGATTAAACAGTACCAATGGCTAGAGAATGGACGACGGCAGCGCTCCCTAGGGCAAAAAAATGTCTGCAAGATGCTTTGTTTATCCGCCCTTCAAATGCCTTTGTAAAAATCAAAAGAGCACTTTTTTAAGTGCTCTTTTGTGGCGGAGAAGGTGGGATTTGAACCCACGCACCGGTCACCCCAGTCTACTCCCTTAGCAGGGGAGCCCCTTACAGCCACTTGGGTACTTCTCCGTATGCAATTAACCGACGCTGGCGGAGAGAGAGGGATTCGAACCCCCGGTGCCTCTCGGCATCACCGGTTTTCAAGACCGGCTCCATAAACCACTCGGACATCTCTCCCAAATGGGAACCTAGTGAAGTATAGCAAATTTCTCAAATGATTGTCAACGCCCGAAACCAAACAGGGAGTTTACATTCTGTACGGATTGTGAAACCTGTTTGGATTCTGTGCGGATGCATTGCGGGCGATCATATAAAAACATATAATGTACTTGTCCGCAAATCGCACTCAGTGGTAAAAAAGGAAGGAGACCTATGCATAAATCGCGCGTCATCGCCCTGCTTCTGATCCTGCTGGCCGTATTCTCGGCAGGATGCAAGACGATGTCCACTACAATCCTGAATACCGAATCGAAAATATTTTACGGCGGAAGCCAGATCGAAACCACCGTCCGCGAATTGACGGTAGACGGCGGCAAAACGACCGCGCGTATCCGCTTTCTGAACCTTGGTTCCGAGGAACTCGACTCGATCGAGGCGGTTGTCCTGTTCATAGACGCGAACGGTTCCACCGTGGAAAGCGACGTGATCAGCGATACGTTCGGCACGCCTGTTGCCGTCGGCGAAAGCTTCAGTGAAACAGCCGAATGCAAAAGCGACTCCGATATCGTCGGCGTCTATGTGACGGAATACGCGCCGGAAGATTAGACTATCGCCGTTTTTCTGTGTCGATACCCGCTTTTTTCGCTTGCGCATGCTGCAGGCTTCGGCGTATGCGGTAGCGCTTTCCGTCCTTTACGAAATTTGCGCCGGTCTGCTTGAATCGAAACGGAACGTTCGCTTCGACGCATTGCCTGCGCATGTCGAGCACCCAGTCATAGTCGCAGGTGCGCGCAAAATTTCCGGACTCCCCTCCTGCCGTTACGCTTTCCACCCAGTCGCCGAGATAAGACGAAAGATCGATTTGTTCCAAAAGGGGTTCGCACACGATCATTTTATGTATTATCGGGCTCTTTTGAAACGCCGGCAGCCGTTCGTCCGCCATCGCCTGATTTTCGACCGTACAGCAGACGGATACGTTCCGGTACCCCTCCCCCCAATCCTCCGGCAGACAATCGCCAAACCGCAGGATACGCTTCGTGATGAATAGAAATTCGCAGTCGGAGCGCTCTTTGATCATCCGCCAGGCTTCGCCGCGCCATTCATCCGCATCTTCCAGCAGGAAGTCCGAGGTGAAGCACGTCCATATAAAGCTGCCCGGCGGCACTTTATACGACCCGTCCCGCGCGTGTGAAACAGGCAGGTAGAAACCGCCCGTCTTTTGAACAATCCCCGCATCTTTTTGGTGCCTGCCATCCATACGGTAGACGTAGCAATTCAAACAACCGTCCGAGATTTTATGGCAGCCGTGCCACGGATTCCAGCTGACCCCGCCGCTATATCCCGTTGTGACTGCGCCTTTGTTTTTCATGCTTCGCTCCCCCGTTGCATTTTTGCCGCTTTGGTTCACATTTGGTTTCGTTGACATCCCGGCGCCGCTAACGTATAATCGGCAGGCTGAGAGGAGATTATAACATGAATGACGTCCTGAAATTAATTGAATCATTTGTCAGCGGTACAAGCGTATGGGTTTATCTGTTCATTTTCTTCGGGAAGATCTTGGAGGTTTCGCTCGCCACGCTTCGAATCGTTCTGATCAACCGCGGCGTGCGTTCCGTTGGTTCGATGATCGCTTTCTTTGAGGTCATGATCTGGCTTATCCTCGCCAGCAGCGTGTTGATGGGATTTAAGGAAGATTTTTTAAAGGGCATCGTTTACGGTATCGCGTTTGCCTGCGGCAATTATATCGGCAGCTGGCTTGACGATTTATTTGCGTTCGGTCTGAGTTCGATGCAGGTCGTCCTGCCCGACATGGAAGCCGCCAGGCAGGCCGAATCGTGCCTCAGGGCAAACGGGTTCGGCGTCACGTCGCTCGACGTGCACGGGCGCGACAACGACCGTGCCATGCTGATCATGACCATGCAGCGCAAGCGCCTGCAGGAAGCGATATCCATACTCGAACATCAGTGCAACGGCGCAGTCTTTACGGTCAGCGATATCAAAACGCAGCGCGGCGGGTATATGCAGCGCATGCATAGCGCGCATCCGCGCGCCGGGCACTTGCGCTTCGGCCAGCTTCGCAAAGGCAAGTGACCGATTGCAAACAGAATGAACCATTGGACGATAACCGACTTCGGTCGGTTTTTTATTGATCCGTGATGTCCGCTCTGGCCAATCGTATCGATATCACGATATGCGCAAGCGACACACGTTCGTCTTCCAGATCGAGCCCGAACTGCGCTTTGATGCGTTCCAGACGGTAAAGGAACGTGCTCCTGTGAATAAAGAGGCTGCCCGCGGTCTTGACCGCGTTAAACCGGTTTCTGATATACGCCTCAACGCTATCCAGATAGTTCGTATCGTGTTCGCGGTCATACCTTGCCATGTCAAATACGCTTCTTAGGGATACAAGCTCATTTGCGAGTTCGCTGATCGATTGCTCGGCGATATATTCCTCGGCGACGTCCGAATAAAAAACGGCGCCGTCTTCATGCGTCGCCCGATTGAGAGCGAACGCAGCGATTTTCAGCCGCTGCGGCAGGTGTTCAAATCCGCGATATGCTTCGCAGATACCGAATCTCATGCCTGTTTCTATTGATAATGCTTCCAGCGTATCCTTCAGTTTGCCGGAATCGCCCATGTCCGCACGGGCAACCGCCGCGATGACGGGCGGCGAAAAAAATGCGCAGCATCCGTCGATACCGGATTCGATCGCGGCGCACAGCTCGTTTGCACGCGCAGCGCGCAGGTCGCGATCAAACGGTTCGGCGGTAATAAGATAATAAGTCTCGGCGTCGTTCCAGCCGAAGCCGTTCAACGCGCCCGCCGCTTCGCGCCCGCTAATTTCGTTTGCGAGCAGAGAACGGAATATCACCTCCGCGGCGTCGTTTGCACGCGTTCTGCGAACCGTTCGGAAGTTCAGTTTTTTTTCGGATATCATGCGCCGCAGATTGTCCGCCAGGGATTCGAATACAACCTCGTCGCTGCCGTAAAAAGGACGTTCGAGCGACGCGCACCAAAGTAAAAGATAAAAATCTCCACTTTGAATTTGCGAAACCATCCGGTTGGAACCATCCTCCGCTATAAAGCGCAGCGTATTTCCCGCTTCGAAAATGAACCCGTCCGGCAGAGATAACCCGCCGGCGTTTGGTATCGACGCGTCGTCGTGTTCCGTATGAGCGACGATATGACCGCGCTCGTCACTCAGCCATATCGGATTTTGCAGCATATCGTATGCTCGAAGCAGCAAACCGTCCGCACCGTCGGACGTTTCGGCCGTCCGCCTGAGCTCCAGCGACCACTGGTCCAACCGGTCGAACAGACGCTGTATGAAGTTCATCAGCGCTTCCGGCTGCACGGACTGCGGCAATACGCACACATCAAGATTTTCGAGCGCTGCGTTTTGCGGACTGCCGATACATACGTACAGTGTTTCCGGTCGATTCCATTCTCGCTGCATGTCCAGCTCTGCCGCTCGGCAGACGATGATGCGCGCACCGGTGTTTTGTCCGCGATTTTCATAGAACAGCGGGCGTCCGACGGCGAGCAAAGGAAACCGTATCGACCCGCCTACTTCCGGATAGCGGTACTTCAATTCGCTTAGGATGAACTCTTTCTTTATCATGCTTGCATCTCCATGCTACATAGTGTAGGATTATATAATATATTTGTCAATATTCTGTCGGATGTTCATATATTTCCGGCTCTGTTATTATTTTACGTAACACTAAACGGCCTGATATTTTGCGAGGTTTTTCAAAATGATATTGATTGGTGAAAAATTAAACGGGTTCATACCTTCTGTCGGAAAGGCTATTATTGCACGGGACGAATCGTTTCTGCGCGACCTCGCAGTCCGTCAGGAAGAAGCGGGCGCGGACTATCTGGACGTTTGCGCCGCCGTTGACGCCGAATCCGAGGCGGAAACGCTACGCTGGCTCGTTGAGCTTGCCGAAGACGCTTCAAACTTGCCGCTTTGTATCGATTCTCCGAACCCGGCTGTTCTGGCCGAAGTACTGCCGCACTGCAAGCGGACGGGAATCGTCAACTCCGTATCCATGGAGAGAGGTAAAATTGAAACTCTGTTTCCCCTGCTGCGCGATACAGACTGGCGCGTCGTCGGGTTGCTTAGTTCCAACGCTGGCGTGCCGGACAGCGTGGACGGAAGAATGGAACTGTTTGAACAGATCCGCTCCGCCGCAAAAGAATACGGCATAGGCGAAGAGAGGCTTTTGATCGACCCGGTCGTGCACACGCTTTCCACCGACGAAAACGCGCTGTCGACGTTCAACGCATGCGCGCGCGCGATCCGGAGCCGCGCTCCGTCCGCGCATGTGGTCAGCGGCCTATCCAACATCTCGTTCGGGCTTCCCGCACGGGCGCTTGTCAATCACGCGTTTCTGGTGCTCGCCATGCAGGCCGGCATGAACGCGGCGATACTCGACGTGCTCGATCGAGAGATGATTGGTCTTCAGCACGCTACAAACGCGCTACTCGGCGAGGATGAATATTGCATGGAGTACATTTCGGCGTTCCGGGAACAGAAGATCGGCCCGAAAAAAGTTTGATATATGTTTGAATTGGTTCTCACAGGGAGGTAAGCATGTCCAGGATTGAAGAGATCGCGATCGCTATCGAAACAGGAAAAATTAAAACCATCGCCGAAACCGTTCAGTCGGCGATCGACGCAGGCGACGATCCGATGGAGATTTTAAACGAGGGGATGGTCTCCGCAATGGCGGCGATCGGGGAGCGCTTCAGCCGCGGCGAAGCGTTTGTGCCGGAGATGCTGATCTCCGCGCGAACGATGAAAAAGGGCGTCGAGGTGCTTAAGCCGCATCTTTCCGCAGACGCGGCTTCTTCCTGCGGCACGCTCGTGATCGGCACGGTTCGCGGAGACATGCACGACATCGGCAAAAATCTCGTCGCGATGCTGTCGGAAAGCGCTGGATTCCGCGTTGTGGACCTCGAAGTCGACGTGCCGCTCGAGCGCTTCGTATCCGCCATATCGGAAAATGAAAACGTGCGTATCGTCGCGCTGTCAACGCTGTTAACGACGACTATGCCCTCCATGAAGCAGATCGTCGGCGAACTGAACAGGCTCGAAAACCGAAGCGCTTTCAAGATTCTTGTCGGCGGCGCGCCGGTTACGGAAGCCTTCGCGCGAGAGATCGGCGCGGACGGCTACGCGCCGGACGCTGCTTCCGCGGCGGCGCTCGCCAAATCCCTCGCCGGTTAAAAAACGCAGCTTTGCATCATTTACGCAGAACATAGCATCGGGTATTTCAGATGAAGATTATCGACCGCATCAAACAGCATCAGACGCTATCCTTTGAGGTATTTCCCCCGAAGCAGGACAAGCCGCTCGAGCCGCTTATGGAGACGCTCGACAGGCTATATACGCTCTCGCCCGATTTCATCAGCTGCACGTACGGCGCGATGGGATCGAACAAAGGACGAAACCTTGAGGTCGTCTCCGCGATTCAAAAGCGCGGAGAGAGCGAAGCGCTCTCGCATTATACCTGCGTCGGCAACAGCCGTGCGGACGTTTCCGCCGCGCTTGACGAGTATGCCGCCGCGGGCGTTGAAAACCTGCTCGCGCTGCGCGGTGATTATCCCGCCGGGTTTGAGTATGTGAAAGGCGATTTTCAGCACGCCAGCGACCTGATATCCTTCATCCGCACCAAGACCGATCGCTTCAGTCTCGCGGCGGCATGTTATCCCGAAAAACACCTGCTCGCGGATTCTCTGGAGAACGATATCAATACACTCTTGATCAAGCAGGAGGCGGGCGCCTCGTTCTTGATCTCGCAGCTATGTTACGGCGTAGAAAATTATCTTCGCTTCCTTGACCTTGCGCGAAAACGCGGCGTGACGCTTCCGGTCGTAGCCGGCGTGCTTCCACTTTTGAAGCGGGACGGGCTGGTGCGCATGACGCTGAGCAACGGCTGCTCCATCCCCGCCGAGGTCTCCGCTCTGGTAGGCCGCTACGGAACGAGCGAGGAGAGTTTCCGCGCCGCCGGCCATGAGTTTACCGTAAAACTCGTAGAACGCTTTCTGAAGGAGGGCGTCGACGGAATCCATCTTTATACGCTCAATCGTTTTGAAGATGTCTATGACATCGTCTGCGACGCCGGAATCCGGACGAAACAGGATGGTGCATAGTACCACTTTTGTTTTAGACCGGAATAGGATATAATCAGTTCGTTCACCTTCATATGGGCTTTTTCGCACCGTATGATCGAAGTAGAGTAGATATTGCGCGTCAAGTGGCAGCAGGATGGGAAGTCGCCGCTGCACGAAAAGCGCCCCGCGCTTGCGGTGCAATATCGCGTCCGCTACTGCACAAAAAACAAGAACGCCCTTCTTATAAGGCGGTTCTGCATTTCGTGCAGCGCAAGCATAAGGAGGATTGAAGTTTGAAAGCCATCACGACAAAGCGCCTCTCCCTCATGGCGATGTTCATCGCCCTGCAGATCATACTCTCCAAGTTTCTGATGCTGCAGCTGTCCGGCTCGATCCGACTGAGCATCGACAGCGTTCCGATTCTGCTTGCCGGTATCTGGTTCGGTCCGATCGCGGGCGGAATCGTAGGCGCGTTTTCCGATCTGCTCGGCACGCTGCTCTTTCCGACCGCTGGCGCGTATTATCCGCCGCTGACAATCGCATTTTTTCTGATTGGCTTTGTCGCCGGTTTATTGTCGGTTCTGACAAGAAAGATGCGTTCCGTATTTCGCATATCGCTGATCGTCGTTCCGTCCGAGATCGCCGGTTCCCTGCTGTTTAAAAGCTACGCGCTTTCGCTCTTAATCGGAAAGTCCTTTTCCGCCATTCTCGCAGGGCGCGCTCTGTATGTCGTGATCGTCATGATCGTCAACGCAATCCTCGTGACTACGCTCGACCGCATGCTCGGCGCGAAGGCGACACGTGAAAAGGATTTGGATGGTACTGGCGTCGAGCTCCCCATACGGACGGTCGATACGCATCTGTCGGCGTACGACGACGCGCTTCGCTACATCCATCACGTAACATGGCGCGGCAGTAAACTGGGGTTGGAACGAACCCGCGCGTTGCTTGATAAAATCGGCAACCCGCATCGTAAATTAAAGTTCGTTCATATCGCCGGAACCAACGGAAAAGGTTCCACGGCCGCCATGCTCGCCAATACCCTCTCGCTCGCCGGATACCGTACGGGCCTCTATATCTCTCCCTACATCACACGCTTCAACGAGCGCGTGCAGATCAACGGCGTACCGATTTCAGACGAGGAACTCGCCGAAATCACCGCGTATATCCGCCCGTTTGCCGACGCCTTGCCGGACCATCCGACGGAATTCGAGCTGATCACCGTCATCGCTTTCGAATATTTCTATCGTCACGAAACGGACATCGTCGCTCTGGAAGTCGGGCTTGGCGGCGATCTTGACTCCACCAATGTCATCGGCACGCCGGAGCTTGCGGTGATTACAAGCATCGGTCTGGATCATACGCGGGAACTCGGGCCGACGATTTCCGATATCGCCCGCGCAAAAGCCGGCATTATCAAAAACGGCGGCGACGTTGTGATCTGCGATCAGAACGCGGATGCGGACGAAGTATTTCAAAGCGCCTGCCGCGAACGCGGCGCGACGCTCCATATCACAGGCCATGACCGCATGACAGATGTTTCCGCTTCGCTCGACGCGCTTCGTTTCACGTTTTCGCCTTACGGCGAAATGACCTGCGGGCTGATTGGAACGTATCAGACGAAAAATGCCGCCGTTGCAATTACTGTGCTCGAGATCCTTCAATCAAAGGGGTGGGCGATTTCGGTGCGGAATATCCGCGACGGGATTGCTTCCGTTCGATGGCCCGCGCGCTTTGAAGTGCTCAAGTATGATCCGCTGTTCATCGCGGACGGCGGCCACAATCCACAGGGAATCGCGGCGGTGGCGGACAGTCTGAAAACGCATTTCCCGGATCGGAAGATCACATTCCTGATCGGGTTCATGGCGGATAAGGATCTCCCGCAAATGATCGATCTGCTCTCCCCCCTCGCGCGGGAGTTTATCACCGTCACGCCCTACAATCCGCGCGCGATCAGCGCCGTTGACCTGGCGGATCTGATGCGCGAAAAAAACCTTCCCGCAACTCCGTGCCAGAGTGTTTCGGACGGCGTTCAACTATCAATCGAACGCGCTGGCAAAGACGGAATCGTCTGCGCAATCGGTTCTTTGTATATGCTCGGCGACGTACGCGCGCAGCTGGGCATCAGCGAATAATCTAAACAATAGAAAACATCTGTTTAAAAATCAGTAATCATCGGAGGTGCATATGGCTTTTCGCGATCAAACCATAAACGCGTTTTTAAGCGAATTATCTTCCAAGGCGCCGGTTCCCGGCGGCGGCGGAGCGAGCGCTCTCGTCGGCGCCCTTTCCTGCGCGCTGGCGCGCATGGTCGCCTCGCTCACGGTTGGCAAACCGAAGTATGCCGCGGTTGAACAGGAGATGAACGAGCTGTTGGACGATACGCAGGCGCTGGTCGACCGTTTTGTTTCGTTGATGGACGAGGACGCGACCGCGTTCGAACCGCTTGCGCAGGCATACCGCCTGCCCAAGAATACGGCTCAAGAGAAAGAGGTAAAAGACCGATTGATGGAGGACGCGCTTAAAAGCGCCGTACAGCCGCCGATGCGAATCCTCGAAACCTGCGCCAAGGCGGTTCCCCTCATCGCGCTCTGCGCCGATAAGGGCAGCGTCGTCGCCGTCAGCGACGCGGGCGTAGCCGCTTCGCTCTGCCGCGCGGCTATGGAGGGCGCGTGCCTCAACGTGCTGATCAATACGCAGATCATGAAAGACCGCGCGTATGCGGAATCTTTGAACAACCGTGCACGCAAGCTGCTCGTCGAATACGTCGCAGCGGCGGATGAAATCTACCGCGCGGTCTTATCGCGGCTGGATACGTGATTTTATGTTCAACTGAATCGTTCTCTATCAAGACCCGCCGGGTATCGCCGGAATACGGAAATCGAAAGGAACTCTCCATGCAGATCTGCATCCTCTTCGGCAGTCCGCGTCAGCACGGCAACACCGCCGAACTGCTCAAGCCTTTTTCAGATGAACTCGACGCAGGAGGCGCACAAAACACAACGTTTGATATTCCGCGTATGAAGATCGCGCCCTGCAAAGGCTGTTATCACTGCCAGGATGTTGATTCCGGATACGGTTGCGATCAGAAGGACGATATGCAATCCGTAGCGGAGGCCGTCATCAAAAGCGATCTGATCGTGCTCGCCACACCGATTTACACATGGTACTGCACAACCGAGCTCAAAGCCGTGCTCGACCGCTTTTACGGGCTCGCGAAATTCTACCGCTCCGCGAAGGGCAACCTTGTCGAAGGCAAGCGCGTCGCTATCCTCGCGACCCACGGCTACGACGCGGCTTACGCCGCCGATCCGTTCGTCATCGGCATACAGCGCATGTGCGAGCATTACGGCATGCGTTACGACGGGATATTCTCCGTACGCGATACGGACGACATTGTTTCCTTCCAAACCAAACAGGCAATCAGCGGCGCGCGCGATTTCGCGCGCTATCTGCTCGAAAAGAAAGCGTGAACTCATGGCCGCACCCAAAAAAGACAACGTCAAACAAAAGATACTCGACGCGGCGACCGCTCTATTTCAGGATCGGCACGACGTCTCCCTCGCCGAGATCGCAAAAGCGGCGTACGTGAGCAAAGGCACGCTCTTCTACCATTACCGCAGCAAGGCTGAAATCTATCTCGATCTGGGCGAGCGTTACTGGCGCCGTCTTTCGGACGATCTGCTCGCATGGGTGGACAACCGTGAAAAGGACACTTCCCTTCCCCGGCTCGTACGTTATACGTTTCTGCGCGGCGCGTTTGACGAGAGCGGCCAGCTCAGGCTGCGGCTTCTCGTGGAGTCCATCTCCGGCGAGGAGGAAAGCCTGATTCGCGAACGACTCAACGAACAGTACGCACACTTCAAAAACATATTAAAATCCCGCATCCTCGAGCGTGCGCCGGGTTCCAACGGCGAACACCTCGCATGGCTGCTTTTAACGCTGGTGGACGGGCTCATGGTTCAGAGCACCATGAACAGCGAACACATGGACGTCGACGCATTCATCGAATGGATGTCGGCCAGCTTCGAAAAACTGACGAATTAAATTCATCTCCGCGCCGGAAACGGCGCTTTTTTAATTTGCATCCGTTTCGCAGAACGCAACCTCATGCTTGACAAAACAGCGGCGGAATGATAGTCTCAAACTGCAAGTCGGTCATGCGACCGACTTAAAGAAAAGAATTCTATCATTCACCATGGAGCGCACGGATATGCCCTATCTATCAAGGCTTAATCGAAGGCTGACCGGCCGGTTCGGCGGACGCGTTTCGGCGCGCGAGCACGACGGCTGCCTTGTGCTGGAAGGAGCGCTGGAACGCTGGGACGATATCGTCGCGGCGGGTTTGCTGGCGGCAAACCGCCGCCGTTACGACGGGCTTGTGAACGATATCGTGTTCACGGGCGGCAAGATTCCCCCGATGCGCCTGCCCGCGCTCAAAGACGACGCGCTCGAAGACGCCGCGCCGGACGTGTTGATCATCGGCGGCGGCATTGTCGGCTGCGCGATCGCGCGCGAATGTTCGCGTTACGATATGGATATTCTCCTCGTTGAAAAGGAACACGACGTTGCCATGCAGACCTCAGCCCGCAACGACGGCATGGTGCATCCCGGCGTCGATCTTCTGCCCGGTCAAATCAAGCGTCGCTATAATATGCGCGGCAACCGTATGTATGACGACGTGTGCAAAGAGCTCGACGTTCCGTTCCGCCGCAGCGGACAATACCTCTGTTTCCTCAATAAAAAACTGGCGGCCGCGTCCTTTATGGCGCAGATCTATTACAAACTGATCGGCCCTTATGCAAAATTTATCGGAAAAAGAGCATTCCATCTGCGCGAGCCGAATATGAATCCGGACATTTGCGCGGCGTTGTTCTTCCCCGCCGCAGGCGTCGTTTCGCCGTACGGGCTGACCATCGCTTTTGCTGAAAACGCCGTTGACAACGGTGTGCGCCTCTCGCTCGACACCGCCGTAACCGGCATGACGGTTGAAGACGGCGGGATCCGATCCGTATCGACAAACCGCGGCACCGTTTACCCGAAGGTCGTCGTCAACGCCGCCGGCGTGTTTTCGGAAGAGATCGCGCGGATGGCGGACGACCGGTTCTTCTCCATCCATCCTCGCAAAGGCACCAATACGATCCTCGATAAAAAAGCCGCCGTGAGGCTCATGACCATCGTATCCTCCTTCGATACGTCCTCCACCAAAAAGCGTCACACCAAGGGCGGCGGATTGGTCAAAACCATAGAAAATACGGAACTGGTCGGGCCCGATGCGGTTGAAACATACCTCAGGGAAGACTTTTCAACAAGCGCGCAGAGCTTGACGGACGTATTCGAACGGCAGAGCATGACCGATCCGGAACTGCACCTGCGCGACGCGATCACGTATTTTTCCGGCATTCGAGCAGCCACCTATGAGGAGGATTTTATCATCCGAAAAGGCAAGTGGACGAAAAATATCGTGCACGCGGCGGGCATACAGTCCCCCGGACTCACCGCCGCGCCCGCGATCGCCGAGGACGTCAGCCGTATGACGGTGGAGTTGGTAAAAAAGACACGAAACGCAAAAAAGAACCCGGCGTTCAATCCGATCCGGAATGGGGTCGTGCGGGCAAACGAACTGACAAACGAAGAGCGCGACGAGTTGATCCGCAAGAACCCCGCTTACGGCGAGATCGTCTGCCGATGCGAGCAGATCAGCCGCGGAGAGGTCGAAGACGCGATCAACAGAAGCGTCCCCTGCGATACGCTCGACGGCGTCAAGCGGCGCGTTCGCCCCGGCATGGGCCGCTGCCAGGGCGGATTCTGCGGGCCTCTGGTGCTGCAGATCATCGCAAAAGAAACGGGCAAACCGTTTGAAGATGTCGCGAAGAGCGCGCCCGGCGGCGAGCTGCTCTGCGGCTCCATCAAGGAGGTGGGCCCGTGATGAACGAACTGCTCCAATTCGACGTGATTGTCATCGGCGCCGGGCCTGCGGGGCTTGCCGCCGCGATATCAGTCGGCGAAAGCGGCGCAAATACGCTGCTCATCGAGCGCGAAGCGCGACTTGGCGGAATTTTGAAGCAGTGCATCCACGACGGTTTCGGCCTCGTGCGATACGGCGAAAAGCTGTCCGGCCCGGAATACGCAGAGCGGTTCATTGAACGCCTGCCGGAAAGCGGAGTCACGGTATGGACGCTTTCGTTTGTAAGCGAAATCGAACATTCCGAAAAAGGCTGTATGCTTACCGTTATCACGCGGGAAGGAATCAAGCGCGTACACACGCGTTCGCTCGTGCTGGCGACCGGGTGCAGAGAGCGCACTTCTCGCCAGATCGGCGTGCACGGACGGCACAGCGCGGGTGTATTCACCGCGGGCACTGCGCAGTATTATACTAATATCCTCGGCAAAATGCCTACCCGGCGGTGCGTCATCCTCGGCAGCGGCGATATCGGCCTGATCATGGCGCGACGCTTGACGCTGGAGGGCGCCGAGGTCGTCGGCGTATACGAAGCGAAACCAACCCCGAGCGGGCTGCTCAGAAACGTCAGCCAGTGCCTCTGGGATTTCGACATCCCGCTGCATACGAGCAAAACCGTCACGCGTTTGTTCGGCGAAACACGATTGGAATCTGTTGAGATCGCGCGTGTGGACGAATGCATGTGCCCCATTAAGGGCACGGAGGAGATTGTCGCATGCGACGCGCTGATCCTCTCCGTCGGCCTGATTCCTGAAAACGAGCTTGCGGAAACTATCGGCGTGCCTATCGATCCGAAGACGAAGGGCGCGATTGTAGACGAACGGAACGAAACGCTGAAGAGCGGCGTGTTCGCCTGCGGCAACGCGCTGCACGTCAGCGACCTTGTGGATTACGTATCGGAAAGCGGCGAAGCGGCTGGAAAAGCCGCCGCAACGCAAAAAGAAGAAAAGCGCGACCTGGTTTTTGTTGCATGCGACCGCTCCGTACTGTACGTCGTGCCGCAGCGCATCGACCGGAACGCATCAGCGCAGGAGCGCGTATTCTTTTTCCGCGCATCTAAGGACATGAACAACGCGCAGCTCACGATTACCAAAGGCGGAACGACGCTGTTAAAAAAGAAATTTTCGCATCTTCGCCCGCCGGAGATGGAGCGCCTCTCCCTCGCTCTCTCGCCGGAACAACTGGTGGGCGATGAACCCGTGTTGTTCCATCTGGAGGAAACAAACCATGCGTGATACAATCAAGAAAAATCAGGCCCAAGAAATCGTGTGTATCGAGTGTCCGAACGGCTGCCGCATCCGCTGTGAACAGACCGGCGGCAAAATCGTCTGTACGGGACACAAGTGCAAGCGCGGCGCGGCGTATGCCGAGGCGGAGCTGACACACCCCATGCGCACCCTGACCACGAGCGTGAAAACCAATTTTCCGGACGCCCCCGTCGTCAGCGTACGCACCGACGGCGAAATCGAAAAAGCGAAACTGCGCGACGTCGCCGAAGCGCTCGGAAAACTCACGATAAATAAACGCGTTAAAATCGGAGACGTAGTAGCGAGCGACGTCTGCGGCACGGGCGTAAACGTCATCTGCACGAGCGACCGTCTCATACACCCGTACTGATCCATCCGTTCGAAAGGAGCGAAATAATCATGTCCCATCCATACAAAGGATTCGAGCCGCATTGGGTACAGGGAGAAATCCCCAAGGACAGTTACCGTTCCATCTTCAAGTGGGGCGATCCGCTGGAAATGAAAGCGCCGAGAGAATCGCTTTTTCGGTTGATGAAAGAGAAATTCCATCTAAGCGACGACGATTTTAAAGCCTTTAAGGAGGATATCGGCTTCGACGAAGTCAAGTTCGATCTGCCGATTTCCCTGAGTAAACGCGATCTTGACGCGTTCCGTTCCATTGTCGGCGCGGATTTTTTGCGCACGGACGATTACGCGCGCCTTAGTGTCGCGTACGGCAAGACCATGTACGACGTGTTGCGCCTGCGCAACAAGATCGTAGAAAACGTTCCGGACGCGGTGCTATACCCCGACACGAAAGAGCAGATCGAACAGATCGTTGCATACTGCGCTAAACGCAAGCTCCCGGTCTATGTCTATGGCGGCGGTTCATCCGTTACGCGCGGCGTGGAGTGCGTCAAGGGCGGCGTCTCGCTCGATCTAAGGCTGCGCTTCAATAAAGTCGTCTCGTTCAACGAGATCGACCAGACCATTACGGTGGAGGCCGGCATGAGCGGGCCGAAGCTGGAAGAAACGCTCAATAACGCGCGATCGCACTTCGGCGCAAATCGCGCCTACACATGCGGGCATTTCCCGCAGAGCTTCGAGTATTCATCCGTCGGCGGCTGGGTGGTCACGCGCGGCGCGGGTCAGAACTCCACCTATTACGGCTGCATATCGGACATCGTGCTCGCGCAGGAATACGCCACGCCCGTCGGCGTGGTTAAAACTGACCGCTACCCGCGCAAGGCGACTGGCAGCGACCTCGGACAGATCCTCATGGGCGGCGAGGGCACATACGGCGTGCTCACGCACGTCACGCTCAAGGTCTTCCGCCATATGCCCCGTACGATCAGGCGCTTTTCCTATATGTTCCGCGACTGGGAGACGGCGCAAAAAGCCGCTCGTGAAATTATGCAGAGCGAAGCGGGCTACCCTTCGGTCTTCCGCCTATCCGACCCCGAAGAGACCAGCGTGATGCTGCACCTCTACGGCGTGATGGATTCGCCGTTGAAGCATCTGTTTAAGATCAGGAATTTTAAAGATAACGAAATGTGCCTCTTCCTCGGCTTCACGAACGGCGAAAACGGCTTTTCGCGTAACGTCGAAAAAAACGTACGCCGCGTCGCGCGCCGTTTCGGCGGCATGAGCCTGACGGGTTACGTGACGCGCGGCTGGGAAAAGGGCCGGTTCAACGACCCCTATATGCGCGATACCATGCAGGATTTCGGCATCGTAACCGATACCATGGAGTGTTCCGTCAACTGGAGCAATATGGCAAACGTGCACCGCGAGGTGCGCGCCTATTGCAAGTCCCGCCCGGACACGATCTGCATGACGCACATGTCGCACGTTTATCCGCAAGGAGCAAACCTGTATTTTATCTTCATCATCAAAGAAAGCGATCCGGAGTCGTTTAAAAAGTATCACGCCGGTATCCTGTCCGCCATTCAGAAGTCCGGCGCGGCCATGAGCCACCACCACGGCATCGGCAAGATGTTCGCGCCCTGGCTGGAAGGTTCGCTCGGAACAAACGAATACGCCGTGCTGCGCGCGCTGAAGGAACACTTCGACCCGGACAACATCATGAACCCCGGCGGCACGCTCGGCTTCGACCTGAAGGAAAACGAAAAGCGATACCCGGCTGACTGATACATTCCCCCGCTTTCAGCGGGGTCTTTTTCTTACGTTGCGAAACGAGAGCGATTATGCTAAAGTCATATTAATACAGTTTAAAACAGATCATAGTACAAAGGAGTCCGGTTATGCCGTATTTTATCACCGCCGACTGCAACGGCTGCACCGCCTGCGCCAGGCAATGCCCCGTTCTCGCCATCGAAGGCAAGCCGAAAGAGCGGCACACGGTGAATATTCGACGCTGCGTTTCCTGCGGCGTATGCGGGCGTGTCTGTCCGCAAAACGCCGTGCTCGACGGGCACGGGAACCCCTGCGCCAGCGTGCCGCGTTCCCGCTGGAAAAAGCCCGTGGTCGATTCCGCGCTTTGCAGCGCCTGCGGCGTCTGCGTGACCTGGTGCCGCGCGGAAGCGCTCCGCATTTCGCCGCCCGCGTTCCACGGGGATATCCACGTTTTTGCGGAACTGTACCAGCCGAATAAATGCATTTCCTGCGAACTCTGCATGGACAACTGTCCTGTCGGCGCGATTCGCATGGCGGAGGTACAGCTATGAAAACGCCGCGTTATGCACTAATCGACCTGAACGCGCGCACGAGCGCGCGCTATGAAATAGACGAACAGACCTACCGCAGCTATATCGGAGGAAAGACGCTTGGCGCGCGCCTGCTCTACGACCTCACGGCAGCTGGCGTCGATCCGCTCGGTCCTGACGCGGTTGTGATTATCAATACAAGCCCCGCGACCGGTACGGGCGCGCCCTGCTCGAGCCGTTTTAACATGACGTTTAAAAACGTGCTCACCGGAGGCATCGCCAGCAGCAACTGCGGCGGCCAGTTCGGCATGCTGCTCAAACGCGCCGGATACGACGGCGTCATCTTAAAAGGGCAAAGCGAAACGCCCTGCGTGATCTCAATCGTCGACGGACAGATCAATTTCGCCGACGCGGACGAGCTCTGGGGCAAGGATACGGAGGAAACGCAGAATGCGTTTCCGAAGATCTACGGAAAACTCGTTATCGGCCCGGCCGGTGAAAATCTCGTCCGCTTTGCCGCGGCGGTGTCAGGAGAACGCGTGGCGGGGCGCTGCGGCGCCGGTGCGGCGCTTGGCGCAAAGAAGGTCAAAGCCATCGTCGCTTACGGCACCCAGCGGCCACAGATACACGATCGCGAGAAATTTTCTAAGTATATAAAAAAATGGGTGTCATTTTTACGCAAGCATCCGATGACGGGCGAAGCGCTGCCCGCCTACGGCAGCGCGGGCATCGTAAGCAAAGCAAACGCGACCAACGCCCTGCCCACGCATAACTTCAAATACGGACATTTTACAAATGCAGACGCGGTCAGCGGCGAAACGCTTGCCGATCAATATCTCGTGCGGAACAGTTCCTGCATCTCCTGCCCCATCCGCTGCGAGCGGCGGGTTATGGTAGACGGCAAGGAGGTTAAAGGCCCGGAATATGAAACCTGCGGTTTCTTCGGCCCGAACATCGACGCCGTAAGCATGGAAAACCTGCTTCGCATCAATTATCTGTGCGACCTGTACGGCATGGATACGATTTCGCTTGCTTCCACGCTTGCGTTTGCCATGGAGTTGAAAGAAAACGGCGTTTCGGACTTCGGCGTCTCGTTCGGAAACAGCGATAACCTGGCAAGCGTCGTCGGTAAGATCGCACGGCGGGAAGGCGTGTATTCCGACCTCGCCAACGGCTCGAAATGGATGAGCGAAAAATACGGCGGCAAGGAATACGCCATGCACTCCAAAGGATTGGAGATGGCGAGCTACGAACCGCGCCGCTCGGTCGGCATGGGTCTCGGGTACGCTACAAGCAACCGCGGCGGCTGCCACCTCAACGGCGGCTATCTGGCGCTTTTGGAGTCCGTCGGCGTGTTGTCGATGGATCCGCTCTCGACCGCCGCCAAGCCGGCGTTCACCGCGTTTTTTCAAAATGCGCTGGATGCGATGTCCTCCGCCGGATTCTGCCTGTTTTCCGCGCAGTCGTTCGTACCGGCCGCGTTGTTCCGCCTCGGTCCGCATCATCCCATTACGCGAACTGTCGGCAAGGTCGCAACGCACCTGGGATTCGGCGTTCGCGCTCTGTTATGGATGCTGCCCGTTCTGCGCTTCAACTCCGTATACCTCTTCCCGCACGCTGAGGCGCTGCGGCTCGTTACGGGGCTGCCGTTTTATACCGGTTCGTTCGTGCGCTTCGGCGAACGCGGCTACAACATGGAGCGGCTCTACAACTACCGCGAAGGGCTGACGAAAGCGGACGATTCGCTTCCCGACCGGCTGACGAAGACGCCGCAGAATGAAAGCGATCCGCGTACCGTCGTGCGTCTCGACAAAATGCTGCCTGTATACTATAAGATTCGCGGTTGGGATGAAAACGGCGCGCCGCGCAAACGCACGCTCAGAAAGCTGGGGATCCAATCATGAAGACGATTCGATACTACGCCCCGATCCGAGGAATCGTGAAGAAAGAAACGGAAGAAACAGAGCTTGGTTCTGTAAAAGACGTGCTTGCTTATATCAAGCACACGTACGGCAAGGAAGCCTATTCGGCCGCAAAAAGCGCGCTCATCGTGATCAACAGTGTAAGCATCGGCTTGTACCGCGGCATGAAAACACCGCTGTCGGACGGCGACGAAATCGGCTTCCTGCCTGTTTGCGGCGGCGGCTGAACGTACTCACAATAAAAAAACGATCCGCTGAGCGGATCGTTTTTTTATGGTTCCGGCGTTGCGTCTGTGTCTTCAGTTTGCTCCGGTGTAAAAAGCACCCAATCCATTGTCTCGCACTGTCCCATATCGCTCGCCCCGCGCGATAGCACGCGCCCGTCCGACGTGACGCCTGCGACGTGCGTTGCGCTGGCGGATATCGCGATAACGTCGCGCCAGTCCGAAACATCCGGCAGGTGCGCATAGGAAAACGCGCGCGAAAACACATACCCCGCGTCGTCCAACATGTACACGCCGTTCGGCGTACAGTCGATTGCGAGAATGTTTTTCATTTCCGACACGTCCAAACCGTTGGCTACCACGCTTCCGTCCGCCTTGAGCCCCGCGCTGTTTGCCGTAGCCGCGTCGAAAGCGACGAGGTCGTAATATTCTTCTGTGACGAGTTCGGCATGGGTCGAAAGCGGCTGGCCGTTTGTCATGACGCCGCAGAGGGCGTAGTCGCCGATCGCCAAACCGGCGATATCCCGCCATTTCAGCGTGTTCCAGCTTTGATATCCCGTTGTAAGAAGCTCACCGCTTTTTGTAACGGCAACCGTGTTGTAAGCGCCCGCGTAGACAGCCGCGACGTCCTCCCACCCGCTCACGTCGCATTGTCCGTATTCGTTCATACCCGCTGCAACGAGCGTACCGTCCGCTTTCAAACCAACCGTATGGTAAGCGCCTGCCGCCACGGCTGTGATACTTGTCCAATCGGAAACGTTGCATTGTCCGTAGAGGTTGGATCCCGACGCGAGTACCGTACCCTCTTGTGTGAGCGCGATTGTGTGCTTGTACCCAGTGGCAACGATGCCGTGCGGCAGCGCATCCCGCGCGTCCTTGAGCCGTTCGCGCCCCTCAAGCTGCTCGTCCGACAACCCGGCCAGCAGCGATACAAGATCACCCGCGCCTTCGTTCTGCGAGAGCTCGACAGCCGCTTCTTTTGCGTACGCCTCCGCGTTTTCATAGCTGCCGAGCGAATAGAAGATCCGCATCGCTTCCTCGTAAAACCCGTATTCCAGCCTTTCCTGCGCATAGGCGTAACTGCAGGCTTCGCTTTTTTCCACGGCGTCGAGATAATCTCCCAGTTCTGCGTATGCTTCACCCGCTTCCAGAAAATCGCCGTCCGCTTCATATATTTTTGCTAGTTTGTATCCCGTTTTTAAAAGCGTTTCTTGCGCGCCCGGATAATCGCCGGCGGCGCGGTAAAACGGAATGGATTCCATCATGTTACCTGCGGCGGCGTACGTTTGCGCATATGTAAAATAGAGCTTTTTTTGCAGCTCCTCCCTGATTTCGCCGTTATCCAGCGAATGAATCACGCGCTCGGCGCGTTCAAAATTCGCCTGTTCGATCAAAAGGTCCGCGTAAGATGCTTTCAGCAAAGGCGCTTTTAAATACGCATAATAAGCAAGCGCCCCAAGCGCCCCAAGCGCGATGATAGAATAAAAAATCGCACGCTGAACGAACCGCCTGTCCCCCGCGCCCTTAGTGGCTCCGACCGGTTTTCCGCGCACGCGCCAGATCAGCGTGGTGTTTGTACGCTGATCGTCCGGGTGGACGGTTTTATGTTTTTTCGGCGTTTGTTCGTTCATATCAATCGATGTTCTCCGGCATCAGACGGTTAAAATATAAAGAGCCGATGCTGTTCGAGTCCGATAGGACGATATAGATATCGTCTATACCGCAGCTGCGCACATATTTTTGTACGCCTCCCCCGGCATCGAGTTTGGTGTAGTATTCGCCCCTGAAATCGACCATGTAAACTTTATCGTAATACGGCAGGAAAAAAGGCGCGATGCTGTTTCCGAACGAATCGCAGATCATCAGCATGTTTCTACCCGTCTGGTATCCGCCTTCGATATAGCGGTACGGGCCGTGCGTCCCGCCGAGGAACACCAGATAATTAGTCTTCTCCTCGTCGATCACCGTCAGTTCGTTCTTCTGATACGTGTTCGAAACGCGGAACGATTTTGACGGCAGGAGCGGATAGAACACCTCGATGCTATCGGCGAGATCCCTGAGTTTTGCGTTTCGACCGTGCAGATAGATGGAACCGAGGAAACCGTAAATCGTTTTTTCCTGATAGTCTCCAAGCGGTACTGTCTGGTAACCCGCGCTCTCCAGCATCGCCTGCGCCGCCAGGTATGCGCCGCGCGCCGTCCAGTGATGATCCGTGCGGAAGTAGACGTATTCGCCGCTCAGGATTGGATCTTCGAGAATATCGTAAGCGGAGTGAACCGATACATTGTTTGAAACGAGCGGACGCAGCGCAGCCTCCGTCTCGCTGTTCCAGCCGGTTTCCGTGTCGAGGTGCAGCGCAAGCCTGTTTGCCGTCTGCGCGCGCGGCGCGAGCAGAACGTGCAGTGTTCCGCCTTCCGGCAGGAGAGCTGCATAGCCGTTTAGCGTTTGAGCGGCGCTTTCGATATCCTCCATGGAATAGGTGAAAACGGCTGTTTTGGTACCGTCGCGGTGTTCAAGCCATACGCTCGCGCCTTCACCGGAAACGGTTGCTGCCGGCTGCTCCGTCGTCTGATCCGCCGCGTCCTCGTTGAAAATTTCTTTGATCGTTTCCTGCGCCGCGTCGGCATCCTCTTGCTGCTCCTGCGTTTCCAGCGTCGGCACGAAAACTTCCTCGCCCTCGCCGCTGAGCAGTTCGTCCACCGTCAGCGCAGAGAACGCGTGTCTGAGTGCTTTTGTGCCGTCGACCAGTTCGGAACGCATGAAAAATTTGTCGGTCAAGAAGTTTTCGAACGATTCGCTGAAGCTGCCTGAACGAAGCGTTGCAATCGTGAGTTCCGGCATGCCCGCGAGCGTGCGGTTCTCCTCTTCCGAAACGGCAGGGTCGGGATCGGCGAACACAAGAAGGCACGCGCCAACTGCGCCGCAGAGTATGACCCACCACAGCGTGACTAGAAACGTCGTCTTTCGCCGCATGCCCCTCTCCTTTCCCCGCAGGCTTAAAAGCGGAAGTACAGAAACGGATTATAGCTGTCCGCAACAAGGTTCATGATGCTCAACGCGACGCCGGCCGTCAGCACAAGCGCGGATAATAAACGCGCCGTTCGCATGAGGCGAAGGCGATGGCTCATGCGCCGTTCGAGCGCAGGAACGACCGGCAGGCAAAACGCGCACGCAATCAGCGGAAACACCGTATAGGTACGGAGCGCGTACAGCGTCGCGCCGTCCATCAAAGAAACGAAACCGAACGCGCCTGCTTCGAGCGAAATCCCCAGCATCGCGAGCACCTGCCGCGCGCACATGGAAAGATCGGTCTGGTAAAACAGAGCCCAGCCGAATAACACCGCAATCAACGTGAACAATATGCCGACCGCGCGCGGCCTCTTTTTGACGGACCGCTTCAAAGATCCGTGTTCCAGCGCAATCAACACGCCGTAATAAAGTCCCCAGAGCACGAAATTCCAGCTAGCGCCATGCCAAAGGCCGGTCAGCATCCAGACAAACAGCAGGTTGAATATCGTTCTGTCCGCGCCTTTTTTGCTTCCGCCAAGCGGGAAATAGACGTATTCGCGAAAAAAACGGCCGAGCGAGATATGCCACCGCCGCCAGAAGTCGGAAATCGAGCGCGCGATATAGGGGTAGTTGAAATTTTCCTGATAACGAAAACCGAGCACCCGCCCGAGTCCGATTGCCATATCGGAATAGGCGGAAAAATCGAAGTAGATCTGAAGAGCGAACACCGCGCTCGTGAGCCATGCGGCGGCGACTGACGCGCCCGCTTCCGGCAGTTCGGCGAGCATTTCCCCGAGTATATTGGCGATCAACACTTTTTTGCACAGGCCGACCGCGAAACGCCGCATGCCGCCGGAAAAGTCATCGAGCGTTGTTTTGCGCTGCGTCAGCTCATACTCAATGTCGGAATACTGCACGATCGGCCCCGCGATGAGCTGCGGAAAACATGATATGTACAGCAGCAGGAGCGCATAGTTCTTCTGCACACGAACCTTATCGCGGTATGCGTCCGCCGCGTAGGAGATGGCCTGAAACGTGAAAAATGATATGCCGATGGGAAGCCGCTGCGCGGGCAGCGTGCTGTCCGCGCCAAGCAGCGGCAAAAATTGATTCACAAAAAAAGCGGCGTATTTAAAGTAGATAAGCCCGCCGAGGGCAAGCAGTATCGTCAGCGCAAACAGAGCTTTCTTTGCCGAAACCGATCTTGCATAGCTGAACAGGAGCGTTCCGCCGTATACCGCGAGGCTGACAAGCAGCATGACGAGCACGTATACCGGTTCGCCCCACGCGTAGAAGAAAAGTGAGCCGATCAGCAGCACCGTGTTTCGCCACCAGATTTTGCCGCAGACAAAATAAGCCGCGAGCATAGCGGGTAAAAACAGCAGTAAAAATGTCAGGCTCGAAAATACCATGAGGATATTATAGCACAATTCGTACGGGTTTTACGCGCGTGTCCATTGTCAAAATCGCATGAAAAAGCCGGGCGAAAAATCGTCCGGCAACTCCGTGAATATATGCGGTATCTTTATTGCTTGATCGGCTCGATGCCGCGCTTGCACGCGTCTACGATGCCCTCGATCAGTTCTTCGCGCTTTTCGTTCGTCCAGTTCGCGATGCCCAGGCTTTGCGCCTGCAAGCCCTTTTCACTCAGCAGACGGGTCATTTGTTTTGCAGCGTTTTTACCACCCATCCAGGGTTTCGGGAAATGCTGGGTAACGAAACAGAACGTCGGAACCTGCTTCAGCTTTTCCAGTCCGGTCAGATAGATCTTCATCGCCGGATCGAGCGAAAACGCCTGTACGGGCGCGCCGAAGATCAGGATGTCATAACCGCGCGGGTCGGGCGTTGCCGTCAGGCGGACGACTTTGTTGGACTGCGGGCCCTCCGTCTCGGCGGAAAAGCGCTCCAGATTCACCGAACAGCCTTTTTGCGTTAACGCTTCCTTGATGCGTTCCGCTACGGAAAGCGTGTTTCCGGTTTTCGAATATACGATGATGCCGACGTTCATGAATTATTACCCTTCCTCTATTATTTATGCTTACTTTTATAATAAAAACGGCAAATAGGTTTGGTTACTGCTTTCAAAATTACGTTGAATAAACTTTTTTTGTTCTGTTGTGTATTGGTCTAAACCGTTGCTTTTTACAGCCCAGAAAACTTCAACCGCTGCATTAAGTAGCAGTGCGTTGTGCAATTGGTCTTTGTCAAAGCAACAATCGTTGTAATATCCCTGTAAATAACTTTTAATGAATACAATGGATTCTTTCGTCATGACTGACTCAGTATAATCGGACGAGTCAAATATAAAATTTATGGTTCGCGCAATGTCCACCTCTGCGGGCCCTATAGCAGGTTCCGCCCAATCAATAACCTTGAGACCATTTTCGCCGCAAATAATATTGTACGGCATAAAATCGCCGTGCAACAGGCAACGATCGTCCGGCAGAGTTTCCAGCAGCTGTATCAGCCAGAGATTCACCTGCTCGTCCAGCGTGTTATTTTTCAGCAGAAAGGACTTCATGAAATTCGTATACTTCGGAAGTTCCTCTAGCGCCGGGGTGATTGGAACGTCGTGAAGCTGTCTATGGGTCTTTCCCAATAAGGCAGCATTTTCCTTAAAAGATAAAGGATTTTGATCGATTGCTTTTTGAAACAGCACTCCTTGTACTTCGTCCATGATGTACCCCATTCGATGATTTATCATCTTGGTTTCATAGACTTTGGGTGCAATCGTAGTTACATCTCCCATGTGTTTTGCCGCTCTGTATTCATTGGCAAAAGACTTAACATCATATACACTTTGTTTTATAAGCTTGATTGCTTTTCCAGGCTCAATTCTATATACTTCGGAGGTTTCGCCTTCGCCGATTTTTATCATCCATTCTCACCGTGTCTTCTCTTACTCCCACTCGATCGTCCCCGGCGGCTTGCTTGTAATGTCGTAAACTACTCTGTTGACGTGCGGTACCTCGCCGATGATGCGTTCGCTGATGCGCCGCAAAACGGGATACGGTATCTCCGCCCACTCTACCGTCATCGCGTCGGTAGACGTCACAGCGCGCACGCCGATAACGTAATCGTAGGTACGCAGATCTCCCATCACGCCGACAGAGCGCATGCCGGTAAACACCGTAAAATACTGCCAGATCGCCTCGGAAAGGCCCGCGTTTCTGACCTCTTCTCTGAAGATCGCGTCGCTGCGCCGGAGGATGGCGAGCTTCTCTTCTGTAACGTCTCCGAGCACGCGGATGGCGAGCCCCGGCCCGGGGAACGGCTGCCGCCATACGAGCGCGTGCGGGATGCCGAGCGACTCGCCCAGCGCGCGCACCTCGTCTTTAAACAGCATACGAAGCGGCTCCACAAGCCCGGTAAACCCGATATCCTTCGGCAGTCCGCCTACGTTGTGATGGCTTTTTATCGTGCTTGCGCTGCTCGTGCCGCTCTCGATCACGTCCGGATAGATCGTGCCCTGGAGCAGAAACTCCGCGCCGCCGAGTTTTTTCGATTCCTCCTCGAACACGCGGATAAACTCCTCGCCGATGATCTTTCGCTTTTTTTCCGGTTCCGTCACGCCCGCAAGTTTTGTAAGAAAGCGTTCTTTTGCATCCACCTTCACGATATTGAGCGAGAGTGTGTCATGATAGTAACGCATGACCTCTTCCGCTTCGTTCTCGCGCAGCAGCCCGTGGTCGACGAAGATACAGGTCAGCCTTCCGCCTATCGCCTCATGAACGAGGACGCTGGCGACGGACGAGTCCACGCCGCCGGAAAGCGCGCCGATGACGCGGCCGCCGCCGACTTGCGCGCGTACTTTTTTTATCAGTTCGTCCTTCAGGTTCGCCGCGCTGTAATCGCAGTTCAATTTGCAGATGCGCTTTAAAAAGTTTTCAAAGAGTCTCTGCCCGTTTCTTGTATGCGTGACCTCCGCATGAAACTGTATGCCGTAGATCCTGCGGGTCTTGTCCGCAAACGCCGCTACGGGGCACGCTTCCGTCGACGCGATCGCCACAAACCCGTCCGGCGCTTTGATGACGGAGTCGTTATGGTTCATCCATACGACGTCGCCTAACCCTTCAAACAGCGCATGGCTGCAAAAGCGGATCTTCGTATGCCCGTACTCGCGTACCGGGGCTGAAGCAATCTCTCCGCCGAATACTTTCGCGATATACTGCATGCCGTAGCAGATACCGAGCACCGGAACGCCGAGCGAAAACACGGCGTTGTCGCATGCCTTCGCACCGTGCGCATAAGCGCTGTCCGGCCCGCCGGTGAGGATGACGGCGCTCAGCGAGTCGCCCTTGATGCGCTCGATCGGCGCGTCGTGCGGGATCAGTTCGCTGTAGACGCCCGCCTCGCGCACGCGCCGCGCGATGAGCTGGTTGTATTGACCTCCAAAGTCGAGTACGACGACGCGTTCGCGCATATGGTTCACTCCCCCCGGAACACAATCCCTGATTCGTTGGCGCTCTCGATGATCGCAATCGATTCCAGATGCATGCCCGCGTCACGCAGTCGCTGACCGCCGGGCTGAAAGCCCTTTTCGATGGCGACGCCGATACCAAGCAGTTGCGCTCCCGACTCGTCCACGATTTCCACTAGTCCGCGAAGGGCCTCGCCGTTTGCAAGAAAATCATCTACGATCAGCACCTTGTCCTGCGGCCCGAGCCACTGGCTCGCTACAATAAGCGTAAATTTCTTTTTATAGGTATAGGAATAGATTTCGCTTTTATAAAGGCCGCCTTCGATGTTGTCCGATTTTGCTTTTTTGGCAAACACCATAGGCACGCCGAATTCTTCCGCACAGATGGTGGCAAGCGCGATACCCGACGCTTCCACGGTGAGCACCGCCGTAATGCCCGTTAAATCAAAACGGCTCTTAAATTCCCTCGCCATGTCGCGCATCAGCGACGTATCCACACGATGATTTAAAAAGCCGTCCACTTTTATGATGTTGCCTGGAAGCACGCGCCCCTCGGCCCTGATTCGATCAAGAAGATTTTTCATGTTGCATCCACTCCCGTCCCTAGCCAAATATTGCGTTTATTATCCCGCAAAAGGCCGATATAATCAAGCTAAAACAATATCTTTTCAATGAAATTCCGATAAATTCCATTCCCCGGCTGAAAACAGGCGTAAAGAAACGCCGCAGGAAAACTCCTGCGGCGTAAGAAAAACGTTTCTAATCAGTTGAGCGAATCCTTGAGCGCTTTGCCCGCTTTAAACGTGGGCAGTTTGGAAGCGGGGATATCGATCTCCTTGCGGGTCTGCGGATTGTGCCCTTTGCGCGCGGGGCGAATCTTGGCCTCAAACGTACCAAATCCTACGATGGAAACTTTATCGCCGACTTTCAGGGATTCTTCAATCGCATCCAGAAATGCAATAACCGCCTTCTCCGCATCCTTTTTCGAAAGTTCGCTCTTCTCAGCCACAGCTGTGATTAAATCGGTTTTATTCATCTTGAAATAACCTCCATGAATTTTAGATTGCTGCAATATTGTATCAATCCTGACGGATTATGGCAAGCCTTAAATTGTGAATTTATTCGATAACTCCGCACTTTTTGGCTTGTTCCCATAATTCGTCCTGTTCCTGAAACGACATGTCTTTCAAATTCTGCCCGCGGCTGCCGGCGAGCTCCTCCATCTTTTCGAACCGCGCGATAAACTTGTCGGTGGCAAGCATCAGTAAAAATTCCGGTTCCAATTTCATCAACCTTGCCACGTTCACAACGGCAAAAAGCAGATCCCCCATCTCCTCTTCGACATTGCCGTTTTGCTCTATTGCGATGCGTAGTTCCTCCGTCTCTTCGGAGATTTTATAAAACGCCTCCTTCGCGCTGTTCCAGTCAAAGCCGATGTCCGCCGCTTTTTTCTGCACCTTTCTGCTGCGAAGCAGCGCGGGAAAGCTTCTCGGCACGCTTTTGAGCACCTCCGTCTGTGTGCTCTGGTTGCGCTGGGACATCTTCAGCGCGTCCCAGTTTTTGAGCACCTCGTCGGATCCGTTCACGCGGATATTTCCGAACACATGGGGGTGCCGGTAGATGAGTTTTTCGACCAGCTCCGTGCATGCGTCGCGTTCGGTAAAGGCACGCTGCTCTTCGGCGATCGCCGCGTGCAGCGCGAACTGCAGCAATACGTCTCCCATCTCCTCGCAGGTATGCGCGTCGTCGTCTTCGTCGATAGCGTCGATGAGTTCGTAACTCTCCTCCAACAGCGCGTTTTTCAGGGAAGCATGCGTCTGTTCCCGGTCCCATGGACAGCCGTCAGGCGCGCGAAGGCGGCGCACGACGCGCATCACGTCCTCGAATCCGTGCCGTTTGCGCTGCTCATAATTGCAGTGCGGTATATAAAGTATCGTCGTCGCGTCGTAACGCGGTTGTCTGTCAAGATCGCAGAGTTTGATTTCGCGGGTTTCGAAATTTCCGTCTTTTTTGATAGATGCGAACTGCGCAAGCCATTCGTCGGGCCAGAATTCGCTGAAAAAAAGTTTTACCGCGCCCGCGGTTTGTTTCGTATCGATCTCCTCCACCGTATAGTTTTGTTCCGGGTCGATCTGCCGCGGAAGATCATGCGCGGATAATGCCTGCGCACGCTCGCGTGAAGAAAACGCGACGTCCCCCGCGCTCAGGTGCGGTAAAACAACAATCTCGACGCCACGCTGTTCAGCCGCTTTGAGAATTTCGGGCAGTTGGCTGTTTTGAATATTTCCCGTGGCTACATAGACGCATTCCCCCGCGCCGCAGAGTTTCTCAGCAATCGAGCGGTTGAGCGCGTCGAAGTCTTCCGCTTTCATAAAAAGATCGTCAAGCGGCGTGTAAGAACGCCTGAGCGCCCGAACGGCTTGAGCCGAAGGATGTTTTTCCGTCTGCAGGAAAAGCCGCTCAGCGCCTGTAATCGCCTCCCGCTGCGCGGCGGTCAGCGCGCCCGGAGACGGCAGTATGACGATCGTAACAGTCTTCATTCGCTATTCTTCTCCTTGGTTGTTCCGGTGTCCAAATTGGAGGCGGGCGAGGATCGATCCGCCGGGAATAAACGCAAGATCCTCCTTCGAGAACATGCGCATCCAAAGTATGCCGAATAGATACAGCACGACGCCGACGAGGATCGCTCCCGCCGTGGCGATCGTATTGGACGCAAGTTTATCGTAGATCAGCGAGTAGCAGAAGTAAACGGCTCCGCCCATAACGAGCGCGGAGACGACAGGTTTGACAAGCGTGTCCATCCAGTTGAGCTTGAGCTTCGTATAGCGTATCAAATAAATAGCGTCCAACACCCCCGCGACGATATAGCACGCGGTCGTAGAGATCGCCGCGCCCTGAATCTCAATGTTCGGGTTGCGCATGAGCGTTAACATCAATACGACTTTGACCAACGCGCCGATAAACAGGTTTATCACCGGGATATGCTGCTTGCCCGCGCCCTGTAGAATTCCAGTAAGCGTCTGTACCATCGAAAGGAATACCACGCCGATTGCTGACGTTCGCATCAATGCGCTCGCGATGGCGAGACGTTCCGCGTCAATGTCATAAAGAAGATCGATCACCGGCGCGGAAAGCGCAAGCAATCCTACGGCACAGGGAATGCCAATGAACATCGCGAGCTTGATCCCCATGGCCGAAACCGTATGAATCGCCTTTTGGTCGTTCGCCGTACGCGCAGCGGAAACGGCGGGCACAAGGCTCATCGCCAGCGCGATGGTTAGTACCGCGGGCATATTGATGATATTCATAACGTTGCTGCGCAGCGCAACGTAACGCATCGACGCGGCCGCGTCGGTAAATCCGATATCAAGCAGCGTGCTTTTTATCAACGAGGCGTCTACAATTCCCGTGATCGGCATGATGGACGCGCCGATGGTAACAGGGATTGCGATGGCAAGCAACCCGCTTACGATCCCTTTTCCGCTCGCCGGTTCTGCATCCGAAGCTTTTGGAATCTCAAGGTCGCGTTTACGGAAGAGATAGAACGATCCAACGACGATCAGCGCAAGCATTTCGGAAAGCGTGACGCCCGCAACCGCGCCCATCGCGCCGTATTCCAACCCGCGCGACATCCATCTTGACGCCAGATATAAACCGATGGCCAGCTTTCCGACCTGTTCAGCCAGCTGCGACATCGCCGTCCCCGTCATCTGCTGCAATCCCTGCAGGTAACCGCGATAAGCGCACATCAAAGAGACGATTAAAAGCGCCGGGGACATCGCACGAAACGACGGCGCGGCAAGCGGACCCACGGTAGTCTTTGCCAGGAAGTCCGCTCCAAAATACATCAACGCCATTGTGACGATACCAATACCAAGCAACAGCAACTGCGAACGATGGAACACACGCTTCGCGCCGGCTGCGTCACCGAGTGCCGTGCGTTCAGCCACCATGCGTGAAATCGCGGTTGGCAGCCCTGCCGTGCTGATGACGAGCAGCGTCGAATAATACGGATATACCGCTTCGTAATATTGCATGCCATCGCCGAGCATATTATAAAGCGGTATTCGGAAAAACGCGCCGATGACCTTACAGATCAGCCCCGCGACACCGAGGATCACCGCGCCCCTGACAAAGGATTTCTTATCGCTTTTTGCCATCGTAACCGTTACCTCCCGCGCGCGATTTTATCGGCGGCGGTTTCATTCAATCTGAAAAACGGGCTGCGCCCGCTCAGGCGGTATTATATCACTTTCCTCTGCAATCTGTCACCTTTTTAAAAAAGCGATTTCAGCTGTGTATTAACCGTAAAACGGTTCTCTCGACAAATAATTGTGCGGTTGTTATAATAGTAGCAATAAGATTGGAGGTTTGAGCGATGGGTTTACTATCCGCAGCCAGCGGCGCAATCAGCGGCGTATTGGCCGATCAATGGAGAGAATACTTTTACTGTGAAGCCATGGGGCCGGACGTGCTCGTCAGCAAAGGCCAAAAGCGCGTCAATGAAAAAAGAAGCTCCAATACAAAGGCATCCGACAACATCATAACCAACGGCTCGATCATCTCCGTGAACGACGGTCAGTTCATGATGATCGTGGAACAGGGCAAAGTCATCGATTTTTCCGCCGATTCCGGCGAATACGTGTATGACAAGTCCACCGAACCCTCGCTGTTTTACGGCGGGTTCGGAAAAGGGCTGCTCGAATCGCTCAAGATCATCGGCAGACGTTTTACGTTCGGCGGCGACACGGCGAAAGACCAGCGCGTTTATTTCTTCAACACCAAGGAGATCATCGGCAATAAATACGGCACGGCGAACCCCGTTCCCTTCCGCGTGGTCGATAAAAACGTAGGCCTCGATATCGACATCGCGATACGCTGCTACGGCGAGTATTCCTACCGGTTCGTCGACCCGGTGCTGTTCTACAAAAACGTCTGCGGCAATGTGGAGAGCGAATACCGTCGAGAGGAGATCGACAGCCAGCTTAAGAGCGAGCTTATGACCGCGCTCCAACCCGCGTTCGCCAGAATCAGCGAATTGGGCGTTCGATACAGCGCGCTTCCGGGGCATGCGAAAGAAATCGCCGAAGCGCTGAACGATGAACTTTCGGAAGATTGGAAAGAGCTGCGCGGCATGGTGGTCGCGTCGTTTGGCGTCAGTTCCGTCACCGCATCGGAAGAAGACGAAAACCGGATCAAACAGCTCCAGCAGGCAGCCGCGCTCAAAGACCCCACCATGGCGGCGGCCGTGCTCGCGAGCGCGCAGGCGCAGGCCATGCAGGACGCGGCGAAGAACGAGAACGGCGCGTTCATGGCGTTCGCCGGCATGAACATGGCCGCCAACACAGGCGGCATGAACGCTTCGCAGCTTTACGGCATGGGACAACAGGCTCCCGCGGCCGACACCTGGGACTGCCCGAAGTGCAACCACCCCGGAAACACCGGAAAGTTCTGCTCCAACTGCGGAACGCCGAAGCCCGAAGCGGGCGGCTGGACCTGCCCCAAGTGCGGGCAGACCGGCAATACCGGAAAGTTCTGCTCTAACTGCGGGGCGGCAAAGCCGGAATAGCAACAACATTAAAAACGCCGCTTCCATTTGGGAGCGGCGCTTTTTGTTTGACAGATGTGATCACGCGAGGGCAATCAATACGTCCATGTATTCTACGCCGTCTTTTACATACACATGTTCGAAGCAGGCGGTTTCTTTCTTGTTTTCCGGTTTCATTTCAAGTGCGTGTTCCTTCATGTAATGCAGCAGCGTTTTATAAGCGTTCGGGATCAGTTCAAAGGCCGCCCGAAACGGCTCGCGGATCGTGATTGCCGCGTACTTGCCGGCCTCCTGCCATACGAGTTCCGCCCCTTCGCAGGCAGGCGAGAAATCAGCCGGTATAATGCAGGCCGCGACGTAACCGTTCATATTGAAAACGTTGATCTGCTCCTGCGATAAGAATGGGAAATCCCATCCGATCAAGTCGAATTTACCGTTTCCAAAATCCGTTAAGCCGCTTTTTTCAGCCCATTTGTTCATAACAAGAATCGCGTCGTCCTCCGGCGTGGCGCTGATGACTGCATGCCGCGCCATGCGAAAGCGATTGCGCGAAACGACTCTTACGTCGGAATATACATCCGCCCTGTTTGTCATGTCACTTCGGAGCAACTGATCGAGCGTACAGGAAAAGAAATCGCACAGCTCAAACAAAGTATCCATCGCAGGCGTCGCTTCTCCGGACTCCCATTTGGAAACGGTTTGTCTCGACACGTTCATCTGCTCCGCGAGCGATTCCTGCGTCATAGAGCCGCGCATGCTGCGCAGATAACGAATATTTTTAGCAAAACTCATTACGGCGTTCCTCCTTGCTGACTATACGTTAATTATACGATGAAACCCTTGCTAACTCCATCAAGCGCCGGTGTCCTTTTTTTCACTTTTGTCAATTGACAGTTGCGCAGGGTTTGATAACAGATTAAGCTGATCAGTTGGACGAACAGAATACCACCTTATAAGGTGGTATTCTGTTCGTCCTGAAAATCGGCGCTCGATTTTCGATGGTAATTTTATTGTTTATGTTTAAGGCGTGAGCAGATCGGCGAACTCTTCATAGTTGTCCGGCGTAACGATGATTGGATTGACATATGTGAAATCATCTGTAGACTCGCCTTTGATCAAACGAACAGCAACCTGCATGCTTTTCTCTCCCAAAGCCTGATAATCGGTTTGAATCAGGCAGTCGACAACGCCTTTTTCAAGCTCTTCCAGTATCGTGTCCGAAGCGTCGAACATGATCAGAGATACCCGCTTGGACAAGCCCATGTAGTTGATGACGTTTGAAGCCGGAAGTCCGGTGATATAACAATCGGCAAATATCACCGTCAGATCGGAGTAACTCTCAACCATATCAGCCGCTATCCGTTCAGCCGTGTCGTTGTCGAAGTTGGTATACTGCGGCTCAAGTATCACCAGGCCGGAATCAGCCAAGCCATCCGTAAATCCGTTGACGCGATCAGACAACGCCGGAAGGTCCGGCATGCCTGAAATGATGCCAACCTTTTCGCCGGGCTCAGCCAGGCCTAGCGCCACTTGTGCGGCTCTCAATCCACCGTAGTACTGATCTGTTCCAACGCTCGGATATTCGCTGATTGAAGGCGAGGTATCCGCCACCACAATTTCAATCCCCGCCTCATTTGCCGCGTCAAGATAAGGCCTAACCGTGTCATAATCAATCGCAATGATGATGATTGCGCTGCATCCGCTTCTAATTGCGTTCTGGATCAGGTCAACTTCCGTATCGATGTCGTAATTATAACTCGATACTTCCACATCAATTCCTTCTTTTTTCGCAGTCTCTTCCGCCGCGGCCCAAAATAGGTCGAATATCTTATAGTCGTCTGTCGGCAATATAACGCTGATCTGGCCGATGTCTCTCGCATCTATCGCTTTCGAATCGTCCTGCTCCGTTTTTTCTCCCTCCGTGCCGCCTATGTCGATTTTAATATTCCCTTCGTCGTCATATCTGTAATGAAATTGGCTTCCGATCATAATCTCGAATTTCTGCTGGACTCCGCCTATCGTCATGGTGATTTTCAAAGTGGTTCCGTCGTCATATAAATCAAAGTATTCTTCACTGGTCATCGTAAATCCGCTGCTTCCGACAACCATGGCCATGCGGAAACCGGAGTCCGCATCGTCAAACCAGTCTTCTAAATCGGCAGGCAGAGATATCTTTTCTCCGTTTTCATCTTCTGCGGTAATCGATTCGAATTCGGTGAAGTCCATTTTTACTCTGGCGGCGGTTATCGTGAGGACGCGCTCTTTTTCTTCTTCATCTTCCGCCACACTCGCTATGCGATTATCGTACGCTTCTTTTTCCGCGGTAATCTCGTTTCGAACAGGTAACGAAAGGATACCCGTTAAGAAAGCGGCGCCGATCAGAGCCGCGATTACGATAAACGCTCCGATTATGATCCAAAGAGCTGCGGAAGATTTACTCTCGCCTTTTTTCCCACTTGCTTTTGCCCCGCTTTCGACATTTCTCATCGGTTCCGGAACGGGTGCGCTTCCACCGACAGGCTGTCCGCAGCCGGAGCAGAATTTCATATTCTCCCTTATTTCTTTTCCGCAGTTTTTACAATACATATTTACCTCCTCAGAAATAAAGCTGCCCGATGAGCAGTCGGTTGTCAGTTTTTTTGCAAGTGGTTGTTACTGTGTCACTAAAAAGACATCCTAATTTATTATACACAAAAGCAGCACGTATTGTTATGTTTTTTTACAGATCGAACTGTTTTTATCTCAAAGCTGTTATGTAACATCATGCCTTCACGAATAATGCCAAACAAAAGGCCATCCTTGCGGATGGCCTTTTCTTTTGGCAGGGGCACTAGGACTCGAACCCAGAAGAACGGTTTTGGAGACCGCTATGTTACCATTACATCATGCCCCTGCGTAAAAGTACGCAAGCAGTATTGTAACGGATTTGACGGCATAATGCAAGTTCTTTTGTAAGAAGATTTCAATCATCGGCACCGCATATGCATGACTGTTTTCTTTATTTCTGATACTGTAAAAGAGATTTCTGAAATAGCAATACCAAATGATTAAAAAAAGGTATAATACAATTACTCGTTCTTATTGTTTATTTAGTGAAGCTATATTGAATTACGGTTGCAACTATATTAAATGTGAAGTTCTGAAATTTTATCGAAAGATGGACACAAAAAATACATGCCTGAAAACAAATTGAGGAATGCCATGAAAACAAGGACTCACGGACAGCTTTCAACACGCTTTCGCAGCATATATGATGCAATAGAATCTTCTTCTAAATATATTCAATGGTTGATATTGGCGCTTTATATCATAAGTCTATGTGTAGTCAGTTACTTCCATGAACCCTGGTTCGATGAAGCGCAATCATGGCTGATCGCGCGTGACGCCAATTTTTGGGATATCCTGTTTAACATTCCGCACTACGAGGGGCATCCGCCTCTATGGCATCTATATCTGGCATTGTTCGCAAAAACCGGATTTTCCTACGAATTCGGTTTGAAGCTGGCCGCCGTTCTTTTGAACGCGCTGGCTATGGGCGTCATGATATTGAAAGCCCCGTTTCCCAAAATAGTACGCTTCATAATACCTTTCACCTATTTCTTCTTCTATCAGTACGGCGTTATCAGCCGCTGCTACAGTCTCATGATGCTCGGCTTTGTGATCAGCGCTCTGTTCTGGGAAACACGCAACAGCCGTCCTTTCCGCTTCGTCATGGCACTTATGCTCGTCTGTGCTTCAAGCGCATACGGCATCGTGTTGTGCGCGGGCATAGCGGCTGTCTGGCTGTTGGAGATCATGGAACAACGTCCGTTCGCCATGTTTGTTCGCAGCTTTATTCGTGATAAACGCTTTTTCTCGCTTTTATTGCTTCTATCATTTGCCGTATCGATCACGCTGCTCCTGCTGCCTCGCTCCGATACCTATGCGGCGAATTTAGCATATGATAACACCATCTTCATGCGCTTATTCTATATGTTCATATTGGCGCCCATTGACGCGTTGTTCTATACGAGCGTGCCTATATCCATTTATCTGCCAAAGCTGGGTTTCAATAATATCTTAATGATCCCCGGTATCTTCGTTTTTTTGATATTCATAACCGCAATATACTTTGTCGGGCGACGAAGAGGCAGGTTGATGCTCTTAATAATTCCATATGCCTTCTTTGCATTGTTCAGCGCATACACCTATTTTTATATTCATCATTTAGGTATCATAGCACTATTCTTTCTGTTTTGGGCCTGGGCATGTTACAGCGACGTCCCGCATTCGAATACACCATCCGTTTTCGTGGAGAAGGTATTTGTTCAGCTTTCCGGGAAATACCGTTTCGCAGTGGGGTTTCTTATTGCTGCTATAATTGCTGTCCCCCTTATCTGGAATGTGTCCGCCAGCATAACGGACATTCGTTATGATTATTACAGCGGCAGAAAAGTTGCTGCTTTCATTCGTGATAATGAGCTTGAGGATTGTCGTATTATGGTGGAATGGTATATCAGCGAGGACGAAGAGTCAGATATCGTCAATATTAATCATCAGATCTCGCCCGCAATCAACGCATACTTCGACCATAACATCTTTTATAACTTAAACAACGGAAACGAACGCCTAACCTATGTTACGCATATCGTTCCTACTCACGCAGAGACAACCCGGGCTTATGCGTTATGGCGGTCATACGGTGCGCCCGATGTTTTGATCGGGGATCCCGCACTGGAAGCCGTCTTTGGCGATCGTGTTTCGTACGCCATGTATACGCAGGTCGCCGACATACCCAACGGAATGTTTTTCAAACATTATGTTTTTCGTGAATCACCGTTCTATACCGGTACAGAAATATATATTCGAACCGACTTGCTGGATCAGTATGGCTTGGAGCCATATGCGTCCGAATCAATTGAAGTTGTAGATTAAGAAGTAAATGATTGTCAGACATATAGCAATAATCAGCGCTGCGATTGCCTGTTTTCTATGCGCTGCCGTATACTTTTTGGATCCATCCGCATTTTTGGCGCTTACGATTGACGAGGCGAGGAATATTCCGATCAACCCGCCGAGTGCAACAAAAATCCACATCAGTATCAATCTGCCCGCCGAAGCTTTTACCGCGGGAATTTCCTCCCCGCTTGTATTTGCATGCTGCATGGACGAAACCAAACTCGCTATCCCGTTTTGTGCTCCGATTGCGGCAACATCTCCGCTTTTTCCATGAAATATAATTTTCGTTTTCCCTTCGTACTCGTGTACTTCGGCTTCGATCGTGACCGAGTCTAGCACGTATCTGGTTTTGCCGGTGATTTTCCCTGCTTCGCGGTCTACTTTGACAACCTTTCCTATCTTTCCGAAAGCCATCTCAATATCCGTGATCGCTTCTGCGGGAGATTTGTCGTAAATCAGTTCCTGAACGGTCTTAAAAGCAGCCATAACACTCTTCCTTTCTCATCTCTTGCGTTTCATGTTTTTCGGACACATCACACTTTTTTTGCTTGATTGAACATGATTCAATTTTGTTTTGTTACCAAAATACTATCACATTCTATATTTTCAAACAATAAAACGGCCTGAATCCATATAACGATTCATTCCAGTTGTAAATAAATCAAAATCGCTTCCGTTTCAATAATCGAAAGCGATTTGATTAATAAACGCTATGTACGATGGCCTTATTATTTCAGATTCGCAAGTTCTTTTTGAACGACATCTTTTAATACGACGTCCGACTCTATAGAAAATGTCGTTTTATCCGGGTTCTTTTCCTTGCCGTCGAGCTGCTGAGCAGCGGCAGCGATCCAGTCCGCCGCATTTTCCGCAGATATGCAGGATGAGTCTAGTACGATGTTGAACCAGTCCGTATTGTTCGTATCCGCCTTGTAAAACGTCTGGATAAACGTCTTCCTGGACTGGTCGTTACCGAGGACCATCGCTTTCGCCTTTTTTCGGTCGGCAATGTTCATGGAATCCATGACGTTCCGCACGCGATTTTCGAAAGGCTCACGGATTAAAACATGCAGAACATTTTCGTAACCGGCCAGCAATATGAAACCAGCCCTGCCGACGAGCACCGTCTTGTCGTTTTTTGAGAATTCATGAATCGACTTGCTGAACATCGAAATAATGGTTTGATTGTTTTCGATAAAACGGTCCCAGATAGTGTACTGTTCGTCATAGAAACGGTCAAACGAGATCATTCCGTATTGGATCATTACTTTTTCGATTACTTCTTTGTCGACACAGGCATACCCAAGAGCTTCGGCAACAAGACGGCTTACTTCCGTACCTTTGCTGCCAAATTCACGCGAAATCGTAATAATTGCCATTGAAGTCCCCCTCCTTTGCATTTGGCAAACAGCCTTGATCTCTACTTATAATATAACCTTTATTCATACTTTTAGCAAAAAATAAACACTTTTAACAGCAAAATCACCATACAAGAAGAATATAAACGGCAAAAAATAAGAGCCGTATATCCGGCCCTCAAATCGTTTATCCGATTTCTATTTGATCATTGTTGCCGATTCGTTCAACAAATATCCTCGCAATCTCAGGATCAAACTGCGTACCCGCACAGCGCTCAATCTCCGCGATTGCTTCTTCGTGCGTCATCGCGCTCTGATACGGCCGATCCTGCGTCATCGCGTCGTAAGCATCGACGATCGCGATAATGCGCGAGAGCAGCGGTATCTCTTCTCCCTGCAGCGCTTGCGGGTATCCCGACCCGTTCCAGCGTTCCTGATGGCACAGGATTCCCTCAGCAACAGGCATCAAATCCGGCGACGACATCGCGATTCGGTATCCGATCTCCGGGTGCCGTTTCATCTCCGTCCATTCGTCTTCCGTGAGTTTGTCCGGCTTGGTCAAGATGCTGTCGCTGATCGCGACTTTTCCAATATCGTGCAGCGTCGCCAGAAGCTCCAGTCGGTCCCTGTCGCCCTGATTCAGGTGCAGGCTGTCGGCGATCATCCTCGAGAGCAGCACCAACCGCTCCGCGTGCTCCTCCGTTTCATGGCTCTTTTCGAACATCGTCGCCTTAATGGATGCGATGATCGTGCTGTGCGAGCTGTTATGCGCCAGCAGTTTTCGCTGGTACATATATTCCTCGGCAATTTTCATAATCTGCGTAAGATCTTCGCCGGAAGCTTTCTTAATGCCAAATCCGAGCGCGACGCTATGCTGGAAATGATTCTCCGTTTTCTCATCGTCGAATTTTTTCAAAGCCGACTGTATCTGCATGATCGCGCCTAATGCGGCAGCATTGTCCGTTTTCGTCATAATGATGCCGAATTCATCGCCGCCGACGCGCGCAAGCGTATCTTCCGTACGGCAGCAGTCCTTTATAATTGACGCGCATTCGCAGATCAGTCTGTCGCCTTCCGCATGCCCGAACGCGTCGTTCACAAGCTTTACGCCGTTGATGTCACCAATAATAACCGTGAGCGGCATGTTGTCCGTCTGATCCAATCGCGTCAGCTCTTTTTCGAAATATCTCCTGTTGTACAAACTGGTCAGATAATCGTGGTTGCTTAAAAATATCATCTCCGCTTCGGCGTTCTTTTTCTCTGTGACATCCGTTGAGAAACAAAGGTATCTTTCTTCAGAGAGTTTGATTGAGTTTACCGTCCACCATCGAATCGACCCGTCCGCATGGATATATTGCAATTCCGTATTCAATTTCCCGGTTGCTTTCAACGTCTGAATGCTATTTATTGCCACGTCTACAGAATTTTCCGGCACAAAGTCTTTGATTGTCATCTGCATTAAATGTTCCCGGTCATAACCGGTTAATAGCGTCGCGGCGGGATTGGCGTCTACATACCTGCCGGTTTCATCGACTACAAAAACCCCGTACGGCGCGTTTTCGATGTAGTTGCTGTACTTCTCTTCGCTTTCCTTTAAAGCAAGTTCCGCGGCGATGTTGTCGGTCACATCGACCGCAAGGTAACCGAACAGCAACTTCTTTTGTTTCGGCTCGAAAATCGGGAACATCCTGCTTTCAAAACACAGCTTGATTCCTGCCTTTTCAAATACGTCCAGCCTCTCAAGAAACGGATTTTTACCCGATATCTGCCGGTTTGCGTCTTTGATTCTTTCACGAATGACAGGAGGAGCGAGCCTTCTGCCTGCTTGATCCTGATCATTTGCCCCTATAAATTCCAGGATTGTCTCGGTTGCGGGCGATGTTTCAATGATGACTCCTTCTTCGTCCAGTATCATGATCGGGCTCGGGCTGTTGTCCAGCAAGCCGCGTAACCGCGACATGTTCGATTGCGCTTCCTGTTCCGCTTTTACGCGCTGTGTTACGTCGGAAAACGTGCAGGCAAATTGTTTTGGCGCCGGTTGATACGCGCTCACCATAAAATGCTTTCCAATATCGGCGGAATAATTCTCGAAGCGGATCGGTTTCCCCGTGAATGCGACGCGTCCGTACGTTTCGATCCAATAAGGTTCCGTTCCGGGCAACACTTCCAGAACCGTTTTCCCGATGATATCCGCCGCCTTCAATCCGGTCATGGATTCAAACGCGCCGTTGACAGCAAGGAAACGATAATCGACAGGCTCGCCGGATTCATCCAGAATGATTTCATGCAGCGCGAAAGCGTCGACCATCTGATGAAAGAGCAGATAGTAATTTCTGTTAGCCTTTCGCTCCGCGGTGATATCCTGAAATATCGTATAAACCTGATGCGGCTCTTCTTCGCCCGAGCGAAATAACGGGATGGCATTGATTGAAATCCAGACGTAGTCGTTGAATTTCGGATTGTATATCCCAAAAACACTCGGCCCGACGGGTTTCCCGCTCTTTAATGCAATCATTGCGGGATGCTCGTCGCCACGGATTTCCGATCCGTCCTCCCGCAGGGATTTCCAGGTGGAAGACATGGAGGTTGTACCGGACATTTCTTCGAAATTTCGCCCCAGTATTCGCTCGGCCGCCGGATTGACCAATATGATTTTTCCGTCCGCCGATTGGTAGACGACGCCAAGCGACATCGTCTCAAAAAGCCTGCGATGCTTTTCCTCGCTGGCAGAAAGCTTTTTCTCGGTGATTCTCTGTTGCGTGACGTTTTGCAGGATGCAGTGTGTCTGCAGGAACGAACCGTTTTCGTTATACCCGATTTTTCCGTCAAACGCGATAAAGACCTCGGAACCATTCTTCTGTATCATGGTGAATTCGCTGTGAATTTGCCCTTGAGATTTAAAAACCGGAAAACACTCTATAAAATCCTGCCTGGACTCAGGCGCAACGAAATCTCCAAACCATTTGCCGATCACCTCGTCCTTCTCATAGCCGAGCATGTCGAGCCACTGCCAATTGACTTCGATGAAGTTTCCGTCGGCGTCCAACGACTGGTACCCAAGCGGTGCTTGATCAAACAGCATTTTGAATCGCTCTTCCGATTGCTTCAGTCTATCCTGCATGGATTTATGATCCATCTGCCGCACCAGAAGCATGCAGAGAAGTATAGACCCAATGGGGTAAAACAGCATGACCGGAAGCGCGATGTTTCGCATCACATCGAAACTCTGCTGGTCCGGCAGGAACAGCGTACAGCACAGCATCGCGATATGCACGACAACTCCCATGAAAAAAGCGCTGATCCAGCGTTTATTTCCGGCTTTGGGATAGATCCACCTGCGCCAGATTAGTCCGATCGCCGCGCTGGACAGGATAACCGCAACGCCCATATAAACGCCAACGCCGCCGACGCTAAGCCGGAAAGCGATCGCAGTAACAACGATCATTATCGTAGGGATCCAGCCGAACAGAAGCGCGGTAACGCTGATCAAGACCGATCTTGTATCATAAAACAGGCCCTGCTGCAGCGTAAACGGCATATTCATGATCGCAAAACAGATCACCGAAAAGGCAAAGCCGGTTATCCACGACTGAAAACGGCGTAAGCGGAGAGGAAGAAAATAAATCATCTCATAGGCAACCGACATCGCAAGCAGCAGCGCAATATTGTTTAACAGCGTCATGATCACTGCACTTTCCACTTTACAGCACCTCCCCGCTATGTTGTATTTGGAACCGATGCATTATTCAACAAAAACAGTCTGTTGTTTTATTATACCGTAAATTTGATCACTAAGACTATTCATTACATGTTTTTAATTGTAAAATCCTGCAAAAAACCGGACGAACTATCAAATTCGCTCGGTTTTTTTCTGTCGTAAATTTCGTTTGCCAAAACAACGGCAAGCTGGATATTTTTTATATAATCGGCTCCGACTTGTATCTATAACACGCTCTTTAAAAAGCTGATCGCTTTTTCGTTTTTCGGATGATCAAACAGCTCTGTCGGCGTGCCTTCTTCCAGGATCATACCGTCCGCCATGAACACGACGCGGTCCCCAACCTCACGCGCAAATCCCATTTCGTGCGTAACGCAGAGCATTGTCATGCCCTGTTTGGCCAGCGTCTTCATGACGTTGAGCACTTCGCCGACGAGCTCCGGATCAAGCGCACTGGTTGGCTCGTCAAACAGCATGATTTCCGGTTCCATCGCAAGCGCGCGCGCAATGGCGACGCGCTGCTGCTGACCTCCGGAAAGCTTGCTCGGATAGACGTCAGTTTTGTCCGAAAGACCGACTCTTGCGATAATTTCCTCGGCTAATGCTTTCGCGTCTTCCCTCGACTTCTTGCGCACGAGCATCTGCGCGATCATCACGTTTTCGATAACGGTTTTATGCGGAAACAGGTTGAATCGCTGGAAAACCATACCCATCTCCAGCAGCATCGCTTTCTGCTCGTCCGCCTCTACCCTTTGTATGGTCCTGTTGTGCTCCCTGTGCAGAAACAGCTTGTCTTTGATGAAGATCTTGCCGCTTGTAATCTTCTCCAGCTGGTTCAACGAGCGCAGGTATGTTGATTTCCCCGCGCCGGACGGGCCGATGATGCAGATGACCTCCCCCTTCTTTACGGAAAGGTTGATATCCTTTAAAACCTCCAGCGATCCGAAGCTTTTATACAGATGTTCGGTTTTGATGATGTATTGATAATCGTTCATTGCCATACCCTACTCATAAATGGAAAGCCTCGTTTCGATTTTGCCGAAGATAAACGTGAAGACAGCCGTGATCACAAGATAGATCAGCAGCGCGGGAACGAAGACAAGATAGTTCCCCTCACTTGTCATGATTGTCTTCGATATCGTCGTGATGTCCATCAGCGAAATTGCGAACACAAGCGACACGTCCTTGATCATCATGACGAATTCGTTGCAAAGCGGCGGAATCATGCGGCGGATCGACTGCGGAATGATGATGGTGCGCATCATCTGGCCGTAACTCATGCCGAGCGCTTTCGACGCCTCGTTCTGGCCTTTATCGATCGACTGGATCGCCGCACGCACGATCTCGGCGCAGTAGGCCGCCGCGTTGAGCGAAAACGCGATCAATGCAGCTATAAAGGCTCCCTTATAGACCGCCTCCGGATCCCCTGTGGAAAACAGGCTTCTCCAGGAGAACCCGAAAATTCCCGGCACTGAGAAATAGACCACAAACAGTTGAATCAACAGCGGCGTCCCCCGGAAAAAGAAGATGTATCCGCTGCAGAACTTGCTGATGAATTTGTTGTCAGAGATCTTACCCAAAGCCAGGAATACGCTCAATATCGCGCCGATGACCATGGACAGCGTGGTCAGAAGAAGCGTCAGTTTCACGCCGTGCAGGAGATTTTCACCGGAACCGAGCATACGGTAGGTATAGTTTACCATCTGCCCGACAAACTTCCATACGCCCTCGTCCGCGCTGTAGACGCTTCCGGCGAATCCGACATAGGATTCTTTGATCGCGTTCGCACCCGAAGTCGAAAACGAAACGTAACTGACGATTCCGAGGTTGTTATAGGTGGTCGTCACATATTTTCTGGCACTGTCCCTTTCATCCTCGATCATCTGCTTCATTTCGTCGGAAGCCTGATCGATCATTGCTTCTTCGGATACGTTAACAATCGAAAGAATCGCGAAAAGCGCCGCAGTCGCCATAATGATTATGGCGACTGTCAGCGTCGAACGTTTCCAGTTTTTGAAATCAGTGATTTTTTTTAATAATCGCATCTTTTATCACTTTTCAACATCATTCGTATCGTCTGCTGAACGGTTTTCTTTAGTTGCCGAACCAGAAAGCGATGTTCTGCTCAAAGAAACCTTCCTCGGTCAGCTGTGCGATCGCTTCGTTGATTGCTGCCTGAAGCGCGCTGTTCTCAAGACCCATAGCCACGCCGAACTGCTCGGGTTCGCTCTCATCCTGGAACGCCTTCATAAATACGCCGGGGTTGGACGCCAAGTATCCGTCCGCAACGGTCGAATCCACGACGACCGCGTCGATTTCTCCGTTTTGCAGCTGCGTAAAGCATGTGGTGACTTTTTCGTTTGCGGAAAGCGTGCAGTTGATCGAACCGGTATCGATATAATCGGAAATCAGAATATCGGAGGTCGTCTCCTTCTGCACCGCCAGCGCAAGGCCGTCAAGATCCAAAAAGCTCGCTATCGTGCCTTCGTAATCGGCGAGAACGACAACAGCCTGATAGTTGTTGATATACGGATCGGAAAACGACATGGTTTCTTTCCGTTCGTCGGTGATGGTCACGGCGGAAATGACGCAGTCATAGTTCACGTCGATTCCTGAGAAAATGCCGTCCCATGCAGTGTTGATGAAGTTGATTTCGACGCCGAGTTTTTCGCCAAGGGTTTTGGCGAAGTCCACGTCATACCCGATCTCGGTCGTACCGTCTTCTGCAAAATCTTCGAAAGGCGGGTAGCCGACTTCCATGCCGATGGTCAGAACGCCGTCCTGCATCAGCTTGACGCCGGACATATCGACCGTTCCGGCTGCCGCCTCGCTCTCGTTCACCGCGGCGGGCGTTTCTTCAGTCGTTTGCGCCGCGCAGGACACGAACAGCATAAGAACTAAAATCGCGGACAAAAGTACAAAAATTTTCTTTTTCATATAACCGAACCTCCAAAAAAATAAAGTGTTGTCAAGTCAACACCTTTGTTTATAAACAAATTTAGCATAATTATGTAGTTTTGTCAATATATTATTTATATATATGTATTCTATTAGTATAATTAACCTTAATATGATGCATATCTCAAGCATTATACATAATATACAATGAATAAGATGTGTATTTAGTTTTAAATCAGACAAATTGAACGATGTAGTCCCTCAGGTTCTGATACGCGATGCGGTACACGTCCGCTTCCGAAAATCCACGTTGAAGCAGCGCTTCAAACAGCGCGGGAAAGTCGCGGCTGGTTTTCAAATCCTTCGGATACTGCTGCATTCCGTCGAGGTCGGATCCAATGGCGCAGCAGCCTACGCCTCCGATCTCAGCTATGTGGCAGATATGTCTGAGAATATCGTCAAGGCCGGCTTCACCGCGTTTCGTCAGCTGTTGATAGTAAAAGTTGACGCCGATCGTGCCGCCCTGCCCCGCGATCTGCCGGATCAGTTCGTCGCTGAGCGAGCGCGGGTGTTCGTGCACGCTCCGCGCGTTGGAGTGCGACGCAAATACCGGCCGTGTGGAGCGCGCGAGTACCTGTTCAATTCCGTGATCGCTCAGATGCGATACGTCGATGGCGATACCGAGCGCACACATCTCGTCCACGATGTCCTTTCCGATTGCGGTAAGGCCTTTGTTGCCGCGCCCCATCGCAGCTCCAGCAAGCTCGTTGTTCTCGTTCCATGTCAGCGTCATGGCGCGTACGCCGAGCCGGTGCAGCACCCTGAGCACGGCAAGGCTCCCGTCCAGAGCTTCCCCGCCCTCAACGGCAAGTACGGTAGCGATCTTTCCGCTCTCCGGCGTAACATCGCGCGTCAACGGGGTGAATTCTTCATACGAATCCAATATGCGCTGATACGCGTCGATCATGGCAAGGCACTGATGCATTGGCGGCGTTTGCAGCGCAGTATCGATCCAACATGCAAAAAACTGCAGCGCGACGCCGCCGCGCATCATGTCGTCCAGGCGGATCGACTGGTTGCGTTTTGGGTTCGTTAAATCGAAACCGGACTGAACCGCGCCGTACAGATAGTCGCAGTGTCCGTCCGCTACAGGGAACATAATTGCCTCCTTTGACGAACTTAGAACGAAATTTGCAGAAACGGGGCATGGTTGCTCCCCATGCCCCGTCCGGGTTGTTTGGAATTTACTTCGCGTAATCGACCGTGCGCGTCTCCCGAATCACGCTGACCTTAATCTGGCCCGGGTATTCAAGCTCCGCTTCGATACGCTTGGCGATTTCCTTTGCGAGTATCACCGCGTCGCTGTCGCTCACGCGATCCGGTTTGACAATAATGCGGATTTCGCGCCCCGCCTGAATGGCAAAGGACGTGTCGACGCCGTCGAACGAGTTTGCGATTTCTTCCAGTTTTTCAAGCCGTTTGATGTAGTTTTCCAGCGTTTCGCGCCGCGCGCCGGGGCGTGCCGCGGAAATCGCATCCGCCGCCTGCACAAGGATCGCCTCCACTGTTTGCGGCTCTATGTCGTTGTGGTGCGCCATGATGGCATGAACGATTGCGTTGTTCTCGCGGAATTTCTTTGCAAGGTCGCCGCCGATCTGCGTATGCGGGCCTTCGACTTCATGGTCGATTGACTTGCCGATGTCGTGCAGAAGTCCCGCGCGCTTTGCCAGCGCGACGTTTGCGCCGAGCTCGGCTGCCATGATGCCCGCAAGGTGCGCAACCTCTATGGAGTGCTTGAGCACGTTCTGCCCGTAACTCGTGCGGTATTTCATGCGGCCCAGGTAACGGACCAGTTCGTGATGCAGTCCGTTGACGCCAACTTCCAGAACGGCGGCTTCGCCAGCTTCACGGATCGTCGTGTCAACTTCCTTACGCGCTTTTTCTACCATCTCCTCGATACGGGCGGGATGAATGCGTCCGTCGAGAATGAGTTTTTCAAGCGCGATGCGCGCCACTTCGCGCCGCACCGGGTCAAACCCGGAGAGTATGACCGCCTCGGGCGTGTCGTCGATGATGAGGTCTACGCCCGTGGCTGTCTCCAGCGCGCGGATGTTGCGTCCCTCGCGGCCGATGATCCGGCCCTTCATGTCGTCGTTGGGCAGCGCCACGACGGATACCGTCGCCTCCGCGACGTGGTCCGCCGCGCAGCGCTGAATGGCAAGCGAGATGATATTCCTTGCTTTCTTGTCCGCTTCTTCTTTTGTCTTGGATTCGATGTCCCTGATCATCAGCGCCGCTTCATGCCTGGTTTCCCGCTCTACATTGGCAAGCAGCATGTTGCGCGCGTCTTCCATGGACAGTCCGGATATCTTCTCGAGTTCTTGTATCTGTTGTTCGTAGAGTGCGCGGATCGAAGCTTGCGCGGTATCGATCTCCGCTTCGCGGTTTGCGATCGCCGCCTCCCTGTTGTCCAGGGCGTCTGTCTTTTTGTCCAGTATCTCTTCTCTTTGAAAAATGCGCCTTTCGTTTCTCTGTATCTCTCCGCGGCGCTCACGGTTTTCTCTTTCCGCTTCGGAGCGAATTTTAAATACTTCTTCTTTTGCCTCCAAGACCTTTTCCTTCTTGATCTCTTCGGCTTTGCGCTGCGCGTCGTCATAGAGTTTCTTTACGGCATCCTCCGCTTTTGCCACCTTTGCTTCTGCTACGTTGCGGCGATAAGCGTATCCCATAAGGAAACCGGAGAGCAGCGCGAGGGTTCCGACAATCGGGTATAGCCACCACATATGTTGTTTCTCCGATCTATAAAAAATGTAACCGCACGTCTCTGCACGGTCACTTCATAATGTCCTGGTATCAAAGTCAATTGCTCGTTCGCCATTGCTTTTTAAAAAACGATCTATTATGAACACACCTAAAGAGTGCAGGATTACTCCCAAAAATTATATAGCAACAACCATTTTGCGTCAAGGAAATTTGATAATTCACGGCTTCTGACACTGGTAAAAGCCTTATTTTAACGTTTTACCCGAGTCTTTCGTAATTTGTGCGCTAAAATGAGTATGATCAAATGTGAAAGCCCCATTTTACGTCGGCAGCGATCCTTCGATAAATCAAAACAACGATATTTGCGATGTCTTGTCCATGCCTTCGAAACAACCGCACTTTTCAAGCGCCGCTACAACGGCGCTGTTCGCCTTCGTAACCGTGCGGAACTGCTCGACCGTATGGAAGCGCTTACCCGCCCTGTTTTCCATGAGTGAAAGCGCGGCGTTTTTTCCGACGCCGGGTATCGCGTTAAACGGCGGCCGTACCGCGCCGTCTTCGAGCCGGAATTTCGTCGCGTCTGATTTGTACAGATCGACCGGCAGGAGTTCGATGCCGCGCAGATTCATCTCATAGACAACTTCCAGTATTGTAACGATATCCTTCGTTCTCGCTTTTTCCGAGTCGGTCATTTTCGAGGTCGATTTCTCCAGTTCGCGAATCGTCTCAAGAACGCGCTCCGCTCCGCCCGCGGCGAGCATCACATCAAACAGGTCCGCGCGCACGGTGAAATAGACGCTGTAGAACTCGAGCGGATGGTGCACCTTGTAATACGCCACGCGGAAACTCATCATGGTATACGCGACCGCGTGTCCGCGCGGGAACATGTATTTGATCTTCTTGCACGAGTCGATGTACCAGGCGGGGATCTCGTTGTCAAGGAGCATCTGCTCCATCTCCGGCTTGAGCCCTTTGCCTCTTCTGACGTTTTCCATGATTTTAAATGAGCTTGAAGCGTCGACCCCATGCATGATCAGGTAGTTCATGATATCGTCGCGCGTGCAGATGACCTCGTTGAGCGTCGCGACTTTGTTCACCACGAGCGGCTCCGCGTTGCCGAGCCATACGTCTGTTCCGTGGGTCAGACCGGAGATGCGCACCAGTTCCTCCATCGTGGTCGGCTGCGTCGCATCCAGCGCGCCGCGTACGAAACCCGTTCCGAATTCCGGCGTGCCGAGCGTGCCGACTTTGCAGCCGATTGCGGAGAGGTCTACATGGAGTGAATCGCACGACAGATAGATGCGCATCGTGTCGGGGTCGTCCAGCGGGATCGTCACAGGATCTATACCGGTCAGATCTTTCAGCATCCGCAGCGCGGTCGGGTCGTCGTGCCCGAGAATATCGAGCTTGACGAGGCGGTCGTCCATCGAGTGAAAATCGAAATGCGTTGTGATCGTCTTTTTGTCCGCTTTGTCCGCCGGGTACTGGATCGGCGTATAGTCGAGCACGTCGTCCTCTTTTGGCACGATGACGATGCCGCCGGGATGCTGGCCCGTTGTCACCTTCACATCCTGGCAGCCTTTGGCGATGCGCTCGCGCTCGGCGCGGTGGAGCGTTTTGCCTGTTTGTTCTTCATAAATACGCACATATTCGAACGCTGTACGTTCCGCAATGCCGCTGATCGTTCCCGCGCGGAATGCGTGGCCACGGCCGAACATCTCCTCCACATAACGGTGGGCGGCCGCCTGGTATTCGCCGGAGAAATTCAGGTCGATATCCGGCGTCTTGTCGCCGTCGAAACCAAGAAACACTTCAAACGGGATATCAAAGCCCGTTTTGTTGTAGCGAGTGCCGCATACGGGGCAGTCGCGATCCGGCATGTCGATGCCGCACGCGTATTGCATTCTGTCTATATCAAAATCGCTGTTTTTGCATTTCGGGCAAACGTAATGCGGCTGCAGCGGGTTGACCTCCGTAATGCCCGCCATGGTCGCCACGAACGAGGAACCGACGGATCCGCGCGAGCCGACAAGGTATCCGTCCGAATTGCTCTTGTGCACGAGCCGCTGCGCCATGAGATAGAGCGAAGCAAAGCCGTTTCCGATGATCGAGTGAAGCTCTTTGTCCAGCCTCGCCCGCACGATCTGCGGCAGAGGGTTTCCATACACTTCATACGCGTTTCCGAGAGCCATGTCCCGCAGTATCTCGCTTGCGTTTTCGATGGTCGGCGCGTGCGTTCCGTCCGGAAACGGTTTGAGCCATTCGCACCGGTCGGCGATTTCATTCGGCACATCGACGACGACGCGCCGCGCGATATCCTCACCGAGATAGCCGAACTCTTCAAGCATTTCCGTGGTTGTTTTATAGTAGAGCGGCGTCTGTTCTGAAGCGTCCTCAAACCCGTTCTTCGTGAGTATGATCTCACGGTAGACCGCGTCCTCTGGCTCGAGGAAGTGCACGTCTCCCGTCGCGGCCACCGGTATGCCGAGCCGCTTGCCCAGCTCGACGATCTTCTGGTTGTTGTTTAATACCTGTTCCTCCGACGCAATGCCTTCGCGCACCAGAAACGCATTGTTGCACCTTGGCTGAATCTCAAGAAAATCGTAGGTTCTCGCGATATATTCCAGTCTGTCCTCATCGGCTTCTTTTAAGATCGCCTGATACAGCTCGCCCGCTTCGCATGCAGAGCCGAGGATCAACCCTTCGCGGTAAAGCGAAAGCAGGCTGAATGGTATGATCGGGTTGTAATAAAAGTGGTCGAGGTGCGCGTAGCTGACGATACGGTAGAGATTCTTCATACCCGCCTGCGTTTTTGCCAGTATGATGATGTGGCTGGTCGCCGCGCGTTTCTTTCCGCGTTCCTGCTTCGTTGCCTCCGTCCGGACGGGCAGTTGATGCATTCCCATCTCTTCAAGCCGTCCAAGCAGTTTTATAAAAACCTCTCCCGTCGCTTCGGCGTCGTCCGACGCCCGGTGGTGATCCTTGAGCGTAACGCCGAGCGCGTCGCAGACCGTGTCGAGCTTATGGTTGATCAAATCGTGCATCAGATAGCGCGAGAGCATGAGCGTATCGGCATACGGATTGTCAAACAACAGGTGAAACCGTCCGCCGTGGAATCGGATGAAGCCCATGTCGAATTCCGCGTTGTGCGCAACGAGGCAGCATCCCTTGCTGAACGCATGAAAGTCCGCGAGGACTTCGCGTGAATTCGGCGCGCCGACGAGCATATCCGTTGTGATGCCGGTCAGCTGCGTGATGTTGCCCGGTACAACGACGCCGTCGTTGACGAACGTCTGAAACCGGCCGACGATTTTCCCGCCGCTGATCTTGACCGCGCCAATCTCGATGATTTCGCATTGTTCTGGTTTGAGCCCCGTGGTCTCTAGGTCGAACACCACAAACGTCTGATCCAGGCCAATCAATTCGGATTCGCGCAGCAGGTAACCTTCCACGCCAAAGAGCGGTTTTACACCCGTTTTTTTAGCGGCCTTCGCCGCAGCCGGGAACGCCTGCACCACGCCGTGGTCGGTGACCGCGAGCGCTTTGTGCCCGAAGCGTTTCGCGCTTTCAAATGCTTCGTTCACGTCCGTGATGCCGTCCTGTGAAGACATGCGCGTATGCAGATGCAGTTCGACGCGCTTCACTTCGCAATCGTCCTGCCTGCCCTCGTACGGCACGAGGCATACGTTGTTTGCGTAAAACACCGGATCGCCCGTGATCACGGATGTGCGGCACACGCCCTGCGCGAGCAGCAGTTCTCCGTTTTTCTGCGCTTTTTCCAGTTCGGAAACCAGTTTCGTTTTTTGTTCATAAAAATCGATCAACAGAGAGCAATAGATCGTATCCGTACCGTCAAAAACGGAAACGTCGACCGGATAGCTCATCTCGCCTTTCCGGCGTTTGTTCCGAAACGAATTGCGTTCGTTCAGGCCGACGATCCTGCCCTCGATAACATATTTCTCCGGTCCGCTGACCAGGTTTGCAATCGGCGTTTTTCGGTGCGAAGAGACAAATCCGCCGAATATGATCCGCTTCTCGGCGGGCGGCGCTTTTTTTTGCGGCCGCGGTTCGGCATCTTCCTCCGCCTCAGCAGCGCGCCTTCCGGAAGAGAGCCACTCGACGCGCACGCGCGGGCCGCCTAGGCGCGATTCCAGTTCCTGCGTCAAATTAACGGTCAGGTCGATTGACGGTTCCTCATCACAGCGAAAAAAGACCGTCAGCAGGTTTTGCTCACGGCTCAGAGTTACGTTTTCCAGTTCTACGGATTCGTCCGTGATGCCGACGCGTTTGAGCGTGGCAAACAGTTCCTCCCGCAACGTTCCCTCCGATATTCGGCCGTATTATGATATTTTGTTCGAATTCTGTAAATTCAGCATTTCTGTTGCGCGCGCAATCAGCCGCTCGACGACTTCTTCAGCCGCTGCGTGGAATACCTGTTCGCCCCGTTCAAACAGGATACCGTTGCCGTCGCCGAAGGCCACGCCGATGTCCGCGTCGCGCGCTTCGCCGGGGCCGTTGACCGCGCATCCCATGACCGCAACTTTGAGGTATCCTCTTTTGTGCGGAAGACGGTTGTTAACCTCTTCAACCATCTTCATCAAATCCACGCGCGTGCGTCCGCAAGTCGGACAGCTCACGATCTCAATATCGTCCCTTCTGAGCCCGACCGCGCGTAAAATTTTCAGTCCTGTCTCCACCTCGCGCACGGGATCGTCAGTCAGCGATACGCGGATCGTATCGCCGATTCCGTCGAGCAGCAGCGCGCCGATACCGACGGAAGATTTTACGATACCGCTGACCGTATCGCCTGTTTCGGTCACGCCGATATGCAGCGGATAATCCACCCGTGTGCTGACGGCGCGGCAGGCATCCACCGTGTCGCGTACGTTCGATGCCTTCAGCGAAAGAACGATATCGAAAAACCCTTCTTTCTCGAGTATGGCGACATGGTTGAGCGCGCTCTCCACCATCGCCTGCGTCGTCGCGCCGCCGTATTTTTGACGAAGCACTGGTTCGATTGACCCCGCGTTAACCCCGATGCGGATCGGCGTATGGTGCTGTTTTGCGCAGGCGACCAGCGCGCGCACGCGCGCTTCGCCGCCGATGTTGCCGGGGTTGAAGCGCAGTTTGTCAGCCCCGTTTTCTATCGCCGCGATTGCGAGGCGGTAATCAAAGTGCACGTCCGCGACGAGCGGAATGCGTATCCGGCTTTTGATTTTCCCGATCGCTTCGGCGCACGCCATATCGTAAACGGAGGCGCGAACGATGTCGCAGCCCGCTTCGGTCAAGCGCTCGATCTGCCGAACGGTGCTTTCGACGTCCCGCGTGTCCGTATTCGTCATGGACTGCACCGTTACCGGCGCGCCGCCGCCGATGCCTACGCCGCCGACTGTGATTTGTCTTGTTTTGCTCTCCACGTTGTCCTCTGTTCACTCCTTGTCGAGCGCTGTTGACCTATCCGATTTTGCCGTTGATGAGATTCGTGATGTCGTTGAACGTCATGAATATAATCAACCCGAAAAGCAGGATCAATCCGAAGAAATGGATCATTCCTTCCTTCTCCGGCGGAAGCGCCTTGCCGCGGATGGCTTCGATCACCATGAATACGAGCCGTCCGCCGTCCATCGCAGGAATCGGCAGCAGGTTCATGATGCCGAGGCTTGCGCTGATGAGCACCAGCAGCCGCAGCACGCTTTCTCCGCCCGTTCGAACCGCTTCGCTGATGACGGCGACGATCGCAACCGGTCCCGCCGCGTCGGAGCTCGACACGTCGCCCTGTGCGGCCCTGCCGAAGAAGCGGAACGTCTCTACAATCGTGCCTGTCACATAATTCACCGAGCGCAGCGCGGACTCTCCCGCGCCGAACATGACGCGTCCGGGTGAAACGGTCACGCCGATATAGTTTCGGCCCATCTCGGCGTTATACACGTCCTGCAGATTCAGGACGACGTTTTCGCCGTCGCGTAGCACGCTCAGCGTCATGTCCTCCGATTCAGCCGAACCGATCATATCGGTGGTCTGGAAATAAAACCGGATCGGTTCACCGTTGACTTCGAGTATGACGTCGCCCGTTTCCACGCCTCCGACGGCGGCGGGCAGCTCCGGCGTGACTTCATAAACGGTCGGCATATAATCGCCGAAAAAGCCGAGCGTTACAAACGCCAGAAGAATCGCGAGCACGAGGTTCGTCAAAGGCCCGGCAAGCACGACAATGATGCGCTTCCAGACTTTTTGCGCGTTAAAGGAAAGCGCGCTTTTCACTTCCTGATCTTCGCCTTCGAAGCGGCACATGCCGCCGATCGGCAAAGCGCGGATCGTAAATTCCGTCCCGCTTTTTGATTTCTTTTTCAACAGTTTCGGCCCCATGCCGATGGAGAATTCCAATATGGAAAAACCGAGCGCGCGCCCCGCCAGATAGTGCCCCAGTTCGTGAAACATCACGAGCAGAGACAAGAGCAAAAGCGCGACGAATACGGACAGCACCGTGTTCAACGAGTTTACCGCCTTTCCCGACGCAGTTCCTGAATCAATCCGTTCGCCGTTTCACGTGTTCTGCGGTCGGCTTCCATGATCCCTTCAAGATTCGTCAGTTCACTGGGAATATGCTGATTCAAAGTATAGTCCACCACTCGTTCGATGTCCAGAAACCCGATGTGCCCGCTACAAAATGCTTCCACCGCGGACTCATTTGCGCCATTATAGGCAACCGGGCACGACAACCCCGTTTTCAGCGCTTGATACGCGAGGCGTATGGAGAGAAACCGCTCGAGGTCGGGCTTGTGAAACGTCAGCGGCTGTTCGCGGTAAAGCTGCAGCGGAGCGCAGGACGAAGGAATCCGTTCGGGGTACGTGATGGCGTATTGTATCGGCAGGCGCATGTCCGGCTTGCTCATGTTCGCCATACAGGTACCGTCTTTATAAACCACCATGGAGTGAACGATAGACTGCGGATGGATGACAACTTCAATCTGGTCGGCGGAAAAATCGAACAGATACGCCGCCTCGATGATCTCCAGGCCTTTGTTGAAGAGCGTTGCGGAGTCGATCGTGATCTTGTTTCCCATGTTCCAGGTCGGGTGCGCGAGCGCCTGTTCCGGCGTGATATGCTCTAGCGCATCCCTGTTTTCCCGCCAGAACGGCCCGCCGGACGCGGTCAGCACCAGTTTTTCAACCTCTTCCCTGCGTCCGTTTTGCAGGCACTGGAAAATGGCGGACTGCTCGCTGTCCACGGGCAGTATCTCGCCGCCGTAACGGGAAACGATATCGTCCAGAAGGCTCTTGCCGCAGACGATGCTCTCCTTGTTGGCCAGCGCAATCCGTTTGCCGGCTCTCAGGGAAGCGATCAGCGGGGAGAGCGCGGCGATGCCGCTTACGCCGTTGACGACCACATCCGCGTCCGGCATAGCTGCCAGACGTTCTGTCGCTCCCGCGCCGCAGATCATCTCCGTACCCTTTGGAAGCAGCAGTTCGTCGATTTCCGCTTCGGATGCGACGACGCGCGGGCGGTATTTCTTTGCGAGCTTCATCAGCGCTTCCGTATTCGTGTTTGCGGCAATGCCGAAAAGCGCCATCTCCTCCGGGTGAGAGGCGATGACGTCGAGTGCCTGTCTGCCGATGGAACCGGTGCATCCGAGCACCGTAATTTTTTTCATTCCGATCTCCCGATTCGTTTCCGTTAAACACCTTGTACGGCGTATAAAGAAAAAATGTTAAAATATCGCCAGTTTCTGCATGATCAAAAACACGCAGAGCACGAGCGGCGTGCAGAACATGATGCTGTCGATGCGGTCCATGATACCCCCGTGTCCGGGAAACACGCTGGAAAAATCCTTCACGCCCGCCCAGCGTTTTAGAAGAGACGCAAACAAGTCGCCAAACTGCGAGAGCAGCCCGCACCCCAAGCCAAGCAGGATCAATACCAGAAGGCTGATGTCAGAGCTCCAGATGCGCTGCAGATAAAACATGCCGACGCCGAACGCGGTGCCGCCGATCAGCGCGAAAGCCGCGCCCTCCACGGTTTTTTTGGGGCTGATGGTCGGGCAGAGTTTATGCTTTCCAAGAAACGTGCCGCCGAAATATGCAAACGTATCCGAACACTCCGGCGCGGCGTACGCCATGCCCGCCGCGACGAGCGCGATCGTCCGCTCGAAACTGAAGTACACGAGCAGCATGCACATCAGAAACAGCGTCGGATAATTCAGGATAAACAGCGAAGGCACGATGTCGTTCGTCGCGTGCCGCTTGGTAAACAGCGACCAGATCATCGTGGTCATCACCGTCGCCATATACAGGATGAACATCGAGAGCATACCCAGGTAATAATAGACGAAGGGATACGCAAGCGCGAATACATACGCCGGTATCAGAATCGGATCGTAGCTCTTTTTCCGGAATGTCTGACCCATCTCGAAAATGGCGGCAAGCGAAAACAGCGCGAGTACGCTCAGCAGGATGAAACCGCCGAAATACAAAACGGCGATCAGCAGGAGAACCAGCAGGATACCCACGATGATGCGCGTTTTCATGCGTTTCCCTCCAACCCGCCAAAGCGGCGCGCGCGCTTTTGAAAAGCGCTCAGCGTTTTCAGGTAGGCTTCTTCCGTAAAATCGGGCCAGTATTCTTCCGGAAACATCAGCTCGGCATAAGAGATCTGATACAGCAGGTAGTTGGAAAGGCGCTTTTCTCCGCTCGTTCGTATCAGCAGATCGACCTCCGGCTGTCCCGCCGTATAGAGGTTTCTTTCCAGCATCTCGACCGTTAATTCTTTTTGTCCGGCATCGAGCGCCTGCCGCATCGCAAGGTTCGCCGCGCGCAGTATCTCCGCGCGGCTGCCGTAGTTCAGCGCGATGTTCAGATTCAGTCCCTTGTTGCCCTCGGTGCGTTCCACGGCGCGTTTCAGCACGGAGCGGATGGGAGCTGAAAACTCTTCATATGCGCCGATGATACGGATGCGAACGCCGTTTACGTCCAGCTCCTCGATTTCCTTTGTAAAATACTCGATCAAAAGCGCCATCAGAACGTTTATTTCTTCGGATGGGCGTTTCCAGTTCTCCGTTGAGAACGCATACAGCGTCAGCGACTCAATCCCGAGATCGGATGTAAGGCGAATGATACCGCGCAGCCTGTCAACGCCTGCGCGGTGCCCCGCGCTGCGCGGCAGTCTGCGCATCTTTGCCCAGCGTCCGTTCCCGTCCATGATGATCGCGATGTGCTTCGGCAGCGTTTCTTTCGCGAGGCCGAGCGCGCGTATTTGTTCGTCGTTGTAATGCGCCATTGTTCACCGTAAAAGAGGAAGGTGCAGAGCGAAAGAACCCTGCACCTAATCGTTCGCTTCGTTTGGTTGAGAACGGAATACCGCATACAGGAGCGTTACATGCGTTTCACTCAAACAATCCTGCCGTACGACGCGCGCGTCGCATCCGTCTTCCACACCTTTTTTGGACCGCGTTTCCAGCGCGGTCACTTCATATCCGTCATGCTCCAGAAGCTGCATCGCCCGCTCAAGCGGTAATCCGAGAACATCCGTCAAACCGCCAGGATCTCCTTCTCCTTCGTCGATAGGATGCCGTCGATTTCTTTAATCTGCTCGTCGGTCAGTTTCTGAACCTTGTCGTCGAGTGATTTTTTATCGTCTTCCGTGATCAGCTTTTCCTTTTCGTCTTTCTTGATATGCTCGTTCGCGTCGCGGCGAATTGAGCGAATGGCGATTTTGCTTTCCTCGCCGTATTTTTTGACAACCTTGACGAGCTCTTTTCTGCGCTCCTCGTTCAGCTCCGGGAATATCAGCCGGATCATCTTTCCGTCGTTTGCGGGGTTGATGCCGAGGTCCGATTTTTGGATCGCTTTTTCGATCGCGGGAATGGCTTTGTTGTCCCAAACGGAAATGAGCAGCATGCGCGGCTCGGGCGTGGAAATGTTGCCCAGCTGTTGAATCGGCGTCGGCGTTCCGTAGTAATCGACCATGATACGGTCGAGCAGCTGCGGATTCGCGCGCCCCGCGCGCAGGCCGCCAAGCTCCGACTTTAAAACGGAAATGGTTTTCTGCATTCGTTCTCTCGTGCTGTCGATAATATCGCTTGCCATGTTCCACTCCTCCTATACGCTTTTTATTCTACTATATCCGGCGGTCTTTATTCAAGCCCGATCTTCCGTTTAAAATGAATCGAACAAAAGCCGCTTCCGCGGAAAAACGGCTTCTTGTTCAACAGAATGCTTATCCTATTCTTTCTCTACGATATGCGTTCCGATGGTTTCGTCTTCAAAAATCTGCCCGATCTGGTTGAGCGCGAACGCGCGAATCGGAATCTTCTGTTCCTTGCAGAGCGTAATCGCGGTCAGATCCGTCGCGCGGAGGTTCTCCTTCATCACGCGGTCGTAACTGATTTTATTGTAGCGCACGGCGTTCGGATCGGACTTCGGATCGGCTGAATAAATCGCGTCGATATTTTTAGCCAGCAGCAGCGCGTCCGCGCCGATTTCCGCGGCTCGCAGCGCGGCCGCCGTATCGGTCGAGAAGAACGGGCACCCGCTCCCGCAGGCAAACAGTACGACCTTGCCTTCCTCGAGCGCCTGGTTGGCTCTCCTAGCCGAAAAAGACTCGCAGAACCGGTCCATCTCAACCGCGGACTGCACTTCGCACGGCACGCCGGCCTGCAGCAGGGCGTCCTGCAGCGCGATGGAGTTAATTGCGGTTGCGAGCATGCCCATATGGTCCGCGCGGTTTCGGTCCATCCCATCCGCGCTTCTTCCGCGCATGATGTTGCCGCCGCCGACGACGACGCCGATCTGCACGCCCCTGCTGCGGACGGCTTTGATCTTTTCGGCGGTATCCAGAACCGTTTCACGGCTGATGACGGATTGTTCGGATGCGAGCGCTTCCCCGCTGATCTTGAGCAATACCCGACGATACATGATTTTTCACGCCTTTCCCTGTAAATTTCTATAAAAAAAGGGAACACGTTCGCCGTGTTCCCCCAAGATTAGCACTTGGTCTGATTCATGACTTCTTCGGCGAAGTTGTCTTCCCGTTTCTGCAGGCCTTCGCCCATCTCATAGCGAGTAAAGCGCTTGATGCCGATTTTTGCGCCGAAGTCCTTTGAGGCGCTTTCCAGCACTTTCGTAATCGTCATGGAGCTGTCCTTGACGAACACCTGCTCAAGCAGGCAGTTTTCTTTATAGTATTTCTCGATGCGGCCGACCAACATCTTCTCGATGACGGCGGCGGGTTTCGGCTTCTCTTCGTTGAGCGCCATGTTGCGATTGATTTCCTTCTCGTGCTCGAGTTCGTCCGCCGGTACATCGTCTCGGCTGAGGTAGTTCGGGCGCGCTGCCGCGATATGCATCGCGATGTCGTGCGCAACCTTTTTCAGCTCCGCGTTGTCCTTGAGGCTCATAGGCGCGTCCAGTTCGACGAGAACGCCGATCTTGCCGCCGAGGTGGATATAGGTGTCAACAACGCCTTCATATCGCATGAAGCGGCGGATGCTGATCTTTTCGCCGATCTTGGCGACCATCTCGTTGAGTGTTTCGCTGACTTTCAGTCCAGGCGAGAAGGACGCATCCAAAACAAGCAGCGCGTCCACATCCGCCGGATTCTCTTTGGCGACCAGCTCCGCAAGATTTTCTACATAAGCGTGGAAATCGTCCGTCTTGGCGACGAAGTCCGTTTCGCAGTTGACCTCGATCACAACCGCCGCGTCGCTGCCTTCGCAGCAGTAACTGCTCACGATGCCTTCCGCGGCGATGCGGCTCGCTTTTTTTGCTGCCGCGGCCAGACCCTTCTCACGAAGGTAATCCTTTGCCTTGTCAAAGTCGCCGTCACATTCCGTGAGCGCCTTTTTGCAATCCATCATGCCGGCTTGCGTTAGTTCGCGCAGCGCCATTACGTCTTTTGCTGTAAACATGGTTTATCTCCCTTCGCTGAAGCGTTATTCCTGATCTTCTTTATCTTCGTTCGCCGGTTCTTCGGCATCCGTCGTCTGCTCGCCCTGGTGTCCTTCGATGACTGCATCCGCAAGTTTACCGGTGATGAGCTTGACCGCACGGATGGCGTCGTCGTTGCCCGGGATCGGGTAATCGACTTCGTCGGGATCGCAGTTCGTATCGATGATAGCGACGATCGGAATCTTCAGCGTGCGCGCCTCCGCAATGGCGATGTGTTCCTTTCTCGGATCGACGATGAAGATCGCGCTTGGCAGCTTCTTCATATCCTTGATGCCGCCGAGGTTTTTTTCGAGCTTCTCCTGCTCGGCTTTCAGCTTGATGACTTCTTTTTTCGGCAGAAGTTCAAAGTCACCGTTGACCTCCATCTGCTCAATCTGCCGAAGGCGCGATATACGGCCCTGTATGGTCTTGAAGTTGGTGAGCATTCCGCCGAGCCAGCGCTGGTTGACATAGAACATATCGCAGCGCTTCGCTTCGGTTTCGATGGACTCCTGCGCCTGCTTCTTTGTTCCGACAAAAAGAACAGACTGATTGTTTTCGGCGACGCTGCGCACGAAATTATAAGCCTCTTCGATCTTTCTTACTGTTTTTTGCAGGTCGATGATGTAGATGCCGTTGCGTTCCGTAAAGATGTATTCTTTCATCTTCGGGTTCCAGCGGCGGGTCTGATGGCCGAAATGTACGCCGGCCTCCAACAGTTGCTTCATGGAAATCACGGACATGTAAAAGTAACCTCCTCGTTCTTTTCTTCCCGGTGTTTCTTTTCTCCCGGAAACCCGCGTATTGCGGGCACGAGCCGGAAGATCCGCACCGGTGTGTGATACCTCGCGTATTATAGCATAAGCGATTTTGCTTATGCAAGGAAAATCGTCAGATTTTCAGCGGTTTTTCGCCGTTTTGAAGATATTTATGCGTCTTCCTCGTCCTCATCGTCGTCGCCCTCCGCCATTTCGTCGAAGAGTTCGATAAACTCGTCGAACACCTCGTCGAGCAGAACGGGATTGTCGATGGAAACGAAGTTTTCTCTGTTTTTATCTTTGACGACTTCGAGCAGCACAACCTCGTCCTCCCCGACGTTTTCCACTTCGTCGACAGGCAGCAGCGCGGCATATCGCCTGCCTTCGTAGTCAAACGTCATCACGAGGTCGAATTTAACCAGCTTGCCCTCTTCGTCCACCAGTTCGATGACGGTGCTTGTTTCTTCCATACGGTCCTCCTCTTTTTGAGCGTCCGTTTTTTTACGTGTTGCCGTGCGCGTCCAGATAGCTTTGCAGAATCATTACGGCGGCGACCTTGTCGATCACCTTTTTACGCTTGTCGCGCCGCATATCGGCCTCTAAAAGCACGCGGCGCGCGCTGGCGGTGGAAAGCCGCTCGTCCTGGAACGCGAATGCGCCGTCCCATTTATTAAGCACGGCGTCGGCAAACGCCTGCGTGGCCTGCGCCTGCATGCCGTAGCTGCCGTCCATGTTGCGCGGCATACCGAATACGATCTTAACGGGTTTATACCCTTCCGCAAGCCGGATCAGATGCGTGACATCCTGATCCAGATCGTCCGTGCGGTGATACGTCTCCACCCCCTGCGCCGTGATGCCCAGAGCGTCGCTGACCGCAACGCCTATCCGCTTTTCGCCTACGTCAAATGCGAGTATACGAAGCATAATCGTTATTTCCGTTCCAGATAGACGCGCACAAGCTCTTCGAGCAGCTCGTCGCGTTCGATGCGTGAAATCAGATAGCGCGCGTTATTATGGCTTGTAATATACGTCGGATCGCCAGAAAGCAGGTATCCTACGATCTGGTTGATCGGATCGTACCCTTTTTCGCGCATGGCGTCGTAAACGTTGAGCAGCGTCTCACGCGGGCTGCGCTTATCGCGCGGAATCTCAAACTGCTGGGTCTCTCTTCTGTCTTCATGCATGGCGTTCACCTCAAATCGATTATACCAAAAATGCGCGTGCGAAAACAGCGATTTTCGCAACCCGCGCGGAGTTTGCCGTTCGTTCACAGAATATCCGGTTACACTGGCCGCGCGGCTGAAAAAAAAACGCCCGTACGATACGGGCGTTTCAATGCGGGTGTGTCGTTATTTGACGACTTCCTGCGACATTTCGTTTTCTACGCCGGTATCTTCCACCTGGGAGATCGCTCCACGCGCGAAAACAAGCTTGACTTTGTCCGGGCCCACGGTCAGCACGACGGTGTCTTCCTTGATGCTGGCGATGGTGCCGTAGATGCCGCCAATGGTACGCACGCGGGTGCCTACCTTCAGGCTGGCGAGCATCGCCTTGACCTTCTTGTCGCGGCGGCGCTGCGGAATGATCATGATCGCGAACATCGCAACCATAAGAACGATCAAAAGACCGTAGCTGCTGAAAAAGCCGGAAATCCCTTCGATGAAGCTGCTGCTCATATTTAAAGTACCTGTACCCTTCCTAAAATCAGATTTAGTCTATCGTATTTGTCAAACATCGTCAAGACTTACGATTTTTTTACACCGCAAATCCACTTTCTTAACATAAATGCTCGATTTATCTCTTAAAACGAATAAAAAGGGAGACAAATATCCCCCTTTCACAGGTTTCATAATAAGATCTTTTGAACCATGTTATTTCTTTGCGTCGCGCTTTTTCACGTAATCCTCGATCGCTGCCTTGACCGCCTCTTCGGCGAGCACGCTGCAGTGGATCTTCTGCGGCGGCAGGCCTTCGAGCGCCTCAACGACCGCGGCGTTGGTAATTCTAAGCGCGTCGTCCACGCTCTTGCCTTTGATCATCTCGGTTGCCATCGAGCTTGTCGCAACAGCGGCGCCGCAGCCGAACGTCTTGAACTTTACGTCGCGGATGATTTCGTTTTCGTCGATATCGAGAAAAATCTGCATGATGTCGCCGCACTTGGCATTGCCGACGGTCCCTACGCCGCTGGCGCCGTCGATTTCACCGACATTCCTCGGATGCTGAAAATGATCCATTACTCGTTCTGTGTACATAATCCATATCTCCTTTTCCGGCGCTTTCAATCAGCTGCGCGGGTAAATTATTGTTTCGGGTAAAGCGGCGACATATCTCTGAGCCGCTGAACGATCTGCGGCAGCAGATCCAGCACGTAATCAACCTCTTCTTCGGTCGTGAACTCCGAGAGTGTCAGCCGCAGCGACCCATGCGCGATCTCGTGCGTAAGCCCCATTGCAAGCAATACGTGCGAGGGATCCAGCGAGCCGCTTGTGCAGGCCGAGCCGCTTGACGCCGCAATACCGTTGATGTCAAGCATGAGCAGTATGGATTCGCCTTCGATATAGCGGATGCTGAAATTCACGTTGTTTGGCAGGCGCAGCGTCGGATGCCCGTTGAGCTTGACGTCGGGGATGTTCTGGGCGATACCTTTGATGAGTTTATCGCGCAGCGCGCCGACGTGCGACGCGTTCTTTTGCATATGTTCATTCGCAATCTTCAGCGCGGTAGACAGCCCGACGATGCCGGGAACGTTCTCCGTTCCCGCGCGGCGCTTCTTCTCCTGACCGCCGCCGATGATGAGCGGGGAAACCCTTACGCCCTTGCGGATATAGAGCGCGCCGACGCCTTTCGGACCGTGAAACTTATGCGCCGAAATCGAGAGCATATCGATGTTCATGGTGGTTACGTCGATCGGAATGTGCCCGTTCGCCTGCACGGCGTCCGTATGGAACGGAACGCCCTTTTCACGGCATACCTTTCCGATTTCGGCGATCGGGTTGATCGTGCCGACCTCGTTGTTTGCGAACATGATCGAAACGAGCACGGTGTCGTCCCGAAGCGCTTCGGCTACGCTCTTAGCGCTCACGACGCCGTATTCGTCCACAGGCAGCACCGTCAGATCGATCAGGCCTTCCTTCTTCATCGCTTCCAGCGTATGAAGCACCGCATGGTGCTCTACCGCGGACGTAACGACATGGTTGCCTTTCTTTTTCCCGGCCGCGACCGCGCCGCGCAGCGCCATGTTGTCGCTCTCCGAGCCGCCGCCGGTAAACACGATTTCCTCGGGCTTTGCGCCGATGACGGCGGCTACGTCCGTACGTGCGTTCAACAGGAGTTTTTCCGCATCCCGCGCGTATGCGTGCAGGCTGGACGGATTTCCGTAATATGTGGTGAACGCCGGAATCATCGCGTCTACAACTTCGTTTCGCACCATCGTCGTGGCGGCGTTGTCGAGATAAACTTTCATCATGTTCGTGTCCTCTTCCCTCGTTCAATCGTTACTGCTTTATGGTCTGCACACGTTTTTATCAAAAATTCCGCGCGCTTTCTGCTGCTGGTAGTCGTCCGCAAGTTCGTGTATGGTCGTTCGCTCCAAAACTTCGTTGATGCGCGTCTGCAGCTTTAAAAACAACGGCCTTGCGGAACAGGTGCAGGCGCTGTCGCACTCGTATATATTTTTACCGACGCATGCCACGATTGCGGTCGATCCTTCCAGCAGCGTAAGCACTCGCTGAACGGTCAGTTTGGAAGGCTCCACCGTAAGCTCGTACCCGCCCTGCGCGCCGCGGACGGCATCCACAACGTTTCCTTTTTTTAACGATCTGAGCAGTTGTTCAAGGTATCCTTCCGAGATCCCCTGCGAAGCGGCAAGCACCGGCAGGGATACCGGTCCGGTACCGTATGCGATTGCAAGATCGATGACCGCCTTCAGGCCGTATCTGCTTCTTGTGGAGAGTTTCATGCCGCTCCTTTCCCGATCGAAACCGTAATCCCTAGTAAATTAGTTGTCTTACGTGCATAGGATAGCATCCCGCCCCGCTGTTGTCAAGCGCGTTATGTGACTATTTCGCGTTTCGTTCGTGATCGAGAAACGATTGCTTCATCGCAGTGCCGAGCGCGTATCCGGTCAGGGAACCGTCCGCGCCTACGACGCGGTGGCAGGGTATCGCGATCATGACCGGGTTTTTGTTGCAAGCCATGCCGACCGCGCGCGCCGCTTTCGGGTTATTTACGTTCGAAGCGATCTGTCCGTAGGAACGCGTTTCGCCGAACGGAATCCGTTTCAGTTCGTTCCATACTTTTTTCTGAAACAAAGTACCCCGCGGATCGATGTCGAATGTAAACTCGGCCCTCTTTTTGTCAAAATACTCCCGCAGCTCGCGCGCGGCCTGGTTCAGCACGGGCTGCGGCGCGCTGGTTTCCGGGAGCTCCCGTTCGCTCTCATTTGCCGGATGAATGGCGCAAACGGCGTTATTGCATGCGGTGACTACGATCGTGCCCAGCGGGGTTTCGACGCGAATTTGTTCAATTGTTTCTTCGTATTGTTTTACCTGTTTCATAGCCGTTCATCCGCCTTTGCTTCGAATTCTTTATTATTATAACCGATGTATGATATACTGAGCAAAACCGAAGAGAGGAGCGAGCGCGCCATGGAAGAGAATCAAAACGAAGCCGCTGCAAAGCAGCTTGAACCATCGCAGGAATCCCCCGCCGCACCACCCGAATCGTTTGAGGTGATCGACTATGTGCGGGAACTTCTGTTGAACTCGGAAGAACAAAAACAGATCGAAAAAAAGAGGATTCAACTGTTACGAGTCTGCGTTGCGCTGCTCGCAGTTTTCCTGTTTATCGTCATCGCTTCCGCTGCGGTTCTTGCGCCCGTGCTGCTGCGTACGGTATCGCGCGCAAACGACGTGCTCGGCGACTTGGAGAAGATCGATATTGCGCAGGTCGTATCCGACATCGACACGCTTTCAGAAGACGCTTCCGATATGTTCGTTTCCGTCGGCGATGCGGTTACGGTGCTCAACGGCCTCGATATGGAGTCTCTCAACGAGACCATCGCCGAGCTGCAGGTTGGCGTTGAATCCTTTTCCGAACTCGATATCGAATCGCTGAACCAGGCGATCGAAGACCTGAACGCGATCGTAGAACCGCTCGCGAAGCTGTTTGGAAAAAAGTAATCGAATTGAAGATTGTTAACAGAAGATAAGGAGCGTACCATCCGTTATGGCGGAACTGTTTTCCATTTTCTATCTCGCCCTGTTCGCCGCTTCCGGCTGCGGGCTGTCCCGTCTGTTGTTCCATCGTGAAAAACCGCTCGTGCGCATCTGGCTCGGGCTTGCGTTCGGCATGGCGATGCTCGTCTGGCTGCCCGCCCTGTTTTCGTTCGCGCTCGGCTTTCAGCTGTTATCCCAGCTGCTCGGCCTGTTTGTTGCGTGCGCCGCAGGCGCTGTCGGATTTTATTTCTCCAGAAAACTAAAATTCAACGTAACTTCCTGGAAATCGGAGGTTCCTTTTCTCATCGCCGGAGGCGCGCTTCTGATCGTTACCCTCGTTTTGCTGTTTAACCACACCATCGTCGAGCGCGACGGCGCGCTTTACGTCGGCCAGTCCACCTACGGCGATCTCGCGATGCACCTCGGTTTTATCTCGAGCATCGCCACGCAGGGAACATTTCCGCCGATGTATTCCATCAGCCCGGACAAGCTCGTATGCTATCCGTTCCTTTCCGAAAGCGTCGGTTCCACCTTTTACCTGTTCGGAACGAGCCTGCGATTTGCAACGCTGATCTCCGCATCATATGCCGTTTTTCTCGTCATCCTCGGCGCGTATTGCTTCCTGGAAGAATGGCTGGGCGACCGGAGAAAGTCCGTTTTCGCCATGCTGCTCTTTTTCGTCGGCGGCGGATTCGGATTCTGGTATTTCTTCGACCTGCTGAAGGACAACCCGGAAAATCTAACGCGCCTGTTCACCGCGTTTTACGAAACGCCGACCAACTTTGTTTCAAACGGCCTGCGCTGGGTCAACCCCATCGCTGACGTGATGATCCCGCAGCGCGCGCTGCTCTTCGGCTGGTCGCTGCTGTTCCCCTGCATGTTTCTGCTTCACCGCGGCGCCATCAAGCGTGAAACGAACGCATTTCTTCCGCTCGCTATCCTCGCGGGATGCCTGCCGCTCGTACATACGCATTCCTTTCTCGCGCTCGGCATCGTCAGCGCTTTTTACCTGTTCCGCTCGCTTTACCGCGCGGAAGGCAAGACGCAGTATCTTGGGTATGTGAAATATCTCGGGATCGTTCTGTTGCTCGCCCTGCCGCAGCTCGTCTTCTTCACGTTCCGCCAGTCGGGCAGCTTTCTTCAGTTTCACTTCAACTGGGCGAATGAATCCGACAACTACTTCTGGTTCTACATCAAGAATCTCGGCTTGCTCGCGCTGCTTTCCCCCGTCGCGTTCCTCGCGGCAAAGAAGGAGGACCGCGGCGTCTTCGGCGGCGCGATCCTGATCTGGCTGGTCGCCGAATGCATACAGTTCCAGCCGAATCCCTACGACAACAACAAGCTGCTCTTCGTCGCGTTCCTTTTCGTCTGCGGGCTCGTCGCAGGCTGGCTGATCGACACGAAGGATAAGCTGACGAGCGGCTCGTTTGGCCAGCGGGCGAGCATCGGCCTCCTCTCCGCGATGGCCTGTGTCGTGCTCTTCTTGTCCGGCGCGTTGACGCTCGGGCGCGAGTATGTGTCCGAATATCAGCTCATCGGCTCCGATCAGGTTCAGGCCGCGGACTACGTCAAAGAAAACGCCGAGCCTGACGCGACGTTTTTAACGTATAACAACCACAACAACTGCATCGCCGCGCTGACCGGCCGCAACATCGTTTGCGGTTCCGGGTCGTACCTGTATTTCCACGGCGTGGATTATTCCGAGCGCGAGCGCGCGCTAAAGCTGTTATACGAGCAGCCGCATATATATTTTCCCGCTCTTTCAAAGGAATACGGTATCGATTATGTGTTTGTCGGCGACGCCGAACGCGCTAATTACGACGTCGCGTTCTGGTATTTTGAAGAGAACTTCGATGTGTTTTATGAAAACGGCGGCGTGAATATCTACAGCGTCAATCCATGATTGACCGGCAATCAAAAAAACGCCTGTACAGGCGTTTTTTTGTTTTCAAATTCATGTGTCGATTCTATAGAGTTCATTGATATTTTTGTTCCGGTAGGAAAGATCTTCCCGCTTAAAAAAACCACGCTTTTCCCAGAATCGATTGCCGTCTTCGTTTTTCGAAAATACTACGAGAGCAACTTTGTTGATCCCCTCCCGTTTCAGCGCGTCCATCGCGCGGTCGACGAGCGCCGTCGCAACGCCGCTCCGCCTGCGCTCACTTAAAACAGCGGTATGATAGATGAACCCCCTGCGGCCGTCGTGTCCGGCCAGGACCGCGCCGACAATCTCTCCGCCGTCTTCCGCGACAAAGCAGGTGGACGGGTTCCTCTCGAGGTACCGTTCGATTCCCCCGCGTGAATCGTCCAATGTATTCAGCCCCATGCCAGGCGTCTGAGTCCAAAGCAGGAATACGGAATCGTAATCGCTTTTCGTCATGTTTCGTATCGTCATTTTGATAGATTCCAGTTCGCGCGTTCAGTCCAGCCCCATCATCAGGCGGTAAACCGGCTGAAGCAGGCGGAACCCTTCGATGATTTCGTCGGCGATGCCGGGCGAAAGCGTGTTTTTCAGATTCGGAGAAGAATAGCAGAACGAGAGCCCTTTGCGGTTCAAGTACGGCAGCACGCCCTCCGGCGCGTCCGAAAAGCGCGGGCGTTTGAACATGTCCCCCATCGCCTCGAATTTCGCGGTGAAAGCCGGATCGTTTACAAGAGAAAGAAACTTTTTATGTTTTTTGATGATGCGCGGGCGGATTTCACGCATGAGCGCGGGGTTCGATCCGTACATGCCCATGCCGTAGCCGTAGCCTTCGCGTTCGAATTCCGCGTACACCACGAGGCTTTCGCTGAGCATCTTGCCCGGACGGCGAAAACCGAGCCACGCGTGGTCGCGGTACATCGTTTTATCTTTGGTATAGCGCGTGTCCCGGCGGATGCGCGAGATCACGGACGCAGGGCGAATGTTGAAATCCGGGTCGATCTGTTGTGCGGCGGGCGTCAAAAGTACGGCGAGTTCCTTGAGCGGTTCGTATACGTTTTTTTTGTACCGCTCGCGGTTTGCTTCGTAGAAGGCCGGTTCGTTGTTGAATGCAATTTCCCAGAAAAACTGGTAGGTATCTTCGTTTAACCCCTGGAACACGATATCAATACTCCTCGTCGTCGTTGTGGACTTTGTTTTTTTTCACGCGCGTCACCGTCTGCTTTTTCGCGGGCTGCGATTTCGGCTGCTTCCGGTAATCGAATACGCGCGGGACGGAGCGCTTCTCCGGCTGCGGTTCAGGCGGTGTGTACGGCTTCACGTGCGTACTGACGGGGCGGTAAGCGGCGCTGCTTTCCGATTCGGAATAGCGCGACTGCGCTTTTTGCACGAGCCGGTCGGCGACTTCGTCCGCCCGGTGTGCCTGTCTCGCGGGGCGTTTTTCGGCGGGTGCGGGCTCTTCGCGCGGGGGCGCCGTTTCTTCATGCCGCGGCGAGGGCAGTCGCGGCGGCGGTTCGTTTTTCGCTTCCTCTTTCAGGGCCAGCATACGACGCGTATAGATGATCTCTTCGGAATCCGGCTCCGCCTGGTGCGTTGGTTGGGTGCGTGTTTGCTGCTCGTGATTATTCGACTCACTGTCGAAATCGTCTTCTTCTGCAAAATGCGCGGGTGCGTGCGAACGCTCCATCGCCGTGAGTACGACGAGTATCACGGTCGAGAGCACCATGATCACGCCGAGTACGATGAGCAGCTTGGAGATCGCGTCGCTGATGCCGTCGAAGATCGTCATCTTGCCGCCGCTCGGCGCGGGCGTCGCCGCATCAGGCGCGGCCGTTTCGGTTCCGTACGCAACCGGCATGACGCACCGCGCAAGTTCGCGGTTTGCGCCCGTCGGGTCGTATCCCTTCACCGTAATCGTCAGGTTCCTGGGCGAGCCGAGCGTGACCTCCTGGTCAAAACTGGTCTCTCCGGCCGGAAGGATGTCGTAATTCTTCAAAACGCCGACGGTGGTTTCGATGACCGTAATGCCGGTCAGTTCCACCGAGCTGTGATTCGTGATGATGATGCGTGCGCTCACCTTTCCGCTCTCCGCCGTCCACGGCGTGATGGTTTCCGCGCGTACGATCACGCTGATCTGCGACGCGTCGACAAACGGATACACCTCGTAAATACCCGCCGGTTCAAGCGAATAATCCTCGTTGAACGGATCAGTTCCGGCGAGTTTAAACTGAACGTTTCGCAACGGTTCCGTCATGAGCGGCACGATGAGATAACTCAAAGACGTGCTCTCTCCCGGTTCCAGGGAAAACGGCGTTTCGTTGACCTTGCTTGCGCGCTCGTCCGTAACGGTAATATACGAAACGGTCTGCGTTCCCGTGTTGACTACGTCGATCGTAAACGATACGCCGGACGATGTCGGCGTGCCCGCGGTCACCGTCATGTCGAGCTGAACGAGCACCATGGTCAGTTCAAGCGGCTCGATCGAGGAGTCCGTCTTCGTCTTTCCGTTGACCGTATAGGTGACGATCGGCGCGCTCGTTACGCTATCGTCGCCCATCGTATAAGTGAAGTCCGTCGCCATGGTACGGCTTGCGCGAAGCGTTTCGCCCGAAAATATCGGCTGATCGGAGATGTTTTCGTCGATCAGCGTGACATCCGTCATGTCGAATTTCGTCGTGTTTTTGATCGTATAGGTGACAACCATCTGTTCGCCGGTTTTCGCGGTCGTCTTGCTCGCGGTGCGCGTGACCGTAATGATCGGGTTTTCCGCCTGTTCGATCGTGATCTCGGCTTCCTGGCTCATCGGTTCGCCGTTTCGCGTCCACGTCACAAGAAACGTAATCGGTTTTCCCAGCTGGCTTTGCGATACGTTGAGCGTCAGCGTGATATCGCGCGCGCTGCCACTCGGCGGTATCTCCTGGCCGACCATGACGTTATAGACAGTTCCTTGATAGGTGATGGCAACGTCCGTCATCGGGTAGTCGGCGTTGTAGTTGGCGATTTCGAACGTGAACGTCACCATGCCGCCGTCGGTCAACTCCGTGGGGTTTGCGGTGATGCTGATGCGCGCCTCTTCCGCGTGCGCGCTCGGCGCGAATGCGAATACGCAAAGCAGCGCGATCAGCGCGCTGAGTGTCTTTACGGATATCGCCTTCCAGGCCGAACTGCGTTTCATTCTCGTTCTCCTTGCTTCACTTGATTATCGTTTTTCTGGTTCCTCCGCTAACGCTTCCAGCGTTTTACCGCGGCGTACGATCTCCGCGTTACCGCCCGTCTGGTCGACGATTTGCGTGATAAACGCTTCCGCTTGTTCCGCGGGAACTGTTATATCAAGCGCGACCCGTTCAGTAAATTCCGTTTCAAAAGGGTACGTGTTCGATCGCAATAATGGTTCGAGCATATGATACGCCGGATACGGCACGGTTACGCGAAGATGTTCGCACACGCGCATCAACGCAGTCTTTGCGTCTGCCAGCGACTCCGATGCCGCCCTGCCGTATGCGCGCGTAAGTCCTCCCGTGCCGAGCAGCACGCCGCCGAAATACCGCACCACGGCGCAGAGCGCGTTTTCGACCCCCGCGCCGGCCAGCACGCTCAATATCGGCGCGCCCGCCGTCGAGGAAGGTTCACCGTCGTCCGACGAGCGGGATATACCGCCGTCTGCCAATCGAAACGCATAACAGCAGTGCCGCGCGTCATGGTGATTCTTTCGGATAAGCGCGACGGCTTCCTTCGCCTGCTGCTCGCTTGACACCGGCATGCAATAACCAAGAAAGCGGGATTTGCTGATTACAATCTCGCTTTCCCCGGGTTCCAGAATCGTTTGATAGGGCTTCAGCCCCTGCGTATCCTGCAATAGCCTTTTTTTCCTTTACGGATGATGACGCCGTCGCCTTGTATCTGCGCGTCGTCCAGCGCCGCAGCAACTGACTCGACTTTTTCGTCCGAAACGAAAACGCCGCCGCCTGTGATGAGCCTGCGCGCGTCGCTCTTGCTGGAAGCGAGCCCGCTCAATACGAGAAGGTCGGGAAGGCGAAGCCCGCTTTCGTCGATCTGCGCCTGCGTGAGTTCGCAGGTCGGGATATCGCTCTTATCCGCGCCGCCCGCAAAGAGAGCCTCGGCGGCAGTTTGCGCTTTTTTCGCCTCCGCCTCACCGTGCACCTGCGTCGTGAGCGTATACGCGAGCACGCGCTTGGCTTCGTTGATCTCTTCCCCGGGCAGCGCGCCGAGGCGGCGCACTTCGTCCATCGGGATAAACGTCAGAAGCGCGAGGCAGTTCTCCACGTCCTGATCGGATACGTTACGCCAGTATTGATAGAAGTCGTATACGCTGCACTTATCCGAATCGAGCCAGATCGCGCCTTTTTCGGTTTTGCCCATTTTCTTTCCGTCGCTCGTGGTCAACAGCGCGGTGGTCAGCGCGAAGGCGGGTTTCTGCTCCTTGCGCCGTATGAGGTCCGCGCCGCCGAGGATGTTGCTCCACTGGTCGTCGCCGCCCATCTGCAGCACGCAGCCGTAACGCCGGTTCAGTTCTAAAAAATCATAGCCCTGCATGAGCATGTAACCCATCTCGAAAAATGTCAGCCCGTGTTCCATGCGCTGCTTGTAGCACTCCGCCGCAAGCATGCGGTTGACGGAAAAATAGACGCCGATATCGCGCATGAAATCGAGAAAGTTCAGCGGGTAGAGCCAGTCTCCGTTGTAGACCATCTGCGCGCCGCCTTCCGAAAAGTCCAAAAGGCGCGACATCTGCTTTTGAAAGCAGGAGGCGTTGTGCATAAGCTGCTCTTTGGACATCAGAGAGCGCATATCCGTCTTTCCGGAAGGGTCGCCGATAAACGCCGTGCCGTTGCCTAAAAGCGCGATCGGTTTATGACCCGCGCGCTGCATATGCGCCATGGACATCAGCTGCACATAATGACCGATGTGAAGGCTATCGGCCGTCGGATCGAAACCGATATAAAATATCACCTTTTCTTTTCCGAGCAGTTCGCGCAGTTCCTCGGGATGCGAGCACTGTTTTAAAAACCCGCGTTCTTCCAGTATGTCGTATACGTTGCGTTCCATCATGGGTTCCCTCCGTCTTTTTAGCATGCCATGAGATTCGATTCGTGATCCTGCCGCTTCCACATGCTCAACCAAATATACCACGAAAAAAGAGAAGAAACAATGTCGCGCATTGTTTCTTTTCAGTTTCGTTATATTGAGTTCGCGCCGTTATGTCAGGCGAGGGAGATCGTAAATCGAAATGCCGCGAAGTCGCCTTCGTTCTCCGCCTCAATCGATTCGCCGAGGTGCGTCATGATTTCCTTTGCGATCGCGAGTCCGAGGCCAGTGCCACCGTCGGAGTGCGCTGTGTCCGCTTTATAAAAGCGCTCGAACAGGTGCGGCAGGTGTTCCTCGGAAATATGACCCGTGTTCTTTACCGTTACGACCGCGCGTGCGGCCGATTCGTCTTTTTCGATTTCAAGCACGATCTTTCCGTCGTCCAGCGCGAATTTGATCGCATTGTCGAACAGCGCGACGAGCACCTGTTCGATGCGGTCGCGGTTGGAACGCACCGTCAGGGTTTTTTCACAGTTCCATTGTTCAAGTACCTGAATGCCGCTGTAGGACGCGGTCATCCTCGTCTGTTCGACAACGTTGCGCACGACCGGTTCAAGGCTGAACGCGGTCTTTTCGAGCGCGACAGCGCCGGATTGGATGCGCGAAAGCTCCAGCAGATCGTTGATCAGCCGCGTTAAACGCATGGATTCGCGCAGGATATAGCCGTAATACCGCGAGCGGTCGTCCTCTTTTTTGACCAATCCGTCGTTGAGCGCCTCCGCAAGGCTGCGGATCGACGCGATCGGCGTGCGCAGTTCGTGGCTGACGTTTGCCACATAATCTTTGCGCGTCTGCTCGAGACGCTCCGCGGCCGTGACATCCTGCGCGACGATGACCGTGCCCGGCGCAAGCTCGCTCGTTTCCTGCGACAGGGACACGACGAGCAGCAATCTGCGTTCTCCGATATCGAGCGTCAGCGACTTCGCTTCCCCGGTCTTTTCCACTTCGTCGCAAACCGGCAGCACGGGCGCGATGGCATTGAGTAAATCAGCGTCCGTACAAACTTTCAGCAGCTGGCACGCCGCCTGATTTCTGTAGATCAACGCATGGTTCGCTTCTAGCGCGACTACGCCTTCGTGCAGCCCGTCCAAGATCATATGCAGGCGGTTGCGCGCGAGCACAAGGTCGCTGATATTTTTCTGCAGCTGCGTCGATAGGTTGTTCAGCGCGACGCCGAGCAGTCCAATCTCGTCGTTCCTGCTCTCATCCGCGCGAACGGAGAAATTGCCGCTCGCCATAGCGGCGGAAGCGCGCGTCATGGTGCGCACCGGGTTGGTCATGCGGCGCGAGATGACATACGCGGGAATGACCATGCAGACGGACGCGATCAGGGAGCTGAGTATCAGTGCGCGCATAAAGCTCATCAGCGACGTGTACACCTCCAGCGAAGATCTCGTCATGAGAATCGCCCCGGTGACGCGCTGTATGTTGTCCAAAATCGGAACGCCGACGACGACCCCATCCGCCGAGCGCCATTTGATAGACACGAGCTGCTCGCCGGATTCGACCACCTGTCTTCCGTAACTGAGCATGGAATCCCCGACCGGCTCGTTAATGTTGATATTTTCCACCGTGTAAGCGACAAGATTGGCTTTTTCGTCAAATATATAAACGCGCGTTCCCTGCTGCTCTTTGAGCGTGAAGTCGAGAAACGAGTCGTAGGATATCTGGCCGGACTGCAGCCGGGTTGCAAGGCGCGACATCGCCTCCGCGCGCGGCAGCATTTCATCCGCAATGCGTTTGGCGTGCACGCTGGCTCCCGTAACAAGGTACACTAAAACAGCGATCACGGACGTAAGCACGCACGCAAAGATCAGATAAAACAGGAATTTTTCGAAGATCGATCCCTGTTTGTTCGGCCGTTCGGTTTTGTTTCTTTTTCGTTGCGTTTTCTTCATCCGCTCCATGCGCCCTCCGGCGCCGAGGTTCGCCCCCGCGCCGTATCGATCGTTTTACGCGTCGTTTGCGCCGAACTTATATCCGACGCCGTACACGGTGCGTATCCCCCAGTTCAGACCTTCGTCCGGTATTTTCTGTCGGATGCGCTTGATCTGCGTATCGACGGCGCGCGTATCGCCGAAGTAATCGTATCCCCAGATCTTCGAAAGGATCTGTTCGCGGTCAAATACGCGCCCAGGATGGGACGCGAGCAGGTACAGTATTTCCACTTCTTTCGGCGTAAAATCGACGACCTTTCCCTTGATCTTGACCTCGTAGTTGCTCAGGCTGATTTCCAGATCCTCAAGGCGTATGGTTTTCCCTTCCGTATCCGGTTCCGCCGTCGTCCTGCGCAGCACAGCTTTGATCCGCGCGATGAGCTCGCGCGCCGAAAACGGTTTCACGATGTAATCGTCCGCTCCGATTTCGAGGCCGACCACACGGTCAATCTCCTCTCCTTTTGCCGTCAGCATGATGACCGGCACGGAACTCTTCTGACGGATTTCGCGGCAAGCCTCGATTCCGTTTTTTTCAGGCATCATAAGATCCATGAGGATCAGATCCGGCGATTCCGATTCGGCCATTTTTACGGCCTGCACGCCGTTATATGCCGAGGCGTGCGAGAACCCTTCGCTCTCCAGATATACGCCCAGCGACTCGTGAATGATCGGCTGATCGTCACAAATCAGAATATGCGCGCTTTTTTGCATGGCATTCGCCCCCTTTTGACATGATTATAGTATGCGCTCTGCCACAATTCAATGCCGAAGGACAGCTTGTCGAAATTGTACACGTTTCGTACAAGATCGTCGCGCATTTGTAATATCCGGGCAATATTCCTATGTTCCGACACAATCTTACGCAAAAAAGGCGCGGTATTCCGCGCCGTGTGCATATCATCATCGTTTTTTCGTTTTTTTATCGTGCGATTTTTTCGGTATGATTTCGTAAGGCGCGTCCTGAGAACTGCCCTCCTTTTTTTTCTGCACAGGCGGGTACTCTTCGTGAATGACCGTACCCGCGCCGACGGGCCCGAGCGCGATTGCGTTGCTGATATACTTCTTGAGCGTGAAGTGGAAACTGGTACCTTCCTTCGGCAGGCTCTCGACAAATATGTTTTCTCCGAGTTTGTCCGCAATCTGCTTGGCAATGGACAATCCGAGCCCCGTTCCGCCTTCCTTGCGCGACTTGTCGGTCTTATAAAAGCGTTCGAACACATGCGGCAGGTCTTCCTGCGCGATGCCGCAGCCGGTGTCCGAAACGCTGACCAGGATGCGGTCCCCGGCCGTTTCCGCGGCGCCGATGGTGATGCTGCCGCCTTCGGGCGTATACCGCATGGCGTTGTCGATCAATATGACGAGCAGCTGTTCCACGCGGTCCTCGTCGGTCATGGCGTACGGTACATTCTCCGCTTCCAGATTCAACGAAATGCCGCGCTGCGCCGCTTCGTTGAGGTAGCTTTGCCGCGTGTCGGCCAGCAGTTCTTCCAGGTTGACCGCCTGAAGTTCCATGTGCTCCGTACCGGATTGCAATCGTGAAAGTTCCAGCATGTCCGTAATCAGACGGGACAGGCGCACGACCTCCCTGAGCATGATGCGGTAATAGCGCTGCCTTGTTTCCTCGTCTTTGATCATCCCGTCCGCCAGCGGTTCCAAAAGCCCGCGCATGGCCGTGAGCGGCGTTCTTAGTTCGTGGCTGACGTTTGCCACATAATCACGCCGCGTTTTTTCCAGCCGTTCCAGGTCGGTCACGTCCTTGAACAGGCCGACGACGCCAGTGCATTCTCCCTCGTCATCCATCACAGGCACGATGGTGATCCACAGGGCGCGTTCGTTTGGCAACGAATAGCTGATGCTCGCCGGTTCGCGCGTTTCATACACCGACCGGAACAGTTCCCAGATGGAAGCGTCCGGCACGAGGTCCATCGGCACCTTGACCTCAACCGCGCCGAACATCTTCATGAGCGCCGGGTTGTAGTGCGACAGGCACCCGATATTATCGATGGCGGCCACGCCGTCGGCAAAGCTCGAAAGCAGCTGGTTAAGCTGCCGTTTCTCGCTCTGCAATTGATAGATGGTCTGCGAAAGATTGTCGCACAGCGTGTTCAGCGCGCGCGCAAGGATACCGATTTCGCCCGACGCCTTTTCGTTCGCGCGGACGTTGAACCGCCCTTTCGACATCTCAATGGCGGCGTTGCTCATGTCGTGCAGGGGTTTACTGAGCCGGTTTGTGCTGAACGCGACGAGCAGCATGACCACGGGCATGATCGTAAATATCGTGCCTGTTAGAACATTGTTGAGCTGATTGAATGCGGACTGAATGCGTTTGATCTGCTTGATGATGAGGATTCCGCCGGTCACGTTCCCCTCCGTGTCGCGGACGGGTATGCCGACGGATACGGCGGCTTCGCCGTTGAGCAGCTGCAGGTCGCTGTTTTTCACGGTCTGGCCGCGCAGAACATTTTGCATCTCCGCGCGGTAGTACTCGCCAAAGTCCTGAATTTCTACCGTGCTGCCAACGTTTCGCACGATCAGTATTTTTCCAAGCGCGTCCGCAATGAGAATTGCGGACTCGCTCGAAAGCGTCTGCTTCTCGATCAGCCGCTGAAACGCTTCCTCGGTCATATAGCCGTTTTTGTATTCTTCATAGATCTGGCGCGTGACTTCGGCTTCGGGCTCCAGATTCGCCATCTCGATGGATATATAGGTGTTTTTACCGACATACGTATAAGCCGCCAGCAAAATCACGTTTGCCAGCAGCAGCGCGATGATCGATACAATTAAGATTCTCCAGTAGAATACGCTGCGCATTGATGAATCTTTGCGTTATTCGGTTTCAAACTTATAGCCGACGCCGTAGATGGTTTTGATGCTCCAGCCGAGACCGGTGGAATCCAGCTTCGCGCGGATACGCTTGATGTGTGTGTCCACCGTGCGCGTTTCGCCCGCAAAGTCGTAGCCCCAGACGCGGGAAAGCAGCTGTTCGCGCGTGAACACCTGGCCGGGGTTCGACGCGAGCATGTGCAGTATCTCGATCTCCTTCGGGGTGCAGATGACAGGCTGGCCGCGTAGCGTTACCGTATAGCTTTTCAGGTCGATGGTAAGCCCGTTGTAGGAAATGACGCTCGTATCGCTCTTGGGCTGTTCGCTCGCGCGGCGGAGAACCGCCTTGATGCGGGCGACCACCTCGCGCGGGCTGAAGGGTTTTACGATATAATCGTCCGCGCCGAGCTCCAGCCCGACGATGCGGTCGATCTCCTCGCCTTTGGCCGTGAGCATGAGAATCGGAAGCTGCGACGTCTTTCTAATCTCGCGGCATACTTCGATGCCGCTCATCTTGGGCATCATGATATCCAGCACGCAAAGCACGATCTCCGGCGTGATGCTTTCGAGAGCGGCGGCGCCGTCAAACGCGTCCACGACCTCGAACCCTTCGGCTTTGAGATAAATGCCAAGCGATTCGTGTACGACCTGATCGTCGTCTGCAATTAATACTTTCTGCGCCATATGTCAGCTCCTTACAAGTATTCAATCCTGTTGTCCAGTATATCATATTTTACAAAAAAGCGTATAAATCGGGTGTTTTCCGGTGCGTCGGTCATGACAGCGTCTTGGCGAATGCGCCAACGGCAGCCGCGTCCTGCTCCATGGTTTTTACAAGAGCGCGGTTGTAGATGCCGCTTGCGGGATGATAAAGCGGTATGAGCATCACGTTAAACGCGCCGATGGAAATCGTCAGCGTCTGCCCGTGGACGTCTCCTATCACGGGCGGTTTTTTCCCTGATAGCGCAAACGCGGCTTTCAGCGGCGTGTTGCCGAGCGTGAGAATCAGTTTCGGCTCGATCAATTCGATTTCCCGCTTAAGCAGCGGCAGCGACGCCTTGACCTCAAGCGTTGAGGGCGTCCTGTTTCGCACGCTCTTATCCGAGCGGACAACGGGACGGTATTTGACCACGTTTGTGACGTACACATCCGCGCGCATCACGCCGAATCCGCAGAACAGCGTGTCGAGCTGCTTTCCCGCTTTTCCTATGAACGGACGGGCGAGTTTTGTCTCCTCCGCGCCCGGCGCTTCGCCTATGAGCATGATTTTCGCGTTCTGCATACCTTCGCCGAACACGGGTTTTCTGTATTCGCCCTGCGGACGGTCCGCAGCAGCCAGCGCGAAGAGACGCTGCCGCTCGTTTTGGTACGCTTCGTCCAGCGCGCATTTTTCGCCGGCGTCAATTTCCGCTTCACGATGCATGGTCTTCATCCTCAGTTGCCGCCCTGTGTCTGCTCCGCCATATAACTCTGTAACGCGGCAAAGTCGTTTGCCAGCATCTCGTACAGCGGTTCGATTTCAGAATACTGGTATCCGCCGAGCGCTACTTCCAGCGCAGCGATGTCGTCTTTAATCTGGTCGCTCATGTCTTCAGGAATGCCGCTGGCGGTGTTGAGATAATCCGTCGCCTGCTGGATCAGATCCTGCGATTTCGTCTTAAGTTCGAATATGGAGAGCGAACCGTCCGCATGAACGGTGCATGTCTTCATACTCGCGACGAATTCGTCCGTGCTCAGCTCCGTGCGAACCGCCGTCGGCAACGCTTTGAGCAGGTATTCGTCCTCGAAGCTATAGAGCGGATTATCGGGACGTATGAGGACAAAGCTGACCTGCTCCACGGAATCCAGTGGGCAGAACTCGGTCGCGATCGCGTTTTCCGCCGAGCAGATGTTCAGCGTCACGTGCATATCGCAGTATTCCGTCGGAGCGCTGCCGGCGAGGAACCATTCCGTGACCGGCTTGTGGTCTTCGTCGTCCTTGCATGCGTCGGTCGCAAGCAGGCCCGATACCGAGCAGACCGTCCGCTTCACGAGCCCGAGCGACGTCGGATCCGCGTCGATGATGGGTTTGTCCGTCAGCCCCTCATGGATCTTTGCCATATACGCCTGCCAGAGCGGCGCGGCTTCGTTTCCGCCGGAAGAACCTTTTTTCAGCTTGTTGGCGGGGTAATCGTGCCCGACCCACAGCGTGGAAACGTAGTATGGCGTTATGCCCGAAAAATAGACGCTTGCATAGTCGGAGTTCGTTCCGGTCTTACCCGCAACGGTCATGTCCGTTATCTTCGCTTTCGTGCCGGTTCCGGTCTTCACCGCATCGGTAAGCATATCAACAAGCAGCCACGCGGTGCTCTCCTGAAAGACGCGGCGTGTTTCCCTGATTTCATCCGCGTCGAGAATGACATTTCCATCCGCGTCCAGCACCTTCGTAAACGACAGCGGCTCTTGATACACACCGCCGTTGGCGATCGCCGAATACGCCGCCGACATCTGTATCGGCGTCAGGCCGGACGTGCCGAGCGCAAGGCCCGCTCCGTCCACGTTGATCTTGCTTTCCGTCGCGCCGAGTTCATAAAGGTACTGTGCGGCAACCGATGTTGTCACATAATCCATCAGAACGTGCGCGGCGGGTACGTTCAGCGAACTGACCAGCGCCCTGCGGAACGTGACCGGACCGTAGCGCGAATCCAATCCGCCGGAAGGGTACCCTTTCTCCGTATTCCAGCCGTCGATCGCGCCGTCCATGTTATAGGTGATGCTCGCAGGCGAATACCCCAGATCGAGCGCAGGCCCGTAGACGGAGAGCGGTTTGATCGAGGAGCCGACTTCCGTATAGCTCTGCGACGCGCGGTTGATGCCCTTTCGCACCGACGGTTCGTTTCGTCCACCGACGATCGCGCGCAGTTCCCCGGTTCGGTAATCCATCACGACGGCAGCGGCCTGCGGTTCAACGGTTTCGATGACCGTTCCGTCTTCTTTGGTTTCGATGAGCAGTGATTTGGACGTATCCGCAAGGTCAGGATAACTCTCCCACTGGCTCAGCGTGGATTGCACGGTTCTCTGCACGGCGGGGTCGACGGTCGTATAGATGTGGTAACCGCTCGTGCGCAGTTCGTTTTCCACGGCGATGCGGTTGGCGGACGTGTTGCTCAGGCCGCGCTTTTCGAGCAGGTGCGTCACGACGTCGCTGACCGCGTACTCGACGAAGTATGCCATGTCGTACATCTGCTTCTGCTCGCTGACCTCGACGATGTATACTTCCTCATCCAGCGCGGAATCATACTGATCCTTCGTGATGAAGCCAGCCTGATACATGCGCGAAAGCACCTGGTTGGTGCGCTCGTCGGTGACCTCCATCTTGTCGCGCTGGTACATGTTCTTGCGCGGGTCGTAGCGGTACGGCGCCTGCGTCAGTCCCGCGAGCATCGCGCACTCGCGGACGGTCAGTTCCGAAAGTTCTTTTCCGAAATAATCCTTCGCGCCGCTCTTTACGCCGTAGTTGCTCTCGCCGAGGTCCACGTCGTTGAGATACGCTTCAAGGATGGTATCTTTATCCACGAGGTTTTCCAGTTCGAGCGCGAGATACGCCTCCTGAATCTTTCGCTTATAGTTGCGCTGGGAACCCAATATTTTATTCTTGATCAGCTGCTGCGTGATCGTGCTGCCGCCGGTGGAGTTGCTGTTGCCGAGAATCTCGAGCGTAGCGGAAAACAGTCGCTTGAAATCCACGCCGCTGTGCTTGTAAAAGCGCACGTCCTCAACGGCGATGAACGCATTTTTCAGCATATCCGGTATGTCCTCGATATCCACCCAGTCGCGGTACTCGACGTCCGCGATAGAGTTGATCAGATCCCCGTTCATGTCGTACAGATAGCTCGTATAATCCGATATGGTCAGCTGCGCGACGTCGAGCGTCGGCGTCGTCTCGACATACGCCTTCACTACGCCGAGCACCAGGCCCATGCCGATGAAGGCGACGACGATGAACGCCAGCACGGTGAGTTTGAGCGACGTAAATACAACCGCGAGCGCAAACGAGCGCGGTTTTTTCCGCTTCGTGAAAAGCGGAGCGTTCGCATCGTGCGCGGCGTTCGTTTGTTTTTGATCGTCCTTATTTTCCATCCGGAAGAAAGGATTGTTCTTGGCCATGCGACAATTCACCTCGTTAAAGTCGTCGATATTATAGCATAGCAATGCGGAGGCATGCATAAAAGCCGCAAAAAGTTCATACTTTACGGTATATTTACCGCTTTTTACGCTTCGAACCGTAACCCGGTCAGATACGGATGAGATCGCGCCATGAAAGAGAGGAAATCCGTTCGGATAAAAATCCCTTTTCGAAAATCAAAAGAGTCTTTACAAACAAGCCTCTTTCCTCTATAATAGCACATGCGCCCCGGGGCTTTAGCGAAGTTGGCTATCGCGCTACACTGGCAGTGTAGAGATCACCGGTTCGAATCCGGTAAGCTCCACCAAATGGAAAACGCCCCTGTTCGGGGCGTTTTTGTTTGCGCGCTTTTATCTATTTTAACGTCCTGTTTTCGCGCAGCGAAAGACGCCTTGCCTGCCAATGCATGCGCAGCAGCGTCCTTGAGCTGAGCGCGACGTTGGTCAGCTCTTCCCCGCGCCGGAGGACGTATAAAACGCACCCGACTTTCACGAGTATCTGGTCAAATCGGAACGCCTCCTCCTGCACGTCCACGAACAGCTGCACGCGCATCATGTCGCTGCGGTCGATGCCGGTCGTTTCGCTGAAGATATAGAGCCAGTTTTGCCTACAGTGGCGGTACTCTTTGAGCATGTTCGTCTTGTCCGCGATGCGCTCGATGATGCGGCCGATGTGCATCTCCTTCACGTCGGGCGGGAGTTCGAAGATCGAAGGTACGTCGCCGTTACCGTTCGTATCATACGCGCAATCCGCGAGGATAGACTGTTCCACGGCTTCGCCCGGCATCTCGTCGCCGAAGACGCGGTTCATGTCCGCTTCCCGCTGCGCCCACTCCTCGATCGCCGCGCGGGTGACCTCCATGCCGATTTCCAGTTTTTTCGTGATGAAATCCGGGCGTTCGCTCTTATCGAGGCGCAGCGGCCAGAGTTTCATCGCGCGTTCGGCGTGCAGTTTTGCATAGTATTCGACGTAGAGTTTTGACGGATCCACCTGTTACGATCTCCTGATTAGAATTACTAGTATTATACACAAAAAATCCGTTGCGTAAAGAACCGTCCGCAAAAGCCCATACGCATGTATATTAATCCGCTTCAGTTAAGTAAAAAGAATCATAATCATACGCCTTTTTGTTTTGTTACCATGTATCGGGCAGGATTGTTTGCCATGCCGCGTCAGCGGTGATATATTCGTGTTATAGTCCCTTTTGCGCTTCTGTCGCATGAAAATCGCTTTTTAATCTGTTAGGGGGGAACATTGTGAAAAGAAAGATACTGCTTCTCGTTTCAATCGTACTTTCGCTCATGCTCGGCGGATGCGTATTTGTGATCAATCCCAGCAACCCGCCCGTCACGGGCACCGAGCCGAACCAGGCGCAGGAGTCCAGAGCCGCCGAGGTCAATACGTACAGCCCGTCCGTCACTTCGGCTCCCGCTCCGGCAGAGCCAGATACGGATACCCAGAACGCGGCGCAGCAGAGCGAGTGGCCGCAGATAGACGGCCTCGTGCTGCAGAACGGCATCTACTATTATGCCGAAAACAATCGTTTTGATGAAGAACCCGGTTATATCGCTGGTTACGTGAACCCGAACGTTTTCGTAAACGGCAGGCAGACGGGCGCCATCTGTATGCAGCCGGTCGCGTGTCTTACGCTAATGGAAGACGCAACGAACCAGATCCCTTCCGGTCAGGTGAAGCTGAAGGTTGTCGTGCCGCTCGACATCGCTAATTTCGACGGAAGAGTGGATATCGGCGAGATGTCGCTCTATCCGGCGGGCGGAGGCAGCCTCCATCAGGTACTTTCCGTGTCTTGCATCGGTTCCGTGAATATACTGGACACGATCAACCATGGCACGTTGACCGCATGGGAATTCAAGCTGAGTACCGGCGAAACGCTGCGTTCCGTGGTAAGCGTTGAAGCGTATAACAACTTCAACCGGGATCTCGCGTTTAAGAACATCATCATCTCATCAAACGGAACGGATCTAAAGGAATACAGACAAGGCGTTACGACCGAATATGGCCCGTTGGCGTATGGCGAGTTGATTGCGAAGAAGGACAGAGATTCGGTGATCTATCTGGATTTTGTGACGACCGAGCTGCCGTGCGTGCTGACCGTGGACGATCTGCTGATGGTGGACGGAAAAGTTGTGTTTATCAACGAATATGTTTGGTAAAAACGGAAGAGATTCTGTTTGTTGGGATAAGGCAAAGGCGCACCGCGGGGTGCGCCTTTAATTGCACTAACTTTATTTTTAACTTCATAAAAGAAATCATCCTTTCTGCTTGCAAAGATATAAAATTATATATAAGATGATCATGTGTGAACAAACATTACATGTAAAAAACAATAAATAATGGAGTATTTATGAATTGGATTGAATATTGTGATCAGTTAGGGATTGGATTTTCTGATCAATCGAAGTTCATATTTGTAAAAAATAATGTGATCACATTTTTAGCTTCTCAAGATGTTTACATGTTGCATTCGCTGCATACTAGTTTCTTTTTAATGACTGGTACGCTTTGCTCAGGCACTCTAAACACATATGAAGCGAGGAGTTGGATAATAGATGTTATCAAGACAAAATGTAATAATTTTAAACAACTAATATCTTACTTTATCGCTATAATTAATTCTGTTTCGACCGGTAATACGGGTTTCAAGGCTCATCTGCTTGATTTTATCGAAAAACAGTTAACTGTAGCAAACATTAAATATAAAATATTAAATAAAAATAAAGACATTTTCATCTTTCCCGAAGGAGCTATAGAACTTGATGACGCACTTCTAGGAGAACCTTTTTCTTGGTTATCAGATTATCCAATAACCAAAGATCTTTTTACAAGATCATTAAAACAGTATTCTGACCAAAATTATGCTCGTGATACGGCAGATAATTTACGCAAATCGTTTGAAGAATTTTTACATGAATTCTTTGGAAATAAAAAGAATCTCGCCAATAATATTTCTGAAGTTGGTAAGTATATTAAGGAAGTTGGCGGCAGCGAAGAAATCACAAGTATTTTCAAAGGTATTATTAATGCTTATGCTTCTTTGAATAATAAAGATGTCAAGCATCACGACAAGTTAAATCCTATGTTCCTTGAATTTTTGTTATATCAAACTGGTTTATTTATAAGAATGTTAATTGTTGTAAGAAAGACTACAGGAAAATGAACAAAAAGGCGCACCGTCAGGTGCGCCTTTTTGATAACCCTTAATCCTCATACAGCGGGAACCGCTTGCAGATCGCCAGCGTTTCCTCCTTGACCTGCGGCACCGCCGTCTCACCTTCCTTGATGATCCGCGTGATCATGTTGCCGATCTGCCGCATCTCCGCTTCCTTCATCCCCCGCGTGGTCACCGCCGGCGTTCCGAAGCGCATGCCGCTCGTCTCCGCCTTGTTGCGCGTGTCGAACGGAATCGCGTTTTTATTCGCCGTAATGTTCGCCGCGTCAAGCAGGTTTTGCACCCGCAGTCCCGTGATATCCAACTCCCGTAAATCCACGAGCATCATGTGGTTGTCCGTGCCGCCGGAGAGAATCTTGAGCCCGTTTTCCTGCAATGTCTTGCTGAGTTCGGCGGCGTTGAGCACGATTTGGCGCTGATACGCCTTAAACTCCGGCTGCATCGCCTCGTGGAAACAAACGGCCTTGGCGGCGATGACGTGCATGAGCGGCCCGCCCTGCATGCCCGGGAACACCGCCTTGTCGATCTTCGCGGCGATCTCCTGCTTGCACAGAATCAGCCCGCCGCGCGCGCCGCGCAGGGTCTTGTGCGTGGTGGACGTCGCCACGTCCGCATGCGGAAACGGGCTGGGGTGCTCGCCCGCCGATATCAGTCCTGCGATGTGCGCCATATCCACCATGAAATACGCGCCGACGTCTTTTGCAACCTTGCCGAAGCGCTCGAAGTCGATGACGCGAGAGTACGCGCTCGCCCCTGCTACGATCAGCTTGGGGCTGTGCTCGTGCGCGAGGCGTTCCATCTCGTCGTAGTCGATATATCCCGTGTCCTCGCGTACGCCGTACTGCACGAAATGATATAGCTTTCCGCTTTCGTTTACTTTATGCCCGTGGGTTAAGTGCCCGCCGTGGTTGAGGTTCATGGCGAGGATGGTGTCCCCCGGCTGCAGCAGCGCCTGATAAACGGCGAGGTTCGCCTGCGCGCCCGCGTGGGGCTGCACGTTGGCGTGCTCCGCGTTGAACAGCGCTTTCGCGCGCTCGATGGCGATGGTTTCGACCATATCCACGTATTCGCAGCCGCCGTAATACCGCTTGCCAGGATAACCTTCGGCGTATTTGTTGGTCAGCGGGCTCCCCATTGCTGCGAGCACCGCGCGGGAAACGAAGTTTTCCGAGGCGATGAGTTCGATGTGGTCGCGCTGGCGGCCGACTTCGAGCGATATTGCCTCCCAGATATCGGGGTCCGTCTGCGCTACGAATTCGTGTGACTCTAACCAATTCATTTGTCTCGTATTCCTGTTCGTTTTATTTCCGCAATATGCGCCTCGCATGAAATACGGGGCATAAGCCGATTCAGATTGATCCGTGCTTTACAGCGTCAGCACTCTTCCCATTCCTCAACAATGCGCTCCATACGCGGCTGGAAGTTTTTCTTCCGCCTGATGCGCTTTTCGACGAGCCGCAGGATCAGGTAGGAAACCGCGCAAGCGCCCGCGCCGAGCGCGAGCCCAGCCCAGTCCGATATGCGGCTGCCGAGCAGCACGCCGCCGATGAGCAGCGCGAGCGGCACCGCGTAGGCGAGCAGGCTGGCCTGCACGATTCGTTTCGGGGAAAGGTCGACCGTAACGCGGTCGCCGACTTTCGCGCCGAGAGAATTCGGCAGCGAAATCTCCATCTCGCTCTCGCCTACCGTCAGACACGCGCCGCAGCGCGCGCAAGCCGAGCCGCGCTGAAAACGCACCTTTGCGGTTTCTCCCTCGACGGCGGATACGACGCCGATATGCGCGCTCTTGCCTTCCATGATATTACTCCTCCGCCTTGGTGCAGGCGATGTTGAGTTCCGTCAGCTGTTTGTCGTCCACAAAGTCCGGCGCGCCGGTCATCGGGCAGGACGCGTTCTGCACTTTTGGGAACGCGATGACGTCGCGTATGCTCGACGAGCCCGTGATGAGCATGGCGAGCCGGTCGAGGCCATAGGCGATTCCGCCGTGCGGCGGCGGGCCGTAACGGAACGCGTCCATCAAAAAGCCGAAGCGGTACTGCGCCTGCTCGTCCGTAAATCCGAGCGCACGGAACATCCTCTTTTGCAGTTCCTGCGAATGGATACGGATGGAGCCGCCGCCGATCTCCACGCCGTTGAGCACGATGTCGTACGCTTTGGCACGCACGCTGCCGGGGTCGGTCTCAAGCTTGTTTAGGTCTTCGTCCATCGGGCTTGTGAACGGGTGGTGCATGGCGCTGTAGCGCTGCTCCTCCTCGCTCCACTCCAGCAGCGGGAATCCTGTGACCCAGAGCAGGTTGAATTTTCCCTCTGGTATCAGGTCGAGTTTTTCCGCGAGCTTGAGGCGCAGCGCGCCGAGCGAAGCAAACACGGTCTTGTCCACGTCCGCAACGATGAACAGTACGTCGCCCTGTTCAAAGCCGGCAGCTTTGCGCACGGCGGCGATCTCGTCTTCTGTCAGGAATTTCAAAACGGGCGAAGCGAGCCCTTCGGCCTTGTCGTTCATCCATGTCAGGCCCTTGGCGCGGTAGGTTTTGACGAATTCGCCAAGCGCGTCCAGCTCCTTGCGCGAAAACGACGCGCTCGCGCCTTTGGCGTTGACGGCGCGGATGCTGCCGCCCGCGGCGATGGCGTTTTGAAACACGGCAAACTTGCTGTTTTTGAAAACGGCGGTCAGGTCGGTCAGCTCCAGCCCAAAGCGCGTGTCCGGCTTGTCGGAGCCATAGCGCGCCATCGCCTCCTCGTACTTCAGGCGCGGCAGCGGCAACTGTATATCCACGTTCAGCGTTTCCTTGAAGAGTCTCTTTAAAAACCCCTCGTTTACGTTTAAAACGTCCTCTTCTTCCACAAACGACATCTCAAGGTCGATCTGCGTGAAGTCCGGCTGGCGGTCCGCGCGGAGGTCTTCGTCCCGGAAACAGCGCGCGATCTGGAAATAACGATCGTACCCCGCGAGCATGAGCAACTGTTTAAACAACTGCGGGCTCTGCGGCAGCGCGTAGAACTTACCCGGATGCACACGGCTCGGCACGAGGTAATCGCGCGCGCCCTCCGGCGTGCTCTTTGTCAAAATCGGCGTTTCGATTTCGAGAAAATGCTGCTCATCGAAGTATTCGCGCGCGACAAAAGCGATCTTGTGCCGCATGATGAGGTTTTTCTGCATCTCGGGCCGCCGCAGGTCGAGATAGCGGTACTTCAGCCGCAGCAGCTCGTTGGCCTTGCAGATTCCCGTAACCTCAAACGGCGTCGTCTCGCTTTCGCTGAGTATTTTAAACTCGCTGACGAGCACTTCCAGCTCGCCGGTTTCCATGTTTTTATTGACCATGTCGCCGGTGCGCAGCACGAGCTCGCCGCGTACGGCCAGCACGAATTCACTGCGGATCGTGCAGGCGCGCGCGAAGTCATCCGCGCTGAGCGTGTCGCTGTTGAATACGACCTGCATCAACCCGGTACGGTCTCTGAGCTGCACGAATACCAGCGCGCCAAGATCGCGGCGCACGTTCGCCCAACCCATCAGGGTAACTTGTTTTCCCGCGTCGGCCGTGGTGAAATTCGCGCAGTAATTTGTGCGTTTCCAGCCGCCCAATAGTTCGCTCATATGATTTCGCTCCTCAAACGATGTTTTTTAGTATATGTTCCGCGTTTAACGCGGTGTTGGTTTCTGTTCCGTCGCTCATACGCTTGATCTTTGCTTCGCCGTTTGCCAGCTCATCCCCACCGAGCACGAGCACATGCCGCGCGCCGATTTTATCTGCGTACTTCATCTGCGCCTTGACGCTTCGACCGACGTGATCGATTTCTACTTTCGCGCCGCTTTTTCGAAGTTCGCTCGCTAGCAAAAACGCCCGTTTTTCCGCTTCTTGTCCCATGGACACGATGTAGAGATCGTAGCGCACGGGCTTTTCGATTTGCATGCCGGTGTTTTCCAGAACGAGCAGCAGCCGCTCCATGCCAAGGCCGAACCCGACGCCCGGCGTATGCGGGCCGCCGATCTCCTCGACGAGGCCGTCGTACCGGCCGCCGCCGCAGACCGCGCTCTGCGAACCGATGTTCTCCGAGGTGATCTCAAACACCGTCTTGGTGTAATAGTCCAGCCCGCGCACGAGCCGCGGATCGATTTCGTATCGTATTCCCATACCGTCGAGCAACTCAAGCAAAGCCGCCTGATGCTCGCGGCATTCGCCGCAGAGATGGTCTCCGATGGCCGGCGCGCCGTTTGCGATTTCCTGACATGACGGCACTTTGCAGTCGAGTACGCGCAGCGGATTCGTCTCCAGGCGCACCTTGCAGGTTTCGCATAGTCCGTCGTAATGTTCCCGCAGGTACGCTTTGAGCGCCTCGTGATAATGCGGGCGGCAAGCAGGGCAGCCGATGCTGTTGAGCCGTACCGTCAGCCCGTCGCAGCCGAGGCTTGTTAAAAGCTCCGAAGCGACCGCAATGCACTCCGCGTCGGCGGTCGGTTTGGAAGATCCGAAAAACTCAACGCCGAACTGGTGGTGTTCCCTTAGCCTGCCGGCTTGCGGGCGCTCGTATCGAAACGTCGGGCTGTAGAGGTAGTACATCTTCGTCGGCTGCGCGTCGGCAAAGAGGTTGTTTTCCACGAACATGCGTACGATACCGGCTGTTCCCTCGGGTTTAAGCGTGATTGAGCGTTCACCCTTGTCTAGAAAAGTGTACATCTCCTTTTGCACGATATCGGTCGTTTCGCCGACGCCGCGCAGGAACAATTCCGTATGTTCGATGACAGGCGTGCGCGCTTCCAGAAACCCGTATTTTTTTACGATCTCCCGGATACGCGCCTCCAGAAATTGCCACTGATAGCTTTGTTCCGGAAGCACGTCCTTTGTGCCCTTCGGGGCTTTAAACGCTGCCATAACCGACCTCCAACTCTTTGATGCCTCCATTATACCAGTAAAGCGGTATAAAAAAAGCAGGTTCCGATCCTCTAGGGACGGGAAACCCGCGGTGCCACCCTGATTGAACAAGCAGACCATTTCGGCGCGCCTGTTCCGCTCAATTGCCGTTAACGCCGGCGCTACGTCGCTGCTTTTAGCGGAATGTCCGCCGTTGGGCCGCGCGGTTCGCGGGTGCCGTTCGTCCGAGGTTCGTATACGGAACTTTCACCAGCCGTTCCGTTCTCTTCGGCGAATCCGTTCGGACTACTCTCCCGGTCTCAACCTGTTTCAACACATTATAACGGCGCGTTACTTTGCTGTCAATCGTTTGAAGCTGAAAATATTCCGATATTACGAAAAGAATCGCGTTTTTTCTTCGATCAGACGAGGCAGTTTATGAAGGTAGGTGTCGATGTCCTTCGGGCTTGGCAGCCGTTCGATGCGGTTTTCGCCGCCGAATACGCGCTTTGTCATCGTACCCGCGCCGTGTGCAAGTATGCTCGCCGTCTCCTCCATCATGTCGATGTTGTAGACGCATTCCTTTCCCGGCAACGCGTAGCCTACGTTTTCAAGGTTGCCGCTCATGTATTTCTGACGATACATATAATACGCGCGCATCCCCATATGGCGCGCGCATTTTTCGCCGGTTTCGATCATGCGCTCCGCGTCCGCCGCGCCTGACAACGCGTGCTCCTCCAATTCTTTCTTCAGGTTGGAGGAACGCTTGATCGCCAGCGAATGCACGGTCAGGTTGTCGGGATGAAGCTTCTCTATTTCGCCGCAGCTGCGCCGCATGTCCTCATGCGTCTCGCCCGGCAGACCCGCGATAAGATCCATATTGATCGAGTCGAACCCGAGCTCACGCGCGATTTCATAGACGCGCACGATATCTTCCGCCGTGTGCGTTCTGCCGACGCGCCGCAGGGTTTCGTCGTTCATCGACTGCGGGTTGATTGAAATGCGTCCGATTCCAAACCGCTTGAGCACCGTCAGCTTTTCCCGGTCGATCGTGTCCGGCCTGCCCGCTTCCACGGTCGCTTCCAAGCCGAATGTACGATACTGATCCAAAATAAACGAGAGCAGATCTTCGAGCTGTGCTGCGTTCAGTACCGTCGGCGTGCCGCCGCCCATGTAAAACGAGCGCACCTTCAACCCACGCTCCCGCGCAAGTACTGCTCCCGCCGCGATATCCCGTTTCAGCGCGTCGAGATAGTCGCCCAACCTGTTCGTTTTACCCAACACCTCGCTCGGAAACGAGCAGTAGAGGCACTTGGTTTTGCAGAACGGGACGCCGACGTATACGTCGATCTCGTCCGTCTGCGCAGAGGCGATATAAGGCCCCTGAACGGCGCAGATACGCTTGGCAAGATCCGTCTTTTCAGCCGAAACGTCGAACGTTTGGAGAAACATATTTGCAGCGTACGCTTCTCCGTCCCCGCGTGCAAGTTCCCGGTAGAGTTTCGTCGGACGGATTCCTGTGAGCGAACCCCAGGGCGTCGCGACGTCGGGATACAGCCGTTTGAGCAGGCGGTAGCCGGCGAGCTTGACCGCACGTTTTTCGAGTTTTTTCTTCACGAGCGCGGAAGGATTTTCAGTTATGTCGAATGCAGCCTTTTCCCGAATACCTGCGGACTGTGCGACGGCAATATAACTTAGCTTGATCTGTTCAAGTTGAACGTTGAATACGGTACCGGTAAAATCCGGTTCAACCTCCTCGAGCAGAACGATCTGTTCCATGCCAAGAAACAGCCGAATTTCTTCGGCTATATCGTTTCTGTATTCCGTTCTGTTCGTAAAGATCGCGATCATCTATTTTTTACCATCCGCACCTAATGCCCGCCTTGACAAACGGGTTGTGCCTGCGCTCATGCTCCAGCGTGGTGTCCTCTTCGTGCCCGCAGTACACGTCAAAATCGCCTTCGAGCGTGAAGAGCTTGTCCGCGATGGAGTGATAGAGTTCCTTTTCGCTGCCTCCGGGAAAATCCGTCCTGCCCGCGCCTTCCATGAAGAGCGTATCGCCGACAAACAGCTTGCGTTCGTTCTTCAGCGCGTAGCAAACGCCGCCCTTGGTATGCCCGGGCGTATGGATCACGTCGATGGACAACCCCGCCAGCTGAAGCGTCTCTCCGCCGTGCAGCAACACGTCCGGTTCAATCGGATTGTTCAGACCGCCCGTCAGCACGGCGAGGCTTTTACGGTTGCTTTTTAGCATATCCGCGTCCGCCTCGTGAATGTACAGCTTCGCGCCGTATGTTTCTACAAGCGCGCGCACGCCGCCGATATGGTCGAAGTGCCCGTGGGTGAGCAGTACCGCGGCGCAGGATCTCCCGGCGCGCTCCAGCGCGTTGAGGGTGGGTTTCGGCTGGCCTGGGTCGATCACGACGGCTTTGCCGGAACCGTCGGCGCCGAGCAGATAGATGTGTTCGTCGAGCGCGCCGCTCTCAATCGCCTGAAAAAACATCAGAATAACCTCCTGGAATCCAATAAAATCGTATGCGGGCCGTCGTTGACGAGCCGCACCTTCATATTCGCCTGAAATACGCCGCTCTGCACCGGCACGCTGCGGCCGATGCGTTGAATCGCCGCTTCGTAGAGCGGAATAGCCAATTCCGGCCGCGCGGCTTTTATATAACTCGGGCGTCGGCCCTTTCTCGCGTCTGCGCAGAGCGTAAACTGCGACACGAGAAGAACGCTTCCTCCGATATCCTCAACCGACCGGTTTGGAATCTCGTCTTCGTCGTCGAACACGCGAAGACCGACGACCTTGTCGCAGATATATGTCATATCCGCTTGTGTGTCGCCTTGCTCGATTCCCAAAAATACGACGAGACCTTCTTTGATCTCGCCTGTGATCGTTCCTTCGACGATGACCGAGGCTTCGGTTGTACGCTGTACGACTGCTCTCATTCCGGGTTCCCTGTTTCCCTATCTGTTCATTCGGTAAATATCGTTGACGCATTTGAGTTTTTTCAAATTCCGTATGATGACGTTCAGCTGTTCCGTATTGGCGACCTCGAACGTCATTTCAATAACGTACCTGTCGTCGGGCATCGGCCTGCCGCTGATCGACTGAATGCTGACGTTGAGGCTGGATATCTGCGCGGAGATGGCGGAAAGCGTGCCGGGTTTATTGACGCCCTCGATCTGCAGCGACGCGTTAAACGCGCTCTTGGTGTTGATCGCCCACTCGACTTCGATGATGCGGTCGAGGTCGGAGCGCAGATTCGTTACGTTAGGACAGTTGGCGCGATGAACGGATACGCCGCGCCCGCGCGTGATGTATCCGATAATGGGGTCGCCCGGCAGCGGGTTGCAGCAGTTGCCGAAGCGCACCGCCATACCGGGGTCGCCCTTGACGATGATGCCGTTGACCGGTACCTGCGCCTTAACGGCTTCTTCCGAATCCCCGCGCTTAATTTTCTCGGCGATCTCCGCCGCCTTGTCGTCCTTCTTCTTCAGCTCGGAAAGCTTATGCAGCACCTGGCTGGCGGACATGCCGCCAAAGCCGATTGAAGCGTAGATATCGTCCAGGCTGTTGATGTTGAGCCGCTTGATCAAGGGATTGACAAATTCCGGCTTGGTCAGGTCGCTGATGACGAGGTTCTGGCGCTTCGCCGCATCCTCCAGCATCTCCCGCCCGCGTATGATGTTGCCTTCGCGGTTTTCTTTTTTAAACCATTGCCGGATCTTATTGCGCGCGGCCTGCGTCTTAACGATCTTAAGCCAGTCGAGGCTCGGCCCCGGCTGGCTGTTCGAGGTAACGATCTCCACGATATCGTTCGTTTTGAGTTTATAATCAAGCCGCGTGAGCGAGCCGTTCACCTTCGCCCCCTGCGTATGATGACCGATGTTCGTATGGATGCGGTACGCAAAATCAAGCGGCGTGGATCCGCGCGGCAGGTCGATGATCTCGCCCTTTGGCGTGAGTACGAAGACGTACTCGCCGAGGAAATCCTTCATGATGCTGTCGACGAATTCCTTGCTGTCCTCGGTGGTGTCCTTCGCTTCGATCACCTGGCGAAGCCAGCTCGTCTTACGGTCCAGCAGGTTCTGTACGCTGCGCCCCTCTTTATACATCCAGTGCGCGGCGATGCCGAACTCCGCCGTTTTATGCATGTCCTTGGTGCGGATCTGCACCTCGAACGGAATCCCGCTCGGCGCGATCAACGTCGTATGCAGCGAGCGGTACATGTTTGGCTTTGGCGTTGCGATATAATCCTTAAACCGTCCGGGAAGCGGTTTCCAGTTTGCGTGGATCACGCCGAGCGCCGCGTAGCAGTCGTTGACGGTTTCTACGATCACACGGATTGCGATCAGATCGTAAACTTCGTTGATACTGGAGTTTTGCCGCTGCATCTTTCGGTAAACGCTGTAAAGGTGCTTTGGCCGCCCGCTGATGAGCGCGTCGATACCGGCGGCGGTCAGTTCTTCCTCTATGACGCGCATCGCGTTATCCAGCGTCTCCTGCCGCTCCGCCTGCTTTTCTCGAAACTGGCGGCTGATGTCCGCGTATTCCTCCGGCATGAGGTACATGAAAGAAAGGTCTTCCATCTCGCCCTTGATGGCGCCCATGCCGAAGCGGTGCGCCAGCGGCGCGTAGACCTCCAGCGACTCCTTTGCCTTACGCATACGCTTGTACGGGTTGCAGTAAGCGAGCGTGCGCATGTTGTGCAGGCGGTCCGCCAGCTTGATGATGACCACGCGTACATCCGCGGCGATGGCAAGAAAGAGCTTCCTGAGGTTTTCGGACTGCTCCTGCCTCTTCATGATGTACGTCTGCTGGCCGCTCTTTGTCAGCTTCGTGACGCCGTCTACGAGTTTGGCGACTTCCGCGCCAAAGTTTGACTCCACGTCCGCAACGGTGATGTTGTCCCCGTCCTCCACAACGTCGTGCAGCACGGCGGCGATCACGCTTTCCGCATCCATGCCCATATCCATGACGATTCGAGCAACCTCAAGCGGATGTACGATGTATGGTTCGCCGGATTCGCGCAGCTGGTTAGCGTGCGTTTGGTACGAAAAATCGACGGCGCGTGAAAACAGCTCCGCCTGTTCCTCGGAATACCGCTTTGCAAACTCCGCTACGAGTTCTTTCATCTCCATACGCACACATCCTTTCGCCGCGTTTGCGTATGCCGGCTGATTCGTCCCGATCGTTACGGGGTAGGCATAGAATACCGCCTTCGCTGTTTTCCGTCAACCATACAGACTGATATTTTATAATATTTCTCAATCTGTCTTTTCATCAACGCGTCTATTTGCAGTTTTGTGAACAACTGTTTTCTTCGGGTAGAAAAAATCAACGGCGTACCGTTGATCGTTTCCGTCCTCGATTTGAAATCAATAGCGCATGACGGATTGTACGTCGTAGCCTTTCAGCAGGCCGCGTCCGTCAAATTCCGAGGCGAGTTCTATTGCAAAGCGCACGCCGACCACTTCGCCGCCGACCTGCTCGACCAGCTTGATGGTAGCCAGCGCGGTGCCGCCGGTCGCGAGCAGATCGTCCACGATGACCACCTTCTGACCCGGCTGAATCGCGTCTTTGTGAATTTCCAGCACGTCCGTGCCATATTCCAGTCCGTACTCGTAGCGCATGGTTTCGCACGGAAGCTTGCCGGGTTTGCGCGCAAGGATGAACCCGGCCTTCAGCGCGTAGGCAAGCGCCGCGCCGATGACGAAGCCGCGCGCCTCCGGGCCGATGACAAGGTCGACCTGCCGGTCGCGCAGAGAGCCCGCGATGGTTTCGACCAGCGCGTGGTATCCCTCTTTATCCTTGAGCAGCGTGGTGATGTCGCGGAATAATACGCCCTTGACCGGGAAGTCCGGAATGTTGCGAATTTTTTCTTTCAGGTCCATGTTCACGCCTCCAGTGTTTTTGTTGCAATTCGATAGAGCGAACTTTCTTCGAGCGGTCGCGTCGTGCATCCGATCTGCCGGCGCAGGCGATTCGTCTTTTCGTCGCAGGAAAAGAACGAAAGCTGCGTAAACACGCAGAGCGCGAGCAATTGCCCGCTTTTCAGTATCCGGATCAATTTTACGAGGTCTCCCTCGTTTTCATCGATCGCAGATAGCAGCGTTCTGTAGTGCTTTCTCATCGAAGCGTCGTCGAGTTTGAATAAAAGGTTCCCGCCGTAACCGGCAAGCCATTTTTCAATTTCGTCTTCAGAACAGTCTTCATTATACAATTTCTGCGCGAAAAAAGCATTAAAAAACGCAACTTTTTCTTCCGAAGCGTTCGCGCAGATCCAAAATAGCTCCACGCTCTCGCTTCCGCGATACGCGTTGATCGCGGGCCGCGCGAGCAGATCCCAGTCCTCCGCCGTGGCGAGCGCTTCCAAAAGCTCGCTCTTTCCAAACGCGACGACGCGCATCACCCTGTCCTTCTGCACGGCGCTCGCGCAAAAATGCCGGTCGTCTTTTCCGATGGTTCGAAGCGATGAAAAGCGCACGCAGTTGAACCGGTAAACCGGTTCCGGGTTGCCTTCTCCGAACGGTGCGAGCCGGCGAAGTTCCTTCACCCGCTGTACCGTCAGTTCGCTTAAGCCTGCGGTTTCGTCATATTGAAACTCCGGATAAAAATCTTCCGCGTTATAATTAGCTTCGATGTGCGCAGTAAACGACTCTTTGAAGGATTCGTATTTATCCTTTTCAATCGTTACGCCCGCAGCGCGCGCGTGCCCGCCGTAACGCACGAACAGGTGCGAAAATACGGTCAGGTTTTCAAACAGATCCACGCCTTCGATGCTCCTGCCCGATCCGGTCAGCATGCCGTTTTGCCCCGCAAACAGGATAACCGGCAGATGAAGCTTGTCGCAAAGGCGTGAAGCGACGATGCCGGTCACGCCGGCGTTCCAGTTTTCGTTTTTGAGGATGACGACGCGGCCTATCTTTTCCAGATCCGCAATCTGATGCTCAGCATCCTCCAATATTTCGTTTTCCGTGTCGCGCCTTTCCTGATTATAACCGTTCAGCGCGTCCGCCGTCTCTTCCGCGGCGGTTTCATCGTCTCCTAGCAGAAGTTTAACCGCATCCATGGCGGTATGCATACGGCCCGCCGCGTTCAGCCTCGGCGCGATGACGAACGATATCGTCGTCTCGTCCGGTTCTCGCTGTTGATAACCGGCTGCGCGCAGAAGGGCGGTAATTCCGGGAATCGATTTGATATGTCGCAAGCCCAACGAGACGATCGCCCGGTTCTCCTCCGTGAGCGGAACGACGTCCGCAACGGTCGCGACAGCCGCCAGGGCAAGTTCTTCGTTGGAAAATTCACCGCAAACCGCCTGAATCAACTTGAGCGCGACGCCCGCGCCGCACAGGTACCGGTTCGGATAGGACGAATCCTTTCTCGACGCGGCGACGACCGCAGCGCAGTCCGGAACCGCGCTTCCCACGCTGTGATGGTCCGTTACCACGACGTCGATGCCTAGTGCGCCGCAAAGCGCAACTTCATCATAGGCGGTAATGCCGTTGTCTACCGTAACGATGAGACCGACGCCCAACTCTTTCAGCGACCGTACGGCGCTTTCGGTCATGCCGTAGCCTTCCGTCTGGCGGTGCGGGATATGATATTCCACATCTGCGCCCATCGCTCGAAAACGGTTTACCAGCATTGCGGTGGAACAAACGCCGTCCGCGTCGTAATCGCCGAAAACGCAGATTTTTTCCTTCGATTCAATCGCGGTTCGCACCCGCGCGACCGCCTTCTCCATGTCCGGCAGCAACTGCGGATCAAACAGAGCGCTTTCGTCCGGTTCAATGAACCGCCGCGCTTCCTCCGCGGAAGAAACGCCGCGTCGTATCAGCGCCCGCGCCGTTAACGCGGAGCATACGAGTTCTTCTGTGATTTTCTCAACGAGCGCCGGATCGCAGACGGCCGGCTCCCGCGCGGTCATTCGGTTGTTCATCGTTCGCTCACATAGACGCCGATGGCGCACTCGGCGCGCTTTTTCATCAGCGCGCAGCTGATTTCATGCGGATGGTCGAGCGCGCCGCCGTAGAGCACCGCGTTGGCCATACACCCGCCGCTGCAGTAATATTTGGCCCAGCAATTTTTGCATGTTTCCTTCGTGCAGACGTTGCAGCCGAGAAACGAAGACTGCATCTCTTCGTTCAGGTCGGAATGATCGAGACTGCCGAGTTTCCATTCCTGCATGCCAACAAACTGATGGCACGGATAGATGTCCCCTTCCGGCGTAACGGCGACATACTCGGTACCCGCGCCGCAGCCGTTGATGCGCTTGCGCAGGCACGGCCCGCCCTCCGGATCGAACATAAAGTGAAAAAAATTGAACCACGTATCTGAATTCTTGCGCGACTTGATGTAGTATTCGGCGAGCGCATCGTACTCCTCGTCGATACGCGAAAGATGCTCGGGCAGCAGGCTGTATGGGCTGTCTTTCGGAAGCACGGCGGGTTCGATGGAAATCTGATCGAATCCAAAGCCCGTCAGCGCTTTGACGTCCTCCAGAAAATCGAGGTTTTCGCGCGTGAACGTGCCGCGTATGTAGTATTCCTTATCCCCGCGCCCGGCGACCAGCTTTTTTGCGTTGCTCAAAATGATATCGAACGAACCTTTGCCGTTCACGGTCGGGCGAAGCGCGTCGTGAATTTCTTTTCGTCCGTCCAGGCTGATCACGACATTGTGCATTTCCCGGTTGATAAATTCGATCTTTTCGTCGTCGAGTGCAACGCAATTCGTCGTAATCGTAAAATCGATCGATTTTTGATGCTTTTTTTCCAGTTCGCGGCCGTACGTGACGATCCCTTTACAGACCTCCCAGTTCATGAGCGGTTCCCCGCCGAAGAGGTCCACCTCCAGATGTCGCCTTCTTTGGCTGCGCTCCATCAGAAAGTCGAGCGCGCGTTTCCCCGTTTCCAGCGGCATGAGCATGCGCGCGCCGCCGAAATCGCCCGTCGCCGCGAAGCAATAGCGGCACCGAAGGTTACAGTCGTGCGCGACGTGCAGGCACATGGATTTGATCGCGCTCCCGCCGGCAACAGCCGGCGCTTCCTGTGTCTCGGTACCGTACGCGCCGTCTTTTTTCAGCTCGTCCAGATCGCTGAGAATTTCCCGTACCGTGGACTCGTTTACATCCGCAGAAAACGGGTCTTCCCCGCGTTCGATCGCCTGTACGACGGCAAACGCGTCGCCGTCCAGATCATGGATAGCGCCGCTCTCGACGTCCAGTAAAATATTATGATTTTGAAAACGAAATGAATGGATCAACTCTCGCTCCTTATGTACAATCAGCACATGATATCGATGTAAATAGTTCATTCAACAGACAAAGAAAGGCCGAGCAGGCCTTTCTTTGCGGATCGGCTGATCTTAGATAGCCAATGATTACTTTTCTTCCTTCGCGCACTTCTGATTGGCGACCGTGCAGGACGTTTTGCACGCCGACTGGCAGCTCGCCTGGCATTCGCCGCACGCGGTGTTTTTGCCCGTTTTAATGCTGGGCTTCTGGATGGTCTGCATATGTTTCATGCTGAAAAATCCTCCGAAACGTTATCGCTCTATGGAATTATACACGATCCGTACTTACAGCGCAAGTTCAGCGGTATCGCGTGCGATCGTCATCTCTTCGTCGGTTGGAATCACGTAAACATGCACCTTGCTCGTGGGCTTCGTGATCTCCAGATCCGTCGCTCGCGGGCAGGTCATGTTAAATTCCCAATCCATATCCATGCCGAGGAATTCAAGCCCCTGGAGGATGCCCTCGCGGATGAAAGGATCGTTTTCAACGATACCCGCCGTCATAACGATGGCGTCCACGCCGCCGAGTGTTGCGGCGTACGCGCCGATATACTGCCGGACTTTATAACAGAACATCTTGCGTGCCAGAGCCGCGCGCTCGTTGCCCTGGTCGGCGGCGACTTTCAGGTCTCTAAAGTCGCTGCTGATGCCCGATAATCCCAGAACACCGCTCTTTTTGTTCAGGTAGGTATCGATCTCCTGCATACTCATACCGGTTTTTCCCATGAGGTACGGAAGGATCGCCGGATCGATGCTGCCGCTGCGCGTGCCCATCGGCACGCCCTCAAGCGGCGTCAGCCCCATCGATGTGTCGATGCACTTGCCGCCTTTGACGGCGGAGAGGCTAGAACCGTTGCCCAAGTGGCAGGTGATCACGCGGGTGTCTTCCTTCTTCATGCCGAGCTTGACCAGCTTTTTGATCGCCTGTCCGGAGACGTAGCGGTGCGAAGTGCCGTGGAACCCGTAACGGCGCACCTTATGCTCTGTATATGCTTCATAAGGAAGGGCGTAGATATATGCTTCCTTCGGCAATGTCTGACCCCAGGCGGTGTCGAACACGGCGACCATCGGCACGCCGGGCATGGCGGCCATACAGCCGCTTATCCCCATCAGGTTCGCGGGATTGTGCATCGGCCCGAGCGGAATGCATTCCTCAATGGCGTTCAGCACCTGATCGTCTATGAGTACGGGGGTGGAGTATTCCTCCCCGCCGTGTACTACGCGGTGCCCTACGGCCTGGATACAACTCATGTCTTCGATGACGCCGATCTTTTGATCCGTCAGCACGTCGAGAACGAGTTTGACGGCGTCCTCGTGCGTCTTCATCGGGCTTTCCTTTTCGAATTTTTCACCGTTTTCGGGCTGATATTTCAAAACGGACTTTGCGATGCCGATTCGCTCGCAAATTCCCTTTGCGATGACTTTTTCCTCATCGATATCGATGAGCTGGTACTTCAGCGAAGAGCTGCCTGCATTGATGACTAGAATATACGTCATGATCGATAGAACTCCTTATTGATTCTGCGCCTGTACGGCGGTGATTGAGACGACCGAAACGATATCTTCCACGCTGCACCCGCGTGAAAGGTCGTTGATCGGATATTTGAACCCCTGGCAGATCGGGCCGATCGCCTGCGCGCCGGCAAGACGCTGCACGAGCTTGTAACCGATGTTGCCCGCCTGCAGGTCGGGGAATATCAACACGTTCGCCATGCCCGCGACGGAGCTGCCGGGGCATTTGAGCTGGCCGACTTTGGCGACCAGCGCCGCGTCCGCCTGCAGTTCGCCGTCCGCATTGAGTTCGGGGGCAATCTCATGCAGTATGCGCGTCGCTTCCACGACTTTGTCGACGAGTTCGTGTTTGGCGCTGCCCTTCGTCGAGAAGGAGAGCATCGCTACCCTCGACTCCATGCCGCAGAGACTTTTGGCGGACTGGGCGGATGATACCGCGATGGCGGCGAGCTGCTCCGCGTTGGGGTTGGGGTTGACCGCGCAGTCCGCAAACACCATCAGTCCGTCGTCCCCGAACGATCTGTCCGGTATCTCCATGATAAAGCAGCTGGAAACGACCGAGATACCCTTCGCCATCTTGATGATCTGCAGCCCCGGGCGCAGCGTGTCGCCCGTTGTGCTGATCGCGCCGGCGACCATGCCGTCTCCGCGGCCTTTCAATATCATCATCGCCGCATAGAACTTCGTGTCCTTCATCATCTTGGCGGCGGATTCCGGCGTTACGCCTTTTTCTTTGCGCATTTCGTAATATGCGTCCACATAGGAAGAGAAGTCCGCGTCTTTTTCCGGATTAACAAGAGTAACGCCGTCGAGTGATACGTTGAATTTCTGCGCTGTTGCCAGAATTTCATCCGTGTTCCCGAGCAGCGTTACGTCGGCGAGTCCTTCTTCCTTAATCAATGCGACCGCTTGTACGGTGCGGTCCTCGGACCCTTCGGGTAAAAGAATCCTCTTTTTCTGCATCTTTGCCTTGAGCTTGATCGAGTCCATCAAAGCCATGAGATTGTTTGCGCCTCCATCCGAAATTGAATTGAATCGATATGATTGCAAAATCGAACATGGAATGTTCGTTTCTACCAGATTTGTTACATTTTTATCTCAACTGGTAGAGTATACCACAAGCATTCCCAAAATGGTATACTTGTGATACCAAAAAATCTGTGATCGGTGGAGAAATTTCATGCGCGTCGTCGGGATCATCGCGGAATACAATCCCCTGCATAACGGACACGTCTATCATCTCGAACAGGCGCGTCAAAAATCGAATGCCGATTATTGCATCGTCGTGATGTCCGGCAATTTTGTGCAGCGCGGCGAAGCGGCGTGCACGGATAAGTTTTCCCGCGCGGCCTGGGCGCTCCGCGCCGGAGCGGATCTGGTTCTCGAGCTGCCGAGTCTATACGCCGTTTCTCCGGCCGAACGTTTTGCAGCGGGCGGCGTCCGCACGCTCTCCGGCACGGGCGTAGTAACCGATCTGGCTTTCGGCTGCGAATCGCCGGACTTACAGACGCTGTATCAGATATCCGACATCATCACCTCCGAGCCGCCCGCGCTGCAAGAGGCGATCAAAAAGCATCTCGCCCTCGGCAAAAGCTACCCGCGCGCGCGCTTCGACGCGCTGTCGGAATACGGCGTACCGAAGAACATGCTCAACGCCATCGCGCAGCCGAACAATATACTCGCCGTAGAATATCTCAACGCCATCCGCCAGTATGCCGACATGATAGAACCGCTCCCAATCGAACGCGTCGGAACCGGCTACCACAGCGAAGAAATGGCGGGAGAATTCGCGAGCGCTACGGCGATCCGCAAAGCGCTCGTCGAGGGCCGGCGCGATATATTGAGCACCATGCCGAACTTCGTCGGCGGCCCGCTTCTCTATGACGAGCAGTTCATCATACCGCAGGAGGCGCTCAGCGACGTCATGCTGTATGCGATACGCCGCCTGTCCGCAGCGCAGCTCGCGGATCTGCCGGACGTCGGAGAAGGGTTTGAAAACGTCCTCTACCGCTCCGTAAGGCAAGCGCGAACGCTCGCGGAGTTTTACGATCTGATCAAAACGAAGCGATATACGCTCGCTCGCTGCAGGCGCATCGCCGCAAGCGCGCTTCTCGGCATCACAAACGAGCAGATGAAAAAAACCGTGCTCAGCCGCGAGGGGTCCTATCTGAAAGTGCTTGGATTCTTAAAAAAGGCGCGGCCGCTGATCAGCGAAATCGGGAAGAATAAAACCGCGCCCCTCATCCTCCGCAACAGCGATATCGAACAATGCCCCCCGTTCGTACGGCAGAATGTGGAGACCGATATGCTGAGCACGGATATCCTCAGCTACGTTTCTTCGCAGGAAATCAAGCGCGACCTGAGCGGGCCGGTCATTCTCTGATGAAAAAAGCTATCATAATATCAGTTGGTTCGCTGATCTATCAAAATGTTATAAAATAACGCGGACGTATCGGTTTTGATAGTCCGCGTGCTAATTTTATGCAGATTATAACATGATTCATACATTTTCGAGCGACGCGATCCGTCTTTTAATCGCCGGAAGCGCCGCCGCCGCAGCGCGCCGCCCTTCCTCTATCGTCGCGCCGGCCTGATCGACCTGGAAACGGCCGTGCACGAACAGCACCTCCGGTTCTAGCATGATGTCCGCCTCCTCGCGGCGGTACTTCGTCAGCTCCCACTGCATGATGTTGATCGTGTGGTTCATGAGCTGGTACGGCCCCATATCCGAGACGTCTTTGAAGTCGCCGTGGTACCCGACGTCCACGCCGATGACGACGTCCATCCCGTGGTCGCGCAGCGTTTTGCAGGGTACGCGCTCCAGCACGCCGCCGTCGATATACGTTTTTCCGTTGAGCTGCACGGGTTCGAAGAACGCGGGGATCGACATGCTCGCGCGGATGCTCTCGTGCATCGGCCCACTCTCCAGCACGTCCAGCTTTCCGGTTTCCGCGTCTACGGCGACGCAGCAGAACGGAATCTTCGCCTGTTCAAACGTCATATTGTGCGTCAGCGTCTGCACAAGATCCTGCATTCGTTCGCCCTTGAGCAGGCCGCTCGTCAACGGAAGGTTGACGTCGAGATAGTCGTACAGCTGGATCGATTTGATAAACCGCTCCAGCAGATACAGATCCGTGCCCGCGCAGTAGATGCCGCCGATGATCGCGCCCATGCTGCAGCCGGAAACCATGTCTACGGCAACGCCCGCTTCTTCCAGAACCTGAAGCACGCCGATATGCGCGAACCCCTTCGAACTCCCCGCGCCGAGCGCGAGGCCGATTTTTTTCTTCATGTCATCTATCCTGTTTGATTATAATATCCCCGCCTGAAAAAGCGGACAGAAAACGAGCCGGAGGCGGTACCTGCGGCTCGTTTTGTTTCATTTAGAAATCCTCGTCGTCCTCGTCGTCGCCCTCTTCGATGAACTCGATCAGGCGCTTGCGCTGCTTCTTCTGCTTCGGCGCTTTCTGTACGGGCTCGTCCCAGACGTCGTCTTCGTCTTCGTCTTCGTCGTCTTCCGCTTCGAGCAATCTGGAAAAGAGGCCTTTCTTCTTCTGCGGCGGCTCTTCAAAACGCTGCTCGCGGCGCGGAGGCTCGTCCATTTCGTCCATCTGCGGCGGTCTCGCCGTGGGGCGGGCAAACTGGCGCGTCGCGGTCGGGTCTTCCTCAACGGGCATGCGCTCAACGCCGGAAACGGGCGCGGCATGCGGCTGCCGGACGGCCTGCTGACGGGGCGGTTCTTCACGCGGCGGTTCGTAACGCGGCGGTTCCGCATGCTGCGGCTGCACCTGCGCATGCTGAGGCTGTGCGGGCGCATACTGCGCCTGCGCGGCGTACTGCGGCTGTTCCGGCGGCGCCTGCCTTGCCGGAGCCGGTGCGGGTTCGCCGGATACGCCGAGTTCTTTTCGATTCGATTCGATTCTATGGTGATATTCTTCAATATAGCGCTGCAAATCGACCAGTATTTCGTCGGCGTATCTGCGCGCGCCGTTGTAGATCGCCGTGGCGTTTTCTTCCGCTTCCGATGCGATGCCGCTCGCGCGTTTAAACGCCTCCTGATAGACCTCGGACTCCCCGACGCGGCGTTCGAACTCTTCCTGCGCGTCCGCGCGGATCGATTCCGCCTGCTCTCTGGCATGTCCGATTGACGCTTCCGCTTCCTGCTGCGCCTGTTCTACGATTTCTACGGCGTGCTCTTTAGCGTCCGCGATCGTATTTTCGGCCTCGGAGATGATGCCCGTCGCGCGCCGGATATCCTCCGGAATGACGACTTTCAGGTCTTCCAGCAGGTCCAGCAGACGGTCTACTTCCACAACACGCTTGTTTGTTCCGCCAAACTTGGAACGCGGGCTTTCCTCCAACTCCTGCTTGATGCGGTTGATGATGCTGAAAATTTTCATTGTTTGTGCGCTGCTCATGGTTTTTTTAACCTTTCTGCAATGATATTCTGAATGCTGTCCGGAACAAGTCCTTTGATGTTACCGCCCATGGAGCCGATCTCGCGTACGACGCTGGAGCTTAGAAACGAATGCTCCGGCCGCGCCATGAAATATACGGTCTCCACGTCGGGCGCGAGATGGAGGTTGAGCGCGTTGATCTGAAACTCGTACTCAAAGTCCATTGCGGCCCGCAGGCCGCGGATGACATAATCCGCGCCGATCTGGTGCGCGTAATCGACCAACAACCCGTCGAAGGACGTTACGATGACGTTTTTCATGCCTTCGGCGTCCGCCATGCGGCGGATCAGGTCGACGCGCTCGTCGACCGAGAAAACCGGGTGTTTGTCGGCGTTGTTGAGCACGCTGACATATACGCGGTCGAACATTTCGACCGCACGCTCCAAAACGTCGTGATGGCCGATCGTGAACGGATCAAAACTGCCGGGATACACGCATGTGCGCATGTCCGCCCTGCCTTTCCAGACGCGTTTTCCCACAAAATCACGCTTAGTCGTCTTTTCTTGTAAATATCGAAACGGCGCAGCCGCCGTACTGCTTCGTCCGGGCCGGTTCCGCCGAAGGATGCGTCAATACCGGCGGAATCTTCGCGTCGTGCTCGACGACGACGCGCCCGCGCGGGCGCAGCAGATCCAGGTCAAAAACCATATCCGCGGCTTTCTGCGCGGTTTTGTCCGCGTACGGCGCATCCAGAAAGACGAAATCAAACCGTTCGCCGGAGCGCGCAAGATCGTTTAAACACACAGCATAATCTTTGCACTGCGTCCGGACGACGCCGCCCAGCCCGAGCAGCTTCGCGTTCTTTTCGATCTGTTCGGAGCACTCCCTGCTGTGATCGTTGCACACGACACGCTCCGCACCTCTTGACGCTGCTTCCAGGCCGAGGTTTCCGGAACCCGAAAAAAGATCCAGCACGGCGCTTCCCGGTATGTCGAACTGGAGCATGCCGAAGACGGATTCCTTTACCCGATCGAGCGTCGGGCGCGTGTCCATGCCCTTCGGTGCGTCAAAGCGGCGCCCGCGCGCCGAGCCGGCGATGATCCTCAACGCTGCGCCTCCCGCTCTTGTCCTGCCGCTATGAAGCCGCTGTCTGTCCATGCCTTTTGTCTTGGCATATTACTCCATATTGCACTCATATCAGTATAGCACCCCGCGTACGCCCGCACAAGTCATGCATCCGCAGCACGGTTCAGCCGACCTCGAGAAACGGGCCTATGCCGGCCTGCAAAAACAGGTCATAGGGGTTCAGATATTTCCCTTCGGGCGACACCAGCCCGACATGCAGGTGGAACGTCTCGCTGTTGCCGGTGTTTCCGACGATTCCGATCTGCTGGCCCTGTCTGACGCTGTCCCCTTCCGCAACGAACGCCGTCTGTTCGAAAAGATGGTAATAATGGTACGTATAGCCGTACGGGTCTTCGATGATGACGTAGTAACCGGGGATCGGCAGATAGCCTGTGTATTTCACGACGCCGTCCGTCATGGACAGGATCGGCGTTTTCGCGGGCATGCGGATGTCCGTGCCGACGTGCAGGCGCGTGTTGTGCGAGCGGTCGTCGAACCAGCCGTCCTTGATTTCGCCGCCGGGCACGGGGTGCGTAATCGTCGATAGGTACTCCTCGGAATATTGGTACGTTTCGTCCGGCGCATAGGAGCCGTCGTCGCTGTAAACGGTGTTCAGGTAATCGAGCGCGAAGACCGCCTCCACGAGCTGGTCGTGCGTGCCGCATGCCGCGATGTCCTCAAACGCCGGGTTCGGCCAGAGCAGCGTGACGCCCGCATCCGCGCCGCTTGTCCTCGTGATGAAAAGCGAATCCGCAACCGCCGCGGCCATGTCCTCTCCGAACGCGTAGTACAGCGCGGCGCTTTCACGCCAGCTCAGGCGCGTGTCCGGCATCGCCGCCACCTGCAGCGCGGCCTTCACGGCCCTCAAATCGCGGCTGACCGCGCGCATGCACGCGCCGGCGGCGGATTGTATTTCTGAATTGATCTCGTCCGCAAGCGCGTGAAAAGCGGATACGTTCTGCGCGTAGCTGTCGTAAACGCCGGGGTTGAACGAGGAGAGCGTTTTGTTCCACGCCGCCCAGTCCGGCGAGATGCCCGTATGCAGCAGGCGGTTTGTCGCCTGAAACGCGGCGTCCAGACGCTGCTCTCTGCTCAGGGAAGCGCCGTACGGCAGCACGGAGATATACCCCGCTTCCCAGCGCAGCAGTTCGGCGGCATACGCGGCGCTGCAGCTGCCGGAATGGAGATCCGAACTGCATGCCTGCAAGAGCACCGAAGCCGCGCCGGAGGGCGCCTTACCCTCTTCTGGGAGCGCCGCCGTTTCCGCAAGCGACGAACGAACGGAAGCTGTCGATGCCACAACCAGCACCGACAGCAAAAGAGAAATTATTTTAATTTTGTAATAACACTTCTTCACCACGTTGGCTCAGTTAGCGGTGGTTCAGGCGTTGGATCGGGCGATGGCGTGGGAGTACCCGATACGCCCGGTGTCGGCGTTTCCTCGTCTCCATCTCCCAGATCCGGCAGCGGAGCTGGCTCGTACTTATACGGCAGCTCGTGCGCCACGCCCTCGATCGTCCAGTTATCCGTCCACGGCGCCGTACCGGCCTTCAGCTTGATGCCGGGAATCGACGGCGGCAGGACGAGCTGCGCGCGGATCGTCCCCGTGTCGCTGTCCAGCAGGTCGCCGTCGCGGATTTCGCAGGTCGTGCCGTAGCCGATGTTGTACCAGAGCCAGCGCGCGTCCGGCACGGTCAGCCGGATGCAGGCGTGGCTTTCCTTATATCCAAGCCTGTCGTAGGACTCCTGCACTAGCGTGCTGAGATCCTTCGCCTTGTCGTACAGCACGGAGTGGAAATACGTCCTGCTGTGGATCAATGTCAGATACTGCGCGGCCTCCAGGTTGACGAACTGATAGAAGCGCTCCTTCGGCACCTCGATCTGCCAGGTGCCGCTCGTCGTCTCGTGCCCGTATTCCTTATTCGGGTTTCCGGTTGAGCAGAGCATGTACCGCACGGGCTGCGTCAGGTCCGGTTTTCCGAACTTGGTTCCGTCGTCGATGCGCATGTAGACCAGCACGAGCTGCCACTGCTTGTCCACGATGATGTAATACGTCTTCGGGTCGGGATACCCGTCTTTGAGCAGTTCGCGCGCTTTGACGCTCATGTCGTCGAGGCTGCCGACAAGCTCTTCGTAGGTCATATTGACCGTCGGCGCGTAATAGGAAAACGGCAGCGGCGTCGGCGTCGGTTCCGGCGTCGGCGTCGGCGAAGGCATGTCGCCGTACTGGGTGTCGTTTAAATCGAGCACTTCCATGCTCACGACGACGGGCGCCTGCGTAGGCGAAGCTTCCGCAAGACTGAGCGTCTCCGCGGCGCTGGAGCATCCAAATGTAAAAAGAGCGGCAATCACAAGGCCCGCAAGAAGCGGCGTCTTCGCGCTTTGTCGTTCCAAGGGCATAGTCGTAACCTCGTACAATTCGTTTTTTCGTTTCATTTGCAGTTTTTACTTCAAAAACCGGCAAGCGAACCGGCCGATTCGCCGTATTGCCGCCGCTTTTCGAATCGCGAGTATTGTACCATACCGCCAATAAAGATTATCAGTTAATGAATGAAAGTTCACAATTTTTCCCGAATGCGGCGATCTATCCGCCGTTTTTTTGGGAATCCTCCGGCAACTGTATGCCGCCGCCGGCGCCGGACAGGATGCCCAGCGCGTGCGCGCCGTATTCCAGCGAATGGGCGGTGTATTCCGTCAGAGCGTGGAATATCTCCGCCCGCACGCCGTCGGAAAGCTTCACGCGGTCCATCTCGTCGTCCTCCATCACGAGCATGCGGCGCATCCCTTCGAGCGCGGTCTTGCCGATCGGTTCGCCGTTTGGAACGCAGGCGGCGCACACAGCGCCGCCGCGCTGCGAAAACCGTATGGCCGAATCCGAATGAAGGTCCCGCCCGCACTGCGCGCAGGCGGTGATCGCGGGGCGGTAGCCGATTGCGTTTAGATAACGCGCAAGAAAGCAGCAGAACAGATCGTGCGGGTCGGATTTCCCGTAGGAAAGAAAGGACAGCGCATGGTACAGCAGCGAAAAAAGCGCCTCGTTCGGCTCGTTTTCCGGCGCCGCGTCGTGGCAGAGGCGCAGCATGACCGAGCCGATCGAAAAGCGCTCGTAATCCTCGCGGATGGGATAAAACGTCTCCTTCACCTCGCAGGCGTTGACCGTAGCCTTCTCCCTGCCGGTGTAGATTTCAAACTGGCCGAATACAAACGGCTGGCAGGCGTTGACGAGCGGGCTTTGCGGCCTTCTGCAGCCGCGCGCTTTTGCGTCCAGCCGCCCGTGCTCTATGGTGAAGATGCTCAGTATACGGTCGCTCTCGCGGTAGTTGGCGTACCGCGTCACGATTCCGTCCGTACAGATAACCGCCATAATCAGCCCCCGCCGTTCACTCGTAGCCGAGCTCGTGCAGCATGCCAAGCCGGTTGCGCCAGTCTTCCTTGACCTTGACCCAGAGCTGCAGGTTGACGGAACAGCCGAGCAGCCACTCGATGTCCTTGCGCGACTCCTGCCCGATGCGCTTGAGCATGGAACCGCCCTTGCCGATCACGATGCCCTTGTGCGACTCGCGCTCGCAGTAGATGGTCGCGTAAACGTCCATCAGGTCTCTTTCTTCCCTGCGCTCCATCTTGTCCACGCCGACGCCTATGCCGTGCGGCACTTCCTCTCTCAGCAGCAGAAGCGCCTTTTCGCGGATGAGCTCGCCGCAGATGACGCGCTCCGGCTGGTCGGTGACCATATCCTCCGGAAAATACTGCGGGCCGGGCACGAGCAGGCCACAAAGCGCGTTTTCCAGTTCGTCCATGCCGCTGCCCGTTTTGGCCGAGCCGCGCAGGATCTCTTTGATAAACGCGCGCTCTTCGAGCGTTTCCTGCGCCTCGTTGGCCTGGCCGAGGCTTGCGACGTCCGTTTTGTTGATAAACGCTACGACGGGCGCTTTTGCATGCTCGAGCCTGTTTAAAAGCGCCGCGTCGCGCTCGCGCACGCCCTGCGTCGCGTCCGCAACGAACAGGATCGCCTCGACTTCGTTCATCGCGTCGCAGGCGACCTTTTGCATGTATTCTCCGAGTTTGTTCTTCGGATTCGTCACGCCCGGCGTATCCAGAAACACGATCTGATAATCCGGCCGGGACAGCACGCCCGTGATCTTGTTGCGCGTCGTCTGCGCGCGGTCGGTCACGATGGATATCTTCTGCCCGACGAGCTTATTGAGCAGCGTCGACTTGCCCGTGTTCGGGCTGCCGATGATGGAGACGAACCCGGAGCGAAAGCCGCTCATGCCAGATCCTCCGGCCCGAACGAGTGCGGCAGCAGTTCGCCGAGCGTGGACTCCACGTAGTTTCGCTTCGCGTCGGCAAACACAACGGGCATGTCGTCCTCACAGAATTCGCGCAGCACCTGACGGCAAACGCCGCACGGCGCGGCGGGATTTTTACCGGAACAGACGATAACGATTCCGTCGAATTCCCTTACGCCCTCCGATACCGCCTTGAACACAGCCGTACGCTCGGCGCAGTTCGTCGGCGTGTAGGACGCGTTTTCGATATTGCAGCCGAGATAATACGAGCCGTTCACACCGCGGAGGCACGCGCCGACCTGAAAGCGGGAATACGGGGTATACGCCCGCTCCATCGCTTCATAAGCAAGGTCGAGCATCTTTTCCCTCTCCGCGGCTGTCAGCTTCTTCATCTTCCATACCCCAGTTCGTTGAGAATGTCATTCTGCGCGTTTTGCATGTCCGCTTCCCGTTCCTGCGTATCATGGTCGAATCCCAGCAGATGCAGCGCGCCGTGGACTGCAAGAAACGCGAGCTCGCGCTCCAGCGAGTGTCCGTATTCTTCGGCCTGCTGCTCGGCACGTTCAAAGCAGACGGCGATATCGCCGAGGTATCCGTCCGGCGGAGAAAGGAACGCGTCACCTTCCCACGCCGGAAACGTGAGCACGTCCGTCACGCGGTCGATGTTCCGGTAGGCCGCGTTGAGCCGCTGGATCTCCTCCGCGTCCGTGACGAGCACGCAGGCGTCCCCCTTTACGCTTTGGCGCAAAAAAGCAGCCTCGACCGCACCGCGCAGAAGCAGCTCCGTCTTTGGCGGCAGGCCTTCCAGTTCGGTCTGAACGTCGATCATGACAACGGCTCCAGTTCCGGATAACGGATCCGCTCGTGCATGAGCCCGGCAATCGTGACGAGGAAGCTCTTTTCGATCTTATGGATTTCCTCCAGCGTCAACGGGCTCTGTTTTAGCTGGCCGTCGTCCATCTTGCCCTGCACGATGCGGCGCACCATATCGGCGATCTCTTCGCGCGTCGGTTCGTTCATGGAACGCACCGCCGCTTCGCAGCTGTCGGCGAGCATGACGATCGCGCTCTCTTTCGTGCTAGGCAGGCTGCCCTGATAGCGGAACAACCGTTCGATAACGGGTTCTCCGTCCTGCTCCTGCAGCGTCTTCGCCTTATGGTAGAAATAGGTGACCATCGTCGTTCCGTGATGCTCCGCGACGATTTTCTTAACTTCAGACGGCATGCGGTATCTCGCAAGGTACGACATCGCGTCTTTCTGGTGCGATATGATATACCCCGCGCTCTCTTCCGGCGCGAGCGTATCGTGAATGTTCTTCCCGTTCTGGTTTTCTCGAAAATACAACGGGCGCCTGAGTTTGCCAACGTCGTGATACATCGCGCCCGTTCGCGCAAGCAGCGCGTTCGCGCCGATGTCTTCCGCGGCTCCTTCCGCCAGCGCGGCGACCATCATGCTGTGGTGATACGTACCCGGCGCCGCGGTCATCATCTTGCGCAGCAGCGGATGATTGGCGTTGGCCAGTTCGTGCAGCCTCGCGGGGGTGACGATGTCGAACAGGTTTTCCCACATGCTCAGCATGCCGACGCAGAACACGGACAGAATCAGCGCGGACGCCATCTGAAGCCCCGCGTAGATGAGCGCCGTGTTCCATGAATACTCCAATATCACGCCGCCCGCGACGACCACCGCCGCGCCGGTCACACCGCCGAGCGATCCGGCGGCGATCAATGTGCCGCGCTTTTTGCTGCGTTCGGCGATCATCATCGTCATCTGTCCCGACGCGAGTATCGCCGCCATGCCGAGGATCGAATCCGACCCGAACAGTGTGGACCCGCTGCCGCCGGCAAGCAGCGCGAACGACATCGCGAACGCGACGTTGACCGCCTCCGCCGCTTTTCTGGAAACGAGCAGCGTTGCAAGCATCACGCCGAAAACGGCGGGCGTCACGCGCGGGTCGATGATGTAGCAGAGCCATTCGAGCAGCAGCGACAAAATCAACACGAGCGCGAGAATGGTCATCTTCTTCCCGGAGGTGAACGTTTCGCGTTCGAACAGGTACAGATAGAGCGTAAGCAAGCCGTATATGATGAACAAATAAGCGATGGTTCCGGGCGTGAGGTGGCTCGCGGCTTCCGCGCCCTTGACGAGGTCGAGGGAAAGCAGCATGTCGTACTGCTCCTGCGTCACGGTCTGCCCCAGTTCCACGATCGTCGCGCCGCGCGCGATATACACGGGTTCCACGGCGTCCGCCGCTTTCTCCTGCGCGCGCGTGGTCTCAACGGAATTCACCACGTTCGTCGGCAGCAGGTAAGCGTCGTAAACCATCTCGCCGAGCGCTTTGAGCCAGACGGAGAGCGTTGAAATCTTGAGTTCCTTGTTAATTTCCGAAAGCGTTTTCGCCTGGTCCGCTTCGGAAACGCCGCTTCGCAGCTCCTGCTGCAAAGCCGTGAGCACATGGTCTTCCAGCTGCTCTATTTCGGAATCGTCCGCTTCTAAAAGCGCGTATCCCAGCGACGTGTCGGATATCGGGAACGGTAGTTTCAAAAGCATCGCGAGCAGGTCGTTGACCGGTATGACGTCCTCCCACGCGCGTGTGTCGGTTCCGGTGGCGTTGGCGTTATCCGCGTCTCCATCGCCCGTTAAAAAGCTGGCCGCGCGGATGTCCTCGGCGGTGTTTCGGAAGCTCTTGAGAGCGGAAAAGAAACTCTGCGCGTTTGAAATCAGCGTGTCCGCAAGTTTGGTGTCAACGGCGTATACATCGGCTACGTTGTTGCGCGCGGCCTGCTTGAGCGCTTCGGTCATCGTCGTGTCCACAACGATACGAGGAGCTGTGATGGCTTCTTTGGCTTCCACGCCGACGGAAACTTCGTAACGCTTCGGCGTAAGAGACGTTAGGGTGACCAGGCACGCAAGCGAAAAGCTGATAAACAGCACGATAATGCCGTAAAGCGGCGTTTTCTGCTTGCTTGCGGCTTTTTTCTTTTGATTTTGCGGATTGTTCTTCTGCGTTTCAGACACGATCATTTATCCTCGCTCGTTTGGGATATGCCTGTCACAAGGCAATGCGGGGCGATCAGTTTTTCTTCGGCTTTTCGAACTTCTCATATGCGCAGATGATCCTCTGCACCAGTTCATGGCGCACGACGTCCTTGTGCGTCAGATGGATAATCTTGATCCCTTCCACACCGTCCAGCACCCGGACGGCCTGCACGAGCCCGCTCGTCTTTTCGCGCGGCAGGTCGATCTGCGTCACGTCGCCGGTTACCACTACGCGGGAGCCTTCTCCAAACCGCGTTAAAAACATCTTCATCTGTTCGGTCGAACAGTTCTGCGCTTCGTCAAGTATGATATACGCGTTGTTCAGCGTCCGCCCGCGCATGTACGCCAGCGGCGCCACCTCGATCGCGCCGCGTTCGTACAGCGCCTTATAGCTTTCCAGTCCCAGAAACTCCTGCAGCGCGTCGTAGAGCGGCCGCAGGTAAGGATCGACTTTGCTCTGCAAATCTCCCGGCAGAAATCCGAGTTTTTCGCCGGCTTCCACCGCCGGGCGTGTGAGTATGATGCGCTCGACTTCCTTGTTTTTAAACGCCTGCACCGCCATGGCGACGGCCAGATACGTTTTGCCCGTGCCCGCGGGGCCGATGGAGAACACCAGCTCGTATTCTCTGAGCGCCTGTGCGTAGCGCTTCTGGCCGAGCGTTTTACACTTGATCTGCCGCCCCTTGTTCGTGATGGCGATCACGTCGCCCATGATTTTATCGATCAGGTCGGCATTGCCTTCCTTTGCGAGATCGACCGCGTAGCGAATGCGGCTTCTGTTGATCTTTTCGCCGCGGCGCTGCATGTCCAGCATCTTTTCGATCACGATTCCGGCAATCGCGGCGTTGTCCTGCTCGCCGGTGATGCGTATGCCCCGTTCCTCCGCGCTGATATGCGCATCGGTTTCTTCCTCAAGTACGCCGATGTTCTCGTCGAACACGCCGAACAGCCCTAATAGCTCGTCGACGTTCTCCAGCGGGATTGTAAGCGTAACCCGCTCCGTTTCCTGTGTCAAGCAGCGTTCTCCTTTGTTGATGAATTGTTTTCAAACAAACGGCCAAGCCGCGTACATGCGGCGGTTCTTGTAAAAACGTCTTTTTTATATTCGCGATTATAACATATCGCAATTCAATTTACCATGACGGCGCGCCAGTCGCACCGTATTGAAAAGCCCGCCGTTATTGTTCCGGCGGGCTTTTTTATAGTCGCAGGCAGTCAATCTTCCTTCTTCTGTTCCTGCGGAAGCTTTTCGCTCCAGCGGTCCATCAGAAAAGAACCCGCAAATCCGCCTGCGAGCGCGACGACGCATAACGCCGCCTCGCCGATACCGGCGAACGATACGGGGATGATCGGTATCGTGGACGCGATGACAAACCCGATCACGCAGTAGAACGCGATGCCGTAATGCTTTTCAAACAGATGGTTCACCAAACGCGCAAGGAGGATTATCGTAGCGATAATACCGATCGCAAACGGACCTAAAACGGAAACGTCGAACGCGGCGATGCCCGCCGTCATCGGCTGATACAACCCTAAGAAGATCAGCAGCGAAGACGAGCTCATCCCAGGCACGATGAGGCTGATGCCCCAGAGCACGCCGCAGAACACAAACCATCCGAACGATGGCGATACGGTGGTCTGCACGCCGCCTTTCAGCAGATAGAAAAACGCGAGCAGCAGCGCCGTGCTGACCGCCAGCGCGATCCACATGCCTTTTGTCCGCCCGTCCCTCGCGCCTTCGCGAAACAGCGACGGAAACGTGCCTAAAATCAGGCCGACAAACAGGCTGACCACGACGGCCGCGTTGACGGACAGCAGCTGCGCGATGAGTCCGGCAAGGCCGAGAAATCCGGCCGCCCAGCCGGTCGCGATCGGGATGAACATCCGCCAGTACAGCTTGAAATTCTGCAGCGGTTTGGCCAGCACGGCCATCATCGGTTGATAGATGCCGAACGCCACGCCGAGAACGCCGCCGGAGATGCCCGGCAGTATCGCGCCCGCGCCGATGATCGCGCCCTGTATCACGCGTACGACAAACGTACGCACCTGTAAAAGCCCCTTGTTTTGTTTCTTCGCCGCGGGATTCTCCTGCGCGGGATTCTGTTCTTCCGAATGCTGTACTGCCGGGGGTTTCTCCATAGAGTTCCGTCCGCCTTTCAACCTTACGTTAATATATCGCCGCTGAGCGTAACGATAGAAATCTCAACCAGTATACTTTATATTACGCATTTATACAAACAAGTAGAAGGCCGAATTGTGACAAATCATCAGAATTTCATTTTCGTCAAAGAAACTTTCAAAAACTAATCATATCCGTCCTTTTTTATCAACGCGTTTCGCGTTATAATTGAAAAAAGCCGTTTCTGATCAATTATAGAATCGATCAAATAAATGCTCTAAGATTTCAGGAGGCAACCAAATGCGCAATCTAACCATGCTGACCGATCTGTACCAGCTCACGATGATGTTCGGTTATTTCAAGGAAGGCATGCAGAAAAACGAAGGCGTTTTCGACCTTTTCTTCCGTCCGAAGGAGGACGTCGTGTACGCCGTCATGGCCGGTACGGAAAGCGTCGTCGATTACATCAACAACATCCATTTCGCCGAAGAGGATATCGCGTACCTGCGTTCGCTCGGACTGTTCGACGAATCGTTTTTAACTTATCTCAAGACGTTCCGTTTCACAGGAGACCTGTTCGCCATGCCCGAAGGCACGGTCGTGTTCCCTTACGAGCCCCTCGTGCGCGTGCGCGCTCCGATGATGGAAGCGCAGCTCATCGAAACGGCGATTCTCACATTCGTCAACCATCAGACGCTGATCGCCACCAAGGCAAGCCAGATCTGCTACTCCGCGGAGGGCGACTCCGTGCTGGAGTTCGGCCTGCGCCGCGCGCAGGGAGCCGACGCCGCAATCTACGGCGCGCGCGCCGCCATCATCGGCGGCTGCAACGCCACGAGCAACGTGCTGACCGGGCAGATGTTCGACATCAAGGTCTCCGGCACGCACGCGCACAGCTGGGTGCAGAGTTTTCCGGACGAACTGACCGCGTTCCGCGCCTACGCCAACACGTTTCCCGACAGCTGCCTGTTATTGGTGGACACCTACGACACGCTCCGCAGCGGCATGCCCAACGCCATCAAGGTCTTTGAGGAGCTGCGCGCGCGCGGTCACGAGCCTGTCGGCATACGCCTGGACAGCGGCGACCTCGCGTACCTGAGCAAGAAAGCGCGCGCCATGCTCGACGAAGCGGGATTTCCCGAAACGATTATCGCTGCAAGCAGCGATTTAGACGAGTATGTCATCCGCGATTTGAAGATGCAGGGTTCCCGCATCAACGTATGGGGCGTCGGCACGCGCCTGATCACGAGCGAAAACAACCCCGCGCTCGGCGGCGTCTACAAGATGAGCGGCGAGATCATAAACGGTGAATTGATCCCCAAGATCAAGGTTTCGGACAACCCCGCAAAGATCACCAACCCCGGCTATAAAAAGGTGTTCCGCCTGTACGACAAGGACGGCATGGCGATTGCCGACCTCATATCGCTTGAAGACGAAACCATCGATACCACAAAACCGCTGCGTATTTTCGACCCTGTTCAGACCTATAAGCGCATGACGCTGACGCACTTTTCCGCGCGCGAGCTGCTCGTTCCGATCTTCTCCGGCGGAAAACAGGTCTACATCTGCCCGGATATCCATGAAATCGCCGCCTATGCGCAGCGGGAGCTGGCCTCCATGTGGGACGAGTACCGGCGGCTCCTCATGCCGCATACGTACAAGGTGGACCTCTCCGACAAGCTCTATGACCTCAAGCAGAAACTGCTGCGCGAAGCCGTCGGGGACCGCGTATGAAACGCGCCGCGCTGCTCTTCGCGCTGGCCGTCGCGCTGATGCCGGCGTTTGCGCTCTCCGGCTGCGAGGACGCGTCTCCCGTGCTCGCGGGCACGCCCACACCAGCGGCGACGCCGACGCCGCTGCCGGATCCTTTCACGGCCGAGATCACCGTCGCGCCCGCCGAGACCGACGCGCTCGGAAACGAGTTGAGCGGTGACGATCACTATCTGCAATATCTCTCGTTCGGCGAGCTGCGTATCTATGAATATGGCGACGGAACGTTTCTCGACGGCTTCTGCGTCAACGCGTATCCCGTTCCGCTGGACGGGGAAATCCGCATCGTGTACCGCACCGATGATGGAAAAGTCTGCGGCACCGGAACGCTCCATAACGCGCTTGGCACGACGCTTCTTACGACCGGCACCAACGCAATTTACGCCGAAATCAGCACGGATATCGACGTGACCGGTATGGATTTCACGCTTGAAACCGAAACGCCGTACATACCCGTTTCCGCGGAGCCTTCCGTAGAGCCCTGATTCTTGAAACGACATATTTTCAGATAAAAAAGTTCATTCAAAAAAGGACGGCTCCGCTTGGAAGCCGTCCCTTTATTTCGTTCATTGCGCCGCTTATTCGTCCGCTTCGGAATCGCCCTCCGCTTTTAGCAACGCCGCCAGAAGATGCGCGTAGAGCGGTTCCGATTCTTTCTCCCAATTTACGCGCATGCGCTGCGCCATATCCCGCGTCGCAACGCGAAGCGCGAGCTCCATGACGGCGGCGTTGTTTTCCAGCGCGCGCAGGCGCACGAGGTAACCGCCGGACGAAAGCTCCTCCATATCCGAAACAAGATGCGTTTTCAGCAGCGTCTCTTCCCGGTGATCCCGCGCATATTGTTCCAGCCGTTCCCGCAGCGAAACGGGAAGGCTCTCGACGAACTCGTCCAGCACGTCCGCGCCGCGTACGGAGATGCGGTAGGCCTGGCCGAACGCTTTCGGCACCGCCGCGATAAACGCGTCTTCTTCCAGTTCGTGCATACAGCTTTGGTAGTCGAAGTAGTTCATCGCGTCGTTTTCCAGCATCGCGCGGTAGAGTTGATCGCGCGTGTGGTCCACCTTCGCGGCGCGAAGATAGAACAGAATGGTGAGTTTGTTTTTCGTTACGCCCTGCGCAAAGATCGGCATGACGCCCTCCCCAATGATGCTGTTACGCTTGTTTTGGCCCGTCGAACGCAGATGCGACGATGACCGCCGCGTCCTCCACATAGTTGCCGCAGGGACGCCGCTCGTAATATTCGGCAGTTCGTTCCTCCGGTTCTCCGCCGGGCGTTGTTGCGATATCGATCAGCAGATCCCGGCATATAATGGAATGGTTTTTCGCTCTAAACCGTTCTGCGAGCGCTCTTACGCGCGCATAGGCGGCGCTTTTGCCTTCCTTATCCGCCGGATCGTCGTAGCCTCTCGTCATCCCCTCGATCATGAACATTGCGCTGACCGCGCCGCACACTTCCCGCATGCGGCCCATGCCTCCGCCAAATGTGGACGCGAGCATCTTCGCCTGTTTCTTCGTCAGGCCGGTCTCTTCGCAAAACGCGAGCAGCACCGACTGCGCGCAGTTGTATCCCTGTTCGAAATATGCTTTTGCCAGCGCGCCTTTTTCCTCAGGGGTCATCGTTAAAATCTCTCTTTGTCTTTTTCTTATCCAAGGAATCATAACATAACCGTCCGCCCATTGTCCAATGTCTCCGCTTCCATAAAAAACGCCGCGGGCGTTGACCGGTCACCCGGTTTGCCCGCGGCGTTCGCCGTTTTTATGAATCGTCAGAGCACTTTAAAGGATAGCACCATCTGCTCTACGTACGGATACAGGGTATTGAAATCATCTTCTGTTCCGGTGAACGTGATCACGTACAGATCGTCACCGTTTATGATCAGGAAATCCATCGTATTGAGGTTATAGCCTTCGTTCGACCAACTATAACCACAGAACGCGACGTCGTTGCCGTTGACGGTGTCGGTCCCTTGATCGACGAACACGTAATTTTCCAGCTCTTCGGCTTCCGTTTCATCAATCCAGGACGCGATCGCGTCGTCGATGGAATAGCCCGCAGCGTATCCTGGCAGCGAGACGACAACGACCGTGTTGACATCCTCCTGCCCGGGAACATCATAGCCAAGCGGGTAGAATCCGGCGGCCAGATTCTCCGGAAATGCTTCCTTCATCCAGTCCGAAGGATACATGATGGAGAATTTCCCCTCGGTCTGCGAATAGAGCGAATAATCCGCGTCCGTCTCCGCGTCTTCCTCCGCAATGGCCGCAACCGTGAAATTCACCGCGCCTGCCGGCTCGTCCGCGCCGTCGATATAAATCTCGACCAGATACTGCCCTTCCGGCGCTATCTGATTCAGCACAAGCGTGCCGAAAATGTAGATATCCGTCTCGCCTTCAGGATCGAAGTCATACTCGTCAATGACGGTCCCCGTCGTGTCATACCACACAAAATGAATGATGGTATCTGGCTGCGCATTTCGAAGAATCGCAGAGACGTACCACGTACCTGTCGGAGGCATGATAGTGACCGTATCGACAGGATAGCCGTCTTCACTCACATTGGTCGTCATATAGACGTCTTCCAGATAAGCGCCTTCCATCGGTTCGACGGTTGTATCCGCCGCCGTATCCGCAGCCGGCAGAATGACGAATTTTACGATCGCGTCGGGCTCTTCGCGATCCTCGATATAGTACTCAACCTTATAATCGCCTTGCGGAATCAACCCCTGCGGCTCAACGTAGGAGTAAATATAACGGTTGGAGATCGTCCCGCTGTCCAATGTAACTTCGTCGATCTTTTCATCGCCGGTTACATACGTCCATACGATGCGCACGCTGGTATGGTCCGGCGCATTGTAGAGCTTAGCAGACGTATAGAGAATCGAAGCATCCGCCGGAAAAGACACGACTTCGTCTCCGGGCACGCCCTCTTCATCTACGCTTTGCGTCATAATCGCGTCGTCAACTTTTGCCGAAGTAAAGCTGCAGCCGACCGTTGATACGGCGAGTACGGAGGCGATTGTCAGTAGTAAAATGATTTTTTTAATCTTCATAACGGCTCCTTTCTGTTGCCAGTCAACACAGCCCCCCCTTAAACCGGAAAGGAACGCACCGAATAACAGCACGAACGGCCTTTCGCACCCAAAGACACCGGCTGTGAGTGCGTCTTTGGGTTCTTTGGTTGCCTATTTGTATATACCCTTATATTTAATCATAACATACTAAGCGCAAAGATCATATATATTATTCAATTTGGTTTTGCATAGCTTATATATCCCGACCAACAAAAAACCACCCTGTTGGGTGGTTTTTTATTGGTGCGGCAGATGGGACTTCTTTGCTCCTATCAGACGCGTTTGCTTGCATTCCATGCGGTGCAAACGGTCTTACTCGCAAAGCCTGCCGCTCAAAACGCCGACACCGCGGCGTTTTGTCCGCCGCCTGCGCGGCGGTCGCGGCTTCAAGCCCCTTTATTTCAAACCAATAAAAAACCACCCTGTTGGGTGGTTTTTTATTGGTGCGGCAGATGGGACTTGAACCCATACGCTCTCGCACACGCCCCTCAAACGTGCCTGTCTGCCAATTCCAGCACTGCCGCGCACCTAGTAATTATAGACGCAGGCATGGGCGTTGTCAATTGATTTTCATCAATTTTGCGTTTCGTCTTATCCGACGCAATAAAACTGTAAATCCATTCGTGTTCCCGCAAGTACCGCAACCCTTGCAAGCGTTACCCTTCGCGCGTTTCGCCGTCCGGTGTCCGCTTTTCTTGCATGTGCTTGATACCATATGATATAATGCTTTGATTTCGTGTATGGAGGTTCTCTTTTGTTTACTGCAAACGGATACTATTCTCAGCTCCACGGCAATTACCTTTTTTACGAAGTCGGCAAACGCGTCTCCGCCTTTGCCAAAGAACATCCCGAAGCAAAACTCATTCGCATGGGAATCGGCGACGTGACGCGTCCGCTGGTGCCCGCCGTGATCGAAGCGCTGCACAAAGCCGTGGACGATATGTCCCGCGCCGAAACCTTCCATGGCTACGGCCCGGATTTTGGCTATGATTTCCTCCGTGAAGCGATCCAGCGGCGCGACTACGCCGCGCGCGGCGTCTCTCTCGATCTTGACGAAATCTTTATTTCGGACGGCGCGAAGTGCGACGTGGGCAATATACAGGAACTCTTCACGCACGACTGCGTGGTCGCGGTGACCGATCCCGTTTACCCCGTCTATGTGGATACCAACGTGATGAGCGGCCGCGGCGGCGCGTATGACGAGCAAAAACGGGGATACGAGAAGATCGTCTACATGTCCGGTTCCGAAGAAAACGGGTTCGTCGCCGGTCTCCCTTCTGGGCAGGTAGACGTCATGTACCTCTGTTTTCCCAATAACCCGACCGGCGTTACGCTCACGAAAGAACAGCTGAAAACGTATGTCGATTACGCCAGGGCGCACAAAGCGCTGATTATCTACGACTCGGCGTACGAATCGTACATCTCCGAGCCGGACAAGCCGCACAGCATCTACGAAGTGGAAGGCGCCAAGGAATGCGCCATCGAGTTTCGATCCATGTCCAAGACCGCGGGCTTTACAGGTACGCGCTGCGCGTATACGGTCGTTCCCAAAACGCTCGTTTACCGGGACAGCTTCGGCAAAGAAGTGCGTCTGCGCGACCTCTGGGCGCGCCGCGTTTCGACTAAGTTCAACGGCGTTGCCTATATCACGCAGCGCGGCGCGGAAGCCGCCTACAGCCCGGAGGGAAACAGCCAGATCTTGGACGTCGTCGCAGACTATATGGAAAACGCTCGCATCATCCGCGAGGGGCTTCAGAAAGCGGGCTACAAGGTATTCGGCGGCGTCAACGCGCCGTATATCTGGCTTAAGGTTCCGCACGGCGACAGCTGGAAGTTCTTTGACGAACTCTTGCGCAACTATCACGTCATCGGCACGCCGGGCGAAGGGTTCGGCGCAGCGGGCGAAGGCTTTTTCCGCATGACGGCGTTTGCAACGCGCGAAAACACGATTGAAGCGATGGAGCGCATTCAAAAGGGATCGATATGACGAAGATCATCGCGTTCGAGGGAATCGACGGAACCGGAAAAACCGTCCAGCTGAACCGTCAATATGACCGGCTCAAAGCGGGTGGGCATCTGCGCGTCGAAACGGTCTCGTTCCCGATGTACGACACCTTCTTCGGTTCTGAAGTAGGGCGGCTGCTCTCCGGCAGCGGCGGCGTAAGCGCCAACGATGTGGATCAAAAGAGCATGGCGCTATGGTATGCGCTCGACCGATTCGAGGCGTTCCGGAAGTACGACTATTCCGGCGCGGACGTACTTTTGATCAACCGCTATATTCTCAGCAACGCCGTCTACCAATCCGTGCGGGAGCGCGATCTCGGCAAACCCGATCTTTTAGACTACGTACGCAAACTTGAATACGAGCATTTTTGCATTCCTGTGGCGGACGCGCACATCGTATTTGACATGAATCCGGAAACCGCTTCCGAAAACGTAGGCAAAAAGGGGTTTCGCGACTATGTCGGCAACCAGGCGGACATCTACGAGGCGCTGCCGGATATTCAGAAGCGCGCACGTGAAAAATACGTCGAATACGCGGATCGCATGGACGGCGTTTACGTCATTCCCTGCATGGAACAAAACCGTCTCAAGAGCATCGAAGCGATCGGCGTCCTGGTGGACGGCGTCGTAGACCGCATCCTGAAGTAACTGTTAATGAAAAATAATTGGAGGTACATATATGCGTAAAATCGGAATCTTAACGGGCGGCGGAGACTGCCCGGGTCTCAACGCGGTCATCCGCGGCGTCGTCGAGGAGTGCGCGGCGGCGGGTATTGAAGTATACGGCTTTTCCGCAGGCTGGCGCGGCGCGCTGACCGGCGAAGGGCGCTGGCTTTCGCTGGCGGACGTAGAAGGTCTCCAGACGAAAGGCGGAACGATTCTCGAAAGCAGCCGCACGAACGTCATGAAGGAAGAAAACGGCCCCGAGCGCGTAAGGAAAACTCTCGCGAGCCTCGGTCTGGAAGGGCTCGTCGCCATCGGCGGCGACGACACGCTCGGCGTAGCCAACAAGCTCTCCAAGATGGGCATGAAGATGATCGGCGTGCCGAAGACCATCGACAACGACCTTTCCAGCACGGACTATACGTTCGGGTTCGATACGGCGAGCAACATCGCCATGGAATGCATCGACCGCCTGCATACGACCGCCGCGTCACACGCGCGCTGCATCGTCGTGGAATGCATGGGCCGCCACACCGGTTGGATCGCCGTTCAGGCGGGACTCGCGGCGGACGCGAACCTGATTTTAATCCCCGAATTCCCAAAGACGTTTGACGAGATCATGCACGTCATCCGTTCACGCTATATCAAGGGGCAGCGCCACACGATCATCGCCGTTGCGGAAGGCTTCGAACTCAAAGGCGAATCGCAGGACAACGTCGGCCTCGACGCGTTCGGCAACAAGCTGCTGCTTGAAAAAGAAATCGCCAAAACGCTCGCCGAGCGCATCCAGAAAGCCATGCGCGAGGACAAGTCGCTCGACGAGAAGCGCAAGTATTTCGAATGCCGCTCGGTCGTGCTCGGCCACATCCAGCGCGGCGGCTCCCCCTCCTGCTTCGACCGCGTACTCGGTACGCGCCTCGGCTTCAAGGCGGGCGAGCTGGTCGTCAGCGAGGATTACGGCAACATGGTCGCGCTGCAGGGCACGAATATCGTGACCGCCGACCTCGACAAAGCCGTCACCGAGCGTAAGGAAGTGGATCTCGACTTCTACAAGTCGGTCTCCATACTCTTTAAATAACTACCACATAAAAACGGGCGGGATTCACCCCGTCCGTTTTTTTATGTTTTTCTATACAATGTCCGCCGTCAGGGATTCCCCTGCAAGCGTTTGACTCGCTGCGCGACCGCTTTTCCCGTCGGCGTTGTGGCAAGTCCGCCGCGCGCGGTCTCGCGGTATTCCACTCGGATGTCCCTGCCGACGGCGTACATGGCGGCGACGACTTCGTCGAACGGGATCAGGCTCGTAATGCCCGCAAGCGCCATATCGGCGCAGAGCATGGCGTTGACCGCACCGAGCGCGTTGCGCTTGATGCAGGGGCACTCGACCAGACCCGCAACGGGATCGCAGATAAGCCCCATAACGTTTTTCATCGCCATTGCCGCCGCGTCGAGCGCCTGCACGGGCGCCCCGCCGCTGATTTCAACCAGCGCGGCCGCCGTCATGGACGCGGCGACGCCGGTCTCCGCCTGGCAGCCGCCACCCGCGCCGCTGATGGTCGCGTTCTTTGCAAAGATCAACCCGACCGCGCCCGCGGTGAAGAGGCCTTCGATCAATGTATCGTCCGACCAGCCGCGCTGCCGAGCGCTCTCGATAAGCGCGCCGGCAAGGATACCAGAAGCGCCCGCCGTAGGCGCCGCCACAATGCGGCCCATGGACGCGTTTACTTCAACGACAGCCATGGAAGAAGCCGCCGCGCGGCACGCGGTATATCCCGAAAACGGGTTGTGTTTACCGTATTGAAAGAGTTTCATCGCCTCGCCGCCGGACAGCCCGCTGACGGACTTCACCTTTTCGTTCAACCCGCGTTCGACGGAGGCGCGCATGACGTCGAGATTTTTCTGCATCTCTGCAACAACCTCTTCGCGCGTTTGTTCGGAGTGCTTAACCTCCCTGCGGATCATCGCCTCGTGAATCGTGATATCGTTTTCCAGACAGTACCGGCGCAGGGATTCGCCGTTTGTAAACGCGTCCTTCAACAGCATACTTCTTCTCCCTCCCCTACACCACAAAGAGTTGATTCACGCCGCTGCAGCGGCGCAGGATGTCGCTCTGCATTTGACGCGTCACCGGCTGGTCGGTCTCAATCGTCATATACGCGTCCTCATGCTTTCCATGGCGGAAAACGCGCATGAACGCAATGTTGACGTCGAGCTGTGCGAGTACGCGCGAGACCTCCGCAATCACGCCGGGCTTGTCGTCGTGCTGCATGATCAGCGTCGGGTATTCGCCCGAAAACTCCACGTCCAGGCCGTTGATCTCTGTAATCAGGATGTTGCCGCCGCCGACCGATTCGCCGAGTACGTCGGTCATATGCCCGTCTGAACCGGTGATGACGATACGCGCGGTGTTCGGGTGCTTCGGCGGCTCTTCTGAAAACCCGACCGAAACGGGAACCCCCTGTTCCTGCGCGACGAGGAACGCGTCTTTGATGCGCGGATCGTCCGGGGACATGCCGAGCGTACCCGCCACAAGCGCTTTGTCCGTACCATGGCCTTTCCCCGTCTCAGCGAACGAACCGTAGAGCGTAAACGCCGCTTCGGCCACGTCTTCCCTTGCGATCTTGCGCGCAATTTGCGCAAGCCGCACCGCACCCGCCGTGTGCGAGCTGCTCGGCCCCGTCATGCGCGGGCCTATGATGTCAAATACAGAAAAGTCTTCCATGCCTATCTCCATAATTGCCGTATGTTTTGAAAAAATCGACCGGCGCACCATATCATGCACCGGTCGAGAGGATTGCCGCGCACCCGATCTTTGACAAACACGCCTCCGGGCGACGCTCCGACAGGTTGCTCCTTTCAGGCTGCTCCGCGGCACATCGCGGTTTCCGCTGAATGCTGCTTCCGTCAGGACCTGACATGGTTCACGGCCCGCGATTGCACGGGACCCGACGCTCAACGCCCCTTATCGGGATCCGGCCCCACAGGCGCTTGCCGGGGATCGGGAGTTACGCCCTGCTGTAGCGGATTGCAGGTACAGGGCACCGCTATCTCCCCGCCTAGCGCGGCAAACTTGATTACCGCATTATTGTAACATACCGCACATGAAAAACAAATCAATTTTCAGACGCTCACGTGAATTGATTGCAACATAATCGGTATACCTATCTTTACGTGCGTAGTTTTTTTAACGCATATTGCGCCGCGACGCAAACAGCTTCGCGTTCGTCGTTCGCCCAAGGCTCGATGAGCGGGATCAAATCGGCTCTGCCCTGTTTTGCCGCGATCACGCAGGCGTGCTGGATCAGCCGGCCTTTTCTGTTCAGGTTTTTGCCGACGATTTCAAGCGCGGGCTTGATATTCCCCGCCAGCAGATTTTCCAGCCGAAACTCGTCCGGCATGTCATCAATCGTTTCAATACCGCTGTTATATGGACAGACGTTCTGACAGAGATCACAGCCGAGCATGCTTGTCATTGCGTCCATGACCCATTCTTCCATCGGCTCGCCGCACATATACGCACGCGCACACTTTTGATAGTCGTAACCGTCCGCGTCAATCGCCCGGCTGGGACATATGCTTTCGCAGGCTTGGCAGGTGTCGCAGCATGGTTTTTCCTGTTTTTTTGATTTTATGTAATCCGGCGATTCCAATTTTGCGGCCAAAGTCAATAAAAAATAGCGCGTTCCATACCCTTCAAGATACGTCAATCCGTTTTTCAGCGGAATACCGGCGTTGTTTCGAATCAATAATTCTCGAACCGGAAACTCGATTCGTTTTGCAGGTATACCCGCATCCTCCATACGGCGGATGAGTTTACTCGAGGCATGGTAAGCGGCGTTGCTAGAGAGATAATAGGCGGACATTGGTATTCCGCCCGCGTAAGGTTTGTAAGGGTAAACGAGGGCGAGAATCGCATTTGCCCACGGCGCGGCGGTTACGGCGTCGAACTGAACGCTTTTTGCATCGGAATGCAAAGCGCCGTTTTGAAAACGGCGCTGATAGCGGTCAAACGGTTCGGTTGTGAACACATAGCATTCGGCAAACCCGAATTCAGCCGCCAACGATTTGATATCCATGCTTATCCCTCGAACTGGATCGGTATGTACTGCTGCTGTGAAAATCAAGCTTTCTGCTGTTGCAGCATCTCCTTCGTCTTCATGAGCCGCGTGAGATTGCCGCGCTCGTTTTCGTCGAGCTTCATCTGAATGCGTCGTATCGTCTCCGTAATCTGCGGGATCATGACGTATTCCAGCGCGTTGACGCGGCGGCGGGTCTTCTCGATCTCGTCGGCAAGCCTGCCGCAGGCTTTTTCAATCTCCGCCAGCTGCACGAGCAGCGCCAGAACCTCCGCGAGCAGCTGCACGGAGAGGTCGAGATCCGCGCTTGTGGTCGCGAACCCATACGGATACGTGAACCCTTCCTGCGCCTCGATCTCGATTTTCGGCACGCGGATGGAGAGCACCTGCTTCGTTCCGGCGGTCACTTCCGCCGCGCGGGCGGGGTACATGAGCGCCTCTTCCAGCTCAGCGCCGCTCATAGATGCGCGCGCAAGCACAAAGCTCTTCATCGCGCGCGAAAGCTTCTCCTCCACTTCCTCGCGGAGGACTTTATTCTGTCTTGCGTATTCGATGAAGCGACGGACGAGTTCGTCGCGCTTGTCCTTCATCATCTTGTGCCCGCGGACGGCAACCTTTTTTCGCTTCTTCAGGTTGCTCAGTTCCATGCGGGTCGGTTTTACCTGGATCGCGGCCATCGGCTACGCCTCCTTGGGGTAGTATTTCTCGATGAATGCGTCCTTGATGCGCTTGAGCTCCGCCTTTGGCAGGATACCCAGAAGCTTCCAGCCGATATCGAGCGTCTCCTCGATCGAGCGGTTTGCGTAATACCCCTGCGACACATACTCCGCTTCAAATGCGTCGGCAAACTTTGCGTAGAGTTTGTCCACGTCGCTGAGCGCCGCGTCGCCGAGGATGACGGCGAGTTCCTTTGCGTCCTTGCCGCGCGAATAGGCGGCAAAAAGCTGGTTCATCGTGTTGGCGTGATCCTCGCGCGTCTTGCCGACGCCGATGCCCTTGTCCTTAAGTCGCGAGAGCGACGGGAGCACGTTGATCGGCGGGGTCAGGCCTTTGCGGTAGAGTTCGCGCGAGAGGATGATCTGACCTTCCGTGATGTAGCCTGTCAGGTCGGGGATCGGGTGGGTCACGTCGTCCTCCGGCATGGACAGGATCGGAATCATCGTGATGGAGCCGGGGTTGTCTATGATCCTGCCCGCGCGCTCATACATGCTCGCAAGGTCGGTATACAGATAGCCCGGATAGCCGCGGCGGCCCGGAACTTCCTTGCGCGCGGCGGAAACTTCTCGCAGCGCCTCGGCGTAGTTGGTGATATCCGTGATGATGACGAGCACGTGCATGCCAAGATCGTAGGCAAGATACTCCGCGGCGGTGATCGCCATGCGCGGCGTCGCGATGCGCTCGATAGCGGGGTCGTTGGCGAGGTTGATGAACGTGACCGTCTTTTCGATCGCACCTGTTTTTCTGAAGTCGTTGATGAAGAAATCCGCTTCCTCAAACGTGATGCCGACCGCGGCGAACACGACGGCGAATTTCTCGTCCGAGCCGAGCACCTTCGCCTGGCGCGCAATCTGCGCGGCGAGGTTCGCGTGCGGCAGGCCCGCGCCGGAGAACACCGGCAGCTTCTGTCCGCGCACGAGCGTGTTCAACCCGTCGATGGCGGAGATACCCGTTTGGATAAACTCGCTCGGGTAGTTGCGCGCGGTGGGGTTCATCGGCGTTCCGTTGATATTGAGATGCTTTTCCGGTATCAGTTCCGGTCCTTTGTCGATTGGTTTGCCCATGCCGTTGAAGATGCGGCCCATCATATCGGGCGCAACGTCCAACTCGATGGATTTTCCTAAAAACCGCGCTTTAGACGAGCTGATCTGAAGGCCCTGTGACCCCTCGAAGAGCTGAAGCAGCGCTTTATCGCGGTCGATTTCCAGCACGCGCCCGCGTCGGATGCTGCCGTCGGACTGCTGGATTTCGACGAGTTCGTCGTACTTGACGCCGGAAACCTGTTCAACGAGCATCAGAGGGCCGACGACCTCGCGAATGGTTTTATACTCTTTACGCATGATTACTCGCCCCCTTCCGTCAGAGCGCGGATCTGATCGTCCAGTTCCTTCATGATCAGGTCGTACTGCGTCTGGACTTCGTCTTCCGGTACATATTTCAATCGGCCGATCTTTTCGCGTACCGGCAGCTTGACGAGCTTACTGAACGGCGCGTCTTCCTGCAGCGCGGCAAGGCTCTTGTCGTAATATGCAAGTATTGCCTTAAGCAGTAGAAATTGCTTTCTTGGTGAAGCGTACGTGTCTACCTCGTGGAAGGCGTCCTGCTGCAGATAGTCTTCACGAATACTGCGCGTGCTCTCCAGCGTCAGCCGGTCGTGGAAAGACAGTGCATCAATGCCGACGAGTCGGACGATTTCGTCCAGTTCGCTCTCCTCTTGAAGCAACGCCATCGTCTTCTTGACAAGCGCAGCTCGTTCTGAAGAGACATGTTGGTCATACCACTCCTCCAGCCGTTCGAGATAGAGAGAATAGCTCTGCAGCCAATCGATGGCCGGAAAATGACGTGCATAAGCAAGCTTACTGGATAATCCCCAGAATACTTTTACGATTCGCAGCGTCGCCTGGGAAACCGGCTCCGAGATGTCGCCTCCTGGGGGTGACACCGCGCCGATTGCGGAAACCGCGCCTTCCCGCCCTTCACTGCCGAGTGTTTTGACCGCGCCCGCGCGTTCGTAAAACTCCGCGAGGCGGCTGGAAAGATATGCGGGGTATCCTTCCTCGCCCGGCATCTCTTCGAGGCGTCCGCTCATCTCGCGGAGCGCTTCCGCCCAGCGGGAGGTGGAATCCGCCATTATGGCGACTTTATAACCCATATCACGGAAATATTCCGCGATCGTGATACCCGTATAAATGGAAGCTTCCCGCGCGGCGACCGGCATGTCCGATGTATTAGCAATGAGCACCGTACGCTGCATCAGCGAGAGCCCCGTTCGTGGATCGTTGAGCTCCGGAAACTCCATGAGCACGTCCGTCATCTCGTTGCCGCGCTCGCCGCATCCGACGTAGACGATGATATCCGCATCCGCCCACTTGGCGAGCTGATGCTGAACTACTGTCTTTCCGCTGCCGAACGGGCCGGGGATGGCTGCTGTTCCGCCTTTTGCTACGGGGAAAAACGTGTCTATAGCGCGCTGGCCGGTGATCATCGGCTCGGTCGGCGCGATCTTCTCCGCATAAGGACGGCCTTTTCGCACCGGCCACCTCTGCAGCATCGATAGTTCAAGAATCGATCCGTCGGACTTTTCAAGCTTCGCGACCGTTTCGTCGATGGTCGCTTCGCCTTCGTAAATCCAGGTGAGTTTGCCGGAAAATTGCGGCGGAACCATCACGTAATGGAGCACCGCCTCGGTCTCCTGCACCGTGCCGAGCACGTCGCCGCCGACGAGCGCGTCGCCGATTTTTGCGACAGGTTGAAACGCCCAGCGCTTGTCGTGATCGAGCGCGTTGGCCATGACGCCGCGCGTAATGCGGTCGCCAGTACGCGCGCGGATGAGGTCAAGGGGGCGCTGTATGCCGTCGTAAATCGACTCGATGAGCCCCGGCGCGAGTTCTACCGAGAGCGGCGCGCCGGTCGTCTCGACCGGTTCTCCCGGACCGATGCCGCCGGTCTCCTCGTATACCTGAATGGACGCCTGGTCTCCGCGAAGCTCAATAACTTCGCCGATCAGGTGTTTTTCAGAAACACGGACGACGTCGTACATCTGTACGTCCGCCATGCCGTCGGCTACGATAAGCGGCCCCGATACCTTGATGATCGTTCCTTGCATGTTGTTTGCCCTTTCGTAATCGTAAAATCCTTGCGGATCTATCCTTCGCCGCTTCGTGAGTTGAAACGGCGTTATTATCTTTTTTATGTGTTGGACAGGATGTCCATACCCACGGCTTTTTCCACGTTCTGCCGCAGCATCTTTTCACCAAGCCCGAGCGAACCCTGATTGTTCGGAATCGGTATGATCGCGGGATACGCAGCACCTTGATATTCCTCGATGGTTTCCGCGCAGCCGGGAAACAGTTTTTCCGTGACGAACACCGCCGCGTATCCTTCCCGCGCAAGGCGGTGCAGGGTGCGGTTTGCGCTCTCTCCGTTGTCTTCGAAGAACACGTCAAGTCCGACCGCTTTGAACAGCAGAACCGAATCCTTGTCTCCGATCACGCCGATTTTAGCCATATAGCTCCCTGAGCCTTTCCGCGATGACCGCTTCGTCCAGGCCGTTTCTCTTTACAGTCAGGATAAGCCGCACCGCCCTTGCCTCGCGATCCCGCGCGAGCAGATATCCCACGACGGGAAATATAGTCATCACTTCGTGCCGGTGTGCGTTGACGAGCGAAAGCAGGTAATTATCGCGCGCTTTTTCAAGCATGGCGATGTTGCCCGTCACCAACATCTTTGAAAGCCCTTCCTGCAACGCCGCTTTCACGACGCTGCCGGAAAGCGCCTTTGTCAGCGATTCCGCCGAGAGTTCGTATGCGGCGATCAGCGCTTCGCTGCGAATTCCGGCGTTCGGCAGGAGCATTTCCTTCAGGTCTTCCTTCTGCGCGCCCATCGCGCGCATCCGAAAGAACGTGATGACGTTGTTAAAGTCGCACAGCGCGTTAAAATACTGCCGTACAAACGGTTCTTTCACGCTTCCCGCCGTTTGCATGCAATGCGCGTAGTAGCCGTAATCGACGTACACGCTGATCAGCTGCGGTTCCGGCGATATGCGAAGCTTCGCTTCCAGCCGCTCTATCGTCTCTCGCATTTCAGCAGGCAACAGATCGTATTTTGATTCCGAAATCATGAATACCATCTGTTCACGTGTATATAGCCCGCCTTCGAGCCATACAACGTCGGACGCGCTCATCAGCCGCGCTTTCAGCAGCACCTTCAGGTTCTGCGCGTCCGTCTGCAGTAAAAATAGATCGGTCAGCGCGCTGTCGGGAGAAAGTTCCCGAATCGTCAGCGCGGACTGTTTGCGCACGTTGTCGATCATGAGTTCGATATCTTCGCTGGTCGCGTCCGGCACGCCGCCGTACTTGGCGTCCAGCAGGGCGCGCATCGCGTCCTCCAGCGTGCCCTCGGCCATGCGGCGGACGGTATCCCTGCCAATGAGCGACTTTTCCAGCGCGCTGATGCGCGCGCAGGCGTAAGCGTAACTTGGCTGTGACATGAAATCCTCCCTCCGCTCAGTCGAAAAGCAGCTGATAAACCGCCGTTTCCTCTTCGTCCCGCACAACGTCCAGCAGGGAACGGAACGAGCAATCCTTCTCGTATCCCGTTCCGAGCAGTATGAAACCGCCGTCGATATCCGCGTTTTCGCTGGAGACGGACAGGCGTTTTTCAGGCATGGACGACGCGAGCGACTCCATCGATTTCCGGTCCGCTTTTGCCGGAACGATCGTTTCCCCTCCGTCCGCTTCCGCCTTTAGCATGCGCGCGCAGATGCGCTTCCTTGCCTCGTCGTCAAGCGAAAGCACCGCTTCGTACGCGCGCGAAAACGCGGCGCCGATGACGGCGCGCTTCTTGCGAAGTGCGTCTTTCTTGCCGTCCAGCATAGCGCGCGTTTGATAACCGCCAATCAGGCTTTTTTTCGTCGCTTCGAGCTGGTTTTTTAACTCTGTGCGGCGGACCGATACCGCTTTATCGCTTTCCGCGCGAATGGCGCGAAGCGTCTTCTCGTTTTCTTCGAGCGCGGCGCGTGCGTCCGCCTCCGCTTCGGCGATGATCCGCTGAGCCAGTTTGTTCGCGCCGGAGATGGATGTCGTAGACATGGGCTGCTCCTTATCTTACAATAACGTTGCTTAACCGACCTGTACGCCGTTGACGAGCAGGAAGGAGATCAGCAGCGCCAGAACCGCATAGGTTTCCACCATGACGGTCATGAGCATCGCTTTGCCCTGTTCTTCCGGTTTCTTTGCGACCATGTTGATGCCAGAAACGGCAACCTTGCCCTGCGCGATGGCGGAAAGCAGCCCGCCGAACGCGATCGGAATCGCCGCGAGAAACAGGCTCAGCCCCGCCGTGTCGGAAATCGCCGCGCCGCCGGAAAGAAGGCCGGCTTTCGTTGCGATGACGAACGCGATGAGCAGTCCATAGATACCCTGCGTGCCCGGCAGAAGCTGTAACAGCAGGCAGGATCCGAAGCGGTCCGGATCCTCCGAAACGACTCCCGCGCCCGCCTGACCCGCAATGCCTACGCCGAGGGCGCTGCCAACGCCCGCCATAACCGCCGCCATGGCGGCTCCGGCCGCCGCGAAGATCGTACCCCATTCAAGTTCCATAGTGATATAGCCTCCTTATCAATCTTTTTAAAATGTAAAACTCTTACAAAACAGCATACGCTTCTTATGAATCAATCCTGTCTGGAAGGGGTTCCATCCAGAATCCGGTGATGTTTTGTCTGATATCCCAACGGCTTGAACGCCCTGCCGCCGGCTTCGTAAAACTTGCCGTAAAACTCGACGTACTGAAGCCTTGCACAGTGCACGAACGCGCCCAGCGTATTGATCGCGATGTTGAAGCCGTGCAGCGCGACGAGCAGCGCGCAGGCCACGATGATGCCGAGGATACGCAGCACAAGCACCGGGGAGCTCATCAGCATCTTGCACAGCTCGTTAAACACCGAGGCGATGACGCCCGTGGCGATACCGAGCGCAAACAGGCGCGCGTAGGACAGGATGTCCGAAAGATATCCCGTCACCTGATACAATTCTCCAAGGCCGGAGATCGTGCGTACGATGGGATTCTTTTTTGCGCGTCCTTTAAAGAGCAGTATCGTCAGCGCGCCGAGCCCGGCCATACCAAGGCCGATCGTTCCGACGATTGCCGGAATGCCCTGCATCGCGGAAGGCACCGCGTATACGATTAACCCGAGGATGATCAGTATCCACGAAAAGCTGTCGAACATCGCGCTCTGCCAGTCGCCGCGCGAAAACGCGAGTTTCATCTTGAGCGCAACGCCGAAGAGGATATGGATGACGCCCAACCCGAAGCAGAGAATCAGCATGCCGATGGGATTGCTCATTGGGTCGACGAACAACGGGAACACGTTGTTCGTGCCAAGCAGCGTATCGAAATCCATGCCGAAAACCGTGCCAACGAGCACGCCCCAGACAGCGGTCGAAAGGCCGCCCCAGAAGAGCACGCGGGCAAATCCGCCGGATATGCCGGCCGGTTTTTTGAGTTTTACATACAGCATGGTAAGAATGGACAGTACGATACCGTATCCAGTGTCGCTGAGCATCAGTCCGAACAGAAGCACGTAGAAGGGCGCCATATACGGCGTCGCGTCGATCCCGCTCGGATCGGGCCGCGAGTAGAGGTTCGTGACTTGTTCAAACGGCGTGGAAAACGGTTTATTTTCAACATAGGAAGGAGGTATTTCTTTTTCCGTATGGTCGCGTGATTCCAGATGATACGCGTTCGTGACGGATGCGACCGCCTGCTCCACGCGCTCCAGCTTGTCGGAAGGAACCCATCCTTCCAGACGGAACGTCGCGCTCGTGCGTAAAAGTTCCGCGGAAGCCAGTTCGCGGTCGCGCTCGATCGACGCCGCGTCGAAAGCGCTCTCCACCAGGTCATCGCGTCCGGTGGCCGCGCTGCTCAGTTCGTTTTCGAGTTCGACCTTTTTCGCGGTGAGCGTCCGGTTTGTCTCGGCCAGCTCTTCCATGGCTGCTGCGGGCGTTCCGCTCATCTTTGGAAACGAAAAGTCCGTCCATTCGAGCGACTTTAAAAAGTTCGCAACGCTTTTCGCTTCTTCCAGCGGGCATGCGACCACGCAGGTCCGCTCCAACCCTTCGTTGAAGAGCTGGTATTCCGCCGTGGCTTCGATGTTTTCCAGCTTATCTACGTCGGCCGCGGCGATCAGACCGGTGAAGTACTTCACCTTCGCGCTATGCTGGTACGTCTGCATATCCGCGGGGAAATCCTCCCACGGGCGCAGCATTTCGATGAGTTCTTCGTTTTTATCGATCTGTGTCTTCGTTGCGGACAGATCGTGTGAAATAGAGCCGATTACATCGGAGAGCGAAACCGCCTCCGTCAGTTTTTCAGATAGCTGATCGACGTTTGCCTCGGGGACTGCCGAGAGCATGCCCTTTTTTTGCGTATAGGGGCGCATCGCCCGCAGCGTATCGCCAAGCTGCTGCACGCGCGCCTGCGCGCGGTCCAGCTCAGGATGCGCGGCCGCTTCGCCTTCGCTGGAGATGATCTCCACCGCGCGAATCGATTGCAAAGCTTTTAATATGTCCGCTTCGTCCGCCTTGTGCGCAACGAGCGTAATTCGCTTCATCGAAACGATCATACCGATTTTTTAACCTGATCCACAATATAAAGAACCGCTTTATCCAGCCTGCCGTGCGCGCGCTCACAAAGCGTGTCCGCCTCCTGCTCAAGCTTGACGAGCAATTCGCCTGAAAGTTTTTCGCCTTCGGCGCGCGCTGTTTCCATCTGGGACAGCGCGTTGACGCGTTCTTTGCTTTCCAGTTCGGAAAGCGCATTTCTCGCTTCTTCCCGCGCCTTCATCGTTCTTTCGCGCGCATTTGCCGCGGCAAGCGCACGAATCTCTTCCGCCTGTTTTTCTGCCGTTGCTATTTCGTCGATTACGGATCGCATGGATTGCCTCCAACCAATAATCTAAGTGCGTTTACATCGAAATCAGTTCCGAAGTTTCGTTTGCACACCTGTTTATAGTAACACATTCGCTGCCTTGTGTAAAACGAAATATAAGCATACGATATACTAATTTCCGCATACAGAGTTTGCGCGGAAGATCTCCCGTGAAATCTTCCGCGCACACCCTGAAAAAGCATATATTGGCATGAAACGTTACTTGGTTCCAAACAGGCGGTCGCCCGCGTCGCCAAGGCCGGGAACGATATACCCGTGCTCGTTCAATTTTTCGTCGATATGCGCCACGTAGATGTCCACGTCCGGATGCGCCTGCTGCATCGCGTTGATCCCTTCCGGCGCGGCGATGAGGCACACAAACCGGATGCTCGAAACGTTATTTTGTTTGAGAATATTGATCGCTTCGATGCCGGAGTTGCCGGTGGCGAGCATCGGGTCTACGACGATGGTTTCCCGTTCCGCGATGTCCTGCGGCAGCTTGCAGTAGTAGCCCGTCGGCATCAACGTGTCCGGATTGCGATAAAGTCCGATATGCCCGACTTTCGCGTTTGGTATCAGGCTCATGATGCCGTCCGCCATACCCAAGCCGGCGCGGAGGATCGGTATGACCGCGATCTTCTCGTTGGCAAGCGTCTGTACCGCGGTTTTGCAGATCGGTGTTTCAATCTCGATTTTCTTCAGTTCCAGATCGCGCGTTACCTCGTATGCCATCAACATGGCGAGCTCGTATACGAGTTCGCGAAACGCCTTGCATCCGGTATCCTTGTCGCGCAGCAGAGAGAGTTTGTGCTGTACGAGCGGATGATCGATGGTGATGAGTTTTGGCATGGGTGAGCCTCCTTAATGCTTATTTTCGTAGGCGGAAATCTTATCGATTCTGCGCTGATGCCGTTCGCCATGGGAATACGGCACTTCCAGCCAGATGTCCAGCATGTTTTTCGCGCGTACGACGGTGGTTACATTCGCGCCGAACGCGATCATGTTCGTATCGTTGTGTTCGCGCGTCATGTGCGCGGAGTATTCGTCGCTGATGAGCGCGCAGCGGACGCCTCGCACCTTGTTTGCCGAAATGCTCACGCCGATGCCCGTTGTGCAGATGACGATGCCGCGGTCAAATTCTCCGCGCACAACCGCCTCGCCGACGGGGAAAACGTAATCTGGATAGTCGATGCTGCTCTTATCGTAACAGCCGAAGTCCTTTACTTCATGCCCCTGATCCTTCAAGTAAGCTATGATCTCCGTCTTCATGTCGAAGCCGCCGTGGTCGCAACCGATTGCCAGTTTCATTTGGTATCACCTTTCCTTCTATATATATAAACTATAAATCTATATGATTTCTGTCAAAGGCCGGATCGTTACGCTTCGATCATGTCGAAGCCCGCCGCGCGCAGCAGCCGGTTCATGTACGCAAGCCCTTCGTCCTCCACGGGAATGCCTTCCGCGATGATCAGATCGTATTGCGCGTCCATTTCCCGCAGCGCGGAAAACAGGCTGGCGCACAGCGTTTCCGGTTTGTCCCTGCCGCCGAGGACGATGTGCCGTTTCCCCTGATAGAAACGCCTTGTCTGCTCCGTTGCGGCGATGACCGGCATTTTCCCTTCCGATTCCGCCGCGCGGTAGAGCGCGTTGACGCGTTTTGCCGCTGGCTCCGGGTCGCCGAGGACGACGAGCACCTTCGCGTCGGGAGAATAGTGCAGGTATTTCATGCCCGGCGAAGCGGCAGCTTCCCCTTCCTTCAGGGGTTTGAGCACGCTGTTTGATACGCGCACGTCGCCGATCAGAGCCGCGAGCATCTCCCGCGTGACTGCGCCGGGACGCAGAATCGTCGGTTCGCCAACGAGCGAGAGCACCGTGGATTCCACGCCGTATTTACTCGGTCCGCCGTCGATGATGAGCGGTATCCGTCCGCCGAGATCGTCGAGCACATGCTGCGCCGTGGTCGGGCTCGGCCTGCCCGAGCGGTTCGCGCTCGGCGCCGCGACGGGTACCCCAGCTTTTGAAATCAGCGCGCGCGCGGTCTTGTTGAGCGGCATGCGCACGGCAACCGTATCAAGTCCGGCCGTCACCTCGAAAGGAACGTCGTCGCTCTTTGGCGCAATCAGCGTCAGCGGCCCCGGCCAGAACGTATCCATGAGGACCTGCGCCAACTTCGGCATGCGCCGCCAGAGCCTGCGAACATCGCTTTTTTTCGCGACGTGTTCGATGATCGGATTATCCGCGGGCCTGCCTTTGGCTTCAAATATCTTATTGACCGCTTCCGCGTTGAACCCGTCCGCGCCCAGGCCGTATACCGTTTCGGTCGGAAAAGCGACGAGTTCGCCGGCCTGTATCAGCTTCGCGCCCTGAAGCGTGCCAGCCTCCTCATACTTCGCCGCGCTGATTACGATTGTTTCATATGCGCTGTTTTCGCTTCGCTGCCCCGGCATATCAGTCCGCTTCCCCCGCGAGCAACTCGCTTTGTTCCGCGACGATCAGCGCGTCGATCAGCTCGTCCATATCCCCGTCTAGGAACGCTTCTAATTTATAGAGCGTCAGTCCGATGCGGTGGTCGGTCACGCGCGCCTGCGGAAAATTGTAGGTGCGGATGCGTTCGCTGCGATCGCCGGATCCGATCTGGCTTTTACGCGCGCCCGCGCGCTGCGCGTCCTGCTGGCTTTGGTAGTGGTCGAACAGGCGGCTCTTTAAAACGCGCATGGCTTGTTCCTTGTTTTTCAGCTGCGATTTTTCATCCTGACAGGAGACCACCATGCCGGTCGGCAGGTGCGTGATGCGGATGGCGGACTCGGTCTTGTTGACATGCTGTCCGCCCGCGCCGCTGGAGCGGTATGTGTCGATGCGAAGGTCGCTTTCCTTGATCTCAATCTGCACGTCGTCCACCTCGGGCAGCACGGCGACCGTCGCCGCGCTCGTATGGATGCGCCCCTGCGACTCCGTCTCCGGCACGCGCTGCACGCGGTGCACGCCGCTTTCGTATTTCAGCCTGGAAAACGCGCCGCTCTTTCCGCCGATGGAAAGCACGACTTCCTTCACCCCGCCCATGTCGGTGAGGTTGTTGTTCAGATATTCCACTTTATATCCGTTTCGTTCGGCGTATCTAAGGTACATACGCAGCAAATCCGCACCGAACAGCGACGCTTCATCGCCGCCTGTCCCTGCGCGGATCTCCAGAATCACATCTTTATCGTCGTTCGGGTCTTTCGGCAAAAGGAGCAGGTGCAGCCGTTTGTCCAGCGTTTCCAGTTTCCCTTCCAGTTCCTCGATTTCCGTGTGGACGAGTTCTTTCATCTCGCTGTCGAGCTTATCTTCCAGCATCGCCTTGCAGTTATCCAGCGACGACTGCGTCTGCGTATATTCGTCAAACGCAAGAACGATCTCTTCCAGAGAAGCACGCTCCTTCACCATATCGCGCCATTGTTCGCGATCCGCCATCGCGTCCGGCGAAGCGAGCTTTTCCGAAAGAAATTCGAAACGAAGTTTAATTCCCTGCAGTTTGTCGGTCATGGTTCTTCAGATCATTTCCTTATATCGATTACCGCCACGCGCGGGTTGCCGCCGAGGTCTTTTAAAACGGTTGTCCCTACATCGAACAAACGCGGAACGGATTCCCCCTGCGCGCTGCCGATCTCCAGAAGCAGCGCCCCGCCGGGATTCAGGTGCGCAAGGTATTCTCCCGCGATTCTCCGGTATACGTCCAACCCGTCCGCGCCGCCGTAGAGCGCGGTTTTCGGTTCAAACGTTACCTCTTTTTGCAGATGCTCCATGTCGTCCTTTGACAGGTATGGCGGGTTGCATACGATGATGTCGAATGTTCCCGGTATCCGCTCGAACAGGTCGCTTTCGACCCATTCGACGTTTGCTTCATTCAACGCCGCGTTTTCCATTGCCAGCGCCAATGCGTCCGGACTGACATCGCCGGCGGTGACGGATATCCCGGTTAATTTCGCGATCGAAATGCCGACGCATCCGCTTCCCGTGCCTAGATCGAGACAGGTTTGATATCCGCGTTCGCGAATGAACGAAATCGCCGTTTGCGCCAGCAGTTCCGTATCCTGCCGCGGAATGAGCGCGCGCTCGTCCACATAAAACGGCAGGCCCATGAACTGCCACTCGCCGAGGATATACTGCAACGGTTCGCCTGAGAGCCTTCTTTCCAGCAGTTCGCCTACGATTGCGATCTGCTCCTGCGTCATCCGGGCCCATGCGTGAATCGCCAGCGCCGCGGGTTCCGCGCCGATGACGGCGGCGACGAGCAGCTTCGCCTGCTGCGCCGCTTCCTCCCCCGCGACGGGTTCAAGGCGCAGCTTGACCAGGCGGACCATTTCGGAAACAGGCATGGTCAATTTACATCAGGCTCCTTTACGGGCTTCGATTTCTCTTTCTCCGGATCGTGTGTTGTATCGGCGGGTTCTTCCGCTTTTGCCGGCGCAACGCCGTCGTTGACCGCCAGTTCGAACGCTTTGATCGCCACTTCGATCATCGCGGGCTCCGGCTCGCGCGTCGTCAGGTATTGCAGCCCCAACCCCGGCGCGCGGATGATGCGCGCCCAGAGCGCGTCGGAAGCCGCCGCGAGTTTGAGCACTTCGTACGCAAGCCCGGCCACGAGCGGCAGGAACACCAGACGCGTCAGCACGCGCAGCAGGAAGTTGTCGGCATACGGAAGCATCGCGAAAAACAGAATAGACACCGCCATGACGAGAAACAGGTAGTTCGTTCCGCAGCGTGCGTGCAGCCGAGAATACTTCATTGCGTTTTCCGGCGACAGCGGCGCGTCGTGTTCATAGCAGGCGATGGTTTTATGCTCCGCGCCATGGTACATATAGACCCGCCTGATGTCCTTCATCATCGATATCGCCGTAATATAGCCGAGGAAGATCAACAGGCGAACGCATCCTTCTACGAGGCTCTTTATGATGCGCAGCGTACTCTCGTTCCACGAAATCAGCTGTGTGACGAGCGACGGAAGGAGCACGAACAGCCCGATCGCAAGGCCGATTGCAAAGACGATTGCCACGACGATGGCGATATCCATGACGTCCTTACCGGTCTTTTTTGCAAGCCATTTTTCAAACCGGCTCGGCTCTTCCTCAAAGGCTTCGCCGTAGAGCTCCGCCGAGCGCGTCATCATCTTCATGCCAGTGCTCAGCGAGTCGACGAACGCGACCACGCCGCGCACGACCGGCCACTTCAGAATCGGGCTTTTGCCCGTATCCTTCTTGGGCGTATATTCCGTTTCGATCGTACCGTCGGCTTTTCTGACCGCAAGCGCGATCCCTCCGCTCATGGTGCGCATCATCACGCCTTCCATGACCGCCTGGCCGCCGACCGAGCATCTCTTTACCGCTTGTTTTTCTTTCACAATACCGTTTCCTGTGTGTTTTTTATTTTGCAATTCCGTGCCGGTTTTCTTGCACGGTTCAGATGATTGTACCATATGCCGGCGACTCCGGGCAAGAAAAAACCCTCCCGTGGAACGGGAAGGTTTTCACGTTTTCTACAGACCGTAACGTTTTTTGAAACGGTCAACACGTCCGCCGCTGTCCACAAGCTTCTGTTTGCCCGTGAAGAACGGATGGCACTTGCTGCAGATTTCAACTTTCAGTTCCTCTTTTGTGGAACCGGTTTTGAAGGTCTCGCCGCAAGCGCAGCGAACGACCGCTTCGCCATATTTCGGATGGATATCCTTCTTCATGCTTGATCACTCCTTTAAAACACTACCAAACGCTATTATAGCGAGCGGCATCGTAAAAATCAATAGTTTTTGCATATATTCCGCGGTTTTTCGAGAAAATCAAGCGTTATGACGGCTCTTATTTTCCGAACCGGCTGGTGGACATGGTCGTGTAGCCGTCCTTTTCATAGATGTTGACCCAGTCCTTCAGGCGCTGCAGAAACTCTTCGTTGTTCTCCGTTTTGTCGAGCATGCCGATGAGGTGCTCGGTTACGTCCGCGGGGTTCCCGCCGGACAGCACGCGCCGGATGGTGCGCACCGCCTCGAGCTCTTCCTCCGTCAACAGCAGGTCTTCGCGCCGTGTGCCAGACTTATAGATATCGATCGCAGGGAAGATACGCCGTTCGCTGAGCTTCCTGTCGAGATGGATCTCCATGTTTCCCGTGCCCTTGAATTCTTCGTAGACGATGTCGTCCATGCGGCTTCCGGTCTCGGTCAGCGCGGTGGCGATCACGGTGAGGCTTCCGCCGTTTTCGATCTTACGCGCGGCGCCGAAGAAGCGCTTCGGTTTATGCAGCGCGCCGGGGTCCATGCCGCCCGATAACGTACGCCCCGTCGGCGGGATCGTAAGGTTATACGCGCGGGTCAGCCGCGTGAGGCTGTCGAGCAGCACCACGACGTCTTTTCCCATCTCCACAAGGCGCATGGCGCGCTCTAACACCATCTCCGCCACGCGCGTGTGGTGCTCCGGCAGTTCGTCGAAGGTGGAATACAGCACTTCTCCTTTGATAGAACGCTGCATGTCCGTCACCTCTTCCGGCCGTTCGTCGATGAGCAGCACGATGAGGTGCGAATCCGGATAATTCGCCGATATGCCTTTTGCGATATTTTTTAAAAGCGTCGTTTTACCCGCTTTCGGCTGGGAGACGATCATCGCGCGTTGGCCCTTGCCGATCGGCGATATCAGGTCGATGAGCCGTATGGCGAGGTTCTTCGAGCCGGGCAGTTCGAGCGTGTATCGTTCGTACGGGAACACAGGAACGAGCTCCTCGTAGGGTTTGCGCTCGACGATGCTCTCTGGCGATTCGCCGTTTACCTGGGTGATATAGAGCAACGCGAGGAAGCGCTCGCCTTCCTTGGACGGGCGCGTTTTGCCCGTAACCATGTCGCCCGTGCGAAGTCCGAAGCGTCTAATCTGCGCGATGGACACGTACACATCATTCTGGCCTGAAAGATAGTTTTCACTGCGCAGGAAACCGTAGCCGTCCGGCAGCACCTCCAGCACGCCTTCCGCGTCGCCGCATTCCCCCGTCTGGAGAATCTCAGGAACGGCCGGGTTGCTCGTGCCGTAATCTTTATTATAATACCCTTCGTTATTGGAACGTTGACGATAGTTGCGGTCGTCTTCAAAACCGGACTGCTCCGCGCCGTATGCGTTCTGGGTGTTATAGTTATTATTGTTGTTTTGATAGCCGCCCTGCTGCTGATAGCCGCCCTGCTGATAGCCGCCCTGGTGGTATGCGTTGCGCTGGTACCCGCCCTGCTGGTAGCCCTGCTGATGATAACCGCCCTGCTGCTGGTAGCCGCCCTGCTGGTAGCCGCCTTGAGGCGTATATGGTCTCCTCTGGTAGCCGCTCTGCTGGCGGTTGTCGTAATACGGCTTGTTCTGCTGGTAGGAACGCGGCGTGTATCCGCTCCTGCGGTACCCGCTGTCCATGCCGCGCTGCGGCGCGCGTTCGCGCGCCTCGCCTTCCGGCCCGTCGGTTCCCTGTCCTTCCGGTTCTTCGGTGTCTGCCGTTTCTTCCGGGTTGTCCTGCCCGGCGCTCCGGCCGCTCTGCGTCTCAGCCTTCTCTTGTTCGTTGTCGGATTCCCCGTCGCCGGATGAATGATCGGCAGGCACGACGCCTCCCGCCATAATGATATCTACGAGTTCGCTTTTTCGATATTTGGTTAGTGATTTAACGCCCTGCAGTTTTGCAATTTCGCGCAAATCACCAAGGCTTTTCGCCTCTAATTGTTCCTTGTTCAACTGTATGCTCCTCTCTATTGTAAGACAATCCAACGATGAACGAATTCAAGAGAATGTATAGATGTGACCTCTTGGATGAAGAAATCATACCGTCGAGCCGCGTTTTTGTCAATACGCGCCACCCTTATTTTACATCCTTCGAGAAGGATAATTTATAATTTTGCAGTAAAACCGAGATTTAAGCGATTCGTCGCCACATACTCGATCATCGAATTACTTTGTAACGCGGTTCATATGTTCCAATCGATCAAACCGGGTTTCTAAACAGTACTGATTGATCAGAATACCCCGATTTCTACAACATATTTTTCCGAATCGTTATGGCAGTGTAACCAATTTGCAAACCTCTTGCGCCTTCTCTTTTCATTTGACGCGGATTGTGCTAATATACACTCCATGGCAAACCGAGCGACAGAGAGAATAGAGCGTATTCGAACCGGATTCCGCATCCGGCCTCGCTATATGATACTCTTTTTTATACTGACGTTCTTCGTTCTCGGCGGCGTTTATCTTTCTCAGCAAACGAAACTTCAGAGCATCGCCGAGGAAAAGACGCAGCTTCAGGCCGATCTCGACGAACTCAAGGTCGAAGAGGAGCGGCTCGAGCGCATGCTCGAATACATGAGCACGACGGATTATCTGATTCAGTACGCCCGCGAGAAGCTCGGCTACGTGTTTGAGGACGACTGGAAGTTTTACGACGATTCCGACAACGCGAAGGTTACGCCGAAGCTTGCGGAAACGCCCACCCCCGTTCCCGCTCTGACTACGCCTGCCCCTTCGCCGTCGCCGACGTCCGCTCCGCTGCCGACGTCCCCGCCCGATATCGCGGTCGTCACCCTCAGCCCATGAAGCTGGTCGTTTTTGACATCGGGAGCAATTCCGTCCGCACCGCCCGGCTGACGGCGGATGGCAAAGGCCTGCCGCGGATCTCCGGCAAGCGCGTGTATACCACGCGCCTTGCGGAAGGGCTCGCCGAAACGCGCTCCCTCTCCGTTGCCCGCATGAATCAATCCCTGATGGTCGTCCGTTCGGTACATGCCGAACGTTCGCCACGGGGATTTTTATCTTACGCTTACGCCACGAGCGCTGTGCGTGACGCTGAAAACGGCGCGGCATTTATCGCCTCGGTCGAGGAAATCATAGGATCGGGACATGCGCTCGTCCTCACCGGCGAGGAGGAGGCAGCGTTCGCGCAGAGCGGTGCCGATCCGGAGAGGAAACGCACCATCGTCGACATCGGCGGCGGCAGCACGCAGATCGTGCGCCCCGGTTCGCGCGAAAGCTGGCCGATCGGCTGCGTTCGGGCGAAGGATCTCGCGCCCGGAAGCGACCTCGCGACCATTACCGGCATGCTTTACCCGATCCTGTCCGGCCTGTTCGGTTCGCTCGTACCCGACGCACGCCAAAGCAGACTTCTCTCTACGGAAGACGCACAGCATCGGCGGGAGGATCCGCTCGGCGTAGGCGGCACCATCACAACGCTTGCTCTGCTCTGCGAAGGGCGTGACAAATTTACCCCCTGGTCCGGCGAAAAGCGGATCGAATCCATCGCTTTGAGCGCCGTGCTCAACACGCTGAGCGGAATGGGCGCCGCCGCGCGCGTGAAAATTCCGCTTTTAAAGGACCGCCACGACGTGATCCTCCACGGCGGTATCATTTTACAGTATCTGATGGAACTCCTGAAATGCCCGCGCATATGCGCCACGCTTGCGGACGGGCTCGACGGTTATGCGATGCATCTGTATCGAACACTGAACGTCTGAATGAATAACCACAAAAAAGACGCTCCGAAAGGAGCGTCTTTTTGATATATGTATTCGTTACGGCGTCGGCGTGGGTGTTTCATAGGGAACGACGTCGTCAAAATCCATCTCCGATTTGTTCGCAATCACAATCGTGAGGTTCAGATACTCGCCGTCGCGGTATACTTTCACATCCAGCTCGTCGCCGATTATGCTGGAAAGTACGATATCGACCAGCTGCTGATGTTCCGTGATGGCCTTTCCGTTCGCCTCTACGATGATATCGCCCGCGATGATGCCGGCTATGTCGGCGGGTTTGCCCTTGACGACGCTCTGCACCAGCGCGCCGACGGGAATGCCCAGTTCTTCCGCCGTGGCTTCGTCTACGGTGCTGATCGTAACGCCGATTCCCGGGCGTTCGATGCGGCCGTTGAGGATAAGCGCTTCCATGATCTTCGTCGCCTGGTTGATCGGCAGCGCAAAGCCGATGCCTTCCGCGCTGACGGCGTTGCCGAGTTCGTCATAACCCGCCGTAATGGTCTTAGCGCTGTTAATGCCGATGACCTCGCCTTTCATGTTGATCAACGGGCCGCCGCTGTTGCCGAAGTTGATCGCCGCGTCCGTCTGCAGGTAGGTGTTCGTGTAGTTCTCAATCGTGATTTCCCGCGACGTGGCGCTGATGATGCCGAAGGTGATCGTGTTTGCAAGTTCGTCGGTCGAGAGCGGATTGCCGATGGCGAGCACGTATTCGCCCACGCGAACCTGGTCGGAATCGCCGAGCATGAGCGGCTGTATGTAGTCTCCCTCGACCTTGAGCACGGCGATGTCCGTCTCGGTATCCGAACCGATCAGCACCGCTTCACGTTCGTCCTCCTCGCCGTATACTTTTACCGTGATCCTGCTCGCCCCGTCCACGACGTGCGCGTTGGTGAGAATGTACCCTTCGCTGGAGACCGCGAATCCCGTACCGCTTCCGTAGAGCTCCTCAACCGTTTTTCCCGTTAGGCTGAGCGCTTCGATATAGTTGAGCACGCCGACCACGCCGGGGGACACGGCGTCGTAGATATCCGGTATGGGGTTGTCCACTATGCCCGGCAGCATTGGAGCGACGCCGTCGAGATTCGGCAACTGCCGGTCCTCGGTGCTGACTTCAGGCGTCGCTGTCGGCAGCGGCGTTTCTTCCGGCTGCGCAGTCGGCTCCGCCGTCGCTTCTTCGCCGGCCTGCGGCGTGGCGGTGATATTGGGCACAATCGGTTCGTACGGCGCGCCGCCGAGAACGCTCGGCCAGAACAGGCCGACGACAAGCAGCGCGAGCAGCGCGATGACGATCACGATGACGATGGTCGCAAACGCGTTTCCGCCGCGTCCTTCGCGTTCTTTATGATGGGATTGATCCGAACTGTAAAATCCGTTATGTTCCATTTTTCTTTCCTCCGTCCTGAAGTGCGCGTTTCGGAACCGGCGCGCGCTTGAGCGTAAATGTAAACGTGCTTCCCTTGCCCTTTGCGCTCTTGAGCGAGATGGTCTGGCTATGCTGGTCGATGATACGTTTCACGATGGAGAGGCCGAGTCCGGTCCCTCCCTGTTTGCTCGGCGTATGCGCCTTCTCCACTTTGTAAAACCGGTCGAATACGTGCGGAATATCTTCCTCCGGTATGCCGGGGCCGGAGTCCTGAATGCTCACGTAAATCTCCCTGCGCATGGCGTAGGTCGCGATCCTGAGTTTGCTGTCGTCCGGCGAATATTTGATCGCGTTGTCGATGATGTTTCTGAGCACCTGCGAAATCTGCGCGCTGTCCGCCTCTACATAATATTGTTCCTGCGCGAATTTGACGTCCACCTCCAGGTGGTGCTCGTAGATGCGCGCCTCAAACGTGATGAGCGTTCTGCGGATCAACTCGTTGATGTCGAATATCTCCAGTTTGATTGCGGTTCTCCCGCTCTCGATGCGGGCCAGATCCAGAAGGTCGTTGACCATTCCGGCCATGCGCCCCGTTTCCGAGAGCACGATGCCGATGTATTTTTCGTATTCTTCCGGTCCGATCGTGCCGTCCTGCATCGCCTCGAGAAACCCCTTCATGCTGGTTAACGGGCTTCGAAGCTCATGGCTGACGTTTGCGACAAAACTCCTTCGCGTGGCTTCGAGGTCTTTCAGCTGGTCCGCCATGTTGTTGAAACTCACCGCCAGCTGCGTCGCCTCCTCCATGCTGCTGATGGGGATGCGGACGTTATAGTCGCCTTTCGAGTATTTCTGCACGATATCGTTTATCTCCATAAACGGTTTCGTCAGGCGCGCAGTCGTATAATACACGACGATGACCGAAAGCAGCACCGCCACAAGCGATACGAGGATCACTTCGGCGAACACCATGTTGAGCGCGCCCCTTACCTCCGTCACATCGGTATGGAAGCGCACGACATGCGATGCGACGCCGTCGCGTACGACGGGTTTTGTGCCGACCAGCGTTTGAAAGCCGTTCTTATCCTGCGTAAAACGCACGCTGCTCGCGTCCAAATCGGAAACAGCGTTCAGCATGCGTGAGATCTCTTCCTCCGTATAGCGGACGCTCTTGATATCGTCCCATTTCGGTCCGGAGGCGTATTGCGCCATGGAGCCGTCGACGGAGATGATCTGGATCAGACCGTCGTAATGCCTGGCGATCGTGTTGAGTTCGAGGATCGCCGCGTTTTCGCCGATGATCGAACTCGTCGTGTTAAAGTACAATTCGGTAACGATGCCGATCTCGTTTGCGATATTCTGTTTTTCCCGCCGCATGACGAAGCCCGACACGAGCGCCCCGACGATGACGCCGGAGAGAAGCAGCAATCCGAGCGTTACGCTCATATACGTTGCGAGCATTCTGGAGAACAGCGTTCTGAGAAAGTCTTTGCGCATCTTACCGCATCACTTTTGTTCGAATTTATACCCTACGCCCCATACCGTACGGAGCTCCCATTCGTGGTTTTCGCCAAGCTTTTCGCGGATTCTCTTTACGTGCACGTCCACCGTACGCGAATCGCCGAAAAAGTCGAATCCCCACACCTGCTCTAAAAGCTGTTCCCTTGTGAACACCTTGCCGGTGTGGCTGGCCAAAAAGTAAAGAAGTTCGATTTCCTTGGGCGGCATTTCAAGCTGACGCCCGTCCAGCGTTACCGCGTAGTTTTCCAAAGATACGGTTAGCCCGGGCAGGGAGATCGTGCGCGTTGGTTCCGCAGGCGTGCTGCGCCGCAAAACGGCCTTGATGCGCGCGATGAGCTCCTTGGCGTCGAAGGGCTTGGCGATATAATCGTCCGCGCCGAGTTCGAGACCCTGCACGCGGTCGCCCGTGTCGCCTTTGGCGGTGAGCATGATGACCGGCGTTTCGCTCTCCATGCGGATGTCGTGCAGCACCGCCCATCCGTCGCGCCCGGGCAGCATGATGTCCAGCACGACGAGGGAAGGTTTGGTTTCATGGAACGCCGCCATTGCGGAGGTTCCGTCTGCGCAGGTGTATACCTGATACCCCGCTTTTTTCAAGTACAGCTCTATGATGGCGAGGATGTTCCTGTCGTCATCTATGACCAGAATGGTATTGTTCTCCACCCGATCACCTCCGTTGTTGATAGGAAATGGGCATAGCCCCACATTTGGCATAAGTATAGCAGACAAACTTTCGTTTGTCCAACCATGATACGATTTGTCACACAAACGCCGCAACTTGAAAAAGAGCGGCGTCGGCTTGTTAAAATATGACTTGCAGCCGGTGCGCAATCAAGATTTCAGCGTGACCACCGTAACGCCCGCGTCGCCTTCTCCGTATGCGCCGATACGGTAGGATTTCACGCGCGGATGGTTCTTTAAATAGGCCTGCACGCCGTTCCTGAGCGCGCCCGTGCCCTTGCCGTGCACCGCGAAAAACTCGTGGACACCCGTCATCAGCGCGTTGTCGATAAACCTATCGAGTTCCAGGCAGGCGTCGTCCACCATCATGCCGCGCAGATCGAGCGAAAGCGCGCTGCCGCGCTCCTGCGCGAGCGTCACCTTTGCCGACGTGTTCTGTTTCTTCTGCTTCTGCTCGACCGGGCGGATGTCGTTCAACGGGATGTTCAGCTTAATCACGCCCGCCTGTACGAGCACCTCGCCTTTCGCGTCCGGCGCTTTGAGGACGGTCGCTTCCTGACCCAGCGTGATGAGCTTGACCCGCTGTCCGGGGGTTACGCTGTCCGGCGCGCTGCCGGCCGACTCCCGCTGCACCGCCTGCTCGTAGAGCCGCTCCTCGGTTTGCCGCATCGCGTCGCGCGAGGACTGCACCGCGCGCTCGAGCTGTTTTTTATCGATGTTTTCGATGGAACGCAGCTGCAAAATGAGCTTTTCCATATCCTGCCGCGTTTCCTGCACCATCCGCCGCGCGTCTTCGCGGGCTTTCTGGCGCAGCTGCGTTTTTTCATCTTCAAGTTTCTGCTGCTTCTTTTCTAGCTCGGCTTTGATCTTTTCCGTCTCGATGCGAAGCCTGCCGATCGCTTCCCGGTCGTCCTCGGCGCTCTTTCTCGCCTGTTCCGCCTCTGACAGCACGGTTTCGAACGCGACGTCTTTCTTCTGGAGAAAATCCTGCGCCCGCGCGATGATCTCAGCGTTCAGGCCGAGCCTTCTTGAGATCTCGAACGCGTTGCTCTTTCCGGGTATGCCGATGAAGATGCGGTAGGTCGGGCATAAGCGTTCCACGTCGAATTCCATCGATGCGTTCTGCATGCCCGCGTGCATGAGCGCAAACGCCTTGATCTCGCTGTAGTGCGTCGTAGCCACCGTAAGAGTGTTACGATCGTAGAGACTCTCCAGAACCGCTTGGGCTAGCGCCGCGCCCTCGATGGGGTCGGTGCCGGCGCCGAGTTCGTCGAGCAGCACGAGCGAGCGCGCGTCCGCCTCGTTAAGAATTTTAACGGTGTTGGTCATATGCGAGGAAAACGTGGAGAGCGACTGCTCGATGGACTGCTCGTCGCCTATGTCCGCAAATACGCTGTCAAATGTCGAAAGCTCCGTGCCCTCGTCGGCGGGAATGAACATGCCGCTCATACCCATCAGCGTAAACAGGCCGACGGTTTTGAGCGTGACTGTTTTTCCGCCCGTGTTCGGCCCGGTGATGATGAGCGTGCGGTACGTTTCCCCCAGCCAGATGTCGACCGGTACGACCTTTTCTTTCGGAATCAACGGATGCCTTCCGCGTACGACGCGGATGCAGCCGGTCTCGTTCAGCTTCGGGCGCACGGCCCGCTGGTCGCGCGCCATGATCGCGCGCGCGAAGATCACGTCCAGCGCGCCGAGCACGTTGCAGCTGGTGTGTATCTCGTCCGCAAACGGCGCGGTCATCGCGGTTAAACCCGAAAGAATGCGTTCGATCTCGTTCTTTTCTTCCGCGAGCAGGCGCTTGTTCTCGTTTCCGAGCTCTACCACGGCGGAGGGTTCGACGAACAGCGTCGCGCCGCTGCTGCTCTGGTCGTGCACGAGGCCCGGCACCTGAGAACGGCACTCCGCTTTGACGGGCAGCACGTAGCGCCCGTTTCGAATGGTGATGACCGTTTCCTGCAGGTATTTCTGGGTCGCGGCGCTCTTGATCATGTTGTTGAGTTTTTCGCGCACGCGCTCGCCTACGATCTTTATCTGGCGGCGAATGCGGCCGAGCTCCGCGGAAGCGTTGTCCGATATTTCATCTTCGCCCGGAATACAGCGGGCGATCTCCTCCTCGATTGAGCGGTGGGACGCAAGCCTGTTGGCCAGGTTAAAGAGCAATCCGCCCTCGCTGCCAGCCTGTAAAACGTCCTTTGCCTCCCGCGCGGCGCGCAGCGCCTGCGCGATGGAGAGCAGTTCGCGCGTGCTCAAAAACAGCGCCGCGTGCATCCTCCCGACGAGTTCACGTACGTCCGGAAAGCCCGCAACGGGCGTCCTGCCTGTGCGGGTATACACGCTCTCCGCTTCGTCGGTCTGCTCCAGAAGCGTCTGCGCATCTTTCAGCGATTCTGCCGGTTGTAATTTTTGCGCAAACTCCTGCCCCACCTCGCTGGCGAGGTGCTGTTTCAGAATCCCTAGAATTTTATCGTATTCCAGCGTGACAAATGTTTTTTCCAGTATCATAGATCCCCCGATACAGAATAAAAACCCCGTCTCGATCTACGCGACGGGGCCGGTTCAATACGGTTCAGCGGATCTCGTTGAGATACGCGCCGATACGCCGCATCGCTTCTTCGATGTGTTCCATCGAGGTCGCGTAGCAGCACCGGATATGCCCCTCCCCGGCCTCGCTGAACGCGCTGCCGGGAACGGCTACGACCTTTTTGCTCGCGAGCAGCCCGTCGCAGAACTGTTCGCTGGTCAGCCCCGTCGACTTGATCGACGGGAATACGTAAAACGCGCCTTCCGGTTCGTTGCAGTCCAGACCGAGCGCGTTGAACGCGTCGATGATCACGCGGCGGCGCGATTCATACTTTTCGATCATATAGCGCGTATCCGCGAAATCGTCCTGAAAGCCTTCCTCCAGCGCTTCGACGCCGGCCCATTGCGCGGGCGTCGGCGCGCAAAGCATGGTCAGCTGATGCACTTTGCGCATGGCGGCGATGAGTTCCTGCGGCCCCGCCGCGTACCCGAGACGCCATCCGGTCATGGAAAACGCCTTGGAAAAGCCGTTGAGCACGATCGTACGCTCGCGCATGCCGGGCAGCGCGGCAAAGGAAACGTGCTTCTTGCCGTTGAAGGTGAGTTCCGAGTAGATTTCGTCCGTTACGACGAGGATGTCCGTGCCGCGCACGAGTTCGGCGATCTCCATGAGATCGCTTTTCTCCATGATCGCGCCCGTCGGGTTTGTCGGAAACGCGATCAGTATCGCCTTTGTTTTGTCCGTGATGGCGGCTTTTACCGCGTCCGCTTTCAGGCGGAAACGCTCCTCATGCTTCGTACGGATCGCGACGCCTTTGCCGCCCGCAAGTTCGATGGCGGGCAGATAGGACACGTAACAGGGTTCGTGATAGATCACCTCATCGCCGGGGTTGATGATCGCCCGCATGGCCAGGTCGATCGCCTGGCTCGCGCCGACGGTAACGAGCACGTTGTCGATTGACTCATAACCGGTAATATCGTATTTCTCCGCCAGGAATCGTAAAATCAGTTCCCGCAGATGCGGGTCGCCCGAGTTGGAGGAGTACGGCACGCGCTCCGTTTTAAGCCGCTCGGCTACCTTCAGCCGGATGCGTTCCGGCGTCGGAAAATCAGGTTCGCCGACGCCGAGGCTGATATGCGAATCGTCCAGCAGATCAAAATATTTACGAATGCCCGAAGGCGGAATGCGCTTGACGCAACTGCACAATAAACTTTGATAATCCATATATCCACTCCTGTTTTGCGAGAGTAGTCCTACTATAACATGAACGCATGAACGCGTCAAACAGATTGTCTGCAATGGAAAATATATATTTGCGGCTTGTTTTGCAGTTCTTAATTCATCGCGATTTCGCCGGTCAAACCACCGTGCCGCTCGTTCGCAAGTTCGATCAGCCGCGCGCTCTCCTCACCGGAGGCGTCCAGCAGTTCGCGCGCCGTATTTGCGGCCTGTTCCAGCAGTTTTACATCCATCGCGCCCGCGAGAAGCGCCTCTTGTGCGCCCCCGTGCTGTCGCGTGCCGATGAAATCGCCCGGGCCGCGCAGGAGCAGATCCTTCTGCGCGATTTCGAAACCGTCGTTTGTTTTTGTGAGCGCAAGCATGCGTTCGTTCTCCTGCTGTGTCCGCTCGCCGTAGAGCAGAAAGCAATACGCCTGTTTTGCGCTCCTGCCGACGCGGCCGCGCAGCTGATGCAGCTGTGACAACCCGAACCGCTCCGCGCCCTCGACAACCATGTTGTAGGCGTTTGGCACATGTACGCCGACCTCGATGACCGTCGTGGTCACGAGAACGTCTATTTCGCCCGCGCGGAACGAACGCATGATGCTGTCTTTCTGATCGTCCTTCATGCGGCCGTGCAGCGTTTCGATGCAAACATCCGGCAATTTTTTTATCAGCTCTGTATACAGGGCCTCCACGCTGGGGCATTCGATCGACTCGCTCTCTTCGATTGCGGGGCATACGACGTAGCTCTGTACGCCTTCCCTTGCCTGCGAAGCGATATAGCGGTACATATCGCTGCGCTTGTTTCCCGGTATCACGCTTGTTTTAACCGGCATACGTCCGGGCGGCAGTTCGTCTATAACCGAGATATCGAGATCTCCGTAGAGAATCAGCGCGAGCGTGCGCGGAATCGGCGTCGCGCTCATGACGAGCATGTCCGGCCGCGCGCCCTTTTCCCAAATCGCCGCGCGCTGTCGGACGCCGAAGCGGTGCTGCTCGTCCGTAACCACGCACCCCAGATCGTAAAAACGCACGCCTTCGGAGAACAGCGCGTGCGTGCCGACGACGATCAGCGCGCTTCCGTCGGCTATTTTTTTCAGGGTTTCATCGCGCTCCGCCTTTTTCATGCCGCCTTTGAGCAGCGCGACCGCATCGCCCAGAATTTCGCGCAGACTCACATAATGCTGCTCCGCCAGAATCTCCGTCGGCGCGAGCAGCGCGCCCTGCTTGCCGTTTGCGGCTGCTACGCAGAGCGCATACATGGCCACGGCCGTCTTGCCGGAACCGACGTCTCCCTGCAACAGCCGGTTCATGGGGACGGGCTTTTGCATGTCCTGCGCGATCTCGTTCATGACGCGAACCTGCGCGTTTGTCGGCGTAAATTGCAGTTTGGACGCAAACCGCTCCAGAACGCCGGTGGTATCGAACGCAAAGCCGTTTAAGCGCAAACGCTCGGACTTCTGCAGCTCGACGGCGACGAAATAGAGCAGCGTGTTTTCAAAATCGAGCCGCTTTTTCGCCAGTTGCAGCGCTTCGCGGCTGAAGGGAAAGTGCGCGTGGCGCAGCGCGAGCGCGAGCGGAACGAGGTTATACCGCTCCAACAGCGATTTCGGCAGCGGCTCCGGGATATGATCCCAGACGCTTTCGAGCGCGGCGCGCACGCTGTCACGAAAGGCGCGCTGGTTGACGCCTTTTATCGTGGAATACACGGGAACGATACCCGGCAGCGCCTGCGAAATCGAAGGGTTGATCAGCGATACGCCTTTTTTGCGGATCGCGCGCCCGCTGGCAAATACGATCTCCCCTGTCTTGAGCTGCCCGCCGCGGTACGGCTGATTGAACCATTTGAGCGTGACGGTTCCCGTCTCGTCCTGCGCGGGTGCGGAAAGGATGGTCATACCCTTCGCGCGGTAGAACCGAGTGGAGCCGCAGATGCGCACCTGAACGGCGGCGTTTTGCCCGTTGACAAGTTGCGAAACAGGCGTCGCCCTCGAATAGTCCAGATAATCGCGCGGCAGACGGTAAAGCAGATCGCGCACGCTGAACACGCCGAGCTGCCCGAGCAGCTCCGCGCGTTTCGGCCCTATGCCCTTTATCGAGATCAATGGTTTATCCAGCATAGCGTACGGTCTCTTTCGTGTAAAAACCGGCGGCGGTAACACGTCGTTCCGCCGCCGGCCGTCCTGTAGATTAAACGAGCGTCATTGCACCGCGATGTAGTAGTAGTACAGCGGCTGCCCGCCCGCGAGCACCATAAACTCCGCGTCAGGAAACTCCGAAAGCAGCTTGTCCGCGATCGCCTGCGCGTTATCCTCCGTTTGACCCTCTCCGTAGTAGAGCGTCGCGGTGCAGGCGTCGTCGCCGCGCTGTTCGATCATCTTGCGTAAAAGATCGCAGGTCGTTTCCTCCACATTCTTTCCGGAAACGGCCATATAGTTATTGATCAGGCCGATCATGTCGCCCTTCTTCACCTTGACGCCGTCGAGCTTTGTGTCGCGCACGGCATAGGTGACCGAACCGCTGACTACGTCGGAAAGCGCGTCCTTCATCGCCTGTTCGTTCTCTTCGATTGCGGCGTCCTTTGAATAAACCATGCACGCGGCGATTCCCTGCGGGATGGTTTTTGTCGGAATGAGAACGACGCCTTTTTCCGTCAGTTCGGACGCCTGCTGCGCGGCGAGGATGATGTTTGAATTGTTCGGCAGCACGAATACGTTCCGCGCGTTGATCTTGTTGATCGCCGAGGCGATGGTCTCGATGCTCGGGTTCATCGTCTGCCCGCCGGGTATCAACGCGTCGACGGCGAGCGCTTTGAACAGTTCGTCCAGCCCTTCGCCCGCGCTGACGGCAAGCAGACCGAATTCCTTCTCGTTGCGCTTTCGTTCCGCCATGACTTCGCGGTTCTGTTCGCGCATGTTCTCGATCTTGAGCTTGTCCAGCTCGCCGTGGCGCAGCGCCATCTGAAGCACTTTGCCCGGGGAATTGGAATGCACGTGCACCTTGATCATATCCGCGTCACTCGCAACGACGACGGAATCGCCGAGCCGTTCGAGATGGTTGCGGAAGGTCTCGATCTCCTTTTCGTCTGTTTCCGGCGTGAGATGAACGATAAAAAATTCCGTGCAATAGGTAAAATTGATATTCTCACCGGAAAAACTGTCCGCGTTGATATGCTCCTGCGCGGGCTGTTCGGAAACGGGTTCTACGTAGTTTTCTATCTCCTCGCCGTCGAGCGAGAGCTTGAACCCTTTATAGATCGTAATGAGGCCTTTGCCGCCGGAGTCGATGACGCCCGCTTCTTTCAGCACGGGTAGCAGGTTCGGCGTATCGATCAGCGCTTTTTCACCGCTGATGAGGATTTCGTCCATCAGGCGGTAAACGTTCGCGCCCTGCTCCTGCAAAACGGTCACGCTCTCCGCGATCACGCGCGATACCGTGAGTATCGTGCCTTCCTTTGGTTTCATGACCGCTTTATATGCCGCCTCGCTGCCCTTGGTCAGCGCGGAAGCGAGCAGTTCCGGGTCTACGAATTCCGCGCCCTTGAACGCGCGCGAAAACCCGCGAAACAGCTGAGACAGGATCACGCCGGAGTTGCCGCGCGCGCCTTTGAGCGCGCCCATGCTCAGCGCGTCCGCCACCTGCGTGGCGGTAGCGTTCTCCGGCAGCGCGCGGATTTCGTGGACCGCGCTCTGCATAGTCATGGACATATTGGTTCCCGTGTCGCCGTCAGGGACAGGAAAAACATTCAAAGCGTCGATTGTCGCTTTGTTCTTCTCAAGCAGCGACGCGCCAGCGATAATCATATCGCGCAGCTGAGCGCCGCCGATCTTCATATTATTATCCAATTTACCCTCCGAAAGTCCGGATCCCAGGAACCGAACAGCGTTATACGCGAATATTCTCGACGTGGATGTTAACGGAGCGAACCGTAATCCCCGTCATCGCTTCCACCCGGAATTTCACGTTCTCTTTGGCATTTTTCGCCACTGCGGGCAGCGATACGCCGTATTCGAGCGTGACAAACAGATCGATGTCGATCAACTCGGGTGAAATCACCGTAACTTTGACGCCGCGGCGCATGTTATCTTTTCCAAAGAGCTCAATAAACGGATCGCTCGCCTTTTTCGCATTCATGCCGACAATTCCGACATTTTCCACAGCCGCATAACCGGCGATGCTGGCGATGAGGTCGTCCGCGATCGTGATCTTTCCTAACGTTGTAGACATTTCCGCTGCCATAAGTTACGCCTCCTTTTTCGATGCTTTTATTTTATACCATGCGCTTTCGTCGCCGCAACCGCGTAACCAGTCCTCCGCGGGACAGCGCAAGGCGTTATTGTAGCCAATGTGTGAACATCCTGCGACGATTCGCTTCCTCTGCTACTCCTCGTCCTCCGGCAGGATTCCGTTGTGGAAAAATTCCTGTACGTCGTCGTTGTCGTCGAGTTTTTCGAAAAATTTCAATACTTTGTCCACGGCTTCTTCGTCCGTGATATCGACCGTATTCTGCGGAATCATTTGAATCTCCGCGGAGATAAATTCGTACCCCGCGGCTTCCAGCGCTTCGCGTACAACAGAAAATTCGTTCGGATCCGTGTAGATTTCAAACGCGTCGTCCTGCGTTACGAAATCCTCGGCGCCCGCCTCCAACGCCTGCATCATGACTTCGTCCTCTTCCATCAGGGCGGTGCGTTCGATCACGACGACGCCCTTTTTATCGAACATCCAGCCGACGCATCCGCTGTTGCCGAGGTTGCCGCCGCTTTTGTCGAAGAGGTGGCGCATCTCCGCCGCCGTGCGGTTTCTGTTGTCGGTGACCACGGATACGATGATCGCCGTATTGCCGGGGCCGTACCCTTCGTAGACGATCTCTTCGTAGTTGACGGAGGCGCCTTCGCCGGAAGCCTTCTTGATGGAACGCGAGATATTGTCGTTGGGCATGTTGTTCGCCTTGGCCTTGGCGATCACGTCCCTGAGTTTATTGTTATTGACCGGATCGGGGCCGCCTTCTTTTACCGCAATAGCGATCTCCCGGCCGATCTTGGTAAAGATCTTGCCGCGCTGGGAGTCGGTTTTCTCCTTTTTGTTTTTGATGTTCGCCCACTTGGAATGTCCAGACATACGTCCTCCTGTTTGCCGTTCTATTTAAATCGCCTTCGGGCGCCGCGCCCTGTGAACTGGTATTTTCGTTATTGCTTCATCTTTGTTTCAACGCCGCGTATGTTTTCGCGATGGACTGCAGGTCCTGCCAGACATCCTTTTTCTTGGATTCATCCCGCAGCAGCGCCGCCGGATGATACGTCGGTATGAACAGTACGCCGTTCTTCTCCAGCCATTGCCCGCGCACTCTCGTGACGCGCGCTTCGCGATCGTAGATATACCGCGTCGCCGTGGCTCCCAGACAGACGACGATCTTCGGGCGTATGAGGCGATACTGCATCCGAAGCACCGGCAGGCAGGCCTGCGCCTCCTCGTCGAGCGGGGTTCTGTTGCCCGGCGGCCTGCATTTGACAATGTTGGTAATATACAGGTCTTCGCGCCGCATGTCAATCGCTGAAAGCATTTTATCCAGCAATTGGCCGGCTTTTCCGACGAACGGCCGGCCCTGCAGATCCTCGTCCGCTCCCGGCCCTTCGCCGACGAGCATGATATCCGCTTCGCGGTTCCCTTCGCCAAGGACGATGTTGTTTCGCCGGTTGCAGAGCGGGCATCTGCGGCAGTTTTCAATCTGTCGCTCGACGCTCTCCCAGCTCAGCTCTTCCATTGATCCGTCCTTTTGTCCATGTGGAATTATACGTGTTCGGCGGCGTCCTCGTCCAGCATGAAGATCGCATTGTGGTGCAGCTGCAGGTAACTTGCGGGTACGCCCGGCAGAACGGGACCCGTGATGACGAGCGGCGCGATCTTAGCTAGATCGAATCCCGACAGCACGGCGATGACGCGCCTGGCCGCCATGACAGTCGACATGCCGACGGTGACCGCGCGTCCGCTTTCGGTGCGCTCCACGTGCGTAACAGGCGCAAGCTCCGAGCCCGGCATATTGCAGGCGATCCTGCCGTCCGTGCCGATCGCGCAGACGAGCGTGTCAAACCACCCACGTCGAGTATCGAATTTTCATAATTGTTGCACTGCACACTCCAATCGCGCGCTTCCGCGCACGGCGCGAATACGTTTTCCGGCGCGATGTTCACGCGGTCGTAGAGCATCGCGCGCATGCGTGATTCGTCCGAAACCTCCGCGTCCGGCTTGACGTGCTCGTAGAGGTTAAACGCGCGCACCGTCGCCCAGTCCAAAAGCCCGTCGCTGGTCATGCCGGCAATCTTCCGGTAAGCGGCGGACAGCGAGGCGCTGCAGTCCAAGCCCAGCGCGCTGTTGGGCTTTTCGATGATGCAGCCCGCGAGCAGCGTCGCTACAGCCTGGCTGAGCGTGTCGCTGTCGCGGTATACGAGGACGCTCATTCTGTCTCTCCCATCGCCTCTACGGCGTTGACAAACAGGAGCACGTCGCGGTACACGTCGTCGCGGTTGATCTCGTTGAGCATTTCGTGGCGCCCGCCTTCATAGAGCTTCAACTCCGGTTGGTGGCCGGTCTTCTTCAGCCATTTATAGACCTGTTTTACGCCCTTGCCCCTGCCGCCCACGGGATCCTCGCATCCGGAGATCATAAGGATCGGGCGTTTCGGCACGCGTCCCGCCCACTTCTCGTTCGATATCTCCGCCAGTCCGGTGAATACGTCATACATGGCGTGCGCGGTAAACGGGAACCCGCAGTTGTCGTCCGCAACGTATGCGTCCACCTTTGCCTCGTCGCGCGAGAGCCAGTCGTTTACGGTGCGGTTGGGACGAAAGGCTTTGTTGTAGGAACCGAAACTCATGTTGAACAACGTGATGCTCGGAAGCTTTCCGCCGGTTTTTTTAATCTCGTTTTTTGCGATCCATTTTCCGATGCCGAGCGCGGGGTTGCTGCCCGCAGTGCCGGAGAAGATATATGCTTCAAAATCCTTTCCGTCGCGCCCGGCGTATGTGCGGGCGAGAAAAGACCCCATCGAATGCCCGAACAGGATGAATGGGATCGCGGGATGATCCTTCTTGAGCAGATCTCGCATCGTGCGCATATCCTGCACGACCGCGTCCCAGCCGTTCTGTTCTCCGAAGTAGCCCTTTGGCATATCCTTGGCGATGCTCTTGTTATGGCTGACGATATCGTTTCCAAACACAAGCACGCCGTTTTCAGCAAGGAACGAAGCGAATCCGTCGTAGCGGTCGATGTGCTCCGCCATGCCGTGCGTAATCTGGAGCGCCGCGTGCGGGTCTTCCGGAATCCACATGCGATATCGGATGTCGCAAAGCCCCGTAGCGGATGGAAATCTCTTCTCACGATGCGTAAACTTCATACTCCAAACCTCCCCCGACGATAATAAAAAAGTATACCACCTGACGGCGGAATACTCAATATTTCACCCGAAATTGACACGTTTCGGTCAAGCGCATTTGTCTGTTTGCCCGGCATGATCGGCAGTCATGCAACTGTTCGAATCGGATTTACGCGCGCTGCGTTTGATCTTACAGGATTAAATTGTACACCCGCTCTCCCGCTTCCATGCCGGTATAGGTAAATCCGAGTTTTTGCAAAAGAGCGACGGACGCGCCGTTGCCCGGCTCCACACCGGCTTTGATCTGGTCGATTCCCTGTTTGCATATCCATTCGACAGCGGCCTTTGCCACTTCGTATATATACCCTTGCCTCGCTTTTTGCGGGGTAATCGTATACCCCAGCCAGCAGGCGTCTCCTTCGCGCTTGAAATACAAGTCGCCGATCAGAATACCCGTTTCTTTTGCAATGACGGCAAGCTGAACGCCTTTTTCAAAATCGGGCCGTACGAGCAGGATCTCCTCATACTCCCGTTTCGTCAACCCCTTGAACCCCTGGTATTTCATCCATTCGCCGTCGTTTCGATAAGACATGAACGCGTCGATATCGCCCGCAGTAAACGGGCGAACAAAACATCGGGTTGTCTCAAATTCGAAAACCATCATTTTAACTTTCTAATGAACTTTTTATTTATTATTATACCATATCATCATCAGCCGACGGCGATTTCGCAGTGTTCGCCGAACAGCTCCGCCTCCGAATCGTCGTGCGTAATCACGAGCACCGGCACGCCCGGTTCCATCAGCGCGTCCGCCGCGATCTGTTTGTTTTCGTCGTCAAGACCCGTAAACGGCTCGTCGAGAAACAGAATGTCGCCGCCGCAAGCCAGCGCGCGCGCGATTGCCACGCGACGCTTCATCCCGCCGGAAAGCTCTTTTGGAAGATGATGCAGATTTTCGCTCAGCCCCAGCCGGCTCAACGCGGATATTGCTTTCTCCTCATTGGAAACGAGCGAGACGTTTTCCAGCGCGGTCGCCCAGGGCAGAAGCCTGTCATCCTGAAACACGACGGCCGGCTTTTTCCCGCGCATACCAATGATTTCCCCAGCGTCGGGCCGTTCCAGACCCAGCAGCAGACGAAACAGCGTCGTCTTGCCGATGCCGGATGAGCCGCGCAGCACCGAAACCTTGCACAGCGGGATTTTCGCGGAAAATCTGTCGAGCACGACGTGTTCGCCATAGGATTTCGAAACATTTTTCACGTCGATACTCTCACGCATCTTTTCGAATCCTCCTCATGCTCTTTTTCAAAATCCACTCGAGCAGCATGGACAGCGCGACGATAAACAGCGTCCAGGCAAACAGGTCGGCCGTTTCGATGCGCAGTTTCGATTCGTACAGCCGGTACCCGATGGATTGCTTCGGCAGCGCGATAATCTCCGCCGCGACGCCTGATTTCCAGGCAAAACCGAGCGCCGTCGTGCAGGCCGCCAGAAACTGCGGCAACACGGAAGGAACGTAGATTTTTTTCACGATTTTCCATCGGCTCAATCCGAACAAGCGGCCCATTTCGACGAGCCTGATATCGGTCTGCACGATCGCTTCCGCAGTCGCCGCCCAAACCATAGGCACCACCATCAGAAAGCTGATGAACATCGGCACCAGATTCGAGGAAAGCCATAACAGCGCGAGCAGAATAAACGACGTGACCGGCGATGCCTTGACGATGGAGCGCAGCGGTGAGAGCAGCGTTTCCGCAAAGCGTGAGCTCGCTGTCAAAATAGCGAGCAGCACCCCCGCGGACACACCGAGTAAGTATCCGCTCATGATGCGAAGCAGCGTCAGTCCCGCGTCATACCAGCTTTCGCCTTTTGCCAGCAGTTCGAAAAGCCGCGTCAGCGTGGCAAGCGGCGAAGGAAGCAGGAGCTCCTTGCCCACAAGAAGGCTCGCCGCTTCCCAAACCGCAATATAGATCAGCGCAACCAGCGCCGCTTTTACGTACTTGCGTTTATTCGCCATACAGGTCGTCGCCTGGCAGCGCGCCGCCGACGGACGCGGGGTTCGCCGCAAAGAGCACGTCGAGCATGGCCGACGCGGCGGACTTCATCTCGTCGCCTGTGATGCTCACGACATAGCTGCGCGGAATCGCCCGTTCGGCGATCTCGGCCGAACCGACGATGCCGAGATCCGCGATCTTCTGCGCCGCGTCCGCCGACGTATTCACCAATTCCACGGAAGCCGCGTAATCCTTCAGAAAATTCTCTACCTGAGACGGGTGCTCGTTATAGAACGTCCGGCTGACGATGTAAACGCCTATAACGAGCTTCGTGCCGGACGCGCTTTCCCAGGCTTCGTTGAGGTCGAGCGCGACGCGCGTATCCGGGTTTTTCACCGTCACGGCGGAGACAAACGGTTCGGGCAGCAGCGCAATTTCCGCCTCGCCGGAGGCGACCATCGCCGCAAGCGCGGTATGTTCGCCGACGTACTCGACATCCACTTGATCGGTCAGGCCGTTCTGCGCGAGCAGATAGTCCATTACATACTGCGGCGAAGCGCCCTCGCCGCTTGCGTAGACTGTTTTACCCGCCAGATCGGACAGAGAATGGACGCTGTCCCCGTTTTCAACGATGTACAGCACGCCAAGCGTGTCGAGATTGAGCATGACCACGTTGCCGCCGGTCTTGTTGTAGAGGATGGCGGCGAGGTTGATCGGCACCGCGGCGATGTCGATCTCGCCGCTTACAAATTTGCCGACGACGACGTCCGGCGCGTCCTGCAGCTCGATATTATAGCGCTCGATGTCGTCCATCATGAAGCTTATACCCATGCCGGTCGGCCCTTTGAGCGCGGCGATGTTGACGGGTTGCGACGGAGCTTTCGCACAGCCCATGGCAAGCAGCAATATTGCCGCGGTTAACATAGCAAGCAGTTTTTTCATTCTTTATCTCCTTTTGGCAGACGGAACGACCGTCCGCGTCTTTCAATTATTCCATCGGATACCAGTTTGTCCATCGCGCGGTAGAGCGTCGTTCGGCTCACGCGCAGCGTCTGCGCAAGCGCGCTGACGCTCCAGTCAGACTCGTACAATCCGTTTTCCGCGTTGGCTTTGATATGGTTCAGCACGCGATCCTCCACGCTCTGCGGTAAAAACCCGTCCAGCCGCGCGCTTAAAAAGCGGATGCGCGCCGTCAGATAGCGAAGATAGTTTTCCGCGATACGGAAGTCTTTTCGCATCATGTCGCGCAGCGCGTCCTCGCAGACGAGCATGACCCATGTGCTTTCGTTCGCCGTGACGCGCGCAACATACGCTTCCTCGTCGTGAAACAGCGACGCCGCGCCGAAGAGGTCCGTTTGCCGCAGCACGCTCATCGGCATCCTGCCGTTTTCGCCTTCTTTTGTGACAAGGCACTCGCCGTAGAGTATGATGGCGAGCGCGCGGGCCGCGTTTTCGCGGTCGAAAATGATCTGGTCCTTGTCAAAATGCTCTACTTTTACGCAGGCGTAAGAAAGCAGCGTCACGATCTCTTCCTCAGGAATGCCTTTAAAGAGGAAGGTGTTCGCCGCGAGCCGCGCGTATGCGGTTGGATTGGTTGAACGGCTCATGATTTTTGCCAATATTGTTTCATTTGTTACATTATATCAATTCTTTCATAATTGTCAATGGAATTCGCTCCTGAATTATCGAAATAATACGCGAACCTGCGTTTGTATTTTAACTAACGCTATGCTATATTGATTAGGAATAATCTTGCAGAAGGAACGGTTGAAATATGAAGCTGATCTCCTGGAACGTCAACGGGCTGCGCGCCTGCATTACGAAGGGTTTTTATGAGTTTCTGGCCGCCGAATCGCCCGACATTCTGGCCGTTCAGGAGACCAAGATGCAGCCGGAACAATTCGAAGGCGAGGTGCCCGGCTACTCCCTATACTGGAACAGCGCGGAGAAAAAAGGATATTCCGGCACGGCGGTATTCGTGAAAAACGAACCCGATGCGGTTACATACGGCATCGGAATTCCGGATCACGACAACGAAGGCCGCGTGATCACGCTTGAATATCCGGGGTACTACTTCGTAACGGTCTACACGCCGAATTCACAAAACGAGCTGAGGCGGCTTGATTACCGCATGACATGGGAAGACGCGTTCCTTGCCTATCTACAGGAGCTGGACGCGAAGAAACCCGTAATCGTCTGCGGCGACCTTAACGTGGCGCACAAAGAGATCGACCTCAAAAACCCGAAAACCAACCGCAGAAACGCCGGATTTACGGACGAGGAACGCGCCTGTATGACGCGGCTGTTGGAAAACGGATTTGTCGATACCTTTCGCCACTTCTATCCGGACAAAACGGAGGCCTACAGCTGGTGGAGCTACATCGGAGCCGCGCGCTCACGCAACGCGGGCTGGCGCATCGATTATTTCATCGTATCTCAGCGGCTCATCGGTTCCGTACGAGACAGCTTGATATTAAGTGACGTGCTCGGCAGCGACCACTGCCCCGTCGCGATCGAAACTGAAACACTGTAACCTATAAACCTGTTCAATTGGAGAACGTATGATCATACTCGCATCCTCCTCCCCGCGCCGCAGGGAACTACTGACCATGATCGGCCTCGACTACGTCATCGAAACCTCCGGCGAGGAAGAGATACAACCGCACGGCATGCCGCCCGCGGAATTCGTCAAAACGCTCGCGCTGCAAAAAGCGCGGCCCGTCGCCGCCCTGCACCCGCAAGACTGCGTCATCGCCGCGGACACGATCGTCTACCTCGAAGGCGATATCCTCGGAAAACCGCACACGCCGGACGTCGCGAAAGCGTACCTGACCCGCATGCAGGGTAAGACGCATGTCGTTTATACGGGTCTTGCCGTATTGAAAAACGGCAACGAGGACGTTAGAATCTCCGAAACGAAGGTCACCTTCGTACCCATGACAGAACGCGAGATCGACGCGTACGTCGCAACCGGCGAACCGCTCGATAAAGCGGGCGCATACGGCGTGCAGGGGCCGGGCGGCGTATTCGTGGACCGCGTGGAAGGCAACTATTTCAACGTGATCGGCCTGCCGCTTCCGCTGCTCTACCGGATGCTGATAGACGCGTCAGAGATCTATCGCCTCTAACGCTTTCATCTACCGATGAAAACGTCCGTCAAAGAAAACAGTATTCGATCTATTTCAATATGAACACGATTATCGAAGAAAAACTAAAACTGCTCCCCTCTTCGCCCGGCGTATATAAGATGTTTAACGCCGCGAGCGAGGTCATTTACGTCGGCAAGGCGGTCTCGCTGAAGAACCGCGTCCGGCAATATTTCCAATCCTCTAAAAACCATCCCCCGAAAGTCACCGCCATGGTGCGGCAGATCGAGGATTTCGAGTACATCCGCGTTGCCAACGAAACCGAGGCGTTTTCGCTCGAGTCTAACCTGATCAAAGAATTTAAACCCAAGTATAATATCCTCCTGAAGGACGATAAGCATTTTCCGTATATCCGCGTGGATTTAAAGCAGAATTTCCCGCGGCTGGAAGTCGTGCGCCGCGTCAAGAAGGACGGCGCGAAGTATCTCGGGCCTTTCCTCTCGGGTATGCTGCTCAGAGACGGCCTCGCGCTCGTAAGGGAGCATTACCCCATCCGCCAGTGCAAAAAGGACATCGGCCGCATGATCGCGCGGCGCGAACGGCCCTGCCTGATGTACCATATCGGTAAGTGCTGCGCGCCCTGCTCCGGCGGCGTGACGCGCGAATCGTATCACGAACTGCTGAACGAGGTGCTCTCCTTCCTCTCCGGCAACACGGCCGAGATTTTGCATTCCCTCGCGGATCAGATGTCCGCCGCGTCCGACGAGATGGATTTCGAACGCGCGGCTGCCCTGCGCGACCGCATCCGCGCCATCGAGAGCCTCAACGAAAAGCAGGCCGTCATCGCCACGACCAACGCCATGATGGACGTGTTTGCGCTCGGTCGTCTCGAAACCAACGCGCTGGTATTCGCGCTGTTCGTGCGTAACGGAAAGGTGATCGGCACCGAGAGGTTCCGCATGGACGCGGACGCGGAGGAATCCGACGCGGATATCCTCTCCGCGTTCCTCTCGCAGTATTACGCGGAATCGGCTTCGTTTGTGCCTGAGGTGCTTTTATATCAGGATTCCGCCGACCAGCAAGCGATTTCGGACTGGCTGAGCGGGCTTGCCAAACGCAAGGTGCAGGTACACCGCCCGCAGCGCGGCGAGAAGCGCAAGCTCACCGAACTGGCGTACCGCAACTGCATCGACGTACTGGAAAAAGACGCGTCGCTGCAAAAGCGCGCCTGGGAGCGCGGCGAGGGCGCGCTGACGCAGCTGAGCGCCATACTCGGCCTCGAAACGGTCCCTTCACGCATCGAATGCTTCGACAACTCGCATATTCAGGGGCGGGATACCGTCTCTTCCATGGTCGTCTTCACGGACGGACAGCCGGACAAGAGCGCGTACCGGCGCTTCCGCATACGCGCAGACGCGGGCGGCAACGACCTCGTCGCCATGCGCGAAGCGCTCACGCGGCGCTTCCGCAAAGCCTCTGAAAACGAGTCCGGATTCCTCCCGCTGCCAGACCTGCTCGTCATGGACGGCGGCCCGGCGCAGCTGAACGTCGCGCTTGAGGTGCTCGACGAATTTTCGCTCGATTTCATCCCCGCTGTCGGCCTCGCCGAACTCAGCGAAACGATCTATCTGCCCGGCGAAACGACGCCCATCCAACTGCCGCGCAATTCCGCACCGCAACACCTGATCGAGCGGCTGCGGGACGAAGCCCACCGCTTCGCCATCAGTTACCACCGCAATATCCATAATCGAAACGCGCTTTACTCTGTGCTCGACGGCATACCTGGCGTAGGCGATAAACGAAAGCGCGCCCTGTTCGACGCGTTTCTGACCATAGACGCGATCAAGGCCGCGACACAGGAGGAACTCTCCGCCGTACCGCTGGTCGACGCGCGCACCGCGGAGTCGGTCTATCGATATTTCCATTCCGACGAAACATTAAGTGACGAGCCGCAAAGCACGCGAACATAAAAAAACGTCCCGGAAACGGGGCGCTTTTTATGCGCTGTATCATCAGCCGTCGACCAGTGTTCCTACGATGGTTACTCCGTTGAGTTTCGATACGCCGTGGGGAGATTTGTTTTTAATGATGTCGGTCAGATCGTTTCCGGCGGAATAGCCGTTGTGCTCGCCGTCCTTCCAGGCGGAAAGCTCGCTGAAGTCATATATGACGCCGTCCACCGCTACGTATGCGGGATTGCCGTTTTTACCGTCGTATTGCTTCAATTCGTCAAGCGTGAGTTCCAGCAGATCGCTCTGTACCTCTTCTGTTTCCACTGCGGACGCGGTTGCCTCCTGCGCTGCGGTCTGTGTGGAAACACCGCCGGAGCAAGCCGTTGCAAAAAGCATCAGAGCAAAAACGGCGATCCATGCGATTGTCCTTTTCATGAGAATCAACTCCTTATTGGAACTACCTGTTAATAGTCGTTCCTGTTAACTTAAAAATAACAGAAAAACCGATTGAATGCAATCGGTTTTCCCCGTATCCCGTGACAACGTCACGTAACGATGTAAATTTAAAATTATGTGTTCGGCATGCGTTCCGCGATCATGCGCTGTATTTCGCGGAGGTTTTCCGGCGCGGGAATGATATAAGCGCGCTCCGCCGTCGCAATCTTCAGCGACGGGACGTTGTGTTTTTTCGTGATCGGTACGTCTATGATGCCCGCAAAGCGTACGTCCGCATAGGAGATGGAAAACCGTTCTCCGTCTTCACGCACCATGGGGTTTGCCAACGATACGCCCGAAATCCCGATGTCGTCCAGCAGGACGCGCACGTTGCCCAGCCTTTGCCGGATCGTCAGAAATTCGACGCATCCAAACCCCATCCAAACGATCAGCGCAAGGCTTCCAACAAGCACGAACCCGGGCGAAATCACGCTGATCAGGGGTTTCATCCCCATTCCGGCGCGGATCAGATTGACCGTATTTAATACGGCGATCAACCCGATTACGACGATATTGCTCCAGAACGAAATCTTCAGAAGGCTGGTCGCCTGGCGGTCGACAACCGCGTTGATCTGTTTCATCGAATGACCCCCTGTTATAAAAGTGATTGCCTGGAGAAAAACGGAGGGCGGGATATCCCGCCCTCCGCATCGGGAGCATAATTACTCTTCTTCCTCTTCTTCCCTCTTAGCGGCTTCAATGATCTTCTTGGCGATATTCGCCGGCACGTCTTCATAGCGGACGAACTCGGTCGTAAACGATCCGCGCGCCTGCGTCATGCTGCGAAGATCGGTCGCGTACTTAAACATTTCGGAAAGCGGCGCTTCAGCGATGACGACGGTACCGCCGACAACGGGGTTCATGCCCAGCATGCGGCCGCGGCGCGACGAGAGGTCGCCGCTGATGGCGCCGACGTAGTCGCTCGGCACGAATATCTCATAGTGGTAGATCGGTTCGATGAGCGTAGGGTTCGCCTTGGCGCACGCAGCCTTATAAGAGAGGCGGGCGGCGGATTTGAACGCGACTTCCTTTGAATCGACGGGATGATATTTTCCGTCGTAAAGCGTCGCCTTGACGCCGACCATCGGATAGCCTGCGAGCACGCCGTGCTGCAGCGCTTCCTTCAAGCCCTTTTCGACGGCGGGAATGAATTCCCTGGGTACGACGCCGCCGACGATGGCGTTGACGAATTCGTATTCCACGCCCTCTTCCGTCGGCTCGAAGCGCATCTGTACGACGCCGAACTGGCCGCTGCCGCCGGACTGTTTCTTATGCTTGCCTTCCGCTTCCGCCATGGTGTGTATGGTTTCGCGGTACGGGATGCGCGGGTCGGAAAGCTGCGCTTCCACGTTGCTCTTGTTCTTGAGCTTCCCGCAGACGACCTCGATATGCATTTCGCCGAGGCCCTGAATCAGCACGTCGCCGGTCTCGGAATTCTTTTCGATCTGAATGGTCGGGTCCTCTTCCTTGATGCGGTTGAGGCCGGAGATGACCTTGTCGTCCTCGCCCTGTTTTTTGGCGGTAACCGCCAGCGAAATCGCAGGCTTAGGAAAGTCGATCGGGTCAAATATGACCTGGTCGCCCGCGTCGCAGAGCGTATCGCCCGTCGCGGTATACTGCAGTTTCGGCAGCGCGCCGATGTCGCCCGCGTGCAGCTTTTCGAGCGAGACGCTCTTTTTGCCGCGCAGCATAATCGGCGCGTCGATTTTTCCGCCTTTTCGGCGTTTGTGTTGTAAAGCGAAACGCCGACGTCGAGCGTGCCGCGGTACACCTTGAGGATGGAGTATTTCCCGAACTGGTCGAATGTGGTTTTGATGACCTGCGCGGCAAACTTCCCTTCCTGGTTTACGACCACTTCTTCGCCCGTCTTGACGTTCTTGGCTTTCGGCGCCTGTGCCAGGTCTGCGGACGGCAGATAGTGCACGATGTTGTCCAAAAGCGTCGCCACGCCGATGTTCTGCGCGGCGGAGACGCACGCAACCGGCGTAATACCGCCGCTCTGCACGCCTGTGGAGAGGCCCTTGAGCATCTCTTCGCGCGTCAATTCAAACGTTTCGAGGTATTTTTCCATGAGCTCGTCGTCCGCCTCCGCGGCGGCTTCAGTCAGCTTTTCGGAGAGGGCTTCCGCTTCGTCCTTAAGCTCGGCGGGTATTTCGATGTCCTTCTCGCCTTTTCCATCGAAAAGCTTCGCGGTCATGTTGACGATATCGACATAGCCTTTGAACGTGCCGCCCTCGATGATGGGCAGCTGAATCGGAACCACGCTGATGCCGAATTTCTCGTTGATCTCGCCCATGACCTTTTTAAAGTTTGCGTTGTCGCGGTCGAGCTGGTTGATGACGATCATACGCGCCTTGTTCGCTTGCTCGCACATCGCCATGGCCTTTTCCGTGCCGACGACCGGGCCGGAGACCGCGCCTACGACGATCAGCGCGCTGTCGGACAGCGCCATCGCCGCGGCGACCTCGCCGTAAAAGTCAAAAAAGCCGGGTGCGTCGATGACATTGATCTTGGTGTCCTTCCATTCGAGCGGCGCGAGGGCAACGTTGATGGAAATGCCGCGTGCAACCTCCTCGGGATCAAAGTCGGTGGTCGTGGAACCGTTTTCCACTTTGCCGAGGCGGTCTATCAGCCCGGCGTTGAACAGCATGGCCTCCGTCAGCGTAGTCTTCCCTTCGCCGCCATGTCCGAAAACGCCAATATTTCGTATGTTTTTCGCGGTATATTCCTTCATTTCGGTTCCCCCTGTAGATATTTTAAGCGCGTTTGCCGCGTATTTCGAATCCGTCCGGTACGGATCAACTTCCGATCGATTGAAAACAGATGAGCGGCGCGGACGAAAAACGTCGCGCCACATGTTATTTTATCAGCTTCAAAAGGCCTTGTAAACCACGAATTTAGGCTTTCCAGCTGTCCAGGTATGCCTCTTGTTCAGCGGTCAGTGTATCGATTGCCACGCCGAGCGACGCGAGTTTTCTGCCCGCCACCTCGCGGTCGATCTCGGCGGGCACGGCGTGGAGCTTTGCTTCGAGCTGCCCGCGGTGATCCGCGATATAGCGCGCGCACAGCGCCTGTATGCCAAAGCTCATGTCCATGATCTCCGCGGGATGCCCGTCCCCGGCGGCGAGGTTCACGAGACGCCCTTCGCCGATGACGTTGAGCCAGCGGCCGTTTTGCAGCCGGAACCCGACGATGTTTTTTCGCATCTCTTTTCTATCAATCGCGATCTCGGCGAGCCGGTGCACGTTGACCTCCACGTCGAAATGCCCGGCGTTTGTCAGGATCGCTCCGTCCTTCATCACGTTGAATTCATCTTCGTCGATTACCTTGATATCGCCGGTGACGGTGACAAATATATCCCCGATCTTCGCCGCCTCGATCATGGGCATGACCGAAAAACCGTCCATCACCGCCTCGATGGCCTTGATGGGGTCGACCTCGGTAACGATTACGTTCGCGCCGAGGCCTTTGGCGCGCATGGCGACGCCCTTGCCGCACCAGCCGTACCCCGCGACGACGACGTATTTGCCCGCGACGACGAGATTTGTCGTGTGGTCGATGCTGTCGAACACGCTCTGCCCCGTTCCGTACTGGTTGTCGAAGAGGTGCTTGCAGTCGGCGTCGTTGACGGCGAACATCGGAAAGCGCAGTTCCTTTACCTTGTCCATCGCCACCAATCGTACAATACCCGTCGTGGTCTCCTCGCAGCCGCCGAGAATTTTCGGTATCAGATGCGGCAGTTTCGTATGGATGGCGTGCACGAGGTCGCCGCCGTCGTCGACGATGATGTCCGGCTCCGCCATGAGCACGCTTTCGATGCACTCGTCGTACTCTTCCTTCGTCGCGCCATGCAGCGCGAATACATTGATTCCGTCCTGCGCCAACGCGGCGACCACGTCGTCCTGCGTGGAAAGCGGGTTGCTGCCGGTAACGTACATCTCTGCGCCGCCCGCCGCGAGCACGCGGCAGAGGTACGCGGTCTTTGCCTCAAGGTGGATCGAAAGCGCAATTTTAAGCCCCTGAAACGGCAGGTCGCGTTCAAACGACTCTCTGATCCCGTTTAGAATCGGCATGTTGCGCCTGACCCATTCGATCTTTTGTTCGCCCTGCGGCGCAAGGGCGATATCGCGTATGCGGTACATAAACTCAGCTCCTTGTCACGTAGTCTTCATGCGGTTCGTCAGCGGTTTGGCGCGGCAAGCTGCTCCTGCTGCGCAAACAGGCGGATGGCCGCCTGCAGCTGCGTGTCCTCTTCCGGTTCCAGAAAGTCGATGGAGATGTTCTGAAGTTCTTCCGGCAGGTCGATTACGATGTCAGGCGTGATGCCGACGTCCTGGATGCAGACGCCGCTCGGCGTAAAGTACGCGTCCGTCGTCATCTTGACCCAGCCGTTGCTTTCGCTGAGGTGGAAAAAGCTCTGTACGATGCCTTTGCCGAAGGTCTGCGTACCCACGATGGTCGCAAGCCTGTAGTCCTTGAGCGCGCCGGTAAGCAGTTCGCTCGCGGATGCGGAGTATCCGTTGACCAGTACGACGATGTTCATATCGAACGTCTCTTCCGCGATAGACTCGTAGACGCGCTCTTCCCCGCTCTTGGAACGGATGCTCACGATGGTCTGTCCGTTTGGAATCAGCATATAAGAAACGTCGAGCACTTCCGCCAGGCCGCCGCCGGGGTTGTCTCTCAAATCGATAATCAGATTATCAATCCCCTGCTCTTTAAACGCTTGCGCCGCGTCAGAAAACTCCTCCGCCACGGTTCCGTTGAATTCCGTGATGCGGATATATCCGATGTAGCCGTCGTAAACTTCGGTCGCGACACGCTGGACATGCACTTCGCTGCGCAGCACGCTGACGGTCGTCTCCACGCCGTCCCTTAAATATGTAATTTCGTCCGGAACGGCGTCGTCCGAGGAAAAGCAGGCGACCAGTTCGTCGAGCGAAAGGTTCGCGACCGTCGTGCCGTTTACCTTCGTGAGGATGTCGCCTTTCCGTATGCCCGCCTGTTCTGCCGGGCTTCCGGAAAATACGCTGATGATCAGGCTTCCGGTTTCGTCCGGCGCCTGAACGCTGATGCCGATGCCTTTATATTCGCCCGAGTTGTCCGAAAGCAGCTGCTTGTATTCCTCCTCGGTGAAATACTGCGCGTAGGGATCGTCGAGCTTGGACACCATGCCGCGCATCGCTCCGTCGACGAGCGCTTCGCTGTCCAGCTCTTTTTCGTTGTAGTAATAGTACTGCGATTCGATCGTTTCCGCGAGGTCGCGAAGCGGGGACAGATCTAACAGGTCCGCTTCTTCCCGCTCGCTGAGCGAAAAATACAGCGAAACCGAAAGGCCGAGTATGATGACGATACAGACGACGATGGCGACCGTCAGCGAGTTTATGATTTGTCTTTTCGTAATGATGACGCTTCTTTCCATGCGCCCGCCTTGACGGGCTTATTCTTGTTGTGCGACAGCTTTATGTATCAAGCGCGGGCGCGAGCACGCGCCGCGGCATATCGTCCAGTTCGCAGATGTCGAGGTGTACCTCCGGCTTGCCGCGCAGGGTCGATATGCCCTTCGGCACGGGAGCACCGGTGATCGCAAAGAGCCGTTCCACGTTGGCAAAGCCGTCTTCGCCCGCCGGTTCGAACGCGCCGAGCACGTCCGTCGCGAACTTATACGGGTTCGCGGTGGAGAGCAGGATCGTCTTTGTAGCGTCGCCTGTTTTTTTCAGGTAGCGTTCGTAAACGCACTGCGCGACGGCGGTATGCGGGTCCATGAGGTAACCCGTTTTTTCAAAGACGCGCTTGATCGTTTCCAGCGTGTCCTCTTCGCTGCACCAGTCTGCCGAAAACGTTCGTTGCAGCTCGTCCAGCGCGGCTTTCGGCAGCGCATACATGCCTTTTTCCTTCAGCGCTTCCATCCACCGCCGGACGGCCTCGTCGTCCCGGCCGGCCAGTTCGAACAACAGCCGTTCGAGATTGGAGGAGATCAGGATGTCGATCGAGCAGCTCATGCTCGGGTAAAACGGGCGGTTATCGTCGTAAATACCGCTTTCAAAGAAATCGGTCAGCACGTTATTGCGGTTTGAGGCGCAGATGAGCCTCTTTACCGGAAGACCCATGCGCCGCGCGTATTCGCCCGCGAGAATATCGCCGAAGTTGCCCGTCGGCACGCAAAAGTTGACCGCTTCGCCCGGCACTATTTCACCACGCGCAAGCAGCGTTTCATAGCTCGAAAAATAATACACGATCTGCGGCAGCAGGCGTCCGAAGTTGATCGAGTTTGCGCTCGAAAGCCGCCAGCCCTTATCCGCCAGCTTGTCCGCGACGTCCTTCGAGGCGAATATCTTCTTAACGCCGGTCTGCGCGTCGTCGAAGTTGCCGGAAACGGCGCAGACGTCCACGTTTGCGCCTTCCTGCGTCACCATCTGCAGGCGCTGCGCCTCGCTTACGCCGCCGTGCGGGTAAAACACGAGCACGCGCGTGCCTTCAACGTCCCTGAACCCTTCGAGCGCGGCCTTGCCCGTGTCGCCCGAAGTGGCGACGAGGATGTACACGCGCTTCGTCTCGCCGGTGAGTTTGAGCGATTCGCGCATCAGGTGCGGCAGCATCTGCAGCGCGACGTCCTTAAACGCCATGGTCGGCCCGTGCCAGAGTTCCAGCACATGCTCGGTATCCGTCAGTTTCACGAGCGGGGCCACGTCCGCGTCGTCGAAACTGGCGTAGGCTTTTGCGATCATCCGCTCCAGCGCGACCGAATCGAACCCGTCCAGATACGCCCGCATGACGCGGTGCGCGGTCGCCAGATAGCCGCCGCGCACTTCGTTATTCCATTCGATTTTCGGATACGATTCGGGTACATACAATCCGCCCGAGGGGCTGATGCCGCGCACGATCGCTTCCGCGGCGGACACAGATTCGCCGCCTCGCGTGCTCAGGTAACGCATAAGTGATTTCTATTCCATTCCATATGTAAATTGCAGCGGTTCGTCCGCCAACCTGAACGTATCCGCTTTTTACAGCAGATACTCCTTCATGTAGGCCGGGACGGTCTCCCTGCTGCCCGTTATGCTCAGGATAATACTGAGTTCGTTCTTTACCGCGAACTGTTTCATATCGTCGAACAGCCCTTCAAGCGTATCGATCTTATGGCCGATGATGTTGAGAAGCCCGTCGATATAGATGGTCTCTAAATCAAAATCACTCGCCGCAAGACCGCAAAGGAAACCGTAGAGCATTTTCGGGGTCGTAATGCCGTATTCCGATGCGTTGATGAAGCGAGCTTTCGTGGAGAGGTCGTAGATATAACTTGTGTCGTTGTCGATGAACGCCGTGTTGCCCTTTGCCGTCTGGACGGACTTGTTTGCCATTTCGAGAATCTGCTTTGTCTTTCCGGTGCCCTTTTCTCCGAATATGACTCCAATCAAAGCGATTGTCCTCCTTGTTGCCTTTTTTTCATTATAAGCCCCTTTCCGTTCGCCGCGCAAGCGATTCGGACAAGTTTCACGCATCGCGCGTATTGCGCCGCGATTCTTCCGTATTTTATTCAAAGTCGTCAATAGAAAAGCCCGCTCTTTCAGCGGGCGCTGCTTTTACAGCCGTCAAAATACATCCCGAACGATTCTGTCGACAAGGCGCGTGAATTTTTCCGACGCAACCGCCGCCGTCTCCTGTACTTCCTCGTGCGAAAGCGGTTGGTCGAGGATGCCCGCGGCCATGTTCGTAATCAGCGAGATACCGACCGTTTTCACGCCGCAGTGCGCCGCCGCGATCGCCTCCGGAACGGTGGACATACCGACGGCGGACGCGCCGATGGTGCGCGCGAATACGATCTCCGCCGGAGACTCAAACGTCGGGCCGGAGAACATCATATATACGCCCTCCCGCAGCGTTACGCCCGCTTCGGCCGCCGCCTTTTTCACGCGTGCGCGCAGCTCGTGGTCGTAGACGTTCGTCTGGTCGGGAAAGCGCGGGCCGAAGTCGTCGTCGTTCGGCCCGATCAACGGGTGCGAGCCGGAGAAATTGATGTGGTCTGTAATCAGCATCAGATCGCCCGGGTCAAAGTCAAGGTTCACGCCGCCCGCCGCATTGGTGACGAGCAGCTTCTCCACACCAAGGCGCTTCATGACCCGTACCGGAATCGCGATCTGTGATTGCGGGTAACCTTCGTAATAATGGAACCTGCCCTGCATGCAGATCACCCGCTTGCCAAACAGATCGCCGATGACGAACCTGCCCTTATGCCCCGCCACGCGGGACTGCGGAAAACCCGGCAAGTCGGAATAGCCGACAAAGCGTTTGTTCTCAATCCGCTCGGCATAGCCGCCGAGCCCCGAACCGAGAATTAAGCCGATTTTGCACGCGTCGCCGCTAAGCGGCTTCAAAATTTCAACCGCGCGTTCGATGGTTTCGTTCATCGCTTACCTCTCAATGATGTCGTTCAAAAAAGAAGTTCCGACGTTCCAGCTCTCTCCAGTGAGGTAGTCGAACACCGTCGCGCCGATATCCGCGAATGTTTTTCGCGTGCCTAAGTTAACGTTTTCCTTTACGTGCTTGCCCGTTACGACAAGCGGGATGTACTCGCGCGAGTGGTCGGTGCTCGCCGTGGTCGGATCGCACCCGTGGTCGGCAGAGATCATGAGGATGTCGTCCTCCTTCATCGCGCCGAGGATGCGCGGCAGCGCCGCGTCGAAGTACTCCAGCGCCTCGGCGTACCCTTCCACGTTGTTGCGGTGCCCGTAGAGCATATCGAAATCGACGAGGTTGGTAAAGATGAAACTGCCCGTACCTTCCTCGAGGAAGCGGACGGTCGACTCGATGCCGGTGTGGTTGTTCTTCGTGTGGTCCACGATGGTCACGCCGCGGTGGCAGAAGATGTCCTCGATTTTTCCGATGCCGACGACGGGCAGGCCGCGCTTGTCCAGCGCGTCGAGCACCGTGTCCGTAAACGGCTCGACGGCGTAGTCCTTGCGGTTTTCGGTGCGTGTATATGCGCCGCTTTTCCCCTCGAACGGGCGCGCAATCACGCGGCCGACGAGGTAGCTCTCGTCGTTGAGCAGTTCGCGCGCGATTTCACAGATGCGGTATTGCTCCTTCAGTGGAATCACGCCCTCGTGCGCTGCGATCTGGAACACGCTGTCCGCCGAGGTATACACGATCGGCTTGCCGGTTTTTACATGCTCGTCGCCGAGGCGCTGGATGATCTCCGTGCCGCTGGCGACCTCGTTTCCGAGCGTGCCTCTGCCGATCTTTGCCTCGAACTCGTCGAGCAGGCACTTCGGGAACCCGTCGGGATAGGTCTTGAACGCCTGCTTGAGCGGCAGGCCCATCATCTCCCAGTGCCCGCAGGTCGTATCTTTCGCTTTGGTCAGTTCGCCGAGTCGGCCGTACGCGCCTTTCGGCGTCAGCCCCATCTTATCGAGGCGGCTGTTTTCTATCGCGGCCAGCCCGAGCGCCGTCAAATTCGGCAGGTCGAGCCTGCCGCGCGCTTTTCGAATATTCCCCAGCGTATGCGAGCCGACATCCCCGAATTCCGCCGCATCCGGTTGTTCGCCGATGCCTACGCTGTCCAGCACGATGACGATCGCACGCTTTTTCAACTGATTCGCTTGATTCATGTCGTTCACCTCATATTTTGCAATATTGTTTCATGTCCATAGAAAGCTTCGTTATACTGTCAAATTACCCTTCATACTACCAGTTTAGTATGATACGCCGTCTGCGTCAATGCGGAAGCGTGACCCGGTCACTGAGTCGCCTGATATAAAAAATCCGCGCATCCGCGCGGCTGTTTCTACCATGCTCTATCGTTTGATATACGTCAGCGCGCGCTGCGCCAGCGTCGCGACGAACTCGAGATTGCTCGGTTTTCCCTTGTAGTCCTGCAGTGTGTAACCAAAGTGTTCGCGCATGGCTTCCGCGTTTCCGCGCGTCCATGCGATCTCGATCGCGTTTCGCACAGCGTGCTCCACCAGCGGCGGGCGGGTGTTGTAGATCTTTGCGACCGTTGGATAGATATCGTTTGTGATGCTCAGTTCGACCGGAGATTCGCTCAGGGCGTAGATGCGGATGGCGTCCCTTAAATAGTAATACCCCTTCAGGTGCGCGGGAACGCCGATGGCGCGTATGCTCGCGGCGATCTGGCCTTCGAGGATGTCAACGGCGTCGCCGTCCGTCTTTTCAATCTCGCGTTCGTAGAGCCGGATAAACTCCATCACCCGCAGCTGTACAAGTTCATACTTGAGCGGTTTTGTAAAGCAGTAGATCACCCGGTCTTTTATGATCTGCAGCAGCCGGTCGTCCGCCAGCGCGGATGTGACGAACACCATTGGTCGCCGGTCCTCGTTGAGCTTGCCGATGAAGTCCAGCACGCAGATCCCGTCGAGATCCTGTAAAAACAGGTCGAGGATCAACAGGTCGACGTCGCGCGTAAAGATCGTGTCGATGGCGTCACGACCCGAAAATACGCCCGGCAGCAGCCGGACGCCTTCCATCGTTTGAAAGGCCGTCTCCAGGCCTTTCGCGTCTGTGATATTGTTGCTGGCGATCAAGAGGTTCTTCTTCATTCGCATTTCCCGGCTTTTTCAGGTTATGTCAGAATCCGCGCCTGACCGCTTCGTTCGCAGCGTCGATAAGCTTCTGCGCGTGTTCGAGCGCGACCGCGTCCGCCGCTCCGCCGCTCATGATGCGCGCAATCTCCCGCGCGCGCTCATGTTCTTCCAGCTTAACTGCGCTGGAGCGCGTGTGTTCGCCGATCTCCTCTTTATATACGTAATATTGCTGGTTGGCGTAAGCCGCGATCTGCGGCAGGTGCGTGATGCAGAGCACCTGATGGTTCTTCGCAATCTGCCGCATCTTGACGGCGAGTGAAGTGCCCATCTGGCCGCTGATGCCGCTGTCGATCTCGTCGAACACCATGGTCGGGATTCCGTCGGTATCGGCGAGCACCGATTTGAACGAGAGCATGATACGCGACAGCTCGCCGCCGGAAGCAACCTTGCTCAGCGGTTTCACCGGTTCGCCGCGGTTGGTCGAAAGCAGAAATTCCAAGCTGTCGATGCCGTTGATAGAAGGAATCTCGCCGGAGAGTGTTTCAAATTGAGCCGAAAACGCTGCATATGGCATCCCAAGGTCGGAAAGCTCCGGCAACAGGCGCTCGGACAGCCTCTGAGCCGCCGCCTTGCGCGTTTCGGAAAGCACCGCGCTCAGCGTGTCGTAGTCCCGTTTGGCGGCGGCGTACGCCGCCGCGAGCTGCTCGCGCCGCTCGTCCGCGTTGGCGATGAGCTCGAGTTCCTCCGCCGCTTTATCGCGATAGTCGAGAATCTGCGCTATATTCGATCCATATTTGCGTTTGAGCGTGGAGATCGTCTCCAGCCGAGTTTCGATTTCGTCCAGCATGCCGGGTTCAAAGTTAAAGTCCGCCCGGTAGCCGCGCAGCGTATAGCCGGTGTCCTCGAGGTCAAAGTATAGCTGGTGCAGTTTTTCCGACAGCTGCGCGTAGTCGCCGTGGAATTGCGCGATGGAGTCGAGCATGCGGAGCGCGACGCTGAAGGATTCCATCGCGCCGCCGTTCTCCGCGTCGTCTCCACTCAACGCGGCCGACGCGCCTTCCAGCCCTTCCATGACGGCCTGCGCGTTCTGCAGCAGGCCTCTCTTTTCGTCGAGTTGTTCTTCCTCGCCGTCGGTCAGGTTCGCGGCGTCGATCTCCTGTATCTGATAGGTTAGAAGATCGATCCTTCGTTCGCGTTCCTGTTCGTTATACTGCGCGGCGGCAAGCAGCCGCTTTGCTTCCGCGGCTTTGCGGTACGCCCTCGCGACAAGGTCTTTTTGCTCCAGCGCTTCTTTTCCGGCAAAACGGTCCAGCAATTCGATATGCTTCTTCGGATTGAGCAGCGATTGATGTTCGTGCTGGCCGTGGATATCGACGAGCGCGTCGCCGATGAGCTTGAGCGCGCCCGCGTTGATCAGCGTGCCGTTGACGCGGCAGGCGTTTTTGCCGTTGATTAAAAATTCGCGGTAGAGCGTCAGTTCATTGTCCTCGCACTCGATCTCCTGTTCCTCGAGCGCGTCGAAAACCGGCTCCCTGTCCGACAGCGCAAACACGGCCTCGACGCTCGCCTTCTCCTCGCCGGATTTGACGAGTTCGCGGCTCGCACGTTCGCCCAGCACGAAGTTGAGCGCTTCTATAATAATGGATTTTCCTGCGCCGGTTTCACCCGTCAGCACGGAAAACCCATGATTAAATTCAATATACTGCCGGTCGATCAAGGCGACATTTCGGATGGTAAGTTGTTTGAGCAAAGACGACGCCCTCCTGTTTTGAGCATCTTCCGTATCGTACTTCGTTGTGTTCAGCGTTTTCACGCTCGTCTTTTAAACCTCGAATGCGAGGCGCGGTTGCCATTTAAAAAGACAGAGCCGGTTTATTTGAGCATCTTCTGGAATTTCCTGATGATATCGCCTACGCTCTTTGCGTCCCGCACGGCGATGAAGATGGTGTTGTCCCCTGCGATCGAGCCGAGGATATCCGGCCATTTGAGCGTATCGACCGCCTCCGCCGCCGCCGGCGCGCTGCCCGCGATGGTCTTGATGACGATCATGTTGCCCGCGCTCGTGACCGAAAGCACGCAGTTGCTGAACATGCGGATAAATCGCTCCTGCAGATCCGCTTCCGCTTTTTCCACCGTCGCGTAACGGTACCTTCCCTCTGACGTGAGCACCTTGATGAGCCGGAGTTCCTTGATGTCCCGCGAAACGGTCGCTTGTGTAACGGAAAACCCCTGATCCCTGAGTTTCCCAGCGAGTTCTTCCTGCGTCTCGATGTTTTCCGAAGCGATCAGTTTGGAAATCATATCATGCCGTTTTGCTTTCATGTTTCAATCTCCAATGCATAATAAATATGAGTCCTGAACCTGTACGAGGTGAATGCTCTTTGCGCCGCGTCCGCGCCGCTGTTTTCCTTTGAAGAATAAGTGGTTATCAAAACGCCGTAATCACAGGATTTGCGGCGTTATCGCCAGATAGCGGGAAACGAATGATCAGGAGAGTTTTTTCTGGATGAGGTCGAATACGTTCTGTTCCTGAAAACGGATGAGCTTTACGCGGCGCTCCGAGCGCGTCACCGTGATGCAATCGTCCGGGCTGACGCAGCGAAGCCGCATGCCGTCTCCGGCGACAAAGCCTTCGCCGTTGACGTGGAACCGCCATACGGCGTCCGGCGCGCTCACGATGGGGCGCACATGCAGCGTATGGGAGCAGACCGGCGTGACCACGATGCTGTCGAGGTTCTGCGTCACGACCGGCCCGCCCGCAGAGAGGTTGTAGGCGGTGGATCCGGTCGGCGTAGAGGCGATGATGCCGTCGCTGAACACGGAACCTACGGGCTGCCCGTCGCAGACGAGGTCGATATGGATCGTGCCGGAAAAAGACTGCTTGAACACCAGTATATCGTTCAGGCAGCTGTCGTACGCTTCGCCGTTGATACAGCAGAGCAGCATCATCCGCTCTTCCGTACCGTAATCGCCGCTATGAACTCTTTTTATCGCGTCCTCAAACTGATCGAGCGCGATTTCGCTTAAAAATCCAATACGGCCGAGGTTTACGCCAAGGATTGGTATCTCGCGCTCCGCCGCGGCGGACGCAAAACGAAGAAGCGTGCCGTCCCCGCCGATTACGACCAGCAGATCGGGCGCCGGTTCTTCCGCGCGCAGCGCTTTTACGGTGTCCAGCGCAACAACGCCGTCTCCCAAAGAGGAGGCTTGCTCCATCGTTCGAAGGCGAAATTCGGAGATCCCTGCCTTTTCGAGATTGCCGGCAAAACCGATTTTCATCGTTTACGTTCCAAATTCGGTAATATGCCCATATTATACGACCTCGCTCATAAAAATACAAGGGAAATTATGAATATGTATGCTCTATATACAAACGCCGTGCGCTTCGCGAACGATGGAAACGGCTTTGTTATGGTCGATTTCTGTTGCGTTGTGATCGAATTGTATGCATTTTTCGAGGAACATCAGAAATTCGATATTGCCCTTCGGTCCGCGAATCGGTGAATATGACAACCCTTTTACGCAAAAAAACGCATTTCGCGAAACGGCGATCATGCGCTCGACCACTTCGATATGCGTTTCCTCGTCCGAAACGACGCCGTGCTTGCCGACCTTAGCCCTACCCGCCTCGAACTGCGGTTTGATCAGCGCGACAACCTGCGCGCCGTCTTTCAGGCAGCGGTACAACGGCGGGATTATCTTGTCCAGGGAAATGAACGACACGTCGATCGACGCAAACTCGATCGCTTCGGCAAACCAGCCGGGTTCCATATACCTTGCGTTCGTACGCTCAAGGACGGTTACGCGTGCATCGTTCCTTAATTTCCAGTCAAGCTGACCGTATCCCACGTCGATGGCGTATACCTTCTTCGCGCCATGCTGGAGCATGCAGTCCGTGAAGCCTCCCGTCGAAGCCCCGATGTCGGCGCATACCTTCCCTTCCAGAGCGACTGGAAACTCTTCCATCGCTTTTTGCAGTTTATACCCTCCTCGGCTGACGAACGGGCAGGTATCCCCGCGCACCGAGAGCGCCGCATCTTCGGCAACGAGCTGGCCAGGCTTTTCCGCCTTCACCTCGCGAATATATACCTGGCCGGCGAGTACGAGCGCGTGCGCTTCTTCGCGGCTCTTGGCAAGCCCGCGTTCGAACAGCGTAACGTCGAGGCGTTTTTTCATACGCCCTCCTTGGCCAGGTTCTTTTCCAGTTCTTCTGCAGTCAGTCCGATCCGGTGCCTCTGCCGGTGGATGTAAGCCTGCGAAACGGGGCCTTCGGGCACGCACATATGGATCACCGGAACGGGCGAGAGCGCGGACGCAACGTTGAGTCCGAGGCAGTCTACGCTTTCTTCCATCACGACGACTTTCTTTGCCGTGCGCTTTATCTTCTCGATCATGTTTTCATCCATCGGCCGGATGGTGCGCGCGTTGACCAACCCCGCGCCGAGCTTACGCGCGACCGGCTGCGCGATAGCGACCATCGTGCCCGTCGCGATCACCGTTTGAGATGATACGGGTTCGAGCTCCTCCCAGACGCCTTTTTCGACCGGCTGCGCGGATACCGCCTGCATGAGGCTGCCGCGCGGATAACGCACCGCGGCGGGTTCGCCGCGCGAAATCGCAAGTTTGAGCATATGGACGAGCTCCTGCTGCGTTGACGGCGAATAGATCGTCATATGCGGCATTGGGTATAGGAACGCCGCGTCGTATACGCCCTGATGCGTCTCGCCGTCGTCTCCGACGAGGCCCGCGCGGTCGATCGCAAGCACGACGGGCAGCTTCTGCAGGCAGATGTCGTGCAGGATCTGGTCGTACCCGCGCTGTAAAAAGGTGGAATAGATCGCGACAACGGGTTTCATTCCGCAGCTCGCCATCCCCGCCGCCATCGTCAGCGCGTGCCCTTCGGCGATGCCTACGTCGAAAAACCGGTTTGGAAAGCGCGCGGCAAATTCCGTCAGCCCCGTGCCTGTGGGCATCGCCGCCGATATTGCAACGATCTTTTCGTCCTTGCCGGCAAGGGCGATCATGGCTTCGCCGAACACGCTGGAGTTGCTCTTTTTCAGCGCGGCTTCGATGTCCCCGGTCTCGATGGAAAACGGCGCTACGCCGTGAAATTTTTCAGGATTCCGTTCGGAGTGTTCGTAACCCCTCCCTTTTTTCGTTACGCAGTGCACGATCACCGGCACCTGCAGCTCTTTTGCGCGGCGCAGCATACGCGTGAGCCGCGGTATGTCGTGCCCGTCGATCGGGCCGAGGTATAAGAATCCCATATCCTCGAAAAGCCGCTTCGGCATCAGAAAACTCTTGATGCGGTTCTTCATGTTTTCCATGTGGCGCGAAAGCCAGCGGCCCGTAACGCCCGTATCAAGAACGCGCACCAGAGCGCGTTTGAAGTTGACGTACCTTTCGCTGGAGCGCATGTTGACGAGCATACGGTGCAGCGAACCGACGTTTTGCGAGATGGACATCTCGTTGTCGTTGATGATAACGACGAGCGGAACGTCCGCCTGTCCCGCGTCGTTGAGACCCTCGAGCGCCAGCCCGCCGGTCAGCGCTCCGTCTCCGATCAGCGCGACCGCGACGCCGCTTTCGCCGAGCAGCTTCTTTGCGCGCGCCATGCCGAGCGCGGCGGAGATCGCCGTGGACGCGTGGCCGGTGTTGAACGGGTCGTGCTCGCTCTCTTCGCGCTTGGGAAAGCCGGAAATGCCGTTTTCCTGTCGCAGCGTGCAAAAAGCCTCCCTGCGGCCGGTGATGATCTTGTGCGCGTAGGACTGGTGCCCCACGTCGAAGACGATCCTGTCCACGGGGCTGTCGAACGCGCGGTGCATCGCGATGGTCAGTTCCACCGCACCGAGGCTGGAGGCAAGATGCCCGCCGCACCGTGATACGTTTTCGATCATATACCGGCGGATCTGCTCCGCCAGCGCGGGCAGCTGCGCGTCCTTGAGCGCCTTGAAATCATCAAGCGAGTTTATTTTGTCCAGTATTGCGTATTGATCCATTGTTCTTCGTTCTTTCCTTGCCGGCGCCGAAATAACGGCGTCAGGACTTCCTTGTAAGCGTATAGCCGATCAGTTCGTCGAAAAAAGCTGTCTCGGTTCCGGCTTCTGCAACGGCTTCGCGCGCTTTTTGCGCGTATTCCTGCGCAAATTCTCTCGCCTCTTCGATGCCGTACACGGTTACGAACGTGATCTTTCCTTCACGCTCGTCCTTGCCTGCGGTCTTGCCGATCTGGGCGGAATCCCCTTCGAAGTCGAGGATATCGTCCGTGATCTGAAACAGCATTCCGTAGGCGTCTGCAAAGCGCACGAGCGCATCGCGTTTGTTTTGATCCGCCCCGGCGCATGCCGCGCCGGACGCGACCGCCGCGCGAAACAGCGCGCCCGTCTTATAATCCTGCAGCTGGCGAAGCATCGCATTATCCCCGCCGCTGTTGACGTCGAGGCTTTGACCCATCACCATCTCGAACGCGCCCCTGGCGATGTAGCCGAGCGCGTCGCAGGCCGGGCAGAGCGAAAGCGCGTAAAACGCGAGCGCCTGCAGCCCGTCCCCGGCGAGGATTGCGTTCGCCTCGCCAAAGGCGATGTGGCTGCTTGGTTGTCCGCGCCGCATATCGTCGTTGTCCATCGAGGGCAGGTCGTCGTGGATCAGCGAATATGTATGAATCAGTTCCAGCGCGCAGGCAGGATAGAGCGCGTCCTCGGCGGCGCCGCCGCAGAGTTCGCAGGCCGCCATGCACAGCGACGGGCGGATGCGCTTCCCGCCGGAAAATACGCTGTACGCCATGCTCTTTGTCAGAACCGGCGCGCGTTCGCCGCCGTAAAGCAGTTCACCGAGCTTTTCTTCCGTCAGCTCCGAATAAACGGTTAGCCGTTCGAGCATCGCCTTCTATGCCTCCGCCGGTTCGTTGAGCCGGGCGATGGTCGCCTCGTACGCGTCGAGCTGGCGCTCGCATGTTTGAACGAGCGTCATGCCTTCCTCGTACAAACGTATCATCTCGTCGAGAGAGCCTTCTCCGTTTTCAAGTTTTTCCACGATGTCCGAAAGCTTCTGCATGGATTCTTCGAATTTGATCGATTGCTCCATTCTTACCCCTCCCCGTTCAATCTTCGCGTTCAAGCGCGACGCGTTCAATCCGCGCCCCGGCCGAGCCGTCGCGCAATCGTATGCCGACAAAGTCGCCCGTATGCAAACCGGCAACAGAGCTTACCGCGCCGCCGTCGCCACCGGTCACGATCGCATATCCTCGTTTTAAAACGGCGGTTGGCGCGAGCGCGAGCAGCTGCGCGCGCATACGGTTAAGCGACTCCCTGTTCGCCGCTATCTGTTCCTTTGCACCGCGCTGCGCGTGTTCGCGCATGGCGTCGAGCGTCTGTCGCTGGTTCATCAGCCTGTTTTCCAGCAGCCGGAACGCCTGCGCGGAAGCAAAGAGCCGGATGTCCGCGCGCATCTTTTCCAGCCGCGCAGTCAGCGCGCGGCGCATGCGTTCGCCGTATTGGCGAACGCCCTCGTAACACGCGTCCATCTCGGGAACGGCTAGCTCCGCCGCGGCGGACGGCGTCGGCGCGCGCAGGTCCGCGGCGAAATCCGCAAGCGTGAAATCCGTTTCGTGCCCGACCGCGCTGATAACGGGAATGCGGCTTTGCGCGATCGCTTCCACGACCTGCGACTCGTTGAAGGCCCAGAGATCCTCCATGCTGCCGCCGCCGCGGCCGACGATGAGCACGTCCACGTCGTTCGTTTCGTTTAACTCGTTTATCTGCCGTATCGCTTTAGCGATCTCATCCGCGGCGCCCTGGCCCTGCACGCGCGCGCCCGCAAGCACGACGGGCATACGCGGAAACCTTCTTCGAATGATATTCAGTATATCCTGCAAAGCGGCTCCCGTTTCGCTCGTGACCACGCCGACGCGGCGCGGCAGAAACGGAACCGGACGCTTCCGCCCCTCATCGAACAGGCCCCGCGCCTCCATCTCTTTTTTCAGCGCGAGGAAGCGCAGATACAGCTCGCCTTCCCCTCCTTTTTTCAGGTAGTCGGCGTAGAGCTGGAACGAACCGTCCTTTTCATAAAGCGATGCGCGCCCGTAAAGCAGCACCTGCATGCCGTCCTGCGGCTGGAAATTCAGCCGCAGCGCCTGCTGGCGAAACATGACGCAGCGCACAAGCGCGTTCTCGTCCTTGAGTGAAAAATAAAGGTGCCCGGACGAATGCCGCTTGAAGCCGCTGATCTCTCCGCTGACGCGAATATCACTGAGGTTCGGGTCGGCGGAAAGCAGCGTCGCGACGTATTCGTTCAGTTCGCCGACGCGAAACACCGGCGTAAGCGCATTCTCCACGTTTCCCTCACCTCCTGTTTCGATCCCAGTCCCGCGCGAGCAGCGCCGCGCCCACCGCGTTGTCGGACGAAAGGCCTTCGCGCGCATAATACAGTTCGGCGTCCGTGCGCGATGCGATCAACCCGCGTAAAAGCCCGCTGCCCGAAACGCCGCCGGAAAGCAGCGCCTTTTTGCAGCCTGTTTTTGAAAACGCGTTGGTCAACAGCTTGACGTACGTACGCGCCATGCAGTCGTACACGGCGTATGCGACCGTCTCCTTTGCAGCGCCTTGTTTGAGCAGACGCTGGCACTGCGACTCCTGTCCGGAAAACGAGCAGTTCAGGCCTTTGACGCTGGACGGCAGTTTAAGCGTACGGTCGTCCGCACGCTGCGCGAGCGCTTCCAGCGAAGCGCCGCTTGGAAACGGCAGCCCCACCGCGACGCCGACGCGGTCTACGAACTGGCCCGCGTGCAGATCGCCGCAGCCGCCGATGCGCTCGATCTCGCCGAGCACGCCGTCCGCCAGCGAAACACGCAGCAGATCCGTCGTGCCGCCGGACAGGTGCAGCGCAAGGAATGAACCGCCGTTGAACCGCTCTTCCTGCCCGTAGATCGCGGCGCGGACGTGACCGGCCTGATGCGTAGTTTCGAACAAAGGCACGCCGAGCGACGCGGCCGCGCTGGCAGCGGCAAGCCTGCCCGCGAGGAACACCGGCATATAGGAGCCCTCCGCACCCGTCGGCGCCGCGCTTGCGGCAATGGCTGCGACCGATGCGCGCTCGACCCCGCTGAGCATCTCTTCCATGAGCGGCGGAAGATTTTTTACATGCAAAAACAGGGCCTCGCTCTGACGCAGGCCGCGCCCGCCCAACGGGACAGAAAGCATCGTTCTCCGCTCGAAAACGATGCCTTCATCAGAAACACAGGATACGGACGTCGTATAGTTGCTTGTATCGACGCCGAGATAAAGTTTACTCATGGGGATATAATCTCTTTTGCGACGCTGCCCAGTATGCCGTTGACGAAAGCGTAGGAACGCTCTCCGCCGTAACGCTTTGCAAGCTCCACGGCTTCGTTGATCGCGGCTCCGGCAGGTACGTCTTCCTTTCGGTAGAGCAGTTCATAAATCGCTACGCGGAGAATGCTCAGATCCACACGCGAGATCCGTTCGATGGCCCAGTCTTTTGAAAAACGGCTGACGAAACGATCGAGTTCTTCGCTGTGCGCCGCCACGCCCTCGAGCATTTGCGACACATAGCGTATATCTTCTTCATCCAGCGTACCGAGGGCTTCCGCCTTTTCGCAGACGTGTTCGGGCGTGTCTTCTCCGCCCAGCAGAACGGAAAAATGGATCATCATTGCGACTTCTCGCGCGGTCGTTCTGCTCATGCGTTACTTTTCCCTGGTAAACAGCTTCTGAAAAAAGTTGCGGATTCCTTCCGGGCCGCCCTGGTCGAGCAGGTATCCAATCAGGAAACACAGCGCGAGTATTAAAAACAGAAGCATCGTGCGCCAGAATCCGATGGTGAAAAACAGGATCGTCAGCACGAGTCCGACCAGCAGAAACAATACGGTAAACTTATGCTTTTTGATAAATTCAAGAAACGCGTTCATCCCTATTCCCTCACTCCGCACCGGATGCGGGCGCCGCAGTCGCGGGCGTCGACGCGCTCTCGACAAGCACGCCGATTTCGTTGACCTGGATGCCCGTCAGAGACTCGATGTTTTCCTTCAGCGACTTTTGCAGTTCGCTCGTAAGCGCTACCACGTCCGTGTCCGGCAAAACGGTAAGCCGGATGCCTATGGTGATGCCCGTTTCGCTCGACTGCATCGTCGTGCGGACTTCCCTGACGCGCGAAATGGCACGGCAATGCTTTTGCACCATGCTATCGAGCGCTTCAAGGGAGATAAACGTACCGCCGAACTCCGTTTGCCGCATGAGCGCGGACGCGGGGCGCGATTCCGTTTTTTTGCCCCTTCCCGCAAAGAGCAGTTTGATGCAGATCAACAGCAGCACCAATCCGCTGCCCGCGAGAATCAGCGCATTCTGCCGGAACATGTAAAACAGACCCACGAAACGGACTACCATCTCTTCACTGATGATATTCGCCGCGATGCCAAACAGTACGAATGAAAACAGAATGGCAACGATCAGTAAAATTCCAAGCAGGATACGGTCAAAAACCCTGAGCTTCATAATAAACAAACCCCTTCGTCCGCACGCCGCTTATCCTTTGCGGCGGCGGTTATTCCGCTTTGTCATGCGCGGGTTCGACCGCGCTATTCGGTGAAACGGGCGGAATAAGCTCCGCCCGTAAGCCGTTATGAAACGATGCCGTTACTTCACTCGCGGCGGATCGGGTTCCACAATCTCCGCCTCAACAGGTTTCGTTTCCTTTTCCTTGTCCTTATCTTTCTCCTTGCGCTTGGCGTTGCGCGGAGCGGGCGGTTCCGCGGGTTCGAAGACCACGCCCTGCACGAATACGTTGATTTCCACAACGCGCAGGCCCGTCATTGTCTCGATTGCGCTTTTGACCGCTTTTTGAATGTTTTCACAGACTTCTTTGATTTTGAATCCGTATTTGATGCTGACGGAAACGTCGATGGCCGTTTCTTCCTGGCCTACTTCGACCTTTACGCCCTTTGTGATGTTCTTTTTACCGAGCATTTCAGTGATGCCTTCGACCATACCGCCGCTCATGGCAGATACGCCTTCCACGTCGGAAACCGCCAGCGCCGCGATGGTTGCGACAACTTCGTCCGCAAATATAATTCGGCCGCCTTCCGATTCTACCTTCGAAACTTCAGCGTTTGCCTTTTTTTCTTCGGACATATGCACACCTCCATTCTAGTTTATAAAAATTATACCAGTCATGTCTGGTTCTGTAAATACGCAAAGCCCCCGCCATGTTACCCGCAAGTGAACGCTTTGCGTCGTATTTAAGGCATTTTCATCTTCGCATCCGCGCTTTGAACCGCTTCAAACAGGCCGCGTAAGGCGAAATGGTTCGTATGATTCCAGATTTTCCGGCGGATATTTTCCGAAAATCCGCAGCAATCCGAATTGTATATTTGTATACAAAACCTTGAAATCAGCACGCAATACCGTTACACTGATAAGCAGGAATGGGGAGCGACATTCCTCTTTCCTATCGAAAGCGAATACTGGTTCCAGATTCGCGAAAGAGAGCTTTCATGAACGGTTATTACGACAATAAAGATTACGGCTCGTTATCCGAAAAGGTTTACCGCTATCTTCGGGACGGGATCGCCGAAGGGCGCTATCAAACGGGCGATTGCCTTGTGGAGATGAAGATCGCCGAAGAACTCGGCGTAAGCCGCACGCCCGTGCGCGAGGCGCTCAAGCAGCTGGAGCTGGAGGACCTCGTATCCTCGCACCCCAACCGCGGCGTCGTCGTCAAGGGCTTTTCAAACGAGGACCTGCAGGACGTCTCCACCATACGTCATCTGTTGGAAGGGCAGGCCGCCTATTGGGCGGCGCAGCGCGTCAACGACAAGCAGCTCTCCGAACTGCGGGACGTCGTTGAACTCATGGAGTTTTATACGGGAAAGAACGATATTGCTCACCTCGTGTCTCTCGACACCCGGTTTCACGAACTGATCTACGAAGCCTGCGGGAGCCGCACGATCCATCACATCCTCGCTTCGCTGCATCATAACATCCGAAAAGCGCGCCAGAGCTCGCTGACCCTGCCGGACCGCGCGCCGAACTCGCTCGCCGAACACCTGAGCATCTTCCGCGCGATCGAGCGGAGGGACGCCGCGGCGGCCAAAGCGCAGATGGAAGCCCATGTCGCAGTTGCTGCAGGAACCCGGATAAGCGAGTAATCGCAAACCGGGTTCCCGTTTTTTTGATACTAGTACCCTCTGCACGACGACGGGAGGACACCGGTATGCGAATCCACTGCACATCCGAACGCCATGTAAACGGCGGCCCGGGCGAGTTTACGCTCTGCCGCGCCGAAGACGCCCTGGCGGAATTGAAGGCGCGGTACGCCGGGCGCGTACAGCTGATCTACCTCGATCCGCCGTTCGGCACCGGGGACACGTTCCGCATCAAAGTCGGCTCAGGCAAAAAGCAGCTCAATCTCCCCGCGTTCTCGGACGATATGGACGAAGCGTCCTACCTGCGTTGGATGCACGGCATCCTTTCCGGCGCGCATGAACTTCTTTCCGATTCCGGTTCGATCTATCTGCATATCGACTACCGCATGAGCGCGAAGATGCGCCTATTGCTTGACGAGATTTTTGGCGCGCAGAACTTCATGAACGAAATCATCTGGTGCTATAAATCCGGCGGGCGCAGCACACGCTACTATCCGCGCAAGCACGATACGATCCTTTTCTACCGCAAGAGCGCGAAGGTATATTTCAATATCCGCGCAGTCGGCCGCCCACGCGGACCGGAAAAGCGCAATCATATGAAGCGCTATATCGACGAGGATGGCCGCATCTGCTTCTCCATCCACTCCGCGGGCAAGCTGTATACGTATTACGAAGATACCCCCATCTACCCGAGCGACGTTTGGGACGACATCGAACACCTGCAGCAGAAGGACACGGAACGCGTCGGTTACGCAACCCAGAAGCCGGAGGCTTTGTTAAACCGCGTGATTCTCGCATCCTCACGCCCGGGAGACATCGTGTGCGATCTCTTCTCCGGCAGCGGAACGACCGCCGCAGCCGCCGGCGCGCTCGGAAGGCGCTTTCTCGTATCGGACGCATCCCCGTTTTCACTCTACACGCTGCGCGCGCGACAGCTCAAAGCCACGAGCGCGCATTCTCTGCTCGAAGGCGATCACGAGCTGGTCCTTCGCTATCCTGCGGACGATTCACCCGTTTCTTTTTCCGCAAAACCGGTCACGGTGCGCGGCAGGCGCATGATCTCGGTCGACACCGCCGCGTTTACGCCGGCCTACCCGCTCGTCTATGCCGCATCCGGCGAAGCAGACGGCGAATGTTTCCACACATCTTTTTCCGACTGCCGGCCAAAACTGCCGCTGCTGCTGCCCGCCGAGGGTCTGGAACGCCCCGTCGTACAGATCGCGGACGCGATGGGACGCATGGCGTTTTTCACAATCGACGAATAGATCTGCATCATTTTTAAGCGCCCCGCAGGGCGCTTTTTGTGTTCATTATAATTTCACGTTTTACGCAATTTTTCAATAGCTTTATACCGTTCTTTCGGTTATGATACGCAGTATGGAAAACATGACGCAACCACACCCGCTGCAGCATACCGGCAGCGCGGGCAAACCAAAAAAGAACAAACGCATTCGCCTGCTCAGCGCGCTGCTGATGCTCGCGCTGATCGCCGTTACGCTGATCGTGATCTTCCGCGATACGTCGCTTGGTGAATTCTGGAACGCCGTGCGCACCGCTGGCATCGGCTGGCTGATCGGCGCGTTCGGAAGTTCCCTGTTTGCGTCGCTTATGTTCGGCGTCGCGCTTCATATCGCGCTGAGGGCGCTGTACGGCAGGCCGGTTTCGCTGCTGCGCAACATCGGGTTCGGCTTCATCGGCCAGTATTATACGGCGATCACGCCCGCGGGCGCGGCGGGACAACCCATGCAGCTCTATTATATGATCGCCTGCGGTGTGGAAGTTTCCTACGCGTCGCTTTCACTGCTTCTGGTCAACGCCTCGCACCAGCTCGTCGTGCTGCTGATCCCTACGGTTCTGTTTCCGTTCCACCTGAACCTGATCCTCGATAATCTCGGCGGGTTTCTCTGGCTGTTTCTGCTCGGTTCTCTGATCAACATCGGCCTGATCCTCTTTTTGCTGTTTGCGATGTTTTCCAAAACCTTTGCCGGCGGGCTCGTTCGCAGATCGATTTCGCTGCTTGCCAGAATAAAAATCATCAAAGATCCGCATAAGACGCAGTCACGCGCGGAAGAGCAGATCGCGCTGTATCAAAAAGGCGCCGGCGTGTTCAAAAGGCATCCGTGGCTGCTTGGCGCGGAGCTCGTATCGTATGTGCTCCTGCTCGGGTCTCAGTTCGTAATCCCCTATTTTGTCTACCGCGCGTTTAACCTCGGCGGGTATGGAATGATGGATTTCATCGCGCTGCAGTCCGTGCTCTACCTCGCCGTCTGCTTTTTGCCCATTCCCGGCGCGACCGGCGCGAGCGAGAGCGGGTTCGTCAGGATCTTCCGCGTGCTGTTTCAAAGCGCGCTCATCGTGCCCGCGATGCTCATCAGCCGTGTGGCGAGCTTCTACTTCATCCTCATCCTCAGCGGCGCGGTTTCGCTGGCTATGCAGATAGCGCTGGCTTACCGAAGGAAGCGCAATCTACCTATGTCAATCGAATCATAGCCTCTGCCACCCGTTTTCTGAAAACGACTGCCCCGTGCCGATCATCAGACATTTCGACGTATCCGCATGACCGACGTCATGCGTTTTTGCGATCGGAAAATCGTATTGTTCCGCCATATCGCATGCCAGTTTCGTCATCGTCGGGGATTCCCTCGCCGTTTCCATCTTCGTGAATGTACCGAGCAGGAGTCCGGCGATCCTGTCAAACGCGCCTGTTTGCTTGAGCTGACTCAGGTAGGCCGTCATCTGCGCCGCACCTCCGCCATAGCTTTCAAGAAACAGCAATTTTCCGGTGAAATCAGGCATGTACGGCGTTCCGGCCAGCTTCAGGAAGCAACGCACGTTGCCGCCGACAACGATCCCTTCCATACGGCTCCCTCGAATAAACTCCCATCCGGAGCAAAACAGATCGTCTTTGCCGTTAAACAGGCTGCTTTGAAAAGCGGCCTGCTGCGATATTCTGTCGTCCCGTACAAGGCACCTGACTTGATACAGATAAGCCGGTATCTTTGCTTTCGTAAAAATCGCATTGATGACAGTCGTTAAATCGCTGTATCCGAAGAAGGGTTTCGGATGCTTTTGCATCAGCTCGAAATCCAGGTAGTCCAGAACTTCGTTCGCGATATCCCCGCCGGATATGTCAAAAACCGCCTTGACGCCGTCATCCCGAACCATTTCATTCAGCGCTTCCGCCCGTTGCCGTCCGCTTGCGCCGAACACCGATTCGCGGCGGAATATATAAGGGCTCATTTCCGGAACCAGCCCAAAGCTCTCCAGCACCTTTTCCAATTTTCCCAGCTGGTCTTTTTCGCTGTATTGCAGCCCGTTTGAACAGGCGACGATTCCGACGCGGTCCCCTTGCTTCAGCATGCCGGTTTACTCCTCTCCCGATGTTACCGGCTTCCACATGCCCGCCGGCGGCGTTCAACCTGATACCCATTCTATCAGAAAACCCGCGATATCAGTATCGCGGGCTTTCTGACCGTTCGTTTTTTCAGCCGATCGCTTCGACCCGCTGTAAAAATTTATCGTTTGCCGCCGCTTGCGCGGTTAAACGCCGACTTTTTGGATGAGCGGCTCTCCGCGTTCTCGCCGAGCGTTTCGGCGTACTGTTCAAGCAGCTTTTTCTGTTCGTCCGTCATGCGCTTTGGCACCTCGATGTTGACCGTGACGAGCAGATCGCCCTTTCCGCTGGAGTTAAGCCGCTGGATGCCCTGGTCTCTCAGGCGGAAGGTGGAGCCTGTCTGCGTGCCCGCGGGAATCTGGTACTTCACGCTCTCCTTGAGCGTCGGTACCGTTACGCCGCCGCCGAGCGCCGCCTTTGTGAACGTGATCGGCATATCCAGATACAGGTCGTACCCTTTTCGAGCGAACTTCCGGTGCGGCCGCACGCTGATAGTCACATACAGGTCGCCATTCGGTCCCCCGCGATGCCCGGCGCTGCCCATGCCGCGCAGGCACAGGCTCTGCCCGTTGTCGATGCCCGCCGGAATTTTTACCTTCTTCTTCAGGTTTTTCCGGACACGGCCCGCGCCGCGGCATGTCTGGCAGGGGTCTTCGATCACCTTGCCCGTTCCGCGGCATGCAGAGCAGGGGCGCGTCGAAGTGAACGATCCGAGGATCGTGTTCTGCTGCGTGCGCACCTGGCCGGTGCCTTTGCAGGTTTTGCAGGTGACCGGTTCCGTGCCTGGCTTGGCTCCCGTGCCGTGGCAGGTTTCGCAGGTTTCCTCGCGCGGGATCGTGATTTCCTTTTCCGCGCCGAACGCTGCTTCCTCGAAAGTGATTGTCAGGTTATAGCGCAGATCGTCTCCGGGAATCGGGCCGTTTCTGGACTGCCCGCCGCCGAATCCGCCGAACCCGCCGCCGAACATCTGGCCGAGTATATCGCCGAAATCGCCGAATCCGCCGAACCCGCCGCCGGAAAACGGATCCTGTCCGCCCATGGAAGGGTCGAACGCGGCATGGCCGAACTGGTCGTATTTCGCCCGCTTGTCCGGATCGATCAGCACCTCGGCCGCTTCGTTGAGTTCCTTAAACTGCGCTTCCTTCGCCTTGTCGCCGGGATTCAGGTCGGGGTGGCACTCCTTCGCTTTTTTTCGGAACGCGCTTTTTATCTCGCTGTCCGTCGCTGTTTTACTCACGCCCAGTATTTCGTAATAATCGCGTTTTTCTGCCAACGCCCGTCACCTCTCCATCCAAAGCGCGGTTCCATAATCGATGCGCTTCATTCTCGGTTTCATTTCCCGACAAGGAGGCGCAAGTCTCTATTTGCGCCTCCCTGCCGTTATGCTAAAGATTCAAACATTGATTTGAGATCACTATTTATCATCGTCCACGACTTCGTAGTCCGCGTCGACAACGTCGTCCTGCGGCTGGCTGTCCGCTTCGGAACCATCGCCCTGCGCGTTGGGATCGAACCCTTCGCCGCCCGCCTGTTGCTGCTGCTGGGCCTGCTGTTCATAGACTTTCCCGAACACGCTGTAGCTCAGCTCGGTAAGGCTTTCCGTCGCGGTCTTGATCAGATCGACATCGCCGCCTTCCACCGTCTTCTTCAGATCGGCGATCGACTTTTCGATCTGCTCCTTGTCGGAGGCTTCGATCTTGTCGCCCATCTCCTTCAAGCTGCGCTCGGTCGTGTAGATCAGCTGGTCGGCCTGATTCTTGGTCTCGACCTCGTCCTTGCGCTTCTTGTCATCGTCCGCAAATTTCTCCGCGTCCGCAACCGCTTTTTTAATCTCGTCCTCGTTGAGGTTCGAAGACGCGGTGATGGTCACGTTCTGCTGGTTGCCCGTGCCGAGGTCCTTAGCGGATACGTGCACGATGCCGTTTGCGTCGATGTCAAAGGAGACCTCGATCTGCGGCACGCCGCGCGGCGCAGGCGCAATGCCGGTGAGCTGGAAGCGGCCGAGGGTCTTGTTGCCCTGTACCATGCCGCGCTCGCCCTGGAGCACGTGCACTTCCACGCTGGTCTGCCCGTCCGCCGCGGTCGAGAAGATCTGGCTCTTCTTGGTCGGGATGGTCGTGTTGCGCTCGATGAGCTTGGTAAACACGCCGCCGACGGTCTCGATGCCGAGCGAAAGCGGGGTCACGTCCAGAAGCAGGATGTCCTTGACTTCGCCGCCGAGGACGCCGCCCTGGATGGCCGCGCCGATGGCGACGCATTCGTCCGGGTTGATGCCCTTAAACGGGTCTTTGCCGGTGATCTGCTTGACCATATCCTGCACCAGCGGGATACGGGACGAACCGCCGACGAGGATAACCTTGTCGATCTGCGAGGTGGGAAGCCCGGCGTCGCTGAGGCACTTTTTCACGAGCGTCTTGGTCTGCTCGACGAGGTCGTTGATCAGCTCGTTGAACTTTGCGCGCGTAATCGTGATGTCAAGGTGCTTCGGGCCGGCTTTGTCCATCGTTATGAACGGCAGGTTGATCGTGGTCTGCGCAACGCCAGAAAGGTCGATCTTCGCCTTTTCGGCGGCGTCCTTCAACCGCTGGAGCGCCATCTTGTCCTGTCTAAGATCGATGCCGTTGTTCTTTTTAAAATCGTCGGCGATATAGTCCATCAGCAGCTGGTCGAAGTCGTCGCCGCCGAGGCGGTTGTTGCCCGCGGTCGCGAGCACCTGAAACACGCCGTCGCCGATTTCGAGGATCGAAACGTCGAACGTGCCGCCGCCGAGGTCGTAAACCAGTATCTTCTGGTTGTTTTCTTTATCCATGCCGTAGGCCAGCGCGGCCGCCGTCGGCTCGTTGATGATGCGGAGCACTTCCATGCCCGCAATGCGGCCCGCGTCCTTCGTGGCCTGGCGCTGGCTGTCCGTGAAGTACGCCGGAACGGTGATGACCGCCTGCGTGACGGTTTCGCCGAGATACGCTTCCGCATCCGTCTTGAGTTTCTGCAGGATCATCGCGGAGATTTCCTGCGGGGTATAATCCTTGCCCTCGATATGGATCTTGCGGGACGAACCCATGTCGCGCTTGATCGAGGAGACCGTGCGGTCGGGGTTCGTGATGGCCTGGCGCTTCGCGATGTTGCCGACCATCCGCTCGCCGTCCTTAAACGCGACCACGGACGGCGTGGTGCGCATACCTTCGGAATTGGGGATGACCACCGGTTCGCCGCCTTCTAAGAAAGCGACGCAGGAGTTCGTTGTGCCTAAGTCGATGCCGATAATTTTGCCCATTGTTTATGTCCTCCAACTATTCTGTAAAATCGTTTCCAGTCTCTGGAAATATTCAAACTAAAATCTATATAATGCCGCGTTTTATTCGGCGACTTTCACCATACAGTGGCGGATGATCTTGCCGCCCATACGGTAGCCTTTTTGCAGTACGACGACGATATCGCCGCTCTGCTTGCCTTCCGTCTTTTCGCGCATCACCGCTTCGTGCCAGGCCGGATCGAACTTGCAGTCGCTCTCGATTTCCTCGAGGCCCAGCTTTTTCAGCGAATCCAGCACCTGGCGGTGCACAAGCGCGATTCCCTCGCTCCAGGTCGCGTTTTCCGCGGGTATGCTGTCCAGCGCGCGCTCGAGGCTGTCCAGCGCGGGCAGCAGTTCCCTGACCGTGTCGCGCTTGCCTTCTTCATAGCTCTCGAGGCGTATGCCCGCGTTCCTGCGGCGGAAGTTGTCAAAGTCCGCCTGGATGCGCTGCAGGAGGTTGATGGTTTCATCCTTCTCCTCGGTGATCGCTTCGATATGCGCTTTGGCCGCGTCAAATTCTTCCGCGGTGAGCGTATAGCTCTCCTGATCAGCCGCTTCCTTCGCGTCGGTCACGGTCGCTTCGGTTTCGTCCGCTTTGGCCGTGGTTTCATTCTTTTCGACCGCTTCGGCCTTCTGTTCTTCCGCCGCCGTATTTTTCACGAGCGGCTCTTTTTGTTCCGTTTTCTTCGTCAATGTTCCAGTCTCCTTGTTCATACGCTGGCGGGATTTTTGATTCCGCCTTCCGTCATTCGTCGTCCAGTTCGCTGCTTAATATTTCCGAAAGGCTTCTTCGCATGTACTCCAGCACGGAGAATACCTTGCCGTAATTCATGCGCGTCGGCCCAATGATGCCGAAGGAACCGAGTGGTTCGTCGCCAACCTGATAGGTGGCGGTGACTATGCTGCAGTTTTTAAACAGCACGTCCTCGTTCTCGTTTCCGATGGTGATCGTAAACTCCAGCTTGCTCGCGCGTTTGAGCATCTCGTAGAGCATGTTTCTGCCCTCGACAGCGGCAAGGAATGTCTTTGCCTTGTTCACGTCGCTGTATTCGGGATAGTGAAGCATGTTCGTCGCGCCCGAAAGCTGCACATTCGGCATATCAGGCGTGATCTTTCGCTCGATCGCTTCGACTACGGAGCTGAGAAACGTTCGTCTTTTGTACAACTCACCGGACATCTCCCTGGCGACAAGATCGCCGATGTGGTCCATCCGGCAGTCGTAATACCGCTCTGTGAGGGTGCGCGAGATGCGCTCGAGTTCGTCGCTGGAGATATCCACCGGCACGCGGATGATCGCGTCGCGTGCAAACCCCGCCGTGGTGACCACGACGACGATGGCGCGCCCTTCCCGGAGCGGCACGAGCTGTATATGCCGAAGCCTGTTTGCCGAAAGCATGGGCGGCATCACCATCGCCGTATAATGCGTTACCGCCGAGAGCGCCTGCGCCGTATGTTTCATGACGGACTCGACCTCGTCGAGCTTTACGGTCATGTGTTCGCGGATGAGTTTGATCTCTTCGTCCGTCAGCGCGGCTTTCTGCATCATCTGGTCCACATACAGCCGGTAGGCTTTGTCCGAAGGGACGCGTCCGGCAGACGTGTGCGGCTGCTCCAGATAACCGAGTTCTTCAAGGTCCGCCATCTCGTTTCGTATGGTCGCGCTCGAAAGGTTGAACCCCTCGTGCTTGCTGATGGCGCGGGAGCCGACCGGTGACGCGGACATGATGTACTCGTCGATGATGGCTTTGAGTATGCCGAGTTTCCTTGCATCGAGTTCCATCGTAGTCAGCTCCTTCCTTTGAGAATTCCTGTTGTTAGCACTCTAAATAAGCGAGTGCTAACCCCTGACAAAAATTTAGCACCTGCGGGCTCAGGTGTCAAGTGAGAGCTGTATCGAAAATGTGACATTCCAGTGAATTCACCCCGAGCGGACAAAATAACGGATGTTCGGCGTTACATGAACTGCTGGAGCGCTTCGTTCTGCAAATCAAGCCCTTTACTATTGAGCGCGAAAAAATCCTCGCTTTCACACAGCCAGCCGCGCTTTCTCAACCCCTCCACCGCGGCGGGAAACGCCTCGGCTATGCTCACGCCAAACCGATTGTAAAACGCCTCACGGCCTACGCCGCGCACGAGCCGCAGACCGAGCATGACGCACTCGAACATCTCGTCCGCCGGAAGCAGCCGTATCGTCTCCGCAAGCGGACGCTTGCCGCGCGAGAGCAGGCGGTAGTATTCGTCAAGCGAGGATACGTTGGCAAACCGTGTCCAGTGCTTTCTCCGAACCGCGGCGTGCGCGGCGACGCCGAAACCGAGGTATTCGCCGTTTTGCCAGTAGTTCAGATTATGGCGGCACTCGTACCCTTCGCGCGCGAAGTTGCTGATCTCGTAACGGTGATATCCGCGCGATTCCAGATAATCGATGCCTGCGTCCTGCATGTCCGCCACCGCGTCTTCGTCCGGCAGCCTGACTTCTCCGCCCTGCACGCGCGTAAACAGAGGCGTATATTCTTCGAGAATGAGCGCGTAAGCCGAAACGTGCTGTATCTCGAGATCGCAAACGGTTTTGAGCGTATCGAGATACATGTTCTGCGTCTGGCCCGGCAGGCCGTGCATGACGTCCGCGTTGATGTTTTCAAAGCCCGCGTCCCGCGCGAGCGAAAGCGTATCGAGAAACTGCACGAACGTATGGATCCTGCCGATCGATTGCAGCAGATCGTCATGCGAACTCTGCAGCCCGATCGAGAGGCGGTTGATACCGGCGGCGCGGTATGCGGCGAGTTTATCTCCACTAACCGTTCCGGGGTTTGCTTCCGTCGAGCGCTCCGCGTCCTCTCGTATGGGGAAGCAGCCGTTGAGCGCGCCCATCAAGCGGCACATCTGCGCGCCGGACAGCAGCGACGGGGTCCCCCCGCCGAAAAAAACCGTATCGAACGCGGCGGGGTACTCCCCGCCGCGAGAAACGAGTTCTATCTCCTGTATGAGCGCGTCGACATACGCATCCGGCACGCCGTCTTCGGGAAACGATACGAAGTCGCAGTAATCGCATTTCTTCACGCAGAACGGGATATGTACGTAGATGCCGGCCATCGCGCTAATTGATGCGAAGAACGCTCATGAACGCGTCGCTCGGCAGCGATACGGTGCCGATCTGGCGCATGCGCTTCTTGCCTTCCTTCTGTTTTTCGAGCAGCTTCTTCTTACGCGTGATGTCGCCGCCGTAGCACTTGGCAAGCACGTCCTTTCGAACGGCGCGCACGGTTTCGCGCGCGATGATCTTGCCGCCGATGGCCGCCTGTACGGGTATTTCGAACTGTTGGCGCGGAATGACCTCGCTGAGCTTTTCCGCCACGGCGCGGCCTTTGGCGTAAGCGCGGTCGCGGTGCACGATGGTGCTCAGCGCGTCGCACATGTCGCCGTTGAGTAAAAAGTCCAGCTTGACGAGGTCGCTCTTTTCATAACCCTTAAGCTCGTAGTCGAAGGAAGCGTACCCCCTGCTGCGGCTTTTGAGCTGGTCGAAAAAGTCGTAGATGATCTCGTTGAGCGGCAGCACGTAGCGGATGCTCACGCGCGTCGCGTCGATGTAGCTCATATCCACGAAGATCCCGCGCCGTTCCTGGCAGATCTCCATGATGGAGCCGACGTATTCCGAGGGCGTCATGACGGTCGCGTTCACAACCGGCTCCTGCATCGATTCGATCTCCGTAACCGGCGGCAGATTGGAAGGGTTGTCGATCATCTGCTCTTCGCCGGTTAAAAGCTTCACCTTATAGATAACGCTCGGCGCGGTGGTCACGAGATCGAGGTCGAACTCGCGCTCGAGCCGCTCCTGTACGATCTCCATGTGCAGAAGCCCAAGAAAACCGCAGCGGAATCCGTAGCCCAGCGCGCTGGACGTTTCCTTTTCGTAGGAAAGAGACGCGTCGTTGAGCTTGAGCTTGTCAAGCGCGTCCCGCAGGTCGCCGTACTGCGCGCCGTCCGCCGGGTAGATGCCGCAGAATACCATGGGGTTGGCCTGCTTGTATCCCGCAAGCGGTTTGGCGGCGGGCCGCGCGGCGGAGGTGATCGTGTCGCCGACCTTGGTCTCGGCGACGCTTTTGATCGACGCGGCGATATAGCCTACCTCGCCTGCCGTGAGTTCATCCACGACCAGCGGCGCGGGCGTGAACACGCCGACTTCGGTGACCTCGAATTCATGGCCGCTCGCCATGGAGCGGATGCGCATGCCTTCCTTCACGGTGCCGTCGAATACACGCACGTATGACAGCGCGCCCTTGTAGTTGTCGTAGATGCAGTCGAATACCAGCGCGGTCAGCGGCGCGTCTGGATCGCCCGCCGGCGGCGGAACGGTATCCACAACCGAAGCGAGCACCGCCTGCACGTTCATGCCGTTTTTTGCGGAAATCTGCGGCGCGTTTTTCGCTTCGATGCCGATGACGTCCTCGATCTCCTGCGCGGTGCGCTCCGGCTCCGCGCTCGGCAGGTCGATCTTGTTGATGACGGGCACGACCTCCAGGCCGTTGTCTACGGCGAGGTACACGTTTGCCAGCGTCTGCGCCTCGATGCCCTGCGTCGCGTCCACGACGAGCACCGCGCCTTCGCAGGCGGCCAGCGCGCGGCTGACTTCGTAGTTAAAATCTACGTGACCGGGCGTGTCGATGAGGTTGAACATGTACCGTTTGCCGTCCGTATGGGTGTAAAACATGCGCACGGCCGAAGACTTGATCGTGATGCCGCGCTCGCGCTCGATATCCATGGCGTCGAGCAGCTGCTCGGCCATGTCGCGCGCGGAGACGGTATCCGTCAGCTCCAGCATGCGGTCGGCCAGCGTCGATTTGCCGTGGTCGATGTGCGCGATGATGGAAAAATTCCGTATCAGTTCGTTGGGGTATGCCATATGGTTCCCTCCCGTAGTTCGGGTATCATCATACTGTATCCACAGGCGGAATGCAAGAACGAACCGCCCGTAAAAAACGACGGTGCGAAAGCCGCACCGCCGCTAGTGAAAAACCGTTTGTTATTCGATCGGCCGCCGCGCTACGACGAAGTTTCTGCGCCAGTAGCTGCTCTTGGCGCTCCTGCGCACGACCTTGCCGTTTGCCGAGGACGCGTCGATCATCTCGCCGCCGCCGATGTAGATGCCGACGTGGCCGATGGAGCTGCTGTCGTCCGATCTGAAGAACAGCAGATCCCCGCGTTCGACGTCGCTGAGGCTGGATACTTTTGTCCAGCTGCTTGTCTTGCTCAGTCCGGACGCGTTGAGGCGGCGCGTATACACGTTGACCTGCCGCAGGCAATAGACCACGAGGCCGGAGCAGTCGAACGAATCAGGCCCGCTCTTGCCGAGGACATACGGATCTCCCAGCTGCTTTTTCGCAATGGAGATCAGCTTGTCGATGCGGCCTTCCGCCGACTGCGCGCGCGCAAGCGCGGCCTGCTTCTTTTTCTCCGCTATAATCTCCTGCTCGCGGGTGTAGGAAACGCGCGCGTCTGGCGAGTTGATGGCTTCGAGTGTTTTTTCACCCGTTTTGCCGTCCTCCGTCAGGTAGTTCCTGTGCTGAAACTTCTTGACCGCCGAAACGGTGTCCGTTCCGTAATAGCCGGTGACCTGGTTGTCGTCAAGATAGCCAAGTTCGACGAGCTGTTCCTGGAACGCCGCGATGTCGTCTCCCTCCGCGCCTTCATACATGACGTACGGTTTCGCTTCTTCGGCGTAGATCAGAGCGACTGTGTCGTTGCCGCAGATGCCGTCCTGCTGCAGATCGTGCTGGCGCTGGAAGCGCTTGACCGCTTCCTTTGTCGCGTGTCCAAAATAGCTGGTCGGTTCGTCGATGTCGAGGTATCCGAGCTCCATGAGCCGCTTTTGCAGGTCCATGACGTCTTCGCCTTCGGCGCCTTTTTCGATCCAGATCGTAGGCGTAGGTTCCGGCGTCGGCTCGGGGGTCGCGCTCGCGGCGATCGTCGGCGCTGTCGTCGCAAGCGCGAGCTGCGCTTCCATCGCTTCCGCGCGCTTATGCCGCGAACCGACTACGGAGAATATGACGATTAGGCAGATCACCACAAACCCGCCCGCGGACGCGATGAAGATGCGCATCGTCTTACCCATAAAGTAGAACGAGCGCAATACGCGTTTCACCCATGCGAGTACCGTCTTTTTGATTTTATTCCATTTGATTCGAAGCCAGGAGCCGATATCGCTGCCGCCGCCGTTTCCGTTGCCGTTGCCGTTGGCACCGCCTGCGCGAAAGTATTGCTTGCCTGAAGAATTGCCGTTTCTGCCAGTTCCGCCGTTTACAGACGGCGCCTTTTTCGCGGCGTATGTGTTTCCATTCGAAGGGCGGTTCTGATTCGAGCCGTTCTTCGATTTTGAATTTTGTGATTTTACGTTATAGTCAACAAACGAGTCGCGCTTCTGCGCGGACCCGTTTCTATAGATTTGATGTTTCGTATGCGAATCGGACTTATGATGCAGCTTCCTGCCTTGCGTACCGTTTTGCGGGCCGGCATCCGATTGTGAATACGATCCGTTTCCATTTGCGCCGGTGCTTTGGGACATTTTCTTCCCGTGAACCGATCCGTCGTCGTAATAGTACATAACGTTCTCCTAATCAAAAATGATAAGGAAAGCGATCCAATTTTGCAATAGGAATCTAAATATTGTAATACATTGTTCAAGATTTCGTACCACTATACAACATATGGTGTTGCGTTGGCCCGCGATACACAGGCTTCAGCGCCGAATTGCGGATTTGGGTAAGCGATTGTGACAGAACCGGGTTTTCGGATCGCCGCAACGCCAACCGGACAGCTCAGCGAGCCGCATTTTCTGCCGTCCGGATGAAAAACAGGCTATTTCGACACCGCTTCCATCGCGGAAATTACAATCTCTTTCGGGGTCGTTTCTTCGTCGCCCACTTGTACAACCGGCTTGTCTGGCGGCAGAAACTCTTCCCGCTGCTCCGGGTTCAGCCGCTCGAACGCTTTTTCGTTTTTTACGGCAACGATCCGCGCCGTAACGCCCCGTACGGACAGCATATCCCCCGCCTTTGTGATGAGGTCCGCGCGCTTGCACCCGGCGACGATTACGACATCGGGACCGTTTTTCGGCTCGCGCAGGATCTCGGCGCAGGAGGGCAGCAACGCAAACGCTTCAGAAAAGAGTTTTGTTTTCTGAAGCATGACCCCTAAAACGGTCGCTACGCTTGCGCCGACGACGCACTGCAGGGTATTGAAAAGGATGTTCGGGACAGCCGCCGCGGAACCGTAGAGAATCGTTTCATAGACGAAATACCCGAGCGGAACGATCAACGCGCCGAGGAAAAGCCCCGCGTAACGGATATTCTTTTTTGTCTTTGAAAACAACAAGCCCGCAACCAGCGCGACCAGCCCTTTGATCACAAACGTAGCCGGCGCATATACGCCCCAGCCGAGCAAAACGTCCGACAGTGCGGATGCCGTACCGGCGCAAAGCGCGCCCCAGCCGCCGCCGAGCAGCATCCCCGCCAGCAGCACGCCCGCGTCGCCCAGATTGATATAGCCAAGCCCGCCGGGCATTGGAATGGATACCAGCGTCGTCAATAATACGATCACAGCCGCGAGCACGCCCGCCGTGGTCAACCGTTTAACGGACTGGGATATGTGTGTATGCATAGATTCTCCTCCCTGACCGGGCGAAAACGTGTCGTCATCCGATCCGGCGTCCGCGTTTTCCGTCCGCCGATGGATATTCAAGCGCCTTTGCCGTTTTCGCACCCGCTACCATTATACGTACAATCCCGCATAATGCAAACACCGTTAACCGGTATCATACGCTCCGGATGCGGTTTCCGCTATGGATTCTGACCGCCCGCTTCCGAAAGCACCGGCTCCGGCTGCATCGCCGCCGCGCTCTGAAGCGCGATCTCCGATTTCGTTTTTCGAAGGCTCAGCATGACGCCTAGGATAACGATCGCCCCGCCGATGAACTTCCGCGCTGAAACCTGCTCGCCCAGCAGCACCCAGGAAAAGAACACGCCGAAAATCGGCACGAGGTTGAGCATGGAGGTTACGGAGGTCGGCGAGAGTTTTTTCAACCCGAGGTTGTACAAAAGAAATGCAAGCGCCGAACAGAACACGCCGAGGAAGAGCACCATCGCAAACGACAGCGCGGTCGGCGCCGCCCAGCTTTCCCGTTCGGTCAGCGAGAGCAGAATCAGGCAGAGCGTGCCGAAGAGCGTTTGATAAAACAGCAGCGTGATCGGCGGGTAGCGGTTGACCACTCTCTTGGTCAGGAAGTTATAAAACGCCCACGCGACGCCTGCGACGACCAGCAAAATGCTTCCGAGGAGTTCCCCCTGCTGTCTCGCCTCGGCTTTTACGTAGGAAAGGACAACCACCCCCGCGATGGCGATGAGGATGCCGAGCGCTTTGAAACCGTTCAGTTTCGTTTTATAGATAATCGTTTCCAGAATCAGCGTGATGATCGGGTACGACGCGATGATCAGCGTCGCGCTGGAAGCGGACGTCCACTGCATGGCGATGTTCTGCAAAACCACGTAGCACGTGATCCCCAGAAAGCCGCTGACTGCCACCGCCGCGATATCCCGTTTTTGAAGCCGTACGCGGTTTTTCGGCAGCAGCGCGAGCCCGCCGAGGATGACGGACGCGATGATGAACCGCGCCGCGCCCATCGTAATCGGCGGGAACGTTTCATTCGCCACCTTGATGGCGACGAACGACGCGCTCCAGATGATCAGAGCGCCGAGCACGGAGAGGATCGAACTAGCGTCGGAGTTCTTTTGCTTCAACACGGTTTTCCTGCGCTTTCTCCCGTTTTTTGCATAATTATATATAAAACGGCTTTCGCAATACGATAGACTTTTTCCGCGCGTATGTCAATATCGCAGACTACAAATACGGGAAAAAACCAATTGTATTCTTCTGGTTTTCTGTTCATGTAAAAAAAACACCCCCGAAGGGGTGCTTGAAAATAAGGATTCCTTACGCTTTTCCGTCGGAACCGAGCACGGTCGTGATCTTGTGTGCGACCATGTTTTTGATCGCCTCGCGCGCGGGCTTGAGATACTGGCGCGGGTCGAAGTGCGAAGGATTTTCGCTGAGATACTTGCGGATCGTCGCGGTCATGGCAAGCCGCAGGTCGCTGTCGATGTTGATCTTGCAGACCGCCATGCGCGCCGCTTCGCGCAGCATGTCTTCGGGAACGCCGATCGCGTCCGGCATATTTCCGCCGTACTTGTTGATCATCTCCACGAACTCGGGAACGACGCTGCTGGATCCGTGCAGCACGATCGGGAAACCGGGCAGGCGCTTTTCGACTTCTTCGAGAATGTCGAAGCGAAGCTGCGGTTTCGTGCCGGGCTTGAACTTATACGCGCCGTGGCTCGTACCGATGGCGATGGCCAGCGAGTCCACGCCCGTGCGGCTGACAAAATCCTGCACCTGATCCGGATCGGTGTAGCTGCCTTCGCCCGCGGCGACCTTCACGTCGTCCTCCACGCCCTCGAGACGGCCGAGTTCGCCCTCGACGACCACGCCGTGATCGTGCGCATACTCGACGACCTGCTTGGTAAGCTTGACGTTTTCTTCGTATCCGTGGTGCGATCCGTCGATCATGACGGAGGAAAACCCGCCGTCGATACAGCTCTTGCAAAGCTCGAACGTATCTCCGTGGTCGAGGTGGACGCAGATCGGCAGATCCGTTTCGATGCAGGCGGCTTCGATAAGTTTCATGAGATAAGTATGGTTGGCGTATTTACGCGCGCCGGAACTCACCTGCAGGACCAGCGGCGCCTTCAGCTCCTTGGCGGCTTCCGTGATGCCCTGGATGATCTCCATGTTGTTGACATTGAACGCACCGATGGCATAGCCTCCGGCATACGCGTCGGCAAACATCTTCGTGCTGGTTACGATTGGCATGATAACAGTCTCCTTTTCCTGATCGGTCGGATCAAATGTACGGTTCTTTCGATACGTATTCTACCACAAGACGTTTAAATTGCAACAGTAAAATGCCCTTATTGCGCTAATATTACGGCTTTTTGTCACGTTGGACAAATCCGGCGAGGTGATTTTGGCTGTTTTACAGCGACCGCCGGGCAGCCGGAATTGTCTTTCGTCGCGCGCTGCGCTATACTGATATGCATACGAAACCCGAATATATCCACCTGCCATAAGCCTGAGTGAGGAGGTTTTATCGCATGGAACCGCAGAAAAAACCGTTGTTGTCGCTTGTGATCCCCGTTTACAACGAAGAGGAAGTGCTCTCCGACTCGTTTACGCGCATGGACGCGGCAATGCAGGGCGCCGGGTACCCTTACGAGATCGTGTACGTCGACGACGGCAGCCGCGACGGCACGTTAAGCCAGCTTCGAGAACTCGCAAAAACGCACCCGCATGTCAAGGCGCTCTCGTTTTCCCGCAACTTCGGTCATCAGCTCGCCGTCACCTGCGGGATGGACGCCGCAAAGGGCGACGCGCTCGTCATCATCGACGTCGATTTGCAGGATCCGCCCGAACTGATCCCGCAGATGATTCAGCTCTGGGAAAACGGCGCGGACATCGTATACGGCAAACGCGTCAGCCGAAAAGGCGAATCGCTGTTTAAAAAACTCACCGCCGCTCTGTATTACCGCCTGCTTTCCTGGATGAGCGCTTACCCCATCCCGCTCGATACGGGCGATTTCAGGCTCATCGGCCGCAATGTCGCCGACCTGTTTTTGCGCATGCGCGAGCACAACCGCTTTCTGCGCGGCATGTCCGCATGGATGGGGTTCAACGCCGTGCCGGTCGAATACGAACGGCAGGAGCGCTTCGCGGGAAAGACGAAATATACGCTGAAAAAGATGCTGCGCCTGGCAAGCGACGGAATCACTGGCTTTTCGGACAAACCGCTCACCCTGCCGATGCAGTTCGGAATCGGTCTTTGCGTTTTGTCCGGCCTTGGTTTCATCGCGCTGATCGTCGCCGCCGCCGTTACGGGCGCCGCGCCGTGGCTCTGGGCGGCGGACGGAATCCTGTTCGTGCAGGGGCTTACGCTCCTGTTTATGGGGATGCAAGGCATGTACCTGGGCCGCATGTACGACGAGCTCAAAGGCAGGCCGCTTTACGTCGTAAAAGAGAAGCTGAATCTAGACTGAGCCGGCCAGGGTTTTCGTTAATTTCGATACCGGAATATCGAATTCTTGTGTTTATTCAGGGCGGCTTAAGAAGTTTTTACTTGCGGATACGGCGCGGATATTGTACAATACTTTGGGTTTTAAGATTCAAATTCCAAACCCGCACAGCGGCATTTATCGATCCGTCGGGGATTGATGCGAAGGTTTTGACACCGCCGGGCCGCTACTGACAATGAATATCATATAAAGGAGAACATAGATATGGCAATCAAAGTAGGAATCAACGGCTTCGGCCGCATTGGCCGCCTGGTCTTCCGCGCGGCTGTCGCCAACCCCGAAATTCAGGTGGTCGGCATCAACGATCCGTTCATCGACCTCGACTACATGGTTTACATGACCCGTTACGACACCGTACACGGCCAGTTTAAGGGCGACATCTCCATTCGCGACGGCAAGCTCGTCGTCAACGATGAAGTCGCCAACGTTTACGCATGTATGAATCCCGCCGAAATCCCGTGGAAAGAGTGCGGCGCGGAATACATCGTCGAATCCACCGGCGTGTTCACCACCGTGGAAAAGGCCAGCGCGCACTTTACCGGCGGCGCCAAGAAGGTCGTCATCTCCGCCCCGTCCGCGGACGCGCCGATGTTCGTCATGGGCGTCAACCAGGACACGTACACCAAGGACATGAACGTCGTTTCCAACGCCTCCTGCACGACGAACTGCCTTGCGCCACTTGCGAAGGTCATCAACGATAACTTTGGCATCGTCGAAGGTCTCATGACGACCGTGCACTCCATCACCGCGACGCAGAAGACCGTCGACGGCCCGTCCAAGAAGGACTGGCGCGGCGGACGTGCGGCGGCGCACAACATCATCCCCAGCTCCACCGGCGCGGCCAAGGCCGTCGGCAAGGTCATCCCGACGCTCAACGGCAAACTCACCGGCATGGCGCTGCGCGTGCCGACGCCGGACGTATCCGTCGTCGACCTCACCTGCCGCCTCGAAAAGGGCGCGACCTACGACCAGATCAAAGCCGTCATGAAGGCCGCCTCAGAATCCAAGGAATGGGCAGGCATCATCGGTTACACCGAGGACAAGGTCGTCTCTTCGGACTTCTACACCGATCCGCGCACCTCGATCTTCGATGCCGGCGCGGGCATCAGCCTCAACGATCATTTCGTCAAACTCGTCGCCTGGTACGACAACGAGTGGGGTTATTCCAACAAGGTGCTCGATCTGATTACGCATATTGCAAAGGTCGACGCAAAATAAATTCCGAACAGAAAAAGAGGGCGGAAAGCCGCTCTCTTTTTTTGTATAAAATTGGTTTGACGCGCTTTCCGTGCTCGTGTTAAAGTCTCTATAGGTCTTTTGAGCGCGCTGTCCGTTTCCCGGGCAGATCGCAACGCTTATCCGAAAGGAAACTGCCCGATGAACGCCAGAATAAAAACTCTTGTGCTATCGCTTGTCGTTTTCCTGCTTCTCTTTTCCGCCGGATGCGGCATGACCCCGGCGCACGCGGATGCAATCGCAGGTGCGATCATTGACTATTCCGATTATTACTTCGAGGTGCGCAACCTCTCCGCCCAGGTTCGGGAGCAGGAAAAAGAGTTTGAAAGCGGCCAATTGTCGTACGAGTACACGATTCTGGTCGAGATTCCGGATTACGCCGCCTACGACATCTCAGCGGTGTCCTTTGCGCTCCGGCAGCCGGATTTTGTCTCGGGGAGCGCGGAAAATTACTATGCCGAATCCTATGACGATCTGTTAACCGCGCTGGAACAATACGCACACGATCACGAAGCGCCCGCTTACTATCAACTCCGATCCGTATTTACCGTCACGCCGGACGGCGACGGCTGGAAGGCGGATTTTTCCAGTCGGAGCAGGCGCGAGATTGAAAAAACCGTACAGGATCTAGTCGTTAAAATTCTGCTCCGCGAAGAAACATACCAGCAGAACGAACTCCTGCTGCGCATCGCATCCGCCATACCGGGCCTGCTCGACGAAACGTTCGGCGGCGAGGACTACGCCGATCTGATTACGGTGACCGATATTTCCGCGGACGCCGCGGGAACCTATACCGTTTCGTTCTCCTACCCCGATCCCGCGTTCGTTTACGCCGCGCTGAGCGATGAATACGCCGCCTCGTTTAACAAGCCGTTCTTCGGAAGCGCGCTCAACGCCTCGCTTTCGGTATCGGATATCGAGAGCGTCGATCTGACAGACGCGCCGCTTACCAGCGCGAGCGTTACGATTTCGTACGACTCGTCGAGCGAAATGATCACGCTTGAAGACGATTTCGGTTTATCGACGAAGATTCAGGCTGTAAAGGCGCAAACGGAAGCCGCCGTATCCACCGTAATCAACGCGGCATGGCGCGTCGCGCCCCAATCGCCGCCGTCGTCCGGCAAGGTGCTCGAGGGTGAAAACAAAGGGAACGAAATCGTGTTCCAGACTGACAGCGAGGATGAGGGCAAGTACTACTACGTAAGATTCTACCTGCTTCCCGGAACTGACCCTGCCGAAGAAGGCACGCTGCAACTCGGCATATTCGTCAACGGCGCAAAAAGCGCCAAATTTTCGCTCCCGAGCGGTTATTACCGCATCGGCTGCTGGATCGGAGAAAACTGGTACGGACTCGACCACCTCTTCGGCGACGACTACGAGTATTTCGACAGCTCGAACGCAATTCGCTCCAGGTACGGCTACAGCAACACGATTTCATTCGATTGACACCATGCATCCTTTATCACGTTCGTACAGAAGGAGGTAAAAATGAAAACGTTTATCATCGTCCTGATTTGTCTCGCACTGGTTTCGCCGCTTTCCGCCTGCGGCGGCTCCGCGCCGGCTCAACAACCTTCCGCCGAGCCGCAGGCGGACACAAAACCGGCGGCAACCGACGCGTTGGAACCCGATACTCCAGCAGAAGAAGCAACCGCCGCCTTCTTTGTCACAAGCGGCGGGATCGTGGACGGCGTGATCGGCGACGCGTTCGGCGCACGCGCCGATCAAACCGAAAAAGGCGTTCCAACCCGCTCGTTCGCGCTCTCGTTTGCAGGAATTCCGGACGGAACGGCATGCTTTGCTCTGTCCATGATCGACCCCGACGGCGGCGACTGGGTGCACTGGATCGCTGTCAATATCCCGGCAGGCGATATCGCGGAAAACGCGAGCGTCGAGCAAACGGCGGATTTCGTACAGGGAATGAACGACTTCGGCTTCACAGGCTACGGCGGGCCTACTCCGCCACGCGGTACGCACACATACGTGATCACCGTTTACGCGCTGAGCGAATCCGTGCCGCTTGAAAACGGCTTCACGCTCGATCAATTCAACGCGGCAATTGAAGGTAATATCCTCGCTTCCGCCGTGCTTACCGGCGACTACGCGCGGTGATCCATACGCTCTGCAAAAAAAGCTCCGCTTATAAAAGCGGAGCTGTTTTTATGTGGATTTCACTACTTCAACGAGAGAAACGCAAACAACGGATAATGGTCGGAATACATGGTAGGGATCGCGCGTGCGTTGAGCACGGTGATGTTTTTCGAAACGATGATGTTATCGATCTGGGACACGCCTATAACCCGCATCGCGTAATCGTAGAACTTCGTGCCGCTCGTGTTGATAATGCGGTAATTCGTCAGAAAGCCTGAAAACTCGTGTTCCGAGGCGTTGAAGTCGCCGGTGAGTATCTTGTACGGGTTTGGATCCGCGTCCATGATGGTGATCACCTCTGAAAACTGCTTTTTGCGGATCGATGACGATTCGTAGGAAAAGTGCGTATTGTACACGGAAACGCGTTTTCCGCCGACATCGTACTCCACCTTTTGCAGGCAGCGCTGTTCCTTGTCCTCGCTGTAAATCAGCGTGTTAACCTCTTTTTCCGGTTTATATTTCGAAATCTGGCCGACGCCGTACTGCCCGCCCGAATCGAACGTGACCGTAGACGCGAACGCGTAATACTGCGCCTCCTGCGTGCGCACGGACAGGAGATTGTTCGTGCGTTCCTTGCTGTTGACGTAGACTTCCTGCACGCCGAGGATATCCGGTCTCTGCGCCGCGATGAGCCATCCCTGCATGAGCAGCGCGTCGTTTCCGCGCTTGATGTTCCAGGTGCCTACCGTCAGCACGTCGCGCACGAGGTAAACGGAGTATTTCACCTTGCCGCCGACCGAGATGCGGATGGTCTTGCTGTTGCCGGAATTGATGGTGTATTTCGCGCTTGAAACGCCGGTGTTGCCGATGCTCACCTTGACGCCGTTGTTTGCGGTTGCCTTGATTTTAATCTCGCCCTGATCCGCCGTCAGCACGTATCCGAACTCCATCGGCGAAAACGCGGGCGAAAGCGTGCCGCCTTCCACCTTCAGGCCGGTCAGGTAATCGTCCGAAATGTTCGCCTTGAGCTCCAGATAGTTCGCGGAGATATAGCCGGTTTCCCCGTTGTAATCGACCGCGTGCCAGGCGCCGGAAGCGTACGCCTGCGTAACCTCGAGTATCAGACCTTTTTCCGCTTTTCCGAGCTTGCGCCCACGCATCGAAGGTTCGTCCCGGACGTTGACAAACTCGTTGACATTGACCACGGTGCCGGTGTAGCTGAGCTGGTAGGACGGAAGAGACGGGTTGATGTTGACGTACAGGCGGTTGACATATCCCGTGCGCGTGCCCGCCTCGACGAGGTGCCACTCCGAGTTGACGTTCGTTTTGATGATCTTGACGACGGTGCCTTCGTTCAGGCGGGTCATCAGTCCGCCGTTGGTGCTCGCGGTCCTTCGCATCGCCACGCCTTCCGCCGAAATGATGCCCGTTGTGGCCGTCAGCGCGCGCGCATACGACGCCGGCAGCGCGGCGGCGCAGAGCAGAATGATTGCCATCAGGAATATGGTAAGACGTTTTTTCATACGCTCCTCTTTTGTTCAAACATTGTATAGAAACGTATTCTATAGATTGAGTGTAGAGAAAAAAGGGCCGGATGACAAGCCGCATCCCGCCCAATTCACGAAAACGTTACATTGGATATTTCACCGTTCCACGCGGTAGACATTCGCTTCGTACGGCTCGAGCCCGTCCCCCTGCGCCAGGTAATTCGAAAAGACCAGTTCCAGAGTTCCCTTCGATTTCGGCTGCCTCACGACGCGCGGGCGCAGGTTGACCTCGATGTAAAAGCGCTCCTCCCCGTCGTCGCGGTAATAACAGAACACGTCCTTTTCCGCCTTGGCGGCGGGTTCGAACGAGCCGTAGACAAGCGCGGTATGTTCTTTTCTCAGCCGGATTAAAAGCTGATATGCGCGCAGCACGGATGATTCGTCAGCCAGCTCCGCTTCGACGTTGCACTCGTCTTTGTCGCCGGCACGGATCCAGGGTTCGCACTCCGAAAATCCCGCGTATGTTCCGCTTGTCCACTGCATGGGCGTGCGGCTATGGTCGCGCGTGCCGCAGAGCACAATCTTCCATGCTTCCTCCGGCGACGTACCGGAAGCGATCAGCGCGCGGTATTTGTTGACGCTTTCGACGTCCCGCAGTTCGGAGACATCCTGAAAATCCACGTTGACCGCGCCGAGTTCCTGTCCCTGATAGAGGAACACCGTTCCGCGCGCGGTGAGCAGTACGACAGATAGCAGCTTCGCGACCGCATCGCGGTATTCGCCCCGCGGGTCGACCTTGCTGACCATGCGCGGATTGTCGTGATTTTCCACGAAGATACTCGGCCAGGCGTAATCCGCGTAATCACCCTCCAAAAGGGAGAAGCACTTCTCAAGGTGTCCGAGATCATAGCGGTAATCGTCGAAGCGGTTCCTGCCGGGATTTTCGAGGTGGTCGAAACTGAACACCGTGCTGAGTTCCTTGCGCTCGTCCGCCGTGAGCAGTTTGTTCATCTCCGGCCCCGTACCCGGCGTCTCGCCTACGGTGAACGCGTCGCCAAACGCGCGTTCTTTCAGCTCGTGGAGATATTCGTGCAGCCGCTTGCCATAAAAATAATGCTCGATGCCGTTGAACTGCAGAAGTTTTCCAAATACCTCGCCGCCGTCCTCGAGCGACGTCTTGCTGATATAGTTGATCACGTCTAGGCGAAAGCCGTCCACGCCCTTTTCACGCCAGAAATCGATGATAGCGCAGGCCTCGGTGCGGACATCCGGATTTTCCCAGTTCAGATCGGGTTGTTTTTTGGAAAACAGGTGCAGGTATTCCTCGTCTCTCGTATCCACGCGTTCCCATGCCGGGCCGGAAAAGAAACTCGACCAGTTGTTGGGATGCGCGGTACCCTTTGGTTTGCGCCAGATGTAGTAATCGCCGTGCGGCCCGTCGGGATTTTTTGCGGAATCGATAAACCATTCGTGTTCGTCCGACGTATGGTTGAGCACGAGGTCGAGGATGATGCGCATGCCGCGTTTGTGCAGTTCGGAGATGAGTTCTTCCGCGTCCGCCATGGTGCCGAATTCCGCCATGATGGCGCGGTAATCGCGCACGTCGTAGCCGTTGTCGTCGTTCGGCGAGTCGAATATAGGCGAAAGCCAGAGCGCGTCCGCGCCGAGTTCTTTTAAATAATCGAGCTTCTGTATGATCCCGCGCAGGTCGCCTACGCCGTCGCCGTTGCCGTCCATAAACGAACGCGGGTAGATTTGGTAAACGATCGCTTCCTTCCACCAGTAATGCGCGTTGGATTTTTTTACGGGTTTCGTGTCCGCTTCCTGATTGAACAGGCTGATCATTGTGTCGATGATATGATCGGCGTCCGGAATCGCCTTGCCCGCGTACTTCGGAATCGCGGAAAGTTTCAGAGATTTGACGACGGGGTTTAAAATGACTTTTTCGTTGACGCCCGCATATTGTACCAACTGCGCGAGTACATCTTGCGCGACCGGATTTTTTAACAGTTCGCCAATTTTCGTATTCCTCGTGATCATGCGGATGTACCTCCATTGTTGCGGTTTGCCGCTACATTCCCGTCCATTGTACCGCGATCTTGCCGAAGGTGTCCACGGCTTTTCGCTCGATTTTTTTACGTTCCCGCGCGCCGATACTCCGCAGCGCGCGAAGTTTGAGTTTGTTCCCCGTTCGCTTCCATATAGCGCAAACCTTCCCGTCCGTCAGCACCGTCGGAAATACGATCCCCGTGTTGTTGTAGATTTTTTTAATCGCATCCTGTGGCAGAAACGGATTTTCGGTCTTCCGGTAACCCAGCAGCAATTGATCAAAGCCCGCGAGAAACACAACCGCAGGCATCCCGGCATCCGCCAGCAGTTTCTGCCCCGTCGTAAAATACGTTTGGTTGCGAAAGGAGAACGATTCCGTTGACGTGCGTTCCAATATCACTTTTAATCGCTTCTGCGGAATGCCGAAAAACGTCTGCGCGTCGCGCAGCGAAACCGGCGCGTAGCCGTTCAGGTAGCGCAGTACAAGTTCACTGAGCGCCTGTTCTTCCTCCATCGGTGTTATCGGATCCAGCCGCGTGAAAACGCGGTTGCCATCCGGCATATACGCGATCTCCCCTTTTTCCGCCATACCCCGGAACAGGCCGCCCCATGGATGCAGGATGATCTGTTCTTCCCGTTCGCTCATGCCCTCGCGCAGGCATGCCGCTTTCAGCTCGTCCCGCGTTTTGCAGCCCTCTTCCAGTTCGCGGGCGATCACCGCGCGGAAGGATTCCGTACGCCCGGGCGCGACGCCTTCGTGCCAAAACGCCATCTGCCCGAAATGCGTCTCGCTTCCGCGGCAGAGTACCAGCGGCAGGTCGGCTTTGTCATGCAGGTGCAGCGTGCCGCGAAACGACCATGTTTTCACATAACGCGTCAGATCGGGCGTCCCGTTCGAGCGGATCTTCAGCGCGTGCAGCGCGGCGGCGCCGTACTGCGCCTGCAAGCCGATCAACCCGCGCACGACCTCTCGCGGCGGAGCGGACGAAAGCAAAAACTGATTTTTCAGCCGCAATAATCTGAATTGTTCATCGTCCATAGCGATACCCACAAGAGCAGTCGAACAAAGAAATGTGTCTTCAAATGAAAAGAGCGGACGAAAGTCTCGTCCGCTTCTTTGTCAGAAACAAGTTATTCGCCCGCGGCGGCCTCGTAAACGCTGACCTGCTTCTTGCCCAGATGCCTGGTTTCGAAGCGGACCACGCCGTCTACCTTGGCAAAGAGCGTGTCGTCCTTGCCGATGCCGACGTTTACGCCGGGGTGGAAATGCGTGCCGCGCTGGCGCACGAGGATGTTGCCCGCGAGCACGAACTGTCCGTCCGCACGCTTCGGCCCGAGGCGCTTGGAATGGCTGTCGCGTCCGTTACGGGACGAACCGACGCCTTTTTTATGCGCAAACAGCTGCAGATTCATCTTGAACATATCGTTACACCTCCCTGTGTCGTATTTTAAGGGATTTGCGATACGACTCTTTGATAGAGTTCAGGCCTTCTTCCATCGTCAAAAACAGAAGCTCCGCCCTGTCCAGCTGCTCCCCGCGCGTATCGCCCGCGAGAACGCAGCTCATTCCTTCGGATTCGTCGATCGAAACGGCGAGATCTTCGCCTTCTTTCAACCCGGCGACCCGCGTCAGTCCCAGATAACACGTCTGCGTCAGCGCGGAGATCGCGCTGCAGACGATATCCTCCCCCGCTTCGCCGCAGCCGGCGTGCCCGGTCGAGATAAACCCCACCGTTCTGCCGTCTTTTCGAAGCATCGTAAGCGTTACCATCGCTGCTTACCCGATCGCGAGAATCTCGACCTTGGTGTACGGCTGACGATGGCCGCGCTTTGTGCGGATGTTCTTCTTCGGCTTATACTTGAAAACGACGACCTTTTTGCCTTTGCCGTGTTCGAGCACTTTGCCGCGAACCGCAACGCCGTCCAAAACGGGCTTGCCCACCTTGACGCCGCTGTCGTCCGCAACCAGCAATGTTTCAAAATCGACTTCGGCGTTTGCATCGGCGTCGAGCTTTTCTACCAGGATCTGGTCGCCAACCTCTACCTTATACTGCTTACCACCGGTTTGAATGATTGCATACACGATAACTGCACCTCCTCTTACCAGACTCGCCCGATCGCGGTGTCGCGGAAAAACCGCGCGCTTATACCGCACCGGAGCGGCTCACCGAAAGATCATAACACAACGGCATCCGCCGTGTCAACGAAAAAACTCGCCGTTTTACGCGGATTTTTCCTGTGTCAGCGAATGATCTTACAGTCCTTTTTCGCTTCGTTCACCTTGCGCTCCGCGAGCGGGCGAACCGTGAATTTTTCGACGTGCAGCGCGGCGTTGGACCGCACGTAATACGTACCGCCCTCCTCCGCGGGAAACACGTGTCCGTGCTTCTTCTGAGATTGCTCCAGCGCGGCCGCCACATCCGGATGGGTCTCGATGAGCATGCGTTTATTATTGCTGCCTTTGATCACTTGTACGGCCTGCTTGCGGATACGGTTGATCATGGTCTCGGGAGCGAGCACCTTCGCGTCCCCGTTGCAGTAGGGGCAGACCTGCTGGAGCGTGTCGGAGATGCTCCTGCCGGTTTTTTTGCGCGTCATCTCGACGAGGCCGAGGTGCGTAAAGCCGAATACATGCGACCGCGTATGATCCTCGCGCAGCGCGTTTTTCAGCGTGGAGAGGACGTGCGAGCGGTTGGATTCCTTCTCCATGTCGATGAAGTCGATGATGATGATGCCGCCGATGTCGCGAAGGCGCAGCTGCTTGGCAATCTCCTTGGCCGCCTCGCTGTTGACCGTGGTGATCGTCTTTTCAAGGTTGTCCTTGCCGACGAATTTGCCGGAGTTGACGTCAATGGAGGTCAGCGCCTCCGTGCGGTCGATGATGACGTAACCGCCGCTCTTGAGCCAGACTTTGCGCGCGAGCGCTTTCTCGATTTTGCTCTCGGTATCGTAGCGGTCGAAGAGCGCCTCGCTCTCTTTGAGCAGGATGCGCGCCTTGAGTTTCGGCGCAACGACGTCCGCAATCTCGCGGAGTTTCTCGTACGCCTCCGTATCGTTGACAAACACGCGGTCGATGTCCTTCATCAACAGGTCGCGCGCGGTGCGAAAGAGCAGGCTTTGTTCCGCGTGCAGCATCGTAGGCGCTTTTTTCTTCGCGGCAAGCTTCTCGATCTGAGCGTACAGGTTGACGATGCTTTCAAGGTCTTCCGAAAAGTCCTGCTTTGTCTTGCCCGCCGAAGCGGTGCGTACGATGACGCCCATATTCTTCGGCTTGATCTCCGCGAGGATTTTACGAAGGCGCTGCCGCTCGTCGTCCTTGTCGATACGGCGCGACACGCCGACGTAGTCCATCGTCGGCATGAGCACCAGCGTGCGTCCTGCAAGCGTGATATGCGTCGTTACGCGCGCGCCTTTGGTGCCGACGGGATCCTTTGCAACCTGCACCATGATGGTCTGACCGGGTTTGAGCAGGTCGCGGATGTTTTTTGATTCGGGGATCTGTTCAATCTCGTCGTCCGGATCGTCCGAAAGCACGATATCCCCCGCGTAGAGGAACGCGTTTCGTTCCAGCCCGATGTCGATAAACGCCGCCTGCATGCCGGGCAGGACGTTCTGCACCTTGCCTTTGTAGATGTTGCCTACGAGCCGCTCGGCCCCCTCCTGTTCCACATAGAGTTCGACGGGCGAACCGTTCTCGACGACCGCGACACGGGTTGCCATGCCGCTTGCGTCCACCAGAATTTCTTTGTTCATTTTTCCTTCTCTTTCCTATTCCGCAGGCAGACGCGGCAGCAGGCCATCATCGGCAAAATACATACGGCTGCGGTGTATCTCATAATCCGCATGCGCGTCCGAACGTGCGAGCAGCGCGTCGATGAACGCATCGACCCGCAACCCGCCATCGGCTTGCAGTTTGCCCAGAACGAGGAGGGCGGCTTTGTTGCCCTCGACCGGCCCCACGGAGACCCGCAGGATATACGGACGCATGTCTACGGGGCGCACCCCGCTCTTCGTCCGTTTGTTTATGATGATTTCGCCCGAGAGCATATCCTCGAGCACAGTATGCAGAGTATCTTTCGAAATCTTTTTCGTAAACGTCAGCGCAACTTCATACTCGGCGGCGCGCAGCTTCGCCGAGAGCGAGCCGAATCCCTCCGGTTCGACAAAAGCGTCCGAAACAAAGAGCCCCTCCGGCATGGTTTCATTCGCACGGCGCATGAATTCTTCAGGGGGGATCTCTTTTGACAGCTGCACCTCGAACCACTCGCACGCGCTGCTCATGCCCGTCGCAGCGGCTGTCGCAAACGATAGCTGCGGATGGGGGTTGAAGCCGTTGGAGTACGCAAGCGGCAACCCCGCGCGCCGGAACGCGCGCTGGAGCGTACGCTGGATATCGAGGTGTGAAATCATCGCGATTTCGCGCTCTTTATGATACGCGGCAATCAGTTTCATAACGCGCTCCAAAACATCCGTTGCATTGTTCGCGGCAGTCCGGCGTGGTCTCGCCGCGCAAAGCCCGCTTGTATTCGCTCAGCAGATAGCTTTTCGTCACAAGCATGTCCACAAAATCCCAGGGCAGCGGTTCGTCCGGCGTAAACTCCCGCCCGGCATACGCTTCTTCGCTCAGGCCGCAGTCCGAAAATGCCTGCGACCACGCATTCGGCTGAAAGTGTTCCGTCCACGCGTCGAACCGGCAGCCGAGTTCGTAAGCGCGCAGAAGCACCGCAGATAACCGTTCATCCCCGCGCGAAAACGCGGCTTCCAGCACGGAAAGCAGCGAATAGTGACAGTTGAGCTGCACGCCGCGCACGCCCTTGAGCGCGCCGCGCAGCAGCTCCTGCCTGCGCCTGATCTCCTCCGGCGAAATCTGCCCGCTCCACTGAAACGCCGTAAACGGTTTTGGCACAAACGTTGACACGCTCACATTGAGCCGAAGGCCCTTGCCGCGCTTATCCTTCGGAAGCTGATAAAACTGCGCGCCGATTGCGCGCGCGAGCTGCGCGATGCCGAGGATGTCCTCGTCCGTCTCCGTCGGCAAGCCGATCATGAAATAGAGTTTGACGCTGCTCCAGCCCGCCGAGAACGCGTCCTGCGTTGCGCGCAGAACGTCCTCCTGAGTGACGTTTTTGTTGATCACGTCCCGAAGCCGCTGCGTGCCCGCCTCCGGAGCGAACGTCAGTCCCGCCTTGCGCACGGTACGCATGACGCTCAGATCGTTTGCCAGCTCGCTATCCACCCTTAGCGACGGCAGCGCGACGGATACCTTGCCCGTCTCCATCTCACGGATGATCTGCGGAACAAGCTCATGCACCTCGGAATAATCGCCAGTGCTCAGGCTCAAAAGCGACACCTCGTCGTAGCCCGTGCAGGCGATCTGTTGGTGTGCAAGTTTCATCAGCGTTTCGCTCTTGCGCTCGCGGATCGGGCGGTAGATATAGCCCGCCTGGCAGAAGCGGCAGCCGCGCGTACAGCCGCGCATGACCTCCAGCGCGACGCGGTCGTGCACAATGCTCATATACGGTACAACCGGATCGCCTGTGAACGGCGCGCTGTCGAGGTCTCTTACGATCCGCCGCACGACGCGGGTATCATCCGACCGCAGCGACGGGATATAGACGCCGCGGATAAAGGAAAGCTCTTTGAGCAGTTCGCTCTTGCTTTTGCCCTCGCGCTTTGCGCTGCGAACGGTTTCGACAACTTCGAGTGTCATCTCCTCGCCGTCGCCGATGAGCACCGCGTCCATGAACGCCCCGATCGGCGCGGGATTGCAGGCGCAGGGGCCGCCGCAGACGACGAGCGGGTCGCTCTCGGAGCGGTCCTTGGCCAGCAGCGGCAATCCGGACAGGTCGAGCATCTGTAATATGTTGGTGTAGCACATTTCGTAGAGCAGCGAAAAGCCGAGGATATCGAAATCACCGAGCGGTCGTTTCGTTTCAAGCGAAAAAAGAGCCTGCCCTTCCTCTCGAAGCGCAGCCTCCATGTCCGGCCAGGGCGCGAACGCGCGCTCGCACGCGACGCCGTCGGTCTCGTTTAACACGTGGTAGATGATCCTCGAACCGAGGTGCGACATGCCGATTTCGTACACGTCGGGAAACAGAAGCGCAAAACGAATTTCCGCTTCTTCTTTCACTATGCTGTTCCATTCTCCGCCGATATAGCGCGCGGGTTTTTCCACGCGACTGAGCAGCCGGTTGAATACCGTCCTGTTCAAAGCATTATTCCGTTCTAATTTTATATTTAGCAATTGGTTCCGCCAACTGCTATAAATTCAATCAATTACTTAGAAAACAGTTTATCATACGCGGCGCAACCGGTCAAATATACCATACTTTGTCCTTTGGTTTGATATGTTTTATTGAATATTTCATCCATTTTCGAAAAAAACATGCAAAATGAAATTCCTGTGGTAAAATAGTCTTGCTGTATCTGATTTCTGTGAACAGGAGATTATTATGCTGCTTTTGAAAAACGGTTTAATCCATACGATGACGCGGGACGCGTTTCCCGGGGACGTCCTCATCGACGGCGGTCAGATTGTCGCCGTCGGCGCTTCGCTCTCCAACGAGGGAGCCGAAGTCATCGATCTATGCGGGCTTTACGTTCTGCCCGGCCTCATCGACGCGCACTGCCATATCGGCATGTATGAAGACGGCATGGGTGAAGAAGGCGCAGACGGAAACGAGATGACCGACCCCATCACGCCGCAGCTGCGCGCAGTGGACGGGCTCAACCCCTTCGACCCCTGCTTCAAAGAGGCGCGCGAGGGCGGCGTAACCACCGTCGTCACCGGCCCTGGCAGCGCGAACGTCATCGGCGGCCAGTTCGCCGCGCTCAAAACACACGGCAGGAGCATCGAGCAGATGACGCTGCGCGACCCCGTCGCCATGAAAGCCGCAACGGGCGAAAACCCGAAGACAGTGTACACCGAAAAGAAAGTCGCGCCAACCACGCGCATGGCCATCGCCTCCCTGTTTCGATCCACGATAACCGAGGCGATCGAGTATAAAAAAGGCATGGCGAAAGCCGACGACGACAAACCCGACAGGGACATCGCCATGGAAGCGCTGCTGCCGGTGCTCGACCGCGAGCTGACCGTAAAGATTCACGCACACCGTGCGGACGATATCCTCACCGCGCTGCGCCTTGCCAAGGAATTCAACCTCAAGATCACCATCGACCACTGTACGGAAGGGTACATGATCACGGACGTGCTCAAAAGCAGGCTGATCGAACAGGGCGCGGGCATCATCATAGGCCCGCTGCTGTCCGACCGCGGCAAGATCGAACTGAAAAACCAGAGTTTCTCCGCGCCGCGCATCCTTGAGGAAGCCGGCATCCCGTTTGCGATGATGACCGACCACCCGGTCATCCCGATCCAGTATCTGCCCGTGCAGGCAGGGTTGGCAGTGCGCGAGGGATTGAGCGAAACCACCGCATTTTACTCCATCACGCGCCACGCCGCCGAAATCGTCGGAATTGCCGACCGCGTCGGTACGCTTGAAGCCGGCAAGGACGCGGACGTCGTCGTATTCGACGGCCACCCGTTCGATTTCCGCACGCACTGCGTGCTCACGCTCATCAGCGGCGCAATCGTGCACGACGCACGGAAACAGGAGGTTTGAGAGTATGCGTTCCACCTATGCTTCCATATCGCTCTCCAACCTGAGGCGCAACATAGAGCTGATCCGTTCGCGGCTCAATTCCGAGACTAAATATCTCGCCGTGGTAAAAGCCAACGCCTACGGCCACGGCATGGAGGCCGTCGCCAACTGCGCGCTTGAAAACGGCGCGGAATACCTCGGCGTCGCGTTCACCGAAGAGGGCGTGCGGCTCAGGCAGGCAGGCGTAACGGCGTCGATCCTGCTGCTCGGCGCGACGGAAGAAACACCCATGGACGACGCGATCCGCAACAACCTGATGCCGACCGTGTTCACGCTGGAGACGCTGCAGCTGCTCCAGGCGCACGCGGCGAAACTCGGCATGGTCTGCCGCGTTCACATGAAAGTGGACACGGGCATGAACCGGATCGGATTTACGAGCGAAACGGCGTTTACGGAGGCGATACTGCTGCTCAAACGCTGTCCCAACCTGCGTCTGGACGGCCTGTTTACGCATTTTGCTGTATCCGAACTGCCCAACCGGGACTTTACGATGCTGCAAATCGAGCGGTTCAACCGCTACGTCAACATCGCGCATAAAAACGGGCTGCACCCCATTTTGCACGCGAGCAACAGCGCAGCCGCGCTGCACATCCCCGAGGCGCAGTTCGACATGGTGCGCGGCGGCATCGCGATGTACGGCTGCCACCCCGCGGGGCATGCCGTCGAGGGAATCGACCTGCGGCCCGTAATGAGCTGGCATTCCTACCTGACGCATGTGAAAACCGTTTCCGCGGGCGAAGGCGTCAGCTACGGCCTCAAGTTCGTTGCGCCCGCCGATATGCGCGTCGGCACCGTCGCGGTCGGCTATGGGGACGGTTACAAGCGTTGCCTTTCAGGTAAGGCGGACGTGCTCGTGCGCGGCAAGCGCGCGCGCCAGATCGGAACCGTCTGCATGGACCAGATGATGGTGGATCTGACAAACGTGCCGGACGCGGAGGCGGGCGACGACGTCGTGCTCATCGGCGCGCAGGGCGGCGAGGAGATCACGGCGGACGAGCTGGCAGATCTTTCGGACACGATCAGCTATGAAATTCTTTTAAGCGTTTCGGAACGCGTTCCGCGGAAGTATACGAAAGATTAATATTCTAATAACACAATAAACAACACAATCAAAACCGGTTCGGAATTCCGAACCGGTTTTGATAAGCAGCTTCTATTACTGAATTTCGCAGGTCGCGCCCCTCCCCATATTTTTTATAAAAAATATATAAATAAACCGGCTCGGAATCCCGAACCGGTTTTTTGCAAAATAGCTTCTCTTACTGAATTTCGCAGGTCGCGCCAACCTCTTTGAAAGCGGCGACGATCTTCTCGGCTTCTTCCTTGTTGATGCCTTCCTTAACCTTGTTCGGCGCGCCGTCGACCACGTCTTTGGCTTCCTTGAGGCCCAGGCCGGTCAGTTCGCGGACGACCTTGATGACCTTGATTTTCTCCGCGCCGACTTCCTTGAGCACGACGTCGAATTCGGTCTTCTCTTCCGCGGCTTCGGCTGCGCCGTTGCCTGCGGGGCCCGCTACCGCAACGGCGGTCGCGGCGGCGGATACGCCGAATTCCTCTTCAAGCGCCTTCACCAGATCGTTCAGTTCCAGAACGGACATCGCCTTGATATCGGCGATCAATTTTTCCTTATCCATAAATCCTCCATAATTTTTCGTGCGGAAGTTCCGCATATTTGTCGTTTTTGTGCTATGCGGGTTATGCTTCCGCTTCGCCCTGTTTCTTTGCGATCTCGTTGAGCACGATCGCGAACTTGGAAATCGGGGTCATCATGGATCCCAGCATGCGCGCGATAAGCACCTCGCGGCTCGGCAGGTCGGCGATCGCCTCCACCTGCTTTGCGTTGAATACGCTGTTTTCGACGATACCGCCTTTGAACTCGCACTTCTTGGCTTTCTTGATGAACGCCTTCAAAACGCGGGCTGGAGCGGCTACGTCGTCATACCCGAATGCGAATGCGCTCGGTCCTTTGAAGAGTTCCGCTTCTTTCGCTTCGATCCCTGCGGATTCGCAGGCGCGCTTCACGATGTGGTTTTTGATGACGACATACTCCACGCCGTTTTTACGCATCTCCGCACGAAGTTCGGTATCTTCCGCCACGGTGATGCCGCGGTAGTCGAACACGATGATGCTCTGCGCTTTCTTGATCTTCTCGGCTACGAGAGAAACCTGTTCCGCTTTGCGTTCGATATTCTGAACGTTTGCCATTTCGTTGTTTCACCTCCTTGAATCTGTTTTAAGAAAAATAAAAATCCTTCCGCCTGGACAGACGGAAGGATGACATACAAATATCATGTGCTTTGTACGCATCACCTCGGCAGGACTTACGCGGTTTCCCGCAGCCGGCTGTCTCGGGCGAATTTGTTACCGTTAGGGATGTTATCATACGCCAAAGCGTTTGTCAACAACTCTCCGGCAACTGTTTTGGCCGGGGAAAGTCCAGTGCACGAACTTTCCCGCGGCGATATTTTCGTTTAGAACCTGATTGTGTTGAACTTGACGCCCGGGCCCATCGTCGAGCTGATGACGACGCTCTTGAGGTAGGTGCCTTTCGCGGCGGACGGCTTGGCCTTGACGATCGCGTCCATCAGCGTTGTGAGGTTCTCCTCGAGCTTGTCCGCGCCGAAAGACGCTTTGCCGATCGGGCAGTGCACGATGCTGGTCTTGTCCACGCGGTACTCCACCTTACCGGCTTTGATGTCGGTGATGGCTTTGGCGACGTCCATGGTGACCGTTCCGGACTTCGGGTTCGGCATGAGGCCCTTAGGCCCAAGCACGCGGCCGATGCGGCCGACGACGCCCATCATGTCCGGGGTCGCGACGCAAACGTCGAACTCAAACCAGTTTTCGGTCTGGATCTTCTTTACGAGATCTTCGTCTCCGACGTAATCGGCGCCGGCTTCCTGCGCTTCGCGGGCCTTGTCGGCCTTGGCGAATACGAGGACGCGGACTTTTTTACCCGTGCCGTGCGGCAGCACGACCGCGCCGCGGACCTGCTGGTCAGCGTGGCGGGGATCGACGCCGAGGCGTACGGAGGCTTCGATGGTTTCGTCGAACTTCGCTTTCGCGGTGGTCAGAACGAGATCGAGCCCTTCGCGGACATCGTAGAGCTTCAGCGCTTCGATGCTGTTTTTGCTATCGTTATACTTCTTGCCATGTTTCATAATCTCGTTCCTCCTCAGTCCCCGACGATGACGCCCATGCTGCGCGCCGTGCCGGCGATCATGGACATTGCCGCTTCCATGCTGCCCGCGTTGAGATCGACCATTTTCATCTCGGCGATCTCGCGGATCTGCGCCTTGGAGATGGTGGCGACCTTATTCCTGTTCGGTTCGCCGGACGCGGTTTCGAGTCCGCAGGCCTTCTTGATCAGAACGGCCGCGGGGGGCGTTTTGGTGATAAACGAGAACGAGCGGTCCTGATAGACCGTGATGACGACCGGGATGATGAGCCCGGCGGATTTCTGCGTGCGTTCGTTGAACTCCTTGCAGAAGCCCATGATGTTTACGCCATGCTGGCCCAGAGCCGGGCCGACCGGCGGTGCGGGCGTCGCTTTGCCCGCAGGAATTTGCAGTTTGATATAACTTTGGATTTTCTTTGCCATTGCGGTTCCCTCCGTTTAAAATGGTTGTGGTCAGCGGGGTGCCTCCCCCTCCCACGCTCTATACGCGCATTTTCATGCGTTACAGACAATTCAATTGCCGCTTGTGCGGCGCATTTGATTACAGCCTCTGCACCTGTACGAAGTCGAGTTCGACGGGCGTTTCCCGTCCGAACATGGACACCGTGAGCTTGATCTTCTGGCGCTCCACGTCCAGCGCCTCGACGCGACCGGTGAAGTTCTCCAGCGGGCCGGAGACGACGCGGACGGTCTCACCCACTTCGATGTTGAGCACGATCGGAATGCGCTCTACGCCCATGGCGGTGACTTCCTCGTCCGTCAGCGGTACGGGCTTGCTGCCCGGGCCGACGAAGCCGGTCACGCCGCGCGTGTTGCGAACGACGTACCAGGCGCGCGGATTCATCACAAGGTCGACGGATTTGCCGCCGCCCTGTTCAGCCGGACGTTCTTTTTCGACGACGTCCACGAGCATTTTGACCATGACATAGCCGGGAAATACTTTCCGCTGGGTTACTTTGCGTTTTCCGTTCGGCAAAATTTCGATGGTTTCTTCCGTGGGATATTTGACCTCAAGGATGATATCCTGAAGGCCAGCGTTCTCCACAGATTTTTCAAGGTCTTCCGTGACCTTGTTTTCATAACCCGAGTAGGTATGAACCACGTACCATTTTGCTTCCTGCACGCTCATAACTCCTTACCCGATTTTAATATTGCTCAACGCGCCGAATCCGCTCGAGAAGATGAGGTCAAGAACGTAAATAATCAGAGCCATGGCGAGCACGAAAACTATGACAGCCAACGTGTGGCTGAAGAGTTCTTTTCCGGAAAGCCATGTGAGCTTTTTCACTTCGCCGATCATCTCGCGAAAGAAGCGGATCAGACCGACGTCGAACATGCCGTCCACCGCCAGGATATACAGCAGCGTAAGCACGACCGCGACGATGCCCGAAGCAAGCGCAACCGCTCCCATCTTGGCCGTGGCGGTCAGGATGATGATCGAGTATACGAGCGCGAGCGAGCCGAGCGTCATGAGCGTCTTGCCCTTTTTCTTCATCAAGCCCATTACGCCGGCAATGACGATGAGAAGGCCTAGAAGTGCGCTTGCGACCTTCAGTCCGCTCGAGAGCGTATACGTTTCGCTGGGCGCCGTCATCTGAAAGACATTGTATGCCGCGATGAAGAGCCCGGCCGCCGTATAGAACAGGCTCACGGGCATAAGCAGTTTCTTGGAGATCACGCTCCAGAAACGCTTCTTTTGCGGAGCGTGTCCGTGCGCGTCGACCTTCGCCATCTTCTTGTCAACGGCTTTGATGTCCTTCTGCGGTTTCGTTAGATTCTGTGCCATATCGTTCCTCTTTCGTGTATCCGTTACTTGGATTCGCGATGCGTGGTGTGCTTGCGGCAGAACCGGCAATACTTGGTCAGCTCGATCCTCTCGGGATCGTTTTTCTTGTTTTTGTAGGTGTTGTAATTCCTCTGTTTGCACTCCGTGCAGGCAAGGGTGATCTTTACGCGTGCATCTGCTGCCATGGTCAAAAACCTCCGTTAATTCGGTCAAAACATCATAAAGCGAGCCCCTCCGCGGGGCACCTTCAAACGATACCATAACAGAGGGGGCGTGTCAATCAATTCTTTTATTTTCTGCACGTTTTAACGAATAGAAACGATATGACGTTCTGTCAGCTTCCCGCGACGGCGAGGCCGGAGACGAGTATGCTCGGGGAACCGTAATACGCGCCCTGCGGCAGCCCGTAACGAAGGTCGGATCCTACCGCGGTCACTTCCTTCATCATGGTGATAAAATTACCCGCCACCGTGATGTTGGAAACAGGCCGCGCGATTGCGCCGCCCTGGACGAGGAAACCCGCCGCTTTGAGCGAAAAGTCGCCGGATACGGCGTCTACGCCCGCGTGAAGCCCCTGCAGATCGGTAATCACGAGGCCGTCTCCCATCTCGCGCAGCAGCTCTTCGTAGCTTTTGTCGCCTGATTCGATTCGGAACACCGTCGGCGCGACGCCGACCGCGGATGCCGCGCTGGCGCGGCTGGCGTTTCCCGTACTCCGGGTTCCCGCTTTTTTTGCGGTCTTTAAGTTATGCAGCAGCGTATTGAGCGTGCCGCGCTCGATCACCGCTTTCTTTTGGCATGGCGTGCCCTCGCCGTCGAACGCGCGCGGCGCGACCGGGTCGAACGGATCGTCCCAAAGCGTTACCAACCCGCCCGCAACACTTTGCCCTTCTTTTCCCGCCAGCAGCGAACGGCCCTTTTGCGCCTCGTCGGCGGAAAACACGGAAGAGAACGCGGCGATCAGATCGCAGACCGCGTGGGGTCTGAACAATACGCGGTAGCGACCGGAATCCACGGGTTTGCCGCCGAGCTTCGTCAGCGCGTCCTCTACCGCTTCCTTTGCGCAGCCTTCCGCGTTCGCCGCGTCGCGTCCCATTCGGAACGCAAACCCGGTTTGCACCTCTTCTCCATCCTGCACGGACAATACGGCGTAAATCGCCGACGCATTGGATGCGCGCTGCGCATGGAGGCCGAGCGAGTTTTCCATGATAACCTCGCCGGAGTTATAGGCAGCGGTGCAGTAGACTACTTGTTTGACGCGCTTATCCGCGGTTATGCAGATCTGCTCCATCCGCTTCGCCAGAGCGATACGCTCCGATGCGTCCATCTCCTTCAGCGCGGAATCGCCGCGCGACACGCTTTCGTATTGCTGCCGCGTCTGCATGGGGTGCTCGTCCTTGCTCTCGATGCACTTTGCATTGTCGACCGCGTGGTCGACGAGTTTTTCCGGCTCGTCGATGCGTTCAGTGTAGGCATAGCCGTCGTGCCCGCCAAAGGCAACGCGAATGGAGACTCCCGCTTCGCGGCTGACGCTGTAACGGTCGATCTCTCCTTCGCTCGCGTTTACTTCGAACGATTCGCCGCCGGCGTAATAAAGCTCGCACGCCGTGCAGCCAATCGAAGCGGCGTATTCCATCGCACTATCTGTAAAATCCCGGTATGTCATTCGATCGCGCCCCCTTTCCCGCCGATGGTCATGCTCGATACGCGGATGCGCGGCTGGCCAAGATTGATCGGCACCGAACCGGAAAGCGAGCCGCACATGCCCGGCGCCAGCCACATGTTCCTGCCGACGCGGTCGATTTTAAAGAGCACCTCGCTGCCTTTTCCGATCAGCGTCGCGCCGCGAACGGGAGAGACGATAGCGCCGTTTTTCACCCAGTACCCTTCGGATACGTTGAAGTTGAACTCACCCGTCGACGGGTTAACGGAGCCGCCGCCCATCTTCTTTGCAAACAGGCCTTCCGCCATGCTGGCAAGCATCTCCGCGTCATCGTCCGTTCCTTCGTAAATAAAGGTATTGGTCATGCGCGACGTCGGCGCGTGGGTGTACCCCTGCCGCCGGGCGGATCCCGTGCTCGGCATGTTCATGCGCCGCGAACCGAGTTTGTCGATCATGTACCCTTTCAGCACGCCGTTTTCGATGAGCACGTTGCGCCGGGGCAATCCGCCTTCGTCGTCCACGTTGATGGAACCCCATTCTCCCGGCATCGTGCCGTCGTCCACGGCGCTCACGCAGTCCGCCGCAATTTTTTTATTCAGTTTCCCGCAGAAGACGGAGTTGTTCCGCCCGACCGAAGTCGCTTCCAGCGAATGCCCGCAGGCCTCGTGGAAAATGACCCCTCCGAATCCGCCGTCCAGCACTACGGGCAGGTTGCCCGCCGGGCACTCCGGCGCATGCAGCATGGTCACGGCGATGTCCGCCGCGGACTTAGCAAGCGCTTCCGCGTCGATGACCTCCCTGTATGCTTCGAATCCCATTCCGTATCCGGAGGTTTCCCGACCGGTCTGCGCTTCCGCACCTTTCATGGCGACCGCCTGCAAAGAAACATACGTTCTTGGACGTTCGTCGGTTACAAACACGCCGTCAGTCGACACGATGGTTACGCGCTGCACCTGGTCGAGGTACCTTGCGCGCGTCTGCGTCACTTCAGGGGAGGCGTTTTTCATCGCGAGCGCGCCGGAGCGCATCACGCGGATGCGCTCTGCGTTGCCGATCGTGTCGAACGGCTGCTTCACGGGCGTCGTAAATGCCGCATGCGCAAAGGTCAATTCGCCGCCGGGCGCATATTTTGCCTCGCCCAGCGCGGCGGCCGCCGCGCGCGCCGTCTCCAGCAGCGCCCGCTCGCCGGTGTCCGCGCTGTAGGCATACGCGCTCCGCGTGCCGAGCAGCACGCGAACGCCCGCGCCGCAGATGCGCGAATAATTAGCGGTCTCCACTTTGCCGTCGACCATATCGATGCTCGTGTTTTCTTTGTCCTCTAAAAACAGTTCGGCATAATCCGCGCCGCTCTTCTGTGCCTCTCGCAAAACCGCGCGGGCCGTATCTTCCCGAAAATCAAACCCCATACATTGCCTCGTTTACTTCAAATTTTCGATTCGCTATTCTCATTCTATCATTCTCGCTTATTGTACCGTTATCCGCCGCTTCCCCAGGAAGTTCCTCCCGAACTGCCGGGAATCGATGTAACGCTGTAGCCATGTGCGTCCGCCCATCTTTCAGCGGCGTACGACAGTTTCTCATTCCCGGAATTCAGATATTGTGAAGCCATTTTTTTATCGCCATATTGATACAGAGCGTCGATAAGAAACCTTTCGGAACCCGACCTTCCCAGTTCTATAAAATACTGATACGCCCCTGCAATGACAAGCAAATCTCCGCTGTTGAGGAATTTTTCCAGGGCTTTCGCGGCAGCTTCATTGTCTTCCATCTCTGAAAGTATCTTCGCTACATATGGGCGGAATAATTCATCATGGTAAACTGCTCCAGCTATGGAAAGCTCTTGCTGCAATATTTCTATCAGCGCATAAGCCCCGATATCTCCTCCGATTTCGCCAATCGCATCCGCTATGGCAAACAACCTGTCATCCCACTCTTCTCCCTGCGGGAAAGTGCCCCACCCCAACGCAGCGTTTTTCAGATATACGGCGGCGGATTCGGTTCCCGTCTCGCCCAAAGCGCGAGCAGCTTTGATGCATTCCTGCGGATCTTCGCTGTAAAGGAACGATACCAACGAATCTTCGGCGTCTTCCCCGCCGATCTTGCCGAGCGCGGCAATGGCGCTGACGCGCACGCTGAAAATATCATCTTCCAGAGAGACTAGTAAGGATGGCACGGAGCTTACGCTGCCAATTTCACCAAGCGCAAACGCCGCGCTGCCACGTACAATGCCAAATTCATCGTGCAAAGCAGCAGCCTCCAGTTCCATGATCGCGACTTCAGCTTTCAACCTGCCCAGCGTATACGCCGCGTTGCTGCGCACAAGATAGTTTTCATTCGTCAGCGCTTCCAAAAGCGCCGCAATGATACCTTCGTCAGAAAACTCAATCAGAGCATCTACAGCTTGAATACGAGTCTCCTCGTCTTTGTGATACAGTGCCGTCGGCAGCAAGCCCTGCACCACGGTTTCGCTTCCTATCGAAACCAATGCATCCACAATTTCCTCGTTGACCGTAGTGGAATAATTCTTATCCAGAGCAGCTATCAGCGCTGTGGTTGCAGTCTCTCCCCCGAACTGTCCCAATGCCTCTGCAGCGTCGGACTGCAAAACTATATACCCTTTTTTCTCCAGGAGCGTTATCAGGGTGGATATGGCGGTATCATCTGCGTATGCGCATATGATCTCGAACGCGGCGTGACGGGTTAAATTGCTGGTTTGGTTGTCCAAGTTATTTAGCAAAGCGTCAATCACGTCGCTGCTGCCGATTTTTATCAAGGTTTCCTTAGCCAATGCACGGATTACTTTATACCTTTCCTTTTCTTCGTCCGATGCATACCCATCCGGTTCATAATCCAGCTTTTTGATCAACGCTACAATCGCCCTGTCGTCCCCAGATTCACCGATTGCTTCCACCGCATAGTATTTACCGATTGCTTCCACTGCATAGTATTTATCAGACAAACTGGCTTCTTCATCCTGTAATATGGCTGATAATCCGTTAAAAAGTGCAGCTCTGGCCTTTTCGCTGTCGCTTTTTTGCAGAGCGAATATCGCGGATTTTCGAAAACTCCATGTTGACAAACCTTCTGACAATGCTTCGATCGCTGCATCGCTTCCGATCGCGGCGATCGCGTTGCCGGCGTGTTCGCCCAGAGAGGTTGGCCAATGTTTCATCGCTTCGGTTAAAGGCTCTATAGCAAGGTCACTTCCGGTTTCGCCCAATTCTTCCGCAGCGGAACGCCGCTCCTTTAACGAAGCATCTTCATCGAGGAGAATGGACGCCAGTTTTTTGATATCTCTTTCTTCTTTTCTGTCCTCGCTGGCATCGCTGCAGGAAGCGCACATCATCATGACGGCGATCATTGCGGCGATCAGCCCGCATACCGCACACCGGCTGAATCCGACATGTTTTGTCTGTATTCTCTCATTGCCTGTTTGTCTGTTCGTCATCCAGATCATGCCGACACCTCCCGAATCAGATTCCGCCGCGTCGTTCGTAAACCAGCATACGCACGTAAACGCACGCGTACAGCTAATAAATATGATAGTGGAGCTTAACCGTCCCGTCAACCGCTTTCATCATGAGAAATTTCTCCTTTCTTACGCTGTTTCCGTTAAAAGATACCGACGCGTTCCACCGTTTCTGTTTTTTTCGATATACTCTCTTCTTTTTGATAAAAAAACCCGTTTTTTGTCTCTTTACAACAACTGCCCGTACATGATATATTAGCCGTCGTGGAAAAGGTAAAAAACAATCTCTGGACGAAGGATTTCTCGATCCTTACGATCGGCACGGTCGTTTCCATGCTCGGAAACGCCGTGGCCGGCTTTGCCATCGGGCTGCTCGTCCTGGATAAAACCGATTCCGTGCTGCTTTACGCGCTGTTTATGACGTGCTACAGCCTGCCGCGCATCGTCCTGCCCATCGTCGCCGGGCCGTATCTGGACCGCTTTTCCAGAAAACGCGTCATCTATTCGCTTGATTTTCTTTCCGCGGCGTTATACGCAATGTTTTTCCTGCTCCTGTTTAAAGGTTACTTCAATTACACCGTATATCTGCTGCTCTCCATGATCATCGGTTCGATCGACAGCATATACAGCGTCGCGTACGACAGTTTTTATCCGCTGCTGATCAGCGAGGGCAACTATACCCGCGCATATTCCGTTTCAAGCCTGATCTATCCTTTAAGCAGCGCCATCATGGTTCCCATCGCGGGCATCTGCTATAAGACGATCGGCCTTGCGCCCCTGTTTCTCTTCAACGCCGCGACTTTCCTCGTTGCTGCGATCTCTGAAACGCAGATTAAAACCCTTGAGCCGCATACCGAGCAGCGCGCCGGAGAACGTTTCGACGGCGCACGCTTCATGCAGGATCTCAAAGACGGTTTTTCCTATCTGAAACGGGAGCGCGGGCTGAACGCGATCACCTGGTTTTTCTTTGTCATGATGCTGACCAGCACCATCTGCATGACGCTCGCGCTGCCTTACTTCAAGGGGCTTAACGTCGCGGGCGGTTTGGACGGGGTCATGCAGTACACCTTCATCATGGGCGCGAATACGATCGGGCGGCTCATCGGCGGAAGCGTACATTATTTCTTCCGCTATCCCGCGCAAAAGAAGTTTTCCATCGCGCTGTTTGTATACTGCGCCATCTGTCTCATCGACGGATCTTATCTCTTCTTCCCCTTCTGGATCATGCTGATCTTCATGTTCGTCGACGGCTTGCTCGGCGTTACGAGCTACAACATCCGCATCTCCAGCACCCAGAACTATCTGCCCAATGAGATGCGCGGGCGATTCAACGGCCTGTTTCAGATGCTCGTCATCTTCGGAACGGTCATCGGCCAGCTTATCGCCGGAGCGGTCGGCGACGTGCTTCCCATCCGCTGGGTGGTCGCGGGCAGCATGGCGGTTACGCTGGTGTCCGTATTCGTTATCATGATTCCAAACCGCGAACACGTAAAGAAGATATACAACGTAAACGCATAGCTTTGCAATCGATTGTTGAATTCTCAAAAAAACGCCCTTTATCGCTGGCGTTTTTTCTTTTCTTGTGCCATAATAAGACCGGTGTGCAAAAAAGTATGACACCGCGTATCAACAAAACAGCCAATCAGGAGGCAATATCCTATGTTCGATCCCAGAATTTTAAAACTGGCCGAGGGACTGGTCAACTTTTCCTGCGCGGTGAAACCGCGCGAAAACGTGCTCATCCAGAGCATCGGCGGCAACGAAGACCTCGTTCGCGCGCTCATCAAGGAAGTCTACAAAGCGGGCGGCGTACCTTTCCTCTGGCTGGAGGATAAAAGCCTGGACCGCGAAGTTTTAATGCACTGCACGCCCGAGCAGCTCGAACGTCGCGCCAAGGTGGACGCCGCCCTGATGGAGCAGATGCAGGCGTTTATCGGCATCCGCGGCGGAACGAACGCCAGCGAGTTTTCGGACGTGCCCGGCGATAAGTTCAACGATTATATGAAGTATTACTGGACGCCAGTCCACGGCAAGATCCGCGTGCCCAAGACGAAGTGGGTCATCCTCCGCTATCCTTCGCCGAGCATGGCGCAGCTGGCCGATATGAGCACGGAGGCGTTTGAGGATTATTTCTTCCAGGTCTGCACACTCGACTACAGCAAGATGGACAAGGCGATGGATTCGCTCAAGGCGCTGATGGAACGCACGGACAAAGTCCGCCTGGTTGCGCCGGGTACAGACCTGACGTTTTCCATCAAAGGGCTGCCCGCCATCAAGTGCGCGGGACACATGAACATCCCCGACGGCGAGATATACACCGCGCCGGTCAAAGACAGCGTCAACGGCACGATAGCGTACAACACGCCGTCGCTCGAAGCGGGTTTCACGTTTACGAACATCAAGTTCACGTTCAAAGACGGAAAGATCGTCGAAGCCACCGCCAACGACACCGCACGCATCAACAAACAGCTCGATATCGACGAAGGCGCGCGCTACGTCGGCGAATTCGCCATCGGCGTGAACCCCTATGTTACGTTCCCGATGAAGGACACGCTCTTCGACGAGAAGATCGCCGGCAGCATCCACTTTACGCCGGGCAGCTGCTACGACGACTGCAACAACGGCAACAAATCCAGCCAGCACTGGGACATCGTGCTGATCCAGACGCCGGAATACGGCGGCGGCGAGATCTGGTTCGACGGCGTGCTCATCCGCAAGGACGGCCGCTTCGTCCTGCCGGAGCTGGAAGGCCTCAACCCGGAAAATCTTAAATAACGCAACACGGCAAAACAGCCCGGCGCAAACGCGCCGGGCTGTTTATTATTTCGTTGTGAAGTTGGCCGGATTGCTTAGTTCTCCGGTTCGATCAGGCCGTAATTGCCGTCCTTGCGCTTATACAGCACGTTCAGCTGATTCGTCTCGGAATTGAGGAACACGTAGAACGAGTGCCCGACGAGTTCGATCTGCATCATGGCCTCTTCTTCATCCATTGGCTTGATGGCGAAGCGCTTGACGCGGACGATCTTCGGGCCCTCGGCTTCGGCGTCTTCCTCGCCTGCGATTTCCTGCTCCATGTCCTTGAACGCGGCGGAATGCAGGCACTTTTCGAGTTTGGTTCGGTGACGAAGGATCTGTTTTTCGAGTTTGTCGAGCACGTTGTCGATGGACGCGTACATGTCGCCGGTGATCTCCTCCCCGCGGATGACTCCGCCGTCATAGGGGATGGTTACCTCCACGATGTGCCGGTTCTTCTCAACGGACAGGGTGACGATGGCTTCGGCATCCTGCGGAAAGAAACGTTCGAGCTTCCGGACCTTTTTGTTGACCAGGTCGTTGAGGTAATCGGAGATTTCAAGATTTTTGCCAGTGATCGAAATACGCATGTTACCACTCCTTCTTCGGCAAACTTTTGATATTCTGCCTTACTATATTATTCGCTGCAAAGATGGACTTTCCCTGCCATCCCTGTGAACGAATTTTATAATCATTTGTCTTTTTTTTCTGTAATCGAATCACCTTGCCCTTTTCATCATGTGAAAAAGCGGCGGACGGCCGCCGCATATCAGCTATTTGATTTTTTTGCCGGAACCGTACACGGCAGCAATCTGCCTCTCGTCTGCAAGATATACCGCACGTTCGAAGCGCTCGCGAACCGTCAGTGCCCGCGCGCTTGGCGGAAGCGCCGCGTCGTCGAGCACCACCGCATGCAGCGGGTTTCCCGGCGCGAACCCGTCCCCGTCTCCAAAGTAGCGCGCGCCCGCGCTGGTTGCCAGATAATACGCCTCGCCGACGGTCAAAAAAGGTTCCGCCCCGTCGGTTGCGATGGCGCGCGCCTTCGACATGCGAAGGCAGCATGTCAGCACCTGCATCATGGGCAGCTGCGCGCCGCCCGCGATATCCGATCCGAGCACGACCCAGACGCCGCGCTCTTTCATCTGCCGCACGGGCGCAAACCCGCTGCAGATGTTGATGTTGGAGTCCGGGCAATGCACGCACAGCACGTTGTGGTCGATCATGGCCTGCTGCTCGCGCGCGTCGGAATGCACACAGTGCGCCATGATCGTATGGTCCGTCCAGAGGCCGTACTTGTCGTAGGTCTGCCAGTATTGCTCGCAGTCGGGGTGCAGCTCCTTGACCAGAGCGATCTCCTTTTTGTTTTCGCTCAGGTGCGACTGCACGAATACGCCGCGTTCTCTGGCGGTTTCGCCCAGCCAGCGCATCAATTCGTTTGTACAGCTCGGCGTGAAGCGCGGCGTAAGGATCGGCTTTACGAGCGAGAAACGCCCGCTGCCGTCCAGCCAGCGGAGCGTTTCCCGTTTACTCTCCTCGGTTCCCTCCTGACACTCGCAGCTGTCGCGGTCCATGTTGACCTTGCCGACGTAGCCGCCGACGCCCGCGCGCTCGAGTTCCTCCATGAGAATCAGCGTCGCGTCCGTATGGATTGATGAATAGACGCAAACGCGCGTCGTTCCGTTGTCGACGAGTTCCCGGGCGAATCGGCGGTAGGTTTTTCTTGCAAAATTTGTGTCTTTAAACCGCGCTTCGGTCTTGAACGTATACGCCTTGAGCCAGTCCATGAGCGGCAGATCCATGCCCATGCCGAGCATGGGATATTGCGGCGCGTGCAGGTGCATGTCCGAAAAGCCCTGTAAAACGAGTTGATCCGTGTAGTCGGCGATTTGCGCATCCGCATACTCCGCCGGAAGTGTTGAAAATACGCCCCGAATCACGCCGTCTTCTACGGCGAGGTATCCGTTCTCCGTGATCACGGGGTCGCCGAACGTCTTCGCCTCTATAATATGTCCCTTGATGAGTTCTGTCATGCTGTTACTTCCTTGTATGGTTTGCGCTACTATGTACGCTCTCTGTTCTCAAACGATCCGTTCCCGCGTGTCGATGTCTTCGAGTTCACGCGCCGCGCCCGCTTCCACGAGCGCCAGCTTATCGGGATGCCGCCTTATCACCGCGCTGCCGCCGGTATCCTCCGACAGCGCGCGCAGTTCCGCGAAGAATTCTTTCGGAAAGACCGCCGGATTGCCTCTTTTTCCCCCGAACGAGAGCGACACAATGCTCTCGGGTTGATCCGTAAACGTGTCCAGCAGCCGGTCTGCGCTTTCTTTCGTCAGGTAAGGCTGGTCCGCCACCGCGTAAAGTATGCCGTCGAGTTCCGGCTCCATAGACAAAAGCGTTTCCGTCGCGATCGCTACGCTCGTGCCGACGCCGCGCTCCGGGTCGGGATTGACCGCAACAGAAAAACCGCTCTGTTGCGCCAGCATTCGAATACCATCCGATTCGGAGCGGGTCACGCAAACGCGCGCCGTGAAATCGATCGTGGAAAACAGTTTGAGCGCGCGGGCGATCATCGGTTCGCCGTCCACCAAATGCATCAGTTTGCCGCCGCCGAAGCGAACGCCCGCGCCCGCCGCGAGCAGCGCGCAGCCAATCTTCACGCGCGGTACCTGCCGGAGGCTTTGCGGAAGACGAATCTCCCTTTCCCTTCTTTCATCAGCTTCCCGTCCTGTACGACGTGCCGCCCGCCGAGCAGCACGTCCGAGACGCCGCCCAGTACCTTCATGCCCTCGTAGGGCGAGTTGTCGCAATGGTGCGCGTTCGTTTTATAGGAAATCGTGCTTTCCCCAGTCGGGTCGTAGATCGTGATATCCGCCTGGGAACCTTCCTGCAGCACGCCGCGGTGCGGGTACATGCCGAACATTCTCGCGGCGTTTTCGCTCAGCTGCGCCGCCATCTGCTGCAGCGTGATGCGCCCCGTACGCACGGCATAGGTGTAGATAAGCTGCGCGCGATTCTGCACGCCTGCGCTGCCGTTGGGCGTTTTGGAAAACTCGCTCCCGCCCAGCGCTTTCTGGCTCATCGTAAACGAGCAATGGTCGGTGCCGATGACGTCGATATCGCCGGAACCCAACGCCGAAAGCAGCGCGTCTTCATCACCGGGCTTACGCAGCGGCGGTGACATGATGAACTTTTCCGCGTCCAGTTCGGCGTAGCGCGTATCGTCCAGAACGAGGTACTGCGGACAGGTTTCGAGGTAGACCTCCTGCCCTCTGGCGCGCGCGCGCCGCGCCTCATCGAACCCTTCGCGCGTCGAGAGATGGACGACCCAGACCGGGGCGTTTGCAAGCTGGCCGATGCGCATCAGCCGCGCGACCGCTTCCGCCTCAACTTCGTTCGGCCGCGAGAGCGGATGTCCCAGCGGCGAGCGCATGCCGATGCTGTTGAGTTCGTGGATGCGCTCGTTCAATACGTCGAAATTTTCGCAGTGTACGCCGGCGATGCAGTGCAGCGCGTTCATGTGCTTGAGCGCGGCGTATATTTCTCCGTCGTTTAAGCGCATGGCGTCGTATACCATATACATCTTAAAAGAGGTGACGCCCTGCGCGACCATATCCTCCACCTCGGCGGCGCGCTCGCCGTTCCACTCCGAGATGGCCATGTGAAATCCATAGTTGCAGCTCGACCCCTCCGCTTTTTTATGCCATAGATCCAGCGCGTCCTGCATGGTCATGCCTCTATCCTGCGTGGCAAAATCCAATACCGTGGTCGTTCCGCCGAGAATGGCCGCGCGTGTACCGGTTGCGAAGTTGTCCGCCGTGACGGTGACGCCCAAGTCGAGGTCGAAGTGCGTGTGCGTGTCGATAAATCCGGCGAAAACAAGCTTGCCCTCGGCGTCGATCACTTCGTCCGCCTGTTCCGAAATCCCCGGGGACACGCGCTTGATAAAGCCGTTTTCGATCAGGATATCCGCTTGTTTGATCCCCTGGCTGTTTACGAGCGTTCCGTTTTTAACGAGGGTTCGCATGGTTTGTTTCGCCTCCTTACGCATTTTCAGTGTAAAATACAAAATGCAGGGTTCTATGAAATCAACTGCAAAATGCAGTGCCTGATATTATTCTAGCACAGGAAAATCTTGTTGCAAAGTATTTGCATCTAACAATTTTTGTGCTATACTGACAAAAAGGTGGGTGAGCACTTATGCAGAAGTCACGTTTACGCGCCGCCATCCTGAACGCGGCCAACAGAAACGCTGCGCTGGTCATCAAAAACGCCAAAATCGTCAATGTTTTCACGGAAGAAATACTGGAAGGCGACGTCGCCATACGGGACGGCATCATCATAGGCGTCGGCTCGTATTCCGGTCGGGTCGAAATCGACGCGAAAGGCGGATATCTCTGTCCCGGCCTGATCGACGGTCATGTGCATATCGAATCTTCGATGGCGCATCCTTCCCGCTTTGCCAACGTCATCCTCGAAAAAGGCACCACGTCCATCATCGCCGATCCGCACGAGATTGCGAACGTCTGCGGTTCGGACGGAATTCAATACATGCTCGATCAAACGGAATGGCTTCCCCTTTCCGTTTTTATTATGGTACCGTCCTGCGTTCCCGCAACGGCCTTTGAAACCAGCGGCGCAAAACTGACGGCGAGGGATCTGGAATCCTTCATCGGCCACCCGCGCGTGCTTGGCCTCGGCGAGGTCATGGATTACGTCTCCACGGTGGAGGGCGACGGCGAAATGCTCGACAAACTGCACCTGTTTCGACACCACCCGATCGACGGGCACGCCCCGACGCTTTCGGGCGACGCGCTCAACGCCTACTGCGTCGCGGGTCCGCACACCGATCATGAATGCATCACCTATGAAGAGGTGCTCGAAAAGCTCCGCAACGGGCTTCGCATCCATCTGCGCATCGGTTCGGCCAACCGCGGCGTAGAGGAGATTATGCGAAAGATCGCCGAGAACAACCTGCCTACGCGCAGGATGTCCTTCTGCACGGACGACAAACACCTATCCGACATCCGCGAAGAGGGGCACATCAACTACATCGTGCGACGCGCCGTCGCAAACGGGATCCCCCCGATCCGCGCCATCCAGATGGCGACCATCAACACCGCCAACACGTACGGCATCCGCCACTACGGCGCCGTCGCGCCGGGGTACCGGGCGGATTTCGTGCTGTTCGACAATCTGACAGATTTCAACCCGCAGTTCGTCATCACCGACGGCAAGGTGTTCGAGCCGAGCATGGACACCCACATCAAGCCCGACCCGAAGATCTACAACAGCGTACATCTCGCCCCGCGTAAGCCGGACGTGCTGAAACTGCCGGTCTCCGGCAAAGCAAACATCATCCGCCTGGTTCCCAAAGAGCTTCTCACCGAGCTGGATGTAGAGGAAGTGTACGCCGAAAACGGTTTCTTCGTACCTAAAAACGGTTTGACGAAGCTGGCCGTGCTCGAGCGGCATCACGCGTCCGGACGCGTCGGCCTCGGTATCCTGCGGGGATTGAATATCCAGAACGGCGCAATCGCCACCACGGTCGGGCACGACTCGCACAACCTCATCGTCGCGGGCGACAACGATAGAGACATGCTCGCGGCCATCGACGCGCTCGAAGAGTGCGGAGGCGGTTACGTGGTGGTGCGAAACGGCGACATCCTCGCAAAGCTCGTGCTCTCCGTCGCGGGGCTTATGAGCGACGCGCCGCTGGAAAATATCCTCAGCCACCAGCGCGAACTGCTCGCCGCCGCGGAAGCGCTCGGCATCCGCACGGACAGCGACCCGTTTATCACGCTCTCGTTCATCGCGCTGCCTGTCATCCCGGACGTACGGCTGACGGATATGGGGCTGTTCGACGTAAGGAATATGGAATTCTTCAACAAGGCGAATCCTTAACGGACGGCGCCTTGTAAAATAAACCAGCAGGCTATATATGTTGTTTATATTGTGATATTCCGGTAGCGTTTTGATGAAACCCGTTTCATCGCGCAGCACCGGTAGTATGATAATTATGGGTGTTTGTGCGCATCCGGCGCGGCATCCGATCCCGTTGGCAATATCACCCGCGGCAGCAATCATTTGTCCCGCGTTTTCAAAATTTCAGGAGGAAGCTATGGTAATTGGAAAAAGCGTCAAACGCGTAGACGCGGTTGACAAAGTGACAGGGCGCGCCCGTTACACGGACGACCTTGCCGACAGGAGCGCGCTGATCGTCAAAATCTGCCATTCGACCATCGCCCACGGCATGGTGAAGTCCGTCGACACGAGCGAAGCGCAAAAAATTCCCGGCGTGGTGAAGATACTCACCTGCTTCGACGTGCCGAACCGTCCGTTCCCCACCGCCGGGCATCCCTGGTCGACCGACCCGCACCATCAGGACGTCGCCGACCGCATGCTGCTCAACCGACATGTGCGCTACTACGGCGACGACGTGGCCGCGGTCATCGCCGAGGACGAAGTCGCCGCCGCGCAGGGCGTGCGCGCGCTGAAGGTGGAGTATGAAGAATACCCCTTCGTGCTGGACGTGCAGGAAGCCATGCAGGACAGCGCGCCGCAGCTGCACGAGGATTTTAAAAACAACATCCTCGCACATACGGGTTACGAGGTCGGCGATTACGAAGAAGCGATCAAAGAGCCGGGCCTCGTCAAAATCGAGGGCTGGTACGACACGCCCGTCGTGCAGCACTGCCACATCGAAAACCACATCTGCTACGCCGAGGAACAGTTCGGCAAGATGGTGATCGTATCGAGCACGCAGATTCCGCATATTGTGCGCCGCATCTGCGGGCAGGCGCTCGGCCTGCCGTGGGGTCAGGTTCGTCTGATCAAGCCATATATCGGCGGCGGATTCGGCAACAAGCAGGACGCTCTCTACGAGCCTCTCTGCGGCTATTGCAGCCAGCAGACGAACGGCAGGCTCGTCAAACTGGATGTGAGCCGCGAGGAGACATTCGTGAGCAACCGCGTTCGCCACGCCATCCGTTACCATATCGTCACCTATGCTAGAAAGGACGGGCGCTTCGTCGCCCGGCGCATGGAGGCCTTTTCCAATCAGGGCGCTTACGCAAGCCACGGCCACGGCGTCAACGCCAAAGGCGCCGGCGCGTTCAAGCAGATCTACGTTGACGACAAGGCGACCAAGGTGGACGCGTACACCGTCTATACCAACCTGCCCGCCGCCGGTGCGATGCGCGCCTACGGCATCCCGCAGGTTTCGTTCGCCATCGAAAGCAGTGTGGAAGACGCGGCGAAAGCGCTCGGCATCGATTCACTCAAGCTCCGTCAGATGAACATGATGCCCGTTGGGTATGTGGACGACTTTTCCAAAAACGTCAATTACTTCGACACGCTCAACCAGTGCATCGCCAAGGGCAAGGCGTACATGGATTACGAGCGCAAGCACGAGGAGTACGCCAATCAAACAGGCCCGGTCCGCCGCGGCATCGGCATGGCGATCTTCTGGTACAACACCGGCGTCTGGCCCATCGCGCTCGAGGCCTCCAGCTGCCGCATGGTCATGAACCAGGACGGCTCCGTCCAGTTCTCGATCGGCGAAACGGAGATCGGCCAGGGCGCGGATACGGCGTTTGCGCAGATGGTCGCGGACACGGTCGGCGTTCCGCTCGAGAAAGTCCACGTGCTCACCACGCAGGATACGGACGTATCCCCATACGGCACGGGCGCCTACGCCTCCCGCCAGACCTACATCGCCGGTTTTGCCATCCACAACATCGGTACGCAGCTGAAGAACAAGGTGCTCAAATACGCCGCGTATATGACCGGCAAGCCGGCGGACACGCTCGATCTCGTGGACGGGATCGTGATAGAAAAAGAAACGAAGGAGCAGCTTATTCCGCTGGACGAACTGGCGACGACCGCGCTCTACTCGCTCGAACAAGCCGAGCAGTTCAGCGCGGAAGGCACCACGCAGATCAAGAGCAACGCCTATTCCTTCGGCTGCGGGTTTGCGGAAGTCGAGGTCGATATCCCGATGTGCCGCGTCAAGCTCGTCAAAACGATCAACGTGCACGACTGCGGGCGGCTGATCAATCCTCAGCTTGCAGAGGCGCAGGTGCACGGAGGCATGAGCATGGCCATCGGTTACGGCATGGGCGAACAGCTGCTCTTCGACCCCAAGACCGGCAGGCCGCTCAACAACAACCTGCTCGACTACAAGCTCTGCACGACAATGGACCACCCGGATCTCAAGGCGGAGTTCGTAGAGAACTTCGAGCCCACGAGCCCGTTCGGCACCAAGGCGCTCGGCGAACCGCCGACCTGCCCAGGCGCCCCCGCCATCCGCAACGCGATTCTCAACGCCACCGGCGTGGCGTTCAACCAAACGCCCATGACGCCGCACATCCTGTTTAAACAATTTAAAGAAGAAGGCTTACTGTAAGGAAGGAGTTGACGACCATGTACGATTTTTCCGCTCTATACGAAGCGACGAGCGTCGCCAACGCCGTCCGGCTCATGCAGGAACATCCAGACGCCGTTCTGATCGCCGGAGGCAGCGACGTGCTCATCAAGATGCGAGAAGGCAAACTCGCAGGCGCGGAACTCATCAGCATCTACAAGCTCGACGAGCTGCGCGGGGTGAGTATGGATCCCGACGGTACGCTGCGCATCGGGCCACTGACCAGCTTTTCGCACGCGACGGCCAGCCCCCTGCTGCAACAGCATATGCCCGTGCTCGGCGAATCGGCCGACACCGTTGGCGGCCCGCAGCTTCGAAACATCGGCACCCTCGGCGGCAACATCTGCAACGGCGTGACCAGCGCGGACACCGCGAGCACGCAGGTAGCCTACGACGCCGTGCTTGAAATCACCGGCGCAGGCGGCGTTCGCAGCATGAGCATCCACGACTTTTACAAAGGCCCCGGCAAGGTCGCGCTTGAAAAAGGCGAGCTTTTAACAGCGATCCTGATCCCGAAAGAGAGTTACGAGAACTGTTTCGGTTATTATTTTAAATACGCAATGCGAAACGCAATGGACATCGCAACCATCGGCTGTTCGGTCAACGTCGTGCTCGGCGCGGACAAAAAGACGATCGCGCGCGCACGCATCGCATACGGCGTAGCGGGCCCCGTTCCCACGCGTGCACGAACCGCCGAAGCGGCGCTGAGCGGCCAACCCGTCTCCGAGGATACGATCGCGCTCGCCGGGGAACAGGTGCTCAACGACGTGAACCCGCGCACGAGCTGGCGCGCAAGCGCGGACTTCAGGCGGCAGATCATCAGCGAGACCGTACGTCGCGGTTTACGGGCCGCAATCGAGCGCGCAGGAGGTGTGTTTTAATGGAGAAGAAACTGATCCGCTGCAACATCAACGGCAAGGACGTGGAATCCCTCGTGGACGTTCGCGCCTCTTTAACGGATATGCTCCGAAACGACTATAGCCTGACCTCCGTCAAAAAAGGCTGCGAGGTGGGCGAATGCGGCGCATGCACCGTCATCATAGACGGCGAATGCTACAACTCCTGCATCTATCTTGCGATCTGGGCGGAAGGCAAGCGCATCCGCACGCTCGAAGGCCTGCTCGGCCCGGACGGCGAGCTGAGCGACATCCAGCAGGCGTTTGTGGACGAAGCTGCAGTACAATGCGGCTTCTGCACGCCGGGTTTTATCATGGCTGCGGTACGCGTTCTCGATTCCGGCGTGGAATACACGCGCGAAGAGCTCAGAAAACAGCTCAGCGGCAACCTCTGCCGCTGCACGGGATATGAGAACATACTCAACGCCGTCGAAAAAACGATGAAGAAGCGCCTTGGAAAAGCGTAACCGTGTTTATCAATCGGTTCTTCCGGTTTGCAGCTTAGACACAAAAAATCCTGCCGTTCCCGGCAGGATTTTTTTGTCGCTATGCGCTACTTTTGCAGCATGATTGCAATTGTCATTCCGTCATCCGAATACGTGTCGCCCGCAACGTTTTCGAAAACGCCCGTTGTGTGAAAGCCGGCTGCTTCCGCTTCCGCAGCCAACTCTTCTTTTGAAAAGCAGTGCGTCCAGATATTGCTGAGCCGGGTTTCGTTCTTCGTGATGACCAGCGTCTGATTCAGGGTCGTATGTTCCGGGTATTTTTTATCGTTGTGCAGGCAGTAGCACCGCTGTTCGCTCCAGAACCCGCCTTCCTGCACTTCCCAGGTCCGGCCTTCCGAAAACGCGTCGTACTGCCGCAGCGAACACACGTCCAGCAGGAATTTTCCGCCCGGGCGCAGCCTCTCGAACGCATGCCGCATGATCGAAGCGCGGTCCTTAGTCGAGAGCGCGCCGTAGTCGCAGTAGATCATCACGGCGATGTCAAATTCGCCCGGAATTGACATCTTCAGGTAGTCTTCGCAGACATACGCAATCCCGATGCCGCGCTTTATTGTTTCGCCCCGCGCGTACGCGATCGAGTGTTCCGAAAAATCGACGCCCGTCACCGCATATCCTTTTGCGGCGAACCGCTCGGCATACAGCCCCGGCCCGCAGCCGATATCCAGCATCCGCGTATAGCGCGCCGTCGGCGCCGTTTTTGCGATCCAGTCCACAGAGCGGTCGATAAACTCCGGTTTCCTGCTGGCCAGATCGACGTTCGGGTCGAGATGCACCTCCAGCAGCTTGCGGGAGATGTAATCATCCTTCCAGAACATGAATTCACCGGGTTCGTAGAGCCGCGGCAGTTTCAGATATTGTTCCAATTGTTCAAACATTAGGGTCCCCTTTCTTGTTCAGGCGGTCTGCGGAATAAAAAATCCGCGGGGTTTTACTCCGCGGTCATATCCCGACAGGTTACGCGTCAGAGTAACATAAAACCAACGATCCGACGGGTACAAAAACCAGGCTGCCACGCAGCGGTATTGTCCCCTTCGATTTGATTTTATCCACTCTTTTCCGGCGAACCCATGCCTGCGATTTACGGCATCCGGTCAGTCGAACGGCATCACCCCTTATGATTGCTTTTTCGAGAATATCATGAATCAAATTGAAAATCAAATAATTTTGGGATTGAAATTTATTTTAAAATATCGTAGCATAGAAAACAAATCATCTTTGACGCCCGCGGATGAAAAAATGCGTGCGGGCGGATTGATACCCGGACGAAAGGAACCATCATCATGCGCTATTCGGATTTGGACACTGCGGCCCTTCAATCGGAACTTGCCCGCGTGCAGGGCGATTACGATGCCCTGCGCGGATACAAACTCAACCTCAACCTCACCCGCGGCAAACCCGAGACCGCGCAGCTCGCGCTTTCGGACGGAATGTTCCGCACGCTGGACGACGGCGATTTCACCGCGGACGGCGTGGACGCGCGCAATTACGGCGAGCTGGCGGGTCTGCCCGCCTGCCGCAAGCTTTTTGCGGACATCCTCGCCTGCCAGCCCGAAGAGGTCATCATCGGCGGCAACGCCAGCCTGAACCTCATGTACGATCTCATCGCAAAAGCGTATACGCACGGCCTGAAGAACAGCGTCCGCCCCTGGGCGAAAGAGGAAAAGCTGAAATTCCTCTGCCCCTTCCCCGGTTACGACCGGCACTTCAACGCGAGCAAATCCTTCGGCATGGAACTCGTGCCCGTTCCCCTCGGCGAAACCGGGCCTGACATGGCGCTGGTCGAAGAACTGGTCAAAGACCCCACCGTCAAGGGTATGTGGTGCGTGCCGAAATACAGCAATCCCGACGGGTACGTCTTCCCGCTGAAGACCTGCGAGCGCATCGCCGCGCTGAAACCCGCCGCGCCGGATTTCGCGATCATGTGGGACAACGCCTACGTCGTTCACGGATTCGACGGCGAAGAGCCTGCTTTCCCCGATATCGTCGGCCTCTGCCGCAAGGCGGGCAACCCCGACCTCGTGTACGAATTCGCCTCCACGAGCAAGGTCACGTATGCGGGCGCGGGCGTTTCCTGTATGGCGTCCAGCGTCGACAACATCAAATATATCCTTTCGCTCATGAAGTTTCAGACCATCGGTCCGAACAAGGTCAACGAGCTCATGCACGTGCGCTTCCTCAAAGACCGCGAACACACGCTCGCACACATGAAAAAGCACGCGGCCATCATGAAACCGAAGTTCGACCTTGTCTGCGACGCGCTGATAAAAGAGATTGACCCGCTCGACATCGCAAGCTGGCACCGTCCCAAAGGCGGCTATTTCGTAAGTATCAACCTCATGCCTGGCACGGCAAAGCGCGTGGTCACGCTCTGCAAGGACGTCGGCGTGGCGCTCACCGGCGCGGGTGCGACCTATCCAGGCGGCGTAGACCCCGAGGACACGAACCTGCGCATCGCACCGTCCTATCCGCCTCTGGCGGAGGTAAAGCAGGCCATGGAGGTCTTCTGTGTCTGCGTCAAACTCGCCGCGCTCGAAAAACTGCTGGCATAACTTAAGTCGCGCATGCAAAACGCCGCTCCCCTTGTTCGGGAGCGGCGTTTTTTGGTATCGTTCCGTTAAGGTTTGTATACAAGATCGATCTGCACGTCGTCCTCGCTCGGTTCAAAGCCTACGCTCCGATACAGTTGAACGGCGCCGCTGTTGCAGTCGTCCGCCATCAGAAACGCATTCTTCGCGCCGCGGTCAACGCCATATTGAAGCACGCTCTCCAATAAAGCCCTGCCGTAGCCGCGCCCCTGATAGGCAGGCCTGACCGCAAGCTCCCGCACCCAGACGATCGGACCGCTTGTGCCCTCATAGCCGTATATGCCGGTGAAGGCCGCACCCGCCATTTTTCCGCCGTCAAAGCAGGCGAGTATGGCCGGATGCTGCAAGCCGACCGCTGCCGCATTCGGCTCTCCGCCGCCAAGCCACGCTTCTGCGCTTTCCTTCGTCTCTCCGTAGAACTCGCGGCTTTGAAAGCGGCACTCGCGCGTGATGCGCGCCGCCTCGGCGCACTCGTCCGGCAAGATCGGCCTGCAGGTGGTTTTTATCATGCGCGGCCCGCATAAATCATGGATCCAGTACTCGCGCAATATGCCAAACTCCGAAAAGCCATCTTCGAGAAAACGCGTTTTCCATTCCTCCGGCACGAACGTCACCAGCGTTTCCACTCCGCCTGATTTTGCCGCCGCGATCACGCCTTCCGGTTCGTTCGCCGCCCAGTGCAGCTCGCGTATACCCGCCTCCGGCTTGACGCCTGAAAGCAGGATCAACGAGTACGAGCCGGCGATCGGCTCATATGACGCGGCACTCTCATACTCCAGATATTCAAACGACGAATGATCAAATTCCAGCGCGCGCCTTTTGAGCGCGGCAAAAGATTCTTTTTTGAGCATAGCTTCCTTTCAAAAGAAAAGCGGCGGAATCCCTTCCGTCGCTTTTTTGTCGCAGTGTTTATGCCTGAAACGAATCGAACCCCATCTTGTGGTAGACCTTGCGCACGGTTTTGCGCGCGGTCGCCGACGCGCGCTCCGCGCCGAGCTTCATCGTCTCGGTCAGGTATGCCTTGTCCGCCAGCAGGCGCGCGTACTCGGTGCGGATTGGCCTGAGCGTTTCCACAACCGCTTCCGCTACGTCGCTTTTGAGTTCGCCGTACCCCTTGCCCGCAAAATGCGCGGCCGATTCTTCTATTCCGGCATTGGTGCAGGCGGAATAGATCGTCAGCAGGTTGTATACGCCCGCGCGTTCGGGGTTTGCCGTGATCTCCCCCTCGCTGTCCGTGACCGCGCGCTTGAGTTTTCGCACGATATCGTCCGGTTCGTCGAGGATGCGGATGTACCCGTTCGGGTTGGGATCCGACTTGCTCATCTTGCTTTCGGGGTCCTGCAGGCTCATGATGCGCGCGCCGATCTTCGGGATATACGCCTCCGGCACCACGAACGTTTCGCCGTACATGTTGTTGAAGCGAATGGCGATGTCGCGCGTGAGCTCGACGTGCTGCTTCTGATCCGCGCCGACGGGGATGTACTTGGCCTGATAGATCAGGATGTCCGCCGCCATGAGCACGGGATAGGTGAACAGCCCGGCGTTGATGTTCTCCGCGTTTTTCGCGCTCTTCTCCTTAAACTGCGTCATGCGCGAAAGCTCGCCCATATAAGCGCTGCACATCAGCGCCCAGGTCAGCTGCGTATGCTCCGGCACATGGCTCTGTACAAAGACCGTCGAACGGTGCGGATCGATGCCCGCGGCCAGAAACAGCGTGAAGGTCTCGATGCTGCGCCGCCGGAGTTGGGTCGGATCCATACGCACCGTCTGCGCGTGCAGGTTTGCGACCATGTAGTGCGCGTCAAAGTCGTCCTGCATGGCGACGTAATTCTTCAGCGCGCCGAAATAGTTGCCGATGGTCAGTACGCTCGTCGGCTGGATACCGCTGAGTACAGCGTCTTTTTTTTTCGTTGTCGTAGTTTCCATGCCCTTCTCCCAATATCCCGTCCCGCTGTCTGCGGGTAAAATTAAATTTGAGTAAGAAATAAGCCGAGTTCTGTCAAGTGCGACCATCTTCCGAACCATTTATAAATGAGCGAGAGATTCCTCTGTTCCCGAACGAATGAAAATTTTGAGTAAGAAATAAGCCGAGTTCTGTCGCGTGCGACCATCTATCTGAGGCCAATCGTCGCCGAGAGGCTCTTGCGATTCCCGGGAGCGTAGCGGGCCGCTATTCAATGCTCCCATTCCAATCTTGCACCGAGTGGGGTTTACAGCGCGCTTCCGTCGCCGGAGCGCGGGTGAGCTCTTACCTCGCCTTTCCATCCTTACCCGAAAATCGGGCGGTTTATTTCTGTTGCACTTTCCCTGGAGTCGCCTCCGCCGGGTGTTACCCGGCACTCCGCCCTGCGGTGCTCGGACTTTCCTCACCCGCTTGCGCGGGCGCGGTCGCCTTTCTTACTCAAAATATCACTCAAAATATCCGTTCCGTATGATTCGGTAAAATCGCTAATCGTCGGTGTAGTAGAGAATCCTTCCGCAGTTTTCGCATTCGATCACGCCGTCCGTTGTGGCGATCTTTTTGAGCATCACCATCGGAAGAGACATATTGCAACCGCCGCACTTGCTGTTTACAATCTTCGCAATCGGCACCGCGTGGTGCTGCTTGACCTTGTTGTAGCGTTCCATATGCGCCGGTTCAACCGATTTGGCGAGTTTTTCGATGTTTTTCTCGTGCTTGGCGATCTCTTCCGCGCGCGCGTCGCGCTCCTGCTCGCACTTGACGCGCAGCGCGTCGTATTCTTTCTTCGCCCTTCCGGCGGTGCGCACGGTGGTCTTGTATTCTACGGTCGATTTCTCGATTTCACCGAGCAGCGCCTTCGCTTCCCGCACGCCCTGGAGCACTTCGCGGTTGAGCCGCTCGATGTCGCCTTTGAGCTCCGTCATCTCCTCGGCGGTGCTCTCGTCGTCCTGCCGGATGGTGACGAGCTCCGCGCTCTCTACCTGCAGCCGTTCCTCAAGCTTCTCCACCTGATCGGTTATTTTACCCAGTTTTTGTTCATATGCTGCAATGTCCTCGGACAGTTTTGCGATGACAGCCTGTTGGCCTTTCAGCTGCTTATGCAGTCTGACAAGCTTTTGTCTCGCCGGCGTACTGCGGATTTCCACCTCTACGGCGTTCTTCGCAAGTTCCGCTTCCTGATAGGCCCATAACGCATCCATTTTCTTCATTGCGTTTCCTCCTCAAAGGCGCACGAACGGACTCCCGTCCGCGCGCGATAACTGATATTGTACCGTAAAACATTCGTTCTGTAAACGCTTTAGCAGCGGATTCAAAACAATGCGTTCCGTTTCGTAGTGCCCCGCGACGATCAGATTCAGCCCAATCGTGTTCGCGTCGATCGCGTCCGAATGCTTGACTTCTCCGGTGAGCAGCACGTCCGCATGCTCCGCCGCCGCAGTTTGTATTCCGCTTGAACCGCTGCCGCCGAGCACCGCAACGCGCCTTATAAGCGCGTCGGGATTACCCGCGACGCTCGCTTTCGCGCCGAGCAGTTCCTCCGCCCTTCGGGCGAACGCGCCCAACGTAACCGCGTTCCCCAGCGTGCCGACTCTGCCAACGCCTTCGTCGAACGGGGTCGCGTCTTGAATGCCGAACAGCGCGCAGAGCGTATCATTGACCCCGCCGTGCGCCGCGTCGAGATTGGTGTGCGCGGCAAAAAGGCCAATACCGTGCCGCAGCAGCGTACAAGCCGACGCCGTCGCCGGGTCGCTGTACGCCATATGCGAAACGGGATGAAAAAACAGCGGATGATGCGTCAACACGAGGTCGGCGCCCCATTCGGCCGCTTCCCCGGCGACCGCCTTCGTGCAGTCCAGCGCGACCAGCACGCGTTTGATTTCGTCATGGTCCGGCTCGATTAAAAGTCCGGGGTTATCAAAATCAAGCGCAAGTTCCCGTGGGGCGATGCGTTCCATGGCGGCTGTAAATTCAGTCAATTTCATCGCGCGTTCTCCCAGTTTCTCAAAATCTGTTCCAGCTGTGCCGCCTGCAAGTCCAACGCGGGCGCGCGCTGCGTTCTTCTCTTTCGATTGGTCGTGGCAAGCATGCGTTCGGCAAGCGGCCTGAGCAGCGGTTCGCGTTTCAAAAACGCGGTATACCCAAGCAGGAAACAATCCTCCGGCCACCCTTTCGGCAGCGGCTGCGCCGCTTCTTGCGGTCGGCCGATCGAAAAAACCTGATAGTAACGTCCGGCGTCCGTCACCACGCGGTCTTCCAGCACATGATAGCGGCGCTCATACAGCCAGCGCCGTATGTCCTCCGCCGCGCGCATAGGCTGCAACACGCATTTTTGCGCGCCCATCAGCGGCGGGTGTACATCCAGAATCCGCGTCATCAGCGTACCGCCCATGCCGAGGACGGCGATCGCGTCCGCTTCGCCGGGCGAGAGCGGGTTCAGTCCGTCTCCGAGGCGGGTTTCAACGCAATCCTCCACGCCGATCTGCCGCGCGAGGCGCTCCGCCTTCTTCAGCGAAGGCGCGCTTATATCTATGGCGATGCAGCGCTCGGCCGCGTTCTGTTGAATCAGCGCGCATCCAAGCCGTCCATGGTCGCAGCCGACGTCCGCCACGATACGCGAACCGGACAGCAAATCGATTGCGCATTGCAGCCGGCCGCGCGGGTGAATGCTTCGATTTTGATTTTGCATACAAAATAATTATAAGTAACTATTCTTTAAATTGCAAACCGTTTACAGATGCGTATTGTGTCTTTACTGCAACTATCCCGCGCATGAAAAACGCCGGTCGTTCCGGCGTTGAAAAGAAAGCTGTTTCGTCAGACATTGATTCTTTTATTCGGTTCCACGCGGTCGATCGGCCCGCCGCCGAGGCACTCATCCCCGCGGTAGAACACGACCCACTGCCCAGGCGTGACCGCCCGCTGGGGCGCATCGAACGATACGTGCGCGCCTTCGCCGTCAAGCGTCACCCGCACGCCTTGATCCGGCTGACGGTAACGAAACTTCGCGGTGCAGGCAAAGCTCTTCTCAGGCGCGTTACCCGCGATCCAGTTGATCTTCTCTGCGTCGAGCGAGAGCGAGAAGAGCTCGTCGTGCTCGCCCTGCTGCACGATCAGAAGATTGCGCGTTACATCCTTGCCTATGACAAACCAGCTTTCGCCGCTGCCGTCGCTCCGCCCGCCGATGCCGAGGCCTTTGCGCTGGCCGAGCGTGTAATACATCAGCCCGTCGTGCCTGCCGACGACCTTGCCCGTTTCGTCTACCATATCCCCCGGCTGCGCGGGCAGATACCGCATCAAAAATTCTTTGAAGTTTCGCTCGCCGATGAAGCAGATGCCCGTGGAATCCTTCTTCGCGGCGTTGCCAAGCCCAGCTTCGGCCGCAAGGGCGCGCACCTCGCTTTTTTGCAGACCGCCGATTGGAAATTCTGCGTTTTTCAGTTGCGCCTGCGTCAGCCCGGACAGAAAATACGTCTGATCCTTGCCTTTATCCCGCGCGCGCAGCAGCTTGACGCCGTCCGTTTTGTCCAGCCTTGCGTAGTGCCCGGTGGCCAGCGCGTCTGCGCCGGTCGACACCGCGAAATCGAGAAACGCGCGAAATTTGATTTCGCAGTTGCAGAGCACGTCCGGGTTCGGCGTGCGCCCGCGCGCATACTCGTCCAGAAAATAGGAAAATACGCGGTCTCGGTATTCTTGCGCAAAGTTGACCGTATAATAAGGAATCCCGATCGCGGCGCAGACGCGCTTGACGTCCTCGTAATCGTCCGCGGCGGAACATACGCCGGTATCCGGGTCGTCTTCCTCCCAGTTTTTCATGAATACGCCCACGACGTCGCGCCCCTGCCGCTTGAGCAGGAGCGCCGCGACGGCGCTGTCCACGCCGCCGGACATTCCGGCCACAACGTGGCCGGAATGCAAGTCGTTACTTTTTTCAATCCGTTCCGTTTTTTAACCTCCGCAGCCGGTCAGCCGGCAAGCACCGTAGTCAGCATATATCCTTCGTCCTCCAAAACGACCCCCGCGGTTTTTAACAATGTGGCGGGCGTCATCTCCGATTTGATCCTGGCGTCTCCAATTTCTACGGATACGACTTCGAAACCGGACTCTTTGAGAATCTTGGCCACTTTTTTCACGCAGTGCTCGCATCCCATACCGTCGATTTTCAGCCGATAGGTGTTCATGGACGTTACCTCCTTGATTGATATCATAATAGTAACATGGAACGATGCCTTCCGCGATGACTTTGTCACAGATACGGGCTCGGCCGCATGCCGGCCTTTCTTCGCGCTAACATATTGATTCGACCACAGACGCTCGATTCCTTCTTTTCGTATCCTGCTGCGCAGTCCGTTTTTATCCGCGTACGCCGTTCTCCGCTCCTTGACAAACGCTCGGTTTTCCTGCGATAATATCCGTTGACTGACGATGAAGGAGCAACGAAAAACATGGCCGCTCAAACGCAAAAACCTTCCTGGTATACGATGGATCAAATCGTCTCGCTCTGCAAGGGGCGCGGCTTTGTCTACCCCGGCAGCGAGATCTACGGCGGGCTCGCCAACAGCTGGGACTACGGCCCGCTGGGCGTGGAGTTTAAAAACAACATCAAACGCGCCTGGTGGAAGAAGTTCGTGCAGGAATCGCCCTACAACGTCGGCATGGACGCGGCGATCCTCATGAATCCCGAAACCTGGGTGGCCAGCGGCCATGTCGGCGGATTTTCAGACCCGCTGATGGATTGCAAGAGCTGCCGCGCGCGCTTCCGCGCGGACAAGCTGATCGAGGACTATGCTCTCGAAAACGGCCTTTCCGACTTACGCCCCGACGGCATGTCCAACGCCGAGATGGAAGCGTTTATCAAAGAAAAAGGCATCGCCTGCCCGGAATGCGGGAAAACCGATTTTACGGGTATCCGCAAGTTCAACCTGATGTTCAAGACCTTTCAGGGCGTGACGGAAGATTCCGCTTCGGAACTGTACCTGCGTCCCGAAACCGCGCAGGGCATCTTCGTCAACTTTAAAAACGTTCTGCGCACCACGCGCAGAAAGCTGCCGTTCGGCATCGCGCAGATCGGTAAATCCTTCCGCAACGAAATTACGCCGGGCAACTTTATCTTCCGCATCCGCGAATTCGAGCAGATGGAGCTGGAGTTTTTCTGCGCGCCGGGCACCGACCTGGAGTGGTATATCTATTGGAAAGATTACTGCCACAAATTCCTGCTCTCGCTCGGTATGCAGGGCGAGAACGTCCGCCTGCGCGAACACGCAAAGGAGGAGCTGTCTCACTACAGCAAAGGAACGACGGACATTGAGTTTCTCTTCCCGTTCGGCTGGGGCGAACTGTGGGGCATCGCGGACCGAACGGACTTCGACCTCAAGAGCCACGCCGACCACAGCGGCGAGAACTTCGAGTATCTCGATCCGTTCACAAACGAAAAATTCATCCCGTACTGCGTGGAACCGTCGCTTGGCGCGGACCGCATCGCCCTTGCGTTTTTGTGCAACGCCTATGACGAACAGGAACTCGAAGGCGGGGATAAACGCACCGTGCTGCACCTGCACCCCGCGCTCGCGCCGTATAAATGCGCCGTGCTGCCGCTGAGTAAAAAACTCTCCGAGCAGGCGCAGTCCGTCTACAAAACACTCTCGAAAAAGTTCATGATTGACTTCGACGAGACGGGTTCCATCGGCAAGCGCTACCGCCGCGAAGACGAAATCGGCACCCCTTACTGCGTCACCGTGGACTTCGATACCGAGGCGGACGGCTGCGTGACCGTGCGCGAGCGCGACACGATGGAACAGGTGCGCATCCCGATCAGCGAACTTGAATCTTATATCGAATCTAAACTGGACTTTTAAAAATCACCTGATCTGCCCCCGCTTCCCTGCGGGGGTGGTTGTTATCTGAACGATTTTTATTGCAAAAGCCGAAAGCAAGGATCAAATATGACTGAAATCACCGGCGTGGTCAACTCCATCATCTTCCGTAACGCCGAAAACGGCTGGACGGTGCTGGAGCTCACCCTCGACGGAGGGGAGCGGCTCACCGTCGTCGGTTCGCTGCCGCTTGCGAACGCCGGCGAACGGCTGGAGCTGACGGGAGATTACGACTCGCACCCGAAATACGGAAGCCAGTTTAAAGCGGTCTCCTATCAGACCCTCGCCCCCGCGTCGCTCTCCGCCATCGAGACGTATCTCGGCAGCGGGCTGATCCGTGGCGTCGGCCCTTCGACCGCGCGCGCGATCGTCGCCGCGTTCGGCATGGACACCCTGCGCATACTGGACGAAGACCCGCTTCGCCTTTCCGAAATACCCGGCATCGGGCCGAAGAAGCGGGATATGATCATCGCGAGCTATACGGAGAACCGCATGATGCGCGATATTCTGCTCGCGCTGGAACCGTACGGCATCACGGTGAATCAGGCGTACAAGCTCTACAAGATCTACGGCGAACTTTGCCTGGCCCGCATTGAGGAAGACCCGTATCAGATCATTCGCGACGTAGACGGCATCGGCTTCGTGACGGCGGATAAAATCGCGCGGAACGTATCGGGATTTTCCTTCGATTCGGAATCGCGCCTCCGCGCGGGGCTTCTCTACGCGTTATCCACGGCGGCGAATGAATACGGTCACACCTACCTGCCCAAGCCTTCCCTGCTCAACTACGCGGGCAAGCTGCTCGGCGCGCCGGAAGACCGGCTGACCGACACGCTCGACACGCTGGTTTCGCACGGCGAGGCGGTGCAGCAGTACGTCGGCGAAACGCAGGCGGTGTTTCTGCCGTACTTCGACCGTATCGAGTCTAACATCGCCGAAAAGCTTCTGCGCCTTGCGCAAAAGCCGGTCGAAAACCCGTTCTTCGACTTCGCAGCGGCACAGTCCGCGCAAAAGCTAGACCTCTCCGCGCAGCAGCGCGGCGCGGTGCTCGCCGCGCTGAACGAAGGCGCGCTGGTCATCACCGGCGGCCCCGGCACGGGCAAGACGACCATTATACGCTTCATCACGGCCATGATAGAGGACATGGGGCTCGAGGTGGCGCTCACCGCCCCTACGGGCCGCGCGGCCAAGCGCATGAACGACGCAACGGGGCACGAGGCCAAGACCATCCACCGCCTGTTGGAGTACGTACCCGGCGAAGGGTTCCAGCGCGGCGCGGACGACCCGCTCTACTGCGATATGGTCATCGTTGACGAGATGTCCATGGTGGACGTGGCTCTCATGAACGCGCTTCTCAAAGCCGTCACGACCGGCACGCGGCTGATCATGGTAGGCGACGCGGACCAGCTTCCCTCCGTCGGCGCGGGGGACGTGCTCCGTGACATCATCGCCAGCGAAACCGTGCGCGTCGTGCGCCTCGACGAGATCTTCCGGCAGGCGCAGTCGAGCATGATCGTAACCAACGCGCACCGCATCAATTCCGGTTTTGCGCCCCTGCTCGACGTGCCGGAAAGCGATTTTCTGTTTGAGGACGTCGCGTCGCAGGATCGCATACTCGAACGCATCCTGCATCTTTGCACGCATCCGCGCGGCGTGCTCGCAACCAGCGAACCGCTGCTCGACGTTCAGGTGCTCGCGCCAATGAAGAAGGGAGTACTCGGCGTATGGAACATCAACGCAAAGCTGCAGACCGCCCTCAACCCGCCCGCGCCGCACAAGCGCGAACACATCAGCGGGGACACCGTCTTCCGCGAAGGCGACCGGATTATGCAGATGAAGAACAACTATAAGATCGAGTGGAAACGCCGCCTGCCAAGCGGCGCTTCGGAGGACGGCACGGGCGCGTTTAACGGCGATCTCGGCACGATTTACCAGATTCGCGAGGAAGACCGCTGCCTGAGCGTGATCTTCGACGACAACCGCCTCGCGGTGTTCGACTACACACACATCGAAGAGCTGGAGCTTGCGTACTGCATCTCCATCCACAAAAGCCAGGGCAGCGAGTTTCCTGTGGTCATCCTGCCGATGTTCGGCGCGGCGTCGCAGATGATGACGCGAAACCTGCTCTATACGGCGGTCACGCGCGCAAAGAAGCAGGTCGTGTGCATCGGCCGCCGAGACGCGCTCATGAGCATGGTCAACAACAACCGCACCGACCGGCGGTATACCGCGCTGCGCAACAGGCTCAGCGAATTGAAAGCGCTCGGCGGCGTATGAGCGGCAAGGCGATGCGCGCCCTGATACATGCGCTGCTCGACGCGCTCTACCCGCAAAACGTCGCCTGCGCGCTCTGCGGGCGCGAAACACGGCTCGACGATGGCAATCTGTGCGCATCATGCCGCGGCTCGCTCGTTTCCGACCTTGCGCTGGCATGCCCCGATCCGCTTTGCGGCATCACGGCGGCCTATCGATATGAAGGCGGCGCGCGCGAAGGCATCCGCGCGCTGAAGTACCGCAATCAGGCGCGCCTGGCGCCTTTTTTCGCGGATGCGATCGATATCCCGCCCGAATGGAAGATCGACCGCATCGTACCCGTTCCGCTCCATCCATTTAAAAAATGGCTCCGATCCTATAATCAGAGCGAACTGATCGCCGCGGCGCTCTGCCGGCGGCTGCATCTGAGGCTTGATGCCAGATTGCTGCGGCGCGTACGGTTCACGCGCTCGCAGACTACGCTCGGCGAGTTCGAACGGGCAAAGAACGTCGCAAAGGCGTTTTTGGCAACCCCCGAAGCAAAGGGGCTGAATATCCTGCTCGTCGACGACGTGACGACCACGCACAGCACGCTGCTCGCCTGCGCATCCGCGCTGAAAGCCGCCGACGCCGGGCAGATTTACGCCGCATGCGCCGCCGCGGCAACGCATGGAACAAACGGAAAACTGCAGGACGACGAAGACGCAAATTAAAAAGCCGCCCAAAGGCGGCATTTGTTTTGTAACTTAACTCTCCAAAGACGCGCGGTACAGCCGCGCCATTTCCGGAATCGTGCTCCAGCGCAGACTCCCGGCCTGCACATACTCGTCGATCAAAATCAGCCAGTCTTCCAGCAATGTCATATCAACAGTTCCGCCGAACGACCACACCGCATAAAACGTGTTGACCGACCCGCTGTCGCTCGCTGCGACGATGCGCGGCAGCGCCTCGCGCCAGGCGCCGATGTCCTCACGCTCGAACTCCGACTGCAGCACGCGCTCCCCGGCAAGCTCCTCAACCGCTCCGTTGAGGCTCAACCCGGTCGGGATCAGCAGCACGTCGCCGTCCGGGTCGGGAACGGTCCAGTCATAGCCGCTTCCCATCAGCCAGGGACGCACGCGGTCTTCCAGCAGGAACGGATATGGCCCGTGGCCCGCCGAGGGGGTTTCGTACGGCTCGAATTCGGGTGGTCTCAACGAGGGGTCGAGCGACCAGAGCCCGTATACGACCATGCAGGAGACGGTGTCGATTCCGCTGATGCGGCAGGCTTCTACCCAGTCCGCTTTGGAACACACGCCCGACGCCGACGTCGCGTCGATGCCGAGAATGGCGAGTTTGGTCTTCATTTCGTCGAGCGTGCGCGCGATGCTGCGCACCGTCGCGCTTTTTTCTCCGCCCGCATCCGCGTGTATGCAAACCGCGTGACCTCTTTGCTGCATCTCGAGCAGCACGTTGTCGTTCCAGTTGATGCATCCGTCGATGATCTCCTTGGATTCGAGCGTCATCGTTGCGCCGTATTTTTCAAACAGGTCCGCGTATTCGCGCAGCAGCGCGGCATGGCGGCGGAATCTCTGCTCGTCGCTGCCGTCCTTCCAACCTTCCAGATGCAATACGATCGTGAAGTTGATTACGCCCTGCCCGTCCGGCTCAACGGATGTTTCCTCCTCCGCCTGTTCCTGCGGCGGATTCGCTGATACTTCGTATTCCGTCGGCGCAACTGCCGTCGCATCGTTTTCCGGCTCAGTTACCCCTGTCTGAGGCTGTGCGCAGCCGAATAGAACAATCGCTGCGGTCGCTGCGGCCAGCAAGGGAATCCATCGTTTTAAATTCATTCGTACCTCCTGTCTGACCCTCGGTAATTACAGGCGTCGTTCAAACTTCTCTTTCAAATTTCTTAACAGAATTGTGATGATATCATTATCTTAATGTAATTCCGTACCGATTCCAAAGAGCAGGTTAAATATTTACATTTTCGTAAAATAATACAACACGCCTTGTTTCAACCAGCCCAAAAGCACGTTGTTATTGGGCGTAAACGCAAGGCAAAACACGAATGGTGGCCGATAGCAGTCGCCTTGATGTGAACATAACACATACGAATAAATCATCTATTCTTGTTGAAATCACATCATTTGTTTATAATTGACATAATTGGCCGTAATGATATCAACATAATACTAAAGGAGAACTTATGCCAAAAGTATTTTCGAAAGTCATCGGAATAATTTTTATGATCACGTTATTTTCCGGTATGATTTCAGGTTGTGCAGATAAACCGACAAATCATATAGAACTTGATAACTCCTCTCTAAACGCAAAGTATATGCGGATTACCGAATTTCAAACCGTTGATGACGTGATGTATTTTGTCAATGACTCAATGGCTATTCACTACATTGGAATGAATGATAACAGCATCAACGGCGTAATTGTCAATCCGAATCATACGATTATAAGTAATTTTCAAACAGAGGATAATTGGGTTTATTTTTGGGCATCTTCAAATGAGTTGTGCCGCGTAAATCTTCTGGATCATGATGACAAAACACTCTTTCAAATCGATGAAATCGAGAATCGCGGGGTGCAATTCAGCTGGATTATATTTGATGCGAAATTATATTACATACAGAATGATAACGAAAAAGGATATTCTGATCTAATAAATATATTCGATTTTCAAAATATGACGGCTTCAAATATAAGTTGTTCGGCTCAAAAAGAAATAATACAGGTATATGATAAGTACTTATATGTAAGAAGTTACACGTCCGGTGGTTTAATCGTTAAGAGAATCGATTTGCTGTCTGGAAAAGTGGAGGAAGTCGCGGAAACGTTGGCAAATGTATATATTAGAGGAGATTATCTGATTAGTTGTGATTATGTGGAAAGCGATACCGGAAAGGATTATTCATTACGCATACAGCAGCTTAACGGAACGAGGAACTCGCTTGTAACCAAAGCATTGTATAACAGTTCTTCTTTTTTCCCAGCCGAGGATGCTCTGTATTTTATTGACGAAAAAGGAGTAGCGAGAAAAATGGATTATGCGACATATCGCAAAACGCAATTATTTAAGATCGATAATCTAAATAGCGATCTGTTTTTCCCGCTTTCGTGGGATTACCCTGCCGCAAAGCAGATCATTCATTACAAAACGGGTGAAACGCTCAGCATCAATGTGCCTGATAAGGGCAATGTCAGTTTGCAACAATATGCTGATAACTATATTGAAGAATTCGAGAAGTTGCCTCTTGACAGCGATATTTTTCTGGAGGATGCAACCTTCAAACCAGATGGAAAATTCGTCATCATCCGAAGCAATATAACAGAGTCCGGCAATATAGATGCAGAACTATTTGAGATGGATGATGAACATTATAAAGTTTTAATGGATCATGACGTGTTGGCAACCTCTATCAGCGAGACGCATTACATCGTGATTGCAAGGGATGGAAAAGAGTATGCGGGAGTTTATTCAGACATGAGCGGTGGTTCTGCTATTCAGGCAGTTGGATACAATCAGATAATACGTTATTATATTTTTGATGCGGAAACATACGAGTTGGTTTACAGCAGTATCATTATTGGTAAAGATCCTGCACCGGTAATAACCCAGCAGGATCTTCCTTCGCCTGACCAAATTGGTGATTACCCTATGGATGCGTTTATTGATAAGTTATTGGAACTTTGGCATATTTGTAGTTAGGTGCAAAAGAAAAAAGAACGGTTGCTCATATCGGAAGTTATCTTGAATATATAACACTTGTTTTCGTTCTTCACGTTTCATTGATAAATAAAAGCACGTCATACAGCATGACGTGCTTTACACTATTATCGAACAGGAGTCATAATTCAATCCTATCCGAAATTATGGCGGAGGGCCAGGGATTCGAACCCTGGGTCCCTTTCGGGACACGGCATTTCGAGTGCCGCACGATCGACCACTCTGACAACCCTCCGTGCATGCTCGCGCGAAGATCATTATACAAAAATCGTGATGATAATGCAATGTTTTCGTAAAAAAAGAGGAATTATCATCGCTGCGGAATCTGCCGTATGCTATACTGATTGCATCAACATCAAGCATCATCCATATAGAAGGAGGGATCCCCATGCCGGATGACTTTGGCAAGAAAATCGAACGGTTTGGACAGGAAGTCTGGAAAAAGACCTCTGATGCGGTCGGCGCGATCGGGAAAAGCGCCGAATCAGCGAACAAGAAGCACGAATTGAAAACCTTTTATGCCGATATCGGCGAGCAGTTCTGTAAAAAGCATCCCGCACAGGCGGCGGAAGAATTTCCCGAGCCATATCGGCGCATCGCCGAACTGGAATCGGAGATCGCCGCGCTTGAAGAGCAGATTCTGGAACAACGCGGCGTAAGAAAGTGCGTTTCCTGCGGCGAACAAATCCCTTCCGGCGCTTCGTTTTGTTCCAAATGCGGCACGGAGCAGCCGGCTGTCGATCCGGAGCCGGAACCGGCCGAGGAGGGCGAGGTCGTAACCGAATGGCCCTGCCCAGCCTGCGGTGTGACAAACGACAGCGACGCGAAATACTGCGTTGCCTGCGGTGCAAAGCGTCTGTAAAAATTTATGAAAAAGAGCGCCTTACGGCGCTCTTTTTATATTAGTTTTTTTACTTGGCCATGTTCTTTACGCAGCTGAAGTTCGGAACCAGATCGACCATCAGATCCAGCAGATTCGGCGCGTTTGTACATGCCGCACCCATTAGCGCATCGAGCTTGGCGGAAAACGCAGTATCGTCGAGCGGAAGCGGCTGTGTTCGGAATATCCGGCTGTATCGGGTTTCGAGCAGGCTCTGTTCCTCCTCGTCGAGCGTCAGTTCCTCGAACATCTTTTCTCCCGGCCTAAGTCCGATCACCTCGATCGGCATGTCTTCATTCGGAGTATAGCCGTAATATCGGATCAGTTTTTTGGCAAGATCCATGATTTTAACAGGCGAACCCATGTCGAGCACATAGATCGCGCCGCTGTCGCCGAGCGTACCTGCCTGTAAAACGAGCTGCGCCGCCTCCGGTATCGTCATAAAATACCGCGTGATATCCGGATGCGTCACCTGCACCGGTCCGCCCGCGCGGATCTGGCTTTCAAACAGCGGAATCACGCTTCCGTAGGAACCAAGCACATTTCCAAAGCGTACCGTCATGCATTTCATGCCGTTATGCTTTGCATAATCCTGTACGATCAGCTCCGTAATACGCTTGCTCGCGCCCATGACGCTGGTCGGATTAACAGCTTTATCGGTCGAGAGCTGTACAAAGCTCTGCACGCCGTGCTCCCCCGCGCTGTGTACGACGTTATAGGTGCCTGTTACGTTGTTTTTCACCGCTTCAGCGGGGCTTTCCTCCATGAGCGGTACGTGCTTGTGCGCGGCGCAGTGCACAACCAAGTCCGGCGAAAACTCAGCCATTACTTCGTCCACGCGCATCTTATCGCGCACCGAACCGATTCGGATGCACACGTTCAGCCATGGGTATTCTCGTTGAAACTCCATGTGGAGTTCATATGCGTTGTTCTCATAAACGTCAAATATAATCAACTTTGCCGGATAGAACGCCGCCACCTGACGGCAGATTTCCGCGCCTATGGAACCGCCTCCGCCGGTGACGAGTACCGTTTTATGCTGAATGTATTCTTCAATACTCTCTTTATCGAGCTTGACTTCCGGACGAAACAGGATATCTTCTATGCTGATTTCACGGATATCCTGCATGGTCGGCTGGGTATCGAGATCCCGCAGCGGTTCTACCATTCTCACGCGGCACTTTGTAGATTTGCATAGCGCGACGAGTTCAACCCTGCGCGGTTCGTCGATGGACGGAATCGCGATGATAATCTCGCGAATGCCGAAACGGTTTACGATCTCCGGAATCTGAGACGTATTGCCGACGACTTTTACGCCGCGAATATGCGTTCCGATCTTCCTGGGATCGTCGTCCACAAAAGCGGCGACATACGTTCCCCCCTTTACGATGCCAAACGTGATCTGCGCCTGCACATATCTTCCGAAAAAACCGGCGCCGACAATCAGAAGAGGCGCTTTACCGCGGCTGAGCTTGTTGAGCATGAGCCGCCTTGCTCTAAGCAATGCACGCAAAGCAAACCGCTCCAGATAGATTGCCGGCAACAATATAACGCCAGCCAGAAAAAGCATTAACTTGTATTCGTTGCCAAAGAAAATGTTGATGATCAACACAATACCGGTGCCGACACCAACAGCCGCAAGAATATAGATATTCTCCATGTTCAACCCGTCGAGCCATGACTTGCCGTACATGCGGAATAATGTGAAGCTGAACACATAGGCTGAAATACAGAGCGCTAACTGAGCGTATGAAAACGCCAACATACCGTTTATATAAAATGGAAATACATACGTGTAGCCATCGCCTGAAAACAACATCCAGGTAGCGGCGATATGTGAAAAGGTGATCAATATCGTATCCGCAATAATCATGATGATGACGCGGGCAAGACGGTCCAAGTTCAATTTTTGAAAAATGCGTATCATACGTATTCACCAGTTGTAACGATGTAACACAGCTTATTTCGATTTATTTTATGAATAATACTATATATGATATTAGCCATAAAATCAATGTCGCAAACGAATGTTTACATATTGATAAAATGATTTTGATATCGTATTGATAATTTGTTGTATTCTTCTATACGCTTTTATATTGCAAAACTTGTCTTCGGCCAAGCGCGCTCTGCGCGTTGTCCGGCGAGGCACGAGAGAGCCGGTTCTCGCAAATATGCAAACAAAACAAAGCCCCTGCTGTTGCAGGGGCTTTGTTTTGTTGGATCCCGGCAGGCGGAGCCGAGCGCGCCCAGTGGGCGATACAGCGAGGCGGAAGCCCAGTGAGCTAGGAGTCATGCGAACGTGAGTGAAGCAGGACGACAATAGCGAACTGCAATACCTACTCTCCCCGCTCGGTTCGCAATAGTCGCGATTCGTCGGGGCTGAAACCCGCTCCTGCCGCTCCTTTGCTCACCGTTCCTCCGCCTCGCTTCATCCCGCACTGCGGGCGCTCGGCTGCGTCATGTCTTCGGCCAAGCGCTTAACGTTGATTTCGTTAAACCCCACCGCGTTTCCGCACCGACTGGTTCAGGCTCGAGGGAGTGGGTAGTTGTCGGGAGACAAAAAAACAGAACGTCCGCTGTTGCGGGCGCTCTGTTTTTGGATCCCGGCGGCTACCTACTCTCCCGGGCCGTCGCCGGCCAAGTACCATCGGCGTATGAAGGCTTAACTGCTGTGTTCGGAATGGGAACAGGTGGATCCCTTCAGCTAAACCACCGGAAAGCTGCGGTGTTTGTGTAAACACCTTGAAAACTGCATAGAGCGTAATTCACTTTGATCAAGCCCTCGACCGATTAGTATCGGTCAGCTTCACGTGTTGCCACGCTTCCACCTCCGACCTATCAACCTTGTGGTCTACAAGGGGTCTTACTTCGTTAACCGAATGGGAGATCTTATCTTGAGGTCGGCTTCACGCTTAGATGCCTTCAGCGTTTATCCGATCCGCACGTGGCTACCCAGCTGTGCCGTTGGCACGACAACTGATTCACCCTTGGTGCGTCCATCCCGGTCCTCTCGTACTAAGGACAGCTCCTCTCAAATCTCCTGCGCCCACGATGGATAGGGACCGAACTGTCTCACGACGTTCTGAACCCAGCTCGCGTGCCGCTTTAATTGGCGAACAGCCAAACCCTTGGGACCTACTCCAGCCCCAGGATGCGACGAGCCGACATCGAGGTGCCAAACCTCCCCGTCGATGTGGACTCTTGGGGGAGATAAGCCTGTTATCCCCGAGGTAGCTTTTATCCGTTGAGCGACGGCAATTCCACTCTCATACCGCCGGATCACTAAGTCCTACTTTCGTATCTGCTCGACCTGTCGGTCTCGCAGTCAGGCTCCCTTCTGCCTTTGCACTCTGCGAATGGTTTCCAACCATTCTGAGGAAACCTTTGAACGCCTCCGTTACTCTTTCGGAGGCGACCGCCCCAGTCAAACTGCCCACCTGGCACTGTCCGAACGCCGGATCACGGCCGTTCGTTAGAACCTCAGTAACACAAGAGTGGTATCCCAAAGGTGGCTCCGCAACGACCAGGGTCGCTGTTTCACAGCCTCCCACCTATTCTGTGCATATGTTACCAAAATCCAATGCCAAGCTACAGTAAAGCTCTACGGGGTCTTTCCGTCCAGTCGCGGGTAATGTGCATCTTCACACATACTACAATTTCGCCGGGTCCCTTGTTGAGACAGTGCCCAAGTCGTTACGCCATTCGTGCGGGTCGGAACTTACCCGACAAGGAATTTCGCTACCTTAGGACCGTTATAGTTACGGCCGCCGTTCACCGGGGCTTAAGTTCCGTGCTTCGGTTGCCCTAACACTTCCCCTTAACCTTCCGGCACTGGGCAGGCGTCAGCCCGTATACGTCGTATCTCTACTTCGCACAGACCTGTGTTTTTGCTAAACAGTCGCTTGGGCCTATTCTCTGCGGCCTCTTTCGAGGCTCCCCTTATCCCGAAGTTACGGGGTCATTTTGCCGAGTTCCTTAACAAGGGTTCTCCCGTTCGTCTTAGGATTCTCTCCTCGCCCACCTGTGTCGGTTTGCGGTACGGGCACCACAATTCTCCTTAGCAGCTTTTCTTGCCAGCGTGAATTCAACAGCTTTCCTACTTATTTTCGGTCCCCATCACGGCCCAGCCTTGGTACGCGTACTTCACTACGCACCAGCCTCACCGCTTGGACGGGGTCTACCATCGCCCCGCTCTGTCTATCCTTCTGTGTCACTGCGTCAGTCAAACGAATTGTCGTGGTACAGGAATATCAACCTGTTGTCCATCGCCTACGACTTTTGTCCTCGGCTTAGGCCCCGACTTACCCTGAGAGGACGAACCTTCCTCAGGAAACCTTAGGCTTTCGACGGCAAAGATTCTCACTTTGCTCTCGCTACTCATGCCGGCATTCTCTCTCCAATACAGTCCACGGTCTCTCACGATTCCGCTTCAGCCCGTATTCGTTGCTCCCCTACCGATTGCATTGCTGCAATCCCAAGACTTCGGTGTGTGGTTTAGCCCCGGTACATTTTCGGCGCACATTCACTCGACCAGTGAGCTATTACGCACTCTTTGAATGAGTGGCTGCTTCTGAGCCAACATCCTGGTTGTCTGTGCAATTGCACATCCTTTCCCACTTAACCACCACTTTGGGACCTTAGTCGTTGATCTGGGCTGTTTCCCTTTCGACAATGAAACTTATCTCCCACTGTCTGACTCCCGATCATAATTATCCGGTATTCGGAGTTTGATAGGGTTCGGTAAGCTTTGTGGCCCCCTAGCCCATTCAGTGCTCTACCCCCGGTAATCTAAAATCGAGGCTAGCCCTAAAGCTATTTCGGGGAGAACCAGCTATCTCCGAGTTCGATTGGAATTTCTCCGCTATCCACAGCTCATCCCCGCATTTTTCAACATACGTCTGGTTCGGTCCTCCACGACGTCTTACCGTCGCTTCAACCTGTCCATGGATAGGTCACCCGGTTTCGGGTCTACTATACGCTACTCAATCGCCCATTTGAGACTCGGTTTCCCTACGGCTGCGGTGCTCTACACCTTAACCTTGCAACGTACAGTAACTCGCCGGCCCGTTCTACAAAAAGTACGAGGTCGCTTGCGCTCCCTCTGCTTGTAAACACAGGGTTTCAGGTTCTCTTTCACTCCCCTCCCG
>OY776633.1:1997500-2853364 GCA_963675855.1 Christensenellaceae bacterium
AAAAAGGAGGAGGCGTCGAGCGCGGGCGTTCGGCGCATCAAGGCGGTATTGATCCATGCGTGAGTGGTACGTTTACGATTGGAATTTACAGGGCTTGCCCGCGCTGTTCCACGTCGATCTGAAATACGTGGAAGAGTTTGACACGCTCGGAGATTTCACCACGCTTTTGTACGTATCGTGTTATCCGAAAGATCCGGAATCGCAGAAATTTTCCCCGCACGAAAAGCGGCTGCTGGATGGCGTCAGCAAAGAGTGTCTCCGCATCCTCGGCGAGGAATGCGCTTACGTCGGTTTTATCGACATCGCCGCGCAGCGCAGGTACTACTTCTACACCTCGGACGCGCGGCTGCTCGTGCCGCTCATGGCGTACTGTTCGGAGGAGGACGGCCTTCGGCTCGAGTGTTTCAAAGCGGATGAGCCAAACCGCCAGACCTATTACCGCCTTCTCGTTCCCGACAACGCCAAACGCCAGAGTGTGGACAATGAATTGTATATCGAGTCCCTGCGGCAGCGCGGGGATGATATCGCCGCCTACCGCCGCGTAAATCTGCATTTCTACTTCCCGAGCGCAAACGGGCGCACGCTGTTTGGCGAGAGCGCAAAGTCGCTGGGGTTCGCCATCGGCGAAACGGATTATATCCCGGAACGCGACCCTTCCTACTATATTGTCCTGCACGCCGTCAGCCCGCTGGAGCTTGATTTGGTAACCGAACTTACCACAAAAGCAATCGCCGCCGCGCAAACATACGGCGGCGTGATGGAGCACTTCGACTCCGCGTTTATCCAGAAGAGAGGGATTTTTGGCTGAGAACTCTAAGCAATAAAAAAGAACCGGGGTAACCCGGTTCTTTTTTTATACCGATTTATTTTCCGACGCAGAACCGCTCGAAGATGCGGTCGATCACAGCCGCGTCCACGTCGGTTCCGGTGATGGAGCCGAGATGGTGCAGGGCGTTCTTTACGTCCGTCGCCGCGCAGTCGAGCTCGCTTGCTTCCGCCGCGTCCTGAAGCGCGTCGAGCGCAAGTTCCAGCGCGCGAATGTGTCGCTCGTTGGTGATGGTCGAACTGTCCGCCCGTTCCGGCGCGGCGAGCGCCAGGATCGTTTGTTTCAATTCGTCCAGCCCTTCGCCTGTCTTCGCGCTGACGCGCACCGCTTCCTCCGCGTATTCGCACGCGGGCTCCAAGTCGCTCTTGCTGCGTACGACGATGCGCGTATTGCCCTGCGTATCCCGTAGCAGATCCATATCCTCGCGTGTCATCGGCGCGGCGTTGTCTATCAGGAGGCAGACCACGTCCGCGCCGTTCAGCGCGTCGAGCGCGCGCTCGACGCCGATGCGCTCCGCCTCGTCGTCTGCGTCGCGTATTCCGGCCGTGTCGATAAGTCGCACGGGTACGCCTTTCATACTCGTCTTTTCGTCGATCACGTCCCGCGTGGTTCCGGCGGACGCGGTAACGATCGCGCGGTCCAGCCCGAGCAGCGCGTTCATGAGCGAGGATTTGCCTACGTTCGGCTTGCCGACGATGGCGACGCGAAGCCCGTCGCGCAGCACTCTCCCGCGTCTCGCGTCCGCTATCAGGCCCTCGACGCGCGCAATAGCCGCCGAAAGCGATTCCGGCAAGGCTTCCAGCGTATCCGCCTCCGCTTCGTCGGGATAATCGATCGCCGCGTCGATGCCCGAAAGCGCGTCCGTCAACAACGCTTCTACAAACTCGATTTCACGCTTTACGCTGCCCTGCAGCTGCAGCAGCGCGGATTTGAGGCTCTGTTCCGCGTCGGCGTTGATCACGTCCATGACCGCTTCCGCGGAAGAAAGATCCATCTTGCCGTTTAAAAACGCGCGTTTGGTAAATTCACCCGCCTGCGCCGGGCGAAAACCGAGCGTAGCAAGCGCGCCGAGCGCGCGCTGTACGGTCTGCATGCCGCCGTGTACGTAGAGTTCGGCCATGTCTTCGCCGGTATAGCTGTTCGGCGCGGGAAGCCATGCCGCCATGCAATCGTCGATCAATTCGCCGTTGAGCGACAGCCGCGCGTGAAACAGTTTCCTGGGCCGCGCCGTCAGATCGCGGCCGATCAATTTCTTCGTTTTGCCCGCGTTTTCACCCGATATACGGATCACGGCGATCGCGCCGCCGATTGCGGACGACGGCGCGTAGATGGTATCTTCCATAATTTACTCTCAATTTCTTTTCTGCATACCCGCCAAAATAGCATGCGAGCCGCCGCATGTTACGCGGCGGCTCGATCGAATTAAGTTTAATTCGACGGGGAAATCACGACATGGCGGTTTGGTTCCTCGCCTTCGCTGTGCGTCGTTACGCCGCCAAAGCCCTGCAGCGCGCTGTGCAGCACGCGCCGTTCGTACGGGTTCATGGGCTCCATAACGACCGGGCGTCCCGTCTGGCGCACGCGGGTGGCGTTTTTGCGCGCAAGCCGCTTGAGCGTCTCCTCACGGCGGAAGCGGTAACCCTCCGTATCCAGCGTCACGCGTACGTAGCCCTCTTCCCTGCGGTTTTTGTTCGCGATAAGCGATACGAGATACTGCAGGGCGTCTAGCGTTTCACCGCGCCGCCCGATTAAGAGGCCCATTGTCTCCGCGTCGATACAGAGGCGAAGCCCGTTTTCCGTATTCGCCGCGAGAACCGGCGCGGGCGTGTTCATCTTCTGGAGCAGGTCGCTTAAAAAGACCGCGCACGGCGTCGATTGCGCCAGTTCCCGGCTGTAGTCGAAATGTTCCTCTACCGCGGGTTCCATCGCCTGTTCGCGGCCCTGGCCGCCGTGCTGTCCTCTGCGGTAGTCGTCTCGCTGCGGCGCCCCTCTGCGGTCTCTCGGTCCACGATCGTACCGTTCTCCGCCATCCCTGCGTTCGGGGCGCGGGGAGCGGTTTCTTTGCGACGGATCGCGCCGGTTCTGATAGCTCGCTTCTTTTTCCTTGCGGTATACTTGTTCCATCTCCATGACGAGAGGCACTTCGCGCTCCGTCAGGCGGACGACGGCCGGTTTTGATCCGATGCCGAATAAGCCTTTGCTCTCCGACTGGATGGTTTCAATTTCGACTTCGTCGATGGTTACGCCCATTTCGTTGAGTCCGAGGAAGATGGCTTCGTCTACGCTTTGGCCCGAAAACTCCATACTCCTCATTTCGCATTCGCCTCCGTCAGTGCCGCTTTTTGTTTGGCAAACGAGCGGTTAATCAAAAGAGACGTACCCAGCGAGAAGATGTTGCTAAACGTCCAGTACACAGCAAAACTCGTATTGTACTGGATGCAGAATATAAACGACATCGCCGGCATCAACCAGTTCATGAACTTGTTCGTGTTGGCCGTCGCGGCGGTCTTTGGCTGATTCTTCTGCATGATCCAGGTGGAGAGATACGTCGATCCGCCCGCGAGAACCGGGAAGATAAACCAGCCGTTGTTATGCCCCGCGTAGAGATCCGCGCACGGCGCCATCAACGCGTTATAGCTCGCGGTCAGTTCGTCGGTCAGCGTGGCGAGCGTATACGTATCCCCGCTCTTTACAAAAAAGCCGAGATCGACAAGCTGCTTCAGCGCTTCCGGATGTTCCTGGAAATACAGCAAATTCGGCAGCTTTGCGTTTGCCGTGCCGAAAAACGTCTTCGCCGTCGCAATGACCGGCGAAAAGCCGTTATCCGGCATCCACAGGTTGTTGACCCAGAGAAACTTAAAGCTCTGGAAGAGTTCGACGCCTTTGTCCGTATTTTCATTGAGCGTGAGGATGAGGCGAACCATCATCTCGTTGCCCCATTGGCGGAACGCCGCGATAAAGATAAAGAACAGCGGCATGGTGATAAGCATCGGCAGACAGCCGCCGAACATACTCACGCCGTTTTCGCGCATGAACTTCTGCTGTTCGGAGTTGAGCCTCTGCGGGTCTTTTTCGTACTTTTTACGAAGTTTGTCGAGCTGCGGTTGAACCGCGGCCATTTTCATGGAAGACTTCCTCGAGCGGAAGTCGCCGTAAACCGTCAGTGCGCGGATGCACAAGGTAGCGATGACGATGGTCAGAATAATGCTTTGTCCGGTCAGGGCTTCATAGAGCCAGCGCATTCCGAGAAATGCCCATTGAGTCAGAAAAAAGTCGCCTTGCAAAGGGGATGCCCTCCTCTCTCTATATACAGGGTTTGGTTTTCATATTATGGCGGACGTGTTCGACGCCCGGAGATCTCTTTGCCGAAAAAGCTCGATGTGCGGTTTGTTCACGGAACAGGATCGTACCCGCCTTTGCAAAACGGGTTGCAGCGCAGCACGCGCCATGCGGCCAGATAGCCGCCTTTCCACGCGCCGTGCTTCTGTATGGCCTGGATGGCGTATTCCGAACACGTCGGCGTAAAGCGGCAGCTTGGCGGCAACAGTGGGGATATGTACTTTTTATATCCGCGAACGATAGCAATCATAATCCGCTTCATTCGTGTCCCTCCTCTTTTTGGAGGCCGGCGCGCGTCAACAAGGCAAGCATGTTTTCGCGTATGCCGGGAAAGGGAGCTTCGAGAATCGGCTCGCGCGCGATGAAGATGAGATTCACGCCGCCCCTGATACGGGGGATCAATGGCGTGACCGCTTCGCGCATACGCCGCTTCACGCGGTTTCTGGCCACTGCGTTTCCAAGTTTTTTACTAACTGAGAAACCAATCTTCGCGTCTTTGCCGCGATTCTTTGCATATACCAGCGAAAGAAACGCCTCTTTACAAGATTTGCCCGCGCGGTATGTATAGCGAAACTCCTTCTTCCGCCGCAGGGAATCACCGTGTTTCACAACACCGCATCCTTTTTTTCATATGAATGTGCCGGGTATCTTTTTTCCATATAACGCTGGTTACCCGATAAAAACAAACATGCGGCAAGCAAATGCCTGCCGCAAGAGCTTGTGCGCAGCGTTACGGTTCTGCTCAGGGAATGACCGTTACGCGCTGAGAACTTTGCGGCCTTTCGCGCGTCTACGCTTGATGACATTGCGGCCGTCGGCCGTCTTCATGCGTTTGCGGAACCCGTGCACCTTGCTCCGCTGCCTTTTCTTGGGCTGATAGGTTCTTACCACCCGAATACACCTCGCTTCGTTGTTGAGTCATGCAGGCTATACGCCTGCGAAAATCGCACACGCGGGCATTTCCCCGCATGATATGAACCTTAGATATTATAGTGGACTGCGTAAAGCTGTGTCAAGGAAATAATATCCGTTCGTATTCTGTCCGCGTTTCTGATGCGTGAAGCTTTTTTCTCGAAAGGCCGCAGGATCATCGCAGTTTCGCGAATACCAGCCGCCCGGCGGAGGTCTGCAGCGCGCTCGTTACGACGATATCCATCATATCGCCGATGTGCTTTTTCCCGTTTTCGACGATCACCATCGTTCCGTCCGGCAGATAGCCGATTCCCTGCCCGGCCTCCTTGCCTTCCTTCACGATCGCGAGCGAGAGCTCCTCGCCTGGCAGCAGCACCGAACGAACGGCGTTAGCCAGATCGTTGATGTTGAGCACCGGCATTTCCTGCACGGCAGCAACCTTGTTGAGGTTGTAGTCGTTCGTCACGAGTATGCCGTTGAGATCGGCGGCAAGCTTGAGCAGCTTGAGATCGACTTCGTCGATGTCGTCGTAGTCGCGCTCCTCGACGCTCACGCGCTGATCCAGCTCCCGCTGCATCTCATGCAGGATGTCAAGCCCCCTGCGCCCTCTGGCGCGCTTGGTCGCGTCCGAACTGTCCGCGATATGCCGCAGCTCCTTGAGCACGAACGCGGGAACGACGATCCTGCCTTCCAGAAACCCTGTCTTGCAGATATCGTAGATCCGCCCGTCGATAATGACGCTTGTGTCGAGCACTTTCGGTCCTGCGTCCGGAAAAACCGCCCCTTTCGTCAGGCGGCCTCGCCGCGCGGAGCCTTCCATCAACTCCGGACGGCGCGTGATCCCGACATACCCGCCGTAGTAACCGCAAATGCAGTACAGCAGGAGTGTGACAACCTCCGGTACTACGGGTATGTTTATGGTCCGCACGATCAAGCTGAGCAGAAACGCAAGCAACAGACCGATCATAATGCCGATCACGCCGAAGAGTATGTCCAGCGCGGGCATTTCGGTCAGCCTGTGTTCAAACTTCTTGAAAAAGCCGTGTATGCCGTCTATGATCTTTGGAGATAAAATAAAAAGTATAATTCCGAATAAGATACCAACGATCGTATAGAGGGCGGCCATCACGGCGGGTATGGTGGTATAGCGCATTGCGTAACTGTATCCGGGGTACTTGAACGAAAAGAGCACCCATGCGACGATTCCGCAGCCAATTCCTATACCGACCATCGCAAGCAGTATTCTGAGCACTTTCCGCATGCAATGAATGGCGTTTTCCTGTTTGGTTCAGCCCCCGACAAGAGGCAGGAATTCGCTTTCCTCCTTTCCGCTTGAAGCGGCAAGTTCTGCCACCAGAACCTGCCTTGCGGTTAAATACATCTTCCGTTCCCCTGCGGAGAGTCCTTTTTCCCTGTCCCTGTGGATCAGGCATTTGACCACGTCCGCTACGCCAAACGCATCGCCGACGCGCAATTTATTGAGATTGTCGCGATAGCGCTGGTTCCAGTTGTCGCTTTCGTCCGAACAGCCGTCTTTTTCAAGAAACGCGACGACCTCGTTGCATTCTTCCTGACAGATCAGCCTACGAAGACCGACCGTTTCTGCCGTCGCGACAGGAACCATCGCCGTCATACGCCCCATGACAAACCGAAGCACATAGTACTTCGCCGTTTCGCCGAGGACGGTCTGATTCTGAATAGACTCGATCTTGCCTACGCCATGCATCGGGTAGCAGACCATGTCTCCAATCTGAAACACCGGCAACGCTCCTTTCGCATAGAATTGCTACATCTTTATAAATATATCATTTCTTTCTGCAAAATGTCAACAAAATATCGTATGATATCACAACGCGAAAGCTCTGTCAACAGGTATTTTAAAATTCTTTCCTGTGCCTTCTGATCGTTCTCCGTTCGGAAGAAAATCGCTTGATGCCTTTTCATTTTATGCCGAAAGAAATGAACGAAGGCCGTTTCAGCCTTCGCCCGTCGTGTTTCTTTTTTCGTATCAAATCAGGGTTTGCTGTTCCGCAAAGCTCATTTCAAGCAGCCTTTTGCTCACGCGCTGCTCGAACATCGTACTCATCGGAGACCTGTCGTGTATGATCTTGACCGCCTGCGCGAACATCGGCGCGGCGGAAATGAAGCGGATCTTCGGTGAGAGGTGCGTGTAAGGACACTCCAGCGTATCGGTGGAAACCAGGAATTCAATCGGACTGGCGTCGATTTTGCGAACGCCTTCCTCACCGAGCACGTTGTGCGAAAGCGCGGCGTAAATCTTTTTTGCGCCCTTGTCGCTGAGTGCGTAGCTCACGTCAACGAGCGTCCCGCCCGAAATTGAGAAGTCGTCTATCACAAGGCAGTTTTTATCCTTAACGTTGCCGATGATCTCCAGCACCTTTGCGTTTTCGTCGTGGCCGAAACGCATCTTATCGCCGATGGCGACCGGGCAGTTGAGTTCGGTCGCATATTCGCGCGCGCGTTTTGCCGAACCGGCGTCGGGCGAAACGACGATGAGGTCTTCGTTCACGATCCCCTGCCTGCGGATATATTCGCAGAGGAGTTCCTTTGCGTACAGGTGGTCGACGGGTTTTTTAAAAAAGCCCTGCACCTGCGCGGCATGCAGATCCATCGTGACGATGCGGTCCACGCCCGCGACCTCGATGCAGTCCGCGCACACGCGCGCCCGGATGGAGACGCGCGGTTCGTCCTTTTTATCGCCTTTTGCATAGGAAAAATACGGAATGATCGCAGTGACGGAGTTTGCGCTAGAGCGTTTGAACGCGTCGATCCAGAATAATAATTCTACAAACTCGTCGTTTGGCTGCCTGCCGATCGGCTGAACGATATAAACGTCCTTATCGCGAATGGATTCGTTGACACGTACGAAGATATTGCCCTCGCTGAACTTGATGGTCTCGGCGTCCCCCAGCTGCGTTCCCAGATACGCGCACATTCGCTTCGCAAACGGCTTTCCCGTGCTGCCGGCAAATATCTTGATGATTCCCGAACCCGTGTACATTAAATTTCCTCTCTCCCTGAAGCGCTGTATTTCTTGCTTCCCTTCACTACAACCACATTATAGCAAAGGGGGCGGATGTTCTCAACACAATATATTGGATATCAGCTATATTTCTCAGGACCTGGCCGGGCTGCCGTCTTTCGCGCCGCCGTCATGTCTGATTTCCCTGCGCGGTCTTGCCTCAAAACATGCGCGGCATTCCCTCAGCACCGCAGTATCGCGCCAGGTCTGACCAGGCAGCACGTCCTGCCGGTGCGCGCCGTGATAATCGCTCCCGCAGGTGACGAGCAGCTTCAGCTGCCGCGCGATGCTTGTGATCACGACGCTGTCGCCTTCGCTTAGCGTCGGATGATATCCTTCCAGCCCTTTTAGCCCATACTCCGCCAGCATCGGCGCGAGCCTGTGCAAGTCCGGATGCCCGTTCATCGGATGCGCGATCACCGGTACGCCGTCCGCCCCCAGGATCAGCTGAATCACCTGTTCGGGTTGAAACCGTTCTGCATGATAATAGCCCGGGCCACCTCTGTGCAGGTATCTGGCAAACGCCTCCCTTGTGCTTTCGGCATAACCGCCCTTAACGAGCGCAAGGGCGATGTTGAGCCGCGTCGTCGAACCGAGGGCTCTGCCCAGGTGCGGGCGAATGTCCAGCCCCGCGTGCAGCAGGCGCTCCGCGATGGCGGCGTTGCGTTCGCCCCGCCTTGACAGCGCCGTTTCAAGAGCGGCCTGAAGGCGCGGTTCGTTGATATCGATATCCAGCCCAAGGATGTGCAGCTCGTGCGGCCATTCCGTGTCCATTTCGATGGACGGCAATAAGCGCACGCCTTGGCGCTCCGCTTCGGCCGCCGCTTCCGCAATGCCGTCCGTATTGTCGTGGTCCGTCAGCGCCATGAGCGTCACGCCGCGCTGCGCCGCGTTTTTCACGACCTCCGCGGGCGTATCCGAACCGTCCGAGCGGTTGCTGTGCAGATGCATGTCAAAGGGCTCTCGTAATCTCTGTTTGGTTTCCATCGAGGTCATTCTTTTCTCTCCGGGCGATATGCCGCTCATAAAGACAGGGCGGCCGCGCCGCCCCGTCCCGGGTATGCATTGGTCTTTGCGTCAATACTGTTTGTTGCTCGTCAGCCGTTATGCGGGCTCGCCCGCCGGCGTTCCCTGCACTGATTCCGCCGCCGGTTCCTCGGCCTTTTTCTTCCTGCGCTTCGGCTTGGATTTTTTCAGAATTTCAGCCGGATCCGCGCCGTCGAAGATCGCTTCAAATTCCTCGCCCGTCACGCGCTCGTACTCGATGAGCACCTCGGAGACGCGCTCCAGACCCTTCATGTTTTTGCTGATGATGGTGCGCGCGCGCGCAAACTGCGCGTCGAGGATCTTTCGTACCTCTTCGTCCACGGTCGCCGCGAGCGATTCGGAATAGTTGCGCTGATGCCCCCAGTCCTTAGCGATGAACACCTCTTCCTGCCCGCCGAGGAACATGGGCCCGACCGACTCGCTCATGCCGTACTCCGTCACCATCTTCTTGGCGATTTCGCTGGCGCGCTGCAGATCGCTGTACGCGCCGGTGGAAACGTCCTGAAACTTCAACTGCTCCGCCACGCGCCCGCCGAGCGCCATGGCGATGTTGTCGAGCAGTTTGTTCTTCGTAACATGCATCATGTCTTCTTTCGGAAGCGACATGGTGTAGCCGGCCGCCATGCCGCGCGGCACGATGGAAACTTCGTGCACGGGATCGCAGCCGGGCAGTTTGAGCGCGGCGATTGCGTGCCCCGCTTCGTGATAGGCGGTGATGCGCTTGTCCGCGTCGGTGATGACGCGGCTGCGCTTCTCCGGCCCCATCTGAACGCGCGTAATCGCCTCTTCCATCTCCGTCATGTTGATCGTTTTATTGTTGGCGCGCGCGGCGAGAATCGCCGCTTCGTTGAGCACGTTTTCGAGGTCCGCGCCCGTAAAGCCGGGCGTGCGCTTTGCCAGCGTCGCAAGGGAAACGTCCTTGCCCATAGGTTTATTGCGCGCATGGACTTTGAGAATCTCTTCGCGCCCCTTCACGTCGGGATGGTTCACGGTGATCCGACGGTCGAAGCGGCCCGGGCGCAGCAGCGCGGGGTCGAGGATGTCCGGGCGGTTCGTCGCCGCGATGACGATAATGCCTTCGTTCGGCGCGAACCCGTCCATTTCGACGAGCAGCTGGTTGAGCGTCTGTTCGCGCTCGTCGTGCCCGCCGCCGAGGCCAGCGCCGCGGTGACGGCCGACCGCGTCGATTTCATCGATGAATACGACCGCGGGGGTCGCGCGCTTAGCGGTCGTAAACAGATCACGTACGCGCGAAGCGCCTACGCCGACGAACATCTCGACGAAATCCGAACCCGAAATGGAGAAAAACGGAACCTTCGCCTCTCCCGCGACGGCCTTTGCAAGGAGCGTCTTGCCCGTGCCCGGAGGGCCTACGAGCAGCACGCCTTTTGGGATGCGCGCGCCGATGGCGTTGAAACGCTGCGGGTTTCGCATGAAATCTACGATTTCCTTGAGTTCGTCCTTTTCCTCATCCGCTCCCGCGACGTCCGCAAACGTGACGTTCATCTTGTCGCCGACGGTCAGGCGCGCGCGGGATTTGCCGAAGTTCTGCATCTGCTTTCCGCCGCCCTGGGCGCGCATCATGAAGAAGTAAAACACGCCGAACGCGCCGAAGATCAGCAGGTACGGCAGTATGATCGCCCAGAACGACTCCACTTCGATCTTCGACTCGTACGCAAAGCCGTAGTCCGCGCTCGACACTTCTTCCACGCTGGAGAACTGCTCCGGGTTCGCCGAATATACGATGGCGGCCATGTCCGCGCGGAAGGTGCTCTCGCTGGGTATCACAACGTAAAACTCGGCCCGTTTGGGCAAGTCTTCCGCTTCATAATCGCTCCCGGCGTACAGGCCGTATACCTCGCGCTGGTTCACCTGAATCGCTTTGATGGTTTGCTGCGCCGTATCGGCGGTTTCGGTATTGCGGACCAGCTGTAAAAAATCGGTGTTGTAATCGAGCTCGTCCATCTTGTCCTGTGTTGGATTCAACCCCGAAACCATATAGACGATGGCCGCAAAAAGCGCCACCCAGATCACGGCGGTCATGACTTTCTTGTTCAACGATCTATCCTCCATCTTCGGCGGCGCGTTTTGCGCCGCTCGATACGAAACGGCGTTTTTGCCGTTTCGGCCGGCTTTACCCGCGTCATGCGGGTATTGCCGCAGTTGTTACGTATTTATTCTTCCCCGCTGTATACGGAAGGCTTCAGCACGCCGACATACGGCAGATTCCTGTAAAACCCGTTGTAGTCGAGTCCGTATCCTACTACGAATTCGTTGGGTATGATAAACCCGCAATAGTCCGGCGTAATGTCCGTCTCCCTGCGGGAGGGTTTGTCCAGAAGGCAGCAAATCTTCAACGAAGCCGGGCTGCGGCTGGAAAGCAACTTGATCAGGTGAGACAGCGTCAACCCGCTGTCCATGATATCTTCCGCTATGATCACGTGCTTGCCGGTGATCGACGTGTCGATATCCTTTGTGATGCGAACGATGCCGCTCGTCTTCTGCTCGTTGCCGTAGCTGGAGATGCCCATGAACTCCATCTGCATATTCATGTCCATCGCACGCGCCAGATCCGCAAAGAACATGACGGCGCCCTTGAGAATGCAGATGAGCACGATTTCGCCGTCAATACCCGCATAGTCCTTGCGGAGCTTTTCGCCGAGTTCGGCGATACGCCTCTGTACCTCCTGCTCTGTGACGAGCACCTTCGCGATATCGTCGTGATCGATTAGCTGGCTCAACCCCTGTCCCCCCTGTGATATAGAATATGAAGTATATGCTTCGATTCCGGTTTGACCTTCGCTTGTTCCGATATGGTCAGGCCGGCCGCGTAATACACCGTGTTCCCCGAGCAGAGCAGGGGCAGGTCGCGCTCTTCCTTCGGGATTTTACGGTCGGTCAACACGTCGCTGAGCTTCCGTTCGCCCGGCGCGCCGAGCGGGAAAAAACGGTCTCCGTCCCGGCGGGAACGTACCACGAGCCCCTCCGGCAGCGCGCCGGAATCGAGATATGCTTCGTATCCGTCCTGCGTCTTCTGCCAGCGCGATACGCGTTCGCTGAAGAACGCGCCGCGCGGGGTGACGGTTTCGCCTTGCGTCACGAACGACACCTCGTATGCCGCCGCGTCCGGGTGCGCGCCGATAAACAATGTCCGCGCGTCCGTCCATGCGGAATATCCGCCGCGCAGCTCGATCCTTGTTCCTGTCTTCGCACGCGCTAAAGCCAGCACGCGGACGATGTCCTGCTCCGTCGCGTTTCCGTCCATCCGGATCAGGCGGCTCCGCACGATGCGGCTTTTCAGCGGCGGCGGCAGGGCGTCGAGCTTTTTTCTGTCCAGTCCGTCGTCAACGGAACATTCGCGCTCCGCTTCGTCCGCCAGCTGCGTCAGCAGCGCTTCATCCTGCGCAAGCAGCGAAGCGGTCCTGCAGAGCGACTCCGCGACGGCGGGGTTATACGCGCGCAGCTGCGGCAACAGCTCGTTTCGAATGCGGTTTCGCAGAGGGCCGTTCTGCCTGTTCGTTTCGTCCTCGCAGTAAACGGCTCCCCGGTTTTGCAGGTAGGCTGCGATTGCATCGCGGCTGATGTGCAGCATGGGGCGAATGATAAATCCGTTGCGCGGCTTCATGCCGCACAGCCCCGTCATGCCGCTTCCGCGCAGCAGGTGCATCAGCACCGTCTCCGCCTGGTCTTCGCGGTGGTGCGCGGTCGCGATCACGCTCGCGCCAAAAGACTGCCTCGCCTGTTCGAGAAAAGCGTACCGCGCTTCGCGCGCCGCATGTTCGAGCGACTGCCCGCGCGTCCTGGCGAGCAGCGGCACATCTTCGGCTGCCGTTGCAATTTTGACGCCAAGCTTCTCGCAGAGCGATTCGCAGAAGCGCTGATCGCGCTCGGCGTTCTCCCCGCGAATGCCGTGATTGAGATGTGCGGCAAACAGCCCGCCGATCCTGCCCTCCGAGAAAAGCTCGCGCATCGAGAGCAGGAGCGCGGTAGAATCCGCCCCGCCGGAGAAGGCGACCAGTACCCTCTCTTCCGGCCCGCATCCGCAGGCGGTCAGTTCCCGGATAGAGATCAACCGCCGTTGCTCTTGAATCACCGCATAGTACTCCATAATGAGATATAGTTGTATTCTAACCGCATCAAATTCGTTTTACAAGTGCTAGGGCGAAAATACCGCCACATGTTTCAAACAATTCACGTTACGGTATCTTTTGACATGGTTTTGCGAATACACTATACTGGAAGCGAAAAATCGGAGGGCGTTTTATGCCGGATTCCATACACAGCGGACACCGCGACCGCATTCGCGAGCAATACCGTTTGCACGGCGCAGATGCGTTTCTGGATCACCAGTTCCTCGAACTGCTGCTGACTTACGCAATTCCGCGCAGGGATACAAACGATCTGGCGCATCGGCTGATCGAGCGATTCGGTTCGCTCGAAGGCGTGGTCACCGCAGAGATACCGCAATTGACGCTGGTGGACGGCGTCGGCGAAAGCACGGCCGTGTTTCTGCGCATGCAGGGCGATCTCTTTGTCCGTCTCAGGATGCGGCGCCTTTCTGATGCGCGCGGGAATATCCGGCTGTTATCGCCCGCAGACGCCGCGCGGTACGCTGTTTCACAGCTCTCGCTGCATACGTACGAATCGGTGCTCGCCGTCTGCCTCAACGCAAAGAAGATCGTGCAAAGCTGCGAGCGTATCGGCGGCGGGTCGTTAAGCGAGGCGGAGGTCTACCCGCGCAACATCGCGGAGCTCGCGCTGCTTCGCCGCGCGCACGGCATACTGCTTCTCCATAACCATCCCTCCGGCGACCCTTCGCCATCCGCCGCGGACGAGGAAACGACCAAGTCCGTACGCGCCGCGCTCGAAAGCGTCGGCGTGCAGCTCTACGACCACGTCATCGTCGGCGGGGAGCATGCCTACAGCTTTGCCACAGGAGCCGTGATTGGCGTGTCCGGCGCGGAGACCGAGGTGTTCTCGCTGGAAGAATACCGCTCACGCCATGCCGTGCAATCAGACGCGCGCCTGAAGGTGACGGAGTCATACTGAAAACCTTACCGTTTACGTAACAAAGCGGCGGAAAATTCCGCCGCTTTCGTTATACCCGATTGTATCAGCTTTGCGGTATGCCCGCCTTTACAGAATACGTCACCGTCAGATTCGCCGTCACCGCGATGGAACTGCTTTGAAACTCCACCCCGACCAGCCGGTTTTCAATCGGCGCTTCCACAACGGAGACGATGCCGGTGATCTCCAATACGCCCGCGGCCGCAATCGCTTCCGCCTTCTCCTGCGCGTCCGCCATAGCTTCGGCCAACGCGTCGCTGTACGCGGCGGACGCGTCAAGCAGGCTGTAGCTCGCTTCGTAACTCTCTATGATTCTCGCGTCGATGATCGGTGAGAGGATATCGTTTACGCGGTTGAATTCTTCTTCTATGATCGTGATCGTCTCGCGGGCGACGTAGCCCGTAACCGCGCCGTCGCTCTCGCGCGTATTCGTGCTCAGCGTCACGCCCGATGTCGTCAGGTTTTTTGCCAACACGCCCTGCTCTGCGGCGATCTCCTTCACCCGTTCCGTTACGGATTCGCATTTTGCGGCCGCGTCTTCCGAGGTCGTACCGGTACCGATCGAGACGATCATAATGGTGGAGAAGTCCGGCGCGGCTTTCACCTCGCCGTAGCCGCTGACGGATATGGTGTCTTCCTGCTTTGGCGCCTCGTTGTTGACGATCACGGTCGGGTCGTCCGGCTTTGCGGTCGGGCCTGGCGTGATATCCCCTTCTTCCTTGCAGGCGCCGAAGGTAACCGTCATCAGTATTGCCAGGACGGCTGCCGCGACGATACGCGCTATTTGCTTTCGATTCGTCTTCTTCGTTTCCAAGTCTTTATCCCTCCAAATCCACGCGGTTGAGCAGGGTTCCGTTCAGAAATGCGTTCAGGTTATCCGCCGCTTCGCGGATCAGCCGTTTTCTTGTGTCCAGCGGGGTCCATGCCATATGCGGCGTGATCAAACACCGTTTTGCCGTCCATAAAGGATCGTCCCTTTGAATCGGTTCTCTCTCAAAGACGTCCAACCCGGCTGCGAACAGCCTTCCCGCGCCGAGCGCTTCGGCCAGCGCCGCGGAATCCACCAGTGCGCCGCGCGCGGTGTTGATCAGTATCGCGCCCGGTTTCATCATGGAAAGCGTGCCCCGATCGACGATATGTTTCGTCTCCTCCGTCACGGAACAGTGCAGCGAGAGCACGTCGCTTTGTCGAAACAGGTCTTCCAACGATACATAGTCGCCCGAAAATTCCGCCCGTCTGCTGCGGCTGTGGCCGATGACGCGCATGCCGAGTGCTCCCGCGATGCGCGCAACCGCGCAGCCGATCGCACCCGTTCCGAACACGCCGAGCGTCTTGCCGGTCAGCGATAGAATCGGTTCGTCCCAGACGCAGTCGCCGGGCAGAAGCGTCCAGCGTCCGCTGCGCACCTCCGCATCCAGCACGCGCGTACGGTTCGTAATCTCCAGCAATAGCGCAATAGCGTGCTGGGCGACGGCGTCCGTAGAGTATCCCGGTACGTTGCACACGGCGACGCCGCGCCGTCTCGCCGCTTCAAGGTCGATTTTATCGTAGCCCGTTGCGAACAATCCTAAAAACTTCAACTTCCGGACGTTTTCTAACGCAGTCTGGTCAATCCTGCACCGGTTTGTGAACGCGGCGTCCGCGTCTTTCAGCCGCTTTGCGACCTGTTCCGGCGCGGTTTCGTCGTAAACGGTCAGCTTGCCGAACCGCGCAATCGGCTCCCAGTCGATATCTCCGTTGGTAACGGAGTACGCGTCCAGAATCACAATGTTCATTCGTCTCTCCAAGCCTTAAAAGCCTGCTTGCAGTATAGCGCATTTGCGGTAAGCTGACAAGCAAGCCTTGCGCAGCATTGCGGCAATCTCCTTTTGGTTTGCGGTATTCATCCATTTGCCATAAAAAAAGGCGGCGCGTCCAAAACGCGCCACCATACGGGAATTCTTTTATTATTCGCTTAATTCGTGCTTCTCGTTGCAGGGAACCGCAACATGTTGTATAATAAGTTGATATATTGGTGTAGTATGCGCATTGTTATTCATACGATGCGCGCCATTGGAACACAGGTTAAATCCGCTGTGGCCATGCTATCTGAAACGAAAGGATTGATTACACCTTTGGCATCGAAAACAGTCAAAGAAACATCAGCCGCAAAAAAGAAACCCGCGGCACGAAGCGGCACCCAGGCGCGCGATAAGGCCGCGTCGGAGGGCAGCGGCGTTCTTTTGATCGCGGCCGGCGTGCTTGCCGCCGCGTATCTCTTCTTCTCCGCAACCGGATATCTCGGCGAGATGCTCGGCAAAGCGCTGTTCGGCATGATCGGCGTAATCGCGTACGTGCTGCCGGTGATCCTGATCGGCGTCGGCGTCATCTTTATACGCGGAAGTTCCAACGCGCGCCTCAACGGCTCGGGATGGTACCTTCTGTTAAGCATACTCGCGCTGGTTACGCTGCTCAACACCGCGCGCGGAAAATCCGTTGAAATCACGGAATATATGGCATACATCAACGAAGCGCTCGAAGTCGGCAAAAACGCGCACCTCGGCGGCGGCTTCATCGGGGCCGTGCTCAGCTATCCGCTGCTCAAGCTCGGCGGGGCGACGCTTTCCTATATCCTAAGCATCGCGTTGATTCTTGTCTGCATCATTAAAATCACCGGTTTTTCGCTGCGGGACGCTTCGAACCTGCTCACGCAGAAAGTTGTGGACGCTGTCGAGAACACGCGTGAAAAGGAAGTCCAGCGCGAAACGCGCGACGACCGCTCGATGTTTACGCTCACGCTCGAAGGCGAACAGAGCGCGCCCGCCGCAAAGGGCAAACGCGGCGCGGCTTCGAAAGCGGTTGTCGAGCCTTCCGTAAAAGCGAAAGCCAGGCGCGGCAAGAGCGCGAACGAACCGGTGATCGATCTGTTCGAGAAACCTTCCAAAATTAAAAAGGGAAAAGCCGCGAAAACAAAGAGCGCGGAACTGACGGATTTCGGCAAACAAACTGGCGAATTCAAAACGGTAACCGGCGAACTGGCAAAACACAAAACACCGGAAAAGATAACAAGCGATATCTGGGACGAGATCGACTTTGAACCCGGGGACGACGTTCCGCTCGTCGTCAAGCCCGGCGGAGCCAAACTCCCGATTCCTGCCGCTCCGCTGCCCGACACCTCGTCGGTCTTCGGAGGAAAGTCCGCGAAGCAAACGGCAAAGCGGGGCGCAAAGCCCGCCTCCGCTTCACACGAGGGCATGCCCGCGCGCCAGCCGGGCGTAAAACAACGCCCGATCGAAAAACCGAAAACGCAGCCCGAGGTCATTCAGGGCGGCAAATACCGCAAGCCTTCGATCGAACTTCTCAACAAACCCGGCTCGAAGAAGGACGACGAGTCCGACACACCGGAAGAAAAAGCGCGCATCCTCATCGAAACCCTGGCGAGCTTCCGCATCGGTGCGACGGTGACCAACATCGCCGTCGGCCCCGCGCTGACACGCATCGAGATTCAGCCCGCGCCGGGTACGCGCATCTCGCGCATCACGGCGCTGCAAAACGACCTCACCATGGCGCTCGCCGCACCGCGTCTGCGCATGGAGGCGCCGATCCCCGGCAAGAACGCCATCGGCATCGAAGTGCCGAACAAGGGTTCTACGCTCGTTGTGCTGCGCGACATCATCGAGAGCAAGGAATTTAAAAACAGCTCTTCCCCCGTGACCATGGCGCTCGGGCGCGAAGCCAGCGGCAAGGTCATCGTAGCCGATCTGGTGCGCATGCCGCACATGCTGATCGCCGGCGCGACAGGATCGGGCAAGAGCGTTTGTATCAACGACATCATCGTGTCCATGATATATAAGTCCTCGCCGCAGGAGGTGCGCTTTATCCTCGTCGATCCGAAGATGGTCGAAATGACCATGTTCGGCTCCCTTCCGCACCTGCTCATTCCCGTCGTGACGGAGCCGAAGAAAGCCGCGGGCGCCATGCGCTGGGCGGTCAAGGAAATGACCGACCGCTACAAGCTCTTCTCCGCGCAGAACGCGCGGAACATCGACCGTTACAACGAGCGCGTGGAAAAAGCGGATCTGCTGCCGCGCATTGTTGTCATCATCGACGAGCTGGCCGACCTGATGATGATCGCGCCCGACGAAGTGGAGGACAGCATCCGCCGCATCGCGCAGCTCGGCCGCGCGGCGGGCATTCATCTCATCCTCGCGACGCAGCGGCCGGACGCGACCGTCATCACGGGGCTCATCAAGGCCAACATCCCTTCCCGCGCTGCGTTTGCGGTCAGCTCCGCGACCAACAGCCGTATCATACTCGACATGGGCGGCGCGGAAAAACTACTCGGCCACGGCGACATGCTCTTTCATCCCGACGGGTCGGCAAAGCCCACGCGCCTGCAGTGCGCGTATGTATCGGACGAAGAGGTGGAGCGTATCGTGGCGCATTTCCGCGAAAGCACGAGCCACCCGGTCTTCAACGACCAGATACTCGACGACGTCTCCGCCCTCGAAAAGAGCGGAGCAACCGGCGGCGTGTTCGGCGAGGGCAAACAGGACGACGATCTGCTCGGCGAAGCCGTGCGCGTTGTGTTTGAACACGGACAGGCCAGCACCAGCATGATTCAGCGCAGGCTCCGCGTAGGTTACGCGCGCGCCTCCCGCCTCATCGACATCATGGAGCAGAAAGGCTATATCTCCGGCTTCAACGGCAGCAAGGCGCGCGAGGTGCTCATCAAGCGCGCGCAGTTCGAGGAACTGTTTGGGGACGGAACACCGCTTGCAAGCCCGCCGGAACATCAGCGGGATCCGAACCCCATGATCAACTTCTACAGGGACAGCGAATGAAGTCCGTCACCCGTGGCCAATCCGGAAAAGGAGCGTCCTATCACATGCCAACCGTAGGCGTCGTCTCGCTCGGCTGCGCGAAAAACCAGGTGGACACCGAGCGCATGCTCGGCATCCTTACCGCCGCCGGGCACGAGATCACCAACGACCCCGCGCTTGCGGACGTCATCATCGTCAACACCTGCGGCTTTATCGAGAGCGCCAAGCAGGAGTCGATCGGCGCCATACTGGACATGGCGCGTTATAAAAACGGCGGCAGATGCCGCAGGCTCGTCGTCACGGGCTGTCTCTCCGAACGCTACCGCGCCGAGCTGAAAGAGGCCATGCCGGAGATCGATATCCTGCTGGGCGTGCGCGAGTATGAAACGCTCCCCCGCCTGCTCGGCGGAAGCGCGGACGCGCCGCGCTGCGGACCCCTTACCGCGCGCGTGCTCACAACGCCGCCCTACCGCGCTTACCTGCGCATCGCGGACGGATGCGACAACCGCTGCGCCTACTGCGCGATCCCGCTCATCCGCGGCGGCCTTGTCAGCGAACCGCTCGAAGACCTCGTGGACGAAGCGAAACGCCTCGCCGACGGCGGCGTGACGGAGCTGACGCTGATTGCGCAGGATACGTCCGGCTACGGCGTCGACCGATACGGAAAACCGATGCTGACCGAGCTGCTCGACAGGCTTGAGCGCATCGACGGCCTTCATTGGCTACGGGTGCTGTACACATACCCCGACACGGTTACGCCCGAGCTGATCGACCGGTTTCGATGCAGCGCGAAGATAGCGCCGTATCTCGACATCCCGCTGCAGCACACGGAGGACGAGATACTGCTTCGCATGAGAAGGCGCGGAGATAAGGCGCACATCACGAATGTGCTCGACTACGTTGCCAAACACGCGCCGGGATTCATGCTGCGCACGACGCTGATGGTAGGTTTTCCCGGCGAGACGGAAGAGATGTTTGAGCGTATGCTCCGCTTCATCTCGGATCACCCCTTCGACCGTGTGGGCACGTTCGTGTTTTCTCCGGAAGAGGGAACCGCCGCTGCGTCCATGCCGGATCAGGTGCCGGACGAGGTGAAAGCCGAACGATTAAACCGGCTGATGGAAACACAGCGTTCGATCTCCCGCGCGGCAAACACGCGCAGGGTCGGGAGTCAGGCAGAGGTGCTCATAGAGGGATTCGACGGCGCGCGCGCCTACGGGCGCAGTTACGCGGAAGCGCCGGATGTAGACGGCAAGGTTTTTCTCGAAGGGACGGGCGAACTTCCCGCCGGCAGTTACGTAAACGCGCGCCTGACCCGCGCGGAGGAATACGACATGATCGGCGAACCGGCATAACCGCAACAAAGCGCAGAAAGATGTTGATATGGCAGAAATGACGTCGCTTACGCGAAAAGAAAAACGGAAGATGAACCTGCCGAACCGGCTGACGATCTTTCGCATGGTGCTCGTTCCGCTGATGGTCGCCGCGTTTTCGTTTGAACCGTGGCTGCGCGGCTGGAATTATTACGCCGCGGCAATCTTCTTTATCGCGGACATGACGGATATACTGGACGGCTACCTCGCGCGCAAGTACAATCTGGTCACCAACTTCGGCAAGCTCATGGACCCCGTTGCGGACAAACTGCTGTTTTGCTCGGCGTTCATCATGATGACCTATAACGGCATGCTCCACCCGGTCCTTTGCATCATATTCGTCGGGCGCGAGATCATCGTTTCGGGGTTCCGCCTCGTCACCGCCAAGAGCGGAAAGATCATCGCGGCCAACTGGCTCGGCAAGCTGAAGAGCACGCTGCAGGTCATCGCCATCCTTGCGACCCTTTTGGGCAACCCGATCTTTTCCATCTGGAATTTCCCGTTCGATTTCGGCGTCATGTGCACCGCCGCGGTGTTCACGATATGGTCGGCTGTAGATTATATCGTCGCCAACCGCAACGCCGTCAACTGGAACTGACCGGGTTTTTTCAACATAATAACTCCGGCCGGCTGTGCCGGCCGCGCCAATATCGAATCGTATCTTGCGGCAAAACGCCGCTGCGGAACAGGAAGTGACAAATATGATAGCGGAAATCGTCTCCGTCGGCACGGAACTACTCATGGGACAGGTCGTCAACACGGACGCGCAGTTCATCGCCCAACGGCTCGCGCCGCTGGGGTTTCAGGTGTTTTACCATACGACCGTCGGCGACAACGTCAAGCGCCTCACGGCTGTCGTGCATCAGGCGGTCGAACGCTCGGACGTCGTCGTCTTCACCGGCGGGCTCGGCCCGACGGACGACGACCTGACCAAGGAAACCGTCGCCGCCGCGCTTGGGCTCACCGTCGAGCTTATCCCCGAAGAAGTGGAACGGCTCACGCGGCTGTTCGATTCGCGCGGCTACTCCTTCACCCCAAACAACCTCAAACAAGCGAGCTTTCCCAAAAACGCCCTGATTCTGAAAAACGATTTCGGCTCGGCGCCCGGATGCATCATGACCGCGGAAGATAAGACCGCCATCCTGCTGCCGGGACCGCCGCGGGAGCTCTTCCCCATGTTTCAAAACTATGCGATGCCGTTCCTCGAACGATTGAGCGGAAACAAGCTCTATACGCGGGAACTGCGCATTTTCGGCAAAGGCGAATCTTCGGTTACTTACGAAATCAAGGATATCATCGAAGCTCAGACGAACCCTACCGTCGCGCCTTACGTAAAACCCGGCGAGGTCACGCTGCGCGTCACCGCGCTGTGTCAAAACGAAACCGAAGGCGAGGAACTCTCCCGCCCCATGATCGATGAGATCGTTTCGCGTTTGGGAGATATCGTCTATTCTACCGTCGGCGAGTCGCTGCCCGAAACCTGTGCGCGCATGCTGACGGACGAGCGGCTCACGCTCGCCGTCGCGGAGAGCGTAACAGGCGGGCTGGTCGCCAGCGAACTCGTCGCCATCCCCGGCTGCTCGACATTCCTGCTCGAAGGATGCGTGGCGTACGCCGACGAAACGAAGGCGCGCCGCCTCGGCGTAACGCGGGAAACGCTCGAAGCGTCCGGTGCGGTCAGTGAACAATGCGCCAGAGAGATGGCCGAGGGTATGCGCACCGCCGCCGGTACGGACATCGCGATCGCAACCACAGGCTATGCCGGGCCTGACGGCGCAACCGAGAAAGACCCCGTCGGCACGGTATACGTCGCGCTCGCCGATCAAAGCGGCACTGCCGTAAAACGCGTGCAGCTGCACGGGGAACGCGCGCGTATCCGCGAGATTGCCTCGCTGCACGCCTTCGACATGCTGCGCCGCCGTCTCTGTGCCCTCTGAAACGCCAAAAAAGCGAAAACACGCGATAAAAAGCTGTACGCGCACTCGTTCCCGTGCTATAATGTTTTAGAATAATGCGATCATTTGTTTCCATCGGCGGCTGGTATCCTTCCGCCGGGCGGAGAAACGAAATCACGATAGGTTGCAGCGAACGAAAGGAATATGGCAATGGTCGAAAAAGAAAAAGCTTTGGAAATCGCCCTCGGTCAAATCGAAAAGCAATTCGGCAAAGGCGCGATTATGAAACTAGGCGACGCGGCCGCACGCACGCCGGTTGCAACCATCTCGACGGGCTGCCTTCCGTTGGATTACGCCCTCGGCGTAGGCGGCATCCCGCGCGGCAGGATCGTGGAGATCTTCGGGCCGGAATCTTCGGGCAAGACCACGATCGCGCTGCACATCGTCGCCGAAGCGCAGCTCGCCGGCGGAACGGCCGCGTTCATCGACGCCGAGCACGCGCTCGATCCTATCTATGCCGAAGCGCTCGGCGTCCACGTAGACGATCTTTACGTCTCCCAGCCGGATACCGGCGAACAGGCGCTGGAGATCACCGAGGCGCTCGTTCGCAGCGGCGCCATCGACGTCGTAGTCGTAGACTCCGTTGCGGCCCTCGTCCCCAAAGCCGAGATCGAAGGCGATATGGGCGACGCGCACGTAGGCCTGCAGGCGCGGCTCATGAGCCAAGCGTTGAGAAAGCTCACCGGCGCGATCAACAAATCCAACACCGTTGTCATCTTCATCAACCAGCTTCGCGAGAAAGTCGGCGTCATGTTCGGAAATCCCGAAACCACGTCCGGCGGTCGTGCGCTCAAGTTTTACGCCAGCGTCCGCCTCGACGTTCGCCGTATCGACGCGCTGAAAAACGGAACCGACATCGTCGGCAACCGCACGCGTGTAAAAGTGGTCAAAAACAAGGTCGCCCCGCCGTTCAAGTCGGCGGAGTTCGACATGCTGTACGGCGAGGGGATCTCGAAAGAAGGCGCCCTGTTAGACCTCGCGGTTGCGAAAAAAATCATCCAGAAAAGCGGCGCCTGGTATAATTACGGCGAGATGCGCATCGGGCAGGGGCGCGACAACACGCGCGTTTTCCTCAAGGACAACCCCGAACTGACGCAAAAGCTGGATAAGCAGATCCGCGCCATGTTTGAGGAAGAGCGCAAGCAGGCCGCCGCGGAACAGGAAGCCAAGCGCAAGGCCAACCAGAGCGCGATGGCCGCCGCGGAAACCGCGAAAGCAAGCGCAGCACAGAAATAAGATGATATCAAAAAACCTCCGGACATGTTGAACTGAACCCCGTTGATAAGACACAAATAAAAGCCCCTATCGCAGGAATACTCAAGATTGCACGAACTGGCGTCGTTTTTCAAGCGGCGTCAGTTTTGTTTTGAGTTGAATCCGCTCGTTATTGTAGAAGTATATGTAATTATCAATGAGCTGTCTTGCGTGGGCAATGGATTGCGGCTTATGCCTTCTTAAGCATTCTGCCTTCAGTATACCGAAGAAATTTTCAGCCATAGCGTTATCATAACAATTCCCCCTTCTTGACATGGAAGGCGTAATGCCATAATCTCGTGTCAGGGTGAAGTATGCCTGAGACGTGTATTGAAACCCTTGGTCGCTGTGGAGCTGTAACTCTGCGGCGACCGCTTCTTTTTCTCGTGCCATGTGAACTGTTTGAAGAACTAGATTGATCGTTTGTTCCGTTCCAGTCTTATAGGCGACGATGCTGTTGTCAAACAGGTCACGAATGACCGAGAGATATAAGGTCCCCTGCTTTGTACCGATGTACGAAATATCCGTTACCCATTTCTCGTTTGGACGATTCGCTGTGAATTCACGGTTGAGCAGATTCGGGTATCGGTGCAGTTGCTCCGACATTTGTTGGTACTTTCGTTTCCGTCGCACCTCGGAAAACAACCCGTATTTCCGCATGATACGATAGATTTTCTTGTGGTTTGCATGGGCTCCTCGTCGATCAAGCCATAGCCCGATTCGTCGATAGCCATAGGTGCGATCTGTTTCATCTCGGCACTGGTAAATGAGTTGCAAAAGGCTGGCATCCGTCGTGCTCTCTGTTCTTCCAAGATACGAATAGTACCCGCTTCGCGAAACCTGGAAGAACGAACACATTGTTGTTACGGGATACTTATCTTGATATCTTTCAATCGCTGCAAACTTGATCTCTGGTCTCACATCCTTCCAGCAGCTTGAAGAAAAGCCCGCAACAAGTCATTTTCCATCTCAAGTTGCTTGATTCGTTGCTGATACTCCTCTTCCGTTGAGATCGAACGTTTTCGTGGTCTGCCTTGCTTTGCTGGTATAGTCGTATTTCTTGTTTTGTTCATTCTATGGCGTGAGAGTAAGTTCTTTATCTGTATCTTTGTGTAACCAAGCTCATCTCCTATCATTTGGCGCGTATAGCCCTGTCTTCTTAGCTCCATTACCTGCGACATGATCTCTTTTCCGAATTGTTTTCCCATACAAAAGCCTCCTATCGCTTTATCCTACGATAGGAGGCTCTTTTCTTTCAATGTCCGTTTCTCGGGGTTCAGTTCATGTCCGGAGGTTTTTTCTATACGATGTTACTGCGCAGAATAAAAGGACATGTCCGTGCCCGCGTCCCTTACCATGACGTCCCCGTCGGAGCGCGCGATGAGGTATCCCACATAGAAATCCCCCGCCGCTCCCGATATGTTGACGATCTGAATCGCGTATAGGTACCAGAACGCCGTTTCGTAAAATGCCCTGATCAGCACGGCGAGCAGAACGCCGAGAATCACGACGGGCGCGAACGCGATGATTAGATACTGCTTCCTGCCAAACAACGCGTCGCTGCCCGCGTAAGCGTAGAACCCGGCATAACCGTATCTCGGTTTTTTGCCGGAAAAAGCCTTCATGAACACGCCGTGCACTGCCTCGTGCAGCACGATATACGCCGCGATGCCAAAGAGCGTCAGCACGACGCCTATGATCGTGTGTATGCTGACTCCGTTGCCTTGAAACGGCGGGCACAGCGCGAATCCGAGCGCCGTCATCGCCGCCGTGATCATCAGCGCGATCAGGTTGACCAGCGCCGCCTGCCTGCGGTTTTTCAGCAGGTTGATCCTGCGTATCTCCCGGTAGCCTTCCGGCAGCCTGGTCATGCGCTCTCCTTCTTCTCCGGGTTCTTCCAGTAACGGCTTCCGTTTGTTTCGCGCATCATCCAACCGCTGCCGATGAGCCCGCGGCGGAGGATGAACAGATCCTCAAACGTGTGCCACCTTGCGAGTATGGCGTTCACTTCGTGTTCGGTATAGTCCCTGCCGTATTCGAATTTTCCCGCAAGATACCGGTATACTTCCTCCTGCGGCGTTTTTTTCGCGGGCCAGATCTTCAGCCTGCCCTCTTCATCAAGAAAATGCTCCAGTTTCTGCGCCATGTTTCTCTCCTTGTATTTGCTAAACGCCCGTCATATGCCCGCCTGACGATATCGTTCGTCCCGCCTACCCATGTTCTCACAATTTCCACCCAAAAACAACCGCACAGACTGTTAAACCTTTGAAAACATCTCCCATCAGTTTTCGTTATGGTATAATGATACTGGAATTTAACGATATTGCTGAACTCGCCAATCGGGAGGAATCGCCATGAAACTGCTTTTTGCAATCGTGCACAACGACGATCAGAAATCGCTCACATACGCGCTGATCGAACACAATATCAGCGTGACGCGAATCGCCAGTACGGGCGGATTCCTGCGCGGCGGCAATTCGACGCTGATGATCGGCGTAGAGACCGAGCGCCTTGACGAGGCGCTACAGATCATCCGGGAGTATTCGCGGCGCCGCCAGGTGGTGACCGTTCCCGCATCCGGCATACCCCATAACATCGACAGCGCAGCGATGCCTATGTCCGTCACCGTCGGCGGCGCGACGGTTTTCGTGCTGGACGTACAGGACACGTTTAAATACTGACCGGAAGCGCGTGCCGCGCTCGACAGGCCGTATGAAATAGAGTAGAATAGCTTAACATGCCTGCGCAGGGTTCACATGCAGGCATAATATTGGATACGTATCGAACGCAACGTATGGAAATGCAGCCGGCTGTAAAGAAGCCGATGTTTACAAATGCCGCTTTAAGGCGGCTCATCGTTCCCCTGATTCTCGAACAGCTTCTGGTGATGTCGGTCGGGCTTGCGGCTGTCGTCATGATCGCCGGCGTCGGGGAATTCGCCGTTTCCGGGGTTTCGCTCGTCGACTCGCTCAATATATTCATCATCAGCATTTTAACGGCGCTCTGTACGGGCGGCGCGGTCGTATGCGCGCAGTACATCGGCCGTTCCGAAACCCAGAACGCGCGCACATCCGCGCGGCATCTGCTTTACATCGCGCTGATCTTCTCGCTCGTCGTATCCGCCGCGTTATTATGCGCGCCGCGGTTTTTTATCCACCTTATTTTCGGCGCAGTGGACGTACGCGTCGCCGAGAGCGCAAGGACATATTTGATTTTCTCCGCGCTCTCGTTTCCATTTCTCGCCGTGTACAACTCCTGCGCGGCGCTTTTCCGCGCCATGGGCAACTCGCGCGTTTCGCTCTACGTTTCACTCCTGATGAACATCATCAACATTTCGGCCAACGCGCTGTTGATCTACGGCCTTCGCTGGGGTGTGCTCGGTGCGGGCATAGCGACTCTGTCCTCGCGCGCCGCCGCCGCACTGGTGATGCTCTCGCTCATTCGCGGCAAAAACAACGTGATTTACCTCAGCGGTTTTTTCCCGATACGGTTTGAAGGAAGGATGGTGCGCAGCATACTCTCGATCGGCGTGCCGAACGGCTTTGAAAACGGATTGTTCAATTTCGGCAAACTCCTGGTTCAGACGCTTGTGGCAGGGCTCGGCACCTCCGCCATCGCAGCAAACGCGATCATAGGCAGCGTTTTTAACATCATTGTCGTTCCGGGCATGGGCATGAGCCTCGCCATTATAACGGTTGTCGGGCAGTGCATCGGCGCAGGGGATTATGCGCAGGCAGCTTCGTACACGCGAAAACTTGTCATCATCACCTATATCGCCATGATCGCAATCAATCTGCCGGTGCTGCTGTTTTCAAAAACGATCGTCGGCTGGTTCCCGCTTTGCGCCGAGGCGTCCGACATCGCGCTCCATGTGCTTCCCGTTCTGGCTGTTTTCTCCTGTCTGATCTGGCCCGTTTCCTTTGCATTCCCGAATACGCTCCGCGCGGCCGGCGACGCGCGCTTTACGATGATCGTCTCCGCCGGCAGCATGTGGGTCGTTCGTTTCGGATTGAGTTACCTGCTTGTGAAATACTTCCATCTCGGTGTTGCTGGCGTATGGTATGGTATGGTGACGGATTGGATGGTGCGTTCCCTGTTTTTCTTCTTCCGTTACCGCAGCGGAAAATGGAAAACCATGACCGTCATCCGCTGAAACCCCGAACAATTGTTACCGGAAAGGACTTCTCCTTGGTCGAACTCTTTGCAGCCGATATCAAACAGATCGCGCCCGTCGCGCAGGACCTGATCCCGCTGCTCGATGCCGAGCGGCAGGCGCGCGTGCGCGCATTCGGTTCCTCTCGCTCCGGTTTGCTCAGCCTCGCGGCCGGGTTGCTACTGTACAGCGTTTTTGGCGACGGCGCGCGGCGCGCCACCTTTGCGCTCGGCAAGCGCGGAAAACCGCACCTGCCGGACGAGACGCCGTTTAACATCACGCACGCGGGCGACTATGCCGTCCTCGCTCTTTCGAAACAGGCGGTCGGCGTCGATCTCGAATGGATCCGCCCGATCGACTGGAACAGGATCGCAAACCGTTTTTTCCATCCTGAAGAGCGCGCTTATCTGGATGAATCTTCCGATCCGGCTGCCGGATTTTTCACTATCTGGACACTCAAGGAGAGTTATCTCAAGGCCGAGGGGTTCGGATTCTCCATCTCCCCTGCGAGTTTTGCCGTGCTGCCCGAGGGGAAAGACGCCGCGCGGATGTCGGTCGAGAGCGCATACCGCTTCCGCCGGTTCGACGCGCTCCCCGGGTACTGTCTGAGCGTCTGTTCGCTTGAGGACGATGTTTCAGAAAACGTCGTTTTCCGTACGTTCTGACACACAGAAAACGCCGCTCCTTCTTTCGGGGGCGGCGCTTTTTTGCCGCCACGCGCTATTCCGGCGCGGCCGCGTTCTGCTTCATTCTCTCGATCCAGCTCTCTCCGACGCCGAGGATGAGGCCCTCTACGTCCACGCACGCGGCGCCGAGTAGCGCATACGCGGGAGCGGAAAGCTTCTCGATCGTCATTTCGATCAACTTGCCGCGAAGCCGGGAGATTTCCTCCGGCGTGAGTTTTCCGTCCTCGTTCGCCGCTTTCAGATCGTTTACCACGGTTTGCTGCAGTTCTCCAACGGTGATCTTTGCGACACGGATAAGCTCTTTTTGCGCGTCGTTCACGTTTTTGAGGTAGGTGGCTTTGCTCAGCTGCAGCGTCAGATACGTGCCGAGAACGCCGATGAGCGTGATCAGCAGCGTCGAGGCGACCTGCAGTCCGTAATTTAGCAATTGTTCCATATCGAATTCTCCTTTTTTTATTTTAGAAGTATTTTTTATTAAACGTATTCTTCTTCCATGACGCGAATCCGCGTCTCGTGGTCGTACAGTTTTTCATCCTGTCCCTGTACATGGTTCCAGATGCGCTCATGTGCGCAGCGATTGTTTGCCGTAAGCTCCTGCACGTTCTTTTCAACGTTTTGCATGGTCGTGGTGAGCTTCGTGATCGCGTGCGTCAGTTTCACGACCGGCACGACGATCGTCGCAAACAGCGCAGTCAGCGCGGCGATTACGCCTACGACGTCCCATTCCTGCATCGTTCTTCCTCCTAGTAGCCGGTCGCGTGCAGAAATCCCGTCCACGCGCTAAACCGTTCCGTTTTTTTTGTTACGAAATTCCAACCGCGTCGTGCGGTCAGTTTCGTCAGCTGGCAGCCGTAGGCACCACCCATCCATTCCACCGCATATCCGCCGCCCGCGTAAAAGCCGACGTGCCCGCTTTTATGAAGCAGATCGCCCGGCTGCAGCGAACCGCTGTCTACCTTCCGGTACCGCGAGCTTGCCGCAAAACCGTTTGCCGCGAGGTCGAACTTCGGCGACACCAGCCCCGCATGCCGCAGCAGTCCGACGACGCCTCCCGAGCAGTCCGCGCCCGTTATGCCGGGATTGTCCATCACCGCGCGCTCCATCATCTCACGCCGCCCGCCGTCGTAGTACTCCGGCTGCCGCTTCGCCCCCGACGCGATGCGGGAAAGCGTGATTACGTTTTTTGTCAGGTCAGTGTTGTAAAGATTCCCGCCGCGGATATACAGGCTCAAAGGAAATGCGCGCGGCTTTTGCGTATCGTAAGCAAACTGCAGCGCGTCGAGCGCCATGTCCACTCGCACTTTGCCTGCGCACTCCAGCGCTTTCGCTATCGCGGCGGCCGCAGCGTCCCCGATCTGCGCGGGTATATCCGTGCGCTTCGCGGGATCCGTCATTGTTTGCGCGGCATCCGCAAACAGCGCGGCAAACGTCAGCGGGCCGACGACGCCGTCCGTTTCCAGTCCGTATCTCGACTGGCAGGCGCGCACGGCCCGCAGCGTATCCGCGCCAAACACTTCGGTTTTTAACTCCATGATACGCGGGTCGTAAAACCCGAGTTCCAGCAGCCGCCGCTTGACTGAGGCGACGTCCTCTCCTGCGCTGCCGTACCGCAGTAATCGCGTCAGTTCCATCATTCCGTCCTTCTCTCGCGAGGCGAGTAAACGTTTCTCATCGTTACCTCCTTTGGGGTATCCGCCTTGAGTTTGACATTGATCAGGCCGCTAAATTACATATGGTTTTGAGTTGTAAGAATGAAAAGCGCAAAAAAAGACGGATCGCTCCGTCTTGATCGCGTTACCGCCGTGTTCGGTTCAGCCCAGCTCGAACCTGAAAATGCAGTGTTCCTCATGTGATCCGCCCTGGTACAGCGCTGTGTAGGACGGCGGTATGCCGGTTTCGAGCAGCGTTCCGTCCAGGTGTTCCAGTGTTTTACGCGACGGGATATTCGCGCAGCGGCAGGAGATGATCAGATACGGCATAAAGTGCGCGCGGACGATCTCAAATATGAGCTTCACGGCCTTTTGCGCGTATGCGTTGCCGCGGTATTCCGGCTTGACGCTGTAACCGACGTTTCCGCCGTAATAGGTGTTCCGCACGTATCCAAGTCTCAGATCCGCCTCTCCGACGGCGGCGCCGTCACCGAGCCGCACGATCTCAAAGCGGTACATCGGAACGTACCCCTTCGTTTCGTCCGCGCCGGAAACCGAGGTCACGCGCAGGCTGATCTCCCCGTCCGAAGGCATGGCAATATCCTCTCGCGGCACGTCGCCGATCATCGGGTCGGCGGTTTCGTCCCAATCTTTGCAGACGTCCACCCAATCTTTTGCGCGGCTGAAACGAAAGAGCTCGTCGTTCGTCAGTTCAATGGCGCTGTTTGCGCTGCCGCAGGCTGGAAACACGGTTGCAAACCGCTTTAGCGACACGTCAAGATAGACCGGTACCTGCTCCGGCATATCGAACGGGCACACACCTCCTACGCCATAGCCGGTGAGTCGCGCCACCTCTTCGGGCGCGAGCATCTTCGCCTTCGTTCCGAACGTGTCCTTGAACTTCCGGTTGTCTACGCGCGCGTCTCCGGCGGCGGCGATCAGGATGCAGCCTTCGCCCATCCCGAACGAAAGCGTCTTGGCGATGCGGGCCGGTCGTACATTGAGCGTTTGCGCCGCAAGTTCTACGGTTGCGGAGCTCGTATCGAACTGCCAGACGCGTTGTTCCATATCGAAGCGGCGAAAATATTCTTTTACGCGTTGTAAGGACATATCTTCTATTCCTCCGGAATTCGTATCATGAAAAATCGGCGTTCCGCCTGAAAAACGCTGAAACGCCGATCGCAAAAAGAACGAAATGGTTGGCTACGCTTTCGGCAGCGCGTATTTGTCAGAGTACTCGTTGACGAGTTCGTTGAATTCCCTGTTCCCGTCCGCTGCTTTGACGGACTGCAGGTAGCTGTGCATGTCGAACGTTTCGTTCTTGGTCTGGATCAGCGTAGCGGCGATATTCGAGCAATGGTCCGACACGCGCTCCATATTCGTCAGCAGATCCGAAAGCACAAACCCCAATTCTATGGTACAGGTTCCTTCCCGCAGTCGCAGTACGTGCCGCGAGCGGATCTCCGCCTGCATCGCGTCAATGACCTCTTCAAGCGGCTCTACAAGGCGCGCCGCGTCCAGATTTTCGGTCAAAAACGCGTCGACCGAGTTGTTGAGTATCTCGGTCAGAGCGGCGGAAAACACCTTGATCTCCGCTTGCGCAAACTCCGAAAAACTGATTTTCTTTTCGTGCATCTCCTGCGACACTTCGGTGAGGTTGACCGCGTGGTCACTGATGCGCTCAAAGTCGCCGATCATATGGAGGAACATGCCGATCTCGTTGCTGTCCTCCTCCATGAGGTTGCGCGTGCTCAGCTGTACGAGGTACGTGCCGAGGCGGTCTTCGTAAATATCGATTTCATCCTCGTTTTCGATCACCTTTTCAATCACTTTTTCGTCATACTTCTCTATCGTGCCCAGCGCCATGAGCAGCGTATCGCGCGAGAGCGTAGCCATGCGTTCGATGACGTTTCTGCATTGCTCGAGCGCGAACGCGGGCATATCGAGGAAGCGCGCGTCCAGAGGCCATTTTTCTTCTTTAACCTGCTTGTCCTTGACGCTGATGGTGGCGAGTTTGACCAGTCCGTTCGACATGGGCAGCATCAGCGCCGTAGCTGCCACGTTAAACGAGGTATGTATGATAGCGATATGCGCCGGATCCAGCACATCGTCCAGGAAGGAAAAATGGAAGAAGCCGTTCAGGATGTAGAATGCGGCCAGAAAAACGAGCGTTCCGATGATGTTGAAATACAGGTGCACCATCGCGGTGCGTTTGGCGTTCTTTGACGCACCGATGCAGGAAAGCAGCGCGGTGATACATGTGCCGATGTTCTGGCCCATGATAATCGGTATCGCGATGCCGTATGTAATGCCGCCGGTCAACGAGAGCGCCTGCAGAATACCAACGGAAGCGGAGGAACTTTGAATAATGCCGGTGATCAGCGCGCCGGTCAGCACGCCGAGCGCGGGATTCTTAAACGCGGTCATGATCTCGATGAATTCGGGCATGTCCGCCAGCGGCGACACCGCGCTGGACATCATATGCATGCCGTACATGAGCACCGCGAATCCGCAGAGCACCGCGCCTATGGTTTTACGCTTCTGCTTCTTGGAGAACATGATCAAAACGATGCCGATGGCGGCCAGCACGGGCGTAAACGACGTCGGCTTGAAAAGCTGTACGATAAGCGACGAACCCTGCAGTCCGGTCAGACTCAGAATCCAGGCGGTCACGGTCGTGCCGATGTTGGCGCCCATAATGATGCCGACGGCCTGGTTCAGCGTCATGATGCCGCCGTTGACGAAACCGACCACCATGACGGACGTCGCGGAGGAACTCTGTATAATCGCCGTTGCCGCCGCGCCGAGCATCAACGCCTTCACTTTACTGCTTGTAGACTTTTCCAGCGTACGCTCAAGCACGCCGCCCGACATGCTTTCAAGCGACGTGCTCATCAGATGCATTCCGTATAAAAATAGCGCCAGGCCACCAAACAGCGAAAGAAGATTGAAGATCGTCATAAGATACCCCCTCAGCAAAATCCCACGAATAACATATTATCAGATTTAGACGGTAAATGATACGAAGTATGTAAAATATACCATTGTCTTTTTTCAGTGCGCTGCCTTGCGCCCCTTTGAAACGCAAATTGCGCTAAAAAAAGGCGGCGCTTTCGCGCCGCCTTTTTAATGATTCGCTATTCGGTTTTTTGCCGCTGTTTCTTTGGTTTCACCTTGGTGATAAACAGCACCAGCGCCAGCCAGTAGACCGCTACGATGCCGATCGTGACAAACAGCATCAGATCGCTTTTTGCCGCCATACCGATGAAGACCAGCATGGGAATGCCGAACAGGATGCCCGTACTGCTTGCCATGATGAGGTTGTTCGCCGCGGGCGTTTCAAACATGGGGTCGATTTCGCGAAGTAACAGTATGCCCGAACTGATTGTTCCCGTCAGCATGCCGTACATGGATGTCAGCCCCTCATAATAGTAATTCGGATAAAGCCGTTTACAGAACCACCGCAGGTACAGAAGCGTAACCACGCCGCCGGCAACCGCCAGCAGAATGAATGGAAGCCAGAGGCCGCTGAGGTCCCCGATGTTGATGGACGCGATGCCGGCGACGATCATCAAATCGAACGCGACGCCGGAAATACGGCCGAGCAGATAGTTGTTTTGATATTGCCGCGTCATAATCTTGGTGTTGCGCAGATGCTTGAGAATCACGCGCAGCAGCATGGCCAGCGCGGCGCCTATGATGAAGTTGAAACCCCACAAAATGGGAGAAAGCATATCCGACAGCCCCGGGCTGATCAACGCGATCAAGGACGTCAGCCCCCAGGCGGAAAGGAATGTCGCAAGGTAGACGATGACCACCAGAGCCGTCTGCATGGAGAAGCGGTCCAGCGATTCCGAAACGGGGATTTCGCCCCTGTCTTCGAAGGCGTCCACGTTGATGGAACCGGAGAGCTCGTCATGCTGCACTTTTTTCAGTTTCTTTTTTTTGGCGAGCACGTTCAGATAGATCACGCCGACGCTGCAGGCGCATAGATAACCGGCCGCGGCGAGGGCGAGCGCGAACGAACGGCCTCCCGTAAAACCGAGCGTTTCGTATGTGGTTCCGACATTGTTCGCCTGCCCGGGGCCCTGGCCGTAGCCCATCGGCAGCAGGATGCCGGACGCTTTGAACAACCCCGGCATAATCGTATATGCCAGCAGGAGCACGATCGCAAAACCGATCAGCGCCTGTAACAGGTAGGTGCTGACGACCAGCGCGCCGGATTTGGCCGCGATCATCCTGCCCTTATCCTCGCTGGTCGGCGCGGGGATGCGAAGCGACAAAGCGATGAATCCGATCGCAATGCCGTGATACGTCATCATCTCCAGCAGCTTTGTATCGAAGTCGAGCCATCCGACGGAGCGAAGAATCAGGAGCAGAAATCCGGCGAGAACCGCAACGGGCATGAGGCTGTTGCGGACAAACGGCAGTTTTCTCCTGAGAAATGTTGCAACTAAAACCGCGGCGGCGATGATGCCGAGTTGTATGACAATATTCCAAAGTCCAGTGTTCGCGGCTGAAAAATCCATGCTTTATCACCTCTTTTTCTTGATCGATACGCTGCGCAAGGATATCCTTGCGCTATCATAAACCTTCCTTACGAAGGATTATTGTTTTGTTTCATCAGTTCGAAGAACGTGAAGTATTTTCGCCCGCAGTACGGCGTTTTTGCCGCTCTGAGTTCGTAGGACTGCCCGTCGACCGAGAACATCATCTTATAAACGCCCATCAGGCCGATGCTGTTGATGCTGTCGAGCGGGAAGCTGTGTCCGCCGACGGAGAGCGTTTTTTTGGTAATCGTCAGCGTTCCGTTTTCCACGACGCGGCTTTTATGCCCCGGGCCGATGCCGATAAGGTTGACGTCTTCGTCCGAGTAGGCGATTTCATCGTCCGCGAGCGATTCTGCGTACTCCGCGACGCGCTTATCCTGCCAGAAGTCCCAATCGCGCACGGTGGTAAACGGGAGTTCCGGATCGTCCGGCTCCACCTTTTCAAAAAAGCCTGTTTCGGTAAACCGCACGCGCAGACCGCACGTGCAGGAAAAAACGTCCCCGTTGCTTTTCAGCGTGCCGGTCTTTCCGCACTTCGGGCAGAAGTACAGCGCTTTCTCAAGACCTTTTGCAAGATCCTTTCCCTTGTAGCGGTAGCACTGCGTCAGCTGGCGCTCAAACGCGTCCTCCATGATATCCTCACGGATGCGGTCGTTCACCTCTTCGGGCGTCATCTTTTTCAGCTGTTCCGGCGAATAGACGTTTACCACGTAGCCGCGCATCTTCCCTTTTCGTACCTTTTCACTCCAGCGCGGCGAGGTGAGATATCCGCCTTCGAAGCGGTAGGTAACGAGCGACGCGCCCGTCGCTTTGGCGAGCTTGCCCGTCGCGGGGAAGATCGGGCCCGTCACGCCGTTGTAGGAACGGTTTCCCTCCGCAAACAGGCAGACGCTGGTCTTCTTTCTGATCGTGCGAATCACGTTGAGCGCAGCCGTAGCGTCCGTCGTGCCTTTAACGCGCACGATCGGCGCGAAACAATAGTTGAGCAGCCAGGAGGCGAATCCCTTGCGGAAAACGTGCTCGCTGGCTACGAAGTACATGTGTTCCCGAAAGCTCAACGCCAGCAGCGCCGGGTCGAGTTCTCCGTTGTGATTGGCGGTGATCAGAAACGGGCCTTTCCCAAGCTTCGCCTGTTCGGGCTTGAAGCGATAGATGTATTTTATGGTGCCGCCCGCAACAAATCTTAAAAACTCAAATATCCTGCGATGGCGCAGTATTGCCTGTTCCATTGATTCACCCACTCTCTTTTCTATTTATGTTCCATTATAACCCGCTTATTTTTCAGACCGCAAGTAAAGTTCTGTTCAAACCTGTCCTGCCTTTGCAATACTGTCTGCTCTTATTAGAATAACAACAATTGACAGATATTTTCGTTGTTTATTGCGGTTTATGCAACGTTATTGGTCTGTTTTGTCGTCCGTTTTCGCGTCCAACAGCGCTTCGCATACGGCGCGTACGCGCTCCGCGTCAAACTTGACCACCTCACGGTCGTATGTGACGAAACCGTTCGTCTCCTGCTCCACGTCGGAAAGCTGCGTATACACGGCGGCCGAGAGTCCCTTTTCCTTCGCGGGTACGACTTCCCGCGCGTATAGCCGCTCAAAAGCGGCCATCAGCGCGTCCTCCGACCGGAACCGCCTGTATCCGAATTCTTTTTCGCTGAAGCTGTGCCCTTCCACGCGGCGGCTGTAGCCGCCGAATTCGCTGAGCACCACCGCGCGCCCGAATGAATCTGCTTGAAACCGGTACGGTTTATAGTATACGTGGAGGCTTTTCACGTCTCCGCCTTTCTGGTCGTGCCATCCGCTCGCGTGATCGACGGTCCGCGTGCGGTCGATCATGCGGATCGCCTCCACGGCCGCGTTTGCGTCGAACTGCCCCCAGCCTTCGTTAAACGGAACCCACATGGCGACGCAGGGGATATTGTACAGAAGCAGAACCGTTTCCTGCAGCTCGCGCATGTACGCCTCCCGCCCGCGGACGTCCTCGCGCGAGAAGTAAGCGTAGTCGCTGTCAGGATGCGCGTTTCCAAAGATTAACGGAAGCGAAACGGTGCCCGTGCGGTAGCGTCCGCCGCCGTTGACCATATCCTGCCAAACCAGCATGCCAAGCCGGTCGCAGTGGTAATACCAGCGCAGAGGTTCGATTTTGATGTGCTTTCTGAGCATGTTAAACCCCATAGACTTCATCAGCTCGATGTCGTAGACCATCGCTTCGTCGCTCGGCGCGGTATACAGACCGTCCGGCCAGTACCCCTGGTCGAGCACGCCGTTGTGGAAATACGTCGCGCCGTTCAGGCAGAGCCGGGGTATTCCCGCTTCATCCGGTTCGACGGAAAACTTGCGCATGGCGAAATAGCTCTCGACGTGGTCGCGCTCGAAATCGATCGCGAAATCGTAGAGCTTCGGCTGCTCGGGGCTCCACGGCGTGAATCCGGGCATCGGGAGCCTGAGCGGCGTGCCGCTGACAAACGGAGTCTCCGTGCCGAGCAGCAGGACGCTGCCCGATCCGCCGCAGTTCGTCCAGACGGCGATTTCGACTTCGCCTTCGTCGTACATCGGCGTGACGCGCAATACCTCGACGCGCCGCTTTGGCGCGCGTTCGAGCCATACCGTCTGCCATATGCCGCTCTGCGGCGTATACCAGATCCCTCCGGGCTTTCCGCTTTGCTTGCCGCGCGACCAGCAGGATGTGTCCGTTTCGTCCCGCACCCGTACGACAAGCTCGTTCGGAACGCCCGAAACCATCGTTTCGCTCAGGTTGATCGAAAACGGAAGATATCCGCCCGCGTGGCGCAAAATCGTCGCGCCGTTGAGCCGGACGTCGGCAAACTGGTCGACGGCGCCAAAGTGAAGGATGAGGTCTTCCGTATTTGCGTCGTAGCCCAGCGGCGCTTCGATCAATCTCCGGTACCAGAGGCATTCGTTTGGTTGAATCGTCCTGCCTACGCCTGAAAGCTCGCTCTCCGGCGAAAAGGGTACGATTATCATACCGTCGAACCGTTCCGGCGGAATCTGCGCGGAAGCGCCGGTGACGGCATATTCCCATTCCCCGTTCAAAATCGCGCAATTGCTCCTCTTAAACTGCGGCCGCGGATACTCTTCGTGAATATGTTCTCTGTCGAGCGCCGCTCCCCATTTCGTCAGCATCGGTTTCCCTCCGAATCTATCAGGCGACGAATCACCCGTTTTTATATAATCAGTGTGCGTCTTTTTCGTCGACACGCACGATGGCTTTGTCGATTTGGATCACTGCGTAGTATTTCGCCTCCAGCTCATGGATGCGCTCGGCCACCATCCTGCGCACGGCTTCGTCCGTCATCGAAAACCCGAACGGAACCACAACGTCGAATACGAGATTCGTGTGCGTCGGCCCCTGTACGGCGCGAAAGTCGTGCAGGCTCAAGCGTTCGTCGATCTGCGCGAGAATCGTTTCCGCCTCCACGCGCAGGCGGTTGATCTCGGCATTGTTCGTTTCGACCGGGTCCATGTGGATTACGGTTTCACATCCGAATTCGCTTTGCAGGCGTTTTTCGAGGTTGTCCACCGTGTCGTGCAGCTCGATCATGTCCCCGTTTGCGGGCACCTCCGCGTGCAGGGAAACCATCAGGCGTCCCGGGCCGTAATCGTGCACAACGAGGTCGTGTACGCCTACGATGCCGTCCTGGTCGAGCACGGCGCGTTCAATGCGCTCAACAAGCGCCCGATCCGGCGGCTGCCCCAGCAGCGGGCTGATGGTCTCCTTTGCGGCGGCGACGCCGGTATACAGGATGAACAGCGCAACCGCGAGCCCCGCGTAGCCGTCGATCAGCCAACCCGTCCATTTGCTCACCAGCATGGAGATCAGAACGACGCTCGTGGCCGCCACGTCGGAAAAGCTGTCCAGCGCGGTGGCGTGCATGGTCGCGGAATCGATCTTCCTGCCGATGGCGCGGTTGTAGAAATACATATAGAGCTTGATGAGGATCGAACAAACGAGCACGCCGAGCGCGAGGAACGAAAACGTCACCGGCTCCGGATGGATGATCTTCTGCACCGAAGTCTTGGCCAGCTCAAACCCCATCAGTATGATCGCCATGGAAACGATCAGGCCCGCGATATACTCGAACCTGCCGTGACCAAACGGATGCTCCTTATCCGCCTTCTGATCCGAAAGGCGGAATCCCACGAGCGCAATAACGGCGCTGCCCGCGTCCGAAAGGTTGTTGAACGCGTCCGCCGTGATGCCGATGCTGCCGGTCAGCGTGCCCGAAATCAGCTTGCCCGTAAAGAGCAGAATGTTGAAGAAAATCCCGACGGCGCCGCAAAGTACGCCGTAACGAATGCGGACGGCGGGAGAAGTGTAGTCTTTATGATTTCTGATCAGGAGTTTTGAAAGCAGCGAGATCATCTCAGCCTCCATTTATGCGCGCACATGTGCGGATTGATCCGCATCACCCGCTTGCAGCGGCCGCGCAATAGTTCAGAAATGCGACGGCATACCGATTCATATGCCGCCGCATTGTCGCCTGTGTACCGGCCGGATACCGGCCTGCCGCGCCGTTATTCGGAAACGACGTCGGAATTTGCGTTCTTTTTTACGCTCTCAATGCCGCCGACGGCGGATGCTTTCGCAGAATACCCTTCGGAAGCGAGGATCGGTTCGCCGTTTTTGGCGCGAAGGCGGAAACGGAACTCGCCTTTTTTGTCTTTATATAGTTCGAAGACGGGATTCGGCAGATTCTTCCACCCTTCGACCGTCTGATCTTCGATCTTAGCCGCGGGCGCGTTCTTCTTTATGCTCTCGATGCCGTTTTTCGCAGCGGATTCGGAAGAATACATCTCCGATTTGCCGACCGGCTCTCCGTTGGCTGCCTTCAGTACGAAATATGGTCCGGTTTTCCCTTTTTTGATGACATATTTACCCATAGCGTTCGGCCTCCATTTTTTTGTTAACATACCATCTTTACGGGTAAAATGCAAGCGCGTCCCGGTTTTCAGGCAATGAAGCCGTCGCTTTGCGGCGTTGTATTGAGATCGATTGGACGATCCGCACGCATGAAAAAAATATTACGCTGTGTGGTAGAAATATCTTGCCTTTTACGCCGCTATTCGATATGATATCGTCAGGCGCACAATCAAGCAAAGTAACAAACGATACCAAAACGGCTGCCAGGGGTGACTGCATTGACGATGACCGAAAAGTTGGACGTCCTCATGTCCGAGCGAAATATCAATAAGTCCCAGCTTTCACGGCTTTCGGGCATTCCGTACATGACGATCGTCAATTTTTACGAAAAAGGCACGGAGAATATCAAACGCTCCACGCTTGTAAAACTCTCGCAATATTTTGACGTTACGGTCGATTACCTCGTCATAGACGAAGAAACGCGGCGCGCATACCCGAGCATGACCCCGAAATCGGGAACCATCACCGCGCTGCCGACCTCCGTAGTCAAGCCCCGCATCTACCGGGCTCTCGAGGGTTATCCGCTGCTCGACGAACAGAACGTCGCCTGTTTCGACGAGGTTCCGCAGAGCATCCGCTGCGATTTTACAATGAAATTCTCCGGCGACAGCATGAAGAAGCTCAACATCAACGACGGGGATATCGTATACGCCAGCGTGGCGGACGATGTGCGCAGCCATGAAGTGGCCGTTGTCGTTGTGAAAGGATCGCTCACGCTGCGTCGCGTCTATAAAAACGAAAGCCAGATCGTACTGATGGCGGAAAACCCCGCATATGCACCGGTCGTGCTGCGCGCGGGCGCGAACGTACGCATCCTCGGCAAGGCGGTTGCGTATCACAACCCAAACGCGGTCGAAACGCCGAATTGATTTCAAAAAAACGACCCGCAGCGCGGGCCGTTTTTGTTTCTATTCAGTTCCTTAATAATTCCGTCGCGGTATCTGCAAGATGTATTTACACCAACTGCCGTTCATCATCATCTTATATACAACGCTCACGTACGCGGCGTACGGCAGACTCCGGCTTTACGCAACAACCGCGGACAGCTTATTTTCGTTGACGCCCTTAATGAGCAACCAGAACAGGAATCCAAACTCCGCCACAATACCCGGAATGAGCAGTACGGACGAGACGGTTGTGCCTCCAAGAAAATACGCCGAAACGGAGATAAGCCCGCACACCGCCTCTATGATAAACAATATGCCGAACAGCTTTGGGATAAACTTCGAGCGGCAGATCAACTGTCCCAGCGGCAATACCCACAGCGCGAAAAACACCTGTCCGATCATATAACCGTTGTTGTAAGCGGCAAAGCTGAACATCGAGAGTGCTCCGAGCTGATATTCGCTCAGCACGCCACCGTCCGAGCTTGCGTAGACGTACGGCATGTATTCGTTGACCACATTCATGAGCAGAATGACACACCCCGCGGCAGCGAATACGACCATGAGCTTCGCTCTGTCCTCGTTGACGGAACGCAGCAGCCGGTATAGCACGACCGCGGTCATGAGGTATGCCACAGACATGATGATATCGCTCAGAATTCCCACGCGGAACAGAAAGACGTTCTGCTGAATACGGATGAGCGTTTCAGCCGCATCCGCTGTAAACAATTTTTGACGGAAGAACAGCTCCGCAAACAGTCCGGAGACTACCATCAACAGGAAGAATACGCCCGCGATCCGCGCGGTTTTTTTGTTTGGTTCCATGGTCTTTTTCCTTCTTTCATATTTAATATTATTTGTTCAGAATGCAACGCGATCTGTCATAATCAGCGTCATCATCGCTTTTTCCCCTTTTCCGGTTTGGTCTGATCTTTCGGCTTTTCATACCCGAACACCTCCGTAACCGGCACGCCGAACGCCTCGGCGATGCGGAACGCCAACTCAAGCGACGGCGTGTATTTGCCCGCTTCCACGGAGATGATGGTCTGACGCGATACTCCCGCCCGTTCCGCAAGCTCCTGCTGCGTCATCTCGTCTGCAAAAAACCGCAGCGTTCGAATTTTATTGGTAATCTCCAGTTTTTCCGGCATAGCATTTTCCCCTTCTCTCGTTCCAATCGTTCAGACCCGGCGTTCAGCGAATGCCTCTGCGGTAATAGATCAACTGAGCCAGCCCTTCCACAATGGTTGCCGCAAAGCAGGAGATAAACAGCACGTTGACGAGCACGACGGCGGACATGCCGAGCGCAACGGCGATCAGTCCGGCGACAAATCCAACGCCTGCGAACACATAACCAGCCCTGTTGGCTTTGAGCTCGATGATCTTATCCATCTCGTCCTCCACCATCTCCCGCTCGATGGATTGTTCGATCTCTTTGTCGTCGCAGGTTTCATCGCTGATTTTCTTCTTCACCGCGAGCGAAACGGACAGAAGGATGTGGAACACGATCTGGATCACGATCATGGCCGCTACGCCGATGCCGATGAACCACAGCATCGTCCTGCCCCAGAACGCCAGGTTGTCGAGGTTTTCCATGCCCGCGCCGCCGAAGGCATAGATGCAGTAGGCTGCGAGCAGCATAGTGCCCGATACGATCGATACGATAATTTTCTTCTGTTGATACGACATGATTTTTCTCTCCTTTGATGTACGCTATACTTTACATAAAGTAAAATACATTATTCTTTACATCATGTCAAGTATTTTTTACATTTTGTAAAAAATATATTATCAAAAAACACCGCCTCGCGGCGGTGTCAAAGTTATGTTTCAAAGAGATATCGTCAGCTGATCTTGATGCAGATGATCTGCGGCCCTTTGCCGGAGCCGCCTTTGCCGCGCGTACCGACGACGAGCAGGTTGTTGAACACCGCCGGCGTCGAGTCGATCCGGCTGCCGACGTCTATGCTGTTGAGCATGGTGCCGTTGGAGGCGTCGTAAAGCGTGATATACCCGCCGCGGTCGCACTGTACGAGGTAAGCTTCGCCCTGATCGTCGTATACGACGACGGGGCTTGCCCAGTAGTCGTTCGTCTGCTCGACCGACCATACGATGTTGCCGCTCGCCTTGTCGTAAGCGACGATTCGGCCGCCAAGAGAGTAATTGCCGCTCGCGTCCGGCTGCGGCAGCGTTTCGTCCTGGTTTTGCTCCGCGGTGGTTTCCCCTTCCGCCGCCTCTTCCGGATCCGGCGTTTCCGACGTTTCTTCTGCCGTGCCTGAATTGGACATGGCGGCGAGGCTGAAGGAGTAGATCACGAGGTCGCTGATCTGCCCCCTGCCGACATGCGGCGTGGCGACGATGCCGCCGCTCGCGCTCGAATCGCCGGTGGAACAGATCCAGCGTTTCTCCCAGATTACCGCGCCGGTGAGCCCGTTGATCTTGCGCTGGTAGCTGTATCCGTACCCTTCCGGCAGTCCTTTGCCGGTAGAACGCACCTGAGAGCCGGTATAAAGATAGATCGTCCTGTCGTCGTAGCTTTCCTCCACCACGACGGAGGAATCGCTCTCGTCCGTCACGTCCACAACGTATTTAATCGCCATGGTGTTGAGGTCGACGCATTGCAGCCTGCCGCCGTTGTCGGAAAAGAACGCGTAGTTGCGGAAAGCCGAAACCGAGCTCTCTATGCCGAACCAGCGCGCGCCGGCCGCGTCGCTTCTGGAATAGCCCGTGCCTTCATAACGCATTTTGATCAACCCTTCGGGATCGATCGAAACGGTGCCCGCGGCTGCGTCGAACTCCGCGTTGAGTTTCACGGTATAGAATACGCCGTTTTCGCCGCCGTAGACGAGCGTGTCGTTCGAGATCGTCGGGCTGCCGTCATACGCCTGCCAGGTACGCCGCGCAAACCAGTCGAATCCGCCGAACTGGGCGATCTGCTCGCCGTTGATAAGCGAATAGACGCGTATATAGGACGCGCCGTTGCCCTGCTCGTTGTTGACCGGGATGCCCTGGCCGACAAAGAGCAGCGGATATCCGCGCGGGTCGATGCAGGAGGTGCCCTTTTGTATGATTCCGGTGTTGATGGGGTCGCGCGTCGCGCTGCCTGTCTCCAGATCCAGAAAGTAGATGTTACCATCCATCGTCGGGTAAATCACTTCGGTGAGCGGCACGGCCGCGTCCTTATAGCTCTGCTTGACGTTCATGACCGCGACGGTTTCAACGGGCCACTGTACGATCAGCGGTTGTCCTGTCCATCCGCTTCCGCTCCAATTGCCAAGCGCGCCGATGGTCTTTGCCCACTGTTCGCGCAGGCGTTTATCCGACATCGTGACCGTTCCGTAGGCGAACGTATCGCGGTAATTATTGCCGCCAAAGGTGGTGATCCCCGGCAATACGCTGTAATCGATTCCGCGCGGGAAGCTGATCGTGTCGCTGCGGGAGAAATTCGACACATCCTTGCCGTCTACTTTTATATCGCTTGAAATACCCGACTTTGAAGGACTCGCGCTGTCCGCGCGCGTCACGGTGACGTCGTCCGGCAGAGCGGGTTTCGGCGTTGCCGTCGGTGCCGCCGTAGCGGTCGGAACGGGTGTGGCCTCGAGCAGCTCCTGCTTGTCGCTCTGCACTTTTTGCACTAGGAGGAGTACGATGATCACCACGCCCAACGCCGCAACCATGATAAGAAAGAACCGCGGCTGCATGCGGATGCGCTTTTTTCTTCTTCTCGCCATCGTTCTCCCTCCTTCAAGTATTGGTTTGAACCGCCCGTTTTCAGCTGATCTTTACGCCCCAGATCTTCATGCCGCGCGTTCCGACGACGATCATGTTGCCGTATACCGCAGGCGAAGCTTCCATGCTCTTCTCCACGTCTACCGTGGACAACAGCGTGCCGGTTTTCCCGTCCAGCAGGAAGATTTTCGACCCTGTATCGTATCCTTCGCAAATCACTATATACGCGTTTCCGTTTTCATCGTAGACGGCAACCGGGGAACTCCAGGTATATTTCTCCATTGTAAACGTCCAGCGCACCGCGCCGGTGGCCTTGTCCAGCGCGAGCAGCACGCCGTCGTTTTCGTTCGGCGTTCTGGCAAACGGTATGATCACGAGATCGGATATGCTGTTTTTGCCAAGTACAGCGGTAGCCTGAATGCCGCCGGACACGCCGGATTTGGTGTATACGTTTTCCGTGTGCTTCCATACGATTTCGCCCGTGATCGCGTTCACCTTATAAAATGAAACCGTACCCTTGGACTCGGAATCCGCGGTGTAGTGCAGCGATGGGCCCAGATAGAGGTAAGCCGTTCTGTTGGCAAAATCCGTCTCCAGCACCGGAGATCCGTTTGTATCGTCGCCGAGATCCTGCGCCCATACCATGGACATGGTATTGAGGTTGATGCACTGCAGAAATCCGTCGTTCGTGCCGAGATAACCGAATTGCCCGAGCACAGAGATGCTCGTCTCATACCCCAGCCAGAAGAGGTTGGAGCTGCTCTCGGGGTAGGTTGAGCGTTCGCCCACATACCGCATCTTGACGATTTCACTCGGGTTAACGGAGAGTTGCCCCGTCGTGATGTCGAATTCGGTGTTGAGTTTAACCGTGTACAGAATGCCGTTTTCACCCGGGTAGATCAACGTGTCCGTTTCCGCGTCCACGAGCGGCGCGCTGTCGTAGGCGTGCCAGTCGCGCAGGGAGAATTCGTCGTTCTGCTTGCCGAATTCGTAAAGCCGCGTGAAGTCGATCAGCGAATAGATCATCGCGCGGGATTTCTGCGCGTCGTCAGCGTACATATCGCCCGATCCGAGGTATAAAATCGGATATCCGCGCGGGTCGAGCGACCCCGCGCCCTTGAACGGCATGCCGATATACAGCTTTTCGCGCGTTGGTTCGCCCGTCTCCAAGTCGATGAAATAGACGTTCCCGTCCATCGTCGCGAGTATGACTTCGACAAGGCCGGTTTTCTGCTTGGCCCAGTCGTACATGTTCATAAACTGCTTAATATTCTCCGGCCATTGCACGATCAGCGGCTGGCCGACCCATCCGCTGCCTGTCCACATCCTGTCCTCGGAGTAGCCGATGCCGCGGTGCATCTCCCCCGTTGTAACGGACCACATGGCGGTCAGTTTCCTGCTGGATACGCTCGCCGTACCGAAAGACGCGTCGTCGCGGAAGTAATTGCCGCGGAACGTAATGATACCCGTTACGTCCGAATACGGTTCGTCGGGTAAAAATTCGAGCTTTTCATCCCGCTGATAGGAATCCACGCGCGTACCGTTCACCTCGACCGCCGTCGTCAGGCCGAACACACTTGGCTGTGTGCCGTCTACCGCATGGGGGATCTCGTACGGCGGCGTCGGCGTGGGCGTTGGCGTCGGCGTTGGCGAAGGCGTCGGAGACGGTGTAGGCGTTTTGAATATCTCCGCCAGCAAACCCGGTTTCTTGCTCGCCTCCAGAACCTGCGCTTCGTCGGGGTCGTTGTTCATGGCCTTGAATACAACGACGATCAGCGCGATGACGACCGCAAAGATCGCCAGCAGGAAAAAGAACCGCGGCTGAATACGGAGACGGTACTTCTTTTTCTTTTTCCGCTTCTTTCTCGATCCGCCTGGATACCTGCCGCCCGAAGAGCCGCCGCTTGAAGAACCATACCCCCGGCTGCCGCCCGAGAAGCTCCTGGATGAACCCGAATAGCCGTCGCCCGTATAAGACCGGCTGCCGGAAGAATAGCCGCGCTGCGCGCCGGAAGGCGCGCGGCTTGCAGAAGAAGTGCGGCTGTAGCCGTACTCCTGCGCGTCGTCGTATCCGCGGCCTTGGGATGCGCCGCGCTGCGTACCGGAATATTCACCGTCGCCCGTACGCGCCGGGTACGGATTTCTTCTCGCGTTCGGTTTCGTTCTGTCCCGCTCCGGATAATTCCGGTCGTTCGTGTAGTCCATGCCTGCCTCCTCCCCAATGCGAAAGAGCGAGGGCGCGCTCTTTTGGAGTCTATATCTGAAATATTATAGCATCCTGAACGGTGCTTTTTGTTGTTATATTGTAAACAGTTCACCCTTTTGCCACAAAATCTGGTCATATCGGGCGATACGCCCTCCAATTCGTGTCCGCATCGCGCAACGACCGAAATTGCCGATTTGATGAAAATCCCCAATATAAATAAAAAGGATACCGATTTTTTCCGGTATCCTTTTTGCTGTGTCATAGGTGCGCAAGCAGTTGAGTTATTCGCTTTTCGTCCCGAATACGCCGGAGAAGAAGCTGCCGACGGCGGAGAAAAAGCCCTTGACGTCCTCAAACACCCTGCTCGTGACTTCCTCGACCTTGTTGACCGTCTGCGCGGCCTTGGCGATGCCAACGAGCTGCTCCTGCAGTTCGTTTGCGTCCAAGCCCTCCAGCTTTCGCACGAGGGAGAGCACCTGCTCGATCTGCGCGCTGGTCAGAGAGACATTGTACAGCTCCGCCAGATTTTTAATCTCGGCGCGCACTTCGTTATCCGTCATGCCCTGTGTTTTGTCGAGCATGCTCTTGAGTTCGGATATCATCTGCGTTGCGTCTTCGCTGCCGATATACTCGGCCAGTTCGCCGGTGAGGACCAGCTCCTCGGCGCCCGCGGCTTTTGCGAGACTGGACAGAGAGTTGCCCGTGATATCTTCATACGCTTTGTAGGCACCCGTCAGCGCGCCCGTGCCGGACACGGGAAACGGAGCGCTTACGATCACCCGCGCGTCGGAGATGCCCGCCGTCGTGAGCGCATTGATGTACATATCTTCGGTGCAGTAGTTGATGTTGTGCAGCTCAATGGTCAGGCCGGAGCCCGCGGGGAGCGTTTTGATATAGATGCAGGAAAGCGCAACGCTGCCGATCTTGCCGTCGGGCACAAGGCCTTCCAGATAATCGCGCTCCTCCCTGTTTGTAACAGAAAGCTCCGTAACGCTGCCTTCTTCGATACCGAAGTCGGCATAGACCGCTTCACGCTGACGATCGGTCAGGTCGGCGCCCATCGTGACGCGCTCTTCCCCGTCGTCTTCCGCCAGCGCGGCCGGTACAAACAGCGTGAAACCCATCGCCAGGGCAAGCAGCGCCGCAAGAAATTTCTTCATGGATATCCCTCCTAATACAACGCGGCAAGTATAGCACACACTTTCGCTTGCGTCGACGGCATTTCGGTAAACGTTTCGTGTTTGACATGTTTTGTTTTTAATCTTCACAAATGCACGAATACAACTGTATGCGTACGTTTAAAAGCTGTTTCAATCAATGTTTTCGCCTGTTTCTGCGACCTGTTGCGCGGGTTGCAAAAATCCCTCATCTTTGGCTGCAATCGCTCTTTTTGTTATGCCTAAGCTTAAAAAAGCGCTTACGGGAAAGTCCATAAGCGCTGTTGCTATCCATATCTTTTCTTTACGAAAACTCCCGTTTGTCGTCAGTCGCAGAGGGATGCGATCTGTTCGATGATGCGCGCCGTTCGTTCGGTGTCCGCGTCGTCCTTGAGACTGTGGCTTACGCCGTCCACCAGACAGTAGCGGTATCCTTTCTCATCGCAGAAACGCGCCAACTGCTTCCCCGTTAAAAACCGGTCCTGCGTACCAAGCACCATGGAGATCACCCGTGTTTCCGGACGAATGAGCGAAAGCGTTCTATGCAGCGGCGTCAGATACAGCTGCCGCGGATGAATGCCGTAGTCCCGCTCCGCGTGCGCGGCGAGTATGGTCCCGAGGCTTTTTGAGATGAACACGATGTCTTCATATTCGCCGAACGGTACGATTGCAAGCTGCCGCTTGACCGCGCGCTGCGAAACGGCGATCGCCTCTTCCAGCGACTCGATCTCGCGAAACGGGATGTGCGAAAAATCGAGCCTGATCAGATCGTACCCGCGTTTGACATACTGTTCCGAAAGACGCACAAAAAGCGCTTCCTTGCAAGTGAACCCCGTGCCGGGAAAACAGACGGCAATGCCCGTCTTCATGGCCGCACGCTCCTTTTCAATCCCCTGTGGTATACTCCCCTTTTTCAACGAGTTTCTTTCTTCGAGTGTACCACGCCTGCGAGTGTCACGCAAGCGAAGATCCGGCGTATGCGCGTTCTTTTACATTTCGTCAAAAAATGATGTTTAATTCATAATTTAACACAAAAAACGGACCGTTTCATACGGTCCGCTTTTCATATAGAAACGCTTCGTTATTTTGCATCCTTACCCAGTTCGTCCAAAGCGATGGCTTCGAGTTCCGCGTTGCTCATCACGGTCGTACGGCATGCTTCGTAGAGGGTGTCGATGCGGTCCTTAATCGACGAAACGACGGGGCTTCTCTTATCGATCTCCACGCCCATGTGCGTATTGAGCCAGTAAGCGATACCCGCCGTACCGCTGTGCGCGTCTACCATCACCTCGGACGGGCGGTTCAATATCTTGCCCGTGTCGAATATGCTGTATATGCGCTCGTCCTTTAATAGGCCGTCCGCATGGATACCCGCCCGGGTGGAGTTGAAATTGCTGCCGGCAAACGGCGTCATCGGTGGAATTTCGTAGCCGATTTCCTTTTCGAAATAATCGGCGATTTCCGTAATTGCCTCGAGGTTCATGCCGTCCGTGGTGCCGCGCAGCGAACAGTATTCCATGACCATGCCTTCCAGCGGACAGTTTCCCGTGCGCTCGCCGATGCCGAGCAGCGAACAGTTCGCGGCGGAAGCGCCGTAAAGCCATGCGGCGGCGGCGTTGGAAACGGCCTTGTAAAAGTCGTTATGCCCGTGCCACTCTAAAAGCGAACTCGGCACGTTGCCGTAATGCCGCAGGCCGTATATGATGCCCGGCACGCTGCGCGGCAGGCTCGCGCCCGGATACGCCACGCCGAGGCCGAGCGTATCGCAGCAGCGGATCTTGATCGGGATCCCGGCTTCTTCCGAAAGCTGCGCCAGCGCGTGCGCAAACGGCACGACGAAGCCGTAGAAATCCGCGCGGGTGATGTCCTCGAAATGGCAGCGCGGAACGATGCCGCGGTCCAGCGCCATCTTGACCACGCCGAGGTATTTGTCCATCGCCTGTTTGCGCGTAAGGTTCATCTTGTGGAAGATATGGTAGTCCGAGCAGGAGACGAGGATGCCTGTTTCGCGTACGCCAAGCTCTTTCACAAGGTTGAAGTCGTTCTCGGTCGCACGGATCCAGGTCGTAATCTCCGGAAAACGGTACCCGCGGTCGCGGCAGAGTTCGAGCGCCTGCCTGTCCTGCTGGCTGTATACGAAGAATTCGCTCTGGCGAATCATCCCGTTCGGTCCGCCGAGTTCGTGCATGAGGTCATACAGGCGCAATATCTGCTCCGCCGTAAACGGCGCGCGGGACTGCTGCCCGTCGCGGAAGGTCGTATCGGTGATCCAAACTTCCTTCGGCATGCGCATTGGCACGAGGCGCTGGTTGAAGGCGACCTTCGGAATCTCGTTGAAGGTGAAGATCTCCGGGAACAGGTTCGCCTCCGGAACATCCTGCACGTCGTACTCGTAATAATTCTCGCGCAGTAAGTTCGTGTGGTCGTCAAATACGATCTTGCTCATCGCCGCCTCCTTTTCAGCATGCTTGCATGCTTGTATACAATAATTTGTCGTTTATTATATCAACGCGCTTATATTACGTCAAGGTAAAATCGAACTTTTTTACTAAAATCTGCATAAATATAAGCAGATTCATATATAACGGATTTGCCGCGCCATAAATTTGCCGCAGAACGTGACGCTGACGAAAACGTTCTGTTGAGGTTGTATTCCCTCATTGACATTCGCACGCTCTGTTTTTTATACTGAATTCATAGACGCAAGCAATTAAACGGAAAGCGGGGGAAGCGTTATGCCTGAGACCGACCGGCCGCACGCCGGCCTTGAGCGGGATGAATCTCGTTCCGAAGCCGTCCGCGCGGAAGCCGTTCAAAAGAGCGGGCGCCGCCTGTATGAAAACGACGCGGAACCGTATGCGCGCAAGCCGCGCTTCCGGTCGCGTTTTCGCGCCGTCAAATGGATCATACGCGCGCTGATTCTGATCGCAATCGTACTGATCATCCTGTTTTTTTTGCCTAAGATCAGGGCCTTTTTCACGCCTACCGTTGAAATCGACGTACCGGATTCGCTCTCTTCCCTCCTGCCGGACGAGACGATGGGTTATTCCAAATTCGATTTCTCGGAAGCGATACTGGGCGAGTCCCGGACCAAGAGCAACTTTGTCGTGCTGGAGCAGGACGTAACGGTCAGTATGCGCGTTTCACAGGCGCTGGCCAACCTTGCGCTGTTTGAAAAATCGCAGGTCATCCGGTCTTACGGCACCGGCGCTTATTCCGTAGATCTTTCGAAGATAGCCGCCGACCAGATCTATATGGACACCGAATCGCAACAGATCATCGTCTTCATCCCCCATGCTGAGCTTTCCTATATCACCGTAGACGTTGAAAAAACGGAGTATGAGGACACGAAAAAAGCGATCTTCGCATTCGGCGAGATCAAGCTCACCAACGAGCAGCTCGGCCTGCTGGAGCAGAGCATACAGGACGCCATGTACGAGGAACTCTCCAGCGTGGAGATGCTCAACCAGGCGGACGCCCAGGCGCTCACACAGGTGCAGGCGCTCTTTGACCCGATCGTCCGCTCCGTCGTCGCGGAATACACCGTTAAGGTTGCGTTTGAACCGTAACTATCTACTTAACAAACAAAAACAGCTCCCTTTTGGGAGCTGTTTTATTATTTATAGGTTCGCATTGATCAATCCACGATTTTATCGAACACGTCCTCGTTGATCTCTTCCTGTTCTTCGTCATGCGAAAAGAGATGTCTTTTTCTGTGCACGCGTTCGGGTTTATGCGTCCCGGTTTCAGTATTCTGTTCGTCCGGCGCCGTTACTTCGTCCTGTTCGGCTTGTTCCGCCAGTTCAGCCTGCTCCGGCTGCTCGGCCTGTTCCGGATGTTCGGTTTGTTCCGGCTTTTCGGGCAGCTCGATCTGCTCTTGCGATTCTTCCATATCGCGCTTTTTCTTCCTTCTGCGGCGCAGCGGCTTCTTTTCGCCTTCCGGCAGTTTCGCCTGCTCCTCGGGCAGCAATCCCGCGGGTTCTTCGGCGGCGTTCAGCGCCGGGTTCTCTTCTTCCAGCGCTACCATGGGCTCCAGCCGCAGCAGGTACGCGGCCACACCGCAGATAACGATGCAGGCCAGCGAAACCGAAAACGCGAGCAGCATGGCGTTTCTTACGGCGAAGATCTGCGAGGTCGGACGCGCGGCGATCAGCGTGACGCCGTCCTGCGTCTTCCGCAGGCAGAGATTGCCGGACTCGCGGAAGAACCCATCGCCGCCTGCGGCATCGGATTGAAACAGCACGTCTTCTGCGTACGTCAGTCCGGAAATCAGCGCTTCCACATTGGGTTGGGCAAGCGAATCCGCCGTATACGGATCGTCTCTGGTCAGCAGCACAAAGCCGCCGATATCCTGCCGTCCGACGCAGGCATAGAGAACACTCGGCGATTCTTCGTCCGCCTGTGCCAGAGCGGCCGTTGTGTCGTCCGCAGCCGCCATCGTCCATGAAAACGCGTCCTGCGCGCCAAGCGGCAAGTCGACGCGCTCTGCGTCGGACGAGGCGATCAGCGTACCCTGCGCGTCCGCCACGTCGATGCGGTCTACGGAGAGCTGGACGCAGAGCGCATTGAGCGCGTCACCGTCAAGCAGCGTATCGTCGTGCGCCAGAAACCGCGCGACGGCGGCCGCCTTGCTTAAAAGCCCGTCCTTTTGCGCCGCGATCAGGTTATCGGCAGAGTGCGCCCCGTCGCCGATGCGCATAAACCCGCGCGTAATGAGCGTCGTCAGTTCCGATTCCGCGCGCTCCTGCGCCCTCTGCGTAATCGGAACGAACGAGATTGCGATGCCGACGAGCATCATCAGCGCAAGAACAGGCACAAGCCATAACCGCAGAAATCGAATCATCGCAATACCCCGCCTTTCTTGCCGCCTGCGCGCACCTAGTTCAGTTGAATTTTACCGGATAAATCCTTGTTCGCCCGCCGTATCCGAGCACATTACGTAGAAGGAATCAACGCTAAAAGGAAATTCGCCTTATAGAAAAACTCGCCAAAGAACGATTCGCTCAGGAATTCATACAGCATGGGCAGAACCGTCAACATGACGGGTACGATCAGGAAAATGACGAACAGCAACAACACGCCGTGGATCAATCCCAGCCCTGCGCCGATGACGCCGTCGCCGTGAGCAAGCACCTTGAATCCGTCCCGGCCAAATTCCATTCCGCGGATGAGAAAGCCGAACAGCAGACGCAGAATCGCAAACAGCAAAAGCAGCGCGAGGATGTTGATCACCACGCAGACGATTGTCTGGTTGAAGTAATCCCCGAGCGTGGTGACTCCGCTGCTGTGGAACGCTTCGGACGCGATGTTCTTCATCACGCAGCGGTCCATCGGCAGCGGCATGTCCGCGTTTTTCAAAACGGTATGGAGCTGGTCGGCGGAGATATTCGCAATCGGCGCCCGCGTGAGTTCGATGTCCGTGATGGCGACGTACTCCGATCCTTCCGTGTAGTAAAGCAGCATCTGAAACAGGCTGTCGCTGCTTTTTACCAGGCCGGACACAAGCGGGATGAGGATTCTTCCGAACAGGATTGAAACGATCGTCGCGCCGATATTCAGCACGGTGCTCACGAAACCCCGGTATAAACCGCCGAGGATTGTGATCGCCAGAACCAGCAATATCGCAATATCGATGAAGTTCATGCGTCTTTCGCCTCCTTGACGGGCAAGGATCAACCCGCGTTCGAGAGATAATACACGCCGTTGCTCGAAAGCAGTATCTTCGAGTCTGTGAGTTTGACCGCCGCGTCGATGGGCTGTTCAAACGTCGCGGTCGCAGAGAGCTTGCCTTTGAGCGTATAGGTAAACAGCTGCTCGCGCGATGCGACGATCAGGTTGCTACCCATGATAAAGGCGCTGACGCCTTCCGCCGGCAGCTGCAGCGTTGTCTCGACCGGTTCGGGCGCGGATCCCTCTTCGAGCGTGAGAATCCGCACGGTGTGAAAGTCCCCGCCGCGCGGCGTCAGCAGGAAAATCGGCGTGCCGGAGCTGTTTGAAAAGTCCACCGCCTCGTAGCCATAGATCGTCGCGCGGTAGATCTCCTTGTTGCCTTCGTGGATATAGCGGATGATCTGGTTGGTGCAGACGACGAACATGCTGTTTTCGGTGATGTATATCTTGTCCACCAGCTGGCTTTGAACGTGAATCAAGCCCGTGACTTCTCGTTTGCCGAGATCGTACGTGGAGATCGTCGTCATCGGCGAGCCGGTGCTCACGTTCAGCGTCTCGATCCAGAGCATTTCGCTTTCTGTCGAGTAGAAACCGAAATCGATCAAACACTGTTCTTCGTAAGTCAGGTCGGCGATCTGTTCTCCGCCCTTGGTGATAACGAGCAGGCTCTCCGATCCGTCCTCCGCCTGCCGCAGCACGGCGAGGTAGTCCTGCCCGCACTCTACTTCAACGATCGCCCCCGTAAACGTCAGCGGCGTTTGCTCCCCGACCACCTGCAGCTGGGCTTCATTGAAGACAACCGTCATATATTCGCTGCCGGACATGCGGATATCCGACGCGCCCATGCCGTAGGTGTAGTTTTTCTTGCTGTCGTTCAGGTGGTAAAAGTGGATCTGGCCGTCTGTCTGATACAGCAACCCGTCGCCCGTGTTGATATAGGTGGAAGACGCGGCTATCGGCGTCATCTCCATCGAAACGGTCGCTTCCTGCTTGTTGAATATAAACTGAAAAATCACCAGCGCAATGCCGAGGATACCGAGCGTAATCACGGAAAAAATCAGCGTGCTGTTTCTTCTTTTCTTCTTTTTACGGCGGGCCGGGGGTTTCGCTCCGTTCGCCGGAGCGTACTGTCTCGAACCGCCCTGTTGTATCGTCATGTTTCAATCCCCTGTGTTTGCTTTAGTCTAACAGCGCATGCGTGTGCTGTAAAGCAAACTTTCTGTGTACCGCGGCGCATATCTTATTCCGCGCCGCTTTATTTAAACGATCACCCACAGCGCCTGCGGCAGGATTTTGAAGGTAACCGGCGTTCCCGGCATCACTTCCCCGTCGATATCCAGCAGCGACGCCGGCTCACAGACAGCCGTCAGTTCGGTCGTTTTGAAATAGGTGACGTATTTCGTCGTCAGGTGTTCGCCTTTCATGAACTTCGGCAGGATCATGTAGGCCTTCAGCTTGGAGATGTTCGTGATGATGCAGATATCCAGCAGGCCGTCGAACGGATCCGCCTTGGGCGTCACCATCATGCCGCCGCCGAAATGCGTGCCGTTGCCCGCGGCGATGATGAGCACATCCGCCTCCATCGAACCGTCCGGCCAGGTGATCTTCGTCTTTCTGGAATACAGGTGCAAAAGCGCCGCCAGCAGCCCGCGCAGGTACGCAAGCGAGCCGTTCTTCATGCGCTTTTTATAGATCTCAACATAGCGCAGCACGTCCACGTCGAAGCCGAACCCCGCGACGTTGAAAAACAGCTGGTCGTTTACCGTCGCCGCGTCCATATGCCTCGCCTCGCCGTTGAGAATCAAATCCAGCGCGGCAAGCGGGTCTTTGGGGATATTGAGCGGGCGGATGATGTCGTTGCCCGTTCCGCAGGAGATGATGCCGAGCTGCGCGTCTGTGTGAACCAGCGCGCTGGATACCTCGCGAATCGTTCCGTCTCCGCCGAGGACGGCGATCTTCTTTACGCCGTTTTCCACGGCCGCCCTGGCAAGCTCCGTCGCGTGGCCTACGTGTTCGGTCTTCTCCGCGGAAAAAGGGATGCCCCGCTCCGCGAGCGCGTCCGCAACGAGCTGAAATACGCTTACGGCGGCGCCGTTTCCCGCAACGGGGTTCCAGATTAAATGCAGTTGAGACGTCATACTCTTACCCCTCCCATACGATATTCCTGTTTCCCGAATGTCAGTCCAACGTCAGTATAAAGCATTTACAGCACCGTATCAACCCTCGCGTTACGCCGGCGGCACAATCCCGCTTGCGCTTGCGCGACGCTCTGCAGTATGAAAAAATCCGGCGGATGACCCGCCGGATTTTTACTGGTTGCGGCGCCGCCGATTCACGGTGCGGACGGGAACATGTCCATAAGCTGAACGTAACCCGCCTCGCCGACCGACGCGAGCAGTTCCGCGCGATATTGCTGCCCTGCAGCCGTCGTTGCGCCGTAGATCTCGCTTCGCTCCTCTTGGCTGAGCATGCCGAGAAACGCCTCGCAGTTCTCGCGTGAAGTCGCTTTAACGGCGCTTGTGCCCGACGAACCGCTTTGCGGCTGTTTTTTATACCGCTCAAAGAGCTGCAGCGCTGCGGAATACGCGAGTTCGTACGCGTTCTGCCGCTGCTCCGCGTTGAACTGTTCGATCTCGAACGCCCGGTCGCTTTCGTTCTCGATGCCGTCGGAAACATACCTTGCCAGCGCAGCGCCGTAATCCGCTTCCAGCGTGGCAATGTCCCTCGCTTCCGCGTTCTGCTGACGGTTTTTCACGTCGGTGACGTAGGTGCTTGATCCCATACCCCGCCCGATCGCGTCCGCGTCCAGGCTGGCTTTGTAAGCGCGCGTCTGCTCCTGGCGGTTCAGTACAGCCTGATCGTAGTTCGGCCTGAGCCAGGCGGCGACGGACGAGCGGATATCCTCCGCGCTTCTTGCTCCATATTCATACTGCTCCGGCGCGAAGCGTCCGTACATATCCTCGATCAGACCGCCCAGCACTTCCTCGTCGCTCGGGCCGGACGCGCCCTGTGCGCCGCCCGTGCCCGCGCCCGGGAGGCGTCCAAAGTCGATTTTTTTCCGTTCGATGCCGAGGTCGTACTGGCCGATGGTGGTCGGTATTTTTACGCCGCCTCCGATTTTGATTCCCATTTATTCTTCTCCTTTCTCCCCGCCTACTCCGTCGCGGCGAGATAATCTTCGATTTCCGCAATCTTGCGGTAGAGCGTCTCGAGATTCTGATTCAGGTTCCCTTCGTTTTGCGCGGCGGCGATATCGTACTCTTCCTGCGCCGCGCCTTTCTGCGCCATGCGTGAAAAATAGACCGGGAATAGCGCCTGCATGCCCGTTTTTTCATATGCCATATGATCCTCCTTACCTACAGCACGCGCCGCTGCATGTCCATGACGAGTTCAACCCCGCCGTCGATCGTGAAACTCGAGCCGTTGACGTTGCGGAAAACCAGCTGAAACGCCCTGCCCTCGCCGGTCAGCCCCAGCTCGAGAATACGCTCTCCTTCGCCGGGCATGAGCCGTTCGTTGTAAACCGTTCCGCTTTCCGTCACGGCTTCCACCGAAAGGATCCCGCCGCTGCCGCGCAGGTACAATTCTTCGAGCCGTTTTCTCACGGCTTTGCTGTCCAGGTCGGTCATCGGCGTTTTCCAGTAGGCGTCGATCCTCTCGCCGTCGTACGTCTCTCCTTCTTCAAAGCGGCAGACATAACCGTTGCCGTCGAGAAGAAACAGCGTCCCGCCCGCGGCAAACAGCCCGTATGCCAAGAACCCGCGCCGCACCATATACGTACCGCGTGCGAGGTCGCAAACGAGAACCGCGTCGTTCCCGCCGCTTCCCTCCCCTTCGCGGAACGCAAAGTAAAGCTTGTCCGCGCGGGTTGCGGCGACGCACGCGCTCAGATCGGCGTTCTCCAGCAGCGCGGATGTCTTTTCCGCGTCCGCTTTTTTCTGTACACCCTGTCCGTCAAAGTAGTAAACGCCTCCCCCGGTCAAAAAGTACAGCACGTCTCCTACGCGCGCGCAGGCCGTGTGCACAGGCTGTTGCATCGTGCCGCTGACGGGCTGGATGCGGTAATTGCCCGGGCGGTCGCCCAGCAGGCGATAGAGCGAGTCGCGCTTGAAGATAAGCAGTTGGTTGCTCAGCGCGAACAGCCCCGTGATCGGGTCGGAATCGGTTCCGATCTCCACGAACCCGCCGCTGACGTTTTCGCCCTCCTCCGCGCTCGTCCAGTTCTCGATCGTCCGCGCGTCGCCCGGCGCCTGGCTGTAATAAAGCCGGCTGGGATTGGCGGAATCGCCCGCGGCGAAGAGTCGCGCATAGTAGAGTTCCACGAAATTGACCGCGATGTCGGACAGCCCTTCCGCGCTGCCGAAGGCTTCCGCCGACGCGCTCACGCCGTCCCATTTGGCCATCCGCGCGCCGCCTTGCGCGATGAGCAGATACTCCGTACTTCCGATTTTCACCGTTTGAAAGTCGTACTGATCGCCCGTGGCCTGCGCGGCGAACGTGTGTATCAGGTTCCATCCCTCCTCCGCTTCGTCGAGCGCGTATATCTTGTCCGCCGTCGCGGCGATGATGTGTCTGCCGCCCGCGCGCGTCCAGACATAGAGCCGCTTCGCTCCCGAAGGCGAAGGAAACGGCGTATCGTGCTCGCGTACGTAGCCTTTCGCCACGCTGAGCCGTCCGGCGAGCGTGTCCATATTGCAGGCGTCCGGGCTTTCGCCGTCGTTAAGGCGGTTTTGCGTCGCGCCCTGATGGATGCCGTAGAATACCGGTATCCGGTATTGCCTCAGCGCCATGCCTCATTTCTCCTTTCAGCGGTTTTCAATCGCATACGCGTCCTGTTCGCCGCGGTTGGCGCGCATCATGCGCTTGGCCGCGTAGTAGAGTTCAAAGCAGGCGCGCGCCGCAGCGATGCTGGCGGAGTCCCCGCCCGCCCGCTCACGGCCGACGGCGTAGCCGATCATCGCGCCGTGGCACCATTGAGGAAGGTCGGGCACGTCCGTGTCCACCTTCAGCGGCTCGGGCATATAGCGGTAGGTTACGAGCACGTCCCCGTCCTCGACGGCAGGCACGCGCAGCTTTTCTGTGCTTGCCCCGTAGTAAAACGGCAGCCGCGTGCCCTCGCGAGAGAGTGCGATCACCTTGACCACGCCGCGCGGCAGCCCGGTCAGGTCGATTTCGCCTTCCGCCAAAGGGAGCGTATCGCTCCTGCGCGGCTGCAGTTCGCCGGTCAGGTCGATCATCGCGTCGTTGAGATAACGCGTGAGCTTGTCGCGCCAGCTTTCCAGCGTCTGCGCATCTGTCCCGCGGTCGAGCTGGAGCAGCGCGCCTGTGAGCAGTTCTTTGAGCGTCATACATGCGCCCTCCTTTACAAGACCTTTTTGCCGCCGCTTTTACGGTAGGCGCGCACGCGCGCTTCGCTTTCGTAACGAACCTGCGCGCTCTGCGATATCAGCGTCGCGAGGCTCCTCGGAACGTCGACCTGTTCGCCGGTGCGGATGCGGAAGAAGTGCCCGTTGATCCCGCCTTCCCAGTGCGTTTCGCCGCCCTCAGGCTGAATCGTTATTTTTTGTTTGGGTTCCGCCGCGAGCTTCTTGCCCGTTGCTGTTGAGATATTGTCGATCTGCGATTCTGTCATATACTGCATGATGTTTTCCTCCTATCATGATTTTCAGGATATTGATTTGGGTTGGGAGGGCGTTTCCGCCCTCCCGTGAAAGAGCCTGCTACAGGCTGACGCCGTGCTCGACACGCACGATCCAGAGATTGTTGAGAATCTTCGCCGTATAGGCTGCGATCTTCGCGCCGACGGTCGCGCGCTGGTCGAGCGGATCGCTCGCGCCGCCGCTGCCGACGGGTTTGACGATGGTCTGCAGGCAGCCCTCGCCGTCCACGTCGATGATGCCATAGGCGTCCGCGCCGAAGACGAGCGTCGCGTGGATGTCCGTTCCCTTCTTGGTTTCGGAGTCAATTTCGCCCGCGTCCTCGCTGTAGACGATCGTGTCGGCCGCGATCGAGCCGGATATGGACTCGGACACCGTCACCGTCTTCGCGGCGGCGTCGATGGAAGCGACGGTATATTCCGTCGTGCCGATTTTAATCTTCGTGCCCGCCGCGAGGTAGAGCGCGGCGGCGTCCGTGATGTCGGTGAGCGTGACCACGGAGCTGTCCGCGACATGAGCGCTGACGGTGGTCAGCACGCTCTGGGAAAACACCTTTGCTTCGGTGCTTTCGACGAAGACGACGCCGAACAGCCGTCCAATCTCGCCGGAATAAATCTGCTCTACGTCCGAATACTTCGAAACGTCCTGCCAGAGCGTATCGCTCTGCAGGTCGTAGGTCGCGTCCGGCGAACAGACGCAGATGAAGTGCGGCTTGCGGCTCCTGCCTTCGCCCGTAACGTTGAACATACGCGCTTTCGCCTTTTTCAGCGAACGCACGGCTTTTCTAATCTCCGTTACGGTCAGTTTGTCGTCCGCGCCGAGCGCGAGACGGTTCGTATTGCCGTTTGCATACTGCACGTTGGTGCCCGCGCACATGGCGTCCCGCGTGACCCATTCCATCACGGTTCCGAGCTGCTCGCCGAGCAGTTCCGTGCTCTCAACGAGCACCGGGTCGTAGCTGGTCAGATCGAGCAGGTCGCTGACCTCGACGTATGCGCCGTACTGCCGCACTTCCGCTTCGATCTTGCTCTGCGCCAAGCTCTGGCCGGCGGGCGTTACGCCCTCCTCGAGCACGAGCGCGCTCGTACTCGGCGTAAAGAGCTCATAGCGCCTGAACTCAACGCGCTTGCCGCTGTTTCGCGGAATGCTGCGCTTCTGTCCGTAGCTCGCGTGCACAAGCCGCGTCTTGGCGATTTCGAGCAGTGTGCGGTCGTAAAACGTCTTGTTGCTGAAAGTGGTGCTTGCCGTAGATACCGTGGTGTTGCTGTTACTCATTTGGTTTCCTCCCCTGTATTAGAGTCTGGTTTTGCCGCCGTCGCGGGCGGTTTTCTTCATTTGCTGCATGAGCTCGCGAAACGCTTCGCTGCTCATCGTGCGGTAGTTCGTCGCGGCTGGCGCCGCGCCGCCGCCGCGCGTGCTTTTGGGCAGCGCGCCGCGTTCGCGCACACGGGCGCTCACGCGCTCCATTGCGCTGTTTTCCGCCTCGTCGGCACGCTGCTCGGCCGCATAGATGCGGATGCCCGCCTCCGCGCCGTATTCGCGCAAAAGCCGCGCGAGCTGCTCGTCCTTTGCCGCGGCCTCAATGTCGAAGCCCTCCGGCAGCCTGCCCTCGGAGATCAACGCGGCGATTTCGTCCACCAGCGCTTCAAACTCCGGGTCGTTCTGCGCGTTGCCCTGCGGGCGCGCCTGCGCGGCGTTTGCCGCATCGAGCCGCTGCCTCATCGTGTTTTTCATCTGTTTCATCTCTTCCTCCCTGACGGTCCCGCTTTGAGCGGGAGCGCCTGTTGTTGTGCGGCGAGCGCTTTTGCCTGTTCGCTCTGCTCGCGCAGCTGCTTAAGCAGCTGGTCCTTGCCCTCGAATACCATCAGTTCCACCGCCTGCGCCGGCGTCGCCATGCCGCTTTGCAGCATCCTCAACGCGAGCTCGTTCTGGCTCATCGCCGAGTATTTCGTCTCCTGCTGCGCCTTGACTGAGATGTAGAATTCGATCGGCAGCATCACGTTGCCAGGCGCGCGCTTGACGAGCATCGCGCTTTCGAACGTATGCTCTTTCGTCTCGCCGTCGACGGTCACGTTGACCCTGCGCGTAAAGAAGTTGAACTCGCGCTCCACCTCGATCTCGAAACGCACCGCGTCCCTGAAGCTCTCGTGGAGCATGCGTGCGATCATCCGCGCGCGCTTGTTGCTCATCTCCTGCATCGCTGCGATCGCCGAAGCGGCCGTCACGCCGCCCGTCGCCGCCCCGCGCGAGAATTCGTTCGCTCCGCTCTCTTGTTTGATGCCCTCGCGGATACTGTTGATGTAGCCTATGATGTACGCCGGCAGCGGAGGCGTGGAAAACCAGGTCACGCCGTTGAGGCTCTCTCCCCGGTGCACTTCCTTGCTCCAGTCGCGCAAATCCTCGGTGTCGAATCCGCTGGCTTCGGTCACGAGCAGTTTGTTGTGGCTCGCCATCAACGCGTTTTTTAATACGATCTGGTCGAGTTTGTCCGCGTACTTCTGCTGCGTTTCAAACATGTCGACGATACCGAGGCCAAGGCAGGAGCCTTTGCGCACGAACATCGTCGTGACCACGAACGGATACATGCCGTGGTCGAACAATCCGTCGGGCTTGATATCCCGACTGTCGGAAAGCACCTGATTTCCCGCGATCTGTGCCATGTGCACGCTGCTTTTTTCGCTTTCGGCGTCGTATTCGCGCCACCAGTACTCCAGAAAGAGCATGGCTGAGTTCCGGTCGCCGTGCAGGATGCCGTCCTCGACCGCGTCGGGCGTTCCGAACGAGTCCGCCGTCAAAAACGGCGCAGCTTTCGGAAAGCGGGATTCGATGTACTCGCGCGTTTTGAGCGAGATTTTAAACACCGCCCTGCTCTCCTGCGCGTCCGTCGCCAGCGGGTCGAAGAGTATGCTCCTCGCGTCCACTTGCCGGATGTATGCGCCGCCCAACCCGCCGTTGAGCGCGTTGTCGTAGCCGACCTCCTGCACGCAGTAACCGCCGACCAGCAGGTCGTGCACGAGCTTGCGGTATTCCTTGACGTATCCGTCCGCGTCGTGGTTCTGCCTGATGATCGCCTCGATGACCCGCGCAATCTGCGCTTCCGCCGGACTCTCCGGCAGGATCACCGCCTCCGGCACGCGATCCAGAAGCTCGGCTTTAAGGTTTTCCACCGTACTCTGGATCACCGGGGTTACGGGCCGCGGCTCGTTTCTGTCGGTCTGCGGCACGTCGTGCCAGTGATCGCCGCGGTACATCCGTTCGCAGTTTTCCAGGCGCTGCCATTCCGTTACATACGCCCCGCGAAACTCGCGGAACAACCCGTATGCCCGCTCACATAGCGCGCGCTGCCGCTGCGATTGATCTGTTCCTTTCATTCCTGTTGTCCTCCTTGGGGATTCAAACCCGTCTACAGCCTCGTAAAACCGTCCGCACGCGTCTGCGCGGCTGCAAACGGGTCATATGCGCGCGCCTTGGGTTTCTTCACCACGCTCGCGGCTGCCGGCCTCGACATCAGCCCGTAGCGCAGCGCTTCCGGCGCGTGGTCTTCGCAGGCCGGACTCACATCCTCGACGAACCGTTCGTCGAACGTGAGCGCAGGCAGCGTGCGTATCAGATTTTCGCAATTGCGAAAGACCAGCAGCTTCGGCAGACCGTCGTCCGCTTCCGCAAGATACTCGCGTACGCGCTGCCATCCCGCTACCCGCGCGTTGTCGGCCCGCACCAGAGGCACGCCGCCGTGCGTGAATACCTCCGCGATGCTCATGCCGCTGAGTTCACCGCTTGCGCTCATACCCCGGTTTTGCCATGCGTCCGGCGAGGCGACTGTATACGCCACCGCTTCGTCTCCCGTCAGGTGACGGATGCGCCGTGCCGTCTCGCTCGAGAGCACCCTGCGCTCGTAATATTCGCGGTACGCGTACACCCGCCCGCCGGGCGCAACGGCAAGCCAGAGCACGGCGCAAGGGTCGTTGTAACCCCAGTCCATCGCGCGGAACTTCCGCCACGACTTCGGGATCACAAACGGCTCCACGACATGCCTGTTTCTCGAAAACTCGCCGAAGTACTGCCCCGCCAGCACGTCCCAGTCTCCGTCGAGATAGGCGCGCCTCAGCGGCTCCGGCAGGTTTTCGAGGGCCGTGACGTAACTTTTGTCCCGCATCAGAAACGGATTGTCCGTCACGCGCGCCGGAATGAATACGTAATCCTCCGCCCGCTCGCTTGCGCGGTACAGGCGGTCGATGAAGAGCCTTTTCACCCATGTGTGCCCGGCGCCGCCGGGATTGCACGTATAGTACATGCGCGGCGAAAAGTCCGTGCGTACCGAGCGGTTGCAGGTCGTGATAAACTGCATCTGGCTCTCGGTGAACCCTGTGGCTTCCTCCATGCCGATTACGTCGTATTCCTGCCCCTGATAGCGGTATACGTCCTGTTCGTTGTCGCAGTACCCGAGTTTGATGCGGCTGCCATTCGGAAACGTGAATACGCGTTGCGTTTGGTTGTAGTTGACAAACCCTGATAATTCCGTTTGCAGCGACCGCACATGGTTCTCGGTCAGCTCCGACAGCGTCCTTCGGAGCAGAAGGATCTGAAGGCCTTCGTAACGAAGGGCGAGCAGGACGAGTTTTCTCCGCATGGCCCAGCTTTTGCCGCCTCCGCGCGCGCCGCCGTAAGCGGTGTGCCGGGCTTTGCTTGCAAAGAACTCCCGCTGACGCGGATTTGGATACCCCTTTAAAAAGAATTCCACGTCACTCGCCCCATCCTTCCTTGTCCTCCAGCACGATCACGATCCTGCTCTCTCTCTCGTCCGGCGGCAGTTTTTCACCGGTTCCGAGTTCCTCCAGCAGCTTCGCGGCAACGCTGTACTGAAGCTCCCCCAGCAAAGCGTGCTCCACGATGTACCGCCCAATCCGGCGGAGAGCGTCGGCATAGTGCCTGTTCTCCCGTCCGTCTCCCTCCTTCCGGCTCTTTGCGAGGATCTCCGACTGCGGTTTTCCAAGATGCTCGCTCAGGCCCGCAAGCGTATACGGCGTTTGCCGGACCGTCACGCTGCCATTTTTCAGCGTGACGCGTTCCGCAGTCGCTTCGCATGCGGCAAAATACGCTTCGATTCTGCTCTTGAGGGATTTCTGATTAGCCGATTCCATTCGTTCGTGCTCCTTTCCTGCGCGGCGACGTGTCAATCGAGGCTGTTTTCGCCGCCAAATACAGCGTAACGCACCAAACAGATGTAAAATTATCGGAAAAATCGCCGTTTTGAGTTATCGGAATGAAAAAGCGCAAAAAAAAGCACGCACCCGTTTCCGGTGCGTGCTCAGGTCACTTTCAACAATGTAATTTTCTGATATGATTGCAGCAAAATTCAGTATTTTATCTCTGCGGAGATTTCCCGTTGGCACGGAGATTCTGCAGTGTTCGGAAAGGATTATTTCATGTATAAAAAGATCGTTTTCCCAATCGCAACCGTGTTGTTATTGATACTCGCCGCCTGCGCGCCCGCAATCGACGCCCGGGCGGTACCAACCGTTTCCCGAGAAATTCAGGCATCGCCCGAACCCGAAGCCGAACTGCCCAATCCGGTCGTTGAGGTGGACGATCCGTTGGATTTCGATGTTCTTGGCGTCGTGATTACGCCGCACGAACAGGCAACCAATATAAGCTACAGCATCATCGGCGGTACGATCGCGCAGATCGTCTTCACGCTTGACGGCGAAACGTTCACCTACCGCGCCGCCATGACCGAGAGCGATATTTCCGGCGTGTACGAAATCTTCGACCCCCTCCCGCAGTCGCTCGATCTGGAAGGCGCCGGTTTCAAGGTTACGGTGCTCGTTCGGACGATCGGCAACGGCAGGCGCGGCGCGCTCGCCGAATGGGACTTTGACGGCGCGCGCTATTCTTTTTACACACCGAACGTGACCGATTTTGAATCGCTGACGGATGTTCTGCTGCCGATTGTCTATACGGATCTGCCCTTTGCCCTCTGCTGCGGATAATCCGTTCGGCAAGTGGTCAGGTTCGAAACGTGCACACAAAAAAACGGCGCGCCGGTTCTCCGGCGCGCCGTTTTGATTCGTTATTTCGTTATACCTCCGGCAACGGTTCCTCGGGAGGCAGCTCTTCGGGGACTGCCTCCGCGACCGGGAGCAGGCCCGCTTCGTACAGCGCCTGCAGCAGCGTTTCGCGCGCGGACTGCATCGCTTCCTTGGCGAGATCCTCGTTCTCCTCGTCCGCGGTTTCAAACGCGGTCAAAGCCTCCTGATACGCCGTCAGAAGTCCGGCCAGAACGGCTTTATTCTCGTCTGTGTCGTCCAGCGCGGCGATCGCGGCGGTGATGCTCTCCAGGTCGAGCGGGGTTTCAATATCCCATTCCTTCCACTCCTGCCAGCCCAGTATGCTGCCCAGCGTGAAACCGGCTTCTTCAAGCCCGCTCTTGAGCGCCTGTCTCGTATCGGACGCCAGCTGCGAAAGCTCGCTCAGGCTGCCTTCTTTGCTCTCGAGCGCGAGGTCTTTATTCTCCAGCGCGGCCAGGTACGAATCGAGCAGCGCGGCCAGTTCCGCCTTTGTCGCTTCATCCGCAACGGCATCGATCGCCAGCGCGATCTTCTCCACCGAAATGCCACGGTAATGTTTCCGTTCGGTCGCTTCCGTCTTTTCTTTGATCTTCTGACCGGAGTTGCCGTGCACCTTCGTGTCGGGATCGGGTTTTCCGGTGTTTTTATCGCTGTCCGGGGTGGCAAGCGCTTGCGTTGCGAAAGCCAGCACCATCAGGATTGCAAGAAAAATAGGAACTATCCTTTTCCCACTTTTGCTATCTTGTTCTTTTTCATTTTTTTCGTACCTCCAGGCTATTTATTGTTCGGAGAAAAATCATAAACCGTGCCGTCCGGCCGCAGCATCTGCATGCGCGGCTGCGCGCGCGCCAACTCCTCTTCTTTCATCGCGTCGCTGTGCACCTTTAATTGATTCACGAGAGCGTAAGCCTCGGCAAACGCGTCCGCGAGCCGGTCCGCGATCTGCGTGCAGCTGCTTTGTTCGGCTTCTTTGACCGCCTGGTATCGGGGGTCGCTCTTCGTCGGGGCCTTCACAGCGGCGGGCGTATAGCCGGTCCGCTGCTCCTGCTGTTTGTTTTGCATCATCAAGCGCAACGCTTCCAGCTCCTGCCGCATACCATCGTTTTCATCGATCAGTCGGACGCGTTCGGTCTTCCACTCCTCAATCAGGCTCGACGCCTGCGTGAGCGTAGAGCGCAGCTGCCGTACTTCTTCTTCGAGCCCCTGCGCGCGCTGAGCTGCCACGCGCGCCGTGGCGGCTGTGTTTTTGATGCTCTCTATCCCGCTGCGTTCCGCTTCGAATTGCTTGACCGACTGAATCAGCGTGGTTATCCGCGTGTTCGCGGTCGTCAGTTGCGCTTCGCGCTTTGCGAGCGTTTCCTTCATCGTTTTAATCGCGTAATTTCGCGCCTGTATCTCGCTTTTCAGTGAAGCAAGTTCGGCGATCATGGATTCCTGTTCCTGCTTGGCGGCTTTTGCCTGCTGAGCGAACACATACTTCATATCTTCCAGATATGCGCGGACTTCGTCCGGGTCGTATCCGGACAAAGCGCGGTGAAACCGCGCGTCAGCGTCCATGCGGCTGCGCAGCGAATCCACTCCGCTGTCTGTTTTATTCGTCCGATCGCTCATGATAAAACCTCCAGTTTATCGCCGACATGGATTCCGTATCTTTCCGCATGCCTGCCCGCTAATTCGAGCACGCGGTATGCGCCGCGCTGCACGGACCATGCCCTTCCGCGCGGCAGCGCTTCGTCAATTCGCAATACAATCCCCGCTTTGTCCAGATACACGGCGTCGATTTCATACCGCATTCCGAATGTATGGATGCCGTTGCAGGGGGTGAGCAGCAATCCGCCGGTTCCTTCCAGCGTCCGGCCCAGCAGTCCGCGCAACCGCAGAAAATAGCGGTTGGCATTCCAGACGCTGAGCAGCGGTTCGCCGTTTTTCTGTATCGACACCGTTTTCATAAACTTCTTTTTCAGCGAAACGTCGCAACAAGGTTTACGACCGCCGGACCGAGCAGAATGATAAAGATAACCGGAAAAATAAATGCGACCGTAGGCAGCATGATCTTGACCGGCGCTTTCGCGGCCTTGGCCTGGATCAGCTGCTTGCGTTCCACCCTGAGCCGTTCGGACTGTGTGGCAAGCACGCTTTTCACGGAGACGCCTAGCTGGTCGGCCTGCAGCAGCGCGATAACAAACGCGGTAAGCTGTTTGACGTCGCATCGGTCCGCCATCTCTTTGAGCGCGGTCTTTCGAGGAACGCCCATCTGCACCTCACGGATCGCGCCGTTCAGTTCGGCGAGCACGGGGCACTTGTTTTTCGAGTATTGACGTACGATCGCCGCATCCAACCCGAGTCCGGCTTCCACGCTGACTACGAGCAGATCCATCACGTCCGGAAGGTCGCGCATGATCGCCTCCTTGCGCGCTTTTACGCGCGCGTTGAGGAAAAATGACGATCCCAGGATCGGAATGCAGAGCGTTACAACGAGAATCAAGAGACGCAGCATCTGATCGATACGCAGCAAAAGGAACGCGATGATTCCGCCCGCCAGGAAAATCAGAGTCAGCAGGCTTTTGATAAACGTATATTCCTGCACGGTCAACGGCATGCCTGCCGCCTTGAGCTGCTTATCCAACTTCAGGTTTTGCTTGCTCGGGCCGGGTGTCTTGCTCTTGCCGGCAAGCCGCCTCACCCGTTCGGAGATGCGTTTAACCGCCGGGCGGAACACGCGCTCGGAAAACGACTTCTTGAGTTCATCGTCGCTGTAGGTGCGTTCCGTTTCTTTAACCTGCGCCAGGCGCTTGCGCATATGATCGCTCTTTTTACCCAACCCGTTGAGCAGAGCGATCAGCGTTAGGAAAATTGCGAGTGTGCTAACCAGAACGACAAGCCTCATGAAGCGTCTCCTTTCTACATCTTGATGTTGACGATTTTATTCACAAACGCAAACCCGATCGCTTCCATTACCGCGGAAACGATGAGCATGATCCTACCCGATTGCGTATTGAAAAACATATCGATATAACCGGGGTTCACGAACATCAGCAAAACGATGATAAAAATCGGCAGCGCGCCGATAATGTACCCGCTGAAGCGGCCTGCCGACGTCATCGCCTTGATCTCTCCGCGCAGGGTGATGCGCTGGTTGATCGTTGAGGATATGTTTTCCAAAATGACCGCCAGGTTGCCGCCGATCTGCCTCTGAATCACGACCGCCGAACACATTAAATCGAGGTCGTTGTTCTGCGTGCGCTGCACCAGCCGCGCAAGGCTCGTTTCCAGAGGCATGCCAAACTGTGTTTCGCGGTATACGCGCATGAATTCGCGGGAGATCGGCTCCTCCATCTCATCCGCCACATTTTTCATGGACGTCTGGAATGACTGCCCCGCGCGAAGCGCATTGCAGATGATGGTCACCGCGTCGGACAGCTGCTTGCCGAACAGCGTCAGTTTTTTATTGCGCTTGATTCGAACAAACCCGATCGGCACCGCCGCGCCTACGATGATCAGGCCGATTGAAAGGCTCATCGGCGCGCCGAGAAACATTGCTACGGCAGGAATAACAGCGCTAGTGAGAACCCAGATCGTGATGAACTCCTCCGCTCGGAGCGCAACGCCCGCGACGTAAAGTTCCTCGGCGATCTTCTCGAGCCTGCGGAGGCGCGTGCGGGTTCTCTCACCTTTAAAACGCGAAACGGAAACCGTGTCGGCCTGGCTGCCGAAAAACGCTTGTACGCGTTTTTCCATATCGAGCCGCTTTTTGGATTGCATCATCGCAAGAAGGTAAAACACAAAGAACGAAGCGATACCGCAGACAATGACGACCAAAAACCTCATCATGGTGTTTTCCTCCTTTCGTTCGCTTGCTGTCGAATCCTGCTAATAAATCCTTATGAAAACCACTCGTCCTTGAGCCCGGCGCCGCTGGCGGCCAGTTTGTCGGCGCATCGCGGCTTGATGCCCGTAGGGCGGTATCGTCCGGGCGTACGCCCGTCGCCGTAGTCGTAGGTGAAGATCTCCTGCGTCACGATGACGTCCCCTTCCATTCCGACCACTTCGCTGATGCTGATCACTTTCCTGCTGCCGTCGCGCATGCGCGACTGCTGTACGATGATGTCGATCGCCGATGCGATCTGCTGCCGTATGGCGGGTATGGGCAGGTTCATGCCGGCCATTAACACCATGGTTTCCAATCGGGCGAGCATGTCGCGCGTGGAGTTGGCGTGTCCGGTCGTCATGGAACCGTCGTGCCCGGTATTCATCGCCTGCAGCATGTCGAGCGCTTCCCCGCCGCGCACCTCGCCGACGACGATGCGGTCGGGGCGCATACGCAGAGCGTTGCGCACGAGATCGCGAATCGTAATCTGCCCCTTGCCTTCGAGGTTGGCCGGGCGCGCTTCCAGCGTCAGCACGTGCTTCTGCTGCAGTTGGATTTCCGCGGCGTCTTCAATGGTGATGATGCGCTCGTCGTACGGAATATAGGCGGACAACACGTTCAGCAGCGTCGTTTTGCCGCTGCCCGTTCCGCCGGAGACGACGATATTGAGTTTACCTTTTACGCAGGACTCCAGAAACGCCGCCATCTTGAACGTAAGGCTTCCGAAGCTGATCAGGTTTTCAATCGTATAGGGATTGCGCGAGAATTTACGAATCGTAAGAAGCGGCCCTTTCAGCGAAAGCGGCGCGATCACGGCGTTTACGCGCGAGCCGTCCAGCAAACGCGCGTCTACCATCGGGTTCGCCTCGTCGATATGCCTGCCAAGCGGGGAAACGATTCGGTCGATCACGTTGAGGAGCTGGTCGTTGTCGTAAAACGTCACGTCGCTGAGTGTGATCTTGCCCCTGCGTTCGATGAAAACCTGCTTTGCGCCGTTGACCATGATCTCGCTGATCGATTCGTCGGCGAGCAGTTTTTCCAAAGGACCGAGCCCGCGGATGGAATCGTAAATCTCCACCGCGATCCTGTTGCGCTCCGGCCGCGCCATGCTCGCCGCGTGCTCTTCCAGCGTCGATTCTATGATCGCGCGCGTATCCGTTTCATTTGTGGAAGCGCCGTGCTTCTCTTCGCGTTTGTTGAGCGTTTCAACGACCTGAATATGAACGCGGTCCCGAAGCAGTGCGGATTCGTCCGCTTCCGCCGCCGCCGCTGCGTTTGCCGCCGCAGACGGTGTTTTTTTATCCAGTCTTTCGAGAAGCCCCATGTCTACGCCCTCCGAATCATGCTCCGGGCATATGCCCGGATGGCTTTTACCGCTTTCGAATGAGGCGCGCACGTCAACATCGGAATACCGCGGTTCACCGCCATCATGGCGGATTTTAAATCGTATGGTACGACTAGAACGGGGTGCATTTCGAGCAGCCCCGAGATATCCTTCATCCGTATCGAGGAGATGCCGCCTTTGTTGACGATCACCTTGATCTTGTCCTGGAGGTTCAGCGCTTCGAGCACCTTGATGCTGCGCTTTACGTCGTGCAGCGCGGCGATGTCCTCGTTCACAACGAGGAAGATGCTGTCCGCCGTCTCAAACGCAGATACCGCGCAGTCGCCGAGCGCCGATCCCATATCGAGTATCACATAGTCGAATTCCGTCCTTACGGTCGATAGAATCGCCTCAATGTGTTCGGGACGGATCAGTTCCGCATATTCGGGCGAGCTGCTCGAAAGCATCACCATCACGCCGCTTTGATGGCGGATGAGATAGCTCTTTATGGTGGAGAGTTCAAACGTGCGCTCCTCCACCATGTCCGCAATCGTATCGCCCTTGGGTATGTCCAGATATACGCCTACGTTTCCAAACTGCAGGTTCAGGTCAATGAGCGCTACTTTTTTATTCAGCGCCGCGAGCGCGCACGCCAGGTTCACCGAAACCGTGGTCTTGCCGACGCCGCCTTTCGGCGAGTAGCAAGCCACGACTTTCGAATCGTACGACGCGATTTTCTGCGTGCTGCTGCGGCGGTTCTGATCGCGGTTTGCCGAAACCATGATCTGCGTTTTAATCGCGCTTTCGCCGCTGCCGATGTCGATCATGCGTGCGATTCCGCTGTCCATCGCCCGCTTGATTGCGGCCGCGTCGGCCGCCGGTGCGAGCAGTATGATCGTAATATCGCTCCGCGTCGTATACATGCGTTCCGCGAAATCAAACTCGCTCTCCGGCTCGCCGCTGGTGCCGATCAGCAGTACGTCCGCGGGCAGAGAACCGGCTTTTTTCAAACCGTCGGCGTCCGGGCGGAACGTACTTACGATGCGCAGGGATTCATCCTGCAGCAACCCTGAAATTCGCTTCCTGTCCTCGGCGGAAAAAGCCGCCAGCATGATCCGTAATCCATTCATCTGCGCACCTCTTACTTCGCCTTCTCAATGAGTTGATTGCTGAGAAGCGGATCTTCCGTATTTGGTTCATGATCGCCTGTGGCGCGCAGAATCACAGTCAATACACCCGATTTGGCAGACTGGTTGATGCGCATGGCATCCTCGGGAGTAACAAAGAGCGTGATACTTCCATATCCACCCTCGATTTCACTGGAGCTGTTGGCAAATGTTGCCCCAATTGCCGCTACACAGATATTTTGCGCAACGACTACCGTTGCGCTCTCAACCGTAACGTTTATTTCTTCTATTGGCACGTCCTCTCCCGTAACCTCATTGTACAGCGCCGGATCCATCCCGTTATAACCGATAACTTTCACGGACGTGTATGCCAATACGTCGACATAATCCCCGCGCTGAATAAAACCTGCCACGCCGGAAATTCCATCCACGGCGATGGTGATCGCGCGCATGCCGTCCGGAATGACGTAGGACAATCCGCTCTCCGTTTGCCCGGGCTGTTTGAGTTTCGTCGGGAGGATCTCCTCGCCGGCGATCAGGTCGCTTTCCGTCACGTATCCGATTACATCGGCCGTGCTGCGCGCCGCGGAAGGATGAGACGCGCCCTGCGGAACCTGTTTGATCGTCACCATCTCGGCCGTGATCGTCGTAAACGCGGGAATGGCGTCCGCGGCGACCACTACGTCTTCATAGACGATTTGTACCTCTTTCTCCTGTTCGAGGTTCCCGAGGTAGACATAAAGCAAAACTCCCGCGCAAAGCGCGGCAATCAGCGCAAAGAGGACGATTTTTTTCATGCAAGATACCTCCGTGGCGGACATGCACAGTTTGCACGCCCGCCGGGATTATTTATATTGATCTGTGCGCCTCCCTGCTATCTGGTCAGCACGAGGCTGTAAACGCCAAAGCTGTCGGCGGTGCCCGTCAGATCCCCGTCGGCGGCGCCGACGTTGACCATATCCACATAGGATCCGATGACGCAGCCGATGTCCTCGTACGTCGTGTAATCTTCCAGCACGAACGCGGCAAATCCGACCACGCGGACGTATTTATGTGAACTGTCAGTATATTCGATAACGGGTACCTTCATCACACGCGGACAGTCGTCAACATACTTGGTAATGCTGCACCCGCCGTCTGACGGATAATGCGTGCAGGCGTGATAGCGCTGCACGACCCCGTCATAGGTCGGACCGGTCATATTGCCGGGTTCGATCGGAAGAACTGTTCCGACGGTCAGCTTTTCTTGGTAACCGTTTGCCAGCCATGTGTTATAATCGTTGGCGCCGCCGCCCTTTACGCCGTCCAAGTCGACCGCGCCGAACGCGCCGTAATCCACTTCCTCCGTGTTCGTGCCGTATTTCAGAATCGCATGTTCTGTTAAATCGTTTTCGATGAGATAGTTGAGCGTGCTCTCCTCTATGGAAAGCGGAACCAGATCCGACAGCGCGGCGCACGGAACGACCTTTGCCTCCGCGCCCCGCTGGAACGTGACCTCGTCGATGCCGAAGATGCGCGCGAACGCCGTCTCGGAAGTAGCCGGCTGCTCGACGGCGATGGAGTGGTACGCCCCGTCGCTGAGGTCTCCGAACGAAACCGTCGCTTCATCGGAATTTGCTACGCCGTTTTTCGCCAGATATTCCCGCGCCGTTGCGATGGCTTCCGCCTGTTTCGTCGTATCCGAACAATCGATCGGCAGCTGCATGCCCGCCGCAAGAACCGCCGCGTCTGCCGCGGTCTGCGTCTGCGCTGTTTTTACATATGCAACTCCAAGGTCTGTCGCAGTCGCGGTAACCCCGATCAACGCCGTCATGGCAAACGCGACGATCAGGAGGGATTCCCCGCGCTCCTGCAGCTTCAACCATCGTAAGAGCCGTTTGATTTTCTGTTTCACTGTAACACACTCCCTGCAAACTATTCCGTAATGATGAGAACTTCGATTACCCTTCAGTAGACCGATTGTATTGTGTTCGCTAACTCATCTTCATGGTACACTCGGATCGAAGATGAAACACACCGTCATCCGTCAAAAATGCGGTAAGCGGCGTCAGCGTCGGCAGGTCGTATGTGGTTACAACCGTGATATCCCCGTCGCGAAAATTCGTCGGATTGGAATATGTCACCGAGATATTCAGCGTCTCGGTCAAATAATCCGGCTTCATTTCCGTAATCCGGGTGATCACGCCGGCGGTATTGTCCGTTGTACTTGTCGCGATGATACCCACGCGGACACCCTCGCGGGTAATGTTATCCAGCACCAACCGCGTCGATGCCATCCAACCCATTTCGATTAATCCGCAGATTAAAAGCAGCAGCAGAGGGAGCGTTAAAGCCAACTCAACTACGGACTGGCCGCTTTCACGCCGTTTTCTACGCAATTTCATAAACCGCTCCGCTCCATTCTGCTTGTCGCTTTTTGAAGAATACAATGAAACCGGGAAATCCCTCCGCAGGAACTGATGCGCATCAGAACTGCGGAGCCGGATTTCAACGGTTCATTGTTTTGAACATAAGTCGTTTTTGGAAAACCCTTTTCGGTTTTGTATACTCAAAAAACACACCGCCGGAACTTGGCCGCGGCAATCGTCGATCAGGATCCAACCGTGAGCTTATCGCCCACATCGCTGAACAGGTTGCTGGCATTGCCGCCGAGCAGCCTGAGCGCAACGAGGACGGCGACCGAGATGAAAACGATAATCAATGCATACTCGACCACGCCCTGGCCTTTTTCATCTATCCAAAAACGCATAACGTTTCCCGTCCCTGATCAGCTGGCGGTTGTCGTTGTGCCAACCGTCAGTTTGTCGCTGATGTCGGAGAAGAGATTGCTCGCCTTGCCGCCAAGCAGCGTCAGGCCGACGATGACCACGACCGCGACGAGCGCGATGATCAGGCCGTACTCGACCATGCCCTGGCCGGATTCGTTCTTCCAGAAATTCTTCATTCTTCTTTCCCCTCTTAGCTTGCGGTTGTCGTTGTGCCGACCGTCAGCTTGTCGCTGATGTCGGAGAAGAGGTTGCTCGCCTGCGTGCCGAGCAGCGTCAGGCCGACGATGACCACGACCGCGACGAGCGCGATGATCAGGCCGTACTCGACCATGCCCTGGCCGGATTCGTTCTTCCAGAAATTCTTCATTCTTTTTTCCCCTCTTAGCTTGCGGTTGTCGTGCCGACCGTCAGCTTGTCGCTGATGTCGGAGAAGAGGTTGCTCGCCTTGCCGCCGAGCAGCGTCAGGCCGACGATGACCACGACCGCGACGAGCGCGATGATCAGGCCGTACTCGACCATGCCCTGGCCGGATTCGTTCTTCCAGAAATTCTTCATTCTTCTTTCCCCCTCTTAGCTTGCGGTTGTCGTTGTGCCGACCGTCAGCTTGTCGCTGATGTCGGAGAAGAGATTGCTCGCCTTGCCGCCGAGCAGCGTCAGGCCGACGATGACAACGACCGCGACGAGCGCGATGATCAGGCCGTACTCGACCATGCCCTGGCCGGATTCATTCTTCCAGAAATTCTTCATTGGTGCGTTCCTCCATATATTTTTTATTGGGTGACGCCCTTTTATAGGACGATGTCATCCCACGGGAGTCCGATATTGCGAGAATCTTAAATGCAAATACGCTTTCTGTCCGTAACGGTGAACCCTTCCCCGTCTATTTTGCTACAAAATCGAGACAATTACCAGTGCCAGCGACAAAAATGGGCCCATTGGGATCGTTTTTTTCAATTCATCCATAATTGGCATGGTTCGTGTCAGCAAAACATATGCCAAAATCAATGCACCCATGCCCACAATCGCATACAGGCTTCCGGTTAAGCCGAGCGCGAACCCCATCGCGGCCGCCAGCTTTACGTCTCCAGCCCCGATGCTCTTGCCAAACAGGCCCGGTACGAAAAAGATAACGAAACATGCGGCCAACCCAATCAGGGACGATACGATGCCGAACGGAATCGTACCCGTGAACCCAAACACCGCAGCCAATACGATAATCGCCAGCACAAGCTCGTTCGGTATGACGCGGTGCATCGCGTCCGTGATAAACGCGCTGGCGGCTACGGTGAGGAGCAGGAGCAGATACAGCGTCCGAAACGACAATCCCGCGCGCCAGCCGATCACGCCGCCGAAAACGGCCATGACCGCGTACAGTATGACGCGGTGCTTTTTCTCCATCTGCCACGGCAGCGATCGTCTCTTGAGCAGGAACGAACAAATCAGCTGCACCAGTGCGGCCAGGGCGGCGCCCGCCGCCGTTGTGATGAGGATGGCTGACGCCAACTCCGGCATGTTCGAATATCCTTCCTGTGGTGGATGCCTGCCCGTTCATAAAAAAGCAGTCCGATGTTCCCCACAACTTCGAACCGCTTCGTCAACGAGAAAGCAAATCGAGCCTGAAACCAGGTCAATGTGCTAAAAAACGAGCGTTCTCCGTTCGGCAACTGGCTGCCATGGGCGATGTCTCGCCTTTAGGCCCTGTAGCTTTGCGGCTGCCGCTTTCGCGGGGTGTGCTATTAACGTGGGAAGAACCGCTTTCCTATGTAACTGACAAGGTGCTGTTCAAGGTGCAATCGTCGCCGCCGACCAAATCAGTCGGCATACCGAAAACCTTTTTCAGGAAGCATCCAGTTCGATTCCGTAATCGACGATCTCCTCTATGATGCCAAGCGGTTTACCGAGCTCCGAAGCGTGAAACGGCTGCGCTTGGATATCAACTTCTATACTGCGGCAGATTTTCGTCAACTGGCGATATTTCTCGATGAGGCAGGTTTCGTCGGTATGAAAGAAAACCGCTAAATCGATATCGCTTTCCGCACGCGCACGCCCTTTTGCGTAAGAGCCGAACAAAATGATCTTGTGCACGTCCGGGAGTTTGCGAATCTGTTCGCATACCCGTACCATAAAGCCAGCATTGCTCTGAAAAATATCCGTCAAACTGTTCGCCGCATCACGCATACGCCATCCGCATCAGGAAACAGCCATACATGTTCCTGCACTCGCTTTCTTCTCCGAAGTGATAAGCCGGCAAGTACGCAATTACATGTTTCGAATTGGTTCCCCTTTTTTTTTGTAACCAGATTCGAGCGTATGCTGCTTGGCTTCGGTTCCGACGCGGCCCCGTGAAATCGGCTCAAAATATTGCAAAAGCAGCCTGCGCTATCAAACCAGGCTGCCAAAATGCTATGCTCCGTGACCGGAATTGAACGGGAAAGCACTCGTTTGGCAACTGGCTGCCGTCGGTGTAAACCACCATTAGGCCCTGTAGCTTTGCGTCACTCGCTTTCACGAGCTTTGCCTTTATCTTGGAGTATATTTCCACCAAATTACTGTTACATAAGGTATCACATTATATATATAATGTCAAGCTTAAGTTGTAATGAAAAACGAATTGTTTGCAAAATGTTGATTTCTATTTCATTTACGCTTCATTTTTCTACACCGCAGCCGTGCCGATCGGCCGATTGCGGTTTGCTTCGCCGCTGTGTTATCTGATGCATATCATGCTGGTGATGCGTTACATGGTCTGTCGTTGCCGGTCGGCAAACCGATATCAATCGTATCCGCGTCACATCAGCCGAGCAGATACGCCTCCACCGCTTCCGCAGCGCGTTTCGCGTCCGCCGAGGCCCGCACCACAAGGCTCTGGCCCGTACGCATATCGCCCGCGGCAAATACGCCCGCCCGCGTGGTCATATGCGCGTTTCGATCGAGCGTGAGATTCATCGCCTCCGGCAGATACGTTTCCGCGCCGATAAACCCCATCGCAATCAGAACGTCCGTGGCTTCCAGCTTTTGTCGCGTCGATTCGATCTGGCGCGGCGCGCGTCCGCGCTCCGTGACGACCCACTCCACCTGCGCGGTTTCAATGCCGCTCACGCCGGTTTTATCGTCGCCGGATATGGATACGGCGGTGATTTCAAACGTGCGCGGGTCCCTGCCGTAAAGCCAGATGGCCTCCTGCTGACCGTAGTCGGTCTTGAGCACAAACGGCCAGCGCGGCCAGGGATTGTCCTCCGCGCGGTTTTCGGGCGCCGGCGGCATGATCTCCAGCTGCGTCACCTTGTCCGCGCCCATTCTTATCGAGGTAGCAACGCAGTCGTTGCCCGTATCGCCGCCGCCGATGACGACGACCTTATGCCCCGAAAGCGGCTTGTCTTCCGTATCGCCGGATAGTACGCGCCGCGTCGCGTCCGCAAGAAACGGCACGGCAAAACGCACGCCCGGAAGGTTCCGCCCTTCGACAAACAGGTCTCGCGGCTGCCCTGCGCCTCCGCAGAGCAGCACCGCGTCAAAACGGTCGAGTTCGGAAACCGGCATGTCTTTGCCTACGTCCGTATTGCAGACGAACTCGATGCCTTCCCGGCGGAAGAGATCGACGCGCCTTCGCACAAGATCCTTTGGCAGCTTCATGTTCGGTATGCCGAACATCAGCAAGCCGCCCGGTTCTTCCGATTTTTCAAAAACGGTCACCAAAAAACCGCGCTGGTTCAAAACATGCGCCGCGGTTAGCCCCGAAGGACCGGAGCCGATCACAGCCACGGTTTTACCATTTCTCTCCTTCGGCGGACGGGGAACCACCCAGCCCTTTTCCCATGCCATGTCGCTTAAGAACCGCTCGATTTCGCGGATGGCGACCGGTTCGCCGTTCAGTCCTGACGTGCACGCGCCTTCGCAGAGCGCGGGGCACACGCGCGAGGTGCATTCGTGCAGCGGGTTCGTCTTTTCCAGCCGCCGGAACGCTTCTTCGTAAAACCCTTTGTATACCAGATGATTCCATTCCGGAACCAGATTACCGAGGCTGCAGCCAGACCCCGCGCCGCGCCAGCTCACGCCGGCGTGGCAAAAAGGTACGCCGCAGTTCATGCACCGTGCCGCCTGCTCCCTGATTTCATCCTCACTCTGCGCGGGATGAAACGCGTCCCAGTGCCGTATACGCTCCTTGGCAGGCTGCTCTTTTGCAGTTTTTCTGCCGTATTCCAAAAAACCGGTTGTTTTACCCATTGTTATCTCCTTGCGGCCGTTTGCGCATATCCGGTCCGGTCACTGCTTGATGCCGGTGAGTTCCGTCTTGCCCGTCTTGAGCTGGAACGCCCGCTCCAGCATCTCGTCGCCTTCCAGCCCCTCCCGCTCCGCGGTGTCCATGGCTTCAAGCATCTGTTTGTAGTCGTGCGGCAGTATCTTGACGAACTTCGCGTGCGAAGACGACCACTTTTCCAGTATTTTCGCGGCGATCGGCGAACCGGTGTACTTGACGTGGTTCGTCAGGTGCTTGTGCAGCATCACGAGGTCCAGAGCGTCCAGTTCGTAGAGCGAAACCAACTTCATGTTGACCATGCGCCTGAAGTTGCCGTCGTCCAGCACGTACGCGATGCCGCCGGACATGCCGCTGGCGAAATTGCGCCCGACCGGGCCCAGAATCACCGCGGTTCCGCCTGTCATGTATTCGCAGCCGTGGTCGCCGACGCCCTCGCAAACGGCGATCGCGCCGCTGTTGCGCACGCAGAATCGTTCGCCCGCGCGTCCGGCCAGATACAGCTCGCCGTCCGTCGCGCCGAAAAGCGCGACATTGCCGGTAAGCAGGTTATCCTTGGCCGACCATCCGGCGTCCTGAGGCGCCTTGACGATGATGCGCGCGCCGCAGAGGCCCTTGCCGAGGTAATCGTTCGTATCTCCTTCAATAGTAAGTTCGATGCCGGCGGTTGCGAACGCGCCGAAACTCAGGCCCGCCGTGCCGTTGAACCTAAAGCGGATGCGTCCGTCCGGCAGGCGTCCGTATTCCCGGCTGATAAACGCGGAAACCCGCGTTGCGACCGTACGCTCCGTGTTGCAGATGGGGCGCTTGACGACCGCGTCGCCTTGCTCAACCAGCGAACGGATCATGTCGTGGAAGAGCCGGTCGTGCTCTTCGTTGGCGGGTTTGAGATCGCGCCACGGCAGCGGCTGGTCCCCCGGGATCAGACCCGAAAGATCCATGCCCTCCGTCTTGGGCGACTGTTTGACCTGCGTGAGGTGTCCCGCCATGCCTACCATCATGTCCAGCGTGTGGAACCCGAGTTCCGCCATCTGTTCGCGCAGGTTCTGCGCGAGGAAGCGCATAAGGTTGATCACGTACTCCGGCTTGCCGGTAAAGCGCGCCCTGAGCGCGGGGTTTTGCGTAGCCACGCCGACGGGACACGTATCGAGGTTGCATACCCGCATCATCACGCAGCCGACGGCGATGAGCGGCAGGGTCGCGAACCCAAACTCTTCCGCGCCGAGCAGCGCGGCGATGGCGATATCCCGCCCCGTCATGAGCTTTCCGTCCGTCTCGACGCGCACGCGCCCGCGCAGACCGTTGGCGATCAGCGTCTGATGCGTTTCCGCCAAACCGAGCTCCCAGGGCAGGCCCGCGTGCTGAATGCTCGTGCGCGGGCTCGCGCCGGTTCCGCCGTCGTATCCTGAAATCAATATCACGTCCGCGCCGCCTTTGGCGACGCCCGCCGCGATTGTGCCAACGCCCGCCTCCGACACGAGCTTGACGTTGATGCGCGCGTCGGGGTTGGCGTTTTTCAGGTCGAAGATCAGCTGCGCCAGATCTTCGATCGAGTAAATATCGTGGTGCGGCGGCGGTGAAATCAACGCGACGCCCGGCGTCGAATGACGCGTGCGCGCGATGCTCGGGTATACCTTCCCGGCGGGCAGCTGCCCGCCCTCGCCGGGTTTCGCGCCCTGCGCCATCTTGATCTGTATCTCTTTGGCGGAGGCAAGGTACGGCCCCGTTACGCCAAAGCGTCCCGACGCGATCTGCTTGATCGCGGAATTGCGGTCGGTGAAGTACCGCTCCACCGCCTCTCCGCCTTCGCCGGAGTTGCTCTTTCCGCCGAGGTGGTTCATCGCCAGTGCGATGCATTCGTGCGCTTCCTTGCTGATCGAGCCGTATGACATGGCGCCGGTCTTAAACCTGCGCACCAGTTTTTCAACCGGTTCCACTTCGTCGAGCGGAATAGGATGGCAGTGCTTATAGCCAAGCAGATTTCGCAGCGCGACCGGCGCTTCGCCCTCTATGCTGCGGATATACTCTTTAAACAGCTCGTAGTCCCCCGTCCGAACCGCCGTTTGCAGCAGGTGGATCGTCTCCGGGTTATACAGATGGTGCTCTCCGTCGCGCTTATACTGAAACCGTCCGCCGGACGGCAGCACGTTGATCGGCGTTTCCAGCGCTTCGCGATGCCTCCGCATGACCTCCTTTTCGAGGTCGGACAGGTTCATGCCGCCTACGCGGGTGACCGTTCCGGAGAAGAAGCGGTCCACAAGCTCCTGCGACAGGCCGAGCGCTTCGAAAATCTGCGCGTTATGATACCCGTCCACGCAGGAGATGCCCATCTTGGACATCACTTTGAGGATGCCGTGGTCATAGCCGTGGAGCACGTTGCGCATCGCATCTTCCAGCGACACGGACTCCAGATGCCCCTCGTCCGCGAGCGCTTCCACCGTTTCATAGACGCCGCGCAGATGCACGGCCTTGGCGCCGTAACCGATCAGGCAGGCGACGTGGTGAACTTCACGCGGTTCGTAGCTGTCCACGATCAGCGAGCAGCCGCCGCGCATCCCTTTGCGGATTAAAAAATGGTGCAAGCCGGCGGTCGCCAGCATCGAAGGAATGGGTACCAGTTCCTCGCCGGCCGTCCGGTCGGTCAGTACCAGTATCGATTTGCCTTCTGTTATCGCGTGTTCCGCCGCGGCAAAAAACGCCTCCAACCCGGCTTCCAGCCCCTGCTTGGGGTCGAATACCATATGCAGCTCCGCCGCACCGAATCCGGGAATGCCGTTCAGCAGCCGTTTCAGGTTCGCCGTCTGCAAAATCGGCGAGGACAGATGAATCTTGCGGCAGTTGTCCGGCCGGTCCATCGTCGGATCGCCGTTTGATCCGAGGAAAACGTCCATACCCACGACACACTCTTCCTGAATCGCGTCGATCGGCGGGTTGGTCACCTGCGCAAACAGCTGTTTGAAATAATGGAACAGCGGCTGCGGCTTTTCCGAAAGCGCGGCGACCGGCGCGTCGTAACCCATCGCGCCGACCGGATCGAGACCCGTCAACGCGATCGGCAGAACGGTCAGCGTTTGATCCTCATAGGTCCAGCCAAAGAGCCGCTTCATCTTAACGGGATCGTCCGCGCGTTCGCTCAGCCGTTCAAAAGGCGCCTCTTTCAGGCACACGACCTGCTCTTTGAGCCATTGCTTCCACGGCCCGTCGAGATAGCGGTCCTTGATTGTCTGATCTTCCATCAGTTCGCCGGTTTCGGTGTTTAAAAGCAGCATTTGATTCGGGCCGAGGCGCCCGCGGCGCACAACATTGGACGGCGGAATATCCACCACGCCCGACTCCGAGGCGAGTACCAGTACATCATCGCGCGTAAGCACCCAGCGCGCGGGCCGCAGACCGTTTCTATCCAGCACCGCGCCCACCTGCCTGCCGTCGGTGAAACACATGGCGGCGGGGCCGTCCCATGGCGTCATCAGGCATGCGGCGTAGCGGAAAAACTCACGCTGATTATCGTCCATTGTCGGGTCTTTCGACCACGGCCCGGGCATCATCATAAACAGCGCCTGCGGCAGAGACCTGCCCGAGACGACGAGGAACTCCAGCAGATTGTCAAACATCGTCGAGTCGCTGCCGTCTTCGTCCAGTATCGGCAATATGTCCGCAAAGCGCTGGCTCAGCCGCCCGCCGTCCATGGCGGAGGACGCCGCGCGCACAGCGTGCTCGCAGCCTTTGAGCGTGTTGATTTCACCGTTGTGGGCGACCATGCGAAACGGCTGCGCCCTCTCCCAGTTGGGAAACGTGTTGGTGGAATAGCGCGAATGCACCAGCGCGATGGCGGATACGAATTCTTCGTCGAGCAGGTCGGGATAAAAGTCGGAAACCTGCCAGGCCTGCATCATTCCTTTGTAGACGATCGTCTTGCTCGAAAGGCTCGGAACGTACAGCTCTATTTCCTGCTCCTTTTTTACGCGCTCGATGCGCTTTCTGAGCACAAACAGCCGCACGTCGGCGGGCAGGTCGTCTTCCTTCCAGGTAAGAAACAGCTGCCGTACGCTCGGCACGCTGGCCCACGCGCCGTTGCCGCACGCATGCAGGTTCGTCGGCACCGTCCTCCAACCCAGGACGGAGAACCCTTCCTGCTTCGCGGTGTTTTCGACCAGAGCCTGCGCCGCGAGGCACTCGTCGGCGTCGAGCGGTAAAAAGAACATGCCGACGGCATATTGTCCGTCAACCGGAAGGTCGAAGTCCGTCGATTTTTTGAAAAACTGATCCGTTATCTGTACGAGCACGCCCGCGCCGTCGCCGGTATCCGGGTCGGAACCCGTGCCGCCGCGATGCGCGAGGCGCTTTAAAACCTCCAGCGCGTCCTCGACGATGGCGTGCGATTTTTCGCCGTTGATATGCGCGATGAATCCGGTCCCGCAGGCGTCGTGTTCAAATTCAGGGCGCCAGAGCGCGGCCCCGCGCATGAAATGTGCCGCCCGCCCCGTATTCGGAGCGACGGTGGATTCCTGTGCTTCGTTTTCTAGCTGTCGAAATGTTTTTTCGCATTCGTGCTGCAGTTGAGTTTGCTTCATCTTTCACCCGTCGGATATCGCCGTCGTTTTCACGCGCGGCAAACTCCGTTCTCCGCCATGATTTTTCTGTATTACTTCTCCGGTTTGGCGGGTCTTGGCCCGTTTTCCGGAACTTCGGTCTTGCATGCGCTTCATATTTTGCAACTTTTCCTGCATGAAGATCTGCTCGAATATGAAAAGGCGAACCGACTATCCGAGCCCTTACCGTTTGCGGCAGGCCCGTGCCTCGGAACGCCGTTGTTCCTGTAAAAAAGTGCAAGATGCAATGATACATCTTGCAAAGTTTCATATATTATATCATCAAAAATCGGAAATGCAATCCCAAATTATATATTTTTAGATGAATAGCGCTGTCCGATTCGGTTTGTACTACGCTTCGCGGCATGGATGCGAACGCCGCTTACCGGACAAGTATTTCATAGCATTCCGGTCTCCTGTCGCGGAAAAGCCCCCATTCGAGCCGCGATTTGCGGATACGCTCAAAGTCGTAGCGCGCGTAAACGATGCTTTCGCTTTCGCGGTCCGCCCCTGCGGTGATCGCGCCCGTCTCGTCGGTGAGGAACGAAGATCCGTAAAATGTCAGCGCGCTTTCCTGCATGCCGTTTGCCTCGCAAGGCGACACGCGTTCCTCGCCGGTGCGGTTTGCCGCCGCGACGGGAACGATGTTCGCCGCCGCATGCCCCTGCATCGCGCGCCGCCAATGCGGCATGCTGTCCACGCCGAGGATGGGTTCGGAACCGATGGCGGTCGGGTACAGCAGGATGTCTGCGCCAAGCAGCGCCATGGCGCGCGCCGCTTCCGGAAACCACTGATCCCAGCAGATGCCGACGCCGATATGGCAAAACTTCGTTTTAAACACGCGAAACCCCGTATCTCCGGGTGAAAAATAAAATTTCTCCTGATAATAATGGTCGTCCGGGATGTGCGTCTTACGGTATACGCCAAGCAGGCTTCCGTTCGCGTCGATCACCGCTACGGAATTATAGAGTCGGCTGCCATCCCGCTCGTAAAAGCTCACGGGGATGATGACGCCGAGCTCCTTTGCAAGCGCGCGCATACGCTGCACCGCGAGGTTTTGTGTAACCGGCAGCGCAAAATCCAGATAGTTGTACCTGCGCTCCTGGCAGAAATAAGGCCGCTCGAACAGCTCCGGCAGGAGCGCGATGTTCGCGCCGTTTTGCGCCGCCTCGCGCACCAGCGCCTCGGCATGGGCGAGGTTTTCGGCTGGATCGGCGGTCATCTTCATTTGAATCGCCGCAACGGTGATTTCGCTCATTTGAACGCTCCTTTCGATTTCAGTCATGTTATATAAAATGTCAACAACGACTTATAATAGCCCTTTCGGTATTTGCTGAGTTATACAGTGGATATTTCCGCCGCCGAGCAGAATCGCCCGCGCGTCGATCGGTACGATCTTTCGATCAGGGCAGAGTTTCTTCAATAATTCCGCGGCGCGCGCGTCGGACGCGGCGTTTTCGCCGCCGAACTGCGGCAGCAGAACAGCATCGTTGGTAAAATAGAAGTTCACATAGCTCGCGGCAAGCCGTTCACCCGCTTCCCGCGCATCCTCGCCCTGCTCGAACACATAGTTTTCCATATCCTCTTCCGTTACGAGCACGGGACGGTCTGGAACCGGCAGCTTGTGGACGATGAGTTTGCGCCCGCGCGCGTCCGTCTCTTTTGAAAGATACTCGCAGTCCGCCCGGCTGAGCGGATGCTGCGGGTCGTTTTCGTCGTCCGTCCACGCCAGCACGACCTCACCGGGTTTGATGAACGCGCATACGTTGTCCACGTGTTCGTTCGTCTCGTCTGCATATATGCCGCGCGGCAGCCAGAGCACTTTCTCAACGCCGAGATAGTCTGTCAGTCTTTGTTCGATCTGCGGCTTCGTGAGCTTCGGGTTCCTGCCCGCGCTAAGCAGGCAGCTTTCTGTAACGAGCAGCGTCCCTTCGCCGTCGGAGCAGATCGATCCGCCTTCCAGCACGAAATCCCCCGCGTCGTAGCAATCCGCGCCGATCGCCCGGCAGAACGCCCCCGCCGCCGCGTCGTCGTTTGCCCAGTCGGCGTAGAGGCCGTCAACCGCGCCGCCCCAGGCGTTGAAGCGCCAGTTCACGCCTCGTACATCCTGCCCATTCGTCACGAACGTCGGCCCGATGTCGCGCGCCCAGGCGTCGTCGGTCGGAATCTCCAGCACCTTTGCAAATCCACCCGTTTTTTCGCGCGCTTCGTCCAAATGCGCCGCGTCCGTAAGTAGAAACACGCGTTCGCTTTTGCTGCACACGCGCATGACCTCGCAAAATGTTCTTTGCGCCGCGGCAGGATCCTTGCCCCAGCTTCCGGGGCGCACGGGCCATACGAGCAGTACGCCGTCGTGCGGCGAAAACTCGGCGGGCATGAAGAATCCGTCTTCTCTTGGAAGCGAGCGCAGCATTTCAGGACAATCTCCCTTTAAAATCCTCGTAGCCGAACGTCTTGACCAGTTCGCAGTCGCCGTTCTCGCGCAGTAACGCGATGGCGGGCAGCGGCGTACCGTTGAACGTGTTCGTCTTCACCATGGAATAGATCGCCATATCGCCAAACGTCAGACGTTCGCCGACCTGCGGCATGCGTTCAAAGCTGTAGTCCCCGATTACGTCGCCCGCGAGGCATGTCCTCCCGCCAAGGCGGCAGGTAAACGCCTTTTCGCCCGGTTCGCCCGCGTTTATAAGCGGCGGACGGTAAGGCATCTCCAGCACGTCCGGCATATGGCATGCGGCGGACGTGTCCAGAATCAAAATCGGCATGCCGTTTTCCACGACGCCCAGCACGGTCGTATCCAGCCATCCCGCGTCGAGCGCGATCGCCTCTCCGGGTTCGAGATAGATCGTCAGGTTTTCATATTTCGCGCGGATGTAGTAGAGCAGTTCGTCCAGCGCGTAAACGTCGTAACCGTCTTTTATAATGTGGTGCCCGCCGCCGAGGTTGAGCCATTTCATACGCGGCAGAAATTCGCCGAAATCCTGCTCGAACGCTTCAAACGTCTTCACAAGATCGCAGCTGTCCTGTTCGCAGAGCGTATGGAAGTGCAGCCCCTCCACACCGTTCATCCGGTCGGGTCGGAAGTTTGCGCGCGTCACGCCGAGACGTGAAAAGGGCGCGCAGGGGTCGTAGATCGCGTGGCCTTCCTGCGTGCTGCACTCGGGATTTACGCGGATGCCGACGCTGACGCCCGCCTCTTTACAGGCTGCACGATGCCGCTCCAGCTGCGAAAAGGAGTTGAAGATCACATGATCGCATATGGTCACGAGCTCGCACATCTCCGCGTCCGTATACGCGGGTGAAAACACATGGTTCTCGCCGCCCATCTCCTCATGGGAAAGACGCGCTTCATACAATCCGCTTGCGGACGCACCCGTCAGGTACTCCCGCACGAGCGGGTAGACGCGGAACATCGAAAACGCTTTCTGCGCGAGCAGGATTTTACAGCCCGTGCGTTTCATTACGCCGGAGAGGATTTCCAAATTGTGCCTCAGCTTTGCTTCATCTACGATAAAGCACGGCGTCGGCAGTTCTCGCCTTCGCATAGCCTACTCCACCGTAACGGGGTTTTCGTCAAACGCCCAGGGCAGGCCCCATTGATTGAGCATGTCCATATACGGATCTGGATCGAACTCGTCCGTCGTGAACACGCCGGGTTTTTTCCATGTGCCGTTCATCACCAGCGCCGTGCCGATCATCGCGGGCACGCCCGTGGTATAGCTGATGGCCTGGCTGCCGAGTTCGCGGTAGCAAGCCTCGTGATCGCAGACGTTATAGATGAAGATCGTCTTTTCTTTGCCGTCTTTCACGCCGCTGATGACGCATCCGATGTTCGTCTTGCCCCTGGTGCGCGGTCCGAGCGACGCGGGATCGGGCAGCAGCGCCTTTAAAAACTGAATCGGAACGATTTGCCGCCCCTGAAAGTCGATCGGCACGGTCGAGAGCATACCGACGTTTTCGAGGCATTTCATGTGCGTTAAATAGCTCTGACCGAACGTCATGAAAAACCGAATCCGTTTGATCTCAGGATAGTGCCTGCCAAGCGCCTCAATCTCCTCGTGGTGCAACAGATACATGTCCTTTTTGCCGACCTGCGGAAAATCGTATTCGCGCTTCACGCTCATGGCGGGGATTTCGACCCACTTGCCGTTTTCCCAGTAGCTGCCCGGCGCGGAAACTTCACGCAGGTTGATTTCGGGGTTGAAGTTCGTGGCGAACGCATAGCCATGGTCGCCGCCGTTGCAGTCGAGGATGTCTACGGTATCGATGCGGTCGAAATAGTGCTTCTTCGCGTATGAGACGAATACGCTGGTCACGCCGGGATCGAATCCCGTGCCGAGCAGCGCGGTCAGTCCCGCGTCTTCGAATTTCTTTTGATAAGCCCATTGATAACTGTAGTCAAACAGCGCGGAAAAGCCTTCTTTTTCGACGCGCGCTTTATAAGCGGCGCGCCAGACAGGCTCCTGCGTATCCTCCGGCTCGTAGTTCGCTGTGTCGATATAATCCACACCGCAGCGAAGGCACGCCTCCATGATCGTAAGATCCTGATACGGGAGCGCTACGTTGAGCACGGCGCTTGGTTTGACGCGGCGGATGAGCTCGACGACCTCGTCCACGCTGTCCGCGTCCACCCGCGCGGCGGAGAGCGCGGTCTTCGTCTTTCCGGTCAGCGATTGAATCAGCGCGTCGCATTTTTCCACCGTGCGGCTCGCGATCACGAGTTCGGGAAATTGTTCGCTGTTTTGACAGCATTTCTGAATGGCGACGGAAGCCACTCCCCCGCAGCCGATGACTAGCAGCTTGCGATTCATCCGTTTTCTTCCTCCTCCAGTAAGTCTTCTACATACCGCGGCAGCATGAACGCGCCGACGTGCAGGTTTGCAGTGTAGTACCAGGTCTTGATGCCCCGCTCGTCCCAGCGCTTCTTGTCGAAGTGCTCCAGCGGGTGATATTTCTTGGACGCGAACCCAAAGAGCCAGTAGCCCGCGGGGCAGGTCGGGATATGCGCCTGATACACGCGGCTGATCGGAAAACTCCGGTACGCTTTTTTATGCATGGCGCGGCAGGAGTCCTCGTCCTCGTCGAAGAACGGGCTTCCGTGCTGGTAGACCATGATGCCGTCCTCGTGCAGCGCTTTATAGCAGCTGCCGTAAAATTCCTTGGTGAAGAGGCCCGCCGTGTGTCCGAGCGGGTCGGTCGCGTCGTTGATGATCAGGTCGTAGTCGTCCTGGCGCGAGCGTAAAAACCGCAGTCCATCCTGATAATATACCTTGACGCGCGGATCGTCGAGCCCGCAGGCGTTGGCGGGAAAGAACTTGCGGCAGACGTCCACGAAGAGCTTGTCCTGCTCGACCACGTCGATGGACTCGATCTCCTCGTAGTGCGTCAGCTCGCGCGCCACGCCACCGTCGCCGCCGCCGATGACGAGCACGCGTTTCACGTTCGGATGCACCGCCATGGGTACGTGAACGATCATCTCGTCGTAGGTGAATTCGTCCTTTTCCGAGAAGATCACGCTGCCGTCGGAGGCGAGAAAGCGGCCGAATTCGGGTGAGTCGAACACGTCGATGCGCTGATAGTCGCTCTCGCCGGAGAACAGCTGCTGCTCCACGCGTATAGAGAGTTGCACATTCTGCGTGTGCATGTCGTTAAACCAGAATTCCACCCGTCACACGCCTCCCTTCAAAACATTCAGAAACTTGATATCCGGATCCTCCGGCCCCTGCATGCTGCTGCCCTTTGCCTGCGCATACTCGATATATTCCACGATCTCCTTTGTGATCACCTCGCCGGGAGCGAGGATCGGAATCCCCGGCGGGTAGCACATGACGAATTCGCTGCAGACGCGCCCAACCGCGTCGCGCAGTGGCAGGGACTCCTTTTCGGCGTAAAACGCCGCCTGCGGGGAAGCCGCCACGACCGGAGAGATATACTCTGCTAGGAACTGTTCGCTCGGTTCTCTGGAATAAAGCCGCTTGATGTCCGCCAGTGCGCCGACGAGCCGTTCGATGTCCTGCAGCCGGTCGCCGATGGAGATATAGGCCAGAATATTGCTGATGTCGCCGAACTCGATCTGGATGTCGTACTCGTCGCGCAGCAGGTCGTACACCTCTATGCCCGCAAGGCCGATATCCCGCGTATAGACCGACAGCTTTGTCACGTCAAAATCGAAGATGCTGTCGCCGTTGACGATTTCGCGCCCGTAGGCATAGTATCCGCCGACTTCGTTGATCTCCTCGCGCGCATACTCGGCCATCTGCGCCACTTTCTGAAACGACTGCTCCCCGCGCAGGGCGAGGTTTCTGCGCGAGATGTCGAGGCTGCTCATCAGAAGATAGGACGCGCTCGTGGTCTGCGTGAGGTTGATGATCTGGTCCACGTGCCGCGGGTTCACGTTCGGTCCGAGCAGCAATAAAGAACTCTGCGTCAGGCTGCCGCCGGATTTGTGCATGGACACCGCCGTCATGTCCGCCCCCGCAGCCAAACCGCTCACGGGCAGCTCGTTGTTGAAGTAAAGATGCGTGCCGTGCGCCTCGTCCACCAGCGCCAACATGCCATGTTCGTGCGCAATCCGCACGATGGCAGCGAGGTTGGAGCAGACGCCGTAATACGTCGGATTGTTGACGAGCACCGCAACCGCGTCGGGGTTTTCCTCCACCGCTCGCCGCACGTCGTCAAGCTGCATGCCAAGCGAAATGCCGAGCTTCGGCTCCACGCGCGGATCGACGTAGACCGGTTCCGCGCCGCAGAGCACGAGCGCGTTGATCGCGCTTTTATGCACGTTTCGCGGCAGAATGATCTTATCCCCGCTTTTACAAACGGAGAGGATCATGCTCTGCACACTTGACGTCGTGCCGCCGACCATCAGAAACGCGTGCGCCGCGCCGAACGCGTCCGCCGCGAGCTCCTCCGCCGCCTTGATGACCGAAACGGGATGGCAGAGGTTGTCGAGCGGTTTCATTGAGTTCACGTCGATGCCGACGCATTTTTCACCGAGCAGTTCAACGAGTTCGGGATTGCCCCGCCCGCGTTTATGTCCGGGCACGTCAAAAGGGACCACCCTTTTTTTCCGGAAGCGGTTCAGCGCCTCGTAGATAGGCGCTCTCTTTTGCTCGTTGAGATTCATTCCTGCTCCTTCCGCCGTCCGTACGGGCCGCCATCCAAAATAAAAAACAGGCGGCATGCGCATTGCCACCTGTTTGTCTTCGGTTGCGATTTCTCTTCAACCACTATCGCGCTTTTGCGCGGGTTGTGAAAATCATGACCTTGACCGTTTCATCAGAGCACTGTTTAGCATGGATGCCGTCGCTACTCTTATTGACCGTTTCACAAGTGGTATGCCGTTCGGCACCGGTTATGAAGTAACCAACTTATAAAATTTGAGTCTTAAAACTCAATCAATAATGTGACGCTTCTCGTCACGCGCGGCAACGGCCAGCCCTGTCCGATGGGCATTTTTACTCGGCCTGAGTCAGCAAAGCGATCCTATGTCTCTTCGCACATTTTCTATGTTAACACAAGCATATAAAATGTCAATCAGTTTTTTGTGCGTCCGTTTCTTCCATTGCATGCTCAGGCCGGGTAACATTCATGAAAAAAACAGATTGATTATTGGCCCTTACACGACCGGTTCACCCGTATCCGCCGGTTCCTCCGCCTGAGCGAACGGGGAGATCCCCGTTAAATAAAGTGCTTCCAGCAGCGATTCGCGCGCATCCTTCATGGTTTCGCGCAGCAGTTCCTCATTTTCTTCATCCGCCGTTTCCATCGCGCCGAGAGCGGACTCATATGCCGCAAGCAGCAATCCAAGCGCCTCTTTGTTCTCGTCGGTATCGTCCAGAGCGGCTATCGCCAACGCAATGGCATCCAAATCGAGCTGCTCGTTGCCATAGTCTTTCCACTCCTGGCAGCCGAGAACGCTGCCGAGCGTGAATCCGGCTACTTCCAGTCCATCCTTCAGCGCGGAACGCGTATCCGAAGCAAGCTGAGACAACTCGCTTAAGCTTCCGCCGCCCGAGGCAAGCGCCGCATCTTTGTCCGTCAGCGCGGCAATATAAGCGTCCAGCAGCGCTGTCAGCTCAAGCTTCGTCGCTTCGTCCGCCACGCTGTCTATCGCAAGGCTGATCTTTTCAACAGAAATCCCGCGATAATGCTTCTTCGCTTCTATCGTTTTTTGCTTCTGATCCTTCACCTTGTTTGCGTTCTTTTCGGCTACCCAATCCGGTTTACCGGTGTCGCGATCCGTCTTGTCGGCCGTAGCCAAAGACGAAGCGCTGAAAACCAGTAAAAACACCATTGCAAGAACGACGGGTAAGATGCGTTTACTCAGGCGGCTCAATGTTTTTTTCATCAGATACACTTCCTTTCAGATTCTGAACGGGCTATCTTTTTATCATGTATTTTCAATTATTTTCAATATTATCATTGAAAAAAGCAGCAACCGGCTGCATTCACGCCAAGTTGCTGCACCAATCACAAGATTGAGATCGAACGCAACTGGCTGCCGTAGGCGCTTTCACACCCTTAGACCCTATAGCTTTGCGTCACCCGCTTTCGCAGGCTTTGCCTATATACATGTAATGTTTAAGTAACATAACTCTATTACGATGTCAATCGTATGGTCGCTTGTTCTACACAACGCGTAGCTGTCAGTTTCAGTTCCCGTTTCCCGAACCGCTGCGATTCGATAGAAACAATGATATCCCCTTCGCCCGCAGACCGTACCCAGAACGCCGCGGAACCGCCCGTCAGCGGGATCAGCTCCGGGCCGATGCGCTCGCCCGCGCCACCGGCCAGCACGCGCACCGCCTCGTTCGAGTACGGCATCACCTCTCCGAATTGGTCAAGGTGTTCCATCGTCACGCGGCATACGTCGTAGGTATCCCCCTCCACAAGCTGCGTCGTCTCCGGCGTCAGCCGCAGCCCTTCGGTAGAAGACGCGCCGCGCCTGGCCGCAGCGACAAGACTGCCGTCGATGAATCCTTCGAAGAGATATTCCTTAGATTCGCTGCCCCAACCCGCGGCGTACCGTAAAAACAGATCGGTCGCCTGTTGCAGAGACATGCGGTGTTTCAACATGGCATATCCCATTGCGATCTTGTATCGAAGCGGCAGTGGTTTGGCGCCATAGCGTACGACCGCGGCGAAGATGCACTTGATGCGTGCCGCGTCCTGCGCGGAAAAACCCTCCCTGCGCTCCAGCAGGTCGCCGATGAAGTCCGTGATAACGACAGGCGGGTGCGGCAGGTTCGGAAACGCGGCGCGGTCGGGATAGCAGGTGCCGATGTGTTCGCCGTTTTGACTGAGCCGCACATAATCGCAGTTTGTAAAGACGTATACGCGCTCGATCAGATCGCCCGCGCGCTCCCCGTGGTGCATGCCGGAGGCAACTTCCATGAAAGCCTCCCCGTCCTGCTGGGATCGATAGACCGCGGCGGCGTACTTCGGCAGGCGGAACATGTCCGTCACGCCGTGGTAGCAGATTTTATCGCCGCTTCCAAACTCCCTGTGCGTGTTGTAGTCGCTCATGCACCAGCCGACCGCGCCGGAGATCCCCGGCGTGCCATACATGCGCTCCAGCACGCGCAGGTGCCGCAGCGCGTGCTCCACGCGATGTTGTTCGTCGTCGAATTTCTTGGTCGGAAACATATGCCCGTTGTGCTCGGTCACCATGTACGGCACCCGTCCGCGGACGATCGAACGCGGGTTATTCAACGGTTTGGTCGCGCCGTCGTGCAGAAAGTCGTTGTAGGTGTATACGTCCTCAAAAAAGTGGCTGTGCGCAAAGTTTCGCACGCCGCCGGTCTGACGCGTCGGATCCAGCCTCTTTGCCAGCGCGTTTGTCTCGCGGTAAAGCGCGTCGTCGTCGGGCGATTCGTTGACGCGCACGCCCCAAAGCACGATGCTCGGATGGTTCCAGTCGCGCTCGATCATCTCCCGCAGCGCAATCAGCGTGTTTTGTTTCCATTCGTCCCCGCCGATGTGCTGCCAGCCGGGAATCTCTTCGAATACGAGCAACCCCAGTTCGTCGCACCGGTTAAGAAAATGCCTCGACTGGGGATAATGCGACGTACGCACGAAGTTGACGCCAAGGCCGTTTTTCAGCAGTTCCGCGTCGCTCTCCTGCGCCCGTTTGGGCATGGCGTAGCCGACGTAAGGGTAACTCTGGTGCCGGTTCAGGCCGCGCAGCTTGACCATTTTCCCGTTGAGGGTAAACCCGTCCGGCGTGAACTTTGCTTCCCGGAAACCGAACCGGCGGACGGTTTTGTCCAGCGCAACGCCGTCTTTTTGCAGTTCTAGCTTCATCTCGTAAAGATTCGGCGCATCGAGATCCCATAACTGTACATCCCCCGCGTCGAACGACACGGTCACGATTTGATCCGATTCTCCGGTGAACCGCACCGGCAGTTCCATCGATGCGCCGCCGTCCGGCCCGCGCAGCGCAAAGCGCAGCGACGCTTCGCCTTTTGCCCCGTTTCCGTTGTCGAGATACACATCCGTTTCTACGCGCCAGCGCCCTTCGGTATGTTCTGTTTTGACCCGGGCGTTTCGCATATAAACCGCGTTCGTCTCTTCCATCCATACTTCGCGGTAGATTCCGCCGTATGTCAGATAGTCGATCACGTATCCGAACGGCGGGATGTCGTCCCGCTCGGTAGCGTCGGCTACCACGGCGAGCACATGTTCTCCGTCTTGCAGCTTTCCGGTCAACTCGCATGAAAACGGCGTATACCCGCCGAAATGTTCCGTGAGGAATTCGCCGTCGAGATAGACCTTTGCGGCGGCCATCACGCCCTCGAAGCGCAGAAATACGCGCCTTTGCGCGCATTCCTCATAATGAAAATGCTTCCGGTAACAGCTGATCAGCTGGCTTACCCGCTCGTCGAAATTATTGAACGGCAGTTCCAGGTTGGTGTGCGGCAACCGTACGGGAACAAAACCCGATTCGTCGGCGCCCGCCCGCTCAAGTCCTTTCCGGTAATCCGGCAGGTACAGCCAGCCGTCGTTGAGGGGCTGCACTTTTCTGGCGTTATGAGTCATTATGGTTCTCCCGTGTCTTTTCTCTTCTTTTTTTGATCGTTGGTATAGCGTAGTTTCAATATAGCATCCATACCGTACCCGGGGCAACCGTTCAAGCGTGCGCCGCCTTTGCGCCGCGCGGGAGCGAGATCTCTCCGCAGAGATTCGTATACATCCACTTCCGAACGTCCGCGGGATTCTCTGCGTGCGCGAGCGCCCACATGAGCTTGGTCACCGCGCATTCGCTCGTCATGTCGTAGGATTGCATGATACCGAGTTCCAGCGCGAGACGCCCCGTTTCGTATACCGCCGGATCGGACGGTTCGTAGCGGCACTGCGTGGTTAACAGCACCGCGACGTTCTCGTCCAGCAATTTTTGTATCCCGTCGAGCAGGTTTCTCCGCAGGCAGTGTATCCCGCCGAGGCCGAAGCCTTCGATCACCACGCCGCGGTAGCCCATGCGCGCGATGTCGTCGAACACCTCCGGCCTCGTTCCGGGGATCAGTTTGAGCAGAAATACGTTCGGCTCGATCGCGTCGTCCAGTACGGGCGCGGCGGTTTTTTTCTCCGGCAGCACGGCGATGTTAACGCGGTTCGCGCGGATGCGCCCGACGGCGGGACGGTTGATGCTCTCGAACGCGTTCTGGCTCGTCGTGCGCACCTTCGCGGCGCGGCAGCCGAGTATGATCTTTCTGTCGAATACGACGAATATACCCTTTAATCCGCTCGCGGCTGTGATCAGCGCGTGGCTGAGATTCAGTTTCGCGTCCGTATCCGGATGACCGATGGGAAGCTGCGAGCCCGTGATCACCACGGGTTTGTCGACATTTTGCAGCATGAAGGACAGCATGGACGCCGTATACGCCATCGTATCCGTACCGTGCAGGATCACGATACCGTCGTACTCCGGCAGGCAGTCGAAAACGGCTTTTGCGATGATGTGCCACTCCTCGGGCTGAATATTCGAGCTGTCCAGGTTGAAGATCGTCTTCGTTTCCAGCTGCCCGAGCCGCTTGGCGTTCGGCGTAAAGGCGAGGATGTCGCCGGCGGTCAGCGTAGGGATCAGGCCGTCCTCGGTCTGCGTGCAGGCGATGGTTCCGCCGGTAGACAGTATCATCAGTTTCTTCATGTTCTCTCCTGTGTCAGTGATTTGAACAGGTATTACGATGGATGAATCCGCGGTGTTTTACACCCGCGCAGTATCAAGTTAACACAGTTTCCGGCGCTTTGCCAGTATGCAGAAATAATATAACATTTTCACGGCGCCGCCCGGCAAACCGGCGTACTCGCCCGTCCCGCATGGCGCAGGCATCCGGAATTTTTGTTTGTATTCGCCGTTTTTTTCGGTATAATGATACGCGTAATGATACATCCTTCATCCCCTGGCCGGCGCTCATCTCTACACCAGTATGCCGGAAAATTTCGACAAGGAGAAAAGTTATGGAAAAAATCTGCATCGCAGCCGACAGCACCTTTGATCTGACGCCCGAAATGGTGCGCGAATACGGCATTGAAGTCAGCGCGTCCTATGTCCGCATGGACGACAAGGATTATCTCGATTACCCCGACCTCAAGCAGAGCGACCTGTTCGACTATTTCCGCCGCACAAAGAAGCTGCCGCAGACGGCGGCGGCCAATCCGAGCGATTACGAGGACTTCTTCAAGCAGTGCCTGGAGGACCACGACGCGGTGATCCACATCGCCAAGAGTTCCGGTATGTCGAGTTGTTACGAAAATGCCGTCGTTGCCGCAAACGGCATGGAAAACGTGTATGTAGTCGATTCTTTGTCTATCTCCAGCGGCAGCGCGCTGCTGGCGATGGAGGCGTCCCGCCTGAAAGATACCATGTCCGTCAAGGAACTGGTCGACCACCTCGGCGCTTACCGCGAGAAGATCGCCGGCAGCTTCATCATCGAAACGCTCGAATATCTTCACGAGGGCGGCCGCTGCTCCACGCTGGCCTACCTCGGCGCAAGCACGCTGCAGATCCGCCAGAGCATCAACATCAAAGGCGGCAAACTCGTCGTCGGAAAGAAGTATATGGGTTCCTACAAGCGCGCGCTGCGGGATTATATCGAAGCGACGCTCGCGCAGCACGAACAGATGCGCCCCGAAATGGTCATGATCTCCCACTCGATACAGGACGAAGCGCTGCTTGCCAGCCTGATCGCGCAGATTGAGGAGCTGCACTATTTCGAGAAGATCGTACCGCTCGCCGTCTGCGCCGCGGTGGCGTGCCATGGCGGGCCGAATGCGTTCGGGCTGTTCTTCGTTGCAAAATAATCGCTTATAAGTCAGATTTCTGAGGTTTGTCATATTGAAAAAACGAGTCATTAAAAAACACAACGCCGGCAGAAACTGTTTCATCTGCGGCGTAAAGAATCCCTTTGGCCTGCATACGGACTTTTTCGAGCTGGAAAACGGAACGCTCGCCGCGAAGGTGACGCCAAGCACGCACCATCAGGGCTACCCGGGCCGCCTGCACGGCGGCGTCAGCGCCGCGCTGCTCGACGAAACGATCGGCCGCGCGATCAACGTAAAAGAGCCGGATACCTGGGCGGTCACGGTCGAGATCGCCACCCGGTATAAAAAGCCCGTGCCTTGCGGCGTCGAGCTGACCGTCGTCGGGCGCGTTCTTGAGAACAACCGCCGCATCTTCACCGGCGAGGGCGAAATCCTGCTGCCGGACGGCACCGTCGCGATCACGGCGACGGCGAAGTACATGAAGATCAATCTGCCGGATATCGCGGATTTCGAAGCCAACGGCGAAACCTGGGAGTGTTATCCAAGTGAGGATGACCCGGAAGAGATCGAGCTGCCGGACGCATAGAAATACTTCAATACAGCGATACGGCCCGCCATATGGCGGGCTGTTTTCGATCTGTGAATTTATTGCAAAAGCGCTGAAAATAAATCGAAGTTCTAATCTAATATATAATCCGGATAATTATTTCATGCTATAATATAGATAGCAAGAAACCCCTTCTTTCCCCCTCTCACTCAACCGACGAAAAACTGAATAACGGCCCGGCATCTTTCATTTTCTAACTCTATTTCACGCTTGAACCGACCGAAAGGAGTGGAGACCATGAAGACGGAAGAAGACATCCTCACCCGCCGACCGGAAAATGCTCCGAACGCAGATGTGAAATGCCTGTACTGTAACGATACCGGGTTTTACCGTCTGGCGGACTGCAACGACTATCTGCGCTTTCAAGACCCGGACTGTTATATTCCTTGTCCCTATTGCAGCACGGAAGAAATGGAGGCCGAACGGGAAATTACCCCGCCCGAACCGCCTTACGACCCGTATCCGAAAGCCAGCGGGTACGAACTTCAGATTTTCGCAATCATCGGCATCATCGGCCTGCTCGTCGCGTCAATCGTTGGCATCGTCCGGTCGATATCCCTCGTTCAGCTCGGCGCTATTCAAACGTTCTTTCACGCCGATTTGAAAATCGGCCTCGCGCTCTTTGCATTCGCGCTGCTGCTTCTGACCGCTTCCGTTTTCTGGATCGTTCGCGTTATCCGCCGCAGGAGTTGAGCGCAAAAGAGAATTTCAAATTACTCGAAGACGCGTATTGCCGGCGAGGATGAATCCCTGTTGCCGAATAAGTAAACGAACGTAATAATACGCAGCCCGCCGAAAGGCGGGCTGATCTTATCTGTATTACACTTTTACTATTCTGATATTGTCCTTTTCTTTATATGGAAATGAATATCATTCTGTTCGCAGAAAGCAATAACTTGCTTTGCGCACATGTTGTAAAATTCTTTTTGATCTTTATATTCAGTAATAACTTTATTGTAGTTTGTTCTGCCAAAAATAATCTTATCTGCAAAGGAAACCATATCTAAAATCGCATTTAAGTCCTGTTCGATTAAATTCGGTGTTGGATATGGTTCTATGCTAACCCATGTTTTACAGCCTGCATCATGCAAAGCACGAAGTGCTTGAATCCGTTCTGCATATGGTGCGGCACCTGGTTCAACAGCTTCGCGATACTGTTCATTCAGAGATATCAGGGTAATACCATACTCATTTTCACGGGATAAGCCTTCAAGTTGCACAGGGAGTATCCCTTTGGTTAGGACAGCACATTTAATCCCAGCATCATTCAACTTTCTTATTGATGCTATACTTAACTTCTCAACCTCAGGATAACCAACCATAAAAGGGTCTGTTGTGAAACAAAGTTGCACAGATTCTATTCTTTTTTTTAACCTCGGAATTTCCTTGTCCAGTAATTCTAAAGTGTTACTAACTAATACAGGTTGAATCCATTCATCATATGTCTTAATTTTTCCAAATCTTTTTGCTAATAGATAGGCGTAGCAAGGATATTTGCATCCGTGCGAACAACCTAGAACATGGTTCATTGTGTAGTCACCATATTCCACGCCAGTCTTGTATAGCATTGTTTTTCGATTAATTTGTTTCATTTTCCCTGGAGAATTTATAACTATCCTCTTTGTAGTTTATTTTCCCTTTCAGATTCATTTTATTGATTATACCATTTTTGATTAGAGGTTTGATAACCTTTGATATAAAGTCTGATGATTTTAACAAGGTTCTTTCTAATAAAAATAATGCGATATCTTGATAATCAATAGTACGCCCCGAGAACTCCTTCACAAGTAGTTGTCGAGCATTTCTGGCAAAATATTCTGATTGTGTCTCTTGTACTTCATTGTCTGAGAAAAGCGGTATTTGACCTTCGACCTGATTTGATGTTCTAAAAAACTCTGATCCTGAAAATGTTTTCCAAATGACATCTTTCAGTTTTTTTAATCCTTCAGGATGAGGAGTTGCGTAAAATATCTGATATATCTCCGTGTTTCTTGAATTATTAAATTGATAAGCAAAACTATGTTTAATGCATCCAACCTTTAACTTGTCAGCAATATGCTCCATTAAATCCTCTTTGTTTGTAATGTCATTACGCCCGATACATTTTTTTATTCTTTCATCAATCCCATTTCTTACAAAATCGCTTGTAATAACATTGAATATTATTTCACAATAATACCGTTTTACTAAATTTGAGATATTATCAACTATTACTGTGCCCATATCATAAGGATCAATGAAAAAAACCGTAGCTGCGTGATTGCGTGTTATCTTATCAAATTGATTATAATCTGTAAGATAATCGTTAACATCTCTTGCAGAAAAATGAAGAATTACATTTGGGGGTTGTCCGTTTTCTGCTAGTAATGCATTTGCAATTTTCTTGCAGATTTGAATTTTTCCACTATCGTTATCATTAAGAAAAATATGAAACTCTTTTTTTGTGTTTGATTTTGCTTCTCGGCAGAATATCAACAAAACTTCCATCGCTGTAGATAACTCGCCATCGTCGTATATCCCAGCATTGCACATAGCATCTATGAAATTAATTCGATAAATCTTTGGGTTATTTCTGAACACATACAGCCAAAGGATTATGTATTGCGAAACTAATTTGATTTTATATCGTGTTTGCTCTTTCTTATTTGTCAGCTTTCCTGAATTGATACTTTTTTCATCAAGAAGTCTAATATAACTCATCACTTTTTCTCCTAACGATAATATCAATTGAGTATATATTAACACTAACACAGGTGGTTGGAAACAATATAACCGTCAGTTTTTATATCATAATTTAACATTTTTTATGCTATTATCGAATAAATTATACATTATGTATTTCACATCTTTCTACCAATTCCCCCTCCCTACTTGTACCGCGCGTCGATTCGTTGTAAAATGCTGTTCATGGCGGATGGAACGATATTCCTCCCCCGCGCCGAATCCCCGCGAATGGACAACCCGTTAATTCGCATCAAATACAACGACCGATTGGAACATACATGAACGCAAAGAAAAAATCCCCGCCGCGCGCATACGTTTTCTTTTTTACGGATCTGATCGCGCTGCTGCTTGCATTTCTGGCGATCGCATACCTCGCCTACCCGCCGGGGCGCGAACTGGTGCAAAACGCATTCGCCACACCGACGCCGACCGCGACGCCGTTCGTTCCGACGCCAACGCCCGTTCTGGAGACGCCCGAACCGACGCCGGTGATCACGCCGACGCCCGAACCAACGCCGACGCCCGCGCCGGGCGACTTCTCCGCCGCGTTTGATGCGTCCGATATCGCCGAGGGCATGGATTACGTCTACCGCACCGACGATTACATCATCGGCATCGAAGAATACTACGTCGAGGACGCGGTGCTGTTCGTGGCGGACGTGTACATCCGCGACATCCACCTGTTGAAGACGGCGTTTGCGAACAATATGTTCAAAGGCGACAAACTCAAATACGACTACATCCTCGACCTCTGCGCGGAGACCGGCGCCGCGTTCGCCGTATCGGGCGACTTCGTGGCCATTCGCGAGGACGGGCTGATCATCCGCAACGGCGAACTGCTGCAAAACCGCAACTACACCGATATCTGCGCGCTCTATATCGACGGCACGATGGCGGTCTATGAAAAACCCGACAAAACGGTAGATGAACTCACCGACGGCAGCGTCTGGCAGACCTGGTGCTTCGGCCCGAACCTGCTCGGCGAAGGCGGGCAGGCAATCGAGATCAGTCATAAACTCATGCATGAAAACCCTCGCTGCGCGATCGGCTACTACGAACCGGGCCATTACTGCTTCGTCGTCGTGGACGGACGGCAGAAGTATTATTCCGACGGCATGACGCTCACGGAGCTGTCCGCGTTTATGTCCGAACTCGGCTGCAAAGCCGCCTATAACCTCGACGGCGGACAGTCGGCGCAGATGGTGCTGGAGGACAACATCGTCAACATGCCCGCAAACGGCGGTCGCCGCGTGGGCGATATCATCTATTTTGAAAGGACGGAACCAAACGAATGAAGCGATACGGTTTCCGGCTCTGGTTTGCCAACCTGCTCATCGTCGTCTCCGCGCTGACGCTGCTCATACTTGCGCTCGGACAGTACGTGCCCGCGCTGACGGATACGGCAGCCTCGTTGCTTGCGCCGCTCGCTTTTCTCGGCTCCGCACTCGCATTTGCGTTTGCGCTTTTTGAAGCAGTCTTCCTGTACCGCAGCTGGAAGGCGTCGACGAGAGACAGGAAATAACGTGTTTTCAGCAGCTTAGCGGCTCAAAAGGACGCGCCTTTGCGGCGCGTCCTTTATATTTGCCCCGACTTCGCTTGACCTTTTATCTTTGTTTGATATTTTTCTAATAAATCTATTGACATTTATCGAACATGTGTTATTCTATATTCGACGAGCGTAAAAGATTATATTTCACGCTAAGCGAACAACATCTTTTTTATCGCAACAGGAAGGATGCAACGTATGAAAAGCGAAGCAGTAAGCTACCGCCCGCTGAAAACGCAGAAGGAATACCTCAAGCTCATCGCCGCGAACGTGATCAACCGCCTCGGAGATTCCATCGACGGTATCGCCATCGCATGGCTGATGTACGAGATCACGAACAGCGCGGCGCTCATGGCGCTCATTCTGGGATTGAATTATATCCCGACCATACTCCTGCAGCCGATCACCGGGGCAATCGTGGAGCGCATGTCCAAAAAGCGCGTCATGATCGTGTTCGACATCGGCCGCGGCCTCGTCGTGGCCACCATAGCCGCGTTTTACGTCGGCGGATTGCTCACGCCGGTGCTGCTGACGGCCATGATGCTGCTCATCTCCACACTGGAGGCTTTCCGCTCCCCCGCCGGCGTCGCAATCGTGCCACGGCTCCTCTCTCAGGAACTGTACAAGGTCGGCTCCGCGCTGAACCAGACGGCCAGCCGCGTTTCAGAACTGATCGGCCTCGCGCTCGCGGGCGGCGTGGTCGCGCTGCTGGGCTGCCAGGGCGCGCTGCTCATCGACGCGGCGACGTTCTTTCTCTCCGCGCTCGTCATCGGCCTGATCCGCGTGAGCGAAGATTTTTCGAAGGAGATATTAACCGTCCGTTCGACCATAAAAAGCTTGTTTGACGGATTCTCTCTAATCAAGTCCTCGCGCGTACTCGTCGTGCTGCTGCTCATCGGCGCGCTCATCAACTTCATGTTCGTACCGTTGAACGCATACAGCGTGCCGTTTATTTCGGATTATCTCAAAGGCGGCCCGGAGGTTCTCTCGATCATCAACATCGTCATCGTCGCCACACTCGGCCTCGGCTCCATGATCGCGCCGAAAATCACGCGCATTTCCGGCAAAGCGCAGCTGATCATCTGCGGTTTGATCGCCGGGCTCGCTCTTTGCGCGTTTGCCGCGGGCGGATACATGCCTACCCAGGCGCTGCGTTATGGCGTCGTTCTGTTTGCAACCGCGATGATCGGGTTTTCCATCGGCATCGTCAATGTGGTTTACAACGCGGCGTTTTTGCGGCTGATCCCGCAGGATTATCTGGCGCGTCTTTCGGGCATTGCGACCGCGATTGTCGTCTGCTCCATGCCGATCGGCAGCTTCATCTGCTCCGCGCTTGCGGCAGCCATGCCAGTCGCGGTCGCAATTTTCGCCTCCGGCGTTCTCTGCGTCCTGTTAAACCTTGCCCTGACGCGCGTGAAATGTCTGGAGCAGCTGTAGCGGCTTTTGCGTTGGTTCTTATGCTATACTGAAATTGAACGTCCGGTTGCGTAATCAACGCAGTCGGCAGGAAAGACAGGAGAATTGTTATGGAATCCGTTCGTTTTCACCCGATCGATCTGCGCATGGAAGCGGCAGCCGCGCTAATACGACTGACGTACCGCGGCGACAACGTACGCGCGGGCGACCTCCGCACAGCGGCGGAGTATTACATCAAGAAGTATGATATCACACCGGATCGTTTTTCCGGCATGATCGAAGTATACGAACACATCAAGGCAAATTTCACTTGCGACGAAACGGAGCTTTCGACGTTTTTTACCGAAATGGAAGGGTTCGGATTCACTCTGTATCAGCTGCTCTTTCTGTTTGGGCACACGCTCGGTTCGGAACGCGCCGGAAAGCTTGAAAACCGTGTCGCGCTCGTCCTGTCCGAAGACGAATCCCTGAACCCGTTCGAACACACGAGCCTCTCCGATTTATTGGATTACGTTCAGTGCCAGCCGGTGACGGACGATGTCAAGTGGCTGTTTACGGACGCAATCGTCCATTATGAAGATTACAAACAGCGCGTCGACCGCTTGCTCGATCAAGCGGAAGCACTGATCCGCGAAAAAGCCGATCTGCTCGAACCCTATGCCCAGAGCGCGCTCGCGGCATGGTCCGCGCTTCCGGATGAAGACGCGTTTTTCGACCTTTTGGCCAAAAACGGCCTCCGCCTTGATTGTAACCGCGCGGACGTATATCCGCTCGTGCTGCAGTTCGCGGCCATCGCCGTCCATTCCAACGTCTTCATTGCAGAACATTTCGGCGAAGAGGAATGTACCGCCATCTTCTACGGCGTTCTGATCGACGAAATCGGCCACAATGAAAGAGCCGGACAGGACGAACTGGAATCCGTATCCGGGATCCTGCGCGCAATGGACGATAAAAAGCGCCTGCAGATTCTCACCGTTCTTCGCGAGCGCCCGCTCTACGGGCAGGAACTCGCGAGCGTGACAGAGCTCTCCCCCGCGACCGTTTCGCACCACATGTCGGAACTGACCAACAACGGCCTCGTCACAATCGAAAAACAGGGCGTAAAGCTTCTGTACCATCTCAACGAAAAACGCCTGCGCGAGTTTACAGCGATGCTGGAAAACAGCTTTCTGCGCTGACGCAGCGCGCCATTTTCCGAACGAAATTCAAATAAAAAACGAGGCCGCTTTTATGCAGCCCCGTTTTTTATCGGTCATTCCACGGCTTTGAGGGATTCGACCATGTTGATTTTCTCCAGTCTCGGACGCATGAACAAATCCACGCCAAACGCGAACGCGAACGTAATCGCCACCGCAAGCAGATAGCTGACAGGTTTTACGATCACCTGGAAATTCACCATGTCAAAGCTGAGCTGCCCCATCACGAAGCTGTGCAGCCAGATGCCGAGCGGAATGCCCGCCAGCGATCCAAGAATCGTAAGCAGGAAGTTTTCGCGGAATACATACGCCCCCACCTCCGGCGCGTAGAATCCAAGCACTTTGATGGTCGCAATCTCGCGGATGCGTTCGTTGATGTTGATGTTGCTCAGGTTGAAGAGCACCACGAACGCAAGCGCGCCCGCGCATAGGATGATCACGATGATTACGAGGTCGAGACTGCGCATCATATTGCTCACGCGGTCCTTGATGTCCTCGGTCACCGACACGTTCGACGCACCGTAGTCGTTGAGCAGCGCGGCGGCCGCAGCGTGCGTATCCGCCGAGGCGGAATCGGCCAGAGCCGCATTATAGGAGCACGCCTCGCCGTAAACGGCCTCATAGGTAGCGGGCGTCATGATGACGTAATGATACACATAGTTTTCAAAAATCGCGCTCACGGGCAGTTGCGTCGTTTCCGTATCGTCAACGATCACGCGAATCGTATCACCAACCGAGACGTTCGCTATCCGCGCAAGTTTTTCGCTGACGGCGACGCTGCCGTCGGGCGGGTACGCCAGCGCTTGTCCGTCCATATGCATGCTCAAAAGCGAAGAGATTACAGGGTCCTGCGTCGCAATGACGTTTACGGTTTTGATGCCTTCCCGCGTTTCCGCCTGGACCGTATCGTTGCAGACAAACACGCAAGCGGAGAGAATATCCTGCGTTTGCTCGATGAAATCAGCCTGTTCCGCCTCGTCCTGCCCCTCGTCAAACGCCAGCGCAAAGTCGTAGAGCATGACGTTGCCAAACTGATCCTGCGCGATGTTCGCGATGGAATCCCTGATGCCGAATCCCGTAATTAAAAGCGCCGTGCATCCGCCGATGCCGAGCACCATCATGATGAGCCGCCGCGTATAGCGGAATACGTTTCGAAGCGAGATTTTGCGCATGAATCCCAGCCGCTTCCACAAAAACGGGATCCGTTCGAGAAATATGCGCTTGCCTTCCTTCGGCGCTTTCGGGCGCATGAGCTCCGCCGGCATGAGCCTGAGTTCCGCGCGGCAGGTCAGATACGTCACGCCCGCAGAACTGAGCAGCGCGACGGTAAGCGATACGGCAAAAAGCGACCAGTCCAGCGTATAGATGATCGGCGCAAATCCGTAAAGCATACCGTACGCCTGCCAGATCACCCAGGGAAACAGCCAGCTTCCGCCGTAAAAACCGACGAGGCAGCCGAGCAGCGCCGCGCTGCCGGCGTAGGAGATGTATTTCCAGGCGATCATCCCGTTGCCGAACCCGAGCGCTTTAAACGTGCCGATGTGCGTACGCTGCTCCTCGACCATGCGCGTCATCGTGGTCATGGTCACGAGCGCAGCAACGAGGAAAAAGAACACCGGAAACACCTTCGATATGCCGCTGACGATGGATGCGTCGTTTTCAAAATTGACGTAACCCACGTTCGTTTCGCGATCCAGCACATACACGCTTGGTTTTTCTATTTTGGAGATTTCTTCTTTCGCGTCGTCTATCTCGACGCGCGCGTCCTCCAGCTCCCGCCTGGCATTTTCAAGCTCTTCATCCGCTTCGGCCTTTGCGTCGAGGTATTCCTCATATCCGTCGTCATACGCTTCCTGAGCCGCTGCCAGCGCGTATTTTCCCCTCCGGATCTCCTTGCGGCCTTCGTCGATCTGCTGTTTTGCTTCGTCCAGCGCGGCTTTGTTCGCTTCCAGCTGACCCAGCGCCGCGTCAAACTCCGCTTCCGCCGCGGCACGCTGCTCGTCCATCTGCTGCTGCGCCAGATCAAGCGCGTCCATCTGCGCCTGCACGGCGGCGATCTGTACCGGGTCGCCCGAAGCCACCGCAGCGGCCATCGCCGCCTCAAGCAGCTCCCGCTGATTGTCCAGCTCCGTCTGGCTTGCGCCCAGCAGCGCAAAAGCGCTCTCTCTTGCGGCCTCATAGTCGCTCATTGCGGTCCGCCAGGCAGCCATGCCCGCGTCATACTGCGCCTCGGCTTCGTCGAGCTTCGCCTCGTTCGTCTCCAGTTCGTGCCATCCGGCGCGGATATCGTACTTCGCGTCGTGCAGCTCGTCCGCCGCGTCTGCGAGCTCCTCTTCCACGTCTGCCTTCTGCGTTTCGTATTCGTTCAGGCCGTCCTGATATTGCCGTTCCGCGTCCTCTATCTCGTCCCGTGCGTCCTGCAATATGGTTTGATAGCGCAGCAAAGCGCGCTCGTTGAGCAGGGTTTCGAGCGGTTCTTCCATCGCGGCGACTGTGTCGTTGTATTCGTCGGAATAGATTTTTCCATCCGCGTTTGCGAGCGTAACGTAGATCTCCGTATAATAGTCGGTCGAAAAGCCTCCAGCCGGGATATAGACGTAAGCGGTGATCTTTCCCCCGGCTAATTTGGTCGTGCCGCGCTCCATGTTCAGGTATTCTGTCGAGTCCGTCAGCCCGACGATGGTATACGTATCGTAAGCAAACGCGTCGAGCGTGTCTTCGCCGTTTTCTTCGGAAATGCGCATCTTTGTACCGATCGTGCTTGCGGGCAGCATCCGTGCGTCTCCGAGGCACTCGTCATCTGCTTGCGGCATCCGCCCGGAAGAGAGTTTGAGCAGGTTGATTTGGCTCGTGATCGAGTGCGCCGCCAGCGCATACGAAGCGCCGCTGTCGAGCGTGACGAGTACGTCCACGCTGACTGAACCCTCCGCCGCGTCCACGCCGTCCATCGCGGCAAACGCGTCAACATCCGCCTCTTCCAGCCCCAGCGTGGAAACGAGCCTGTCGTCAAACATGTTGTATTGCGTCAGGTAAAGGCTCGCGGTGTCGATCATCGCGCTCTGCGTCACCTTCAGCCCGGCGAACGTGCCGACGCCAAGCGCAACGATCGCGAAGATCGCCAGAAACCGCCCGAGCGTATGACCGACTTCGCGCCAGGTGTTCCTGTGCCAGGCGCGTTTTCTGCGCATCACCATTCGATCTCCTCAATCGGCTTAGCAATCTCGTTCAAGCGCGTGGAGGAAACGGATCCGCTCTTGATCTTGACCACGCGGTCGGCCATCTCTGCCAGCGCGCTGTTATGCGTGATGATGACCACGGTCATGCCTTTTTCGCGGCTGAGATCCTGCAAAATCTTGAGCACCTGCTTGCCCGTGGCGTAGTCCAGCGCGCCGGTCGGCTCGTCGCAAAGCAGGAGTTTCGGGTTCTTCGCCAGCGCGCGCGCAATCGCGACGCGCTGCTGTTCGCCGCCGGACAGCTGCGCGGGAAAATTGTTGATCCGGTCCCCAAGGCCGACGTCTTCGAGAACCCTCTGCGCTGAAAACGGTATTTTAGACAGTTCCGTCGCCATCTCAACGTTTTCCAGCGCGGTAAGGTTGGGGATCAGATTGTAAAACTGAAATACGAATCCGACGTCCTCGCGCCGGTAACGTGTAAGCTGCCGCTTGTTGTAGGCGGATATCTCGCTTTCGCCGAGGAACACCTTGCCGTTCGTAAGCGTATCCATGCCGCCGAGGATATTTAGAAGCGTCGTCTTCCCCGCTCCGGACTGGCCGGCGATAACGCACACTTCGCCCTGGCCGATGGTGAAGCTTACATCGCGCAGCGCGTGCACCTGCACGCCTTCGGTGTCGTAAATCTTGGCTACGTTTTCAAAAACGACATAGGGGTTCATCCGTTTCCCTCCGATTATCTTTCTGTATGGTAGCAGTTATCAATGATTGTTTACAAAATCTATCCGTATTTTACTACGTATTTATAAACGCAGCATGAACAGATATTTGACGTCAGTCGTTATCAGTATTGCTGTTTTTGTCATTATGTTTCATTCTGAGCGGGATTTGATCGACGGCGATTGTGTCGCTGCAAGCCCATCAAACGAACTGGTATTCCAGCGACTGAAACAGAAGCGGGCATAGCGTAGGCCATGTCCGCTTCTGCGTACGTTCGGGTCATGTCAGCGAGAGAATATCCGATCAATCCGTCTGTTCATCCGCTCAGACCTTATGACAGTATTGTGCGCCGGCACAACCGCTGCAGGAGCAGCCGCAGGCGCTTTTTTTATGTTTCTTGTCCCATATCATCTTCGCAACTACCGCCGCAACAATCGCGGCGAGCGCAAGACCAACCAGCAGGGACGCCCAGTTTGCAGCCAGCCAGTTCATCATAATCATATGCTCCTTTCAACGACCGTATTCTTTGGTTTTTGTTCCTTCCGTGTATTTACGTATATCAAACCCATCGGCATTCTTGATTTGTCAGCCGTTTTCCGCGGCGCGCACGGCTCGCTCCAGCTCACGTTTGCTCTCATATGGATTCTTGCGCAGCAAAAGATACAAGAGCAATGCCAGCACAGCAAGCGCAACGATCGTTCCGGCGTTGAACATGCCGCCGTAGAACCACATACCGAGCTGATAGATAATCAGCGAAACCGCATAGGCAAACCCGCACATATAGCCGATCGCGCCCCAGGTCCACTTTACGCTGTTCATCTCTTCCTTGATCGCACCCATCGCCGGAAAGCACGGCGCACAGAGCAGATTGAAGAGCATGAAGCTGAACGCTGAGAGCGCGGTGAAGTCCAGCGCGAGGTTGCTCCAGATCTCCAGTCCATCCTCGGCCACCTCGGCAAAGCCGTAGAGCACGCCGAATGTGCCGACGACGTTCTCCTTGGCAATCAGGCCGGTAAACGTTGCAACCGCGGGCTTCCAGCTGCCAAAACCAAGCGGCGCAAAGATCGGCGCAATGATATTGCCGATAGCCGCGAGCAGGCTCGTATTGTTGTCCTCCACCATGCCGAATACACCGTCGACGACGCCGAATCCCTGCAGGAACCAGAGGATGACGGCCGAAACGAGAATAACCGTGCCCGCGCGCTTTATAAAGCTCCATCCCCGTTCCCACGTGCTGCGCAAAACGTTCTTCCTGGACGGTGCGTGATAGCTCGGCAGCTCCATGACAAACGGCGCGGGTTCGCCCGCAAACGCCCTGGTCTTTTTAAGCAGTATGCCGCTGACAACGACCGCCGCCACGCCGATAAAGTAAGCGGTTGGTGCGATCCACCATGCGCCGCCAAAGATGGCGCCGGCAAAAAGCGCGATGATCGGCATCTTCGCACCGCAGGGAATAAACGTCGTGGTCATGATGGTCATGCGCCGATCGCGCTGGTTTTCGATCGCGCGGCTGGCCATGATGCCCGGAACGCCGCATCCGCTGCTGATCAGCATCGGAATAAACGATTTGCCGGAGAGACCGAATTTGCGGAAAATGCGGTCCATGATGAACGCAACGCGCGCCATGTATCCGATATCCTCAAGCAGCGCCAGCAGGAAGAATAGCACCAGCATCTGCGGCACGAATCCGATGACCGCGCCGACGCCGCCGACAATGCCGTCGATCGCTAGTCCGCTGAGCCACGGCGCGACGTTCGCCCCTTCAAACAGGCTCGCCAGACCGCCGGCGATCCAGCCACCGAAGAGCGTGTCGTTGGTGAAATCGGTCACGATCGCTCCTATAGTCGTTACGGCGATGTAATATACAAGAAACATCACGGCCGCAAAGATCGGCAGCGCCAGATAGCGGTTGGTCACGATACGGTCGATCCTGTCGGACGCGTTGAACTTCACACCCTTTTGTTTTTTCACGACGCAGCGATCCATCACGCGGCTGATATAAGCATACCGCTGGTTGGTGATGATGCTCTCCGCATCGTCGTCCAACTCCCGCTCGCAATCGCGGATGTGCTCCTCGATGTGTCCTTTCGTCAACGCGTTCAGGTTCAGCTCGTCACCCACTTTATCATCCCGCTCAAATAGTTTAACGGCATACCAGCGCAACAGCGTTTTGTCAACTTTGTCCTCAATCGATTCCTCAATATGCGCTATGGCATGCTCTACGCTGCCGGAAAACACATGCGGTCGTTCGCCATGCGTGCCTTTTTTTGCCAGCACAACGGCTTTTGCAGCCGCTTCCTTTGCGCCGTAGCCTTTGAGCGCCGAGGTCTCGACAACTTCGCAGCCGAGTGCCTCTCCAAGTTTGGAGGTGTCGATCACGTCGCCGTTTTTTCGCACGACGTCGATCATGTTCAGCGCAACCAACGTCGGAATGCCGAGTTCGAGCAGTTGTGTTGTCAGGTAAAGGTTTCTTTCAATATTGCTGCCGTCGACGATGTCGATGATAGCATCAGGCCGCTCGGACACAAGATAGCTGCGCGCGATCACCTCTTCGAGCGTGTACGGCGAGAGCGAATAGATGCCCGGCAGATCCTGAATGATCGTACCCTCGCTCCCCTTTAACTTACCTTCTTTTTTCTCGACGGTCACGCCAGGCCAGTTTCCGACGTACTGCGCGCTGCCCGTGAGCTCGTTGAACATCGTCGTTTTGCCGCTGTTTGGATTTCCCGCAAGTGCAATTCTAATCCCCATGGTTCCCTCCTTCTGTTTTTTCTGTCAAACGGTTGTTTGTTATAGACCGTCTTTTGTATTTGGTCTCTATACCGTCTGATAGTTAGATGCTTCTAACTCATCGGCCAAAAACAAGCGGCCCCGCCGCAGAAAAACTGTTATTCGACCTCGATGTTCGCCGCGTCGCCTTTGCGCACGGAGAGTTCGTAGCCGCGTACGGTCACCTCGAGCGGATCTCCAAGCGGCGCAACTTTACGCACATAGATTTCAACGCCTTTGGTGATGCCCATATCCATGATTCTCCGTTTTAACGCGCCTTCCCCTTTGAGTTTGGCTACCTTTGCCGTTTGTCCGATCGGTACATCTCTTAATGTCCTCACAACTTGTTCCTCCTTTCCTTGTTTCATAATTCGTTAATGACTCAGATCAGTATGCGTTTCGCCATGTCGCCAGCAAGCGCGATCCTGCAGTCCTTAACCTGCAAAATCATGTTTCCGGCGATTGTGCTGACGACAGTCACGCGTTCGCCCACGACAAAACCAAGCTCCGCAAGATGTCTGCGCACCCTGTCTTTACCCTCGATCTTTTTGATATAACCCGTTTCTCCCGTTTGTACCATTGTCAACGGCATCATCCTTTTCCTCCTGTCTTCATACGTTTATGTTTTTCAGCGCCGGAAATCGAATGTTATTGTGTAAGCGGTTTAAGTTAGATGCTTCTAACTGTCGTTGACGAGTTTACACCATCTAACTGGTTTTGTCAATGCTCTTATTTCGATTTTTCGTCAACAACATCAGGCAACGTTTTTTGACATCCGCAAGCTTGCGATTGGAATATCTATTTTGATACAATGTCGATGTTACATAGTTCTTGCTGTACAATCAACACTGGAAAAGAAGGTAACCCGATGAACCGTTTCGCTGTTGAGAATTTATTTGGAATACAGGGCCTCAATATCGCCTGGTACGGCGTGGTCATCGCCTCCGGCATGATGCTTGGCATCCTGCTGGGCGCACTGCGCGCGCGAAGGCGCGGTTGGTCGGCGGACGTCTTATTCGACTTCATCCTGCTCGCCATACCGCTTGCGGTCATTGGCGCGCGGCTCTATTACGTCGCCTTCGAGTGGGACCAATACGCCGGGAACCTAGCGTCGATCTTTGCGATCAACAAAGGCGGCCTCGCCATCTACGGCGCGGTGATCGGCGGTTTTCTCGCGGCGTTCATCTTCTCAAAAGCTTCAAAATTCCCGTTTCTCAAACTCATCGACCTCGTCATCCCCAGCCTGATTCTGGGTCAGGCGATCGGGCGCTGGGGAAATTTCATCAACCAGGAAGCGTTCGGCGCGCTGGTAGCGAATCCGAACCTGCAGTTTTTCCCGCTGGCGGTCTATATCCAGTCGCTTGGAGAGTGGCATCAGGCGACGTTTTTCTACGAGAGTTTCTGGAATGCAATCCTGCTTGCCATCACGCTGCTGATCGCCCGCAAAGGCGTCCGGGACGGCGTGCTGCTGTCGGTCTATTTCATCGGCTACGGTACGGGCCGCGCCTTCATAGAAGGGCTGCGCACGGACAGCCTGTACCTCTTTGGCAACGTCCGTGTTTCGCAGGTTCTCTCGGCGGCGCTGGTCGCAGCAGGTATCGTACTGCTCATCCTGATCCAAAAAGGCGTGATCCAAACCAAGCCGTACGAAGGCAAATATGTCGTCGCGCCGCCCGAGGATACGGAAAGAGAATAATACGAAATCCGGCAACACGATAATAAAAAACGGCGAAACCGCCGTTTTTTATTTGCCGGAAATTTTTCAAAAGGGGGTTGACAAGCAAAACCCGCAGTGCTATATTGTGCATATTGAATATACACAATATAATCTCACAGGAGGATATCGATGGAACTATTAAAGATAGAGCACCTGAACAAACGGTATCGTTCGTTCGAACTCAAAGATATATCCTTTTCTTTGGAATCAGGGTATATCATGGGGTTTATCGGCCCGAACGGAGCGGGTAAAACGACCACGCTGAAATGCATGCTCGGCCTGACGCCGAACGACGGCGGCAGCGTGCAGATGTTCGGACGGGACTTTTTCCAAAACGAGCTCGCGTTCAAGCAGCACATCGGCGTGTCGTTCGGCGGCGTGGATTTCTACGCAAAAACCAAAATGCGAACCATCACCGATGTGGTCAGCCGCTTCTACGCCGACTGGGACGACCAGCGGTATCGCACGTATATGAAACGGTTCGGCCTGGACGAAGACAAACGCCCCTCGGAATTATCCGGCGGCATGAAGATCAAGTATGCGCTGGCGCTGGCGATGTCGCATCACGCAAAACTGCTGATTCTCGACGAGCCGACCAGCGGGCTGGACCCCGTCGCGCGGGACGACCTGCTCACGCTGTTTCAGGAACTCATCGAAAACGGCGAGGTGAGCATCCTGTTTTCCACGCACATCACGAGCGATCTTGAAAAATGCGCTGATTTCATCACATACATCGAAAACGGACGCATGATCGCAAGCTGCGAAAAGGACGAGCTGCTCGCGTCGTACCGTATCGTAAAAGGCACCGCCGCTCAGCGGGCGGACGTGGAAACGCGATTGATATCCGCAAAAACACACGCTTACGGCTTTACGGGGCTGATGAAGACGAAGGACCTCACCGGCGGCGAAGCGGTCACGATCGAAGCGCCTACACTGGAAGATATCATGATCTATCACGCGAGAGAGGAGAACCACCATGCAGAAACTGCTGAATAAAGAATTCCGGCTCGTCATCAACCCGCTCTTTTTCCTGATCACGCTGTTTGGCGTGCTGCTGCTCATCCCGCAGTGGGTGTTTTTCGTAGCGCCTATGTACATACTCTTTATTGCCGTTCCCAATATCATTCTGGCAGCAAAGGGGCAAAGGGATCTGGAATTTACCATGCTGCTGCCCGTTAGAAAGAGCGACGCGCCCCGGGCAAGGATACTTGCAATCGCGGTTCTTGAGACCGTTCAGGTGATTGTCGTGGCGATATTCGCCGCGTTGAACATCACCCTGTACCACACCGCGAATTTCTTTATCGACCCGAACGTCGCGTACATCGGCTGCGTATTCGCCATGTTCGGCGTGTTCAACGTCATATTCTTCCCGATGGTGTACAAAACGGCCTATAAACTGGCGGTTCCGCTGATCACCGCGCTGACGGTCACCATCTTATTCGCCGCCGGCATCGAAGCGCTCGTTGTAGCAGTACCGGCGGCCACGCGCTTGCTGGACGGTATCAGCCGTGACGCGCTGATCGGGCAGATTCCCGTATTACTCTGCGGCATCGCCGTATTTATACTTCTCACCTGGATTTCCACCCGGATTTCGATCAAGCGTTTTGATCAGGTTAACCTGTAATGCCGCTCGATATCGTTGTTTCGTCGGCTTCTGACAAGCCGATCTATCAGCAGCTCTTCGACCAGCTGTCCTCGCAGATCATTCTGGGGCAGCTGGTCGAAGGGGATAGCCTGCCGCCGATCCGCACGGTCGCCAAGGAGCTCCAGATCAGCGTGATTACGGTAAAGAAAGCCTGGGAGGAACTGGAGCGCGCGGGCCTGATCCATTCGATGGTCGGCCGCGGGTGCTTCATCGCCCCCATGAGCAATTTCGAACGGCTGGGCAAACGAAATGAACTTGCGCTTCAAAAGTTGAAAAAGGACGTCGCATACTACAAATCGCTCGGTATCGGCGAACAGGAAATCATCGATCTGATACGCGGATTCTACAAGGATTGACCTTCTCGTCGTATCGTGTGCCACGCCTTTAGTACGGCAGCCTGCGTCTTGCCGTCCGGCACGTCCCCGCGCAGGATTTGCCTTACCAGTTCATCAAGAGGCATCGTCTCCACACTGAGAAACTCGTCCCCGTCCGGGTGCGGGTTTCTTTGCGTAAGGCCGCGGGCAAGGTAGAGATGGATCGTCTCGCCCAGCACCGCGACGGAGGGATAATATGCGCCGAGGGAAAGAAGCTCCTCCGCCTCGATGCCTGTCTCTTCGGATAGCTCCCGCCGCGCGCAGACCGCCGGATCCTCGCCGGGATCGATCTTCCCCGCGGGTATTTCAAGCAGCACTTCGGCATACGGATAGCGGTACTGGCGCACCAGAACGACGTTTCCATCGTCCGTGACCGGCACGACGGCGACCGCGCCCGAAAGCCGCAGCACCTCGCGCGTGGCGAGTTTTCCGTTCGGCAGGCGAACGGTATCCTTATACATGCGCGCGATTTTCCCGCTGTAGATTTCTTCCGAGGATACGCGCTCTTCCATGAGACCGGCATCATTCTTTAACATATCATTCCCCGTTTCATTCATCCTGTTTATATCCACTCGGATTGTAGCACATTTACGAAAAGCCGAATACCCCGCCGTTCGATTGCGCGCGCTTTTCATGTGTTTTATAATGAAAGCGGGAACCCGTTCACAATTGAACTGATTGCGTCATACCGGGGGTGATTTCGTCCGTGCGCATCGGATACGCCTGCCTTACCGTCGCCGTCGAAGGCGCTCAAATCAAAAACTGTATGTTAAAATCCGCTTCGCCGGAGCGGTTGCTTGCGCTTGCAGGCGATAACCTCGCCGCGCTGGAGCGCATGATCGATTACAACATCGCAAACGGCATACGCCTCTACCGCATCAGTTCCGGTCTGATTCCGTTCGGTTCCAGCCTCGCCGCGCCGCTTCCTTGGGAATCTGTTTACGCAGCCCGGCTCTCCTCCATCGCGCAGAAGATCGCCAAAAGCGGCATGCGCGTTTCCATGCATCCCGGTCAGTATACGGTGCTCAATTCACCGGACACGGGCGTAGTCGGGCGCGCCCTGGACGACCTGTCCTATCACGCGCGCGTGCTCGACGCTCTCAAGCTTGACCGGACGCATAAAATTGTGCTGCACATCGGCGGTAAATACGGAGACGCGGCGGCTGCCATGTCGCGCTTCGCTTTGGTTTACCGCGACCTCGCTCCGGCGGTCACACGACGCCTCGTACTGGAAAACGACGGCGGCATCTATAACATCGCCGAGGTGCTGGAACTCTGCTCCCGCATCGGCGCTCCCGTTGTCTACGATAACCTGCACAACGCGATCCATCCCGCGGACAAAACAAAAAGCGACGATTTCTGGATTTCTCTCTGCCGCGAAACCTGGCGGACGAAAGACGGCGCGCAGAAAACGCACTACTCCCAGCAGCACCCGCAAAAATCGCGCGGCGCGCATTCGGACACCATCGCCGCCGCCCCGTTTCTGGAATACGTTGGCGCGCTATCGGGCAAAAAACCCGACGTCATGCTGGAAGTAAAGGATAAAAACCGCTCGGCACTCAAGTGTTCCCTCTGCCTGTCTTCGCCTGACCAGCGTTTGCTTGAAACCGAGTGGGGGCGCTACAAATACGCCGTGCTCGAACGCTCGCCCCAGGATTATCAAACCATCCGCGCGTTGCTCAAGGACAAAAAAGGCGAAAACGCCGTCGCATTTTACGGCATTGTCGAACACGCGCTTTCTCTGCCGGAGGATAAAGGCCGCGCGGTCAATGCGCTCGAACACGTATGGGGATATGTTTCCGAATCCGCAACCCCCGCCGAAGCGAAGCGTTTTTTTCAACGTCGGGACGATTACCTGCGGAGTGCGTCCGGTCTTGCCGCCGTGAAAAACATCCTGTACCGCCTCGCGCAGAAGTACCGGCAGGATTACCTGCTCGGCTCCTACTACTTCACACTCTAACGACAGTTCAGAAAGGAGACCTGATTATGGAATCGCGTACCGCTGCCAAGTGGCTCAAATGGGCCGTGCTGCTCGCCCTGTTGGCGATGCTTGCCGTCAACGCGCTCTCTTCAATCCTGCCGATCAACGGCGTAACGCCGAAGGAGGTGTCCGACCGCTATCCGAACCTGTTCGTCCCCGCGCCGCTGACGTTTTCCATCTGGGGCGTCATCTACCTGCTCCTTCTAGGCTACGCGCTCTATCAATTCGGGCTGTTCCGTAAAAGGGGCGACGCGGAAACCGTTGCCCTGCTGAATAAAACAGGCGCTGTATTCATCCTATCCTGCGTGTTCAACCTCTCCTGGATCATCGCATGGCATTACGGCCTGCTGGCTGTTTCGTTCGGCGTCATCGCGCTGCTTTTGTTGTCTTTGATCATTCTTCGTTTTCTCATCGCAAAGCACGAACCGCTCCCCGCAGCCGCGCGCTGGCTGGTGCGCCTTCCGTTTTCGGTCTACTTCGGCTGGGTCACGGTCGCGACCATCGCGGGAGCGACGGCGCTGCTCGTCGGCTACGGGTTTGCGGGCTTTGGAATCTCGGAACCCGTTTGGACGATCGCCATGGTATTGATAGGCGCGGCGATCGGCATACTTGCCGCGCTGCGTTTTCGGGATGTGGCGTATCTGCTCGTTCTCGTCTGGGCGTATGCAAACATCCTCAACAACCACCTCTCCTCCTCCGGATTTGGCGGCGGGTATCCCGGCGTGATCGCCGCGCTCGGACTATGCCTCGCCGCGTTCACGGCGGTGATCGCCGTTCTGATCGTACAAAAGAGCGCGGCACATCGAGCGTCAAAAAAATCGTAACGCGAATCGTTCGATACAAAGCAAAAAAGGCGGGGCCCCATCCCAGAGCGCCCCGCCGATTTCCATGCCTGATTAAGTTTTCCTGCCGGTCTTTGCCGACTTTTTGTTAAAAGAAGAAGAGTCCGATCGCACCCGGGCCGACGTGCGACGAGGTGCAGGGTTCGAATACGGTAACCTTCACGTCGACATCGGGATACCGCTCGACGATGTCCGCCGCCAGCAGGTGCGCCTCGTCTTCGCAGCCGGTGTGCGTAATGCCGACGCGCAGGTTGTTCGGATCCGCAACGTGAAGCCTCTCGAAGTGTTCGAGTATCGCCTTGATTGCTTTTTTTCTGCCGAGTATCTTCAGATAGAGCACGAGCCGCCCCTCTTCGTCGCCTTTGAGCACCGGTTTGAGGTGCATGATGCTGCCCGCAAGCGCCGCGCTGCCGGAAATGCGGCCGCCGCGCTTGAGGAAGTTCAGGTCGTCGACCATGATATAGGAACGGATTTCGTGGCTTCTGCGCTCGGCCTGCGCCGCGGCCTCTTCGGCAGACGCGCCTTCGTCGCGCAGCTTCGCCGCCTCCAGCAGGATCATCGCCTGCCCCAGGATTGCCGTTAAGGTATCCACAACGAGAACCTTGCGCTCCGGATATTTCTTTTGAAGGATCTCCGCCGCCTTCTGTCCCGCGCCGCAGGTTCCGCTGATGCCGCTCGACATGCCGAGATACAGCACGTCTTCCCCGGCCTTGAGATACGGCTCGAACGCTTCGAGGAACGCCGACGTGTTGACCATGGATGTTTTCATCACCAGCGACGCGTCCTCGCGCATGCGTTTATAAAACGCTTCGCTGTCAAAAACGACGCCCGGTTCGTAACACAGGATTTCTTCCTCGTTGAGCGAGAGGCTCAGCGGAAGCACTTCGATGGCGTTTTCGTTATATTCCGCCTCGGTCAATCCGGCGGTCGAATCGGTGAAGAGCTTGAATGACATCGTTTATCCCACCTTGTTTTCTAGTTTGTTGTACTATCATATCTGTTTTTTGATATTATGTAAAGAGATATGTCAAACAAGATATATCTGGATTTTTTCCGTCTATGCAATTATAATAGTAAAAAATCGGAAACGAGGAGCCAGTCATGCGATACGATAAGAACCATGTTGCGGAAACGCTCCTGCGCTGGGAACGGTTTATTGATTTTTACCGGCTGCCCGAATGGAACGATCTTCCACAGATCGAGCTTTACCTCGATCAGCTGACCGCGCTCATCAACCGGTATATCGGCTTTCTCGTTTACGATCCCGTCGAGGATAAACTGCTCACGCCCTCTATGGTCAACAACTATGTCAAGCTCCGGTTGATCCCCCCTCCGGTGCGCAAAAAATACGGCAAAAAGCACATCGCCCTGCTGTTGATGATCTGCACGTTCAAGCAGTCCGTGAGTATGGCTGCCCTGTCCGTCATGCTTCCGCCAGACGACGAAGCGCTTATCCGTGAGGAGTACGGGCGCTTCACCGCGTCTTTTTTACGTATCTCGCGCTATGTCGCGCAGCAGGCGATGACGAGCGCGGAACCCATCTTCGACAAAAGCGTTGACACAGGCACGGAGGTGAGCGACCTCGTCGTCGGCTCATCCATCGCCGCGAGTTTTGCCCGCCTGCTTGCGGGCAAGCTCATCGCGCTGCGCCTGCCGGACGAGGAACCTGCGGCAGAGCCACCTGAGCAAAAAACTTGAATCGCATTCAAAAAAGGGCTTCGGGATTTTACCCGAAGCCCTTTTTAACTCACTTGCGCTTTAACGCCATCGCGATGAAGTTCATATGCCTGCCCGCTCCCGCCCCCATGGGCACGCGGTCGCTTACGGCGTATGGGTTTTCCGTATTCAGCCAATCCTGCCAGCATTCTTCGAAGTCCTCCATTTCGTAAAGCGAAACGATTTCCAACCCTTCCGTTATCGAAAGCACATCCTTCCAGTAGTCCATATCGTGAAAGGTTTCTAGGTCCTTCGCAGTCCATGTGAGCAGGCATTCGGGCGGCAGCGCATTGTGGATGTCGCGCTTGAAACCCGGCACGACGAACAGCAGCCAGCCGCCCGGCTTGACCAGCGGCAGCAGATGCTTGCCGAGATATGCTCTGTCCAACCCGAAATAATGATATGCGTCTATGCTGATCACGGCGTCGAAAAACGCATCCGCATACGGCAGTTCGTGCGCGTCCGCGTGGATGGGTACGATCCGGCCGTCGCCGAACCCCGCCTCCTGGAATCGGTTCCAGTTGTCCGTCGCGCTGATCCACAGATCGGTGGCGAAAACGTTCAGTCCGTACTCTTTCGCCAGCATGATGGACGTAACGCCGCGCCCGCAGCCGAGGTCGAGCACGCGCGCGCCCGCCTCCAGCGGATGCGCCGCCATGAGCTGCTCCAGCAGTTTTGCCGGGTTCGGCCCCATGATATTCTCGTCGATAAACGATTGTTCAAACCGGTTCGCTATTATGTATTGCATCGTATACCCTTTCTGTATAACACCTCTCAATCGCCCGTTTCCAAAACAAAAAGAGGCACGGAAATCGCTCCATGCCGATTATGGTGAGATGCAAGCATCCTGTCGGCCTGTCGCGTTTCTGAATCGGAAACCCGCACATCAAATACAGCGCGTTCTCTGCGCCGTTTTCTTCGATGTGTTTTCGTGTTCCGTTACAGAACAGCGGCCAAACAGACACTTCCTTTCAATTACACTGCGGGGTTTTCACTCCGTGCCGGTTTCATCCTAACAAAATCCGTAAAAAAAGGCAAGCGCCACTCTGTTTAAATCTTGTTGCGTATTATTCTAAGCATATGCGCGGCAAATTCGTCTATCCGTTTATCCATGCCCGCCGCCTTCATCGCCTCGCCGGGGTTGTTCGCCGTCTGCATAATGCAAAACCGCGGCGGCAGCATGAACGTTTTATTGAGGCAAAGCGCGCCGATGACCTGCTGGGCGATGATATCGCTGCCGCTGTAGCCCGAAACGATCACGGCAAAGAGATGTTTTTCGTGCAGCGAATTGTACACGAGCATGCTCGTGAGCCGGTTGATGAACGCGAGTATATTCGCGCTTACGCTGTCGTTGTAATTCGGGCAGAGCAGCAACAGCGCGTCGCATTCGCTGATGGCCGGGTATACGTCGTTTGTGATGACTCCGCCGTAGAAGCAGCTGTTTTGACGCGCGAAGTGCGCGCAGGTCTTGTAGGAACATCCGCGGCAGTCCTGAATCGTTCCGTTCTGCAGCGAAATTTCACGGATATCGCAATCTGTCGCGAGCCTTTTTGTAATCGTCCGCCCGATCTGCAGCGTGTTGGACGTCGTTTGGTCGGAAGCGTGCAGCAGGAGTATATTCGGTTTTTTAACCGGAACCGGTTCAAACCCGGCCAATCGTTTCGCAAGTTCGCGCGCCGCGTCCCGATACGCTTCGAGCTTCGTTTCCTCGCGCCGGAGCGCCTGCACGCGCCAGTTGTCCAGCGACGCGGTCGCTTCCACCAGCGGCTTACCGGGAAAGCGGCATCCCGCGAGGTTCGCCGCGAACGCGAGCATGTCCGCCGTCTGCTTCGTATAGAGTTCGCCCGCGCCGTCAACGATCATCGCGCCGGTCGAACCCTCCATCGCGCGCGGATTCCGCCTCAGATGCGCGATCAGCGCCGCGACTTGCGCGTCCAGGCCGTGTTCGCTCAGCGCAAGCGCAAAGAGTACGCGCGCGCCGGATAACCTCTCCAGCGCGTCACCGCAGCCTACGCGCTCGTGCGGCACGCCGTCTAGCGCGTATGCGAGCGTGTCGTCCAGCCGCGCGCTTTCGCCGCAGGTGACAACCGTTAATCCGCCCATCGCTTCTCAAACTCCTTCAGCGCTTCATAGCTTGCTGTGATGCGTGTTATCAGCTCCGAATGCAGCGCCTCGCGCCAGATCTGCGGCCCAAACCCGTTAAAACGCGCCCGGCAGCCGAAATACGCGCCGCCGAGCGGCACCGCCGCGTCGTGCCACTCCCCGCGCAGCGCGCGGAGCACGGATACCGCCGCGGAAGAAACGCCCGGAGCAATATAGGGCTTGTAGCCGTAGGAGCGTATCTTCAGGTTTTCCGTTTCCGTTTGATGGGTCAAAGAACGCGACAGCGCCCCGTCGTAGCCCTCGCCGGGCGCGTTCGCAACGACAAGCCCGTGCCCGTGCGGGCCGTATGCGCGTATCTGTTCCGAAGACGCGCTTTCGCGCCCGGCGCAGTATACGGCGCGCGCGCGCATAACGCCGAGGCCGAAGCCGCGCACCTGTTCCGGCAACAGCCCGTTCCAGTCGAACACTCCGCGTTCGTCCTGATTGCTCATGAGAAACACTGCGCGGCTGAGCTGGTCCACGGGATCGGAAATTTGCGCGAACAGCCCGGTAAAACCGCTATCGCGCGCGCGCCGCGCGTATCCGCGCAGCAGCTCGCGGTTTGTCGCGTACTGCATCATGCGCACGTCGTTTCCGCTCTCCGCGCCGACCTCCGGCACGGCTCCGGCGGCGGTGAACAGCAGCGCGTCGCAGGCAAACAGCTCGCTATCCGGTTTGATCGTTACCGGCGGAAGCCGTTCGCCGTCGCGCACGGGCAATATCTGATTGAGTTCCGCTTCATAGCGCAGGCGCTTGTTATGGTCGCTGTCGAACACGCCGATCTCCTGCAGATCCGATCCGAGCAGTTTCAGCGCGGTCGCCGTCGTGCCGCCGACGTTACCCAGGCCAAGGATATGTACGCGCTGCGGCGTATCGCGGCGGGAACGGTATGCCTCCATCACGTCGAACGCCCGCGCAAACGCCGTGTTGAGCACGCTCGCGCCGTTTTCCTTGACAAAACGCGACAGCGCTTCCGTGTTTTCTGCGTCCGGCGGCGGGAGCAGCAGGTTCAGCCCTTCCGGTTCGTCCAGTTCCGCAAGCGAGCGTATCGCAAAAAAACCGCGGCTGACGAGCGGATCGCGCTCAACGAGGAATACCAGCGGTCGAAACGGTCTCTCCGCGGGCAGCGCGCCGGATGGCAGACTGCCGCCGGCCGGACAGAGGCATAGATCACGATAGCTGAAATACGGCATGTTACACGTCCTCCGCGCTGGAGATACGGCGCATCTGGCGGATGTCGTCTTCCAGGTAGGACGAAGCGACCACGTTCAGGTCATACTGCATGTGCGCGCCTTTATCCGGCAGGCGCGGGCGCACGAGCGCCTCGCCGAGCCGCCGGAGCGTCAACCCGGTTCCCTCCAGTTTGAGATAGCGCGTTTCCAGCACGGAGAGTATGGTATACGCGTTTTTCAGCGCCACGCGCGAATACCGCCGCACCGCGGGCGGCGGCGCGCTGCGCAGGTATTTGGGGTACTGGTAGGGCAATATCAGGTTGATGCTCGGTGGGTAATCCCGCTCCACGATGCCGCCCGCCACGCTGTCCCCGCCGATAAACGGGTACAAAAGGCTCTCCGTGAACCAGTAGCGCATGTTGGGAATGAAGTATTCGCAGTCCACGTTCCGCTTCTGCTCGCGCATCATGTCAAGACCGCGGCCGGAGAGGATGCCTACGATGATACGCTCGATATCCACGCCCTGTTCGCGAAACAGCGGGTCGAGCTTTTCGAGCCGGTACCCGTTGTGGAGCAGGTCGTCTATGAGCAGCACCGGCCTTCGAAACGACTTGATGGTGCGTATCTGGTTGGTCAGCAGAGAATACCCGGGCGATTGCGTGATGTCGAACCCGCTTTCGTCTGCGTGAAACACCTTGTCCGCGTGCAGAGCTTTGGTGACGGTGTTCGGCACGATGGTCTCGGCAAGCACTTTGCCGTACGGCACGCACATGGAGCGGCCCAGCGTCTTCTCCGTCGGCGGCACGCTGGAAACCCCGTTGAGCGCGCGTACCTTATCGATGAGCCCTCCGTTGATCTCGTCCATGTCGAAGCACAGTAACAGCGTTCCGGGAAACAGCGCGCAGATGGAACGGCGCAGCGCGGGCCGCGTGGACTCCACCGCCGCGCGCACCTCTTCGTCCGACGCAAACGGCTCTTTGATGCTCTGCAGCGCGTCTTCAAGCAGCACGAGCGGCGCGCGCATGTCCGCGTAGAGCAGCGTTCCCTGCCCGTCGATTGGAAGGAAACCGAGCTGCTCGGCGATCTCCCGGTCCTCGTCGCTTCCGCAGCGGTAGAGCGCGTACGTATGCTCCCGGATCAGTGATCGAGCAAGCAGGTCGCAAAGCAGAGCGCGCAGCGGCTCCCCTTCCCCGTTCGTCTCCTCGATCCAGAGGATACGGCCGGAGGCGAGCCTGCGCACCGTCTCCGCGGTTTTCCGCATTTCGTCGAGCACGGCGTACAGGTCGGTCACGCTCACGCTGCGGCTTTTTATCCGCGCGAGTGTCTCTCCAGCTTCGCCGCGGTATACGGCGCTGTACTCGTCGCCCGTTTCGCTCACGTCGCAGCGGCGCCTTGTCAGCGCGCTGATCTCGTGCTTATATTGCGGCATGCGCAGGTAAAGCCCGCGCGCATAGATGAAATCCTGCACCACGGGATCCACGAGCATGCCGATGTCCATATCCTTGTCGATATATTCGCGTATCTGCGTGGAGCTCGCGCTCTCGTAATACGCGGGTATAGACAACACCACGATACGCCCGGAGACGATCTCCTGCGCGCGCTGCATATCGTCTCCGTGCCCCGAATCCACGCGGGGGAAGAGGATGTGATTGTAAGTCGCCGCCGTGCCGGATCCGCTCTGGCGGTATGCGCTGGCGTTGAGGATCACGTCGCTCCCCGCGACAAGATACATATCACGCTCGCAGAAGATACTGCATAACTCTTTCAAATCTTCCGGCACGGCGAGGTTAACCGGTATCTCGTCCGGAAAGAGATAGACGTCCGCCAGGCTCGCGGCCGACATGTTGACGATCTGCCTGCGCATGAGCTTTGCCAGCGTGCGTTTGCTCCAGGAAAATTCGTCCACCGCGAGGTAGACCTCGAACCCGTTTGCCTGAATCTCCTCCACGATGCGCTTATGCCCCGCCGAAAACGGATCGAACGTGCCAGGAAAAAACGCGACCGGCTTGAGCGGTTCAAACGCGAAGCCGCCGTCCGTTTCACACAGCGTGATAAAGCGGTATAGATGGTTGAGCATAGCCGCTTCGTTGAAAAACGCGAGCATGCCGTCGCGCCGCTCGCCAAGCAGCGTGAGCAGTTTCTTGCCAAACCTCGTCAGACGCGCCCTCCGCGCGTCAAGCGGGCACTTTTCATTGCCGAAATATCCGCGGCAGATGACCTCCAGCGCCGTGAGGCGGATGCTGTCGTCGAAGTGCGCGACGCCTGTGAGCAGCAGCCCGAACACCCGCTCGGCGACCGCTTCCTCGCGCGCGGGGTCTTCCGGCGCATAACCGGAGAGAATGGCGCAGAGGGTCGAGAGCGCGGCGCGCGCGGCGCGTGTGTTGCCGGCACGCAGCAACCCTTCGAGATAGGCGATGCCTTCGTCCATCTCCTTCTCGGGCACGTTGCAGAACAGCCGCCCCAGATACGGCGGTATATAGCCCGAGATTTCGTTTTGCCCCGTCTCCAGCTCGCGCAGCAGATCGACCATGATCTCGTTACGCTGGTCGACGGATAACACGGCGGATATTTCCACGAGCGATTCGCCCGCGCGTTCGCGCACGGGCAGGTGCTCGCTTACCGAGAGGATGTTGCTTAAATGCATCGCGATGTGGAACGCCTCCTGCGGATGCTCGTACGCGTATTCGCAGAGGCGGTCGATGTGCGCGAGCTTCATCGTCCAGGGAATGCTGCTTTTCAGGTTGCTTAAATAGATCTCCGCAATCTGGAACGCAGGTTCCGGCAATGGATCCAACCCCGCGCGCTTACGAAGGCGGTTGAGCATCCAGACGGATGCAAACTCCGCGTCGGGGTCCAGTTTCACTATCCCGCATGCGCGCGAAAGCAGGCCTTCTTCCCCGCCCGCAATCGCGTTGATGGCGCGCAGCGCGCGTATTCGCACCCGCGCTTCCTGCGATGCGGCCGCTCCGCAGATTACGGGGAGCATGCGTTCGATTTCCCCCGCTTGCATGATTTCGTGCGGTATGTGCGCGAGTGTGTCCATAAGCGTCAGCAGGTCTTCACCGCCGCTGGAGAAGATGCGCTTGTAGAGTTTTTCCCAGTACCCGCGCCTCTCCTGCGGCATGCAGTGCTGAAACAAGCTGCCAGCGATGGTTTTAAGCGAGTTGGATATCCGCGCGGAATGTTTTTGCGAAATCTTATAATCGGGATGCAGGCACAGCTCGGCGTAGTCGTCCCATAACGTCACACTCTCACTGAGCACCGCGTGCAGCGCGGGCGCAATGGCCATCGCGCCCGCCCCGCGCGGAAGCTCCTTGCGGTAGCGCGGGCCGGAATTTGCCAGGATCGCGCCCATGATGCGCCCCGCGTGGCGGCGCACGTCGCCGTCGTGATGCATGAGCAGTTCGTAGAGAAACCGCAGCGTCAGCAGCTTGTGCGTGCGCGTCATGTATGTGCTGTACTCTTCAAATAACAGCAGGTAGGTACGAATGCGGCTTAAGTTCTTTTCGTCGCGCGCTTGTTCTAAAAGAGCCTCAAACGTATCGCTTACCGAAACCGTATGCATCAGCTGTACGTTGTTATCGAAGACGTGATGGTTCAGCGCGCGGATGACCGCCTGCTGCGTAAGCAGGGCGGCGTCCGTCTTCTCAACGGGCAATGGCGTAACCGAACCCGGATCCGTGTTGACGCCGCGGCTGATCAGGAAGAGTTCGAAATCCTCGAGTTTCCGGTATACCGTTTCATAGCGCAGTCGTTTCTCCGGCGTCATATCCGCGAGTTTGACAAAGATGCGGTCTCGCGATTCCTTCAGCGGGCTGACGATGGTAACCTCCCTGCCGTCCGCGCCCCGTTCGGCGCGCACGCGAAAGTCCGCGTAGATCAATATCAGCGATTCGATCGGCAGATTTTCAAACTCCAGATCCCAGGCGGAGTGGTTCGCGGCGATATGGGCGATATCCGGCATGCCCTTTTCATCCAGCCATTTCCAGGTGTAGTAATAATGCAGGTACGGTATCCTCGTCATGTCCTCGCCCCTGCACCCGAATTTGCCGATGTCGTGGGCGAGCGCCGCCGCCGCGACCATCGCCACGTCCACCGGCAGTCCCGCCCGCGCCGCGTGCCGCGCGATATGCAGCGCGATATGGCGAACGCCGAACGTGTGCCCGGCTGGATCAAACGGCATGATCTCTTTGCCGATGCGAAGCAGTTCGCGGTATCCGCTCTTCTTCATCGCTTCCGAGAAGGTAAGGCACTGTTCCTTCACGGCGCTTGCGTTCAGCTCCTCCTCCGTTACAGGCCGGCAGTTCAGCAGCGGGTCAAAATTCTCTTCCCGCTCCGCGTCCAGCAAGCGGGTCAGCGTAATGAGAAAAACGCGCAGCGCGCATTTGCGCTCCTTGTTCGTGCGCGGCGCACCGGAATATGGATAAAGCCCCGCGGAAAGCGACTCGTATGCAAACGGAAGCATCCCGCCTTCCGGCATCTCGCCGGCGTGCCTGATCAGCGGTTCGCAGAGCGCGGCGACGTTTACGCAGGATACCCGTTTGCCGTACATAGCCAAAAACTCTTCGCCAAACTTCGTCTTCGCCAACCATGCGCGCAGCTGCCTTACCGATACGCCCGCTCCTTTTGCAAGTTCCGCGTACAGTGGTTCCAGGGAAATGTTTTTTGCGGTCTGCTCGTCCATACACCCTTCCTCTGTCCGGCCGCACGTTATTTGCCGTATCTGCTCCGGAACATTCTGTGATATATCATACTATCGGTTTCGTCCGTAATTCCCCGACAACTCTATTTTAATCAGGAATTCGCACCATGTCGAGCACAAAGGAGAATTTCTGGCCAAGCGCAAGCCGCCCGTGCCTGTCAAAATAATGATCGAGGCGTATTTTTATTCAAACCGATCGATTTCCGCTTTCCATCTCGCCTGCTTTCTGATACAATCTTTACTGTCGAAACAGCCGTATCCGCCTCAAATCCAAACGAATCGAAGGTGCTTTTCATGGACAAACATCAAAAAAAGATGGTCGCCCCGATCGTAATCACCGTCCTGCTGTCGGCGTATATGCTGACCTATTTTCTCTTTCTTTTGTTTATGCCGATGCCAGTATGGGCAAAGGTGCTGGTCGGGTTGATCCCGCTCGTGCTTCTATGCGCGAGTGTATACGTGTTGTTTCAGAGAATTAAAGAAATAAGGAGCGGAGAAGAAGATGATCTTAGTCAGTACTGATTACATTTCCGGCAAAGAACTGGAGATGCTCGGGCTCGTCAAGGGCAGCACCATCCAGACCAAAAACATCGGCAAAGATTTCATGCAGGGGTTCAAAACGCTCGTCGGCGGCGAACTGACCGCCTACAACCAGATGATGAACGAAGCGCGCGCGCTGGCGACAAAGCGCATGGTTGCGGAGGCTGACGCATTAAAGGCAGACGCCATTGTCAATATTCGATATGCCTCCAGCGCCGTCATGTCCGGTGCGGCGGAGGTCATCGCCTACGGAACGGCGGTCAAATTCCGTTAACCGCGCAAACAGGCGGAATGCAAAAGCTCGAAGTGTTCGCTTCGGGCTTTTTTTGTCTGGTTTCATAAATCGTCTGCAATTGTATGAAACGGCTTGACAACCGCGCGTAACCGTGCAAGAATATGAGAGTAATTCTCATTTTAGGAGGATGAGCATTGGCACGTTACGATACAAAGCAAAAGCGCATGCTGCTCAATTTTCTCAACGAGCATCCCGAAAGCGGATTCTCCGTGGAAGAGCTGCACGCCGCCCTGGCAGAAACATACCCCGGCGAACCCACGCCGGGAAAAAGCACGCTCTACCGCCTGATTGCGCGGCTTGTTTCCGAAGGGCGCGTCAAACGCTTTTCCATCGGGAACGGACGCCGGTTCGCTTACCAGATCGTCTCGTGCCGCACATGCGACACGCATCTGCACTTAAAGTGCACTTCGTGCGGCTGCCTGTACCATATGGATCACACGGTGAGCGAACGCATCATGGAGGAGATACGAGAGCGCAGCGATTTTTCGCTGGACGAACGCGAAACCGTACTCTTCGGCATCTGCAGCGAATGTAAAAACGAAAACTCTTAACACAGAGCTTGTTTCACCAGCCGGCACCGGCCGGCATCCCCCGCTATTGACAGGAGGTCTTTTCTTGAACGCTAAAAAAACATTGCGCATATTGGCCGTATTGACCGCACTCATATTTCTCCCCGCTTGTTCACCGCAACAGACGCAAAGCGATACCGACGGCGGCGGCATATCCATCGTCTCTACGATTTTCCCTTCCTACGACTTCGCGCGCCAGATCACGGCGGGTACGAACGCACAGGTGACCATGCTGCTCCAACCCGGCGAGGAGGTGCATTCGTTTGACCCGACAAGCCAGGACATCATCCGCATTCAGGACGCGGATCTCGTACTGTGCGTCGGTGGCGAAAACGACGCCTGGCTGGAGGACGTGCTATCCGGGCTGGACAAACAGGTGCGCACGTTTCGCATGATGGACTATGTCACGTTATACGAGGAAGAACTCGTCGCCGGCATGCAGACCGATCACGAACACAGCCAGGAAGAGGAAGGCGAAGCACACGAGCACGAATGGGACGAACACGTCTGGACCGCTCCGGTGAACGCAATCTCCATCGTCAAGGCTTTGACGTCTGAGTTGATCGCCGTCGATCCGGATAACGCGGACGCCTACCGGTCCAATTTCGACGCTTACGTAACCGAGCTCGAAGCGCTCGACCAATCGTTTTGGGATGTGGTGAACGCCGCCTCGCGCCATACCGTTGTGTTCGCCGACCGTTTCCCCGCGCGCTATTTCGTGGAGGAATTCGGTTTGGACTATTACGCCGCTTTTCCGGGTTGTTCCGCCGAGACGGAACCATCCGCCGCGACGATCGCTTCATTGATCGACCGCGTAAATGACGAAAACATCCCCTTTGTGTTCTATATCGAGATGTCCAACGAGCAGATGGCGGACACGGTGTGCGAGGCAACCGGCGCGCAGAAGCTGCTCTTTCACACCTGCCACAACGTAACGAAAGAAGAATTTGACGGCGGTGCGACCTATCTATCGCTCATGCAGGGCAACGTCGCCGCGCTGAAAGCGGCTCTTGGCGGACCGTCCTGATTCGCAGGCAGAAGGAGATCTATCGCATGTCATTGATCGAAGTAAAAGACGCAGCGTTTCGCTACGACGGCAAAGAGGTCGTAAGCGGTCTGCATTTTTCCGTAGAACGGGGGGACTACCTCTGTATCGTCGGCGAAAACGGTTCCGGCAAGAGCACGCTCGTCAAGGGCCTGCTCGGTCTGAAACCGCCGTCGAGCGGCGTCATCACACTCAACGAAGGCTTGTCCGCGCGGGATATCGGTTATCTGCCGCAGCAACGGGAAAGCCAGCGTGATTTTCCCGCGAGCGTACTGGAGGTCGTTCTTTCCGGAACGCTGAACTCCATCGGGTTCCGTCCGTTTTACGGAAAAAAACAGCGGGAGACCGCGTTTACACATCTGCGCTGCGTCGGTATGTATCCGCTTCGAAACACGAGCTTTCGCGACCTCTCCGGCGGGCAGCAGCAGCGCGCACTGCTTGCGCGCGCGCTTGCCGCGACGCAGACGCTGTTGATTCTGGACGAACCCATCGCGGGGCTCGACCCGCTCGCAACAGCGGATATGTACCGCCTGATCGAGCACATCAATCGCGACCACGGCGTCACCGTCGTCATGGTATCCCATGACCTGCAGGCGGCGGCGCAGGCGGCAAAGCGCATCCTCCATCTCGAAAACCGTCAGCTTTTCTTCGGCACGGCGGCGGAATACCGGCGCAGCGAAGTCGGAAAACGTTTCTTGAACGGCGGTGATCCTGCATGAGTACGATTCTGGAAATGCTATCCTATCCGTTTCTCGTGCGCGCCGTCGTCGTGGGGCTGCTCGTCGCCCTCTGCGCGTCGCTTCTCGGGGTGAGCCTCGTACTGAAGCGTTTTTCGATGATCGGAGACGGGCTTTCGCACGTCGGTTTCGGCGCGCTGGCCATCGCTTCCGTCGCGAATATCGCGCCGTTGGCACTCGCCATCCCCATCTGCATCGCGGCGTCGTTTCTGCTGCTGCGCATGAGCGAAAGCACGCACATTAAAGGCGACGCAGCCATCGCCATGCTCTCCGCTGGCGCGCTCGCCGTAGGCGTGATGGTCGTCTCGATGACCACCGGCATGAATACGGACGTATACAACTACATGTTCGGCAGCATACTCTCGCTCTCCCGGGCAGACGCGGCACTCTCCATCGCGCTCAGCGCGGCGGTGCTCGTGCTGTTCGTGTTCTTTTACCACAGGCTGTTCGCCGTCACGTTCGACGAAACGTTTTCCCGCGCGACGGGTATCCCCACCCGCGCGTACAACGCCGCGCTGGCGGTGCTCTCATCCGTCACAGTCGTGCTCGGTATGCGCATGATGGGCGCGCTGCTGATTTCGAGCCTCGTCATCTTCCCCGTACTGACCGCAATGCGCGTCGGAAAACGGTACCGCACCGTCACGATCCTCTCCGCGGTAATCGCGGTATCGGGTTTTTTGATCGGCATGATCGTCAGCTACGCATATGAAGCCCCCAGCGGCGCAAGCATCGTCTGCGTCAACATCGTTCTGTTTTTGTTGTTTGCCGCATTCGGGCGCGTTAAAAACGCGCTCGTCAAGCGCTGATCTTTTCTGCGTAAAAAAACGCGGCTAAGGCCGCGTTTTTTTCGTCGTTTTCCGGTGGATTATTCCTTCATTTTCCCCGGCATCACACCGGTCGGGATCGTATAGAGCCTGGTCACGGTGCAGCCGCGCGCCTCGACAAGCCGCTGCGTTTCCCCGTCGCTCTTGCGCGGATCGTCTCCGCCCGCGCAGAGAAAGATCTCCACCTCTTTCCCCGCTGGCAGCAGGTCAAGCATGGCGTTGAACGCGGGCGCGGGGCAAGCCGCCCAGACCGGGCAGCCAAGATAGATACGCTCGTACTGCGTTAAATCGAAATCGACCGGTTTGATCTTCGGCTTCTTTCTCGTCATCGCCTGAAATCCGCCTGGGAAAAACGAGCCGATCAGACTCCTGTTTTTCGCTTCCCGCACGCGGAATACCGGTGCTTCCAGTTCCGCGCCGATACGCTCCGCTTCTTTTTTTGTCGAACCGCCAAATGTGTAGTAAACAACCGCAGCTTTCATGTCCTCCGCTCCTTTTCCGATTGTAATGCCTGATTGATCATGATTCATTGTATCACGATACAGGCAAAAAACGGCGAAATTTCATTCGCCGCTTTTGCGTTTCGCGTTATTCGTTATTGCATCACCTATATTTGCTTAGAGAATAATCCGTGCCGGTTGCAATACCCGTAGAGGGTTCCGTGCGCCGCAGCCGGTAGGCGCGCCGCCGCATCCTGTTCCGGATAGAGTTTGACCAGCTGAACGCGATCCCCGTTCGCGATTGCAAAAAACGAAATATAGTGCGTCTTGTCCATCGGATGGCGCATCGTGGCGTACAGCTCGTCCTCAACGCGCTCGATCGCCATGCCGTGCGCTTCGTCGCTCTCCTCCGGCTCCAGCGGCGGAAGCTGCACGCCGCAGCAGCTGAACGAACCTTCGCCCGCGGCGAATATGACGTTGCCGCAGACCGGGCAAACATAAAACTTGCTTTTATGCATATTGCCGTGCCGGTTCCGGTTTTGCACGCACTCGCCGGAGAGCAGCTCCGCAACCGAAGCGCCTAACGTTTTCGCGAGCGACTCGATGAGGCTGATATCCGGCAGCCCCCTGCCGGATTCCCATTTCGAAACCGCCTTATCGCTCACCGAGATTCTTTCGGCGAGCTGCTTTTGCGTATACCCTTTTTGTTCCCGCAGTTGGCGGATCGTGCTTCCCGTTACATAGTTGTTCATATGAATCCCTCTTATCTTCGTGTCAGGAGCATATCACTTTTTTCTGCCGCGCCGCAACCTACGCATCGTGGAATGTTCAACTATAAAAAGCCCCCGCCGTAACGACCGGGGGCCGATATTTCGTCCGCTTAATGTCTTCCGCGTCGCCCGTTTCCGGAAGGCTGCGTCGTCGTGAAGTCCGCATTCAGCGCGTCCGCAATCGCCTCAAGGATGCTGTTGCTGCTGTAGGTAGCGCCGGAGACTGTGTCCACGTCCAAGCTCTGCGCGGACAGCACGCTGTTGATGATCGAATTTTTCGCCCGGATAAAATACGATTCGTCATCCCAGTAGCTGTCGATGCGTACTGCGGTGATATAGCCGTTTTGAATGGTTACGGTCACGTCCGTCTCCCCGCGAAATCCCGTTCCGGTTCCGGTGTAGGTTCCGTCCGACAGTGCAATCGTGCCGGCGTCGGACGGCGTCGCGGTCGCTTCGGGCGTTGCCGTGGCTTCCGGTGCAGGCGTCGGCGTGAGTACAGGCGCCGGCGTGAGAGAAGAGTCGTCCATTTCGACAACCGTCATGTCGTCGTACGTTGTCAGCGTGCCCGCCAGCGCGTCCTTAACCGCGTCGATGATCGCGTTGCTGCTGAACGTCGCGCCGGACACCGTGCCGACCGCCACACTCTGCGCCTTAATGATTGCCGGTATGACGTAGAATTCCGCCTGATTGAAAAACTCCAGATCGTCTCCTGTAGACTGTACCTCCACCGATACGATATACCCGCCGTCCACCGTGACGTTTACGGTTGTTATTCCGTGATATCCGTAGGCTTTGCCGGTGTACGCGCCGTCCGTAAACGGTCCTGCGTTCGCGCTCTCAACCGTGCTTACGCTCGCGGAGACCGCCGCGATCTGCCGCTCTGCGGAAAGATTTCCCGCGATGTTGCCAGCGTAATACATACCTGCCAGCGAAGCTACCGCAACCGTGGCGGCGATCGCGGGTTTCGGGTTCGCCGTTACGTTGTCGCGCGGGCAGATCTCCACGCAGTTCATGCAGTCGATGCATTCCGTGCTCGTCACCACGTTGGTCCGGTAGAGCGGAATCCCCATGGAGCAGCGCTTCGTGCAGGCGCGGCATACGCCGCAGTTTGCGCGTGGTTTTCTGATTTTAAAAAGACGTACTTTCGATACGATCGCGAACACCGCGCCAAGCGGGCAGAGATACCGGCAGAAAAACCGCTCGATATACAGCGAGCCGACGGCGATCAGCAGCAGCAGTAACGAGCCGAGTGAAAGCAGAACCGTCATATCCGTCCAGCCGCTCTGATGCATGAGCATGCCGAACACCGTCCAGGGATTGTCCTTCCCTCCGAGTATGGAGACGCCCAGCGTCCACACGAACAATACGATCACCGCAAGCAGCACGTATTTGAATTTCTTCATGATGCGATCGCTCCGTGTGCCGATCTTCGGCCGCCGCAGCTTGATCTTCGATCCGATGTGCCAGAGAAAATCCCCCATCGTACCGAACGCACATAAAAAGCCGCAGAAAAAGCGGCCCATCAGCGCCGTGATGAGCAGCATGGAGACCGCGAGCACGATCTGCCCCGTCATCGCGGCGGCATCAAAGGTTCCTCCGATGAAAGAAGTATAAACCGTCTTGATCGCCGAGAATGTGGAGATAAAAAGCCCCGGGAAAAGTATGAATGATAATGCCTGTATGATCCTCCGCGTCAGCGAAAAGGCGGTCATTTTACGAAATAGTTTCTTCTTCATATGATATCCGTATGTTATCGTATCGGTTTTATGTCGTACTTGACGATGCTACAGGAGTTCAAAGTTCCCCCTCAGCCCGTCTGTGCAGAGTACGTCCAGCGCGCCGGTCACAAAAACCGCCTCCGCTCCCGTCTCGCGCACAAGATGAAGACCCTCTGTTTCCCCGAGCACGAAAACCGCGGTGGAAAGAGCGTCGAGCGCGAGCGCACCGTCTCCAACCAGCGTGACCCCGCGCAGATTGGATTTGGAAGGATATCCGGTACGCGGATCCACAATGTGATGATAGCGCACGCCGCCCACTTCGTAATAGCGTTCGTAATCGCCGGACGTCACCGCGCAGCCGTTCCGGATTGATACGCGCCCCATTGCGATCCCAGTGTAGCGGTCCGGATGCTGTATGCCGACGTGCCTTTCGTCTCCGATGGAGATTACCGTGCCGCCGAGGTTGACCAGGGCGCCGGTGACGCCGCCTTCCAACAGTATCCTTCGAACCTCGTCCGCCGCGTATCCTTTGGCGATGCCGCCTAGATCCAAGCTCTGGCCAAATTGCCGCAGCGAAGCCGTTCCGGCTTTTTCGTCCAGCAGTATGTCTTCATCGTTGACGAGTTCGCGCGCATGTTCCACCTCCGCGCGTTTCGGCACGCTGCCGCAGCGCGCGTGAACCTCCCAGAGGGCGCTGAGCGGGCGCGTCGTAACGGAAAACGCCCCGCCCGTTAAGCGCGAGTAGCGCTTGCTTTCCGAAAGCAGAAAAAACGTGTCTTCGCCGACGGGCACCTTCGAGCATCCTGCAGCCGCGTTGATCAGCGAAATCTCGCTCTCCGGCAGAAACACCGACAAACGCTCGTGCAGCGAGTGCACGCGCGCTTCGGCTTGCTTCAGCGCCAGCTGTGCCACATCTTTGTCCCGACAGTCAAATATGCGGATGCTGTTGCCCGTGCCCAGCGCCTGAAACGCCGCGTCAAGAAGCGCAGACTCCATAAATCAAGTTCCTTTCACGGTTGCATATATTTAGTTTACAGGTTTATCTGCGGCAGACAAGCACAGAATCATGGCATTTTGTGAAACAAAAAAGGATGTTCCGTTACGAATCAATTAATAATACAATTTGCGGATGATATGGCAATTTCATGAAAATCAATAATGATACTTACTTTCAAACGATATAGAATTTGATATCGGAGCTAAAATTCTCGTTTGCTTTTGTTTATAATAATGCGAATTTTATGTATAATGCTGCTTATTCTTCGAAAAACGTATTGTCATGCGCCGGATTGTATGCGATAATTTGTTTTTGGTGCCCGGCATAATTCTGAGGGAAAGGCGGTTGATTGCGATGCGGATTGTCGAGTCCTCCCGTATCGTGGAGCCCGTGCGCAGGCTCTGCCTCAGCGCATGCTGCAATCTGCCCCCGGACGCCGAGCACGCCTTGCTTTTTTCTCTCGAAGCCGAAAAGGAAGGCAGCGCCGCACGCTCGGTGCTGAATCAACTCATCGAAAACCAGAAAATCGCGCGTGAAAAGCAGCGCCCGATCTGTCAGGACACCGGTATGGCCGTCGTTTTCGCGGACATCGGTCGTGATGTCTTTATCGACGGCGATCTGGAAGCGGCCGTCAACGAGGGCGTGCGTCTTGCTTATACGGAAGGCTATCTTCGCAAATCCGTACTCGACCCCGTCACACGCGAAAATACGGGAGACAACACGCCGGCCGTACTCCATGTACGCTTCATTCCGGGAGATAAAATCCATCTGACCGTCGCGCCGAAAGGATTCGGCAGCGAGAATATGAGCCGTCTATTCATGCTTCCGCCTTCCGCGGGCGTTGAAGGCATAATCAACTGCATCGTCTCAGCCGTGCGGGACGCGGGCGCATCCGCCTGTCCGCCGGTCGTTGTCGGCGCGGGCATCGGCGGCACGATGGAGTCCTGTACGCTGCTGGCGAAAAGGCAGCTGCTGCGCACGCTCGGCGAACCAGCGGTGCGGGATGATATCGCCGCGATCGAGCGTGAAGCGCTGCGCCGTTTGAACGAATCGGGCATCGGCCCGATGGGACTTGGCGGAGCGGTCACCGCTCTTGCGGTGCACGCGGCGGCGGAACCGACGCATATCGCCGGCCTGCCGGTCGCGGTCAATATCCAGTGCCACGCCTGCCGGCACGCGTCCGAGGAGGTGTAGCATCGTGGAATATCATCTGCCGGTTCCCGTTCAGGAGAACGATCTTTCAAAACTGCGCGCGGGCGACACAGTTTATCTGACCGGTACGCTCTATACCGCGCGCGACGCGGCGCACAAGCGTTTTGCGGAGCTTCTGCAAATGGGAGAATCGCTGCCGGTGCCGAAAGGCGCATGTATTTACTACACCGGTCCCTGCCCCGCCGCGCCCGGCGAGGTGATCGGTCCATGCGGGCCGACGACCAGCAAACGAATGGATGCCTACACCCCCGCGCTGATCGACTATGGCATTTGCCAGTTTATCGGAAAGGGCCCCCGCAGCAGAACCGTCTGCGAGGCTATGCGGGGACGGGCCGTGCATTTTGCCGCTACCGGCGGCGCCGGCATGCTCTATGCCTCCCGCGTAACAGGCTGCAAACTCGTTGCCTATAAAGACCTCGGCGCGGAGGCGGTATACCGCCTTGAGGTTAATGAATTTCCCGTCGTCGTTTCCTTTGACCTGTCGGGAAACGACGTATACGCCCGCACAGCCGTGCCGGCTAAATAAAGAAGTTTCTATAACAAGGCGCATATGCGCCTTTGGATTTGAAAGGAGCGGAACAATGGCAAACTGCGCAATCGTTGGGATCAACTGGGGTGACGAAGGCAAGGGCCGCATGGTCGACCTGATCGCGGCCGATTATGATATCGTCGTTCGTTACCAGGGCGGCAACAACGCGGGGCATACCGTTGTAAACGAATATGGAAAGTTCGCGCTGCATCTGCTGCCCTCCGGCATATTCCGCAAGGAAGTCGTCAACATACTCGGCAACGGCGCGGTCGTAGACCCGGAAAAGCTGCTCGAAGAAATCGAGGAAACCCGCTCCAAAGGCGTTCCCGTTACGCCGGACAACCTGAAGGTAAGCGACCGCGCGCCGATCGTATTCCCCTACCACCGCGATCAGGACGTGCTCGAAGAAGCGCGCCTTGCCGACGCGAAATACGGCTCCACCAAGCGCGGCATCGCGCCGGTATACGGCGATAAATATATGAAGAAGACCATCATGCTCGGCGAGCTGTTCTATCCGGAATACCTCAGAAAGCGGCTCGAAAGCATTCTGGAGTGGAAAAATCTCACGCTCAAAAACGTCTACGGCGGAAAGACATATTCCGTAGACGAAATCTGGAACTGGCTCACGGCCTATGGCGAAAAAATTAAGCCCTACATCTGCGACACGGGCGCGTTCCTGCGCGCTGCGGACGGCAAAAAAAATATTCTGTTCGAAGCGCAGCTCGGCGTTCTGCGCGACGTGGACTTCGGCATCTATCCCTACACGTCCAGCTCCGCCCCGCTGGCCGCTTACGCGCCAGTCGGCGCGGGCATGCCGGGCGCGAAGCTCGATCGGGTGATCGGCGTGGTCAAGGCGTATTCCACCTGCGTGGGCGAAGGACCGTTCACGGCGGAGTGGTTTGGCGAGGAGGCGGAGAAACTGCGCGAAGCAGGCGCGGAATACGGCGCGGCGACCGGTCGCCCACGCCGCGTCGGCCCCATGGACATCGTCGCGACGCGCTACGGCGTCGTGATGCAGGGCGCGACGGAAGTCGCGCTGACCAAGGTCGATATCCTCAGCTATATGGATCAAATCCCCGTCTGCGTACAGTATGAGCTGAACGGGAAAAAGACGGACGAATTCCCCTTCCCCGCCGCGATCGGCGCGGCGAAACCGGTCATCGAATACATGCCCGGCTGGGGCTGCGACGTATCCGGCTGCCGCACGTTTGAAGAGCTGCCCAAAGCGGCGCAGGATTACGTAAATTACATCGAAAAGAGCATCGCCTGCCCGATTACGAATATCTCCGTGGGCGCGGCCAGGGATGCCATCATCCGGAGGTAATCGCATGCGAAATCGTTACGAGAGCCCGCTGGGCAGCCGGTACGCCTCGGACGAGATGCAACGGCTGTTCTCGCCGGATATGCGGTACTCCACCTGGCGCAAACTCTGGGCGAGCCTCGCACGCGCCGAGCACGAGCTGGGTCTGCCGATCTCGACCGAACAGGTCGAAGAACTCGCATCGCATGTGAACGACATCGATTACGACGCGGTCGCAAAACGCGAGGCTCAGGTGCGGCACGACGTCATGGCGCATATCTACGCCTACGGCCTCGTCTGCCCCAAGGCGGCGGGTATCATCCACCTCGGCGCAACGAGCTGCTTTGTCACGGACAACGCGGATCTTGTGATCCTGCGCGACGCGCTCGTCAGCATCCGCAACAGCATCTATGCCGTTTTGGAACCGCTCTCCGCGTTTGCCGCACGAACAAAAGCCATACCTACCGTCGGCTTTACGCATTTTCAGCCAGCACAACCCGTTACAATCGGTCGCCGCGCGTGCCTCTGGCTGCAGGATCTGTGGCTTGATGTGGAAGAGATCGACGATGTGCTCAGAGCCTTTTGTTTCCTCGGCAGCCGCGGCGCAACGGGTACCGAAGCGAGTTTCGTATCGCTTTTTCAGGGCGATACGGCAAAGATCGACGAACTCAACCGCCGGATCGCGTCGGATTTCGGGTTCGACCGCATCTACGACGTCAGCGGCCAGACATACCCGCGCAAATTGGACAGCCGCGTACTCGGCGCGCTTTCGAGCGTCGCGCAAAGCGCCCATCGCTTCGGCGGCGATATCCGCCTGCTGCAGCACGACGGCATTCTCTCCGAGCCGTTCGAAAGCGGGCAGATCGGCTCGTCGGCAATGGCGTATAAGCAAAATCCCATGCGCTCAGAGCGCATCTGCTCGCTCTCGCGCTTCGTGATGACCGCCGCGCTCAACGCACCGCTGACCGCGAGCGCGCAGTGGCTCGAACGCACGCTGGACGACTCGGCAAACCGTCGCATTGCTCTGCCGGAGGCATTTCTCGCTGCAGACGCGATCCTGCGGCTCATGGCAAACGTTGCGTCCGGGCTGATCTTACACGAGGAGGCAAACGCGCGCGCGCTTGCCGACGCGCTGCCGTTCCTCGCGACGGAAAACCTCCTGATGGCAGCCGTACAGCGCGGCGGCGACCGCCAGGCGATCCATGAAATCATCCGCTCGCATTCCGTCGCAGCAAAAGAGCAGGTTGCCCAGGGCGGCGAAAACGATCTCGCCAACCGCCTGGCAGGCGACCCGGCCTTTCCTCTCTCAAAAGAAGAAATCCTCGACGAACTCGACCCTGCGCGGCATGTCGGCCGTTCGGTGGAACAGACGGAACGTTTCCTGAAAAACCATCCCGTACCAAAGAGCGCGCCGCTGCAGAAAATCGAAGTATAACCAACTATAGGAGAACACCCGCCGGAGAAATCCGACGGGTTTTTTATTTATCATTATCCTTGCATTATTGCGTTAAATGTCATATGATTATACTTGTTTATGAAACAATTCTTTATTTCATAAGGGAATCATGAACCATGAGAGCTCTTCAACTGTTCGATATCGCAATCGATCCGAATCTTCACGAGCTGACCAAACACGGTACGCCGGTTTTTCCCTGCGCCGGATACGACGAAGATCCGGGCAAGTACATGGTCGGCAATATCCCCTGGCATTGGCACGAAGAAATGGAGTTTATACTGGCTGTCGAAGGCGAAACGACCGTATTCTGCGGGGAGACGCAATATCTGTTGCATCCCGGCGAGGCGGTCTTTGTCAACTGCGATGTGCTGCATAAACTCAAGCGCGGGCAAAAGGGCGTCCCCTGCCGCATCAACAGCCTGCTCTTTACGCCGGAGCTCGTCTCCGGTTTTCCGCAGAGCATCGTACAGCAGCGTTACATCGCGCCGCTCACGCGCGGCTCCACGCTGTCCGAAGTCATGCTCCGGCCGGACGTACCCTGGCAAAACGACGCAATCCGCCATTTTCAGGAAGCGTTCAAAGCGTTTACCGGCGATCGTTACGGGTATGAAATCCTCGTCCAAATTGAGCTGATGCATATGCTGCTCACCTTGCTGGAACATCTGCAAGAGCGTGTATCCGTTTGCGATGCGATGCAAAACAAGGACACAACGCGCATCAAGCAGATGCTTGGATTCATCCACGATCATTACGCCGAACCGCTGACGGTTCCGCAGATTGCCGGGGCCTCCTCCGTCAGTGAAAGCGAATGTTACCGTTGTTTTCGAAAAGTGCTGGATATTTCGCCGATCGACTACCTGCTCCAGTACCGCATCCGCGCCGCCGCGGGGCTGCTCGCAGGCACCGGCATGAGCGTTGCGGACGTCTGTTTTGCCACAGGGTTCAACAGTCCGAGCTATTTCGCAAAGGTATTCCGACAGGAACTGCTCGTCAGTCCGCGTAAATACCGCGATTCTCAGCAGCGTCAGGCGGACGGCGTAACAAATCACATTTAACGCGCGTTTGTCTTATTCCGCCTTGCTCGGTTTTCGCTCCGGTTTTCCAGCGTTCGCAGCCGCAGGTCATGTCATTTGGTGACGGTTCGGACACAAGCCGCTATAGTCATAATTGACTATTTATGATATGATGTTAAGAAATAGTGTTCATACTTTTTGCCTGACACCCCGCAGTGTACCGGTCGGCTTTTCCGGCGTTACTGATTGACTGGTTCGCTATCACGGTAATATAATATCGATATAATATACGAGGTGCGCCATGGAAAAACACAACTCCATTTCCAAGCAAGCGCTTCAGCGCATGCCTTATTATCTACAGGCTCTCCGCGCTGCGCGCGATTCCGGGTCGGCGATCATCTCCGCTCCGACGGTTGCGGCGCAGCTTGGTTTAAACGAAGTACAGGTGCGAAAAGATTTCGCTTCAGTCAGCGATACCGCTGGCAAACCGAAAACCGGATTTCAGACCAACGAACTCATCGCCGCAATCGAACGCACGCTCGGTTACGATAACTCCAACGACGCGGTTCTCGTCGGCGCGGGCAGTCTCGGACGCGCATTGTTGTCATACCGCGGTTTCGAAACTTACGGCCTGAGCATCGTCGCCGCATTCGACGTAGACCCAAATCTGTCGGGAGGCGAAATTTCCGGTAAACAGGTTCTTCCGATGAACAAGCTGGCGCAGGTATGCCACAATATGAACATCCATATAGGCATCATCACCGTTCCCGCATCCCAGGCACAGGGCGTTTGCGACGCGTTGGTGGACAGCGGCGTACTCGCCATCTGGAATTTCGCTCCGGTTCACCTCAGCACGCCGGAAGGGATTCTTGTACAGAACGAAAATATGGCCGCTTCGCTCGCGATGCTCTCCAAGCACCTTTCTGAACAGATCGGCGCAAAACTTGCCGATTGATATATTTCATAATACCGGCGCCCTCCGGGGCGCTTTTTTTGCGCTCTGCGTTCCGATAATTCCAGGCAGGTAAATTCCGATAATTTTCACCCGCCGTTTTCCTCGATAATGAAACCGGATACCCCGGACAATCCTGATTTTTGGAGGAAAGCATGCAAACGAAAGATTATTCGATCACACTCGACATGATGCGGACGCTGCCCTTCCGCCCCTTTGAAGTCGTCGAGGGAGATACGGGCAACGTGCTCCATGTCACGCTGCTCAACAATGGCGAACCAATGGTTCTCGACGGATGCACCATCAACATTGCGTTCGCTTCGAGCAGCGGGTTTGCGATGCAGGATGAAACGAGCGGCATCGTGAAAACAGAAACGCCCGGCGCTTTCGACGTAACGCTGCTGCCGACGGCGTACGGCGCAGGGAACGTGAGCGCGGATGTTCAGGTGTACAGCGGTGAAAACAGCACAACGCTCGTTACGAGCGCGCGGTTCGATTTCAGGTGCCGTAAGTCGCTCATCAGCGGTGACATCATCCGCGCAAACACGGCCTATCCGCCTCTCGTCGAGGCGGCGCGCGTAGCAAGCGAGGCGGCCGCGGCGGCGCTCGCAGCCGCGGCGCGCATCGACACGGACATCGGCGAACTCAACGTGCAGGCGGACTGGAACGAATCGGACGGCTCTCTGGATTCGTTCATCCGAAACAAACCGGTCGTGCCGGTCGTAGAAGGAAACGTCGGAGCGCCGCTGGTTCACGCGGACCGGCACGGACCCGGAGGAAGCGATCCTGTCACCCCGGTCTTACACGCATCCCGGCACGCTTCCGGCGGCGCGGACGAAATCGCGCCGGACGATATCAGCGCAGCGAAACTCGTTGGCGGCTATATCGACGCCGAGCAGTCCGCCGTCGAGGTCAACCCGCAGACGGACAGCTACACCGTTACATCCGCCGATAACGGCAAAGACGTTTGGATCGCAAAGGAGACCGCCGCAGCCCTGACGATCCCCACCCAATCCTCGGGAGCTTTCCCGGAGAAGACATACTTTTTCGTGACGCGCGCCGGAGCCGGTTCGCTTGCGATTACCGGCGCGTCCGGTGTGACCGTCAACGCATCCGGCGGGCGTCTGAATATCGCGGAGCAGTACGGCACGGTGCTTGTGCGCAAGACCGCGTCCGACACGTGGCTGGTCACGGGGAACCTTTCGTCATGAGGCGGCTTATGATGGGCTGCGTCGCGGCATCCGTCGCCGGGTTCGGCGCATCGGATTTTACATACACCGGCTCTTGTACCTGGGTGCAGGACGCGGGTGTGAACTGGCGGTTGAAATTCCTCAGCGGCGGCACGTTTACGCCGAAGCGAAATGTGGACGCCGACGTATTTCTCGTCGGCGGAGGAGGGGGCGGCGGTCAGGGGAACGTTGCGGCCGGAGGCGGAGGCGGAGGCGGCTACACAACCTCGTCGTTCAATATCCGCCTTTATGCCAATACGGCGTACACCATTCTGGTTGGCGAAGGCGGCGCTCCGAACGAAACCGGCGGTACGACCTCCGCGTTCGGCATCTCTGCGTTCGGCGGCGTCTTCGGCGGCCACAACGCCCCGTATAACTGGTCGGGCAATCCGGGCGGCGCGGGCGGTTCCGGCGGCGGTGCGGGCGGCGACGGCGCGGCCAGCACACCGCGGCCCGGGCAGCCCGGCGGATCAAACGGCGGAAACGGCGGTTCGGGTTACAATGGCGGCCAGACGGCGGGCGGCGCCGGGCAGGGCACGACGACGAGGGAATTCGGCGAAGCGGAAAGCGACCTTTATGCCGGCGGAGGCGGAGGCGGTGCGTACTACAGTACTCTGGCAAGCGGCGCAGGCGGAGCTGGCGGCGGCGGGCACGGTTTCGGCTCCAGCGGCGCGGCCACGGCAGGGTCGCCCAATACCGGCGGCGGTGGCGGCGGTTCTTCCAAGGGAGGCAGCGACGGCGCTTCCGGCGGTTCCGGTATACTGGTCATCCGCAACCATCGGACGTAAGGCGAACGGCAAAGCGCAAAACAGGAGGACGGCGGATATCCGCCGTCCTCTTTGTATGAGAAATGGAGTTTTGGTTTTTTGGAGTCGATCAGGAGTCAGCTCATGCTTCCTCGCTGAACTCGTAATCCTTGCCGGGAAGAATCGCATTGATAACAATGCCGACAATCGCGGCGGTCGCCAATCCGGAGAAGCTCAGGGTTCCGATCGTAACAGCGCCCCATCCAAGTTCGGCTGAATTGGATCCCATTGCGGAGCTGGTTTGAATACCAAGTCCTGTTACCAGAATGAGAGCTGCGACCAGTACGTTGCGCATGTTCTTGAAGTCCACCTTGTGCTCAACGATCGTGCGAACGCCGGTAGCGGTGATCATGCCGTAAAGCACGATCGAGATGCCGCCGATAATCGCCGCCGGAATCGTGTTGACAAACGCTTCAAAAATGCTGACGAACGAGAAGATGATCGCGAAGCATGCCGCAATGAACATGACTTTCGGATCATAGACTCTGGTCAGAGCAACGACGCCTGTGTTCTCCGAGTAGGTCGTGTTCGCCGGGCCGCCCATCAAGCCTGCAACGGACGTGCCGATGCCGTCGCCAAGGAGCGTACGGGTCAGGCCGGGGTCGGCGATGAAGTTCTTGCCGCAGGTCGCGCCGATAGCGCAGACGTCGCCGATATGCTCGACGAGCGCGGCAATGGCAACCACGACGAAGGTCAGCATTGTGCCGAACTCAAACTTCGGAAGGAAGAACGGCGGCACCGCAATCACGTCCGCTAAGCTCGTGACTTTGAGCCCGGAGAAATCTACCCAGGCCGGGCCAAACGCCGTTACGATACAAGCGACGATGTACGCTCCGAAAATACCGATGAGAACCGGCAGAATCTTGATCATGCCTTTTCCCCAGATATTGACGGTGATTACGATGATGATCGTCAGAATTGCAAGCCACCAGTTGTTAGACGCCTGGTTGAATGCAAAGTAGGACAGGCCAAGGCCGATGAGCATGATGATCGGGCCCGTGACGACCGGCGGGAAGAGTTTCATGATACGCTTTGCTCCGAAAATTGCAAACAGCAGAGCAAAGATAACATAGGTTATGCCTGCAGAGACGATGCCACCCGTTGCGTACGGCATACCCAGTGTACCGGCGGCGGCCAGGATTGCGCCGATAAACGCAAACGAGGAGCCAAGGAAAACGGGTACTTTTCTTTTAGTGATGAAGAAAAACCAGATCGTTGCAATACCAGCGCAGAACAAGGTGACAGAAATGGACATGCCGCATATGATGGGAACAAGAACCGTGGCACCAAACATCGCAAATACGTGCTGGAGACCGAGAGCGAGCATTTTACCCGTTCCGAGCTCTTTGAAGCCATCATAAACGCCTTCGACTTTGTTTTCCATTGAATTACCTCCTAATGTTTTTGGATAATTAGGTCTCCATTTCTCTTTATTATCAAGAGCTTGCGCTCCGGATAAACGATTGGACAGGGTTTTGTTTTGATTCTCTGAAAAATTGCTGTCAAGCGTATGGCAACGCTTGCAAGGATCGTCTAAACACCATTCTTACCGAAATCTGTTGAATAAGCAAGATTTTTTTGAAAGTACATCGCATATAAGCCGCTATATATAGGCTCTCTTACGCAATCTGTCTATATGGCAATGCGGGCGGCGCAGTCACGTGAAACGATGGAATTGAGCGTCACGTTCCGTATATGCGCCTGCTTCTGGACAAAATATTGGAATTGATCCAGATCCTTCGCCGAAATCAACTGCGACGGATCCTTTACGATGGAAAGGTAAGTGTTGAGGGAATCGAATAACTGGTTTGTGACGGCGTTATATTTATCCTTCGAAAAACTGCCGTTGCTCGCTTGTGACTGAATCTCGTCCCGCAAAAAATACATTTCGCGGAGGTTTCCCAGTACGGTTTCATCTATGCTTTTCTGCATAGCCGCCCGGATGGATTCCGGCTGTTGTTCCGGCGGCCGAACCCGAAACAGGCCGCCGTCCAGCGTTTCAACGTTAAGGTCCGCTTTGCCGTTTCGTTCTTTCAGGAGACTGTCCGCGATTTCGCAGTACCGAAGCGCAAACTTGTCGCAATACGGATGCATCTTTCTTTTCTTCAGATAAGAAACCCCGTAAAATGCCGCGGCGACCACCGCAACAACCAGTATCGCAAGGTATTGTCCCATCCTTCGCCTCTTTCCGAAAATAACGATCTTGTCGCAACCGGAACGGATCACCCGTTCCGGTTGCAACTATCTTAGTGATTATTATACATCATCGAAGCCGTCAAACGCAACGATACGGGAAATGCAGCTTTCGCCTTCCACCAGTTTCCAGGGGAAAATGCCGATGACGCAGCGCTTGTTGGAGAGCTCTTCAATTTGCCCGCCGACGCATTCGGCATGAATCGCTTCATACGGCTTGCAGAAGAGTTCGATGTGCATCGCCTGATAGTGCTCCGGCCACGGATACACTTCATCGAGCGACTTGCCATACTTCTTCTGGAAGATCGCGTCGCACTGTTTGGCTTCCATGGGCTCCCAGTCGCGGATCTTCGTATTCATCGGATGGTCCGCGCTGCCGCAGTCCACGCCGATCCAGCTGAGTTTCTTGTCGCGCACCCACTGGATGAAGTCCAGCGACGGGCCGGGATGGCGGAGCATGTAGCGCCGTTCATCCGCTGTCGGGCTGTCCCAGCCGTAGACGTGGTAGCCGGTGTTGATGATGAGTACGTCGCCTTCTTTGACGGTGACGCGTTTTTCGATATCCTCGGGCGTGTAGATGCCGAAATCCTCGGCCTGGTCGCTCAGATCGACCACGACGCCGGGATGGCAGAGCTTCGTGAGCTCAAGGCTCGCGATATCGCGGCCCGCGGTATCGAAGTGCATCGGGCCGTCAAGGTGCGTTCCTACGTGGTTGGAGTGTGTCAGCAGCTGCCCGTTTGCGCCGTTCGGCGTAAGACGCTTGAAAAACTTCATTTGAAGCGGCTCATACGTCGGCCAAGCGGGTGTGCAGATACCGATCGGGATCGAGAGGTCATACATCTTAATATCGGACCATTTACTCATGTTATTTGCCTCCTGATGATAATTTTGTGTCCTTTATGGCATGCTCCCGAAAGGGAGCGGGTTTCTTCTTTTATTCCGCCCAGCGCGCCGCGCATTCCGCGAGCGCCTGTGTGAAACATGCGTCCGGCGGATACACGATACCCGCGCCCACCTGGCCGATGCCCGGGTCTTTATGCGCGATGCCGGTATTGATGATCGGGCGGGTTCCGGTTTCGATGACTTTGCGGATGTCGATACCCGTCGGGCTGCCCCTAAAATCCAGCGCGGGGATCTTGTATGCGCGCCCCTCGCCCGTGGTGATTTCGTACATGCGCGTGGAATAGTTGATCGCGTCGCTGACCTGGCCGCCGACGAACTGGACGATCGCCGGCGCCGCCGCCATGCAGAATCCCCCGATGCCCGCCGTTTCTGTGATGCAGCTATCGCCAAGATCACGCGCCGCGTCCTTTTCCTCGTAACCGGGGAAATACAGGCCCTTGACGAGCTCCGCCTGCGCGGAAAACCAGGCGTCTTTGCCGAGGCCAGCGATGCGGATACCGAAGTCCGTGCCGTTGCGGCACATGGTCGCCACCACCGTGCAGTACGGTATGTCGAAGATCGGGTCGAGCGTGCATTTCATCGCGGGCATGGAGATATTGAGGAACGTGTGGTTATTACCGTTAATGAAGTTGTACGCGGCGACCTTCTGTTCGAGCGGGCGATCGCAGTTCATGATCGCGGGCACGAGTTCGCGGATTAAAAGGGACGTACCCGCCTCGTTGCGGTTATGCCCTTCGTCTCCCATCTGCAAGAGCTTTGCTACGACTACTTTGATATCGATCTCGCCCTTGATGGCCATCGCGTCTTTAAGCACGGGATAGAGTTCGCGCTCCATCCACTTCAGGCGCGCGATCACCTCGTCGTCGAACGCGCCGAAGCGCAGCACCTTGCCTAAGCCTTCGTTGACCGTACAGTACGCGCGGTTGCCGAACGTTTTATTTTCGAGAATCCATACCGGCATGCTGTAGGTCACAACGCCCGCCATGGGGCCGACCGCGTCGTGCATGTGGCACGGGTCGAATGTGATCTGACCGCTTGCCGCCAGCGCCTCCGCCTCTTTGATGTCTTTGGCGAGGCCTTCGTAGATCAGCCCGCCCATGACGGCGCCGCGCTGCGGGCCGCACATGCGTTCCCAGGTGACCGGAGGCCCCGCGTGGAGTATGGTTTTTTTCGTCATGCCGGGTATCGTCTCGCCCGCGATGCCGAGACCCACAATCGTCGGCTGCGCCGAGAGGATGCGCTCTAGGGCTTCCTTGTTCGCCGCGTCGATCTTTGCAGCCAGTTCCGGTTTCTTCAGTTTCCTCAGATTGGCCGCGACGACTTTGTCCCCGCCGGCAATGGGTTTCCATTCTACGTGCACCGCGTCCGTTTTCTGGCTGACGAGGTCGTCGTAGAACGATTCGATCCCGAAGTTGACAACGTGCAGTTTCTGCTCGAATAATTCGTTTAATTTCGACATGTTATCCCTCCTGACGCAGATTCGCAAGAACGAGCGCGGTAAAGCGCGTCGCCTGCGCGTTGCTCGGCAGAACCACCGCGCCGACGTCCTCAAGCTGCTGCCACATCCTGCTCAGGTTCTGCGGGTCGCCTTCCGTTCCGCAGACGGAGCATATGCAGCACAGGTGCCTCCCCGCGCGCTCCGCCTCCGCCTTTGCGGCGCGGATCGCCTCGGAAAGATCCTCCGCCGGGTTGGGATGCGATCCGTATCCGATGACGCAATCCGCCATGATGACCGCGCACGCCGGGTCCTTGCCGTCGACGACGATGCGCTCGGCGCGCAGGCTCGGATCGATCATGGGGTGCGGCCGCCCGACCGTAAACGCGTCGTCCCCGAAGTCGAGAAACGTGTGCTCGCGGCTCTTGCCGCCCTTGGGGTCTTCGAGCGCGTCCTCCGCGTTGAGCGGAATGTTGCTGTAGATGTGACCGAGATTCCCGATCATGAGCTTCATGGCTTCGTCGCAGAGCGTTCCGCCGGTGTAGAAACCGCGAACGTACTTCTGCCCTTTCGCCATTTTGCCCGCGATTTCCCTGGCCAGCGCTTCCGCCTTGTCCTGTCCCATGGCAAATCCCGTGTAGTCCTCCGATTTTGCGCCTTTGCTGAGCGCAACGGCTTTGTGCGCCGCGTCCTCGAGTGAAACAGCCGCAATCAGGCCGAAGGATTCTATCTCTTTTCGCTCTCCGCCGATGAAGCAGACGATCACGGGTTTGCCAGACTTGGCCGCGATGCCGAGAATCTCCGTTGCAATCTCCTTTGCGGGCGGTTTGCTGATGAGCGTGATCACCTTGGTGTTCGGGTCGTTCTTCAGCGCGTCGAGGCCGAGCTTCATCATCAGGCCGCCGATCTCTTTCTTCAGGTCGCGCCCGCCGGTGCCGATCACCTGGCTCACACCGCCGCCGAGCTGGTCGATCAGGCTCGTGACTTCCTGTGTGCCCGTACCGCTTGCGGCAACGACGCCGATGTCGCCGTGCCGTACCACGTTTGCAAACGCCAGCGGCACGTGATTGACGATCGCCGTACCGCAGTCCGGCCCCATCATGAGCAGCTCGTGTTCATAAGCGTAGGTCTTGAGCGCCTTTTCTTCTTCAATGGTTACGTTGTCCGAAAAAAGCATCACGTTTACGCCGTTGTCCAGGCACCCCTGGGCAACGTCCGCCGCGTGCTTTCCTGGCACGGAGACGATCGCCATATTCAGCTCAGGATCGATCCTGAGCGCGCCTTCCAGCGTCGGCGGCATGTAGGCCGCGGACTTGGATTCGGATTTTTTGTTGAGCAGTTCTTCCGTTTTCTTCAGCACCGCGGCAAAGGCGTCCTCGCCCGCGCACGATACGGCGACGAAAAAATCGTTGCCGGATACTTCGCCGTCCAATTCCGGCGTGGCTACGCCGATGTTGTGCGCGATTTCCTTGTTCAGATCCGTACCCATTCCGACGAGCGCTTCCGTTACGCCGTCAATCTTCTTGAGTTCTTTCGAAATGAGCATGAGGGTGACGGAATCATAATATGCGTTTTTCTTTACTTCCAGCTTTACCAATGTTCGTTCCCTCCATTATATTGCCGCAGCGCGAGCGCCACGCCTGTGAGTATGTCCGCGCCGGATGTGGAGCCGATCGCGAGCACGCGTTCGATTGCCCGTACCGCCGCCGCTTCGTCCTGAAATTGAAATACCGACCGGAAAAGGTCGAAAAGCGCGGAGTTGCATAACCCCTCCCCGCTATAGAGCAGAAATGCCGCGCTGATGCGGTTGGTCTTTTTTGCCGCCGCCTGCGCCATGAGCGGGATCATTCCGCGCAGATGTTCGCGCCCCAGCGCGCGAAACAGCAGATGAAGCGTAGTCAAATACCCCGTCAGCAGGTCGTCCGAGGAAGGGGTCAGCCCCAACCCGCAACCCGCCGACCGTCCGGCGGCATACACCGCCAAATCCGACGACCCTGTCGAAACCGCCGCAAAGAGCTGTTCCAGCCGCGGTTTCAGAAATTTCGAAAAGGCATTTCCTTCCGCGTCCGTAACAAGCGGCGAAAGCCCTTCCTGCGCGTCCGCGCCGTTCAACGCGGACAAGATCATATGTTCCAACACGGTTTTTGCCGGACCGCGATATCGAATCCCGACCGCATCGACGCTCAAGTCGACCGGCTCGGCTATTGACATGTCGATCTCCAGATCCGCTTCCGGAATGGAGAATTTGCCGTCCCGTATCGCCGCCGCCATGCCCGTACGGACGTTCGTTTTTGAAAACGGGATTTCCGTCCGCACGGACAAAGCATACGGCGGCAGGGCGCTTCCTCTCGCAACCAGCCCGATCAGCGCGTCCCTTCCCTCCAGATCGACGTTCACCGCATGGTCGAACACGGAATGCACCGTGCCGGCCAGCGCGTGTTCATTCGCCAGGTCGAGAAGTCGTTTGCAGGCTGCTATTGCGATCATTGCTGTACGTTTGCCGTCGTTACGGTTTCTGGAAAACGAAACCGTACTCCTGGCAGCCGATGGTCTCCTTATAGAGAATGCGGTGCGTACGTACGACGCCGACGGTGGAGACAAGCTCCATACCGGATTCGATGCCTTCGTCGAAGCCGATCTGACCCGCGGCGCGCACGCCGTTTTCAAACTCCACAATGCCGAAGTGGAGCCATGGCATCATATATCCTTCCGGCAGGTTATAAACGCGCGTCCAGGTCAGCAGCTTGCATTTGCCGCCGAGCGGAACGGGTTCAAACTCCCGTCCGTCGCAGTCCGGGTTCTGGCACACGACGTAATGGGGATGGTGCAGCTTGCCGCATTTCTTGCATTTGTAGGCATACATCTGTTCCATATTCGCTCCCTCCTTACTTCGTGGTCAAAATCGTCGAAACGACGTTGTTGCCAAATCCGCCAAAGTTGACCGCCAATCCGGTCTTCGCGCCTTCCACCTGGCGGCCTTCCGCTTCCCCGCGCAGCTGTCGTACCAGCTCGACGATCTGCGAAACGCCGGTTGCGCCGAGCGGGTGGCCTTTCGCCTTGAGCCCGCCGGATGTGTTGACCGGCAGTTTGCCGCCGACTTTGGTCTCCCCGTTGCGCGCGGCAATATGCCCCTGCCCGCGCGGGAAGAGGCCCGCCTCCTCGCCCTCCTCGATTTCAAGAATCTGAAACGCGTCATGCAATTCGGCGACGTCGATGTCCTCCGGTTTCATGCCGGCCATTTTGTAAGCCTTCTCTGCGCTGAGCCGGACGGCCAGCAGGTCGCTCGGCGTTTCTCTGTTCGCCACAACGTGCGTATCTGTCGCGGAGGCGATACCCGCCACGCGAACGAACGGCTTTTTACCAAAGCCGAGTTCATCCTGCTTGTCTTTTGCGACCAGCAGAACGGCCGCCGCGCCGTCCGAAACGGGGCACATATCAAACTGCCTGAGCGGATCGGCGACGATCGGGTTCGTCGCGTTGATGTAGGCCGGGTTCGTTATGCGCTCCAGCACGACGGGGCGTTGTATATGCGACACGGGGTTGTGGCAGGCGTTGTCGTGATTTTTGACGGAGACGATGGCAAGATCCTTGCTTTCAACGCCGAAGCGCTCCATGCAAAGCCGCGTAAACATACCCGCAAACGCCGGCAGCGTCAGGCCGTACTTGTACTCCGCCGTCGGGTGAAGCATCGTAGCGACGAAGTCCGTGCCTTCCCAGCCGGATACCTCGCGCATAGCCTCACCGCCGATGACGAGCACGCAGTCGCTCATGCCGGAGGCGATGGCCATCACACCCAGCTTCACGGCGGACGCGCCGGACGCCGGCCCGTTTTCAATGGTTTCCGCCATCGCGGGGCGGATGTTGAGCGCGTCCACGACTGCGCTGGCCGCGCCGCTGACGCGGTTGACCATACCCGCGCCCATGGAGCCGACGAGCACCTGGTCGATCACGTTTTTACGCCCGGTTTTTGCGCCTGCGTCGTCCATGGCCAGTAGCGCCGCTTCGCAGACCATATCGAGAAACGTCCCGTCCGTCTTTCCAAACTTGGTGTGACCAACGCCAACGATTCCTACCTGTCTCATTTGCTAACTTCCTTTCTATACAGGCGCGGCGTATGCGCGCGAAACCGCGCGCGCCGCGTTTTCTGCATCAGACGTTGATCGTCGCGGGCATGTGCAGCACTTTATTGGCTTCGATGACGTCTTCAAACGCGGGGCGGATGCCGACGTTCTTGTTAGCCTTGTGCTTTTCCCAAAGCGCGCGGGTCAATACAAAGGTGGGAACGCCGCCAAGTTCGTGCGGGAACTGCGGACGGGATTCGAGTTCATACTCGATCATCCAGCGTTTGAAGCCGTTCGGGCTTTCCGCGACGATCCAGACCTCATCCTGATTCATGAAGTCGAAATGATACTCCATCTTCGCCGCAAACAGCTGCGCGCCGACGCGGGCGCCGCGCTTGAGCGTCATGGTATGGTAGCTCATGCCGATTTTTTCGTTGACCATACGTCCGTTGACGATACCGGCTACTTCGCCGTCGACAGCGCCGACAAACAGGTACTCGTCCTGTACGCGGTAGCGCAGCATACCGAGCAGTTCGGCGACGATGCGCGCCGAAACGATATCGTAAAAATCTTTCTTGTGGTCGAGCAGCACCTTGATGCCGTCGATGACCATCTCCGTCTCTTCGCGCGTGGCCGCGCGTACGAGCATATCCTCGCCGGTCGTCAGCGGAATCACCTTCGGTTCGTACGGTTTGAGCCCGATCGTCGGCGGACGGAGCTTGGCCTCCATTTCGTCTACGAGAATATCATACTTACCCATGTTTTTGTTCCTCCTTCATTTGTGTAGAAAATTGATGCGTGGTCGCAGAATCGATGTGAAATCACAAAATCATTGTAACGTCATTATGAAGTCTTGTCCAGTATTTCTTGCAAAAATTTATTTTTTATTATCTTGCGAAAACGCCTGGCCTTCATTTCTTGCGCGTAAATGCATGTTTTTGAAAAATATATAATTTTTTGACCGTTTTTCACGATTTCAGCGCGTTTTCCTGATCTATTTTTCCGCATCTTCGCCTGCAAAGTATCTTCGAACAGCAGCCGCAGGCAATAGAATTTTCTTGTTTTTTTATTTTTATTTATATTCGTGTTGATTAATATTGCAGGATTTTTATTCTGCTTATTCATTTTTATGGATTAATTTGAGAAATATTCTCCGGAAATTGTTTTTTTTTCCTTAACGTAGTATACTTACAAAAATAATGGGGGAATATGGTTTTTAAACCCCTTCCTTATTATTGGAACAACGCGTGAGCAATAACGCTTCAGATACGCATATCCTAAGTGCCCGCGGGAGCTTTAACGAACGGGAGGACAAACATTATATGGAAAACAGGATTCGCCGGGTCGGCATTTTAACCAGCGGCGGCGACGCGCCGGGCATGAACGCAGCCATCCGCGCAGCCGTACGCACCTGCGTACTGCACAACGTCATCCCCGTCGGCATCCATCGCGGCTACAACGGTCTGATTCATTCCGACGTGGTCGAACTCGACGCGCGCGCGGTCAACGGCATCACTTCCCGCGGCGGCACAATCCTTTATACGGCACGCAGCGAAGAGTTCCGCACGGACGAAGGCGTTCAGAGGGCCGCGAAGAACTGCAAATATCTCGGTATCGACGGCATCATCGCCATCGGCGGCGACGGCACGTTTCGCGGCGCGCGGGATCTGTCCAAATACGACATCAACACCATCTGCATCCCGGGCACGATCGACAACGACATTGCCTGTTCCCATTATTCCATCGGTTTCGACACCGCTGCGAACACCGCCATCGACGCGATCGACAAGCTCGCGGACACCATGCAGAGCCATCAGCGCACCAGCGTCGTAGAGATCATGGGCCGCAATGCCGGCCATCTCGCCGTATACGTCGGCATCTCGGTGGGCGCCACGGCGATCATCCTTCCTGAGCGGCCGTTCGATTTTGAGAAAGACGTCGTAGAGCACATCCGCGAGAGCCAGTACCGCGGCAAACACCATCATCTGATCATCGTAGCGGAAGGCACGAACAACACCAACGAGATCGCGCAGCGCTGCCGCGACGAACTGGGCCTCGACACGCGCGTCACCATCATCGGGCACGTCCAGCGCGGCGGCAGCCCGTCCGCGCGCGACCGCGTAATGGCCACGCGCATGGGGCACCGCGCGGTGGAGGAAATCCTCGCGGGCAACACGAATCTGATCGTAGCCTATCGAAACAGCCAGATTACGACGATCCCCATCGAAGAAGCGATGACCATGACAAAGGATCTTGACGAATATATGTACCGCGTGGCGAAAGAGATCATCATTTAATTTAAACGGCACAAAAAAGTCCGGACAAACGTCCGGGCTTTTGTTGTTAAATAAATTGCTGCCGCTTCATGAGTCGCCGCACAATCTCCCGTTTGGATATGTCAACCATTATCCGGCCATATAAGAATCAGCGCAAACGGAATGACGTTGTGCTTCATTAAAAACCCGCGCATGGTTTCAAAATGATTCTCTTTTCCTGCGATGGCGTTAAAGAACCGAAAGCGCGGCTCGCCTTCCGAATCCGGCTCAACCGCCCCGTCGGCACCAAACGTCACGAAGTGGAACCCGTCCTTGTGGCAATAATAGATGATTCCCGCGCTTGTCCCGTCGGGCAGGCGCGCTGTTTTATTCCAAACAAATTTCAGCGGCATACGGTAACCGCGCCGTTTGAGCGTCCGTTTCAGGCGGAATAGGTCGGTTCCCATCAGCCCGCGAAAGACGGTGTATCGGATCAATTCGTCTGCGAGTTCCTGCTCCGCCGCTCCGTTTCCGAAACGTTTGAGAAAATTGAATTCCGCGATCCAGCCGCAGCCGTTGAAATCGCTCGTAAACAAGCCGTAGCGGACGTTTTTCAGCCGCGCCTGGTCTATAATATAGCCGTCTTTGGAATATGCCGTTTTCACGGGTTGATTCATCTTTGATCACCTGCCTGTTTTCTTAAGAAATCTTCTATGACAAAATATCACTCCCGCGTCTCTTCCGTCTGTGACTTTTCTTCCTTCTCGTCCGCCGGAACCACAGCGATCATCGGCCCGCGTTGTTTAAAGCGCCACGCAAGTATCTTTTTCGACAGCGGGCGTTCCACGCAGTAGGTTGCGCAGATCGCCGCGGTAAACGTCGCGACCGTGATGAGCACAGTGTACGTCCACTGCCAGCGAACGTCCCCCGTCATGTTCGGCGGCTTCTCGCCCGTCCAGTAAGGAATTTTCCATTCCTTGAACCGCACCGCGATCCACTGGTGCCAGATATAAACGTTGTAAGAAATCACGGACAAAAAACGCATTGCCGCGTTGGAAAAAAGCCGGCGCACGCCGGAAAACGTCAGCGCGGCGGATACGGTGATCAACGCGAATACGAGCGAAAGGCGGAATCTGTGCTCCGCCTGCCATAGCTGCACGGGGCTTACGTCCGGAGCCGCTTTCATCATGGCAAACAGCATTGTAAATCCAGCGATCAACCCTCCGAGCGACAGCGCGGAAAGCTGCAAGCTGCGCTTGACATGTCTGCTCAGAATCACAAACAGACAGGCAAATGCCATGCCGTTGGCAAAGACGCCGAAAAACGCGGGCAGCTGGTTGACCGTCACGCGGACGCTGCCCGGGTTTTTTAATACAAACCCCCAAAGATACAACAACGACACGCCGAGCATGCCAAAGTATGTCCATACGGGTTTTTTCACGAACGCGCGCGCCAACCACGGGAAAAAAAGGTAAAACTGCATCTCGATCGCCGCCGTCCAGAGCACACCGTTGAGTTTGGTACCGATGAGGATGTTGGGAAACAGCGTCTGCGTAAACGTAAGCGTCGGGATGACGTCCCGCAGGCACGCCGCCGCGCTCCGGTACGCGCCGGACGGAATCGCGACGGCGAACAGAATCACCAGCACGGCGAAATAGTAGCTCGGAACGATACGCGCGACGCGCTTTCTGTAAAACAGCTTCACTTCCGGCAGGGGCTTATGGTCAAGCGCCGCCCGCGCATACGGCAGAAAGAGGCAGAACGCCGAGAGAAACAGCAACCAATCCACGAGCAGAAACCCCGCGCGCGACAAAAACAGCAGGTTCAGCGTGCCCGGCAGGCCGATCTTTGCCAGAAACGGCAGATCGATATACGGCATGATCCAGTTTTGCTGCCAGAAATGAAACCAAAGAACGCCGAACACCGCCAGCGCGCGAACGCCGTCGAGTACGTCGATATGCTTGTCGTCGATCCGGTTTTTTTCAAAGCGTTCTTCCGAAACAATGTTTTCTTGATTCGGCGCGCCGCTCGTTTTTCGCTTCATGCAGATAGTTTAACATATGCTCATATGGTAAAAAAAGACGTTTCTCTTTAGCGAATGTTTTCACATCAGTCTTTTTTCTCCCATAACGATATAATATAATAGAGAAAATCGCTTGCTCCATGCCACGCCTCGGCTTAAAGCGCGTTATATCAGGAGGTATCCATTCTATGAGCGTATCCGTATCCGAATTCGGGCGTCTGCCTTCCGGCGAAACCGTATCCGTCTACACCATCACAAACCCTTCGGGCGCATCCACCGCCCTGCTCGACTACGGCGCGACCTGGCAGAAGATGCTCGTACCCGACCGCAACGACAAGCTGGTGGACGTCGTGCTCGGGTATGACACCATCGAGGAATACACGAAGTATACGATGTACCTCGGCGCGACCGTCGGCCGCGTGGCAAACCGTATCAAAGACGCGCGTTTTTCACTCAACGGCACGGAATACAAACTCGCCGCGAACAAAGGCACATCCTGCCTGCACGGCGGCGTCGCCGGCTTCGACAAGAAGATCTGGCGCGCGCAGATCGAAGGCGACAGCGTTATATTCACCCTGACAAGTCCGGACGGGGACGAAGGATTCCCCGGCACGCTTTCGGCGGCCGTTGTCTATTCGCTCGGTGACGACAACGCGCTCTCGATCCGGTATCTGCTCAATTCCGAACGCGATACGATTCATAACATAACCAACCATGCCTACTTTAACCTCGCCGGGCATAATGCCGGCACGATCCTGGAGCAGACGCTGCAGATCGACGCGGACCGTTTTACGCGCATCAGCGAGCTGACCATCCCAACGGGAGAAATCGTATCCGTATCCGGTACGCCGCTCGATTTTCGTAAAGCCAAGCCATTCGGGCGGGACATCGACGCGGACGCGGAGCTCATCCGTAGCATCGGCGGCTTTGATCACAACTTCGCACTCAATCATCCCAAGGGCGGCGTTGAACGCGTCGCGACGGCGGCGGACCCCATCGGGGGTGTCGTCATGGACGTCTACACCGATCAACCCGGCGTTCAGCTCTTTACGCCGGTAGACTTTTCCTACATGAGCGGCAAGGGCGGCGTAACATACGGCCCGCGCCCTGCGTTCTGCCTCGAAACGCAGCATTTTGCCAACGCCATGAACCAGCCGCATTTCCCGAGCATCGTGCTCCGTGCAGGCGAGGTTTTTTCCTCCGAAACCATCTATCATTTTCGGACAGCAAAATAGAGAAACAAAAATCCGCCCTTTTAGGGCGGATTTTTTGTTTTGCACGATTTGTAACAGATAGAATTTCAAGCAGTCTGTCTTCAGGGCATTCATCAACGTCAAATTGTTTCTCAAACGATTTGAAATAAATAAAACTTCAGATAATCCGTCTCTGGTACATTCATCCATGTCGAATTGTTTTCTCTAAACAATTTGAAATAAATAGAATTTCAAGTAGTCTGTTTCAGGTACATTCATCAGCGTCGGATGATCCGGCGCCTGTCTGCGCGCTTCGATTAATTTCAGCGAAACGCCCGCGTCCCGCGCCGCCGAAAGCAGCATTCGTTCAAACAGTTCAGCCGGCATAAAATGTGAACACGAGCAAGTCGCCAAGTACCCGCCGCGCGGCAGCAGCTTCATAGCACTGTAGTTGATGGCCTTATATCCCCGCTCCGCCCCCACGACGGTTTTGCGGCTCTTGGTAAACGCGGGCGGGTCGAGTATGATCATGTCGTACGCCGCGCGCTGCTCGATGAGCCGCGGCAGCAGGTCGAACACGTCCGCACAGATGAAATCCATCTTTTCCGTCAGCCCGTTTTTCTCCGCGTTCGCGCCCGCGAGATCCACCGCCGCCGCGGAGACGTCCACGGCGGTGACGTGCGCTGCCCCCGCCTGGACCGCGTTGAGCGCGAACGAACCGGTGTGTGTAAAGCAGTCCAGCACGCGTTTGCCGCGCGCGATCTTCGCCGCGGCGAGACGGTTGTATTTCTGATCGAGGAAGAACCCCGTCTTCTGTCCGTTTTCCACATCCACGTCATACCGAATGCCGTTTTCGATGATCTCGATCAACGGGCTCGGCGGCTCGGGCAGAAACGTCGCGCGAACCCATCCCTTCTCCAGCGGCAGGCCCTCCAGTTCGCGGATGGAGAGCTCGTTTCGCTCAAAGATGCCGCGCACCGCGATGCCGTCGTCGTTGAGCAGAGACACGATCAGCCGGTAAAGCGTTCCCTTGATACGTTCGATGCCGACGGAGAGCACCTGGCTGACCAGCACGTCGTGATAACAGTCCACCGTCAGGCTCGGCAGGCCGTCCGCCTCGCCAAAGATCAGTCGGCAGCAGCCGTAGTCGTCCCCCATCACGGTCTTGCGGTAATCGAGCGCGTAGCGAAGCCTCCGCATAAAAAACGCCTCGTCGAATTTCTCGTTTGCGTTGTTTGAAAGCAGCCTGAGGCGGATCTTGCTCTTTTTGCTGAGAAACCCCGTACCGAGATACGAGCCCTTTTCGGAAAACGCATCGACGAGCGCGCCGTTCTCCACGGCGTCCGTATCCCCGCGCACCTCGGTGTCGTAAATCCACGGGTGCCCGTACTTGACGGACGCTTCGGCTTTTTTCGTAATTGTGACGCGTGGAAACGCGCGTTCCTGTTTCATCTTATACTCCGTTTCAACCCCGCCGTATACGTTCCGGCACGGGAAAGTCCGGCATCATGGTAGCATGGCGCATGCGCTTTGTCAAAAGACCTTTTTTCAATATAAATACATGATCTCGCCGTTGCCGCCAAGAACGAACATCTTTTTCAAAGAATTGCTGAATTTCCCTTTTGTGTAAATTTAATTCCGCTCTTTTTTATTTTGCGCTTTCCCTATCGGTTTTTTCGTTCTATAATAGTACCGAACTCAAGGAAAGGAGTGTGATTGGACGGTGGATACCGTTCCCGAACGAAGTAAAAGCAACCAGACAACCGAAGCGCGCGTTCGGGAAGCTTCGCTTTCTTACCGCGCGCGGTAAAGCGAAAGGAGAACACTGCCATGAAGAAAATCTTCAAAACCTTCGAGGCAGAGATGCGGCAAATCGACGATCCGGTGAAAGACTGCTGGATCTCGCTCGTCAAGCCGACGGAAAAGGAGCTCGCGGAGACCGCCGAACTTTACGCGATCGACCCGGACGACCTGCGCGCCGCGCTGGACGAAGAAGAACGTTCCCGCATCGAACTGGAAGACAACTACACACTCATCCTCGTAGACATCCCCGCCGTGGAAACGAACAAAGGCAAGGATATCTACATCACGGAGCCGCTGGGCATCATCCTCGCCAAGGACGCGATCATCACCGTCTGCCTTGAGGAAACGCCCGTGCTCTACGCGCTCAAGCAAAGACACGCGAATAATCTGCGCACCCACATGCAAACGCGCTTCATACTCCAGATTCTGTATCGAAACGCCTCTCTCTATCTGCAGTATCTGCGCGTCATCAACCGCCTCAGCGACAAGATCGAACAAAAGCTTCACGGTTCCACGGAAAACCGCGAGCTCATCGAGCTTCTCGAGCTGGAGAAAAGCCTCGTGTACTTCACCACCTCGCTGCGATCCAACGAGGTCGTGCTCGAGAAACTGCTCAAAAGCGAGCGCATCAAAAAATACCCGGAAGACCAGGATCTGCTCGAGGACGTCATCGTCGAGAACCGGCAGGCCATTGAGATGGCGAATATCTACAGCGGCATCCTCAGCGGAATGATGGACGCGTTCGCCTCCGTCATCTCCAACAACCTCAACATCGTCATGAAATTCCTCGCGGTCATGACCATCGTGCTGTCGGTTCCGGCGATCATCTTCGCCGCGTACGGCATGAACGTCAACGCCGCGGGCATGCCTCTGGCGAAAAGCCCGTTCGGTTTTTTAGCCATCGTGCTCGTCTCGCTCGCGGTATCCGTCGGCGTCGCGATCTATCTGGCGAAAAAGAAGATGTTCTGAAAAGCCCATGCGCCCAACGGCGTATTGCGCATCAATTTAATCGCAAACAAAAACCCGCCCGTTGAACAGGCGGGTTTTTTGTATCTGAATCCGTATTGTGTTGTCCGATTGTCAGTGCGTCTTGCGGGAGACAATCCGCGTCCAGCCGAACGCGTCCGTCAGGCGGCCGGTTTGGATACCCGTCAACGTGTCGTACAGCCTTTTTGCGACCGGCCCTATCTTTTCTCCTAGTTTGATTGCCTCCCCGCGGTACTCCATCATGCCGATGGGCGATATCACCGCGGCGGTGCCGGTGCCGAACGCCTCGGAAAGCCTGCCCGTACGGTAATATTCGAACAACTCGTCCACGCCGATGCGGCGTTCGCTGCAGGGTATACCGAAATGCCGGGCCAGTTCCAGAACGCTGCGGCGGGTGATGCCGTCGAGTATGCTGCCGTCCAGCGCGGGCGTGATCAATTCGCCGTCCACGACAAACATCACATTCATCGCGCCGACTTCTTCGATATACCGCCGTTCGCACCCGTCCAGCCAGAGCACCTGGTCGAACCCGCGCTCCTTGGCCGCGACCGCTGCCAACAGGCTCGCGGCGTAGTTGCCCCCGGTCTTCACGTCTCCCGTTCCGCCGACGACGGCACGTACGTATGTATCTTCGATGAGTATATTCAGCGGCGTGATGCCTTTTGCGTAAAACGCGCCCGATGGCGAACAGATGATGAAGAATATGTGCTTCTGCGCTTTCGATATGCCGAGCTGTCTGCCGTCTCCGATGATCGCGGGACGCAGGTACAGCGACGTTCCGGGTGATTTCGGCACCCAGGCGCGTTCGAGGTCGACCAGCGTTTCGAGCGCTTCCAGCTGGAGCGCTTCGTCGATCTGCGGCAGGCACATGCGCGCCGCGCTGCGATTAAGGCGCGCGGCGTTTGCCTCCGGTCGGAACAGGCCGACTTCCCCGTTTTCGTAATGATACGCCTTCAGCCCTTCGAACACCTCCAGCGAATAGTGCAGCACCGGCGAAGCAGGGTCGATTGAAAACGGCTGGTACGGTACGATGCGCGCGTTGCTCCAGCCGCTCTCTTCATCGTGTTCCGCAATGAACATGTGGTCGGAGAATAAACTGCCGAATCCCAGCTTGCTTTCGTCCTGCAGCTTCTGCTTGGGGAGCGCCGTGCGCGTAACCGGAATTCCCATACTTATACCGCCTTTTTAACGATGCAGGCTGATCCGCGCCGCAGCGCTTCGATGTTAAGCGATACAAAAGCGGCTTTCGAACCCGTAAACATATGCCTGAACATTTCTTCTACCGTTCGCATGCTCACTAGCTTCGTTACTTCGAGGTATGCGCCGAGCATGACCATGTTCGCGGCTCTCGCGTTGCCCAATTCGCGCGCGATGTCGAGGCATGGTATGTAATAGGGCGACACGTCTTTTCTGTTGACGGGGATTTCGATAATGCTGCTATTAACGAACACGCTGCCGCCACGTACGGTCTGCGACTCGAACCGAAGCAGTGATGGTTTGTTCATCACGATCAGCTCCGTCGGCTCCAGCACCAGCGGCGATATGATCTCATTGTCGCTCAGCACGACGGAGCAGTTGGCCGTTCCCCCGCGCATCTCCGGTCCATAGCTGGGCATCCAGCTCACACTGAGACCCTCTTCCATGCCCGCTTCGGCGAGAGCCTTGCCCATGGCCATGACACCCTGTCCGCCAAATCCAGAAATAATCACTTCATGCGTCATGTTACTTCTCCTCCGCTCTGTTTGCATATACGCCCAGTGGATAATAGGGCAGCAGATTCTCCTTCAGCCAGCCGACCGCCTCGATCGGGGTCAGCCCCCAGTTGGTCGGACAGGTGGAGAGGATTTCCACGATCGTAAAACCCGCGCCCGCGAGCTGCAGTTCAAACGCCTTTTTGACCGCCCGCTTCGCCTTCGCGATGTTCGCCGGATCCGCAACGGTGACGCGTTCGGCATACGCGCATCCCTCCAGCGTGGAGAGCATCTCCACCACGCGTATCGGAGAACCGTATTGTTCCTTTTGCCGTCCGAGCGGCGAAGTGGTCGTCTTCTGCCCGAGCAGCGTCGTCGGCGCCATCTGGCCGCCGGTCATGCCGTAGATGGCGTTGTTGATAAAGATCGCCGTGATCTTCTCGCCCCGCATGGCGGCATGCACGATTTCGGCTGTGCCGATCGCGGCGAGGTCGCCGTCTCCCTGATAAGTGAAGACCGCGCATTCCGGATGCACGCGCTTGATGCCCGTTGCGACCGCGGGCGCCCGCCCGTGCGCCGCCTGCTGCATATCGCAGGAAAAATAGTTATAGGCAAACGCCGAGCATCCCACCGAAGCCACGCCGACCGTGGATCCGATGATATCCAGTTCCTCCATCGTCTCCGCAACCAGCTTGTGCGCCACGCCGTGCGTGCAGCCGGGGCAGTAATGCATCTCAACATCCGTCAGCCCTTTCGAGCGCTGGTATACGATGCTCATTTTCCCACCTCCTTGAGCGCACGGCGCGCTTCTGCGGCCGCCTCTTCCGGCGTCGGGATGGTTCCGCCGCCCGTTCCAACGAAATAGACCGGTTTTACTCCGTTGACCGAGATCTTTACGTCGTCGATCATCTGACCCATGCTCATCTCCACGCAGACGACGGCTTTCACGCTCTCCTGCGCGGCGCGTTTGTGCAGCGCTTCTTCCGGAAACGGCCAGAGCGTGACCGGCCGGAACACGCCCGCTTTTATCCCTTCTTTTCGGAGTTTGAGCGCCGCGGCGCGGCAGATGCGCGCCGTAGTGCCGTACGCCGCAAACAGGATCTCCGCGTCGTTTGTCTTAAACTCGTCAAACCGGACTTCGTTTTGCATAATCCGCTCGTGCTTCTGCTGCAGTCTCTGGTTGTGATCCGAGCAGGCCTTCGGGTCGATGAACAGGGAGTTGACGATGTTATGCGGCCTCTTTCCCTTCGTCCCGTCGGTCGCCCAGTCTTTCGGGGGCAGTTTTCGCGGTTTCGGCTTTTTCCACTCGATGGCTTCCATCATCTGCCCGATCATACCGTCCGCGGCTATGAGCACGGGGATTCGATATTCATCCGCGATGTCGAACGCCTCCTGCGTTAAATCGGTCAGCTCCTGCACCGTTGCGGGCGCGAGCACGACCGTTCGGTAATCGCCGTTGCCCCCTCCGCGCGTGGCCTGGAAATAATCGGCCTGCGCCGGCGCGATGCTGCCGAGACCCGGCCCGCCGCGCATCATGTTGACGATGACGGCGGGAAGTTCCGCTCCCGCGATATAGGAGATGCCCTCCTGTTTGAGGCTGATGCCGGGAGACGAAGAGGACGTCATGACGCGCGCACCGCTGCCTGCAGCGCCGTATACCATATTGATGGCGGCAACTTCGCTCTCCGCCTGTACATAGCAGCCGCCGTGCTCCGGCATGTGGCGGGAAAAATATTCCGGCACTTCGTTTTGTGGAGTGATCGGATATCCGAAAAAATATCGGCAGCCCGCGCGGATCGCCGCTTCGGCAACCGCCTCGTTGCCTTTCCAAAGCTCTTTTGCCATCGGTCTATCTCCTCTCCACAGTGATCACGCTGTCGGGGCACATCTTCGCGCAGCTTGCGCAGCCCGTGCACTCCTCCATGCGCTCCACCGCCGCGGGGTGGTAGCCCCTGGAGTTCGTCGTCTCCCGCATAACGATAATGTGTTTGGGGCATACGGACATGCACAGTTCGCATCCCTTGCAACGTTCCTCAATAAATGTGACGGTACCCGCCAAATCGGATCACTCCTTTGCTGCCTTTGATTCGTTTTCCCATGGTTTTTTCATATACAGACGCATCTCAAAGCGCGTTTCCTCCGGCAGATCCACCTTCCCGGAAAACCGCTTCTCATACGCGTGGAATTTCACCTTGACACCCGTCGATTCGGAAAGCTGATCTAAAAGCGCCGCGCCGCGCAATATATCATGCGTGGTAGTATACCGTTCCAGATGCGTATTGCCGACCAATCCGGTTACTCTGAGTTTTGCGCTGTATTCGATCTGGCGCAGATACTGTTCCGCCTTGACAACTGTATTGGTCTCCGGCCGGTTGAAATTTACCACGCATAGTAGCTCGTGATTGATCTGCCGGATCTTTGCCGCATACCGTCCGAGCGCCAGCGCGCCGATCGCGTCCCCGCCGACGTCCATAACGCCGCAAACGCCTTCTTCCAAAAGCGCGTATACGTCGGGGCTGACCGCCGGCACGTCCACGCCGCCCACCATAGACGAGATTACGCGTATGCCGGCGGCGGTGAGGATATCTTTTCGCTCGCGCGAGCAGAAATACGGATTTACGATATCGAGGTCGGCAAGCGTCACTTGCTTCCCCTCTTTTGCCAGCCGGAACGCAAGGTTGATTGCAAACTCCGTCTTGCCGCTGCCGTAGTGACCCGTCACGATGGTCAGGTGCTGCTCCATATCCTCTACCGTCCTGTTTGAAACCGAATGCCTAATACCCGGCAAATTGTTAGTCAGTATTCCAGCGGCTGCTCTTCGCCGGTGAGCACGCGCAGCGCCGCTTCGCTGAGCGCCCTTTGTTCGTCCTCGCCTGCCATTACGACAACCTCGGCGATAAACGACGTCCGCGCTGTAATCCATTCGGTAAACATCTTGTCGTGCGCAAACCCGCCGGTAAGGATTATCGCCTGTACGTCGCCTTTCAGCACGGCGGCGCAGGCGCCGATCTCCTTGGCGGTCTGGTACGCCATGCCTTCCATAACGAGCAGCGCTTTTTCATCCCCGCTCTGCGCGCGGCGGCTGATGTCCTTTCCGTCGTCCGTTCCGCAGTATGCAATCAGCCCGCCCTTGGTATTGAGTTCGCGAATCATCGCTTTCGCCGGTAAATGCTTTTTCTCGCAAAACTGTAGCACGCCTCTGGTCGGCAAGCCGCCGCAGCGCTGTGCGCTGTACGGCCCGTCTCCGCCCAATCCGTCGTTAACGTCGATCACGCGGCCTTTTTCATGCGCTCCGACGGTCGCTCCGCCTCCGACATGCGCGATGATCAGGTTGATTTCGTTGTATTTCAGCCCGCGTTCTGCGCAGTAACGCCGCGCTTTCGCCTTCTGGTTGAGCGCGTGAAAAACGGAAACGCGGCTGATATCCGGGTGGCCGGACAGCCGCGCAAGGTCGCAAAGCTCGTCGGTCACGACGGGGTCTGCGATATAGGCAGGTATGCCATATGTCTTTGCAATATCGTTTGCCAGCATCGCGCCCATATTCGAAGCATGGTCGCCATATCTGCAGGATGTCAAATCGTCCAGCATGTTTTTATTGACGCGATAAGTACCGCTGGGAATCGGGCGGAGCATGCCGCCGCGACCAATGACCGCGTCCAGAGATTCAAAGGATATTCCGTTCTCTTCAAACGCGTGCGTGATGGCCCTCATGCGCAGCGCGATCGCGCCTTCCGGGTCCACACTATACACAATCACGCTGCCGTTGTGTTCAACGGTCGCTTCAAACAACGCGACGTCGTCATCGTATACTGCCAGCTTGGTCGAAGAGGAACCGGGATTGATCGCCAGGATGCGGTACGCCATGAGAGCATGCGTCCTTTCCGTTGATAATATAGGATGATAAGACAGGTTTCCCGTTCGGGCGGAGGGCAAAACGACCTCCTTCGGAACCACTTGTTGTAGGATGTATGATCTGTTCTACGACATCATACTACTAAAATAGTGGTATGATGTCAACAGCAGAAAGCCTTATTTGCTTGTCAGTGGAAAATATATGATGTATGATGTGTGTAATTATTTTACGGCGAGGGCTATCAATATGGTCGGCGACAATAAAAGCCTTTCGGAGCGCACGGCAAACGAGCTGTACAACAGGATCGTTCTGCAGAAACAATTCGTGCCTGGTGAAAAGCTGCCGAACGAAAACGAACTCTCATTAAGCCTTGGCGTGAGCCGGACGACGCTGCGCGAAGCGGTGCGTTATCTGATTGCGCAGGGCATTCTGAACGTGCAGCGCGGCCGCGGAACGTTTATCAGCGACGACCTTGCTCTGTTCAACAAATACGACATCGGCATATTGAGCCACGCGCGGTTGGCGGATATGTATGAAATACGCCTCATGTTCGAACCGCAGTGCATCATGCTCGCGTGTTTTCGCGCGACGGAGGAGGAGCTGCAGGACATTCTCGATCAGGCGCAGTACGTCGAACGGCTCGTCAGGACAAACGGCAACTGGCCGGACGAGGATCAACGCTTTCACGAGATGATCGCCGCCGCTTCGCATAATGAATTTATCATCCGCATGTTTCCGATCATCAACGCCGCCGTTACCGAGGCTATGGAGATGGCGGAAAATACGGAGGCGCTTGAGAATATCGTCATCCATGATAATCAGGATATGTGCAGCTTTCTGCGCCTTCGCGACGGGGCGGGCGCTAAGAGCTCTATGAGCATCCACATCCGTCATGTGATCAACACGCTCGGTCTGAGCGCCGGAGAACTTTAATATTCTATAAATCGCTTTTGAAGGCACCTCGGTCGTGCGTGTATCGCAGATACGGGTGCCGTTTTGATTTCTACCAAAGATGAACACATACGCTGGCCATGCTCCGTTTGTAACACGAACTTCAATTGGTAAGGAGTCTGTCAATGTCGAAAGTCGCAATTATATCCTGCTTTTCATACGATCTGACGGAGGTGCGAGCAGCGGTCAGGCGCGGGTTTGATCTGCTTGGCGGCGCCTCTTCGTTCGTTCACCCCGGCGAAAAAATACTGCTCAAGCCGAACTGGCTCACGCCGGATCCGCCTGAAAAATGCGTCACCACACACCCTTCCGTTTTTCGCGCCGTCTCCGAAGTTCTGATGGAAGCGGGCGCAAAACTGTCCTACGGCGACTCCCCGGCGTTTCACTCTCCGGAAAGCGCCGCAAAACGGACTGGTTTGTCGGCGGTTGCGGAGGAGTTGCATCTATCGCTTGCGGACTTCAAACATGGCCAGGAAGTCTACTTTGCCGAAGGCCGCCAAAACAAAAAATTCACCATCGCAAACGCGGTGCTGCAAAACGACGGTCTGATCAGCCTTCCGAAGATGAAAACGCACGGATTTCAAAGGGTGACGGGCGCGGTCAAAAATCAATTCGGCTGCGTTCCGGGCGGACTGAAAAGCGAATTTCATGTGAAAGTGCCGAACGCGTACAATTTTGCGAAAATGCTGGTCGATCTGAACGCTTATATTCGCCCGAAATTATATACCATGGATGGTATTATGGCTATGGAAGGCAACGGACCGCGCGGAGGAACGCCAAAATCGATGAACGTCTTGCTGTTTTCCGACGATCCTGTTGCGCTTGACGCAACGATGTGCCGCCTGATGGGTCTGGAGCCTTCTCTTGTGATGACGAACAAAGCCGGTCTGGAAATGGGCCTTGGAACGTATCTGGCAGAGGATATTCAACTCCTCGGAGACGCCCTTGAGGATTTCGTTGCGGCGGATTTCAATGTTGACCGCGCCCCCTCTCATCCACAGGACCGTAAAAACAGCTCAAACCTGATCAAAAGCCTGCTCACGCCAAAGCCTTATATCGTTCAGAATCGTTGCGTGAAGTGCGGCATATGCGTGAATATGTGCCCAGTTGATCCAAAAGCGGTTAACTGGCATGACGGAAACAAGAGCAATCCCCCGTCGTATCGATACGATCGGTGCATCCGGTGTTATTGCTGCCAGGAACTCTGCCCGGAAAGCGCGGTTCAAATCAAAGTGCCGTTACTGCGCAAACTGATCAGCCGGTAACTTACGTTTTTCCATAATTATCGTATATACAAACTTCTGAAGATAACCGGACATATTGCTCTGAAGCGTTGCCTTCCTCGTTTCATTTGCTGAAAAATCAACTCGTCAAACAGAGATTGTAAGTACCATGCATGGTATTTACTGGTTGTGTCGTTTTTTAGCGTCCGCCAAACAAAACCTGTATTATTACATTTCATGAAAAATCCGCGTTTTCGGGGTTTCATTTTCATGTTTTTTTCTAATCCATAATTACTCTGGACTTATCAAGTTTACATAAAATATGTGATGTAATTGTAATTTTCAGTAATCAACTACGCGTTATACCGATAATTCACAAGCAATTTTTATCTGTTTCGCTGTTTTTATTCCCAAATTCTCATTCATACGGTCGCTTATCGCCGGATAAGCCCGGTTATAGCAACCTTCGGCCTATAAAAAGCAACGGCTATGTAACAAAAAAACCGATTTTAGCGAAATCGACTAAAAAAAAGTGAAAAATCAGGAGAAATTTATTAAAAAAAAGTTCATAAAAGCCCGAAAAAACACTCAAATGTAATAATCGTTTCCTATAATAGTTATATCTCGTAGGATATATTAACGCGTGGCTTCAAAAAGAAGGGGGCATTCACATGAAAAACTCGCGTATCTTCAAAATAATCAGCATGATGTTAAGCGTCATGATGATTCTCACTCTATTCCCATCTTATTCGTTGGGTATAGTTGAAACTTCTTACACTTTAACAATCCACTATCAATATGAGGACGGTACCGAAGCAGCACCCTCCTATGTGGAATCCGAATTGGCGGACGGCTCAAGTTACAGCGTCGATTCGCCGACCATCTCCGGATTCCAGCCAGATCCGGCAACCGTCAGCGGAACGATAGCCGCCGCAGATGTAGAAGTTACGGTGGTTTACCATCCGCTCTATACGCTGACGGTTTACTATCAGTATGAGGACACTACCGAAGCAGCGCCGCAATACACAGAAGAATTAATAGAAGGCGCATCGTACAGTGTCACTTCTCCTGATGTAACCGGCTTCAAACCCGACCAGGCAGTCGTCAGCGGTACGATGCCTGCGGGCAATGTAGAGGTCACGGTGGTCTACCACCCGACGTATACGCTTACGATCAACTACGAATACGCCGACGGCTCGACGGCTGCGTCACAGTACACCGGTGAGTTTATAGACGGCGAAACATACAGTGTCGCGTCGCCATCCGTTACCCACTACTTCCCCGATCAGGCAACTGTCACCGGTACAATGTCTGCCGCTGGCCTAACGGTTACGGTTACATACGTATCCTATCATGTTCATATCAACGTCTATTATAAGCAAGGGAGCGCGGAAACGCTTGTTCAACAAATTGACAAGTATGTTGACTATGCAACCTTGACCTCGTACTATACGGGTTCCAATATGCCGCTGGTAAATTCGTTACAGGCACAAACAAACTACACCTTAGGTTGGAAAACTACGGATTATACCGCATCGGATTTGGTCCGAAACGGCACCGCAGGTCTTGTGCCCACGATCAGCAGCACATCATATTCTTATATTGTTGATGTCGTCTTAAAGGCACCGCCTAACAACACTACATATACGATTACCTACAACTCCAACGGCGGCACGGGTACGATGACAGACCCCAACAGCCCTTATGCTGAAGACGCGACATTCACCGTGCTCGCCAACACCTTCACCCCGCCAGCCGGCCAGCATTTCACAGGCTGGAATACCCAAGATGACGGATACGGCACTGATTACGCAGTTGGCGGAACATATTCCATTATCGGCAATCTAACGCTCTATGCGCAGTGGGCGGATGACACCTATACGGTCACTTACTACGCCAATGGCGGTACGGATCCAGTACCTACAGACGGTAATGAATATGCCGCTGGCGATGTAGTAACGGTTCTGTTCTCGCCTGAACCGACCCGCGCTGGATTCGAATTCCTCGGCTGGTCGCAGAGTTCCTCCGCCACAACGCCTACCTATACTTCTGGTGGTACAACCTCGTTCACTATGGGATCGAGCAACGTCAGTCTCTATGCGGTATGGGCGGCACAGCATCATGTATATTATGATGCAAATAACGAAGGCGCCGGCGGAACAGTTCCGACCGACAGCAACCTCTATATCAGCGGAGACCTCGTAACCGTCCTGTTCAATCATCTGCCGGTATACGCAGGACACACTTTCCTCGGCTGGTCAACGAGTTCTACTGCCACCAGCCCCATGTATACTTCCGGCGGAACAAGCACGTTTACAATGGGTTCGAGTGACGTTACGCTGTACGCTGTATGGGCAACCGATACTTACTCGCTCTTCTACAATGGCAACGGCGGCACGACCTCTCTGAGCGACACCAACGACTATGTCATTGGCGAAGTGGCGGACATTCAATTCTCGCCCGAACCGGTTCTCGCAGGATACGACTTCCTCGGCTGGTCGCAGAGTCCCACCGCCACGACTCCTACCTATACCTTGGGAGGTACGGAAGACGTAACCTTTGACGCGGCTGATATCACGCTCTACGCCGTCTGGTCCGACGCAATCATATACAACATCACGTACGTACTCAACGGCGGAACGAACCACCTTGACAACCCGGCGACCTACACCGTTGAAGACGAGATCACGCTGGGCGACCCGACCAAGGACGGTTACACCTTCCTCGGCTGGCTGCCGGAGAACAACATTGCGCTGGGTTCCACCGGCGATAAGACGTTCACGGCCACATGGTCCGACCCGATCGAGTACAACATCACGTACGTACTCAACGGCGGAACGAACCACCTTGACAACCCGGCGACCTACACCGTTGAAGACGAGATCACGCTGGGCGACCCGACCAAGGACGGTTACACCTTCCTCGGCTGGCTGCCGCAGAACAGCATTGCGCTGGGTTCCACCGGCGATAAGACGTTCACGGCCACATGGTCCGACCCGATCGAGTACAACATCACGTACGTACTCAACGGCGGAACGAACCACCTTGACAACCCGGCGACCTACACCGTTGAAGACGAGATCACGCTGGGCGACCCGACCAAGGACGGTTACACCTTCCTCGGCTGGCTGCCGGAGAACAACATTGCGCTGGGTTCCACCGGCGATAAGACGTTCACGGCCACATGGTCCGACCCGATCGAGTACAACATCACGTACGTACTCAACGGCGGAACGAACCACCTTGACAACCCGGCGACCTACACCGTTGAAGACGAGATCACGCTGGGCGACCCGACCAAGGACGGTTACACCTTCCTCGGCTGGCTGCCGGAGAACAACATTGCGCTGGGTTCCACCGGCGATAAGACGTTCACGGCCACATGGTCCGACCCGATCGAGTACAACATCACGTACGTACTCAACGGCGGAACGAACCACCTTGACAACCCGGCGACCTACACCGTTGAAGACTCGATCACGCTGGGCGACCCGACCAAGGACGGTTACACCTTCCTCGGCTGGCTGCCGGAGAACAACATTGCGCTGGGTTCCACCGGCGATAAGACGTTCACGGCCACATGGTCCGACCCGATCGAGTACAACATCACGTACGTACTCAACGGCGGAACGAACCACCTTGACAACCCGGCGACCTACACCGTTGAAGACGAGATCACGCTGGGCGACCCGACCAAGGACGGTTACACCTTCCTCGGCTGGCTGCCGCAGAACAGCATTGCGCTGGGTTCCACCGGCGATAAGACGTTCACGGCCACATGGTCCGACCCGATCGAGTACAACATCACGTACGTACTCAACGGCGGAACGAACCACCTTGACAACCCGGCGACCTACACCGTTGAAGACGAGATCACGCTGGGCGACCCGACCAAGGACGGTTACACCTTCCTCGGCTGGCTGCCGGAGAACAACATTGCGCTGGGTTCCACCGGCGATAAGACGTTCACGGCCACATGGTCCGACCCGATCGAGTACAACATCACGTACGTACTCAACGGCGGAACGAACCACCTTGACAACCCGGCGACCTACACCGTTGAAGACTCGATCACGCTGGGCGACCCGACCAAGGACGGTTACACCTTCCTCGGCTGGCTGCCGGAGAACAACATTGCGCTGGGTTCCACCGGCGATAAGACGTTCACGGCCACATGGTCCGACCCGATCGAGTACAACATCACGTACGTACTCAACGGCGGAACGAACCACCTTGACAACCCGGCGACCTACACCGTTGAAGACGAGATCACGCTGGGCGACCCGACCAAGGACGGTTACACCTTCCTCGGCTGGCTGCCGGAGAACAACATTGCGCTGGGTTCCACCGGCGATAAGACGTTCACGGCCACATGGTCCGACCCGATCGAGTACAACATCACGTACGTACTCAACGGCGGAACGAACCACCTTGACAACCCGGCGACCTACACCGTTGAAGACTCGATCACGCTGGGCGACCCGACCAAGGACGGTTACACCTTCCTCGGCTGGCTGCCGGAGAACAACATTGCGCTGGGTTCCACCGGCGATAAGACGTTCACGGCCACATGGTCCGACCCGATCGAGTACAACATCACGTACGTACTCAACGGCGGAACGAACCACCTTGACAACCCGGCGACCTACACCGTTGAAGACGAGATCACGCTGGGCGACCCGACCAAGGACGGTTACACCTTCCTCGGCTGGCTGCCGCAGAACAGCATTGCGCTGGGTTCCACCGGCGATAAGACGTTCACGGCCACATGGTCCGACCCGATCGAGTACAACATCACGTACGTACTCAACGGCGGAACGAACCACCTTGACAACCCGGCGACCTACACCGTTGAAGACGAGATCACGCTGGGCGACCCGACCAAGGACGGTTACACCTTCCTCGGCTGGCTGCCGGAGAACAACATTGCGCTGGGTTCCACCGGCGATAAGACGTTCACGGCCACATGGTCCGACCCGATCGAGTACAACATCACGTACGTACTCAACGGCGGAACGAACCACCTTGACAACCCGGCGACCTACACCGTTGTGAGCCCGACGATTACGCTGGAAGATCCAACATTCCTTGGATTTATATTCACCGGATGGCTCCCGACTGATACCATCCCGAACGGCTCTACGGAAGACAAGACCTTCACGGCAACTTGGGTGCCGGCTCCCTTCCCGGTGAATTACGGTACCGGAACGGCAGATGCCGTAACCAACATGCCCGCGAATGCGCCGGCGGTACTCTTCGGAACACCGTTCGTCGTATCCGGAGCCATACCGGTTCGCGCAGGGTTCACCTTCGTTAACTGGGGGACCTCAAACGTCACCGGTACGGCGCAAACCTATGCGCCGGGCGCCGTCTTCATAATGCCCGCTAACGGCGTAACGCTCACTGCAAACTGGGTCGCTGACCTGTCACCGGTGAACTACCACGCCAACGGCGGTGACGGCGTCGATTATACCGAGGGCCTGCACGCAACGCTGTCTGTGGTAACGGTCGACGCAAACACGTTCACGAGAGCTGGATATCAGTTCATCGGCTGGAGCACGACTCCTACCGGCCCTGTCGTACAGCAGCCGGGCAACACATTCATCATGCCCACCCTGCAGGTCAACTTCTACGCACAGTGGGAGCAGATCTTCTACACCGTCACCTATATGGTAACGGGCGGAACGCTGGAAGGACTTGACGGCGAAACACCGTTTGAAACCTACGGCGGTCTGGCATACGGCGATGCGGTTCCTGTCCCGGCAGATCCGGAACAGGAAGGATACACCTTCGACGGTTGGGCAACGGCAATCCCGGCGACCATGCCTGAAGGCAATCTGACCATCTACGGATCGCTCACGCAGGAGACGCTGCGCGCCGAGGAGATTCCCGACGAACCGACGCCTCTCGCCGGTCCGACCTGGGCGCTCCTGAACCTGATCCTCACGATCGTGACCGCGCTTGCCATCGTCTCGATCTTCACGTTGCTGAAAAAGAACCGTGAAGTCGAGCTGAAGAAGCGGCACAAGACATTCCGCTGGTTGACGCTGATCCCGGCGATCGGAGCCGTCGTAGCGTTCCTCCTGACAGAGGACATGAACAACCCGATGGTACTGACCGACCAGTGGACAATCCTCATGGCAGGTATCGCAGTCGTTCAGATTGCGGTGATCGCCCTCGGATTCCAAAAGGGTAAGCAGGAAGTATAAGCACACTGACCCGAACCAGACAAAAGAGACGCAGCAATGCGTCTCTTTTCTTTGTTTTGCTCAGTTATCAGCGGATTCATAAAACGTCAAGATATATAAACCGTCTTCTATTTGATTTGCTTACCGATCTTTCCAAATGCGTTCTTTCCGGCATAGGTCGCCGCCGCGCCAAGCTCTTCTTCGATGCGAAGCAGGCGGTTGTATTTCGCGACGCGATCCGTACGCGATGGCGCGCCGGTCTTGATCTGGCCCGAATTTGTCGCTACCGAAATATCCGCAATCGTCGTATCCTCGGTCTCGCCGGAGCGGTGCGAAGTAACCGCCGTATATCCCGCGCGTTGTGCCATCTCGATGGCTTCCAGCGTCTCCGTCAGGCTGCCAATCTGGTTGACCTTGATCAAAATGGAGTTCGCGTCCCGTTCCTCAATGCAGCGCGCAAGGCGCTTCGTGTTCGTTACAAGCAGGTCGTCTCCTACGAGCTGTATCTTGTCCCCCAGAGCCTTGGTGAGTGCGTTCCAGCCGTCCCAATCCTCCTCGGCGAGGGCATCCTCCAACGAGATGATCGGGTATTTATCGGCCAGATCCTGCCAGTAGCGGATCATCTGGTCGCGGGTTTTCAGCGCGCCCGTCTTCCAGAAGAGATAACCGCCGTCCTTTCCGGCTTTCTTCGCCTCGTCGAACATCTCGGTCGAGGCCGCGTCCATAGCGAGCATGAAATCCTTACCGGGTGTAAATCCCGCTTTCGAGATCGCCTCCAGGAGCGTCTCCAGCGCTTCCTCCTCGCCGGATAGATTGGGCGCAAAACCGCCTTCGTCGCCGACGGAGGTGCTCAGCCCCTTCTTCTTGAGTATCCCCTTGAGCGTATGGAATACATCCGTGCCCCAGCGGAGGCCCTCTGCGAATGTCGGCGCGCCGACTGGCATAATCATGAATTCCTGGCTGGAAATGTTGTTGTCCGCGTGTTTTCCGCCGTTGATGACGTTCATCATCGGTACGGGCAGCACATGTGCGTTGACCCCGCCGATATAGCGGTAAAGCGGCAGTTCAAGAGACTGCGCCGCAGCTTTCGCCGCGGCGAGCGATACGGCAAGTATGCCGTTTGCGCCGATTTTGCTCTTGTCCGGCGTGCCGTCGGCGGCGAGCATGGCGTAGTCAATCTCGCGTTGACGCGTCACGTCCATTCCGATGACGACCGGCGCGATCTTTTCGCGCACGTTCTTGACTGCTTTTTGTACGCCCTTGCCCTGATAGCGCCCCTTGTCGCCGTCCCTGAGTTCCAACGCTTCGTAAGCGCCTGTGGATGCGCCTGAAGGCACGGCTGCCCATCCGGTGACGCCGCCGCTCGTCGTCACCTCCGCTTCAATGGTCGGATTTCCGCGGGAATCCAGTATTTCCCTCGCCTGAATCTTGGTAATCGTTTGTTTGCTCATGTAAACAATTCCTCTTCTTTCTTAGAATTGGTCTATCCTGTTCATTTGTGTAAATACACAACTTCTTTCCTGGAATTGATCTATCCTGTTCATCCGTGTAATACAAAACTGCATACAATATCACCGTAACACAATCGCCTGTTTTGTCAAGTCACATTGTTATAAGATTGATGGTTTTGGAATTTTACCCAGTAAAGCGCTCCGAATGATTGACGTTGCGCCAGCCGTACGATTAAAATATTTATAGTAAATACTACTTTAAGGCGCGTAACGATGAAGAAAACTTTCCGCTCCCTCACCCCCGCCATGACGTTTATTCTGCTTTTCAGCGTCGTGAGCCTGCTTTCCGACATGACGCACGAAGGTGCGGCGAGCATTCGCGGTGCATATCTTGCGCTGCTCGGCGCGTCCGCGGCGACCATCGGTTTCGTATCCGGGCTCGGCGAGCTGGTCGGTTATTCGCTGCGTTTCCTGTTCGGCAAGCTGGCGGATCGCACCGGGCGCTACTGGCTGATCACCATCGTCGGATACACAGTGGACGTGCTCGCCGTTCCCGCCCTGGCGCTGGCAGGCGAACACGGCTGGATATTCGCGGGTGCGCTTATCATCGTCGAACGAATCGGAAAAGCAATCAAAAAACCCGCCAAGAGCACGCTGCTCTCGTTTGCCGCCACGCAGGAAGGAATCGGAAAGAGCTTCGCCATTCAGGAAGCGTTGGATCAGATCGGCGCGTTTCTCGGCCCCGTCATGCTCTACCTTGCGCTTTTGTTCAAAACGGACGGGTCAATGCTCAGCCGGTATTCGTTCTGTTTTGCGCTCTTGATTGTTCCCGCTATCGCAACCATCGTGATGCTCTTCGTCACAAAGCGAAAGTTTCCAAACCCCGAACGTTTCGAGCCGGAACCCACCGCGTATGTGCCGCTTAAAGTCAACCGTAAATTCTTGCTCTATCTCGCGGGCATCAGCCTGTTTGCGTTCGGCTTTATCGATTATTCGCTCATCATCATGCATGTTTCCCGAACGGTTGACGGCATGGCGGCGGGGCTTTCGGAGACTACTTCGCTTGTCAGCAGCGGCACGCTGCCGCTTCTCTACGCCGGCGCGATGCTGGTGGACGCCGCCTCGGCTATGTTCTTCGGTCTTCTATATGATAAAAAAGGCGTCCGGGCGCTCATATACTCTACCGCGCTGTCGGCGCCGTTCGCACTGCTTGTCTTCGGGTTGAAGAGCGACGCGGCGCTGCTCGCCGGCATCGCCATGTGGGGTGTCGGGATGGGCGCGCAGGAGTCCATCCTCAAGGCGGCGGTGGCGAGCATCGTCCCCAAATCCAGCCGCGCCACGGGTTACGGAGTTTTCGAGTTTGTATTCGGGGTGTTCTGGTTTTTGGGCAGCTGGCTGCTCGGCGCGCTGTACGACTGGAGCATCCCGGCGATGATAGCGGTTTCTGCAGGCGCGCAGCTGCTCGCAATTCCGCTGTATTATCTGTCCTCAAAAAGCACAACGTAGCAGGAATGCGCAGCGTCAATCCGGCTGCGATGCTCCCGCAGCTCTTGGTATGCCTGCATTTTATATTACTAAACTTATCAATACCGCTCAATAATACTACACATGGTATATTTGATATCAACACTATACTTCCGCCGTCGGTCGTTCGATGCCTATTTATGGCTCGACAGCGCCACTTTTTGCCGCTGGAAAAAGATATAATTACTGAAACCCATCAGCTTTCCGGCGAACAGTGGATTGACAAAACGGCCGGAATACTTTATAGTTGACCCTGAATTTTGTTCGTTTCCGCTGTAGTTTTTATAGCGTACCGCATCACATCACACGACGGCGGTAACGGTTCCGGATTTATCTTGTATTTTAGCATGCGCCGGTGCAATGCAGCATCGGCTCAGCATTTGTAAGGGAGGTCATTTCCATGCCATTTAGTGAAAGTCTGCTCATCGCCCTGTTCATTATGTGCGTCGTATTTTTCGCATTGTTCACACTGTATCTGTTCATCACGCTGTCCTCTCTGATCGTAGAGACCACGCAGCACGCGGCTAAGCGCAAAAAAGCCGCGCAGTAAAAGATCCAGGTTGAATCAAAAAGGAGAATACGATGTTATTGATCGACGCTTTAAAAAACCTCTGGAGCACGTCCGGCTTTTCTTCGATGAACTGGCAGCACATTGTCATGATCGCCATCGCGCTGGTTTTGATCTACCTCGCGATCGTTCGCAAGTTCGAACCGCTGCTGCTTTTACCGATCGCGTTCGGCATGCTTCTTTCCAATCTGCCGCTTACAGGATTGATGGAAGGCGGAACGGATTCCTCACCCGGCGGACTGCTGTATTACCTCTATCAGGGTGTGAAACTCGGCATTTACCCGTCGCTGATCTTCCTCGGCCTCGGAGCCATGACGGACTTCGGCCCGCTGATCGCCCGACCCAGCAGCCTGCTGCTGGGCGCCGGCGCGCAATTCGGCGTCGCCGCTGCGTTCGTCATATCCACAGCGCTCAACTTTACACCGGTCGAGGCGGCTTCCATCGCCATCATCGGCGGCGCGGACGGCCCGACGGCTATCTACCTGACCTCACGCCTTGCGCCGGATCTGCTGCCTGCCATCGCCATCGCCGCGTACTCCTATATGGCGCTGATTCCGATCATTCAGCCGCCGATCATGCGCATGATGACGACGAAAAAAGAACGCGAGACGCCGATGGTTCAGCTTCGCCCCGTTTCGAAACTGGAAAAGGTCACATTCCCGATCATCGTTTCGATCCTCTGCATCCTCCTGCTTCCGGCGGTCGCACCGCTGATCGGCATGCTGATGCTCGGCAACCTCTTCCGCGAGTGCGGCGTCGTAGAACGCCTGTCGGATACCGCGCAAAACGCGCTGATCAACATCGTCACCATATTCCTCGGCGTAACCGTCGGCGCGACGGCCTCGGCTGAAACGTTCCTGCGGCCCCAAACGCTCATGATCATCGGACTCGGCCTCGTCGCGTTCATGTTCAGCACCGTCGGCGGACTGCTGCTCGGCAAGCTCATGTACGCGATCACCGGCGGCAAGGTGAACCCGCTGATCGGTTCGGCTGGCGTCTCCGCCGTTCCAATGGCAGCGCGCGTCGCCCATATGGAAGGCCAGCGGGCGAACCGGAAGAACTTCCTGCTCATGCACGCCATCGGCCCGAACGTAGCCGGCGTCATCGGCTCCGCCGTTGCGGCAGGCGTACTGCTCGCGCTTTTCGGACAGTAACAAAAAAGCAGTCAACTTGTTTGACATTCGGGAACCGGACGAAATCGCCCGGTTCCTTTTTCCTATGCGGGCGGGTTTGCGCAGCGTTACGGCAGCCATATTGCGTGCGTAAAAAGAATTGTCTATAATAATAAAAAAGAGGAGGATACCACCGTGGGTTTTTTAAGAAAGCTTCTGGGCATCGGCGTAACCGCAGGCGCGACCGTCGCCGCGGTCAGGGTCGCGGATAAGGTAAAGGAAAACAACCCCGACGGCGTGCAGGACGTAAACGGGGATGGCAAAGTCGACGCAAAGGATTACTTCGAGGAAGTGAAAAAAGCCGCGGTCGAGGTCTATCAGGACACGGCGGCCACCGTCAGGGAAAAGGCTCCTGTCGTCACGCAAAAGGTAAAAGATGCCGCCGACGACGTCAAGGATGCTGTCACAAGCGCGTTTGACAAAAAGGGCGGCGAAGCGCCGCAATCATAACGGTTGTCGGCTGGTGCGAACGTATCGCGTATGCAACTCTCCGAATCACAGCCGGGGAGTTTTTACATTCCTGCTGCTAACAGGCATGTTTTATGTTTTACAATGTTACGTTGAAATCTGCATTGCCCGCGGGAAAACAAAGGAGTACAATAGCAAAAAGGGAGTTTACATAGGTTTTTCGCGAAGGGATGTATTTTCTCCCGCATCCCGCTTGTAATGACCGGGAGTTTTCATATAAAACGTTTTTATTCGTTCGGGATGAATCCCCTCCCGCATCCCAAATCAGAATTTTTTATTTATTATAGGAGAAAAACATGAAGCAGAAAATTAAAGATCCCGGCAAGCGCCCGCGCTGGTCCTGGTATTTCTATGACTTCGGTAACTCCGCCTACGCGTCCGTTATACTCCTCGCCGTATACTCGGCTTACTTTAAAAACGCGGTCGTCGGCGGTGCGGAAGGCACGCGCCTTTGGGGCATTTCGGTCGGCATCGCCGCCGTAATCGTCGCTATTGCGTCGCCTATCCTCGGCACAATAGCGGATTACTCCAAATCGAAGAAGGCGTTTTTACTCGCGTTTACCGGCGTATCCATCGTATTCACCGCGCTGCTGTTTTTTGTTCGCCAGGGAGACGTGGTCACCGGCATGCTCTTCTTTATACTTGCCGAAATCGGCTACCGCGGCGCGCAGGTGTTCTACGACGCTCTGTTGACTTCGGTATCCACACCCGATAATATAGGCACCGTATCCGGCAAGGGCTGGGCGGTCGGCATGCTTGGCGGCATCGCGGCGCTTATCATCGTGCTCGTGCCGATCCAGCTCATCGGAAACTCCGTCATTCCTTACGCATACCTCATCACCGCGGCTTTTTACCTGCTTTCGTCCATCCCCACCCTGCTCTGGTTAAAGGAGATCGACGATAATCCCGGAGGACGCCCCGAAAAGGGGAATATCCGCGTCGCATTCGAGCGCCTCGCGCACACGTTCCGCTCCATCAAGAGCTATAAGGAGTTCATCAAATACACCGTCGCGTTCCTCATATACAACGACGGCATCATGATGCTGATGGACTTTGCGGCCATCATCGGCGCGACGCTGTTCGGCATGACGCAGATACAGCTGATCCTCTTTGTCATCATCATACAGGTTTCCGGCGCGGCCGGCGCGCTCCTGTTTGGCAAGATTTCGGACAAAGTCAGCAGCAAGGATTCCATCATTATTTCGCTGGTGATCCTCATCGGCTGCATTGCGGTGCTGTTCTTCGCCAAGAGCCTGACTGCGTTCTTCATCATCGGCTTCTTCGCCGGCTTCTCCCTTTCCGGCGCGCAGGCGGTCAGCCGGTCGATGGTCAGCCAGCTCGCTCCGCCAGCTAAGACGGCGGAGTTCTACGGTTTCCTCTCGGTCGCGGGACGCACCTCCACGTTTATCGGCCCGCTCGTGTTCGGGACGCTATCGTTCCGCATGAACAACTGGTATCTCAACCACGGTTTTAATGCGACGCTCGCCGAACACAACGGCCTCTACTGGGCCATCGGTTCCATCGTGCTCTTCCTCGTGGTCGGCCTGCTGATGCTTCTGCTCGTCAAGCGCGTCACGGCGAAGGATCCGATCCAGTACGAATCCTCCAAGTAACGCGCACTCAAATAAAAACGCTTCCGGTAAAACCGGAAGCGTTTTTATTTCTTCGTTATACGCGCTCGTGTAAAAGGCGGAGCGCTTCGAGGTACCCTTCAAATCCGTGCCCTTTGATGCTTGCAGCGCATGCGGCACGGACGTAGGAAATGCGCCGGAACTCTTCGCGTGCGTCGGGGTCGGAGATATGCACTTCCACGGTCGGCACACCGACGGCTTTCACCGCGTCTAGAAGCGCGACGCTCGTATGCGTATACGCGCCCGGGTTGATCACGATGCCGTCCGCCGTGCCGTACGCCGCCTGAATCGCGTCCACCAGCGCCCCTTCGTGGTTGCTCTGTACGAACTCCACCTCGACGCCGAGCGTCCCAGCCTCCGCGCGGATCAGTTCGACAAGGTCCGCATAGGTGCGCCTGCCGTAGATCTCAGGTTCCCTCAATCCAAGCAGGTTCAGGTTCGGCCCGTTGATCACGAGAATTTTCATCTTTTCAACCCCCGTTTCATACTTTAGTCCACGTTCTCACAGAATTCCGCCCAGATTTTTTGCGCGGCTTCCTCCAGCGACGCGTCGTTTGCGACGCGCGCATCCCGAAAACGCTCATAGAGCGGCCCCCGCTCGCGCAGCATTTCATTGAGGTCCGCGTCCGCAGAAAGCGGCCGTCTGTCGCGCGGCAGCAGTCTGATATCCCGCTCGATCTGATAGATGCGCCCGTTTTGCTTCAGCGCGCGGTAGTTGCGCGCATCCTTGACGACGCCGCCGCCGGTCACGAGGATCAGCCCGCTCTCGCGGCCCCAGCGCCGCGCCTGACCACGTTCCAACTCGCGAAAAGCACCCTCGCCGCTTTTGGCGAATATTTCCGGAATCGCACGCCCCGTCATACGTTCAATCTGCTCGTCGAGGTCGATCAAAGCGCGACCCGTCAATTTCGACAGTGCTGCGCCGACCGTGCTCTTGCCGCTGCCCGGCATGCCGATGAGAACGATATTCTGCGTCGTTTGCAGTAAAAGACTTAAAATCCGTTCGTTTTCTCGCTCCGGGATTGTCCGCTTAAAAAACAGCTCTTCAGCCGCCTTCGCCTGCGCTGTGAGCATGCGCAGTCCATCCGAGCAAGGTATCCCCAATTCCTGCGCGCGAAACAGCAGGGGCGTCCTGCGGGGGTTGTAGACCAGTTCCAACAGGCCCGTACATTCCGGGAACAGCGCGGGATCGACGGGGATCGCGTCCGAGGCAGGATACATGCCTACCGGGGTCGCGTTGACGAGCACTTCCGCATCTGCATGTTTGCCGAGATTATCGTAGTTGTCCTCTCCGCCGCGGGATATAACCGCGATTTCCCGCGCGCCGTTTTTAGCGGCGACATAGCGCGCCGTCAGCGAAGCACCCCCGCTGCCGAAGATGACGACTTTTTTCCCTACGAACGAGATGCCTCTGCTCCGCGCCATATACAGAAATCCGTATGCGTCGGTATTATATCCTTTCAGCGTGCCGTCCGGACGCCGCACGAGCGTATTGACGCTGCCGATTTCGCTTGCGGTTTCGTCCAATTCCGCGCAATACGCCATAACGTCCCGCTTATACGGTATGGTCACGTTCAACCCGCCGATATTTTCGTTTTCGAGGAACTTTTTAAGCGATTCCGGCTCCAGTTCGAAGAGCTCGTAAGCGTCGTTTCCGAGCGCGCGATGAATGGGCACGGAATAGCTGTGCCCCAGCTTTCGCCCGATCAGTCCGTAAACGCGCGCCGCCACCGTCAAACCACCGAATAGTTGCCGAGGAACGTGAACAACTCGCTGTTGCGTTCCAGCTCCGCGAGCATGGGCACTACGCCCGGTTCCTGCACAGATGCGTCGAGATCGAAGAAGAAGATGAATTCGAAATTGCGTTTCGTAACGGGGCAGCTCTCAATTTTGCTGGTGTTCACGCCGTACGCCGCGATTTTGGATAAAATCGAATTCAACGCGCCCGGTTCGTTCTTACAGTCCATAATCAGGCTGATCTTATTGGATCCGGCGTAGATAACGGGATTTTTCGCGATGCAGATAAAGCGCGTATAATTGTTGTCGCTGTTTTGAATGTCGTCGTTGATCACGTCGAGGCCGTAGAGCTCGGAGCAGGCGTGCGAGCTGATCGCAGCCGCTTGCGGGTTGGCGCCCTCAGCGACCATCTTCGCGGCCAGGGCCGTATTGTCGCAGGGAATCACCTTCACTTTGCCGTTCAGGCTCGAAAGATAACGGCTGCACTGGCCGATCGCCTGTTCGTGTGAATAAATCTCCGTAATATCGGCCAGCTTCGTGCCCGGCTTTGCCATGAGCTCGTGCCTTATGTGCAGCGTCGTGCCGCGGACGATGGAAAAACGCTTTCTCTGCAGCAGTTCATAAACCGTTCGTACGGAGCCGTTCGTGCTGTTTTCGATGGGCAGCACGCCGAACTTGCACAGCCCGGATTCCACCGCGTCGAACACCGCTTCAAAGCTCTTCAGGTAAACGATATTGCCGCGCGGGAGGAGTTTGTCGCAGGCCGCCTGCGAATTCGCACCCTCCGTCCCCTGGCAGGCGATCGTCCCCGTCCGCGGGAAGACCTCTTCCGGCGCGGCGAGCGCGCTTTCGATCAACGGCCGCACGCGCGAAGGGTCGGAGTAAAGCTCCGTCTGCCTTGCTTTGTTCAGCTCGATCAGCGTTGTAAAAAGCTGATACGTATACGATTCCATATCGCCCGCCTTTTCCTGCGCGCGCGCAAGAACCTCGCGTTCGCGTTCTTTGTTTAGAACGGGCAGGTTGTTTTCGTGTTTGTAGGCGGCAATCTGCTCGCCGAGACGCATGCGTTCCACAAACAATTCCAGCAGCCTGCCGTCTACGTCGTCGATCCGCTCCCGAAGCATTTTTACATCCATTCTCTCTTTTCCTCCAGTATCATATCCAGCAGAACCAGCGCCGTGACCGCTTCCGCCACGGGCACCGCTCGGTGCGCGACGCACGGGTCGTGCCGCCCGCGCACGGTAAGTTCCACGTTTTCGTTTTTTGAAAGGCTGACGGTGCGCTGCGGCTTCGCAATGGAAGGCGTGGGTTTTACCGCAATGCGCAAAACCAACGGCTGCCCCGTCGTAATGCCGCCGAGTATGCCGCCCGCACGGTTTGTTTCTGTCGTGACCTTCCCGTCCGAACCGATACAAAACGGATCGTTGTGTTCGCTGCCGCGCATGTCAGCGGCGGAAAACCCGTCTCCGAATTCAACGCCTTTCACAGCCGGTATGCCGAACAGCGCGACGCTCAGCCTGTTTTCCACGCCGTCGAACATCGGGCCGCCGAGCCCCGCAGGCAGGCCGATTGCGGCGCATTCGACGACGCCGCCGACGGAGTCGGCGTCTCTGGACGCGTCGAGAATCGCGCTTCGCATCTTGCTGCCCTTCTTATCGTCAATGACAGGAATTTCTTTTGCCGCGATATTTTCGAGCAATTCCCGTGTCGGGTGAAGCGGAAACGGCTCGTCCGTAATCCCGGCGACGGCGCTCAGATGCGCGCCGACGAACACGCCGCGCCGTTTCAAAATCTGCTTCGCAATACCGCCCGCGATACACAGCGGCGCGGTCAGCCTTCCTGAGAAATGCCCTCCGCCGCGCATGTCCGCGCGTCCGCCCCACTTGACAAACGCGGTATAGTCCGCGTGGCCGGGGCGCGGCTTGTCGATAAGTTCGTTATAATCGCGCGAGCGCGCGTCGAGGTTCTCGATGATCGCGCACAGCGGGCTACCGTTCGTCTTTCCTTCGGTCAGTCCCGATAGGAAGACCGGTTTGTCCGGCTCGACGCGCGCCGTCGAGAGCGCGTTTTTACCCGGCCTGCGGCGATCCAGAAACGCCTCCAAAGCGGCCTGGTCGACCGCTTCCCCTGCGGGCAGGCCCTGCATCGTCACGCCGACGGCGCGCCCGTGCGACTCGCCGAAGACGCTTATGCGCAGTATCGTTCCAAATTCAGACGACATCCGCATGTCCTCCCAACCGGTTAAAATCTTGAAAAAACGCAGAGTACGACTTGTTGACCGCGTCCGCGCCAAGCACCGTTACCTCGCGCCGGCAGCGTATGGATGCGACCGCCGCCGCCATCACGATGCGGTGGTCCCGGCATCCGTCCACCGTACCTCCCGTTAACCCCGCGCCGCGAATCACGAGTGCGTCCGGCAGCTCGGTCACGCTTACGCCGAGCGCGCGCAGCATGGCGCAGGTGGACGCGAGCCTGTCGCTCTCCTTGAGCCTAAGCCGCGCGGCGTTGACGAGGTAAGTCTCTCCGTCCGCACAGGCGCCGAGCACCGCCAGCACCGGCAGCAGATCCGGCGTATCGCTCACGTCGATTTCGCAGCCGGTCAGCGGCGCGGGCGAGACCGAAACGGAACCGGATGTTGCCTCGATCGCCGCGCCGAACGCAATCAGCGCGTCCAGCATCGCCTTGTCACCCTGCGGCGAATTGAGCGAAAGTCCGGTTACGCGCACCGGCGCGCCGAGCGCGCCCGCAGCAAGAAAGAAGCCCGCGTTCGACCAGTCCCCGTCCACCCGCACTTCACCTGGAGAAACGGGTTTGGTATCCTTTCCGATATGGTACGTTCCGTTCTTTACGCCTGTTTCGACGCCGAAGCGTTTCAGCGCGCCGAGCGTGATATCCACATACCCGGAGGATTCCAGCGGTGTGGTCAGCGAAATTTTGCTCGAAGCGTTTAGCGTCGGCAGCGCGAGCAGCAGCCCCGTGAGGTATTGCGAACTGACGTTGCCCGCCAGCGCGTAATCTCCGCCCGTCAGCCGTCCCGATATGGAAAACGGGAGCCGGTCGGCGGAAAACGAAACGCCGTGCGCTTCCATGGCGCGCATCAGCTCCCCGATCGGCCGCTCCGGCAGACGCCCGCCGCCGGTAAACCGCGCGTTGTCGCAAAGCCCCGCCGCGACCGGCAGTAAAAACCGAACCGTCGAGCCGCTCTCCTTGCAGTCGAGCAGCGGGTTTTGTGTCGTCTGTTCAATGCCGTGTACGATAACGCCGTCCGGCGTGGTCTCTATCCCTGCGCCGAGTGCGCGAAGGCAGCCTATGGTCGCGTCGATGTCCTCGGAGCGGTTCTCCATGCGGATGCTTGTCTCACCCGCGCTCAGCGCCGCGAGGATGAGCAGGCGGTGCGCGTCGGATTTTGAAGGAATCGCGGCGACGGCGCCTTTCAACGGCGCGGGCCGGATCGTAACGTTCATACGCTTTCCTCCATTCCCGCGCGGAAGATCCGTTCAAGTTGATCGACCGGAACGTCTTTCAGCACACAGTCGCCGATACGGCGCGGAACGGCCAGCGTAATCGTGTCGCCCGCGCGTTTTTTGTCCGAAAGCGCGGCGTTTGCCAGTACATCCGGCCAGAATTCTGCAGTAACCGGCAGTCGGTTGTTCTTCATCGCCGCTTCTATGCGCGCCGAGACCGGCTTCTCCGCCCAGCCAAGCCGCTCCGCCGCGCGCGCGATGATGCTTAGCCCGACCGCGACCGCGTGTCCGTGCGGCACGGTGTATTTGCTGCACATTTCGATTGCGTGACCGGCGGTATGGCCGAGATTGAGCGTCTTTCGCAGTCCCGATTCCGTCTCGTCCTGTTCCACGACGCGCGCCTTGAACGCCACGCACCGGGCGACGATCTCATCGATGCTGCCGGACAGATCGCCCGATTCCATCATCGAAAATAGCGCTTCTCCGTCTAGTATGCCCGTCTTGACCGCTTCCGCCGCGCCGTTGGCAAATTCGTCCGGGGCGAGCGTATGAAAACAATCCGTATCGCAGATCACTGCCGACGGCTGATGGAACACCCCCGCAAGGTTCTTTCCCTCGTTCAGGTCGATTGCCGTCTTGCCGCCGACGGAAGAGTCCACCGCCGCGAGCAGCGTGGTCGGAATCTGCACATAGCGCACGCCGCGCAGGTAGCAGCCCGCCGCGAATCCCGTTATGTCGCCTGTTACGCCGCCGCCGAGCGCGACGACGCAGTCCTTGCGCGTCAACCGGTTGCTGGCCAAAAATTCCAATATGCCTGAGAGCGTCTCAATGCGTTTGTTTGCTTCTCCCGCGGGAAAAACATGCGCACAAACGTCATAACCCGACGCGCGGAGATGTTGCATGAGCGGCTCGAGATAGAGCGTCTCCACGTTGCTGTCCGTCACCACCGCGAGGCGGCAGTCTCCGAGCGCGGCCTTCAGAAGCCCCCCGCTCTTCTTCAGCAGGCCGCTTCCGATGACGACGTCGTACCCTTCCCGCACGCGCACGGGGATGACGCGCTGTTCCATAACCGTCAATTCCCTCCAGCAGTGGATTTTTTCTCGCGCCCGTCTTTTAAGAGCGCCTGTATCCGTTCCGCGCTGCGCGCACCGAGCGCGTCGCGGTATTCGTTCAGGTGATCGATGAGGATATCCAGCTGTTCGCTCAGATAATCCGCATCGTCTAAAAACAGCTCCGTCCACATGGCTTCGTCAAGATGCGCAACCCGCGTCATATCTTTATAGCTGCCCGCCGAGAATCCGCGCCTTCGCTGCGCTTCCGGCGATTTGATGTACGCGCTGGAGACCAGATGCGCCAGCTGAGACGTATACGCGACGATGCGGTCGTGCTCGTCCGGCGTTGAAAAGGTCAGCCCCGCGAATCCGATGTCGAGAAAGAACGCCTTCAGCGTTTCCAGCATGCGCATATCGGTCTGTTTGTCCGGGGTGAGGATCATCGGCGCGCCCGTAAAGAGTTCCGCGCCCGAATTGACGAATCCACCCCGTTCGCGCCCCGCCATGGGATGCCCGCCGATGTATGCAAACCCGTATTCCTTTGCGACGGGGGCGATCGATGCGCATACGCCGCGCTTCACCCCGCAGAGGTCCACAAGTATGGCGGTCTTTGCGATCCGAGCCGCGTTGTCCTTGACCCATTCTACCGCCGCCGTGGGGCGTATTGCAACGAACACAAGATCGCACAGCGGCAGGTTTTCATCCGTCAGCGCGCCGTCGATGGCGCCGGACAGCCGCGCGAGCGTCATGGTCTCCGCGTCAAGGTCGGCGCCCCATACCGTATGCGCGGTGCGGATTTTGATGCTTTTGGCCATCGACCCGCCGATCAGGCCCAATCCGACGATACCGACGTTCATCTGTCCGCCTCCCCGTCATTTAAAAACGCGTGCAGCGCGAGCAGCTTTTTATTGAGCCGGTCGAACGCTTCCGGATTGAGCGATTGCGGCCCGTCGCTGAGCGCGTGCTCTGGGTCATTGTGCACCTCGATCAGCAGCCCGTCGCAGCCCGCCGCTACGGCGCTGAGCGCGAGCGGCGCGACCAGCGCGTTTTTCCCCGCCGCATGGCTGGGGTCTGCGATAATCGGCAGATGCGTCAGATGACGCAGCGACGGTATGGCGCTGATATCCATCGTGTTTCGCGTATAGGTTTCAAACGTTCGAATCCCCCGTTCGCAGAGAATGACCTGCTTGTTGCCGCTCGCCATGACGTATTCCGCGCTCATGAGCCATTCCTCGTAGGTAGACGACATCCCGCGTTTGATCATCACCGGCTTTGGCTGCGCGCCGAGGATTTTCAGCAGGTTGAAGTTCTGCATGTTGCGCGCGCCAACCTGTATCACGTCCACATCGTCGAACAGCGGCAGCTGTGACGGATCCATGATCTCGCTGACGATCGGAAGCCCCGTTTCCTCCCGCGCGATCTTGAGCAGTTCGATCCCGTCCGCGCCCATTCCCTGAAACGAGTAAGGCGAGGTGCGCGGCTTGAACGCGCCGCCGCGGAGCATGGTCGCGCCGCTTTCTTTCACTGCTTTGGCGATGGCTACGATCTGCTCTTCGGACTCCACCGAGCAAGGGCCCGCGATCACGGTCAGCGCGCCTCCGCCGATCTGTGTGCCGCCGACGGGTATGACCGTATCCTCCGGGTGAAACTTGCGGTTAGCGTTCTTATACGGCTCCTGAACGCGTTTGACGTCCTCCACGATGTCCAACGCGCTGATCAGGTCGATGTCCAGCGCGGACGTATCGCCGACGAGGCCCAGGATCATATGGCTCGTGCCGATGCTCGTATGAATCTGGATCCCCTTGCCGAGCAGCCAGTTTTTCAGGCTGTCAAGCTGGTCCTGATTCGTGTTTGATTTCAAGATGACGATCATTTCTTTCTCCCTCCGGCTGTAAAAAAACCGCAGCCGGTTTGGCTGCGGTCATATGCGATCCTTTACCGACCCTTGTCAGTTCGATCTTCCGCTTTTCGCCAAACCCAACGAAACCTTACCAAAGTAATAGCTGGTAAAGTAAAAGTAGCGGTATTCGGCTGAGCGTGCGATGCTGGTCATACAAAGCTTCCTTTTTCGCATGTTTTTTGCGATTGGTGACAATTTATCACGTTTGCGCGTAAAATGCAAGCGTTTCCCGTAAAAAAATATATTATCTATGCAACCCGCTTTGCAATCCCCCATCGGCGGGTCCCGACCGCCTATCCCTCCGGAATCACAGCTTCCGGGAACGTATCGCGTACATCGTAGATGCCCGGGTCTCCCGGCAGGTTTGCATGCGCCTGCATGTACGCGCGGATATCGAGCGTGCTCTCCAGTATAACAAACTTATCGTAGGTCTGAATCTGCCCCATAAACGCGTCGTCCATAAACTCGCTGACCGAGTCCGCCTGAGAGGTAAAGAGAAAATATCGCGCGACGTAAGGCAGGTAATAGCTCGAAACCTGGCTGTTCTCGTCCGTCGCGAAAAAGAGATAACGCGTATCATCGTCCGGCGCGTCCCAGTTGTCGTCAACGAGAGCCTCGACTTTCGCGGGCAGGGTTTCGCCATAGTTCTGTTTGATGCTGTTCATGCCGTTGAGTTCGGAGAGCAGTACCAGCCCCGCCGCAAACGCAAGCGCGACGGTCGCGATCTGATAGGCGCTCTTGGACGTCAGGCTTCGAAACGCGCGGTAATCCCGCCTTTCTCCCTGCTGGCGGTAAAACGAGTTTTCGATGTCCATCGTCAGCCGCATGCTCAGCGCGCCGAGCAGGAAGAGGATCATGCTCGATGCGTACCGATCGAATCCGGCGAGCCGCAGCGCCTCGTCCGCGGGCATGGCGAGGATATACATAGCCAGTATGCCCAGGTAGTAGAGTACGACGGCGAGGTCGAGCAACAACAGTGTTTTCAGCAGTTGCCAGCGCTTGTGGAATACAAACCGCGCGACGAGATAAGAAGCGGCGGCGAGTCCGTTGACGAGCAGCAATCCGGTCGTGGCCAACTGCGCGGGTGAAACGGCGGTTCTGAAGAAGAGGCGCATGATTGCGCGCACCTGCTCCTGAGTTTTGTCGATGGAAAACACGGATCCAGCCTGCAGGCCGATGCTGAATTTGGACGCGTCCGCCGGAAACGCGAGCGACGTATGTACATACCAGAGGACAAGCGGAACGAGCGAAAGCGCGATGATTCCGAGCGCGCCGAGGTAAAACGGACGCCTTTTTCGATCCGTGCGCCGGAACTCGGCCGCGCGATGCAACAGGAATACATATACGAGCAACGCGAAGAAGACGCCTGTGTTTTTCACGATCAGAAGCAACCCGAGCACAGGCAGGCTGGTCCATGCAGCCTTATAGAACGCGTCGCGTTCCGAAAGCATTACGCCGACAGCGGCGAGCGCCAGCACGGGCAGCAGAAAGTCGACCAGGAGGTTGTTGATGCGAATACTGATGTTGAAATAAGCCATCGCCGCGCAGCCAAAGCCCAGCACGGCGGCGAGCAGAAACCGCTTCGAATCCCGGATAACGCCGAACACCACGTAGAACCCGGCAAACAGCAATATCGCCTGTCCGACCAGCATCACGCCTTCGCCGTTGCCGACGATGCGGCAGACGTAATAGAGAAACGAAGCGCTGCCAAGCGGATAGCTCTTGAAATCGATGATCGCGCTCGCCGCGTCGGGAATGCGGTCGGTGACGAGCATATACTTGACCGCGACCCCCCAATGGGAGAAATTATCGTAGTGGATAAACCGTGCGTCAATCAGCGAAGCTGCAAACGCAATAAAAGCAACAGCAAACGCGAGGTTGATTGCGTTGAGCGACGAAACGTTGTAAGCTTGCTCCAGCTTTTTTGTGGCCGCAAGCAATGCCAAGAGCGCGATGCCGATCCCGAACAGCGCGTACGCCATATAAGGGAGCACACCGATCAGCCCCGCAAAGTACATCACAAGCGCGAGCGAAGAAAAAGCAAAGATATAGCTCGCGCGTACGGATATTTTCAGATACACGCGAGCGGCGGCGACATACCCGGCCGAGGAAATGAGAAACGCCGTCAGCCGCAGAACGGTCAGAACCATCGCCATATCGTTACTCCGCTTTCTCTAGAATCGTTTGCATGAGAACGCACCTGTCTATCCCGCCGTATCCCCGCGCAGGAGCCGCATGCTAAATGCTCTGTTCTTTCGCGGCGCGCCTGGGGCGCACGGAACCCTGGTTATACTCGAATATCCAGTCCTCCAACAGAGTCTGAAACGCCTTGCAGCCGGCAAGTTCCTCCCAGTTTGTCACCGAATAGAGCGCGACCCCCGGTGTCGTCATAGGTTTCTTCGTATCTTCCAGCAGGATGCATATGTCGCTCTTGGGCTGCAGCGTGAGACGCTCCGCGTTTTCACTCAGATTTCGGATCAACACATATTTGAAGTTGAAGTCCACCAGCGTGCCGCTCACGTCCTCTTCAAAGCGGACGAACCGCTCCAGATGGATACGCGGAAGCGCGCGCATTTCGGAGCGCTGCTTTTCCATGCGCATACTCGCATTGTTGACGATGTCGTCAAACGCGGTCACCCAGATATTCAGCGATTTCGGAAGCGAGTGCGGCCGGTCGTACACCAGTTGGAGATAATCCCTTCGCGTTTTCTCTCTCATATCGGGCTCCAGGCGAACATGGTAGAGCCACTGGTTGCCGGAGCTGTTGATATATACGATTCTGCCCTTCACGTCGGCGCGATACTTATCGCTGCGAAGCGTAAATGCGAGCGTCTCGTCGTCCGGCAGGTATGCGGGATGTTCGAGCATGAACAAAAAACCGCCCTCGGAAATGTTCTTTGTGACCGCAGAATACGTTTTTCCGCAGTAGGTCAGCCGAAGCGGTATGTCGGCTTCGAACCGCTCGCTCACGCGGTATGCCTTCCGTCCAAGCATGAAATAAACCGCGTAGAGCAGGTTGACGATATTGATGATCAGCCAGAACGCAATGAAACTGCTGAAAAACAGCGCAATACCGTACTTGCCGTCGAGATAGCGAATCAGTCCCGCTATGGACATGCCGAGCATGACAAGCTGCGGCAGGATATAGACAAAATTATTGCTTTGCGTTTTTTTACCGCTTTTATCCGTTACAACGAATTTCAGTTGCTTTACCCCGATGGTCTCCAGAAACACGGGAATGATGAGGAACGGCGCAAGAATCGTGTCGATGATCTGGTTCCACCGCTGGTTTCTTGTGTCGCTGGAAAGGCACCGCACGGCCAGGCTGTGAAAGAGGAATTGCGGCCCCCAGAACGCGAGAATCTCCCAGAACGTCGTGTTGACCACCTGCAGGTCGAAGAGCGCGAACATGACCGGCGCGAACGTGAACACGAGCCGCCGTCCAAAGGACCACCAGTACGAGTACGACACCAGATAGCTGATGCGCGCCTTGGTCGTGATGGACCGGTTTGTCAGCATCTTCGTGTTCCGTATGGACTGAATGACGCCGCGCGCCCAGCGCACGCGTTGGTTGACCATGCTCTTGATGCTCGTCGGAGCAAGGCCGCTTGCGAGCGGCTGATACGTGGAATACGCCGTGTAGCCTTTGGATTGAATCAGGATTCCCGTCTCGAAGTCCTCTGTGATCGTGTCCGTCGGGAACCCGCCGATTTCCTCGAGCGCCTTGCGTGAGATCACCGTATTGCTTCCCGTATACGCCACGGCGTTGGAGCTGTTTCGCATCACGTTGATCTCGCGCGAGAAAAAATCCTGCTCGTTGGGAATGGTGTTCTCGGCATAGAGGTTAAACTGAAATAGATCCGGATTGTAAAAACTCTGCGGCGTCTGGATAAAACCGATCTTGTACGCCGGGTCGATTTCTTCCGGTTTGCGGCGCGCCCATTCGCCGTCGTCCCTGCGGCGTACGCGCGGCAGGGAAAAATACGGCACGGTCTCCATCAGGAATTCACGGCGCGCGATCATGTCCGCGTCGAATGTCGCCACGAGCGGGGATCGCGTCTGCCGCAGCGCGTTGTTGAGATTGCCGCTTTTGGCGTGCTTGTTGCCCGCGAGCGGGAAATAACCGATTCCGAAATGCTTTGCAAGCTGCGCCATCTCCGGGCGGTTGCCGTCGTCGCAAAGATAGATATGGACTTTATCCTTGTTCGGATAGTCCATGTACGTCAGCGCGTTGATTGTTTTATAAAGCAACTCAACCGGCTCGTTGTGCGTAGCCACGAGCACATCCACATCGGGGTACCAGCTTGGCGGGATCTTCGGCAGCGTCATATCCACCTGGCTGGATCTGTTTTTACTCCAGAAGAGTTCATATGTACCGAGCGCAGCGGAGATTTCGCTCACGAGCAGCATAACTCCGAAAATCAGCGCGAATATGCCGTTTTTTATGGGAAGCGTGAAGATGGCGCGCCAAATCAGGTATATGGCTGATGTAATGGTGGCAAGCAAGAACATCGAATTTTGAAATCGCCTGTTCTGAAACAGCTTGTCCAAGTAACCGCCTCCGTTCCCTTTTTTCTTGTTGTTACATTATGTGATTTTTTTTGCGTATTATTAAATGGTGTTCGCGTGAAATTTCGTTTCATTGACCGCCTCGAATCACAATTAATCGTACGTGTCAATCTGCATCGTCACATAGCAACGATACAATCCGTTATTTCTATGTAATATATCATAAATTATACGATATAGGAATCTCCAACGTAAATAGTTTTCCAAAATGTTGCTATGTGCGCAACGCTTTTTACCTGTAATGTGTAAAAAATTAGCCGCATGCGTAGCCATGCGGTCAATGTTCAGACGAAACCCTGCCGTTTGCCAATATTGGTCAGTCACTGGCACCGGCATTACGCATCGCGTTTTCGAAGCGCCCGCCGAACAGGCGGGTGTTACGCTTTCTCAATCGGAACCGGTACGAACCGCGCTCCATCGAACATCCAGAGTTCCCGGAACCCGATCTCTCGTGCAAGTGCTTCCGCTTCTGAAAAACCGAAAATGACATCCCCTGCACGGTGCGCGTCCGAACTGATCGTGATCCGCCCGCCTCTTTCTTGCAGAGCGGATAGAAGCACGCCGGAAGGATACGGTTTTGTACGGTAGCCGCGCGCGACGGCTCCGGTATTGATCTCGAATATTTTGCCCGCCGAAGCCAGCGCGTCCATCGCGGAAAGCGCCGCTGCATGGTAGCGCGGCAAATCCGGATTGTAAAAGCTGTGCGTGGCGTCAAACTTGTTCAGAAGATCGAAGTGCCCGACGATATCGACCTCGTCGACCTGCGCCAGCTCGATATACTGATTAAAATAGAATTCCGCCGCCTTGTCCGCGTCCCCGTGAAACACCCTTTCAAGGTATTCCGCCGAGTAATCCGCCGTCGCGTCCACGCTGTACGCTTTGCCTTCGAACACGATATGGTGTACGGAACCAATAACGTAATCAAACCCCTCGAGCGGTATGTCTGAAAGCGTATCCCATTCCACGCCGCAGTACAGGGCGATCCTTCCGCGGTAAACCTCTTTCAGCCGCCGCGCTTCCGCCATGTAGTCCGGCAGCCGCTCCTTCGAAATCGTCCAGACCCAGCCATCGTCAAAGCTCAAAGGCGAATGCACGCTGAACCCAAGCGAATCCAGCCCCGCGGACAACGCGGCGCGCACCATTTCCTCCATGGTGTTCTGCCCGTCGTCGAACAGGCTGTGCGTATGCAGATTCTGTCGGATCATCCGCTTTTGTCCCCCGTTCGCTTTTCTGCCGCGCTATTTCGCCATCTTTTCCTGCTTGACTTTGCGGTCGATCACGTGACGGGAAGCCATTTCACGTTTGATATCGTCCATTGAGATACCCGCTTCGATCATAAGCACCATTACATGATACATCAAATCGCCGATTTCATAAACCGTATTCGCCTTGTCGGCGTCCTTTGCGGAGATGATGACCTCGGTGGTCTCCTCCCCGACCTTTTTCAGGATTTTATCGATTCCCTTTTCGAACAGATAGGTGGTGTAGGAGCCTTCTTTCGGATTCTCTTTTCTGCCGCGCAGCATCTCATACAGGTTATCGTAGCGAAACGCCGGCGCTTCCTCTCCCTCGAACACGGGTTGAAAAAAACAACTCTCCGCGCCCGTGTGGCAGGCGGGGCCGCTCTTTTTTACTTCAACGAGCAGCGTGTCCGCGTCGCAGTCCGCCGTAATGGAAACGATCTTCTGCACGTTTCCGCTCGTCTCGCCTTTGCGCCAGAGTTCACTGCGCGAGCGCGACCAGAAGCAGGTGCGCCCCTCCTCCATCGATACGCGGAGGCTCTCCTCGTTCATATACGCTAGCATGAGCACGTCCCGCGTTTCCGTGTCGATCACGATCGCGGGAATAAGCCCGTTTGCGTCGAATTTCAGTTTTTGAATGTCCAGCATGTTCATACCCTCCGAACCGTTATGCCCGCCTCGTGCAATGCCTGCTTGAGGTCGGGAATCGACACCTCGCCGAAGTGGAATATGGAAGCGGCAAGCCCCGCGTCCACCTTGGGGATCGACTTAAAAAGCGTCACAAAATCCGCTATACCGCCCGCGCCGCCGGACGCGACGACCGGCACGCCCACGATCCGGCTCACGGCGGAGAGCATCTCCAGGTCGAATCCGCGCTTCACGCCGTCGGTGTCGATGGAGTTAAGCACGATTTCACCCGCGCCGTTCTCCACGCCGCGCCGGATCCACTCCAGCGCGTCGAGCCCCGTGTCCTCGCGCCCGCCTTTGGCGAACACGCGGAACGCGCCGCCGACGCGTTTGCAGTCCACCGAGAGCACGACGCACTGATCGCCGTAGCGCTTCGCCGCCTCGCCTATCAGCGAAGGATCCTTGATCGCCCCGCTGTTTACGCTTACCTTGTCCGCGCCGCACTTGAGCACGCGGTCGAAATCGTTCAGCGTATTGATGCCGCCGCCGACGGTCAATGGAATGAATATCGTCTCCGCAACGCGCGTAAGAATGTCCGTAAACAGCGCGCGCCCTTCCGCGCTTGCCGTGATGTCGTAAAACACGAGTTCGTCCGCGCCGCTCTCCGAGTAATACCGCGCGAGTTTCACGGGATCGGAGACATCGTTGAGCCCGAGGAAGTTGACGCCCTTGACTACACGTCCGTCCTTGACGTCCAGGCAGGGGATGATGCGTTTGGTGATCATGCTCCCGCCTCCCGTATCGCAGCCGCGAGATCAATCGCGCCTTCGTAGTACGCCTTGCCGACGATCGCGCCGTGCAGTCCGATTTCTTTGAGCGAGCACACATCCTCCAGCGAACTCACGCCGCCCGAAGCGATGAAATCCATCGAAAACGCTTTCGTCAACTCCCGATAGAGCGAGCGGTTCGCGCCCGCCATAGCGCCGTCCCGCGCGATATCCGTGCAAATCACGGTGCGCACGCCGATTTCCTGCAGGCTGCCGCAAAAGTCCATTCCACTCAATCCCGTCGTCTCCGTCCAGCCCTTGACCGCGACCATGCCGTCGCGCAAATCGACGCCTACGGCGATTGCGCGCCCGAATTTTTTTACCATCTCTTCGACAAAGCGAATGTTGTTTGCCGCGGCGGTACCGAGGATGACACGGCTCACCCCCGCGTCGAGATAACGCAGAATCGTCTCCTCGTCGCGAATGCCCCCGCCGAGTTCCACTAAAAGGCCGCTGGTGCGCACAATCCTTGCCGCAACGTCGAAGTTTGGCATGCCGCCATATTTGGCGCCCTCCAGATCGACCATATGCAGCCACTCGGCACCCGCTTCGCGAAGCGTTTGGGCGAGCTTCGGCGGATCCTCGTTGTAAACGGTCATCTTTCCGTATTCGCCTTTGTAAAGGCGTACCGCCTTTTTTTCAAATAAATCGATTGCCGGTAATACGATCATGTTGTTAAAAACGTCACCTTTTCTCAGTTCTTATCAAATTTCGCAGAACGCGCGGAGGATATTCAACCCCACGCCGCCGCTCTTTTCGGGGTGAAACTGGCACCCCAGCACGTTGCTTCGTCCTACCGCCGCAGTCAGTTCCACGCCGTATTCCGTCGTGGCGAGCGTCGCCGGCGCGCAGTTGTCGGCGTAGAAACTGTGCACGAAATACACGAAATCACCTTCGCCGATATAACGCAGCAGCGGGTGTTCCGGCTGTTTGAACTTCAGCGCGTTCCAGCCGATGTGCGGCACCTTGAGTTCTTTCGGGATGCGTCCGCGCATATCCACCACGTCACCTGGAATCAATCCAAGGCCGCGGTGTTCGCCATACTCAAAGCTGCGTTCAAACAGCAGCTGCATGCCAAGGCAAATGCCCAGCAGCGGCTTTCCCGCTCCCGCCTGCGCCGTCACGACGGCGTCCAGACCTGTTGCGCGGAGTTTATTCGCCGCGTCTTCAAATGCGCCGACGCCCGGCAGTATGATCTTGTCGGCCGCTTCGAGATCTGCGGCGTTTCCCGTCACCAACGCGTCCGCGCCGATCATGGACAGCGAGCTCTTCAGCGAAAAAAGGTTGCCGACTCCGTAATCGACGATAGCGACCATGCTACAGCACGCCCTTTGTCGAAGGGATCTCGTCGGCGTACGTCGCGTCGAACGCGACGGAATCCTTCAGCGCGCGCCCCAGCGCCTTGAACATCGCCTCGGCGATGTGATGCGAATTCTCCCCGTCGAGCTGCTTGATGTGAATCGTAAAACCCGCCGTCCGCGCGAGCGCGAGGAAAAACTCCTTGACCAGTTCGGTATCGAACGAACCGATCTTTTGAGCGGGGATGTTCGCCGTATACCGCAGCCCGCCGCGCCCGGAGAGATCCACCGCGCAGAGCACGAGCGCCTCATCCATGGGAAGCAGCATGCTGCCATAGCGGCTGATACCCCGCTTTTCGCCGAGCGATTCCTTGAGCGCCTCGCCCAGCGCGATGCCGACGTCCTCCACGCTGTGGTGGTCGTCCACGCAATTGTCCCCCGCGCAGCGCACGAACAGGTCGAATCTCGCGTGCCGCGCAAAGAGCGCCAGCATATGGTCGAGAAGCCCCACGCCGGTATCGATGTCCCCCTCGCCCGTTCCGTCGAGGTTAAGTTTGAGCGTGATGTCCGTCTCCGCGGTCATTCTCTTGCTTGTCGCCGTTCTCATATTGATCAGCATCCTTTCGCGTCGAGTATCGCCTTGATGTTGTCGAACAGTATTCCCATCTGTTCCGTTGTTCCGATTGTAATACGGCAGAAATCCTTGATCCGTTCTTTGCCGAAGTGCCGCACGAGCACGCCGCGCGCTTTCAGGCTCCTGTAGAGCTCTTCCCCGCCAATTTTGCCGCTTGCGGCGAAGAGAAAATTCGCTTTGGATGGCAGTACGGTAAATCCGAGTTTCGTCAGGCGTGCCGCCGTCTCTTCCCGCGTCGCCGCGATTTGCCGCGCGTTTTGTTTATAGTACGCGTCGTCCGCAATCGCCGCGACACCCGCCGCCTGCGTCATGCGGTTGACGTTGTACGGGTTGATCGAGTACTTCACCGTGCGCAGGTCGTTTATCATCGCCTCGTTTGAGATGCCGAATCCCAGCCGCGCGCCCGCGAGCGAACGGCTTTTGGAGAACGTCTGCACCACGAGCAGGTTGTCGTAGCGGTGTACAAGCGGCACGCAGCTCTCGCCTCCAAAGTCGATATACGCTTCGTCGATGACGACGAGCCGGTCGGGGTTTGTGCGCAGAATCGCCTCTACATTGTCCACGGACAGGCATGTTCCCGTCGGCGCGTTGGGGTTCGCGATCAGAATATGCTCGCGAATCCCGAGATAATCCCGGTAGTCGACCGACAGATCGTCCGTGAGCGGGATTTCGCGCGCGGGAACGCCGCAGAATTTTGCGTAGACCGGGTAGAACCCGTAGCTGACGTCCGGAAACGCAAACGCGTTGTCCCCATCGCCGTACGCAAGAAACGTGAAGTAAAGGATCTCGTCCGAACCGTTGACGGGGAGCACATTTTCCGGTTCAACGCCGTAGTATGCCGCCGCCGCCGCCCGAAGATCGGTACACTCCGGGTCTGAGTAAAGGTTCAGCCGCTGCGCTTCGCGCGCCGCCGCTTCCAGCACGCCGGGGGACGGCGGAAACGGGGATTCGTTCGTGTTGAGTTTAACATATTTCATGTCCCGCGGCTGTTCGCCGGGCGTATAAGGCGCAAGGCCTTCGTATTTCGCGCTCAGAAAGCGGCTCATCGTTCCACCGCCTCCGTGCGAATCAGCGCCGCGCGCGCGTGCGCCTCCAGCCCCTCCGCGCGTGCGAGCGCCGCGATCTGCGGTGCGAGCGCTTCCAGCGCCTCTTGCGGAAAATACGTGTACTGCGTCTTTTTAACGAAATCGTCTACGCCAAGTGGGCTGGAAAAGCGCGCTGTGCCGCTCGTGGGCAGCGTGTGGTTCGGTCCGGCGATGTAGTCTCCAAGCGACTCGGGACAGTAACTGCCGAGGAATACCGAACCGGCGTTCTTCACGTGCACAAGATAGCGCTCCGGCTCGCGGACGCATAGTTCGAGGTGCTCGGGCGCAAGTTCGTTGGCGAGACCGACCGCGCCGGACAGATCTCCTGTCACGATGATCTTGCCGTATGTTTCGATCGACGCCCGCGCGATCTCTTCGCGCGGCAGCGTGCGTAATTGCCGCTCCACCTCGTCTGATACGCGCGCTGCCAATGCACGGCTGTCGGTGATCAGAACGACCGAGGCGAGTTTGTCGTGCTCCGCCTGGCTGAGTAAGTCCGCCGCAACGTAAACCGGGTGTGCAGAATCGTCCGCGATCACGAGTATTTCGCTGGGGCCCGCGATCATGTCGATTGCGACCCGGCCGAATACCTGACGCTTCGCCTCGGCGACAAACGCGTTGCCCGGGCCCACGATCTTGTCCGCCTTCGGCACGGTTTCTGTGCCGAATGCCAGCGCGGCGATCGCCTGCGCGCCGCCCGCCTTAAACACGCGATCCACACCCGATAGTTTCGCCGCCGCAAGGATGGGCTTTGCGATCTCCCCCTCCGCGTTCGGCGGGGAAACCATGACCACGAGCGGACATCCCGCGAGCTTTGCCGGGATGGCGTTCATGAACACCGTTGAAGGGTAGCTCGCCGTACCGCCGGGGATATACAGCCCCACCTTCTCGATGGGCGTGATTTTCTGCCCCATGTACGCGCCGTCGGCGCGGTCGATACGGAATCCTTCCCTCAGCTGCATGCTATGGAACGCGCGGATGTTTTCAGCCGCCGTATTCATGGCGTTCAACAGGTCGGCTGGCATGGCTGACAGCGCCGCGTCCAGTTCTTCCGGCTTTACTTCCAATGCGTCCAGCTTCGCGCGGTCGAACCGCTCGGTATAGTCAAAAAGCGCGCGGTCGCCGTTTTGCGCGACGGTTTGTATGATCTCGCGCACGCGTTCTTCCACGCCGCTTTCTTCGAGCGTACGCAGAAAAAGCGCGCTTTTATCCATATCGTTATAGTCGAGTATCTTCATGCTTCCACCGCTTTTTCCAAACCGCGCAGCATCGCGTCCACCTGCGCGCCGATAAACTTGTAATTCGCCTTGTTGGCGATGAACCGCGCGCTGACGGGTTCGATCTCCTCAAGCATGCAAAGGTCGTTTTCCGCGAGCGTCTTGCCCGTCTCAACAATGTCCACGATCACGTCCGAAAGCCCCAATATCGGCGCAAGCTCGATGGAGCCGTTCAGGCGGATCATATCGATCTCCCGGCTCTGCGCGGCGTAATGCCTCCGCGCGATGTTGGGAAACTTGGTGGCGACGCGTAAAATGCCCGTGTGCGCGTCCGTAAACGCCTCGGGACCAGCGACGCACATACGGCATCTGCCGATATTCAGATCGAGCAGCTCGTAGACGTCCGGCGCGTACTCGAGCAGAATATCCTTGCCGACGACGCCCGCGTCCGCCGCGCCGCGCTCGACGTAGATGGCCACGTCCGAGGGCTTCACCCAAAAATACCTTACGCCCGCCGCCTCGTTTTCAAAGGTCAGGCGCCTGTTTTCTTCCATCAGCGCGGGACAGTCGTATCCCGCTTTGGCAAAGAGCGCGTACGCTTTTTCGCCCAGCCGCCCTTTCGGCAGCGCGACGTTGATCATCCGGTTCATACGGCGTCCTCCTTGGTCAGCCGCACGATCCGTCGGCAGTCCGGGCAGGCTTCGTCCTCGCGCTGCACGCGTACGCTCAGACCGCGCGCGCGCAGCTTCTCCGCTTCGCGCACGATCTCCAGCGGATCGGACGTGTCGTCGTAGATCACGAGCGCGTCCGGCTCATATACGTATTTTGCATCCGAGAACCGCTCCAGCTGGTCGAGGTAAACAGCAAAGCCGATCGCCTCGCCGCTCTTGCCCATGCGCAACAGCAGGTTGTCGTACCGCCCGCCGGACAGCACGCCCGCCGGAACGCCCTCCACGAATCCGCGGAAGACCAACCCGTTGTAATAGTCCATATCGTTGACCACCGAAAAATCGAGGTTTACGTTCGTGATACCGTATGCGTAGAGCATGCCGCTCATGCGCCGCAGACCGGCGAGCGCCTCGCGGCTGGCAGGCGGCAGGTCGAGCGATTCCACCTGCTCGAGCGTCGGCCCGAGCGGCCCGCAGGCGCGCACGAGCGAGGAAAGCCGCTCCGCCGTCAGGGTTGAAACCGACAGTTCCTTACACAGCGCGTCGAGCCCGTGCAGATTCTTTTCTCCGACGCAGGCGAGCAGCCGCGCGCATTCCGAATCCCCGATCGGCTCCTCAGCCAGCACGCCCGAGAGCACGCCTACGTCCGAAACATCCAGCACGTAGCGCTCGTCGATGCGCCCGAGGCTCCGCGCGGCGAGCATAAGCACCTCTCCCGCGGCGTAGTCGTCCACGCGTCCGATGCACTCCAGGCCCGTTTGCATGATCTCGCGAAAGCCGTAGGCGTTATGCGGCACGCGGTAGACCGTCTCCGTGTAGCAGAGTTTCTGTATCCTGCCGTCGTCCTTGGCGTTTTTCACGATGGAGAGCGTCACGTCGGGCTTGAGCGCTTTAAGCTTGCCGTTCGTGTCGGAGAATGACAGCACCCGCTCGCTGGCGAGGAATTTTTTGTTGCGCATGTAGAAGTCGTACTCTTCGAACTTACCGACCTTATAGGGGCGGTAGCCGTAGCCGAGGTAGAGTTCGCGCAGCTCGAACATGATGCGCTCCTGCGTGCTCAGCGTGGCCTTCTTCATACCCCGTCACCGCCGTTTTTGATGCGGTCCAGGATCAGCCGGTACCCGCCCGCGCCGTAGTTGAGGCAGCGCTTCACGCGGCCGATGGTGGCCGTGCTCACGCCCGTTTTCTCGATGGCGCTCTGGTACGAGCCGCCCGCGTCGAGCGCCTTGGCGATCTGGAGCCGCTGGCTTAGATCCCGCACCTCCTGTATCGTGCAAAGGTCCTCGAAATAGCGGTAACAATCCTCCACGCTCTTTAGAAGCAGCATCGAGGAAAAGAGTTCGTCCGTCTGTTTGTTTTTCGGCAAGCCCATGTCCTTACGTCCTTATTCGTGATTTTTAGCATTTTATCACTTCTGTGTGATAAAGTACAGAAATATTTTTCAAAACCGCCAAATGTTCACATTCGCGTTCCGGGCGCACACAAAAAAACAGGGCATAAAGCCCTGTTTTTAACCCGCGAAGCGTTACACTTCCGCGATGACGTCCACCTCTACGAGCACATGCTTCGGCAGCCGCTTGACCCCGACGCAAGCGCGCGCCGGCCTGCTCGTCATATAGTTGCTGTAGATTACGTTGAACGAATCGAAGTCGTCCATATTCGCCAGATAGCACGTCGCCTTTACGACGTGCTCGAAGCCGCTTCCCGCCGCCTCCAGCACCGCGCCGATGTTTTTCATCACCTGTTCGGTCTGGATGTTGATGTCCGCAACGGCGACTTCGCCGTTTTCGGGATTGATCGGGATCTGGCCGGAGACGAACACAAAGCCTCCGCTGACCATAGCCTGGGAATACGGTCCGATCGCCGCCGGCGCCTGATCCGTTTCGATTTTCTTCATGGGTACCACGCTCCTCTCTGGTTATACACTCTCTCTTTATTATCGCCAAAGACGCGCGCCTAGTCAACCCGCCGCGCTCAATTTGCCGCGTGTTCGAACGCACAAGCGGAATTGTGGTATAATACCGGCAACAGTATCGATCGATAAGGAGCGGGTAACAATGGACGTTCAACGGGCGATGGATTCCTTTTTAAAACGGGGCTTTGCGGCTAAGTATTTTGAGACGGCGGCGGAGGCGGCGGACTACCTCTGCGCCAGCATTTCCGGCAAGAGCGTCGGCATCGGCGGCAGCGTGACCATCGACCAGCTCGATATCTTCGACCGGCTGAGCGAAAACAACACCGTGTACTGGCACTGGCGAACGGACGACAAGGAAACCCGCCTTCGCGCCAACGAGTCGCAGGTGTACCTCACCTCCGCCAACGCCATCGCCGAGACGGGCGAAATCGTCAATATCGACGGCACCGGCAACCGCGTCGCGGCGACGCTGTATAACCGCGAGCGGGTCGTGTTCGTCGCAGGGGTCAACAAGCTCGCGCCCGATCTGGACAGCGCGGTGTACCGCGCGCGAAACGTCGCCTCGCCGCTCAACGCGCGGCGGCTGAAGATGGATACGCCCTGTGCCAAGGCCAAGGAGATGAAGTGCTACGACTGCGCGGTCAAGGACCGCATCTGCAGCGCGATCGTGACGATCGTCTGGCCGATGAGGAGCGTTGAGGTGACGGAGGTTGTTTTGGTAGGGGAAGAGTTGGGGTATTGAACATCATAATTTTTAGGCCGTTCGAAATAGAAAGGATGTCAAAAATTCTATTCTGCATAATTTGTGTTTAATAAATATCTCTGTTTTTAATCTCTTCAGGAGATTCAATATAATCGTCAAGGACATCTTTCATTTCATAAATGAAACTTTTTTTATGGGTGAAACTTGCTTTCTCAAGTCGATGGTAAGGAAGCGTAGCAACTTTCACCCAAAAAGATGTATCCCACTGCAGATTTTTTAATAGATTGCTTAATTCTATAGTTTTTTCATCGGCATCCGATTCCAAGTATAATCTAAAGTAATTATTTATTTGTCTTAATATATCTGTAATATTTCTTTCTAGGGCAAAATCATCAACTTCCTCTGTGTTTTTATTAGCAGAACTTTGCATGTATGCAATCTGAATTATCGATAAGAATCCATACTCGTATAATGTGCTATGAACATCATTAGCTAGCTCATCGGTTAATTCTTCCTCATTCTCCTCTTGCATTATACCTGCGTTTCTGGCCATTATAATTCTGTGTGCTAATATAATAGAAGCCATTACGATATAGCTTGTTTTCTTTATCTTTGAGGTAAGAACACCTTCGAGATAATCAAAATCAAAGTCTACAATAACACTTACACTTTCATTGAAGCAAAATGCTTGATTAGCTTGTGGAGGGTTCTCTTGTTTCCAATTTTTTGGAGGACTTCGAAACTTCTCTATTTCGTGATAAAGCAATTCCTTGGAGGTTTTTGTCATTTTCATAGCAACATCTATAAAACTAATTAGTTTTTCGGGTACTTCAATTCTTCTTACATTAAGATCATAATCAAATATTAAAGTGAGATTTTCATTAACATTATTCTTAGATATAAAGGCAATAGTATCTGTTTTTTTTGTAGTAAAAAATCGTAGCGATTCATTGGTCCCAATAATACAATCAAGTATTCTCTCCAAATCCAAGTCGCTTATCGTTCTAATCTTCGCATTCTCAACATTCGATAAATACGCTGTACTCCTACCAATGCAGTTAGCGAGAGTTTTTAGTGGAATCCTTTGTTCTGTTCGCGCAAGATTAATAAACTTCGCGACTTCTTCTGTAATTATCCGTCTCATAAATACAACTCCTATATCACTCTGCCAACATCATACATGAAATATTTTACGAATTTGTTAACAATATATGAATTATAAGAATGTAAATGACGTTTTCCGCAACACCCCCTTTACTTTTTTAGGTCGTTTTGTTACGATATCAATATCAAAAAGGACGGTTGCTGTCCAGAGCTACCGTCCTCGGGGGAACACGATCATTCCCAATGAATGTGATACGTATTTATGGTAACACCCTGTTGCTGTAAAGTCAACATTTTGATGAATCTTGATCGAGAAAGGGGGGAACCCCTTATGTCTGATATGCAAGCGGAAAAAGGTCGCACAATTTCGCATTACATCTTCGTAACGAAGTTTACTCGAAATGGCGTCACCTATTACGCGAAAGACTACGGTCTAAAAGCGTTCAGAATCCCTGTGTACGTATAAGGGAGTGAACGCATCCTGGGTGGGAGTCTTTCTCACCCAGGAAGCCGTAAAGCATATCAAAAGGGTACATTATGGCAAAAACCAAATCCAGTGTTTCCGGGAAACAGCACAAGAAGATTGTCGTCGTTAAACCTTATAAGAAGAAAGATGGCACAAAAGTCCCTGAGCATCGTCGCTCAACTCCAAACTAATTATTTTCGACTTGAAAACAGTCTTGCCTGAAGGTGAGACTGTTTTCTTATCTCAATTTCCCCAAAACGAAATCGGATCCGGCACGCTCACCGCGCGTCCGTGTTACTTCACACCGAACCACGTGGCAACGTGCCGGAACCAAGTCGTATTATATCTCTGTCAGATGAAAACGCAAGATAAATTTCGCATAACAGCCATATACAGCGGTATATGCGGCGGCGCTTACACCACCCGCTGTGTCCAGCCGCGCGTATCCGGCAGCTTCCCTGTCTGTATGCCGGTGATCGTGTCATACAGCTTCTGCGAAATCGGGCCGACGTTTCTGCCGTTGATGGTATAATCCTCGCCCAGATAATGCAGCTGCCCCATCGGGGAGATGACCGCCGCCGTGCCGCTGGCGAACGCTTCCTTGAGTTCGCCGCTCTTTGCCGCCGCAATCACTTCGTCTATGGACACCTTGCGCTCCGCGTGCGGCACGCCCCATTCTTTCAGCAGCGTCAGCACGGAATCGCGCGTCACGCCGGGCAGTATCGTCCCCGCCAGCGGCGCGGTGAGCACCTCGCCGCCGATGACGAAGAACGCGTTGGAGGTGCCGACCTCCTCGATATACTTATGCTCGAACGCGTCGAGCCAGAGCACGTCGTCGCAGCCGCTTTCGTGCGCGTTTTCCGACGCGCGGAGACTGCCCGCGTAGTTGCCGCCCAGCTTGGCATAACCCGTTCCGCCGCGCGCCGCGCGGATGTATTCGTCCTCAACGTGGATGCGCGTGGTCGAGAGCTTCCCGCGGTTGGCCGCGTAATACGGGCCGGACGGGCAGACGATGATCATGAACCGGTAGTGCTTGGCGGCCTTGACGCCGATCGCGGGATCGTCCGCGATGATGAACGGACGCACGTAAAGCGACGTAAACGGCGCGGAGGGCACCCAGTCCGCGTCCTGGCGCACGATGGCCTTCACCGCGTCGAGAAACAGCTCCTCGTCCATCTGCGGCATGCAGCCGCGCTCATTGGTGCGGTTGAGCCTCCGGGCGTTCATCTCGGGCCGAAAGAGCAGCACGCGCCCGTCCGCCGTTTTATACGCCTTCATGCCTTCGAACATCGTCTGCGCGTAGTGCAGCACGCTCGACGCTGGGCTGATGGTAATGTCGCCGTAGGGTACGATGCGACCGTCGTGCCAGCCCTGCCCCTCGTCGTAGTCCATCACAAACATGTGGTCGGTAAAATCCCTGCCGAACGCGAGTTTGTCCGGGTCGGGCTTGGGCTTGGGGTTGGGATTTTTCGTCACCGGAAAAATAGTACTCATATCTTTTCACCTCTGTAAATTAATCAAAAATCACTGCCGTTCGCGCGCCCGGCTCAGTTCGCCGTAAAGCTCCGGCCTTCTGTCGTTCCACACGGGCGTCTCTTTTCGTATGCGTTCGAGTTTGTCGACGTCCGCGTCCGCGCATACGATGGTTTCGCGCCCCCGCGCCGCCGCGAGCGTCCCGCCGAGCGGGCCGACGATGGCGGAATGCCCGCCGTAGCGCACGCCGTACGCCTCCCCGCAGCCGTTGCAGAGCGCGGCGTAGATCTGGTTTTCGACAGCGCGCGCCCTGAGCAGCGTCAGCATCTGACATACGCGCGTTTTCGGCCACTGAGCGGGGATAAAGAGCACGTCCAGCCCCGGTAGCGCGAGCGCGCGCGCCAGTTCGGGAAAACGCAGGTCATAGCAGGTCATCACAGCGCAGGACACGCCGTCGAGCGTAAAACGCGCCAGAGCTTCCCCGGCTCGATACGCCTCATTTTCGCCCGCGGGCGAAAAAAGATGCGTCTTGTCGTAATCGGCGACGCAGGCGCCCGCGCGGTCGAAGACATAAGCCGTGTTGTAAACGCCGCCCGGCCTGCGGTTGGTCACGCTGCCGGCGACGATGTTGACATTGAACTCCTCCGCCAGTGCGGAAAAGAGTTTTTTCGTGCGCGCGCCGTCCTCGTCCGCCGCCGCGGGATCGATCTTTTTCGGGGCGAATCCGGTGTTCCAGGTTTCGGGCAGTACGATCACATCGGGGTTTCGCCGCGCGGCTTTGCGCACGAGAACCTCCGCGCGGGCGTAATTTCCCTCCGGCGATTCTGCGTTTACGTTCATCTGCGCGCAGCAAATCCGCATATTCTGCCCCTTTTTCACGCTCGCCCATACCGGCGCCGTATCACAAAAACACCCGCCGCAAGAGTTCCTCTTGAGACGGGTGATCGATTCTGTCTGCCCGGCGTTGCATCCGCCTTTTTCAATGTGCAGCCCGGAAGGAATGGAACACTTTGTGCGCAAGCCCGCTGATTCCTCTTCGACTCTTTTTGCGCGGTCTGTTCGTCGGTCTTCGTCGCTGCTTTTTCTTATGAAATTTCCAGAAGAAATTTTACTGAATGATATCAACAAAACAGACATTTGTCAATGAGTTTTTATGCTTTTTCCGCTTTCGCCGCGCAAAAAACAGCCGGATCGTTCCGGCTTGCGGCAGCCGCGCTTACGCGCCCGCCGCTTTCTTCACCGCGGCCGGCTTGCCCGCGCCTCTTCCGAGCGCGACGGCGCTGGCGTTTAAGCGCAGCAGGTGTTTCCTTTTTTCCGGCAGCAGCTTCTGCATCGCCCCGCCGACAAGCTCGTCGTCCGTCGGCAGGCGGCTTTCGAACAGTCTGCCCAGCAGGATCATGTTCGACAGCCCGTCCAGCCCGTGTTCCTGCGCCAGACGTGTCGCCGGAACCGGGTAATAGGTGATATCCGTCCGCGCGGGTTTTTGCTGCACAAGCGTTTCGTCCAGCAGGATCGCGCCGCCCGGCGCAACTCTGCGTTCATACGCCTGAAACGAAGGCAGGTTCATGGCGATCAGCACGTCCGGCTTGGCAACGATGGGCGATCCGATGGGGTCGCTGCTCAGAATCACGCTGCAGTTCGCGGTTCCGCCGCGCATCTCCGGCCCGTAGGAAGGCAGCCATGTGACCTGCTGGCCGCGCATGCTGCCGATGTACGCCAGCAGTTTGCCGACAAAGAGCACGCCCTGCCCGCCAAATCCGGCGACGAGGATGCGCGTCGTTTTGATTGTATCGCTCATAACGTTCATGCCTCCTTTGCGCCGCGGTCTTTATAGTCCCCGATCGGATAGTACGGTATCATCGCTTCGTCGATCCACTTCAGCGCGGTTTGCGGCGTCATGCCCCAGTTGGTCGGGCAGGCGGAGAGCACCTCCACCAGCGAGAATCCCCTGCCTTCCACCTGATTGCGAAACGCCTTTTCAATCGCCTTTTTCGCGGCGTATACATGCTTGACCGAGTTGACCGCAACGCGCGTAACGTATTCCGGCCCGTCCAGCTGCGAAAGCATTTCGCACACTTTGACGGGAAACCCGCAGCTTGTTACGTCCCTGCCATACGGCGAGGTCTGCGTCACCTGCCCGGGCAGCGTCGTCGGCGCCATCTGGCCGCCGGTCATGCCGTATACGGCGTTGTTGACAAAGATCACCGTGATGTTTTCACCGCGCGCCGCGGCGTGCACGATCTCCGCCATGCCGATGCTGGCCAGGTCGCCGTCACCCTGATAGGAAAAGACGACGCTCTCCGGATTCGCGCGTTTTAGCCCCGTCGCGACGGCGGGCGCGCGCCCGTGCGCGGCGACGATCATATCGCAGTTAAAGTAGTTATACGCCAGCACCGAGCATCCAACCGGAGCGATGCCGACGGTCCGTCCCTGAACACCGAGCGCGTCGATTGCTTCCGCGACCAGCCGGTGAATGATGCCGTGCGTGCAGCCGGGGCAGTAATGCGTCGGCACTGGCTCCAGCGCGCCGGGCCGTTTTGCCGCGATCATGCTTTCTCACCTCCTGCCGCCTGAACAATCGCCTCTAGCACCTGCTCCGGCGAAGGGATCACGCCGCCGACGCGGCTGACGAGCGTCACGGGCCTTGCGCAGCGAATCGCCCGCTCGATATCTTCAATCATCTGCCCCATCGACAGCTCGACCGAGAGAAAATGCGTCACGTGCTTTGCCGCCCCGGCGAGCGCGGCGGACGGGAACGGCCAGAGCGTGATCGGCCGCAGCATGCCCGCGCGGATTCCCTGTTCGCGCGCGGCGGCAACCGCGTTTCTGGATACGCGCGCGGCGATACCGTATGCTACCACACAGATTTGCGCGTCTTCCATCCGGTAGGATTCAAACAGCACTTCCCGCTCCTGAACAAGTTTGTACCGCTCGAATCGGTCGAGATTCTTCTGTTCCAACTCGGCGGGATTGAGGTACAGCGAAGTGATGATGTTCTTTTTGCGCTTCTTATTCGTCCCCGTCAGCGCCCAGGGCTTTTCATACGCGGTCTGCTCGCCCGCTTCGAGCGCGACGGGCTCCATCATCTGCCCGATCATGCCGTCGGCGAGTATCATGGCCGTCATACGGTAGCGATCGGCGAGGTCGAATCCTTTGACCGTCAGGCTAGCCATCTCCTGCACGGAAGCGGGAGCCAACACGATGTTGTGGAAATCGCCGTGCCCGCCGCCGCGCGTCGCCTGAAAATAGTCCGACTGCGACGGCTGGATGCCGCCAAGGCCCGGCCCCGCGCGCTGTACGTTGACCAGAAACGCGGGCAGGTCGCTGCCGGCGAGGTACGAAAGCCCCTCGCTTTTGAGCGAGATACCGGGGCTGGATGAACTCGTCATCACGCGCTTTCCCGCCGCGGACGCGCCGTAAAGCATGTGGATGGCCGCGATCTCGCTCTCGGCCTGCAAAAACACGCCGCAGACCTTTGGCATGCGCTTTGCCATATACGCCGCGATCTCCGTTTGCGGCGTGATCGGGTATCCGAAATAATGCCTGCAGCCAGCGAGGATCGCCGCCTCGGCAATGGCTTCGTTGCCCTTCATCAAAACCTTTTCCGTCATATCGCGTTATCTCTCCACCGTAATCACACAATCCGGGCACATCACCGCACAGAAGCCGCAGCCGCTGCAGAGCGATTCGTTTGTGACCTGCGCGGGCGAGTGTCCGTTTTGATTGATTTGTTTCACATCGATCTCGAGGATCTGTTTCGGGCACGCGTCTACGCAGAGCCCGCACCCTTTGCACAGCCCCGTTTCAAACGTTAGTTTCGCCATAGTCTCTGTCTTCTCCCAAATCCAACCAGAACGGCCGGTCGATGCGCCCTTCCAATTCGTTCTTCAATCGTCTTGCGGCCGCCGTTCCCGCCGTCGGCAGGTTCGCCAGCCGGGAAAGCGCTTCGATACTGCTTTGCGTATCGAGCACATCCTCCGCCATTGTCTCCATGCCGAGATTGCTGTTGTTCATCAGCGCGGTCGCTTTGATACCGCTCGCCGTCTCCACTTCCCGCAGCACGGCGAGGGCGTCCTCCGGCGTTCGCGTGCGCGGCCTGTAAAAATTCACTGCAAAAAGCATTTCATATCCATTCGCGCGCCCGATATCCGGCGCGTACCGCCCAAGCGCAAGCGCGCCGCGGTCGTCCCCGCCTACGTCGAGTATCGTAACGCCGTCTTTCGCCGTCAGCGCCTCGCCGAGTTCCTTCGGCAGCGCCGGGATATCCAGGTTTCCGCCCGCATATTTTGAGCAGATCACTCGAATCCCCGCTTTTTCCAGCGCGTTTCGGTAATCGGATGAGCGGAAATATGGATTTACGATGTCGAGGTCGCAGAGGGAAACGCGTTTTCCTTCGGCGCCCATCCGGAGCGCAAACTGCTTGGCAAGGCTCGTCTTTCCGCTTCCGTAATGTCCGGTCAGAATGATAACGTGCGGCGCGAACACCGTTTCCCGCTTCTTAGCGGCGGTGCCGCAGGAATGAAACGCTTCTCCAAAATTCACCATATTGTTAGTAGTACTAACCATCTGCGGCATTATATGACGTATTCTTCAATTATTTCTCAACTGGTTCGTACTGCTAACTATCTTGGCAAAAAAATAACCTTCGTCACGCGGTTCTCCCGGCCTCTTAACGACCGGGCGGATTCGCGGTTTCGTTAGTACTGCTAACCATATTAATACTTTTTTCTCTTTCGCGCAACCCGTCCTGCTTTCTTCCAAGCCAAACGTTAAAAAAGAAGCGGTGGTAAACGCTTCTTTCAGCATATTTGTATGCATCGTCTTTTATGAAAAATCCCGCTTTTAATATGTCTCGATCGCTACGCGCTCCACGCGGTCGGAAATGTCCGACCCCAGAAACAGCGAGGCCGTCGCGGCGAAGTCCTCCGCGCTGTCGCTCGCGAAATAACGGCGGACACCCGCGCGGTCGGTTGCGTTTAATCTGTCTTGTTGCCGCAGCAGCTCCGCGACGGCACGCGCGGCCTCTTCGCCCGTGTCGATCAAATGAACGCCGCTGCCCATAAAATCCGAAATCACGTCCCGCAACAGCGGATAGTGCGTGCAGCCGAGCACGAGCGTATCCACGCCGGCTGCTTTGACGGGGGCGAGATATTCCTCCACCACGCGTTCGGTCACAAAATCGCCTCTTTGCACCCGTCCGTCCTCCACGAGCGGAACAAGAAGCGGGCAGGCTTTCGCGATGAGTTGCGCGTCCGGCAGCAGTTCGCGAATCGCCGCCTCGTAAGCGCCGCTGCGTATGGTCGCCTTCGTACCGATCACGCCTATATTCCCGCTCGCGCTTGCCCGCGCAGCCGCTTTTGCGGCGGGCTGCACTACGCCGAGGATCGGTATGGTATTCTCGCTTTTTAGCACCTGCAACGCTGTGGTGGACACCGTTCCGCAGGCGATGACGATCGCTTTCAGATCGAAACCGCGCAGAAAAGCGACGTCTTGTCGGGCGTACCGAACGATGGTATCGACAGAACGTCCGCCGTACGGAACGCGGCCCGTATCGCCGAAATAAACGATATCCTCTCCCGGCAGCAGGCGGATCATCTGCCGCACCGCCGTGAGCCCTCCCATGCCGGAGTCGAATACGCCGATGGGTCTAGTATCCATACCCTCACCTCATAAATGAAACATGCAAGCGCGGCTTCCCCGCAAATTATTGAAACTTGCCGAGTAGTATTGTACCATACTTGCAAAGGAAAGACACGCGCTACGATTCACCCAAAGCGCTGCGTCCAATCATCATTCGTGGTTGACGCGGCACGCGGCTTTACGCTACAATGACGCGAAAACATTATTAAAAAGGATACGTTATGGCAACATTCGATGATTTCATGCAGCTCGATATCCGCGTCGGCGAAGTAGTCCGTGCCGAAGCGTTTGAAAAAGCAAAAAAGCCGGCTTACCGGCTCTGGGTCGATTTTGGCAGCGAGATCGGCGTCAAGCGCAGCAGCGCGCAGATTACACAGCTTTACAGCCCCGAATCCCTCGTCGGGCGGCAGGTGTTGGGCGTCGTAAATTTCCCCCCGCGCCAGGTCGCGGATTTCCTTTCCGAGGTGCTGGTGCTGGGCGTTTACGACGAGCAGGGCGTCGTGCTGATCCAGCCCGACCGCACCGTCGCCAAAGGCGCCCGCTTAGGATAGCAAGCTTGCCATACGCTAAAAGCCCGCTTTCCGCCTTGCTCCTCCTTTGGTATGTGCGGCAAATTGTATGGTTCCACTCCTCTTGAGATTTTTCAAGCAGAAAATATAATTCCGGCTGTTCGCCTATCGCGTAATAAGCACGCTTACACGCTTATATGATTATTTTCGATTGGAGATACCCGTTTTGACTATCTTGTTCGACTGCCTGTTCGTCGGTTTCGGCGGTTTTGTCGGTTCCGTGCTCCGTTATCTGGCCAGTCTCGTGCCGCTGCGTCATGAAAGCGGCTTTCCGCTCGTCACTCTCGGCATCAACGTACTCGGCGCGTTTTTAATCGGCCTGATCGTCGCGGCCGCCGGGCGTTTTGCCGCGCTCGATCCGCGCACCGTGCTCTTTTTAAAAGTCGGCCTTTGCGGCGGTTTTACGACGTTTTCCGCTTTCGCGCTGGAGTCGCACGAGCTCTTCAGCTTCGGGAAGCCCGCCGTCGCTCTGGCCTATATGCTGCTGAGCGTCGTGCTGTGCGTGCTTGCCGTTTACGGTGCGGGAACACTGGTGAAATAACCGCAGCATGCAAAACGCAACCGGCTTTTGCGCCGGTTTTTTCTTTCGCTTTATTTATTAGTGTATATACAAACCCCTTCGGTAGTTTTCGAAAAATATATGATTTAATTTTATCATTTTCTATTGCAAAACATAAAATTGGCATGATATACTCGGCGCGTAATGATTTGACCAACCGGGCGCAAATGCGCAACGAGGAATCGGAAAGGAGTCAAAACACGAATGCTTAACATGGTCGAGGTGGCGAAAGCCTAACAACCGAATATCCGGACGAAAGTTCTTTTTATGGCGTAACGCACCGTTTTCGAGGATTATTTCGAGTACCCGCCGCATGAACTTCCGTCCAACAGCAGAACCTTTCGAAGAACTGTAATTTTCTACGGGCATATCGATCGGGTGTGCTCGTTTTTGTTTCAGCAAGAAAGAACATCACTCGAATCCGCCGTGAAAGCAGTCCTGAACGGACTGCATTCGCGGTATTTTTATGCCCAAACAACAAACGACAAAAATCGGAGGAAATCCACATGAACGATAGGAAAAATTATAAAACGGCGATGTTGTATGCGTTTACGCAGCAATGTCCCGGTCCGAAGCCGGCATATATCGCCCGGCAAGGCATAGACGCAATCAATGACGCATGCTGCGGGCAACGCAGCCCCGCAGTCTCCGGAGGGAGGGTGCAATGCGCATGACACAAGCTCAACATTATTACGCGTCTCAAGGCGCGCTGACGCTCCGGCCCATGCCGGAGACCAAGATCGAACGGTTGCTTGAAAAGCTGTTTTCGCGCCGGAATTACGACGCGTACTGCCGCAAGCGACGAACCAGAATTATGGAGGAAGTTATGTACCCTGAATATATTACCCGCAAAGATCCCGCTATGGCGGTCTATCCAAGCGTAGGTCCGTTCGGCAGCTGCCTCGTGCCGCTTCTATGCAGCGAAAAGGCGGCATACCGTCCGCTGACGGATCCCGCCCGACCCGGCTGCAGGCCGTACTGCGCGAAGCTCGCGTTTGCCTCTCTGCTGCCAAGGTGTCCTCGATGAACGAAGCATACGGGCTGGAACTCTACGGGTTTTCACCTGCTATGCGCGCGGCGGTCGGCGCGCGGGAACTCGAAAACGAGATCCCCGCGCGCGTCACCGCGGTTCACAAAGAACGTTTCGAACTCGTCAGCGACCGCGGGGAATGCTACGGGCGGCTGAAATCGTCCGTATACTTCAACAGTGCAAACGAGGCGTTCCCCACCACGGGAGATTTCGTTCTCATTCAGCACAACGACCGCGGCGACAGCGTCGTCACGCAGACGCTTCCGCGGCGCTCCTATTTTGCGCGTAAAAACCCGACCCTCGGGCAGGGCGAACAGGCGGTTGCCGCCAACTTCGACAGCGTGTTTATCATGCAGTCGCTCAACTTCGACTTCAACCCCAGGCGGCTGGAGCGCTATCTCACATTATCGTGGCAGTCCGGGGCGGTGCCCGTTGTCATCCTGACAAAATCGGATCTCGTGAATGCGTATAACGATCAGTTAAGCGCCGTAATGCGCGTCGCATCCGGTGTGGACGTGTTCGCGGTGAGCGCCGTAACGCGCACAGGGTTCGATGCGCTCGGCGCGTATCTCGCACCGGGCAAAACCGTCGTGCTGCTCGGTTCCTCCGGCGTAGGCAAGTCCACGTTCGTCAACGCGCTCGCCGGCGAGGAACTCATGGCGGTCAACGACATCCGCGAGGACGACAGCAAAGGACGGCATACGACCACGCGCCGCCAGCTGATCTGCCTGAAAACCGGAGTGATGGTCATCGACACGCCGGGCATGCGCGAACTCGGTATGCTGGACGCAAGCGAAGGTTTAAGCGAATCCTTTTCGGATGTAGAACGTTATTTTAACCGGTGCCGATTCTCGGACTGCCGGCATGAGAGCGAGCCAGGTTGCGCCGTGCAGGCGGCGATCGCCTCCGGCGAACTGCCCATGGAGCGCTATCTGAGTTATCAAAAACTCCGAAAAGAGTCGGAGTACGCGGCGGATCAGGCGCAATACCTCCGACAAAAGCAGCAGCGTTTTACCGAGATTGCCAAATTCAGCAAGGCGCTGCAGAAATCCGGCGGCAAACGCGGCAGGTCCGATCGCGACGAGTAACAGAAAAGCGGGGCGGCAAAGCCGCTCCCGCCGAAATACATGATTGATTCTTTTACCTTTCTTACGGTTTGATCGGAGAGTCCATCTGCACCGTCGTGGTCGGAAACGCGAACGATACGCCCAGATTCTCGAACCCTTCCATGATGCCGAAGTTGACGCGCTGATTGACGTTCATATACTCGTCGTAATCGGAGGTAAGCACATAGTATACGACCTCGACATTGAGCGAGTACGCGCCGTAGGATGCGAAGTGCGCGCGCGCAAACTCCGCGTTCTCCGTCCCGTCCACCACCTGCTTGATCAGCTCCGGAATCTGCCTGAGTTTTTCTGAAGGCGTATCGTACGTCACCCCGAGCGTAAAGAGCACGCGGCGGCGCTCCATGGTTTTGTAATTGCGGATGCGCGAGCCGGTGAGGTCCGCGTTCGATACGACGAGCTGTTCGCCGCCCAGCGCGCGCAGGCGCGTCGTCTTGATGCCGATGTGTTCCACCGTGCCCATATGCTCGCCCGCTATGATGAAATCACCGAGTTCAAACGGTTTGTCGAAGAAGATCGTAAAGAAACAGAAGATATCCGTCAGCACGTTTTGCGCGGCGAACGCGATGGCCACACCGCCGATGCCGAGGCCGGTGACGAGCGACGTGATCTTGACGCCGATGTTGTCCAGAAACAGGATCAGCGCGAGCGCCCAGATCAGAATTTTCGCGATGCGCACGAGCCATTTAACCGCGAGCTGGCCGCTTTCGTCTTTGTCTTTGCCCAGTTTGCCGAAGAAATACGCCGCAAGCGACGTAAGAAACATCGCTGCCATGAAGATGACGAACAGCACTGAGATGGTGGTTACGATCTTCGTGAGTGTGTCATTCAGCGTCAGAATGCGCGTGCTCAAATAAAAGGCGGTGAAATATGCCGCCGGCAGCAGATATCGTTTGATGCCGGACAGCGCGAATGTTCCAAGCGGCGTCTGCGACTTCTCGTTGTTTGCGGCAACGCGCCTGAGCACGACGCGCCCGAGCACGAAGATCAGCACAAAACCCAGCAAAAGAACGCCAAGGAAAATCGCGTATGTCAGCACCGTGTTTTGAAAATACACCTGTTCAAGAAAACTCATAATCTGTTCGAAGGCCCCGCCTTTCCGTCTGTTTCGATAGCATGATGTTATCATAAAAAGAAGCCGCCCGCAAAGCATCTTATGCTTATCAGGCGGTCGTTCTGGTAAAAAACTTCGTTACAGCGCGCCGAGGTCGCGCCGTTCGAAGCGGTAAAACGCCAACGTGAAAAATACCGCCGTCAGCAGCACGCATAACCCGGCGTACGGCATCGAGACGGCCCCGTCGATCAGTTCCGTGTTCAGGAAGAAGCGAAACGGCGTGAACAACCGTAAAATGCCCGGATTTTCAAGCATGTCGTATACCACGCCCAGCGCATATGCGGCAAGAACTGCTATGTTCCCCGCGCGTGCACCGCGTTCGGCGGAAGAAAAAACCGCCGAAAACATCGCGGCAAGAGAGAAAAACACGATCCCTACGAACCACGCCGCGAGCGCAAAGCGCATAAACAGCTCCGCATATTCCCCCTCGATCCCGATCTGCCGTATGGCGATTACGGAGAACAGATCGGTCAAAACTGCAAACGCCGTTAAAAATATCAGCGCCGCCAGCAGTTTCATGAAGAGGATAAACGAACGCGAGCGCGGCTTGGCAAAGAGGAATTCGTCGGTACGGTCGACGCTTTCCCGCGAAACCGCGTTTCTTCCGAGATGCGTGGCATACACAGCCGTCAGGATCGATACAAACATCATGATCATCGCGTAAATCCCGGCAAACTTTGAAATGTCGAGATTCGCCATACCGATTACCGCGACGACGATACGCGGGAATTTCGAGATCATCTCGGTCATGAATTCCCCGCCGGACAGCGCGCCGGTGGACTTGGCTACGCTCGCTAAGATGAGCGCGAATAATCCGAGCGTCCAGAAGAAGAAAGGTTTCAATCCTGTTTTCAATTCCCGAAGAAAAATATTCACTTTATGTCCCCCTTCCTACAGCGCCGGAATGTCCGCGCGCGTATAACGCAGATATGCCGCGATCATGAGCGCAACGGTCAGCACGGCCGCCGTAATGGCGTACGGCGTATCGAATGTCCCCTCTAAAAACGCCTTGGATACGTCGAAATACTTCAGCGGTGTAATATAGCGCATTTTTTCTTCCTCTACCAGGCCGTGAATCGCGCTGAGCAGAAACGCGCCGAAGCTGATCGCCGTCGCCGCGGCTGAAACGGAGCGGATCTTTTTTGCAAAAACCGCGGCGAATACCGCTATGGCGAATATGACGATCTCGGTCAGCAGCAGCGCCACGGAAGCAAGGAGCGCACGACCGATCATCAGCGGCGCGGGCGCGTACGCATAGTAGAGCGCAAGCGATCCGGCGGTAAACAGCACGTTGGAAACGAGCAGCAGCGTCAATGCCGCAAGCAGTTTTTCAGAAAACAAACGCCCTCTCGACCTCGGTTTTGTCATTAAAAAATCCATGCACTTATCGCGTTTTTCGCGCGAGAAGAGGTTTAGCCCCATCCCCGCCGCCATGATTGCGCCAAAGAGCGAGTAGTAGGCGAACCCGAACGCATAGAAGCCAGCGAAACTGAAGATGCTGTCCAGGTGCACCCCGAACGCCGCGGCGAATGCGCGCGGAAAATTCGACAGCATGCTCTCCACTGCCGCGCGACTGTCAAGAAACGTCGGCAGAGCGCCCGCGACCAGTCCGACGAGCAGAGCGAGGATCACGAGCGTCCAGACCGCGGCGCTGGCCCAGGCGCGGCGCAGCTCGAAGCGGAAGACGTTCATGCTTTCGCCTCCCCGTCTTCGTAATAGTGCAGGAATATTTCCTCCAGTTCCGGTTCGCTGACGTTCACATCCACGAGCGGAAGACCGGCCAGTTTTTTCAGGAGCGCATTGACGTCCCCGCTGTAGAGGAAACTCGTCTGCATACCTTCCTGCGACAGCTTTGTCGCCCCCGGCAAGTCGAATCCCTTCAACGGCTCGCGTGTGGTAAGGCTGATCTTTTTATAGGAGTTTTTCCGCATCTCTTCGATGCTCCGCAAGTCTACGATACGCCCCTCCTTGATGATAGCAACGCGGTCGCAGATGCGCTGCACTTCGCTCAAAATATGCGAGGAGAACAGCACGCTCGCACCGCGCTCGTTTTCTCGCTGGATCAGGTCGAAAAACGTCCGCTGCATGAGCGGATCTAGCCCGCTGGTCGGTTCGTCTAGCACGATCAATTTCGGCGAATGCAACAGCCCCTGCACGATGCCGACCTTCTTCTTATTGCCGAGGCTCATATCTTCGATTTTTTTACCCAGATCGAGCGTGAGCGCGTCCGCCAGCTCGGCGATGCGCTTTGTGCAGTCTTTTTTATAGAAGCTCGCCGAATAGCGAAGCAAATCGATTGCGCGCATATTGTCGTAATAAAACACCTCACCGGGCAGGTACCCTACCTGCGCGAGAATTTTGACCTTGTCCTTTTCGCAGTCCATGCCGAAGACCGAAACCGAGCCGGACGTTTTCTTGATCAATCCGAGCAGCGTGCGGATCGTCGTGGACTTTCCCGCGCCGTTCGGGCCGATGAAGCCGAAGATCTCTCCTTCTTCCATCTCGAGGTCCACATCGATGATTCCCCGCGCTTTTCCGTAATACTTCGTCAGTTTTTTGGTCTCGATCGCGTAAGGCATACGCTTACCCCCTTCGTTTTTCCTTCGGATTTCTTTCCATGATCTGCAGAACTACGCCGCGAATCAGCACGCGCAGCGCTTTGTCATAGTGCTCTTCTCCGACTTCGTCTTTGTGAAGCATCGTTAAAAAAGCGCCTCTTAAAGCAGCGCTGAACAGCTCCGACCGGTCGGGCGGTACGCCTGGAAGCGCTGAAAGCAGGTTGCGGACGCCGTTGGCGTCATGCTCGGCATGCAGCTGTAACAATTCCGGCGGAAGCGTGCTCATGAAAAACTCTAGCTCCCCGTCCCGCAGGAGTCGCGGCAGAAACGAATTTTCCAGGTTCCTATAGTATCGAACAATGATGTCCGTCAGCTCGTCCGCATCCGGTATTTTCGGCAAAGATGCGACTTCCTTCAATAAATCAGCTTGTATTTCATCGTTAAAGCGCAAAATCACTTCAAACAGAAGCCTGTCCTTGGACTCAAAAAACAGATAGAATGTCCCTTTCGGGATATTCACGCGCCTGACCAGCTCGTCCACGGTCGTTTTCCGGATGCCGTACAGCGCAAGGCACTGCCGCGCCTCGCTCAGCAGCCGTTCAGAGATATAAGCCTTCTCTTTTTCAGTGAATGTCTTCGGCATATTAATCCTATTTGACTAATTTCGTACTTATAGTCATTGTACGGTAGAATTAACGCTCTGTCAATGGATATTTGTATATTTCAAACAATAGCGGTTGTCAATTTTTTAAGAAAACATAGACCGCATCGTTTCATTTTTCATGCACCCGGGTTTTTACTCGCCGTTTTTTCTTTTTCGCGCGGCTCTTCACCGCAACAAACACCACCGCAACCGCAGCCAGCGCAATGACCGCGGCCAGTGCGATGATAACGGGGTCGACGCCGGAGCCGGTTTGTTCTTCTAGTACAGGCGTTACGGTGGACGTAGGCGTCGGGGTAAACGTCGGCTTTGGCGTTGCCGTCGGCGTCGGGGTCGGCGCGGCGGTCGGGCTCGGGGTTGGCGTTGCGTAAACTTCCTTGTCGACGATAGCGCGCAATTCGCTCAGCGGCATGAATGTTATTTTGTCGCGCACCCATTGATCTATTCGCCAGTTGTTCCATTCGTACGCGTACTCCTCGGCGCAGTATATGTTCGTCGTCAGGTCTTCTATCAGGATTTTACCGATTCGCTTAGGCGGTTTTTCGAGAAAGTAAGCGTTTTTCACTTCTATAAACGCAGGCTCGCCAAAATCGTAGTCGCTGCCGGAAAAGACAAGCATGTCGATGGTGCTCGCTCCGAAAGTTTTTTTGGTCTTTACGGTTGGATCAACCCCCCACTCCTGCGTCTTATGGTTATACACGATGAACTCCAATTTTGGTGGAAGCCTCAGCAGCGAAAGCGTGCAGTCCAGAAACGTCTTTTCATCGATCTTTTGAAGCGAATCCGGCAAGACTACACGATCCAAACTCCTATTCCAGCCAAATGCGGCTTCGCCGATAAACTCCACCTCTTCAGGAATATTGATATTGATTAATTGTTCGCAGCCGAAAAACGCGCGGTGGTCGATCTTTTTCAATCCCTTCGGCAAAACTACCGTTTCTAGGTCGTTGCAATCCCAAAAAGCCTGGTTGTCGATTTCCTGAACACTAGCGGGTATCTGAATTTCCCGAATCGGGCATTCATGGAATGCGTATGCGCCAATCAATTCAAGCCCTTCGTTCAATGTGATGTGTTCAAGCCTTGGACAGTTTGAAAACGCGCTGCTCCTGATTTGAGTGACCGAAGCTGGTATATCAATGCTGGTTATATAAATACATCTCATAAATGCATTAGGTTCTATAGTTACGAGTGTGGAGGGAAAACTGACAGAATCAATTTTCCTTTCATAGAACGCCGCTCGTGTAATCGTTTTTACACCTTCGGGAATCACTACATCCCTCAGACCCCTTTCCGAAAGAACGAGCTCGTCCGTTACCGTGTTGATCAAAAGGCCGTCTATCACGCGAAAAACCTTGTTCCCGCTTTCGACCTCGATCTTCAATGGTGAGAGGTAGACGGAGCTGAAGTAATTGTAATATGGTTCTCCATTCCTGTCGTATCCTTCGATCTCAAAGTCGTCAAAAAAATCTGTAGATGGCAGTTCGGACGGTATCGAATACAAGCGGAAAGTAGTGACGTTCCTTCCGATGATGAGCTTATCGATCTGCTCAGGGAACCTGCCCTTGAGACAATTTGCCCATCCTTGGTCGTTCTCTAATTTCAGTTCTCCGTAAGCTGCCCAACTCCATCCGTCGTCATCGTCCTGCGCGCTCTGCGAGTCCGCAGCAGCATGCGCGGGCATGAAGAAAAACGTTAAACAAAGAATGAACATGAGCAGTAACTTAGTTTTTTGCAGTGTTTTAATGCGATCTAAAATTCTTTTCAACACTTATCTGCTTCCTCTTCGGTGACCTATGGTTTCTTACGCCAGTGCCAGTCGCACGTCTTACCTGCTTTCCCGCATTCGATTTTTCCGCTTCTTCTGCTTTTTCCGGCTCTTCACCGCAACAAACACCACCGCAACCGCAGCCAGCGCAATGACCGCGGCCAGTGCGATGATAACGGGGTCGACGCCGGAGCCGGTTTGTTCTTCTAGTACAGGCGTTACGGTGGACGTAGGCGTCGGGGTAAACGTTGGCTTTGGCGTGGCAGTCGGCGTCGGGGTCGGCGCGGCGGTCGGGCTCGGGGTTGGCGTTGCGGAAACTTCCTTGTCGACGATAGCGCGCAATTCGCTCAGCGGCAGAAAGGTAATCTTGTCGCGCACCCATTGCGCTACGCTTTCATCGTTCCAATCGTCGGCATACTCCTCGGCACAGTAGATGTTCGTCGTCAGGTCTTCTACCAGGATTTTGCCGATACGAGCGGGCGGTTTTTCGAGAAAGTAAGCGTTTTTCACTTCTATAAACGCAGGTTCGCCAAAGTCATAGTCACTGCCGGAGAAGACGAGCATGTCGATTGTGCTCGCCCCGAAATTCTTGCCGCTCTTTACGGCTGGATCCACTCTCGCTTCCCTAGCTTTTAGATCATAGAACTCAACCTCCAGCTGTGTTGGGAGACGAAGTAGCGAAATTGTACATGCTTTAAACACATCTTCTCTGACCTGCTTCAACGAATCCGGCAGGATGACATTCCCCAAATCCTCATTCCAACCGAAAGCAACTGCCCCGACATATTCCAAGCTATTGGGTAGATTTATGTTGGGAGATAGATTGCACTCATAAAACGCATATGTTTCAACCCGTTTTATGCCTTCCGCAAGCTCGATTTTTTCCAGGTTATAACATTCTAAGAATGCCCATGGGCCAATCTCTTGCACACTACCGGGTATCTGTATCTCTCGCATCGCACATCCGTTGAATGCATACGCGTCGATCAATTCAAGACCTTCGGACAATGTGACGTCTTCGAGTTTTGTACATCTGGAAAACGCTCCGCGCTCAATTTCGATAACTGAAGCAGGAATATTGATACTGGTCAAATTACTGCATTTATAGAACACATAATCACCTATAGATGTTAACGTGAAAGGGAATTGAACAGAGTAAATACTCCTTTCATTAAACGCACCATGTGTGATCGATTTCACCCCTTCAGGAATCAGTACATCCGTCAACTCCCTTTCTGATAGTACAAGTTCGTCCGTCACCGTATTGATTAACAAACCGTCTATTACTCGAAAAATCATGTTCCCACTTTCTACTTCGATTTTTAATGGCGACAAGCAAAGGTTACTGAAAAAATTATAATACGGCTTTCCATCCCTATCATACCCATCGATCTCAAAATCGCTGAAAAAATCGGGAGTCGGCAAATCGTATGGCAACTCATATAGTCTGAACTCTTTCATATCAAGACCAATGACAAGTTTATTGATCTGCTCAGGACATCTATGTTTGATGCAATTCGCCCACCCCTGCTCGTTCTCCAGCGTCAGTACCCCGTCCGCCGTCAAACTCCATCCGTCTCCATCGTAAGGTTCGAATGATGTGTTGGATTCAGCATGCGCTGGCAAAACAAAAATAGTTATGCACAAAATGAAAACGAGAAATAACCTGATTCTATTTAGTTTTTTAGTGTGATCCGTTGTTTTTTTCAGCATTTTCCTGCATCCTCTCCGGCGTCATACGATTTACTTGAACCAAGGTTGACCCTTCACCATTACTATTATGCGTTTCCATTCTGATCTCCTCAATATGAACGCCTCCGTTTCCTGATTCAATCATCAGTAAGCGATCATCGATTGACCCAATATAGATTGCTGTATGCGTGACCTTATCCGTTTCATCCCCTCTCCAAAACAGCGTATCGCCAACTTGCAGATCACCAGATTTTAGTTCTTTTCCCATCTCACTATCCCAAATCACTTCTGACTGGTATATTTGGTGTCTGGCGCCTTTACCAATCCCGTATTCTCCCCAAAATGGATTCACTTCTGTTACTGCCCAATTAACCAATCTTGAGCAATCAATATCCATTTTGCTTTTCAGTCCTTGCATTGCAGGTTCATTATATTTCACTCCGATCAGTTTCAACGCTTCTCTTGTAACCTGCGCTCCAAAACTATTATCGTAAGGCGATATCAACTCCCCAATCGGAATCGTCTCTTCCGCCGGACCCTCCCCGGGTACTTCTCCAATAGGAATCGGCTTTTCCGTATTCTCAAAAACAACCTCCTCAACTACATCAAAGTAGTCTTGGTAATCATCCCTCGTCACGTCTCCCCGTCTCAGTGCTTTTACGAACTCATCATGATATTGTTTATATGTATCCTCAACATAATCTCCATATTTGCTTTTCGCAACAGCTTCCGCTACTTGCTCCATGCGGGATTTTTGTTTGACCTCAGACGACGGCGCAGAATAAGGAGGTATGGGTTTTGGTATAAAACCTGTGTCAAGGTATGTTTTATATGTCTTTTCAGGTGTCGATGTCTTTGCAGCGATCTCATTTCCCGCTTTAATCACGATCTTTTTCCTTCTCGCATCCGTCAGCAGTCCGATATCAGCCCAAGACATCATCTCTTTCTCCGCATCATTCAAGATCTTTGCCTGCGCTGCTGTCAAATGTCTGGTATTGAGGCCGATTCGTTCCATCCAATCGTACAAAACCTTATAATTCTGCATCTTTTGAGAATCCGAATCGAAGCTCGTGTCAAGGTATGTTTTATATGTCTTTTCCGGCGTCGAGGTCTTTGCGGCAATCTCATTCCCGGTTTCAATCGCTATCTTTCTTCTTTTTGCGTCCGTTATCGTTCCATCAAAGGTCTTTTCCTTTATAATCTGCAGTGCATCCGCAATGATCTTTTTTTGCAACCTGGTCATATTGCCAGTATCAACGCCGATGCCCTTCACCCAATCATATAAAAAATCTGTATTCTTAATCAGCGCGGCGACCAGCTCAGCCTTTGTCGGCTTCGGCGGCTGATTCTCTTTTACCGTTTTGTTAATCCCCAACGGGGCCGCCGGACTCGTTCCGCCGTCCGTCATCGCGTACATTCTCGTCGGATATTGCGCCAGGATATTGAGCGGGGCTCCTGCGTTTAATATTTTCCATTGTTCCTTCTCGTTTAACCCGGAAAACTCCATGGCTTTTTTCTGCTGCTTCGTCGTCATCTTTTCCCATTCCTGAATTGGAAATGTCTTCGGCAGCTTTTTTACGATTTCGGCTTCCGTCCTCATCCTTTCATCCTGCAGGAATGCATCGTTGTCCGTCTGCTCCGCGTTTGTGTCCATCCCTGCCGGAGCCATAAAGCCGTCATGCGCCCCTTGCGGGTATGCTGCTTTTTCCACGGCCCGTGCCAGCAGATCGTTCCTTAAGTTCAATTTGTCCTGAATAAAGCTTTTCATTATGAACTATCCTTTCCTGGTTTGGTTTCAGGATATTTCATATGAAATCGCTGGAATTCGTATTGTTTTGAGTTGTAAGAATTTATAAGCGTGTTTTTACTCTATTTTTCACTATTATATCGAACAATCGTTTCAATTGCACGCACAGTTTTTGTAAGAAAAAAGACGAAGTTCGTTACGCTTCGTCTCCGATATTTCTGTTTTTTATTATTTATCTGTTCACGCGCCTTGCAGGCTCTCCTTCAGCGCGAGAACGTTTTTCTCGATCGTCGAGATCGTCTCTAAAAACACCTCGTCGCTCTGCCCTGTCGGGTCGTCCAGCCCCCAGTCTTCGCGCCGCTCGGCGGGCAGATACGGGCACTCGACCCCGCAGCCCATCGTAACGACGACGTTTACGCGCGGCAATTCGGCAATCAGCTTCGGCCGCTGAGTGCGTTCCATATCAACGCCGTAGCGCTCCTTCATGAGCCGCACCGCGTCGGGGTTGATGCTCTCCTTCGTCTCCGTCCCGGCCGAATAGCTTTCGAATACGTCCGCCGCCAGCAGTTTGCCGAGCGCTTCGGCGATCTGGCTCCGGCAGGAGTTATGCGTGCAGATAAACGCTACTCTTTTCATAATCTTCTCGTGCCTCCTTTTTCGATTGCGCCGATTAAGCGGGAAACCATCCTTTCGTGCGGTTGGCGATGCGCACCAGCGTCAGCATCACGGGCACTTCGACCAGCACACCGACCACGGTAGCAAGCGCGACGGGGCTGCTCGCGCCGAAGAGCGAGATGGCGACGGCGACGGCCAGCTCAAAGAAGTTGGACGCCCCGATCATTCCCGCGGGCGCCGCGATGTCGTGCTTCAGCTTCAGAATCCGGCTCGCGCCGTACGCGATAAAAAAGATCAAAAACGTCTGTATCACGAGCGGCACGGCGATGAGCACGATATGCAGCGGGTTATCGAGAATCACCCGCCCCTGAAACGAGAAAATGATGACCAGCGTCAGCAGCAGGCCCGCGATCGTCACATTGTTGAACTTCGGAAGAAACCCTTTTTCGAAGTATTCCATGCCGCGCTTTTTGACCACGGCGCGGCGCGTGAGCATGCCGCCCGCGAGCGGAATGACCACGAACAGCGCGACGGAGATCAGCAGCGTGTCCCACGGGATTTTGATTCCGCCGATGCCCAATAGCAGCGCGACAATGGGCGTGAACGCCACGAGTATGATCAAATCGTTGGTCGCCACCTGCACCACGGTATACGCCGGGTTGCCTTTCGTCAGATGGCTCCAGACGAACACCATGGCCGTGCAGGGCGCGGCGCCGAGCAGCACGGCCCCCGCAAGATAATCCCGCGCGAGTGTCTCCGGTATCCAGCGGTGAAATACGACGAAGAAGAACAGCCATGCGATGGCGAATATCGTAAACGGCTTGATCAGCCAGTTCGTCGTCCAGGTGACAAAGAGCCCCTTCGGGTTCTTGCCGACGTTTTGAATGCTCTGGAAGTCGACCTTGAGCATCATCGGGTAGATCATCAGCCAGATCAGTACCGCGATCGGTATCGAAACGTTCGCATACTCGAACCGTCCCAGAAACGCCGGCACGCCGGGCAGGTACTGCCCGATCAGCACGCCCGCCGCCATGCACAGCAGCACCCAGAGCGAAAGGTAACGCTCAAAAAAGCCGATCCCGGATTTACCCTGTTCCATACAATTCTATCCTTTCGTAATTCCCCACCGAACCGTTGCCGTCACTCGTTCGGTATCTTTGCTTCATTGAGCGCGTAGATTTCCACAATCTGCTTTTTACCGAGCGCCCGGTCGGTGAAATATGCGATCAACAGGATCCCAGCCAGGTTCAGCCCGAGCCGTATCAACATGAATTTTAAGCCCAAACTGGCCGCCTCGAACGCGAGCAGCGGTATCTTCGTGGTCGACCACGCGCCGATGAAGATGAACACGTTCGTCAGGCTGCTGCCTTTTTTGAGCATGATCCCCGCGAACGGAAACGCCGCGTACAGCGGCCCCGCCGCAGCCGAACCGAGCAGGAATGCGATCAGCACGCCTTTAAGGCCGGAGCCTTTGCCCGTATACTTCATCATGGTCGCCCGATCCACCCAGACATCCAACAGCCCCAGCAGAATGAAGATCGGCGGGAGCACGGAGAGCATCTCCTTGAAATTGGACAGCGTATTGCTCAGCGCTTTTTGCCCGATTTCGGGAAAAACCAGACCGGCGGCCGTCCCTGCGACCAACAGGAGGAAGAACGCGCCGTAACGCTTTAAAAACGGTTTTTTCTGCATCTGTTGGCCCGGCTGACCGCTCTTCGGATTCATCGGGTTCTTTTGCTCGCTCATACCAAAACCACCCCCATAACGACCGCCACGATCAGTGAAAAGACGAGCGCCGCGCCGTTTCGTATCAGCGTCGCGCGCAGGCCGAACGTCTTTCGTTCGATGGGTATCGTGACCACGCCCACCATCATCAGCGTGGAGACAAACGCGGCAATCTGCATGTATCCCGCGCCGCTTTTGAGCAACGCCGCCGCAAGCGGGAACGCGACAAACCCGGGCATCAGCGTGACCGAGCCTATCGCCGCCGCAGCAAGCACGCCGAGTAACCCGCTGCCGGAACCAAGTACTTTTTGAATGGTCTCCTGCGGGAAGATGGCGAGCGCGAACGCGACGATTAAAAAGATCAGCAGAAGTTGCGGCAAGATGTTTTCAAACGCCTTCCATGCCTTCAGCAATGCCGCCTTTGTCTTTTGGCGGTCCTTGAAGAACGAGACCGCAAGTCCGGCGCCGGCGAGCGCGTAGAGAATGTATGTAAACAATCCGGGTTCCTCCGTGGTATTATAGATTTTCTTTTAAGATCCTCAGCGCTTCCCGTTGGTTCAGCACCCGTCCCGTTGACACAGCCTTGCCGTCTACCACGAGCGCGGGCGTGCTCATCACGCCGTATTGCGCCATTTCTGCAAAATCCGTCACGTGTCCGACTGGCTCGTCCAGCCCCAGCTCTGCAAGCGCCTTGCCGACGGCCAGTTCCAGCGCGCGGCATTTGGGACACCCCGCTCCGAGCACGAGGATGCGCGCGTTCTGCGCGGCGGGATCGTTCGGTTCCTGCGCGGACGTACCGCCACAGCATGGGTTTTTTCCTTCGGTTTTATTGCGCAATTTATTCATGATACCCTCCAATATCTAATCTGTCCGTTGTTTTTCATACGTAAATTGTTATAGCGCGCTCTGCAGCGCATTAAAGAAATATCCGATGGCGACGATGCCGACGGTACAGATCGCCGTAAACAGCGCCAGCAACTTCGGTTTGACCGCGCGGCGCAGCATCACGAGCGACGGCAGGGACAGCGTGGTCACCGCCATCATAAACGCGATCACCGACCCCAGCCGCGCGCCTTTGAAAAACAACGCCTCGGCCACCGGAATCGTGCCGAATATATCCGCGTACATCGGCACGCCGGTGAGTGTCGCCAGCACGACGCCGAAAGGGTTTCTGCTGCCGAGCACGGTAACGATCCATTCCTCCGGAATCCAGTTGTGTATCACAGCGCCGATGGCCACGCCGCCAAGCACGTAGGGAAATACTTTTTTAAATGTCTCCGCCATGGCCGACGCGGCGAAATTGACCCGCTCGCGAACCGTCAGTTTCTGCTCCGCGACGTCCGCAAGCCGCGTTTTGACCACAACGTCCTCGAGATAACGCTCCATGTGCAGTTTCTCGATCAAAATGCCTCCGAGCACTGCTATGACGAGCCCGCAAAGCACGTACAGCCCCGCGGTCTTCACGCCGAATATGCTCGAAATAACCACGAGCGACCCCAGATCGACCATCGGCGACGAGATCAAAAACGAAAACGTCACCCCGACCGGGAGCCCCGCGCCGGTAAAGCCGATGAACAGCGGGATCGACGAGCACGAGCAAAACGGCGTCACCGTGCCGAGCAGCGCGGCGGCGATGTTCGCCCATACGCCGCGAACGCGCGAGAGCGTCCGCTTCGCCCGCTCCGGCGGGAAAAAGCTCTGGATGTAACTGATGACAAAGATCAGCGTGCAAAGCAGTATGAAGATCTTAACCGTATCGAACAAGAAAAATTGCAAACTCCCGACCCAGCGGTTTGCAAGATCGAGCCCGAGCACATTGAGCGCGCGCCCGATCAGTTCGTTCAGCCATCGCATGGAAAGGATCTGGTTTTGAATAAAGTCCATCACAGTGTTCATCGTTCCCGCTTACCCCCGCGCTGAGCCGGATGCGGCGCAGCCGCAGGCTGTATCATTCTTTTGGGCGTTGACGCGCCGTTTTGGCGTCAGGACCTCCTGCATCCGGGCAACCGCGCTGGACGCACCTGTTTCGCTCAGACTGTAGTGCGTCCATTTGCCGCACTCGCGGCTCTCGACTACGCCGCTTTCAACAAGTATCTTCATATGATAGGACAGCGCGGACTGCCCGATCTCGAGGTGCTCTAAAAGCATGCAGGCACACCGCTCCCCCCCGCGCAGCTGCGCGAGGATTCTCAGGCGGTTTTCGTCGCAAAACGCCTTCATCACCTTCGCCTGTTCCGCGTAATCATACGTCATTTCAATCGCCTCACATTAAAAAGTTTCAATGTATCAAAGCATACGCTTCACATTGAAATTTGTCAATATGAGAATTCGTTATTTTACAGGAATCTTACAAAAAACCACCGGGACGTTCCGGCGGTTTTTGTCACTTTTTATTTTTTCTGTTTTTTCGTTGTGTCCGGCATATGCCCGGCGCATTGCGCGCAGTCGCCGGAACAGCCGCCGCATGATCCGCGCCCTTCCTTCCTTCTTCGCACGACGCGGCGGATGATCAAAAACAGCACCAGCGCAACGAGCGCAAGAATCAGATAATCCGCTGCACGCATGTCAGAAAAGCCCCCCGATCTGGTACGCCGCAAACGCCACGATCCAGGCAATTAAGCACTGCATGACCACCACGCCCAATGTCGCGAAGCCGGATCTCAACTCTTTGCGAATGGTCGCAACGGCTGCGACGCATGGCGTATACAGCAGCGTAAAGAGCAAAAAGCTCACGGCGGAAAGCGGCGTAAAGAGGCTTGACAGCACGAGGTGCAGCTGCGCGATGCCCGTGCCCGCGAGCACCGAGAGCGTGCTGACCACCGCTTCCTTAGCCACGAAGCCGGAGATCAGCGCGGTCGCCACGCGCCAGTCCGCAAAGCCCATCGGCCGGAATACCGGCGCGATCAGCCGCCCGACGAGGGCCAGCAGGCTGTCCGCACTCTGCGACACGACGTTGAGGCGCATGTCGAACGTCTGCAAAAACCAGATGACAACGGTCGCGAGCAGAATGATCGTGAACGCGCGCTCGATAAAGTCCTTCGCTTTTTCCCAGAGCAGCAATAAAACGTTCTTTGGCGAGGGCATGCGGTAGTTCGGCAGCTCCATGACGAACGGCACCGGCTCGCCGCGAAACGCCGTGTTTTTTAACAGCAGCGCGGCGAGGATACCGAACACGATGCCCGCTGCGTACAGTCCTGTCATGACCAGCGCCTGATACCTGGCAAAAAACGCCGCGCAGAATACTGCGTAGATCGGGATTTTTGCTGAACAGCTCATGAAGGAGGTCAGCAATATCGTCATCTTGCGGTCGCGGTCGCTCGCCAGCGTGCGTGTGGACATGATCGCGGGCACGGTGCACCCGAACCCGATCAGCATCGGCACGATGCTGCGTCCCGAAAGGCCGATTCTGCGCAGCAGCCGATCCATGACGAACGCCACCCGCGCCATATAGCCCGTATCCTCGAGAATCGAGAGGAAGAAAAACAGCGTCACGACGATCGGCAGAAAACTCAGCACGCTGCCGACGCCCGCGAATATACCGTCCACAACCAGGCTCTTGACGACGGGGTTGATCCCGTATGCGGTCAGCCCCTTGTCGACCAGCAGCGTCAGCGCGTCGATTCCGCGTATCAGCAGATCGGACAGCGAGCTGCCGATGACGTTGAACGTCAGCCAGAATACGAGCATCATCACGGCGATGAACACGGGCAGCGCCGTGTACTTGCCTGTGAGGATTTTATCGATATTGACGCTTCTTTTGTGTTCTTTGCTTTCGCAGCATTTCTTGACGGAAGCCGCGACAACGCCTTCGATGAAGGTGTAGCGCATATCCGCGAGCGCGGAGTTGCGGTCCAGACCCGTTTCGCGCTCCATCTCGAGCACGCTGTGTTCGATGAGCTCCAGCTCGTTCTGGTCTAGTTCCATGCGTTCCGCAAACGAGTGGTCTCCTTCGATCAGCTTGGTCGCGCAAAAGCGCGACGAAACGCCGATCCAGGCCGCGTGGTCTTCTATCACATGCGCGACAGAGTGGATGCAGCGGTGCACGGCGCCCTCCGGGCAGAAATCCTGCACCGCGGGTACGAGCCTGCGCTTCACCGCGCCGACCGCCTGGCTGATGAGCTCCGACACGCCCTCGTTTTTTGAAGCCGAAATGGGAACGACAGGTACGCCCAGCTGCTGGCTCATGAGCCGCACATTGACGGAGCCGCCGTTGGCGCGCACTTCGTCCATCATGTTGAGCGCGACTACCATGGGAATACGCAGTTCCAGCAGCTGCAATGTCAGGTAAAGGTTGCGCTCAATATTCGTCGCGTCGACGATGTTGATAATCCCGTCCGGCTTTCCGTCGATGATGAAATCGCGGGAAACGATCTCCTCCTGCGAATAAGGGCGGATCGAATAGATGCCCGGCAGGTCTACGACACGCGCGCTTTTAACCCCGCGGATGTCTCCGAGCTTTTGTTCGACCGTGACGCCCGGAAAGTTTCCGACATGCTGATTGGCGCCCGTAAGCGCATTGAACAGCGTCGTCTTGCCCGAATTTTGATTCCCTGCGAGCGCAAATACCAAGTCCGTCACCTTCTTCTTCCATCAATATAATATTCCGTGCGTCGTCTTTTCGCAACGTAAGCTCGTATCCGCGCACGCAGATCTCAATTGGATCGCCCATCGGCGCGACTTTGATCATGGTTACTTTGGTCTTGGGGATCAGCCCCATATCGAGCAGCCGCAGCCGCAGCGCGCCCTCGCCCGCTACGATTTGTATCGTGCCGGACTGTCCGGTTTTCAGTTCGTTCAGCGTCATGTGTTCATACGCTCCGTTTCCGCTTGCGCCGCTGTCGTTGCGGGCAAAATCGTGATCATGTATCCAATCCGCGTCTTAGTTAGACGCATCTAACCATTGTTGCATTTTACAGCTTTTTGTAGCCGCTGTCAATCATTTTTTCGACCAAAAGCCGGATTGCCTTTGCCAGCGGGTTCGGAATTCGCGGCGAAGTCTTGTAATTTCGCAATGCCGGGTGTAGCATAAAGAATAATGGAGGTAACGCCATGCAGGTTAACGAATCGATCGAAGATTACCTTGAACAGATTCTCGTGCAGCAGGAAAAAAACGGCTGCGCCCGCTCCGTGGATATCGCGTCGAGCCTGGGGGTCACGAAAGCGAGTGTCAGCCATGCCACGAAGCTGCTGCGTGAAAACTCCTATATCGTGATGGACGACGACAAATGCATCACGCTCACGCCCAGCGGGCGCGAAATCGCCGAGCGCATGTACCGGCGGCACCAGTTGCTGGCGCATTTTCTCGTCCGCATCGGCGTTTCTCAAGAAACCGCCTTCACAGACGCCTGCCGCATGGAGCACGACATCTCCGCGGAGACATTCGCCGCCATCCGCCGCCATGCTGAGAAGGATTGGGATTAATCCGGTCCTTCTGATCATTTTACTTTTCATCCGCCCTTATGGGCGGTTTTTTTCTTCATATCCAAAAATTCGATCATAATAAACCCGTAATTTGCGGTATTATCGTTTTTTCCGATCATATATCATTTATCATCCACTTTTTCCGTTTGCCGAAGAGCGAAAGGAACCATATGATAAGAAGAACGAATCACCCGCTTTTATTATCTGATCTATATGCGGGTTTGGGAGGGAACATGTCTTTATTACTCATTCTGGGACTGTTCGCAGCGGTCCTGGGGCTGGCTTACGCAGCTTTTCACTATGTAAAGGTCAAAAAAATGGACGAGGGTACGGAGGAGATGCAAGGCGTCGCTTCCGCTATCCGTATCGGCGCGAACGCTTTTATTCGCTATGAATATAAAGTTCTGTTCGTCGTTGTGCTCATCGTCGCGGCGATTCTCACCGTTATCGTATCCTACGAAACAGCGCTGTGCTTCCTGCTCGGCGCCGTGATGAGCGGCTCCGCGGGCTGGATCGGCATGCGGATCGCGACCTACGCGAACGTCCGCGTTTCGAACGCGGCCCGCACGAGCAAAAGCATCGGCGAAGCGCTGAAAGTCGCGTTCCGCGGCGGCAGCGTGATGGGCCTCTGCGTCGGCGGCTTCGCGCTGTTCGGCCTCGTGCTGGTATACCTCATCTTCGGGCTCGGGTTCCATCTGCTTGACGTGGATAAGATGGTCTCCGTACCCAACTGGATCGGCGTACATATCGTTCCGTTCACCATGTGCCTTTCCGGTTACGCGCTGGGCTGCTCGATCATCGCGATGTTCAACCGCGTCGGCGGCGGCATCTACACCAAAGCGGCGGATATGGGCGCCGATCTGGTCGGCAAGACCGAAGCGCGCATTCCCGAGGACGACCGGCGCAACCCCGCCACCATCGCGGACAACGTCGGCGACAACGTCGGCGACGTAGCGGGCCTCGGATCGGACCTTCTGGAGAGCTTCGTCGGCTCCATTGCCGCGGCGGCCATCCTAGCGGTACACCTTTACCTGACCTCGCTGGCAACAGGAACCGGCATGAGCGACCTTCTGCTCAACCGCATGCTGCTCTTCCCCGTGCTCTTCGCGGCGGCGGGCCTTCTTTCCTGCATGATCGGCATCTGGTCGCTGCTTGCAAAGAAAACGCTGAAAAACCCGCATAAGGAACTCAATTTTGCGACCTATATTTCGGCAGGCCTGACCACTATTGCGGGACTTGTTCTGACCTATTTCATGTTCCGCGGGCTCGACACTTCCATGATCGGATTCAAGGTTGGCGTCATCTCCCCGATGATCGGCGCGTTCATCGGCATCGCAGCCGGCATCTTCATCGGCGCGACGGCGGAGTATTACACGAGCACGGACTTCAAACCGACGCGCAGGCTCGCGCATATCGCGCTGGAAGGCCCCGCGCTCACGATCACGGAAGGACTCGCCCTTGGCATGCGTTCCACCGCGATTCCCTGCCTCATCCTCGGCGGCGGCATCATCGTCTCCTACTACGTCTCCGGTCTCTACGGCGTCGCCATGGCGGCCGTCGGCATGCTCTCGTTCGTCACCGCGACGGTGTCCGTAGATACCTACGGCCCGATTTCGGATAACGCGGGCGGCATCTCCGAGATGAGCGGGCTTGAGGAAGACGTGCGCAAAATCACGGACAAGCTCGACGCCGTCGGCAACACCACCGCCGCAATCGGCAAGGGCTTCGCCATCGGCAGCGGCGCGCTTGCCGCGCTGTCGCTCATGGTGTCTTACCTCTATTCCTACAACAATCCGTCTACGCCGCTGTCTTTAAACCTGATCGAACCGATCACGCTCGCGGGCGCGATCATCGGCGGCGCGCTGCCTTTCCTCTTCTCGGGCATACTCATCGAGGCGGTGACGAAAGCCGCGCGCAAGATGGTGGACGAAGTTCGCCGCCAGTTCAGGGAAATACCGGGCATTCTGTGCGGAACCTGTTTGCCGGACTATAAAACCTGTATCGAAATTTCCTCCAAGGGCGCGCTCAGCGAAATGAAGGTGCCTGCTTTCATGGCCATCGTCGTTCCGGTCGTCTCCGGATTCCTGCTCGGGCCGGAATTTGTCGGCGGCATCCTGATCGGCTCGACGATCTGCTCGATCATGCTCGCCATCCTCACCGGAAACGCGGGCGGCGCCTGGGACAACGGCAAGAAATATATCGAGTCCAACGAGATCGAAGGCGTCGGCAAAGGCTCGGACGCGCATGCGGCCGCCGTCGTCGGCGATACGGTCGGAGACCCGCTCAAAGACACGGTCGGCCCGTGCCTGGATATCTTCATCAAGATCATGTCCACCGTGTCTCTGATTTCCGTCGCGGTGTTCAATCGCTACAATGTGCTCGACTGGGTGCTCTCGCTCTTCCACGTCGGCGCATAACACCACGGACATCTTCTGAAAGGTTCGCGTTCCTCCGCGCATCTTTCGTTCAACCAGCAAAGGCACCCGTTTTCGGGTGCCTTTGCCGTGCAAGACTAACCGCTCACAGTTAATCATGATTTGCGCGCGTGCGTCAAATCCGTTACAATGGATTCAATCGTTTTTTTCGATAACGCTTCACATCCGCCTAAAAGAGGGTTTAATTTGATCAACTTCAGCATCCGACAACTGGAAGTGTTCCTCGAAGTTGCCGAAACCGGCTTTTTTTCACGCGCCGCGGAGCACCTTTCGCTAGCGCAGAGCACCGTCAGCGCGCATATTCAGGGGCTTGAAAACACGCTTGGCGTACAGCTCTTCATCCGCAAGGCAAAAAAGCACGTGTCCCTTACGCCGCGCGGAAAGGAACTCCGCACCTATGCAAGGGCGATCGTGGAGCAGTGCCATATCCTCGCGGACGAGGCGAGCGACGCACCCGCGCAACAGGAGCTGCAGATTGCCGCCTCCACCGATTCGTTTGAGTATCTGCTGCCGAATCTGATGGCGGACTATGCAAAGCTTCACCCTGCATGCCGGTTCGTACTCGTTAACGGAGACAGCACGTTTGTGCACGAGCAGCTGTTGCGACAGAACGCCCGTATCGGTTTTTGCGGAACAACCCTTAACAGCAAGGAACTCGAATACCGCGCCATCAGCAAGGACAAGCTGGTGATGATCACGCCGAACAGCAGCCGCTATCAGCATCTGCAAAAACTGGGGTTATATGGCTGCGACCTGCTGGACGAACCGATGCTTGAGCGGAACCACACCTCCGGCACAAAGAAGGAGTTCGACCGTTATCTGGAAAAGAACGGCCTGAGCGGAAAACCGCTCCGTGTCGTGGCTCGCATGAATCAGGCGGACGCGGTCAAGAGCGCGGTTGTCAGCGGACTGGGCGTTGCAATCGTATCGCAGATGGCGGCGCGAAAATACGTCAACAGCGGCGATCTGCTGGTGTTCGATCTCGACGCGGACGGAGCTTACCGCGATATCTACCTCGTCTATCAAAAGGAGACCGTGTTCAGCAAGACGGAACGCGATTTTGTCACGTTCGCCCTCCATTCTCTGAAATAATTATGGGATAATAGCAGGCGGCATGCGGGATATCCCGCATGCCGCCGTTTTTACATGTAAATTTCGTTTTATTTATCCTGACAAACCGTCTCCGCCGTCCGATATCCCCCAAGAAATCTTTTTAAGATTACTTAGCCTGAGAAATCATCCCCGCCGCCCGATGGCGTCGGCACCGGTGTCGGCGTCGGCTCGATCGTCGTCGTCGGCGTATACGGTTCTCCGGTGTTGTCGTCATACCCGTCTCCGTCCGCGTCCACGGGCAGCGGCACATATGGCAGCCCCGTGTTGTCGTCTATCCCGTCACCATCCGCGTCTACGGGCAGCAGCCCGGTGTCGGCCGTATCGTCCGTAATCTCAATGGGCGTCCGGTCGGTATAGGACGTGGTGGAGTACACCGTTCCACCCTTGGCGGAGAGATACAGCGTACCGCTTGTTATTCCTTTATCGAGGAACTGCGGCAGCAGCCGCGCGAGCACATCCATCTTCTCGTCCAGACCGGTCGCCTGGCCGACGTGGATTCTCAGTCCGTTCTGCGCCGTCATGGTAATCGCGAGCGGCGTTGTCAGATCGATCGATTTAATCGAGGATGCGATGTCGTACTGCTCCAGCACGGCGATGATCTGAATCAGCGTCGCGGTCGAAAAGTCGTTGCCCTGTCCGAGCCGCTGGCCGAGCTGGAAACCGGATACGGTGACGCCGGTTACCTGTATCAAATCAGAGATATCCGTTCCGCCCGCCATAGAAAGCACATAGCCGTTTTTATCTATAATCACGTTGCTGTCCAGCCCGACGATGCCCGCGACAGCCTTACGCTCCGTCACGAGGATACGCACGCGGCTGGGGAAGATATACGTCACCGAGTCCACCTGCAGATACGGATCCTCTGCAATGTTCTCTTCCGCTTCGTCGAGGTCGACCAGCAGCATATGCGTTCCGAGCTTGAGCTCGGAGCGCTCGATGATATAATCCGAACTGTAGTTCTCGTTTCCCAGCACAACGATATCCGAAAGCAAAAAGCCGTAGTACAGCGCTACGCCGACCGCGACCAGCATCCCGATGACGAATACGAGGTTGCCGAAGAGCTTTGCGAATATCTCGCCGCGCTGTTTCTTGCGAAGCTGCCGCTCCACATACTCTTCGTGCTTGCGCGCGGCTTCCCGCGCGCGCGCTTTTTTCTCCGCTTCCGCCATGCGTATGGTTTCTTCGGTTTCGTTGATGTGAATGCGCGCGGTAGTCGAAGCTCCCGTTCGGAATATGCGTGTACGCGTTGTGTCCGATCTGCGCCTCTTTGGCGCTTCCTCTTCGTCTTCGTAAAAATCGTCCTCGACGTTGTCAAAAAGGCGGATCGCCCCTTCGCCTTTCGTCCTGGCTTTCGGCGCAGCAACGCTCTGCGGTTTCTCCGTATAGCGAATACGTTCCGTGTCCGAAACGACCTTCTCGCCGTCTTCCCACGTCAGCCGGGCGAGATCCTGTGCGTCCTCTTCGTCCGAAAACGTCAGTTCCTCTTCGTCGAAGAGGTGTTTTAACGGCGGTTCCGGCGGTTCGCCGTATTGCCGGTTTGCCAGCGCCGGATCGAATTCCTCTTCCGACGGAATCGGCTCGAAAAAATGAGACCAGAAGCTTTTTTTCTTCGGCATGTCCCCGTCGAGATTCGGTTTTCTATCCTTATCTTTCGCCATCGAACCAGTCTTTCCAAATGTTATCGTGCAATCATTCCGCCGCTTTGTGTGCGCTTATGCGCGCACCCGCTCCGGTTTCACTCCACGCCCGGCTCTCCGCTCCGCGCGCTCCGGTTCACCGGCGTGCATGCTGTTGAAGCGCGATATGCTCAAAAGCACGCCCATGGCGGCGAGGAAGATCATCATCGAAGAACCGCCGGCGCTGATGAACGGAAGCGCCTGCCCCGTCGTGGGCAGAAGGCCTACGCAAACGCCGATGTTGACGAAAACCTGCAACCCGAAAACCACCGTGATGCCGCCGGCGAGCATGCTGCCAAACCGGTCGCGGCAAAGCAGCGCGATGCGGATGCCGCGGTAGATGATGAACCCGTACGCGGCAAGCACGAGCAGCGCGCCGACGAGTCCGAGTTCCTCGGCGACGATGGCGAAGATGAAGTCCGACTCGCCGTACGTCATATAGAGCAGTTTCTGACGGCTGTTGTTCAGGCCGACGCCGAAGAGGCCGCCCGAACCAAGCGCGTAATACGACTGAATGAGCTGGTACCCGTCGCCCAGCGCGTCCTTCCAGGGATCGACGAACGACGTCAACCGCGCCATGCGGTATGGCTCGATGATCGCCAGCAGCGCAAAGAGCGCGGCGAGCACAATGGCAAGCAGGATCATCTGCTTCGTGTCGCATCCGCCGATAAAGAGCAGCGCATAGCCCATGAGGCCCATGATAACGGCCATGGACATGTTCGGCTGCAGCATGACGAGGCCGCAGATGATGCCGATGACCAGCAGCATCGGCAGCATACCCTTGGTGAAACTGTGCATCACCTTGTGTTTCTTCGCCGCGAACGAAGCCATATAGAGCATCATGCCGAATTTGGCGATCTCGGACGGTTGTATGCTCTGCCCGCCGATGACGATCCACCGCTTCGCACCGTTCGTTTCCTGGCCGAAGACGAGCACCGCCAGAAGCATGACGATCGAGACGAGGATGCCGATGAGTTTGAAGCGTTCCAGTTTGCGAAAGTCGATAAACGAGATGAGTAGCATCATCGGGAAGCCGATCGCGAGATATACCGCCTGTTTTCGAATATAGTAGTAACCGTCGTACCCGACGGACGCGGTATTCTGCGCGTAATAGTAGCTCGCCGAGAACACCATGACCAGTCCGAACGCGCAGAGTAAGCCTACCAGTAATACGATAGGATAATCGATATGCCCGATTTTTCGTTTGGGTTTCGCTGCGGCGCGTCGTTCCATAGTATCTCCGAATCATTTGTGGCTTTATTCCGCACGTTTTCACGGTTTTGAAAAAACGGCTGCGGTAAAATCGCCCCATATTGGTGCATCGTGTATCATAACAGATCGCCCGGCAGATAAACAGCCCGTGCCAAATTTGTTTTCAGATTCTTTCCAATATGGTACGGATTCATCCCGCTCTGCTCAAAATTGAGAAAGGGACGCCAACGCGTCCCGTTTGATCGGTTTTGAATGGATTTATGCGCCAAGAACACGTGAGCGGATCACGTCGTTCCAGCGCCCGGTTTCCTCGCGCAGAGGAGAATGCGCGCTCTCTTCAAACCAGATCCATTCCTTCTTTGGCGCGTCCAGCAAGTCAAACCAGCGCTTTGCCAGCTCCGGCGGCGTGTTGCGGTCGTGCCTCCCCTGCGTGATATACACGGGTACTGAAATCTTCGCCGCGTTATTGATAAAATCGCAGCCAATCACGGGTTTCCATAGTTCGCGCAGGTTGTAAAACGCGCCTTTTGCGTACCGCGCGATGTCAAAAAGCGAATATTCAGGCGAGCGCAGGATGGGCAGCACCATGGACGTGATCAGGCTCTCCTTTTTTCCGTGCGCCGCGCCGCCGTATTTGGTCATGAGGTTTCGCTGCACCATGAGATCGTCAAGTGAATCGTAATAGCCGTTCTTTGGCGCGCCGATGCGGTTTAGATCCTTCAGCGCTTTTGTATCCTTGCGCGTTTTCGCTTCGGTCAGCACAAACTCATAGGAGATTCGCTCGTTTTCCGCGCCGTTTGCCAGTTGACCGACGCCGATATACGCCGCGATCTTCTCCGGTATCCGCTGGCATAGCAGCACGCCAAGATAGCTGCCGTAGCTATGGCCCACGAGATACAGCTTCTCCTGTCCGAACCGGCCGAGCAGCCAGTCCACAGCCGCGGACGCGTCCTTCAGCACGGTTTCCATGTCCATATGCACAGCGGCCTGCGCTAGCGTATAGCTCTTTCCCGAACCGCGCTGGTCGAAACATGCAAGCGTGAACACGTCCGTCAGCGCCGCCTGGTTTTCCAGCACGAAGTGCCGGTCGCAGATGCCGGGCCCGCCGTGCAGAAACAGCAGCACGGGGTTTTCTTCGCTCGTGCCGCGGATGCGCAGGTCCAGCTCAGTGCCGTTAACCGGCAGTTTCAAGTGTTCGTCGATGGGGTAGCGCCGTTTCATAGATATATGATTCTCCCTTTTTTCGTTTTAATCCAGCGCATTCCGATCTTCGCGCATCGTATATACAGGAATCCTACATATCATACAATGTTTTGCCGCATGCGTACAGAGGCCGCGCTTGTGAACAAGCTGCTAAAAAACGGTAAAAAAGTCTTCAGGCAGGTCTTTGTAAAACTGGAATTCTGCGCCGGAATCTCAAGAGAAAACGGCTGATGGAAGTAGAATCAGGAATCCTTACCATCTTTCGTCCTTGACCCCGCTTCGGTTGACCCTGAACCGATCGCGCGCTATACTGAATCCAGCAAGAACCCCGCCGTACGACGCGCGCCGCATCCCGCAGCGGAAAGGACATGAATGCTGATGAAGTACATAATTAAACATATAGCCGCCGCAGTCGTTCTACTGCTTGTGTTAAGCCTAGCCGCCTGCGCGCTGCCTTCGCCCGTACCGCTCGACGACGGATCGCCGGCCGTCGCGTCGGACTTCACGCCGAACGACGGATCCGCGCCGCAGACAGGCAGCGGTTATCTCGTGGATACGACCGACATGGCGGGCAATACGATCCGCATGAGTTCCTATCCCGGCAGCATCGTCGTGCTTGATCCGGCGGATTGCGAAATTCTCTACGCTATCGGTGCGGGCGAACTCATCAACGGCCGCTCCTCGAGCTGCAACTATCCTCTCGAAACCAGCGTCATACCATACGTCACGGTAAACGGGAAATCGGACGGGGATCTCGTTCTGTTGCGCCAGCCGCAGCTTGTCGTCATGGGCGTCGAGGACGCGTCAAACGCCGATCTCGTCAATACGCTCAGCAGCGCGGGCATCACCATGGTGGTGACCAACGCGATCGACATCAACAGCCTTTACGGCGCCATTAACCTGCTCGGGCTTGTCACGAACCACGAAGCAGAGGCCAACGCGCTCGTCTCGTCCATGATCACCTCGTTTGCCGAACTGCAGTCGAAGGTTTCCTCCCACGATGAAACGGTCTATCTCGAACGCTCCGCGCTTGCGGATGGGCTAACCACCGCGGGCAACGGTACGATCTATAATTCTCTGATCTCCATGCTTGGCTACCGAAACGAGTTTGAAGATCAGCAGGGATTTCTGTCCGTCACGCAGGATCAGGTTGTCGGCCGCAATCCGGATTTCATCATAACCACCGTAGAGGTCTCCTCTTCTGAGTCGAACGATTCCGCCGCCGCGCCGGAGCCCGATGCGGACGCCATTCCCGCTTCGGTTACGGAAATTTTGGCCCGGTCAGAATGGGCGGATTTAGACGCGGTGAGAAACGCGCGCGTGTATTACATTGACGAGAGCCTGATCCTCCGCGCCGGACCGCGCGTACTTGAAGGCGTTCAGGCCCTCTATCAGGCGCTGTACGAAAATACGCAGCCATAGTCGACGGTTCTTTGAAAAAACGACCGGAACATTCCGGTCGTTTTCTGTTGCTGTTGTCTTGCGAGTCTCTGCGTTATTCGATCGCGGTGAACGCGTCCTTGTCCATGCCGCAAACGGGGCATACCCAATCATCCGGCAGGTCTTCGAACGCGGTGCCCGGTGCGACGCCGTTGTCCGGGTCGCCGATTTCCGGATCGTATATATAACCGCAAACGCATTCGTACTTCATGTTCTGCATTCCTCCTGCTTAAATTAAACAGGCTTGCGTCATTTTCGCGCGCCGCGCGGCAGCCGCCTGTTCTTTTTTCAATATAACAAATCCATACGACAAAAACAAGTGGTATTCGTCCGCGGATTCACGCGGGTGAAAGAGAAAGGCGGACCGCCGTACGGCGGTCCGCCTGATGGATTTATATTACTCTTTGCCGATGCTGCGGTATACGTCCTCAAAATAGGTTGTAATCGACGTATCGTTTTCCCAGGCTTCCAGTTGAGCCGTCCAGGCGACATCCGCGTTGTTCGCGGTCACGGCTTCTTTGATCACATCGTAAACGTCCGTCAGGGAGCGCTCTCCCGCGGGTTCGCTGCCGACGAGCTGCAGGATATAGAACATGTCGCCGATCTGGATCACGGCGGTATGTTCGCCCGCTTTCAGCAGACCCACAGCCTTGACGAGCTCTTCATCCCAGCTGGTGTCCTCGCCGCCGATGTACATCAGAAGTCCGGTTTCAGCGAACGTTGGATAATCGGTATACATCGTATCCTCGCCGTACTGCAAAAGCGCGTCTTCAAAGCTCATGCCGCCTTCGATCGCTGCGAACGCTTCGTTCGCTTTGTCGCGCGCGTCTTTGATGTACAGTTCATAAATCGCGTCCGCCGCCGCTTTCTTGGTGACATAATCGCTGACCATCGTCGCGCCGCCTTCGATTTCATCCGTGGTTACGTTGACGCTCGTGTCGGACGCATCCGCGCCGGTATCCGCGTACTTGTCCGCCAGCGCCGCCAGCGCCGCCGCGCCATACTCCTCTTCCAAAGCGGTCAGTTCGCTCTGAAGCGTCGTATAATCCTCGGAAACCTCGTCCTCGGGCGTGATGGCGATGGAGCGGACGCGCACATAACCTTCCGGCGTATACAGGATCGGATCCCCGCCGTTCATCTGATAATCCTCCGCAAGATAGCCGTAATCCCCCGGCGCCGAGGTATAGCTTTCTATCTGGGAAGCGAGCAGCTCGTCAAAATAGGTCTGGATTTCTTCGTCCGTCGCGGTCACGTCCTTTGTGACCTCCGCTTTCAGCGCGGTTTTCATCGCATCGCTGGAATACTGTTCCAGCAGATACGCGCGGAAACCGTCCACGCTCATCTCCATCGCCGCGGCGTCAAGCTCTTCCTGGAAGATTTCAAGCGCGCGTGTTTCAACATCCGCGGCGCCCTCGCTCTCCGCCTGGGCACGGAACGATTCAAGGTAATACTCCATCGTTTCTTCCACCTGGGAATCGACTTCCTCCTTCTCCGCGTCGGAGAGGGTTATACCGAGCAACTCCGCTTCATAGAGCTGAATCTTATCGGAAACCAGCGTGGAGATCACGCTGTCCTGCAGCTGCTCGATCGCTTCATCGGTCGTGGGCGCGCTCATACCGTAGTAAGAATACATTTCGACCATGTAGTTGTATTCGTCGAGGATATCGCCCTTGGTAATGGTATACGTTTCGCCAACCTTTACAGCGATCTGTGAAAGCTCCTCTGCCGAGGCGTCCGAGTTGGTGGCGGTATCCGCGCTCTTTCCTGCGCAGGCTGCAAACGACAGCGTCAGTGCGATCGCGAGCAGCACGGAAAGCGTCTTTTTCCAGTTCATCTTCATCATGCTTGGTTCTCCCTTATTTTTACTGCGCACACCGCGCCTGGAATGCGTAAACGGACGCAGTCCGAACGGGTATCCGAATTCTGCCGGCATTTGACCGCCGCTTATTTATTATATGCCCGTATCCGCATCGACGCAACGTACAATTGTGTAAAGGAATTGTGGCAGTTTTCCCGTGATTGCCTCTGCGGATGCGTTTTTCTGCCGTATTTCGATGGATGGCGGTTCGCTGGCGACAAGACGCGCGCCTTCCATGTTCGAAACCGCGGCGATGAGCTTCCCTCCGTCGAGCCGCGCGCGCGCGGAGAACTTCAGCTTCGCCTCGCCCTCGCGCACCGTTACGCTCTCGATGAACGCCCGGCTTGCATACGCCTTGACTTGTGAGATGCGCATGAGGTTTATCACGCTCTCCGGAGGCTCGCCGTAGCGGTCGATAAACTCCTCCGTTACGTCAAGCAGGCTCTGCGCGCCGTCGATCTGCGCGATGCGCCGGTATGCTTTTAAACGCATGATCTCGCCCGGCACGTAGGCGTGCGGGATATGCGCGTCGATGGGAATGTCCACGCTCGTCTCCGTCTCCGGTTCGAGCGGCACGCCCCGCTCTTCGTCCACCGCGCGGCGCACGAGCTTGGCGTAATATTCGTAGCCGATGTCGGCGATGTGCCCGTGTTGTTCCGCGCCGAGGAGCGACCCCGCGCCGCGGATCTCGAGATCCCGCATGGCAAGCTGGAACCCCGCGCCAAACTGCGTGAACTCGCGGATCGCCATGAGCCGTTTTGCCGCTTTCTCGTTCATCACGCGGCCCGCCTGCACCGTGAAATAGGCGTACCCCATCCGGCTGGAGCGGCCTACGCGGCCGCGCAGCTGGTAAAGCTGCGCAAGCCCCATTTTATCGGCGTCCAGCACGACGAGCGTGTTGGCGTTTGAAATATCCAGACCGCTTTCGATGATGGTGGAGCAGAGCAGCACGTCCGTTTTCTGCTCCAGAAAGCCGAGCATTGCGTTTTCCAGCTGCGTTTCGCCCATCTGCCCGTGCGCGAGCGCGATGCGCGCCTCCGGTACGAGCGATTCAAGCTTGCGCATGGTCTGTTCCATGCCGGCTACGCGGTTGGAGACCACGAACGCCTGCCCTTTTCGCGCGATTTCCCGCGAAAGCACGTCTTTTACGAGCGCGTCGGTATATTCCAGCACATAGGTCTGAACGGGATACCGCGCTTCCGGCGGGGTTTCGATCACGCTGATGTCCCGAATGCCTGCCATGGACATGTTGAGCGTGCGCGGAATCGGCGTCGCCGTGAGCGTAAGCACATCCACGGTTTTCTTCATCGCCTTGATCTGTTCTTTATGATTTACGCCGAAGCGGTGTTCCTCGTCGATGATCAGAAGCCCGAGCGACTTGTATTTCACGTTTTTCGCCAGCAGCGCGTGCGTGCCGACCACCGCGTCGATCTGCCCCTCCGCGAGCGCTCTTTTGATCTCGTTTCGCTCCCTCTCGCTCTGAAAGCGCGACAAACAGGCCGTTTTGACCGGGAAATCGGCAAAGCGCGAGCACATCGTATTGTAGTGCTGCTGGGCGAGGATCGTCGTCGGCACGAGTATGGCGGCCTGTTTACCGTCCTGCACCGCCTTGAACACCGCGCGCAGCGCCAGCTCGGTCTTGCCGTAACCGACGTCGCCGCAGAGCAGGCGGTCCATGGGGCGGACCTGCTCCATATCCTGCTTGATCTCCTCCATGCTCTGTTTCTGGTCCGGCGTGAGCTCGTATGGGAAGCGCTCTTCAAACGTCCTCTGCCAGGCGGTATCCTTCGAAAACGCAAATCCCTTCGCGCCCGCGCGCTCCGCGTAGAGCGCGGCGAGGTCCACCGCGAGTTTCTTTGCCGCGTTCCTGGCTTTGTTGACGCGGTTGGTCCAGTCCGCCCCTCCTAGTCTGCTCAGCTGCGGCGCGATCTCTTCGTCCCCGCCGCCCAGGTATTTCTGCACGCGGTCGAGCTGGTCGGTCGGGATATACAGCCGGTCGCCTCCGCGGTATTCGATGAGCAGGTAGTCGCGCGTGTTGCCCTGCACGCTCAGCGGCTCCACCTTGACGAAGCGTCCGATGCCGTGCGCCTCGTGAACGATGTAATCGCCTACCGAGAGTTCGGAGAACGCGAGCTGCTTTTTTGCGTGCGTGCGCCTGATTGCGCGTTCGGTGCGCCCGGTCAGCTCGTATTCGGTAAAGATGTTGAGCTTCAGCTGTGGGTAAGAAAACCCGCGCGCAAGCTGTCCGGGCAGAACGAGCGTTTTGCCCGCCGGCAACTCGTCCGGCAGCTCAGCCGCCGCCGTCGCGCGCGCGCCATATTCCGCGAGATTGTTGATGAATTCTTCCGCTTGTTCGCCCGCGTATACGACGGTCTTTTCGCACAGCTCGTTGAGGCGCGTTATCTCGCGCGCAATCTCGCCGAACTCACCCGGAAATTGCGGCGCGCCGCGCGATTCGAGCGATACGATCTCCCGCGCGGCAAACTGGGGATGCGTGCGCGATAGCGCGTACAACAGCGCGGTGCGGCCCGTGTTCAGCCGCTGGAGCGTTTCGCTCGCGCCGCGCTCCAGCGCGCCCTGTTCGGAAACGCCTTCCCCGCGCTCCAGCATGGCTGTTACGGTTTCGCCGAAGCGCATCTGCTCGGTGCGCAGCGCCTCGTCGACGAGCAGCGCCTCGTCGAGCACGACGATCGCGTCCTCGTGCAGATAATCCAGCAGCGTATCCGTTTGAGGGTACAAAAGCGGCAGCAGCACGTCGCCGCCGACGCTTGCCGCACCCTCGCGCCAGGCGTCCTCCTGATCGCTCAGTCCGGGGCGCCCTTCGATGCGCGCGAGCGCCTTTTGCGTGAGCTCTTTCGGCTGCGGCGTCTCCAGCGCGGGGCGGATCAGGACGCTCATGACCTGCTCCACGCTGCGCTGCGTCACGGGGTCGAACCAGCGCATCTGGTCGATCTCGTCGCCGAAAAATTCGATGCGAACGGGGTATTCCTCGCCGGGCGCGAACACGTCCACGAGGTCTCCGCGCGCGGCGGTCTGTCCGCGCCCCTCGACCAGCTCCACGCGCTCGTAACCAGCCGAAACGAGCCGCTCGATCAGCGCGCGCGGTTCGAGCTTGTCGCCTACGGATACGGCGATCCGGCTTTGCAGAAACGCGCCTTTCGGCGCGAGCGCCTGCATGAGCGCCGCGGCGCTGGCCGCGACCACGCAGGGTTCGCCTTCGAGCAGCGCGCAGAGCGCGGCGATTCGCTCGCCCCTGCCCTCTCCGGAAGCGGCGTGCACATAGGCCAGCGGCGTTTCGCGCGGTAAAAACAGTTCGGACCGTACGCCGAAAAGCCGCGCGCTCTGGCTCAGGTGCGCGGCGGCGGTGTCCGTGGCGGTCACAAACAGCACCTGGCGCGCGCGTGATAGCGTCGCGCAAAGGTGCGCCTTGGCGTTTGCGGCAACGCCGAACGCCGCGACCGGGCCTTTGCCCCCCTCCAGCGCGTCTTTCATGCGCCGGTAGTCTGTCGCGGTATCGAGTAAATGCAGTATGCGGTTTTGGTTCATATCAGGCGTCAAGCGTCCTCCGCCTCTTTATTAATCGGCACGCGTGCGGTTATTGCTCCGCTTTCGTTCCGCCGATATGGCGTTTGTTGTATTTTGCCTGCGCCTCCGGCAGCTTGTTTTCGAGGATCATACGCGCGGCGTCCGCCGCGTCGGCAAACGCCTTTTCCAGCGCCGCCTGCTCCGCCTTTCCGGGTTTTCCGAGCACATGGTCCTTCAGCTCGCCGTTTCGCCGGTCGCCCACGCCGATGCGGATACGCGGGAACTCCCCGCTGTTTACGCAGGCGATGATAGAGCGCATGCCGTTGTGTGTACCCGCGCCGCCCTTATCCCGTATGCGAAGCGTCCCTGCAGGCAGCTCGATGTCGTCGAACAGCACGATCAGGTTTTCGACGGGGCATTTATAAAAATGGAGCAGCGCCTGGACGCTGTTGCCGGAAAGATTCATATACGTCGTTGGCTTGAGCAGAACCACGCGCTCGCCGTTATAAATGCCCTCGCCATAAACGCCGGAAAACCCGCGCTTTGTCACGCGGATATGCAGTTCGTCCGCAATCTTTTCCAGCGCCTGATAGCCCGCATTGTGGCGCGTGCGCCGGTAGAGTAGCCCCGGATTGCCGAGTCCCGCGATGACGCGCATAATGCCCTCTCCCTCATATAGAAACCAATTCGAAATCCAACCTATCTTAACACGATCGGACGCTCTTGACAACCTCGCTCTGTTGGTGATACGCTATTAGAACTATATGAGCGACGACGGAAAGAGTAAGCACGGCGCGCGTTTGAAGAGAGATTCGGGGTCAGGTGAAAGCCCGAAATCGCAGCCCTGCCGAACATGGCTCCCGAGCTCCGCGCGGTGAACGCTCCATTTGCCTCAACCGCGGCGGGTATCCGCCCGATACAGCGGAAACTTATGCCCCCGTTTTCGGGGAAGTAGGGTGGTTTAACGGCCGCGGTTCTTCGCGCCGTCCTTACGAGTGGACGGCGCGTTTTTGATTGAGTTTATATCGGTTGGAGGAAAAAGCTATGGAAGAAAAAAAGACATTTTACATTACGACCCCGATCTATTATCCCAGCGCGAGCCTGCATATCGGCCACGCGTACAGCACCGTCGCGACCGACGCCATCGCGCGCTACAAGCGCCAGCGGGGTTATGACACGTTCTTTCTGACCGGTTCTGACGAGCACGGGCAGAAGATCGAGCGCAAGGCCAAAGCCGCGGGTGTGACCCCGCAGCAGTATGTGGATGAGATCGTGGCGGGGTTCAAGGAACTCTGGAAGCTGCTCGACATCTCCTACGACGGTTTCATCCGCACAACGGACGAACGCCATGTCAAAGCCGTGCAGAAGATGTTTAAAAAGCTCTACGATCAGGGCGATATCTATAAGTCGAAATACACCGGCCACTACTGCACGCCCTGCGAAAGCTTCTGGCTCGAACGTCAGGTACAGGAAGCCGGCGGCGTCTGCCCGGACTGCGGCGGCCCGGTCGAGCTGGTCAAGGAAGAGAGCTATTTTTTCCGCCTTTCCAAGTACGCCGACCGGTTGATTCAGTACATTCAGGACAACCCGACGTTCATCCAGCCCGTGAGCCGAACCAACGAGATGCTGCAGAATTTCCTCCTGCCCGGCCTCGAGGACCTATGCGTCAGCCGCACGAGCTTCAAGTGGGGCATACCGGTCGATTTTGACGACAAACACGTCGTATATGTCTGGCTGGACGCGCTTTCAAACTATATCACGGCGCTCGGGTGGGGCAGTGACGACGATTCGCTCTACCGCAGGTACTGGCCGGCGGACGTGCACATCGTCGGCAAGGAGATCGTGCGCTTCCATACAATCATATGGCCGATCATGCTCATGGCGCTCGGCGAACCGCTGCCGAAACAGGTGTTCGGGCACGGCTGGCTCGTGCTCGACGGCGGCAAGATGAGTAAAAGCAAGGGTAACGTGGTCGACCCCGTCAAGCTCTGCGCGCGCTACGGCGTGGACGCCATCCGCTATTTCCTGCTGCGCGAGGTTCCGTTCGGTTCGGACGGCACGTTCTCCAACGAGGCGTTGATTTCGCGCATCAACACGGACCTTGCAAACGACCTTGGCAATCTGCTCAGCAGGACGGTCGCGATGATCGATAAATATTTCGGCGGCCTGCTTCCCGCCCCCGGCGTTGCCGCGGACGAGGACGCGGCGCTGATTCAACTCGCATCCGAACTGCCGGCCAGTGTGGATGCGCAGATGGACGAACTGCACATCCCCGACGCGCTGGCGGAGATCTGGAAGCTCGTCAACGCCAGCAACAAATATATCGACGTGACCGCGCCATGGCTCCTCGCCAAGAGCGAAGAAGGCCGCGAACGGCTGAAAACGGTGCTCTACAACCTTGCGGAGAACCTGCGCATCATCGCCATCCTGCTCAAACCGTTTCTCACGCAAACGCCGCAGAAGATGTTCGCGCAACTCGGCGTGGAAGCCGCGCAGGCTTCTTACGAATCTCTCGCATGGGGCGGCAGCGAGCTAGGCGCCGAGGTGCATAAGGGCGAGGCTCTCTTCCCCCGCATCGATGCGGAAGCCGAACTGGCCTACTTCGACGCCGAAGCCGAGAAGGCAAACCCCGCGCCTGCCCCCGCAGCCGAAGAAGAAACGGACGAAGGCGCGCCCCTGCCGCAGATCGAGTACGACGACTTTGCAAAGGTCGACCTCCGGCTGGCAAAAGTCACCGCCGCCGAAGAAATCAAGCGGAGCAAGAAGCTGCTCAAACTAACCCTGGAAGCCGGCGGGGAAACGCGCACGGTCGTCTCCGGCATCAAGCAGTGGTATACGCCGGACGATCTCGTCGGCAAACAGGTGGTGCTCGTTGCAAACCTCAAGCCGGTCACGCTCTGCGGCGTGGAGAGCCACGGAATGATCCTCGCCGCGTCCGATGCGGCGGACGAGAACCTGACGCTCGTGACCACGCTTTCGGAAATGGACAGCGGCACGAAGGTTCGATAGTTTTCAGCAAAAAGGAGCGATCGGTATGTCCGAACATATTCTGAAAGACGGGCGCACGCTGATCCTGCGCGATCCCATGCTGGACGACGCGCAGGAACTGATGGATTATCTCAAAATCGTCGGCGGTGAAACGGATTTTCTGCTTGTTGACGAAAACGGCATTGAGGAACTGACGCTGGAAGGCGAGCAGAGCTGGATCAAGAGCACGCTGAATGCGCCGAATACCAGGATGTTTATTGGAACCGTGGACGGAGAAATCGTGCTCGTTTGCGACGTACGCGCCGCGGCAAGAAAACGCATCTCCCATGTCGCCGGCGTCGCTATCTCCATCAAGCGCGCATTCTGGCACCTTGGCATCGGTTCCATCGCCATGCGCGCGATGATCGATTATGCAAAGAGCACCGGCGCGCTGCGCACGCTCTCACTCGAGGTGCGCGCCGGCAATGACCGCGCCATCGAGCTGTACAAGCGCTTCGGTTTCGTCGAAGCCGGGCGGCATAAGGGGCGCATCAACGTGCGCGGCGTCTATCACGACGAATTTCTGATGGATCTCGACCTCACACTGGAATCATGAAAATACAGGCGGAAAGACACGTTATGAAACTATTTGACACCCACGCGCACCTGCTCGACGGCCAGTTCGACCACGACCGCAACCCGCTGATCGCTTCCCTCGCTCAAGCGGGCGTGAGCGGCTTTGTGGAGGCCTGCGTCGAGGCGGACGACCTGCCCAAGATACAGGCGCTTACGCTGTTGTACGATTTTGTATTCGGCAGCGCGGGCATCCACCCGCACGCCGCCAAGACGGCCGGAAAAGCGAACCTGCTGCGCGTCGAGCGCGCGCTGGAGCAGAAGAAAATCGTCGCCGTCGGCGAAATCGGTCTGGACTACCACTACGATTATTCTCCGCGCGAAGCACAGCGTACGGCGTTCGGCGACCAGCTCGACCTTGCGATACAGGCGAACAAACCCGTCATCGTGCACGACCGCGAGGCGCACGGGGATGTGATGGCCATGCTCGCCGCGCGCCGCGGACGCATCGGCGGCGTCATGCATTGCTATTCCGGCAGTTACGAGGACGCGGCAAGGTATGTGGACATGGGGTTGTATATCGCGTTCGGCGGCGCGCTGACGTTTCACAACGCGGCCAAACAACGCGCTATCGCGCAAAAGCTTCCGCTTGAGCGCATCGTAATCGAAACCGACTGCCCGTACATGACGCCCGTTCCGCACCGCGGCGAGCGCAACAGCCCCCTAAACCTGCACCTCACGCTCGAAAAGCTGGCCGAGGTACGCGGTATCCCGCCGGGCGAGGCGGCGGAAGCCGTGTACCGAAACGCGATGCATCTCTTCGGTATTTCGCTATAATCCTGATGCGAAAAAACAGCGCTCCCGAAAGGGCGCTGTTTTTTTCTATGTGTCCATCCGAATTAAGCGGACGCTTCTTCGCCTTCCAGTATGATCAACTGTATGAGCTTTTCCCATGTCGCCTGCGCGCGCCGGTACTGAGTCGCGTGCTTGCGAACATTTTTATTGAATTCCTCCAGCTCGTCCGAAATGCGGAGAAACCCGTCGTTTTCGAAATACTGCGCAAGTTTCGGAAGCACTCTGGAGAGCGTGTCGCGCATACGGCCGATCTCTTCGTCGTACCCTTCCGGATTCGTGATGTAGACCAGCAGCGGTTTGTAGCGCACCCAGCCAATGCACGCGCCTAAAAACCGCGTCACAATCGCCGGCGAATCCGCCCTGATGGGAGCCAGTTCGGTAGGCAGCGCACCGCTGAGGATGTTCCTGTAGATCGAAAATCCGTCGTGGAACGCGTAGCACGGTATCTGCATCACACTGCGCTCGTGCAGCATAGTCGAAAGAAACGTGTCTTCCCCTCGCGCTCCCGGTGGATTGAAAAACGGAAACGTCCGTTCGGGTTTCGTGAGGTTGATGCAAAGATTTGCACCGGAGATGAATTTACAGTGGTTAACCTCCGGTACTTCCTCCGACCGTTTATTCTTCAGAATTTCGGTTGAAGCATATGTAACGCCGCCTGAACGCATCAGCTGGCGAATGCTGTCCCAGTTGATGATGTCGTTGCTGATCGCGCCGATCAGCTCCTGAAAATCGTCCTCGGTAAAATCGTCGTTAAACGAAATCTGCGGAATCGGCGATACATATCCGCAATGGTGCCCGTTGGTAAAATCCGCTTTCGGAATCTCCAGCAGATGCGAGAGGATGACGTGCTGTCCGCTCCAGAGGCAGACATCCTTGCTTTTTGTCACCGCGAGCGGGTATTCATCGTCGTCGAGAAACAGCAGGTAATCCATGCGGTTCTCCAGCGCGGCGTAAAGGATCGCGTTCCGCTTGCCCGCATATCCTGAGCCGAATACGCTGCGAAGTTCCGATTTTTTAAACTGGTCGTCCCGCTCCAGCTGTTCGATGCTCCTTAACGCGTTCTTCGCGCCGAGAAACACGATCCGGTCGAATTGGTCGACGATATCCTGGCTCAAATTGGTATAATCGGTCGACTGCGTTTTGAGATAATCCGTATCGTATGCGACGAACAAATTCAGGCTGACTTTAAAATCGTCCGGCAGCTTCTTCTTTGCGTCCAGCCAATTCCTGATATATGAGTTGAGCACCTTGCGAAAACTTTTCCTGCCGGTCGCAAAGCCAACTCCCAGTTGAATCGGTTCCATACATTCTCCTTAAAATTACACTGTTTTTTCAATAATATATTGTATTCTAGCATACATGCCGGTTTTTGTCGAATTTCCCCGTCCCCGAAAGCACGCATCCGCGGAAAAAAAGCGCCCCCCTAAGGGAGCGCAATACGCGGGTGCAACTCCCGCCGAAATTGCGTTTTTTTGCATGCGCAGGGCAGCGAAAACGTTATCCCGCTACATCCACCCGATCAGCCCGAACACGATGAGAAGCAGGACGTCCACGCCGAATATGACGCCCAGCGTAATGAGTTTGTTCTTCATCTTTTTCATGTCGTGCACAATAAACGCCATCGTGAAAAACGGCAGATAACCGATCAGCCAGATGAGGTACGGCGCCGACAGGCTCCACCATGCGTATTCCCAGGTAAGCAGGTCCGCGTAATTAAGGAAACACTCGATGGCGACCGCGAGCGAGGTGTACGCAACTGCAAGAAATACACGGTTGTTGACGCCGAGTATCTTCGATTTCGGATCCTTCGGCAGCGTGAGGCAAACCGCAACGCCAAGCAGGGCGAACATGAACGAAATTTCAATGTTGTACCCGATCAGAATCAACAGAGCGGTATCCCCAACGCCCATCGGCGTGCCCCATACCGGGGCGAATCCGGTCGCATGGAATACAATGCTGTTCCAGATTTCGTTAAACAGATCCATGCCCCAGAGCGCCGCGCCGCCGAGTACGACGTTCCAGTTTTTCGCGGAAATCTCCTTGTTGTAGATGTACATGACGATGAGCAGCATGGGTACGACGTACCACTTGAGCGTAAGCGAGGGATTGCGAAGAATCTCCAGCGCGCTGATGGAATAAGCGGACATAGGCAACCTCCTGTCTGTTTGATGTGAGTTCAATATCAGCATACGCTTCTGGCCGGTATTGTCAATGGCGGATTCGGTTTTGTTGCGCTGTATGCAAGTATCGCCCGGTATCGGCGGATTGTGACGAACTCACCGTGGCTTTTTTTCATTTGCCCTGTTGTGTGGTATACTCAAATCAGTTCCAAATACTTCTGAAGGGGGATAAGAACATGAGATACTACAACTTTGACAACTATTATCGAATGGGCCCTGGCATGACGATCTTCAGCCTTGCCGTCGCGGCTCTCGCCATCGTCGCAATGTGGAAGATCTTCGAAAAAGCGGGCGAACCCGGTTGGGCGGCGATCATTCCGTTTTACAACATCTATGTGCTCTTTAAGATCACATGGGGCAACGGCTGGAACTTCCTGCTGCTGCTGATTCCGATTGCGAACATCGTGATCCTGATCATCACCATGGTCAAGCTGGCAAAGGCGTTCGGCAAGAGCGGCGGATTCGCGGTTGGGCTCATCTTTTTGAGCATCATCTTCTACTGCATCCTCGCATTCGACCAGTCCGTGTATATCGGCGTTCCCGAAAAGGCATAATTCATCCGTACATCAAACGGGCGTCCCTCAACCGGGACGCCCGTTTTGTTTGTGCCATTTCAAACGCGCGCTTTTCCATCGCTGGCGCACTCGTTTTTCGTACCGAGCAGCATGCATAATCCGTGTTCGAGTGCGGGCAGTACCGGTTCTAGGTTTTCACGAACAGCCTTCGGACTGCCGGGCAGGTTGACGATCAGCGCGTCGTGATACAGCCCCGCCTGTGCGCGTGACAGCATCGCGCGGTTGGTGATATGCAGGCAATAGGCGCGCATCGCCTCCGGGATCCCCGGCGCGAGCCGCTCGCAGACAGCTATCGTCGCCTCGGGCGTTACGTCCCGCTTTGAAAATCCCGTTCCGCCGCTGGTGAGAATCAGATTCGACCCGATCTCGTCCGCATGCCGCCGCAGCTCCGCTTCGATGAGCGGCTGTTCGTCCGGCACGATGGTCTGCGCGATCACCTCATAGCCCGCCGCGCGCAGCATCTTTGCCGCGAGCGGGCCCGCCGTGTCCTCGCGTTCGCCGCGAAAGCCTTTGTCGCTGATTGTAATGACGGAAGCCTTGAACATCTCTCTCATCTCCTGCAAAACCGCCTCCCGTCAGGCGGGGGCGGGTTTTCAGTATACCAGCCGCAGCGGCGAAAGGCTAGCCCTCGTGTGTTTCGCTCAGCGGCATGACGTGTTCCTTCGGCAGTCGAAACCATATCTCGCTTCCCACAGAAAGCGCACCGCCCGCCTGCTTGCCAAGTTCCGAGCGGATCGTTTCCGTGCCGCCGGCGGGTGACAACGTCAGCACGCGGGAAAACACATCGTCCGCCGCGCTTTCAACGCGGCAAAGCACGGCGTTTTCTTCGCCCGGCTCGCAGGGTACGATGTAGTGCGCCCGCATGCCGACATGCGTAATGGTTTTCGGGTTCACGCTTTCGCAGGCCAGCGTAACGTTCCAGTCCGGCACGCGCACCAGCCCTTCGCCGAGCAGTTCGGCGGGCGCATAGTTCTTACAGCCGGAGATCAGCGCCGCCTGCAGCGTTTTGGGGTGCGCAAACAACTCCCCCGTTGCCATCGTTGGTTCGGACTTGCCCGCGTTGAGCACGCAAACGCGCTCGCTCATGCGGTACACCTCCCCGCGGTCGTGGGATACGAGCAGCGCGACGCCCGGAAATTCCGAAAGCGTCTGCCGCACCTCGCTCTCCATCTGCCATCGAAGGTGGCTGTCCAGCGCGGCGAACGGCTCGTCCAGCAAAATCGCCTCCGGCTCGCCCGCGAGCATGCGGCAGAGCGCGACGCGCTGCATCTGCCCGCCGGAGAGTTCGCGCGGGTAGCGCCCCTCCAACCCCTCGAGGTGGAAGCGTGATATCAGGCTCTCCCTTTTTTGCCTGCGCACATGCGCGTCCTTTTCCAGCGACAGCCCCGCGTCAATATTCTGCAGCACCGTCATGTTGGGAAAGAGCGCGTAGCGTTGAAACAGATACCCGACCCTGCGCACCTGCGGCGGCAGGTCGATTCGCTTTTTCGAGTCGTACAGCACGCGCCCGTCGAGCACGATGCTGCCCTCGTCCGGCGTTTCCACGCCCGCGATGCAGCGCAGCGTCATGCTCTTGCCGCTGCCGCTGGCTCCGAGCAGCGCTGTTACGCCCCCGTCCGTCGTAAATGCGACGTCCAGCGTAAATCCCTGCAATCGTTTGACGATGTTGACCGATAAGGACATGGCAGCTCCATAAAAAAGAATGATACGTCGGGCGGCCCGAAGCGAGTTCGGATCACCACTTCTTAATATTTTTCAGTTTCGCACCGGCAAAGAGGTTCATGAGCACCACGATGCCGAATGAGATGATCAGTATGACGGCGACCCAGACGCCCGCGGTCAGATAGTCCCCGTTTTGAATCACCATGGCGATGCGCTGGGAAATCGTGCCGGTCTTTCCGGCGATGTTCCCCGCGAGCATGCTCGTCGCGCCGTACTCGCCGAGCGCGCGGGCAAACGTGAGAATCGTCCCGCTTACCACGCCCGGTCCTGCGGACGGCAGCACTACGCGCCAGAAGATGCGCCGCTCGCTCATGCCGAGCGTGCGGCCCGCGTAGATGAGCTCGATATCCACCTGCTCGAACGCCGCGCGGGCGTTTCGGTACATCAGCGGAAAGGCGATGACGCTCGCAGCGAATATGCATCCGAGCCATGTCTGCACCACCTTGATCGAAAGCTGATCGTACAGAAAAGAACCCACCGGCCTCCTCAGGCTGAAGATCAGCAGCAGGAAGAAGCCCGCCACCGTCGGCGGGAGCACCATCGGCAGCGTCAAGAGCCCGTCAACGAACGCTTTGGCGCGCTTGCCCATGCGCATGACGGCACGCGCCGTCCATACGCCGAGAAAGAAGCAGAGCACGGTGGCCACCAGTCCCGTTTTCAGCGAGATCCAGAGCGGGCTGTAGTCCAGCTCTTTCAGGATTTCCCAGATCGCTTCCATGCTCCGCCTCCTTTCGACATAATCACTTGCGCCAGCACTCCCGCGCGGGCGATGAGCGGCCGCTTAGCCGTAGATGATGAACATAAACTTCTCAAAGACGGCTTTCGCCGCGTCCGTCTGCAAAAAGGCGATAAAATCGTCCGCCGCCGCGCTCTCGGCCGCCGCAGCCTCCGGATTGTTGATGCGGCAAACGGGGTATACGATATCGCCCGTGAGCGAAGAATCGGCTACTTCAATGATGTCTACAAAATCCTTAACGCAGTATGCGTCGGAATAATATACCGACCCGACTTCGTTCGCGCCTTCCTTGACCGCTTCTTTCACCTTGCTGACGTTGCTGCACTCGTTGATCTCCGCTCCGCCGAGTGCTTCGGCGATTTCGGCGGTCGTGTAGTCTTTGGCTTCCTTCGCGCCGTCCAGCACACCGATGCTGATGAGCAGCTGCCGGCTGTACTTGCCCGCCGGCACGCTGCCGTCCGCAAGCGCGATGCTCTTAGCCTTTGCCAGATCGGCATAGCCGGTCACCTCGGTGCCGCTGCCTTTGAGCGTGATCAACGCGAGTTTATTGCACAAAAGGTCGACGCGCGTACCGTCGACGACATACCCTTCGTCTTCAAGCGTCTCGACCTGGCTCGTCGAGGCGGAGAAGAACACGTCGCAGGCGAATCCTTCCTGGATCTGCGTACGGAGCTTCCCGGAACTGTCGGCGTTATAGACGATCGTCACGTTCGGCTGGTATTCTTTATAGAGCGGTATGATCTCCTGAAAAACGCCTTCGAGGCTCGCCGCGATGAAGAGCTGCATTTCGGCGGCTTCCAGCGGTACGGCGGCGGATTCGGCCGCCGCGGGTTCTTCAACCGCCGCTACCGTTGCGGCAGGCGCTTCGGATTCTTCCGGCGCGGCGCTTGGCGCGCACGCTCCAAGCGTCGCCGCTAATATGGTTACACAAATCAGGGCAATCCATTTCTTCATATATGATTTTTCCTCTCGATCGTTCATTTATATGGCGCGCGGAGCCGGCCGGACATCCGCGGGTACCACCGAAAGAATCAAATCTGCAATGAAGAACGGACTGGCTTGTATTTTTTCCGTTACTCCTTACCGAACCCGCAGTTCGGGTAGGTGCAGATTTCGCACTGCAGGCAGAGCCCGCCGTTGCCGAGCCTTGTTAAATCGCTCCGCTTCAAGCGGATACCCGCGACGACGCGCGGCAGGACGATGTCGAAAATCGACGCGCGCGAATACATCACGCAGCCCGGCAGGCCCAAAACTGGCACCCCGTCGTCGTAATAGCCAAGCAGGAACATCGCACCGGGCAGCACGGGCGCTCCATAGGTAACGATGTCCGCCCCGCTGTCGCGGATGGCGGCGGGCGTACGGTCGTCGGGATCGACGCTCATGCCGCCCGTGCAGAGCACGATGTCTGCGCCCGCGGCGCGAACCTCCGCGATCGCCTGCACGATATGCTCCGTTTGATCGTCGGTCACGCGGTGCTCCGCAGCCGTTACGCCGAACGCCTTGAGCTTGCGCACCACCACGGGCGTAAATTTGTCTTCGATGCGCCCGTGGAACACCTCGTTGCCCGTTGTCACGACGCCCGCTTTCAGTCCTTTGCGGAACGGATGCAGCCGCATGAGCGGCTCTGAGCCGACGAGCGACTGGGCTTCCTCGATGCGCTTTTTATCGATCAGCAGCGGGATGATCCGCGTGCCGCCGAGTTTGTCCCCCGCCTTGACGGCGGTGTTCGTATGCCTTGTGGCGACCATGACGTCCGGCAGGCTGTTCAGCGCGTCGAGACGCGGAACATCCACGGTAAACACGCCGTCCTCGGTCGCAAAAAGCTCTATCTTGCCTTCTTTTACGTTTCCGCGGCGCATGTTTTCGCTTTCGCACAGCGCTGCGAGCAGATCCGCCGCCTCGTTTTCGTGCAGGGTATTTTCGTCCACCTCCCACACATAGAGGTGATCCTTCCCCATCGAAAGCAGCATGGGGATATCGTCCTCGGTCACCACGTGGCCCTTTCGAAACTGCGCGTCCTTGGATACGCCGGGGACGATGCGCGTCAGGTCGTGACAGAGCACGTGCCCGACCGCGTCTTTTGTGTCGATGAGCTTCATACGCGTATCATACCATTATTTTTTTGAAAAAACAACGGTTTCCTCCTGATTTTTTTGTCCGGTAGAAAAAAGCGGGCTCCGCCCGCAGAATTACAGTACGTCCGGCTTACGTCTCCATGGTAATCTCGTCGCCGACGGCGATCACGCCGGGCGTCAGCACGCGCACGAAGATGCCCTCGCGCGGCATGATGCACTGGCCGACCTTCTTGTAGACCTCGCAGTGTTGATGGCATTCCTTGCCGATCTGCGTCACCTCGACGCGGCAGCTTCCGATGCGCAGCGCCGTGCCGACCGGAATGGAAAACAGCTCGATGCCCTCGGTCGTAATGTTTTCCGCAAACATACCCGGCACGAGACTGTCCAGCCCCAGCGCGATCATCTTGTCGATGCTCTCCTGGCCCAGCAGGCTGATCTGGCGGTGCCAGTTGCCCGCGTGCGCGTCGCCGACGATACCGTGGTCGATTTTTAGTTCCGCCCGTTCGACGGGCTGTTTAAACGTTCCCTTCTTCGGGCTGATGTTGATGGATGTTATCTTTGCCACTTTTGCTCCTCAGATTATCTTTTTTATCGTTCAGCCGCCGATGCGGCTCATGTTCTTCTTGACCGAAAAGCCCTCGTTGAAGCAGTGCGCCTCCGGCTTATGCCGGATCGCCTCGCGGATGGCAAGGATCAGCGCCGCGTCGTCCACGCTCTTGAGCGCCTGGATCAGAGAATACTCTTCGTTGACGCCGAGGCAGGGGCGCAGCATGCCGTCGCTCATGACGCGGACGCGGTTGCATTCGGCGCAGAAGCTGTGAGAAACGGGGTCGATCAGGCCTACACGCCCGGCGTAACCCGGTATCCGGTAATCCCGCGACGGCTGTCCCGCATACGAAGGCGGTACGGGTTCGAGCGCCGGAAACCGGCGCAGGATTTCGCCGCCCGTTACGCGCAGGTTCGCGCGGTCCGTCTCGCCCAGCGGCATATACTCGATGAAGCGGACGTAGACCGCCCGGTCCCTCGTCAGCTCGATGAAGTCGCCGACCTCGTCGTCGTTCTGCCCGCGCAGCAGCACCACGTTGAGCTTGATCGGCGAAAATCCCTCCGCAAGCGCTTCTTCAATGCCGGTCAGCACGCGTTCCAGCGATCCGCCGCCGGTAATCCCGGCGTAGCGCTCAGGACGCAGCGAATCGAGGCTGATATTGAGGCGGTCGAGCCCCGCCCCTTTAAGCGCACGGCTCATGCCCGGCAGATGCTGTCCGTTCGTGGTCATGACGATTTCGCGGATGCCGTCTACCGCGCGTACGCCGCGTATGATGTCGAGCAGGTCGCGCCGGAGCATGGGTTCGCCGCCCGTAAGGCGCACCTTGTTTACCCCGAGGGACGCGAACGCGCGCACGATGCGCAGGAGCGCTTCGCCGCTGAGTTCGCTCTTCTTCGGGCAAATGCCCTCGTCCGCGCGGCAATAGGCGCACTTAAGAGTGCAGCGCTCGGTCAGCGAGAGCCGAAGGTAAGTGATATTTCTTCCAAACTGGTCGTTCATCTTGCTCCTGTGTGATTATCAATCATTTATGTGTATCCGCCGCTATTCGAGGCGAATACGATTTCGTCGTTTGAATAAATATTTCCGCCTCGAATAATGCGCGCAAACGCGCAGTTTACCGGCAGCGGGCAGCGTTCGCCGTTTTTCACCAGCGTACAAATCTCGTAGCAAGGCTTGCCGACGCGGTCGATCTCCAGTTCGCACGCCCCGATGGTCAGCCGCACGCCCGTTTCCAGCACGGCGTAATCCAGACCGCGCGTTATAATATTCGCCATGAACCGTCCGGTGCACAACCCGCCGAGGGACGCGATCTCTTCCGCAGCTTCCCCGGAAAGCAGGCTGACCGAGCCATCCCGCGCGCTTCTATAATCGCCAGCCACGCCGGAGCGCGGATCAAGCGCGAGCGATTCGACCGTTTTGCGGGCGCCGTTATCCGGCGCGATCGTCAGGCGTTCGGCCCGCATGCGTCCTCTTCCCGTTCATACAGGCCGCTCTTGCCGCCGCTCTTCTTCAACAGCCGCGTGCAGGCGATCTCCATGCCCCGGTCCACAGCCTTGCACATGTCGTAGATGGTCAGCGCGGCTACGCTCACGGCGGTCAGCGCCTCCATCTCCACGCCGGTCTTCTCGGAGCAGCGCACCTGCGAAACGATATGCACGCGGTCCGGCGGGTACGCGACGAGATCCACCTTTACCGAAGTCAGCGCGATGGGATGGCTCAGGGGTATCAGTTCGCTCGTGCGTTTCGCCGCGAGGATACCCGCGATGCGCGCGGTCGCAAATACGTCGCCCTTCGCCGCAGCCCCGGTTTCGATCAGTGTGAGCGTTTCCGGCTGCATCACGACGAAGCTCTCGGCAACCGCCTCGCGCTGTGTCACGTCCTTTTCCGAGACGTCCACCATACGCGCTTCCCCGCGTTCGTTCAAATGCGTCAACGCAGCTTCCATCGGCTCCGCCGTCCTTTCGTTCCGGTTTTTACTGAAGCGGTTACACGATCGGATTGCAAAAAACCGATATCGTTTGAAAAGAATACCGCCGCAGGATAGCTCTATCATACGGCGGCGCGGACTTTTTTTCAAGTATGTTTTTATTGCTTTGCAGGATATATTATTTACAGCGTCATTCTTTACCGGTTTCTATGTGCGGCCAGAGTTTTTTGATCCGCCCCGGCTGATCGTATGTATAACCGCCGAGCGCGTCCAGCCTGCGTAAAAAACCTTCGCTGGAGAGGATGCGCAGAAACGCGCGCACCTGCGGGTTTTCCATCGCTTCAAGCGACACCAGAAAATCGTAACTCTCCTCGCAGACGGGCACGAAGTCCAGTTCGTACATGCGCGCGGCGGCGAGGATACCCAGCCCGCAGTCCGCGCTCCCGGCGAATATCTGCGCGGCCACGGCGGTGTGTGTAAGCTCTTCGCGCGCGTAACCCGTAATTTGATTGGCGGAGACGCCCTTTTCCTTGAGCAGGTAGTCGAGCAGCACGCGCGTGCCCGCGCCCTTCTGGCGGTTGACGCAGCGCACGCCTTCCTTCGTCAGATCGGCCACGGAACGTATGCCGAATGGATTGCCCTTTGCGACGATGACCCCCTGCGCGCGGCGCACGCACTCCACAAGCGCCACGCCTCCTTCGGGGATATACCGCTGTACATATGAGACGTTATATCCGCCGTCCGCCGCGTCGAGCAGGTGTACGCCGCCGAGCTGCGCCTCTCCGCGCCCGACCGCGAGTAACGCGCCCATGCTTCCGACGTGCGCGCTGCTCACATACGCGCGGATATCCTGCTTCCTCAGTTCGTCCGCCGCTTCGTCGATCAGCGGGTCGTGGCTGCCGAGGATACGCACCGTCCGCGCGATACGGTCTACGCTCCTGAGCAGGCGCACGTGCGCGCGTTCGCCCGCCTCGTATCCTTCCCTGTTCTGCGGCACGTCGATCAGGCAGTCCGCCCTGGTAAACGAGGTGATTACGCCCGCGCCAGCACCGAGCGGCGCGGCGGAAAGCCCGCCGTCCGCGCCGAACCCCAGAGACGCGCGGACGAACTCGCGGTATTTCAGCGGGGATGTGAGCTTTCGCCCTATCCGGACGCATACGGTCTCGGGTACGGCGTGTTCCTTCATCAATAGACGGTCGATCACAGGCCGGACCAGCTCCTCCAGCACGATGATGCCGGATACGGGATAGCCCGGCACGCCGACGACGGGCTTTGACCCGACAGCGCCGAGTACGGCGGGTTTACCCGGGCGGATGGCTACGCCGTGCACGCAGATCTCGCCCAGCGCGCGGATAGCGGCGGCGGACCCGTCGTCCCTTCCCGCGGAAGTCCCCGCGCAGAGAAGCGCCATGTCGCATTCCGCAGCCGCTTTTTCCAGCGCGCTTTTAATCATCGCCGGATCGTCCGGTACGACGGGATACACGATCCCTTCCGCGCCCCAGCTAGAGAGCATGGCGGAGAATATCGCGGAGTTGGACTCTGTTATCTCTCCCGTTTTCGGGCTTGTGCCCGGCGGTACGATCTCGTCCCCAGTCGGTATGATGCCTACGCGCGGTTTCGCGACCGCTTCAATCTTCCCGACGCCGCCGGCGATCATCGCGCCGATCAGCACGGGTTCGATCTGCGTAAACGAAGGCAGTATCATGTCCCCGGCGGAGAGGTCTTCGCCGATCTGACGCACGTGCTGCCAGGGCGCGGCGGCGGCGCGCAGCATAATGCCATCCTCCGTCTGTACGCAGTCCTCGATCATCACCACCGCGTCGCAGTCCGTCGGCAGCGGGTCGCCGGTGTCCACGCGGGTAAAATCCCCTTCCCGCAGCAGTACGGGGGTCGTCTCCGTCGCGCCGAAGGTACGCGCGGCGATAAGCGCAACGCCGTCCATCGCGCATGCGGTATAGTGCGGGCTGGAGCGCAGCGCGTAGACCGCGCGCGCGCTCACGCGCCCGAGGGAATCCTGTACGGCAATCTCTTCGGTCCGGTATGCCGTGCCGCGATCCTCCAAAAACGCAAGATATGTTTTCAGCGCTTCGTTCAGAGGGGTATTGCTCAGATATTCGTATTTGTCCATATGCGACGCCTCATTAAAACAGAATGACATCGACGCGCGCGCCCTTTGGCAGGCCTTCCGCGTCGCGCGGTATTTTCACATACCCGTCCGCCTGCGTCAGCGGCCGGACCAGTCCCGACTTGTATGGCACGGGATGCGCTTCGCTCCCGGCAAGGCGGACGAGAAGGAGTTCCTCGCGTCCGTGATTGGACGGCACGGCCTGTATCAGCGTGGCGGAAACCGTACGCTCGCACGGCGTTTCCCCCGCAAGCGCGGCAAGCACGGGCCGCACGAGCGCGTGAAACACCAGATATGCGGCCGCCGGGTGTCCGGGCAGGCCGATCACAAGCGTATCTCCTATAACGCCCGCAAACGTCGGTTTTCCGGGTTTGAGCGCAAGTCCGTGAAACAGGACGGTTCCTAGTCTGCTAAGGCAGAGCGCCGCCGCATCCTTCGCGCCCGCGGAACTTGAGCCGGAGAGCAGCAGCAGATCGCATTCCGCGGCAGCACCGCGCATGGCGTCTAGCAACTGTTGCTCTTCATCCCGTACGCGCCCGAGAAAGCGCGCTTCTGCGCCAATTTGCGCGCAGGCGGCGGTCAGCATGGCGCCGTTAACGTCCCTGACCTGCGCTCCTGTCGGCGTATCGGCGGGATCGACGAGCTCGTCGCCCGTCGAAAGAACGTTGACGCGCGGTTTAGCGAACACCGAAACGCGCGCATAGCCGAACGCGGCGAGCAGACCGGCGTCCCGCGCGTCCAATCGTCTGCCCGCAGGAACGAGAACCTCTCCCTGACGCGCGTCGTCCCCGCGAAACACGACGTGTTTGCCGGGCGCAACAGGCGCTTCAACCGCGACAAGGCCGCCGGGCAGCAGTTCCGCGTCTTCGAGCATGACCATCGCGTCAGCGCCGCGCGGCAGAGCACCGCCCGTCCAGACGGCGGCGCAAGTCCCCGCGCCGATTTCAAAATCCGCCCGTTCGCCCATTTTCACCTCGCCTTCGAGGCGAAGCAGCGCGGGTTGCGCGCCGGACGCGCCGAACGTATCGGCGGCGATTACGGCATATCCGTCCACCGCGCTCCGGTCGAACGCGGGCAGATCGCCGTCCGCCTCCGCGCCGCGCGAAAGAACGCGGCCGGTCGCGCTTATAAACGGGATCCGCTCGGTTTTTCCGGCCATATTGCACGCGTTTTTTCGTAGAAGCGCGCCCGCTTCTTCCAGCGGCAGCACCTGCAGCATTTTTTGTTCGAAAATTCCTTTCTGAAAACGTGTTTTTATGTCGTTTTTGTATGGGAAATGATGTATTTTCTTGCAGAAATCTTAATCATTATACCAAATATGCATAAGAAATGGTATCACCCGCCCCACTTTTCGTGATAAAAGCCAGTCTTTATGCAAAAAATGCAGCTGACAAGAAAAAAAATATTTTATGAACATTATTCACCCGCCCCCACAGGTTGTGTTTTTATGCTGCTCTTCATACAAGAATTTGGTGATTTGCCCTTGACATTATATACGTAACGGGATAGTATAATATTAAATTTCCATGAATATACCGTAACTCATTTGTTACGAGATAACGGATTTATCAGAATTATATTCATGGACGGTTCTGGCTCTAGTTTGTCGGGGGATTTTCGATGGGACAGACGGGTAGGTATACATATTCACAAGGCGCTCCTCCCAACCGCTCCGCCAATCGTGACCGGTCCATTCGTTATGCAAAAAAACGTAAAAAACACAGAGTATATACATTAGTCGCATTCATTCTTTTATTCGGTCTCGCGTTTATATTCGCATACACGCCTGCCAGCGCCGCTTCCAAGACGCTGCTGCAGTCTTTTCGCGTTGCGGAGACCGAGCAGCAAGCGCCCGCGCAGGACGCGCCGTCCGAAGGCATCGTACACGTGCAGCCCACCGAGGAATCGCCGCTTGGCGCCGGCGTTTCCGAATTTGCGCTGCGCGACGCCAACGCCCTCTCCATCGTCTCCTGGCAAGGGGCGAAGAACTGCGGCGAGAGTTTCGACGTCACGCTCAACGGCGTTTCGGACGCCGCGATCGTTCAATTCAACGCGAATAACTGCACCGTGTTTCCGCAGAGCGGCACCGGCGCGGATACTTATACCGTCACCGTCACCGGCTCTGGCGCGTATTCGCTGACCGCCATATCGGACGGCGCCGCCGACCTTTGCCGCGACACGCGCACAGGCGTCGCGGGCCGTGCGGATCAGATGCCTCTGAGCATCACAGGCTGGGGCGGCGGAGACGATTATTACGACCGTTTCTTCATCCGCGTAGACGGCGGCAGCACGAACGGCGCGATTTCGTTCCAAGCCGACGGGTGCACGGTCTCTCCGGCGGTCGGCACGGCGGACACCTCGTTCGAGGTTACCGTTACGCGCGTCGGCGCATATGAACTCACCGCCGTCATGGACGGAAGCGACGACTACAACAACGCATACTCCGCGAAGATGAGCGGCTGTGCGAGCAAGTCCAACCAGGCGCCCATCCATATAGAGGACTGGGTGGAAGACGCCAAGAGCGGCGAAAGCTTCACCGCGCGCATCTACGGCGGCAGCACGAGCGAGGCGCTTACGCTCTCCGTCATCGGCTGCACCGCAACGCATGTTTCTTCGGATCTGTACGAAATCACCGTGGACACGGTCGGGCCCTATGCGGTCACCGCAACACGCGCGGGCAACTACGGCTACAACAGCGTGTCCGCATCGGTCAGCGGCATTTCCGAAAAAACGCAGGCGCGCTCCTTCTCCGTCTCGGGCTGGGCGGAGACGAAAAACTGCAACGACTCCTTCCCCATCCGCATCACCGGCGCCGCATCCGGCTCGTCCATCAGCTTTGTCGCCAGCGGCTGTACCGTTTCCCCCGCAACCGGCGCAGCGGACACCAAATACACCGTGACCGTCACTTCGGCGGGCGACTATTCACTCAGCGCCGTGATGGCGGAGACGGAAACCTGCGAAGCGCAGCAAACGCGCACCTACCACGGCGAGTCCGGCAAGGGCGTCCAAAACAAACTCCGCATCGACAGCTGGATCGAAAACGCCCCCGCTGGCAGCGCGTTTGAAATCACCGTGGACGGCGGCAACGGCACGGGCGCGACCACACTCACCACCAACGACGGCTGCGCAGCGCGCCTGAAAAGCGGCGAATCCAACGTCTACATCATCTCCGTCTACCCGTTGGCGGGCAAGGACTACTCCGTCAGCGTCAATAAAGCGGGCGACGCAACCTACGAGGCTGCGCAGCCCATGACCTTCTCCGGACGTACCAGCGGCGCGGTTCAGGCCTCGCTTGTGATCAACGGCTGGAACGACAGCGTCTATTCCGGCGATACGTTCGACATCTACCTCTCCGGCGGAAGCGGCAGCGGCGAGCTGACGTTTGCGCTCGAGGGCTGCAAGATCAACCCGCCGAACGGAACGATGAACGATATCTACACCGTAACCGTCACGGCTCTGGAGGGCGAGGCGTATTCCATGACCGTCACGCGCGAGGGCGACGGCAACTATACCGCCGCTTCGATCCGGCAGGCGGGCGCAACGCGCCTGTTTGACCAATCCCCCTCGTCGGCCATCATCGAACCCGTTTCGATCGGCACTTATTCCTGGGTATACATCTGCGGCGGCATCGTGCTCCTCTTTGGCGTCGTGCTGCTGATTATGCAGATCTCCAACACGCCCCGCCGCCGAAGGCACCGATAACTCCTGATCCGGTCAAGCAAAAAGCCCGCTCATAAAGCGGGCTTTTTTATTAGATGTTTTCTGCATCGGAAACGGTCGCCGGCGAGCGCGGCATATGCCCGCTTAGTTATCCCGCTGATACAGCCGGAACGTATCCGTCTGCTCCTCGCTCCAGAATTCCTGCGTCTCGATCAGATTATACCCGTTGATGGCCTCGTCGCGGTTTCGCGTGACTATAAACTCCGCGCTCCGTTCCGCGATATACCCGTCCTGCGCCTGCCGAAGTTCGGGCAGGTCGACGTTTACCTTCGCGAAAAACCGGTAGGCGGGTATGATGTCGGCCGCGAGATAGAAACCCGCGTCGGGGCAGGCATAGCAGAATAACGTAATCTCGTCTTCGGTCTTACGCTCGTCCATGATGGCCGCAAAGCGCGCCTGCGGCGTTTCTTCGCGCGGGATGGAGAGCATATAGCGGTTGTCCGATATCAGCAGGCCAAAACCGAGCATCGCGACCGAGAGCGCGCCAAACATCGCGCGCCGCAGCCATGCTTTCTTCGCCAGCACGCTTACGCGCCCGAGGTACTGAATCAGCGGCGCAAACCCCAGCGCCATGAACGGCGTGAGAACGAGCCCGTAATAACGGTACCCCTGCCCTCCCATATAGATGGCGCAAGCGAGCAGTAAAAAGAGCAGCACGACGTTGATCTTCTCGACGATCTTCGTCTTCTTCCAAAGCAGGATCACATACCAAACGAAGCCGAATACGATTGGCAGCGCGATCTGCAAATTGCGGTAGAAGAACGCGCCGACGCTCTTGACGATGACGAATATCACGCTCAGCGCGGAGGAATCGTCCGTCCAGGAGTAGCCGAACATATTCTGATAGAAATAGTAATGGAAGAAATCCTTCAGCCCGCCGTTGAGTCCGAAATAAACGACCCACGGGATGCCGGCGGCGAACATGACCGCAAGAAACAGAAGGCTCGCCGTCACCGCGCGCTTGTAATGCCTCGCCGCGAGCTGGGAAACGGCGATGACGCCCATCCAGGCGACGTAAAACGCGAGCAGCGTAAATTTGCCAAAGAGCATCACGCCCGCAAACAACGCGTTAAGCGCGATCATGTTCAGCGTCACGGGCGCGGGGTGATCGTTTTTAAAGTACCGGAGGGAATCGTAGAGCGACCACGCAAACAGCGGCATCATCAGTTCTTCGAAGCTGCCTCCGTGCGAGAAGCTCAGGCTGCCGAGCACGAACGCCGAAATCACCGGCAGCGCGGCGAGCGCCCAGCGCTCCGTATACAGCGAAACGATGCGGTACGACGCGTAGAGGAAAAACGAAAACGCGATCGTTTCGAGCAGGTATACGCCGAAGAACGACGATCCCGATACGAGCGATGCAAGCCCGTAAAGCAAAAACGCCGTCGGCCCTTTCTGATCGTACAGGTCGAGATACGGCACCCTGCCGTGAATCATACCCTTTCCGATGGAAAAGTAAATGTTCGCGTCCACCCACTCGTTGAGCGGGTACAGCGGCGAGCTCTTCGAACAGAGCAGCAGAAACACAGCCGCCATCAAAAAGCAGACGGGAAAGACCATTCCCTCGCCCAAACGCTTCCGTTTCATCTCCATATGACGCCTCCCGTTACGCCGCGTTCCGGCGGCGCTCAGTCCGCAGATATTATACTGGGAAATCCATTTTTAGGCAACCGGTCCGAAGCGAGGTGTCGCTCCGACCGCCCATCGTGAAATAAGAAAAACCTCTTTCGTTCGGATATACCAAATCAAAAGAGGTGATTTCTTCTGCAAAAACCGTTATTATTTTCCGCGGTTAACCTTGCCGGAACGGAGGCACCGCGTGCAAACGTTCATCTTCGTCGGTTTCCCGTCGACGACTACATGCACGCTTTGGATGTTCGGCGCCCAGCCGCGCTTGGTCTTACGGTGGGAGTGGCTGACCAGATTGCCGGACATGACACCCTTGTTGCAGACTTCACAGTACTTACCCATGCGAATCGTCCACCTCCTTGTTAAAAATCGAACAGAACTATATTACCACGCGGCATTCGGCGATGCAAGCCTTATTTTCCCTTAAATGCAGCTTTTTTCGCGTAATTGCGCACGTTACGGTCAGCGCATCTGCGGAAAACCGCACTGGCGCAGCGCTTCGTAGAGCACGATCGCCACGCTGTTGCTCAAGTTGAGCGAGCGCAGGCTCTCTCGCATGGGGACACGCACCGCGTCACCGCTCCTGCGGGCGAGCAGCTCCGGCCCGAGCCCGGCCGTCTCCTTGCCAAATACGAGAAAGTCCCCGTCCTGGTACGCCGCGTCCGCGTAGCTTTTCGCCGCGTGCGTCGAAAGCAGGAAAAAACGCGCGTCCGGATACGCCGCCTCCAGTTCCTGAAAGCTGTCGTAATACGCAACGTCCAGCTCGCTCCAGTAGTCCAACCCGGCTCGCTTGAGCTGCCGGTCGTCCACCGAGAACCCCAGCGGCCGCACGAGGTGCAGCTTCGCCCCCGTCACAGCGCAGGTGCGCGCGATGTTTCCGGTGTTCTGCGGTATTTCGGGTTCAACGAGTACGATATGAAACAAACAAATTCCCTCCGTTATCCGCTCCGCTTTCTGTGGTAAGCGCGCGTTCGCCGCAGCGGGCGGCCTCCAACATCAGCAGCATTTGTTCGCGCACGTCGTCCGGCGCGAGGATGCACACCCCGCCGCCGAATTGGAATACCCAGCCGAAAAACGGCGGCGACACGCACACGGGCGCAAAGAGCGCATAGGTACGGTCGTCAACCTGCTCCATGGGCACATCCGCTCCGAAGCGGTCCACCATCGCGCCGAGATGCCGCCTTTCAAACATAAGACGCACCCAGCGCTGCTCGGCGGGTGCCATGGAAAACACCGTTCGGGTATATGCCGAAGCGTCGAACGACAGGTCCGCGGGCGCTGCCGGTTCACGCAGAACATTTACGTTCGTCATCTTGTCGAGCCGGTAATGCGCAAGCCCGTCGCGGATTGGGTGATCGGCGATCAGGTAATAATGGTCTTCCGCGTACACGAGCCGGCAGGGATTGACGACGTACGTCTCTCCTCCGCGCCGTGGGGTCAGCGACTTTTTCTCCGTATACTGGCAATAGACAAACGAGAGCTTTTTTCCATGCTCGATTGCCGATAGGATGCGCTCTGCGTTTAAAAAGGCCCGTTCGCTTTCGGCTTTGTGCGGGTTTGTGCAGCCGCTTGGCCTGCGCAGCCGTGTGGCATCATGCCGGCTCGTCAGAGACGCGAGCTTCTCGATCATCGCCTCCGAGCGCTCCCTGGAAAGTACGCAGCTGGCGCGCACCATGTCCGTCAATATCCGCAGTTCCGCCCATTCGAATCTGCGGGAAGCGAGGTAATATTCGTTCGCGGCTTTCCTTCGGACGCGGATATCCATGCCGCTTCGCCGCAGCTGCGCGATGTCGGAAGCGACCGTGCGCCGGTCCGCCGGACACCCTGCAAACTCGAGATGCGAGATCAGTTCCCGCATGGTCATACTATGCCGTTCGTCTGTGTTCTCGAAAAGGCAGGTTTTGATCAACAGCAGCCGCACGCGCGCATCCATCGCTGTTTTCGTGTTGTCGCCGCACGCAGGCATACCTCAGCGTTCCGCGCCCGCGATTTCGTCGAAATGGCCAGCCATTTTATCGCATCGCTTTTGGTTTGCCGTGAATGCCATGATCGAACCCCCGCTTCAACCGGCAGAATTCTAAATCACCCGGCGTTAATCCTGTCGGTTTTGTTGCCTTATTGTACCATATTACGTCGTAATGCCCAATATACGTCCTGGTATGTTCAAATGACGGTCCGCTGAAAAACGTTCATATAAAAATAAGAAATCGTTCATTGACTTTTTCCCGGAAATGCCGGAGAATAGGGAACGTCGGCTGGTCAGGGAGAAAGGCTCCCTTTTCCGCCGCTAATGAATGATTCGAAGATTCGGAGGACAGATCAGTGATCAATAAAGTACCCGTAGCCACGATCGAGATGCAGACAGGCAGCGTCATCAAGATGGAGCTGTATTACGATATCGCGCCCAATACGGTGAAGAATTTTATCCACCTCGCCAACAGCGGCTTCTACGACGGAACGGTATTCCATCGCGTCGTGAAAGGCTTCGTCATACAGGGCGGAGACCCGACCGGCACAGGCACCGGCGGCCCGGGCTGGCGCATCAAGGGCGAATTCTCCAACAACAGCCACAACAACCCCCTCTCGCACGAGCGCGGCGTGGTCAGCATGGCGCGGCAGGGCAATCCATATAACCCGCCCGCGGCATACGACTCTGCAGGCAGTCAGTTCTTTATCCTGCACGCGGACGCAAAGTACCTCGACAAGGATTACGCCTCCTTCGGCATGGTGCTCGAAGGCATGGATGCGGTAGATGCGATCGCCAACTGCGTCACCGGCGTGCAGAACAAACCCGTCGTCGAGCAAAAGGTTAAATCCATACGCGTGGAAACGTTCGGCGTCCCGTTCGACGAGCCGGAAAAACTGTCCCAGTAACGGCACTTTTCAGCATCAGCCGACGCTTTTTCCACGCGGGCGCGGCAGCCGGGCTCTATTGACAATCAGGCACCTATCTGCTAGGATATATAAAATAATTTATGTATTCCGGCGGTGGGTGTTTTGTTTGTATCCGCTTCCGGATGTTTCCAGTTTAATGGGAAAAATCTCGAATCGGATGTGATGATGATGACCCCTTCCGATATCTTCAGCGCAGTGTCGGATTTCTACCGCAGCATACGCCTCTCGCATTACCGGAACCTGTTCGGGCAGCTTCGGGAAAAAGCGGGCAGTTTGAGCGCGACCGAGGCGTTTTCGGCCGAGGTGATCTATCTGATGGGCAATCCTACCATCGGCGAATTCGCCGACTACATCGGCATCTCTCAGCCTAACGCGTCCTACAAAGTCACCTCGCTCGTTACGAAAGGTTATCTGGAGCGCGTCTCCAACGACGACGACCACCGCGAAGCGCATCTATACGTCACTGGAAAATTCCTCGATTATTACGGCCGGCAGATGCCGGATATCAAAAGCGCGCTCAACAGCGTGCTTCCTTCGTTCACCGGCGGGGAGCTTCAACTCCTGAACCGCTTTTTTTGCAAGCTGAATCAACGGCTCGCCGAAAAGGATTGATATTTCCTTTGTTTTAACTATTCTGATTCTCGCCGCCGTGTTCCGGAGGGTGGATCTGGCGGGCGAGGTAATCGCAACAATGGGGGGTAACCATGGATCTGTTTGATAAATGCGGCCGTCTGACCGCAGTAAAAGAGACCCGCGAAGCGGGTATCTATCCGTATTTTCACGCCCTGGAATCGCAGCAGGACGTCGAAGTCATGATGGAGGGCAAGCGCCGCATCATGCTCGGCTCCAATAATTACCTCGGTTTGACAATCCATCCCGAGGTGATCGAAGCAGGCATGAAAGCGATCGAAAAATACGGTTCCGGCTGTTCCGGTTCGCGCTTTCTAAACGGCACGCTGCGCATGCATCTTGAAGTGGAAGAAGAGTTGGCACGTTTTCTGGGCAAAGAAGCGGTCGTCACGTTTTCAACCGGTTTCCAGAGCAACCTAGGCATCATCAGCGCGCTGGTCGGCAAGGATGATTACGTCATCTGCGACAAGGAGAACCACGCGAGCATTTACGACGGCTGCCGCCTTTCCTACGGCACCATGGTGCGCTACCGCCACAGCGACATGGCGCACTTAAAATCCACGCTCGAGCATATCCCCGATACGGCGGGCAGGCTGATCGTGACGGACGGTGTGTTCAGCATGGGCGGCGACATCGCCAAACTGCCGGAGATCGTCGCGCTCGCCAAGCAATACGGCGCGCGCGTCATGGTGGACGACGCGCACGGCCTCGGCGTCATCGGCAAGGGAGGCCGCGGCACGGCGAGCCACTTCGGCCTGGAGGACGAGGTCGATATCTATATGGGCACGTTCAGCAAGTCTCTCGCCAGCCTTGGCGGCTATATGGCCGCGAGCGAAGAGGTCGCCGAGTACGTTCGCCATTCCTCGCGTCCGTTTATCTTCTCCGCCTCCATGACGCCGGCAAGCTGCGCCTGCGCGCTCGCCGCACTGCGCATTCTCGAGCGCGAACCGCAGCGCGTTGCACGACTGCAGGAGATCTGCCGCCATGCGCGCGCGGGATACACCAAGCGCGGCATTCCGCATAAATACACGGCGGACGTGCCGATCATACCCATTTATACATACGAAACAATCCGTACGCTCACCATCGCCAAGATGCTCTACGACGCCGGGGTCTACGTCAACCCCGTGCTGCCGCCGGCGACTCCGCCGTCGGAGTGCCTGCTGCGCACGAGCTATATGGCGACACTGACCGAGCCTTTGCTCGACGAAGCGATGGACATCATGGCCGTCGTCTTAAAGGAGGAAGCTAGATGAAGCGCGTCTGTGTTCTAACCGGCGGAAGCAGCGGCATCGGCAAAGCGACCGCAGAGCTGCTCGCAAAAAACGGGTTTGCCGTATACGAACTGAGCCGGAGCGGAACGCACGCGGAGGGCGTCGTTCATATCACGGCGGAGGTCATGCAGCCCGATCAGATACGATCGGCTGTAAACGAGGTGCTCGCCGCGGAGGGCCGCATTGACCTGCTAATAAACAACGCGGGTTTCGGCATCTCCGGCACGGTTGAGTTCACCGACCCGAAGGACGCGTTCACGCAGCTCAACGTCAATTTCTTCGGCGCGCTGCACTGCATTCAGGCCGTACTGCCGACGATGCGCGCGCAAAAGAGCGGGCACATCGTCAACATCAGCTCGGTCGCCGCACCGATCGCGATCCCGTTCCAGTCTTTCTACAGCGCGACGAAGTCCGCGACCAACTCCCTCACCCTCGCCTTACGAAACGAGGTCAAGCCGTTCGGGATCAAAGTCTGCGCCGTCCTTCCAGGCGACGTAAAGACGGGCTTCACCGCCGCCCGCAAAAAAAGTACCGAAGGCGCTGAGATATACGGTTCCGCGTTGGATCACGCGGTCAGAGTCATGGAACACGACGAACAAAACGGCATGTCGCCCGGGATGGTCGCAAAAGCGATCCTTCGCGTCGCAAACCGGAAAAACCCGCCCGTTTTCACCACGGTAGGGTTCCAGTATCAGATATTCGTGCTGCTCAACAAACTGCTGCCCGCGAGCTGGACCAACGCGCTCGTCGGCATGATCTATAAATAACAGTATTATTTTCATCAAAATTATTTTCACAAAAAGCCGCTTTTCATAGCGGCTTTTTTGCAATATGGATTTGTCTGACACAATTTGCCCTTTTCTTACCATTTGACGCGCTGATTTTTACGGTATGCTCTCTGTATATAGCAACAGGGAGTTAACATATGGAAGTAAAAACTAAACCACTTTTCAGTGGAAAGCAGAAGCGCATTCTCAAGCTCGCGTTCGACGCGGTCATGCTTGCGCTGCTCGTTCTGATGTATAAAAAGCAGGTCATCAGCCTGGAGTTTCACGAGATCGGCGGGCTGGCGCTGATCGGGCTTTTTGTCGTGCACCATCTGTTCAGCGCGCGCTGGATCGGCGCAGTGACGAAACGCTTTTTTAAGAAAAACCTGTCCGGGCTCGTCCGCGCGCGTTATATCGCGGATGTGCTGATGGTAGTCGCGTTCCTCGCGGTCGGCATTACGGGCGTTCTGATCAGCCAGGTCCTGTTCTCGTTCCGTACCGCGGGCAACGTGAAAACGCTGCACTATTTTTCAGCCGCGTTCGCCATCCTGCTCACGGGCGTACACTTCGGCCTGCACGCGGATTATACCTTCGGTAAGCTCTTCAAAAAAGGCGCGAAAAAAGCGGCGAAGATCGCGCTTTCAATCACAGCCGCCGCATTGATCGCGTTCGGCACCTACAGCCTCTTCACAACGTCGTTTGTCAGCTATCTAGCGGTTCCTCCTCAGTCGGTTCGCTTTTCCCACGGCACGTTCGAACCGCAGGGCGATCTCGCGCTGGACGGCTTTTCCGGCGAACATCCTTCCGATCTGAGCGAGTTGCCGGAACTGACCGGCGAGAACAGCGATCACGCGCAGCAGGGCGGCTCTGGCGGTGGTTTTAACGGCGGACGGGGTCAATCCTCCGGTGCAAGACAGACACGCGAGAGAGGCTCTACGAGCGCTCTGATGCTCATCGCGCAGTATGTGAGCATCATCGCGCTGTTTGCCGCGGTCACTTATGGGTTACAGAAACTTTTGGTCAGAAAAAAACGCCCGCTTCCCGCGGCGGATCCCGGGAACGCTTCGAACGGCGCATCCGCCGGCTAACGGCGGCAAACCGGTTTCAATCATAAAAACGGCGGCCGCAAAAGCGGCCGCCGTTTTTATGAGATTCTTTCGTTTTATTTTATCCGTTCCTGAGCGCCTTTGCGACGACTTCCGCCGCCTTGATGAGCGGATATCCGGCAGGAGATGCCGTCAGCAGCGGATGTGTGCCGATCTGCGCAACCAGCAGGTCGTTAATAGTCATGTTGTTCTGGATGGCAAATCCAATCACGTTCGTCAGTTCGCCAACGCTGCGGCCGCCGAGCGCCTCGCCGCCGAGTATCGTTCCGTTGACCTTGGATACGATCAGCTTGACGGTCTGCTTCTGAGAGCAGTCCAGGCATCCGGGGTGGGTGTCCACGCCGGTGAAGCTGCCGGTTATAACATCGAACCCCTCGTTCCGCGCCACGGCTTCATTCAGGCCAGCTACGCCGCAGGCCGTTTCGCCGATGCAGGTGGAGTAGATGCCGATCGTTCCGCGGAACGTGCAGATGGTGGAGAGCGCATAGAGGTTCATCCCCGCTACCCTCGCTTCCGCACACGCCGTAGACGCAAGCATGATGCCGCTGATCTTGCCTGTTAAGAAGTCGCGCTTTTCCGAGCAGTCTCCCGCAGCGAAGCAGTCGGGCAGCGTCGTGCGTTTATACTGGTCCGTTACGATGAACCCGGACGAATTGATTTCCGCGCCCGCTTTTTTTGCCAGTTCCACGCTCGGCCGGTAACCCAGGGACAGTACGACCGCGTCGGCTTCCATCGTTTCACCGTTGTCCAGCAGCACGCTGGATACCTTGCCGTCGCCGAGGACTTCCTTGATGCCGATTCCCGTGCGGACTTTCACGCCGCGGTCGGTCAGTTTTTCGTTCATCCCTGCGGCGAACTCATCGTCGAACGCGAGGCCGAGTATGCGCGGCAGGATCTCGACAATCGTTACGTCGAAACCGTTTTTGTTGAGCTCGTCCGCAACTTCCACGCCGATGAATCCGGCGCCGACCAGCACCACTTTCTTTAACCCGGTCAGCTGCTTTTGCAGGTTGTCCAGATAATTCTTGTTTTTCGGTATCGTAAATACGTTATTCAGATCCGCGCCTTTAAGCCACTTCGGTACGACGGGCATCGATCCTGTCGCGAAGATCAGTTTGTCGTAGGAAATCTCCTCTCCTCCGACCATCGCCGCGGTTTTCTTGGCCGCGTCCACCGCCGAGATCTCCCCCACATGGATCTCTACGCCCAGTTTTTCCAATCCGGCGTCCGGCAGTATGTTTTTGTCACTCGTTCCGATCGTTCCGAAGATATACGGGATGCCGCAGGGGATCATCACCTTTTCTTCTTTCCGAACCATCACTACCTTTTTCCCGGGATTGTTGGACTTTGCGGTCATCGCCGCGACAAGCCCCGCCGCGCTTCCACCGATTACCAATACGTCCGTGTTCATGCAAGCTACCTCCTGTTTGTTTTATGTTATTATGGTATTCTTATATTATAATTCCATAATATCGACGTGAAAAAAAATAGGTTTATCCGCGCAGGAATATCCCCACCAGCGCTTTCATCCTCTCGTCCGCAAGCGCATAGATTACTTCCGATCCGATCCTCGTGCCTCGAATAATGCCTTTGTTCTTGAGTATGGACAGATGCTGAGAGATGTTGGACTGCGACATTGCAAGGCAATCCTGCATCTGCGACACGTTCAGGTTCGTGCGCGTGAGTTTGTTGACGATGCAGAGGCGCGCGGGATGGCTCAGCGCCTTAAAGACTTCCGAAATGTCGGTCAATTGTGTGTCAAATTCAGCCATTCGATCCCAACTTTTATTTGATTCCTTTGCGGGACTTGATATCCTGCGCACTCGATATTTGTTTATCGGTATCATAATACCATAATGCTGTCATATGTCAATAACCTATCGTACGATTCGTGCCGTTTTTTTGATATCGTTTGATATTGTCAATGCAGCAATCGTTCCGAAGCGTGCCATAATCGCTCCGCGGCTTTCATATAGCGCGCGGCCGGGTTCGCTGCTTTCGTACTTACGCCCTCGCAATGTACGGCGAGCGAATGCGAAATCTCCTGTAAATCGATAAGGCTGTACAGTTCGCGCGCCGTTTTGTTTACATCCGAACCCCGTCCGATGACAAACCTGCAGGCGGCCTTCATCACGCCGCTCATGCTCCGGCTGCCGATGCCCGTTCTGACGATACCGGGATCGAACGCGACCGCCTTCACGCAGGTATCCCGGTATCGTCTGTTAAACTCCAAAGCGTATAACACGTTGCAGAGCTTCGTGCGCCCGTACTGCGCAAGGCCGAAATAGCGGCGGCTCATCTGCAGGTCGTTCCAATTCAATCTGGCAAAGCGGCGCGCTACGGATGTGATCAGAACAACCCGCGCGTCCGCGGAACGCGACAGGCTGCTCATCAGCCCGCGCGTTAGGAGAAACGGAGCCATATGATTGAGCGCAAATTGCATTTCCAACCCATCCGCAGTTTCGGCGTACCGGTTTGTGATCAGGCCAGCTCCGTGAACGATCGCGTCCAACACGGTGGTCTTTTGCGTTATCGCTTTGCAAAGCGTTCGAATCTCCGCCTGGCGCGAGAGGTCGCAGAGAATGAATTCCACGTCCGCCGAGGGGGCCTGGTTCAGGATGGATTGGCGCGCGCTTTCGCACCGCTGCGCATTCCTTCCGACGGCGAAAACTTTCATGCCCCGCTTGGCGAATTCAGCCGCCGCGGCGAGGCCGATGCCGGATGTCGCGCCAGTGATCAATGTGGTTTTTTGGTTTTCCATTTTCTTGATGCTCCCGTCGGCTGTCGGCCGCCCAATCTTCCGCGAGTCGGGCGGGGCGGAATTACGGCCGGATAAATGATGTTTCCCCGACGCTTTGATATATACCACTCGATTTATAAGTTTGTCTCAATTGATGCGGTTGTTGATTTGAATATCCGGTTGATACAATGATTCATAGGAAAAACAGTGTGATTAGCCTATCTTGTCTGAAACAAAAAATAACACCCTTTTCCGGGTGTTATTCTTTGTTTTGGAGCTGATGAGCAGATTCGAACTGCCTACCCTGCCCACAGTTCGGCAAGATCGCGCAGCGTCGCCGCGCACGCGGCTTCCTCGCGCTTCCTGCCTCACTGGGCTTCCGCCTCGCTTTCTCCGCCACAGGCGGCGCTCGGCTCCGCCCCCATTACCAAAGATCGGCTCTTCATGTGATAGTCAGTTCGATTTGCGTGCCAACACAAAAACAAAAAAACAGCGCCCCGCTTGGGGTGCTGCTTTTTGTTTTGGAGCTGATGAGCAGATTCGAACTGCCTACCTCCTCATTACCAATGAGGTGCTCTACCGACTGAGCTACATCAGCGCTCGCAACGAACATTATAGCGAAGCGGGCCGTTCATTGCAAGTGTTTTTCAGAAACCTGTCCTACTCCTCCACGCGGATCACGCTCTCGACCTCGTTGACGCAGGACAGCGCTTCGATACGTTTAAGCGCTTCGTGCACGCTGAATTCGCTCGCCCGGTGGGTCAGGAAGGTGATACGCGACGATATCCCGTCGGTTTCCCCGAGCTGAATGACGCTCTTGAGCGATACGTTCCGCTCGGCAAACGCCGCCGCGATGGCGGCCATCGTTCCGGGTTTGTCCGCAACGTGCAACCGGATGCAGTAGATGCAGGCAAAATCCTTCACCAGCTCGATCTCTTTGCTGATGTTCTCCTCGTTGACAAACGTCATGTAATGCGGATGTTTTTCATTGTGGCAGGCGTACACGATATCGCTCACCACCGCGCTCGCGGTCGGCATACAGCCCGCCCCGCGCCCGTAGAGCATGATGTCGTCCACCGCGTGCCCCGTAAGGAAGATGGCGTTGAACACGCTGCGCACGCTCGCGAGCGGATGCGTCGCGGGGATCATCGTCGGGTGAACGCGCACTTCGATGCGGTTGCCTTCCTTTTTGCCGATGGCGAGCAGCTTGATGCGGTAGTTGAGCATCTGCGCGGTCTCGAAGTCCGCTTTCGTCAGCTTCGTAATCCCTTCGCGGTAGATCACCTCGATGGGCACGTGCGCATGGAAGGAGATCGACGAGAGGATGGAGAGCTTGTACATCGCGTCGTAGCCTTCTACGTCAGCCGTGGGGTTTGCCTCCGCGTAACCCAGCGCCTGCGCGTCCTTGAGCGCGTCTTGAAAACTCTGGCCGTTTTCGGTCATCTGCGTCAGGATATAGTTCGTCGTACCGTTGATGATACCCATCACGCGTGTGATGTTATTGGCCTGCATGGAGTTCAGGATCGTACGGATGATCGGGATCCCTCCGCCGACCGTAGCCTCCAGGTATAACCCCGCGCCGGTGGCTTTGGCCGCTTTTTCAAACGCGGGCCAGTTTTTGCTCATGACCTCCTTGTTCGAGGTGACAACGGTCTTGCCCGCCTCAAGCGAACGGAGGATGAACGTTTTTGCCGGTTCGATGCCGCCCATGCACTCGACGATGATATCGACGGCCGGGTCGTTTATGATATCCTCAAAATCCGTGGTATACAGTTCTTGCGGCGCAAGCGAAAGATTCGGTTCGTGCTCGAAATCGCGCACGAGGATGCGCCCAATGGAAAGATCGATCTCTTCGCGGTGGGAAATCTGCGCGCCGTTTTCATTTATGATGCGGTAAACGCCGCTGCCGACTGTTCCAAAACCCAACAGGGCTATTTGAAAGCGTTTCACAATTCCTCCTGTTTTATATGTCGTGACCTGAAAAGAGCGCGTCGCCGCGCTCTGTATCAGGAGCGTTCTATGACGAAATAGTTATTCGGAAAGCGCCGCGCCGATGGCGGTTGCAAACGCCGCATGGTCGGGCACGATGAATTTCACGTTGTGCAGCGCGGCAACCTCGTCGAGGCTGCGCTGCGCGATCGGCCAGTCCGTGATCGTGCCGACCAGCACGATAGTTCGCGTCAGGTTCCGCTTGGCCGCGAACACCGCCATCACCCCGATGGACTGGAAAATCAGGTTGCAGAGCCCCGCGGCGACGTCTTCGCGGCTGGAACCGTCGGAGAGCTTGCTCATGTTTGCGACGGTCGTAGCCGGGGTCAGGTGAGAAATCGTGCCCTCGTAAACGTCCATCAGCTGCAGGTCGATTTCATGAAGGTCGCCTTTTGCGGCCAGCTTTTGCAGTTCTTCCATGTCGTCCGTTTCGCAGAGCCTGCCGCTCAGGCCGCGGATCAACCCGCCGCCAAGGCCCGTTCCGCCGATGTGCCAGGCGCGAATCGGCGTGATGCGCGTAAACGACGTCCCCGTGCCGATGCTCACGATCAGCGAGTTGGATTTTTTCGAAAGTTTCACCGCGCCGCGCGCGACGGATGAAAACTCATCTCTGTGTACGGTTTTAATGCCGTGCAGGTCGCCTTTGATAAACGCCGAGCCGACGCCGGTTACGGCAATCCGCTTGACGCCCGCGTAGCCGAAGCTTTCGAGCGCGTCGTCAAAGCTCTGCTCGTCCGGCTTCCTGTATTCCTTGATGCACTTTCCGTTTTTGACCAACGCAAACTTTGTCGTTGACGCGCCGATATCGACGCCCAGCACCAGTTCCCGCGGACTGACCGCCGCCACGATCACGGGCACGAGCAGCACAGCCGCGACCAGCTCGATCGAGCCGTTGACGCCGATGAGCGTCGCGTAGATCGTACCAAGCAGCGGAAGTCCCGTCAGCACGGCGGAAAAGAGCTTCAGCGCGGAGAGCACGAGCACCGTATTGGTCAACGTTGCCGCCGCCGCAGCCAGCGCGGAAACGACGCCGGAGCGAAGCTTGAGTTTACGGAATCCCTGCGCGGCGAGCCCGCCGACGATACCGACGAGTATGCGCGGCACGAGGGACACCATAGGATTGACAAACGGCGCCCAGAGCGGGTTGGTCAGCGCGCGCAGCATGCAGGTAACGCCCCATACGAAACCGAGTACCGCGCCGTACTGCCAGCCAAGCATGACCGCGCCGACCGCCACGACGATGTGCAGCGTGGTGATTTCAACGAGTCCATAGTTGATATATCCCGTATAAGGAACCACCGTCATAACGATGATCAGTGCGGAAAGGATCGAAGCCCGCACAAGGTTTCTTGTATTGGTCTGTTTTTTTGTTGCAAGTGCCATGTCGTTTGCCTCCTCATTCTCGTCCATCGTTGGATGCATCGATTGAGTCGTTGTATTATATATCATTTTCATCATACATGCAACGATGAAAGGCTATTTATTTCAGTTTGTCATGTTCAGCGAATGCTTCGCCTGCAGAGGCGTTATTGCGGCCGGCGCGTTAACGCGCGTTGCGATTTCCCATCTTTTTTCTGCCGGAAAGCGGCAGTTTTCCGTTGACAGGCAACCCCTAATCCGCTATACTTATTTTTGCATTTGTGACGCACGAGGGAGCATAGCTCAGCTGGGAGAGCACTTGCCTTACAAGCAAGGGGTCACAGGTTCGAGCCCTGTTGTTCCCACCATTTTTTTGTGGCCCGGTAGTACAGTTGGTTAGTACGCCAGCCTGTCACGCTGGAGGTCAGGGGTTCGAGCCCCCTCCGGGTCGCCATTTTTTATGCCTCGGTAGCTCAGTTGGTAGAGCAAGGGACTGAAAATCCCTGTGTCGGTGGTTCAAGTCCACTCTGAGGCACCAGTTCATTTGCGGGAGTAGCTCATTTGGTAGAGCGCAGCCTTGCCAAGGCTGAGGTGGCGGGTTCGAGCCCCGTCTCCCGCTCCAACTCATTCAAAGGGGCTCGAAGCCGCGTCAAGAAAACAATCCGGCGGATCGTTTTCAGCGGCAGGGCAGCGAAAACCAGCAGGTGCGCCGCGCAAAGCGCAAGCTCCGACAGGTTTGAGCGGAGAGCCCCGTCTCCCGCTCCATTTTTATGGCGCCATAGCCAAGCGGTAAGGCAGAGGTCTGCAAAACCTTCATCCCCGGTTCGATTCCGGGTGGCGCCTCCAGCTAAGTACTCACGAAATGATACCATTCGTGGGTACTTTTCTATATTTGGAGTTTTGATAGTGCGTACGGAAAACGCCCGGTTATATCTCCCGTCGTAAACGGCAAGGAAATCCGCACGCACCCGAGAGGAAACACATGGGAGTACAGTGGAAACGCGCAGAGATGCGGTCCATCTTTCTATAATAAAGACTGTCCAATTTTCGCTTAATATAAATAGTAAATTGATATAATATTAAAAATATACAACTCCCCATGCTATAATACAGTGAGATTTATTAAAACGATGCGATAGGAAAGGGAACCATGATCCTTCGTAACAGTCGAAACAGCATCTTGCGCATGCCGCTCAAGACGATTCTTTTTACACTGCTGATCGTTGCGGTTGCGGCATTTTTATATCTTGGAGTCAACACGTTTGCAGCCAGCGACCAGATGCTGCGCGAGTGTGACGAAAGCTACACGACCATCGCGTCGATCGAATATCTGGGGGATCATTATCCCGACGAGTCCGTCTATGACGAGACCATGCTTTCCGAAGTGTCGCAGATCGATTTCGACGCGATTGCCGGGCAGCCGGACGTGCTGCTCTGGCAACCGACGGATTGCTCCATCGGCCTGATCGACGGATTTGTCGCACACTCCTCATCCGTCTCCTACCGTCTGTTTAACGTGCTGGTCATCACGGGCGTGAGGCTCTATCAGGCCGGCGGGAAATTCTATGCCGAAGTTGCCGACTGCCTCTACTCATACCGGACGGACATGCAGGGCAAACACATCTTTTTCTACAGCGACGGATTTGATTTCGATCCGGATCCCGACGCGTATTATGTGATCCACGGTTATTCCGAAGGGCTGTCGTCTTTCCTTCAGACGATTCATCTCTCGTCTTTTTACAGTTATGCCGCAACGCTTTCCGGCATTGATTGCTCGGCCATTTCGCCCTGTCTCCGGATCGAATCGCCGGAATCGCTCTACGCCGAAGCGGACAACGTATACCTTGCCATGGCGGATTATTACAACGTCATGAACAACAAGGTGTACGCATATCGCACGCAGGCGCTTGCGGATCTCGAAGAGTTCCATCAGGAACGGCTGCACCTGATTTCCGGCAGGCTCTTCACCGAAGAGGAAGCGCAGCGCGGCGCGAAGGTCTGCGTCATGACGGAGACGCTTGCCGACGCGGGCGGACTTGCCGTCGGCGATACCGTCACGCTCCGCACGATGAACAACACCGGCCTGCCCGCCGCGGACTGCTACTGGGGTACAAACAGCCTGGCAAATTCGGACGATTACGAAGTCGTCGGCATCGTCAACTACTATGAAGGACTGCAATACAACGTCTACGTGCCGTCCGTTCCCACTTCGGCGCAGCCGGAAAAATACGTCTACAAACTTGGCCTGGCTACGCTGAAAAACGGCAGCGCGGACGCGTTCGTTGAAGCGGTTACACCGCTTTTACCGTCGCGCGCGACCGTCGATATATTCGACCAGGGATACCAGACGGTTTCGGATTCGCTCAGCGTGATCCGCGGCGCGTCCGCCGCGCTTTCCGCCGTTGCGTTTGTCGCGGCGGTCGTCGTACTACTGTTTTTTGCGTTCCTGTTTGTTGAAAAACAGCGCGATACGGTTGAAACAATGCGCTACTTCGGCACGACAAAGGCGGAAACGCGCCTGTATCTGCTCTTTGGCGCCGGGTTGATCGCGCTGGTCGCCGTTTGCATCGGCGTTTGGATCGGCACGCGGTTCGCCGCGCGGCTGATTTCCAGCGCGTATTCGTTCGTTTCCGGGCTTCAGGCGGTCGATCTGCGGTACAGCAGCGGATATCTCGGCATCACCAAGGATTTTACGCCTGTTCCCGTTGCGTCCGTCCCGCTCGCCATGCTCGTCGCCCTGCTGGTCTTTCTGCTGGCGCTGGGTTTCTGCCTGTACTTTGCCGAGCGGACGATCAACGGGCGGGTTCTGCAGGCAAAGGTCCTCAACCGGAACCATCGCCCGCCGAAGCGCTCCTCCACCGCAGGAAAGGGCGCCGTGCGGTATACTCTGCTCTCGATTCGCCGCAGCGGCGCGCGCACGCTGGTCGTGCCTGCTCTGGCCGTCGTCATGCTTCTGTTTGTAGCAACGCTTCTTTCCACGCTTGCTTCGTATGAAACCGCAAAAAAGACGCTCTACGATACCACGACGCTGCGCGGATACTGTACGACCATGACCGGGAAATACGCCGGAAATCTGCTGATCAAAAATAAATACGTTCAACAGTTGATCGATTTGGATTACCTCGACGATATCGCGATCACATATCACAAACGTTACCGCTACCTCGGGGTTGCGGAACGTCGCGATGGAACATACGGCAGCGCGGCGCAGGTACCCGCGCCTACCGACGGTATCATCCTGACCGACATGCTCAATCAGGTCGCCAACGCGCCGTACCTTGTGTTTACGAACAACGCCGCCGACGCGCCGGAGTTCTATTTCAGCCAGTTCACAGGCGAATTCCTGCCGGGTTACGACGAATCCATGTTTGCCGAACGCAATTGGGCGGAGCCCGTTTGCATCGTCTCCACTCAGTTTATGGAGAACAACGGCGTTCAACCCGGCGATACGATCCGCGTCTATGTCGTCAACGGCACGAGCTACAGCAGCTCGAACGCAAACGACCCGGCGTTTATCGGACTGGAGTTGAAGGTTGTCGGAAGCTTCTACCGGCAGGCAAGCGAGGACTACATCTACTGTCCGCTCTCCGGCGGCGTACTGGATCTTGACGGCCTGGCGGACGGCGAAACCGCCGATTTGGGGAGATATACCTCCTTCGGATATATGCGCCGCTGGTGCGAGGACATCACGGCGCTGGCGCCGCAGAGCCTGATCGACGTTCTGCTTGACGAAAGCTACGTCGCGTCGTTCAGCTTCACGCTCAAAGACGCGCGCAGGCTCGCCGATTTCAAGGACGCGCTGGAGGAAATCGGATTCTCCGGGCCAAAGCAGAACCGCGATATCCGGGTTGCAATCACAATCGATGATAAAGACTTTGTCGAATCCGTCAGCAGCATTTCCCAGCGCAGCACCTATATGGAGATTCTCTATCCCGTGCTGCTTGCGCTGGTCTGCGCCGTTGGCATCATCGCGGCGTTTCTGATGATCAACAGCCGTCGGGAAGAAATCGCCGTCATGCGCGGGCTCGGATCGCAAAAGAAGAGGATCTTCCTCACATTCTTCTATGAGCAACTGTTCCTGCTGGCGGCCGGTATGCTGGTCGGAGCGGCCGTCTGGATTTCGTTCGGTGATGCTGCACAGCTGGGTAAGCCGGATTTATATGCGTTCTTCGTGTGTTATGCGCTTGGCGCGGGGACCGCGTTGCTTTTGCAGAACCGGAAGAGCGCGATATCCATTTTATCCGAAAAGGAATAAGGAGGCCGTCATGAGCATTCTTTCGCTGGAAAGCGTAACCTACACCTACAGGAGCAAATACCAAACCCTGCAGGCGCTTAAGGGGATCACCTGCGCATTTGAGCAGGGCAGCATCTACGCCGTCGTAGGCAAGAGCGGCAGCGGCAAATCCACCATGCTTTCGCTCATGGCGGGGCTCGACCTGCCGGAAACCGGAACGGTGGTTTTCCGCGACCGGTCGACAAACGCGCTCGATCTCGACGCATACCGCCGCAACGACGTCGCGATGATCTACCAGAGCTTCCGTCTGTTCCCGCTTCTGACCGCCGTTGAAAACGTTATGTACCCGATGGAGCTTCACGGTATGTCGACCAGTGACGCGAAAAAGCGCGCGGAGAAGCTGATCCTGCGCGTCGATCTTCCTCAGACGGTGTTCACGCGGTTTCCTTCCATGCTTTCCGGCGGAGAGCAGCAGCGCGTCGCCATTGCGCGCGCGCTCGCGATGGACACCGACCTGATCCTTGCGGACGAACCTACCGGCAATCTCGACAGCACCAGCAGCCGCAACATCATCAACATCCTGCGCCGCCTTGCGCACGAGCAAAACTACTGCGTCGTTGTCGTCACGCACGACATGAGCATTCTGGATTCGATGGACGTCATCTACCAGATGCAGGACGGAATGGTGACCCGCATCGAAAACCGCGGCTGACCAATCCTCACGATATTTCCGCGAACAGCCCGGAAAATCCGGATTTTCCGGGCTGTTCGCTGTTTATGTTTCTGAGTTGCACAAAAAGGCCGTCTGATTTAACCGGACTGCTCTTTGAAAAGCGTCTCCCTTTCTTGACGGCGCAGAAATTAATAATTATGATAATATCTGAATTGTGTTGAACCGGCCTGACGGACGGATCATATGCTTGAAACGACAAAGCGAGAATGAATCCATGAAAATTGATATTCCATATTTTAAGAGCCATCTGCAGGTTGAATTGCCCGATCGTCGCGTCAAAGCCATACTGACGCCGCAGTCGTATGGTGTCAACCCGCTGCCGGAGCCGCAAATCATTAAAAACGCGCTGGAACATCCGTTTGACTCCCCAAGATTGGCTGATCTTGCCGTCAATAAAAAGCGCGTCCTTATTATCACCAGCGACCATACCCGGCCGATGCCCAGCCTGATTACGATGCCGTTGCTTCTGAATGAAATCCGCCGCAATCATCAGGATTCCGGCGTCAGAATTCTGGTCGCAACCGGTTTCCACCGAGCGCCTACAGAAGAGGAGCTGCGAGACAAGTTTGGCGACCAGATTTTCGATCAGGAAGAGATTCTGATTCACGATGCTTTTGACGATGCCGCGATGGTCTTGAAAGGGGTGCTCCCCTCAGGCGGCGAGCTGAAAATCAATCAGCTTGTAGACTGGGCGGATCTTATCGTCGCAGAAGGATTTATCGAGCCGCACTTTTTCGCCGGGTTCTCAGGAGGACGCAAAAGCGTACTTCCGGGCATTTGCTCTAAAGATACGATTATGTACAACCATAACGCCGAATTTATCGCGCACAAAAAAGCGCGCACCGGCGTGCTCGACGGCAATCCGCTGCATACGGATATGTTGTTTGCTTCCAATTCCGTAGGGCTTTCCTATATTCTCAACGTCGCACTTGATGCAAATAAAAAAGTCACGGCTGCTTTTGCCGGGCATCCTGTCAAAGCACATCTGGCTGGGTGCGCGTTTGTCAGCAAACATGCCAGCGTGCCCGCTGCCAAAACAGACCTTGTTGTCACTTCGAACGGCGGCTATCCGCTTGATCAGAATATCTACCAAACCGTCAAAAGCATGACCGCCGCCGAAAGCTGCGTCAACCCCGGAGGTATCATCATAGCGGTCTCTTCCTGTGTGGACGGGCATGGCGGCGAAGGATTCTACCAATGGTTTGCCGGCGCCGAATCCGCCGAAGAAGTAGCGCGGCGAATCAGCGCGATCCCCCGCGCGGAAACGCGCCCCGATCAATGGGAAGCGCAAATTCTTGCGCGCGTATTGATGAAATGCAAAGCCGTCATTATCGTGAGCCGGCATACCGATCCGCAGTTGATCAACAACATGCATATGCGGCACGCGTTCTCCTTTGATCAAGCGCTCCGGTTAGCGGACGAAATGCTGGGTTACGAATCCGAAATCGTCGTCATTCCCGACGGTGTAGGAGTCATCATAAAAGAATAGCGGGATTTACAAATATATCTTTACACCTTACCTGTTGCAAACTGCAATCCAGTTTTTACGATTTTCACGCATGATTCTTCAGATATTCTTTGATTTGTTTATCTGCTTTTATCACGCCAAACACTTTTACGCTTGTGATGCATTTCGATAACTGATCTGTCGTAATACCTTCTTCAACCATCAGAAATCCGTACACGATCAGCCGTACGTTTTCTTGATTGGCAATATATTTTTGAACGGCATCTTTTGTCAGGTAATATCCGCCGAACACCCATCCCAATCTGTTTTTCTTTGCCTGTGACTCTTCGTTTTTAATTAACAACTTTGTTTCATCCTCCAAATTACTCAGATATTGTTTGATAGCGGTTTTCATAAATTCAGAGCGGTTTATCGCAAACCCGTTTTCTACAAGTAAATCGATATTCGCAAGGTCTATAGCGCTGATGTTCAATGTGATTTTTTCAGTATTCATAATCCCTACACCTTCTTTCTACCATCTCTCTGGATGTTTTTAGTATATCTCGTCGTCGTTTTCTTGTCAATATATATATGAAATCAAAAAATCCCTTATATCAAACTGTTTGATATAAGGGTAAATTAAGCGCCTTGCTGCGGAAAGTGAATCGAATATTCGGTACTCAGGTTGCTGCCGTACCTGCGTTTCGCTCGGTCGTATCGCTTCTTGAGGGGTTGATAGAACGTTCATGCAAACGATCTTCTATTTCTTATACAACGCGATAATATCTCTATAAAGCATCGTCGTTGCATCCAGACTAAAAATGGACGCCGTGTCGAATCCATTGTACAATGTTGGCAAGACAGCGTTCGGGAAAGGTCGTGACCGTCTTTGGGTAAAAAGAACAGCCGCACATTATTTAATACGATAGCGCCGGTCTATGGATTGTTCTACAACAGACAGAAAACGCGATACCGGGAGATTGTCGGCAGCGTATCAAAGCAGCTGGACCTGTCTTCCTGTCATACGATACTCGATGTCGGCTGCGGCACCGGCGCGCTTTGCTCGGTCCTCAACGAAGCCGGCATGGCGGTCACAGGAATCGACCCTGCGGAGAAAATGCTGAATTTCGCAATACGGCAGCCGGAAAACAAGGCGATCCGTTTTTTGCAGGCGGACGCGCAGGAGCGCCTCCCCTTCGACGATCGAAGCTTCGATATGTCGATCGCCTCCTATGTGGCGCACGGAATGCAAAAAGAGGAACGCGTCAGGTTATACGCCGAAATGAGCAGGGTAACCAAACGCATGGTGATCATCTTTGATTATAATCAAAACCGCGCGTTTTTCACGTCGCTGGTCGAGTGGCTGGAACGCGGCGATTATTTCCGGTTCATCAAAAGCGCCGAACACGAAATGCGAAACTGCGTATCGGAACTGAAAGGTTGCTTTTCGGAGGTAACTGTGATCGATGTGGACGCGCGCGCTTCGTGGTACGTTTGTACGCCCGTCTAATCGATCCAGGTCATCAAGGCCCGGATCAAAGAAAGCGGAAGCGGCTTTCACGCATCAGCCAAACTGCGGCAGATCGACAAAATACTCATATATGGGGATATCGTCAATTTCTTCGATCCAGTTCTCATTCCAGACGAAGTTCAGCCTCCCCTTCGTTCCGTCCTCCAGCTCAAAGTCCATATATGACTCTCCGTCTGTCGCCATAAAGCCGAGTACCGTACCTGGCGGCAGACTGGACTCGATATATGCGTCGCTGACCAGTATTTGAACCGGCAGTTCCATCGCCGTGCGCACCTTTGTGTAGGACGGTGCGCTCCGGTCGAGCACATAGGTTCCCCTCCACTCGATGCCGTTTTGCACGAAGTAGGCGTGCGTGCGAACCGCCCATGTGCCCGCCGATTGCAGGTAACCGTATGCTTCAAATCCGAATTCGTCGATCCAGTCGACGTATAGCGGCGTTTTAAAAATCTCTTTCGGTTCAGCGCCTGAAAAGTTCATCGCCTTGGTTTCAAAGTCATCCGAACAATAATCGTAGCTGACCACAAAAAACGGATACCCGTCATAGCTTTTTACGTAATATGCGTTCATGAAATAGCCGATCGATAAATCCACGAATGATATTTCATATTGGGAATCGCCCTGCGCCGTATGCAGCGATAAATTATCGTCATCGTCCGCTAGTGTAATTTCAGTCGTTTCGCCATCGCCGTTCAGATCCGCAAAAACGGGCGAATCCATGAATACCTCAACGGTTTCGGGATCCGCTTGAATCGCCGGTTGGCCGGCCTGTTCGGCAGAAGCGGATTCCTCGGGCCTGTCTGCCGGGTCTTTTTCCGGATCCGTCTGCACGACCGCGGCGTCCGGTTCGGCCAAAGAGCCGCTGCCCTGCGAAGCTGTCGTTCGATCGAACATTCCACACCCGCCCAGCATCACGAGTATCAAACCCGCTGCAATCAAAAACAGATATGCTCTCTTCATATCATATCCCTCCAGTATGAGTCGCGTTTGCTGCTATGAAACAAGTTAAACAGAAAGTCGTTCGGCAGAAATTGTGATAATATACTGTGAATGCGCTGCTTGAAGATGAAATCCTTACTATTGTCGTTGTACCGGTCGTTTCCAACAAATTTATTATACCATATGCGTATTGATCCTGGTTTCACGCCCGCTGCTTCGGATCTTATCTTACGCATATACGTTCTGTAGCCTAATCCATCCATCAAAATATATTTTTCTTTCGCTCTTGACAACTTTTTTAACACATGATAAGTTATGTCCATAAGGTTTGTATCGCAAACCTGTTTGCAGGAGGTGTAATTATGAATGCTTCAGCCAATCACGACGCGAAACTGGCCGAAGGCTTCCACAACAGCGCCGACGGCCTTTGGGACGTCTTACTCGGATTATGTTTCGTCATAGTCCCGTTGTCTATCTACTTCAACTTTGTCGTATTTGCAGGCCCGCTTTTCTTCCTTCTCTACTTGATCCTCCGATATTTGAAAAATAAAGTAACCTACCCGCGCATCGGCTATGCAACCTACACAAAATCAAAAAATAACGTATATAAAGGGCTGCTCTTTGCCGTGATGATCGGCGGCGCGTTCTTCGCTTTAGGGATGGTCGCCGTGAAAGGCGCCGGTTTCAGAAACTCCATCCAGCCCTATATACTCCTGTTTCTTGGCGTATTCTTTTCGGCTGCGGTATTGATCACCGGCCGCGCCTTTCAGATGAAACGGTTTACTGTTTACAGCGTCCTCGTATTGCTGGCCTTTTTGCCGTCGTACATCATACACGTTGAAGATATTACTTTCCTTTCCTTAACGATCGGCGGCGGGATTATCATGTTGTCGGGTATCGTTACGTTCATCCGGTTTTTAAGAAAATATCCGAAATTAGAGGCTGATGTCGAACATGAATGAATCAAAGAGTCCCGAACCAAATAAAATCGACAGGATCATTCATGAGCCGGCGCGTTTAAAGATATTCACCTGCCTGGATCCGGTCGACAATGCCGATTTTATATTCCTTCTGCATGAAACGGGTTTATCAAAAGGCAACTTGTCCTCGCACCTGAGCAAACTGGAACTGGCGGGTTATGTCGAAATCGAGAAAACTTTTATAGGCAAGATCCCAAGAACATTGATATCTTTGTCAAAGAAAGGGCGCAAGTCGTTTCAGGATTATAAGAACGCGATCGTACAGATTCTTGAGCTGAAGTAATCGTAACGAATTCGCTCATCCGGTCAACATCTCGTATTGATATGGGATGTTGATTTTTTTGAGTATAACGGGCGTGGAAAATTAGCTATTGACAGAAATCATGTTCCGGTGTATTATTATGTCGTATCACGACATATCGTTTAATGACACGTCGTGTACGGACATGTCTTTCCGCGACACAGTCAGCAAAGGAGGCAGAAAATGCCGGGCAGCAAAGGTAAACCGTTAACCGAGGTTGTGTATTACATCCTGTTGGCTTTGTATCAGCCGACCCATGGATACGGAATCATGAAGTTTATCAGGAATATGACGAACGATCGGGTCGTCCTTGGTTCGGGCACTTTGTATGGCGCGATCAACACGTTGCTGAAAAGCGGGTGGATCAGAATATCCGACAACAAGGACGACGATAAGAAATGCTATGAAATAACCGATGCCGGAAAGGAAAGCGTGGTCGCCGAAATCGCTCGACTGAAAGAATTGACGGTTCATGGCCTTACAATTATTGATGAAACGGGAGATGAAAAAGATGCTGTACAAAGTTTATAAATTCATTTTTGCCGATATGGATAAAGAAGAGGCCTGGATCAACGAAATGGCCGAAAAAGGATTTAATTTTATTGATAACTTCTTTATGCGCTATACGTTCAGTGAGGGCACCCCAAACGAATATACGTATCGAATTGAGATGTTGGAGCACAAAGCCAACCATCCTCTCGGCCACCAGTATATCAATTTTCTGAAAGAAACCGGAGTCGAGTGCGTAACGACCAGCGGCAGATGGGCGTACTTCAGAAAAAAGACCGCCGACGGACCGTTCGATTTATATTCGGACACGGATGCAAGGATCCAGCATTATAAAAGAATCCTTTCTTACACCTCCGTGCTGTTGTTGCTGAATCTGCTTATCCTGTCCATCGATCTTGTGATTGCCATATTAAGAAGGCACCCAAGCAACATCAGCGTTGCGATATCGGTATCCTTTTTTACAGCAATATTGATAAAGACGGTATTCCACTATAGAAAAAAAATCAAAGAACTGAAGGAAGACCAGAACATCCACGAATAAGAGAAATCAAGAACCGAAAAAAAGTATGGTCGACCTGTTATTTAATAGTTATTCTCCATATCAAATATATCAGAAAAAGGCCGGCACCATTCTACCGGCCTTTTTCATTTCTGTTTGCGATTCAATCATCCTGTCGCCGCAAGCATTTCTCTTCTGTCTTGCAAACAATTGCTGACAACCTGAAACACATACTCGTCAGGGTGCAGAATAATCGTTACCGCTGAACCCTTCCGGAAGCATCGCCGCCTGCCAGCGCCTTGACCTCGGATACGCTCACACGGTTAAAGTCCCCGTTGATCGTATGTTTCAGGCAGCTTGCGGCAACGGCAAACTCCAGCGCGTCTGCCTTGCTGTCGTACGAATTCAGTCCGTAGATCAGGCCCGCGGAGAAACTGTCTCCCCCGCCTACACGGTCGACGATGTCTGTGATCGCATACCTTTTCGATAGATAGAATTCTTTTCCGTCAAACAAGCAGGCGGACCAGTTGTTGTGATCCGCGCTCTTGCTTTCGCGAAGCGTGATCGCAACGATTTTCACATTGGGAAACGCGGACATCACCTTCCGCGCCAGCTTCTCATACTGCGCCGTGTCCAGCGTGCCTTTCGTCACATCGACATCCAATGAGATGTCTAGCGTTTTCTGGATATCCTCTTCGTTGGCAATGCACACATCCGCATACGCGACCAGTTGGCGCATGACTTCCTGCGCGCTCTTTCCATATTTCCAAAGCTTCTTTCGGTAGTTCAGATCGAGCGATACGGTCAAAGACGCTTGCTTTGCCGCCTTCATCGCCTCCAGCGACAACTCCGCCGCCGATTCGCTGATCGCGGGCGTGATGCCGGTGATATGAAACCAGTTTGCACCTTCAAAGCATTTCGTAAAATCGATCAATCCGGGTTTTGCGAGCGCGATTGCAGAATCGCTCCGGTCGTATATCACTCTGGATGCGCGCTGGTTGGAGCCGCTTTCAAGGAAATAGACTCCCATCCTGCCTTTATCTTTCTTGATCATCGACGTATCCACACCGAATTTTTTCAGTTCCATGATGCATGCGTTTCCGATGTCGTTGTCGGGAAGCACGGTGATATAAGCCGTATCCAACCCGAAATTCGCGGTTGAAACCGCCACGTTCGCCTCGCCTCCGCCAAAAGTCGCCTCCAGCATTGGCGATTGGAAAAAACGTTCGTGTTCCGGCGATCTGAGCCTCAGCATGATTTCTCCGAATGTGACGACCCTCATGTTACCCTCCTATTTCTGCAAGAGGTGGATGCCGAACGATCCGACCTCGTTATTTAAATACACCGCAACCAGTTTTCCGCCCTTTTCCTTCGCCGTGGCCATATTGACCTCGAAGCCTTTTTTCTTCAGATAATAAGCGGCGCGCGGGATGCTGTTGGTGCGAATGGCGATGTGTCCGTTTTTGCCAATGCCAGCCGATTTATTTACCTCGATCCCTTTACCCGCAAATATGGAGCTGTTCCCGTTTTTATACTCAAAGCCGAACATATCGGAAAATTCTTTCGCTGTCTTGTCCGCTTCTTCTTCATTGGCTGCGTTAATCCCGATATGCGCCACTTCAAAGCCAAGCAGCCTGTCGATGGATTCCCGCACCAGTCCGGTTATTTTTTCAAAGTTCCCGGCCGAAATATCGGCTTTGTTGCAAAGCCAGCTGCCGCCGACGGCATGAATATACGGCTGGGTGACGTATTCGACCAGGTTGTCCAGATTCACGCCGCCTGTCGGCAGGAACGTCACGTTGCCGAACGGGCCGTGCAGCCCCTTCATGCCGGTCAACCCGCCGTAGACGTTGGCGGGGAAAAACTTCAGTACTTTCAGGTCGTGTTTCAGCGCCTGCGTGATTTCCGATGGCGTCACGCACCCCGGGGTCACGGAAATACCGTTTTTTACGCACCAGGCCACGATCTCTTCGTCGTACCCCGGGCTGACGATGAAGTCCGCCCCGACCGACACGCATTCCTTGCACTTGTCTAGCGTCAATACGGTGCCCGCGCCGATGATCATGTCCGGGTGCGCGCGCTTGATCTGCCGGATCGATTCAATTCCGGCTTCCGTCCGCATCGTGATTTCCATCACGTTTAATCCGCCTTTTAAGAATGCATCTGCCGTCGGAAGCGCATCCTGTTCTTTTTCGATGACTACGACGGGGACGATACCCGCCAAGCCCAATTGTTCAATGATCGTCATGTGATTACTCCTTAAAACTTCAACCCGCATCCGAGTGTTCATGCAAAACGTTTCCCGCAGCGCCGGGCCGGCGCGCCTGTTAACAGGCGCGCTTTTTAATACCGTCTGCAAGAATATTGTTTTTCGCTCTGATCGTCTCGGACGTTGTTGAATGATATTCTATTGCCCGTGTGCGGTTCAACTGCTTTGTACGTGATTAAATCGCGCCGATCTCATTGTACACATCTTCCAAAGACCTGCCCTGGATCAATCCTTCACGTACCTGGTTTTCTTTTTCTATGGTTTCAATGGCCTTCTCAAACACCTCGTCCGCAATTGCGGAGGGTATGATGGCCACGCCGTCGATATCTCCGAAGATGATGTCTCCCGGATAGATGGTTACCCCGTCCATAAGCACCGGAATCTGGCTTTCGTTGATCTCGCAGCGGCCTTTGGACGTCGTCGGCAGGGTGCCTCTGAAGAAGAGCGGGAAATCCATGCTTTTAAGCGCTTTCAGATCGCGCGCCATACCGTCGAGGAGAACGCCCGCGCCTTTTCTTTGTTTCACTGCCGTTGCGAACAGCTCGCCGAATACGGCGCAATTATATTCTCCGCGCGTGACAAGAACGTATATTTCGTCTTCTTGCAGCTGGTCGACAATTTTGCATTGCGCCGTCAGCGGATCTTTGGGCATGGAATAAACCTCTGTCCCAATGCTTGTAAACGCAGGCCCGAATATGACCGTATCATCGCCAAGCGGCCGCATGGACGATTTCAAAGACTGATTTCGATAGCCCATTCCGTCCATCACGTCGCACAATATTCCGGAGTACAGATTCTCCTTTAAGTATTTCTTATCAAGTTTTGCCATTTCTTTATCCTCCATGTATGGTTATAGTTTTTCAATAATCGGCATATTATACTTCGGCAACCATCATCACCGGTGATGCGTCCAGCCCGATAAATCTCAGCGGGTACGCCGTGACCAAACCGATATCTTTATTCACCGCCTTGGACAAATCCAGATTCTCAAAAATCAGCAGCGATCGCTCCTGCCGCGTCGCTTCATCCAGCAGTTCGTGATGCACCGGAAAGAGATTGGTTCCGTCATCGCTTTCTATACTGATGGTGTCCGTTCCGATCGCCTTCAGATTCGGCACTTCCCTTCTGAGAAAGCACGCGGCTTCATAATCGAGTCCGGGAAAGCCCTTGTTGTATTTCTCCGTGTCGTTTATCCATTTGCAATAGCCCGTGTAGAGCAGCAGCAGATCTGCCGTATCGATATTCGGCACGTTCTCCAGGTCCGCGCGGCGGATCAGTTTTTCCTTCATATGATCCAGTTTTACGAGCACGACAGACCGATAACAAAAATCTTCGATCGGAATTTCATCGATTGTCCTGCCCTCGGCGTCAAAATGAAACGGCGCGTCCACATGGGTTCCCGAATGCAGAAAGAATTTCACCGAAGTCGTGTTGTTCGGTTCGCCGTTATACATTCTGGTTCGTTCCGTGTATACCACATCCGGGATGGAATCGTCATATCTTGGCATGCCCGGATAAAACGGAACCGATAATTCAACTAACATAGTATCCCCTTTTTCAAAAATCACGCTTCATAAGCCAACCTTGCCCGCTTTCACGGTCAATATTTCGGCTGTCCCGTGTGGGCCGTAATTCCTCCGTCAATCGGGATATTCGTGCCGTTGAGGAAATTCACCTTATCGGAGCCGATGAAAAGCACCATCTCGGCGATCTCTTCCGGCGTTGCAAACGTATGCGTCGGATACGCCTTCCTGTTGACCTCTTCCGCATAGGGGATCTTCCTGAACGTATACTCCAGCATTTCGGTTCTGACGGCTCCGGGGCAAACCGCGTTTGCGCGGATGCCCTCGTCGGCATAATCGATCGCAATCGCCCTTGTCAGGTTTGTTACGGCTCCCTTCGCCGCATTGTAAGCGGCCATGGAATAGTCCGCGCATATACCCGAAACCGACGACATGTTGATGATGGAGCCGCTTTTTTTCGACAGCATCTGGGGCAAATAGTAATAGCAGCATAAAAACACGCCGCGCAGATCGATCGATATGACTCTGTCAAATTCCTCAACCGGGGTTTCCAGAAGCTTTCCTGCGAAATGGACGCCCGCGTTATTGAACAGAATGTCGCAAGGCCCGAATTCCTGATTGGAAAATTCCGCAAGCGCTTTTACATCCGCTTCCTTCGATACATCCGCCTTAAAAAACCGGACGTTCTTGGCCAGCCCTTCGGACTCTAATTGGGCCATCACCGCGCTTGCCTTATCTTTGTTTGTTCCTACGAAAACGACTTTCGCTTCTTTTTGGGCAAACAGCCGTACCGTGGCGGCTCCTATGCCCGAAGTGCCGCCTGTAATGACAGCTACTTTTCCTTTGATACACATACCGAATAATCCTCTCCTAACGTTAACTCCATAATCTGTCGTGCGACCATTCTTTGTCCCACTGATTCGTTTCTTCCCACATGCCTTTTACTCTTTCGTGCATGTGTTCTCTGATCACATCGTCGTTCAGCTCTTTTATACCCAGCCCGGGTCCGAGCGGAACCGGGACGTATCCGTCCTGCACAATAGGTTTGGACGGCCCTTCCACAATGTCGTTCCACCAGCCGATATCGGACGAGTGATACTCAAGCGCAATGAAATTGCGTGTTGCCGCAGCAACATGTACCGCCGCTAAAAACGCGATCGGGCTTTCCGCGTTGTGTATGGCCATCGCCGCGCCGAACTGCTCGGCGAGCTTGCCGGTCTTCTTCGCTTCCATAATGCCGCCGACCGTCAGCACGTCGGGATGGACAACCGACAGCGCGCCGGCTTCCAGCAGCGGACGGAAGTTTTCGGCCAAATAGATGTCCTCGCCTGTGCAGATCGGAATTGTAGTAGCGCGCGATATCTTTTTATAGTCGGCCGTGTTTTGCCACGGTACGAGATCCTCCGCCCAGGCGATGTTGAATCTCTCCAGCCTTCTGAGCAGCTTGATGCACTCGTTCGTTCCGATATGCCCGAAGTGATCGATACTCAGCGGAATTTCGTATCCTACGACCTCTCTTACTTCAGCCACATAATTCTCTAAGAAATCAAGGCCTTTCGGAGTGATCTGAATCCCCGTAAACGCATGCTCGATATTATATAAATCATAAATTCTTGCCGCTTTGAGCGAATCCTCCGCGCCGCCGTTGCCATGATAAATAATCGGCATATCCGGGTGGTTTCTCATGTTTTCGATAAAATCGGAAGGGCCGCTGAGCATACCTGGTTCATCCAGCAGCAGATCAATGCCGATGTCCATTTTTAAATAGGTAAAGCCTTTTTGCTTTCTTTTGAGCAGCGCTTCGCCCATTTCTCTGCCGGTATGTTTTCCGTAGACGTCGGTGTCGCAATAGATGCGCACCTTGTCTCTGTATTTCCCTCCGATCAGCTGGTAGACAGGGATGCCGTACACTTTGCCGACGATGTCCATCAGCGCGATTTCTACGGCGCTGACGCCTCCGCCCTGCCTTGCTTGCCCGCCGAACTGCTTGATCCGTTGAAACAGTCTGTCAACGTCACAAGGGTTTTCGTGCAGGATTCTGCTTTTGAGCATCAGCGCATACTTTTTGCTGGCAAAATCCCGGACCTCGCCATAGCCGACGATCCCCTGATTTGTATAAATTTTCATCAACGAATTTTCAAAAGGCGAACCTTCGATGTCAACGAACCTCATGTCGGTGATCTTCAAATTCGATGGACTTGAATTCGTATTTACAACGTCTTCAATCTCCTCATTGAACTTCAACTCTCTGTTCCTCCTATAACCCTGATGCCTTTGTGATAATATCCTCTTCGGTTGCTTGCTCCTGGTCGAATTCTCCTACGATGCTGCCCTCGCGCATAACCAGGATCCGGTTGCTCAACTGTATGATTTCCTGCAACTCGGAAGACACCATAATAATGGATACGCCGCTGCGGGCGAGCTGGTTGATCAAATAATAGATTTCCCGCTTTGCCCCTACGTCGATTCCCCTGGTCGCTTCATCCAGCAGTATGATTTTCGGCTCGATGAAAAGCCACTTCGCGAGAACGACTTTCTGTTGGTTGCCGCCGCTCAGATAATAGACCTGCTGGGCGGCCGACGGCGTTTTTATATCCAGTTCCTTGATGTATTTATGTGCCATCGCATTGTTCAGTTTTTTGTTGATCAGGCATTTTTTCACGACTTTTTTGGACCCTACGAACGTTATGTTGTTGGCAACGGACTCTCCAAGTATCAAGCCGTCAAAGTGCCTGTCTTCCGTAACGTAGCCGAGCCCGTTTTTAATCGCGTCGATCGGTCTTTTCGAGCGATAGGGTTTGCCGTGAATGTTGATCTCCCCGTTCGTAATCGGATCCATTCCGAATAACGCCTGGCAAAGCTCCGTCCTTCCCGCGCCGACCAGCCCCCCGATGCCGAGAATTTCTCCCTCGTGCAAATCAAAGGAAATGTTTTTAACATGCTTGGTCGAAAGGTCTTTTACGCTGAGAACAACGTTGCTTTTACATTCTGCAATCGGAGGATAGATATCGTTGATATCCCTGCCGACCATCAGTTTGATCAATCCGAAGTTGTCTACGGTTTTCGGATCGTCGATTACTTTCACGAGATCCCCGTCTTTTAAAACGGCGATTCTGTCTGCGATTTCGAACACCTCGTCCAGGTGATGGGAAATATAGATGATCGCGGTTCCTTTGGCCTTGACGTCCCGCAGCATGCTGAAGAGCTTGTTGACGTCGGTCTCAGGCAGAACCGCGGACGGTTCATCCAATATGAGGATTTTTGAATTGCCTCTGATCGCTTTGGCGACCTCTATCCTCTGACAGTCCGCGACGCTCAGATCCTTGACCATCGCTTTTGCGTCGATTTCTCCATACCCGATAGATTCAAGGAACTCCTGCGCCTGGCTTTCGACCATCTTCCAATCGAGCAGGCCAGCTTTTCTTTTTTGCTTGAGTATGTCAAAAAAGATATTCTCGGCTACCGACATCGTGGGTATCAAACTGAAATGCTGCTGAACCGCTTTGATTCCAAGTTGTTGGGACTTGTGCGGATCCAGATCCGGCACTTCTTCGCCGTTGAAATATAATTCGCCTTTGTCCTGCCTGATGATCCCGCATAATATTTTAATCAGAGTGCTCTTGCCCGCGCCGTTTTCTCCGACAACGGCAAGAATTTCCCCCTCGTTTATTTCTAAATTGATACCTTTCAGCGCATGAACTGCCGCAAAGTGTTTATGTATGTCGCGCAATGATAACAATGGGGTCATTCGCTTTCTCCCCTCTTTTCCCTCAGGCGGCTGGAATAAACGGCGACGACGATGATGATGCCGCGGATGATCTGCTGCCAATATATCGTCACGCCGGTTAAATTCATGATGTTGCCGATCAGGCCCATGATAATCGTACCGACTATGGCGCCTCCGACCGTTCCGATTCCGCCCCTGGAGCTTCCGCCGCCTACCATGACCGCGGCGATTGCCGTAAGTTCCCATCCGGTTCCGACGGAGTTCGATCCGAGCGTCAAGCGCGACGCCATCAGTATTCCGCCGATTGCGCTTAAAAATCCGCTCAGCGCATACGCCATCGTTTCAAAGCGGTTGACATTCACGCCGCTCAGCCTGACAGCTTCTCTGTTTCCCCCGATGCCGTGAATATATCGCCCGGCAACCGTTTTCTTCAGCAATACATGAAAAAATACCGCGATGATCATCCACAATATTGCGACGATCGGTATGATGGATATCCTCGTATTGCCGATTGCCAGGAAGGAATCGTTCTCGAAAAAGACTTCCCTTCCTTTAGAAAGCAGAAGGGAAATGCCCTGATAGATGCTCATGGTCGCGAGCGTGACGACAAACGCGGACAGCTTGCCGCGGGTCACCATCACTCCGTTGATCAATCCCGCTATAAACCCGGCCACGAGGGTAATCGCGCAGGCCAGCGGCCAGCACATCCCCGCTTTCAGAAAAGACGCTACGACGACGACGCTCATAGATGAAATCGAGCCGACCGATAAATCGATGCCTCCGGTCAATATGACCAGCAGCTGCCCGATTGCAACGATGCCTACCGCCGAATTCTGATTCAGCAGGTTCGTAACGTTTTTTGCCGTCAGGAATTTATCGCTTAATATCGCCGAAATAATGATAAATGCCAGCAATATCAGATAGCGATCATATTTGATCAGGCTGAATGACGTTTTCTTTATTGTTTCAGTGTTCATCTTCATATTCATAAATCCTTGAAGTTATTTCGTCAGCCGGGACGCAGCAAGCTGCGCCCCGACCAACGTTTCTTTATGACGGATTAGAATCCATACTCCATGTACTCGTCGACATTATCATAGGAAATGATAATGACAGGAATGTAATAGGATGCGCTCATTTCATTGCCACCAAAGTAAGTAGCCAGAGCGTCGATGGTCATTTGTGCAATCATGATCGGGCTGTTCAACCCTGTAACGATATCGATGCCGTTCGCTCCGCCCTGGTTTGCCTTGATCGCTTCAAACAATCTCAGCTCGCCGTCGAACCCTGCGAGGACTTTGATATCCGTGCGGCCCGAATTCTCAATCGCCGTCAGGGCGCCGAGAGCCTGGCCGTCGTGATGCGCAATAACGATATCGATCTGATCGTTCGCCGCCAGCAGTTCTTCCATCTGCTTCAGGCCGTCGCCTTCGCCGACATCCGTCATCGCATAGCGCTCATCGATCATGTCGAAGCCGGAAATTTCGCCTTCGTCAGACATGCCGCCCATGATGCCGCCGTAACGATAGGCCGGGCATCCGGTGTCGGTAGCCGTGCTGCGGACATAAACCATGTTGCCGCCGTCATAGTGCTGGCCGATATACTGGCCGATGCCGCGCGCAATCGCGAAGTTGTCGATGCCGATATAGGTGTAGCCTTCGCCGGGCGACGTGTTATCCACGCAAATCATGGGTATGCCAGCGTCCTTGGCCAGCTGCACAATCTTGGGGACGATCTCATCGCCGACCGGATTCAACACCAGCGCGTCGACTCCCTGCGCGATCAGGTCTTCCGCCAGCTTCAACTGCTCTTCAGCGGTACGGTTTGCGCTGGCAACCATGCTGAGTTCCACTCCGATTTCCTCGCAGAGCGCTTCGAACTTGTCGCTCATCGAGGCATGATAAGTCGTTCCAAGCGTAAGCTGAATGAAGCCGACCTTTTTCCCTTGCAGACCGTCGCTGCTGACTTCGCTCGCGGCTGCTTCGCTTGTGCTGGCCTCCGTGCTGCTTGCCGCAGTACTCGGGGCATTTGCCGTTTCGTCTTCGGTGATTGTCTGACACCCGATCATTCCCGCGCAAAGCGCGAGGATCATCATACCTACCACTAGTGCCTTTAGCTTTTTCATTCTGTTCATTCCCTTCTTTTTTTTTGTGGCTTTTTACCACATGAAACTTATTTTGTGAAATTTTGCGCGCACGAAACCAAGGTCCGGACTTTCGCCCCTTATTTTTTTCCGTTGATTTTTATTTGGCCGCTTTCATCCCGTTCACGCCCTTGAACTGCTGTATCATATCTTCGAGATGTTCTTTCAATTCTCTTTGCGCAACCTCGACGTCCTTTCTTTCTACCGCTTTGACAATGTCCTTGTGATAAACAATGGCTTTCTGAATTGCACCGGCAATGTGTGAAGTTTCCTCCAGCTGTATCCTGTATAAAAACGACAAGCTGAAATCATAGAGTTTAACGAGAAGTGAGTTTTTGCTTGCAATCAATATCTGGCGATGAAACTCCGCATCATATTCAAGAAACATTTCCGGGTTATCGATATTGCTTTCAAGCAAGGTAATCAACCTGGTTAAATTGGACAGCAGCTCTTTGTGATTGATCTCAAGAGCCACTTCGATGGCATAGCACTCATAAAGCTTTCGGATTTCAAGCAACTCGAACATTTCGTCTTTGGTCAATTTCAGAAACCGCTGGTACTGAATCGAATCCTTTGGTTTTAAAAACTCGTTGATCGATATCGTCTGCAGTGTTAATCTGCCGGTATTGTTCAGAAGGCCGATTGATTTCAATCGTATGATCCCTTCGCGCACGCTTGTGCGGCTGATGCCGAACAGTGTTGCCAGATCATTTTCAGACGGTATGTAATCGCCTGGTTTCAGATTTTCTTGCTCTATGTATTTCATCAGAGCGTCAATCAGCAATTCTGAAAGTACTGGCTTTGTAATCTTCATATACCACCCGGGCACCTTTCTATTCTATTATTGCTTGTATTATTGTATGATTGTATGACAATTTTCAAGATCATTATATAATAAATCGCATTAATGTCAAGTATAAATTTGAAATTTCGCTTCTATGCAATTGATATGCATGCATGATTCCGAATCAATTTTTCATTGGTGCATACCAAATACCGCAGGTTTCCTTGCGACGAAGAACGTGCAGACGATGATCGACGAGGCGTTGGACAACGCCGTTCTGCCGCTTCAAACTGAACGCACCATCCTCCTGGCATCACACAATCCGGAACCCCCGCGTCGCTCGTTTCATTTGCCAAGCTTCGACTTTCTACATCGCATTTGTGGCAGCATAAAAAAAGACCCATTCGGGTCTTTTGGGGTTATGGTTGAGGCGGGGAGAGTCGAACTCTCAGTCAGAGAACTATATATCTATAATTTTATTGAATCGTGGCTGAATTCATGGCTGAATACTGTTGAAATATGAAAAAATAGTTAACGAATATTGTCTCACCCAAAGTAAACACGATTTCCAGCTATATCCCAGTAGTTTCCAGTGCTGCCAAATGCCGCTATTTCTCTGGATTTTTTAAAAATGCGGACTCGGCAATACTAGCCAATATTACCTATTATTTGTGCACATGCTTAGCAAAAAACTTAGCAAATCTGAGTCAAGCAAATAATCTTAAGGTTACGTCTTGTCAAGTAGCGTATCCTCTGTGTGAGAAAAAGCAGTTTGATCGTAACATTCGATCAACACGCAGTCAATGTCCAATGTCGCCGACGCAACTGTCTAATTTCACCGTCGCAAGTGTCTAACCACGCCGACTCGCGGTGTCTAACGGCACCGACATATTCAACGGCAGCTTCCGGGACGAATGCCTGAACATAAACTGGTTCATGTCCTAGTAGACGCCAGAGACAAAATAAAGCGATGGCGGAACGGCTGCAACGAGTTCCTTCCGCACAGCGCAGAACCTTACCACCGGTCATTTTTGCCCGGGAAACAGGCTAAAAAGCCGTCTGAACATCATCTTTTTTCATTCAAGGATATCAAGTAGCGCCTGTCATCGGCTCACCCTGCCCGAACCATCGCCCATCATCAGTTTTTCAACCTCAGGGCGTTTCACGCGGTTGTAATCGCCACCGATCGAGTGCTTCAGGCAGCCGGCAGCCGTGGCGAATTCGAGCGCCTGCTGTTTATCGTCGTAAAAGTTCAATCCGGCGATCAGACCGGCGGCAAATGCGTCGCCGCCTCCTACGCGGTCGACGATATCCTGTATCAGATATCGTTTGCTTTGATAGAACCCATCGCGCGTTGAAAGACAGGCTGCCCAGCCGTTCACATCCGCGGATTTGGATTCGCGCAGCGTGATGGCGATCATCCGCATCCGCGGAAACATTGCGAGCACTTTCTTGCTTAAATCCTGATATTTTTCTATGTTCAGCTCGCCGCCCGATACATTGAGATCGGCGCTTATGCCAAGAGATTTCTGACAATCTTCCTCGTTGGCGATGCCTACGTCCACAAAAGCCACCAGCTCGCCGGAACAATAAAAACCTTTGCGCCATTTTCTTGCAAAACAGTAATTACGCTTCGTACAATTTCCGGCAAATTTTTAATTCCTCTGCTTCCAACAGCAAGAGCAATCATTTTACCCCTGACTTTATTTATACAGTGTAATCCTTTTATTTCCTTAATAATTGTATCCGATATATTTTCAACCTTGTGTTTTTCAAAACTAATCCCAACGCGAGCCATCTTTGGCAATTGTATCATATTTAATATTTCACTATATTTACCCGTTTTTACGCACCGCCTTTGTTATTTATTCGTGTGTATATAAGTCTGCAACAATATGATCTAACCCTAATTGTAACAAAGTATTTATATTCGGCTTACCTGTTTTTCGGTTCCAACCCATCAACTCATAATATTTATCCAGTGTTTCCTCCCATATATCCATAATATTTTTACCGGCAATTGGTCCATCTACCGGAACTGAAGCATATCTTTTTGACGGATACTCCTGTTCAGGCCCTATTCCGTGCATAATATTAAAAGCTCTCAGCGTATTAACTGTGCGCAATGCTTGATTGAAAGCCTCATCCACTGTATAATCCCAGCCGGTCGCTGCACTTATCAATTCAGTCAGATGATTGATATTTGTCGAGATCATAGTTCTTGTCGGAAACATGCATACAACAAGAGAATCTACGAAATTTCTGATTTTTCCTCGATAAAGCGCGGTGGAAATCGCTTCGGGTGAAAAAGCATCATCAGGCGGAAGAGCCACATGAGTAGTTTCAATTGTTCCTGTATTTGATACAGCGGTGTCAAAAAGTTCAAGCCATCTTGCGCGATGATCATGCCCCCTAGGTGCGTGACCTTTTTGCTGATATACAGCAATCTTTAATGCTTCACCGCCAATTGCTTCAGCTGATCGTTTTATTCCTTCTGCCAAAAGATTCCCAAAGCCCTCACGATGAGCTATTTTTTTTATAAGAATATTAACCGCTTCAACATTTCCCCAGTTCAATACAATACCGTCAGTATCTTCGATGGTCAGAATGCCTTTTTCAAAAGCTTCCATTACAAAGGCCGTCAGCCAGCTTCCTTCATTCCCATCCATACCCATCCAGTCCCACTGGTTGGCAAGCATAACGGCTGCACCGGGATCGGGATTTCCAATCATTGAACCCATACCGGCCATTAATTCATACTCGGGCTCTTCGCCAATAAACCCTTTATATCGTCCTTCAGTAATTTTTATTATATTGCAGTGTGAGCTGGGACAAGCGTAACACGTCTCACGTTTTAATTCGTATCTTTCCCTGTAATACTCCCCCCGCAGATTGTAGTAGCTCTCCGGAAGAACACAAGAAGTGAGATTTTTATAAGGAATCAAGCCAGTGAAAGTATATGCCTTGAACAGGCCGGAAGTCCCATGATCCATGAGTTCTTTATATTTTTTATCTGCTTGGGTATCCTTTATCATTTGTTTTAAAAGGCACATAACCTGCTGCTGATCAAACAAAGGTATTTTGGTTTTGCCTCGATCAACTGCTATGGCCTTAAGGTTTTTACTCCCCCATACTGCTCCTATACCATTATGAGCATTAACATGTCCGTTATCACCCACAACCGCAGCGAAACGAACCAGATTTTCTCCTGCCGGCCCAATACTATAAACACTAGATGCCTTTGCCGGTCTATTTATGAGTTCCTTTATCTTCTCTTCCGTTTTCAGAGTATTAAGGTCTGCCATCTCCTGGGCATCCCTGATTTCTACATCTCCATCATGTATATAAAGGTATATAAGAGTATCAGACTTCCCGTGAATTACCATTCCATCAAATCCAGACATAGGTAAATATGCTCCAAAAAAACCCATAGCTTGACTTGACGCTGCTCCATTGGTCAAAGGACCTTTGGTAACAACACAATGAGCGCCAGAGCCTGGGATCTTAGAACTATTTAAAGGTCCGCAAGCAATAATTACGCAATTATCCTCATCATTCCACTCAACATGAGGCCCAACACGTTCGTATAGCAGTTTTGCACCAATACCTACTCCACCCAAATAGTCTCTCAATATTTCCTCTGGAATGTTGAAAAACTCTATTGCTTTAGTTGACAGATTGATATCTACCCATTTATCTGCATATCCATACATTCGATTTTCATCCACCTATCAGTACAGGAATAATCCTTATATCGTCATTATCATGTAAGCTGTCTTTGCTTGATGCACATTTGTTATTTATCAGTATTATTCCAACCTTACTTATATCCAAATGGATTTCATCCAATAAATCTCTCACGGTATATCCTTCTCGAAATTCCCAAAAAATCGTTTCATCTATTTTTGCAATTGCTGCTAAATTTGTATCGACCGAAATATGTATCATCATTCATGTAGCCCCCGCTTTGAATCTAGCTTAAATTGAAAAATACTAAGATATTACTTTTATGTGATATTTCGCAAACATTTTTCAATTCTCTGCTAACCATTGAGCCAGCGAATTTAGTCATCAAGTTTACAAAGGCTCATGCTGTTTCTCTTCGGAAACAAAGAAATAGTCTTGTCTAATCGTATCGCAACAAAGAGCTTACTCTTAAGCGTTTGAGATCTTTTTATCTGCTGTAGAGATCAAACATCTGAAGTACATCATTCATATACAGCATATACAACCACAGTAACAACAACTGGAATAGGTTGTGCGCGTTATTCTTTTAAGCGGATGTTTCAGGAATCATAGGTATTTGAGAAGCGCGCACAACCTATTCAGCTAAACTACTTAAACGTATTATTTGAGGCCTTAGGCTTTTCTATGCATACATGAAATTATGAACACAATTCATTTAGCTGGTAATATATCAAATATCCCTAGGCTCAATTGCGGTATATACGCAACTAAAAACAAGGAAACAACCAGAACCAACAAAAAAGGTAAAGATTTTTTTACTATTTTATCAAGCGGTAGTCCAGTCAATGTCGAGCCTACAAACAAATTGACTGCAACAGGTGGTGTAACGAATGCAATGGCTAACCCAACTATCATTACTATTCCAAACTGTATTGGATCCATCCCTAATTTCGAAACAACCGAGAGAAGAATTGGGGAAAGTATAACGACGGCGGGTGTCGTCTGTACAAACATACCAACAAGGAAAAGTATCCCGAAAATAATCAACATGATAATTCCCAGTTCTTGTGATACACTAAAGAAAAGGTTTTCAACCATTTTCGGGAATTTCAAGAATACAAATATCCCGCTTAGCGCTGCCGCAGGCGCCATAACATGCATCATACTTCCTAAAACAACAGTATTGTCCTTAAAAGCTTTCCATAAAGAAGCAATTTTTAATTCTTTAAATATTACAGCTCCCACAAAAAGACTATATACAGTTGCAACTACTGATGCCTCTGTGGCAGTAAAGATTCCGCCATATATTCCCCCCAAGATTATGATTGGCATGAAAATCGCCCATATACCCTCTTTTAACGATATCAAAATCCGTTTTAGGGATACTTTCTGTCCAGAACCCTTATATCCATGTTTTTTACAAAATATGTAATTTACAACGCAAAGTAAGAAGCCGACCACTAGTGCCGGGATAAATCCCGAAACGAAAAGATTCCCGATGGAGACATTATTAGTAACGCCATATATGACCATGGGATAACTCGGCGGCACAATAACACCAAGTCCCCCTGCAACTACTACTAATGCTGTGGCATAATATTTATCATAACCGGCTCTTACCATCTGGGGAATCATAATCGCACCAATTGCCGCTACAGTAGCAACAGCTGAACCGGATACGGCCCCAAACAACATACACGCTAATACCGTAACAATTCCAAGTCCTCCGGTAACATTCCCAATAAAAGAATTAGCAACGGCTACCAGTCTTTTGGAAAGGCCGCCACAATCCATAAGGGCTCCTGAGATGATGAAGAAGGGTAATGCCAATAATGTAAATGAGTCAAGTCCCGTATACATATATTGTGCGAAATATGCAAATGGTGTTACCGGATAAAAAACAAGCATTGCAAACACCGAAAGCCCAATGGCACTTCCGATCGGAACACCGATAATCAGCAATAAAAACATTGCAATAAGTAGTATACCAATCGCGCTCATTATTTAGCACCTCCTTCTTCATTAATTTGGGCATCGCGTTCTCGCTCAATTGCTTCCAGATCTATTTGGGGTTTGCTCGTACCAAGCACCTTTTCCTCTTCGTGGTAAAGTTTCTTACATTCCTGAAGACATCGAATAATCATCAACACCATGCCTATAGGCAAAATTGCATATGAGATTGTCATGGGTATCCCAAGCATGTTTGTTTTTGTGTGGGACAGGCCCATCATGTTCACAATCGTTATCATAGGCCATATCATTAATCCGCAAAACAACATGTTAAACACTTCAGATGCTATCATCATAGTTTTTTTAATTTTAAAAGGCATGGCATTGATCAAAGCATCTATCCTAAGCTGTTTCCTGTGAGATACAGCGCCAGAAAAACCAAGATAGCACATCCATATGAACATGATGACCGCGATTTCTTCTGTCCAAGCTAAAGAATAATTAAACACATATCTTGTTACAACTTGCATGAACAGCAAAATCATTGATATCAGGAAAAATATTGCTCCTAAATAAATCTCAAAATTATTTAACAAATTCTTCAATCTGCTTGTTGTTTTTTCTGACACTGTATCTCGCTCCTCGCTTTAATTATTTAAGATTTTTCAAGTCTTTCAACTTCAGACATAAGAAGATCATACATTTCAGGATCCATTGCCTCTTGAGCGGTTGTCCAAGAACTCATTGCCACAGTTTTGAAAGCATTAAATTCCTCGGGAGAAAGTTCATATACTTCCAATGTCTTTTTGAGTTCTGTCAACGCATCCTGAAATAATTTCTCTTGTACTTCGTTAGATAGTTGCTCAGCATTATAGCTTTCCTCCAACATTATCATCTGAATATCTTCAGGCAAAGATTTGAAGTAATCAGTATTAATTGCTACGGCGTAGAAGGAATAACTATGATGCGTTAATGTCAAGTATTTTTGTACCTCATGGAATTTTGCTGTAAGAATAGTTGCAAGCGGATTCTCCTGACCATCAACTAAATTCTGCTGGAGTGCCGTAAATACCTCAGAATATGGAAGAGGCGTTGCAACCGCGCCGAGTGATTCCATTGCGGCAATCTGATAAGGATCACTCATAACCCTTATTTTTAGTCCCTTCATATCTTCCGGTGTTTTTATTGGACGTATTGAATTTGTAAGATCTCTGAATCCTGTGTCTGCCATCATCAGTAGCGTCAATCCCGTATCCTCTAAGACCTTCTCTTTAACTTTATCACCATATGGTCCATCCATTAACCCACGTGCAACCTTGGATGTACTAAAGAGAAATGGGAAGTTCATCGCCATAAAAGCATCAGTATAACTAGCCCACTGTGCGCAATTCACAGTAGCCATTTCGAATGCGCCATTCTGGCATCCGCCAATATACTGTTCCGGTTTAGATCCAAGCTGACCATCAGGATAAACATCAAATACGACACGACCTTCGCATCTTTCCTCAACATTGTCTAAAAATGCTTGTAATGCAACTCCTTGTGGGATTGTTTCCATCTGTATCTGAGACAATCCGGTTGACACTCTGATGGTATACACTTCATCAGGAGTAGAAATCGAAGTTGTTGAATCTGATTGTTTTTCTGTAGCATCAGGCAACGAAGCTGCTGAATCTGATTGCTTTTCTGTACAACCTGCTAGTAAGCTAATAGCCATCACTGTAATTAAGATCATGGTTGCTATTCTTTTCATCTTTGATTCTCCTTATTATTGTTATTTTTTGATGTTTAATTTTTTCTAATTATAAAATCCTTTTTGTTGTACCAGTGCTTTGGCTCTTCTCCGCTAAGAACGCGAACACATTCTTCTGCCGCAAGTATTTTGAGTTGCCCGAATGATTCATTTGAATAGTAGCCTGCATGCGGAGTAATGATTACATTATCCATAACAGCAAGCCTGTTGCTTGGATTCAAAGGCTCTTCATTAAGAACATCAAGTCCGGCACCTGAAATAATCTTGTTTTCCAATGAGAAAATTAGATCGTCTTCATTGATCAATGGACCCCGCGATGTATTGATTATAATCGCAGTATGTTTCATTTTTTTTAGCATATCGATATTAACAATATTTCTTGTTTCTTCTGTAAGTGGAACATGGAGTGAAACAGCATCAGCATTTGAAAATACGTCTTCTAGGCTGTCTGCTTTCTTTACGCCGCTAATCTCAAATGTCTCTTTCGATACATAGGGATCATATGCTATCACCTTCATATCGAACCCTTTCACCCTTTTGGCAAGCGTTTTTGCAATATTACCAAAACCAAATATTCCAAAAGTAGAATTTTGAAGTCTCGGTACATATCCTGCATTAGCTGCTTTCCAAATACCGCTTTTAACTTGTGAGTTTAAAAATACTATTTTCCTTGCAAGAGTAATGAACAACCCGAAAGCGTGATCGGCTACTTCGTTAATACAGTATTCGGTAACATTCGCGACCTTGATCCCATACTTGGCTGCCGCTTTTAAATCAATTGTATCAACTCCTATCCCTGTGCGCACAATAAGTTGGCATTTTTTTAAAGAAGAAAGAATGCGTTCTGTCACCTTTGCTCTAGTATTGATAATTGCATCGCAGTCACTTCCTTCCTTAATCAATGTATCTTCCGATGTATCGCTTGCTATCACTAATTCGGCATCGATTTTCTTAAATAATTCTATTTCCTTTGAATTATCTTCGGAAATTTTATCTGTCATCAAGATTTTATAAATTGACATATGGTCTCCATCCATCTTCATTAATTATTTATACAACATACTTTGGTTCAATCTTCAGCCGTTTCATTGTATCCACATATCTAGTTATGCCTACTTCAAGGTTGGTTGTGGGTTTATAGTTCAGTTCGTTTACAGCCCTTGATATATCATATATGCTGTAGCTGCCAGCAGGCTCTGGTGAACGCCTGTAATTTAATCCCGGTCCTATTTCATATTCGAAATCCGGATATAGAGATTTAGTTGCTTTTGCAATATCTTTAAGGGTGAATCCAACTCCTGTTCCAATGTTATATATTCTCGATTTCGGATGAGCCACGGTCGCAGCCAATGCAACTCCCTGTGCCGAGTCCTCGTAAGAGATCAAGTCATCAACTTGGTCTCCACCGATGTCCCACTTAAAAGGCTTGTGCAACATAGCATCTTCAATAATTCGGCAAGGTAGTGTCATAGGGGATTCTGGATTTTTAAGAAGTCTTCCAGGGCCATACATCGTTGCAAATCTAATTGAAATGAATTCTATTCCGTATTTTCTTTCAAATTGCCGGCCTAATAGTTCTCCATAATATTTCGTTACACCATAAAATCCACTCGGTGTATTTTTAGAATAATCTTCATTCATTAATTTATATACCGGGTGAGCATACTCGCCGGCAGGATTATCATAGACTGCCTTAGAGCTTATATATACTACTCTTTTAATGCCATTGTCTTTGGCTGCCCACAAAATATTTTCTGTGCCTCTCGTATTTGAAGGAACCATAACTCTCGGATCAATCACAGATAGAAGTGCAGCAGTATGTATAATACATGTTACACCGTATTTTTTTATTGTTCTGTTGAGGTCATCAATATTTAGCATATCGCCTTGGGCATATACTACTTCACTTTTTATATCTGACACAAGAGTATAATCCTCATGCCGACAAAACAAAATTGGTTTTTCACCTCTCTTAACTAAATCGCGTGCTATAGCTGATCCTAATGCTCCCATTCCGCCTGTAATTAAAAATGACACAATTCTTACTCCTGTTATTTTTTTTATTTGCTTTGTAAAAGAGATTTATATCGAGCTAGAAATTCATCGATGGGTTAGCGTTTTCAGGCGCTATGTTTTGTTCGTTTTGATACATCTTGTAAATAACTATATCCTAATCGATTTTTATCTTGGAAAGCGTTCTGTCACGGCATTCGGGGCGCATCACAATGTTCATACTTCCCCAATACCGTTCGTTCAAAGGCCTGTCTTATAAATTCATCAAATTATTTTTTAAAGCCCGCTGCAGACTGTATCGTATTCATAGCACTCACAACAGACTTTCCGAATAATCCCAAGTCCGAGTTCCATGCTACTAAATTACATCCTTCTTTAATCCTGCTTTCCAACTGCTCAGTATTCAGAGCCAACGAACCAGCAACCATACCTTTATCTCTGGTAGCATTTAATACTTTTTTAAGAGCGGCTTTAAATACTGGGTTATTATTTTGCCCAAATATTCCCATATCGGAAGATAAATCACTTGGCCCAATAAAAATCCCATCTATTCCTTCAACTGATAGTATGGAATCAATATTTTCCACGGATGCTGTAGTTTCTACCTGAACAAGAATAATGCCTTCAGTATTACTTCTTTTCATAAATTCAACTTTATCATCCAATGGATTATAATCCATATTGCCTTTGAAGAAGACTAAGCCTTTGTTTCCCATTGGAGCAAATTTAGAAAGTCTCACTACTTTTCTCACATCATCTGCTGTGTATATTTGTGGCACTACAATTCCATTTGCACCCATATCCCAATAATGTTGGATGCATTCTCTCTCAATAGCGGGAACACGAACAAGACTTGTCAACCCACAGCCTTTTGCAGATAGCACCAAATTTGCAATTGATTCATATGATAACCAACCATGCTCATTGTCGATAATGACAAAATCAAATCCAACGTGTTTCAAAATCTGCGGAATGCACGGTGCATTAAAATCACCAATAAATATTCCAGTTAGAGTTTTCCCTTCTTTAAATCTCGTTTTAAAATCTGTCAAGCCATCCTCAACTCCTATCTTTTTTACTATATATATTTTATCTGTTAGCATAATATACTTCCAATATTTTTCTCGACATATAATATATAGCTTGATGGTTATATATCATTGCTCTGGCGAGGCGGGAAAGACAACTTTTTTACGAACTATTTTCATGAAAATAATCCACCAAACGGAGAAAAAGAAAACAAACCAATTGACAATAAATACTGAGGCATTATTGGATTGGCTACACTAAACTGTACAGAGAAGATAAGGTAGTGGTATTCTCTTGAAGATGAAAGAGAGGAAAAAACCATGACCGAGAAACGAGCAAGAAGAACGTTTAGTGAAGAGCAAAAGAAACAATTGGTTGAACTGTTCAACCACGGCAAACCCAGAGGCGAAATCATCCGTGAGTATGATTTGACAGCCTCAGCTTTTGACAAATGGGTCAAGCGCATCAATGCAACGGGCTCCAGCCACGAGAAGGATAATCGTACTATCGAAGAGCAGGAATTGATCCGGCTCCGCAAGGAAAATCAGCAGCTGCGAATGGAGAATGACGTTTTAAAGCAAGCGGCGCTGATATTCGCACGAAAGTAATTGTGATCAAAGCCAATGCCCGCAAATACTCAATATCAGCGCTGTGTAGATGTCTAGGCATTGCACGGAGCACCTTCTATTACGAATGCCATGGTCCGATAGACGAAAGTGATCTCGAAGAAGCGGTTCAAATGGCATACGACGAGAATCGTCGCGTATACGGTCAGCGAAAGCTGAAGCGTGTGTTATTCCGGAAAGGCTGGACGGTTTCACGTCGCCGCATCGGACGAATCATGGCGAAGCGCGGCCTGGTTTCGGCCTATACTTGCAAGAAATACCGTGTACATTCATCAAAGAGCAATGAAGCCCCTATTCCTAACCTTCTTGCCAGAGATTTCAACAATCAGGCTCCTGGAGCCTGTGTCGTGAGCGATTTGACCTATGTCCGCGTTGGGACAAGGTGGGCGTATGTCTGCATCCTGCTCGAGCTTGGAGCTCGGGAGATCATCGGACAAAGCGCAGGCGCAAATAAAAACGCCGAGTTGGTACACAAGGCGTTCTCAACAGTGAAGGGAAATCTGTTCGATATCCAAATGTTTCACACGGACCGAGGCAGCGAGTTCGACAATATGCTGATCGACGAATTGCTCGATAGTTTCCAGATCAACCGCTCACTAAGCATGAAAGACTGCCCGTACGACAACGCTGTAGCCGAATCAACCTTCAAAATGATCAAGGCAGAATTCGTTTACTCGCGCCGCTTTGAAACGCTAGAGCAGCTCCAGCTGGAGCTGCTGGATTATGTTCACTGGTTCAACAACATCCGTTTACACGGAACACTTGGATACTTGTCACCAGCAGAGTTTAAGAGATCCCGTACCTTATAAAATCTGTCCGACTTACTGTTGACAATCCATCCTGTACCTTATAAAATCTGTCCGACTTACTGTTGACAATCCATATTCTGTCTCTCGCTTCGCTCCAGACACAGACTCAAGTCCATAATAAAAGGAACTTAGGCGTTTTCCTAAGTTCCCTCAGTTGGTGGAGGCGGGGAGAGTCGAACTCCCGTCCGAAAACCCCTTAACCAGACTTTCTACGAGCGTAGCCGGTGGTTTAACATTCCCTCTCCCGATCTCCCTCCGGCAGGATATCGGCTTTAGTAGCTTCATATGTCCGGCCCGCCGCAAAGCTTAAGCGGGTTCGTTCCCTACCCTAAATGACGCCCGTATCCGGGACGGTAAGTTTTCCCGGGCGAACGGTCACTGCTTACGCAGCGACGGCTAAAGTATTTCTGTCAGTTACTTTCTACTGTTCCCGCTTTTAACGAAGCTCGGGGCTTCGGCTCGCTTATCCAACCTCGGCGATCCCCGTCGAAACCAAGTTCGCCCCCATGGATGCGCGGTTCTTGATTCTCCCGCGCAATATTATTGTAGTCGTGCGGGTTCGCTGCGTCAAGTCATCGAATCAGATTGTTTCCGCATGTTCACGATGGCTTCTTTTGTCGCTCTTGCAGCGTTAAATTCAGAAAATCCAGCGTGCCGAAATAATCCTTCGGCGTCTCCGCGCGGCGGATCAGCTGGGTCGATCCATCGGGCTTGAGCAGCACCTCCGCGCCGCGCAGCTTGCCATTGTAGTTGTATCCCATTGCCGATCCGTGCGCGCCGGTATCATGAATAACCAGCAGATCGCCTGGTTCCGTCTTCGGCAGCGGGCGGTCAATTGCGAACTTGTCGTTGTTTTCGCAGAGCGCGCCAACCACGTCGTACACGTTCGTCAGCGGCGCGTTTTCCTTCCCCATCACCGTGATGTGGTGGTACGCGCCGTACATCGCGGGCCGCATGAGGTTGCAGGCGGATGCGTCGACGCCGATATACTTCTTATGCGTCTCTTTCTTATGGATCGCACGCGTCACAAGATAGCCGAACGGCCCCGTGATGTAGCGTCCGAGTTCCGTGAATATACGCAGATGTAAACCGCTTGGGGCGACGATGCGCTCGTATTGCGCGCGTACTTCCTCGCCGATGTAGCGGATGTCCGTCTCCTTTTCGTAGGGGCGGTACGGAATGCCGATGCCGCCGGAGAGGTTGACAAACGTGAAGTTCGCGCCCGTCTCTTCGTGCAGCTCTACGACGGTCTTAAACAGCTTCTTGGCCAGTGCGGGATAATACTCGTCGTCGGTGGTGTTGCTTACGAGGAACGCGTGCAGCCCGAACTCTTTTGCACCCATTGCGATGAGTTTTTTAACGCCTTCGCTGAGCTGTTCGCGCGTCATGCCATACTTAGCCTCGCCGGGGTTGCCCATGATGGTGTTGCCTAATAGGAACTCGCCGCCGGGGTTGAAGCGCAGGCAGACGGTCTCCGGGATGCCGCCGTTTGCCGCGAGAAAATCGATGTGCGTAATGTCGTCGAGGTTGATCAGCACGCCCATCTCGCTGGCGAGCTTAAACTCGCCCGCTGGCGTATCGTTGGACGAAAACATGACGTCCCGACCGGTAATCCCCACTGCTCGCGAGAGCATCAGTTCGGTCAGCGAAGAGCAGTCCATGCCGCAGTCACAGTCGGAAAGAATCTTCATGATTACGGGATTCGGCAGCGCCTTGACGGCAAAATACTCTTTAAATCCGTCGTTCCAGGAAAACGCTTCCTGCAGGCGTTTGACGTTCGCGCGGATGCCCGCTTCGTCATAGATATGAAACGGCGTGGGATATTTGCTTACGATAGCCTCCAGCTGATCTTTCGTAAACGGCAGGTTCCTCATGTTCTGTCCTCCTTGATCCGTCGTTCCATCTCGCGGCCCGCGTCGCGCTCCGCGATCGTATGGCGCTTATCATAGAGCTTCTTGCCCTTGGCGATTGCCATCAACAGTTTGACGCGTCCGTTTTTGAGATACAGTTCCAGCGGTACGAGGCTCATCCCCTCTTTTTGAGAGGCGGATTGGAGCCGCCTGATCTCGCTCTTGTGCGCAAGCAGTTTCCGCGTACGGAACGGGTCCCTGTTATGGATGTTGCCCTGTTCGTACGGGCTTATGTGCATGCCGACGACGAACAGTTCGCCGTTTTTCACCTGCGCGTAGCTGTCCTTGAGATTGCATGCGCCCTTGCGCAGAGACTTCACCTCGGTGCCGAAAAGCTCGATGCCGCACTCCAGCGTTTCCTCGATGTAGTAGTCATGGCGCGCTTTGCGGTTTTGCGCAACCGGCTTTACGCCGCGTCGAACGGGCATGGCAAAAGCCCTCTCTCTTTCCGACGGAAAATAATATATGATCTACACCATAATACCGATTCGAGCCCGTGAAGTCAAGCGGCTTTCAGGCGTACGGTTTCTGGCTTTCCCGTCTGGTTTTCATTTCGTTTTCCGTCTGTATCTATCGCAGAAAAAAACGGCGCGCCTCGGCGGCACGCCGTATCTTGTTCGCTCAGCCGACTGTTAAAAAATGGTCAACAGCAGCGCGAGAACACCGACGACAGCCGCGAGGATGATCGTCAATTTCTGCAGTTTCGCTTCACGGCTGGCCGCTTTACCCCTGTTCGTAAATGAAGTGGTCTCCCCGCCGAACGAAGCGCCGAGTCCGGAGCTCTTCGTCTTCTGCAGCAGCACAACGACGACGAGCAGGATCGAGATCACCATCAGCGCGATGCGAATGACAAGCGCCAGAGTATCCATTTTGACAATTCCTCCAATTTTCGATCTCCGCCGCGCGCGTTATATCCGCCGCGCGGAGCAATCCTCATATTATGCTTTACGCCCTGAAAACCCGGCGCCCAAGCCTAACGATTATAACACGCACCCGGTTTGATTGCAAGCAAAACCCCGCCGAAAATCAGCCCGAAATCAGCGATTTTCCGGTCATTTCCTCCGGCACAGGCAACCCCAGCAGACCCAGCAGAGTAGGCGCGAGGTCGCTCAGCCGCCCGCCTTCGCGCAGGACTGCGTCCTTGCGTTCGTTGTCCACGAGGATGCAGGGAACGGGGTTGGTCGTGTGCGCTGTAAACGGCGCGTTTTCCGCGTAATCCCACATTTTCTCGCAGTTGCCGTGGTCGGCGGTGATGATGCAGCGGCCGCCCGTTTTCAAAATGGCGTCCACAACCTTCGCCGCGCAGGCGTCCACCGCGTGCACCGCGGCTGTCGCCGCCGCCATCACGCCTGTGTGGCCTACCATGTCGGGATTGGCGAAGTTGAGAATCATCACGTCGTATTTGCCGCTCTCGACACGCTTTACGGCCTCGTCGGCGACTTCATAAGCGCTCATCTCGGGCTGCAGATCGTAGGTAGCCACCTTGGGCGAGGCGATCAGCGCACGGTCTTCGCCGGGATTCGGCGTTTCCACGCCGCCGTTGAAGAAGAAGGTCACGTGCGCGTATTTTTCCGTCTCCGCGATGCGCAGCTGCGTCAGCCCCTTTTCGGAAATGTACGCCCCAAACGTATCGGTCAGAGACTGCGGTTTGTAGGCCACGTGCACGCGTTCGCCGAACGTCTTGTCATACTGCGTCATGCAGACGTAGTAGAGCGGGAAAAAACCGTTTTTGCGGGGGAACGCGTCAAAATCGTCGAATACCAGCGTGCGCGTAATTTCCCTCGCGCGGTCGGGGCGGAAGTTAAAGAAGATCACGCTGTCGTCCGCGGCGATCTTGCCGGTGGGCGCGCCGCCGTCGAGAACGACCGTCGGCAGCACGAATTCGTCTGTTTCTCCCCTGTCATAGCTCTTCTGCATGGCTTCGGCACCGGACGAAGCCGTTTCCCCTTCGCCGTATACAAGCGCCGCATAGGCTTTCTCAACGCGTTCAAAACGGTTATCGCGGTCCATGGCGTAATAACGGCCCATGACGGTCGCGATCTTGCCCGCGCCGATTTGATCCAGTTCGGCCTGCAGCTCTTCCACATATCCCTTGCCGCTGCTCGGCGGCGTGTCGCGCCCGTCCATGAAGCAGTGCACGAATATCTTATTCAGACCGGCGTCTTTGGCGAGTTTGACCAGCGCGTAGAGGTGCGTGTTGTGCGAGTGTACGCCGCCGTCGGACAGCAACCCCATCAGGTGCAGGGCACCGCCGTGGCGTTTGCAGTTTTCCACCGCGCCTTTAAACGCTTCGTTAGAAAAGAATTCCCCGTCCGCGATCGCCTTGGTGATGCGCGTAAGTTCCTGATAAACGATCCGTCCCGCGCCGATGTTGAGGTGTCCGACTTCGCTGTTGCCCATCTGCCCGTCCGGCAGACCGACGTCCATTCCGCTGGCGCCGATCTGCACATGCGGATATTCGTGCCAAAGGCGCGTTACGTTAACCGCGCCGTCGGCTTTGATGGCGTTAAATTCCTTATCGCTGGAGCAGCCGAAGCCGTCCAGTATGATCAGTGCTGTGATCGGCTTTGTCATCAGAAGTGAACCACCTTCGAAAAATCCTCGCTCTTGAGGCTCGCGCCGCCGATGAGCCCGCCGTCGATCTCCGGCATCGCCATGAGTTCGCTTGCGTTCTTGGGGTTCATGCTGCCGCCGTACTGGATGCGCATATCCTCGGCAACCTTTGCGCCATAGACGCCCGCGATCGCGTCGCGGATAACCTTGATGGTTGTGTTTGCGTCCTCGCTGGTCGCGGTCTTTCCCGTACCGATGGCCCAGATTGGTTCATAGGCGATGACGCTGCGCACGGCCTCGCCTGCGGAGAAGCCCGCTAGCGCGGCGACGGTCTGTTTGCTCACGATGGTATCGGTCACGCCGCTTTCACGTTGTTCAAGCGACTCTCCGACGCAGATGATAGGCGTGATGTTCGCCTCCAGGGCGGCTTTTGCGCGTTTATTGACCGTTTCGTCGGTCTCGCCGAAATACTGCCTGCGCTCGCTGTGGCCGACAATCGCGTAGCTCACGCCCATGGCCAGCAACATATCCGCGCTGATCTCACCCGTGAACGCACCCTTGGGCGCCCAGTGGACGTTCTGCGCGCCGAGTTTGATATTGGTGCCGACGAGCAGCTTTCCAACGACCGCCAGATCGACGTACGGCGGGCAGACGACGACGTCGCACGCGGCGTCCTTGACCAATGGAATAAGCTCCGCAACGAGTTGTTCGGCCTCCGCGGGGGTCATATTCATCTTCCAGTTTCCTGCGATAATCGGTTTTCTCATGATACGATGATTCCTTTCAAATTTGGCTTTGCCGCCGCACGGCGGCTGTTTCTCATTTTTTGTCGTTGAGTACGGCCACGCCAGGCAAAACCTTGCCCTCAAGGAATTCGAGGGATGCGCCGCCGCCCGTGGAGATATGCGTCATCTGCTTGGAAAAGCCCAGCTTCTTCACCGCGGAAGCGGAGTCGCCGCCGCCGATGATCGTCGTGCCCTTGCACTCTGCGCAGGCTTCTGCGACCGCGCGTGTGCCTTCGGCAAACGCGGGCATCTCGAATACGCCCATCGGCCCGTTCCATACGACGGTCTTTGCTTTCAATATAACATCGCGGAAGATCTTGATGGTCTTCGGCCCGATGTCAAGACCCATCCAGCCCTCCGGCATGCTGCCGGAATCGACGATCCTATGGTCTGCGTCCGCAGCGTAAGCGGTCGCGACGACGTTGTCCACCGGCAGCAGAAAATCCACGCCCTTCGCCTTCGCCTTCGCCATGATGTCCTTGGCCAGTTCGAGGCTGTCGGCGTCCAGCAGCGACGTGCCGATTTCGAACCCCTGCGCTTTGATGAACGTATACGCCATACCGCCGCCGATGATGAGCGAATCGCACTTATCGAGCAGATTGGTAATAACGGTAATTTTATCGGATACCTTCGCACCGCCGAGGATAGCGACGAACGGGCGTTCGGGATCTTCGAGCGCCTTGCCCATGATGCCGAGCTCCTTGCCGATCAAAAATCCCGCGACCGCCGGCAGGTAAGCCGCGACGCCCGCAGTGGAAGCGTGCGCACGGTGGACCGTGCCAAACGCGTCCGAAACATACAATTCCGCAAGACCCGCCAGTTCTTTTGCAAACGCCGGATCGTTCTTTTCCTCCTCGGGGCGGAAACGGAGGTTTTCGAGCAGGACGATTTCGCCGTCCTTCATGTCGGCGACAGCAGCTTTGGCCGATTCGCCGACGACGTCGTCCGCCATCCAGATACGCGTGTCGGGCAGCAGCTCGCTGAGGCGTTTGCCGACGGGCGCGAGGGAAAATTTCGGATCAACTTTGCCTTTCGGACGGCCCAGGTGCGAGCATAATATAACCTTCGCCTTATGTTCCAGCAGGTATTGAATCGTAGGAAGCGCGGCAACGATGCGCTTGTCGTCCGAAACCTTGCCGTCTTCTGTCAGCGGTACGTTGAAATCCACACGCACGAGTACCCGTTTCCCGGTTGCGTCTACGTCCTGAACAGTCATTTTTGCCATGATAGTGTTCCTCCAAGTCTCTTTTCTATTTCTATCTTTTTTTCAACCAACGTTATTATACCGCTCTTTGCGCCGCTTTCAAGAGCAAAAGAGCATAAAAAAACATATCGGAAACGAAAATTTCCGAATATACAGCAAATGGGCGGAATCGCGCGCCGTTTTTCGCGCAATATCCGCCGTTGCATAGCAAAACGCGGCGTTCCGGCCGCACGTATCATGCGGCCGTATTGCTAAATGCAATACCGCCCCCGTTCTTTTACCACATATGCGGTTGAAAAGTCAATCTCTTTTTTTACGGCCTCTTCGGTATCGCGTTTGCCCCACAGATGCGTGAGGTAAAGCGTCTTCACGCCCGCGTCGCGGGCGAGCTGGCACGCTTCCTTCACGTTCAGGTGCGGGCCTGCCTGCGTGTCGTCCACGAAACAGGCGTCCGCGAGCAGCGCCGTCGCGCCAAGCGGCCCTTTTTCCATGCCCGGATACGGCTTTGTATCCCCAGTGTAAAAAAGCGAAGCGCCGCTTTCGTCGGTGACGCGTATGCCGTTGGTCGGCACGGGGTGCGCCATCGCGGTAAACTCAATATGCAACGAGCCGATGCGGATCGCGTCGCCGCCTTTCACCGTATGCGGGTCGAACAGCGCGCCGGCTGAAATGGCTTTGCGAATCTCGCTGGGTTCGTCCGGCGTATAGAGCGGCACGCGCCGCTTGTCCGTCCCTTCGGAAACGTCCTGCTGGTCGAGCGCATAGCGCATGACAAAGAGATCGGAACAGTGGTCGAAGTGCAGGTGCGAGAGCAAGATGCCGTCCAGGAGCACGGGATGGACGTGCTCCATCAGGCGCGAAAGCACCCCCGCGCCGCAGTCGACGAGCACGCGCGTAGAGCCGCTTTCAATCAGATATCCGCTGCAGGCACCGCCCGGTCTCGGGTACGGGCCGTATCGCCCCAGCACGGTGAGAAACATAAGCCGCCTCCGTTCAGTCGATGCTTCGGCGGACATGCAGCATCCGCTCGGGCCGCATGACCGGCATATAACGCAGGATGACGGCACCGATCACGGTGCACACAACACCCTGTATAAGTTGCATGAGAACCAAGATGTCGACAACTTGAAACTCACGGATGATAAGCAAGTCATACACAAAAAACAGCACGAGCATGATCCCCTCGGTCATACCCGCAATGACAAAACTTTTTTTCCAATTGTCGCACTTGGCGGCGAACGCGGCTACAAAAAGCGCCATGAGGCTGCGGATCAAAAGATTTCCGATGATGAAGTATTTGCTGCCCATTACGATGTCGCCGATGACGATTCCGAATACGGGCGCGATGAGCCCCCAGGGCATGCCGAGCGCCATCACGGAGGCGAATATGCCGGCGTCCTGCAGGGACGCGTAAGCGTTCACATCTCCCGTTCTGGTCGTTATTACGTCATCGGGTATGCGAAGCAGAGAGAGCACGAACGTCCCCGCCACGCAGGAGAGAATGATTATAAGCTGGCGTTTGTCGATGTTTTTCCAGTCCATGTCCGAGCCTCCGTATACTGAATCGAGCCTGATGCGCTATTCGCCCGCATTGATGATTTCGTTGAGCAGATCGTCGAGCGAGATCTCCTCGCTTTCTCCGCTCGAGCCGAGATAGTCGGAAACCGTCGGGACATCCCCCGCTTCCGGCTCCATTTCCGGCTCCCACTCACGCGGTTCTCCATACTCGTTATAGAGGCGCGGGGTGGATGCGGTTTCTTCCTCGTCGTTTTCTGTTTCCGGGAGCATTTCGTCTACGGCCTGCGCAACCACGTCGCTTACCGTCTCTTCTTCCGGCAATTCCGTCCCGCCGACCGCCTCAGGTGCGGCGTCTGTTTCCATTATAGCGGGTTCTTCCTCATCGCTTTCTGTTTCCGGGATCATATCGTCTAAGGCCTTGGCAACCACGTCGCTTACCGCCTCTTCTTCCGGCAATTCCATCCCGCCGACCGCCTCAGGCGCGGCGTCTGTTTCCATTGCAGCGGGTTCGCCGGTAATCCCGGTTTCGCTCGCGCCGCTTACCAAGCCGTCTTCCTGTCCTCCTCCGCCTTCGTCCTGTGTTTTTGAAGCGTCATCGCCCAAGATTTCCGCTTCACCTTCGACGTTGAATTCCGCCTGCGGTTCCTTCTCGCTCATATAGGCTTCAAAAGACCAGGCCGCCTCGGAAAAAGGCTCCGGCTGTACGGCGGGCTGCGTCTGCTCCGGTTCGATAGACGGTTCGGATTCGGAAGTGCTGTCGAAGAATTCATCGAACGCGCGCGCCCCGTCCTCTCCGTCGATACCCGCGGCTTTGTTATCCTCGCCGACGGTTTCCATCGCGAACGCGCTGGCAAACTCCGCCTGCGCCTCTCGCTCGCTTTCGAGGATGCGATGCGCCCATGCCGCCTCGGAATACGGTGCCGGGTTTATTTCCTGTGCTTCCTCGGCCTGAAACGGCGTGAACTCCGGTTCAGGTTCAGGTTCAGGTTCCGCCTGAAAAGATGTTGTTTCGTAAGCTTCTTTGGCTTGGACAGGCGCTTCCTCAACCGGTTCGCTCACGCCGCCGGGCTCCAGGCTTTCATGAAAGTAATCGTCAAACGCGCTCTGCGCGTCCGCATGGACGCCGCCCGGCTGCTGCATCGCAGAACTTTCGTCCGCGAGCGGTTTCGCGACGTCCGGCGCTTCCGTTTTATCAAGCGTCGTTTCCGCCGCGGTCAGAAACGCGTCCAGTTCCTTTTCGGTGTCCTCGCGTTCCAGATGGCATCCGTCCGCGCGCACGGTAAAATCGCTGTCGGTATACGAATCGTTGAACGATTTCGTAAACTCCGCCTGCGGCTCGCTCTCACTCGTGAGTTCTTCGTTGGACCAGGCCGCTTCGGAATACGGCTCCGTCTCGCTTTTTTGTTCAGGCTCGCCGCCGTCCGCGCGCTCCGCGGTGCTTTCGGGAACTTCAGCGCGGTCTTCCGGCACGGGCCGGTTCTGCATCCGGTAGATGTTCTGCATGAGCCGAGCCGGATCGTCGCCCGGGTCGGGCAAGGACTCCTCGCTGAGCGCGCCGACGGATTTGTAAAACGCGTTATCCGGGCCGCCCGTTTCCGGCGGTTCAATCTTGCGGTGTTTTAAAAATTCTCCAAACCGCGCTGCCGAAGTCTGCAGTTCGCTCGCGTTCTGCTCAAGCATCGCATTAAACGAGTCGAACATCTCCTCGTATTCGCGCTTGACGATTTCCGCGTCGCGCAGCAGCCGTTCGCTCTCCGCCTTGGCGCCGGAAAGCATCTCTTTGACGAGGTGCTCCGCTTCCGTTTTCAGCTCTTCGGTCGTCATGACCGTTTCGTCGTAGAGCGCTTTCGCGTCCCGCTTTGCAGCGGCGAGCGTTTCCTCGGCTTCCTGCTGCGCCTGCTCGGCAATCTGCGCGGCGTTGTCTTTCGCCGCCTGCAGTGTGTCGAGAATCGCCTGCTCGCGCCCGCGGTACCCCTCGATCAGCTGATCCATGGTGTCAATGCGCGTCTCGAGCAGCGCGATGCGCTCGAAGCGCTCTTCCAGTAGCAGCTTCATCTCGTTGCGTTTCATTCGTCTACCTCCAATCTCAGCTGCTGTGTGTCCGGTTGATATCCCAGATGGGAATAACCCGCGGGCATCACGACGCGCCCGCGCGGCGTCCGTGCGATAAATCCGAGCCGCAGCAGATACGGTTCGTAAACATCCTCGATCGTCGTAGCGTCTTCCCCCGTAGCGGCGGCGATCGTGTCGAGCCCCACGGCTTTTCCGCCGAACTTGACGATCATCGTCTCCAGCATGCGCCGGTCCACCTCGTCGAGCCCCAGCACGTCGATACCGAGCATGTCGAGGCCCTCCTGCGCCGCGCAGAGGTCGATTTCCCCGTCCTTGCGCACCTCGGCGTAATCGCGGATACGGCGCAAAAGGCGGTTTGCAACGCGCGGGGTCCCCCTTGCGCGCGAACCGATCTCCACGGCGCCCTCGTCCGAAACGGCGATGCCAAGAATCCGTGCGCTGCGCATGATGATCTCTTTGAGCGACTCGGCGTCGTACATGGCGAGCTGTTCCTTGATTCCGAAGCGGTCCCGCAGCGGGGAGGTTAACAAGCCCATCCGCGTGGTCGCCCCGACGAGCGTAAACTTCGGCAGATCGAGCCGTATGCTCCGGGCGGAAGGCCCCTTGCCGATGATGATGTCGAGCGCGAAGTCCTCCATCGCCGGATACAAAACCTCTTCGACGTTCGCGTTTAGGCGGTGGATCTCGTCGATAAACAGCACGTCGCCCGGCGCGAGGTTTGTTAACAGCGCGGCGAGGTCGCCCGCGTGCGTAATCGCAGGGCCGCTGGTCACGCGAAGCGACACGCCCATCTCGTTGGCGACGATGCCCGCGAGCGTGGTCTTGCCCAGCCCCGGCGGGCCGTAAAAGAGCGCGTGGTCAAGCGGCTCGGTGCGTTTAAGCGCCGCGTCGATATAGATGCGCATATGATCCTTCACCGCGTACTGCCCGATGTATTCGTTCAGCGTGCGCGGTCGGAGGGAATATTCGGTTTTTGCTTCATCCTCGCGTATCGAGGGGGTGATGAGGCGTTCGTCCATTCCGTATCCTTATTATTGTGTTTGCGTTTTCTTTGCTGTTACTTTGCGAGATTTCGCAGCGCGGCGGTGATGAGCGCTTCCACGTTCTCCGCCTTCTCCACGGCGGTGACCGCCTTGCCGGCGGCCAGCCCGTCGTAGCCGAGCGCGACGAGCGCCGCGACCGCCTCGGTGCGGATGTCCGGCGCGTCGAGTTTGTTTTCACCACCGAACATCTCCGAGGTTTCCACACGCTCTTTTAGTTCAAGCAGCACGCGCTGCGCAGTCTTTCGCCCCATGCCGGGCACGCGGTCGAACGCAGCGGCGTTGTTTGTGACGATCGCCGCGGCGACGTCGCTCGGCGCGAGTACGGAGAGCACCGAGAGCGCGAGCTTCGGGCCTACGCGCGTCACCGTCAAAAGCCGCCGGAACATCTCCTTTTCGTCCGGATCGTAAAACCCGTAGAGCGCCATCACGCCGTCCGCCAGATGCAGATGCGTATAAAGCCGCTCCTTCTGTCCGCCGCGAAGACGCTTCAGCGTCATCGCGCTGCAGAAAAGCTCGTAACCCACGCCGCCCGCTTCCAACACGGCGCGGTCCGGCATGAGTTCATCTACGACTCCGCTGATATATGCGTACAAGGGCGGTATCCTCCCCGTCTTGCGTTTATTTGATGCGGTATTCTTCCGCCGCGGGTCCAATCGTACAGCCGTGGCAGATGGCGGCGGCGAGCGCGTCCGCCGCGTCATCCGGCTTCGGCACGCTTTTGAGCGAGAGCAGGAGCTTCGTCATCTGCTGCACGGCACGTTTGTCCGCGTGCCCGTCGCCCGTGACCGCGAGCTTGATCTGCATCGGCGTATACTCGTAAAGCGGGATGCCCGCCTGCTGCGCGGCGAGGATTGCGACCCCGCGCCCCGCGCCGACGGCGAGCGCCGTGGTGGTATTGCGGTAAAAAAACAGCTCTTCAAACACGGCAAGGTCGGGGTTATATTGTTCGATCAGCGCGCGCGTGCCGTCGTAGAGGCGGTTCAACCTCTCCGGCAGCCGCTCGTTTGGCGTGGTTTCGATCACGCCGTAACCGACCGCCGAAAGCTTTGTCCCCGCGGCGTCCACGACGCCGTAGCCCAAAATGGCGTAACCGGGGTCAATTCCGAGGATTCTCATGCGTTCACCAACCTGCCAGTATTCAACCCATTTTAGCATGAACGCGCAGGAGTGTAAATGAACGCCGCCCGAATGCCGCATTGTTTTATGGTTCGTTCATATCTGCATATCCCGCGATTATGAGCGCCTTTTCCTCCGGTTTCGCGCCCCTTCGAAAAAACAGCCGCTCTATAGTGCGGCTGCTTTTTGTTAAGGTTGCAGCGTTGTCTGTTACGAATACTTCGCAATCAGCGCGTTGAGTTCGTCTTTGGACAGGCCGAAGTATTTGCGCATGTTTTCCAGCGCGTTTTCCGGCCGGTTTTCAATGTAATACCGCATCCGGGCGATCTCCTCTTCCCATTCGCTCATCGAGACCGGCTTGCCCCACCTGGCGATCTGCCGCGGCATTTCGGGACGGATCGCGGCCACCATCTCGTCGAACAGCGCGGTCGCGCGGTCTGCGTTGAAATACTGGACGACGACTTCCACATACCGCTCGGTGCAGTAGTTGCGCCAGGCTTCGTTCTTCTTCAACCCGATGTAGATTTCAAAATACGTCAGCGATCCGTCCAGCGACGGCACACCCTTGGCGTTGAAATACTGGCCGATGATATCGCGCGTCGCGGTCACAAACGCGAAGTCGAGGTCGAAAAACACCGGCCGCCATTTGAGCGAATAATCTGTTGTTCTCCAGTATTTTTGGTTGAACATGTCGGAGTTGCACATGTACGTCTCTGCTATAAAATAATCCGTGAAGTACTCGACGTCCACCCACTGCGTAAATTCGGCGAACAGCTCGTCGTCGCTGAGGTCCTTGCTCTCGGCAAAGGATCGCACGCGTTTGATATCCTTATTGCTGCCCTTGATCACAGCGCTGTTTCGGCGGATAAACTCGACGGTGTCGTTGTCGATGCCGTAGTGCGTCTCCAGAAACTCGCCGTTCTGGTCTTCGTTGAGATCGTAGAGCCCGTTGTATTCGCCGTTGATGTAGACTGCAACCGGGCGCGTCGCGGAGTTGTCCACATGCAGCCCCTCGACGAGCGCGCTGGCGTACGAATCGCGGATGCGCGCGTTGTCCCAGTCCTGCCCGCCGTTTCGCACGACCAGCGCGGAGAAGGTGTCGAATTCATATCCAGGCCAGAAGGGGTACGTCACGCTGCTCTGCCCGTAACCCGAGCGCAGGTTGATGCTCAGCGACTTCTGCGCGTAGACCACCGTGCCCGCGCCTTTGGGTTTGATGCCCGCCGGGAATGAAACGCCGAGCGATCCGTCCGCTTCGTAATAGGAGATGTAAGCAAGCCTTTCCACCTTATCCTTCTGACTGGCGACGCGCATGACTTGCCGGATGCGGGAAGGATCGCCCGTCACGCACACGACCGGCACGGTATGCGGCTCCACGAAGAGGTACGTCGCGGTCGCGATCTCGCTCAGCCGCCGCCCGGAGATATAGGACACCGCGCGCAGCGGCATGCTTTTTTTGACCTCGATCGGCCCGGTATAGCGCGCGGATTTCAGCGTCGGTTCGTCGCCGTCGGTGGTATAGTAGATCTCCGCGTTCGGGTCGGAGCATGTGATCGTCACCGTAAACGGCTCGTCGTGGTAGAGCGAAATCACCGAGATCACGGGCTGGGGCGAAACGCCGATCATGATATCCGTATCGTTCTTCTTTCCGGGCGTCGCGCTCTCAAAGAACACGCGCGCGATGGTCGTGTCACTTTCGACGCGCCCGCTCGTGGCTTCCGGCGCGAGCGTGCCCGTGTCGAAGGAATCGACAAGCAGCCCGTTGGCGTCGTACAGCACGATGGTCTCGCCGCCGGGCGAAATGGAAAACGGAGCGGTATCCTCTTCCTGTCTGAGGGGCTTTGCGGAGCAGTCGACCAGGTAATAGCCGCCCGCCTCGATCGTGCCGCCGGCAAATACGTATTTGCCCGGCTCGGAGGGGCTGTCGCTGAGCGTCCACCCCGTTAAATCGATTGCCTGGCCGGAGCCGTTGCACAGCTCGATCCAGTCGTTTCCTTTGTCGTCAACCTCCTGCGCGGCGCATACTTCGCTGATGAATACCCCCTGATTGTCGAAACAGCCGATCTGGTCGGCTGTTTCAAATCCGTGCGCGTTCTCGCCGCCGGGCGTCGGCGACGCGAAATAACGTATATTGAAGTCTTCGTCCAGCCCTACGGAAATGTTTTCCCGCGTGATTCCGGCCATAGACAGGCTCTCGGAACGCATGCCGTTGAGACAGGTTAAAAACACGTCGTTCTCCTCGTCCGACAGGCCGAAGCTTGCGTGCAGTTCACCGTCCGTGCGGTTCTTGCCGGAGAGATAGACGATCTTAAATTCGCCGGGCTGCAGCGTGACGTCCGGCAGCGCCCATTTGTACAGATCCTCCGCTTCGTCGGACAGGAAATATCCCAGCAGGGAAACAGGCGCGTTCGAAAAATTCTTGAGCTCGACCCATTCCTCGCGGTCGCCGTCCGCGTCGATGGTGGACAGGGTGTTGTATTTAAGCGCCTCGTTGAGATGCACCGGATCGCTTTGATCCATGGCGGTGATTGTCAGGCTCGCAAACGTCAATTCGCTGTTTTCCGCCTCAAACGTCGGATAGCCGGTATATACGCGCGTGCCCGCCGCGTCCTTGACCACCGATATGCCGCCCGGCACGCCCGCCTCCCACTCGATGCGGTCGACGACGTTGCCCTGCAGGTCGGCTAACAGCACGGTGGTATCCTCGCTGCTGAGGCGAAACGGCGCGTGCGTACCGTTCTCTGCGTCGCTGCCGAGGCCGCTGAGATAGATACAGGCATACCCGCCCGCAGGCACGGTGCCGGAGGTGATCTGCCACTTGAGCGGATTCGTTTCGTCGTCCGAGAGGCAGTAGTTCTCCAGATTGATCGCGCTGTCGCTGTTGTTTTTCAGTTCTACCCAGCGGTAGCCGCTTGCGTCGTTAGTCGGCATCACTTCGCTGATCGAGAGCGCGTCCAGATTCTGCGCGGCGAATACCGCGTCCAGCGAGGCATATAATTTTTCTGCGTTCTCCGCCCCGGGCGTGGGGGTGCCGGAATAGCCGTATGTGCCGTCATTCGCACGCGCGTACGAGATATCCATATACAGCGGCGGAATCTCCATCTGCACGACGAGGCCGAAATACGAGTCCGTGATAAAGAGATAGTCCCCGCTCTTGCTCAGGCCGAAGTTCGTCACCAGCGCGCTCGTTGTCTGATCGTCGCCGAGGCTCGTTGCGTAGAGCACGAGGTATTCCCCCGCCTCTAATACGGTTCCGTCCGGAACGACGAATTTATGCAGGTTTCGCATATTGTCCGAAACGCCGTATCCGGACAGATCGAGCGGCGCGTTTCCGGCGTTATAGAGTTCGATCCAGTCCGGTGTGCCGAGCGTCTCGTCGACCAGAGAGCGGGTGTTGCTGGATACGATCTCATTGACTACGAGCGTACCCTGCTCGGAACTGTCCAGCGCGGAGCATGCAACGAAAAGCGGCGCCAGCGCCGCGGCAAGTATGCAGATGACGATGATTTTTATCGATTTTCCAATCATGTCTGTTAGAAACCTCACGTGGCAATCATTATATCACAGCGCAGGGATGAAAAAAAGAAAGCCATTTTTATTCCAAAAAAAGTTACAATCCGGATGCCTCGTATCATGCCCGTACCTGCGCACACCCGACGCGATTTCAACACGCCCTAGCGCATTGACGAAGTAGGCAATATACGATAAAATTAAATTGTAATATTAATAGGTAAATAGTACGGAATTCACCAGCCATTTCATCTCGTTTGCGTAATAAAGTAAATAGCACGGAGTTCGCCAGCCATATTCATCTCAATCTTTACTTTGATGGAGGTATTTGGCCAATCGCGTTTCGCTCGAAGGAGGTCCTGCATGAAGACAATCGGATACGTCGTCAGCCATAAAAACAACGAACGCCGCCGCGCGCTGATCCCGCAGGATATCCGGCGCATCGAACACCGCTCCAGGCTCGTCGTAGAGAGCGGATACGGCGACGCGCTCGGTTATTCCGATGCGGATTACATCAGTGAAGGCGCGTCCGTCGCGCTCCGCAGGCAGGTGTTGAAAAGCGACGTCATCGTCGACGTCAAGCTGGGCGATACGGACATTATGCCGTATATCACCCCGGCAAAAACGCTGATCGGCTGGGCGCACATCGTTCAGAAAACCGATTTTACCGACGCCGCGGTCGCGGGGTGCCACACGGTTTTTGCGTGGGAAAACATCCACGAAAAAGGCCGTTACATCTTTTATAGAAACCGCGAGCTAGCGGGCGAGACCGCCGTGCTGCACGCCTTCAGCCATTACGGGCGCATGCCGTACGACTGCCGCGTCGCCATCATCGGCAACGGTATGACGGCGCGCGGCGCGCACCGCATCCTCAGCGGGCTCGGCGCGAAGGTTGACGTCTTCCCGCGCAAGCTCGAGCAGTTGTTTCGCGAGCGCATGACAGAGTACGACGTACTGGTCAACTGCGTCAGATGGGACGTGTGCCGCGAGGACCGGCTGATCTACCGGACGGACCTGAAGCGGCTCAAACGCGGCAGCATGATCATAGACGTCAGCTGCGATCCGTGCATGGAAATTGAAACTTCCCGCGCAACCACGTTCGACGACCCCGTTTATACCGTAGACGGCGTGCTGCACTACGCGGTGGACAACACGCCCGCCATCGCCTACCGAACGGTGAGTGAAATACTCAGCCGTCACTTTTCGCCGTATGTCGATTCGCTGATTACCGGCAGGCCGTTGCCCGCGCTGGAGTCCGCCTGCGTCATCCGCGGCGGAATCATACTCGACCCGGAATGCGTCGAGTTTCGCTCCCGCTGCGAGCTGCTGGAAGCGTAAGGCGCATCTGCCTGCTGATCAATAAAAAAACCCCGGCCGTTCCGGTCGGGGTTTTGTGTCTCTTTGCAGTTGCGCTTGATCAGTCGACCAGTTCGAGCACGACCATCTCCGCGGCGTCCCCGCGGCGCGGTCCGAGCTTATACATGCGCGTATAGCCGCCTTTGCTGCCGGATTCGGCGCGTTTTGCATACTTCGGCGCAATGTCCTGAAAGAGCTTCTCGACAACGGGATGCCTGCGCTCTTTTGTGCGCTCGGCGTACTCGCTCTTGCTCTCTTTCTTCTCTCTCGGCGCGGGCACGTCGTAGACGTACGCCATGATCGCGCGGCGCGCGGCGAGTTTGCTCGGCTTATCGTTAACGACTTCGCGCGTGATGACCTGCGACTTTTCGTTGCGGGACTCCTTCTCTATGGTCTGGCTGTTATCGTATTCCCTGACGGCCAGCGTGATGAGCTTTTCGGCAATCGAGCGGATCTCCTTGGCCCTTGCTTCGGTCGTAATAACCTTGCCGTTCCAGAGCAGCGCCGTAGTCTGATTCCTCAAAAGAGCGACTCGCTGATCAGAGGGCTTACCCAGTTTGCGGTTCGCCATTGTGCTTCCTCCTAATTATTCATCATGTGCGCGAAGCGACAGACCCAGCGCACTCAGTTTTGCCTGAACTTCTTCGAGCGATTTCCGGCCGAGGTTACGTACCTTCATCATCTCTTCCTCGTCGCGCTGAACGAGCTCTTCAACCGTGTTGATGCCCGCGCGCTTAAGGCAGTTGTAAGAGCGGACGGAGAGGTCGAGATCTTCGATGTTCATCTCGAGGATCCGTTCCTTCTTGCTCTCTTCTTTCTCCACGAGGATTTCCACGCCGACGACATGGTCGGTGAGGTTGATAAAGAGCGTCAGATGCTCGGTGAGAATCTTGGCCGCGAGGCTTGCGGCCTCGTCCGGCTTGATGCTCCCGTTCGTCCAGATTTCGAGCGTGAGCTTGTCGAAGTCCGTAATCTGGCCGACACGCGTATTTTCAACGGTGAAGTTCACCTTTTCAATCGGCGTGAATATCGAATCGACGGCGATCTCGCCGATGGGCATATCGCTGCGCTTGTTGCGCTCTACCGGAACGTAGCCGCGGCCGTGTTCTAGCATGATCTCCATATGGAGTTTCGCGCCCTTGTCAAGCGTCGCGATGTGCAGTTCGGGGTTGACGATTACGACGTCGGAATCCGGCAGGATGTCCTTGGCCTTTACCTCGCATTCGCCCGCAGCTTCGATAATTACCTTTTTCGGGCCGTCGCTGTATAGTTTGCAGCACAGCTCTTTGAGGTTGAGTACGATCTCGGTGATGTCTTCCTTTACGCCCTCGATGATGGAAAACTCATGGAGTACGCCGTCAAAACGTACGCTCGTCACCGCCACACCGGGCAGGCTCGAGAGCAATACGCGGCGCATGGAATTGCCGAGCGTAGTGCCGAATCCGCGCTCCAACGGCTCGACGACGAACCTGCCGTAGTCTTCCGTCAGTTCCACACATTCGAGTTTGGGCTTTTCGATCTCCAGCATTTATTACCCTCCTTCGGTTTGTCTGTTGCGGTTCGCCAAATCAGCTTGGCTTACCTGGAGTAGTACTCAACGATGAGATGCTCTTCGATCGTCAAGTCGATATCGTCGCGTGCCGGAAGAGCGACGACCTTACCGGTGAGCTTTTCGGCGTCCAGTTCGAGCCATTTCGGTACCGTTCTGGCCGCGCCCTGCTCTTTGAGGGTCTTGAATACTTCGACGTTCGCGCTCTTCTCGCGCACGGAGACCACGTCTCCGGCCTTCACGAGGTAAGAAGCGATGTCGACTTTCTTTCCGTTTACGAGAATGTGGCCGTGCGTCACCATCTGACGCGCCATGGGGCGCGATTCGCCGAAGTTGAGGCGGTAAGTCACATTGTCCAGCCTGCGCTCTAAAAGCGAAAGCATGTTTTCGCCGGTGATGCCGCGCATATTGGACGCGAGGTCGTAATATTTGCGGAACTGGGACTCGAGCACGCCGTAGGCCCTGCGGACCTTCTGCTTCTCGCGCAGCTGAATGCCGTATTCGCTTTGTTTCCTTCTGCCCTGTCCGTGCATTCCCGGAGGGGTGTGGCGCTTGCTAACCGCGCACTTTTCGCTGTAACAGCGGTCGCCCTTGAGGAAAAGTTTGGCGCCTTCTCTGCGACACTGCCTGCAGACGGAACCCGTATATCTTGCCATAACGCTCTTCCTCCTTACACTCTTCTGCGCTTGGGCGGACGGCATCCGTTGTGCGGAATGGGCGTCACGTCCTTGATCATGTTAACTTCCAGACCCGCGGTCTGCAGGGCGCGGATGGCCGCTTCCCGGCCGGAGCCGGGGCCCTTGACATAGACCTCAACGGTCTTGAGGCCGTGCTCCATCGCGCCGCGCGCGGCGGTCTCCGCCGCCATCTGCGCCGCAAAAGGCGTGGATTTCTTCGATCCTCTGAACCCAAGCGAACCAGAGCTGGACCAACTCAGGGCGTTACCCTGCAGGTCGGAGATGGTTACGAGGGTGTTGTTGAAGGAGGAGCGGATGTGCGCAGCCCCGCGCTCAATGTTCTTGCGCTCGCGGCGCTTGCGCGAGGTGGCCGTTTTTTTCACTTGCTTTGCCATGTTCGCTTTCCCTCCTTATCTCTTTCTGCCGCCCTGCGAGCGCTTGGGACCCTTGCGCGTGCGGGCGTTCTGTTTCGTGCTCTGTCCGCGGACCGGCAGGCCCTTGCGGTGCCGCACGCCGCGGTAGCAGCCGATTTCAATCAGCCGCTTGATGTTCATCGAGGTTTCACGGCGAATATCGCCCTCCACCTTCAGGTTGTGGTCTATGTAATCCCTGAGTTTCGCCACGTCGCTTTCAGCGAGGTCGCGTACGCGGACATCGGGGTCGACGCCGGTTGCGCTCAATATTCGCAGGGCGGTCTTGTGTCCGATCCCAAAGATATAGGTCAAGCCGTATTCGATCCGCTTGTCTCTGGGAAGGTCAACACCAGAAATACGTGCCATATCGTTCCATTACCTCCGTAAAAATTCGTATATTGTCATATATATCAGCATCCGCCGGAAACGCAAACAGGAATCAACCCGGCTTGCGCAGCCGCTCCGGCGGTTTTGTTCCTAAATCAGCCCTGCTTCTGCTTGTGCTTGGGGTTGTCGCAGATAACCATGATGCGGCCCTTGCGCTTGATGATCTTGCACTTTTCGCAGATGGGTTTTACACTCGGTCTTACTTTCATGGTGGTTCTCCTTTCGCTTCCAGTCGTCGAAAATCAATTTGTATTTTCAAAAAGAGCTGCCTCTTTTTAAAATCAGTTTTTACCGCGCCACGTAATGCGCCCGCGCGTCAAATCATACGGGGAGAGCTCTACGGTGACTTTGTCGCCCGGCAGAATCCGAATGAAATTCATTCGAAGCTTTCCCGAAATCGTCGCGAGTATCTTGTGCCCGTTCTGAAGCTTCACCTCGAACATTGCGTTCGGGAATGAATCCGATACGACACCTTCTACTTCAATAACGTCCTGTTTTGACAAATTATCCCTCCTGTTTGTCTGTATCCGGAGCGTGTCCGGAACTCTGCCGCCCGTTCAACGAGCCATCGCCGGAATCGGTACTGTAACCGATTAATTGTAACGCTTTTCGTATATCCGCGTCCAGTATTTTTTGTCCGGAAGCGATATTTTCTGCGATTTTCGCCGCTTTTTGCGGTTCAAAGCGCAAGTGCATGAGCTTCTTTTTCTTCGGTCGGGAGAGTTTGCGCGTCTCACCGTCACACACAAGTACGTGGTTCTCGTCGACGATGCCGACGACGATGAACGCGCGTCCCCTGTCATGCCCGGCACGCGAGGTGCATACCGCACCGATCGCCGGATGGTTCATGCGCTCCCCTCCTCGTGCAGGGTCAGAAGCCTCGGTTCTCCCTCCGTGACCAATACGGTGTTTTCGTAATGCGCGGAAGGTTTCCCGTCCGCCGTGACCACCGTCCAGCCGTCGCCGAGCTGGTGTACGCGGAACGTGCCCATGTTGATCATCGGTTCGACGGCAATGGTCATGCCTGCTTCCAGCCTTGCGCCGTGTCCGAAGCGCGTGTCGTCCCAGAAGTTCGGCACCTCCGGGTCTTCGTGCATCTGCCGTCCGATCCCGTGTCCGATCAGATCCCGCACTACGCCGTAGCCGTTTTGCTCCGCATGCTTCTGAACCGCTTTTGCGATGTCCGAGATGCGGTAGCCGGGCTTGGCGAAGCGGATGCCTTCGAAGAAGCAGTCCTTCGTCACGGCGACGAGTCTTTGAACGTCCTTCGGAACGTTTCCGATGAGCACGGTGCGCGCCGCGTCCCCGTGGAATCCGTTCAGATACGCGCCCACGTCGAGCGAGAGAATGTCCCCGTCCTTGAGGCGGTACTTACCGGGGATTCCGTGGACTACCTGTTCGTTGACCGAGGTGCAGATGCTTCTCGGATAGCCGTTGTAGTTCAGAAACGAGGCTTGTGCGCCGCGGCTTTTGATATACGCGCTCGCGATGTCGTCGAGTTCCTGCGTCGTCATGCCGATTTGAGCGGCATCTGCCAGCAGGTTGAGCGTTTCTTCTACGATACGGCCCGCGGCGTCCATCTTTTCAATGTCTGCGGCGGATTTTATCGTGATGCCGCGATACTCGCTCATGGATCGATCACCGCGCGGATCCATCCGTCGACCGTGTCGATTGCCGCGTCGCCGTTCACCGTATGGAGAAGGCCTTTTTCCGCGTAATAATCGATCAGCGGTTTTGTCGAACGCTCGTAGACGACGAGACGGTTGCGCACCGTTTCTTCCTTGTCGTCCTCGCGCTGGTACAGCTTGCCGCCGCACTCGCACGTTTCATATGGATGCTTGGAAACGTGATGCGCCGCTCCGCAGTCGGGACATATCCTGCGCCCGCTGATGCGGCTGATGAGCCGCGCCTCCGGAACGTCGAGGTTGATCACGTAATCGATCTTGCTTATGGCTTCCAGCGCTTCCGCCTGAGCGATCGTACGTGGAAATCCGTCAAACAGGAATCCGTTTTTACAATCGTCCTGTTGGATACGGTTTTTCACCATACCCAGTATGACATCGTCCGGCACGAGCTCGCCGCGCTCCATCAGGTCTTTTGCCGCTTTGCCCAGTTCGGTCCCTTCACGCATCTCGGCTCGCAGCATATCACCGGTCGAGATGTGCGCAATGTTGTATCGTTCGGCGATCTTCGCCGCCTGCGTTCCTTTTCCCGCCCCCGGCGGGCCCAAAAAGATCAGTTTCATTGCGATTCCTCCGGTAAAGCGCGTTCTCGCCATTCGCCGAACGCCGCTCGTTCCGCTCCGCCGCCCGCTTCTTGTCCCGCCGCTGCGAAAACCGCGGAACCGGCGCGCCGGTTTAACCGGCACGCCCGCGTCCGCAAATTCCTGCCGCGAGCCGTTGGCTGCGGATGAAGCGCTCTGTCAGTTGAGGAAGCCCTTGTAGTGCCGCATGAGCATATGGCTCTCCAGCTGGTTCGTCGTCTCGAGGGCGACGCTGACCATAATCAGTACGCTGGTCGCGCCGAACGCGTTGGACTCGGCCATGCCGTGCATCGCGAGCTGCGGTGCGATGGCGACCACCGCGAGGAAGAGAGACCCAAACAGCGTCAGCCGTCCGGATATCTTGCCCAGATAGTCGCTCGTCGGCTTGCCGGGGCGGATGCCCGTAATGAAGCCGCCGTTCTGCTGGAGGTTCTTCGACATCTCGATGGGGTTGAACGTCACGCTCGAGTAGAAGAACCCGAAGCCCACGATCAACAGCGCATAAATGATGTAATACACCGCGCTGCCCGTTCCGAGGTACGTCTGATAGAAACCGTAAAACGAGCTGTTCGGCCAGAACTGGGCGATCATGCCCGGGAACTGGAGGAACGTGAGCGCGAAGATCAGCGGGAGAACGCCGTTGGAGTTCGCCTTGATCGGAAGATAAGTGCTTTGTCCGCCGTACATCTTGCGGCCTACAACGCGCTTGGCGTACTGCACCGGGATGCGGCGCTGCGCCTGGTCCACATGCGTAACCATCGTGATGAGGCCGACGACGATCACCGCGAGGATGAGCAGCTGCCAGATCGGCAGCGTGCCGACCCAGAGCTGTTCGCCGAGGCTGATGAGCGTCTTTGGCACGCGCGAAACGATGGACGCAAAGATCAGCATCGATATGCCGTTGCCGATGCCGTTCTCCGTAATGCGCTCGCCGAGCCACATGAGAAACGCCGTGCCGGCCGTCGCGCAGATGCCGATGGTGGCATACGTCCAAAAGCTGGTGTCTACGAGGTACCCTTCGCCGAGGCCGATGAAGATGCCGATGGACTGTACCATCGCCAGCGCGACGCCGGTATAGCGGGTGATCTTCTCAACCTTGGCGCGGCCGTCCTCTTCCTTGCTCAACCGCTCCAGCGACGGAATCGCAATCGTGAGCAGCTGCATGATGATCGACGCGTTGATGTAGGGCGAAATGCCCATCGCAAAGATCGTGAACTGGCTGAACGAGCTGCCGGTGAGCAGATCGAGAAAGCCCAGTATGTCGTATGACGCGACGGCGGTTTTTAAAAGCTCCGTGTTGACGCCGGGGATCGGAATAAAGCTTCCGAGCCGATAGATCACGATCAGCAGAAGCGTTATGAGAATCTTCTTGCGGATCTCTTTGATCTTAAACGCGTTGACGTATGTCTGGAACATCAGCCGATCACCTCAACACTTCCTCCCGCGGCTTTGATCGCAGTCTGAGCGGATTGAGAGAACTTCGCCGCTTTCACGTCCAGTTTCTTCGTCAGCTCGCCGCCGCCCAAAACCTTCAGGCCGTCTTTTTCGATCTTGCTGATGAGGCCCTCTTTTTTGAGCATATCAGCCGTCACTACGGTGCCGTTCTCCAACCTGTCAAGGTCGGAAACGTTGATAATCGTGTATTCTTTCGCAAAGATGTTGGTAAAGCCGCGCTTGGGCAGGCGGCGGGTCAACGGCATCTGGCCGCCTTCAAACCCGTTTTTCTTGCTTCCGCTGCGCGCTTTCTGGCCCTTATGCCCCTTTGTGGAGGTCTTGCCAATGCCGCTGCCGGTACCGCGACCGACGCGCTTCTTGGTCTTGACCGAACCGGGGGCGGGCGATAATTCATGGAGTTTCATGATGCACGTCCTCCTGCCTTAAACTTCTTCCACCGATACCAGGTGTTTGACCTTAAAGATCTTGCCGCGCGTACAGGCGTTATCCGGCTGGGTAACGGTGCTGTTGAGCTTCTTCAGGCCCAACGCGACGATCGTTGCCTGTTGGTCTTTCAGGCAACCAATCGGGCTTTTCACAAGCGTGATTTTGAGTGTTTTGGCCTCCGCCGCTTTTGCTTTCGCCATTGTCGCGTCCTCCTTAACCCAGGATTTCTTCTACAGTTTTGCCGCGAGCCTTGGCGATCTGCTCCGCGGTACGCAGCTGGCTCAAGCCGTTGATCGTGGCTTTCACGCAGTTGCCGGGATTGTTGGAGCCGTAAGACTTCGTGCGGATGTCGCGGATGCCTGCCATCTCAAGCACGGCGCGCGCGGGGCCGCCCGCGATAACGCCGGCGCCCTCTTCGGCGGGCAGCATGCGGACGTGGCCTTTGCCGAACTTCCCTTCCACGGCGTGAGGAATCGACGTGCCAGTGATGGGGACTTCGATCATATGGCGCTTGGCGTCCTCGACGCCCTTGCGAACCGCTTCGGGAATTTCAGCAGCCTTGCCGAGTCCGACGCCTACCTTGCCTTTTTCGTTCCCGACGACCATCAGCGCGGTGAACCGGAAGTTCTTGCCGCCCTTGACGACCTTCGCGACGCGGTTGATGGAAACGAGGCGCTCTTTGAATTCGGAGGGTTCTCTTTCGAATCTCCTGTTGTTTTGCATGTTCTTTCCTCCTTAGAAGTCCAGCCCGGCTTTGCGAGCGCCGTCCGCCAGCGCGGCAACGCGTCCGGTGTAGAGATAGCCGCCGCGGTCGAATACGACCTTGGAAACCCCCTTCGCCTTGGCGCGCGCGCCGATGAGTTCTCCGACGAGAGCGGCCTGCTCGACCTTGCTCTTGCCTTTGAGCTTACCCTTGATTTCGGCGTCCAAAGTGGAAGCTGCGACCAAGGTGTTTCCCGCCGCGTCGTCGATCACCTGCGCATAGATGTGCGTGGTGCTGCGGTATACGTTCAAACGGGGACGTTCCGCGCTGCCCACGATGTTCCTGCGCTGGCGGTAATGACGAGCCGCGCGAATCGCGTTTTTATCGATTTTATTAAACATCTTTCGTCACTCCTTCCTGCTTTACTTACCGGTCTTGCCTTCCTTGCGGCGAACGACCTCGTTCTCATAGCGAATGCCTTTGCCCTTATAGGGCTCCGGCGGACGCACCGCGCGGATGTCTGCGGCCACCTGGCCGACCTTCTGCTTGTTGATGCCCTTGATCGTGATCTTCGTCGGCGCGGGGACTTCAAAGCTGATGCCCTCGGGTGCGGGGAAGTTCACAGGATGGGAGTAACCGACGTTGATCACCAGGGTGGTGCCCTGAATCTGCGCCTTATAACCGACGCCGACGATTTCAAGCTTCTTCTCATAGCCGTCCGTCGTGCCCAGAACCATGTTGTTGATGAGCGTGCGGGTGAGGCCGTGCAGCGCGCGGTGGCGCTTGTCGTCACTGGGGCGTTTCACGGTGAGCACGCCCTTATCCTGCTCGATCACCATCTCCGTGGAGACTTTTTCGGTGAGCGTGCCTTTCGGACCTTTCACGGTGACGACGTTGCCGTCTCCGACCGTGATTGTCACTCCGGCAGGGATGCTGACCGGAAGTTTTCCGATACGAGACATGTTGTTTTCTCCTTTTGTGTAATATCGTGCGGCGGTGCTTGCCCGTGCCTTTCCAGAAATTCCGGATTCAGGCCTTGCATGCGCGCCGTCTTCTTACCAAACGTAGGCCAGTACTTCGCCGCCGACGCCCTGTTTGCGCGCTTCCCGGTCGGTCATGACGCCGCGGGAGGTGGAAACAATCGCGATGCCCAGGCCACCGAGGACCTTTGGCATTTCGTCCTTGCGCGCGTAAACGCGAAGGCCGGGGCGCGAGATGCGCTTGATGCCGACGATGACGCGCTGCTTGTTGGGGCCGTACTTCAGCTGGATGCGGATCGTCTTCTTCTCGCCGTTGGCGATGACGTCGAAGCTCTTGATGTATCCTTCGTCCACGAGGATCTGCGCGATCGCCTTCTTCATCGTGGAGGCGGGGATATCCACAGAATCATGCTTCGCAATCAGCGCGTTGCGGACACGGGTGAGCATATCAGCAATGGTATCTGTCATGTTCGTCTCCTCCTTTACCAGCTTGCTTTGCGTACGCCGGGTATTTCGCCTTTATACGCCAGTTCGCGGAAGCAGATGCGGCAGATGCCATACTTGCGCAGAACCGAGTGGGGCCGGCCGCAGATGCGGCAGCGGGTATAAGCACGGGTGCTGAACTTCGGCTCGCGCGCCTGCTTTAATTTCATGCTTGTCTTTGCCATTATTTTGCCTTCCTCCCTTATCAGCCCTGCGCAAACGGGATGCCGAGCTGCGAAAGCAGCTCTTTGCACTCTTCGTCGGTCTTCGCACTCGTGACGAACACAACGTTCATGCCGCGGACCTTGTCGACGTCGTCGTAGTTGACCTCCGGGAAGATCAGCTGTTCCTTGAGACCCAGCGCGTAGTTGCCGCGTCCGTCAAACGCCTTGTCGGACACGCCTCTGAAGTCGCGCACGCGGGGCAGAACGATGTTGAAGAGCTTGTCGACGAAGTAATACATCCGGTTGCCGCGGAGCGTGACCTTCGCGCCGATGGTCATGCCTTCGCGAACCTTGAAGTTCGCGACGCTCTTTTTCGCGCGGGTGACGACCGCTTTCTGGCCGGCGATGATGCCGAGTTCCGTGATGGCCGCTTCGATGCCTTTGGGGTTGTCCTTTTCGGCGCCGAGCCCCATATTGATGATAACCTTCTCAAGGCGAGGCGTCTGCATGACGTTCGTATACCCGAACTTCGTGCGCATCACCGGAGCGACCTCGTCCATGTAGCGCTGCTTGAGCCGCGGCGTGCCTTCGAGTTTCTTCATCTCGCCCTTATCGCTCTTGGCTTTCTTTTCGGGTTTCTTTTCGGGTTTGGGCGCCTCCGCTTTTTTCTCCGGTTTCGCAGGTGCTTCGGACTTCTCCTCGGCCTTGGCTACGGTTTCGGCCGGTTCGGCAGCCTTGGGAGCCGCTTTCTTAACGGTCTTTTTCGCTTCTTCCGCGTCCGTATCGGCTGCCGCAGCGGCTTTAGGAGCCGCCTTCTTGGCCGTCTTTTTCACTGTTTCCGCGGTCGTTTCGGCTGCCGCAGCGGCTTTCGGAGCCGCCTTCTTGGTCGTCTTCTTGACTTCTTCTGCGGCCGGTTCGGCTGCCGCGGCGGCTTTCGGAGCCGCCTTCTTGGTCGTCTTTTTCGCTTCTTTTACGACCGGTTCGGCTGCCGTTTCCGTGGTTTTTGCTGTTTTGGCGGCCTTCGGAGCTGCCTTTTTCGCGACTTTTTTTACTTCTTTTTCGACGGTTTCAGCGGTTGTTTCCGCCGCATCCGTTACGGTTTCAATGTCTTTCTTCGTTGCCACTTGTCAGTTCCTCCTTCCGCCTTAATCTATCACTTTTCCGCAGTTTTTACACACGCGGACGCTCTTTTTCTTCTTCTCGCCGGAGATCTCGATTTCCTTGATCTTATGGGCGACGCGGGTCGGCTTGTCGCACTTGGGGCAGACCAGCATGACGTTGGAAACATGGATATTGCCTTCCTTTTCAATGCGGCCGCCGGGCTGGCCCTGCTTGCGGGGCTTGACGTGGCGGGTAACCATCGCCGCGCCTTGCACGACGACGCGCTCGTCATCGGGGTGCGCAATGAGGATCTTACCCTTTCTCCCCTTGTCTTTGCCGGAGATGACAACGACGGTATCGCCTTTTTTGACGTTTAAGCTGCTCATGTCATGCTCCTCCTTTACAGTACTTCCGGTGCGAGGGACACGATTTTCATATAGTCCCTTTCACGAAGTTCTCTCGCCACCGGCCCGAAGATACGCGTGCCGCGCGGCTGCTTTTGTTCGTTGAGAATAACGGCGGCGTTGTCGTCGAAACGGATATAGCTGCCGTCCGGGCGCTGTACGCCGGATACCGTGCGCACGATGACCGCGCGAACGACATCCTTTTTCTTGACCGCGCCGCCCGGAGATGCGGACTTGACGCTGGCCACGATCACATCGCCGATATTGGCGGACTTACGGTAGGAACCGCCCAGCACGCGAATGCACATGATTTCCTTCGCGCCGCTGTTGTCCGCGACCTTTAATCTGGTTTGCGGTTGAATCATATTCCCAGTTCCTCCAATCGTTACTTCGCCTTCTCGACGATTTCAACGAGGCGCCACCGCTTGTCCTTGCTGATGGGGCGCGTTTCCATAATCTTTACTGTATCGCCGATGCCGCACTGGTTCTCTTCGTCGTGAACTTTGAACTTACGGGTGCGGTTGACCATCTTGCCATACAACGGGTGGCGGACCTTGGTCTTGGTGGCGACGACGGCGGTCTTGTCCATCTTGTCGCTGACGACCATGCCGATACGGGTCTTTCTGTAGCCTCTTTGTTCCATATTCTCTGTCCTCCTTCCCGTTACTCGGCGGCCTTCGCAAGCTCGCGCTCGCGAATGATCGTCTTTACCCTGGCGATATCCTTCTTGCACTCGCCGATCCGCTGGGGATTGGCGAGCCCGCCGGTAGCCGACTGAAAGCGAAGGTTGAACAGCTCGCTCTTGAGCTCTTTTTCCTGAGCGGCAAGCGCGTCGTTGGTCATTTCGCGAAACTTATTTGCCTTCATCGGTTTCACCACCCTTTTCGGTTTCCTTCCGCACGACTTTACATTTGAGCGGAAGTTTGTGCATCGCGAGACGGAGCGCCTCGCTGGCGGTTTCGTAATCGACGCCCGCAATCTCAAAGAGGATGCGGCCCGGCTTTACGACTGCAACCCAGTATTCCGGGGAGCCCTTGCCGCTGCCCATGCGGGTTTCGGCGGGCTTTTCGGTGACGGGTTTGTCGGGGAAAATCTTGATCCAGACCTGGCCGCCGCGCTTGATATAACGCGTCATGGCGACACGGGCGGCTTCGATCTGCTGGCTTGTAATCCAGCTCGGCTCCACAGCCATCAGGCCGTATTCGCCGTAGGTGATCGTGTTGCCGCGGTTGGCCTTGCCTTTCATACGGCCGCGGAAAACCCTGCGCCGTTTTACTCTTTTCGGCATCAACATGGTTATTTGCCCCCTTCCACGCGCTTCTCGGAAGCGCCGCGCTTACCGAGCAGTTCGCCCTTGTAGATCCAGACCTTGCAGCCGATGCGGCCGTAAGTGGTCTTCGCTTCCGCGAAGCCGTACTGGATGTCCGCGCGCATGGTCTGCAGCGGGATGGAACCGTCGTGGTAACCTTCGCTTCTGGCAATTTCCGCGCCGCCGAGACGGCCGGAAACCATGAGCTTGATACCCTTAACGCTGTTTTTCTGCATCGCGCGGCCCATCGCCTGCTTTAAAGCACGCCTGAAGCTGATGCGTTTCTCGAGCTGGGACGCGATATTTTCCGCAACCAGCTGGGCGTCCGCGTCCGGATCACGGATCTCCATGATATTGACGTTTACGTCCTTGCCGATCGTCTTTCTGATGTCTTCCTTGATCACTTCGATGCCGGCGCCGCCTTTGCCTATCAGAAGGCCGGGACGCGCGGTGAAGATGCTCAGCGTAATCTTGCCCGCCGCGCGGTCGATCTCGATGCGCGAAATGCTGGCCATGAAGTACTTCTTTTTCACGAAGTCGCGGATCTTGCGATCCTCGACGAGGAAATCTGCGAAGTCCTTCTTGGAGGCGTACCAGCGGGTGTTCCAGTCCTTGATGACGCCGACGCGGAAGCCGTTCGGATTTACTTTCTGACCCATAGCTTTTTCCTCCTTACTTCGCCTGATCCAGTATGACCGTGATGTGGCTCGTACGCTTGCGTATCGAGCTCGCGCGGCCGTGCGCCCTTGGTCTGTAGCGCTTCAGGGTCGGGCCCTGGTTTGCATAGATCTCGGCGACGTAGAGTTCTTCGCGGTTGAGGTCAAGGTTGTTCTCCGCGTTCGCTACGACGCTCTTGAGCAGCTTTGCCACCGGCTCGGTCGCCGACTTCGGCGTGTAGAGCAGGATGGCTTCGGCTTCCCTGACGCTCTTGCCGCGGATGAGATCGATCACGGCTTTCACCTTGCGCGTAGAGATGCGGATGTATTTTGCGGTCGCGTGCGGGCGCTTATCCGCGTTTTCCGCGCGCCTGGCCGTCTTTTCTCTGATTCTGGTTGCCATTTGCTTCGCTCCTCCTTACCTTGCAGAAGAGGACTTCTCGGAACCCCTGTGTCCTCTGAACGTGCGTGTCGGCGCGAATTCGCCGAGCTTATGGCCGACCATTTCTTCGGTAATATATACCGGCACGTGTTTCCTGCCGTCATGTACCGCGATGGTGTGTCCAACCATATCGGGGAAGATGGTGGAGGCGCGGGACCACGTCTTGACGACGGTCTTTTTCCCGCTCGCGTTCATCGCCTGAATGCGGGCTATAAGGCGTTCGCTGATGAACGGGCCTTTTTTAACCGATCTGCTCATTGTCTATCTCCTTCCTCTTCCCTTTATTTCCCGCCGCCGTTGCTGCGGCGTACGATATACTTGTCTGTCGGGTTCTTGTGCTTGCGCGTCTTGTAACCGAGCGCGGGCTTGCCCCAGGGTGTCACCGGGCCGGGACGGCCGATCGGGCTCTTGCCCTCGCCGCCGCCGTGCGGGTGGTCGCAGGGGTTCATGACGCTGCCGCGCACCGTCGGGCGGACGCCCATGTGGCGCTTGCGGCCGGCTTTGCCGATCTGGATGTTGCCGTGGTCGATGTTGCCGACCTGGCCGATCGTCGCCTTGGCGTTAATCGGGATGAGCCGTACTTCGCCGCTGGGCAGGCGAACCTGCGCGTATGCGCCTTCCTTTGCCATGAGCTGCGCCGCGTTGCCCGCGGAGCGGACCAGCTGCGCGCCCTTGCCGGGCTTGAGCTCGATGCAGTGGATCATGGTGCCTACCGGAATATTGGAAATCGGCAGCGCGTTTCCTACCTTGATGTCGGCGGTTTCTCCGGAGACGATCATGTCGCCCACAGTGAGTCCGAGCGGCGCGATGATGTAGCGTTTCTCGCCGTCACGATAGTGCAGCAGCGCGATATTCGCCGAGCGGTTTGGGTCGTACTCGATGGCAAAGACCTTCGCGGGGACGTTGTCCTTGTTGCGCTTGAAGTCGATGATGCGGTACTTCTGGCGCGCGCCGCCGCCCTGGTGGCGGACGGTGATCTTGCCGCTTACGTTGCGGCCGGCGTTCTTTTTCTTATCTTCGACGAGCGAGCGTTCCGGCGTTTTCTTCGTGATTTCCTCAAACGAGGAAACCGTCATGAAGCGCTGTCCGGGCGTCGTCGGGTTGATCTTGCGGATACCCATTGTTCGTCCTCCTTACTGCGAGATGCTGTCGAAGAACTCGATGCCTTTGGAGTTCTCCTTGAGCTTCACGTAGGCCTTTTTGCTGCTAGGCGTGCGGCCTTTGGTCGCGCCCTGGCGGCGCATCTTGCCGTCGCTGTTGAGTGTGTGAACGCTTTCAACCTGCACGCCGAACGCCTCTTCGACGGCCTTCTTGATCTCGATCTTGTTGGCGGTCTTGGCAACTTCGAACGTGTAGGTCTTATCCGCGAACTGATCGTAGGACTTCTCGGTCAGAACCGGCTTTTTGATGATGTCATACGGGCTCTTCATTACGCGTACACCTCCTCGATCTTCTTGGCAGACGCTTCGGTGAGGATCAGCATCTTGTACTTGAGAATCTCGTATACGCTCAGGGTGCCGACCAGCGTGGTCTTCACGCCGGGGATGTTGCGCGCTGCGCGCTCGACGTCGGCGTTGGGTTCCGGCAGGACGATGAGCGCCTTGTCGGCTTTGACGGCTTCGAGAACCTTGACCATTTCCTTGGTCTTCGGCGCCTTGAGTGTAAGCTCGTTGAACAGAATGAGTTCGCTGTCGAGAACCTTGCCGGACAGCGCGGACTTCATCGCGACGCGCTTGACTTTCTTGTTCACGCGGATGCTGTAATCGCGGGGCTTGGGTGCGAACACCACGCCGCCGTGACGCCACTGTGGCGAACGGGTGGAACCCTGACGGGCGCGTCCGGTTCCCTTCTGGCGCCAGGGCTTGATGCCGCCGCCGCGGACTTCCGCGCGGGTGAGGGCGCTCTGCGTGCCCTGGCGGCAGTTGGCCAGGTGCGCCTTGACGACCTCGTGGAGAACATATGCGTTGACAGGCTGTCCAAAAGTGTTTTCGGAGAGCTCGTATTCGCCGACTTGTTTGCCGGTAATATCGACAATTGCTACTTTAGGCATTCTCTTGCTCCTCCTTACTTCACGGTGCTCGTTACGGAAACGAGGCCGCCCTTCGGGCCGGGAACCGCGCCCTTGATTAAGAGCAGGTCCCGCTCGGCGTCCACGCGCACGATTTCGAGGTTCTGAATCGTAACCGTCTCGTGCCCCATGTGGCCGGGAAGGTTTTTACTCTTGAATACGCGCGACGGGCTGGAACACGCGCTCAGCGAGCCGACGCCGCGGTGATAATGCGAACCGTGCGTCATCTTGCTGCGGTGCTGGTTGTGGCGTTTGATAACGCCCTGAAAGCCCTTGCCCTTGCTCGTGCCCTTAACGTCGATCTTGTCGCCTTCGGCGAACAGTTCCGCCTTGATAACCTGGCCGACTTCGTACCCTGCGGCGTCGTCGAGCTTGAACTCTCTCATATAACGGAGGGGTTTCACGCCCGCTTTGGCAAAATGCCCCGTTTTCGGCTTGTTGACGAGCTTCTCGCGAATCTCTCCGTAGCCGACCTGGACAGCTTCGTATCCGTCGGTCCCGACGGTCTTTTTCTGGATGACAGGGCAGGGACCGGCTTGTATGACTGTCACGGGGATCATGGTACCGTCAGCTCGGAACATCTGCGTCATACCGATCTTTTTGCCCAAAATGGCTTTTTTCATGGTTACCTCCGATTATTTACAGTTTGATCTCGATGTCGACGCCGGCGGGGAGATCAAGCTTCATCAGCGCGTCTACGGTCTTGGAAGACGGCTGGAGAATGTCGATCAGACGCTTATGCGTGCGCATCTCGAATTGTTCGCGCGAATCTTTATACTTGTGGGTTGCGCGCAGGATGGTTACGATTTCCGTTTCCGTCGGCAGGGGGATCGGGCCGCTGATCTGCGCGCCGGTTCTCTTGGCGGTTTCGACGATCTTCTCCGCGCTCTGGTCGATCAGGGAGCTTTCGTACGCCTTGAGCTTGATGCGAATTCTGTTTGCCATGTTATTGATATCCTCCTTCATAATAGGGCGGTACACAAAGCCGTGTGTTTCCTTCTTCATAAGGCAGGCGCAGCCTTTCGGCTGTGCTCTATGCTCGTTCGGGACTGCACGAATCGCTCTGAGAACTCACCCTCGCCCGCTCTGCGGACGTTGGGTCTGAGCGGAAATTACCCGGATGGCAGAACCGGCAACCTTCCGTTCTTCCCTTCGCGCACAAAAGTTTCGCCTTTTGCGGCGCGAACAGATTTATTCTACACGGTTGAAACAGGGATTGCAAGAAGAAATTTCAGGATTTCCGGACTTTTTTACCCGGATACGGGATTTTTCCCGGTTTTCTTCGACCAAACCGCCCTCAGGAGGAGGACGGCGCCCGCGAAGTATATCACAATCCGCCAATCCCGGCAAGCGAAACGCGCCGTGTTTTTCCGGCGCGTTTCAGCCTGATACTACCTGATACTATATATATAAGGAAAGATTTATCCGTTCAGCCGTTTTGATACGGCAAACAGCGTCATGGTGTTCAGCACGCAGATGAGCGCCGCGCCCACGTCCGCGAGTATCGCAATCCACATACCCGCTATCCCCAGCGCACCGAGCACGAGCGCCGCGGTCTTGATACCGAGCGCGATGGCGATATTGCTTCTCGCCTTGCGTATGGTGCGTTTTGCGGCAAACACCGCAAACGGCAGGCGGGTCAGGTCATGGGTCAGCAGCAGCGCGTCCGCCGCGTCCGCCGCCATGTCCGTGCCGCCGAGACCGACGGCGACGCCGATATCCGCGCCCGCGAGCACCGGCGCGTCGTTCATTCCGTCTCCGAGAAACAGCGTTTTACCATGCTTTTTTTGAATTTCGCGGATCACGGCGAGTTTATCTTCCGGCCGGAGCGAGGCGAATACGTCCGAAACGCCAACCTGACGGGCGACCGCCCGCGCGTCCGCTTCATTGTCTCCGGTGAGGATGGCCGTATATCCGATCAGTTTACGCATCTGATCCATTGCGGGCGCGGCGCTCTCCTTCACGCGGTCTCCAATGCGGATCGACCCGGCGTATACGCCGTCGATTGCGACGATGATGTTCGCGTCCGTATCGGTGTCGATTCCCAGGTCGCGCATCATCGCGCGGCTGCCGACCGCGACGCTTCTTCCGCCGACGTCGGCGACGACCCCCATGCCCGCGAGCTCCCGCATGTTTTCGGCGGTCAGCCCCATCGTATCCGCCCGCGCAATGGCGACGGCGGCGGGGTGCAGGCTGTGCTGTTCCGCGGCGGACGCAAGCGCGAGCAGTTCCTTCCGCGGCAGGGACACGCTCTCGACGGACAGCACCTCAAATTTTCCCTCCGTCAGCGTGCCGGTCTTGTCGAATACGGCGGCGCCGATACGCGGCAGATTCTCCAGCGCGTCCGCGCCCTTGAACAGAACGCCCGCTTTGGACGTGATCGCCAGCCCCGCAAAAAACGTCAGCGGAATGCTCAGCACCAGCGCGCAGGGGCACGAAATCACCAGAAAGATCAACGCGCGGCGGATCCACTCGTTCCACGCCCCCGCGCCGAACAACGGCGGCAAAACCGCGACAAGCGCAGCCGCGCCGATGACGGCCGGCGTGTAGTAGCGTGAAAAGCGCGAGATAAACCGCTCGATTTGCGGTTTGTTCCGCGTCGCGTCTTCCACGGCGCGCAGCAGCCGGCTCGTCGAAGAATCCGCTGCGGGCTTCGTGACCTGTATGGTCAGCGGCCCGCTCGTGTTGAGCGCGCCGGCTGAAACGCCGGCGCCCGGTCCGGCATGCATGGGTTTGGGCTCTCCTGTTAACATGGAAACGTCCAGCATACTTTCACCATTTGTTACCTCTCCGTCGAGCGGAATGCGCTCGCCCGGCTTGACGAGTATGGTTTCGCCGGGTACAATCTCTTCCGGTTTCACTTCGTATTGCACGCCGTTTACGACGCGGCGCGCTTTGTCGGGATGCAGTTCCACAGCGTCCGCGATGCGCGCCCGGCTGTTTCGAACCGCCGCCGATTGCAGCCCTTCCCCGACGCCGTAGAAGATCATGACCGCAGCCGCCTCTGCGTAGTCGCCGAGCGCGATCGCGCCGATGGTAGCTAAGCTCATCAACACGTTTTCATCGAAAACCCGTCCTTTTGCAATCCCCGCCGCCGCGCGTATGAGCACCTCGTATCCGGCGGCAAGGTAAGCAAACATGCGCAATCCGCCTTGCAGCCATCCTTCCGTGAAGAAACTGGCGGCGAGCAGAGCCGCCGCGGCGCACAACACCACGATCTGAACCTTGTCCGCATCGATCACGCGCGAATGTGTTTTCTGACCGTCCGCCCCAAGCGGCGCCGCCGGATAAGAATGCGCGCAGGAGCAATCCCCGCCGCAGGAATCCGCCTGGCAAACGTTATCTTTGCGCGTCAATCGTGTGCCCGCTTTGGTTTTTATATTCTTTTCAGTCTTCACGCATACGCAGTGTTCCGCGTCAAGCCCGCAGTATTTGCATTTTGTTTTCGGTTCCTTGAGTTGGTTCAGCATCATATCATACCTTTCCGCACCCGGATGTCTGCAGCAGCCGCCTGATCGTATCGCCGACGGTGTTGCCGCTGATGAAATAGATGGTGCGCTGCCCGTCCTTTCGAAAGCGGATTGCATCACAGCGGCGCAGCACGCGCAGATGATGCGATACGGCGGGCTGGCTCATACCGAGCAGATCCGACATCTCGCAAACGCAAAGCCCGCTGTCTGCCAGCATGCACAGCAACCTTACGCGCGTCGGGTCCGCAAGCAGAGAAAAGACCGCCGCGGCCTGCGCCGCTTCGCTTTCGCCTGTCAATCTTGTGCGGAGTTCCTCTTCGCGCTCCCCGCCCGTATGCCGTTCGCCGCAGCCCGGGGTGAACGTATCAGCTTTCATAAGCACCTCTTTATATAAATATATGTTTATATACTAGCATATTACTAGTCTTTGTCAAGAGCCGCTTTCCCGCACAAAAAAACGGGTTCCCGAAAGGAACCCGAAAAGGGTCTCTGTGTAGCCTCGTGAAATACCTCTAGCCGTCTTGCGCTACACGGCAGGTCATTGCATTGAACTCGGGATAAACCGTTTGGCGTTCAGGATATGATCGCGCAGCAGACCGCACGCGGTATCGAAGTCTCCCTCACGACAGGCGAGCATGATCGCTTCATGTTCGTTGATGGACAATTCCCGCGTTTGCGGCGTTCCGTAAAAGCTCGCGCGCAGATACCGGTCGATGTTGGCGTGGACGAGTTCCAGCAGCAGGTTTGCCATCGAATTCGCCGCATGTGACGTGAGTATTTCGTGGAATCTATAGTTGAGTTCCTCCGACCGGACGATGTCCTCAACCGGTGTTTCGCGTTGCTGGAAAACCACATCCTGCAGCGCGGCATAATCGTCCGGCGTCAGCATGGGTGCGCTGTTTTTCAGCAGCATGACGGATAACGTGGCGCGCACCTCCATCATGTCAAGCAATTCGTTGAGCGTCAGCTTCGTTACCGCCGCTCCACGGTTCGGATGAATGCGTACGAGCCCCTGCGATTCGAGCCGCCTGAGCGCTTCGCGGACGGGTATATGGCTGACGTTGAGAGCGGCGGATATTTCATCCTGCTTGAGCTGCATGCCGCCCGGCAGCATTCCGCTCACGATTCCTTCGCGCAGTACATGAAAAATCCACTCCTGCGTAGCGCCGACGCGCGGCCCCACCTGATCGGCTATGGCTTTGTAATCCATAATTCACCTCTTGCAGATTGTGCGTTGAAATGTAAAACCTATCCGAATGCATTATATATGATAGTGCAATGCAACGCAACCCTTTTGCATAAGAAATGCGTCTATGCAAAATTCAACGATTATGCGAAAATCGCAATAAATATGCCCGCGTCACGGCTCCCGCGAATCGCAGATGCGATCAGCGGTTCCCGGTTCGGCGGGCGTTTGTCTCCACTCAGTCTATCGCCTGATCTTCAGCGACCGTATTTCACGCGTTCCAGCCGGATCAACGCCAGAACGCCCTCGCGTATCTCCGTCGGCAAGCGGTCGGCCAACGCGACGTCGTTGCGATACGACTGCATGCCTTCCGTATCGAACAGGTAGCTTGGTTCTTCCGTAAGGCCGAGAATGCTGTCGGTCGACGTGTTGTAATGCGTCGCGATTGCAACCAGAGACGCGATATCCGGCATACAGCGGTTGGATTCCCATGCGGCAACGGACTGCTGCACGACGCCAACCGATTCTCCCAGCTGCTGCTGTGTTTCGCCATGAGATTTGCGAAGTCTCTTGATGCTTGCTCCGATATCCATAATATTTCCTCTCTTCCAACTTATGTAAACAGTGGTTTTTTGCCGTTATTCACGCGGCATCGATGATTTTGTGCATGTTTACTAAGTAAAATCCTTCTTGTTTCTGGATTTATGCACAAATCCAACTTTTATTTTATTTTACTATACTTCTGGTCAGAAGAAAAGAGCCAGAGCATAGTTTTTTTTATGTTTTTCGAGTTTTTTTCTCGACATCACATGAAATTCTGTTGTTTTTGTAAGACAGGTTGTTTATTACACAATTTGCAAACGTTAAAAAATCCGACAAATACATCTTGTATTTCGCGCAAAACCGACATCCAGCACGAGAGTTTTATCAGTCATTCATTGTCTCACGTATGTTTTGAAAGAAGCATATGTGAATAATTATTTACTTCTCCTGTATTCCATTCATGAACTCGTCTATACAACCAGATTGTTTTTAACACGCGTAACACCGTTATTTTCAATCGAGGTAATCGCTGGAGAACCACGTGTTGAAAAGGGTGTGCGCAGCGATTTCATATTTTCATAATAAATTCATGGTTGCTGTTTTTTCATATGTGTTATACTTAACAACGGATATCATTTTCAAAATATCAGTCTCTTTTGCACAGTCTTTTCTTTTGTATCTTCTAAATACGCCGCGATTTCGGAGGCGATTCATGGGCATCAAGTTAGCAATCGTTGGCGCAGGCAGCACGTACTGTCCTGAGCTCATGCAAGGGTTGATCCGAAGGAAAGCTTGCCTGGAGCTCGATGAATTGCGCCTGATGGACATCAACGCATCCCGCCTTTCTACCGTATCCGGTTTTTGTAAGCGCCTTTTATTTGAAAACGGCCTGTCACCCCGCGTTACGCGCACCGGCGACCTCTCGCGGACGCTCGACGGGGCCGATTTCGTCGTTACACAGATACGCGCCGGAAAGCTGGAAGCGCGTATCCGCGACGAAAAAATCCCCCTCGCTCACGGACTGATCGGCCAGGAAACGACGGGTATCGGCGGTTTTGTCAATGCGCTTCGCACGATCCCGCAGATGGAGGCGATCGCCGCCGCGGTCGAGCGGTACGCGCCCGGCGCCTGGCTCGTCAACTTCGCCAACCCTTCCGGCATCGTAACCGAATACCTGCTCAACCATACGCAAATCAAGGCGGTCGGGTTGTGCAATCTGCCGATCGGCGCGCAGGAACGCATCGCACAGCTGCTGAACCTGCCGATGGACCGGATCCGTCTCGAGACCGTCTCTCTCAACCATTGCGGTGCGATCACCGCGGTATACGCCGACGGCGAAAACGTACTGCCGCGACTGCTTGCTGCCGAAGTTCTGCGAAAGGCGGCGGAACGCGACGAGTGGGTGAAGCGGTATCTTCCGATCATCAAGCTGCTCGGCGCGATACCGAACGATTATCTGCAATACTACTACTATCACGATCGCAAACTTTCCGAGCAGAAGAACGCGGCACAGACGCGCGGCGAAGCGTGTCTCGATATCGAAGCCCGCCTGCTTCGTTACTACAGCGACGAGCGAAACCGGACGATCCCGCCGATGCTTTCCGAGCGCGGGGGGCACCTCTACTCCGAAGCGGCGGTCGCGTTGATCGCGTCGCTGACGGGAGCCGAGCCGGGGCATCATATCGTGGACGTGCAAAACCGCGGCGTTCTGGATTTTTTGCCTGACAACAGCGTCGTCGAAACCGGCTGCTTTGTCGACAAGGATTCCATCACCCGAAGCGCGCTTACCGTTCGCCCCGGCGCCGCGCTGTGCGCGCTGTTAGCCGGCGTAAAAGCCTATGAAGCGCTCACGGTGCAGGCCGCCCTGACGGGCGATCGTCAAACAGCGATGCGTGCGCTCGCCTGCAACCCCATAACAGCCGATCTGGGCAAAACCGGGCCGTGCCTAGAGGAAATGCTCGAGCAAAACCGTTCGTTGCTCCCCCGCTTCTTTCCGCATTCCAAATCGTAGCGCTGGCTCGCTTTCCCGCGCCGCGCATCCGCGATCATAGAAATAACCAGACAAGGACCTCTCGGGATGGAACAAAAACGTTGTTATCTTGCCATTGACGGTGGCAACTCCAAGACCGAATACCGCCTCCTCGACGCTTCCGGCGCAATCATTGCGGCGAAGCGCGGAGGCGGAAGCAACCATGAAAACCTGCCCGGCGGTTTCGACGGCGCCGGCGATATGCTCATCGCCGGGATCGAGGAATTGCTCGAGCCGAACGCATTCGAACTCGCCGACGTTTCGGACGCCGTGCTCGGCCTTGCGGGTTCGGATCACGCAAATCAAGCGGACGCGCTTGAAAACAGCCTGCAGTCGCGGGGACTGAAGCAATGCTTTGTCTGCAACGACGGCTATCTCGGCGTGATGGCGGGCACGGACAGTGGCGTCGGCATCTGTTTTTCCGCCGGTTCGGGCGTAACGTGCACCGGCATCAACGCGGAAGGCGAGCGCGCGCAGTTCGGCGGAATCGGCGTGCTTTCCGGCGACACGGGCGGCGGATTCGATATCACCGCGTTCGTATACCGCTGCGTCTATCAGCAGCTCTTCTTCCAGAAACCGCACACCGCGCTCAAGGACGCGTATTTCACACTGTTCGACATCCGCTCCCCCGAAGCGTTTCGCGCATCAGCCGCAAAAATTCAAAATGAGGCGGCAGCGCGGCAGCTTATCGGCCTGTTTTTCACCGCAGTGGAAACGGGCGACGAAATCGCGCTGCAATACGCGGCAAAGTCCGCCGCACACGCGGCGGACTGCATCATCGCAACGTCCGATGCGCTGTCTCTCAAGCAGCCGGTTCAAGTTGCGCTCTCCGGTTCGATATTGGCCGCCGTCGCGCCTCCGGCATACCTGCGTATGATCGAGTACGAGCTCTACCGCAGGAAGGGTAAGACATTCCACCTGCGCGTGAACGACCGCCCGCCCGTGGAGGGCGCGGTGCGCTGGGTACGCATGAGAAACCAGCTCCCGCAGGTATTGTGACGTCTGCCCGCTATAAATTCGCCGCCTTGCCGGGCGGCTTTGTTTTGGCTTTCCCCGGTTTATGGTATAATGGTCGCGCATCCGCCGAAAAGGCCGGCTGCGAGACGAAATCCACATAGCGGAGCGCACACCTGAATATGCACACTGATTCCGATCGGCAGAATGAAGAGATATTCCGTTCCATCGCCGACAAAGCTGAAAACCTGCTTCAATTCCATCCGCGCATTCTCATCGCCATAGACGGCAATTGCTGCGCGGGCAAGACGACGGCGGCTAAGCGCCTCGGCGTCATGCTCGGCGCGAGCGTGTTCCATATGGACGACTTTTTCCTGCAGCCGCACATGCGCACGCCGGAGCGTTTGAGCCAACCCGGCGGGAACGTGGACTCGGAGCGCTTTCTTTCCAGCGTGCTGCTTCCCGTTTCACACGGGGAAGCAGCACGCGTACGCCGTTACGACTGCCATGAAGACGCTCTGCTGCCGGAGGCGGTCGTCGAACCGCGGCGCATCGTTATCGCGGAGGGCACATACAGCCTGCACCCCGTGCTCGCGGCATATTATGATATAAAAGTTTTCTGCAGCGTGGACGCCGCCGGACAGATCGAACGTATCCGCGCGCGAAACGGCGAAACGGCGCTTAAGACGTTTGTCGAACGATGGATCCCGTTGGAAAACGCGTATTTCAGCGCGTTAAGCGTCAAGGAAAGCTGCGACTTCGTCATCGATACCTCGCAGCGCTGAAGCAATTGCACAAAAAACGGCGCCCATTCGGGCGCCGTTTTTTTCAATTCGTCAGCAGCAATCGCCGCCGCAGCAGCAATTGAGGCACATGAGCGCGGAACAAATGTCGCAGCAGGGCGAAGCGTCGAGGTTTCCGTTTCCGCCGGGCTGATATGCGCGTCCGGTGCTGTTGAGCGAAACGTAAGCGTTTCGATACTCCGGATTGTCCGGTTCGGCTTCATAGGCGCGGCTGATGCACGCAAACGCCTTTTCATACCATCCCTGGCGCAAATAAATCACCCCGTAGAGATAATTCCACTCGGCGTTGTGCACGTTCACGCCGTCGAGGATCTCACGCGCGGCGTTGAGGTTGTTCTGATTGATGTAGGAGCGCGCCCGCGCGAACTGCGCCGCGAACGGGCCGCTGTAAGCCGTGCCGCCCGTCCCGCTGTAGGCTCCGCCGCCATAGGAACCGTACGGTCCGGAAGACGAACCGTAGCCCGCCCCGCCGTTCGCCTGTTTCTTGGTGAGCGCTTCGTAAGCCTGATTGATTTCCTTCAGTTTTTCCCCGGCGAGCTCTTTGAGCGGGTTGTCCGTGTATTTGTCCGGATGATACTTCTTCACCAGCTCCAGATACGCGGTGCGAATCTCTTCCTGAGAAGCGTTTTCGCTCACGCCCAGCACTTTATAGGGATTCATTCCTTGTCTCCTTTATCCGTTCGCGTCCCGCCGTCTGCGGTCGCGCATCCTTCCATTCCCGTCAGCACCCTCCGCTGCGTATGCCATAGCCCCAGCCGCATGATGTTGTCCAACAACCCGCTCGGCGCGGTCATTGATAGCAGGTCGTAGCCTTTCTCCGCCTCGGACCGCGTGATGTTGAGCAGAAACGACGCCTTTTGTTCATCCATACCGGACAGCAGGAACGGATTGTACCCACCGCGCTTACGGTCGCTTTCCCGGTCGTCCCAGGCGTCTATGAGGTAGACCCATTTGCCGAGGTTGTAAAACATCCACTCTGCGGCTTGCCGCTCGCTCTGCGGCAGCATCGGCGCATGCAGGATCACGGCGGAAAGCAGTTTTCCGAACGCGTCGCTCGGCTCGTCTGTGGAAGCGGCTCTCGCTTCCTCGACCCGCCGCAGCAGCTGCGTGTCCGCCCGGATTGCCTGCTCGAGCGCAGGGTGCCGTTTCGCCGATTTTCGGTATGCGCCCGCCAGCGCGAGACGCTCGGCGGCGGCTTTCGCGCTCTTATCGTCCGCAACGTCGTCCGCCGTTTTATACCAGGCGAGCAGCACGTTCACGTCCGCCGCGTAATCCAGCACGGGGGACGGCTCTGCTATGGGGCGTTTGCCGCGGTAGACGCGCGGGCCGCAGTTTCCGGGCGAAAAAACCGCCCCGCCTGCGATTGCGTAGAGCGCCAGCGCAAGGAACGCGCAGTCGTAACTCAACGCCAGCCGGCCGAGCTGTCCGTACCGCCTGCCGATACTCTTGCACAGGCCGCAGTACACGCCGCGGTATTCCGCTTGCTCGCGCACCTTCAATTCGCATTCCAGCGGGCGGATATATCCGAACATCGGCGGTTCCTTTCTGCATCCGATGAGTATTGTATCATGTATAAACCCATGTGAGAATGCCTTTTTTCCGTACACGCTGTGAACGAATGTGAACCTGCGCCCGAATTCCGGCCTGAAATGACGCAAAAAAACCGCGTCTGTACGGAACGCGGGTTTTCATCTTGCTTTCGCGGCGCGTTATTTCGCCGCGAGATACTCGTTGATCTGGCCGATGAGCACGTCGGAATCGATCCCGTGCACCGCACAGGCCTGCTCTACGGTTTCGCCGTGCGACATCGCGCAGCCGAGACAGTGCATGCCCGCGTTCATGAGGATTTCGGCGGTTCCGTTGTCCAGCTCGATCACCTGTGCGATCAGCATATCCTTTGTTGCCTGCATTGTATTTTCCTCCAATGTATGTTCTAATTGTATGTTTTAACGATTATTGCTTAAACACTACTTGTTTACTAGTATATCATGATTTTCCAAAAAGCCAAGCTTTTTTCAACTCCGCGTTTCAAAAACATTGCCGCAGTTCGTGCAGGTCACGCGGATGCGCCCTTTTCCGCGCGGCACGCGTAAACGCTTGGCGCACTGCGGGCATATGAGGTATTTGTACTGTCTCATTTCGCTCCAGGTTGGGTTCTTATTTGCGCGCCTGGCGCGTTTGGCGGAGGTCTTTGCGCCGCTGCTTTTCGCGCGGAAGGTCTTTTGAAACCATTCTTTGACCTGCGTGGCCACGGTCAAATACTTCATGTTTTCCTGATAGCGTTTCGACGTGTTTTTACTCGTCATGCGAACGACCATCAGCACGATCAGGATCGCGCTCAGCCCTGTCAGCAGGTATCTTGGCCAGCTGCCAAGCGGCGCGAAAAACATGCCGGACAGCGAAAGCACAAGCGCCGCTATCAGCATCGCACGGTTGAGTTCGTCCAGCCCTCTTCTCTGCTGTTGAAACATGGTTTCTCCTCGCTTTGGTTCAGTGTGGAATCGGCGTCAATCAGCCGTTCGCCAGATAGAGGCGCGCCGTCAGCGGCGGCAGAACCGTTTTCAGTTCACCGTCGTCGATGGAAACCGTCTCGCCTGTAAGCGCGTCGGTGAGCGCATTGGCGAACGTGACCGGCGTCTCCCCGTCCGTTCCCTGCGGCAAATCCTCTGCCCACATCGAAATCGTCTGCGCCCGCTCGCAGCGGTTGACGAGCAGCACCGCCTGATCGCCGCTCTCCGGCTGCCAGCGCAGCACCGCGTACAGCTCCGGCGACAGCGCGCCCATGCGGCAAAGGCCGCGTTTGAGCGCGCCGCTGTCGGCGCGCGCGCGCATCAGCGCGGAATAGGAAGAAAATATCGCCTCGTTCTCAGATCCCCAGGGATACGTGCCCCGGTTGAACGGATCGCTCATGCCCGTCATCCCCGCCTCGTCCCCGTAATATACGCAGGGTACGCCGGGCAGCGCCATCTGCAGCGCCGCCGCGAGGATCAGGCGCCGGTAGCCTTTTTGCTGGTCCTTCTCGCCGGGGCGGTACGCGGCCTGCAGCTTTCGCGAAACGGAGTTCCGGTCCGGCGCGCCGGAAAGCGCGGTCGCCGCGCGGATGATGTCGTGCGACGAAATCAGGTTGAGGCACGCTTCGTAAAACGGCTTCGGATAATGCTCGCGCAGCGTCTGCAGCGCGTGGTCGAGCGCGTAGGCGTCCGCCCGCCCGATCAGAAAAGCGACCACAGCCTCGGTAAAGGGATAGTTCATGGCGCTGTCCAGCTCGTCGCCGTTGACGTAGCCGCGCCTGCCCTCCGGGCCGTATTTATTGGAGCAGTCGTCCCAAACCTCGCCAAGCAGGACGGCCTCGGGATCGTTTTTCTTCAGTCTGCGCCGCAGGATGCGGATGAATTCGTCCGGCAGTTCGTCCGCAACGTCCAGCCGCCAGTCCTTTGCGCCCGCGCCCGCCCAGTGCGAAAGCACGCCCTGATCGCCCGCGATAAACTCGGTGTATCCCGGATCCAGCTCGTCCACGTTCGGCAGCGACGGAAACCCCCACCACGCCTCGTAGTGGTCTCTATCGCCCTGAAAGCGGTACCAGCTTCGATACGGCGAATCATCCGATTCATACGCGCCAACGTCGTCGTAACGCGAAAACTTGTCGAAGTAACGGCTGTCCGCGCCGGTATGGGAGAACACGCCGTCGAGCATGACGCGCATCCCCAGCGCGCCCGCCTCCGCGCAGAGCGAGCGGAATTCTTCCTCGCTGCCGAAGATCGGGTCGATGCGGTGGTAATCCGCCGTGTCGTAGCGGTGGTTGCTGGCGGATTCGAACACCGGATTGAAGTAGATCGTCGTTACGCCGAGTTTTTCCAGAAACTCCAGCTTTTCACGGACGCCGTTGATATCGCCACCGTAAAAATCATCCGGTTCGTATTCGGGTTTGCCCGGCGGCGGGGTGAAGCAGACGTCCTCGCTCCAGCGGTCGTGAATGCGCAAAAACCGCCCTTTCTCGGCATGGTATTTCGCCCGTTCGCGGAAATCCTCCCAGCTGCTCCTTCGAAACCGGTCCGGAAAGATCTGGTATACGATCCCCTCGCGCCAATGCTGCGGTGTGGTGAACGCGCCGTCGTAAACGGTGATCTGGTAGGCGCGCGGCTCGTGGAATTCTAGTCTCCCTTCCCCGCTGTCCGCGCCATAATAGCGCGTTCTACCGTCGTTCGTGCGGATGATGAAATAATACCAGACGAGGCACGGCTGCTCCGGCATGGGGATATCGCCGCGCGCGCGCCCGTCTGTAATGGTCAAATCAAAAAACGTCTCCGTGCCGAACTGGTCGTACAGCCGCAGCTGCGCCTGCGCGGACGGATCGCCTCCGATCTCCGCTTCCATATGTATGACCGTTCCGCAAGGAACCGCGCCCTGCGGCCTGCGGAACGCAAGAATTCTCGAATGATGCCGAAACGTAATCATAGCCATAGTATAGCCGATTCACACTGATTAGGAGCGTGTTTGTATGGAATGTTGCGAGCTTTTCACAATTTTCAGGCTGTCCGGACAGCCTGATGCGTACTGTCGTCCGGGCCGTTGCGTTCAACCGCATTTCAATGCTTCTTCACGCGGCGCAGCTTAGCAGCCGCGCGCCGTTTTGGCGCGTTTTTTCATGCGGCGTACCCGCCGACGTTCAGTTGCGCTTTACGATGTTTTCCTGCGATTTATAGATATGCCCCGCTTTGACGACACCGCGCACGCGGGAAAGCGGGTAGACGGAGGAGTGGGGTTCGAGCACCGTGCCGGGGTTTAATACGCTGTTGCAGCCGACCTCGACATGGTCGCCGAGGATGGCGCCGAATTTTTTCAGCCCCGTCTCAATCAGCGTTTCCCCGTCGCGCACGGTGACGAGCGTCTTATCGCTCTTGACGTTGGAGCAGATGACCCCTGCCCCCATGTGCGAATATGCGCCGAGGATGCTGTCGCCCACATAGTTGTAGTGCGGCACCTGCACGCGATCGAAGAGGACGCAGTTTTTCAGTTCCGTCGAGTTGCCGACCACGCATCCGCCGCCGACAAGCGCATTTCCGCGGATGAACGCACCGGGCCGTACCTCCGTATACGCGCCGATAACGGTCGGGCCCATAATCACCGTGTACGGGAATACCTTCGCGCTTTTGTGAATCCAGACTTCGTCGTCGGGATGGTCGTACTCCTCTTCGTTCAGGGTCGGGCCGAGCGCACGCACGAAAGCCTGTATCTTCGGCAGCACTTCCCAGGGGTACTCCGTTTCAAGAAAGAGCGCTTCCGCCATCGTGGCGGACAGGTCTAAAAACATGTCCGTATTCTTCATCGTTGTGATACCATTTCCCGCGTCGCACCCGTCACTGTTCTTCCTGCGCGATGGTGCGAAAACGCGTGTACTCTCCCTGCCAGAGCAGCTTGACCAGCCCCGTCGAGCCATGGCGGTGTTTTGCGATGATCACCTGGCTTGTGTGGTCGCCCAGCTCGTATTCCTGCGTGTCGAGATAGGCTGCCGGCCGGTACAGAAGCAGCACCATATCGGCGTCCTGCTCGATCGATCCGCTCTCGCGAAGGTCGGAAAGCACCGGTCTGTGGTCGGAGCGCGTGTCCGGCCCGCGGTTGAGCTGGCAGAGCAGCAGGATCGGCACATGCAGCTCCCGCGCAAGCAGCTTAAGCTGCCGTGTCATGTCGGAAACTTCCTGCATGCGGTTGTCGCTTTTGCGCCCGCTTGTTGCCTGCATGAGCTGCAGGTAGTCGATCACGACCATGTCGAGCCCCGCGCGCGCCGCCAGACGGCGGCATTTGCTGCGGATAGCCGGCACGCTCACGCTTCCGGAATCGTCGATGTAGATATTGGCGCGGCTCATGGGGTCCATGACCTCCATGAGGCTGTTCATCTCATTGCTGCCGATGAGGCCTTCCTTGATGCGCTGCGAGTCCACGGAAGCCTCCGAGCAGAGCATGCGCATCACGAGCTGTTCGCTGCTCATCTCGAGGCTGAATATGACCACGGTGCGGTGGTTGTGCACGGCCGCATATTGGGCGATATTCATCGCAAAGCTCGTCTTACCCATGGCCGGGCGGCTCGCAACGATGATCAGGTCGCTCTTTTGAAATCCGTTGGTCATGCGGTCGAGTTCGACGAAGCCGCTCGGAACGCCCGTTATCCTGCCGCGCCGCTGCGCGAGTTCGCCGATGAGATTGTATGCCTCCGGCACGATCTCGTCCATTGGAACGAGCGTGCCCTGCACTTTGCGCATGGAGATTTCGTAGATGCGCTTTTCCGCCGCGTCGAGCGTTTCCTCCAGATCCCGCTCGTCGTTCATCCCGTCCTGTATGATCTCGCCGCCCGCGCGGATTAATGCGCGCTGTGTGCTCTTTGTCTCCACGAGGTTGGCGTAGTGGTGCACATTCGCCGCCGTCGGCACGAATGTGACGAGGTCGGTTAAATACGTCAGTCCGCCCGCCTGTTCGAGCTTCCCGTGCCGCTCCAGTTCCGCGGTCAGTGTAACGAGATCCACCGCGTCCCCGCCCGCGCGGATATCGCGCATGGCGGCGAAGATATTCTCGTTCGCCGGCACGTAAAAGTCTTCTTCCCGCAGCTGTTCGAGGCAGATCTCAAGCGCGGCGGCGTCGATGAGCATGCTCCCGAGTACGGAACGCTCGGCGTCGCTCGCGTGCGGAAGTATTCTGGCCGCGCCCTCTTCCTGATTGATTCCGTATTGCTCCATGCGATTCTCCATTCCATCCGGCGATTAGCGTAGATGAGCGAAACTCAGTACTTCTCCACCAGCACTTTGATGTTGGCAAACGTGTTTTCATATACGCTGATTCGAACGGTATATTCGCCGAGTGCGCGGATCGGTTCCGAAAGGGCGATCTTCTTCTTGTCGACCGTCACGTTTTTCTGCTCCAGCAGAGCGGCGGCGATCTCCTTGCCGGTGACCGCGCCGAAGAGATGCCCGTTTTCGCCGACCTTCGCCTTCACGATGACGGAAACGTCCTCAAGCTGTTTTGCCAGCTCGCGCGCCGCCAGGCCGGCCTGGAATTTCCTGTGCGCCGCGGCGCTTTTCTGAATCTTCGCGGCGTTGATCGCCTGCGCGTCCGCGGGGGTTGCCAGCTTGCGCGGCAGGAGATAATTGCGCGCATAACCGTCCGATACGTCCACGATTTCGCCTTTTTTGCCCGTCCCCTTGACGTCCTGCTCCAATAATAGTTTCATACCGTTTGCTTGACCTCCTGCGTATAGTGTTCGATGGCGTTGCGTACGAGCTGCTCCGCCTCGTCAAGTTCCATATCCGTAATCTGCGCGCCCGCCATGGTCAGGTGCCCGCCGCCGCCGAGCCTTTCGCAGATGATCTGTACATTGATCTTGCCCAGCGATCGTCCGCTGACGCTGATGTGGTCGCCTTCGCGCCCGATGACAAACGCCGCCTCTATGCCGCGGATGCCGATGAGTTCGTCCGCCGATTTCGCCGCGATGAGCGCCGCATTGTTGATTTCGTCGCCGACGCTGGCAAGCGCGATCCCTTGCGGCAGTATCTCGGCGCTGCGCACGGTGGTTGCGACGTCGCCGAAGATCTCCATGTCGTCCTGGAACATCTGCTTGACCATGCTCGTATCCGCGCCGTTCTTGCGCAGGTAGCCGGCGGCTTCAAACGTGCGGGAACCGACGTTGAACGCAAAGTGCTTTGTATCGATCGTGATGCCGGCGAGCAGCGTCCCGCAGACGAACGCGGGCGGGCGGAGATTCGGGTCAAAGTACTGCAGCATCTCTGTGACCAGTTCGCTCGTCGAAGAAGCGCGCGCCTCGAGGAAGTGCAGCGTGGGATTGTCGATATGGTCCGCCCCGCGCCGGTGATGGTCGATCACGACGACGCGGCTGGCGAGTTCGAGCAGTTTCGGCGCAACGAGCGAGCCGACGCGCTGGGTGTCTACCACGACGAGGACGCTCGTCGGGCGCATGTTGCGCTCCGCCTGATCCGGCGAGATCAGCATACCCGAATACGCGTGGTTTTCGCGGATGAGGTCGAGCGCGTGCTCGATCATGGTGTTCTGTTCATCCAGCACGATATAGGCGCGCGAACCGGCGTACTTCGCGCAGGTCGCTACGCCCAGCGCGGCGCCGATGCAGTCCATATCCGGCCGCCTGTGGCCGACGATGAATACGTCGCCCGTGTTGTCGAAAAGCTGCCGCAGCGCTTTGCTGAAGAGCCGCATCTTCACGCGGCTCTGCAGCGCCTCCGGCTGCCGTCTTCCGCCGTAAAACACATACCCGCCGCCTTTTTTGATAACGGCCTGGTCGCCGCCGCGCCCGAGGGCAAGTTCCATCGCCTGCCTCGCGCTTTCGTCCGCGCGCAGCACGCGGTCCGTCGCGCCGACTGCGATGGAGAGCGACACGAGCATGTTCGTTCCCGTGTCGATGGCGTGCGCCTGCTCCAGCAGCTGAAAACGCTCCTGCTCGAGCGAGGCTAGGTGCTGCGCTTCAAATATGATGAAATAACGCCCGTTCTCATAGCGTCGGTAAACGCCGTCCAGCCGTTTGACCAGATCGGAGATCAACCGTTCCACATCGGTAAACACGGTTGTTCGGTGAAACTGCATGTCCGCGGCGAGCTCTTCGTAGTTGTCGATGTAGATAAGCGCAACGTACGGCATCTGTTCTTCAAAGAGCCGCTGGTAATGCGCCGCTTCCGTGCGGTCCAGCCAGTACTGAAAGATCATCGGGTTTTTGTCGTACCCGCGGTGAATGGGTACGTTCATCACCTGATAGACGTTGCCGCCGTGCTCCATCGGTATTGCGACCAGAGGCGTTTCGGGATCAAAGTGCGGCTGCAGGCTGCGGACGTCCTGTTCGGAGAATATCTTCTTCATGGAAGCGTTGCGCCAGGCGATATCGCCGTTGCCTTCGATGAGCGCGCAGGGGATGCCTACCTGGTTGATCAGCCGGGCGGCGATCACCGAATTCTCCGCAAAGATATCATTCATACGCGCTTTGTTCGCTTTGATGCGGCGGCGCTCAAATCCGAAGCTGATCAGAAACACGATCAGCGATAAGCCGAGCGCCGCAAGCGCCGCGGTCAGGCGGTTCATCTGGTAAAGGTTTGAACCATATATGGCAGCGCACAATACGCCGAGCAATACGCCCAGCGGTATCAGCCCTGTCTTGATCTTCTTCATCCCGTCTCCCCTTTCTAGGATGGAATCAGGCCGAAACGGCTTATTGATAAACGCGTATGAAAAAACACGTCTTACTATGTCAACCGGCTGCTAGACAGCAGCCCGCGGCGGAGCACCGCGCATACGGTCGCGAAAGCGGAAAAACTGCTCGAAGCAGCCAACAAGAACCAGCGGCATCTGCACGACGCCGAACAAGACTCCAATGCCCGTATAGGTCAGCGCCCGGCTAAGCGCCACGTGCCTTTTCGAGCGTGCGATCAGAAAGTCCAGCACGCACAGGCCCTGCAGTAAAAACGGCATGCCGACGATCACGTTGACCGTGTTGGACATGCCGTCGGCAAACGTCCACCCGGTCCATTCGAGCACCAGCGAGCCGATCAACAGCGCAAAGAGGCCGAACGTCATGCTGCGCGGCAGAGACCAGTCGCGAAATTCGCGCATGGGTGAAATCGAAATCTCCGGATGCTTTCTGCAAAACAGTCGAAAGAAGAGCAGGTTGCTCAGGCCGAGCACCGTGGAGAGTACGCTCAGCGCGGAAACGACAAGATTCGGCGTAGCCTGATAAAACGCGTCGAGCATCTCGGAAAAATACGTCGTAATCTGCGCGTCCGCATCCGGCATCTGCTCCAGAATTGACCGGTACACGTCAAATCGCGCCCCCATCGCAGCCTGTATATCCGTAAACGCGCCCCTGCCGGCGAGTATGCCCGGCAGGCAAACGGCCGCATAGAGTCCCGTTAAAAAAATCCCCGCGAGCGTGAGCGCGGTGTAGCTGTTGCTGACCCGCCGCGTCAGAAACGCATAGATGACCCCCGCGGCCAGCCCCGCAGCCCCAGTCAACCCGGCCGCCGCGATCGTCGTATACTGCGAGAACGCACCCGCCGCAAACACGACCGCGGGTAAAACGATCCAGTGCGGTTTTGTCCGCGCGCCCGCAAACGCCCAGAGCGCCGGCGCAATACACAGCACGGACGGAAAAACGATCGCGACCGCCGCGGCAAAGACGGACAGTAAAAGAACCGGCCACGCGCGCTTGACGTCGCGGGCGGGTTGCTGCTTAGAATTTTCCATGACATCATTTTATCGTCCGGCGCGCAAATAATCAAGTTCGATAAGCGCCTTCATAAGAATTTTTACGGCTTCCAAGGCCATCGGAAAGGCCGGCTTGCTCACGGCTTGCCGGCCACATTGCGCTTTTCGAAGAGAGCTTTTCAGTTCTCCTTTTCTTTTTCCGCCGCGTAAGCGGCTTCGATATCCCAGCCGCCGAGAGACAGCTTTTTCAGTAGAATCCTCTTCACGCTCTCGTCGATGCGTTCCTGCGTGAGCTGTCCGTCCGCCGCGGCGGCGTTGATCGCCTCTACGATCGCCTGCTGTTTGTCGCTCTGCGCGCCGCACATGACGATGTCGCCGCCCGCCAGAATGAACCGCACCGCCGCTTCGCCGATGTCGTACCGCGCCGTCAGGCCGTCCATGCGGAAATCATCGCTGACGACCAGGCCGTCAAACCCCATCTCCCTCCGCAGAAGCCCCGTGATGATCGGTGCGCTCACGGTGGCGATATCGTTTTCATCCAGCGCGGGATAGAGCACATGCGCGATCATGATCGCGTCCACGCCGGATGCGATCGCGCTCTCAAACGGGACGAGATCGTAGTTTTCCAGCTGTTCGAGCGTTCTTTCTATCGTTGGCGTGACCACGTGCGAATCATCGGTCGTCCCCCCGTGTCCGGGGAAGTGTTTCGCGCAGGAGAGGCAGCCGCCCGCGTGCAGCCCTTCGATCGTCGCGCTGCCGATGGCCGCGGCAATGCTCGCGTCCTCCGATATGATGCGCGTTTCAAAGAAAGTGTCCATCGGGTTTTCGGCTACGTCCAGCACAGGCGCAAGATCGAGGTTGATTCCCGCCTCGGCAAGCCTGGCTCCAATGGTTTGAAATTGCTCGCTCGCGTAGTCCGCGTCCCTGCGCCGCCCGAGCGAACGCGCCGAGACAGGCTGCGGGTTCCAGCGGAAGCGGACCACGCTGCCGCCCTCCACGTCGATGCTGACCAGCGGCGGAATATCCGTGCCGACGCGCTCTGTTATCTGGTCGGTCAGATCCTGCGCAAGCCCGAATCCGCCGTCGCTGTTGGAGCTTTTGATATTTGAGCCGTACAGAATTGCGTTCCCGACAGAGTAACTGTTCCATAACGAGCGGAACGGGTCCTGAACGTCCGACGTACCGGTGAAGCCGAACATGACCATCTGGCCGAGTTTTTCCTGCGTGCTCATTGTGGCGACATAGCTTTCGACCCATTCTTCCGCGGTCGCCGGGGCGGCTTCGGGCGTCGGCGTCGGTTCCGGGGTATCGCTCGGGCGCGGGGTCGGCGTCGATTCCGGCGCGGCGCTGATTTCAGGCGTAATATCCGGCTCGGCGCGCCATACGTCGTAATGCAGCGCCGGGATAACGCCGAATACAACGCCGGCCGCGCCGCCGAGAAGCAGCGCGAAAACCGCCAGCAAGAGCATGGTTTTTTTAAAGGCGTTTCCGAACACGGCACTCTCCCGTTTCAGCGGCAGGATCGCATCGTCGGATACTGCGCGTACGCATCCGATGAGATAACCTTAAAATATCCCGCTGCCTAGCGTGATTTGTCCCATTATACCCTGCCGCGGCTGAATCTGTAAATATCGTTCCCTCCGCGCTGGCTCGCGCCTTGAAAACAGGCGGCGATCGTACTACAATAGAGTTACGTCCGTTCACAGATGCGGGCGTGCATTTTAACCGACAGGAGCATGATATGGAATCGTTTTCGAAGATTGAATACAAGCGCCCTGATATGAATGCGCTCAAAAAGAAACTCAAACAAACGTTGCGCGCGTTTAAAAAAGCCTCTTCCTATGAAGATGCGCGCGCGGCCTACCTGGCATCTCTCGAGGAAATCGGGCATGTGGAGACGAGTTATGTCGTTGCGAGCATACGCAATACGCTCGACACCACCGATAAGTTTTACGACGGCGAAATGCAGTTTTTCAACCGCGCGGTCGCCCAGCTCATGCCCGTAAGCAAGTCGTTCACCGAGGCGTTGCTTCGCTCGCCCTACCGCGCGGAATTCGAGCGCGAGTTCGGGCGCCAGCTCTTCACGCTCGCCGAGATCGACCATAAAACACAGAGCAACAAGATCATTCTCGATCTCATCCGCCAGGGAAACGTGGAAAACGCCTATAAAAAGACCGCCGCCGCATGCAAGGCCGATTTCCGCGGCAAGGAGGTCAATTTCTACGGCCTTTTGAAACATATGGAAAGCCCCGATCGCGAAGAGCGAAAGGAAGCTTATCTCGCCTGGGCGAAGCTCTACGAAAGCATCTCCGACAAGCTCGATAAGCAATATGACCAGCTCATCAAAATCCGCGTGCGCATGGCAAAAAAACTCGGCCTGCCCGACTATACCGCCATGGGGTATCTCAACATGCACCGCGCGGATTACGGCCCCGAAGAAGTCGCCCGCTTCCGCGAGCAGGTGCGCACCGTTATCGTGCCCGCCGTGGCGAAACTGCGGCAGGCGCAGGCAAAGCGCCTCGGCGTAGACAAGCTGAAGTATTACGACGAGACGTGCGTTTTCCCGGACGGCAACGCCGACCCCATCGGAGGGCAGAACGAACTCGTACCCGTCGCGCAGCGCATGTATCGGGACATCTCACCAGAAACGGGCGAATTCTTCGACTTTTTGTCCGAGCAAGGGTTGTTCGACCTCGAGACGCGCCCCGGCAAGCACCTCGGCGGTTACTGCACCTATCTATGGGACTATAAAGCGCCGTTCATCTTCTCCAACTTTAACGGCACCGCCGCGGACGTAGACGTGCTCACGCACGAGGCCGGGCACGCGTTCGCGGGATACACCGCCATGCGGAGCCAGCCGCTCATGACTTATTTAAGCTCCACCAGCGAGATCAACGAAATCCACTCCATGACCATGGAACATTTTGCCTACCCGTATCTGAGCGGGTTCTTTGGCGAGGAGGGGGTGAAAAAGGCGAAGTTTGCACATCTCTCCAGTTCGCTCTCTACAATTCCCTATCTTGTGAGCGTGGACGAATTCCAGCACCGCGTTTACGAAAATCCCTTTATGAGCGCAAAAGAGCGCCGCGCCGTCTGGCATGAAATCGAACAAAAATACCTGCCCTGGCGGGATTACGACGGCGTGGAGTTCCTCGAAGAAGGCGGTTTCTGGATGCAGAAGCAGCACGTCTTCCTCTACCCGTTCTATTATGTGGATTACGCGCTCGCGCAGGTCTGCGCCTTCGAATTCTACAAGCGCATGAAAGAAGACCGCAAGGCCGCCTGGGCCTCCTACCTCAAGCTCTGTCAGGCGGGCGGAAGCAAGGGCTATTTCGAGCTGCTCGAACTCGCGGGGCTCGGTGTGCCCTTTAACGAAGGAAACGTGGAAAACGCCGTACGCCACGTCATCGAAGAACTGGACGCATCATTGAAATAACCCCGGTCCCGTTACACAAAAAACCTGCGTTTCTACGCAGGTTTTTCTCTGTCCGGGCGCATCAGCCGCTATATTCATCCTTCCCCCATCGAGCAGAACAAAATGAGCGCCTTCATGCCCCCCTGATCGCCTTTGCGGCAAATGCCGCGTTACCCCGCTTTGGTATGCGCCTCCTCCCATAGCTTTGCCGCTACGGGCGCCCAGTCTCTCGCGCGCGCAACGCATTTGTCGCAGTAGTCCCCCGCTTCTTCGGGCGCGCGCATCTCGGTTGACCGAGAACCGCTCTTTTCCACCATCTCCGCCAGCTTGCCCGCGTTGTCGAGTACCGGGCAGGGGCGGAGCATGTTTTCGTTAAAAGGCTGGTTATCGTGGTATTGCATGAACAGCGGGCTTTGCAGCGCCTGCAGCAGCGTTTTTTCGCGGATGTTGGAGTCCGCGTAATGGATGAACGCGCACGGCTCGATATATCCGCCCGCACTGATGTGCAGATAGCGCCTCCCGGCGGCGATACAACCGTTTACGAACTCTCCGTCGTTCCAGAAGTCGATCGTAAACAGCGGCTTCGTCCTGCGGTAGCCGCGGAGTTTTTCATACATGGCCTTCCTCTGTTCGGCGGAGACCATCAGGTTCGTCACCGCATTCTTTCCGACCGGCATGTAGGTGAAAAACCAAGCGAACATCGCCCCCCATTCGACGATGGCGTCAAAGTACTCCTCGCTGCCAACCACGTCCGTGTTTTTGCTGGTATAGCAGCAGGACACGCCGAAGACGAGTTTCTTTTTCTTGAGTATGCGCATCGCGCGCAGCACGGCCTGATAGGTTCCCTTTCCACGCCGGTCGTCGGTTTCCCGCTCGAATCCTTCCACGCTGATGGCGGGAACGAAATTCTTCACGCGCAGCATATCTTCCGCAAACGCTTCGTCGATGAGCGTTCCGTTGGTGAACGCCAGAAACGCGCACTCCGGGTGCCGTTCGCAGAGCGTCAGAATGTCCTTTTTCCGCACCAGCGGCTCGCCGCCGGAGTAGATGAATACGTAGTTGCCGAGTTTTTTGCCTTGGCGTATGACGTCGTCCATTTCTTCGAGCGTCAGGCTCAGCTTGTCCCCGTATTCCGAAGCCCAACAGCCCGCGCAATCGAGGTTGCACGCGCTCGTGGGGTCCATCAGGATCGCCCAGGGAATGTTGCAGCCGTACTTTTCGCGGTTTTTGTTCTTTCGCACCGCGCTTACGAGCGAGCCGTTGATGACAATCGTTTGAAACAGACGTTCGCGCACGTCGTCGTCGATATCAGTCCACAGGCTCGTTACCAATTTATGCCAGTTGCTGTTTTCGTCCTCAAATACCCTTCGTATCGCCCGAGCTTGTTTTGTAACCGCATCTCCCTTGTCGTGTTTTTCCAGCCAGTTCAGCACCTTTGGTACATTCCTCATCGGATCGCTGCTCATGTAAGAGAGCACCTGCCGATAGAGGAACGCCTTAAAGCTTTCCGAAATTGTCCTGCTCATGTCGTCCCCCCTTTCCGGCTTGTTCCTCCTCTGAGCGCTTTTAAAAGCGCCAACCGCGGATCGAATAAACCAATGTCCTGTCAGATCGCCTGTTTGTTTGAAAGTGTTTTTTTGTATCGCTTCGTCAGATGTGTTTGTACGGCATGCGCCATTCCGGGAATTGGCGGTTATTTCACCGCTGGGACAGATATGGGTATTCCTTCTTAATTTTATAGTATATGCATCCTATTCTTCCGTCAAGTGCAACGGCCGTCCTGCCTCTATACTTGTTTGGCTTCCCGTGTTTCTGCGTAGGTAAAACCGCCGCGCGCGCACAAAAAGAAGCGACCCGCATTGCTCCATACAGATGTAAAATAGTTGTGAGTTTTCCCGATTTCATTGAATCCATAATAATGGTGTGATATCATGATTGCGGTTTAGAGGCGCAGTTTTCTTTTCAGCATGATATGTTATCATAGTTGTCATTCACGGACGCCTTATACTCTTTTGTAACGAGGTAATCTATGTCAAAAGTCATGAAAATAATTTTAATCGCCCTGCTGGTCGTTGTTCTCGTGGTCGGCGGTGTCGGGCTCTACGTGCTGTCCAGCATGCGCGCAGGCGCGGTGGAAACCGTCGAAAAGCCGGAGGATATCACGGCTACGGAGGATCCGTCCAGCATGGTCACAATTCTCTCGGACGATCCCACCCCCGAACCTACGCCGATGCCGATCTACGAGGAAACGGCAAAGGAGGATAACGTCGTCAACATCCTGCTCATCGGAACCGATTCGCGCAACATCCAGGCGGAGAACGTCGACGGCCGCTCCGATTCCATGATTCTCGTATCCCTGAATAAAGAGAAAGGCACAATTTCGCTGATCTCGTTTATGCGCGACGCGCGCGTCTGGCGCATCGGCAAGAAGGGCACGTTTACGTTTCAAAACAAGCTCAACGGCGCGTATCGCGGCGGCTACGGCGGCGGCGGCGCCGGCGAGCTGATCAATACGCTCAATTATAACTTCGGGCTGGACATTCAGGAATATATCGCCATCGGCTTCGACGGCTTCGCCGCGCTCATCGACCAGATCGGCGGCCTCGACGTGCCGCTCGACCAGGCGGAGATCAATTTCATCAACGACCGCATCAGAGGCTACCATCCCACCGAACCCGACATTGTGAAAAACGCGAATACCGTGGATGCCGAACCGGGCATCGTGCATCTCGACGGCGCGCAGTGCCTCATCTACGCGCGCAACCGGCATACCGGCTTTGACGGCGGCAGCGGCAACGATTTTGACCGCGTCAACCGCCAGCAGGAGATCATCAAACTCGTTTACGAGAAGGTAACGACGCAGATGAACGAGCAGAGCGTCATGGCGCTCATCAGCTTTGCTTCGAACTATATCACCACCAATATGAAGCTCGAAACGATGACTTCCCTGGCAAAGCTGCTGCTTGCTTCGCAAATCGAATTTGAGAGTGTCAGCGTTCCTGAGCCGGGCAGTTACAGCTATTACGACGATCCCGAAACGGGCGTGCAGACCGACCAGCTTGAGTTTGATATCGACGAAGCGGCCGCCGCGCTGCAGATACGGCTCTACGGCGCGGTTGTAACGCCTACGCCGGAACCGACCGCGAGCCCCGAAGATTAACTGACATATTGATATTTCACATACAAACGCCGCGGGCATATGCCCGCGGTGTTTTATTTGTGGTGCATTTTTTATTTGGCTAAACAACTGCGCGGAGCCGATTAATCGCCGGCCCCGCGCATATGATCTTGATTATATTCCGCCCGCTTTAGAAGATGCGGTAAGCGCAGATGAAGTGCTCCATCCAGTATCCGCCCGATTTCAGCACGGACGAAGACTGGCGAACCTGTCCTTCGGAAGAGCTCGCGTCGATCATCTTCCCGCCGCCAATGTAGATGCCGACGTGTCCGGTGCTTGACGTACTGCCCGAGAACACGAGGATATCCCCGCGCTGGATGGATCCGATGCTGGATATTTTCTGGAAGCGGGACGTCGTGCGCCAGGCGATTGACGTCATATAGCTCACACTCACGCCGGAGTTCTTGAGGCACCAATATACGAAGCCGGAGCAGTCGAAGGAACTCGGCCCTTTCGCGCCGCGCACATACTTGCTTCCGAGCTTGCTCTGCGCAAGCGCGACGAGCTTTTCAACGCCGGTCTTGTTGGAAACGCTGTCCGACGAGCTGCTGCTTGACGAACTGCTGCTTGACGAGCTGCTGCTCGAGGAGCTGCTGCTCGACGATTCCTTCGATGTGGATGGCGGGGTCGCGGCTTTTTTCGCGCTTGAGGAGTTCAGCATGGTCAACGTCACCGCGCCGACCTTGCCGTCCGCCGTCAGTCCGGAGCGCTTCTGGAAGGCTTTCACCGCGTCCTCGGTGATCTCGCCGAAGTATCCCGTCGCGTTCGCGCTGGACAGGTAGTTGAGCTTCGCAAGGCGCGCTTGCATATTCTTAACGTCCGTGCCGTAGTCTCCCAGCTGCAGCACCATCGCCTGCGCTTCTCCGGACAGCAGCAAATCGCGCGTCACGGGCCCCAGCGCGCCGTCGCGCGTCAGCCCGTTCGCCTGCTGAAAGGCTTTGATGGCGGATACGGTCACTTTTCCCATCACGCCGTCGGGTGTAAACGTAATGTAACCGAGTTTTTTCAGCGCGTACTGGCAGTCCTCAATGACCTTGTTCTCGTCGCCGAGCGTGAAGGCGTTGTTCACGACGTCTTCGCCGTAAAGCATCTCCATGGTTTTCACGCCGACTTTGCCGTCCGCCGTCAGGCTGTTTTTCTGTTGAAACTCCTTTACGGCTGTTTCCGTTTTCTCGCCGAACGTGCCCTGAATATTCGCTTTGTTATCGAGATACCCCAGCTCGTAGAGGCGCTGCTGAACGCCCTCGACGTCCAAGCCCACGTCTCCCGTCTGCATGACGTAGATCTTCGCGCTGTCGCTCATGAGCAGGTCGTAGGTCTCCTGCCCGCAGATGCCGTCGTCATCGAGCCCGTTGTGCCGCTGAAAAGTGGTCAGCGCGCTCTGCGTGAGCGGCCCGAAGTGCTCCGTCGGTTCGTCGGAGTCCATATAACCGAGTTCCATCAACCGTGTCTGCAGCAAAGCGACGATCTCCCCGTCGCTGCCCTGGTGCAGTTCGCCGCTTAAGGCAACCGTACCGGTCGATTCCGCCGTGCCGGATTCCTCGGCCGTTTCATTCGCCGCAAGGTTCTGCGCGGTATCGGTGGCCGTTCCGTCCGCGGTAATATTCTCAAGCGCGGTCGGCTCCGTATCCAGCGCGGAAAACGCCGCCAGCTGCGAGGGGTTATCCGCCTCGGATTGTTTGCCGGGCAGCGCGATTGCCAGCACGATGGCGGCGATCAGTAAAAACCCGAACGCGCTTCCGCCGGCGAGCAGCGTACGGGGCGGTAATTTCATGAGAAAATCTGCCGCGCCGCGGATGCCGAGGTAGATGCCCCGGGCCGCGCCGCGCACGGCGGCTACGAATCCCTTTTTCGTCTTACCCCAGGCAACGGTTGCGGTTGCGGATGCTTTTTTCGAAAAGCTTGCGTCGTATCCCCGCGCCGGTGTTTTCGCACGCGCGCGTACGGACGCGGCTTTGGCTTGATCGGTAATCTTTGCGCCGAGCGCTTTGCATTCTCTGCAGAGATTTTTCCAGACTCGCCGCAAGACGCTCTTTTTCCTTTTTTTCGGCGCGGCATAGCGCGCGTTATAAGCGCCGCGCGCCTGTTCGTTCGCCGCGTACTCCGGCGTGCGGCGCTTTTCGCCGTCATAGCGGCTGTGTGCGCCGCCGGAAGCGCGGGATGCTTCGTCGCTTCTTACGCGTTTTACCGGAGACGTTTCGCTTCGCCGCGTTTCGTATGGATGATTGTTCCGGGTATGCGTTTTTGCTGTGCCGGAATGCTTACTGCCTGAGGGCGCGCTTCCGGCCGGGCGTTTTTGCTGCGCCGGGCTTTTTCGCGGGTTCCTCCCTGTGTTATGGAAATCAGTAGGCACGTTCGGACTCCTTTCGACGTTCGGCGACGTATCGCCTCCGCCTCATAGACATATCATATGGCATGATGAGTATAGCAACCAATCATGTCATCGGGTTGAACAAATTTTTAATGAATTGATAATACGGCCGTCGCATCGTCAGATGCTCAAGAGTCGTAATATTCTCCCCGCCGGTAATCGTAAACCGCCGCGTTGTATTTCTTCAGGTCGTCCAGCACGCGCCCCGTGCCGATCGCCACGCAGGAGACCGGGTCCTCCGCGATGCGGCAGGGTACGTTCGTACGGTCGGTCACATAGCGGTCGAATCCCGTCAGCAGCGCGCCGCCGCCTGTGACCACGATACCGGATTGCGCAATATCGGCCGCCAGTTGGGGCGGCGTGCGTTCCAGCAGTCCGCGCACCCGCTCGATGATGGCGGCGAGCGGTTCGCTCAGCGCGTCCACCATTTCGTTGGTGCCGATCGGGATCGCATCCGGCAGGCCGGTGACGACGTTTCTGCCGTGTATCTCGATGATGCGCTGCTCCTTTTCGATATGCGCGCGCCCGTAGGCGATCTTGATTTCCTCCGCGTTTCGTTCGCCGACGTAGAGGTTGTGTTTTCGCTTCATATAGCGGCGGATTGCGTCGTCAAACTTATCCCCGGCCATTTTGATCGAATCGGAGATCACAATCGCGCCGCGGGTGATGATTGCGATATCCGTCGTCCCGCCGCCGATATCGAGCACCATATGCCCTTTGGGCTCATTGATATCCAGCCCCGCGCCGATCGCCGCCGCGACAGGCTCCTCGATGAGGTATGTATAGCGCGCGCCCGCTTCGTCGGCGGCTTCGACGACGCAGCGCCTCTCCGCCTCCGTCACGCCGGACGGAACGCATACCACCGCGCGCGGTTTATAAAGCAGTCGGGCGCCGACCACTTTTTGAAAGAAATAACGCAGCATCCGCGCCGTTACGTCGAAGTTTGAAATCACGCCGTCACGCAGCGGACGGATCACGATGATATTCGCCGAGGCGCGCCCCATCATCTTCCTCGCGTCTTCGCCGATGGCGACGATCCGGCCGGTCACGCGCTCAAGCGCGGCGACGGACGGCTCCTTCAGCACGATCCCCTTGCCTTTGACATGCACCAGCGTGGAGGATGTGCCGAGGTCGATTCCAATGTCGGAGGTGTCAAATAAACCCATGTGATAACCCTGCTTTCATGTGGCCCGTACGGTCACATACAGCCTGTAATAACAATTATTTTATCATGCGCGCATACCCCGGACAATCAAACAAAGTGTGAACGGAATATGAAGACGCCCGCCCCACAGCAAAAACGGCCGCCGGAAAGCAGCCTCTTATGTATACGCCCGCGGTATTCGCTTTACTCAATTCTTCCCGAGCACTGCGCGTCTCATCACCTGTCCGATCGGCGCGGCGATGGCCAGCGTCGCGCTTTGCGTCCTGCCGGTGCTGCTCAGGTTGATCAACACGAGACTGCGCCCGATAAAATAGTCGACCAGCCCCGCCGCGGGATACACCGCCAGCGACGTACCCCCGATGATCAGCGTGTCAGCCTTGCTCAATTGATGGATCGCATCTTGAAGCATCTTTTCGTTAAGCGGCTCCTCATAGAGCACCACGTCCGGCTTGATCACGCCGCCGCAGGAGCAAAGGGGCACGCCCGGCTGCCGAAGGATATCGGCCAGCGTATACGCGCGGTTGCAGCGCATGCAATGGTTTCTGTTGGAACTGCCGTGCAGTTCCAGCACCTTGCGGCTGCCCGATTTCTGATGCAGTCCGTCGATATTCTGCGTAATCACAGCGGAAAGTTTTCCCTCCCGCTCCAGCTTTGCCAGCGCGCGGTGGCAGTCGTTCGGCTGCGCATCGGGGTGCAGCAGAAATTTACGATAATAATCATAAAACGTATCCGTGTGTTCGAGAAAAAAAGAACGGCTCAACAGGGTCTCCGGCGGATAGCCGTAATCCCGCAAAGCCGCATACACGCCGTCGTTCGATCGAAAGTCGGGGATGCCGCTCTCGGTGGACGTGCCCGCCCCTCCGAGGAACACGATTCGCTTCGACAGCGCGAGAATACGCCTGAACTCCTCTATCCGGGGCTGTACTTCTTCAATCATACCCAAAGACACTCTCTTTTCCATAGACTGATCCGTTCGACCGCAAGATTGAATGCGACAGTTTCTTTCTTCATTATTCTACCACCATAAATCTTTTTCCGCACATCCGCGCCAAAAAAGATTCGTGTGAAAAGGCTCCTTTTTCGTGGATTTCCACGCTTTTGGTATGTTAAAATAGCGATATGAACACGAGATTTTTCAACGCCAGAATATTGCCGCTCGACGGGAAGACGCCGCTGTTTTCCGGCGAGCTGATCGTCTCCGGCGGGCGCGTCGCCGCGCTTGGCGAACGCTGCGAGTTTCCGGAACCGGTCGGCCGCGAGATCGACTGCAGGGACAATCTGCTCATGCCGGGCTTCAAAAACGCGCATACGCACAGCGCAATGACGTTTTTGCGCTCGCTGGCGGACGACCTGCCGCTGCAAAGGTGGCTGAGCGAGCAGGTGTTTCCGAGGGAGGCGCAGCTCACGCCGGACGACGTGTATGTGCTCACCAAGCTCGCCATACTCGAGTATTTGACAAGCGGCGTAACCATGATGTTCGACATGTATTTTTCCCGCGAGAGCATCGCGCAGGCCGCGATCGACAGCGGCTTTCGCGCCGCGCTGGTCGGCTGCGCGAACGATTACGGCGGATCGGCGAAGGAGACGGAAGAGGAATACGCGCGTTTTTCAAAACTCGACCCGCTGATCTCCTACCGCCTTGGATTTCACGCGGAGTATACCACGAGCGAACCGCTGCTTTTAGACCTTGCGGCCATGGTGCGTTCGCTCAAGCAGCCGTTTTATACGCACCTTAACGAAACGCAGGCCGAGGTGGAAAGCTGCGTTGCGCGCAGCGGCATGCGTACCATCGAGTACCTCGATTCCCTCGGCCTCTTCGACTACGGCGGCGGCGGTTACCACTGCGTGCACGTCTCCGAGCGCGAAATGGAAATCCTCCAATCGCGCGGTTTGACGGTCGTCACCTGCCCGGGTTCCAACACCAAGCTCGCCAGCGGCGTTGCGCCCGTCTTCGAATACCTCCGGCGCGGCATCCCGGTCGCCATCGGCACGGACGGGCCCGCGAGCAACAACTGCCTCGACTTCTTCCGGGAGATGTTCCTCGTGACCGGGCTTCAGAAACTGCGTCACGGCGCGGAGGCCGTCGACGCGGCGGACGTGCTGACGATGGCCTGCCGCAACGGCGCGTACGCCTGCGGATTCGACGACTGCGACTGTCTCGCCGTCGGAAAACAGGCGGATCTGATCATGCTGGATCTGCATCAGCCAAACATGCAGCCGCTCAACAACATCGAAAAGAACGTCGTTTACAGCGGCAGCAAGCAAAACGTCGCGCTCGTGATGATCGCCGGCAAAGTGTTGTATGAAAAAGGAGAATTTTTCATCGGAGACGATCCGGAGCGCATCTACGCGGAAGCGACCCGCATCATACGGCGCATGAAGTGATATGCCTGCTCTTACGCCTTCGAAATAACGAATCGAACGGACTTTTATGGATATTTTGCAGAAAATCGCTCCTCTTTTTTCCGGTTGGGATGAAACGCTGATCCGCTCCGTTCTCGAGGGGCATATGGGACGCGCGCTTGTAGACGACGCGGATCACCCCGCGTCCGCGCAGCTCGTGATCGGCGGCTTTTGCTTTTTCGGCGGGCGCGCCTCCGAATCCCTCGCGCTGCGGGCGGGCGCGATGGAGCTTGTTCCGCAAAATACAGCGTGGAGCGAAGCTATCGAGCGCGCCTGGGGCGAACGCGCGGAAAAGCACCTGCGCTACGCCATGAAAAAAGACCCGGACGCGTTCAACCGAACCACATTGCAGTATTACGTCGACTCCCTGCCGGACGGATACGAACTCAGGCTCTTCGACGAGTCGATCTGCGAGCAGTCTCAAACGGAGGAATGGTCGAGGGATTTTTACGCGTGCTTTCATAACTGCGGCGATTTCATGCGGCGCGGGTTCGCCGCGGCGGTTTTGCGCGACGGCGTCCTGGTTTCCGGTGCGGGCACTTACGCTGTCTACAGCGGCGGCGTCGAAGTCGAAATCGATACCCATCCGGAGCATCGCCAGCGTGGGCTGGCGACCGCATGCGGCGCGCGCTTTATCCTCGAAGCGCTCGATCGCAGCCTGTATCCGAACTGGGACGCGTTCGATCTGCGCAGCGTCGCGCTCGCGGAAAAGCTCGGTTACCGTGTCGACCATCCGTATACGGTCTATATGGTCCGCTGACCCGGCAAACGAAAAGCCCGGCCTCAACGGGCCGGGACTGATGAAAGAAACGTTGCGCCGCTTCGGCGGCTTTATCCCATCGCGTGCGCGGGCCTTCTCGGGCCGCGCTTTTTAAACAGGTTTTTACGCTCCTTTGTGAGGAAGAACACCGTGTCCTTGATGGTCGCGCTGATGTCGCGCGGCTTGTAACCTAGATCGCGGCGCGCTTTTTCGTTCGTAAAGAGCGCGTTGCTCGTTAGCGTATACAGCGTGTAACGCGTAAAGAGCGGCGATTCGTGGCGGATCCTGTAGTAAAGCTCCGCCAGCGGCGCGGTCAGTTTGGCGAACCACAGCGGCAAAACGGTCCTGATCTTTCGTCCGCCGGTCACGCGCGAGAGCGTGTTGAGCAGTTCGCGCACGGGTATATACCGGTTCGAAAGGATGTAACATTCGCCCTTTTTCCCCTTCTCGGATGCGGCGATCACGCCGTCGGCCACGTCACGTACGTCGACAAAATCATAGCCGCCCTCTACGCAGGCCGTCAGCGAGCCGTTGAGGTAGCTGATGATCATCTGCGTAAGGTGCCCGTTTCCGTAATCGTTCGGCCCGATGATGCCGGAAGGGTGGATCACCGTCGCGTCCAGGCCGCTCTGCGCCGCGTTAAGCACGATCTGTGTCGCCGCGGCCTTCGTCTTTGCGTACAGGCCGATCACGTTGTCCGGCAGAAATCCGCCGTCCACTTCGTGGATCACATTGCCGTGCGGCAGTTCCGGCAGCGCATGCACGGAGCTGATGTACACCAGCTTTTTTACGCCGTGCGCTTTGCAAAGGCCGACTACGTTTTCCGTGCCGCGCACGTTTACGTCCACGACGCGCTGGTCGTACTTCTGCGTAACGGACACGATGCCCGCGCAGTGGATGAAGTAGACCTCGTCGTCTTCGCTCAACCCGAAAAAGAGCGGTTCGAGTGACGCCTTGTTTCGTACGTCCCCGCGGACGATGGATACCGCGTCCCCGTACAGCATCGTGACGTCCTCGCTCGGCAGAGCGAATCCTCGCACCGTTTCGCCCGCCGCGAGCAGCTCCCGCGCAACCGTGTTGCCCAGATGGCCGCCTACGCCCGTAATCATATAAACTCGTTTCATGAGATTGTTTGCCTCGCTTTCTGGTAGCGTGTTCCACGGCGGCGTTTGCATACGCTTAGCCACTCGAACACATTGACATTTTAAAGGCGCAATGTAACGCGCCTGTTTCGAAAAAAGGACTTTTCCTGACAACATTGCGGCTTTTTTATGAAACCGTCCGGCGTTGCCTTCGCATTGCGGGAAAAGCTCCGATTTACAACGCTTTTTCCGGCTTTTGTAAGTATTTTATCAGAAAAATATCAATTCTTTTTCAAGCGTTCCGGGTGTGCCCGGCAGCATCTCTTGCACAAGAACGTGTGTTCGTATATAATATCCTTAAGTGTTAAAATCAAATATGAATTCGGGAGGTTGCGTTTATGAACGAGCAGGTTCTGCGCGATTATTACAAGAAACGCGGATTTTCCGCCGAGCTGGCGTCGGAGGCAGTCGTTGCCGTGCTCGAGCTCGAGGGCTGGCTTTCGGAGCGGCACAAAACGCTCGAAACCGCAGTCACGGACGATATCCGTTCGTATATCCGCCTGCTCATCGACGAAAAAAGAAATTCCGCCGAAGCGCTGCTCGCGCTCGCCCGTTATGTTTATCTGACCGGGCGTAAGGATATCTACGTATACTTCACCTCGCTCCTCGGCGGCGCAGGCGTTTTCGAGAGCATCTCGGAGCGGCTTGCCGAGCTCGAAGGCGATGAAACCGCCGGGCGGGTAATCGGCGCGCTCGAAAGGCCTCCGCTCGGTTCGGATCCCGCGGAATTTCCGGCGTTTACGCGCGAGTTGATGACGCGGCTCGAAAACGGTCTTCCGATAAAAACTGTTTGCCGCGTCCTGGCGGGCAATCATCACCAGATCCCCGCGGCCGCCTTCGACGCGGAAAAGGAGCACTACCATAGCGCCGCTTCGATGGACGAATATCTCGCCGGGCGCCACCAACGCCAGGTTGAGGAGCTGCAGCGCCACTGCGATACGGATACGGTATGGTACGAGCAGGTCATCACGCAGGAGGTCGTCGATTACGTCGCATCCCAGCCGGAGGTTCAATCCGCCGTGCGCCAAGGGGATACGCTCTATACCACGAAGATACCATACGATCCCGCGCGGTATCTGGAGGAGACCGATCCCGTAAAAAAACGCTATTACGCCTGCCACTGCCCGTTTGTGCGTGAAGCGATCCTGAGCGGCGAACCCGGCATTTCGGAAAACTGGTGCTACTGCAGCGGCGGCTTTGCGAAATATCCGTATGAAGTCATTCTCGGCAGGGAGCTGCGCGTAGAGTTGCTGCAGTCCGTTTTAAGAGGCGACCCCGTCTGCCGGTTCGCTATCCATCTTGACGGAACGGCGGAGATATAATATCCGGTCATAAAAAACGGGGCGTCGTTACGCCCCGTTTTTTTATGTCATATGCGCTGTTATCGTTCCTTTTCCGCGCCTTCCGTCGTTCCTGTTTTTTCATTCGCCTTTCTCAGGCGGCCGCCGGGCCGCGTCATCATAAACAGAAGCAGCGCAACGCCAACGCAGAGTACAACGTCCCCGACGCTCGCAAACCCGATCGGCACGCCTGCGGGGCCGACACGGATCACGTCGCCCAAAAACGGCAGGCGCGTCGTTTCGTCCATCAAACAGTATGCGTAGATCTGTCCGCCGCCGAGTTGCTCGAGCCGCTGCGTAGCGTTTCCGAGCAGCGACGCGGCAACCGGCATACAGCCGCCGTTGAGCGCGATGACAAGAAGGTTGAGCAACGACCCGATCCATACAAACAGCGGCCACAGCGGCCGCTTACGGTTTAAAAATAAAAAGATGAATATCAGCGCATATTGAATCAGGCTCACCGCAACAGCGCCCGTTTGCGGCTTGAGAAACATCGACGCGGCGGCCTTTAACAGCAGCGCCGCAATCGGCAGGAGAACGCCCTTGAGCGGATACCGCGCAAGGCAGCGGATCGATCCGCCGGTTACCAACCCCAATGCGAGCCCCGTCGCAGCAAAAATCAGCAGTATCATACCGTATAGAGCAGCAGTTTTTCCGCGTCTTCGGGGCGAAGGTTCGGCTCGATCGCCAAAAACGTCTTCACTACTTTCGGATCGAGCTGGGATCCCGCAACCTCCTCAAGAATCTCCCTTGCGCGCGCCTTTGTCAGCCCCGCGCGGTAAGGGCGGTCCGAAATGATCGCATCATAGGTATCCGCTACGGCAAGTATCGCCGCCGAAAGCGGCAGTTCCCCGGCGCCGGGGCCGTCCTGCGGATACCCCTCTCCGTCGTAGCGGCGGTGATGATACAGCACGGCGTCGTTGATGACCGGAGAGAGGTTGATGCTCTCGATGATGCGCATCCCGATCACGGGATGCTGCTTGACGAGGTCGTATTCCTCCACCGTCAGCTTGCCCGGCTTTCTGAGAATGGCGTCCTCAACTCCGATTTTCCCGGTGTCGTGCAGCAGCGCGGCCATCATAACCTGATCCGTAAACGCACGCGAACACCCCATTGCTTTGCATATCTTGCTGCTGATGTAGGCAACGCGCTGCGAATGTCCGTGCGTATACGGGTCTTTTGCTTCGATCGCTTCTACCAAAGATGCGATGGTGCGCAGCAATATTGTTCGGCTGTCGAGGTATACTTTAAACGAATACCGCGCCAGCATCAGCGGCCCCATGAACAGCACCAGCCAGAGGTAGGCGTTCGTCTGCGTGAGGATATAACCGATCACAAGGCCAAGCGGAATCGTCGCAAGGATATTCGGCAGAATGCCGCCGATGTTATCGCGCAAAAGCGCGAAAAAACGCCCCTGGTCGCTGAATTTATAATACAGTATGAAAAAAATCAGATTCCCGAAGATCGCTACAAACGAAAACACCACCGCGCCGAACACGACGCTCCAGGAAAACACCTGGTTGACACCTTGCGGAACGATCAAATTAAAGACGGTACCGCCGATGGTGATCGCAATGAGTACGTTGCTGACATTAAACAGCTCTTTAAACGGCGCGCGCAGCCATGGCGAATAATACTTATGCGTCTTGGAATCCTGTATCATCGCCAGCATCGTTGAAAGCGTAAACAGCACGATTGCCAGCGGCACGCCTCTGGTCACCACACAGGCAACCACAGGCACAAAACTGATCTCCATCGTCTTGTCCGCCGTAATATAAATCGGCATCATATGGCAGACGATCAGGACGACCAGCAGGACAACGCAGTATAGAATATTAGCCAGCAGGGTTTCAGGATTGGTAAAAAGCGGCAAGATCCGATAGACGCTAACGCCAAATGCCGCAACGCCAAACAGGCCGATAAGCGCCATGTAGAGTTGTTGCTTCTTCATTGTCATACGTCCTCGTGTGCTTGTCCGCTATATAAAAAATATTAACAGGTCCGGCTGATACTCATTAAGAGGTCTCTTGTGCGTTTACGCTGTCTTATCTGACAAAGAAAAACGAGCCGCTCGATAATACCAATGCAGCCAGAGATGCGAGCGCCATAAGGATCTTCTTCATGTGGATATAGCCTCCTTTTTGGATCTCTGTTCTTCGCTAACCGAACAGGCTATATCCGCTACGCTATTGCCGGACCTGTTAAATTTTCAAAAAGCAAAAATTAATCGCTTGGGTATCGTAATTATACCGATTCCTGAGAATAAATCTCCAGCTTTCGATTGATCGCGTCGAGCACGCTTTGCACGACCGCGGCGTCGTGATCCGGATCCGCGAATACGCACCCGATCAGCGGCACGCTCTCCGGCAGGCAGTAGATTTGTGATATCACGATCGCCCGTCCGTTCGAATTGACCGTTTCGACGCTGGCCAGCTCAAAAAACGACGCCCCGCCCATGCAGGTTTTGACCGCGTCCAGCGTCGCCTGTGCGATGCAGCGCATGCGCGAGAACGGGATCGCACTGCCGACGGAAGAGCCCGTGAAGCGTTCGTCGTCACGCGAGAGCGCAACGGATACCTCAACTTCCTTGCCGAAAGAACGCATATTGATCCCCGAATACATCAGGCGGAAGCAAATGCCGGACAGCACATTGGAAGAGACCTGCGCTACGCTGATGATGTGATAATCCACATCGATACCGTAACGCGCGGATATGGCAGACTGAACGTCCCTTACGATCGACTTCACATTCCTTCGGTTGTTAGCCAATACGTGGATTTCCGTCGGTTCCTGAAGGTCGGAAAAAACGACGTGCGCGGCGTATACACCATTGAGTTTGGAAATCAGCGATTGCCAGTCGTTCGCGGTACCGAATTGTCCTTCCATGCGCTTCTCCCGTTCCGTCGTGCAGATTGTATTTGATATGTAACATTTGTAAGTTTATGCTATCTTCATCCATTATAGCCCCTGGCCTGCGCAAGCGCAAGAATAACAAAGTATACAAATATAAGTATTTTTTAAAATATGAAACAAAATTTACAGAAATTTAGTATTCATACGCGTAAAATACGCGTCATTCTGTAAACGTGCTTTTTGATCCGATATTTCAGTTATGTATAAAAACCACACTTTTTCTATCATACAATGCAACTTCCAACTCTGTTACGTCGCCCCTGGAGAGGCGCATTTTTATTTTTCGGTATGAAGATCATGTTTCACATTTATTACACCCGACGAGCAGAACCGCCGGTATGAGCCGGCGGTTCTGCCATGAGGGAATAACACGGGGGGATCGGTTGAAAAATCATACGTCTTCGCGTTTGCGCTTTCGGCCGAAGCAATCGAGCCAAATGATACCAACGATGACGACGCCCTGGAATACCTGTTGCAGATAAGGTGCAATACCGAGCATGTTCATGCAATTTGCAAGCAGCTGCAGCACCATCAAGCCGATGAAGCTCTGTACGATGCCGCCCACGCCCCCTGCAAAGCTCGTGCCGCCGACGACGACACCGCAGTTGACCATCAGGGCCGTATCGTCGCCGTAGATGTTGGAACCGGTGTTGAGTTTGCTGCTTAAGAGCACGCCCGCGACCGCCGCCATCGTGCCGCTGAGCACGAATGCGACCCATTTCGTAGTTAACACGTCGATGCCGGAGTATTTGGCGACGTCGTAATCGCCGCCCAGCGCATAGAGGTTTCTGCCGTAGCTCGTATATCGCAGCAGCGCGTAGAGCAGCACCCCGATCACGAGCATGAAGATCACGAGGTTGGGGATGACGTCGCCGATCTTGCCGTTGGAGATCATCATGAATTCCGAATTCGTACAGGAAATCGGGTGCGCGTCCGTGAGCTGCTGGTTCACGCCCTTGAGCAGCATGCCGATACCGAGTGTGATGATGAACGCTTCGGTTTTCTGCTGCACGACGAGGAATCCATTGATGAAGCCGACGAGCGCTCCCGACAGGATGGCCAGCGCGATGGCGAACCACATGTTCATGCCGCCGTTCATGAACTTGATCGCCACGATGCCGGAGAGGCACATCACGCCTCCGACAGACAGGTCGCACCCCGCCGCGATGACCGTCAGCGTCACGCCGAACGCGATGATCTCGTTTACCGCGGCGTTTTTGAGCATGTTGAGCAGGTTGTAGGACGTGTAGAAATTCGTCTCGAAAAACAGCATCCCGACGAACATGACGATGATCGCGATGACCGCCTTCTGCTTGGTGATGGAACGCCATGCCCGGCGTCCGAACCCGATGAATGTTGTTTGCATATCGTCCCCTCCCTACTGGTCTTTCCGGTTATCGAGCCAGATTGCGACAACCAGAATAGCGCCTTTCAGCACGATCTGCATATACGACGATACGCCCAGCAGGTTCATGCAGTTGGACATCAGCGTGATCAGAAGCACACCGAGCACCGTTCTTAGCACGCTGCCCTTGCCGCCCTTGAGCGAGGTGCCGCCGACGACGACGGATAAAATCGCATTTGTTTCAAAGTTTTTTCCGACGGTCGGAGCCGCGGTCGTGATCCGCGAAAACAGCACGATCGCGCCGACAGCGCTCATCAGGCCGCAGATGGTATAGATCAAGACGACGCTGCGTTTAATCGGGATGCCGGACAGCTCGGCGGCCACTTTGTTGCCGCCTGTATAGCTGATCGACCGCCCGTTATAGGTTTTATTATGGAAGATCCAAAGCAGCGTCAGTGATACAAGGAATATAATGAATGAAACGGACAGTATGCTCACCGTGCCGGAACCGATCGCAGTAAATACCGTTTGAGGAGATTCCAGCCAGCTCATATGCTGTGTCGAGCCGTCGGTATAGATGAGCGCGACCGCGCTGTAGACCGCGCTCATGCCGAACGTGATAAACAACGCCTCGGCCTGCGACAGCGCGCCTGCGGAGATGAGCACCATGCTGTTGAGAAATCCAAGGAATGCGCCGAACATGATGCCGATGATCAGCGCGGGCACCTGCCCGAGCGGATCGATGAGCGAAACCGTAACGACCGCTACGAGCGAGATGATCCCGGCCACCGAAAGGTCTATAAACCCGCCGATGATGACGAACGTCATACCGAGTGAAACAAAGCTCAGCGGGCCGAATTGCCGCATGATGTTGGTCAGGTTCTCTCCCGAGAGGAATTTCGGCTCTACGATGATCGTGATGATTACGAGCAGCACGATTGCAACAAGAACCAGATAGTTCAGAATAAACTTTTTCAGATCGATGCGTCTTGTCATGCCGTTTCCTCCCGTTAACCGATCGCGCTGTCCATGATCGTCTGCGCGGACACTTCTTCGGGATTGAATTCACCCGTTATTTTGCCCTCGCATATGGTCAGGACGCGGTTACTCATGTTCAGCACTTCCGGCAGTTCCGAAGATATCATGATGATAGAGCCGCCGTTTTCGACGATCTCCTTCATCAGCATGTAAATTTCATACTTGGCGCCGACGTCGATGCCGCGCGTCGGTTCGTCCATGATCATGATCTGCGGATTGATCTCGATCCAGCGGCCGACAACGCACTTCTGCTGGTTGCCGCCCGAGAGGCTCAGCACGGGCGTCTGCGTGGAAGGCGTTTTAATACCGAGATTGGATATCTGCCGCTCGGCGATCTCCTTTTCATGCGACGAATCGACAAACCCGAACTTGGTCATCTTATCGAGGCTCGCCATAACGATGTTGCTCTGCACGGAGAATCGCAGTACGAGGCCCTGCAGCTTGCGGTCTTCCGGAAGGAGACCTATGCCAAGTTTTTTTGCGTCCGCCGGCTTTTTAATGCGCACAGGCTTGCCTTCGAGCAAAACCTGATGGCCTTTTGCTTTGTCCGCCCCGCAGATGGCACGCACGATCTCCGTGCGCCCCGCGCCGACAAGGCCGACAAATCCGAGTATCTCGCCTTTTTTCAGATCGAACGAGATGTCGTGCAGTTTCTTTGTATTGATCGAACGCACTTCCATGAGCGTTTCGCCTACGCAATGGGGGCGTTCGGGGTACTCGTGTTCAATCGACCGGCCGACCATCTTCGTGATCATATCCGCGCGGGTCAGCTCGCTGACCGGGCTCGTATCGATCACATGGCCGTCGCGCATGACGGTCACAATGTCGCAAAGCTCGAAAATCTCGTCCAGTTTGTGGCTGATGTAGATGATGGACACGCCGCGTTCGCGCAGGTCGTGTATGATGATAAAGAGCTGTTTGAGCTCGTCGCTGGTGAGCGAGCTGCTCGGTTCGTCCATGATGATCAGCTTGGAGTGAAAGGACAGCGCCTTGGTAATCTCCACCATCTGTTTCTCCGCGGCGGAGAGATCCCCGACCAGCGTATGGGTGTTGATCTTGCTGCCGATGCTGTCGAGAAGCCTTCTTGCTTCGGCGTGCGTGCCGCGCATGCCGTGCATCTCTTTAAAGCGGCCGAGAAAGATGTTCTCTCCGACGCTCATGGTATTGACCAGATTGAATTCCTGATAAATAATGCTCAGCCCCCGGCGGAGCGACTCGACGGGCGTCGTGTGTTCTATCGTTTCCCCGTCGAATATAATCGTACCGTTGTCCTTTTTAAATACGCCTGACAGAATTTTCATGAGCGTCGACTTACCCGCGCCGTTTTCGCCCACGATTCCATGCACAATACCCCGTTTGACCTCTACCGAAACATCGTCCAGCGCCTTGACACCGGGGAACGATTTGTCGATATTTTTCATGGAAAGGATAATCCCCGAATCCTTCTTCTCCACCCGTGTTTTCCCCTTTCAATTGTTACTCCGCAAACTGTCCGATCTGTTGTTCTCATTTTATCACAAAACAGTCCTGTATGCGGTGTACGGTGTACCCGCTTATACCCTTTTCAACAATGGGGGCCGCCCGGTTCCAGGGGGAGCCGGGCGGGCCCGTCTTGGTCAGTGCTTACTCCAGCTTACCATTCCGGATACGGGAAGGTGTCGATGTTGTCTTTGGTGACGACGTCGAGCGGGATGAAGTTGATCTCTTCATAGGTACCGCCGGTCAGCATCGCCTTTGCGTTCTGCAGGCTCTTGATGGCCATGTTCGTGAAGCTCTGGCCGATCGTAACCGCCTGTGTTCCGTCGGCAACCTGGTCGTAACCGGCGCGGCAGCCGTCCACGGCGATGAGGTATACGTCGTTCATGTTGGCGTTCTTAAGGGCTTCGATGATGCCAGCAGCACCGTTGTCCCAGTGGCAGAACACACCCTGGATTTCGTCGCCGTACTTCACGATGAAGTCTTCCATGATGGCCATGGCGTCGGCGGTGATCCAGCCGGAGCAGTTCTGGGAGTCGAGCAGAACAATGTTGCTGCCTTCGATGGCTTTGCGGAAACCGTCGGCACGCTTGATCTGCGCGTCATGACCGGCCTGGCCGCCAACTTCAACAATATTCGCGCCATCCGGGAAATGATCGACAAACGCCTTGCCCGCGGTTTCGCCGGCCATGGTGTCATCGACGCCGCAGAAGAAATCGCGGTACTGCTGATTTTCCGCCGTGAGGTCCGAGGAGAACATACCGACGATGACGCCGGCTTCCTTGGCTTCCATCAGGCTCGGGACGATCGCGTTGATGTCGCTCGGGTTGATGAAGATGGCGTCATAGTCCTGCGCGATGCAGGTGCTGACGGCCTTCGCCTCGTTCTGAACGTCGAAATTCCCTTCAAAGACGTCCATCGTGAAGCCGTACTCACCGCAGTATTGCTGGAACTGTTTCCAGGCATAAGCCTGCGATTCGTTGGAGAGAGCCTGCGTGATGAAGGCGGCCTTGTAGGTCGTCGCTTCCGTAGCGGTCTCCGTTGCGGCAGGTTCAGCGGTTTTGCATGCGAACACGCCGACAACCATCATGAGGGTCAGAAGCAGTACGAGAATCTTTTTGGTCATTCTGTTTTTTCCTCCTTTTATTTAAGCGGCTGACGCGCTCGTTGCCTTGGAGGGCACGCCGCCTGCTTATTCAAAATTCATGGCGCAACACGCCGGTTGACGGGAACTATGCGTTTTATTCGAATTGATTGAATCAGCTCAACGCTTCCTGCAGCGCCTTGAGCATCACGGCTTTGTCGGGCTTCAGCCCGGTCCACATCTCGATGTTGATCGCGGCCTGGTTGATCAGCATGCCCGTGCCGGTGTTCCACCGCGCGCCGCGCGCCTCTGCGGCGCGAAGAAACGGCGTGATCGCGGGATTCGGAATCACGTCCTGCACAAACATGGACGGCAGGATCGTATCCAAGTCGATATTCGGGATGTCGTCCACGTTGGGATACAGGCCGATCGGCGTCGCGTTTACGAGAATATCCGTATCCGCCGGTACGCGGTAGGTATGATCCCAGTTGACGAACGCGTTGTTCTTGATGATTTTATTGAGCAGTTCCATGAGGCTGAGCGCCAGCGCCGCGTCCTCCGGGCGGTTGACGATGGTGATGCCGCCCGCTCCCGCGAGCGAGAGCTCCACGCTGACTGCGCGCGCCGCGCCGCCCGCGCCGAGAATGACGATTTTCTTGCCTTTCGGATCGACGCCGTTTTGCGCGAGCGATTCCATAAAGCCCTTGCCGTCCGTGTTCTCGCCGAGCAGCCTTCCGCCGTCGTTGACGATGGTGTTGACCGCGCCGATGAGCCGCGCGCTTTCGGAGAGTTCGTCGAGATACTGAATCACGTTGATCTTGTGCGGTATGGTGCAGTTGATGCCACGCATCTTAAACGCCTTCAGGCCCTTGATCGCGTTTTCAAGCTGGTCGGGATCCACGTCGATGGTCAGAAAACGCCATAGGTTTAAACCGAGCGCTTTGAACGCGGCTTCCTGAATCACGACGCCGGGATTTTCCGCCGCCGGATGTCCGAATACGCCGACGAGGCTGTCCAGATAATTCTGTTCCTTCATAGATGTATACCCTCCGTGGATCGAAAGTTGAGACTTGCCGGTTATAGTTGGGATGCCGCGAAATACGCGGCGCCGACCGCCTGGCCAAACTGCGCGACCGTGTATACCGGATCCCGCTTCAAGTCGAGCATCAGCGGCGTAAAGGCGAGGTTTCCATCGCCCGCAACGAACTGCACGGGATTGCGCGCGTTCGCGCCTTCCTGCATGAGTTCAAAGCAGCGTTTGTGCTTGACGAAGCGTCCAAACAACACGCGCGAGCGGCTCTTCGGCGCGAGCATCCACTCCGTTTCCTCAAACGTGACCGAGAGGAACGCGCCGATTTCGCGGAATATCTCCTCCGCCGCGGGCTCCCCGTCCGAGGCGAGTCGCATGAGATGTTCCAGCAGCGGTTTGCGCATATCCTCCGGCGTCCGGCAGACGAATACGCCGCCGTCGCGCCGTTCTAAAAATCCTTTGTCAAAAAGTTCCGCATACCGCCGTGGCGCTTTCTCTTTAAAGACGAGCATCGCGAGCCGGTAGGCGCCGCTCTGGCTGCAGTACTTCTGGAGCGTGCCGGAAAGCCCGGTGTTGAAGTTATTGACGCTGCGTACGTCCAGTTCGTGGTATGCGCGCGCGGGGTGGTTGCCCAGATCGATGATGCAGTTGTACACTTCCAGCGTAATCGGCGGGATCTCACCCGTTTCGTCGATCCATCCCGTTCCCAGCTCGGTGCCGAGCGTATGGGCGAACACGCCGTTTGCGACCGTATCGGCCTTTGGCGAATGCGCCAGTTCCACCGCCGCGGTATACGCCGCGAGCGAGCCGTCGTTGGCCATATGCACCTTCCCGCCCTTGCGGCAATGCGTCAGCAGCATCGTCTTGAGCGTGGAAATTTTTGAAAATTCCTTTTCGTAATCCGGCGACGCGTTTCGGATGCCGCGCGTTTTATAGGTTTCCCCGCCGATGATCATGTCGTCGATCACAACGTCCGGAAAACACACGCCGACGCCGTCGAGCAGGGGCGCTTCGCCGTACAATTCGCGGCATTCGTCCAGCGCACTTTGCATCGTCTCGTCGGAGACGCCTTTTTTCAGCATCCTGTTGCGGATCGTTTCCGCTTCCAGCGTGTCCGGCAGGGACATCGCCGCGCGCACCACCCCAGCCATGAGCAGGATCGGTTCGATGATCTGCTCGATCTGCGTCATCTCGGAGGGATTCCAGTCGTACTCCTTCACGGCTGCGATGCCGCCGCCTTTTATGCCTACCACCTTGATGTCCGTGCCGCCGATGTCGATGCCGCAAAGCGTCGCGCCTTTCGCGTTTTCAACGGCAGCCCTGAAGGAGGACACCGCGTCGGCCTTTGGCCGGGGCTGCGGCTTTTCTTCCGGCAGGGGTGTTTCAATCATACGGAATGAGAAGGGTTCCCTTCCCATGGCGGCGTTGATGCGGTCGGTTACGTTAAGGCATTTGCCGTAGCCGCTGCGTTCGCGCTTGGGTACACGCACCTGAAAAACGTCGTCCAGCGTCGCGCAAATGCTCCGCGAAAACGAATCCTTTGGGGAAATCGAGAGCGTCATACCCGTTCCGCCAAACGTATAGATCACATTGTTCAGGACGGCGTAGACGTATTCTTTGACGAACGCCTTCTGTTCCTCGCCGTTGGCTTCGGGAAAGCGGATTTCCCAGCGTCTGCTGCCACCCGTCACAAGCGAAAGCTCGCAGTCGATGCCGCATTCCGCGTTTAAAAACGCTCTCCGCACATCGTTGATATAGACGTTTTCACCGCGCCCGGCCCGGGTTAAAAACTCCTGCATCATACCATCCATCTGTCCATCCTAAAGCGCCTTCAGGCCGGAGCCTGTCAATATCGTTTTCAGCGCGTCAACCCGCTCCTGGGGAATCTCACGCTGATCGGGATCAAACGGGTACTCCTGGCGCATGGATTCGTATTTCTCCCTGCACATGGGGTTGAAGTTGAGCAGTTCCACCGGGATGTCTTTTCCGAGGGAAGCGACGAACCGGGCGATGCCCGATATGTTTTCCTCGTCGTCCGTAAATCCCGGGATCAGGGGCACGCGGATGAGCAGGTTTGCGCCTTTCTTTGCGAGGCGCTCGATGTTAAAGAGGATCATCGCGTTGTCCACGCCGGTCGCGGCCTTATGCCTTACGGGGTCGATGAGCTTGATGTCCGCGATGATCTTGTCCGCCGCCTCGCAGAACGCGTCCGCCGTTTCCGGTTTGGCGTAGAGGCTCGTTTCGATCTGTGTGTTGATGCCGCGCTCGCGGCAGCCGCGCAGCACGCCGAGGGAAAACGCGGGGCTTGCCATACACTCTCCGCCGGATAGGGTTACGCCGCCGTCCCTGCCGTAAAACGGCCGGTCCTTTTCAATCTCCAGCAGCGTCTCTTCCACGCTCATTTCGCGCGCGTCGAAGCGGATCGCCCCGGTCGGGCAGGCGGTGACGCATGCGCCGCAGCGCGTGCAGGCGCCGTGATCGATGCTGACGCCGAGATCGTCCCAGTCAAGCGCGCCGTAGTCGCAGGCGGCGATGCAGCTTTTGCACGAGACGCAGGCGTTCTTTGCGTACCAGAGGCGGATTTCAGGAATCAGCCCCTCGGGATTCTGGCACCATTTACAGCGCAGCGGACAGGTCTTCGTGAAGATCGTCGTTCGGATGCCGTCGCCGTCGTTGATCGCAAACCGCTTGATTTCGAAGACGTTTGCGGTGATCATATGTCCGCGTATTCCGTGCGCTCGATGATCTCGCGCTGCAGATCCGGCGCCAGTTCCGTAAAGTAGGCCGTATAACCGGCTACGCGGATGGTGAGGCTTTTATACAATTCGGGACGCTCCTGCGCCGCGAGCAGGTCCGATCGGTTGACCACGTTGAACTGAACGTGGATGATCTTCAGGTCGATGAACGCCCGTAAAAGGCATACGAACTTCGCCACGCCGATCTCCGTTTTAAACAGGCTCGGCAGAAACTTCATGTTCAGCAGCGTGCCGTTGCTGCCGTATTCGCTCTTGACGCGGGAAACGCTTTTGAGCACCGCCGTCGGGCCGTGGCTGTCGCGTCCGTAGACCGGGGACATGCCGCCGTCGGCCAGCGGTTCCTTGGCGGGGCGCCCGTCCGGCGTCGCGCCGACGTTCTGCCCCATGGGCACATGCGCGGACACGGTGTAGAGCCCCATCTGGTACGGGCCGCCGCGCACGTTGGTATATTGACTCAGCCGCTCGGCAAACGCCTTTGCCCAGTCGAAGGCGATAGCGTCCACCCAGTCGATGTCGTTGCCGTATTTCGGCGCCTTGTTCAGAAGCCTGAGGCGCAGCAGTTCGGCGTTTTCATAGTTGTTCACGAGCGCCGTATGCAGCTCTTTGCGGTCCACGAGCTTCTCGTCGTACACAAGGGTTTTCAAGGCGGCGAGGCTGTCGGCCACGTTCGCGCACTGGATCGCCTGAATGCCGGAGAGGTTATAGTGCGCGCCGCCCGCGGTCACGTCGATACCGGTCTCCATGCAATCGTCGATCACGCTGGAGAGAAACGGCGACGGCAGCAGCTCGGCATGCGCTTTTTCCACCACCTCGCAGCAGCGGATCATGCGCTCGAAGAAGAAGTCCACCTGCGTATCAAGCGCTTTGAGCACGTCTTCATACGAATCAAAATCCACGATTGTGCCGGTGTGCGCGCCCATCTGTTTGCCGGTGAGGGTACACACGCCGTCGTTGAGCGCGAGTTCGAGCGCCTTGACGAGGTTGAACATCGCCGCGTCGCTCCAGCCGAGGTTGTTGCCCATGGTGGTGAGCTCCACGCAGCCGACGATGGCGTAGTTTCTCGCGTCCTCGTCCGCAATCCCTTTACCCTTAAGCGCGGGGATGACCGCTTCGTCGTTGAAGAACTGCGGCATGCCGCTTCCCTTGCCGACCACCTCGGCGCAGCGCGTGAGAAAATGCTCGCTCGAACCGGCGAACACGCGCGCAGAGAGGTTCGGCTGCGGAAGGAGCAGGTGCTCCTGTGCGCGGAGGAACAGGTAGGTCAGCTCGTTTTCCGCGGGCTTTTCCGCCTCGTCCTGGCCGCCGATTGCAACGTTGAAGCCGATGGGGAATCCCGCAAAATACTTCGCGCTGCTTGAGCTGCGTAAATATACAATCTGGTTGAATTTTAAAAACAGGCATTCGACAAGCTCCAGCGCCTGCTCGCTTGTCAGCGCGCCGCTCTCGATGTCCTTTTGATAGAACGGATACAGATACTGATCCATGCGCCCCGGCGAGAAGGAGGACGCGTTGCTCTCCATCTGAAGGATGACGTATAAAAACCAGCTTGCCTGTACCGCCTCGCGGAACGTCTCCGGCGCGCGCTCGGAAAGCTCGTCGCATACGCGCGCAACTTCCATCAGCTCTTCGCTCCGGTCGGACGAACGCGCCATCTGCCGCGCGAGCGCGGCGTAGCGGCGCATGAACAGGCAGGCGCCTTCGAGAGAGAGGATCAATCCGTCGTAGAATCCGGCGTTGTCCGGATGCCTGGCACGATCCGCCCTTGCGATGTCGATAAGCCCCTTAGGGCCGTATTCCAGCCAGCGTTCGGTGTTCGGGCAGATATGCCCCTGCGCGTGGTCGGTCTGGTTGATCTTGGCGACCTTGCCGATGGCGCGCATTTCCCCGCCGATGCGTTCGTCGAGGATGTCTTCCAGCGTCTTTCCCTGCCAGAAGGGTAAAATGTCGTTTTTAAACGCCGCCGCGTCCTCGGCGCGCACCTGGAACGGATCCTGCGCACGCGTCGGCAGCGTGTCGATTTCCCGCGCCACCCAGCTTAATCCGGATTCGGGGAATATCACGCCGGCGCGGACGCCCGTGGTACGGTTGCCTACGATCAGCTCGCCTTCCGTGATGCGGATATCGATGCGCGTAAGCGCCTCCTTGAGCGCCAGCCCGCGCAGGATATTTCTTGGCAAACCAGTATTTTCACGATATACATCTGTGACGATCTTCGCCTGCTCAATCGAAACAAACCGTTCCTCGGCAAACATGGTTTCCTTTAATTTTTGAACACGAATACTCAGCGGCAGCTGATCGATTTTCGTTTTCATGTTAAATTGTTTCCTCAAGGTCGGTTTCGTTTGTAAGTGATTCGAAATATGAATAGAACTAAACTGCTTGTTTATATAAGAATGCTATCACAAAAAAAAAGGCTTAGAAACCTTTTCGCGTGGCTGAAAAGTGCACTATCGTGAACCTGAAACCTTTTTTACAGCCTCTTTGTTGCGATATTCCCTCGTCGACATGCCCGTATAGGCGCGAAACGCGCGGTAGAAAAACTTGGCAGAATGGTAGCCGGTCTGGCAGGCGATTTCCTCGGTGTTCATATCGGATGCGGCCAGCAGCGTCTTGGCCGCCTCCATGCGCAGAGAGCACAGGTATTCCATAAGCGTAAGCCCCGTTTTGAATTTAAAGGCGCGGCTGAGATACGACTTGCTGACGTAAACCATGTCGGCCAGCTGCTGGACGCTGATGCTCTCTGTCAGGTGATCCTGCATGTACAGCATGACCCGGCTGATGATGTCGCTTTCCGTCTGCTTTTCAAAACAGAAACGGCCGATCAGCAGCATGATACTTTTAACGTAGTGGTCGATCAGCGCCTTGCATGGCGCTTCGCTTTTATATTCCGCGTGCAGGCTTTCGAGCAGCCACTTGAAGTGCGCGTCCTTGTCCTGAATGCGGATGATGTCCTGAAGTTCCAGCCCGGGAATGTCCACCCAGAGGCAGATGATCTCCTGGTGGTGGTCGTACTGCAGGCTTTCGGTATGGGGTTTCCCTCTCGGATAAACGATCATATCGTAAAACGACGCCTGAACGCTCTTTTCCCCTGCGATGACGCGCGCGTTGCCGTAGAGAAAATAGATCAGTTCGACGCAGTCGTGCGTATGCTCCTTGAAATTCCAGATGTTGCTTCTTTCGTCGAAACGCTCGCAAAACAGAACCGGCGTTTCCGAAGCGTCGAGCGCCGCGCAGAATTCTTCATAACCGTTTTCAAAGAAGTCCATACCGGTTCGCTCCTTCCGTGCCGGTTCGGCCGCGTCAGGCGAGGATGATCTCCACCCCGCTGCTTTCGAGCGCGGCACGGCAGTTGTCGGGAATGGTGTCCGTAATCACATGCGTCACCTGCCGCGTGGGCATGAGCTGCACCACACCGCGGCGGTTAAACTTCGATGTGTCCGTCAGGATAACGCGTTTGTCCGCGCGCGCCGCCATGGCGCGCACGGCGTCCGCACGCAGCATATCCACGTTTGAAAAACCCTGGTTCGGATCATATCCGTCTGTGCCGATGAAGAACTTGTCGACGTAGAATTCCTCCGCGCACTTGCCCACAAGCGGGCCGCTCATCACCTGCGCATCAGGGTTGTACACGCCGCCAAGCAGCACCACGCGCGCGCCGGGAATGGAGCGGATATACCCCGCGATGAACGCCGAATTGGTGATGATGGTCACGTCCCGTTTTTTGCGCACGAGCTCCTCCGCCAGCATGGCGCAGGTGGAGCCGGACTCGATCATGACCGCCTCGCCGCTTTGAACCATCTCCGCCGCGCGGCGGGCGATGCGGCGCTTTACCTCGTAATCGAACGTCATGCGGTACCCGATGTCGTTCGGGGAAACGCGCATCACGCTGCCGTGCTGGCGGTGCAGCAGGCCCTTATTTTCCAGCAGGGCAAGGTCCTTTCGCACGGTAACGGCGGAGACGTTCAGCCGGACGGCAAGGTCGTTGACGTCCAGCGTTTCTTCTCGGTTGAGTAAGTCCATTATGGCGAGACAGCGCTGATTCATTTCAATACTCCCGGTGTTTTGTTTCGTATTACGGTTCCGCTTCGATCATTCGAAACCGATCTGTCAACACATTATAACAATGTGCGAAACACTTTCCAAGCACAAATGAAGATTATGCGCACAAAAATCGGCGGTTTTTACAGCACCTGCTCGGTCCTGGCGATGATGTCGTCCTGCGTCTGGCGCGAGAGCACGTTGAAAAACGCCGAATATCCGGCGACGCGGACGATGAGGTCCTTGTGGTTCTCCGGGTGAACCTGCGCGTCGAGCAGCGTCTCGCGCGAGACCACGTTGTACTGCACGTGAAAGCCTTTCAGCGCATTAAAGAACGTGCGCAGCAGCAGCAGCAGCTTCTGCCGGTCGCGCGGCTTTTCAAGCATGCCCGGAGATACCTTTTGATTCAGCAGCACGCCGCCGGTGATCTTGTCGGTGCGCAGCTTGCTCACGCTTTTGAATACGCTGGTCGGGCCGTTGACGTCCGCCGCGTGCGTGGGCGAGCAGCCCTCCGCGAGCGGGTCGCCTTTGTGCCGCCCGTCAGGCGTGGCGCAGGTGCCCGCGCCCTGCGGAACGTTGGCGGAGATGGACGAGGTGCCCGCGTAGTAGCGCCCGCCGATCGGCCCGCGCCCGTAGCGTGTGTTTTTGTACTTCGCAATCTCGTCGATATAGCTGTCGTAGCCTTCCACGACGAGGCTGTCCACATAATCGTCGTCGTTGCCGTATTTCGGCGCGGCGAGCAGCAGCTGCCGGATCTCTTCCCCGCGCTCGCCCGAAAAGTCGGTCAGCAGCGCGTTCCAGAGTTCTTCTCGCGTCATGCTTTGATCTTCGTAGACGCATTTTTTAATCGCCGCGAGCGAGTCGCCGAGGTTGGCGATGCCGACCTGCAGGTCGCTGATGAAGTCGTAGACCGCGCCGCCTTCTTTGAGGTGCTTGCCGCGCAAAATGCAGTCCTCCGTCAGAGACGAACAGAGGATGTCCGGCACCTCCTGCTCGAGCACCATGTCCGCGCTGGAGTCGAGGATGACCGCCTGGCGTCCAAACTCGCGCACGAACACATCCCAGGCGCGCATGACATCGTCAAAATTCTCCATATCGAGGAAATGCCCCGCGCCCTCGAACACGCGCTTGCCGCTGTCGATATCCACGCCGTCGCTGAGCGCGATCATCAGCGTCTTTGGAAAGTTTAAAAAGCTCATGCCCGTGCAGCGGTACCCCCACTTGCCGGGAACGGCGACCTCGACGCAGCCGATTGCGCTGTAGTTATACGCGTCTTCTTTTTTTACCCCGATGTCGAGGAACGATGGAATGATGATCTCGTCGCTGTTGAAGGCCGGCATGCCGAACCCGCAGCGGATGACCTGAATGCACTCCTGCATAAAGTCGTCGCTCAGCCCCTTGTGGTAGCGGACGGTAAGGTTCGGCTGCGGCAGATGGCAGCGCGCGACGGTGCGCAAAACCAGGTAGCTCAGCTCGTTGACCGCGTCTTTGCCGTCCGTTGTCTGTCCTGCAACGGTCACGTTCTGATACAGCGGGCTGCCCGCGGAAAACCGCGTATGCGACCAGCTGCGGATTTTATTGACCGTAAACGTGCGCAGCCACAGGTTTTCCAACAGCTCGCACGCGCGCTCCTCGCTCATGCCGTTTGCGCGGCTTTTCTCGTAGTAGGGATAGACATACTGATCCATGCGCCCGTAGGAGAGCGAATGCCCGTTGCTCTCGATCTGGAGAACGACGTGCAGCAGCCAGACGCTCTGCAGCGCCTCATGGAACGACTCCGCCGGCTGCATGGGCACCTTGCGGCAGATGCGCGCAATTTCCGCCAGTTCAGCGGCGCGCTCCGGCGAAGCGGTTTTCGCCTGCTCCTCGGCCAACGCGGCGTAACGGAGCGAAAACGCCTCCACCGCGTCCAGCACGATTAATATCGAGCGGTAAAAATAGCTCTTCTTCAGATCTTCAAAATCGGTCAGGTCCAGTTTTTCCTGCTGTTCGACGGTGCGCGCGCGGTAACCCGCCAGCCCCTCGCGCAGCACGCGGCCGTAATCAACGGCGATGTGCGCGTCGCCGGAGGTGATGTTCCCTTCGGTTTTGATGATGCCGAGATCGTAAAAGAGGCGCGCGCGCTCCGGAAACGCGGCGTAGCCCTTGTCCTGCAGGGTACGCCCCTTCCAGTAAGGGTAGATGTCGCGCAGCACCTGTTTGTTCTCTTCGGTGATGGTGAACCGGTCGCCGTCGCGCTGTTCGAACGCGTCGAGCTCGTTGATCACCCAATCCATCGCGTATTCGGGAAAGATCGGCGCGCTGCGGTCGCTCGAGGCCTGATTTCCGATGAGCAGCGCGTCCGGATCGATATAGATGCTCATGTTTCTAAGTACGTTGTCGAGCATATATGCGCGGCGCAGCACAACCTGGTCCTGCTCGTGCGCGCGGTAGCTTTCCGTCGTCAAAACGGCGCGCTCGGTGTCGACCGAGGGCTGCGTGTCGAGAAGGCGCGCGCGGATGCGTGCGGTGCGCTCGTTCAGCGGACCGAAGTGTTCGGTCGGGTTTTTATATTCTTTTTCTCTGGTCAGTGCTTCCATACTCGTTTTCTTATCCTTCCCGCACAAACTCCGCCGCGCCGATGAGGCCGGTGTCCCCGCCAAGCTGAGCCATGCGAAACTCCACCGGCAGCGGAATGTGGTTATATCTGTCAAACTCCGCCTTCACGCGGTCAAACAGTGCGTCTCCAAAGTTCGTCAGCCCGCCGCCGAAGACGAAGCGGTTGATGTTGAGCATCTGGTAGATGTTGAACGCGCAGACCGCGAGGAAATGCGCGGTTGTTTCGATCATTTCAGTGGCGAGCGGATCGCCCTCGTGATACGCCGCAAGCACATGCTCCCCGTCCGCCGTTTCCGGCGTTAAGGATGTCGTGCTGCAGTAGGTCATCTGCCCGCGCACACGCGCGCTGATGCTGCGCCCGGATGCGTAGGACATGAAGCATCCGCGGTTTTCGCAGCCGCACATCATGCCTTCGTCCGGCGTGGCGAGCATGTGCCCGCATTCGCCCGCCCAGCCGTAGCTGCCGCGAAAGAGATTGCCGTCGATGACAATGCCGCTGCCGAGGCCGGTTCCCGCCGTGATGTAAACGAGGTGCCTGCCGCCCTTTCCCGCGCCGCGCCGGTATTCTGCCAGCGCCGCTGCGTTGCTGTCGTTGTCGAGCACGATGCGCGTTTTCAGGCGCTCGGTCAGATATTGCCGCATCGCGAACTCCTTGATGCCGGGCATGGCGGAGGTCATGAGCACATATCCGTCGTCAAACAGGATGAACGACGGCATGCAGATGCCGATTCCGTCGATATCGGGAATAGCCATCTTGTTGCGGGCAAGGAGCGAGTGAATATGTTCAATGAGCGTATCCGAAAACGATTCTCCCGTTGCGCAGACGTCCGTAGGATGCTGCATGCGGTCGATCCGCTCCCCTGCGGGGTTAAATAACCCGTAAGCGACCTTCGTGCCGCCCGCATCGATTCCGATCACATATCCGTTTCCCATGTCGGCGTGTCTCTCTTTCACAGATTGAGCAGATATCCAAATTTCGCATCATGATCAGTATAGTCTTGACAATCTGCGTTGTCAAGGAATAAAGTTACTTTTATAACTGTTTTACTTTCATTCGTAAGTTTTTAGACAGGTTGCAATGAAGACCTCTATACGCTATGATGGTAGCGCGCACACGGCGTATCCGCCGGGAAACGAGGCGCCCGCGTTTTAACCAATATCCGCCCGGGTCACACCGGCGGTTCGATACAGCAAGGAGGACATCACCCGCTATGAAGCGTTCCGAAATCAACCGGGCCATCCGCCGCATGGAAGCGTTTGCGGAAACGCAGGGGTTCGCCCTGCCGCCGTTCTGCGGCTGGACGCCCGAAAACTGGCAGTCCAAAGGCAGCGAGTACGACGAAATTCGAGACAACATGCTCGGATGGGACGTCACCGATTACGGAGCGGGCGATTTCGCCAAGATGGGATTTTCGCTCGTCACCATCCGAAACGGCAACTTCGCCAAGCGCAGCGAGTATCCAAAACCCTACGCGGAGAAGTTGATTTTTCTAGACGAGGGGCAGTATTCGCCGATGCACTTCCACTGGAGCAAGATGGAGGACATCATCAACCGCGGCGGCGGCAACGTGCTCATCACGGTCTACAATTCCACACCCGACGAACAATTGGCCGGCACGGACGTGACGCTTCACTGCGACGGGCGGTCGTTTACCGTACCGGCGGGCACGCAGATCCGGCTGACACCCGGCGAGAGCATTTCAATTCAGCCATACCTCTATCACGATTTCAACGTGGAGGCCGGCTCCGGCCCAGTGCTGCTCGGCGAGGTGAGCATGTGCAACGACGACGTAAACGACAACCGTTTTTTAGAGCCCCTCGGCCGTTTTTCCGCCATCGAAGAGGACGATCCCGCGTATCGGCTGCTCTGCAACGAATACCCCGGGGCAAAGGGCTGAAGCATGGCGAAGATCAAACTGGCCGCCCTGGACGTGGACGGCACGCTCGTACGCAGCGACCTGTCTCTTTCCCCCGCCGTCGAACACGCCGTGCGCTCCTTGAAGGATGCGGGTATAGAGGTCGCCGTCGTCACCGGGCGAAGCCTCGGCGAATTGATCTTATTTCGAGAGCGGTTCCCCTGGATCCGGTACTTTGTCGTGAGCAACGGCGCAACCGGGCTGGACGCGCAGGCGGACAACGTATTTTACGAGCGGCATCTGCCGCTCCATATCGCGCGCGATATAGAGCGCGAGTCGCGCAGATATCCCGTCATGACCGAGGTGTATGCCGACGGCGTATCGTATGTAAACCATTCCTGCTGGGAGGACAGCGCGCGGTATACGGCGGAGTTTCTGCACCACCCGTCGCTTGCGGCGGGGCGCGCCCCTGTCGAAAACGTCGGCGACCTTCTGGCGCAGCGAGCGGACGATATCGAAAAGCTCTATGTCTCGTTTGAAAATCCGGGCGATCTGGAGAACCTGAAATCCTTTTGTTCCGGTTTCGAGGTCGATCTGGTCGTTTCGATCCATAACGGATTGGAAGTGAACCGTAAAGGCGTTGAAAAAGGCAGCGGGCTGATCGCGCTGTGCGACTATCTCGGCGTCTCCCCGTCGGAAACGGCCGCGGTCGGCGACGGCATGGCGGACATCGCAATGTTCCGGGAAGCCGGCCTTTCCATCGCTATGGAAAACGCGCATGAATCGGTCCGGCAAAACGCGGATCTCGTCGCGCCGCATAACGACAGCGACGGCGCGGTCTGGGCGGTCGAACAGATATTGCAGGTGCGCTGAAGCGCGGCAAACGGCTTTATTGCAGAAAACAGGAGGCGGAATAAGATGAAAAAAAGATTGGTGTTCGTCGGCAGCTATTCGCAGCCCATCGTACTCGGCTCTGGCGAACTCAGCCCCGGCAGCGGCGACGGCGTCACCGTTTTTTCCATGGACGCGCAGGGCCGGCTTGACCGTCTGTTCGCGGCGGGCAAACCCAATCCGACCTATCTCGCGCTGAGTCCGGATCAGAAACACCTCTACACGGTCAATGAGATCAAGGAGTATCATGAGGAATCTTCCGCCGCCGTATCGGCGTATGCAATCGACCCGGAAACCGGCGAACTGACGTTCCTCAACCGCCGTATGACCGGAGGCGCGGACGCCTGCTATGTCCATGTGAGCGCGGACGGTAATTATCTGTTTGCGGCCAACTTTACCGGCGGCAGTTTTGCCGTGTTCCCGATCCTGCCGGACGGCAGCCTGGGCACCGCATCGTGTTTCATCCAGAATTACGGCGGCGGCACGCATCCGACACGGCAGGAAGGCCCGCACGTGCACCAGATCACGCCCGATCCAGCGGGGAAACACGTGCTCGTAGCCGATCTTGGCAAGGACGAAATCTCCGTCTACGGCATCGACTGGGGCTGCGGCTGCGTGCTCAGAGACGCCGCGCCGCGCATTCCGGCGGAGCCCGGCGACGGGCCGAGGCAATTCGTGTTCGGTCAAAACGGCGGGTTTCTCTATCTCGTCACCGAGTTGAGCAACACCGTCCGGGTCTACCGATACGACGGCGATAGCGGAGAGGCAGTGTTTCTTCATTCCCTGCCCACGCTGCCCAACGGATGCGTAGCCGACAGCACCGCCGCCTGCATCAAACTGCACCCGAACGGCAAATTTCTCTACGCCAGCAACCGCGGTTACGACAGCATCGCAAGTTACCGCGTACGTGACAACGGCACGCTCACTCCCCTCGGCATCATGAAAACGGACGGTAAAACGCCGCGCGACTTCAACATCACGCCGGAGGGCGACTTTCTGCTCGCGGGGTTTCAGGACTCCGATTTTCTGGCGCTGTATCGCATCGACCCGGGAAACGGGCAGCTCACGGAGGCGGGCCGCACGCCCTGCAATTCCCCGACCGCCGTACTGTTTGCGGACTACGAATCATCAAATCAACAGTAAAAAGCGGACTGCCCGGAGACGGGCAGTCTGTTTTTGTATTTCACACCGGCGCAAAGCCTTGCGGATTACATCGCGTTCATCGCTTCTGCAAAGGAAAGCACAGCCTTCGGATCCGGTTTCGGCGGCTCGACGCCGTTTTTCCCGCCCGCTTTGCTCATCATACTCGCGATGAGTTTATGCGTCGGTTTCATACGCGCGGTACGTAGTTCTCCTCCGAAACAACCGACCGCCTTCGCCCGCTCAAGCAGCGCCGCAGAAAACGAGGTTTCGAGGCTCTCCTTCAGATTCTGCGGCAGTCCGCAGCAAAGGAACAGTCCAAGCTTTTTTCCGAGCAGCTCGTTCTCATGCGCGGCGCAGTAGTCGCTCACCTTCGTCTGTACGCGCCCCATATAGATCGATCCCCCGACGATCACAGTATCAAATCCAGCCGGATTCGGCGCGCTGTACCTCGTCAGGTCGACAAGCGTCGTTTCACCCGTCAATTCCGTCTTCAGTTTTGCCGCGCAATCCGCGGCGTACCCGTACTGCGTTGCATAGAGTATCAGTGTTTTCATGGTTATCCCTCCTGCGCAAACAGCGCAACTTTTATTTCATCCTCAGTCCATTTTGCCAGAGCGCCGCAAGCGTGTTCCGCGCGCCGTGCAAATCCTCCGCGCTCACACCCGCAAACGTCTTCAGCACGAACGCCTGCCCCGCCAGACGAGTCTTTTCGCCAAATGCGCGGCATTCCTCCGTGGTGACGAGGCGCGTCGAGCGGGCATCGCTGGCATCCTTTTCAAGCCGTAGAAAACCCCGCCGCTCAAGGTTCAGCGCAATTTGCTTGACGTTCTGGTGTGAAGTGCCCATCGCCCCCGCGATCTGTTGAATCGTCGGCGGAGATGAAAACAGTGATTCAATCGTAATCAGCAGCTGCCACTGCTTAACCGTAATCCCGTATGGCTTGAACGCGCGATCCAGAAGCGTCTCCAGAAGATTCGCCGTTATAAAAAGAGAACCGAAAACGAATGTTTCATCGTCCATACCGCTCATCATATTTTTCATCTGCTCCATAACACTCCTCTTTTCGAATAAGTAATGCATTACCTTTTCAATAAGGTAATATATTACCTTATAAGCAATTTGTCAATACCCAAAATAAAAAAACACGCCGAAAGGCGTGTTTGATATGGACCGTTTTACAGCGCTTCTCCCGTGCCGAAACCGATGCCCGTCTGACGCCGCGCCTCGTCCAGCAGACGCATCACCGTCAGGCTCTGTTCGTCGTAAACATCGGTCGATTCGCCCTTCTCGACGAAATGCGCAAACGCGTCGAGCTCGTGGACCATGTTGTTTTTTACCGGCGTGAACGGAAGCTCCTGCGGTTCGCCGCCGCGCGGATAAAACCGCAAAAAGCCCGGTTGATTCGGCTTGTCGAACCCGATGGACCCCTTTTCACCCTGTATCAGGCTCGGGCAGACGGATTCCGATACCTTGGAGTAAGAGATCGTCGTCTGCTGGCCGTCATAGTCCAGCAGGAGCGTTCCCGCCGCCTCCGTGCCGTTTTCCAGAAAACTCGCGCCCGCGGTCAACCTGTCCGGCGTTCCAAAAATCGCGACGCAGATATGAAGGCAATAGACCGCGAGATCCATGAGCGCGGCGTTGCCGAGCGACGCGTCGAATACGTTCGGACGTTCGCCCGCGAGAAAGCGGTCGTAACGGGAGGAGTACTGGCAAAATTCGATCGAGGCGCGGCGGATGCGCCCGGCCAACGGCAGGCTGTCCCGCAGCGCCTGTAAAAGCGGGTCGTGAACGGGCCGGATCGCTTCGAGCAGCACCAGCTTCTTTTCGCGCGCTTTTTCGATCATGCGCTCCGCCTGCGCGGCGTTGATGGCGAGCGGCTTTTCGCAGAGCACGTGCTTGCCGTGCGCGAGTGCAGAGAGCGCCTGACGGTAATGCGCGACGTTCGGGCTCGCGATATACACCGCGTCGATCCCCTCATAGGAAAAAAACGCGTCTTCGTCGCAGAAGCTGCGTTCGATACCCAGCTTTTTCGCGTAAGCCGCCCCGCGGCCGCATTCGCGCGAATACACCGCGTTTACGGAGCAGTTCTTCGTCATGCCCGCCGCTTCGCAAAGCCAGTCGCTCACGAAACTTGTGCCGATGATACCGATGCGAATCGGGTTCGCCATGCCGCATCCTCCGATCTTTTTTATGTTTTCTTTCTTACGTTTTCTCTCCCCATTTTAGAAGCGTATATTCAGCTTGTCAACGATATTGTTTGATACGCAATAGTATTTTCTTTCTTTCGTAAGCATTCTATTTACTTTTTGTTTCGATTGCCGTAGAATAAACGCGAAACGAGGATGCGTATATGCTGACGGCAAAGATTTTCAATCTGCAGAAATTTTCGATCCACGACGGCGCGGGCATCCGCACGGACGTGTTTTTTCAGGGCTGCAATCTCCGGTGCGGCTGGTGTTCCAACCCGGAAAGCCAGCCGATGGAACCTCTCCCCGGCGAAAAAGTCAGGGAATATTCGGTAGAGGAGCTCGTGCGCGAACTGGTCAAGGACAAGCCGTTTTATGAGGAGAGCGGCGGGGGGGTCACGCTCACGGGCGGCGAGGCGCTGCTCCATCCGGAGTTTGTGGTCGCGCTGACCGATGCGCTTCACCGCGAGGGCGTCCATGTCGCCGTCGAGACCGCTGCCTGCGTACCCGAGGCAATATTTATGCGCGTGCTGGACGCCGTGGATTTCGCCTATATCGACCTCAAACATTACGACGACGCGAAGCACCGCGCGGGTACGGGCGTCGGCAACGGACTGATCCTTCGCAACATCGCCGCCGCGCTGAAAGGGAAAACGCCGATCGCGATCCGCATCCCCGTCGTGCCCGGCTATAACGACGCAGAAGAAGACATCGCGGGATATATCCGAGTTTTGACGCAGCTCGGGGCGAAGGAAGTACATCTGCTGCCGTTCCATCAGTTCGGGGAGAGCAAGTACAGCCGCCTGAACCTAGACTACGCCTACGACGGCGTTCGCCAGATGCGAGACGGGGACGTCTCCGACTTTGCCGGCGCGCTGGAGCGCGCAGGGTTTACGGTACAAATCGGCGGTTAATACTCCCCCAAGCCCTTTCTACGTTTCGTTCTATATCGTAAAAGTATAAAAAAAAAGCTTACGTTGCCGTAAGTTTCCTCTGTTTCTGTTCGGTTGTTTCAGCCTCGGCCCGTGATTCGCCCTTCGGTGGATTTCTCGTCCCGCCTCCGGAACGAACCGCGTTTCTGGTTGTTCGGTTACGCCGCGTGGATTCGCGAAGTGCCTTTGGGTTCGCTGCCGGCTGCGCCGTCTTCCATCATAAACCGGATCAGACGGGTTGCGTCTTTCGCGGAATTGATCTCGACGGAGAGCTTTGTAACGCCGTTCTGCGTGTCGAGCAGCAGCTTCTGAACAAACTGGTTGTCTCTAAGTTCTTCCGGTTCGTGCTCCGCGACGATCATTCTGACCGGGCTTTCGCAGGCGTTGACGATTTCGAAGAACTTTTTGAGATTCGTTACATACAAGTGCATCATATCCATGTCCTCCTTTCTTTTTACTCCGTGTCATTATAAGGCCTTCCTACGCAAGTATCAACTACCTATCCGGTTCAAAAATGTAATAATCCTCTCACAATGTCAATAAGGTGTTACGGCCATGTGGCGGAACTGTGAAACTTAAAAAACGTTCTCAATTGGACAGACCGGCTGCACTTGCTTTGCCTCGGCACTGACGATTACTATTCCTGCGCAGAAAGAAAGCCGCCGGTGTTTTCGGCGGCACATCCATCGTCGGCTAAGCGTAAAGCGTATCATATGTTTAATTGCATCACAAAACGCGCGAATACTGGATGCCTGAATTCTTCAATACGATCTGAAATTTGTTCCGGTCCCCGCGCGCAAGCACCACGCAGTATTCAAAGATTTCCCCGTCCGTGTTTTTCGAGATCCGCTGAGCGCGAAAAGCCGGCTCGCCTGCGCGTACGTTGAGCAGCTTCGCCTCCCTTTTGTTGAGCGTGATCGCCTCGTAAACCTCCGTCGCTTCCTGCGGCGCGGAACCGGAGCATTCCTGAATCGTCGCATAGAGCGAGTCGTTGAGCTGTTCGCGGTTCAGCGACGGGCAGACGCGCGTCGGGATATACGCCGTTTCGAGCAGGAGCGGCTCGCCGTCGGCAAGGCGCAGCCGTTCGACGCGAAACGTCGTCTCCGCCTGGTCAAGGCCGAGCGTTTCGGCGACTTTTGCCGGTGGATGAACGGTAGAAAACGAGATTACCTTCGAACTCGGCACCAGTCCGAGTACGCACATTTCCGTCGTAAAGTTATACAGATTGTTGATATTGCGCTTGAGTTTCGGTTTACATACACGCGTGCCGACGCGCTTTTTACGCATGATGACGCCCTCATCCTCCAGCATTGAAAACGCCTGGCGAACGGTAGAACGGCTGATGCCGAGCAGTCCGCACAGCGCGGTTTCGGTGGGCAGCGCGTCACCTTCGCGCAGTTCCCCTGCGGTTATCCGCTCGGAGAAAAAGTTCGAAAGCTGCAAATAAATCGGCGCGTCTTCCTTCCACTCAATTTGCAGCATATTCCAGTCCATGTCGTTCTCCCTAAAAAAAGTAAAGCTGTCCGCCGTGAGCGGATGCGTACCTCGCGTGGTTTTACCTGATTTCGTTGCCCGCGGGCAACGCGTTGAATGTCCCAATCACCTCATTATACACGTATTTCAATAATGCGCAACGCCAATCAGCGGGTAAAAAACCAAATTTGAATTGGCGCAATGATACGCGAACGGCCGCTGCCGGAAAATCCACACAAAGCTCAATAACCGCTTGATTGTTTTTTTCCGCCGTTTCTGATAGGATGGTCGCGTGTGAAAATCACTTTGCCGATGAGATCACTTTGCCGATGAGAAAGGAAGATTTTTCTTTGAGTGCTGCGTTTGACCTGGATCAATATTTAACCGACGGCGTGGAGCTGATCGTAAAAGACGCGCTCGCCGCAAGCCTGAAAAACCCGAAGGAAACGGCGTTTCTGCTCTCTTACGCCCTCGCAGCCAAGCGCTCTGCCGCCGCGCGGAGCCGATACGCCGCGTTTGGAACGCATATCCCGTCCTTTCTGATCGCGAGTATTACAAACCGCTGCAACCTGCACTGCGCGGGTTGTTACGCGCGCGCCAACCATATCTGTTTCGACGGTTCGGACGGCGCGCTGCTGACGGACGACGAATGGGAGCGGATCTTTTCCGAAGCATCGAAGGCCGGCGTCGCATTCATCCTGCTCGCGGGCGGGGAGCCGATGCTGCGGCGCGGCGTGCTGGAGCGTGCCGGCGCGCATCGTGAGATCCTCTACCCGGTGTTTACAAACGGCACGCTGCTGGATGATTCCATGATCGAGCTGCTCGATCAAAACAGAAACCTCGTGCCGATCGTGAGCGTGGAGGGCGATAAGGAGCAGACCGACGCGCGGCGGGGCGCGGGCACGTACGATATGCTCTCCGCCAACATGACGCGCATGCGCGAGCGCGGAATCCTTTTCGGCGCGTCCGTCACGCTCACGCGCGAGAATATCCGTACAGTCACGGGCGACGCGTTCCTGCGCTCGCTGCGCGAACTCGGCGGAAAGGTCGCCTTCTACGTAGACTATGTTCCCGCCGATCCGGGTACGGAAGCGCTCGCGCCCGGCGACGCGGAGCGCGCGTTTCTTGCCGCCCGCCTGGAGGAACTCAGGCAGACGCAGGACGGCATGATCTACGTTTCTTTTCCGGGGGACGAGCAGTTCTCCGGCGGCTGTCTCGCGGCTGGCCGCGGCTTTTTCCACATCAACCCCACCGGCGGCGCGGAACCCTGCCCCTTTTCGCCGGTTTCCGATACGAGCCTGAAAAACGTTTCCCTGCTGGAAGCGCTCGGCTCGCCGCTCTTTACTCGCCTGCGCGCGAGCGAACTGCTCAGCGGGCATCACGACGGCGCATGCGCTCTCTTCGGCAAGGACGAAGAGGTAAACGCCATGCGCGGCCGCGTATAACGCGGAACAATACATTCAGGATGGAATACCGATGCGAATTCGTTTAACCGACCGCCTTCTGCCGGATTACACGCGCGGCGAGGAGATCTTCCATATGGTTTCCCATATCGCAGGGGCTGTGTTCGCCTTTGTCGCGCTGCTGATGTGCGTCATTAAAAGCGCGCTTGGCGGCGATATATGGGCGATCACATCGTCCTCCGTATACGGCATCGCCATGATCTTGCTGTACTGCCTGTCGAGCGTCTACCACGGCCTCAAACCGTCGCTGGGAAAAAAAGTGCTGCAGGTGCTCGACCACTGCTCGATCTATTTCATGATCGCCGGAACGTACACGCCCGTCCTGCTCGTAGCGCTGCGCCCGCTCTATCCCGCGCTCGCGTGGTCGGTCTTCGGCGCGCAGTGGGCGCTCAGCGCGCTCGCCGTTACGCTGACCGCCATCGATCTCAAGCAATACCGCGTATTCTCCATGTTCTGCTATCTGTTTATGGGTTGGGCGGTGATCTTTTTCGCGCCGCAAGCCTTGCAAGCGCTCACTCCGGCAGGGTTCGGGCTGCTGCTCTCCGGCGGGCTGGCGTATACGTTTGGCGCGATCCTGTACGGCATCGGTTCAAAGCGGCGCTGGTTCCACGGGTTGTTTCATCTGTTCGTACTGGCCGGCAGCGTGCTGCAGTTTCTCGCGATATTCCTGTATGTAATTTAAGCCTCCGGTAGGCAATATGAAAACGTCTCCCGCATGCGGGAGACGTTTTTTTATGCCCCGATTTCGCTCCTGAGATGAAACCTGCTCCGCTCGAATGCGAGCAGTCCCTCGTCCCGCATTTTACCGAGTTCATTGCTCATCGCGCTCCGGTCCACGCAGAGATAATCCGCGAGCTGCTGGCGGTTGAACGGAATCTCGAATACGTCGCTGCCCGCTGCGAGCGACTGTCCGGATAGATAGGACAGCAGTTTTTCGCGCGTGTTGCGCTTGCTCATATGCGAAAGTTTGCGCGTCAACGCGAGATTCTTTCTCGCTGTTTCGGCGAGCAGGTTCTGTACGAGCCGCGTATGAAACCAACACGCGCTCGAGCAGATCTCAAGCATGTGCCGCGCGTCGATCAGCATGACCACGCTCTCTTCAATGGCCACGACGCTCACGCGCAGCAGTTCGCCCGGCAGAAACGCGTAGGACTCTCCAAATAGTTCTCCGGGCCAGACGTCGCCGATGATATTGCGATTGCCCCAGAAATCCTCCTCGATGACCTGCACCCGTCCGGAGAGCACCATGCCGACCGCGGTGATATCCTCGCCCTGGCGCAGGATGATCTCGCCCTTCTCAAAATCGCGGTATCTCGGCGCGATGCAGCCGATCAGTGTAGGCAGCTCTTCCTCCGTCACGCCGCGAAAGAGGGCCGTCTTTTTCAGATATGCATAGGAAATCTGCGGATCTTTGGGCATACTCATGCGTTCATCCCCTTCTTTCGTGAGTATATCGTTAAATTAAAAATATAAACGTTGTATTTCCAACTGATTTGTTTTCTTTATCATAATATACTGCGATTGCAGCGTCAAGCACGCAAATATACGCTGTTAACCGGCGTATGAAAGGAAACAGATTATGATCCGTCAAATCATACAAATAGACGAAGAACTCTGCAACGGCTGCGGCGCGTGCGCGAACGCGTGCCATGAAGGCGCGATCGCTATGGTAAACGGCAAAGCAAAGCTGCTGCGGGACGATTACTGCGACGGCCTCGGCAACTGCCTGCCCGCCTGCCCGACGGGCGCGATCATATTTGTAGAACGCGAAGCGGCGGCATATGACGAAGCTGCGGTCAAAGCCAATCAGGCGGCGGCGCAGAAAAAAGCACCGCCCGCCACGCTTGCTTGCGGCTGCCCCGGCACGCGCAGCCACAGCATCGAGCGCGCCGAGCAGCCCGCCGGGGAACCCCGCGCCTGCTCCGGTAATGAAAACGCCGTTCCCTCGCAGCTCAACCAGTGGCCGGTTCAGATCAAGCTCGTACCCGTGAATGCGCCGTATTTTCACCACGCTAAGCTGCTGATCGCGGCGGACTGTACCGCATACGCGCGCGCGGACTTTCACGAGCGGTTCATCAAAAACCATGTCACGCTCATCGGCTGCCCTAAGCTCGATATAACGGAGTATGCGGACAAATTTACCGAAATATTCCGACACAACGATATCGCGAGCATCACCGTCGTGAAGATGGAGGTTCCCTGCTGCGCTGGCATCGAGCGTGCGGTAAAGAGCGCGCTCCTCGCCAGCGGCAAGATGATCCCCTGGCAGATCATCACCATCGCAACGGACGGCACCATTCTCGATTGAGGGCTCGCAGGAGCAGCGCACAGCGCCGGGCAAAGCCCGGCGCTTTTGATTGTATCAGTATATTATCACTCCGTTTAGTATTCGACAGTTGACGCGTTATCTTATTTATGAATAACGAAATGACGCGATGCCGATTTTTCGCCTTAAAATCTCAAAAAAGCAGTTCCGCCTTGCTTTTTTATTTCACAGTTATATAATGTAATTATCCGATACTGACAAAATACGACATCGAGGGGTTGTTCAGTGTGAACGAAAATGAAAAACCGATTTTTCGTCAGATCATCGAGCGCATCAACGCCGGCATCGACAGCGGCGAGTTCGGGCGCGGAGAAGCCATACCTTCCGAGCCCGATCTGAGCAGACAGTTCCAAACCACGCGCATGACCGTACGCCGCGCCATCGATACGCTTGTGAGCGAAGGCAAGCTCTTCCGCGTGCAGGGAAAAGGCACCTTCGTATCGCAGTTTCAGCTCAACAGAACCTATCAGAAGCTGGGGTTGACCAGCAATATGCTCTCCCACGGCCTGCATCCTTCTAGCAAAGTACTCTTCGCGGGCGAGCGCGAGACGCCCCCGCAGATCCGCGCACACCTCGAAGTGGAGCCGGACGAACCGCTCTTTTACCTCAAACGGATCCGCCTGGCGGACCTCGAACCCATCGCCTTGGAAAGCACCTGGCTTTCGCTTCGCCGTTTCAAGCGCCTGCCGGAGTTCGATTTCGAGCAGGAAGCGCTTTACGACGTGCTGAACCGCGAATTCGGGCTGGATCTGGCAAACAGCTACTCGCAGCGGAGAATCAACGCCATGACGATCAGCGGAGAGGACGCGCTATCTCTTTTCGGCAAGAAGCGCGGCGTCGCGCTGCGCATCCGCAGCGTCGATTACGACAAGGCGCACCGCCCGTTCGCAGCTTCCGAAATCTATTATCACAGCGCGAAGTATACGTTGGAATTTGTGGTCTGACGTTCCTATATGGCGCCCGTAAAAAAGCAACCGCATCATACGGTTGCTTTTTATTATGAAGTATGTCACTGTATCGCGTGCAGCACCTTGTAGAGCAGCTGATAGAGCGTTTTAGTCTCTTCCTTTGTCAGAGGCAGGCTCTTGCCGATCTGTGAGGGGATGGACGCGGCTCTTTCGCGCAACGCCTCCCCCGCTCCGGCGATCGATACGATCACGCTGCGTTCATCCGCCGCGTTCCTCTGGCGGGAAACGAGCCCCTGCGCCTCCATCTTTTTGAGCAGCGGCGTGAGCGTTCCGCTGTCGAGATAGAGATGCTCGCCGAGTTCCTTAACTGTGACGGTCTTCTTCTCCCAGAGAACCATCATCGCGATGTACTGCGTATATGTCAGCCCGATTTCGTCGAGGTAGGGCTTATTAAGGCGAACCACCTCTTTGGCCGCCGCATAAAGCGGAAAACACAACTGGTTTTGCAGCAGCAGCACGTCGTACGCGTCGTCCATCGGTTCGCCGCAGAGCGAGACGCTCCCGTCGTTTCTCTTGTTCAATGCCATCGTCCCCTTTCCGGCGAATCCTGATAAAAATCATTGCCATGCCATCGTTGCTATTTCGGTTAGAGCAGCTTCTCGATATCCTGCTCGATGCTTTCCGGCGTATCGGCAGGGGCGAAGCGCTTGACGACATTGCCTTCGCGGTCGATCAGGAATTTGGTGAAGTTCCATTTGATGGCAGCGCCCGTCGGGCCTTTTTTCTCGCTCTTGAGAAACTGGTAAAGTTCACTGGCGTTCTTGCCGTTGACGTTGAGCTTTGCAAACCGCGGAAACGTGGTTCCATAATTCAGCGTGCAGAAGGTCTGAATCTCTTCGATCGTACCGGGCGCCTGGCCAGCAAACTGGTTGCACGGAAAATCGAGAATCTCAAAGCCTTTGTCCTTGTGCGTCTCATAAAGTTTCTGCAGCCCCGCATATTGCGGCGTAAAGCCGCAGCCGGTCGCCGTATTTACGATGAGGAGTACCTTGCCTTTGTAATCCGCGAGCGAAACGTCTTCGCCCGCTCTTCCTTTGACGGTTATATCGTATAAACGCATAGTATCAATCCCCTTTCATTTATTACAATTAGATTTTATCCAATTTTTTACGATTTGTCAAGAATCATTCCTGAATATATTATTTTTACTGATAAACAAAGCATATTTTGCTTCATTCAATCCGAAAACAATATAAAATTCGGGCCGCCGTTTCCGGCGACCCGAATTTTCGGAGACGATCCTCCAGTTTCTTTTTCTGTTATGCGATTTCCAGCTTGCGTGAAGCGGGCAATGTCTCCTGCTTCTTGGGAAGCGTCAGCTTGAGGATGCCGTCCTCATAGGCAGCCGAGATGTCCTCGCTACGGATGCCGGTCATATCAAAGCTGCGGGAAAAACTGCCGTAGCAACGTTCGCGCTTGACAAAGTTGCCCTTTCCGTCCTTCTCGTCGGTTTCCTCTTTGCGCTCGGCGTGGATGGTCAGCGTGTCGCCTTCGATGTTGACGGCGATGTCTTCCTTCTTGAATCCGGGCAGTTCGGCTTCGAGCATGTAGCTTTCGCCAACGTCGCGGATGTCGGTCCTGAACTCGCGTACTGCGCTGTCGCCAAAGAAGCGGCGCTGCATCGCTTCGAGTTCTTCAAAGGGGTTGTAAAACGTTAGGTTGCGCTTTCTTCCATACGGTACTAATTCGAACATATCCATTCTCCTCCTTTGGAAATTTGATTTCTATTTTGCGCCGTTCCCCGGCGCGGGGCTGCAAAAACGGCTTGCAGAAAACATTTTCCTTTTCGGAACAACTGTATCTTACAAAATAATTTTTACAAAAAAACAGACAACTTGTAATGGAAATGTGAAATTTAGCACTCCTCTTGTTAGAGTGCTGATTATGTTGCGCGCAATCTTGTTCGTGGTCATCGAACAGAATTTTTTTGTAAAAAAGCCGCCGCTTTCGCGGCGGAAAACAGTATCATGCGCGTCACACCGGTCTGTCGGTTCTGGATTCCTTTTTCACGAGTCTGATCACGACGATATACATCACGACGACGAACACGATGAAAAGGAGCGTGGAGAGCACCGTACCGAGCAGCACGCACGCGTCGTAGAATCCGTGCAGCAGAACCGCGATTAAAAACGACGCCCAAAGATTCAGGCGCTTGCGCGCCGGGTTCCCTACGTCGGTGCAGAGTTTGGCGCGGGAATAAAAAATACCCATGAACACCGCAAACCCCATATGTGCGGGTATGGCGAGCAGCGCGCGCAGCAGCGCCGTCGTCAGCCCGTACCCCAGCACGTAGGTAATATTCTCAAGCGCGGCGAATCCCAGGGACACGAACACGGCGTATACGATGCCGTCGAAGCGGTAGTTGAAGTTGGGATCCTTCCAGGTGCGCCAGCGCATGAATAGAAACTTCGCGCCTTCCTCTATGACGGCGACGACAAGGAACGCCATGATGATGGTATACGCCGGATCGTCTTCCGCGATGAACTGCAAAAGCACGTTCTTGCCGATCAGTTCGAGTACGCCCGCGACGACTGCCGCCGCCGCGCCGAGAAACACCAGCCCGACCAGTAGCCGTTTCGGTTCTTTTTCGATCGTATCCTTGCGGTAGATATACCGCATCAGAAACAGCGCGGGTAAAATCGCGGCCGCGATATAGATGACGACGACCGCAAAGGTCGGCAATGATGTATACACGATGATTCCAGCCTCCTGCCAGCAATGATTTGATCTACCGATCCGAACCGTTCAGATTTCTGTGTTTTCCGGTCACCTCGTCGAGCACGACGCGGTAAACAGCGGTAACCGGCATCGTTCCCTGCGGACAGCCCTCTTCCTTAACGCCGCAGTGCGCCAGAAGGAGCCGAACGCCCCTTTCCGCTTCCCGCCCCGTCAGCAGTTCGACATTGCCCCAGCCGATCACGCTCTCATAATCGCAGGTATAGCCGCTTTTTTCGATGTACGGAAATCCGTGGCAGAGATCCGCCTCGACACAGACGCGCGGCAGAGTTTTCAAAAGTTCCGCTTTCCTGCCTTCCTTCGCCCCGTGGAAATAGACCGCGATCCTGCCGTTTGTCCATTCGCAGCCGAACGATACAGGCACGATATACGCTACGCCCTCGTCCGCGATGCCAATGCGTATCGTGTCGCAGCGTGAGAGCACGTCCATTATTCCCTCAGGCCGCCTGATTGCGCGTTCTTCCCTTCTCATGCTTTCTCTCTTCTGTCGTTTTATTGAGGATACCATAAACGCCGCAAACAAAGAAAGCAAAACCTGATTTAACGTTGAAAACAATGCTTTTTCAAGCCGCAGAATACCGCGCTTTTTAATCGCGGGGCTTGACGCACGGCTTTTTACACAGTACGATCATGTTAATCTATCCGCGCGGCGTCATGCCGGCGGCGATAAGGATGGTGAACGGTATGGGTCAGGCGCTGTTGTATGCGAGCGCGGGCACGGGCTTTACGTTTCTGATGACGGCGCTCGGCGCGGCGATGGTGTTCTTCTTCCGCAAGCAGATGAGCGGCGGGGCGCAGAAGATATTCCTCGGTTTCGCGGCCGGCGTAATGATCGCCGCATCGGTCTGGAGCCTGATAATCCCCGCGATCGAGGAAGCGGAAGCGGCTGGCCAGATCGGCTGGATTCCAGCGGCCGGCGGGTTCCTGCTCGGTATCGGTTTCCTGCTCGGCCTCGACAAGCTGATTCCGCACCTGCATCCGGGGTCGAAAACGGCGGAAGGTCCCCGCACTTCGATGAAGCGCACGTCCCTGCTCGTCATGGCAGTCACGCTGCACAATATTCCCGAGGGTATGGCGGTCGGCCTCGCGTTTGCGCTCGCGGCGCAGCACGGCGCGACTTCTCCCGCGGCATACGCGGCCGCGCTGGCTCTCGCGCTCGGCATCGGCATCCAGAATTTTCCCGAAGGCGCGGCCATTTCGCTCCCGCTGCGGCAGGAGGGCATGGGTGTCGGCAAATCGTTTGTCAGCGGTATGCTCAGCGGCATCGTGGAGCCGATCTTCGGCATCCTGACCGTGCTCGTCTCCGCGTTCATCGCGCCCTATATGCCCTGGATGCTCTCATTTGCGGCGGGCGCCATGATGTACGTCGTTGTAGAGGAGCTCATCCCGGAGGCGCACCTCGGCGAACACTCCAACGTCGGCACGCTCGGCGTGATGGCCGGGTTTCTCATCATGATGATACTCGACGTCGCACTGGGGTGATCTGAATCATGTTTGTTTTTTCAAGCGGGCTTTGCGGCGCCGCTTGATTTTTTTTGTTTGGTACGTTATTGTAGACATCACGAACGAATTTTATCGGAGAATCCACATGACCGTCACGCGTAAACCCGAATGGCTGAAAAAGAAGATTGACCCGGTCGCGGAAGCGAAGATGACCGCGCTTTTGCGCTCGCTCTCGCTGCACACCGTCTGCGAGGGCGCGAACTGCCCCAACCGCAGCGAATGCTTCAAAAGCAGGACGGCGACCTTCATGATCTTGGGCGACGTCTGCACGCGCGGCTGCCGCTACTGCGCGGTGGCCAAAGGCAAACCGCTGCCGCTCGACGCGGACGAGCCGGAGCGGCTGGCCGAAGCCGCAACAATGCTCGGATTAAAGCACGTCGTTGTTACGAGCGTTACGCGCGACGACCTGCCGGACGGCGGCGCGGCGCACTTCGCGCATACGATCGAAGCGCTGCGGAAGCGCTTGCCCGGCAGCACGGTTGAAGTGCTGATCCCGGACTTTCAGGGCAGCGAATCCGCCTTGCAAACCGTGATCGGCGCCGGTCCCGACATCATCAACCACAATGTGGAAACGGTGCCGTCTCTTTACAGAATCGCGCGACCACAGGCGGATTACACGCGCTCGCTGGAGCTGCTCCGGCGCGTCAAACGCGCGGGCATCCACAGCAAAACCGGCTTCATGGTCGGCCTCGGCGAAACAAATGAGGACGTGCTCGCGCTGCTGGACGACCTCGTCGGCGCGGACTGCGACATGCTCACCATCGGCCAGTACCTGCAGCCGAGTAAGAACCATCTGCCCGTCATGGAGTTCATCACACCGCAGCAGTTTGACGAATACAAAGCCGCCGCGCTTGAAAAAGGCATCCGATACGTGGCGAGCGGACCGTTCGTCCGCAGTTCGTATCACGCCGCGGAAGGGATGGCGGAAATGGAGAAACACGCATGATCTATCTGACGCCGCCGAAGCTAGAAGCTCTGCCCGCCGGTATGCCGCAATTCAGCGGCGACGACGCGAAGTTTAATTTTGCGCTGGAGAAGTACGCCATGGAGGAACTCGATATCGGATCGTCCTACTTCCTCTTCTGGCGCACGGCGCCAACGCTCATGATCGGCCGATACCAGAATACGCTCGCGGAGATCAACATGCCTTACGCACGCGCGCACAATATCGACATCGTGCGCCGTATCACGGGCGGCGGCACGATCTACACCGACCCCAACGGGTGGCAGTTTTCGTTCATCGTGCGCGACCCCGGCGAAAAACGGATCGAGTTTTCGTATTTCACAAAACCCATCCTCGACGCGCTGCACTCCATCGGTGTAGACGCGCAGTTCTCCGGCCGGAACGACCTGACCATAGACGGCAAGAAGTTCTCCGGCAACGCGCAGCATGTGCGGCGCGACGTGATGCTGCACCACGGATCACTGCTGTTCGACACCGATCTGGAGGAGCTCGTGCGCGCGCTCAACGTGGACGACGAGAAGATCGTCGCAAAAGGCATTCAGTCCGTGCGTCAGCGCGTAACCAACATCGCCGATTATCTGCCCGAAAAGATGACGAGCCTCGCGTTTCGCGACCTGATGCTCTCCTACCTGCTGCGCGATACAAAAACGTATACGCTGACGGAGCGCGATATCCGCCGCATCCTCGAGATACGCGCCGAGAAGTTCGATCAATGGGACTGGAATTTCGGCAAGGACCCGCAGTTCAACATCACGCGGGAGAACCGCTTTGCGGGAGGAAAACTCTCCGTTCGCGTCTTTGTTGAGAACGGTCAAATTTCCGACATTCGTTTTTACGGGGATTTCTTTGCAAAAGAAGGACTCGACCAGCTGCAGATCGCGCTGAGAGGCTGCCGCTACGAGGCGGCTTCGGTGCGCGAGGCGCTGATTGCGGCAAACGCAGAGGATTATTTTTATCAGATCACGCTCGACGAGCTGTTTTCCTGCGTCATCGATTCGTGAACCGGCGTACAAAAAGCGCTTTCCCGGCCGGGAAAGCGCTTTTTTTGTTTGCAAGTCGCCTAGTACAGTTTGCAGAGTTGCTTTGCAACCCGCGCGGCTGCGCGCGCATTGTTGTAGGCCAGCTGCACGTTGGCCGCGAACGACACGCCCTTTGTGATCTCCTTGATCTTGGATAGCAAAAACGGCGTAATGTCCTTTCCGCGGACGCCGAGGCTGTCCGCTTCCGAAAGCGCCTTGTCGATCACGCTTTCCATATAGTCGAAATCCAGCGCGTACTCTTGCGGAATCGGATTTGCGATGAGCACGCCGCCCTCCAGTCCGAGCTCCCATTTCGTCTTGATGACTGCGGCGATCTCGGCCTCGTCCCTGGCCGTGTAATCGACGCCGTAGCCGCTCTTGCGGCAGTAGAAGGCGGGAAAATCCGCCGTGCCGTTGCCGAGCACGGGCACGCCCATGGTCTCCAGGTATTCCAGCGTTCGTCCGATGTCGAGTATCTGCTTGGCGCCCGCGCAGACCACCGCGACGGGAGTCTGCTTGAGTTCCTGCAAATCGGCGGAGACGTCCATGGTCACCTCGCCGTTTCTGTGCACGCCGCCGATGCCGCCGGTGGCGAATACCTTCACCCCCGCCATCGCGGCGCAGATCATCGTGGTTGCGACGGTCGTCGCACCCGTCTTTTTCACGGCCAGATACGCCGCCATGTCGCGGCGGCTGACCTTGCCTACGTCTTCGGCCCGGCACATCAGCTGCAGTTCATCCGGGCTGAGGCCGACCTTGATGCGTCCGCCGATCAGCGCCGTCGTCGCCGGCACCGCGCCCTCCGCGCGCACGACTTTCTCCACCTCGGCGGCAAAATCGACGTTTTCGGGGTAGGGCATACCGTGGCTCAAAATCGTGCTCTCCAGCGCGACGACCGGCTTGTTTCGATCCAGCGCTTCCTTTATCTCCGGCAGCACGTCCAGATATTGATGCTCGCTCATTGTATTTCGCTCCTTACGATTGGTTTCATTCAATTCGATGCCGTTTTATGTTTTCGCGCACAAGCGCGTCGCTCATATCGGGGTTAATCGTCGTCATGCTCTGTATCGCCGTGATGCCGGAAGCCAGCGCGTAGTCGAGCTGATCTTCCACGCGTATTCCGCGCACGAGCCCGTGTATAAATCCCGCCATGAACGCGTCGCCCGCGCCCGTTGCGTTCGCCATGCGCTCAACGGGCCGCAGCGCGCGGAACATCCGCCTGCCGTCCGCGTCCGCGTAGTAGCAGCCCTTCTCGCCGCGGCTGACCGCGATGCGATTTGTTCCGCGGTTGAGCAGCGCTTCGCACGCGCGCTCAATCCCGGCTTCCGTTCCGGTCGGCAGGCCGGAGAGAATGCCGAGTTCCATCTCGTTTGGCTTGATGCCGAAAAACTTCCCCGCAAGCGGTTCCATCTGCCGCGCGTACGCGGTGGATACGGGATCGATCAGCACGGGTGTGCCTCCCGCCGCCTTGGAGACGAGGTGGTCGAGCAGCGCCACCGGAAGGCACGCGTCGCAGACGATCGCGTCCGCTCCGGCCAGCAGATCGCGGTTTTCATCGAGATACGAGGGCTGCATATCCTCGATGATGCGCATATCCGACATACCCAGCAGCATGTCCCCGCGCTCGTCGAGTATGGCGATATAGCTTGAGGACGCCGCGCCGCGCTTATAAAGCAGATGCGACATGTCGATGCCCGCCGCCTCGCTGTCGCGCACGATCTTTTCGCCGTACAGATCGTCGCCCACGGCGGACAGCAGCCTGGCCGTTATTCCCTGCCGCGCGAGGTTTTCGAGGATGTTGCGCGTTACCCCGCCGACGCTGGTTTCCATATATCCGGGGTTGGAGTCGCGCATGACGACCGCCTTGCGGCTTCGTCCGTGCACGTCGACGTTGGCGGCGCCGATGCCGACGACGGTCCGCTTTTCCTGTTCGCTCATCCGTGCGCTCCCCCGTTCGTTCGTCCGGCGGCATTCCCGCCGCCGCAGATATCAGTATACGCGCCGTGCGTCCGTTTTTCAAGCACGCGCCCCTGCGCCAAATCGCATGTACCAAGAAAATACCGCCGCTTATAAGCGGCGGTAGATGATGCGTTATGAATCGTAATATTGCTGCCTTCTTTTCTTTGCGCGCGCGCGGCGTTTACGCTCGTACCTGCGCTTGCGTTCGGAGATGATGAATATGATGATAAGCGCGATGAGCAGCACGATGAGCAGCACAAACGTGAGCGTGAGCGTATCGCCTGTGGTCCAGTCCTTGCGCCCTTTGTCGATCAGCGGCGTGCTGTCCGGCGAGGACGTGACCGCGGCTGGTTCGTCCGTCTGTACGGATGAAACCTCCAGCACCTTATTTACCGCGAAGTCCGCGGTCAGCGGCGCGGTGCAGATGATGTCGCCCCCGATTTTGTACTCAACGGTGCCCATGCTCTGCCCCGCGATGATCGGCGCCTCCGCGGCCGTCGTCAATACGACGCTGACCGTGATGGAGCCCGCGTTCGCCTTGATGCTCGCAACCCGGTCGGGAAGCGCGCGGACGGCTATGTCGTTTAGCAGCGCGGTCATGGTCAGCTGCCCGTCGACAAGATCCGCTTCGTCGGCATTGACAACGCCGGTCGAAAACGTCCTCTGCAGTCCCAGTTCGTCGGATGTAGCGGTCTGATAGGCGGTTTCGAACACATGGTCGAATATACTTCGGGCGTTTAAAAACCGCGCGATCTTCGTCAAGTCCGTATCCCCGTTGTAAAGATCCGGTTTGTCCCCAAAGAGCGCTACGATCACGCGCGCGCCGTCTCGCTGCGCCGCGGCGACGAGGCATTTGCCCGCGGCATCCGTGTCTCCCGTCTTTCCCGCGATGGCGTACTGATATACGGTGCTGACCGTCGCATCCGCCGCCTCGTGCAGCAGCAGATCCGTGTTTTTCAGTTCCAGCGCGGTCGCGCGCACGCTGTTGGCGGGTACGGTATAGCTCGTCGTTTCGGCAATTTTCACAAACGTTTCGTTCTGCAGCGCATACGCAAACAGCTTCGTCATATCCCGCGCGGTGGTGTAATGCTCGTCGTTCTGTATTCCGTGCGGGTTGGTGAAGTGCGTGCCCGTCATGCCTAGCTCGGCCGCTTTCTGGTTCATCATCGAAACGAACCCGCTGATCGAACCGCCGATGTGCACGGCGATCGCTTCCGCCGCATCGTTGCCGGAGGCAAGCATCAACCCGTAGACAAGGTCTCGAAGCGTCAGCGTTTCGCCCGGCTGTATGCCCATCAACGAAGAATAGGCGGTGAATTTTATGATCGTGCCGAGCACCTCTTCGCCCACCATGAACTCGTCGTCCAGATTGCCGTTTTCAAGAGCGAGAATCGCGGTCATGATCTTCGTGGTGCTCGCAGGGTATGTCTTTTGATCCGCGTCGCGTTCGTAGAACACTACGTTCGTATCGTTTCCGTCCACGACGATGATATTCGGCGTGGGAATCGAATCATAATCGAATTCCGCAAGAGCGGTTGCGGGTATCAGCAGCATCGCAAAAATCAAGAATGCGCTCAGGAATCGTTTCATCACAATCTCCCATATTCAGTGGTCATCGTAAAAAAGTATAGCAAAATACATCCTGCTTAGAAAGTGATTTCCCTCTTTTGTGATTGATTGTTAACATTCCGTCGCATATACTGTAAAGAAGGAAAGAATCATCGGTTTCAGGTGTTTTTCAAGCATGGATCCGTGACCGGATACGAAAGGAGCGATAGGATTGATCAGACAGTTTCGATGTTCCGTGTGCGGTTACGTACATACCGGGGATTCCGCACCGGAAGTTTGCCCCGTGTGCAACGCATCGGAAAGCTCGTTTACACAAATCCTGCAGGAAACAAAGCAATACGCCGCGGAACACGTCGTCGGCATCGCCGCCGGCGTGGATACCGAAGTGCTCGAAGGGTTACGCATGAATTTCTCCGGCGAATGTACGGAGGTGGGCATGTACCTGGCCATGTCGCGCGTCGCCGAGCGCGAAGGGTATCCGGAAATCGCCGAAGCGTTCAAACGCTACGCGTTCGAGGAAGCCGATCACGCGTCACGTTTTGCGGAACTGCTCGGCGAAGTGGTCACCAACTCGACCCAAAAAAACCTCGAAATGCGCGCCGCGGCGGAGTTCGGCGCGTGCGAAGGCAAGACAAAACTCGCCAAACGGGCCAGGGAACTCAACCTCGACGCAATCCACGACGCCGTGCATGAAATGGCGCGGGACGAAGCGCGGCACGGAAAGGGATTCGACGGTTTGCTCAAGCGGTATTTTGTTTAGAGCGGCTCAAGCGTTTTCGCCTCCTGCATGAGACCGAAAAAACCGTCTTCCGCAGGGGTGATTTTATCAGTAAATCGCGTTGTTCATAATTTACTGTTGAAATGCGTAACGAATGGGGGATTTGAATGTGAAAAACCTTCCTTTTTGCTCGTATTTTTAACTTTTCCCCCCACTTGGCACATTTTAGCAGTGCAAGGATTAACAATTTATCCATAGATTCTTCACAATAATTCTCATCATTCCCCCCCGCATCCTATGTTACACTATAGATGTATTTGAATGGGGGTTTATGAGCGCGCGCGGGAGATCCCCTCGCGTCGGCTTGCCGTCAGTATCGGCGCCTCCGGCGGATACCCCTCCTTTGGCGGTGCCCGCCCGGGCCGAAACCGAGGAGGCTTTCTATTCAAATCAAACCGGCATATATGAAATATTCTGCCGATTCTCAAAAGAGGAGCGTGACATCTATGGATCACCACGACGGCGGCTACGGATACCCGCCATACGAAGAAGACCCGCGCGACAACACCCGGCAACCGGGCGATCAACGTGCGTATCGGGATGATCCCGCCTCTTATGGCACAACCCCTTCGCAGCCGTATGACCGTGATACGGGCGCTTACGACCAGGGTTTCACATCCGACACGCCGGAATACGGAGACCGTCCGTATCCCGTGCAACCCGGTTATACGGATGCGGAGAACCCTTATGCGCCGCACCCGATCGATTCCAGCTACAACTACGGTTTGCAGCAGCCCACAGGCGGCGTTCAAGGCCCGCAGCAGGATGATTTTTCACAGCCACAACAGCCCGAAGGCGGAGGTTATACAGCGCAGCCTTTTACCGGACGCTATTACGACGATCCCGACAACGCATACGCTTCGCAACGCCAGCAGACGGATTACTCTCAGCAGACTGATTATTCCCGGCACGGGTCGGCGGGGCACACACCGACACCCGCAGACGAGTTTGGCTACGATCCGTATACCACCCGCAGAAACACATCGCGCAACGCGATCCCCCGCGAGGACGATCAGATGGATTATACGCCCCGCGGCAGCACAGGGCGCACGCGCATGCCGGAAGACTATGAGGACTATGTGCCCCGCGGCGCAACGGGACGTACACGCTATCCGCAGCGCGACGAACGTTATTCCCAGCCAGACGACCGCTATGCGCGCGAAGAAGGGGATGAAATGGATCTGTACGAACGCCCGCGCCACAAGAAAAGACGCACCAAATTCGGCAAGTTCATGCATGCGCTCGGGCTCTATCTCGCGCAACTGCCTTCCAGGACGCTTATCCTCATCGGCGGATCATTTGTGATGGTACTGGCGGCTGTGATCCTTTTAGCCGTGTTGCTGCCCAACAGCGGGCGAACAGAGCGGGAGGCCGACGGGCAGCTCGCACTCACCGATACGACGCCTACGCCATCCCTCGCGCCGACGAATACCCCGGCCCCGACCGCGGAATTCACACCCACGCCCGATCTGCCCGCACTGACGGAGAACATCTCCGTCGCAGGCACGATCAGCGACCTGATTCCCGCCATCCAGGAGCGGCTCGTCGAACTCGGATATATGGAAGAACCCGATGGCGGTTATACGAACAAGTACGGGCCGGCCACCAAAACGGCGATCCGTCTCTTCCAGGTCAAGAACTTCGACGATTCGAAAAACTGGGACGGCATCATCGGCAACACCACTTACACGCTGCTCATGAGCGATCAGGCGAAGGCCTATTACCTCACCCGCGGCGACGGCGACGACCGCACGAAGGTCATCACGAAATTAGTCGCAGACGTCACCGACCTGCAGAACCGTTTGATTGAGCTTGGTTATCTCACACCGGGCAGCGCGACCGGCCTGTATGGCAATACCACTGTGCTGGCCGTCCAGAAGTTTCAGGAGTATCACGGCCTGACCCCTATCGACGGCAAAGCCGGGCAGGAGACGCTGGCGCTGTTATACAGCGCGGATGCGATGGACGCCACAACGGGCGCCGCGAACAATCTCTCCAAGATGACGCCTACGCCCAGTGCTGCGTCCAGCGAATCGCCCACACCCGCTGCGTAACATCCCATGGTTCAAATTCAGAAGAACGCCTTCGGGCGTTCTTTTTTTATGCTTATGCAGGCGTCTGCAGCTTCGTCGCCCGATACTGTAAGATCCGCCGATAACCGGAGGCATTGACGCCGTTCACTTTTACAGCGCAGTGCCATCCGGGCTAATAAGCTTGCTTTCTTCGAAAGGAGCATACGTCAGGCCTTGACAGAAAGAGACAGCCCCGCGGAAGGCTCCGCGGGGCTGTCTTTAGAGGTTAGATTCTCAAGATATGGCTGTCGGATTGCTATTCAGCTCTCTCGGCATCCCAGAACATCTTGAGGGCCGTACCGGTTACGCCAAACCCGGTGAAGTACGTCTGCGACAGTACGTCGTCGGCGTAGTACACGATCGGGATGATGCCCATATCGTTCATCAGGATCTCTTCAGCCTCGTGGTATTTCTGCATACGCACGGCGGGATCCGTTTCAGTTCTCGCCGCGACGACAAGCGCGTCATACTCGGGGTTGTTGTAGTGGCCGTCGTTCGTGCCGGCGGTGCTCGTTAAGAGATCGAAGAACGTGGCGGGATCCGTGTAGTCGCCGATCCAGCCCTGACGGGAGACTTCCGCGTCGGTCGTCTTGCGGTAGCCCTGGAAGGTCGCCCAATCCATCGTGGCGATTTCAACTTCGATACCGAGGTTCTCGCTCCACATCTTCTGCAGCGCTTCGGCAACCGCCTGATGGCCGGTGTTGGTGTTGTAGGAGTACTCGAGTTTCGGGAATCCTACGCCATCCGGATAACCGGCTTCCGCCAGCAGTTCCTTCGCTCTCGCGACGTTGGCTGCGTAATCGGTGGTCAGTTCGCCGCCAACGACGTCGCCGGCTGTTTCACGGAAGTCGGACCCTGCGGTCGCATCCGGAATACCGAACGGGATGAGCGCGTAGGCCGGAATGCGGGAATCCGCAAAGACGGTCTGGTTGATGTACGCACGATCAATCGCGAGCGAAAGCGCTTCGCGGACTCTGACGTCCTTGAGCACTTCCACGCCGCCGTCCATCATCTGAACCTGCAGGTAGTACAGGCCGATCTGGCCGTACTGCGTGTATTCGGGGGTTTCGCGGAGCGCCGCGAGCTCGTCAGACGGGAACGAATCGGCCAGATCCAGGTCGCCCGCTTTGAACGCGGCCAGGATGGCGCTGTCGTCGTCGGAGAGCATGCAGTTCAGCGTGCCCAGCTTGGTGGAGGCCGCATCCCAGTAGGTGGTGCTCATCGTCATAACGATCTGGCTTTCATGTGCAAACTCGGTAAGCACATAACGGCCGTTCGAAACCTGAGTGTCCACTTCAACGGACCAGCCTTCGGGATTCGCTTCCACGATATCCTGACGCAGCGGCATCAGGCTCGGGAACGCCAGAAGGTCCTTGGTGTAGGGCACGTTCGAGACGATGTCAAACTCCAGCGTCTTGTCGTCGACAGCGGTGACGCTGAGCTCGTCCGGCGTAATCGTTTCTTCAGCGACTTCAACGCCGTTGGCAAAGAATTCCTGGCCGATGTAGCCGTACGAGGAACCGGTAGCCGGATCGCACAGGCGTTTCCAGGAATACTCGAAGTCCTGGGCGGTGACGGGTACGCCATCGCTCCAGAAGATGTCGTCGCGCAGCGTGGCGACCACGTGCGCTGTGCCGTCCGGATTGTCCGTAATCGTGACATCCGTTGCCTGGCCAAGCGAGAAGGAGCCATCCGTGTTCGGCCTGTAAAGACCTTCATACAGATGCGTGATGTAGATCATGCCGTCAACCGACTCGTTCATGTTGGGATCGAGTGTCGCGGGCTCGGGGCCAACGCATACTTTCGCGCTGGTCTCGGGAACGGTGATCGGCACTTCCGTCGCGGCTGCTTCAGCCGGTGCCTCCTCTACGGCGGCGGGTTCCGTCGTGCTCGGGGTTTCCGTGGTCTGGCATGAGATCATGCCGAACGCCAGAGAAACGACCATGACCAGAGTTAGAATCAATGTTAGTGTTTTCTTCATTCTGTATTCCTCCTTGTTTATTAACAGGCACGAGCCTGCGGGGTACTGTCTATTATATCTCACCTGCAAAATGACATGCAACATGATGTCCGGCGCTTATTTCGGCGAGCGCGGGACTCTGCTCGCGGCAGATGTCCTTGGCGTAAGCGCAGCGCGTGGAAAAAACGCAGCCTTTGGGCGGGGTCAGCGGGTTTGGAATCTCGCCCTGAAGAATGATGCGCCTGCGTTCGCGGTTGACCTTGGGATCGAACGCCGGAATTGCCGAGAGCAGCGCGCGCGTATACGGGTGAACCGGATTGGCGTGCAGTTCTTTTGTATCCGTGATCTCAACGATCTTGCCCAGATACATGACGCCGATGCGCTGTGAAATGTGCTTGACCACCGCAAGGTCATGCGCGATGAACAGGTAAGTCAGCCCCATTTCATTCTGCAGTTTTTCAAGCATGTTGATGATCTGCGCCTGAATCGAAACGTCCAGCGCGGATACCGGTTCGTCGCAGACGATGAATTCCGGTTCCACCGCAAGCGCCCGTGCAATCCCGATACGCTGGCGCTGCCCGCCGGAAAACTCGTGCGGATAACGCGTCGCCTGTTCGCTGGTGAGCCCCACTTGATCGAGTAGGTTTGCAATGCGCTCCTTGCGTTCGATCTTGTTGCTTGCAAGATTGTGGATATCGATCGGTTCGCCGACGATATCGCCAACCGTCATGCGCGGGTTGAGCGAAGCGTACGGATCCTGAAAGATATACTGCATCTTGCGGCGGTAAGGCTGCATATATGCGTTCGTGATGTCTTTGTTGCCGTAGACGATGGTTCCTTCGGTCGGTTCGTACAGTCTCAGCAGCGTCCGGCCGGCGGTCGTCTTCCCGCTTCCCGATTCTCCTACAAGCCCGAGCGTTTCGCCCTTGTAGATGTCAAACGAGATGCCATCCACAGCGCGGAGCCTGTTTTGTCCCCGTTTCTCGCCTTTGATAATAAAGTGTTTCTTCAGATTTTTTAGTTGAAGCAACTTTTCCATGGGTCAGCTTCCCTTCCGGTCATGATGGAGCCAGCAAGCGGAAAAATGCCCTTGCTCCATCTCGAAATAAGGCGGTTTCTCCGTCAGGCAGACCTTCATGCAGTGTTCGCAGCGAGGCGCGAACGGGCAACCCTCGGGCGGGTGCATCAGATCGACGGGAAAACCCTCAATCGGCGTCAACGGTTCTCCTTCTTTCTGGTCGATCTTCGGAAGCGAATGTATCAACCCGATGGTGTACGGATGGCTCGGGTTGAAATAGAGGCTTTCGATCGGGCCGTATTCCATGACCTCTCCGCTATACATGATGATGATCTTGTCGCAGATGTCCGAAACGATGCCGAGATCGTGCGTAATGAGCACGATGCTCATGTTCCGCTTCTTCTTGAGATCCTTCATGATCTCGAGAATCTGCGCCTGGATTGTCACGTCGAGCGCGGTCGTCGGTTCGTCGGCAATCAGCAGCTTCGGTTCGCACGCAAGCGCCATGGAGATCATCGCGCGCTGACGCATGCCGCCTGAAAATTCGAACGGGTACTGCTTGAGCCGTCGTTTCGGGTTTGGGATGCCAACCATGGCGAGCAACTCTTCGGCGCGTTTGCGCGCCTGCGCGCCCTTCATGTTCAAGTGCAATTTGAGCGGTTCGAAAATCTGATCACCGACCGTGTAAACCGGGTTGAGCGAAGTCATCGGATCCTGAAAGATCATCGCGATTTCGTTTCCGCGGATGCTGCGCATCTCGTCTTCGGAAAGGCTCAATATGTCTTTCCCATCAAACCGTATCGTTCCGCCTACGACTTTTCCGGGGTTCTGCAGCAGCCTCATCACGGCGTACACAGAGACGGACTTACCGCTGCCGGATTCACCGACGATGCCCAGCGCTTCCCCCTCTTCGAGGAACCAGGATACGCCGCGAACGGCCTGCACTTCACCGCCGGGTGTAAAGAACGACACCCTCAGTTCTTCTATATCGATCAAATGCTTGTTTTCCAAAGCGGCACCTCTACTTCTTCATTCTGGGGTCCAGTACGTCTCGAAGCGCGTCGCCTACCGTATTAAACGCAAGTATGATAAGAGCGATAATCACGGAAGGGAATACCACGCGGGTCGGGTAGGAATACACGCCCTGCAGCGCGTCCGTCACCATCGAACCCAGCGAAGCAAGCGGCGCCGAAATGCCCAGGCCGATAAAGCTTAGAAACGATTCTGTGAAGATCGCCGCCGGTATCTGCAAAGTGGTCGTCACGATGATCGGGCCGATGCAGTTGGGCAGCACATGTCGGCGGATGATGCGTCCGCTGTTCGCGCCCAACGCGCGCGCAGCGAGCACATACTCCTGTTCTTTGATGCGCAGCACTTCGCCGCGCACGATTCTTGCCATCGTGCCCCAGTACATGAGCGCGAACACGATCAGCATCGAGAAGAACGCGGGGCCCAGTTCGCTGATGCCGGAAAATACGGCGCTGCTTTCCAATATCTGCTCCAGCGGTTCCTTCAGCGTAGCCGAGAGTAAGATCACAATCAGCAAGTCGGGCATCGAATACATGATGTCGATAACGCGCATCATGACGTTATCCACTCTGCCGCCGACAAAACCGCTGATCGAGCCGTAAAGCGAACCGATGATGAATGTCAAAAACGCCGCTACGACACCGATGGAGAGCGATATGCGCGCGCCATACATGTTTCGTACCAGCAAATCTCGCCCAAATCGGTCTGTACCGAACGGATGCTCCCAGCTCGGGGCTTGGTCCTCGTGCCCCTCGTTGAACTGGTCGTACATATACGGGGATAGCACCGGGCCGACAAACGCGAACAAAAACAGCATGATGATCAGAGCCAGCGCAACCATTGCAAAAGCGTTCTTGCGGAAGCGGCGCATTGCGTCCTTCCACAGGGAAGTCCCTTGCCGGATCACGACCAGATCCTGCTTCTCCTCGTCCGATGCGCGTTCGAAGAGATTCGGATTGACATGCATGCTCAGCGGGTTTAGCCGCAAACTCGGTTTATTTTTCGTTTCCGTGTATTTTTTCATGGCCGCCTCGCTATCGCAGCTTTATTCTGGGATCGACCGCACCGTAGATGAAGTCGACCAACAGATTCATCGTGACCATGATACACCCTAAAAAGATTGTAGTCCCCATGATCACTGGGTAATCGCGGTTGCCCACGCTGTCTACGAAAAACCGCCCCAGCCCGGGCACGCTGAAGAGTTTTTCCACCGCGAAGGTACCGGTCATCAGAAACGCCGTAAGCGGGCCGACATAGGAGATGACGGGTATGACGGAGTTTTTCAGCGCGTGCTTGAAGTTGACGACAAACGCGGCAAGGCCTTTGGCATGCGCCGTTTTGATGTAATCCTGCCCGAGCGTCTCCAACATGGACGAACGCGTCAGCTTCGTGATGTAGCAGATCGGGTAGAACGAAAGCGCGATCACGGGCAGCACATAGTTCCCGAACGAATCGTTCCACGTTGCCGGGGCAATTTTCAGCAGGGCGCAGAAAATAACCAGCAGCAACGTGCCGAGTACAAATCCCGGCACGGATATGAAGACCGTCGTAAAAAGCATCACGAGCCGGTCTATGAGTTTTTCGTGATTGATCGCGGCTATCGCGCCGAGCGGAATTCCGACGATAACCGCCAGCGTGATGGCCAGCAAACCAAGTCTCGCGGAGTATGGGAATTTCTCTTCGATGATGCCGAGAACCGTTCGGCCCTTCTTCTGCAGCGAAGTCCCCATATCGCCTTTGAGCAGATTTTTCAAGTAGATCGCATACTGCGTCGTAAGCGGCTTATCGAGGCCGTATTTCTCTTCGAGATTTTCCCTGACCGCGTCCGTCATCCTTTCCGAAAGGAACGGGCTGCCGGGCACCATGTGCATCAAAAAGAACGTAGCAGTGATCAGAATGAAAACGGCCAATATCGCTGATACGATACGCTTAAAAGCATATTTCAGCATATTGCGTTACCACCGTTTGTTTTTTTCATTCGCAATACCCCCAACAGATAATCGTAAAATTTCCGTTTTTTCGTCCGGCCTCAGTTAATCGGTTGCCGCCGCTTGCCTTCGAAGCAAGGTCGGGATACCCTTGCATAGAACGGTATCCCGTCTCCGGATCGCAGCGCATTCTGGACGGCCGCTGCCGTTTGTAAGCCCGCTAGCCGCACCATCCGCATATAACGGCACAAGAACATCATACGCTCAGAACAGCTCGCGAGACAATTGTTTCGGGCGTACGTGAATACGCCCGATTTCTATTGTATAATAGCTTAATCAATTAATCACGCTGTTATATAATATAACCATATATGCATGCATGAAGTCAATATTAAATTCATATTCGCGCAAACTTTCAACGAGAAAATACTTATAATATATTGATTTTAAGTAATTATATAGCATGTTCCGCCTCGGAGTACACATACGTCCGCCACAACTCATACTTTTGCATATATATGCAAATCAATTTCGTTTTATAAATCAGAAAATCAGGGATTACGGTGATTTTTCGCATGCATTACGGTATAATGCATGCATCAAACGCCGAAGGAGGCTCTATGGTTTTCTCGCTCGCATGCAGCCGTGACCTGCCCGCGCTCATGGCGCTGTACCGCGCCGCGTCGCTGCGCATGGAAGAACAGGGCATTTTTCAATGGGATGAGGCGTACCCCGACCTGCGCGTCCTCTCCAAAGACGTTTCGCGTAACGAGCTGCAAATCGGCCTCATCGGCGGGCGGATCGCGGTCGCGTTTTCGATCGAATACTGCAAAAAGGACGACTACGAACCCGCTGCCTGGCGTTACGGCGAATCTCGCTTTGCCGTGCTGCACCGGCTCTGCGTTCACCCGGCTTATCAGGGCAGGGGAATCGCCCGCGAAGCGATGGATCATATCGAGCAATCGGTGCTTGCGCGCGGCATATACGCCATCCGGCTCGACGCGTTTTCCCTCAACCCCGCCGCCCTTCAGCTCTATGCGTCGCGCGGTTATGAAAAAGCGGGCGAAATCCGCTACCGTAAGGGCTTGTTCTATCTCTACGAAAAGAATCTTCATCCATAAGGCGTCACGCGATCTGATCTTACATAGTGTATTTGGTTCTCCGGCGATTATTCTATCACTATCCTTTTTAGCGGTTTTTCGTCCGCCAACGCCTCCGCAGCACTCATCCCCTCAAACACTGTAACGGCGCGTGGCGCCAAGGCGAAGTCCCCGCGGACGCAGGCGCGCTCCAGCACCGCGAGCGTATACAGATCGCTCCCCGTTGCGGGCGACGCGATCAAAAAACGCGCCCTGCCCCCTCCGCCGAGCAGCGCGAGCGTCTTTCCGTCCGGCAAGCCATCTGTGTTCTCGCAAAGGAAACCCGTCGTATCCGCTTCGCCGGCGTCCGCAAGCTCTCCGCCTGCGGCGGTTACGACGCGCCCGACCGCCTGGCGCCAGCCGTTTGCCGCGCCGTCTTCCAGAGCGGTGAGCAGCCGCACGCGCGGGCGCTTAGAAACAAGGAGCTCATACGCGGCGAGCCGTGCGACCAGCGCGCGCGCCGCTGCGCGATAGCGTTCAAACGGCGTTTCTTTTCCGTCATAGAAACGTTTCAGTTCCCTATCGCTCTCTAAAAGCGGCCGCGGCATCAATTCCGCACCGGCAGCGTTTGCCGCAGCCAGCAGCTTCACCGCGTCGGTGTGCAAAGGGCCGCCCTGTTCGCCGTCCGCAATCATCGCGCAGGCGCTGCCGCTCAAATCCCAACCGCCGGCATGCAACCGAGCAACGAGTTCCCGCATCTGCGCGTTTTCGCCATAGCGGTCCGCGCTCGCGGCAAACAGCACTTTCCGCCCTTTCCGGCCTGCGCGCGGCAAATCGCCGGTGTTCACGGTTTCAAACGCCACGCCTTCCAGGGCGTACTCCAGCACGTCGCCCATGCGCGTATGCCGACCGGCGGATACGACGAACATCCCGTATTTTTCCGCATCTTGTTTCTCTTTATTGTACATACCAATATGATACGGCAAAGCATGAAAAAAGCAAGGTTTAAAGCCTCGCTTTTATTTGCTTATTCCGCAAGTTCTCCGGTCATTGCGGCGGTATCCTGCGCCGGCGCTCCGCGCCGCACTTTCCCCCGGAATACTCTTTCCCACGGAAGCTGTGACGAGACGACCGCAACGAATACCAGCGCGCAGCCTGCCAGCTCGCGCGGGGAAAGCGTCTGCCCCAGTATCACCCAACCCGCGAGCGCGGAAAACACGTTTTCCGGGCTGAGCAGAAGCGACGCGGTCGTTGGTTCGACGCGACGCTGGCCGAGTATCTGCAGGGTGTACGCCCCGCAGCCGGAGAAGAACCCCGCAAACAGCAAGGTGAGCCACGCGCCGGAGACGGACGATAGTTTCGGCTGTTCAAAGAGGAACATGGGAACGGCCGAAAGGATCGCCATCACGCAAAACTGGATGAGATTCAGCCGGAAGACGTCCACGCGATGCGCATAGCGGTCGACCAGCAGGATCTGGAGCGCAAAGCAGAACGCGCTTGCCAGCACCAGCAGGTCGCCCGTGCGCATTGAAAAACCGCCGCGCACCGAGAGAAAATAGAGCCCCGTTAGCGCGACTGCCACGCTCAGCCAGAGCATGGGATGCGGCTTTCGGTTAATCACGAGGCCAAAAACAGGGACGATCACGATATACAGCGACGTGATGAACCCCGCCTTGCCTGCGGATGTGGTCATGATGCCGATCTGCTGTAGATTGCTCCCGATCGTGATCACGACGCCGAGAAGCAATCCGGCCCGCCAGACCAGTTTTCGGTCGACGCCCCGCGTGCTGGCGCCCGCGCGGTCGCGAAACAGGATCAGTATGCCAAGTCCGATCGCCGAAATCACGCTGCGTATTGCGGTAAAGGTATAGGGCCCTACGTAATCCATCCCCGCGCTCTGCGCGACAAATGTGACGCCCCATATCAGGGACGTGCCAAGCAGCATGGCCGCGCCGATTCCGCGGCCTTTGTGTTCTCCAGATGACATAGCTGTTGTCCGCACCGTTTCTATTTTTAGCGCATGAGGCGCAAAACACTGATTAACGAAACATGATACTTGTTTTTCGGTAAAAACGCAAGTCCCTGCCTGCGGTTGTATAACCCGAACGATTGTGCTACTATTTTTTTATCAAGACAAATACCAACGCAAGCAAGGAGCACCACGTTACATGGAACCCTCCAAAGTATACTTCACCAACCTTCGAACCGACTACGATAATCCGCTGACGGTGAAACTCCAGCGGTTGATCCGACGCGCCGGTATCGAAAGCCTCGATCTGGCCGACCGTTTTGTAGCGATCAAAGTACATTTCGGCGAGCCGGGGAACCTTTCGTTCATCCGCCCGAACTTTGCGCGTTCCGTTTCGGACGTGATCCGCGCAAAAGGCGGGATACCGTTTCTGACCGACTGCAATACGCTTTATACGGGCCGTCGCAAGCACGCGCTGGAACACCTCGGTACCGCCGCGGAAAACGGATTTTCTTATGAATCCACCGGCTGCAGGGTCGTCATCGCGGACGGGCTGAAAGGCCTCGACGAGAAGCTCGTTCCGCTCAAAGGCACCAAACACGTCCAGCAAGCGAAGATCGGTTCCGCAATCATGGATGCGGATGTGTTCGTTTCGCTCAACCACTTCAAAGGGCACGAGTCGACGGGGTTCGGCGGCGCGCTGAAAAACATCGGCATGGGCTGCGGCTCCCGCGCGGGCAAGATGGAACAGCACTGCGACGGAAAGCCCACTGTGGACCGGTCGCTCTGCCGCGCCTGCCGCCAGTGCGTCAAGCAGTGCGCGCACGGCGCGATCAGCTACGACGCGAAAAAGATCGCCAGCATCGATCATAACCTCTGCGTCGGCTGCGGCCGCTGTATCGCCGCCTGCAACTTCGACGCGATCGAAACCACCGGCTTCAGCGGCGCAAAGTCGCTTAGTGAAAAGATCGCCGAATACACGCTCGCCGTGCTGCAAAACCGGCCGCATTTTCATATCAGCCTCGTCATGCAGGTGTCGCCCAACTGCGACTGCCACCCTGATAACGACTTGCCGATCATCCCCGACGTAGGCATGTTCGCCTCTTTCGACCCCGTGGCGCTCGACCAGGCCTGTGCGGACGCCTGCAACAAACAGCAGATCATACCGGGCAGCCAGCTGAGCGACAATCTGGCATCCTGTAAAAGCCAGCACGACCATTTCAGCGATTCCGCGCCGGGTACGGACTGGACGATTACGCTCGACCACGCGGAGGCAATCGGCGTCGGCACGCGGGCGTATGAGCTGATCACCGTAAAATAAACGAAAGGAGCGCAAGCTCCTTTTATGATTTTTAAAATATCAAATGGAAAGGCAGGAAAACAACATGAAACGAACAAGCCGATTTTTTCTGACCATACTCGCCCTGTCCCTGACGGTATCGATGCTTGGCGCCTGCTTTGCCCCTGCGGCGCCGGAACCGGCAGCCGCAACCGCCGAGCCAACCGCAACTTCGGCTCCGACCGATACACCTGTGCCGACGCCCACGCAGTCCCCTGCGCCCGAAGTTACCGCAGCGCCGTCTCCAACCCCCGTGCCAACCCCGTCGCCGACTCCGTCGCCAACCCCCACGCCGGAAGGGCCGCGCATGTACTCCAGCTATGCGGAACTCGTCTCCTTCGACCCGGAAACGGGTATCGCGAAATTCGATTACTTCGACATGCTGCGCGGCAGCGCCGCTATCGAATTCCTCGTCGAAAACGAGGGTTATTCGCTGGCGGACGCACATGACCTGGTCGATAACTTCGCCGACTCCGAGTATGTGAAAAAGAACACGAACCCGCAGCTGCGCGCGATCGACCTGGACGAGGTGGATATCAAACTCATGTGGAAGCCAAACGGCGACCCGGTGAACGATTCAATCGCAATCCCCGCCACCGCGGAGGATTTCCGCGCCATATACGCGCTGGATACGTCGCTGCTGCTGGAAACCTACTTTTACTATATCCATGTGGACGGCAGCGGTCAGGTTTCACTCGTCGAGCAGGTATACTGGCCATAAAGAACCGCAGCGCATCGCCGCATACAAAAAAGCGCCGTTAACGGCGCTTTTTTTGTATGAGAATATTACTGCGTTTCCATTTCCATCATCAAAGAGATGATTTCCGTTCAAAATATCTAAAGTGTTTCCGTTTCCATCATCATGGAGAGGATTTCCGTTTCCGTTTCGCGCATGCCGTTTTTTGCAAGGCGCCCGATGTTGCGGATCGTGTTGTCCACGCCCTTGACGACGATGCCGTCCCCGCTGAGAAACTCGTGCTTCTGGGTATACATGCGGTACCCAAGAATGCCAGCGTCCACCGCGGCGGCAACCTTCGCCGCGCAGCTCGCTTTCGCGCCGTCGCAGACCATGCCGCTGATGATGGCGAGCGCGTTCACCACGGCGTGCGCCACGCCCTCATATCCTTCGCCTTCCAGATACGCGATGCCCGCGCCCGCGCCGCACCCGGCGCAGACCGCGCCGCAGAATGCCGAGAGCCGGCCGATACCCGTCTTCTGATGGATTGTCACGAGGTTGGAGACGATCAGCGCCCGCATGAGTTTATCCTTGTCGTATCCGCGCTCCTGCGCCCAGATGGCGACGGGCACGCTCGCCGTGATACCCTGATTGCCGGAGCCGGATACGATGACGACGGGCATCTCCACGCCGCTCATGCGTGCGTCCGACCCCGCGGCCGCCCACGCGCGCGCCTTCGTAAAAAGGTTGTCGTCCGTGCCGCTGAGCAGAACGCGGCCGATGCTTGCGCCGCTGCCTTTTTCGAGGCCGAATCCTGCGATGGCGAGGTTCAGCTCCAGCTGTCTGATGAGCGGCGCGGCGACGCGGTCCAGATCCACCGCGTCAGCAAACGCCACGATATCGGCCGTGTTCAGAATCCCCGGCGCGTCGTTTTCGTGTTCCGCGTCCACCGTCGGCTTATCGCTTAAAACATTCCCGTTGCGCTCGACGCGGACGATGTTCGTATGCGCGCCCGCGATGCGGACAAATGCCGAATCCCCGCCCCTGTGTCCGGTGATCCGGATATCCAGCGTCAGGCCGTCTTCGATGCAGGAAACCGCGATCGGCGTTTGTTTTAAGTATACGCCGATCTCCTCCCTCTGTTCGGGAGTGACGCACTCGATCACTTCGAGAAGCAGCGAAGCGTCCCCCGCGATTACGCCCGCGGCGGCGGACGCCGCAATCCCCTTTCTGCCGCCGGTACCGGGTACGACGACGCTCTTGGCGTTTTTCAGTATGTTGCCGCTGACGGCTACCTCCATCCGCTCCGGCAGCCCGCCGAGCGTATCCCGCATCACCGCCGCCGCGTAGGCGATGGCGATGGGTTCCGTGCAGCCCGTCGCGGGGATCAGTTCTCTTTGGAGCAGAGCGCAGTAAGCGTCCATGGTATCGCTTGTCAGCATAGGGGCGTTCTCCTTTGTCGTCAGTGTAAAATATCCGCCGCTTGGCTTACTTCAGATACAATCCCACAAGCGTAAGTTCCTTGTCAAACGAGAGCGTATAAACAAGGCTTGCGTCGGCGTGCTTGACCAGCACCTGCGCGACGGCGTATTCTTCGCCGGTCGATTTATCCGCCGTGCCTGCAAGCGCGGTCTTCGTGATGCTGTCGAACGCGCCCGCTTTTTCATAGATCGGCGCCCAGCCTTCGTCAAGCTGATCAGCCGTCACCGCGCTTTTTAGATCGTCGCGCAGCATCTTTATCACCGCTTCGTAATCCCCGTCGGTCGAGAGACGGACGACCTCCTCGGCCTTTTTTGTCACTTCGTCCGCATCGAATCCTTCCGGCAGCGACGCTGCCGAACAGGCGAACAAGGCGGCGCAGGTCATGAGCGCCAGCGCCGCGGCGGCGATTCGTTTCGTGTATTTCATCTTGTTCATCCCCCTTTTTTCCGTACGTTCCAGTATATCATATTCTCCTTGCGTCCGCCCGTGACTTGCGCGGATTGCCCCGCATGAAATCCTCATCCAGACTGCATGCTTGCAGTTTATTCGGCAGATATGGTATTCTTGTTGATAATCGCATGAATAAGGCAGGTAAATCAATGCGCAAAGACGGAAAGCGCGTCAAAGACGCAGACCCGATTTTCATGGTGATGCCGTATATCATGAAGCATCGCTACGATTCGATGAACATGGTCGAAGTCGATATCCCGCTCGCCCCCATGCAGGCGTATCTCAACGAAAAACGCAAGCAGGGTTACCGCTTTTCGCACCTGGGGCTCGTGCTCGCGGCATATCTGCGCACCGCGGCGGAGTTTCCGCTGCTCAACCGCTTCATCGTCAACAAGCGCATCTACCGGCGTACCGAGTTCTCCATCGCCATGGTCGTGCTCAAGCCCGGCACCATGGAAGAGACGATGAGCAAGATGTACTTTCAGATGGAAGACGACATCTTCACCGTGCACGAGACCATGGACCGATTCATCCGGGAAAACCGCGAAGCCGGTGATGTGAACGCAACGGACGACGTCGCACGCACGCTGGTCAATATCCCCGGCCTGCTCGGCTTCGGCGCGGGTGTGCTCAAGCTGATGGACCGCTTAGGACTGCTGCCAAAGAGCCTCATCGACGCGAGCCCGTTTCATACGAGCATGACGATATCGAATCTCGCGAGCATCCGAACGAACCATATTTTCCACCATGTGTACGACTTCGGTACCACGAGCATCCTCATCACAATCGGCAACATGCGCGAGGTGCCCGTGCGAAAAGGGGACGAGGTCGTATTCGAACGATCGATGCCCATGGGCATCGTCACGGACGAACGCATATGCTCCGGCGTCTATTTCTCCGCCGTATTCCACCGGTTCAAGCAGTACCTGACAAACCCCGAACTGCTCGAAGGCCCGCCAAAGGTCGTCAACACCCGGCTGGACTGAATCAAGCGAATAACGGCGGCGCGGCAGTCTATGCCCGCCGCTTTTTCCATCTTCTATGAAGGTTTCGTTGCGTGACGCGGCGGATCATGGTAGAATCGACGGAACAAGGAGTGACACCGCCATGCTGTTTTCTGAAGCGTTTTCAAAAAAACATCTCGTATTCGACGGGGGCCTTGGCACCATGCTGCTCGCAACCGGCCTGCCCGCAGGCACTTCGCCCGATCACTGGAACATCCTGAATCCGGACGCGGTGCGCGCCGTGCACGCCGCCTACCTCACCGCTGGAGCGGACGTGATCACCGCGAACACATTCGGCAGCAACGCCGCGAGGCAGAAGCGCGGCGGTTACAAACCCGCCGATCTGGTCGCAGCAGGCATGCAGCTTGTGAAAGACGCCATATCCGCTTCCGGACGGAAAGCGTACGCAGCGCTCGACGTCGGCCCGCTCGGGGAATTCCTCGAGCCGTTGGGCGACCTGACGGCGGAAGAAGCGGAGGCGTATTTCCGCGAACCCATTGAAGCGGGCGTGTCCGCGGGCGCGGAGTGTATCCTGATCGAAACCATGGGCGCGCTGGACGAGGCGCTCGCGTGCGTGCGCGCCGCGAAAGCCTACGGCGCCGGCCTGCCCGTACTCTGCACGCTGACTTACGACGCAAACGGCCGCATCATGACCGGCGAACCTGTCGAGACCGTAGTCGCCTCGCTGGAAGAAGCGGGCGTAGACGCGCTCGGCAGCAACTGCGGCGCCGGGCCGGAGCAGTTCGTCTCGCTGCTGCCGCGCTTTGCCGCCTGTGCGCATAAGCCACTTGTCATGCAGCCGAACGCAGGGCTGCCGGAATACCGCGACGGTCAGACCGTTTACAACTGCGGCCCCGACGCGTTTGAGCAGCAGATGCGGCTGCTCGCCTCCGGCGGCGTCTGGGGCGTCGGCGGCTGCTGCGGCACCACGCCGGAGCACATCGCCCGCATCGCCTCGTTCGTCCTGCGGTCACAGCAGGCATAAACCGTTTCAAACAAAACGCCGCTTTCCAAACAGGAAAGCGGCGTTTTGTTGTATGCCGTTTATCCGATCCTCGTCCCTCCGACAGGGCGCACCGCAAAGCGGTAGCAGCAGCTCGGGCCAAAGGCGCGCTCCATCTCGGCCTGATACGCGTCCACCATGCCGAGCGGCACGAGCGCCTGCACCGTACCCGCAAAACCGCCGCCATGGACGCGCCATGCGCCGTGTTTGCCCAGCAAACGTTCTGAAAGCGCGAGCGCGAGCGCGAGGCTTCGTTCGCCCTCGTCGGACGGGCAGACGTTTTGCAGCATCATGAAGCTCGAGCGGCCGCTCTCGTTCATGAGCGTACGGAACGCTTCCATATCGCCGCGCCTGAGCGCGTCTGCCTGCTTCGGCACGCGCGCGTTGTCGCCGAAGAAATGCATAGCGCGGAGGATCGCGCGGTCGGAAACCTCCTTGCGCAATTCGCCGATCAACCCGTAAAACTCGCCCTCGTCGACCTCACGCAGCACCGTTTTTCCGAAAAACCGTGCGACGTCGCCCATCTCGCTTGTCACCGCCGCGTATTCCTGCGTCAGATCCGCATGGCTGCCGCCGCAGTTGACGATGCACACGGCGTACCCCAGCTGCGTCAGGTCACAGTCGATCTTTTCGATATGCGGGTTCTCCGGCTGCTCAAAATCGATCGAGATCAGCCCTCCGACCGCGCAGGCAAGCTGATCCATCAGCCCGCTCGGCTTGCCGAAGTGCTTGTTTTCGGCATATTTGCTCGCGAGCGCCTGCTCGACGGGCGGAATCATGCCGTCGTTGTAGAGTTCGGAAAAGATCGTGCAAACGAGTATGCTGAACGCCGCGCTGGACGAAAGTCCGGACCCTTTCGGAATGTCGGACGCCGTTACGGCGTCGAACCCGCCGATGACGCGCCCGTTTGCCGAGAGTCGTTCGGCGATGCCGCGTACGAGCGCCTCGCTCGCGTTGCGCTCGGTATCGTCCGGGGCGAGCCGGTCGAGAGAGACGCATAGCGGCGTATACCCTTGCGAATGGATGCACACGACGTTGTCGCTTCGTTTTGCAGCGACCGCGCGCGTATCGAGCGTGACAGCCGCCGCGAGCACGCGGCCGAACTGATGGTCGGTGTGGTTGCCGCCGAGCTCGCTGCGCCCCGGCGCGGAGAAAAGCGCCGCTTCGCCGCCCGCCCCGAACGCGCCTTCAAACGCGTCCGCCAGCGCGCCGTACTTCACCTTCATACCCTCAAACGCGCTTCCGTAAAGGTAAGACAGCGCGTCGTCGAAAACCCCGTCTACCAGGCTGTTTTGAACCTGCAGCATCGTGTCGGCTCCTTTTATCGTTTTTTACGCCGGGAACATATTTTCCGGCCTTTCGCTATTTCAGCCCCCGGCGAACTTCAGCGCCATGGCGATTCCGATGCCGAGATAGTTTCCTACGGCATAGCCGAGTATGCCGCAGATGAGCCCTGGCAGCACTACCTCTCGGTTCTTCATCGCATCCGCCACGGGTACGATAAACGCAGGCCCGTAAAGCCCGGCCGTCGAGGTGATCAAAGAAGTGTCGGAGTCGATTTTGCACGCCTTGCAGAGCAGCAGGTGCAGAATCAGCGCCCCGAACTGCGCGGTGGCAAACAGCGCGAGCATTAAAAGCGCCTCTTTATTCAGATCCCCAAAGTTAAACGAAAGGCCGATGCCGAAGGAGAACATCAGTATCAGATACTGTCCGACCGTATAGGATCCGGGTGCGTTTCTGACTTTTTTGATGAACGAAAAACCGATGCCGCAGGATGTGACCACCAGCATGATGATCACCACGTTCAGCGTGCCGGTGATGAGCAGCGCCGCGCCAGCGGCGATCGCGAGCGAGAGCACGCCCAAAAGGACGATCGGTATATGCCGCGCGATGCGCCCGAATGAGAACGTCTCTTTATCGGGCACGAAGCTCTTCTCCAAATGCTCGATGTAACCCGCGTCCTCCGCCTCCTCGGATTTGGCGAACGGTTTGAGAAACCGGCGCGCAAGCCTGGGCATCACGGAGATCAGCAGCAGGAAGTATGTTCCGCCGACCAGCAGGTCCGACGCGTTCGCCAGTACGATATGCGACTCGCTCACCTCCAGCGCGGAGCCGATGGCCATGAGGTTCGGCGTACCGCCGGTGTAGAGGCCGACGATCATTCCCGCGTACTTATACGCCTCGGAAATGACGCCGCGGAATATGATAAAGGAAACGCCGGCGACCAACGTGACGGCGACGATCATCAGAAGGAACGAATTCAGCATGGGTTTTGCAAGCCGTTTGACGCTGGAAAGATCGGCTGAAAACAGGATCAGCGGAATGGCGATCGGCACCAGTATCTCCGAGATGCTCATGGCGATCTTCGTTTCGGGTATTACGAGGCTGAGCAATATGCCGCCCGCGTAGCAGAGGAAGACCGGCCCCAGCATGCCAAGCACGCGTACACGCTTGGAGAGCAGCACCATTGCCCTCGGTCCGAACACCATGATGAGAACCACCAGAACACTCCATACGATCGTCATAATATCCCTCCCCGTACGCCGATTTCGCTGAATTGAAAACGTGGATTCGAGTTTTTTTGAATGGTTGGCTCGATTATACCATGCACGCCGGACCCGATCAAACGCCGGAGGACAGTATCGCAGACGGCAAAAAAACGCCGGCGGTGATCCGCCGGCGCGCAAACGTCTGTTGCCTGGTCTGTTTCGATCAGTTCTTTTCAGTCAGTTCATTTCAGTCAATTCTTTTCAATCTTCAGGCTTCCGCTGACCGTGTCGAAGCGGTAGGTCGCATCGCCATCGCCGACGACGACCATATCCGATCCGATCGTCCCGGGGAAGTCGCAGCTGATGGATCCGCTGACCGAATCGAGCTTTGCGGTAAACTCCGCGTCCGCGGGCAGTACTACCGTAACGCTGCCGCTCACGCTGTCCACATCGATCGAATCCGGAACATTGGAGCATACGAGCCGCACGCTGCCGGAAACGGTATCCGCGTCGATGCTTTCAAACGCGCCTTCCATGCGGATGCCGCCGCTTACTTCGTTGAGTTTCAGCGAGTCCGCCGCGCAGTTTTCGGTCGCAATCGACCCGCTCGTGGAAGAAAGGCCGAGATCTTCGGACATAACGTTTTTACAGACGATCCCTCCGGATACCGTGGAGAGGCTGGTTTTCGAGCCGTATACGTCGCTTACGTCGATGCCCGCGGATACGGTATCGATCGTGAGGTTCGTCAAATCGCCTATGAGCGATGCCGGCACTTCCATGGTCAGTTTCTTAGCCGGTGTCGTCACGTCTTCGCTGAACCAGTTCAGCCAGTTGAGCGGCCTTTCCGTATTGTCGTTAAAGCGGATCTGCAGCACGCCGCTGTCCGATACGCTGTAGCGCATCTTCTGCCAGTCTTCCAGCGTTCCATAGGAACTCTCCGAAAAGACGATCTGATCGCCGCTCCCGACGCGCAGTTCCACGTCGCCCGCGACCCAGTCGATTTGAATCCTCTCAATTCCGTTCGCGGAAATCCGCGCCTGTTCGGAAACGACGATTTCACCCGAGTTTTCGTTTACGCCGCCCGACGAATAGGTTGTCCGGTCGACCACACGGCCGATCCATGTTTCGTTCCAGCCAAAGCGGCTGAATATGTTATTGCCTGTGAGCAGCACGACCAGTATTGCGGTGAGCAGCGCCGCGATCACGAGGCCGACAATGATTCGAATAATACCTGCTGTACGCATAATTTATAGTCCCCCCTACTGCTTGAGCATGAATATGCCCTTGATCATAGACGCGATAGCCGCAGCGATCAAAAATACGATCCATGTGATATGCCACGCTCCGGTCATGAAGCTCACGACGATGTATACGCAGACCGCGATGAGCCAGAAAGAACCGATGATGGCGTCTGCGGCCTTGCTCTTCTGCCTGCTGTTCTGCTTCCATTCCTTGAACTCCTCCACCATCGTGTCGTCCGCCTTCACGTAGCGTTCGCGCGTTGCGCCGTTGTAAATCAGCAATCCGGTTGCAACCGCAATGAACAGGAAGAGCATCATGACCCCTATTTCGCTCTGAATCAGGATCACAGGCACGGGACAGAGTATGTAGAGGGAGATCGCGATTGCCACAATGATTGCGGAGCGCTTCTTGCCCGCTTCCGTCACGGAGCTCTTCTCACCGCTTAAGCCCGAAATGAGGCTGTCTACATCGCCCACGCTCGCGATTGCGATGTTATAGGCGGATTCCTCGTTCTTGCCTTCTGCGAGCAGATCGTTGTACTTGTCGGTCAGGTTCTGGTACATCTCCTCTTTAAGCTCCACGGCGCGAACCGTCGATGGAGCGTTTGCAAAAAGGTCGTCGATATAACGTCTTAGTTTCTCGTTCATTTGGATTCCCCTTCTTCTCCTTCAGCCAATAGTTTGTCGATGACTGCTTCCGCAGTTACCCATTCCTTCTTACGCAGCCGATACGATTCTTTTCCAAGTTCGGTGATGGAATAGTATTTGCGGCGCGCGCCGGTCATCTCGTCCCCCCAGTACGATTCGATGCAGCCCGCGTCCTCAAGCCGCCGAAACGCCGTATACAGCGTCGCCTCCTTGAGTTCAAACCTTCCCCCCGTCAGGTTTAAAATCGCCTTGTTGATCATGTAACCATAACCATCGCCTTTGATCAACTGCGCCAGAATGATCGTCTCCGTATTCCCACGGATGAGTTCCGATGCAACGGACATGGCGCACCTCCTTTCCGTTTGCAGGTATATCTTAGCGCAAGATACTTCGCCTGTCAAGGTATTTCGCCAAAATATTTATATATATTATTTTAGGTATCTCACGCGATCGTTTCCACGGCTTCGGCGAACTAAAAAACCCGCCGGAAATCCGGCGGGTTTTTATCTGTCGCGTCAAAGCGCGCGTTCTGTGCAGCACGTTTCCTTCCGCTCCCGCTCCACGCGGTACAACCGATAGAGTCCGGAATCGATGGGGGATTCCTTCAATATAATAATCGCACGCTCGATGTCCTCGTCTTTCAGCCGCAATGACATCCCGCAGCTTGCCGTAATGCTCCTGAGCGTCGGCACGACGACCGCGCCGCACTCCGCCAGCATCTTCTGCGCCGCGATGGCCGCGTGCGGTGAATCGAACGCAAAAAGCCAGTAGGCGTTTATCACAGCGAGATGACCTTGTCGGCGCGCTGCATCGCGCTGATGATGTCGTACATGTTGCTGACGATTCCTACCTTTAGGCGTTCCGTCAGGCCATAGTAACTCAGGCATGTGCCGCACACGTATACCAGGCACCCTTTTTCAATCAGCTCCTTGAGGTTGTCGATCACCTGCTGCTCCTCGCCCGCGGGCAGTTTGACCCCAGCATTCATAAAGAGCAGGAACGTGGGCACGCTGTCCCCCTGCGCGAGCGTATAGATCGCCATCTTCATGAGATTATATCCTAAATCTGGATCGCCCATGCCGACCGTATCCTTGCCGATGAACACGGCGTATCCGTTCCCCGTCACCGGGCACGAGATCACCGGCTCCTCCACAAGTTTCGCTTCTCCCGTGAGGCGGACGTAGAAACCGCCCTCCGCCTCGCCGGACGCGGCGTGCACGCCCGCGGAGTTGCCAAGGCGCGTGAGGTTTTCCACCGCGGCGCGATTGTCGACGAGCACCGTCAGATCACGGCACCCGCCGTCGAGTTCCCTTTTGGCCATGATCACCGGCTGCGGGCAGGCCTTCCCTCTTGCGTCGATCTGCATTTGTTTTCCGTCCTTTCTTCCGTGCGCGGATTTCAAGCAATAACATTATTCTAGCAAAAGATAACGATTCTGAACAGAGCAACTGCAATTAAATTTGCGTTTCTGTAAAAAACGCCCCCGCGTTGAGGCGGGAGCGCTTGAGTCTCGCTGGAATGCTTACAGCAGGTTCAGGCCTGTCTCCGGGTCGAACAAGTGCGCAAGCGTACCGTCGAACGTGAATAGCAACTGATCGCCGAACCGGAACCCGTGGCGGTTTTCGCTCGGCAAATCGACTGTCGCGATGCGGAGCACGCAGTCCCTGCCGATCGCGGTCACATGGACGTACAGCTCGCTGCCCATCATCTCGGATACGTCGACGGTCGCGGCGATCGAGCTGCGGTTCTTCCTGGTCACGAGCGTGATGTGCTCGGGGCGTATGCCGAGGACGATCTTCTTTGCCGCCGCGCCGCTTTCTTTCAGCGCGCGCTGCGTCGCGTCCGGCAGTTCAATCTCCGCATCGTCCAGACGAACCTTGAACTTCCCGCCGTCCGACAACAGTTCCGCGTCGAAGAAGTTCATCTGCGGCGTGCCGATGAAGCCCGCGACAAAGAGGTTCGCAGGATGGTCGAACACCTCCTGCGGCGTGCCGATCTGCTGGATAAAGCCGTCTTTCATGATGACGATGCGGTCGCCCAGCGTCATGGCTTCGGTCTGATCGTGCGTAACGTATACGAACGTCGTGTTGACTTTCTGCCTGAGTTTGATGAGTTCGGCGCGCATCTGATTGCGAAGTTTGGCGTCGAGGTTGCTCAGCGGTTCGTCCATCAGGAAGACCTGCGGGTGGCGGACGATGGCGCGGCCGATGGCGACACGCTGCCGCTGGCCACCGGAAAGCGCCTTTGGCTTTCTTTGCAGGTACTCAGTAATGCCGAGGATCTCCGCGGCTTCCTTCACCTTCTCGTCGATTTCGGCTTTCGGAATCTTGCGCAGCTTCAGTCCGAACGCCATGTTTTCGTACACGGTCATATGCGGATAGAGCGCGTAGTTCTGGAAAACCATCGCGATGTCGCGGTCTTTCGGCGCGACGTCGTTGACGAGCCGGTCGCCGATGTAGAGTTCACCCTCGGTGATCTCCTCCAGACCGGCGATCATGCGCAGAGTTGTCGACTTGCCGCAACCGGATGGTCCGACGAGTACGATAAACTCTTTGTCCACGATATCAAGAGAAAACTCCTGTACCGCGACCACGTTTTTGTCGTAGACCTTCTTTAAGTTCTTGAGTGTGACATGTGCCATTCTTTCTCGGCTTCGTCGGGCGCAGCATCCGCTAACCGCCCGACTCGCAACCGCCCGTAAAATATGACGGTCGCATTACGGCAGGTCTCCACACTGCCGCACCGCAAGCCATGCGGATCGGTATCCCTCCTTTATTGAGCGTCGCGGTGAATAAGAAGTGGAGTAAACGCCGCGCGCCGGAATACAGAGAAATGTTCCTTATATTATTACAGATTACTGGCGTTTTCGCAACACTGCGGGGAGCGATTTATTCGAAGCATAATTGCACCGCTGTTCAAAAATCTATACATGTCCTCAGCCCTTGGCCCTGCGGGGTTGACTTTCCATACCCAATATGCTATATTATCTTTTGCACGTCGTAAGACAACGGCGCGGGGTAGAGCAGTTGGTAGCTCGTCGGGCTCATAACCCGGAGGTCGTAGGTTCAAATCCTTCCCCCGCAACCAAGCAAAAAGTCCCCCAGTCGGGGACTTTTTTTTGTTTAGTTGAGATCAATTCCCCCACAAACCAGGTGAAATTTTACCAGCTGATGTTTTTCTGATGTTTGTTCGGATGTTTCACGCCTTATGGACCTCAAAACCAGCCGAATAAAGACATGAAAATGCCCCCCAAGGGGGGTAATAACCTCTGCATGTTTCGGGTTCGAAACCGCGCGCCCTTATTCGTGGAAAAATTTTCCGGTTTATTCCAAAAAAACGCGTAAAACATGCCAAAAAAGACCGCACCTTAGCCATTTTTCAGGGGTTACCATTTTGCGAAAAATCAATTTGAAATCACGGTGTGCTGTGAGGCTTTTTTAGTGTGAAAAAAGCGACGTTCAGAAGCCTCGAATCAAGTGCGGCTGATTTTGATCATTGAAATGCATTGATATCAAAAAAAGCACCATATCAGCTGGATTTCCGCACTGGCCAGCGCATACATTCAAACAGCTGCAAATCAATTCCATCATAGTATCTAAAAAAAGATCTGTTAAAATAGAATCAATCAAGGTTGCATGGTATCTTATATGAACTCGGGTATAGGCATCCCAGTCTCTCAGACTGGATTGTCAACAGTAAGTCGGACAGATTTTATAAGGTACAGGATCTCTTAAACTCTGCTGGTGACAAGTATCCAAGTGTTCCGTGTAAACGGATGTTGTTGAACCAGTGAACATAATCCAGCAGCTCCAGCTGGAGCTGCTCTAGCGTTTCAAAGCGGCGCGAGTAAACGAATTCTGCCTTGATCATTTTGAAGGTTGATTCGGCTACAGCGTTGTCGTACGGGCAGTCTTTCATGCTCAGTGAGCGGTTGATCTGGAAACTATCGAGCAATTCGTCGATCAGCATATTGTCGAACTCGCTGCCTCGGTCCGTGTGAAACATTTGGATATCGAACAGATTTCCCTTCACTGTTGAGAACGCCTTGTGTACCAACTCGGCGTTTTTATTTGCGCCTGCGCTTTGTCCGATGATCTCCCGAGCTCCAAGCTCGAGCAGGATGCAGACATACGCCCACCTTGTCCCAACGCGGACATAGGTCAAATCGCTCACGACACAGGCTCCAGGAGCCTGATTGTTGAAATCTCTGGCAAGAAGGTTAGGAATAGGGGCTTCATTGCTCTTTGATGAATGTACACGGTATTTCTTGCAAGTATAGGCCGAAACCAGGCCGCGCTTCGCCATGATTCGTCCGATGCGGCGACGTGAAACCGTCCAGCCTTTCCGGAATAACACACGCTTCAGCTTTCGCTGACCGTATACGCGACGATTCTCGTCGTATGCCGTTTGAATCGCTTCCTCCAAGGAGCTTTCATCTCGAGGATTATGGCATTCGAAATAATAGGTGCTCCGTGCAATGCCTAGACATCTGCACAGCGCTGATATTGAGTATTTGCGGGCATTGGCTTTGATCACAATTACTTTCGTGCGAATATCAGCGCCGCTTGCTTTAAAACGTCATTCTCCATTCGCAGCTGCTGATTTTCCTTACGAAGCTTGATCAATTCTTGCTCTTCAAAGGTTCAGTTATCTTTCTCCCGGCTGGAGCCTGTGGCGTTGATCCGTTTCACCCATTTGTCAAAAGCTGAGGCTGTCAAATCATACTCACGGATGATTTCGCCTCTGGGTTTGCCGTGGTTGAACAGTTCAACCAATTGTTTCTTTTGCTCTTCACTAAACGTTCTTCTTGCTCGTTTTTCGGTCATGGTTTTCTCCTTCTCTTTCTTCTTTAAGAGAATACCATTACCTCATCTTTTCTGTACAGTTTAGTGTAGCCAATCCATATCGCCGCCTAAAATCCGAGTTCACCAACATTGCTCCCGAACCATAAGCCGTGGACGACTCATGCGAAACATGAGCACCTTAGTAATACTCTGACCATAATTCTGCAAGTAATAAATATAATGTCCGCTTATCACAAAGATATTAATTTTAAAAGAATTTTGTTGATTGTGTAATTTGATGCTAAATACTTATGGCAATTGATTTGATGCTAAGCTCGCAGGCAAATAAAATGATACCCTTTTTCGCACTGAACTGCTTGATTGTTAATAGAAAACCTTGCTTCTGTATGTTTTTCCGCCGTTTATGGATTGTTTTTGCAGCCATTATGATTTGTATGTATAAAGTGCCTATGTTACAATAACAAAAATATGCAAAGTGTTATATTCTTTTTGCAAAGGAGCATATCACTATGATCACAGAATCAAGATTTCAAAAAAACCTCGCCGCGTTTTCTGAAGAAGAGTTATATAAAATTCGAACAAAATCCATATGCGTGGTCGGTTGCGGTGGATTAGGCGGCAATGTAATTATGAGTCTTGCAAGATTCGGCGTCGGTCGGCTTGCCCTTGTCGACGACGACTTGTATCGCGAAAGCAATCTCAACCGCCAGATTTTTTGTACCGAAGAGAATTTAAATAAAAACAAAACCATCGAGATCAAAGCCGCTCTTGCTAAAATCAACAGCGGTTTATATGTCGACGCTTTTCCGACGCGGCTTGACAATAATAACGCTGTCGATATACTAAGCGGACATGATATTGCCGTTGATTGTTTGGATAACATTACAGGCCGCCTTGCGTTAGAATCCGCCTGCGAAACGGTCGGGATTCCATTTGTGCACGGTGCTATCGACGGCTTCTGCGGGCAGGTAGCAAGCATATTTCCCGAAGACCGCTTGCTGCATGGCTTACTCTCGAGCGAGGATAAGTCGTTTGTTTCTAGCAGCCCTCCGTTCATTTCGCAGTTTGTCGCGGCTATCGAAGCTGCCGAAGTTTTAAAGATACTCGCGGGGCGAAGCGATGTTTTAAGACATAAAATCCTGCTTGCCGACTTGTTGCATCATACGTATGACGTCGTTCCGGTTGAATATTCTTCACAAACAACGCGCCAGTGAACTAAGGTCTCCCCATACACGGTTTTTAGATTATATTCTTATTCGCCTTTTCGAATCGCATCGCAAACGGCGTTGTTTAGTATGCTTACACAAAGCGGTCGAAAAAGGCAGTACAGCTGTTCCGCTTTCATGAATGCATCGAGCTTGTGATCGAAATCTGTGAGCACAATATTGTTTGTTTATTAATAACAAAACGAAGTATCTAATATTGGATTATAAATACAATGGCAAAACACCCTGTATATGATATAATTCCTCGTAATACAATGCAATAATAAGATATATTTGTTAAGAAGCTATTATGCTTCATTGCGTATCTTCTGAAGTCCGCAGCAAGAGGCCGGTATCGAAACAGTTCTTCTCGGTCGGGAATATAGATTCGGATCATTTTCGAACCCGGGTTTCCGGATTTGAGAACTTCAAAACGAACTCAGCAACGATGTAAAGGAAGTTTATTTATGAAAACATTGGTCGTATACCCCGAAAAATGCACAGGATGCCACAGATGCGAGATGTGGTGCTCGTTGAAAAACGAAGGTGTAATCAATCCTTCGCGTGCAAGGATCCATGTTTTAAGAAGGGAACCGAGCTATGACGTTCCGGTTGTTTGTCTGCACTGCGGGATCTGTATCAACAGTTGTCCCTTTCAGGCGATCAGCAGGAATAAAAAGACGGGAGCAATTTTCATCGATAAAGATAAATGCAAAAATTGCGGCCTCTGCATGGTCTCATGCCCGTATGGGATGATCACGTATTCCGGGCCTGATAAGAAAATTGTAAAATGTGATCTTTGCGGCGGTTCTCCGGAATGCGTAAAACATTGTAAAGAGGAGGCCATTTTGTACGAAGATTACACGCAGGCGGCCTCCCAGCGCAGAGAGATCTATGCGCGTAACACTCAAGCGCCCGGATTGCATCCGGGTTCGGCCAGCAATTTAAGGATAGAGTAAGGGGGGCAGGACCGTTATGATCAACAATGGATACATGGGCAAATATGTTGTCATCGATCTTACCAGCGAAACCTACGAGGTAAGAGAGACGGAAGCGGAACTGATTACCAACTATATCGGTTGTTCGGGTTATGCCGTTAAATGGCTTTGGGACAATACGAGCGCGAATCAGGACGCTTTTGCGGAAGAACAGCCAATCCTGTTTGCAACGGGTCCAATTGCCGGAACTTTGTGTCCGAGCGGCGGAAGTTATGAATTGTGCTTCAAATCCCCATTGACCGGGGCCTGGTGCGAATCCCGTTCCGGCGGGAGCTTTGGCGCCAAAATGAAATATGCCGGATTTGATTATATTATTGTAAAAGGGAAAGCAAAACAGCCAGTCTATTTGCATATAAAAGATAATCAGGTCTATTTCATGGACGCTTCCCATCTTTGGGGGCGCGACGTCGTCTATACCACCGAAACAATCCAAAGCGAAATCAAAGACAAGGATGCTTCGGTGGCCGCAATTGGAAAAGCGGGCGAAAATCTGATTCGCTTTGCCGCCGTTATCAACGACCGCGGTCGTGCTGCCGGCCGTGGCGGCGGCGGCGCGGTACTGGGCTCTAAAAACCTGAAAGCCATCGCCGTGCACGGGTCGCAGGATATTAAGGTCGCCGATCCCGCTGCTTTTTCAGCGGTGTCCGCAAAAGCCGAAGACTACCTGAAACGATATCCATACGAGGGTGTAAACCAATTCGGCACCCCGCTTCTGTTTGGCATACAAAATTCAAACGGCTCTTTACCAACCAAGAATTTCGCAATGGGTCAATACGAAGACGCGGATATGATAGGCGGCGAAGCGGTTACCGAAAAGCATCTTATCAAGCGCAGAGCCTGCTACGGTTGCAGCATGGGGTGCGGCCGGTACACGCAGGTTGTGGACAGCGAATGGGAAACACCCCCTATCGAGGGGCCTGAATACGAGACGTTGAACACCTTTGGCAGTCTGAATTGCAATAACAATCTTGCATCGATTATCTATGCGAACCATCTTTGCAACGAGTACGGCATGGATACCATCAGTACCGGCGCCGTAATCAGTTTTGCTACCGAATGTTTCGAAAAAGGAATCATAACGGAAAAGGAAACGGACGGCATTCCGCTTGCATGGGGCGACGCAAAGACCATTTGCACGCTCGTCGATCTGATTGCCAGCCGAAAAGGTATCGGAAACACACTCGCGGAGGGTGAAGTGCGGGCGGCTGAGATTTTCGGCTCCAACGCATCCGATTATACCGTCGCGGTCAAAGGGATGGAAGTGCCCGCGCATGAACCGAGAGGGGAATCAAAGGTCTTGGCACTGCAGTATGCCGTCAGTCCGCGCGGCGCATGCCATATGCATCCGAACTGGGCGGCTATTTGGGATTCCGGCGGTTTTGTTTGCGGTATGAACGACTTTGGCCAACCTTGGCCGCCCACGGATAAATATGCCGAGTTGAACAGCAATAAAGGCTTGGCCTATCGTTTTGTCGCGCTGCAAGGCGAGATTACGGAAATATTAGGCGGCTGCATATTCCATTCATGGGGTGCGGACGACGCTTGCTTAACGCCCGAGCTTTATGCTGAAATCATGACGGCTCTTACCGGGATAAAATTCAGTAAATATGATTTGTTTAAAGCCGCGGATCGTTCCTGGCTCCTTAAAAGATGTTATAATCTCAGAGAAGGCTTTACCGCCAAAGACGATGATGTTCCAAAAAGACTCAAAGAAAAACTCCCCGGAGGCCCAGCAAAAGGACAATCGATTGAGAATATCAAGGGTATGCTTCGCGAATACTATGAGGTTTGCGGCTGGGATACGGAAACCGGGGTACCCTTAGCAACGACTTTAAAGGACTTAGGCTTGGATTTTGTCCTGCCGGAGCTTGAAAAATGACCGTAAACGTAAAACTCTACGCCCCATTTTCTTTTGCGCTTGGCAAAAAGGAATTGACGATGGAAATCCCCGGAAAAGAGACGGTCACCGTGGAGGACTTTTTACGAAACCTGACGCATCGCGAGAGACGTCTTCAGAAGCTAACCGAACGAGACAATAACCCGTTTACTAATCTATCGGTTATCGTCGACGAGCAGGTATTAGACTCGAGTAGTATCATCAAAGACGGCGATCGGGTTTCAATCCTGTCTCCGGTTTCAGGAGGATAAACAAACCAAAGCGGGCGCGTTCGTAGTTTCCCTGAAAATAACGACTTGTTTCAGAATGAACCCCGATCAGATGATCGCATCCCCATAAATTCAATCGGTAGTAAACTGATCTAAAAACATCCAGCAGAGGTACGCGAAATGATAGCGATTCGCGTGCCTCTGTTTTTCAGGTGCAACCCAAGTGAAAACGATATTATGAGCTGCTTTTGAGTGCGTTATACGATCCCCTGCGCGATCATGGCGTCGGCTCTGCATAACAAGCGCCCGCGCATGAAGCGCGGGCGGTTTGTATTCGCTTATATCACGCCCTGCGCGATCATGGCGTCGGCCACCTTGGCAAAGCCCGCGATGTTCGCGCCGGCCACGAGGTTGTAGCCAAGCCCGTTTTCTTCCGCCGCCTTTGCCGAGTTGTCGTGGATGTTCTTCATGATGGCGTGCAGCTTTTCGTCCACTTCCGCTTCGCTCCAGCTCAGCCTCTGGCTGTTCTGGCTCATCTCCAGCGCGCTGGTGGCCACGCCGCCCGCGTTCACCGCCTTGCTGGGCGCCACGATCATGTGCTTCTGCTCCATCAGGTATGCCAGCGCGTCGTTCGTCGTCGGCATGTTCGCCACCTCGATGTAGTATTTCGAACCGCTCGCCGCGATCTTCTTTGCCGAGAGCATGTTCACGTCGTTCTGCGTCGCGCAGGGGAAGTATACGTCCGCCTTCACGCCCCAGGGTTTCTCGCCCGGGTAAAACGCGCAGCCGTAGCGGTCCGCGTAGTCCTTCACCTTGTCGCGGCCGCTGTTGCGCATTTCGACGAGGTAATCGATTTTCTTTCCGAGTACGCCTTTCGGGTCATGCACATACCCGTCAGGTCCGGACAGCGTAATCGCCACCGCGCCGAGTTCTTCGAGCTTTCTCGCCACGCCCCACGATACGTTGCCAAAGCCCGAGAGCGCAAACGTCTTGCCTTCCATCTTGTCGCCTTCGTGCTTGAATACTTCGTTGATATAGTACACCGCGCCGAATCCCGTCGCTTCCGGCCTGATCAGGCTGCCGCCGAAGCTCAGGCCTTTTCCTGTCAGCACGCCGGGTTCGTAGCCGCCCTTGATGCGGCGGTACTGCCCGAAAAGATAGCCGATTTCGCGCGCGCCCGTGCCGATGTCTCCCGCGGGCACGTCCACGTCCGGGCCGATATGGCGGTAGAGTTCGTTCATGAACGCCTGGCAGAAGCGCATGACCTCCCCGTCGCTCTTGCCGCGCGGGTCGAAGTCGCTGCCGCCCTTGCCGCCGCCGATCGGCAGGCTCGTCAGGCTGTTTTTAAACGTCTGCTCGAAACCTAAGAACTTCATGATCGAAAGGTTGACCGAAGGGTGGAACCGTATGCCGCCCTTGTACGGGCCGATCGCGCCGTTGAACTGCACGCGGTAGCCGCGGTTGACCTGCACCTTGCCCGCGTCGTCCACCCACGTCACGCGAAACGAAATCGCCCGCTCCGGCTCCGCCATGCGTTCCAGCAGGCTGAGCTTTTCATATTCCGGATGCTTGTTCACCACCGCTTCCAGCGAGGAATATACCTCCTCCACCGTTTGCAGAAATTCCGGCTCGCTTGCGTTCTTCTTCCTGACCTCTTCCAATACCCGCGCGATATAGGCGTTCATGCTTTTTCCTTTCTGATTGTATGTTTGGGTTATATTTTCAGCGCCTTCGAAATCAGTTCCACGATCTCGGCGCCGATGCGCGCCTGCGCTTCCCTGGTGGATGCGCCGATGTGCGGCGTGCCGCTGACGCGCGGGTGCTTGTAGAGCGCTTCGTTCTTGCTCGGTTCCTCGGCGAACACGTCCAGGCCCGCGGCGTACACCTTGCCGCTCTCGAGCGCTTCGAGCAGCGCCGCCTCGTCCACGTTCGTTCCGCGGGAGGTGTTGATGATGATCACGCCGTCTTTCATGATGGCGAGGTTCTCGCGGCTGATCACCGGATGCCCGGGCAGCGAGGGTACGTGCAGCGAGATGACGTCCGAGGACTTGAGCAGTTCATCCATCTCGACATAGCGCATGGTGTCGCATTCGAGTTCGGGCACTTTATAGATGTCGTAGGCCAGCACGTTCATGCCGAGCGCCTGGCAGCGACGTCCGAGTGCTTGACCGATGCGGCCGTAACCGACGATACCGACGGTCTTGCCGGAGAGCTCTATGCCGACATAGGATTTCTTCTCCCATTTGCCTTCACGCATGGTGTGACCGGCGACGGAGATGAACCGCGCGCAGGAAAGCATGTGAGCCAGCGCGAGTTCCGCGACCGCGTCCGAACTCGCCCTTGGCGTGTTGCACACAGAGATGCCTTTCCCCTCCGCGCAGACCTTGTCGATGTTGTCGATGCCCACGCCCGCGCGGATGATGAGCTTCAGCGTTCCGGTCATGCACGCCGCGTCGATCTGCGCTTCGCGCACCTTGGTCGCGCTGCGCACGATGAGCACGTCGTACCCCTTGACCGCTTCGCAGAGCGCGTCCGAATCGTAGAACTTCACGTCCACTTGGCAGCCCTTGGCTTCGAGCGCGGCGATCGCGCCTTTGTCCATGCCGTCGCTGGCTAGAATCTTAATCATGTCGTTTACTCCTTTGGTCCCGGTCCGTTACAGGTTTTCCGCTTCGAACTTCTTCAAAAAGTCTACGAGCGCGACAACGCCTTCCTTCGGCATGGCGTTGTAGATCGACGCGCGCAGGCCGCCGACGCTCTTGTGGCCTTTGAGATTGTCGTATCCGGCGGCTTTCGTCGCGGCGACAACCTTCGCGTCCAGCTCGCCGCTTTCCGTCACGAACGGAACGTTCATGCGCGAGCGGTATTTCTTCTCGACGGTGCCGGTGAACATCCTGCTCCCGTTTAAATCCCTTCCTCTGGTCAGTATTCTGGTTTGTAGCGACATGAATTTCAGAAAAAAACGTGGAGAACCAAGGCCTCTGCGGATGATCAAATCTTCAGTCTCGCCGTCAGCATCATTTGCAGCTAAATGTACTTTGCTGATCTTGCGAATTTATTGAAGAAATTGACCGTTCGCCTGCTTCATGCAGGCCCGCAAGGCCGGATAAAAAGAATTTGTTTAATCTACGGGTATTATAGTTACGACAGCGTTGAAAGCACGCCAGCATACCGGATCATAAAACAGCTTTGAAAGTTGTTCATCCGCAAGCATACCTTCCGCTGGTTTCAGCTGTTTATTCCTTTGCTTTCTCTTTCTCTCCAAGAGCTGCAAGGATTTTTTCCGGCGTAATCGGAAGGCTTGTAATGCGTACTCCGATTGCATCGGCGATTGCGTTTGCTATCGCCGCAGCGGTCGGAATGATTGCGCCCTCACCAACGCCTTTGGCCCCGTACGGGCCCCGTCCTACATCCGACTCAACAATATAGGTCTTTATCTCCGGCGTATCCTTAACGGTAGGAATCAAGAATTTTGAGAAGTTCGGCGTCAGGGTTCTTCCCTTTTCCAGGATGACTTCTTCCATGATCCCATAACCAATGCCTTGCAGGACCGCTCCTTCAACCTGCTGTTCCACCATCATTGGGTTGATGGCCTTACCGACGTCATGCGCGGCGCCAACGCGCAACACCGTTACTTCGCCGGTTTCCGTATCGACCTCGACGTCGGCTACTTGTGTTGCGTATATATACGTAGCATATGCGTCGCCCTGGTTCGTATCGTGGTCTACGTCTTTCGTCGTATTGTCATACCAGGCAAATCCTATGAATTGCTTCCCGTTGTTGTGTGCCATCAACGCAAGCTCTTTAAACGGCATGCTGATTTCCGGATTTAGCGTAGATACGACGGTATTGTTTTCCACTACCAGTTCCTGCGGCGTACAATGCAGCAAGAGCGCAGCATACTGCAGCAGGTGTTCTTTTGCGTCAATTGCAGCCAGAAGCACGGCTTGACCGCCTACGAACGTCTGGCGGCTTGCGGTGCTCGCCAGAGAATCCGGCGTCGACGCCGTGTCCGCGCTGATAATCCGGACATTTTCGTAAGGAACGCCAAGTCCCTCTGCTGCGATCTGGCAAAGCGCCGTGTCGGACCCCTGCCCAAGGTCGCATGCGCCGGAAAACACCGTCACGGTTCCGTCGTCGGCAACTTCAACCATCGCCGAGGAGTGATCCGGCCTGCTGAAGCCGTAACCCACGCCGTAAAGATTGCTGCCTATTCCACGTCCACGCTTTTTCATTTGCCATCTTCCTTCCCATAAAGGTCCGTTTCCGCCATATACTGTTTCATGACAAGAAGCGTGTCTTCAAACCCGATACCTTGTGTAAACACCTGTCCGGTTGCCGTGGACAAGCCGTGCTTCAGACAATTCAGCAGCCGAAATTCCAACGGATCCATGCCTACGCACGCCGCCAGCTGATCCATCTGGGATTCATGCACAAACGCGGATTGCAGTATCCCGAACCCGCGATACGGTCCGCAGATTGTGTTGTTCGTATAGACGCAATACGTATCCACGCTTACATTCGGGATATAATACGGCCCCGCAAGGTGCAGTCCCGCTTTTTTCGTAATAAAGTGTCCGATCGAGCAATACGCGCCTTTGTCGCTGTAAATGGTGCCTTCCATCGCAAGCAGTTTGCCGCTGCTGTCGCATCCGGTCTTCACATGGATTTGCATGGGATGCCGTTTTGTGGAGCACGCCATCGATTCGCTTCGGGTCCAAACCACTTTGACCGGGCGTCCGGTCTTCATCGCAAGCAGCGACGCCTGGATTTCGCACGTGATGTCGTCCTTTCCGCCGAACGCGCCGCCCGTCGTCTGTTGCTGTACACGGACCATATTGTGCGGCATACGCACCGATTCCGCGATTTGACGCCGGTCTCGGAACGTATACTGCGTGGAATTAAGCACGTTGAGCACACCGCGGTCGTCCACATATGCGACCGCCACTTCAGGTTCGATATAGGCGTGTTCGACACGCTGCGTCAAATAATCGTTCTCAACGATGTACGCGCAGTCTTTCCAGGTGCTTTCAACGTCTCCTTTACGCACCATGGTATGCTGCAGGAGGTTGCCCGCGACATCTTCGTGCACAAGCGGTGCGCCTGGTTTTATGGCGTCCTCAATCGAGAATACGCCCTGCATTTCTTCATAAACCACTTCGATATTCTTCAGCGCCTGTTCGCATTGTTCCAGGGTCTCCGCTGCGACCAAGGCAACCGGATCGCCCATCATACGAACTTTTTTGCTTGCCAGTACTTCCTGGTCGGCGATTGACAGGCCGAACCGGTTGAGCCCCGGTACGTCATCTGCGGTCAAAACCGCATGTACGCCGGGCATGGACAACGCTTTTTTCGTATCGATAGAGAGTATCTTCGCGTGCGGATACGCGCTGCGCAGCGCCTTTCCGTGAAGCATTCCGGGCATTTTAATATCCGCCGTATAAACGGCCTCGCCCGTAGCCTTCGGCACGGAATCCTTTCTAACCTGGCGTGTTCCCACCACTTTCATTTCAGAGGCTTCCGCCATGTCCTATTCCTCCTAAATTTGAATTTGCTCCGCTTCACGCAAAAGCAACCGTATTGTTTCGTAATGCCCATAGCGGCGGATATCCGGAACATTCCGTTATCGCCACAGCCATACGCTTCCCAGTCTGCCGTTTCATCGGCGCTCGCCGCGCCGATCAACGTTCCTGTTTTCGTTCAATGTCAGTGTGTTGGTTCAGTCGGTGTCTTCGCTCGCTTTTTTCACCGCTTCCAGAATTTTCGTGTATCCCGTACAGCGGCAGAGATTTCCGGAGAGCGCCGTTTTTATTTCTTCCACCGTCGGATGCGGGTTTTCATCCAGCAGGGCTTTGGCGGAAAGTATCATTCCCGGTGTGCAAAAGCCGCATTGAATGGCGCCGAACTCCACGAAAGCTTTTTGGAGCCGCGATAATTCCCCGTTTTTGGAAACCCCTTCAATCGTCGTGATTTTACGCCCCTCGGCTTGCCCGGCAAGAACGATACAGCTCGTAACCGCTTTCCCGTCCATGATCACCGTACAGGCGCCGCACTCGCCTTCGGCGCATCCTTCCTTCGTACCCGTTAACCCGATTACCTCTCGAATCAGATCTAACAGGCGCATCGACGGATCGGCTTGAACGGTATAAGTGCGTTCGTTAATGATAAATGTCATTTCCTGCGTCATCGTGCATCGTCCTCTCTCGCTTTTATCAACGCACGCCGGAGCACGGCCGCGGCAATTTTCCGTTTGTACGGAGTAGTTTTCCTTCCCTGAAGTTTTTCCGTAACAATTCGTTCGACCAGATCTGCCGCATCGACGATCAAGCCGTCGTCCAGCTTTTTGCCGGAAAGAAAATCCTCCAGTTCTATTACCCGGTATGCGGTTTTCCCCACCGCGCCGTATGCGACGGCGGCCTTTTTTATCACTCCGTCATGCATGTCAAGAATGATTCCCATGTTGATTCTGGCAATCGCCAATGCTTTGCGGCGCCCCACCTTTTCGAAATCCATAAAGCAGTTTTCGTGCAAAGGTATGATAAATTCGCAAATCAGTTCGTCTTGCGCAAGGCAATTCGTATTCAGTCCGGTGGGAATATCCGTAACATTCAAGATGCGTTTCCCGCCGGCGCTGCACACGACCGCTTTCGCGTCCGCGGCCATAAGCGCCGGTACCGTATCCGCCGCGGTTGCCGCGTTGGCAAGATTCCCCCCGATCGTTCCCGTATTACGCACCTGCGGCGATCCAATCGAAGACGCCGCCGCCGCAAGCATCGGGCAGACTTTTTTTACGAAGTCGTTTGAGGATATCTGCGTAAACGTCTCCATACTGCATATATGAAGCCCGTCTTCACGCAGCGCAATGCCTCTTAACTCCTTTACTCCGGAGAGATCGACCAGCCCGTCTGGAACCGTTTCCTGTTCGTTGAGAGCAATGACGATATCCGTTCCCCCCGCAAGCGCTTTTACGGAAGGGCGCTGCATATCCTGCAATGCCTCGGATAACGACCTAGGCTTATAATAATTCTTTACTTGCAATTTACTACCTCCGTTTTCAAGCGAAAAAACAGTGCTGCTAGTTTAATCGTTTTATGCTGCGATAGGCCGACGATGACGGCTCCGGGTTTTCAAAAATCGGCTGATGGTCCATCATCCGTCCGTATCGATCGCCCCGCTTTGCAACATGTGTTGTCTCGTTTCGTCATATCGAACATACTCTCATTCATCCAACGGTTCCTTGCTTCATAGCACCGGAATACGCGTCGGTTGTGATCAAAATAACTGAATTGCATGTTTCGGGCAGCATTGTTCGCAGACGCCGCATCCGTCGCATTTCTCGGCTTCGACGAGATAACCGGCTTCTTCCTTTTTGATCGCACGGTACATGCAGATCTTTTCGCAGATGCCGCAGTCTACACAAGTCTCGTTATCGATATGCGCGAATGTCGGCGGGAGTTGAGCAAGTTTCTCAACAGTCGTTATATCCTTCAATGCGATCCCGCGAATGTCCTCGAAAGAGCGATATCCTTTCTGATCCATCCATTTACTCAAATCTTTGACAATCTGTGTGATCCGTCCGTAACCGTCCCACATGACGGCGGTACAGATCTGCACGGTGCTTGCGCCAAGCATGATATATTCTATGACGTCCTTATAGCTGTTGACGCCGCCAACGGCTGAAATCGGGATATCCACGTTTCGCGCCACTTCTGAAACATGACGCATGATGATCGGTTGAATCGCCGGGCCAGTATAGCCGCCGTACGCGCTTAAATACGGTTTCCCTGTTTCGATATCCACGCCAGCGAAGGAACGGATAGAATTACTAATCGTAATGCCGTCGGCGCCCGCCTCTTTTGCAGCTCCGGCAATTTCGATCAGGTCCGTTACGTTTGGCGTCATCTTTACGGTAAACGGTATCTTGGCAACCGACTTTCCGGCTTTTACCTGCGTAAAGGTCCTTTCCGCGCTTTTCCCTATATGCATGCCTACCGTCGACGCCGGCATCGGGCAAGAAACATTCAGTTCCAGCAGATCCGCCATTCCGGTTTCCTGGATTTCTTCTACCAGCTTCGCCGTCTCCTCCGGTTCAGGCATCGCAAGTACGCTGACCTGCATGACAGCCCCTCCTTTGCGAGCGATAGCGAGCTCCTGGCGAATCCAGTCTTCGCGCGTCATAGTAGTAAAAAGTTCCAGATTGATCTGCCCGATCGCCTTTCCATTGTAGCGATGCATGAAAATGCGCCCGTTGCGCGGATGCGCAGCCCAGCTTTGCTTCGGGCCTATCGTTTTCGGTATTACGCCGCCTATTCCAGCTTCCGCGGCTAAACGCATGCCTTCGCCATCCCATCCGGGCGTGGCGGAAGCAAGCACCAAAGGATTTTTAAACCTGACGCCACAGTAGTTAACCTCTAAATTCGCCATATGGATACCGCCTTTTTTTCATTTCCTCATCAGACGAAACCGCCTACGAGCCGAAAATGTTCGATTGTCACGAATCATTAAAGTGATCTTAGCATATAGCGTACTGCGTGTCATTATGCGTTCATACCAAGACCGGCTTCCTGATATTGTTTCGTTTTCACAATCGCACATCCGTCTGTCAGTAGACGATTTAAGCGGTATTCAATTGGCAGAATTGTTTGCGCGGACGCCAGATTTCGGGATTCAAAGCGCTAAACGAGATTTACGAGCTTGAGACACAATTGCAGGTCAAACGATGTTTCATAATCGCTTAAGCTCTTGCCCAGCAGCGTTTCTATTTTTTTCAGCCTGTAAACGACGGAATTTTTATGTACGTACAACTGCTCCGCCGTCTTGCTAAGATTACATCCGTAATTAAAATACGTTTCCAGGGTATGCACCAGCTCCGCATGGTTCTTTTGATCGTAAGCCCTCAGTACGCTCATATTGCTGTCAAAATACTCTCTTAGCGCTTTGGACCCAGCGTTTTCGCTCAAAAAACAAAGGCAGCCCAGCTCGTCAAATCGAGAAACCCGCGAATTTTTACTGGACTTTTTGAGCACGCGGCCTGCACGGATCGCAAGCTTGGCTTCGTGCCATCCGGCTTCAACTTTAGCTACACCCTGCCTTACACTGCCGATCCCAGCGGAGAAAGATAGATATGGATACTGTTTTTTCAAAGTGTCAATGATTTGGCCTAAAATTTCACTACACTGCTGTATATCCTCGGAGTTGTTTCGAGCCGCGCATAATCCGATTACGCCGACGCCGCTGTTCAGCAGAAGTGATTTATGCGAATAACGCTCCATGCCCTTATATATAAACGTTTGTATGTCCCGTTTGATGATTTGAATTTCCTTTTCGGTTATCGTCTTTGGCAACAAGTCCATGTGCGCCTCGAAATCATCTTCATCAAACACGAAGACGAAGTTTCTCTTATTCAAGTCGATCCCGATATATTTCCCCCTCTGGAGCATAATACGCTCATCGTTATACCGCTTGTACAATAAATCCTCGAGGAGTTGTTCGCGTATTTGCTGCTCCTGGCGTATAATTGCCTGTTCCTGCAATATTTCTATGGCGATGAGCGAACACGTCTGCTCGAATATGAGAAGGTCCATATCCTTCGTCTCCTGATTCAATAAATCAAAGAACAGATACGCCAGATGCTCCTCCTGCGCAAAAATCGGGATACCGATCAAGGGGCTTCCGTTTTCCATCAGTATCGTATTGCATTTGTTCCGCCGCATGCATGAAACGGTGTTTTTCATGCAATATTCCTCGATGAAATCCTGAATGCTCGAATCGTACTGATCATCGTCGGTCTTATCGACGCAGGAAGCCAGAATTGTACCGTCCGGCGTGGAAATAAACACAGGGCCGCTGATGACACGGTTTAGCACGGCGCAGATTCCGTCCAGCCCTTCTTCACGCATAATCGTCTGCATCAGACGTTCATGTATGTTCTCGATTCGCTGTAAGATATACAGATGCTCCTGCGTAATCCGCTCCAGTATAGGAACCATACAATCCATATATGGAAGGTCGCTCGGTATTTCGAACAATGGAAAGCTATTTTCGTTGGCACACTCGATCATCTCCTGTGGGATTTTCGGAAGGTACTGCCCCGGCTTGAGAACCAGGCACGCCGCTCCCCGCTCGCAGACGGCGCGAATCAGGTTGCAGCCGGCCTCGGGGCTTCCGCCAAAAGCATAACCCGCCGAAAAAAGAATCTCCTTGCCCTGAAGCCATTTCGCCACGTCGGGAACCTCCTGGATGTTCGCGGATTCCACCAGACGGTCGGTTCCGTTTCTGCCTGCGACCAGTTTCGCCTCTGAGAACGGAAAAATCTGCATTGCCTCGCGTAATGTTATACTCAAATTCTCATCCTCCATTCCTATGCGTTAAGCGCTTTTGACTCATATTATGTGCAAGCCCCGCGTCCTCACGTCCGGCCCGCATCATTCATCATAATATCGATGTGTTTAATATACTATTTCCCTTTCGTGCGTTGCAAGTATTAATTGTGTTTATCATACAATTAAATTTGCATATTTTTGTTTTTATCGACCATCCTCTTATCCGTGCATGTTATGATACGATATGATACGAAAATGAACGTTTGCGGCGTTTAGCAGCATATCAGCAAATACTATGTTCCCGGATTTTGAAAGGAGACTGGCATATGTCGACCGATATAGAGAGAGTAACGAACTGGATTGATCAGAACACCGGATCAATCGTTGAGTTTCTTCAGAACCTTATCCGGATTCCCAGCGTTACCGGAAACGAAGGCCCCATTCAGAATTTCATTGAAGGATATATCGCAAACATGGGGTTTGAGGTGGACAAATTCATCCCCGACAAGAATGCTTTAAGAAAACATCCCGCTTATGTCGAAACCGATCAGTCATACGAGGGAAGGCCCAATGTGGTCGGACTGCTGAAAGGAACAGGCGGTGGAAAATCGTTGCTGTTCAACGGGCACGTCGACGTGATTCCCGAAGGCGCAGCGGAAAACTGGAAGCACGGCTGCTGGTCCGCAGATATCGAAGATTCCAGGATATACGGGAGGGGAGCCGCAGACATGAAATCGGGCGTCGCCGCGATGACGATGGCGCTCAAGGCGATACGCGAATGTGGCATTTCGATGAAAGGCGACGTCGTCGCGGAATATGTTATGGACGAGGAGTTGACCGGAAACGGTACGCTCGCCTGTGTTACAAAAGGATACAAAGCAGATGCGGGCATCTGTTGCGAAACGTCGAGCATGCATGTGCAGCCCGGGTCGATCGGCCGCATCTGGTTCGAAATCCGGGTAAAAGGCAAAGCCGCCGGAATTCAGCGCCGCTATGAGGGCGTAAACGCAATCGACCTCGGATATAAGGTAATGAAAGCCGTATCTGCGTTCGAGAGTTCCCGGATCGATACGATATCGCACCCGCTGTATCCCGAGATGCGCGCCGCGATCCCTTGTATGATCGGTCAATTCGAGAGCGGCTCCTATGCGAGCGCATTTCCCGATACCTGCGTAATGAAAGGGTCCATGGCTACGGTGCCGGGAGAGGATTCCGCCGCCGTCAAACTCGCGTTTGTCGAGTTTGTCATGGCAACCATTCGCAAGGAAGACCCTTGGTTCATGGAATCTCCGCCAGAGATCAAATTTACCGGCTATTTCGCCGAACCCTCGGAAATCCCGTCCGAAAGCCCTATCGTAAGCCTGCTTTGCGAAAGCTATGAGGATATTATGAACGAAGCCCCCGCCATATCCGGGCGGCAGGGGGCCGCGGATATTCGGCACCTGAATCAATACGCGAATACCCCGACCGTTATTTTCGGGCCCGGAATGACGGAGCAAATGCACGCCAATAACGAATGGGTGAACATTCAGGATTATATCAATTCCATAAAGATCCTGTCTGAAACGATCCTTCGCTGGTGCGGCGTAACCAAATAAAAAATCAGATTATTAAGGAGAAGAACGTTGATCAATCTGGATAAGAATCAAGAAAATCTCAAACGCTGCGTAGACCGCGCAAGAAAGAAGGGCATCATCATTCCGACGTTTGCGCAGATGCGCAACCCGGAACTGATCCCGGAGAAGATCAAGGATAAATTAGGAGACGTCGGTCTTTGGGACGTCAATCCGCTGAACCTGTTCCGGATCACCTGGCGAAACGAGCCGAAGGAATCCGGCGGCAAATTCGGCGGTGTAAACTATATCGAAGTTCCGTCCTCGCTCACGGGCGTCAAGGCACGCATCTTCCTGCTCGTCGGCAAATGGTTCCCGACCGGCTGCCACAAAGTCGGCGCTTCGTACGGCTGCCTCGTACCGCGCCTCGTAACGGGTCAGTTCGACCCGACGTTCCACAAGGCCGTCTGGCCGAGTACCGGCAACTATTGCCGCGGCGGGGCGTACAATTCCGCCCTGCTGGCCTGTGAATCCGTAGCGATTCTGCCCTCCGAAATGAGCAAAGAGCGCTTCGAGTGGCTCAAGACCGTAGCCGGCGAAATCATCGCCACGCCGGGCTGCGAAAGCAACGTGAAGGAGATTTTCGACAAGACCTGGGAACTGAAGAAAACCCGCAAGGACGTCGTGATCTTCAACCAGTTTGACGAGATGGGCAACTGCGTCTGGCATTATCAGGTGACGGGCAAAGCCATTGAAGACGTATACGAATCCATCAAGCGCGACGGCGACCGTTTCGCGGGCGCAGCATTCACGAGCGGCAGCGCAGGTACCATGTCCGCGGGCGATTACCTCAAAGAGGTATACCCCGGAAGCAGGCTCGCCGTCGGAGAAGCGCTTCAGTGCCCGACGCTTTTAAACAACGGATTCGGCGGGCACCGCATCGAGGGCATCGGTGATAAACACGTGCCGTGGATCCACAATGTGAAGAACTCCGATATGGTCATCGACATCGACGACGAAGACAGCCAGAAGCTGCTGCGGCTCTTCAACGATCCGGAAGGGCAGAAATACCTCGTCGAACAAGTCGGCGTTCCCGCGGACTTCGTTGAAAAGCTCCCGCTGCTCGGTATTTCCGGCATCGCGAACCTGCTGTGCTGCATCAAGATGGCGAAGTACTACGAGCTGACAGAGCACGACGTTCTCGCGAGCGTTGCAACGGACTCCTCCGTCATGTATACGAGCCGTGTTCGTGAACTGGAAGAAGCAGACGGCGCTTACAGCGCGGTCAAAGCCGCGGGAGACTATGCCGAACATCTCCACGGTATCCGTACGGACGTCATGGAAGAACTTACCTACGAAACGCGCAAGCGCATCCATAACCTCAAGTACTACACCTGGGTCGAACAACAGGGCAAGACCTACGAAGAGATCAACCGCCAGTGGTACGACGATAACTATTGGACCGACATACACGCGCAGGCGGACGAAATCGATTCGCTCATCGACGAGTTCAACGATGCGACAGGGCTGCTAAAAAACCTGTAATGTGCAAGCGGTAGCAGGAAACCGCCGCGTTGCCAAACACGGCGGCCAACCGATAAAATAATGCCTGTGAAAAGTATAAAACGAACCGGCGCCGTTTTAAACGGCGCCGGTTCTGTCATTCGTATCCCTTGTATTCTGTCGTGTACTGCGTCTGAATAATTTGGGAAAGGCTGTTGCAGCGGAAGCGGCATTACGCGGCTTCCGTGTGCCATGAATTTCTCGGTGCGCTGCCATTGCGAGATCATCGCAATGGCAGCGCACCATGTCGTTAGTCAGGAGGTAATTCGCCAACCAACTCTCGTTATTGACCGGAATGTTCGCCGCACCAATTACGGCATGCTCTCCCGGTGTGCTTCAGGCTGTATATATCGCTCGCCTTCTTTCGCATATGCTTGCGAGCGCCGTGGTGTTGACCGGTAGCTCTTTAAAGCGATTACTTACATATCCGCCGTGTCCGGTCTGGTGAAGGGCTCCAGCTGTTCTGCGGTCGGTTTTTCTTTTCCAAGCCACGTACCCAGAATCAGCGCGATCAGTGCCAGCGGGAATGAAATGAAGAACGCGTCGATCCCCATTATACCCGGGTTTACTTTATTCAGTATAAAGAACGCAAGCTGCGACACGGAGCCTACAATGAAGCTCGCCATTGCGCCGGTCTTATTCACCCTCTTGACAAAGAACATGCAGAACACGGGCAGGAACAGGCCTGAGGCCGCCAGGGCACCTGAAAATGCCAGGATTTCGATCAACGAAGGCAACCAAAGAGCGATGAACGTACCGATGAACCCGATGGCGATCATTCCAATCCGGCTGACCATACGATACCGGTTCTGCGGAAATTCGCGTTTCTTGACTAGCTTATAGATCGCGGGTATGAAATCATAGCTCAAATTCAAGTTCGCCGCCGTCATAAACGCGTTGAACGAAGAGATCAGAGCCGCGATAATTGCGACAAAGATGAGAGCCGTGACCATCGGCGGGAACAGCATCTCCGTCATTTGAACCGCCATCATGTTGAGCGAACCTTCGTAACCCGGGAACAGTTTGGCGGCCGCCAGGCCTGCCAGGAGCGTGAAGGTGCAAACCGGGATATAGATGATGAACGCGGCAATATTTGCTTTCTTCGCGCCGGAAAGGCTGCGCGCCGATACCGTACGGATCCAAAGAGTGGGTTCAATGACAAATGCAAGAACCAGCGGAACCGTAATCGTAAGAATCGAGTTCAGCCCGATTCCGGCAGGATCTAAAAACGACGGCGGCAACGCGCTCGTAATGCTTTGCATGCCTCCGGCGGCATTGACGGAGAAGATACCCAGCAGAGCGGATCCAACGATAATCAAAGCTCCCTGAATATAGTCGGCGTATGCGGTCGCCGCAAATCCGCCAACGAGCTGGAAGGACAGTACAATCGCGAGGCATATCGCTGCCGAAACAAGCTGATTTACGCCAAACAGGTACTGAAGGAATTCATTGAATACCAGGAAGCTCAGCGCGGCGTACCCGCACAAAGCCAGCGTCCAGATAATAGCGTAGAGCGGACGAATCGCCGGTGTATAGCGCTTTTCGAGCATCTCGCACTGAGAGATAATCTTGGTTTTGCGCACCGGTTTTGCAAACACGGCAGCCATGATCAGGAAAGCAATCATCTCGGCGCCGGCCAGATACCAGAACGCGGAGATTCCTACCTGAGAACCCTCGCCGGTATTGAGGAAGATCGTGGCCATGTCAAGCCAAGCTGCCGCGATCGTAAAACCAACGATCACCCAAGCCACCTTTCCGCCGGCGACAAACCAATCCGCGGTGGTGCCTTCATCCTGTTTTTTCGCCTTGCGCAGGCTGAAAAACAACGTAGCCGCAAGGTAGACTACCATAAGAATGATAAATAGTACGCTGTAACTCATAAAGTCTTTGAACCTCCCTTTTTAATTCGTTTTGTATTCATCCCATGAAAGGCGCAACTCCGAAATAAACGAAGCGATACCTTACACCCCAGAGTATCGGGCAATTTAGTCCACACGGACTTCCCTGCCCATTCCAACATTTGGATCCTTACGCCGGCAAAGCGGCCGCATGCGCCGGTTGCCTCACTGCGAGCGTATGTCTTTGTCAAATGTCGTTGACGATCATCGCTTTAACGCAGGTTTTATCCCTTCCTGTCCGGATAGCTTCTTCCGTCTGGTCGACGCTGAAGCGGTGTGTGATCAATTCCTTATACGGGAAGCGGTCTTTCGTGTACTGAAGCGCGCGAAGCGATATGTCGATCTGCGTATTTGGATACGCAAACACGCCATGGATGTCCAAATCCTTGTTCACAATATCCTGCGGATTCAAAGGTGTTGTTCCGACGTTCGAAAAATGGCCAAATTCCACAACTTTTCCACCCGCTCGCACCAGCTCCAGGCTTTCGGCAAACGCAGACGGCACACCCGCCATCTCTAAAACCACGTCGGACCCAAGCCCAAACGTGTTTTTCCGCACGAGTTCCAAACGTTCCTCGACGGTTTGATACTGTTTCATGTCCACCACGATATCGACGCCAAATTTCTTTGCATATGCAAGGCGCGTTTCATTGGCGTCAATACCGATGACCGGATATGCCCCGCAGGCTTTTGCATAAGCCGCCGCCAGAAGGCCGATCGTTCCCAGTCCCTGCACCACGACCGATTTGCCAACGCCCATACTGTCGTTCGAGCTGGGCATGCCGGGGGCAAAAGCACGTTCTACCGTTCTTGTCGCGCATGCACAAGGATCGGCCAACGCCGCTTCTTCGAAGCTCATGTCGTCCTCGATTTTGAACAGCCAGGAACCCGGCAGAAGATAGACGTATTCCGAAAACCCGCCGAATATAGACGGCGCTTTATCGATGCCCATCGTGATACCGTAGATATCGCAATTCGAGCAAAGGTTGTTGCGATGTGGTACGAATCGGCAGAAATAACACTTCCCGCAATTCATCGTGGTACCAATGGCTACACGGTCCCCCTCCTTCAGGGAGCGTCCGCGCATATCCTGCCGCGGAAAATCTTTCCCCATCACCTCAATAATGCCGGAGAATTCGTGTCCCAGCACCAAGGGAGCTGGGACGCTCAGGTGACCCATATAGATATGCGGGTCCGTGCCACAAACACCGCATGCGGCAACTTTTAAAAGGGCGCAATCCGATTGCACATCGGGTTTAGGAAAAGAGCGGATTTCAATACTTTCTTTTCCAAGAAAAACAGCAGCTTTCACATTGCTCATAAATATCATTTCTCCTCATTGTTTATCGCGCTCATGCAGATGCTAATCAATATGGTTTTCTTGAAAATGCGGTCTTCTTTGATGTAAGCTATGTAAATTATTCTTAAGTTATTCGCTACCTCTCAATTGCCAGCATGATATCTTAATATGCGCTATATACTCTGTAACGGCGCGAACATATTCTTAATCGTAATTTCAATTTTTGGGCTAGCAGTTTTTTTCAACGATAATAAGCATCATTGCTTTAAGAATTTAATATATGGTATCACATACTTTTATGTACGTCTTTATATGTTAATAACAATTTTTTCCCCTTTTCTTTGTTTGTATACTACAATTAATCTTTCAAATACAATAGCTACCTTTGCGTTTACGACTATTGAATTGGGTCAACCGAGTTTCATATACGAGAATATGCAGTTTATTTGAAAAAATCACGTATAGAGAAGATTGTACGATCGCCCGCTCCATGCGATCGACTTCGCGGATGTGCCGCGTCTCCCCCGCGGGGAATCGACTGTCGCGTGCTTTGTCAGTTCCACCAGCCCCGCCTGCTCCAAAGCATATAGCGCAAGCCTTTTTATCCTGAATAATAATCCGTAAACGGAGTAAAAGAAACAAACCAATTGACATATACATACTGATGCATTATTTTAGTAATAAAGTGTAGCTACACATAAAAACTGAATACTTGCTTTGAGCAAACGGACCTAAAGCAAAATGCCATGGACGTTTGCCGGGGTATATCCGGAAACAGATATGCCTTCCGTGTTTGAAAAGAAGCATATCGTATGCGTCTCTTTTCATGCCTGAAATCTGAGGCGTTTTTTGCGTCTAAAAAAGGAGATACTCATGAAAAGAAAACTGTCCATTATCCTGTTGGTTCTGATTTTTGCCCTTGCATTGCCAGCATGCACACAACAAGCCGAACCCGCCACCGTGCCCGTAAACGAGGGATTAAGCGCGGATGCCGTACTTGAGATCAGCGGTGAAGGCTTAGACATCACTTTGTCCGCTGCAGATATGCAGGCGCGTACGCTCGAAACAATTACCTGCGACCATATTGATTCGAACGGAGACGTTACCCAAGTTACAGTAACCGGCTTTTCACTAGATGCACTTCTCAAGGAGAACGGCACATCCCTATCCGATACAGCGTCGTTAAATCTAATTGGTTCGGATGGGTACATCATGTCGGCTCCGGCAGCAGAATACGAGGGAAACGACGTATACATACTGCTCAAATATGAAGGAGACGATCTTGCATATCCAAGAAGCTGCATACCTGATAAACGCGCCATGTATTGGGTCAGAGACCTTGCGAAGATCGAAATTACAATCGGTGATGCGAGTAGTTCGGCTGCGGCCGTAGTAGACCATATTGAGATCTTCCGCGAAGGCGTCACAGCGCTCAACGCCCAATCATTAAACAATCAAGGATATGACGTAACATCGTATTCTCTCAAAGATTATTTTGAGAAATATGCCGGAACACTTCCCACAGATCCTCTGACGATGATTGCACGGGACGGCTTTTCAAAGACGGAGACATCCGAAGTATTCTTCCAGAATTATGTGACGCTGGAAGCGGAAGAAGGAGAAGAAGAGGACCTGCCTCTTTATTTCTCGGAAACGATCAGCGACGGTATGCGCGTTAAGCAATTGGACTATGTGCTGTCCGGATCAACCGCGATATATTTCGGTTCCGAAATTACTGTGCCGGAATTGTTTGAAGCTGTCGGTATGGGTGCAGCTGAATCCTACAGCTTCATCGCAAGCGACGGTTTTGAAACAATTGTACCCGCGGATGCAATTGAATACGGCGTAATATATACAGATGATGAAGACGGTTTTATCCGTGCAAGCTTCGAAGGCTATGATTGGGGCGACACAAAAGGCGGCGGGAAAGTAAAATACCTCGTTTCCATTCAAGCAAACGGTTTGGTCGATGCAACAAGCGCCAGCGATACCGACGCGGCAGCGCAGAACGACGTAACGCTTCTCAAATGTTTTGTCGGCGATCAAAAAGTGATACTGACTGAATCTGATTTTCTTGCGCTGCCCCAGATTGAAAAAACGCTAACAAAAACCAATTCCAAAGGTGAAACTACAACAGGCGTATACGCAGGCGTTCATTGGACGGAGATTGCTAAATTAATTGGTGCAGATGCGGCGTCCGACGTCGTACTCGTAGCCTCGGACGGCTATGAAATGAACATTACAGCCGATATGCTCAACGATCCCGATTCGCTGTTTGCGCTGTATCAGGACGGCGAGTATATCCAAAGCGAAGACGACGGTCGCATCTGGTTCTGTGCTTCCGAAAACTTCACGGCGAACAATTGGGTGAAATACATCACGAAGATCGTAATTGACTAATGGACTCATGCGGGGAATGTTAAAAGCATTCCCCGCATGTTTACAAACGAAGACAGGTTGTGAATATGAAAAAACGAATCCTTGCTTTCCTTATGTTGTTGGCCATTTTATTGTTTGCGGCGTGTTCGACGCAGTCCGTTTCAACCGAGAACGACAGCAACGCCAAGAACGATAGCGAGATTTTATTTGTTATTGAAGGCGCGGAAAAAACGGAGTTGACGCGTGCCGATTTTTCAGCAATCGAACAGTACACATATACGATCTCCCGCACCAATTCCAAAGGGGAAACGACGACCGGCGACTATTCCGGTATCGCCTGGACTGCACTTGCGGATGTAATCGGTGCGCCGTCCGAAATACAAAGCGTAACGTTGATCGCGTCGGACGGATACTCCCAGGCGTATACTTTGGATATACTGACCACCGGAAAATCGATATTTGCACTTGAAAAAGACGGTAAGCCAATTACAGAAGAAGCCGAAAACGGGCAGGTTTGGTTCTGTGCGGACGAAAGTTACACAGCAAACAACTGGATGAAATTCATCGAAAAAATCGTAATCAACTGACAGGAGATCTTATCAACTAAGTGTCAAAAAAGTATTTCAGACTCTCAGACTATATTTTAATGGCGCTGATGGCGTCGATGGGCATCGCGATAAAAGTGATTATCGTGCCGCTGGCGCATATCATCACCGGCCCGCTTTTTATACCAGGCGGCGTTGTTGCCGGCGGGTTTTATATGGCTTTTCTCGTTTTAGGCGAGGCTATCACAAAAAAACGCGGAACGGCGACGATCATCGCCTTGTTGCAGGCCGTGGTGGTAACCATAACCGGTACGCTTGGCTCTCATGGCGCCGCGAGCCTGTTTACCTACACGCTGCCGGGGATCGCCGTTGACCTTCTGTACCTGATCATCCGCCAGAAGCCTGATCAAATTTTCAGTTGCTTTTTTGGCGGTATAATCGCAAATGTTACAGGCAGTTTTGCCGTCAATCTCGCAATTTTCAACCTGTCATTCGTGCCGCTTATGCTCTCGCTCAGTACAGCCGCGTTGTCCGGCGGTTTAGGCGGGCTGATTGCACACGCAATTACAGTTAATGTTAAAAAACTTGGCATTTGGGGGAGCGCAGCACGGCCTTCCGGCGCCGTTCCCTTGCCGGATGCAAAAACCATCGCAGAATTTGAAGGAGTACCGAATGATAACAAATAAACGAATCGTAGTATTCGCCATATCTATAGCTGCGGTTTGTGTTCTTTCCGCATGTATGCCTGGCAACGCGAATCCTTACAGCGCAGCTGTAACGCCGGTATTAACGGTGACGGGCGACGTGGAAAATGAAATAGTCCTTCAGGATTTTGGCGCATACCCGACAACGGAACTTGCATACAACGATGAAACGCTTCCGTCAATTCAACTGCTTGCCGTGCTGCAAGATGCAGTTCCGGTCGGAAGGGAACTTTCGCTGTTTCTATCCTCGCCCGATGGTGTGATGGCGGAGATTCCCTTATCCGAAATCGATGAAGGCTGCTTGTTGCTGTTGACGTCTGATAACGGCTGGACGTTTTATTCGGAAAAGCATCCGCGCCAGTCCGGAATCAAGCAGATGGATCAAATCGTGATTTGCGCGCAAGAGCCTGCTTCCACACAAAAATGCTTCAGAATGATCTATTCGAAAGAATACGTAACGCGAACATACGGACAACTGTTTACGCAGGACGCCATGGTGTTTTCCGTTCTGGAAGGCAACGCACAAATGAACGGAACTACGACGAGCGCCTATACGCGCCGAGAGCTCATTCCGTTATCAATATATATGGAAGAACTTGGAGCTCATGCGCAAGACACCGCGCTTGCCTATTTTAACGACGGCTCGCAGCAACAGATCGGCTTGGATGGTTACCTTGAGTGGAGAGGAACGTCCGCCGACTATATCGGTGTGGATAAAAAACATCGTTTGCCAGATATCATCGGCGTCTGGCTGGATGCGCCCGACTTATCCGTCACAGATATTGCAACGTTTGCTTTGGACAAAGCCGAAGCAGGCAATGTATTGATAATTGAGCTGGACGGCGTCGGTTACTATAACGTCCTCGAACTTCAACCTGATTTCATCGGCGGCAAAGACATGCGCGCAATGCGTACGGTAATGCCGTCCATATCCAACGTGGCGCTTGCCGCAATCGTGACGGGAGAACTGCCGGATGTAAACGGAGTAACGGAACGGAGGATGCGCGATCTGAACGTAGACGACATATTTATTACCGCTGCGGAACGCGGCTTGAATTGTGCAGTGGTCGAAGGGTCTACGGCGCTCGTTACAATGAGCCTGGAGCAGACGCTCAATCCGGATATCGACCAGGATGGCGATACCGATAACGAAGTGTTGGCAGCGGCTTTAGAAAAGCTAAGCGGGGACTACCAATTCCTTTATGTCCATTTCCATGGTTACGACGATATTGCGCACACATACGGCCCGTCATCAAAAGAAGCGTCACAAAAACTGGATGAGTTGGACGGCTATGTCAAAACGTTGTGTGAAAATTTTTCAGGGACGGTTATCTTAACGGCGGACCATGGTCAACATGCAACGAACGATGCGAGCAAACCCGGTAATCATGGTGATTTTCTGCCAATCGACCTAACGGTTCCGTTTATTGTATTTGAGGTAATGAAATGAGAAATATTAAGAAAAGTACATGGATCGTCATCATATGCACGATCGCTTTTGCAGCGATGGTTGCGATATTTGCTGTTTTTAATGCGGATGATATCGAGACCAAACGCGACCTTGAGACAAACGCTGAGTTTGTCATTCGATTCGGAGCCATTGAACAGCATGTCACCATGCATGACATGTTAAAGCTAAACCCGGAGGAATTCGACGCAACGATGGACACCAGCGTAACCGATCCCACACCGGTTACGTTTACCGGCGTGGAGCTGAAAAAGATATACGAGAGTTTCAATCTGGATATTTCCGACGTTACGGTCTTTGAAGTCCGTGCGCTCGATGGTTATTCGTCCGCGCTAACGCTGGACGAGGTGCTGACCGATGGTAATGTTTATATCTGCATCATGATGAACGGTGAAGCGCTGAAAACAAAAAGCGAAGGTGGGTTCGGTCCCTATATGATGGTGATCAACAGTTCGGAATTTTCACAAAGATGGTGCAAATTTGTTCAAGAGATCGAAACAAGATGATCGCGCTGGAAGTAAGCGAGCTTTCCTTTTCATATGGCGAAATACCGCTTTTTTCCGACGTCGGTCTGTCTGTTTCCGAAGGGGAATGCGTTGCTTTAACGGGGCCTTCCGGCTGCGGAAAATCTACGCTATGCTATATTCTCTCAGGCATAATCCCACGCTCAATTGACGGAAATATCAATGGAGACGTTCGCCTTTTTGGCAATAACCCAAGCGAATTATCCCTTTCTGAGACAATTGAGCGGGTTGGCGTTGTTTTTCAAAATCCGGAATCGCAGCTCTTTTCGCCCACAATCGAAGACGAAGTCGCTTTCGGTCCGGAAAATCTGTGTTTACCGCGTGAGGAAATTAGCCGAAGAATAACCTCGGCACTCGTTGCTGTCGGCATGCAAGATTTCAGACACACAAATCCATCGCAGCTGTCGGGCGGGCAAAAACAGCTTGTGGCGCTTGCCGCCGTGCTTGCTCTACAACCGCGCGCATTGATATTTGACGAGTCGCTATCGCAGCTCGATCCCGATTCAGCTGCGCTTGTCAAGCAAGCGATCCAAGCACAGAAGCAGCAGGGCAAGGCCATACTTATTGTAGAACACAACGAGGAAAACCTGGACGTTGCGGACCGGATTTATACCTTCGCAAACGGTCGCTTAGCGGAGGTGGGCAATGGCTGAACCAATCATTCAACTGAAAAATGCAATATATACATATCCTAAAACTAAATTCACTGTGACCTGTGATGATTTGGAATTGGGTGTCGGCGAATCCACCCTGATTACAGGCAAAAACGGAAGCGGCAAAACAACGATGTTAAAACTTTGCTGCGGAATTATTAGGCCAGATATCGGCAGTCTATTCATCGACGGCGAAGACGCGCAAAAATGGCCATTGGGCCGAATCGGAAAAAGCATCGGCTACCTTTTTCAAGAGCCTTCTCATCAATTGTTCACCGCAACCGTATGGGACGAAATGACTTTTATCGGCAATATCCTTGGCAAGGATACAACTATGCTCCAAAACAGAGCACTGGCGTTACTTGTCCGCTTCAGCTTGTTAGATTTGATCGAACGTAGTGTTTATCGGCTAAGCCGCGGTGAAAAACAACGATTGGCGATTGCGGCAATTCTTATGCAGGACATTCGTTATTTAATCCTTGACGAACCGACCACCGGTCTTGATGCTGAAAATAGAAAAGCCCTTTATGATGTAATCGAATCGTTGTTGGTAAGCGGCATTGGCGTTGCAATCATATCGCACAACAACGAGCTGTTATCCCGTTTTAACGGTAGAAGAATCCATGTCGAGGACGGTAGGGTGATATGATAAAATCACTCGATCCGCGAATGAAACTTTTTACAATTATCATCATCACAACCCTGGCTTTATTGTTTGTCGACCCGCTTTGGATGTTGGGGCTGGCTTTTGCAGCAATCTTTCTGGACGTTATTCTGGGCGCCGATTTTTCAGCCTTTTTCAGACGAATGCGCAAATTTACTCAGCTTCTGTTGATCATTATCCTTGTGCAGATCGTGTTTGTCAGAACCGGTGAGCCGGTGCTTTCAATAGAAAAAATTACGCTGATTTATAACGACGGGTTACTGCGCGGTGTAAACACTGGGTTGCGATATTTCATTATTCTATGCTCTGCAGCAGTGATGGCAGGAGAAAACAGCCGGCGAGTCATTGCATCGCTGACGAACATGAAAGTTCCTTACATGTTTGCATTTATGCTGATGATTACGCTCCGCTTCCTGCCTGTTTTTATGGAGAGCTTTACAGATGCTATGACTTCGATCCAGTTAAGGGGCATTGAACTGAAAAAAGTGAAAATCGGCAAAAAGATCAAGCTTTACAGCTACTTGCTCCTGCCTGTTGTCGCCGAAGCGATTATCAAATCGCAAGAACTTTCCATTGCGATGGAAGCACGAGGTTTTGGCGCAATGAAAATACGGACGACTTATTACGTTGTGCATATGCAAAAGCTTGATTACTTGTATTTCTTTGTGCTTGTATGCATAAGTGCGGGCGTTTGTCTAGCTTATTATCTGTCTGTTTAGGAGGGTAACAATGAAAGCCATCGCAGTCAACGGCATTACGCTGTCCGGTAAAACAACCGTTTGCGAAACCATTATACACGGACTCAGAAAGAGAGGCTATACGGTTGGTTCTGTAAAAGAAATTCATTTTGAGGCGTTTCAGATCGATGCCGATCCAAGTTCAAACACACATCGGCATAGAGAAGCTGGCGCACAACTGGTTACAGCGCGCGGTATATCAGAGACTGATATCCTCTATCAATCCAAACTGCCTATTGAAGAGATCTTGAAGCATTATGATCATGATTACGTCATCTTGGAAGGTGTTACAGACTGCAATGTGCCACGCATTCTCACCGCACATAAAACACAGGAAATAGAAGAGCGAATCGATTGCCGTGCCGTGCTTGTATCGGGCGTGATAGCAAATTCAAGCGTAACAGAGGTGCATGGATTGCCCGTGATTCATGCGCTGAACGATGCGGATGCGCTCGTTGATTTTGTCATCGAACACGCATATGAGCCATTGCCTTCGTTCGATCCGAAATGTTGCTCTGCTTGTGGTCATACATGCCGCGAGCTGGCAGGTATGATTGCACACAAAACGGCTAAGCGGGAAGACTGCGTATTATCATCGATGGAAATCGAACTTAAAATCGATGGCCGGCAGATCGACATGGTGTCGTTTGTACAAAAACTATTGAAGAACGCCGTTTTGGGTGTGGTCAGTGAACTGGCCGGATTCAGCAAAAATAGTGATATCGAAGTGAAATTTAAATCATGAAACTGTATTCGCGGAAAAATGATGTATTCAAAGAAAATGACAGGGTGGTTAAGCAATTTTCTGACCAGCTTGCTTTTTGCCGTGAGCATGAAATGGTGAAGATGCTGAAAGAGAAGGGACTTGCTGTGCCGCCGATCATTGACGCGACAGACAACGTTATTACATATGAGTGGCTGGGAGGCGTATCCTATCATGCGCTCATTGATCGATTTGAACAAAAACACGCTACCGCATTGGTTGATTGGCTGGAATGTTATTACTCAATAACCGGTTTGTGCAGGGGCGATGTGAACTTGCGAAATTTTATCTATCTTGAAGATATTGATAAATGCTATAGCGTTGATTTTGAGGATGAATGTACGATCGGACGAAAAGAAGAAGACTTTGGGCGAATCATTGCCTTTGCCGCCACCTACGAACCACCATTCTCAAGCGCGAAAATACAATGCGGAAGGCTCTTAATCAAGGCATTCCTTGATGCGGGTGCAAATATCATGCAAATCAGAACTTCGTATATCGATGAAATCAATGCTATGATAACGCGCAGAAAAAGCCGGCGTTACGATATAAATACCGCCTTGCAGTTTTGGGAGGATATCAGATGAAAAAAAAGCGTATATATGTTTTGATTTCAGCGACGATAGCATTGGTTGTTTTGTTAGCAATAGTTTTGATAATACATTCGTCTGCAGCACCTCAGTATACAGATTACATGGATGGAGTATATATCGGAGAGGCACAAGGTATTCGAAAGCATTTGAAAGTACAAGTTACACTTGAAAATGGTTATATCACCCAATTGGAGGTTATTGAGCATTACGAGAAAGGCGCATATTATTACGAAACTCCAATCAAGGAGATCCCGGAAGAAATCATAAGAACGCAATCATTGCAAGTCGATGTGGTATCCGGCGCAACTCTTACCAGTAACGGCATTTTAGATGCAGTGCGCGACGCTTTGGAACAGGCAAAGTAACATATAACACGCGTTTGGCAATAACGTTTTGTACCTACTAGCTGATGTTTCTTTGATGTTTATCGCCATCAATAATGACATATAACCGTTTATTATCGCCAATAATCCATTCAAGGTAATCCGTATAAGTCGGCGACAATCTTCAGATTCCATCGTACATTCATAACTGTTTTTTGCACAAATACGCACTCATAACCCGGAGGTCGTAGGTTCAAATCCTTCCCCCGCAACCAAGAAAAATACGCGTAAACAGTACGTTTGCGGGTTTTTTGCAACTATTCATTTTAGCTCGTTTTATGCAACCTGACACAAGCCTGGCACAGTTACTCTGAAAACAGCGTTTTCATAAGCGCGTCAGAGGCCTTTTTCTTGCTATCCTCTTGCACATGCGCGTACTGGTTCATAGTGAAATTCGCGGTAGCATGTCCGGCAAATTCTGATACCGTCTTAGGGTTCTCCCCCGCCTCTAGCATGTACGTGATCGCGGTATGCCTTAGATCGTGTAGGCGCATATTTGGTAACCCCACCTTTACCGCCGCCCGCTTGAACGCCTGAGAGATTGATTCAGGGCGAAACGGTTTTCCCTGTACGTTCGTAAACACAAACGGCGAAGATACAACATGTTTGCCTGCGCCGCGCGCGGCCTTATCTTTCTCCTGCTTGACTTTCAGCAGCTCCGCGCGTAGCGTATTTGGCACCGGGAGCAGGCGGCGCGCGTTGTTGGTTTTCAGCTCGCCTATCTCTACCGCATTCGTCAGATTGTTGACGATAAGAGCGCGTTTGAATTCAAGTGTAGAAGCATCAAAGTCAATGTCCGACCAGTACAGGCCGAGGGCTTCCCCGCGCCTGCATCCCATCACAGCACACGTTAGAATGACTAAGAAACAATTCGCGCCGCGAAGCTCGTCAAGCAAACGCTTCATCTGCTCCGGTGTTGGTATCGTGTATTCTACCCGCCTCGCTGACGGTAATTTTACATCGTCGGCGGGGTTTTTTGCTATAAGCCCCTCGCGTCGGGCTTGATCGAGGGCTAGATGCAGCAGCGCATGTATGTTTCTCACTGTCTTGACGCTGTAAGTCTTAGCGGGTGGATTGGCTACACTAAACTGTACAGAAAAGATAAGGTAGTGGTATTCTCTTGAAGATGAAAGAGAGGAAAAAACCATGACCGAGAAACGAGCAAGAAGAACGTTTAGTGAAGAGCAAAAGAAACAATTGGTTGAACTGTTCAACCATGGCAAACCCAGAGGCGAAATCATCCGTGAGTATGATTTGACAGCCTCAGCTTTTGACAAATGGGTCAAGCGCATCAATGCAACGGGCTCCAGCCACGAGAAGGATAATCGTACTATCGAAGAGCAGGAATTGATCCGGCTCCGCAAGGAAAATCAGCAGCTGCGAATGGAGAATGACGTTTTAAAGCAAGCGGCGCTGATATTCGCACGAAAGTAATTGTGATCAAAGCCAATGCCCGCAAATACTCAATATCAGCGCTGTGTAGATGTCTAGGCATTGCACGGAGCACCTTCTATTACGAATGCCATGGTCCGATAGACGAAAGTGATCTCGAAGAAGCGGTTCAAATGGCATACGACGAGAATCGTCGCGTATACGGTCAGCGAAAGCTGAAGCGTGTGTTATTCCGGAAAGGCTGGACGGTTTCACGTCGCCGCATCGGACGAATCATGGCGAAGCGCGGCCTGGTTTCGGCCTATACTTGCAAGAAATACCGTGTACATTCATCAAAGAGCAATGAAGCCCCTATTCCTAACCTTCTTGCCAGAGATTTCAACAATCAGGCTCCTGGAGCCTGTGTCGTGAGCGATTTGACCTATGTCCGCGTTGGGACAAGGTGGGCGTATGTCTGCATCCTGCTCGAGCTTGGAGCTCGGGAGATCATCGGACAAAGCGCAGGCGCAAATAAAAACGCCGAGTTGGTACACAAGGCGTTCTCAACAGTGAAGGGAAATCTGTTCGATATCCAAATGTTTCACACGGACCGAGGCAGCGAGTTCGACAATATGCTGATCGACGAATTGCTCGATAGTTTCCAGATCAACCGCTCACTAAGCATGAAAGACTGCCCGTACGACAACGCTGTAGCCGAATCAACCTTCAAAATGATCAAGGCAGAATTCGTTTACTCGCGCCGCTTTGAAACGCTAGAGCAGCTCCAGCTGGAGCTGCTGGATTATGTTCACTGGTTCAACAACATCCGTTTACACGGAACACTTGGATACTTGTCACCAGCAGAGTTTAAGAGATCCTGTACCTTATAAAATCTGTCCGACTTACTGTTGACAATCCAAACATGTTGAGTGCTAGTAAAAAGGTGCGTTGTATACACAATCAAAAATCAATCTGTAAGGTAATTCTTTATATGAATTACTTTCTCATTATCAACATATAGGCGAGGCACCCGCCGATTGATTCTGCATATAATCTCATAATTAATCGTCCCTAAAATTTCCGCAAGTTCATCTACAGGTAATAACTCATTATCTTGATTCCCAAACAAAACGACTTCATCGCCGATATTGACATTATCAATGTCACTTACATCTATCATGCACATATCCATGCAGATATTACCTATCAGTTTTGCTCGTTGATGGTGAAGCAAAACTTCCGCTTTTCCTGATAGCTGCCTAGGATAGCCGTCTGCGTATCCGACTGGAAGTGTCGCGATTTTGCGGGCAGTCGTTGCGATATAAGATCTGCCGTATCCTACGCTTTCACCCGACTGGATCGTTTTAACTTGAATGATTCTTGTTTTGAAACTCATTACCGGCATATATTCTATGTCGCCCATTTGCATTGAAGTCGACGGTTTCTGCCCGTATAGAAGAATACCCGCGCGTACCATATCAAAACTATAATCGAGGAAATGAACGATTGCAGCACTGTTGTTACAATGCTTCAGCGAAAAAGAAATCCCTTTCATTTTCAGGATGGACCAGAAGGTTTCAAAACGATCCAATTGAAATTCTGTGAACGATTGATCCGCCGCATCCGAAGTGCAAAAATGAGTAAAAATCCCTTCTAAAATAATATTCGGCAGTTTCGCAATTTGGACAATTTCCGTTAACGCATCCGATCCAAGAGTGTATCCTATGCGGTTCATTCCACTATTGATCTTTATATGAATTTTATGCTTTTATTCTGACGAACCGCTTCGTTTGAAAACCCTTCCGCATCTTTCAGATTATATATACATTGTTCTAAATTATAGAATAGAACTTCTTTCGCACGTAACCAACTCGTATGGCCTAAACCCAATATAGGAATGGTTACTCCCGCTTTGCGTAGTTCAATGCCTTCGTCAACAATTGCAACAGAAAAGCAATCTGCTCCATTCTCCTGCAATACTTGTGCAACTTCTACCGCTCCGTGTCCATATCCATCGGCTTTTATTACAGCGGAAATCAGCGTGCTTTGAGTTACCGCTTTACGGATCATCCGTATATTAAATCTCAAAGCGTCAAGATTGATTTCCGCCCGTGTATAGCGAATATTATCTTGTTGACTCATGGATCAGAAGTTCCGGGGCAGTACAGGTAATTTGGAAGGTGTCCGCAACATTTTTGCAGGTACACTTGCCATCGTATGTATTAATTGCAGAATAAATAACAGGGTTTTTTCAGCATGCACCTTCTAAGCCTTCATTAGCAATCTGAAGACCATATTTTATCGTAGCGTTCGTCAAGGCAATCGATGAAGTGCGTGCGACGCAGCCCGGCATATTGCCAACGCAATAATGCACGACGCCGTCGACAACATAGGTTGGTCGATCATGATATGTTACTCTTGTTGTTTCGCAACAACCGCCCTGGTCAACCGCCACGTCAACGATTACGCTTCCTTCGCGCATCTTTTTAAGATAGGCTTTTTTCAGAATCTTAGGCGCCGCTTTCCCTGGAATTAAGACAGCGCCTATCACAAGGTCTGCATCAGCTACAGAATCTTCAATATTAGCATCGCTGCTAAAAAGGGTTTGTATCCTTGCACCGAAAATATCATCTAAATATGTCAGTCGATGAAAATTGATATCCAAGATGGTTACTTCCGCACCAAGTCCAACAGCCATTTTACATGCGTTTGTTCCAACAATTCCGCCTCCGAGGATGACTACCTTTGCTTTTGGAGTTCCCGGAACTCCGGATAATAAAACGCCTCGACCGCCCTGATGCTTTTCAAGGCATTTTGCACCTTCTTGAACACTGAGACGACCGGCGATTTGGCTCATCGGTGTTAGAAGGGGTAATGAGTGATCGGTTTCCATCAAAGTTTCGTATGCTACACTTTTTACACCGCGATGCATCAGAGCCTCCAGTTGCGGACGATCGGCCGCAAGGTGCAGATAAGTATAGAGAATAAGGTCTTCCCGCATCATGGGATATTCTACTTCTAAAGGTTCTTTCACCTTGATCAACATGTCAGATTTTTGCCATACCGAACTTGCGTTCCCCAGTATTTCCGCCCCGCTAGCAACGTATTGTTCGTCGCAAAAAGCGCTACCAAGTCCAGCTCCACTTTCTATCAGCACGTCATGCCCAGCATCTTTGTAACATCTAACATTATCAGGAGTAAACCCAACTCTGTATTCATGATTTTTGATTTCCTTCACGCATCCAACTCGCATTACAATTCCCTCCAATTATTATTGAATATCGGTGTAATATTCTATCCGTGATATGCTTCTAGCTCTAGCCAGAGTTTTAGGAAAAGCGCACAATAAGAAAGCAACGACTGTTGCCGACCGTATAGATACGTTGTGTCTATCGAGCACTTCGAATATATGGTTTGCCTAAACTGGCGGGTTCTGTACCTTTTTTTGACGCGCTCAAAAGAAGCGCCGCGATTGTCAGGATATATGGTAGCCCCGTAAAGAATTGCGCTGGTAACCCAATATTGAAGATTTGTAATTTAAATTGCATCGCGTTCGCCATTCCAATGAACAAAGCCCCGAAAAAAATACCATAAGGGTTTCGTTTCCCAAACACTACCAACGCCAAAGCTATAAACCCACGACCGGATGTTACATTATCCGAAAACGACCCCAATTGCACCAGTGTTAAAAACGCGCCCGCTAAACCATTCATCACCCCATTAAAAAGTGCGGCGGCATAACGTATTTTCAGAACTTTCACGCCAACGGTATCGGCAGCCTGAGGATTTTCGCCGACAGCCACAAGTTCCATACCCCATATCGTGCGATTTATGAAAAATGCGACGATAATGATCATCAAATATGCTACGTAAGTTATAATATCTTTATTGAAAAAAACCTCGCCAAGGATAGGAATATCGCTTAAATAAGGAATTGCCAGGTTTTGTAACGTTTTTACCTGTGGAAACAGATTGGTAGTATTGATTAATGAGAAGAGGAAACTTGTTATCCCCATGGCAAACAGATTCAAAGCAGTACCAGTAACGCTTTGATTCTGTCCCAAGCCATGTGAAATAAACGCATGCAACATACTGAAAACAGCACCGGCAAGCATGCCCGCAAAAAATCCCAACGCAAGGCTACCGGTCCAATATGTCACAGCAAATCCAAAGAATGCGCCGCTGAGCATATTTGACTCCAATCCAATATTTAAAGTGCCCGCTTTCTGAGAAATTGTTTCACCGAGCGCTCCGAAGATCAATGGCACCGATAATCGTACACCAGCGGATAGCAAAGATTCAACAGAATTTAAATTTATAATGGAACTCCACATAATTCTGCATCCCCCTCACTGTACCGACTTCGAAATTCGATTGTCTTTTATAAATTTCCCCAGGTCTTTTGATAGAACCATAATAACGATAAACCCTATTATTATGCTGACCAAGGAGGACGGGATCCCGAGATGCCTCTGCATCGTCGTCGTCCCTACCATTAGCAACGCGTACCCGATTGCTACCCCGATAATACCAATGGGATGGTTTGATGCTAATAATGCGATCAAAACAGCTGTGTATCCATTGCCTCCGGACACGCCTTCCAGTAGTCGGTATTGTAGTCCTAGTATCTCTATCATACCGGCGAGACCAGCAAGCCCACCGCTGAGCACCGCTGAAAGCGCTACCCATCGCTTAACCGATAGGCCATTGCAATAAGCAGCTCGTTTGCTTAACCCAATTAGACGCATATTCAATCCAAATGTTGTTCTGTATAGTACAAACCACATAATCAAAGCCGTCAGAATTGCAATGATAATGCCAAAATGCAATCGCGTCGGATAGAGCAACTGTGTTAGCCGTGCATCTTCAGGAATTCGCGATGACATCGCTTCTGTAGTTGTAGGATCCTGTAAAAACCCGCGGATGAATATACCCACCAACATGATAGCAATATAATTAAACATGATTGTGCTCACGGTTTCCGAGATACCCATACTATTTTTCATCCAAGCTGGAAGAAAGGCCCAAAGCCCGCCTGCAAAAAAAGATGTAATAAATGCTAGAATTATTCTTAAGCCTCCCGGCAATCCCGGAGTATAAAGAACAGTAATCGTTGCGGCTATTGCACCGATATAAAACTGCCCATCCGCGCCGAGATTAAAAAAACCGGTTTTAAATGAAATTGCCACTGCTAATCCTAAAAGGATCAATGGAGTCGCGCGAACGAAGACTTCTGCAAATCCATTTAAAGTACCAAAGATCCCGTAAACAAAAGCAGTCATAGCCTCTAGCGGGCCTCCTCCGGCTAAAACTACCAGCAATACGCTAACTAGAAGCGTGATCACGATACGCATTACGATCTGGATTAATTTACTGTTACGTGCCTGTACCATCATATCGTTACCGCCTGTTCTTTTCCACCCATCATTAAGCCCAGTTGTTCCACAGAAAGCTCAGGAGAATTATCTACAATCCCCATCACACGTCCCCTGTACAACACAAGAATCCGATCCGACATTGCTAAGATCTCGTTTAAATCAGTCGAGATTAGAAGTATGCTACCACCTTTGTCACGGTATGATATTAAACGATCGCGAATATAGACAGTTGCGCCAACATCCAATCCTCGTGTCGGTTGACAGGCGATGATTACTTTTGCGTTATGATTTAGTTCGCGCGCTAATATGATTTTCTGTTGATTCCCGCCTGAAAGTAGCCGCACTCTTTCCAACGTCGATGGAAATTTAATTCCGAAATTCTCTGCGGATTCCATACAAGATGCGGACATTACTTGCAGATTAAGCAACCCGTGATTTGCAAACGGAGCTTTGAAATAATCTTTCAGATGCATATTGTAAACTAGTTCCGCATCCATAATCAACGCGTCTCTGTGACGATCGGCGGCTATATAAGCAATCCCTTTATCAGCGCGATCACGAATGCTCAAATGCGCCATTTCAACGCCTTCCAATGTTGCGTTACCGCTGCTTAGCTGGCGTATACCCGTAATCACCTCGGCTAATTCTGTCTGTCCGTTTCCATCAACCCCGGCTATGCCAAGCACTTCACTTTGATATAGTGTAAAAGAAATATTATCTAGTTGTTTTTCACCCGCTGCAGTTCGAAGGGTTATATTCGTCAAGGTTAATGCTGCTTCTTTATTCGAGCTATATCGCCTTGGATAGTTTTCAAAGATTATCTCACGGCCAACCATATACTTAGATAACAACTGCTCGGTAGTATCGGCTGTGTTTCCACTGAAGACTACCTTCCCATCTCGCAGTACCGATACTCGATCGCTGATTGCCATGATATCCGACAGATTGTGGGAAATAAGAATAATACTATGACCATATTCCTTGAGCGTACGGAGTATATTAAAAAAATCTTCCGTCTCCTGTGGAGTAAGCACCGCAGTTGGTTCGTCGAGTATGAGAAGTTTTGCTTTTCGATACAACGCTTTAATTATTTCTACACGTTGCTGATTACCTACCGATAATTGGTACACTGGTTTGTCTAAGTCTAATTGGAACTTATATTGTGCGATTAGTTTGCGAACTCTTGAGTATGCTTTCTTTTTATTAAAAAATGGATAGTTTTCTTCTTTGAGACCTATAATTATATTCTTTAAGACAGTCATGGTTTGAACAAGCATGAAATGCTGATGCACCATGCCAATTCCCAGATGAATTGCATCTTCCGGCCCTAAAATCTTAACCGCTTTTCCATTCCACATAATTTTACCGCTATCCGCTTGGTATAGACCATACAGGATATTCATTAGAGTAGTTTTACCCGCTCCATTTTCTCCTAGCAGCGCGTGTATTTCGCCTTCTCTTATGCTTATTGTGACATCACTGTTCGCAATGATGCCAGGAAAGGTTTTTGTGATGTTCTGCATTTGCAATAGATCCATAACACGCTCCGTCTTCTGGATTGTATCGTATGGCTTCTCAGTTAGGAGAAGCCATACGACTTTTTCAGTTTTACTTTGATTGAACAAGAACCGTCATTTCTTAATTTGCAGCACTGGGAGTTTCAATAATCGGCACCACAAGCGTTCCATCAATAATCTGTTGCGTCATGTTCGCGATTTCAGCGGCCAGTTCATCGGAGACAGCATTACAGTAGAAAGGCGAAAGCTTAACGATCCCTTGTGCAAAACCATAACTTTCTGTTCCCATCGGAATAGCACCATCATTTACATATTGGCCTACAATATAAACCAATACTTCGCCGTAGCTGTAGGAGTCACTGCAAACAACCGTATCGGGAGCGAGGTAGTTTTGATCGAATGCAGCGCCCATAGCATAAATGCCATTTTCCTGGCAGGCGGAAATAACCCCATTGCCCCCAGTGTTAGCGCCGTGAGCAATCACATCGGCTCCAGAGTCGATCATTGCCTGTGCGGCCTCCTTTGCCAGCGCGATGTCGGTAAAAGAACCCGTGTATGCTATCAGTACTTGAACATCTGGATTAGCCGCCTGAGCACCAAGTTTGAAGGCTTCCGCCACTTTCGTGATAGACGCTTGTTCCACGCCGGCTACAAAACCAACAACATTGGTTTTTGAGATACTAGCCGCGATATAACCAAGCAAGTACCGGCTTTGTTGGTTTGAGATTTTGCATGATTTTACATTTGCCCCTTCAACACTTCCCTCGAAGATAATAAAATTGCTATCGGGGTACTTATCCGCTACAGCCAACGCAGGATCTCCAAATTGATATCCAAGGCCAATGATAATCTGATATCCTTGTGCTGCATAATCCGTGAACGCGGATTCCATTTCAGTCGTCTGAAGATTTTCAGTGTAAGAAATATCAATTGCATAGGTTTCTTGTGCGGCGAGCAATCCATTGTAAGCTGTCTGGCACCAGCCGCCATCGTTTACAGTACCTGTTACACAAAGCGCCACTTTTACAGGTTCTGCTTCTACAGTCTCTTCGGTTGGTTCAGGTGCTTGCGTTTCCGCCACTGCTGTATCGGCAGTGGTTGCGTCGGTTGGTTCAGGTTGATCAATGTCGGTTGCAGGAGTACAACCCCAAATTCCGACAAACAACAGGCAAAATACCAGAATGAACACAAATCCTTTTCTCATACCTCAAACTCCTTATTCAAAAATTCCCACTTATATTGGGATTACATACATTTCATCAGATTGTTCATACTTCATGTCAATATATATTATATTGCTCAATATTGAAAAAAGTGAAGTTAACTATAAAACTAAAATATATCGGGATAATTCAGGATAATATAGAGCGGTAGACAGGCTGGATCATTTCGAGTATACTTTTTTTTATGGATATTCATTCGTTTGCACGTCAAAATAGCGTTTCAGTTATGACAATCCGTTTTTATATCGAAAACGGACTTTTAATTCCCAGAAAAGAAAAAGGCAATTGGGTATTCAATGAAGTCGACTCACAGGATATTGAAAAGATTCTGATGTATAAACGTTGTGGTTTTTCGCTTCAAACCATCTCACAAATACTCAACATTTCTAGAAATTCTATCGATGATCCTGCCGAACTAAAAGAATCTCTAAATAACCTTTTATCTAAGGAGCTATCCCGGCTAGAAGCAGAGCACAATGCTATTTGCGAGGCTATAAATTTATTGGATGCCGAATGCTCTTCGTTGAAAAAAAAGCCCGTAACTGCAGACCGTATCCCTCTGCGACTTTTCGCGTTGATAGCATGCCCCCTTTGTAATAGCTCTCTTGAGTGGCAAAATATCACTGTTTCACAGAATGCGATCACGAATGGCAGTGGAAGATGTGATTGTGGGTTTTCGTGCAAAATTGATAGCGGGATCCTGATTTGTGGTGAGCAACCAGTTATAAAAAGCGTTGACGTTGACCTCGAAACAATCCGAAAGAGATCCGCAAAGGATATCAGTACGCTCGAGAAGTATTTCTTATGGCTTTTCGAACATTTGCAGGCTCTGGATCTGCGCGGTAAAGTTATGTATGAAGATGTGATAAATCTGATTTGCTTTACCAGTAAAGTGTTGCCTTTGATGGAAACTCCCCCGGATATAATCCTTTCGGATTGCCTTCCTAGCGCTGTACGTTATTATGCCGAAGCTCTTTATGCGATTCGCCCGGACTGCGGCTTTCTCATGATCGTGGACGATGGTATTCATCATCCACTGAAAAAGAGAAGTATAGATATTGTTATTGATTACTGTTCTTCGGAGATTGTGCAATCTTACGGATATTCTTCCATGTTTCCTTTAATACATGATTATATGAAACCGAATGCTATAGTCTTAGGTAGATTCTCTTTCTTGCATAAACAAAAAGGCGCTTTAGGCCATTCCATCGTACCGACCAATTTTATACGCTATAATCTGCAGGTGCTAAAATCGAGTATAGCTGAAAATAATATTCAAATTATTGAAGACGTTGAGGGAGAAGAGTACCTTGATGAGTCTGTTTATAATGGATGTAAACCCGGAGATAAAATTCGTCCTTACGTGTTTATTGGACGTGGCGTTGTTGATTCAGCATCAATTCTACCCGATGATAACTCGCTTCATTCTCCTTTTTAAGCTGCAATAATTCATTTTTTTTGTTTTTATAATATTCCTTCCGTTCGATTTCTTGTTCAACAACGGAGTTCGGGTACTTTCGAAATAACGAAATCAATTCATGTATCTCACATAAAGAAAACTGCATTCGTTTCCACGATTCAATTCGTTTCATGTCATATATACAGTATTCATCAAACAGGAATTGTCCGTTCTTTTTTTCTGGAACAAGAAATCCCCTTTTTATGTAATACCGAATTGTTGATATTGGTAAATTAAATTGCGAGGCAAAAGCTCCAATACGAATATAATGTTTCATCCACTAATCACTCCCTACATGTTATTTTATTCGTGTTATATGTAAGTCGTCAATAATAGGATTATGTAGCTATGTTTACATTTTCAATAAAATTTCGATTTTTTACGCCTTGACGTAAAGACAACTCTATTTGTTTTAATAGCCTTGTCGACAAAAAGAGGTAAAAAATGGCACAGTATTTGTTTAAAAATGTAAAAGCTATTATTAGTTGTGATGAAAAAGATACTGTGTATTATGATGCCGATGTCCTTACAGATAATGAAAAAATTCTGCGCATTGATGGAAATATTAGCGCAACTAAAGAAATGCAAGTCATCGATAGCTCTGAAAAATTCATGTATCCCGGTTTAATCAATACACATCATCACTTCTTTCAGGCCTTCATCAGAAATCTGGTCACTATAGATCGCCCGAACATGACTGTCATGCAATGGCTGGAGGCGGTTCAACCTACGTTCAACATGGTGACAGACGACGTTGTTTATTATGCTTCTCTTGCCGCTATGGCGGATTTAATCAAGCACGGCTGTACAACGGCTTACGATCAGCACTATTTATTCATGCCAGGACGCTGTGACGATCCTATTACACGGCAAATGGATGCGGCTTCTCATTTAGGTATGCGTTTTCTCGCCGGGCGCGGCGGTAGTACTTTATCTATGGAAGAAGGAAGTTACGTACCAGCTTCAATGTGTGAAAGCACTGACCGATTCATTTTCGACTGTGAACGATTGATTGATAAATACCACGATCCTGCGCCTTTTGCTATGCGCCAGCTTGTGGTTTCTCCCACCCAGCCAGTGAGCTGTAAAAAAGAAACCTTCGTCGAAGCTGCAAAACTGGCTCGTAGAAAAATGGTTCGGATGCACACACATCTGTGCGAAGGCGAAGTGGATACCATGCTTGAACGGTGGGGTGTCCGCTCCATCGCGTGGTGCGAAGCTGTGGGTTTTTTAGGCCCAGACGTATGGATTGCGCACGGACGAGAAACTCTGCCCTTTGAATATGCTATTCTTGCGGAAAATGGCACGGGAATCTCGCATTGCCCGGCACCTACGTTTTACGGAGCAACCGAAATGCTGGATATCCCCGCCTTGCAAGATGCGGGCGTGCTCATCAGTTTGGGCTGCGATGGTTGCTCGACTAATGAGGGTTCCAGTATGCTGGATGCATTACGACTTGGATATTTAATGCAAACCTTTCGCAATGTTAATCGCAACGGTTGCCCAAAACCGTATGACATACTGAAAATTGCCACTGTGAATGGTGCCAGAACTCTGGGGCGGCCTGAACTTGGAAGCTTGAAACCCGGTATGGCTGCCGATTTGTTTATGATAGACGTTTCAACACTGGAGCTTGCTGGCGCTCTGCACGACCCGAAGAACATCATCCCGAAGTTGGGGATTGCCGGTCCTGTATGGCTCACGATGATCAATGGGAACATCGTTTTCAAAAACGGCATACTTTTGGGTGTGGACGAATACAGACTCGCTCGAGAAGGAGAAGCTGTTTGCGATCGGGATCTAAGGTTGAAATGCGATGTTTTTCAACAGTTCACTACACATTCGTAAGGGGATGATAAAATGGAAGCGAAAATTCCTTGCACATTGCTCATCAGGAACTGTTCGGCAGTTCTGCCTGACCACCGCGTGATTGATCACGCATCCATTGCCGTAAATAGCAATGTTATTATTGACATTGGTTCTTCTGAAACGATAGATCAAAAATACGTCGCGACTCAAACCCTAAACGGCACTAACAAGCTAGCTTTCCCGGGGATGTCGGATTGCCATACGCATACGGTTCAGCAATTACTCAAAGGCGGTACTGTTGACGAGCCACCGATCGTATGGCGAAGGATACTCGTTCCATATGAAGCAATGATGACCCCGGAAGACCGTTATCACGCGGCATGTTTATACTGCATTCAGGCGTTGCGTGCTGGCATAACCATGTTTGCCGACGCAGGCAGTATGGATATGTCTGGTACTATTGAAGCAGTAAAAGAAACCGGTATGCGCGCTGCCATCGCTAGGGTCGGCAGGGATCTAGACAATGAACTTCCCGCTTGCATGTGTGATCCGAATGCGGAAACTTGCATGAAGCACCAGAATGATTTATTTTCAAAATATGATGGAGCGATGAACGGGCGTATTCGTATTTGGTATTCGATTTCATCTCCAATGAGTACGTCTAGAGAACTGGCACGTATGGTTGCCTATGCCGCACGAGATAAACAAACCGGTATTCATATCCATTTATGTGAGCATCCCGCCGAAGTGCAGACCTGCTTAGCTAGATGGGGGATGCGTCCGCCAGCTTTTCTGGATAGTTGCAGCGTATTGGGTTCGAATGTAATCGCTGCGCATTGCATACAGGTTACGGATTTCGATTTGGAGTTGATCGCGCAACGCGGAGTTCATATAATCCATTGCCCTACGGCTAACCTACCTACTCAAGGAATTCCAAAACTGTTGGCAGAGAGAGCTCGAGGAATCAATATCGCTCTTGGTAATGACGGCGCTTCAAGCGCCAAGCAGGATTTACTTGGGCAGGCACAACTTCTCAAGTATGTAACGCAAGCAGTATTTGGGACGCCTGTATTTGAACCGAATGCTTTGCCGCTCATAGAAGCGTACGATATGTGTACGATTAGCGCAGCGCGAGCATTGGGCACGGAAGATGTAAGAGGGACTTTGGAAATTGGTAAACAGGCAGATATAGTACTTTTCGATTTGAATCAACCTGCGATACGACCTACGCGTAATCTATTTAAAACCTTTATGATGGTCGCTGGATCACAGGATGTTTGCGATTTAATTATGAACGGTGAAATAGTTATAAAGGATAAACTATTTACTAATCTTGATGAAGAGAAAATGATCCGTGACGGAGCGGGACAACTGCAGAACCTTCTTAATAGGGCTTCGTTATGACAAGTATTTTAGAAAAACTCGAGATGATTCCGACTATTTTCATCGGAAGCGTCGAAAACTTTGTGTAAACGCAAAATGTCAGATAATTTCTATTAGTCACGAGGGGCAAGGTTCATCCTTGCCCTGTGTCATTACCGTAACACGGTGGCAAAGTACGCGTCAAGGTGAAAAGCGAAGCGAGCCTTAACACGTACTTTCACCGTGTTATTCGTTAGAGCGTCACGTTAACCCGATCGCCGAAGAAAACCATCAACTGCATCAGTATCTGACCCCAGTCTTTGATCGGCATCGTCCAACTTTCCGTAACCTGCATGGTGACAAGATAGAGCTGCTTCAAGAGTGCGTCATCGCTGACAAACGCGCTTTTCGTCTTCGTAACCTTGCGCAATTGGCGGTTGAAATTTTCGATGGCGTTGGTCGTGTAGATAATCCGCCGGATTGGTTCCGGATATTTGTACATGGTCGCAAGTTCGTCCCAGTGATCCCGCCAGGACTTGATTCCTGCCGGGTATTTCGTGCCCCAGATGCGTTCCAGCTCGTCCAGAGCCTCCAGCGCGGCCTCCTCGGTCGGAGCCTTGTAAATGGGTTTGAGCGCAGCCGTAAACGCTTTGACGTCCTTGTATGAGACGTACCGGGTGGAACTGCGGATCTGATGGATGATGCAGCGCTGGATTTACGTCTGCGGGAAGGCCACGGAGATAGCGCCCGAAAAACCGCTCAGTCCGTCAACCGAAACCAGCAAAATGTCCGAAACACCGCGGTTTTTCAGGCCGTTCAGCACACCCAGCCAATATTTTGAGCTTTCCGTCGCGCCGACCCACAGGCCTAAAACATCCTTTTTCCCGGCTAGATCAGTCCCGATGGCGATATAGACCGCTTTCTTAACGACGGCGCCTTCTTCCCGAACTTTGTAATGGATCGCGTCCAGCATGACCAATGCATAGATGCTTTCCAACGGCCGATTCTGCCATTCGCGGATGACTGGCAGGATCTTGTCCGTAATCTTGGACACCCGGGTTGCATCCACCTCGATGCCGTACATCTCCCGCATGGTCTATTCAATGTCCCGTGTAGACGTGCCCTGCGAATACAGGAAAATGATCTTATCCTCGATGGCGGATAATCCATTTGGTGCTTTTTGACGATCTGCGGCTCATATTCGCCGTTTCTGTCCCGGGGTACTTCCAGCTCAATGTCGCCCTGGCTGCTACTCACGGTCTTCTTGTAAGTGCCGTTTCGGCTGTTGTCCGTTTGCTTGTTCCGATAGTCATACTTGCTGTATCCGAGGTCGTCTTCCAGTTCTGCGTCCATGCATTCCTGGATCATTCCAGCGGTTAATTCCTTCACCAGCGCCTGCACGCCGGCGACATCCTTGATCCCGCGTTCCTCGATCAGCTACCTCATGAGACTCTTCTCTTTCTTTGCCATATGAAAAACCTCCGTTGTTTATTTTATCTGACAACAGAGGTTTACACAATTTTGGATGCACTCTCATGAAAAACATAGACCTGCTCTCATCTACACCTAATTTAGTTGTAGAAACAAAGCCCCCCCCTGAATGCTTTTTAGGCAATAAGCTCGAAAGTAAATGATAACGCCAGAAAAAACTCAATTAATAATATCATTTATTGTCGGCAGTTCACTCCAAAAAGCGTCTGCTCAATATTGCTTACTGCCTTTCCAATGTTATTGGCAATCTGGATTGTCAACAGTAAGTCGGACAGATTTTATAAGGTACAGGATCTCTTAAACTCTGCTGGTGACAAGTATCCAAGTGTTCCGTGTAAACGGATGTTGTTGAACCAGTGGACATAATCCAGCAGTTCCAGCTGGAGCTGTCCAACGTTTCAAATCGGCGAGAATAGATAAATTCAGCCTTGATCATTTTGAAGGTTGATTCGGCCACGGCGTTGTCGTATGGACAGTCTTTCATGCTTAGTGAGCGGTTGATCTGGAAACTATCGAGCAATTCGTCGATCAGCATATTGTCGAACTCGCTGCCTCGGTCCGTGTGAAACATTTGGATATCGAACAGATTTCCCTTCACTGTTGAGAACGCCTTGTGTACCAACTCGGCGTTTTTATTTGCGCCTGCGCTTTGTCCGATGATCTCCCGAGCTCCAAGCTCGAGCAGGATGCAGACATACGCCCACCTTGTCCCAACGCGGACATAGGTCAAATCGCTCACGACACAGGCTCCAGGAGCCTGATTGTTGAAATCTCTGGCAAGAAGGTTAGGAATAGGGGCTTCATTGCTCTTTGATGAATGTACACGGTATTTCTTGCAAGTATAGGCCGAAACCAGGCCGCGCTTCGCCATGATTCGTCCGATGCGGCGACGTGAAACCGTCCAGCCTTTCCGGAATAACACACGCTTCAGCTTTCGCTGACCGTATACGCGACGATTCTCGTCGTATGCCATTTGAACCGCTTCTTCGAGATCACTTTCGTCTATCGGACCATGGCATTCGTAATAGAAGGTGCTCCGTGCAATGCCTAGACATCTACACAGCGCTGATATTGAGTATTTGCGGGCATTGGCTTTGATCACAATTACTTTCGTGCGAATATCAGCGCCGCTTGCTTTAAAACGTCATTCTCCATTCGCAGCTGCTGATTTTCTTTACGAAGTTCATTTTGGAATAGCCTAATTATTCTTCCGGCAATTTTCAACCTAGAAATTGGTCACAAACTCGCGATACAGTATCTTTTCTTAGCAACGATACGTCGTCGTTTGCCCGTACCGGTCCAAAGGTTTTGCAGACGCTCTCAATTTCGATTAAATAATTACTCATTTATACACTCCTTACAATATCATCCGCTGGAGATTGCTCTCCAGCGGATAATATACAGCAGGGTTTCCGTTATCCCTGATACTGAACGCTGAAGGCGTCCATTTCTTCGTAGGTAGCCGGAATGTCTATCTCGCCGTTGCTTACTTGCTCAATTATTTTCTCAAGGGCTTCCATTACTTCGGGCGGTACTTCTATTCCGTCCTGCATAGCCAGCTTTTGGTTACCGGTAGTATAGCCGTAAAGATTTGTTGCGCCACCCTTGAAGATGCCGTTTGTAACGAAATCCACTATCTGAGAAGCCAACGCGGGTGTTGTTTCATTGAGGGCAGATGCGATCACATGTACGTCAACGCCATTGTTGTTTTGGTCAAAGCCGATGCACCAATGGCCATCGCCCAACTCCTTGGCGGCCTCAACCATTCCGTAGCAGGCACCGCCAGCGCCCATCATGAGAATGTTTGCTCCGCTGTCATACATAGATAGAGCAAGCTCTTTGGCTTTTGCCTGATCAGAATAGCTGGCGGTATATCCGCGCGCACACGAAAAAGCGGGATTGATGTACCGTATACCGGCTTCATAACCGGTATGAATGGCCATCTCGATAGGATTGTCGTGAGCGATGATGGTCCCAAACTTTCCAGATGGAGTCCACTTATAGGTTTCGCCGTTTATCTTAACTTCTCCATAAGGCTCTAACAAAGCTGCGAAAGCGCCAGCCACAAAATTGGTTTCCTCGTGCTTAAAGCAGCCGTAGGTGATATTGTCGCCCTCAAGACCAGACATGTCCCAAGCAAGGAATTTTTGATCAGGATACTCTTGCGGTACGATCGACATAGCGTCGAAGAACGTGAATGTGCCCACGATTATTAAATCATAATCGCCGGAAGCCGCGAACTCGCGAAGAAAGTATTCCGGATCTGAGGGGTTGACGACTTCGGCATAATCAAATTCGAAATCGCACATTTCCTGTGCCGATGCAACGGCGTTGTACAAAGCATCGCCAATGCTAAGATCTCCGCGCCCGCTGGGAAGAATTAAGCCAATCCTGATTTTGTTGTCGTTCGCCGCCGATTCATCATTTGCGGCCGTTTCCGGTTGTGCTGCGCCGGGATCCGCCGGGGTCGCCGGAGCAGCGGCGCATCCCCAAATGCTAAATAACAGAATTGCGATCAGCATCAGCGCCATGACTTTCTTTGTCTTTACCATAACTGCCTCCTTATTTTTTATGGGGTAGTATCCATTAATAAACAAAAAAACTCACAAATACCACAAGCATATGGTATTTGAAAGCCTTCTTGACCTTCTGCGCGCCGCCAGCCATTAGCGGACGCATCTTTATTTTATTAAACTAATAATATCAACGTGTTATAATGCTGTCAAGATGTTTTTAATTTCATCTGCGATACAATCTATAAGCTGAGACGAGCCAGCGTTCGCAGCCATATCTGTGCGAAGGCCGAGCTTGCGGAGCAATTAATACAGACAGGGAAGAATGACCTGCTCCCTAAAAAAGCAGTCCACTTGAAAAGAGCAAAAATGATAAACTGAGAAAAAGGAAAAAGTATACGAAATGAAGAAGAGCAAATCGCCTTTGCGCTGAAGCAAGCCGAACTGGCACCTCAGACATCGGCGTGCCCAAAAACTAAAGTTTACTGAGAAATCATTCTGAAACCTACTGCCTGATGTTTATTTGATGTTTATCGCCATCAATAACGGCTTGCAATCGCTAACAATCATCAAAAATATATTTCGGATTATCCGTAAAGATCGGCGATTATCTTCAATTATCATCGCATAATCATAACGATATTTAGCATAAATACGCACTCATAACCCGGAGGTCGTAGGTTCAAATCCTTCCTCCGCAACCAAGCAAAAAGTCCCTAAGTTAGGGACTTTTTGCTTGGTTTGATTTCTGTTTTTGGGCACAGAATCGACCTGAAACCTACTACCTGATGTTTATTTGATGTTTATCAGGGTGTTTAGAAAATCGCATTGCTTCACGATCGTCAACGATCATCAAAACTTGCCACCTATAATATTAGCACTCATCTCTTGACCCGTTTGATCGTCGTCGATTCTAAATATTGTTGTTTGCCAGTTTTCGACGTGTGAATTAATTAGTCACGAAAGTAAAAATATAATACTACCAATTCCTCTATGATTCCAGAGATGTCAATATTCAGTGGATAGTGCTGAGTACAGGCACCGCAGATTGTATGTTGTTTAGCATGGCTCCATCCTATCAATACTCTTATTTTTCTGCTAAAAACTTATTCCAACTGTCAAATTCATATGTTGCCTTTGCCGCTTGTGAAAGCTGGTAAAATCTTTCAGACAACAACCTTTGTTCCATTATGTGGTAAGACTTCAAATGAATATCTTCGATTAAATAATTTGCAAATTCCCAAACTTGCTTTTTTATCTCAGCACTGGCTTCTGTAGCAATTTTTATCAACGCAGATAATATTGCTTCCAATACAAACATATCTTTGCTGCCGTAATGCTTAATTTGATAGAAATGATCAAACAGTAATCTATGGAACGAGATGCTCCTTATAACGACTCTTACTTCTTCGCGGTCATCTAAGTATACATTCACTTCAAGTCCTTTAGCGATTTCATTCAATAAGTATCCGATGTTTTTTATGCAGCTGATCGCTGTTGATGGATCGTTTATTCCCGGTGAAAGCGCTTTCAATGCTACATCGATCAACCTTTTGGACCCCGTGCTTATATCTCTGAACAGATCTGGCTCATCGCCAATAATAATGACTTCAGAAATCTTATCCTGTATTTCTGCTTGATTAAGATCAATAGAAAAATCGTATACGCTCGCCAAAACTTCATTCGGTAATACGTATTCTCCTATAAGCGTATCGCAAAGAATCCTTATATCAAACGCAGTTGCAATTTCCAACAGCTTCTTGGTATCGTAATATTGAATGTACCCTGCTTTTCCGTTTGCAACGTCCCAGTGCTCGCCTTTAAGGCATTTATCATAATCCTTTATATCCCCTCCTTCGATATTGATTGAACTATATACATGTTTTTTGCTTTGATCCAACAGTTGAAGTGTTTCTTTTACGATATCATCTATATATAGGCTTATTTGGATTGATCTTGATATAAAATGAATGAAATACACGAGTACAACAATGCCAATGATCAATAATAAGATAGATACTATTGACCCGAAACCCATCGCTTCCTCTAAACTGCCACCTAAGGCCAATTGTATCAATGTAAATATTAGAGCGCCAATATAATAACCTGAAATTCGAAGCGTTGCTTTTTTGCTTAGAAAATCCTGCAGTGACCTTGAAGATAACTGGCTGCCGTAAATTGTTAGCACTACCATCACAATTGAAAATGTTATGGTCACCATTGTGACAAGGCAGGAGATAACTAAAATAAAGACTGAAACGCTTTTGCTGCCAATATTAAAAAAGAATTCATAGCCGCTATTCGAAAAATGATTATATGCCAGCTGATCAAATATTAATAATAATATAGATAGTACTCCGAAACTCAGTCCATATAAAGTTGGAGTAACATATAATTTCCCTTTTCCCCAAAGGACAAGTTTTCTTAACATAAGAATACCTCGTTTGTTTGAATCTCAGTCGGCACCGTAGCGCCATCGCAGGTGTAGAGGATATCTTCCTGCGTATCTGTATGAGATATATTGTTGCGTCAGCGTCGCGCAGTTGATCAGCCCATGTTTATGGTCCGTATTAATCAATTACTGTCTGTTGCCGCGAACCAGCTCATAAGTTTCCCGAGCAATTGTCAGTTCCTCGTTTGTTGGTATACTCCACACGACAACTTTCGAATCGGGGGCTGATATGCATATCTCTTTACCTCGAATTTCGTTTGCGGCAGAGTCGATTTTTATCCCTAAGTAATTCATATCCCTTAGGGAATTATATCTTATATCCGGGTTTGTTTCCCCTATCCCTCCGGCAAATACGATTGCATCTACTCCGTCCATGACTGCTGCATATGCGCCAATATACTTTTTGATTCTATAGCAAAACGCGAGGCGTACCAAAGCAGCGTGTTCGTTCCCAGACACTGCTTCTGCTTCCAGGTCTCGAAAATCATTACTTATTCCGGATAATCCCAAAACCCCGCTTTTTTTGTTTAAATAATCGTTCAGCTGCTGACTGTTGAGATTGTGTTTTTCCATAAGGTAGATTACGGCGCCCGCATCTATATCCCCGCATCGAGTTCCCATTATCAACCCTTCCAACGGCGTGAGCCCCATGCTTGTGTCAATTGATTCTCCATATTTTATCGCCGCTACGCTTGCGCCATTGCCTAAATGGCATGTTATGATTTTTAGCTTATCTACAGGTTTACCTATCAGTTGGGCAACCCTTCGAGATAAAAAATAGTGTGATGTTCCATGAAACCCATATCTTCTTATTTTTAAGTCGGTGTAATCCTTATATGGCACCCCGTACAAAAACGCATATTTGGGAATCGTGTGATGAAATGCAGTATCAAACACAGCCACCATCGGCGTGTTCGGCATCTCTCTTTGGCATGCTTGTATGCCCAGGATGTTTGCCGGGTTGTGAAGCGGCGCTAATGACACGCATTCTTCCAAAGACGCCATAACCGCCTCGTTTATTTTCACAGATGCCGAGAATTTCTCGCCTCCATGTACGGCGCGGTGACCAACCGCGCCAATTTCGTTGAGTCCTTCTATGACGCCATGTACCGGGTGCGTTAAACTTTCCAGAACCAGTTTTATTGCAGAATCATGATTCTCCATGACCTGATTGACAATATAATCATCTTTATTGACCGGTTTATGTTTCAAAACGGAGTTGTCGGCGCCAATTCGCTCCGCTATCCCTTTCGCCAGTAACTTCGTATTCTCCATATTGATCAATTGGTATTTTATGGATGAGCTGCCTGCATTGATTACCAAAACATTCATGATTCATTATTCTCCTAATTATTTTAATTTGAAATCTCAAAATACTATGGCCTTATTACTCATTATTTAATCTTGTCATTGCTTTATACATAGCTCACACAACATGTGGAAGAATTTATTCATGAAATGATGTGTCACCAACTTGTAAGTAAATATAAAATACAAACTATATTACTTGAACGATTCTTTTATATTGTATACGTCTCAAATTGCTTACGTCAAATAGCATCGGAATCCTCCCCTTTATTGTCTGATTCCATGCAAACCGCAAATGCACTAGATATGGAGGAAATGAACTGTTTGCCAATAGAGGGAGGGCGGGTGTAATATTTTTAGCTTTTCGACTTAGAACCGCGCCCCCTTATTCGTAGGATAATTTTTCGATTTATCCCAAAAAACGCACGGAAAAGGCTGAAAAACCGCATACCTTAGCCATTTTTCAGGGGTTACCATTTTGCGAAAAATCGATTTGAAATCACGGCGTGTTTTGAGGCTTTTTAGTACGAAAAAAGCGACGTTCAGAAGCCTCGAATCAAGTGCGGCTGATTTTGATTATTGATGTGCATTGATATCAAGAAAAGCACCATATCAGCTGGATTTCCGCACTGGCCAGCGCATACATTCAAACAGCTGCAAATCAATTCCATCATAGTATCTCAAAAAGAGATCTGTTAAAATAGAATCAATCAAGGTTGCATGGTATCTTATATGAACTCGGGTATAGGCATCCCAGTCTCTCAGACTTCCACCATGCAACACGGAAGGACACTCTATCCCCCGACAGAGTGTCCTTTGTTTATTTCTGAAGTCTTGCTTTATATGTGGAATCATTACATTTTCTTGATTAATTTACTTATTCCAGTATCCCCTCCAGAACCTCCGCCGCCTTCTCATCCGCCGTTCGGATTGCGTGCGAGTAGATGTTAGCAGTCGTCGACGTCTGTGCGTGTCCAGCGCGATAGCTCACTGTTCGTAGCGGGATCCCTGCCGCGAGCAGCAGCGTGATGTTCGTATGCCGCAGGGAGTGGATCGAAATCTGCGGTAAGTCGGTGCGTGCAATGAAGTCGTGGAACCATCCTGAAATGCTGTCCGGATGAACAGGTATTCCGTCGCCCTGTGTGAAGATGCGGTCATAGTCGTTCCATTTGTCCCCCGCTTCCATCCGTTTCTCGCGCTGCCATTTTCTGTGCTCCTTTAGCAACTCAAATGCCTGCACTGGAAGTTTGATCGTTCGGATTGAAGCGTCAGTCTTCGTGCCTTTCGTATAGATGACTTTGCCGGACAGATACTGAGATGTACGGCACACCTTGATCATGTGGTTTCTGAAGTCGATATCCTTCCATTCCAATCCGCACAATTCTCCGCGCCTTAGTCCGCTGTACAGAAATAGCTTGATCATCGTCTGATTCTGGTAAGGTTCATAATCGAGTAAGCGAAGCAGCGTTGCGGTCTGTTCTTCGTCCAGGTATTTCGCTTCCTTACGTTCGTACTTCGGTGGCTTCACACGATGCGCAGGATTGTCTGTATTGACCTGCCAAAATACTGCCTGATTCAGGATCGAAGCGATCAATCGGTGATGATGGCTGATCGTCTTTCCAGACAGCTGCTGAACCGGCTTTACCGGTTCTGCGCCTTCTTTAAAAGGTAAGCCGAGGATATCGCATGTATCCTGTACGATACGGATATCGACGCCTTGTCCTTTGATCAGGCGATAGATCGTATTTACATGGCATCCAGCTTCGTCGGCCAGTGCTTGGCGTGTCATGCCGGATTGTTCGAATGCATCAAGAAAGCGGGATGTCGCTTTAAACGACATCCCGCTTCGATTCTCTGCACTCTGCAAGCTGGTGTAGAGTGCCATCAGGTGATGTGGCTGAAGCTTGTTCAGTCTGATGTGCCCGATCGCAGGTAGAATGCGCTTGAGTAGTTCCTCATATCTCGCCAGCGTTTTCGGTGCAAGGTTCGGCTCAGCGTAATCGCGTCTCCATCGATCCACGAATTCCACAAACGTCACATGTCCATCCAGCACCTGGCCCGATCGAACTTGCCTTTCAAACAGCGCTGCCTGTATTAAGAGTTCTTCCTTGACCTGTCGTTTCGTCATGCCCGAGTCCGGTCTCCACGTCATGAGCTTGCGCTTCTGCCGTCCGTTCACCCCGTACCCTTCGCTGACCATGATCAGGTAAGCTCCGTTTCTCTCCAGTATCGATGCCATGCGATTACTCCTCTTTTCTCTTTTGTCACTTACCATGTTTGATCAAATCTCATCGACAAGCAAGTCAATCCTTGATGTTTACAGTTTGAAAAGTGCATCCCGTAAATAGCCGAACCAGCTGCTTCCTGCTTTCGCACCGTTAATATTAGTTTTATTAAGAAAGCCATAAGAACCATGGCTTGCCATATGGCTCGCTATGGTTTTTATATGGTTCGTTATGGCTGATTATAACGCATTGAAATTTTCAATTTTATTGGGAAAAAATCGGTTTTGAAAAGCTCTGCAGGTAGGTAAAAACTCTTGTTTGTCTCTCCAACCTTCACAGCTAGAAAAATCGAAGAAACGCCCTGTTTATGCGGGGTTCTCCAGGATTGCCGACCGCACTTGAATACACTATCTCGTCGGGTTTTTCCCTATACCCCCCCCTTGATTATTGCGCAAACTTGGAAGAGCTGGTGGCCCCCGGTCGTCAAAAAATGCTTATAAATTGACTTGAGAGGGGGGGGTATTTATATGGTTATTTTTATGAAAAATTATCAGAAAACAAATTAGCGCACTAGTGAAGGAACTTCAACGAATTCAGTAAGTAGAATTTGCTCTTAATACTAATATCGATTGAGTTAGTCAAAAACCAAGCTCCGAATCCCTCTGAACATTGGTTTTATATTTGGTATAAACTCTTTTTAGGGGATCAGATCAGCTCCCGCTGGATACCTTAATCAATGCGTTAATCCCATCGCTCAATAATGTGCCGGACAATTTGATCATTTTATCAAGTGGGATGTCCTTTCCATCTGCGACCCATTGACGGTATAAATTGATAGAAGTAACGCAAAGATAGGTATTGATGATGTTTTGCTCCTCTTTAGAATAAGCCGCATACGGATTATGCCTTGCGCGATTATGCTGCATCATCGAAAGAAAACCCCGGCCTGCGAATTCTCTGTAGCTTGGCGCAGAGATCACCTTTTCCATATACGGTTCCTGCTTTGACATGAATTCGAAAAACACCCTGTTTGTTTCCGTAAACGGCGCGTCGATCGGTATTTGATCGATCTCGTGGAAATAGCCCTCAAGCAGCTGCCCGATGACGTCCTCAAACAGCGCTTCTATGCAGGTATAGTGCAAATAAAAGGTCTTATAGTGTATTCTGGCCCGGTCGGTCAATTCTTTGATCGTGATCTTGTCAGCGTCCATTTCGCAGATCATCTGCTTAAACGTTGCGTAAATAGCTTCCTTTGTTTTCTGTACTCTTAAGTCCGGCTTTTTGGTCGGCGGCATACAAATCACCTCTTCAATAATATCCAATCTTCAGCATATATGGCATAAACCCCATTCAAGGCAAATTGGAGATGGATTTATGATGATAAATCCATCATAATATCCACGAGGATATAAATCAATAGGTGGTCATGAACGTATGAGAAAAATCTGTATTACGAACGGGAACGTCATTTTATACGCCGATTTGAATGACACCGTGGCGGCAAACGATTTTGCAAAGCGGCTGCCTTGCAGGTTCAGCGGCGCTGATTCGGGCATCGATTATTGCTGCAAAGCAGCAAACGGCGTGTACGATCCGTTGGAAACGCAGGCCGGATGGAAAAACGGCGATCTCTGTCTCTGCGGCGGTTGGTTTGCGATTCTATACGGCGGCGAAGAAGAATCCAGGCACCATCGCAACATGATGATCATTGGACGTGTGGAAGAGAAATCACTGGAGCAGATACGCAACCTGCCAGATAAAGCCAATTTCTATGTGAATTTCGCCTGAGCATCAGGCACAGCGCAACAGGAGGTAGCTACAATGGCACAGATCAAACAAACCACAGGAAGAGATGCGTTAGGTCAATTTGCGCCCGAGTTCGCACATTTTAATGATGACGTGCTGTTCGGAGAAAATTGGAACAATGACGACATCGATATGAAAACCAGATGCATCGTAACGGTTGTATCGCTCATGGCGTCGAGCTCCATCGACTCGTCTCTTCAGTATCACCTAGTGAACGCGAAAAGAGCGGGTGTTTCCCGGACAGAAATTGCAGCGATCATTACGCATGTCGCATTTTATGCGGGCTGGCCGAAAGCCTGGGCAGTTTTCAATATGGCAAAAGATATTTGGCCAACAAAAGAATAGGCGGAGGTAGTATTATGAAATATCTGAATGAGAAAGATTTTAACCAAATCAACGTATTCGGTAAAGGAATCGAAAATATCATGTTAGCACAGTATTTTATCGGGAATTCCTATCTGAATCCGTTGGTTAAGCCGGGCGCAGCGCCACTGTTTCTTGCCAATGTAACCTTCGAACCCGGATCCCGGAACAATTGGCATATCCATCACGCGATATCCGGTGGCGGGCAGATGTTGCTCTGTACCGCAGGTGAAGGCTGGTATCAGGAAGAGGGAAATGCCGCCGTAAACTTGGCGGCGGGTTCGTTCATTCTGATTCCGCCGAACGTGAAACATTGGCACGGAGCAAAAGCAGACTCTTGGTTTTCTCATATAGCAATTGAGGTCCCCGGCGAGGCATGTACAAACGAATGGTGCGAACCTGTAACTGATGAACAATATGGCAAATTGAACAAACAATAAAATGGAGGAATCATGAAATGATGTTAAAAGAAACCTACACGTTGTCCAATGGGATCAAGATTCCGAAGCTCGGTCTTGGCACCTGGTTTATCAGCGATAAAGATGCAGCCGAAGTTGTCCGGGAGGCGGTCAAGGCAGGATACCGGCATATTGACACTGCGCAGGCATATATGAATGAAGCCGGCGTCGGCGAAGGCGTCCGCACCTGTGGCGTAGCGAGAGAGGAGCTTTTCGTCACCAGCAAAATTGCCGCGGAAGCAAAATCTTATTCCGATGCAAAAAAGGCCATCGGCGATATTCTGGCAAAGACAGGGCTTGATTATCTGGATCTGATTATCATTCACGCACCGCAACCCTGGAAGCAGTGGCGCGACAAGAAAAATCGCTATTTTGAGGAGAATAAGCAGGTCTGGCGCGCATTGGAGGAAGCTTACGAAGCCGGTCAGGTAAAAGCAATCGGTGTATCCAATTTCCTGATCGATGATTTGGAAAGCCTGCTTTCTTCCTGTAAGATCAAGCCGATGGTCAATCAGGTGCTTTGCCACATCAGCAACACACCGAAAGAATTGCTTTCCTATTGCGAAAAGGAAGGTATTCTAGTTGAATCATATTCTCCGATTGCCCATGGTCAGGTATTGAAAAACAAGGAACTTGCGGCGATAGCAAAGAAATACGGCGTAACCGTTGCGCAGCTTTGTATCCGCTATGATATTCAGCTTGGTACAGTGGCATTACCGAAAACAGGCAATCCTGCGCATATGAAAGAAAACGCGGAAGTGAATTTCACAATCAGCGATACTGATATGGACTCGCTGAAGAACATTGCACCTATCAAGGGTTACGGCCTGATGAAAATCATGCCTGTGTTCAGCGGCAAATAAATGCTGGAATTTCAATGGCGATTAAAAAACCCGAAGTGATATCGATAAAAAGCGATATAGTGAATTGAGAAAAAAATCCCACGGGTCAGATTGATTCTGGAACCGTGGGATTTTCTTCTTCTCTCTAGGTGAAAAACCTGTTGCTATGTCCTCGCTCATCTTATACCAGTAAATCATGATCGCTAACACATATTCACTTTTCTGAATCTAGTTGGTTACATGATTGGATACAGCTTATTTATGGGCATTGAATCACTCCCTGTGCCCAAAGGCAACCGCCGCAGACCGGGAATTTGTTTCCCAGGCAATCTTCTTCATTTGTCGTTATCAAATCGCAGCCGCCGCAACTGTAACAAAGTGGGAAACTAAACGCCCGAACGCGTTTTCGAAAGGCAATGTGATCCGGCATATTCCATAGCTTTGACAAGCTGTGTTTTTGGATGTTTCCGATGTGCCAATGCTTTGAAAAATGTTCGCCTATCCCGTCCAACGAGCTAAGATAATTCATATAATTATGAAGCAGCGGCAGGCAGGGGCTGAAGTCGCCATTCCAATTGATCGCTGCGGATCCGCTTTCAATAAATTGACAATGATTTGCGCCGTTTTCAAACCCGATGCCGGAAAAAGTGCCCGAGGAGCTTGAAATAGCCCTATAGAGGGGTAAATAAGTAGTATCGTCAATATCGATACGAGGCAAACTCAAGAATTTCGAACTGCCGCTATTCAGCACGCGATTATACATTGTCTCATCAATCATTTCCCGGGTATAGGGCAAGACATTTGTGACAAGAAGATGTTTTGCGCCAAATCGGCGTGCGATTTCCACTATTACAGGCAGATCCGCAATATTACGTTTCATTGCTACGAATGAAATCCCAAGATCAGACTTGGGGACGGGACCACATTCACAATATATGCCCGCTTCTGTTCGAGCTTCAGTAAAATGATTAAGATTTTCGAGAACATGATCCAATGTAGCTCCCAGGCGAACGTCGGCGTAACTCTCCGGAGTTGCCCCGTCTACTGAAACCCAAAGCACGTCCAGCCCTGCATTGATTAAAGACAAAGACATTTCCTTGGTCAGCAAAGTGGCGTTGGTGATTAACTCCACTTTTGATCCTAATGATTTCGCTTTTCTGACCATTTCAATGATATCAGGATGGAACAGCGGTTCCCCCATACCGCCGAAGAAAATATTGGGCACAGGTGAAAAACGCTGCAATCCAGTGATGATTTTAGAAAAAACATCCTCGCTCATCATTCCCTGCGGTTCATCCCAAACATTGCGTATACAGGTGCGGCAATTAAGATTGCATCTGTTCGTTGGTTCTATATACAGTTTTGTGAATTCGAATAATGGTTGTGCCTTTTTCATATCTCGCCCTTTTGTATTCGGATAATTGTCAATATTGATTGAACTTCCCCCGAACTTTTCCGAGGGAAGTTCAGTAATAATTATAGTACCTTTATCCCGCTATCCATCTTTCGCCTTTATTTGTTTCATGAGATCCAATCGCAATATTATTGGGGTCAAAGCAGTTAATCTGGTTTTGGCATTTTTTGTACTGCGATCATCATCTTTTCAAAGAGGTTTTCACCAAGTACCGTTTGAAGGAACGGCATCATTTTTACATCTTTTCCACCGACATATCGGATCCTCATCTTCTTTGCATATAAAGCCTTAACGATAACCTTGGCGACAACTTCAGGCGGATTTGCCTGCTGGATCATATTGCTCATATATTCCATTGAAGGATTCAGCTTGTCGTAATAAGCCTCTCTCACTTCATGAGGCATCCTGTCCCAGGTTTTTGCCATATTTTCCTTGCTGTTAGCAGTCATAGGAGTTTCCATAGCTCCGGGTTCAATAGAAGTAACTTGAATGCCGAAAACAGGCATTTCATAACGCAACGAATTGGTAATCCCTTCCACGGCATATTTTGAGATGGCGTAAATTCCTGAAAAAGCAGCCGGCACCCTAACTCCACTGGTAGATACATTCACGATCCGGGCCGGGCCATATTTCCGTAACAGGGGAAGGAAAACCTGCACCATTCGCAGTGTGCCAAAGATATTTACATCAAATAGCGCTCTGATTCTGTCTTCAGAAACGCCTTCAATGACTCCGCCTGCTACACCGGCAAGCCCGGCAACGTTTACCAACGCCGATAATCCTTCGTCGCCAACTTTGCTTTTAACGATTTTAAAACACTCTTCTACCGATTTCCTGTCTGTTATGTCGGTGACAATGGCGGTTATTCCGAGCTTTTCGAGTTCATCTGGAGATTGGCTCGGGATGATGGTTCCAAATACTTTCCAACCTTTTTCAGCAAGCATTTTTGCGGTGGCAAAACCCAACCCTGTTCCCGTGCCGGTTACAAGTACTGTTTTCTGCTGATTTTTTTTGTTATTCATCTTAAATTACTCCTGTCTCTGTCCTGAAAGTTTAGAAAGTATCACTGCCAGTTATCCGCCGGTATACGTAAGAAACCAGGTAATGCGGTCTCCATCGGCCAGCTCTTTTTGCAGAACATCAGCACGATTAACGATCGAACCATTTACTACAGTAATGATTAAAGGGAGAATTTCACCTTTGGCAGGATCGTATACCCGTTGCAGGATATCAGGCGTTTGATCAATTAGTCTTGTAATCAGCCCTCCCAATTTCTCGCCTTCAAAAATCTCCGGATGTATGGTTATTCCGCCGGATTTCTTCGAAACGTCATATGAAAGTGGAGGACGAATCACTAATTCCACCTTGTAAACTGATTTATCCATAGTATAGCTTTGACCTAATCTCTGATTATTGCACCCGGATTTTTGCCAAATCCTTCGCTACATCCTTCAGTCCAAGACGGTTCAATGTTTTTGGCCGAGGCCTTCCATCCGTATCCCAGCCGAGTGCTTCATAATAGGTGTCAAGCATTGAATCGATTTTGGGGGCGATACTCACACCCTTCGCGGGACCGTCGACCGGTGCTTCCATGATGCGCGGTGAAAGTGAATTGTCGGCTCTGGTATGTCCGTTCTTTACATTGAACGAACGCATCATCGATAATACGCGTTCACCCACTTCTGCACATTCCTGCCAGGTGAAATCCCAACCGGTAACTGCATTGAGGGTGTCGGCAACCAATTTAAAGCTCACCCCGGCAACGAACATGCAAATCCCCAGGCAGTCAATGAAATGCCCCCGGCGCCACATCAGCGCACCGCATTTTGGTATGTACTCCGCATCGAACGCCCGCGCGGGATCCAGGAAATTATCGCCGATTGTATCCAGCAGGTCCCCGACGTCTCCCATATCTCCGGCGGGAATGGACCCCATATCGCTCACCGCCATAGAGAAGGCAATATTCCAAAGCCCCCTGTCGTCATGAACGTGAGGAGCATTCCCTTTATGCGTATAGACCGCAAAATTGGGGGCTTCCCCGCCAATCGCATCGGCAGCTCGCATGACGCCGTCTGCAAGCACATTCCCAAATCCATCTCTGGTTGCGATTTTATACAACAGGGCTTCGACAGCTTCAATATTGCCCCAAGTCAATTCCAGTCCATCTGTATCTTGCTTGTTTATTATCCCCTTTTCATAGCATTCGATGGCCAGACCTAAAACGGCCGCCTGCTCTTTGGCATCCATCCCCAGCCTGTCATTCACATGGGAAAGCCACACGGCGCCGTCAAGATCAGTATCGTTGCCGATCATACTGCTGAAGGCCGCCATGGGCTCATACTCCGGTTCTTCAACAATTTCCCCTTTGTGAGGGCCGGATTGAATCGTCATTTCCTGGCAATGTGCTAATCTGCATGCATAGCAGGGCTTTGGTTTCCCCTTGTAATATTCTCTGACGACATCGCCGTTGAATTTTGCCGCAGTGGGGAATACGCTCGTTGTATAGTTGCGAACAGGAAGCGTTCCAAGCGTATGGGCGCTGGCGAATTGGCCATTGGTTCCCATTGTTGGAAGCAGCTGACCCCAAACCGTTTCCTCGCATTCCGTCCACCACTGCTTGACCAATTCGTTGAAACGTTCCTGATTATAAATCGGTACCTTGGCAGATCCGCAAACCACAATTCCTTTTAATTTCTTAGATCCCATAACCGCCCCGGCGCCGTTGCTGGAAGCGATATGGCCTTCATCCGAGCAGATCCCGGCATACTTGACCAGATTCTCACCGGAAGGACCGATGCAGGAAGCGGACGGTTTGCCCTTACCCTCTTTCATCGATTGCAGGAGAAGTTTTTCTGTTTCCCAGGTATCTTGACCAAGTAATCCGCTGGCATCGTGTAACTCGGCTATACCGTCTTGAATGGAGAGATATACCCATCGTTTTGCCTGTCCTTGAACGATAATGCCGTCATATCCGGCTTGACGTAACCTCGTCCCGAAAAAGCCGTTACAATGAGACGCTACAAAGAAATTGGTGAGAGGGCCTTTTGTCGCCACGGTATAAGTGCCCGACGCCGGGGCTCTTGTGCCGGTCAGGGGACCGGTGAGCCAAATCAAGCGATTGCGGGGATCGGACCATTCGAGTCCTGCGGGTACTTCATCATAGATCATCTTAATACCCAACCCCGTGCCGCCAACGAACATTCTCAATATAGCCTGATCTGGCAATGATTCTACCGTGATTTTTTCATTTGAAAGATCGACTCTTAAGATCTTTCCCATATAACCACCGAGATTTTTAACGCGTTTCTTATTCTTTTTAAATTTTAAAAATTGTGTTATAGATTTGTTTTTTGACTTGGCTTCACTCTTTGCTATTATTTCAATCGAGCCAAGTGCTTTCAGATCGGCTTCAATCGCTTCTGCTGTTCCCGGATGAACAATCCCTGGCGGTGCCGACTTGAACAGTACCTTGAGCGGGAACCCCATCCCCATCTTCATGCGCGGATCCTTAAGCAGATCGCCCATGTGCTTTTCCATGATCGCCCTGGTTTCCGGATATGCCAGAAGCTCTTTCATTTTTGAATCCATGGTCGGCGTTATGATGGTTTTTGTTCCAGCGCCCTTATCAGGTTCTATTAGGTCAAGTTTTTTCAGATCAGCTTCAATTGCCTCTGCTGTTCCCGGAGGAACAATTCCTGATGGCGCCGACTTGAACAATACTTTAAGCGGGAATCCCATCCCCATCTTCATGCGCGGGTCTTTCAGCAGGTCGCCCATGTGCTTTTCAAGGATCGCTTTTGTTTCAGGATGCGCCAGCAGATCTTTCATTTTTGAATCCATATTCAAAGCCATCTTTTGCCTCCTAATAGAATTGTTGATCATAGATTGGTTTTTGTTGATTTGAATATATTTATTATTCTGCATATTCACTATTTTGTCAACTTATTATCATTGTATTTGACATTTAGTAATAATTGTATTATATTTATTATCATTCTGTCATGTTTAAATTCTGATATTCGTCATAGGAAGGTTAAATTCTTCCTGTTCGGATACACGGAAGCGCTTTGGTTTACTGGTAGTTCAACAATAAAAAATATGGGGTTATCAAAAAATGAAACTAGATAAGTATGATCTTAAAATTCTCGAAGAGCTGGAGAATGACGCCCGGTTATCAATACAAGAACTTGCCAGAAAAACAGGAATAAAGCGAACCACGCTCATGTACCGGTTTAATAAGCTCATATCCGGCGGTACGCTTAACTTTGCATGCATTACCAACATTGAGGCTCTGAAATACCATCTCGCGCTCGGCATAGGGATCTCAGTCGCTCCTGGAAAAAAGGATGATGTTGCCGGCAAAATTGCGGCTCTGCCTGCCGTGAAGGTGGTAAACATCGTTTCTGGCCGTTACGAGATTTTTGCCTGGGCGCTCTTAAAAGATCATAGAGAATTGACAGAATTCATATCGAAAGATTTGGGGCGAATACAAGGCATAAGCGAATTCGAAACGATACTGACGTTTAATTGGATTCGTGAATCTTGGAGGTATTTTAAGCCCAGATTAGAAACTGCTACAGTAATCAATTATGAGTTAAGCGATCTGGATTTGACCATTATCAGATCTCTTCAGCAGGACCCTCGACAGAGTATTTCTTCTCTGGCACTATCTTCAGGATGCAGCAAACCGGCTGTAAGAACGCATCTTGAGAATCTGATAAAGTCAGGTATTATCCATCTTGTAAGTGTCGTAAATCCCGCATCGTTAGGTTATATGATTGAAGCGGTTGTTCTAATCAAATCAACACCGGAACGAGTCAGCGCTGTGGCGAATGATTTAGCAATGCAGAATTTTATAAGACATGCCAGTTTTATTACAGGGAATTGGCAGATTGTTGCTGTAGCTCATTTCAGAGACAGCATGCAAATGCATGAGTATCTTTCTAACAACCTAGCCGGAATCCCAGGCGTGACAGAATATGATGTCTTTCCTATTCTGAAAACTTTGAAATTTGAAATGTATCTTGTTGGTTATTCGACCGATAACTGATCTGCTCCATAAATAGTTAGACAGCAATAGTTAGTCAGCTCTCAATTCAAGTGATTATCGTATTTGCTCATAATTCGTAGTGATAAAAGCAAATCCAATTTAACATTCGGATTATTCAAATCCAAGTTGTAGTTAGTGTTGAAATCATAAATCTTATTTAGGCGGTGATTTAGAGAGCTTTTGTGTATATGCAATCTATCAGCGGTTTTTTTATAACTTCTGTCATTTATCAAATATTCATAAAGCGTTATGACCAAACTGCTATTCTGGATTGTCAACAGTAAGTCGGACAGATTTTATAAGGTACAGGATCTCTTAAACTCTGCTGGTGACAAGTATCCAAGTGTTCCGTGTAAACGGATGTTGTTGAACCAGTGGACATAATCCAGCAGTTCCAGCTGGAGCTGCTCTAGCGTTTCAAAGCGGCGCGAGTAAACGAATTCTGCCTTGATCATTTTGAAGGTTGATTCGGCTACAGCGTTGTCGTACGGGCAGTCTTTCATGCTCAGTGAGCGGTTGATCTGGAAACTATCGAGCAATTCGTCGATCAGCATATTGTCGAACTCGCTGCCTCGGTCCGTGTGAAACATTTGGATATCGAACAGATTTCCCTTCACTGTTGAGAACGCCTTGTGTACCAACTCGGCGTTTTTATTTGCGCCTGCGCTTTGTCCGATGATCTCCCGAGCTCCAAGCTCGAGCAGGATGCAGACATACGCCCACCTTGTCCCAACTCGGACATAGGTCAAATCGCTCACGACACAGGCTCCAGGAGCCTGATTGTTGAAATCTCTGGCAAGAAGGTTAGGAATAGGGGCTTCATTGCTCTTTGATGAATGTACACGGTATTTCTTGCAAGTATAGGCCGAAACCAGGCCGCGCTTCGCCATGATTCGTCCGATGCGGCGACGTGAAACCGTCCAGCCTTTCCGGAATAACACACGCTTCAGCTTTCGCTGACCGTATACGCGACGATTCTCGTCGTATGCCATTTGAACCGCTTCTTCGAGATCACTTTCGTCTATCGGATCATGGCATTCGTAATAGAAGGTGCTCCGTGCAATGCCTAGACATCTACACAGCGCTGATATTGAGTATTTGCGGGCATTGGCTTTGATCACAATTACTTTCGTGCGAATATCAGCGCCGCTTGCTTTAAAACGTCATTCTCCATTCGCAGCTGCTGATTTTCCTTGCGGAGCCGGATCAATTCCTGCTCTTCGATAGTACGATTATCCTTCTCGTGGCTGGAGCCCGTTGCATTGATGCGCTTGACCCATTTGTCAAAAGCTGAGGCTGTCAAATCATACTCACGGATGATTTCGCCTCTGGGTTTGCCATGGTTGAACAGTTCAACCAATTGTTTCTTTTGCTCTTCACTAAACGTTCTTCTTGCTCGTTTCTCGGTCATGGTTTTTTCCTCTCTTTCATCTTCAAGAGAATACCACTACCTTATCTTCTCTGTACAGTTTAGTGTAGCCAATCCAGATGAGGTGTCCCCCAAATCGTAGTCCAGTCTGAATGAGAAAAAATCGATGTTCAGACGGCCTCGGAGCCCGATTTCCGGGCAAATTCGGCCGGTGTCAGGTATGTTAGTGCGCTGTGCGGACGAAACTCGTTGTAGTCCCTTCGCCAGCGCTCTATTTTGTCTCTGGCGTCCTCCAGAGACATAAACCAGTTCATGTTCAGGCACTCGTCCCGGAAACTGTCGTTGAAAGACTCAATGTGCGGGTTGTCCGTCGGTGTACCGGGGCGGGAGTAATCAAGCTTGACCTTATTGAAGTATGCCCAGGCGTCCAGCGCCCGGGAGATGAACTCAGGCCCGTTATCGACCTTGATTCGTTGAGGCAGCCCGCGGGCTGCCTTGATTTTTTCCAGTTCGTCGCAGACCTGTTCGCCTTTGATTGATTTATCCACCCAGATGGCAAGGCTCTCTCTGCTGAACGTATCCAGTATTGTCAGAGCCCTGAACCGCTTCCCATTGTACAATTGATCCGATACAAAGTCCATACACCAGCATTCATTTACCGCTAACGCCAGACCCTTCTCAGGAGCTCTGGAAGCACTGATCTTCTTTCGGCTTGATGGTTTTCTCAGGTTCAATCCTTCCTGCCTGTACAGCCTGTAGACGCGTTTGTGATTGATTTTCCACCCTTCCCGCAGCAGCAGGACGTGGATCCTCCGATACCCGTATCGCTTTCGTACAGAGGCTATTTCCCTGATTCTCATCCGTAAAAAGGCCTGCTCGTCCCGGTTTGGCTGCCTCCGGTGCCAACTCCGGTTGGTTCGCAATACTCTGCAGCTCCTGCGTTCGCTCGCTTCGAAACGTTCCTGCAGATACCGCACAGCTTCCCGCTTGTCGGCAGGCCTTAGAACTTTTTTGTCAGTACATCCTGAAGCATCAGCTTATCGAGACTTAGATCTGCCACTAATTTCTTCAGCTTGGCATTCTCCTCTTCAAGCTGCTTGAGACGCTTCATATCGCTCGGCAGCATCCCGCCGTATTTTTTCTTCCAGCGGTAAAACGTCTGCTCCGCGATCCCGAGTTTTCGGCACACCTCCGATATCGGCGTGCCCAGTTCCGCCTGCTTCAATGCAAAGGCAATCTGTTCTTCCGTGTACTTGCTCTTCTTCATTTCGTCCACCTTTTCCTTTTTCTCAGTTTATCATTTTCTCTCTATTTAGGTGGACTACTTTTTTGGGGAGCAGGTCACAACGCCTTCGAATATTTTATAACTTTGATTGCTGTGAAATGTAGAATCGGAGTCAATCGATTTCATCTTCTCGCCTTTCTGAGCATAAAGCAACAAGTGATAATTGAATATTATCCTTTATTATAGCAGGTAATAACTAAGTTGGTATGTCATTTTACAGTTTAATTCCGAGTTCATTTTATAACATCAAATTGCGTTTTTTCAATGTTGACTAGCAAAGAAGTCGAATATGCCCGACATCATTATTATTCTCCTAAATATAATTAATGCTTTTTATCCTACTCATCTATAGAACCTAGATTCCGGTGCACTTCTTCTATAACTCTCTTCGATAATTTTGCTTCTTTCGCAAAAGTAGGCCACCCTTTGATCGCTTTGTCAATATCTTCGATGATTCCGATGATTCTATTCTTCGAGATATTCATATGCTGCCCGGATTCCACTAAATCGTCAAGCGTGATTTTTTCTTGCTTGCCACTGATGGTCATCTGGTGTCTTGCCAGCCAACGGTTGCTCGGATTATATGCGTATGTGATGTCATATGCGGGAGAGAGGCTCCAAATGCCTTGTTTGTCCATTAGGAATGAGATGTTCTTGACATGGTCATCCAAATTTCTAGCGAGCTCGTTGAAGACCATTCTCCGGAACAATTGCTCTACCTCCGTCTGCCCCATATTAAGCCTATACAGAATGTCGGCAGTCTGCTCGTAGCTTTGCGCGCCCGGCTCATTGAAATCATAGTGTGCCATTGCGCCCAGAGATTGCATGTGTACTTTTTCGCCGGTAACTGGTTTTCTGTCGAAACGCTTCGTCATGAAGTGATATTTTCCGGATTCTTCGTGCAGCCGACACTCACTCATTTCAATACCGGCGGCCTGAGCCATCCGATAATACGCATATTCAATTCGAGTAAATGCCGGCCCATCGGCCGTGTCGCCTCTGTCCTTATTATTCTCAACTCCATCAAACTTGATGATCCAATATTCGTAACCGTCTCCTGCATGCACCTGACCGGAACGAATATCTCCGGTAGTTCGATTCCAGGCAACAACTGCTTTCGCTCTTGCGCCGCCCGCAGAAGTTCCGACGCTGATAATTTGCTCCATCATACGCGAATTATCCGTCACATGAACGGATTCTCGATTCGAAAGGATATCCGAGGCAAGTTGCACCAGAGCATCCACATCAATGCTTGTATCTTTTACATCAAAAAACTCCTTTGCAGGCACATATTCTAAAGCTCCCGTTCCTCGGCTTCCCGTATAACACAGCCTTTCTACCGCACTGAGCGTGTCAAGGGATCTGCCCTGATTGGCTAGATACTGTTCCAGGAGTTTTGTTCCGAACTTGTCCGGCAAAGAATCAGCCAGCAATCCGGGTAGCCGGTGAAACGTCTCTTCGTTCAGAGCGGGAAAGGAGTACACTCGATTGGAAAGAGGCATAACGAATGGAGATACTTCGATTCCGCTCCGAATGAACCGGCCATCATAATTGAATCTTGTGAAATCGGAGGCGTCGTTTTGAGCGACAACACCAATTCTTGTTCCCCACAAATATACTTCCGCCGCGATCATTTCTCATCACCCCATTTCCATGAATCATTATTCATCTCATCTTTTGGGGATGAACGAACCCTTTTACGCTGTTTCCCGTAGTCAATGAAGTCGGAAGGCATCATTTCCTGTTCCTGAATCAGAATATCGATGTTGGCCAGGAGATTCAATGCACGTAGCACGTTGAGCACATACTCAAATCGAACGCTTTCTCCGCTCTCCAGTCGAACAAGCGTGCTAGGTGATATCCCAGCCCGCTCCGCCAATTCTTTTTGCGTCAACGAAGCTGCGATTCTTGTGTCTTGAATTCTTCGTCCTAATTCCATTAGGATCATTTGATTGTTTTCAGTCCCCTTTAACTTCACAAACGCCTCCGCATTTATTTCGTCATTTTTGATAACTTATTATAGATAATTCCGCATTATTTGTCAACATTAACTAATTATTTTTATGATGGCTCGTGTTTAAAGCTCTTTCAATATCAAAGCGAAATAACCTTCGTTTTGCAAGCACTTGATTGCATTAACCGGAGGTTATATGAGGAGGGTTTATTGTTTTCTTCATAAAACTATAGATATCCTGAAGTACGGAAAATAGATAATAGGTTATTATCAACGAATTAATAAACTATTCAATGGCAACTTCCGGGATGAATGTCTGAACATGAACTGGTTCATGTCTCTGGAGGACGCCAGAGACAAAGTAACGCGCTGGCGAAGGGACTACAACGAGTTCCGTCCGCACAGCGCACGAACATACATAACGCCGGCTAAATTTACCCGAAAATCAGGCTCTGAAGCCGTCTAAACATCGATTTTTTCATTTAGAGTAGATTATGAAATGGTGGATACATCACTCTCGATTCCTCTTCTCTTTAACCTAGTAGCTAATCCGGTTTTCGGGATCTGGATCAGTCTGAATATCGGTTCTATACATATTCAATTTTTGTGTTTTACATAGATGCTGTGTAATAAAGTCTATACTTCTTCGCTATCTACTCTTTTCAGTATGTTCACTGTGTCGATAGCATCGTTTTTCATAGTAGCGATACGCAAACGGACGTGCCCAACCGTTACTCTTGCTCCTTCTTCCAAAGGATGGGATAATGCGGCAAGCTTTCCTTCCATATATGAGCCGATTGTTTCTTCACCCGGGTCAGGCAGATTGATTTGAGCAATGCGGTTTACTTGTGCGATGGGTTTCGAAGCGTTAAATATAAAAAGATCCGATGTTTGAAAATCACTGGCAAATAAATATTTCCGTGTTGCAAACACGACTGCAATTGCAATGATGCCAATCAATGATTCCCAGGTGGCTATGTGCGCAGTAACCAATTGCCGCGCAATCGCGAAAAGCAGAACTTCTATAACAGCATCCGCCGAGTGTTTGATGAGCATGCGTGTAAACTCAATCCCTATCACCAGCGAAAGCGTGCCGGATAAGAATGCTGCAAAATCAACATTTTCGAGTCGTTCGCCTCTGAAAATCCCCATTTCCATAATTAAGCTGATAATCCCCAGCAGAATTGCAGCCATTATGAGCATGGCGATGATAAATTCAATAAATCCTAATATATTTGTCAGTTTTTGCTTGAATTTCGAACGCATCAGCGCCTCCCGGATTCTGATCATTTTCCGTATTCCATAATAAATATAAAAGCTGTTTCCTTCTCTGTTTTTCTGTTTAAATTTTCCTGTAAGTCACATCGTTTGTACTGCGATTCATACTGGAATTATATTTTTCAATCAAACTGGCGTATCGGTTGCCGTTTTCAGATCACGCCCTGCGCGATCATGGCGTCGGCCACTTTGGCAAAGCCCGCGATGTTCGCGCCGGCCACGAGGTTGTAGCCAAGTCCGTTCTCCTCCGCCGCCTTTGCCGAGTTGTCGTGGATGTTCTTCATGATGCTGTGCAGCTTTTCGTCCACTTCCGCTTCGCTCCAGCTCAGTCTCTGGCTGTTCTGGCTCATCTCCAGCGCGCTGGTGGCCACGCCGCCCGCGTTCACCGCCTTGCTGGGCGCCACGATCATGTGCTTCTGCTCCATCAGGTATGCCAGCGCGTCGTTCGTCGTCGGCATGTTCGCCACCTCGATGTAGTATTTCGAACCGCTCGCCGCGATCTTCTTTGCCGAGAGCATGTTCACGTCGTTCTGCGTCGCGCAGGGGAAGTATACGTCCGCCTTCACGCCCCAGGGTTTCTCGCCCGGGTAAAACGCGCAGCCGTAGCGGTCCGCGTAGTCCTTCACCTTGTCGCGGCCGCTGTTGCGCATTTCGACGAGGTAATCGATTTTCTTTCCGAGTACGCCTTTCGGGTCATGCACATACCCGTCAGGTCCGGACAGCGTAATCGCCACCGCGCCGAGTTCTTCGAGCTTTCTCGCCACGCCCCACGATACGTTGCCAAAGCCCGAGAGCGCAAACGTCTTGCCTTCCATCTTGTCGCCTTCGTGCTTGAATACTTCGTTGATATAGTACACCGCGCCGAATCCCGTCGCTTCCGGCCTGATCAGGCTGCCGCCGAAGCTCAGGCCTTTTCCTGTCAGCACGCCGGGTTCGTAGCCGCCCTTGATGCGGCGGTACTGCCCGAAAAGATAGCCGATTTCGCGCGCGCCCGTGCCGATGTCTCCCGCGGGCACGTCCACGTCCGGGCCGATATGGCGGTAGAGTTCGTTCATGAACGCCTGGCAGAAGCGCATGACCTCCCCGTCGCTCTTGCCGCGCGGGTCGAAGTCGCTGCCGCCCTTGCCGCCGCCGATCGGCAGGCTCGTCAGGCTGTTTTTAAACGTCTGCTCGAAACCTAAGAACTTCATGATCGAAAGGTTGACCGAAGGGTGGAACCGTATGCCGCCCTTGTACGGGCCGATCGCGCCGTTGAACTGCACGCGGTAGCCGCGGTTGACCTGCACCTTGCCCGCGTCGTCCACCCACGTCACGCGAAACGAAATCGCCCGCTCCGGCTCCGCCATGCGTTCCAGCAGGCTGAGCTTTTCATATTCCGGATGCTTGTTCACCACCGCTTCCAGCGAGGAATATACCTCCTCCACCGTTTGCAGAAATTCCGGCTCGCTTGCGTTCTTCTTCCTGACCTCTTCCAATACCCGCGCGATATAGGCGTTCATGCTTTTTCCTTTCTGATTGTATGTTTGGGTTATATTTTCAGCGCCTTCGAAATCAGTTCCACGATCTCGGCGCCGATGCGCGCCTGCGCTTCCCTGGTGGATGCGCCGATGTGCGGCGTGCCGCTGACGCGCGGGTGCTTGTAGAGCGCTTCGTTCTTGCTCGGTTCCTCGGCGAACACGTCCAGGCCCGCGGCGTACACCTTGCCGCTCTCGAGCGCTTCGAGCAGCGCCGCCTCGTCCACGTTCGTTCCGCGGGAGGTGTTGATGATGATCACGCCGTCTTTCATGATGGCGAGGTTCTCGCGGCTGATCACCGGATGCCCGGGCAGCGAGGGTACGTGCAGCGAGATGACGTCCGAGGACTTGAGCAGTTCATCCATCTCGACATAGCGCATGGTGTCGCATTCGAGTTCGGGCACTTTATAGATGTCGTAGGCCAGCACGTTCATGCCGAGCGCCTGGCAGCGACGTCCGAGTGCTTGACCGATGCGGCCGTAACCGACGATACCGACGGTCTTGCCGGAGAGCTCTATGCCGACATAGGATTTCTTCTCCCATTTGCCTTCACGCATGGTGTGACCGGCGACGGAGATGAACCGCGCGCAGGAAAGCATGTGAGCCAGCGCGAGTTCCGCGACCGCGTCCGAACTCGCCCTTGGCGTGTTGCACACAGAGATGCCTTTCCCCTCCGCGCAGACCTTGTCGATGTTGTCGATGCCCACGCCCGCGCGGATGATGAGCTTCAGCGTTCCGGTCATGCACGCCGCGTCGATCTGCGCTTCGCGCACCTTGGTCGCGCTGCGCACGATGAGCACGTCGTACCCCTTGACCGCTTCGCAGAGCGCGTCCGAATCGTAGAACTTCACGTCCACTTGGCAGCCCTTGGCTTCGAGCGCGGCGATCGCGCCTTTGTCCATGCCGTCGCTGGCTAGAATCTTAATCATGTCGTTTACTCCTTTGGTCCCGGTCCGTTACAGGTTTTCCGCTTCGAACTTCTTCAAAAAGTCTACGAGCGCGACAACGCCTTCCTTCGGCATGGCGTTGTAGATCGACGCGCGCAGGCCGCCGACGCTCTTGTGGCCTTTGAGATTGTCGTATCCGGCGGCTTTCGTCGCGGCGACAACCTTCGCGTCCAGCTCGCCGCTTTCCGTCACGAACGGAACGTTCATGCGCGAGCGGTATTTCTTCTCGACGGTGCCGGTGAACATCCTGCTTGCATCGAGGAAGTCGTACAATACCTTCGCCTTGTCCTCGTTGATCGCCTGCATGGCAGTTAGCCCGCCGATCTTTTTGAGATACTTGAACACCTTACCGCAGACATAGATCGCCCAGCAGTTCGGCGTGTTGTACATGGAGCCGTTTTCCGCATGCGTGTCGTAGCGCATATAGGTAGGCACCGTTTCCGGCAGGGTCCTTGCGAATGAGGTCCTCGCGGATGATGGCGACCACCATGCCCGCCGGGCCGACGTTCTTCTGCACGCCCGCGTAGATCATGCCGTAATCGCTCACGTTGCAGGGTTTGCTTAAAAACATGGACGACTGGTCGGAAACGAGGATCTTGCCCTTCGTATCCGGCAGACTCGCGTAGGTCGTGCCATGAATGGTTTCGTTTTCGCAGATGTAAACATAGTCCGCGTCCGGGCTGATCGAGAGGTTGTCGAGGTCCGGCATGTAGCTGAAGTTTTTATCCGCGCTGGAGGCGATGACGTTGACCTTGCCGTACTTCTTCGCCTCCGCGGTAGCCTTTTTCGACCACGCGCCGGTCACGATATAGTCCGCAACGCCATTTTTCATCAGATTCATCGGGATCATCGCAAACTGCAGCGTAGCGCCTCCCTGAATGAAAAGTACCTTGTAGTTGTCCGGAATCCCCATGAGTTCGCGCAGGTCCGCTTCCGCTTCGTCTATGATGGTCTGATATGCTTTGGAGCGGTGGGACATCTCCATGACACACATTCCGCTGCCCTTGTAGTTCATCATTTCAGCAGCGACTTCTTCTAGTACTTCTACGGGCATTGTCGCCGGTCCGGCGGAAAAATTGTAACTGCGATCGTATTTCATTGTCAACATTACTCCTTATGACACAAATCTTGTTTTGAGTGGATATCATATCTATACGTTCGTACATTTCTTTTATAAAGTTTTATTGTCCGGTTACAAATCAACCTTCCTCATTATCACTCGATATTAAATAATCCGTATAATCTACAACCATATTGTTTTTTATATAAACGCGCGGTACCCGTCTACTGATCGAACATACTATCTCATGGTTTATGGTACCCAGTTTCATGGCTAACTCGTCAATTGTAATACGTTTGTCTCCTTGTTCGCCAAATAATACTGCCTCATCGCCAATCCTAACATCTTCTATAGCTGTAACATCCAGCATGCATTGATCCATGCAGATCCTGCCAATCAACCGCGCCTTCTTTCCGTGTACCAATGCATATCCTTTTCCAGTGAGTTTTCTTGTATATCCATCTGCATAGCCGATCGGTAACGTAGCCACGACGGTTGGTTTGTCTGCAAAATATGCTCTGCCATATCCAACGCTTTCTCCTGCGCTGATACTTTTCACATTACTGATCCTTGCCTTTAGCGTCATTGCCTGTTTTAAATCAGCAGCTCTAATATTCTCGATAGATGGTGACAAGCAATATAGCATTATTCCCGCTCGCACCATATCCATATGCGTTTCTGGTAAATCAATAATTGCCGCACTGTTAGCAATATGCTTGATTGGGATGATCAGATTCGCGTCATCGAGTCGTTCGCACACCCACATGAATTTACGATACTGTTCTTCTGAAAACTGTTTGTCTTTGCTATCCGCCTCAGAAAAATGTGAAAAAATACCTACGATGTCCAAGTTCTCCAGTTTACTGATTCTCAAAATTGTATCTACTGATTCAACATTCGGTTCGAATCCTAATCTTCTCATGCCAGTGTCGATTTTTATATGAATCTTCACTTTCTCTTTTTGTCTTTTCGCTTCCTCCGATAATAATACTGCCATTTCATAATCATAAATCGTTTGTTCAATACCAAACCGAATCAACTCGGCATACTGTTCGGAATTTGTATATCCTAGAATCAATATCGGTACAGTGTATCCGGCTTTTCTTAATTCTATTGCTTCGTTAAGTATAGCTACGCCGAGCATATCTGCACCATTCTCGATGAGTGTCTTCGAGACTATTGTCGCGCCATGACCATACGCATCTGCTTTCACAACCCCCATGACCAAAGCAGATGGCTTCGCAAGCCGTCTCGCTTCCCTCATGTTATGAGCCAGAACGTCCAGATTGATTTCCGCCCAAACCGGTCTAATTTTTATATTGGTATCCATAGCGTATACATCATGCTCCGAATGGTAAAACTTGTTTGATTTCTTCAAGAACCCGTTTATAATCTTTTTTTGTTCTTGTTGAAATCTTGCATCAATTGAAATATAATAAAAATGGTAAGATTAGTAAAGCGCATGTTTTTCATGTTTTTCATGTTATTTTCTCATGTTTGGAGGATAGTATAATGAGCTTCTCACAATATGAAGCTTTGATAAAAACAATTGAATTAGGAAGCTTGACACGAGCTGCTGAATCCCTTGGCTATACGCAATCGGGAATCAGTCATATGCTTAACTCGCTCGAAAATGAGCTTGGCGTCAAATTGCTGATTCGCGATCGCATGGGGATCCGTATAACATCCGATGGAATTCAACTTCTGCCATACTTTCATTCTGTTTGCAGCTCGCAATACACGCTTAACACAAAAGTCCAAGAGTTACAAAGGTTGGAATGCGGACTAGTCAGAGTCGGAACTTTTACTAGCGTGTCAGGTCAATGGCTACCTGGAATTTTGAAGAAATTCCGAGATGATTTCCCGAAAATTCAGTTTGAATTACTTCACGGCACCAACAAAGATAATGAGGAATGGCTTGTCAGCGGACGCATTGATTGTGCTTTTATAAGGCAGCCAACAGATCAGAATTATGTGTCCATCTTCCTTAGGAAGGATCCGATTCTTGCAATTCTTCCAAAGCATCATGAATTGGCAGGGAAGACAAAATTCCCAGTTTCAGCATTATCGAAATATCCTTATATCAGACTGGATGATGGCATTAACGATGAAATGTCAGAGATTTTCGAAAAAACTCATATAACACCTGCCACCCAGTTTGTCGTGAAAGATGATTATGCTATTATCGCGATGGTGGATAGCGGACTCGGAATCAGCATTCTACCCGAACTTATGCTGAAAAACTCGATGCTCAAAGTTGTTCGAAAGCCGCTCGATGTACCCGCATACAGGAATATCGCGATAGCCTTTAAGAACCAAAAGTCACTTTCAGCAATAACGCAAAGGTTTATGGAATATGCGCAGTTATGGGTTCAGGAAGAATATGGCGAGTAATCCGATGTTCGCGATGATGATATATCATTTTCAATAGAGTTTATAACAAGTTTGGGCGCTTGCAAGCATCCCTATCGAAAAAAGTGCACCCATAAATTCTGTTAAACTGGTTCCGTATGAGCGTCCGTTGATTCGGTATTCAGACACGTTTGAGAAGCTGCCCAGAGCCAATTCCTGTATATTTATTATTGTTCCATGCCACCTTCCCATTGACAATCACCTGTTGAATACCTTCATTTTCCGCATAACAGTCAATATAATCCGCATGGTCGATAATCCTGACAGCATCAAACAATACCAGATCAGCATCAAATCCTTCCTTGATCTGACCTTTGTTTTTTAGCCCATATCTTCTTGCAGGCAAAGAAGTCATCTTCCTAACAGCATCTTCCAACGTCAATACATGTTTTTCTCTAACATACCGCCCTAAAATACGAGGAAACGTTCCTTTTAAACGAGGGTGCGTAATTGAATTCTCAATCGGCATACCATCCGTGCCAATTGCCGTAAAAGGATGTTGGAGAACTGCTTCCATATCGCGTTGCGAAATACTGAAATACACCGCTAGGACGTTCAAGTCGTTTTGAATCAGAAGATCCAAAGCGACATCAAACGGTTCAGCATGAATCATATCAGCATACTCGGCCACGGTCATTCCCACCGCGTCAGGTGTAGCCGGTGCCACAGCAATCAGGATGTTTTCCAACCCGCAATACAAAATCATGTTTTCAAAATGCTCTTTATTGCTAAAGATTTCATTTTTGATGATTTCTCTAGTGCTTGGATCGGAGAGTTGTTTGAGTAGTTTTTCTCGATTTTCTCCTCGATAACTAGGGGGAAGGATGTATATAAACCCGGTCGAATTTGCAGTGTACGGATAAACGTCCAGGCCAACCTCGATTCCTTCTTGGTTAGCACGGTCAATCATGTCCAGCGTCGTCAGAACCTTCCCCCAATTATTCTTGCCCAGTGCTTTATGATGTGAAATAATAACCGGTACTCCAGTGCGTCTGCCAACATTTATTACTTCCTCAACGGATTTCACAAGATCATCGCCTTCGCTCCTTATGTGGCTTGCATATACGCCACCTTTTTCGCGAAGAATTTCTACTGATTCGAGGATCTCTTCCGGGTTCGAATAGCTGGCGGGTGGATATGCCATTCCAGTTGACAATCCTACAGCTCCGCTATCAAGCGCTTCGATTATATACTCTTTTATTCTACTGCGCTCTTTTTCGGTCGGCTGGCGTGGTTCTAATCCCATTACCGCAAGACGGATAGTATTCAGGCCTACGAAGAATCCTGTGTTAATTCCTGGCACTAATGCTTCAACGCGATTCATGAATTTACCGAATGATGTAAACTCGGATAGAAACGGAACGTCCAGCATACCACCCGTCAGGTGCTTGAATTCGATCAGATGTTTTTCGTCGATAGGTGCGATTGAAATCCCGCAATTTCCTGAAATATCGGTTGTAATTCCCTGTGAAAGTTTCGCCGATAGTGAGTTGTCTCTGAAAATATATCCGTCGTCATGTGCATGCGTATCAATAAAGCCAGGCGCGGCAACGAGATTATCCCCTTCTATTAATGTGTTTGCTTCTGCATCATTTAGCCCAATATAACTGATCCGATCATCTTTGATGCCAATATTGGATTTATACGGCTTATCTCCCGTACCATCAACTACCAACACATTATGAATGACTATATCAAACTTGTCTTGCTTGCTCAAAATGCAACCCCCTGTATTACAAAATATGTTTGTTTGCCTCCGCCACCATGACTCGAAAACAACTTGGGATTTTCGATGGCGGAGGCTTTGTCATCTTTCGTTATGTCGAAGCGAATGAGCGCTTTTCAATCAGATTGTGTCTGATCCTCGTTTCAGTCAGGTTTTCGCTTCATTCTCTTTTGCTTTTTTCACCTTTCTATATTGCACGTATTTCGCAAGGACAGCAATAGCAAGAAAAACCGGCATTAAAAACGGTACATAATTGGTTACGAAAGCGTATCCCAAGGCAAGTGTTGCAATAGCCGCGATCAATATCGGCACCCATGCTGTTTTAATCTCGCTTACAAACAGCGGTACCGCCAGAGCGCCTAACAAAGCAGGCATGAAGTTTTCAAACGCAGGTGTAAGAATTGGGGATTGTAAAACCGGTAAAATCATACTCAGGAAAAGCATTCCGATAAATAAAATCACCATGGTTACCAACGAAGAAACCGCGACGGCAATCATCGAAACAATCTCAGCATTTTTTGAGCCGGGCTCAAAACCGGAGATGCCAACGCTGCTTACGGCAACCGGCAGTTTCATATTAATGATATTTCCCGTAGTAAACGCAAGATAGGACGCCCCCGGCCCGATGATAGGCGGATAACCGAAAAACTCGATTGTACCAATAACAAACATCAATATGAAAACTCCCATCAGCGCCGCTGCCGTTCCGCCGATATCCAAACCGATTTTCCAAATCAAAGACATCATTGCCGGTACAGCTATCAGAGAAAAAATTAAAACTATCGTGCTAATCCTTCCAAATTTGTGGACCTTTACATCATACGCGCTCAATATTGCACTACTTTTACTCATTTGTAATATCCTCCTTACGCAAATAATCCGTTAACGAATATTGCTGAACCCATACCCAAAATCAGACTTAGTGGAAAACTGAACTGATTTAGCGTTTTGTTGCCTGTTTTTTTCGAGAGAAACTCGAAAAGCAGCGCAAATCCGCCGGCAATGACCGCAGTTATGATCCCGACGGGATTTTTAATATTCATCAGGTACGGAATAAATAATATCGACAGGATGCCGATGAGTAGCGCTCCCCCCGCAATGGCCAGGAATCCGCCTTTTTCTTTAAAAGCCACCAGTTTTTTATCATACGATTTGAGAAAAAGAATACACAGCACAGAACTTGTCATAACGCCTAGCGTCATGACCCAAACCATACTTACAAACACAGTGGGCGTTATGACCGCCGTTCCCAAACTACCCAAACCGAACGATTTCACAGCTGTTTCTGCTGCGATGCTTTCATATGTAGCCGATCCCATGACGGACAATCTGAGCCATGGGATATACTTGCCAAGAATCGGCATCATTACAGCCAGTGTGATGACAATTGGCAGAGATGGGATAATTGAAATAATCGCGCTGTTTGCAACAACTTTTTTCACTGTACCCTTTGGAAAATCCCTGATTTTTGCCTCTTTACTTCCTAGCCGCCAAAAGTAAACCGCCTGAAAGGCGCAGACCAAAAGCGGAATCAGCACAATAATTAACAAAACAGACGAATTTGCAATTTCTGTAAAACTCATACCCTTGTTTCCTTTCTTTTTGTTTAATATCACTCAAGTAATTGTTTGCGTACGCCAAACACATCACAAAAATGAACGTATAGGAGCAAATTCCATTTAGTTGTTTATATTGATGTTAAATGGTGTTTTTCATTTCCCGATAACTATGCGGCATTGGGCTCTGATATGGTATGTCGGCTTGTCGCCCTTTCAATTCTTCTTTTGCCTGAATAATTATTTTCTTGTTCCTCATTACCTCGATTGAGGTAGCCGCCAACAATTTCCCAGCAGTTAACATTCCTTTATATGCAATGGAAGATTTCGCTTGTGCTGTAAATTGCCAGGAATGCCCTTGTGTGCCGAGTGTGGCGCAAGCAACGAAGCACTGAGCTGACGGAACGAGCCAGGTAACATCACCGACATCTGAAGATGCTGCGATCACTTCCTTCATCTCGAAATATGGGTTAATGGTATCAGCTAGAAGTTTACCTTTTAACACCGGGTTCTGGCGAAAATCTCCCAGTTTCTCCTTCTCAGAAATCGTACTTGCGAATTCCTTTGCAAGTTCTTCATCGCTTTCATCAAAAGGTGGAGCGCCGATTAACATGAACTGATCATACAGGACCTTCGACAGCGTATTATTGGGAATCAAGTCGGAGCAACCACCTTCGAATTTGATTTCAACTTGTGTCTCAGTCATCAACGCAGCGCCTTTAGCAATATTCACAACCCTTTCATATAACTCTTTTGCTTGTTCTACTTTTGGCGCTCGGATAAAAAGAAAATTTTCCGCTTCGGACTGCACGATATTCGGATCCTGCTCACCGGGGTTTGTAATCGCATAATGTATGCGCGCCTTGTCGATCATATGTTCCCGTAGAAAATTCACGCCAACATGCATCAATTCAAGCGCGTCCAGTGCGCTGCGCCCCAATGACGGCGCAAATGCCGCATGCGCTTCTTTGCCGGAGAACCGGCAATGCATCTTTAGTATGGCCATAAGTGGCGCTGCAATAATAGCATTCATAGTTGCCGGATGCCAACCTATTGTGAAGTCCACATCATTGAATAGCTTTTCTCGAACCATGAATGTTTTTCCAAAACCTGTTTCTTCTGCTGGGCAACCATAGTAGCGAACCATACCGGAAAGGTCATTCTCTTCCATATATCGTTTAATTGCGATCGCTGCCGCCAAAGCACCTACGCCTAACAAGTTATGTCCACAACCATGGCCATTTCCACCTTCAATTGCCTGCATTTTCTCGGCGATGCCACCTTCCTGGCTCAATCCTGACAGCGCATCGAACTCACCCAGCATCGCAACCACGGGTCGTCCGTGTCCAAAGCTGCCGATAAAGGCGGTTTCGATACCGGCGACCTTTTCTTCAACATGAAATCCTTCCTGTCGCAAAATATCACGCAGCAATTCCGATGACTTGTATTCCTTGAACCCTTTTTCGGCAAACCCCCATATTGTATCGCTTGCTTTGATAAATACATCTTTTTTTTCTTCGATAATCCTTGATATCTCGTCAACAATTCTCATAATATGTACATCCTTCACATGCATAAGTTAATTAGGATACGACTTTTTATCTCTACGCACAATATGATACTTGTTTCAATATATACTTGTTTCGTTATTACGTCAAGCGCCAAATTTAGCGTGTTCGATTTAATTACCAAGTTTCTATGTATCTTACAAAAATAGTGGTTGACAAAACGAAAATTTATAAATATACTGAGTATCAATTATTACTTGGTTTCATTTGTTGCAAGACCACTTAAAACGTCACTAATGGGAGGTGTTGTTAAACCATTCGTTGCCTTGTTTTCATTTCTTATATTGAAGTGTAAAACAACTTGCAATAAATATTCATGTTAGTTGATTGCGGATGACAACTGACAAAATCGTTGCAAGACAGCATTACCTTGACATCGAAGAATTGAAAAAAGTATAATGTCGGCATGCAAGAAACTAAATCAAAAAAGCAAAATAATTTAAGTTGGCGAGAAGAAAAAAAGCTTAAAACGAAGAACACAATCCAAAAAAATGCTCTTCGTTTGTTTGCCAAACAAGGATATGAGGCAACAACCATTGAGGAGATCGCACGCGCCTCGGAAATATCAAGAATCACTTTCTTTCGTTACTTTCCGACAAAAGCAGAAGTTGTGATGGGCGACATGTTTGAACTGTCTGTTTATGATTTAACACGTCAACAGCCGAACGATCTAACTCTCATTCAAGCTTTACTTGCCACTTTTCAGAAACTAGTCAACGAGGCCGATCCGCAAGAGCGCATTCTCCTAAGTGAGCGCCATCTGCTGTTGAGGACTATCCCAGAACTTAAAACAGCTATGATGATTAGGCTGGCAGAAAAGTACGATTTAATCAGGGAGCTCCTTGCCGAAAGAACGGGAAAAAGCGCTGACGATTTTACTGTTCGCAACTTCGCTGGTGCAATCACAGGCATTGGTATTTCTGCTTGGCTCACCGCGGAGCAAGACAGCGCCGAAGGTTTCATTGAGCGATATTTTTCGTTATTAGCCGAAAACCTGAAGCACCTGGAAGCCGGATTGCCCTTAGATTAGTCTATTCATACCACTGATACACATTCTATTCTTCTTGTTGAGCTTTCGTTCTCTATCTCTATCCGCAAAACTTAATATTGGAGGAACCATATGAGGAAGAAACTCTACTACGGTTGGGTTGTTGCCGCTGCCACCTTTGTCATGTTTTTCGTTATTGGTGGCGCAGGTATAGCCCCTTTGAGCCTGTATACCGTTCCCGTATCCGAAGCGCTCGGTGTAACTCGCTCGGCATATTCTCTTGTAACAACAATTGCTGCTCTCACTATCTTTGTGGGCAGCATGCTCTTTGGCCCTTTGCAAGAAAAACTTGGGCTTAAGAATATGACCACCATCGGTCTTTGCTTTGCAGCTATATCATGCGTAACTTTTTCTTTCTCGAAGTCGATTGTGCTATTCTATATCAGTGGATTTTTGTTTGGTATTGGTTACACTTTCACTGCAACAACCATGTGTGCTGCAATCATATCCAACTGGTTTGTTAAGCGCAAAGGAATTATCATGGGATTCATCATGTCTGCTCCAAGCGCAGGAGCGATGGTGTTGTTGCCCTTGATTAGTTCATGGATACGTGATTATGGATACAATCGTTCCTTCCTGTTCAGCGCTTTTGTTATGGCCGGTGCTTTGGTTTTGGCTTTGATATTCATTCGTTCTAAGCCTTCTGATGTTGGTTTAGAGCCATACGGCACAGGTGAAGTTACAACAAATGAGGGTGCTAAAAAAGAAGCTAAGCAAGAAGCGTTGGACGGGCTTAGCCGCAAACAAGCAATTAAAACAATTAACTTTTGGTTGCTTGTTATTGCCGGTCTTTTCCTTGGCCTTTCACTACCAGCCTTCCAAGCGATACTGCCCCCCTACCTGTCGGACAGAGGTCTCGACATCGTGGTTGTAGGATCGATTATCGGGTTAGCGGCTGTATTCAACACAATTTCAAACATTGTCATGGGCTTCATTCACGACAAGTTTGGCATTAATGTTGTCAACGTTTTAGGTATCGGTCTCTTTGTTGTCTCTGTTTTGCTCATTATCCTCAGTCAAGCGATGGTTGTAATCTGGATTTCTGCCATTCTGTTTGGTTTGGGTCTCGTTATGGCCTCCTTGCCATTGCCCCTTATGGTCGGCAAAGTGTTCGGAACAAAGAACATGGGGGCTATTATGGGCATTATCTTTGGCATCAGCTTTTTCGGATATGCCATTGGCCCACCTCTCGGTAATGTCCTCTACGAAGTAACAGGAACATATATTACGGCATTTATCTCTCAAATCGTCATGGCGATTTTGGCCTTAGTTCTCTTTTTCCTGTCTCTTAGAATCAAGATCAAAGCAATTGCAGAACCTACCGATCCCGTCCCCATTGCAGTAAGCGAAGACGTTTAATCGCCTTCTAAGCAACCGTTCTTACGCTTGAAAAAGCCAAACAATCGTTTCGATTGTTTGGCTTTTCGTTTTATTGCACTTTTATTCAAATAGTTTAATATTTGTGATCACATCAAAGATTAGTATCGTATAATAGAATATGAATCTCTTGATTGACCTCATCTTACATGTATATGCGTGTGATTCTTTTGCTAATGCCAAATAGCATTTCAAAGTTCATCACCCTTATGCTCCCGAAGGCTTGCAGACTTTTCTGTCAGACATCCTGTTTCATTAATACTTATTTCCAGATGATTTAGCTTGATTTCTGTCTACGCGGTCTTACTTGTTTCAATTAAAATAATACTCGTACTTTGCCGATTGTTAGCAGAAAACGGAGCGATCCAAATAAAAACCTGATAATCCCAAAGGTGCTGTTTTGTCTTCCGTAAACAGTGAATCCCCCGAAACATCGAGGGATTCACCATTTTTTCGTTAATTATTACGGAGATTATTCTTCGTCAATACATATCAAAGGCACCTTCTCCGGCAAGTATTTACGCAATTCTGGTGTTCCGGTTCCCGGTTCCGCTGCCATGTCAAAATGCTGGTGCATCATGTGGTGTTCTAAATCCTGAGTAAAGAGCTGTTTCCACGGGCGTTTGGCAATTTGGCTTGTCATATAGCGGCATCCTCTGGGACGTTTCATCATTTCCCGCGCAAGTTCCCAAGCTCTTTCTAAAAGAGTTTCTCTTGGAAGAACTTCGTTCACCAGACCGAGTTCTTTTGCTTGTTCTGCTCCAATGTTATTACCGGTATACATGTAGTAATTAGCTTTTTTTAATCCTAGCAATTTCTGCATAATCAAAAACATTCCATCGCCTGGAGCGACGCCAAAAATGAAGTGATTCTCAAAAAAATAGGCATCATCCGCACATAGTGTAATATCACATGCTAAAGCAAATTCCGTATGTGAACCAGGTCCGTTTACAACGGCGATCGTCGGAATATCCATATGAAAAATCAAATTCTCCAGACTTTTATACGAATCTTTGTATTGCTTCATCATATGATCAGTTGACCAATCTTTGAAAGGCAGATTTTCCCAGTTTCCTTCCTTCTTTCGTGTTTCTGGGTTTTTCGAGTAAGGAATAGTGTAAAACTTATCGCCCGTTCCGGTGATGATAAGAACTTCATTTTCTGGGTCGTTTCCAATATCAAGCCATGCTTGGCTCCAAGCAGCATGACCCGCCCATGTGTGTTGAAAGGGACCGCCATTGGTGCAAAGCCTCGCTTCAATAATTCCGTTTTCTCTCTTCATCACAAAAAAATCTTTGTATTTTTCCGAGTATTCTTCGAAAGATAATGGTCTTACTGAACCTTTAAAATGATCTGACATTTACTGCCTCCTCTTTATGTTACTTGGTTTCATTTGTTACTTGTTTCATTATAGTAGCTGTTTAAACCCCTGTCAAGATGTTTCATTGCATGTGTTTTTGGTTAGCGAAAATGAGCCAAGCATTGTAATTGAAAACTTTACTCCCAGAAGAGAATAGTAATGGGAATATGGTGTATTGAAGAGAGGTGAGTCCACTCAAAAAGAGAAAAAGATAGTAAAATCAAAAAAAGGGGTGGACGATGAAATGAAGAAGAGCAAGTACGCGGAAGAGCAGATCGCCTTCGCACTGAAGCAAGCGGAGCTTGGCACGCCGATATCGGAGGTGTGCAGGAAACTGGGATGGCGGAACAGACGTTTTACCGCTGGAAGAAAAAATACGGCGGGATGCTGCCAAGCGACATGAAATGACCTAAGAAGCACGAAGAAATTATCCCGATTGTATCACTTCGTGCAAGTTTAGCCAGTCGGGATATAAGGCTCAACCCGTTCCTATATCAGATAAATAATGAGCAACTGAAATCTACTACTTGATGTTTATTTGATGTTTATCGCCATCAATAACGGCTTATAATCATTAATAGTAATCAAAAATACATTTTCGATTATCCGCAGACATCGGCGATTATCTTCAATTATGACCGCATATTAATAACCATAAGCTGCATAAGTACGCACTCATAACCCGGAGGTCGTAGGTTCAAATCCTTCCCCCGCAACCAAATAAAAAACCGCCCATTTCGGGCGGTTTTTGCGTTGTTTGGAGGTTGTATTAAAGCACAGAATTGGTCGAAAACCTACTAGTGACCTGCTCCCCAAAAAAGTAGTCCACCTAAATAAAGAGAAAATGATAAACTGAGAAAAAGGAAAAGGTGGACGAAATGAAGAAGAGCAAGTACACGGAAGAACAGATTGCCTTTGCATTGAAGCAGGCGGAACTGGGCACGCCGATATCGGAGGTGTGCCGGAAGCTCGGGATCGCGGAGCAGACATTTTACCGCTGGAAAAATAAATACGGCGGGATGCTGCCATGCGACATGAAATGGCTCCGGCAGCTCGAAGAGGAGCATGCCAAGCTGAAAAAGCTGGCGGCGGATCTGAGCCTTGATAAGCTGATGCTGCAGGACGTACTGACAAAAAAATTCTAAGGCCTGCCGACAAGCGGGAAGCGGTGCGGTACCTGCAGGAACGTTTCGAAGCGAGCGAACGCAGGAGCTGCAGAGTATTGCGAACCAACCGGAGTTGGCACCGGAGGCAGCCGAACCGGGACGAGCAGGCCTTTTCACGGATGAGAATCAGGGAAATAGCCTCTGTAAGGAAGCGATTCAGGGCGTTGACGGTACTAGACACGTTCAGCAGGGAAAATCTGGCTATTTGCGTGGATAAATCGATCAAAGGCGAACAAGTCTGCGAAGAACTGGAAAAAGTCAAGACGGCCCGCGGGCTACCTCAACGAATCAAGGTCGATAACGGGCCTGAGTTTATCTCCCGGGCGCTGGACGCCTGAGCATACTTTTACAAAGTCAAGCTCGATTACTCCCGCCCCGGCACGCCGACGGACAACCCGCACATTGAATCCTTCAACGGCAGCTTCCGGGATGAATGCCTGAACATGAACACATTTCTGTCTCTGGAGGACGCCAGAGACAAAATAGAGCGCTGGCGAAGGGACTGCAACGAGTTCCGTCCGCACAGCGCTACTTGAATACCTGACGCCGGCCGAATTTACCCGGAAATCGGGCTCCGAGGCCGTCTAAACATCGATTTTAACTCATTCAGACTGGACTACGATTGGGGGAAACCTCACAATCAATGAAGTCATCTTCCTAAAGAGCGTATGTGAGATTGGGTTCCTACATAGCGCCGTCCCAGGTGTCTATCTGTGTTTTTTCGATTTCATGCTCATCAAACCAACGGGTGGTAACAACCTTTGATTCAGTATAAAACCGCATCCCATCCTTGCCGAGACAATGCAAGTCTCCTAGGAATGAGTTTTTATGCCCCGAAAAGGGAAATATTCCTCCGGGCACGGGGATGCCCACGTTGACGCCAACCATACCGCCATGGGTACATCGAGCGAATTCACGCGCATAATAGCCGTTTTGTGTAAAAATGACTGAGCCGTTAGCAAATCGGCTTGCATTCATAACCGCAAGACCTTCTTCAAAGTTCTTCACGCGTTTAATGCACAGCACCGGTCCGAATATTTCCTCTCGGCCTATACTCATTTGCTCGGTAACATGATCAAAAATTGTGTGCCCCAGATAGAAGCCATTTTCATAGCCGCTAACGGTGATGTTACGACCGTCCAACACCAAACGGGCTCCCTCTTGTATCCCTTTCTCGATCCAATCCAAGACTGACTTTCTGTGTGCATCCGTCACTACCGGGCCCATATCGGTTAGTTTGTCGTATGCCGGACCGATCCTTTTTATGGTTACTTGCTTGATAAGCTCCTCGACCAGTTTGTCAGCAATATTTTCTTGTACCACCACTGTGGGCAACGCCATACAGCGCTCTCCAGCGCAGCCGAACGCGGAGTTGATAATGCCGGCGGCTGTACGCTGGATCGGCGCATCTTCCAAAACCAGCGCGTGATTTTTCGCTTCGCATAAACATTGTACTCGTTTTCCGTGTTTTGCTGCTTCAGAATAAATATGAAGGCCGACCAAAGAAGATCCCACAAATGTAATGCCTTTGATATCCGGGTCGGAAAGGAATAACTCCGCCTCGGACCTCGAACAAGTCACAATGTTGACCACGCCGTCGGGAAGCCCCGCTTCCTTAAGTAACGCCGCTAACCGAAGCGAGGTCATAGGCGTCATTGAAGACGCCTTAAGCACTAGTGTGTTTCCGGTAGCAATGCACATTGGCATAATCCAGCCCATGGGTATCATCGCCGGAAAATTGAAGGGTACGATTCCTGCGAACACACCTACCGGCTCGCGGTATAGTATCGAATCAAATCCCTGCGTCATGTTCATAAACGACTCACCCATCATTAAAGAGGGGGCCCCGCATGCGATCTCAACTGGCTCTTTGACCTTCAGCAGATCACCACGCGATTCTTTCCAGTTTTTCCCATGCTCACGGCAGAGCAACTCTGTCAATTCATCTATATGCAAATTTAGAAGATCCCGAAATCGGTAGAGCACCTCCACGCGTTTGCTACAAGGTGTACCAGACCATGCAGCAAACGCAGCTTTGGCAGCTGAAATGGCCGTTTTCACCTCGTCTACAGTACAACAAGGCGCGTGCGCGATAACATTTCCTGTAGACGGATCGTAAATATCCATATACTTATCTGTTTTGCTATCAACAAATCGACCGTTGATAAAGAGTTTTGTTGTTTCGGTTTGCATTGTAACGTTCTCCTTTGTGATTTAGTTCTTACTAACCTCTTTTTTTCGAGTGATGGCTTCCCTTGCCTTTTCGCATATTGTTCTTGCCGTAAGGCCAAAACGCTCCATCAGGTATTCTTGCGATCCGACTTCGCCAAACTCATCTCTTACACCTACGCGTTCCAGAGGAACTGGGAAGTGTTCGCTCAGTACTTCCGCTACAGCAGATCCTAAACCGTTAATAATGTTGTGGTTTTCGGCCGTCACAACAGCGCCTGTCTTTTTCGCGCTTTCGATGATACATTTGCGGTCAATAGGCTTAATCGTAAACATATCTACCACTTGAGCACTCACGCCCTCCTGCGCAAGAATGGTTGCAGCCTGCAGCGCTTCGTAGACGACTACGCCGCTTGCGATAATGGTAACATCCACTCCCTCATAAAGCACTACGGCTTCGCCGATCGTAAAGTGAGAACCCTCATTATAGATTTTCCGCACCTTTTTACGCGGCATTCGAAGGTAATCCACGCCGTAATGTGCTGCTACTTGCGGTAAAATCTCCTTCAACATAACAGTGTCCGAAGGTTCAATAAGCGTTATATTTGGAACATTGCGCAGTATTCCAAAGTCTTCAAACGCCATATGCGTACCGCCGTTTGCGGCCGCACTCACACCTGCGTCCCCACCGATCAGTTTCACATTGAGACCCGCATACGCGCAGGAAATGAACGTCTGGTCGTAGATTCGGCGAGAAGTAAACGCTGCAAAGGAATGGAAAAAAGGTATGAATCCAGTCGCTGACAAGCCCGCTGCCGTACCGCAAGCATTGGCTTCTTGAATACCGCAATTGAATTGCCGATCAGGGAATGCTTCTTTGAAAGCGATTGTACCCATTGAACTGCTTAAGTCGCAATCCAACACTATGATGCGCGGATCTGTTTCTGCGACCCGAATCAAAGCCCTGCAATATGCATCGCGCATTTCCACGCAATCTATGTTATGATCCTTTGAAATCATTCCCATTTAACATCACCTCTTGGATAGTTCCCGGTTTTCAAACGCATTTCAATTTCCGCTATAGCAGAGTTGGCAATATCCCAATTGACCACCATATAATGGTTAAAAACTGCCTTTTCAGCAAAATCGCAGCCCAGTCCCTTGTATGTATCCAATATGATAGCCGAAGGGCTGCCGGTTTTACTTTTCGCTTCGTCTATGGCGGAACAAATCTCCTCTACGTCGTATCCTTTGATCTTCTGTGTGTGAAATCCGAAGGCTTCAAACTTCGCCTGCGTGTTGTTGGCTTTGCAGATCTCTTGCGTAGGACCATCCAACTGCTTTTTATTGTCATCAATAAACACAATGAAGTGATCTAAATCTTGGTGCACCGCAAACTCTGCGCCCTCCCAGATCTGGCCTTCCTGCAATTCACCATCTCCAAGAATACAGTAGATATAATTATCCTTCCCTTTGAGTTTGTTTCCAAGCGCAATGCCGACGGCCGATGACATTCCTTGACCAAGTGATCCTGTCGTCATATCGACGCCCGGCGTCTTTTGTCTGTCACAGTGACTTGGAAGGGAGGTGCCCGGTTGGTTAATCGTTTTCAGCACCGCTGTCGGGAAATATCCTTTCAGTGCAAGCACCGCATACAGCGCGGGGCCGCAATGGCCCTTTGAAAGAATCAGCCAGTCCCTATTCTCCCAGTTCGGATCATCGGGTTGTATGCGCATAACACCGCCGTACAAGACTGCGAGCACATCTGCAATAGACATAGACCCGCCAATATGCCCAAATCCTGCTTCAGCCAGTGCTTTGATCGTTTCAATGCGAATGTCAGCGCTTAGTCGCCGCATATATTCATAATCTAACTGTAAATCCATTTATCGTTTTCCTTTTTTGGATTGTTCCATTTTATTTATTACTTCGACCCGCTGCCAAGTATGTTGGTGTTGAACCAATGCAGCATCCTTGCGCTAAAGTCCACCATAGCTGCAGTGCCGTAAATACCGTGCCCTTCTTCTGGATAAGCGATCAATGCTGTTTCTTTATCTAATTTTGAAAGAGCGCCATAGAATTCAAGAGACTGATGGTCGGGCACGCATTCATCCTTGAGCCCGGTTACGATCATTATTGGCGTTTTTACGCGATCAGCATAATATACAGGGCTGCGCTCTTTGCTGTATTCCAAATCTGTTTTGGGGTCAGTACCCAAATATTCTGAAGCAAATGCCGATACGTTGCTTGAAAAGAAGAAGCTTAACCAATCGCTGATCCCCGACACTGAAACAGCCGCCTTAAATCGTTTGTCCTGCGTTATGAGCCAATCCGTCATATAGCCTCCGTAACTTACCCCGGTAACACCCAGCCTGTCAGGATCAGCGATGCCCTCCGCCGTCAAATAGTCAATCCCCGACAGCAAATCGAACATATCAAGCCCACCCATATCCCCACGCACGCGCTTGATAAAATCAGCACCCTTTCCGGTACTTCCACGCGGATTAGGCATAAACAGAGCATAACCCGCCTTTAGAAGCACAAGATAATTCAGGCGCCGTTCTGACTGCCAGCAATTGCGGTTTGACCATACAGGTCCGCCGTGTACGGCCATTATTGTCGGGTGTGGCCGTTTTCCATTCGGCTCTAATAACCATCCCGATAAAGGTAACCCATCCGGAGCTGTCCAGCGAATCTCGGATACATTTCCTATAAGCTTTTGAACTCTTTCCGTACCTTTATTATGAACACGGAAAAGGGTCTCGCATCGACCCTCCTTTATATATGTTATCCCCTGAGGCTCTGTAAAGCTTTCGGTCATCAACAGCAGGCTATCGCCACCGCAAGCAGATATATCCGGACAGACAACGCCTGAATGGAGCTTTGAGGAAGCATATAATTCACGTGCGATTCCGTTGTTCAGGTCGCAACAACCCGCCACCAGTTCCAAATCCCTGTCTCCAGCATAAATGAATCGTGTCTCGTCCGACCATGAGATGCTGGCGACATCAACACCATGCGTATCGATATGAAACGTCTGAGATGTCTCAGTATCTATAATCGTCAATTGCCCAAATATGATATCGCGATCGCTGGCCGGCGCCTCCACGAAACTGATATACCTACCATCCCGAGAGCAGGAGACATGGCCGATTTGCTCCTTTGGCTTATAGACCAGTTTGTTTTCTCCGCTGTAGATGTTGACCACGCGAAGTTCCGCGCTGTACCAAGAATTCTCCGAAAACGAGGGTGATGTAGAAACAGCCACGTACTCGGAACCGCACCAGCTAGCGTGCCATATGTTCCAATCACCAATATCTGGTCTCCAAAACTGCTCAGAAACACAATCATATATCCACAGCCTTCTCCATCTTTCATCCTGACGGCTATACTCTACACGTGGTTCCCAACAGTGTTTTGCGGAATGCTGCTGCATTTGTACTGCGTCATTCTTCTTTGATTTTTTTTCGTTGTTAAGACCAACAACAACGCACAGCAACAATCGTCCGGTTGGAGACCAAGCTGTTTCTTCAGTGCTTCCTGCCAAATACGGCAGTCTCACGCTGCCACAGTTTTTTCGGATATCATATAGATAAGGATGTAACCCCCCCGGACTATCAGCATCCGAAAGATACGATATCATATTGCCATCAGGTGAGAAAAATGCGTAGCAGTCTCTATGTTTACTTGAAGTCAACCGTGTTATATTCCTCGTTTCCATATCCAGCATCGCAATGCTAGAATACCGATCCTCATCGAGGCTGTTATAAAAATCTCCCGCAAAAAGACAATGCTTCCCACTCGGATGCAGATCAATATTGGTGATGCTGCTGATTTCACCACTCCCCGGTAACAAAAATGATGCTATCTGTGTTTTTACTTGTTCTAAAACATCTGCTGGAAAAAAATCACGCGTCATAATCGCACCTCTCCGCTCTATTATGCGATGCTTTCACAAAGCCGTTGAATATTAGTTGCATTGTATCTGCACGATGAATCATTTCTTCAGGGTGCCATTGAACACCCAATATAAAGGCACCGCTTGCATCCTCCAGTCCTTCAATAAGGCCATCGCTGCTCAAGGCGTTTGCCCTCAAGCCGTTTCCTAAAGCCTTTACACACTGATGATGATAAGAATTTACAACTGTACTCTCAACACCCAGAATGCGCTCAAGCATTGTATTGGGTATAATGTTTAAATTGTGCATTGGACAGTCTCTTGGTGTATCAGCGCTCCAATGGCCCACTGCTTCTGGTAACTCGGCACGGATGTTGGCATACAATCCCCCTCCCCTGTAAACATTCAACAATTGCATGCCATAGCAGATCGCTAGTACTGGTTTGTTTGCTTTTTCGAAGGCCCGAAGCAACGCAAGTTCCCATTGATCACGGCGTGGCGAAAGGAGTGTTGTGTAGCGGTTTGCTTCCTCGCCATAAAGAAACGGAGAAACGTTTTCATTGCCGCCTGTTAGCAGAAGGCCATCCATAACATGAGCGTATTCTTTCGCCAGCGATACATCTTCTTGTTGAGGCAACATCGATGGTAGACCACCCGCTTTGATCACCGCCTCTGAAAAGGCGATATTGACGCACTCGCAAATTCCGTCCGCCAGACAATGGTTGAACGTTGTTATACAAATTTGGGGATATCTTTTCATATGTGCATCCCTAACTCGCAGTTAACGACCCTTTCTAAAGTTTCTTAAACCATTCTAAAATCTCATTTATATAGCGTGCTCGGCTCCTTGGCTTTCCCGCTGAAGGCAGGCTATGATCCTCCCCATCGAACAATACAAGTCTTGCCTGCGCGCCAAGCAACTTCAGAGCTGAATATAATTGCATTGATTCAGTGTAATGGCACCGATGATCCTCCGTGCCGTGAAGCAACAATAATGGTGTTTGTATATCTCTGGCATATTTCAAAGGCGATCTATCCCAATAAACTTGCTGGTCATTATACAGGTCCGCTTGTAGCTGCGAAGAAACAAACCAACCTCCTATATCCGATGCAAGCGACATTGATCCCCAGTTTGATATGCCTCGCTCAGCAACTGCAGCACGAAAACGCGCGGTATGGCTGATGATCCAGTTTGTCATAAACCCTCCGTATGAGCCGCCAAAGACGCCAAGCCTGTTCTCGTCAATAGACGGATATGCCTGTAGCGCCGCATCGGTAAAGCGCATAAAGCAGTCATAATCTACTTCGCCCCAATGTCCGCAAATGTCCGCATATGCGCTGCCCCATCCGGAACTGCCAGGGGGATTCAGAAAGATAACGTAGTATCCTTTGTTGATCAGGCAAAGGTTTACAAGAGAAAATACGTCGGCATAGACACAATTGGGGCCACCGTGTATGTGCAGAACCGCCGGGTACTTTTTGCCGCGTTCCAACTCACGAGGCGCTAACACAAAGCCTTCGGTCGAGCTGCCGTTTTGGTTTTTAATAACAAGTCGCTCATGGTGTCCAGTGAAGCAGCTCTCCGCCCAAGCGTTATGATGAGATATGCGGGTACATCTTCCGGCGTCAAACAGGTAAAGCTCTTCTGGGAGCGTTTCCGTGACCATATCCACCAGCAGGCCGCCGTTTACAAGGCAGCAGTCAGTAACACATCCCCGTTCGTCAGTAAGCCGCTTGAGCATGGCATCACAATCGATTCTGTAAACATGCTTCCCGTTTTTACTGACTCCTAAAAAGAGCGCTCCGTCACCGTTGGGTAATAGCTTTACGGACTGAGAACGGACTGTATCAAGTACCACAAACTGGTTGACCTCGACAGCTATCCCTTTTGTAAGTCGGGTTGTCTTCCCATTTGCGGGATCATATGTGTAAAAATCTGGAAAAACTCCCCTTTCCAGACCATTGTCAATATTGCCGCAGTATATGACTTGGCCAGTTTGTATAATAGTTGCCGCGGCGCATTGAAAGCCTTTACAAGAAATGCGCTTACTTTTTGCTTTCGATAACTCACCAAAATACAATGATGATTGTACCGTCGAAGCGCAGCCGTCGTGTGGCGCATCGAAGCCATAATACACATATAAGTCGTCCTGGCCGTGAAAGCCGGTTACAAAAAAGCTATCTTTGGTAAGAGGAACCGTTTCGCCGGTCTTTCGGCAATAGTAGTATAGTACGCAACGGCTCCCGCTGGTCACTCCCGACGTACCTTCGTACCAAGCTGGATATTCTGTGACAACATGAATCCCGTCTGCATTCTTCTTGCATTCCGTATATGCGGTGAACAACACACCTTCCGCCATCGCGCATGCATCACAAACATGTAATGGTAATGTCCCCATTAACTCCTTGCGCATTTCAGGAATATGAAGCAGCATCAGTGTAGCGCCGCTTTCGCCTTCTGAAAGACTGTACATTAGAACGTTTTCGTTCAGAAAGGCCATGCACTCCGGTTGACCGATGTTTTTTATCACCTTAACGCTTGTATCAGATGCGGAATATATCCACAGCTCTGGTACACATGTATTCGTATCCTTTTCTGTATGGTAAACAAAGTATGCGGCATACCCGCCCTCTGGGCTGCCTACAAGATGACTCATGGAGCAAAGACTCCAAATCGAATCCGGAGTTATGGTCCCCATAAAATGCCTTTCCTAGCACGCAGGGTTCTTCATCCGCAAATGAGTAACGAACCCTGCGTGCTATCTGCAAACTGATGCTAATCTTCGATCTTAATCCTTAAAGGAAATATTCTTTTCCTCGAAACCGAACACCAACGGGCATAGATTTGCATTCAGCAGGTTGGGGTTGCACAATATGGGGATCGACTCCAAAAACGTTGGATATACTACAGCATTGTCTGCCAGAATCCGCTCAAGCTGTTTACAATACTCATAGCGCTGGTCAGAGGTCTCTTTGGAGGCGATATCCAATATACGATCATACTCAGCATCGCTGAAACCGCCGAAGTTCATGTCGTTAGAGCTTCCAAACCATGCTAGGGTGAACAGCGGGTCCGCTGAAGTGGAATCCATTTGCATCATCGTTAGATCGAAATCATGTGTTACCAGCCGGCTGACGCCTTCGCTGTCAGTAAGGGCAACCAACGTGATGTCTACGCCCAGATTCTCTTTCCACTGAGCCAAGAACACCTGCGCACGTTGTTCATAGAATGCGGCAATCTCAAACGTTACAGCCTTGCCGAATTCCTCGGCGGTTATACCCAGTTCAGCAAGCCCCTCATCAAAGAGCCGCTTTGCCTCTGCAGCGTCAAAGTAAACATACTTCTCATTCATGATATACTCAGCATAATCCATGCCGCCAGGGCCCTGTTGGCCTGCGCAGCCTACACCATAGCTTAACGGGCAGCCTGGCGCGCAAGTGTTGATTACCGCGCTGGCATCGCATCCAAGCATAAGCGCGCGGCGTATATTAGCGTTTGCAAGATAAGGTTCCTTGTCATAGTTGAAGTAGATATAGTTGCTGTTTGGATTGTTCATCATCTTTTCATGCTCAGAGCCGTCATATTGTGGTGCGATGAGTTTGTCATAAAAAGTGATGTCAATGTCGCCGGTCTCGTAAAGATTGATCTTCGTATTTGTATCTGAGATCGCATAATACACAACTTTATCGAGAGCAACTTTATCGGCTTCATAATAACTATCGTTTTTCACCATTGTAATCATCTCGTCAGCCTTTACTTCCGTGCATGTAAAAGGTCCGCAGGAAAGTAAATACTCAGCAGAGGTGCCCATATTTTCACCGGCTGCTTCGGTGAATTCCTCATTCTGAGGCATATAAGCTGCAGAGAGCAGCATTGGTTCAATACCGAATATGGGATACTCATAAGTGAGTTCCAATGTGTAGTCGTCGACAGCACTTGCGCCCAGCATAGAAATGTCCATCTCACCGTTGAATACCGCCTGAGCATTCTTCAGGCTAAACAGAACGCTTGCATATGGCGAAGCGGTGTCGGGATCCAAGGTGCGTTTAAAAGAATACAGAAAATCGTACGCCGTTACCGGGTCGCCATTCTCCCATGTGCAGTTGTCTTTGAGCGTGAAAGTGTATACTGTTTTATCATCGCTTACATCCATAGAACTGGCCAGGCCATTTCCTATATCCAAGGTGCCCTCGGGTGTTACGCGAACCAAGGGCTCATAAATGCATTTAAGCATCCAATCTCCGTAAGTAGTCTGTGTGCGCGAAGGATCTAGCAAGCCAAAGTTATGGAAGGCAATATTGAGAACGGCTTCCTCTTTTGTCTCGGTTGCAACCGCTTCCGTTCCGCTGTTTGCATCGGTTGCATCAGTCGGCGTTGATGAACTGGCTGGCGAGCACGCGGAGAAAATCAGACCTACAAGAATAAGCATCGACAGCAAAAGATAAAATCTCTTTTTCATTATTATCCCTTCTTTCTAAATATACTGCATGTGTTTCTCCCATAAGCAACTGTGATTACAGATACTTATGGCAGGCAACATAATGGCCAGGTTCCACCTCCCTATTTGCAGGGGGTTCTTCGCTGCAGATTGCCATTGCATAGCTACATCTGGAGCAAAACTTACACCCCTTTGTTTCATTAGTTAGTGTGGGGATATCGCCCCGAACGAGGACTCGCTTTTTAGTTCGACAGTTTCTTGGATCAGGTATGGGTATAGCCGAGAGTAACGCTTGTGTATAAGGATGGAGTGGATTTTTGTATAGTAGGTCACTTCTGGTGCATTCAACAATCCATCCGAGATACATGACCGCTACGATATCGGATATATATTTGACCATACTAAGATCGTGCGCAATAAAAAGATAGCTTAAGCCAAGCTCTTGTTGGAGATCCTGAAGGAGATTCACTATTTGCGCCTGAATGGATACATCGAGAGCAGAGATTGGTTCATCGCAAACAATGAACTCGGGTTCCAATGCAAGTGCTCGTGCAATGCCTACCCTCTGACGTTGGCCTCCAGAAAACTCGTGAGGAAAGCGCATGTGGCATTCCTTTGATATTCCCACTTTTTGCAGCAAATCTTCGATCCGCTCTGCTCGTTCTTTTTTGTTATAGAGTCCGTGAATTTCCATTCCTTCAGCTACAATACGATTTATCGGCTGCGTGGGGTCAAGAGAAGAGAAAGGATCTTGAAATATCATCTGAACTTTTTTCGAATACTCCCAGCTTTCCTTCTCACTCATATCAAATATGTCGTGTCCCTCATACGAGATTTTGCCGCTCGTTATTGGATGCATGCGAAGAATTGACCTGCCTAATGTTGTTTTCCCGCAGCCGCTTTCGCCAACAAGTCCGAAGGTGGTTCCGCGAGGAACACTCAACGAAGCCCCGTCCACAGCACGCAACAATCGATTGTTCACTTTGAAGTGCTTCTCTAAATTCTCAATTTTGAGAACAATTTGCTCAGACATTTTTACTGCCTCCGTTTTCAAAGGCTGCCTTTGCAGGCGCATATTGATGCGTCAACCAGCAAGCTACACTATGTGATTCCGTAAGATGTATCGTTGCAGGCTTTTCTTGCAGGCATATTTGCATCGCATATTTGCATCGAGGCGCAAATGGGCAGCCGACTGGCAATTCCCTGAGTTGAGGCGGCATACCCTCTATGGTTACTAGCTTTTTTTGTGATTCCATGTCTAGCCGCGGAATCGCTTCAAGAAGCCCGCAGGTATACGGGTGCTTGGCCGAATAAAAGATTTCCTCCTTCGTGCCCTGTTCCACAATTGAGCCCGCATACATAACCGCAATACGGTGTGCATAATCGGCTATAACGCCTAAATCATGGGTTATGAGTATGACAGTTAGGTTTAAGTCCGTTTGAAGCTTGCCTATGAGCTCCATAATCTGAGCCTGTATGGTCACGTCTAGCGCAGTGGTAGGTTCGTCGGCAAAAAGCAAGTCTGGATTGCAAGCCAAAGCAATAGCAATCATAACCCGCTGTCGCATCCCGCCTGAAAGCTGGTGGGGAAAAGCTTTGGCCACCATCCGGGGCTGAAAAATCCCAACTCGCTTCAGCATTTCCTGTACCCGCTTATTGGCTTCTTTACGGCTTATCCCTAAATGGAGTCTCATTCCCTCAGCTATTTGCTTGCCAATCCTGGTTGTGGGGTTAAGGGATGTCATAGGATCCTGAAATATCATTGAGATTTCCCGGCCACGGTATTTTCTTATGTGAGTTTCATCCATAGCGGTCAGATCTTCTCCCTTATATTTCACGATACCGCCGTATATTTCCGTAACCTTGGAGGGTAGAAGCTTCAAAATGGCTTTAACCGTCACGGATTTTCCCGAGCCACTTTCGCCTACGAGAGCAAGGGTTTCTCCCGCATCTACATGAAAATTCACGCCACGCACCGCGTATATATAGCCTTTATGAGCGCGAAATCTTACTTTTAGATCGCATGTTTCTAGCAAATGATGTTCTTCCATGCTGCTCTCCTTTAATCGTAAATCTGCGGATCTACGGCATCTCGCAAGGCATCCCCTAAAATGTTGAAGCAAAAGGTTACTAGGAATATGAACAATGCGGGAAAGAGAAGCTGATAAGGGGTGACCCTTATATATTTGCCCGCTTCGCTCAAAAGAGTGCCAAGACTGGCGGCAGGAGGTTGCACTCCCATGCCGATATAGCTGATCATCGCTTCAGTGAATATTGCATTCGGCACGGAAAGCGCCATTTGAACGATGATGATACCTATGCTGTTCGGGATGAGGTGCCTTAGTATAACGCGGCCGGGTTTCGCTCCCATCGTTTTTGAGCACTGCACATATTCCATCTGCTTGATTTCAAGGACGCGGGCGCGAACCATTTGCGCGCAATATGTCCAGCCGGTAAGAGCTAAGACGATAATGATAGCGCTTATTCCCGGCTTGAATATAGTGGCAAGCAGTAGCACCCAAAGTATTGCAGGAATGCTGTTAAGTATCTCATACGCCCGATACATTATCATATCCACTTTGCCGCCATAATACCCTGAAACTGCTCCGTAGAGCGAACCTACCAATATGTTAAGCAGAGCAGCGCTCAGAGCAATCATCAAAGAAATTCTGGTACCGTGGGCGACGCGAACGAATAAATCCCGCCCCAGTTGATCTGTTCCGAACCAATGTTCACTATTGGGGGTTTGGCGTACGGCATTATAGTCCTGCTGATCGTACGCATATGGTCGAATCATAGGACCAATCAGCGCATATAGGAAGATCAGCAGCAACAGTACGCATATAGCAAGCGTTGTTTTGTTTGCCACAAACTTCTTCCAGATAAGTTGTGAATATCTTTGCGGTGGAGTATAGCTGCATAACGAAGCATCATCTTGGGCAGTAACGGCCGTAAACAGCTCTTTGTTCAGGTGTAAATTCTCCATGTTTTTCCGCCTTCCTCGCTCAGGAAAGTCTGACGCGCGGGTCGATGATCCCGTACGTCAGGTCAATTAAAAATGTGAAAATCAAAAGTATCATGGCAAAGAATACGGTTAGCCCCATGATTACACCATAGTCCAAACTGCCGACGGCCTCCACCAGATATCTGCCCATACCAGGTATGGCATAAACCGTCTCCAAAAAGAACGAGCCAACAGAATTGTACGCCAAATTCATACCAACGATAGTAACAATTGGTATCATGGCGTTACGCACAACATGGCGGGTTATAACATGGAACTCCGAAAGGCCTTTGGCACGCGCCGTAAGAATATAATCCTGAGAGAGTACATTCAGCACACTGCTACGGGCAATTCTTGCATCTGTGGCCATTGTTACGAAAGCTATACCAGCTATGGGCAATATATAATGTCTAGGCGTTTCCAGCAGCGCTACAGGCAACCATTTTAGTTTTACCGCAAATACAATCTGCAACAGAGGTGCAATTACAATGATGGTAGCCGACAACCCCATAATCGCTATACCCATGCACAAATTATCTATGAAAGTACCTCTTTTTAGCGCGGCCAACGTACCGAGAGTCACCCCCAATACAGCCCCAATTGCAGTTGAAAAAAACGCAATTCTCATTGAAATCGGGAATCCGTCTCTGATGATATCATTCACGGTACGACCGACATGCTTGATAGAAATGCCAAAATCAAACCTAAACAAATCCCCCATAAAATACAAGTACCGTACAATGAGCGGTTTGTCGAGATTGTACTTTGCCATCAAGTTATCTATGACCTGCTGGCTCATTTCTCTTGTCTGTAAAAATGGATTGCCCGGCACTAGCTGAACAAGAAAGAAAACGAGCGTACAGATCACAAGCAACGTTAAAAAACAAGCAAGAAACCGTTTAAGAATATATTTCCACATGTGTTTTCGTCTCCTTCCTAATCAATTCCGTCAACGCTTTCGCCAATGTACTTCAACCCCTCACCAAATATGAATCCTTTTGCCGGCAGCTCTCCTCGCAGTGTACGCATCATATGATTAATGAGCTTTGTAATAGAATAATAGCTTTTTATACCATCATGTCCGAAGCCGGGCAGCAAAAAGGCTTCAACATCACAACCGCGTGCTATAAGACGCTCAAGCAACTTATGCTGAGGAAATGCAGCTACAATTTCATCCATATCCGGAATGCCCATTAGAATCGGTGCGTTTAACTTATCCGCATATGTAAGTATGCTGTTTTTTTCGAACACAGATTTTTCATATGGGCCGAGTATGTACTCAGCAAAATCCGAGTTCAAGTACCTTTCGTCAATGGAACTGCATACAATAGCTGCGGATTTATAAAAATCAGGATATCGTATAAGTGCAGCCAGAGCGTTCAATCCCCCCATAGAACCGCCAATGACACCCACGCGTTCCGTATCCATATAGGGGTGGCTCTCGGCCAGAGTGCGAATTGCATATACACTATCATCCAAGCCTGCGGCAAGTATGTTTCCATATGTTGCCGACTTGAATGCTTTGGAGCGGCAGCAAGTTCCTCTTCCGTCTACGAGCACCACAACAAACCCTAGGTTCGCACACATCTGCCAGAACGGCGGCGACTCCACATTGCCCCAGAATCCTTTTTCCCAGTCCAGTTTGGACGCAGATTGATTATTGTAGATGTGTTCTATCACAGGATATTTTTCACCATTGATCAAATTTCCAGGGCGATATATCATTCCACAAATATCTTCAGCTCCATCGGGTGGCGTTAAGCGAAACATTTCCGGCAACACGCCTGGCATTGCATAAAATTCCGACGCGTCAGCATGCTCTAATTCCATAGTCTCGCGACCTTCAGAATCAAACACACTTAGTACGGGTGGCATTTGCTTTGACGAGCAAGTTGCAATGAAATACCGGCCGGAAGGCGACACTAAAGGCCGAACAGTATTGCCCGCATAAGCAACATTGCATTCGTCCCTACTCGGTGCGGACAAAAAGTCATAGTCGCACGCGTCGTGGGTTAGTCGTGTGATATCTCCTCCGTCGAGAGCGAGTCGATAAAGCTGTCTGTAATAGGGCCACTCATCTGGCTCTACGCCTGATGCTGTGAAGAATAGCTCCCCCTTTTCTTCATCCACATGGAGCAGTTCGCGCACGTTCCAATGACCGGTAGTGAGCTTACGTTCAATACCCGTATCCAGTTCTCGCAAGTATAGATGACAATAGCCGTCCGCATCAGAGCAGTATAGAAGCTTTGTTCCTCCAGCGATGTCCTTGGTGCAAAGCGTCATTGGTGTTAGAATGGAAACGGTATTTTCCACGTGAATTTCGTTCTGTAAAGAGAACAGCTCTTTCCATTCGCCCGTGCATGCATCCACCGCACAAAATGTGGCATTTCGATATCCTCTGTCATAATCTACGAAAAACACTGTGCGCATATCAGCGCCCCACCATGCTCTCGGTTGCTCTGACAAGGTAGATCCTGCTCCGCCCACGCTGCATCCCCGGTCGACAATGCGTTCCTTGAAGGAGGGTATTTCATATATGACATAACGGCAGACCGGAATATTCTTATCGAACGGGGCCCCCAGCTTATAAGTATATGAGGATGGCCATTCATCTCCAGGTGTTTCGTTGTACACCAGAAACTGTTCACGCACAGAACGCTCATCTATCTTATGCGTCAGAATGAATCTGCTGTCAGCAGACCAGACTGCACAGATATCAGGCGCTTTGCCTCTTATCTTTCTTGTCGCCTGAGTTTGCGATGTCCCACAGGCCTGTGCATATGCCCAATGCTCTACGCCATTTGTCGAAAGTGGTCTCTCTTCCTCTGTTTCTTTATTGCGTATCCACAAATCAAAATCCTTAATAAACAGCTCCCAACGTTTATCAGGAGAGGAAAGTGAATTCGCCTTTTTTGGCTTTACCGCATATGCATATAGTCTGTATTCATCAGCAGATATACTCCGCACCTCGCGTTTGGGTAAATCCACATGCTTATAGCCCCACCCGTCCTTGTGCCGGATCGCATAAACGAATTCATCCCGGCTGGAATAAAAACATGGCTGAACAGCATAACCATAAACCTTCGACATAAGAGAATCAAAGCTGTAATTTTGAGCCAACCGGTAACGTTCCAATATTTCCAAGAGCGCCTCCTGTTATTATTTTTGCAACGAATCGTATCGGTAAGGAAGTAACTTCCGGCTTATAAGCGGCTTGTATGAACGAACAACACTGTTACTTAAAAATTCCGTCCTCGCCCTCTCTCGTAAGCCATCATCTTCAAGCAAATCCCATGCTATCCCGGCCATTGCTTTTGCTGCATAAAGCATTGCCTTATATGCTGCCGTAGAGCCTGAAGCCGATACTGCCTGCCAGCTGTGCGCCGCCGTATAGAGCGGAAAATTTGCCGCAGTCAGCCAAGTGGTGGGAGCAATCCAACTGACATCTCCTACGTCAGAGGATCCCGGTGTAAACTGACCGTAGGATTTTTTTTCGTCCAGGCTCTTATGGACAGATGCATTCGGAACATAGCTGACGCCCGATAGCATTGCTGCCTCCCGCGCAGAATTTTCATCAATCGTCGCATTGAGCGCAATATATAGTTCTGTCTCCTCCTTCGAATACTCCGGAAGAGGCGTCACAGCCAAATTTCGATAAGCGGCTTCGTCGAGAGCATGGTTTGGTATGTAATCGTACAACCCTCCCTGTACGATGAAGTCCGCTTCCGTGTCAGTCATAAGTGCGGCGCCTTGCGCTACCTTTTTTAGCCTATCGATCACCTTCTGAACCGTATCGATGTGATGCGCTCGAACAATATAAGATCCCTCAGCGGAGGATTGCACGATATTGGGAGCTTCTCCGCCCGGATCAAGGATGGAATAATGCATCATAACGTCTGTCGGCACATGCTCCCTTAAAAAGTTAACGCCTACATTGGTAAGCTCCAGTGCGTCCAGAGCACTTCTGCCAAGATATGCTGCTCCTGCATGGGCAGCTATTCCGGTAAATCTGATCCGGGCTGACATCAACGCATATGAACCTGTTGTTTTCACACCGTTGACGGATTCCGGATGCCAAGTAATATATGCCTCATCAACAAAAACTCCCTTTGAAGCCATCAATACCTTGCCGAAGCCATTTTCTTCTGCCGGGCACCCATAATACCTGATCGTACCCGGAAGTGATCTGGTTTCCATCATTTCTGCAACTGCAACGGCTGCTGCCAGCGCCCCAGTACCCAACAAATTATGCCCGCATCCATGACCAGCGCCTCCGGGCGTTTCGCTTTGCTTGGTTGGCGAGGCAGCTTTCTGTGATAGACCCGGCAGCGCATCGTATTCCCCCAAAAAACCCAAATGAGGTGAACCATTACCATATTCGGCAATAAAGGCCGTCTCAACACCCTCTATCGGTATGATTTTGAAACCACGCTTTTCCAAATACTCCTTTTGCAGCCGTGATGACTCGTATTCTTGATATGCCAATTCCGCAACGCTCCATATTTGAGCAGCCATGCGGAAATATGCAACGCTGTCCCTTTCGATGAACCCAAATAGGTTCTGCTTGACTGTGCTTCTCGTTATTTCCGGCATACTTCAACCTCTCCGTTGGCAAAAATTTGCACTTTATCTCCGTCTTTTACTGTCTCCAAAAAATCATTCCCCAGCATGTCTGCAGCGACAACGGGGTGTTCGGCCCAGATTTGAGCAAGCACCAGTCCTGCCGCCGCAAGCGAATCAATCCGCTCAGAAAACAATATCGCCCTGGGGGCAAGCCCGCGATACGCAATTTCCTCCCACATTGCGCCTGCTGAGGTTGATCCAATACTGCTTTTTACACACACTATCTTTCCCGTAAGCTCTTTGCCATAGAGATCTGCATTATTCTGATCAGAGCAGATGACCGTAGGTGCATTCTCTCTTACCGTTTGATAAAAGCTGGCCAGATTGTTAAAGGGGTGCCTGGATACAACGGCCTCACCCTCGATATTGGCCGGTATGAGTATCCTACCGTGAAAAACTTCTCCCATAAGGACCTCCTGCGCTCAGGCATCAATGCCCGCAATCACGTCAAGTATAGTGCTGCCAGGGTAAAACTTTGCTGTGGATATATCCCTGAGTTTGTTTGAATTAGTGGCGATATTTTCCGCCGCGCATAACTCGTTGTTCATGTATCCCTCAATACAGGCAGGGCTTACTCGTATACCCATGTCTTCGAGTTCTAAATTAGCAGCCACATCTGCTCGGACGATATCGAGTACTGAGGGCGCGGCGCAAAGTATCGTTGGTATCGCCACCGTGCTCCGATTTGCTCTTTGAAGTGCAGCTTTTATATCGTCTTTCCACATATAGAGCTCGCCCAGGCTTAAATGCGGACAGCCTATAAGTACCTTTTTCGCTTTATCCGATGGGTGTTTCCACATGTTTGGAAATTCTTGTCGAGCTTGCTCCAATAGCTGATCGGTAATTGACAGTTGCTTACGGTTCGTCACGAGCAAAGTCTCGCCTTGTTCTGCCGCCTCAGGGGTAATTCCATGCACATGATAAAGTCCTACCGCACCTATGGCAGCACATGCCGCGCCGAATTCCTTTAGATAATCACGCGCAGTGTTGTCGATACCAGTACCAAGAAAATAATCCAACCCTTTTATATATGGCACATCCGCAACCACGCTACGGCCTATCACCCCCCCGAGCAACTGTGGATCCGGAAGAACAGAGGTTTCAATATTGATAAGCCATGTGGCCCGTCTTCCCTCATCGGTCAACAGCCCATAGTATGGTGTTTTTCCTGCAATGTTAGACAATAAATCAAACGTAACGGCATTTCGGTTGGTGCGAGCCCCCAGCACAGAATTGACATAGATCACGCAGGAGGATTCGCTCCAAGCTAATATTGTGCCTTTTGCGGGGATATTACCTACTTCTGGAAAATAAGGCGTGCAGGTAAAGTTATGGGTTGGTTTTAGTCCTAGCTTTGCGTATATGGCCATATGCCGCTCGGTCCTGTCCTTAAGCTCTAAAAAAAACGGCTCCTGTTCCGATGTTAGGGCAAAATTCTGGTAGTCTACAGGACCCAGAGGATCTATCGTGAAAGGATATTTCGTCTTAACCCCCGCGTCTACAAGCTCCTCGAGCATTTCCATCCGGGGACCGAGTCCCGGAATAATATCGCCTATAGAAAAATGACCATCTCCCTCAATATCCACGAGTCGTTCAGCCCCTAGTATGCTGGCGTAATCCGTAACAGTACGCATCACTTTCGCCATAACGGGCCCTTGGCTACCATTAAGAACCGATTGTTCTTCTCGCGTAAGCATTAGCCCGGACACACGGTACCCTCCTTCCGTTCCAGATCGTCAAAAACAAGGTCGAGTATATCTAACGTTTTTTCAACATCCTCCATAGTATGTGCCGCCGAAACATAGAATCTCCCGCGCGAAGGATGCAGTCTAACGCCACGCATGAGCGCCGCTTCATACACCTTTGCATATAAGTTCTTATCGACTTTATCAAAGTGGTCTCTGTAATCGCAGAGCGGTGCCCCGGATCCAAATTGCATAAACCAGATGGAGACCACCCCCCCACAGTTGATTCTCAAGCAATGACGGTTTGCGATCTGCTGAATACCCGAAACCAAAGCGTTCGTGACTTTACTCATCTGCGTATAGATCTGACCATCGCCTAGGACTTCCAGCGTTGCCAAGGAAGCTGCCACGCACACAGGATTGGCGTTGAACGTCCCTGCGGCATTCATACAGGATTCCATGATATCTCCCCTGCCTGCTACACATGATATAGGGTACCCTCCCGCCATGGCTTTCCCGAATGTGGCGATATCTGGTGTTACACCGAAATATTCCTGAGCCCCGCCATATGCGATTCGAAAGCCGGTTATAACCTCATCCAGAATAAACAAAACACCATATTTCTGCGTAAGCAAACGTATGTTTTTTAAGAAGTCCGTCTTAGGCAATACCACCTCTGCATTGCACATGATAGGTTCCGAAATAACGGCCGCAAGATCATGATGATAGCGCTTGAGCACCTCTTCAAGAAGTTCAGTGTCATTCCACGGCAACACTAGAACATCGTCAGATGCAGCCTGTCGTTGACCCGGTGAGCTCATAATTCTCCAAGGCGCGTTGCGAGGACCCATTGCGAATGCGGATGACCCGGTAAGGCTGATTCGCACTTCATCGTTCCAGCCATGATAATGCCCCTCAAACTTCAGTATTTTGCGTTTGCCCGTATAGGCGCGAGCGATCTGTATAGCGTGCATCACCGCCTCGGTGCCTGTACTTTGAAAGCTAACACGCTCGGCGCAGGGGATAATGTCGACCAGCCTTTCGCAAAGCTCTTTGAGAGATCTAGTGGGCAAAGCAAAATGAGTGCCCTTCTCGATCTGTGAAATAACCGCATCATTCAGAACCTGCGGTGAATAGCCGAGTATCATCGGCCCGAAAGCTCCCATATAGTCTATGTATTCATTGCCGTCCACATCAAAAAGCTTTGAGCCTTTAGCGTGATCTATAAATATCGGATACTCTTCCCTGGCAGACTTGTGCAGCGAGCTTGCCACACCTCCGCTGAGAAAGCGTTTGCTTTCAAAAAACAGTGCTTTTGAACCTGGAGTTTGAAAATCTGCCATCATGTTCTCCTTTCCTGTCACGTAATTTTATAAGATCAGCGAATACCATCGCCCACCCCGCACCGTCTAGGATCGGCAGTAGCACAAAGTTCGCCGGTTTTTTTATCGACAAAGCAAGATTGAAAAGATCCCATATGCATATCCCAGGGTACAGATACCCGGCTTTCAACTCCCATTGCAAGCAGCTCCTGTTGAACGGATAAAGGTATCCTGTCTTCAATAAGCATAACTGCTCCCGATTGCAATGGCAGCATACGAGGGGCCCGAATCGCATCATAAGGATCCATGTCAAAAAAAACATAATTCGCTAAAACTTGAGGTACGGTACAGAAGCAGTTCCCAGGGGTACCCAATCCAAACACCGGTCGGCCGTCTTTCAGCAATATCGTATTGCCTAAGCAAAGACGGGCGCGGGCGCCTTCGGTATGATAATATGCCATAGGTTTCTCGTAATCATTTGGCACGGCATGTGATCCTACCATCGGCACGCCTTCAACCACCATCCCGGGTATGCCGCCGGACTGCAAAGTGTTCATCATTTGTACCCAATTGCCCTCTTCATCTACAATGCTCAACTCACAACTGCCCGAAGGTTGACGCGTGGTTGAATCATCCCCCAAAGGAGAGGGTAAATTGCTGCCGAAACCATCGTAATCATAATCTTTATGATTTCCAGAGGTAAACATCATATGGGAGGTGAGATTCACCTTTGGAATCATGCCGCGTATAAGTGAGGCAAGGTGTTCATGGAACCCACGGCTCAGCAAAGTGGTAATATCTCCCAAGACCCCGGGATCATTGAAAAACCCGCAAAAATACATCCCGAGTCTGAGCGCATGCGTCATGAAAAATAAATGTTTCGCGCCATAAGGCGTTTCTCGTCTCAGATCCAGCGCGTCCAGAATCCCCAGCACCATGCTAAGAAAAACACCTTGCTGCATTGGTGGAGCTAACGATAGGACTTCATATTCACCGAAGCTGAATCTAACCGGTTCTTGCCATACAGGAGGCGTCTGGGTCATATGACGCTTCTCAATCATGAACCCCATGTCGTTCGCTTTTTTTATAAAGCTCTCTGCCCAAGCGCCGTTTATCATATAATCCGGGCCCTGCTCCATAATAGCAAGTACGGTTTTTCTCAGACTATCGTTTTTGAACAAAGAACCCACTGTCGGCATACGCCCGCCTGGCATATAGAAACGACGGCCTTCTGGGAAATATGTTATGAACCGCTGTGTTTTCACATTGATGGACGCCTCAAAATCAGACACATGATGCCCTCTCTCACTCCACCACAGCGCTTCTCTGCACAAACGTTCCCATGACATAGAAGCGAACCTGCTGTACATCTCCTTAATGCCACGCGTGAAACCTGGGATACAACTTCTCGGGGGAAGGTCTGAATATTCGCCCATTCCCGGAGGAACCGGCATATGAGGAGGCAGATCATAAGGAATGGTTCCAGAAGAATCGAGTTGATAGTATTTGTCTTCACGCACGTTGTAATACAGCATACTTATCGTGCCTGTTAAGTTTGTCATAAAAGGTTCCGTTACCGCCTGAAGCAAGCAAGCGGCTATGGCGGCATCGATTGCGTTGCCGCCTTCACCAAGTATTTCCAGCATCGAATAAGTGACCACGGCACTGTCGCTGCTTGCCGCAGCGCGAAGTCCTTTGACGACTCTTTTTTCTCCTGGCAACCATTTCGCATCGGAAAGGTTAATTTCTCTCGGCTTCATACGATCCTCCCAAACACGCTTCAATACAAGACAGGATTTTCCCAAAGCGGCAGCCGCCGGCCTATCCCGGCCTTTTCTGCATTTTTGAACACTCTATGGGATTCTGACAGGTCGTGTATACCCAATCCTATTGGATTAAAGAATATAATCTGATCGTGATGCTCTCTGCCCGGTTTATCTCCTACTATGATTTCACCCAGATTTCCACGCAGCTTGGTTTCGGGTATAACCCCGTCCCGCACTGCCCGCCAACTAGTATCCGCACCGTGATGTTTAACCTGATCCCAATCATCCACTACTACGAAATCAACATGCTCCAGAGCTCGAACATCCGTATCCCAGAAAGATATCTCGCAATGCAGAGCGCCTTTTTTATATAATTCGCCTCTTAAATAGGGTTCTCTTGCCATGGTTGCCGTAGATATTATGTCTGAATCGCGCACCGCCATTTCAGCGCTTTGCACGATAACCAGCTCCAAGTCTACCTGATCCTTCATTTTTTTTACAAAACTCTCGCAGGCAGATGGATTGATGTCGAACACTTTACACATCTGTAACGAAGGGACGCTTTCCTTAATCGCGCGAAGCTGCGTCATGCCTTGGACACTTGCTCCAACAAGACCGATAACCTGTGAATCAGGGTTAGCAAGGTATTTTGCCGCTACGCCGGAAGCAGCCCCCGTGCGCATGGCGCTTATAAGGGTTCCATCCATTATGCAGGCAGGCATAAGCGTATTTGGATCAAGTATGATACATACGGCATTTGCACGGGGCAACCCGTAAAATTCAGGGTTGCTAGGTTTGCTGGGGATAAATTTGATGCCCGTGGTTTCTACCGGGCCTATTAGGCCCTTCTCCTTAAGTTGCTTTTCGTACTTGGCGCCTCCCAAAAATGCCGGCATAGACATGACCCTTCCGCTTGTTTCTTCCGTCTCGGGACCGCCCCAACGAATGACAGGCTTTTCAGGCAGTATAAAATCCCCTTTGCCATGCAGAAAAAATGAGCGCTCAACCGCAGCTATCGTACCAGACATATCTAACCCACCGGCTTTTACACAGTCTTCCTGTTGCAAATACAGGAATTCTACTTTTCTGTTCATCACAATATCCTTCTTTCGAATGTAATACATTAAATAAACTCATAAAATTAATTCATAAATATTCGCAAAACAGAGATGTTTAACCAGACCCATCTTCATGATAATGATTGCTGTCATCCAAATCCATGCAAATTGTCTGAAGGAATATACAAATCGTATGTAATTATCCGTTAGCCAGTTGGATTGATTGCAGAGAATTTGAGCAAATGCTAAGATGAATAAATGGAGGTATACTGTGCGAAACTGGGAAAAATACAGTAGAATAGCCGACCATAAATGGAACCTGATCAACGTTAGCGAATGCGATTCCAACGTTGATCAGGAGAAGCGGTTCTATGTCGGCGCCTATACCTCCGTCGAGCTTACCGAGACCATTCATTGTCATGATTTTGTGCAGATATACTATATAATAAGCGGCTTGCTTCAGCATGATGTAGCGGAAGGGATGAGTTCCCTCAGCGCGGGAGATATTTTTATTATACCGCCGGGTATATGGCACAAGGTCGCAGTATCCTGCGGCGGATCGGCGAATTTTGTATCCATTGGATTTATGCCGGAATTTGTGGATTTCCTTCCGGATAACGCTTCTCTCATCAGCACCCTCCTGAACAATATATTTATTGACAGCCTTTTTGAAGATGATGTACAGGTCAAGCCGCGTATCATTTTTGGCAACGAACAGCAAATAATGGTTAATAATCTCATAAACGACATGCTACGAGAATACACAGAAAGGTCGGAAGGGCACCTTACGTATATTAAAGGCCAGCTTCTCCAACTACTGGTACTCATAGCCCGGGCGTATACGGAAAAATTGAATTATACAGATGTACAAAACAAGGTTCAAAACTATCGTGGTACTATGTTGGAATGCATAGACTATGTTAATAAAAACTATGCGAAGAATATGAAGCTCGATGATATCGCCCATCAATTTCTGCTGTCGCGAAGTTATTTTTGTGCGCTGTTCAAAAGGTACACCGGTAAAAGTTTCAACGAATACGTGACAGATGTTCGAATAGGTCATGCCAAAGAGCTTCTCCGGTATACGTCCTCCAGCATTACAGAAATCGCTTACGAATGTGGTTTCAACAACATTACTACTTTTAACCGCACATTCTACAAACGCATAGGCTTGTCTCCTTCCACGTACAGAAAGACGCAATAACACAAAAAGCATTGCATGACAAGAAGAAATGCGTTCGCTCGCAATGAGATGGGTTTATGGTCAGACGGTATATCCTCTGGATAAAAACATACTTAAGATACGGTAATTTGCAAACCAAAGAGCCAGTATGTAGCATCGCTTCTACAGCCTTGCATCCACGCATATTGAAAATACCGCTTCAGAAATCACGGTGTTCCATGGACGAAACGTATATATCTATCAGAAATTTTCTATGAAGGGTTTTAGTAGCATGCAATATAAGTTGCTTAAGCACATGGCAAGCTTATGCAGAATTGGATATGTTAGTGAAGAGGATGCAGGGTCTGTTGCAGATCGACTGTTAGATTGCGCACTTGGCGTAAATCCATGCGGTTACTCACCTTCCGTTGAACAAGCACTAAAAAACGTGACCGCGGCAGATTCCACCCGCTATCCGGACTATCCATATACCTCACTGAGAAAGCATATTTCAGATTATTGGCGTGGCACGACGGATGTATCGCCGGATTGCATTAGAGTTGGCTGCGGTGCAATCGGCATTCTCAACCAGCTCAACAAAATGTTTGTTGATAAACGCAGTAAAGTGTTGGGCTATTGCCCGCAGTTTTCGGATTACATCGCCAACGTTCGTGCCTATGGCGGAAGCTTTGAATTTTATTCCTTGCACAGGGAAGATTGCCGCATGTTCAATTGCGAGGATTTATTACGCCATCTAACCCCTGATCAGAGCCTCGTCTATCTCGATAATCCAAACAACCCGACGGGTCAGGTAATTCCCCTCGATCAAATCCGGGAAATTCTCAGTGCCGCGCACCGGATAGGCGCGTGCGTAATCGTGGACGAGGCTTTCGGTGAGTACATGCCCGCGTCCAATTCGGCGGTCACGCTTCTCGAAGAATATGATAACCTGTTCGTCGTTAAAAGCTTCTCAAAGGGTTTTGGCCTGGCTGGTTTGCGTGCAGGTTATCTTGCTACAGGCAAGCGCCTGATGGAGTATTATCAAAAGATAGACATCCCTTTCAGCGTCAGCATATATGCGCAGGCAGCAATAGCAGCGGCGCTGGCCGACAAAGACTTCATAGAGGATTCCATCATACAGGTAGGCGCGCGAAAAGCCCAAATAACGCGGATCTGTCAAAAACTCAAATGTATGCACACCTACCCGAATACACCCATCATGGTGCTTGAACATCCTGATGAAGCGGTGGACCTGCATGCACTTTTTTTAAAACACGGGGTAAAAACAGAGTCGGGTAATGGCTTCTTGAATTTAGGGTGTACTGCAGTTCGACTGCGGATTCCCAAAGAAACAAGAGCGCTTACGGAAATCATCCGCAAGATCGAGCGTAAAATATAACATCTCTGAAAAGTATCAAAGCATTTAGGCGCAATGAAGTGTTTATTCCCTACTTTAGAAAAGCTTGCGCAGAGCCTTATGATCGAGAGTCTATCGCGGAAGATCACGTCGGCGAAACGGCAGAAGGAGAGCTCAACCAAATTAATTCGTTCCGCTCACGATCAAGTAAGATACGTGTTACCGGGTAATGTGGGTACTATGGCGTTTTCGCACCGCGCGGAATAGACTGATTTATACAAACAGGACGGATGTAAGAACATCCGTCCTGTTTATTCGCCGTTACGGAAGTTTCCGGTAGCTTATCGGATCAGCCATTGATTCAAACTCGATCTCTACGCTCGTCGCAGCGCCTTGCGCGTCCAGAACGAATCGTACGGGTATGAGGAGAAATTTCTCCGTGTAAAGCAGCATATACGATTGATGTCCGAGCGGTTTAAGAGGAATCTTCATTTTCCGCGCGGAAAAAACGAGATCCTCACCCGATTGCAGGATTTCGATCTTCCCATAACCCAGATGCTCATATTCACCTGTAAGCGCCTCCGCTGGCGGACAGGCGACAGCTTTTGTGTTCGATAAATCCCGAACCTGCTGAGTGAAGCGGTTCTTCAAGGTGTCGCGCATGTCTGAAAACCGCTGCGGCCAGTCGACAGGTTCCAATCCAAAGAGCTTGTCGTAGAGCGAAAACTGGAGCATCCCCGGAATGAAATTCATATCGAGATTCGTGAGAATGATAAACGCCGTATCCAATTCTGGCAACAGGGCCATTTCCGCGACAAATCCATCGATCCCGCCAGAGTGGTGGACGATCCGGTGGCCACGGTAGCATTCGCTAAACCAACCGAGCCCGTACGACTGAAACTGTAGTTCCCCGCGAAACAGCGGTGAGCTCTCAGATATGATCGCCTGTGGGGAATGGCATTGCGATATTCCCTCCGCAGAAACAATAGTCCGCCCGTTGACCGCGCCTTTGTCCAAATGGAAGCGCAGCCACTTGAGCATGTCGCTCGTCGTTGAGTTAATCGCTCCCGCACCGCCCGCCGCTTTGATGTCCTCGAAGGGCAACCGCATGATCACATCATTTTTTTCGCAGTAGGGCAGCGCCCGATTCTCCGCGCGGTCATTTTCCTGTATTGAGAAGTTTGTCTCCCGCATTTCCAGAGGATCCGTCAAGCGATGACGAACAAAGGCACTCCATGATTCGCCACTCATCCGCTCGATGATCTGGCTCGCCACCATATATAGGAGGTTAGAGTACAGCATTTTCGTGCGGATGGGCGCACAGGTCTTTATGTATCGGAACCGGCGTAAAAATTCTTCCGCTCCAAAGTTGTCGATGTTGAGCTGCAGCATAAACTCGTGCCGTCCCACGCCACTGCGGTGGCTTAAGATATCGCGTACGGTAATTCCGTCGGATATGCTTGGTTCATCCAGGCGAAACTCGGGTAGATAATCTCGAACCGGGCAGTCAAGATGGATCCTGCCTTCCTCGGCGAGCAGTGTCAGCGCCGCCGAAACAAAGCTTTTTGTCAGCGACCCTATGGCAAAGGACGTATGCTCGTTCGACGGGAGACTATACTCCACATCCCGAAGTCCACTGCCGAAAAAAGCAACCTCATTTCCTCGAAGTATGCCTACCTGTACGGCGGGCACATGGTTTTCGTGCATCAGCCGTTCAATGAGCGTAGCAATCTCTTCCATCCCGTATTTTCTCCTGTTCCTAATATATTAATATCCGTATGCCGGTTCGATCTTCTATGACCCTTTTCTGAGGAGCTCTCCAGCCAACACGCCTGTTGCCGAGTCGTCTCGCAGTGCGATCTGTCCGTTGACAAACACATAATGCACGCCTTCGTTCGGTGCGTGGGGTTCGAAATAACTCGATCCGGCGCGCAGAGCATCTTCGTCGAATATGATGACGTCCGCGTCATATCCCTCTGCAATTATTCCCTTAGTTCTGAGCCCTAGCAGATCGGCTGGAAGCGAGGTCAGCTTTCGCACGGCTTCCGGTAGAGGCATCACGCCCTGATCGCGCGCATACTCGCTTAGAATCTTAACGAACGAACCCCGGAATCGTGGGTGGTCGCTCGTGAGGTATGGATTCTCATAAAACGCATCCGTTCCCCCCATTGTATAGCGGCTACGCATGATTTGCCGGATGTCCTCCTCGGCCATCGTGAAAAACGCAGCTTGTACATTTCCGTTGTTTTCGAGAATCAGGTCAAAGACAATCTGTTCCGGTTCACAATTCCGTTCGCGCGCAAGCGCGAGGATCGTTTTTCCTTGCGCACTTGGAGTGTTAGGTGCACCAAGTACGAGCACGCCGTCGTATCCGCTGTGGAGTATTAAATTCTCAAACCCCGCATCTCTGCTCTTCATTAGTCGCGTGATCTCGTTACGCATTTGCGCACTTTCAAGCTTCTTAAGATACGCCGCCTGACCGTTCTCAGCATACTTTGGTGGAAGTGCGTTCATAAGGTTCGTCGCTCCTGCAGCATATGGATATTGATCGCAACGCACCTTCTGACCACGCGCGTTAGCCGACTCGATAAGCGCAAGAGTTTCTCTCGACTTACCCCAGTTATGTCGGCCTCCAATCTTGTGGTGCGAGATCAGTGCGGGAAGCCCTGCGCATTCGGAAACGCGGATGGTCTCCTCTACCGATTCCACGACATGATCTGACTCGCTGCGAATATGGGAAGCGTAGATGCCATCATATTCAGCTGCAGTTTCGCAAAGCGCTGTTAGTTCGTGTTCTCCTGCGAAAACGCCAGGTGGATATATCAGGCCGGAGGATAGACCAAACGCTCCCATTTCCATCGCCTCGGCCAGGAGCGCACGCATGCGTTCCAACTCCCCCGGTGTCGCGGGCCTATTCTCGTATCCCATAACTTCGCTGCGAATCATGCCATGGCCCACCAGAAGAGCGATGTTCGTCCCGAACGTTAAGCGGGAGATTTGATCCATGAAGGCGTGTGGAGCGCTATACAACCGTTTAATCTCTCGAAATGTATCATCGGACAGAGCTGATCGTAAATCTGAGCGAATCGCCTCAGAAAATGGAATCAGCGATATGCCGCAGTTGCCTGCCACCTCGGTCGTAATGCCTTGCCCAAGGATGTTCTCACCGCGCTGCTCAAACAGCAGAACAATATCGGTATGGCTGTGGGTGTTGATGAACCCCGGCGCAACACACAGACCTGCTGCCGCAATCGTCTCGCGCGCTTGCACATGTTCACTCGCACCGACAAAACGGATTTCACCGTTTTGGATTCCAACGTTCGCAGTATATGGTTCTCCGCCTCTGCCATCCAATATACTCCCGCCTTCAATAAAATAATCCAGCATGTTGTCCTTTCCCTATGATTAACCACGCCTATGTTGTACACAGTAATTTACTATCAGTAAACTTATTAAAATATAGGCCGCGGCACCCGAATTGTCAAGTTACTGGTCGCCGTAATCATCAGCGTTCTGGCACATTTGCATCGTCTGACATTCATTTTTCCTCAGAGCCCACGCCGAATAAAACAACGATGATTTAACGTTTTCCCCTACAATGTTCGCCTGCGATAACGCTATGAAACACACGATTACAGCGAGCTTTCAACTGATTTCACTTCACCCTATCTTGCGCCAAAACAGACGCTCGATTGAGGGTAACCACTGAGACCAAGATTGATCGTGTCGATCTGACAAGACACATCCATTGCCTCCCCTTATTGACTTGGACCTCCCCTGTTGCGAAACAGAACCATAAATGCTGCCGAATGTTTATATAATGCTTAGTGCCATCAACAACGGTTTGAAATCGCTAATAATTGTCAAAAATGTATTATGAATTATCCGCAAAGAGCGACGATTGGCTTCGATTATTGCCGCGGTTTTTTACTATTATCCGTATATACATGCACTCATAACCCGGAGCTCGCAAGTTCAAATCCTTCCCCCGCAACCAAGAAAAAAAGCCCGCAAACACACTGTTCGCGGGCTTTTGCATCTGTTTATTTAACCCGTTTTACGCAATCTTGCACAAACATGACACTGGTGTTGTGAAAAATTGATTCCTCCCGAGATATACAATCCCCGTGGAAAATCCGACCCGTGTATTCGTTATATAAAAACCCAAACTACTCATTTTGTGACACTGCAAATCTCTCGAACGCCTATCCCTCGATGATATGTCGGGTCGGATGAAAAGCACGCGCTTTCCTGTAAAAAGATGATAGATCGTTCGGTTTGAATTATCACATGGAAGCTTGAATGATTAATGACAGAACCATTACACCAATTGCAACAAACAAACCTGTTTTCGCTTGGGATCTGCTTCTCTCATCGTACTTCGGTGTCTTGTCAGGATTTTTCACCCCGAGAACTGACGATGCTAATATGATTCCAATCAATCCCCCAAGCACGCAGAAAATCCACATTGCAACCATCATCCCTGATGATGCCTTAACGGGTCCCTGAACCGCCGTGATCTCCTCGAACCCGTAATTAGGACATTCCGCTTCCCCCTCATTTAATTTTGAACCGCAATTTCTGCAAAACGCCATATTATCCCTGCTGCATTCTGTAAATAATTTTGTCTTTTGTATTGTCCCTTGTCGTTCCTTTGGCCATAGTATCCTTCTGATGAGTAGTTTGGATTTTTAGAATAACTCAGCGTATCGTTAGTGAAACATTGCATCTTCTATGTCGGCAGCCCTGTTAGTACCGCGCAAGGTGAAAGGGCAAATCCAGCGGTTGCCAACGAGGCCGCAACGAGCTCGGAGATACCTATTTTACCGATCAAGGACGGATTATAATTATACTCCATTGACAGATCTCCTTTTGTGCTTTCATAAGCTGCTTGAATTCGGATAACATCGTTAATTTCACCCGTGGTATTTTATTCAACAGGTTCAGGTTCAAACATATACCGGTCCTTGTAAAAATGAAGCTTTGTTTCCGTGATTGCCCCACTGTAAATTCTTTCGCCGCCAATGCTTCCCTCAATCAACCACCGTTGACACCAATTTAATACTGTCCGGTTAAATTGATCCCTACCAAAGATACAGCCCATCCGCGTCGGTTTGACCATATTCGTTGCTTCCGATGGCAAACACCCTGCCGTCCGCACGCACGGCGACCGTGTTGAATTGCCCCGTCGCTATCGCGATGATATTCGTCCATTCTTTTGTATCGCATTCTCCTAAAGATTGCTTCCGGCGGCTATCACGGTTCCATCCTCCCTTAACCCGACCGTATGCTCGTTTTCAGCAGAGATTGCGACAATGCCCTTCCAGCTTTCTATATTGTCTTCGCCCGCATAGTTCTCGCCCGTTTCGAGCACGGTTCCGTCGTTTCGCACGCAGAAGGTTGATCCGGTGCCGATATCGCCGTCCACGATGTTTCGAAACGTTCCCGATCGATCCAGAGCCCCAGCGCGGGATTCGGAATGAAGAATATCTCTTCGCCGTCCGGCAGGGTATTTTGTCCGTAAACAAGTTTGTCCGGATCGTATCGCCGCATCATTTCGTCGATATCCGCGCTCTGAAACTGTACTCCTTCGATCTGCGTTCGCAGCTGCGGCGGCACCGCGTAGGTTACGGTGAACCGGCCGTCGGGAGATCCGTGGATGAGATGCGCCGCAGCGCCCATGTTGGCGCGCAGGTCGGCGCAGTCGGAATCATGGAAATGCTCCAGCGTCTTCTGCGTGCCGCAGTAACCGTATTTCCGGATCAGGGCGTCCATCTGTTCGTCCTCGCCGAATGCTTCAAGCCCCGGCGCGAGAATGAGCAATTCGCCGCCGTCGACCATCGCCATACGCGTACGGTAGATTGCCTTATTGCCCAGCCACGTGCTGTGGAACTCACCCGGATCAAGATAGACCACGCATTTTTGTAATCCCTGTGGAACAAAATCGATATTTTTTTGCTGTGCGAGCGAAACGGCCGCCTCCAGCGCGTCCCGTTCCTTTCCGCAGAACAGCCCGTGTGTCAGCGTCATTCCATCCGGTGCGGTGGTGACGGTCAGTAAAAAGAGAACGGGTCTGTCGGCAAAAAAGCGCTTCAGCGCGAAGTCGAATACCTTGCGCACGGGCGAATGGTCGCGCCCCATGGCGCGCTCCATGCCGCAGACCGCGCTAAGCATGTGTGTCTTATTGATCATTTCCGCACCGCCCGCGCCAACGAAGATATTCTTCGCCTGGTTGGCCATGCCGACGACCTCGTGCGGCACTACCTGCCCGATCGAAAGTATGAGGTCATACCGTTCGTCAAGCAGCATGCGGTTGACCTGCACCGCGATCGGCTCCGTCCAGAGCCCTTTTGAAATCTCCGCCAAATACTCCGCCGGAATTTCGCCGATGGTCTCCACGTCCTCGCGCCAGTTGTGGATAAAAACGCGATCGAACGGCACATCGCCGAGCATGTCCTCCGCTTCTTCCCGCGTCATGGGCCGGTGCGTTCCGAGCGCGGGCAGGATATCCACGTCTGCGCCACTCTCCGTATAAAAGTGATAACAGGCATTCGTTAAAAAGCCCGCCTTGCTGTGATAGCGCGTGTAATCAGGAGGAAGGATGAGCACGCGTTTTGCCGGATGCGCGTCAACTACTCCCCGCACACCCGCAAGGAGTTCCTGATCGGTCAGACCTTGTTCTTTTTTTGCTTGCAGACATAGTTCCATCGGTGACATCTCCACCCTTAAACCGTATATGTCGTTGCGGACGTATCGCCGCCCTCGCCCGTCCAGTTCGTGTGAAAGAACTCGCCGCGCGGACGGTCGGTGCGCTCGTAGGTATGCGCGCCGAAATAATCGCGCTGCGCCTGCAGGAGGTTCGCCGGAAGGCGCTCGCTCGTATAGCCGTCGAAATAGCTTAAAGCCGCGCTCATCGCGGGAACGGGAACGCCGAGCGTTACCGCCGCGGACAACACCTTGCGCCATGCGGGCACGCAGGCATTCACGGCCTCGGTAAAATACGGGGCAAGCAGCAGGTTTTTCAGAAGGGGATCCCTGTCAAACGCTTCCTTGATCTTGCCTAAAAATGCGCTGCGGATGATGCACCCGCCGCGCCACATCAGGGCCACGCCGCCGTAGTTGAGGTTCCAGCCGTAGCTCTTCGCCGCCGCGCGCATGAGCGCGTAGCCCTGCGCATAGGAGACGATCTTGCTCGCGTACAGCGCCTGTCGTATGGCGTCGAGCAGCTCCTGTTTGTCCCCGCCGTATGCGCTGGGATCGTGCGAATAAACCCGCGCGGCTTCGACGCGCTCGTCCTTCATCGCGGACAGGCTGCGCGCGAACACCGCCTCGCCGATCAGCGTAAGCGGCACGCCCTCGTCCAGCGCGGATATCGCCGTCCACTTGCCGGTGCCTTTCTGTCCCGCCGTGTCGAGGATGTTGTCCACCAGCGCGCCGCCGTCCTCGTCCTCAAACGCCAAGATATCGCGCGTGATCTCGATGAGATAGCTGTCCAGCTCGCCGCGGTTCCAGTTGGCAAACACTTCGCTCATCTCTTTTGCGGTCATGCCCAGCGCGTCCCGCATGAGCTGGTACGCCTCGCAAATGAGCTGCATGTCGCCGTATTCTATGCCGTTGTGCACCATCTTGACAAAATGGCCCGCGCCGTTTTCGCCGACCCAGTCGCAGCAGGGTGTCCCGTCTTCCACTTTGGCGCAGATCGCCTGGAAGATGGGTTTCACGAGCGGCCACGCCGCGGGCGAGCCGCCAGGCATCATGCTCGGCCCTTTCAGCGCGCCTTCCTCTCCGCCGGACACGCCGGTGCCGATATACAGCAGGCCTTTGCTCTCTACATACGCCGTCCTGCGGATCGTATCCGGAAAGTGGCTGTTTCCGCCGTCGATGATCACGTCGCCCGGCTCGAGCACGGCGAGCAGCTGCTCGATATAATCGTCCACGGGCTGCCCCGCCTTGACCATGAGCATGACCTTGCGCGGCTTAATAAGCGCGTCCTTGAGCGCTTCAAGCGTATGGCAGCCGACGATGTTCTTTCCCTTTGCGCGGCCTTTGGTAAACGCATCTACCTTTTCGGTCGTTCGGTTATACACCGCGACGGCAAACCCTTTTGATTCCATATTCATGACCAGGTTTTCGCCCATGACGGCCAGTCCGATCAGTCCTATATCCGCTTTTTTCATATACTTATCCCTCGTGTATTGTTTCATCAGCGGGTTACCCGCGCGTTACCCGCGTATACGCTCCAGACCTGCGCCTCGTCCGCCGGTGTAGCGTAGTCGTTGAGGTCCGTTACGGCAAGCGCACCGCTCGCCCATCCGAACTGCAGGCATTTTTCAGCGTTCCAGCCGCAGTAGATGCCATACAAGAGTCCGCCGGTAAATCCATCCCCTCCGCCGATGCGATCGAGCACGGGCACCCTGCGCGGCTCCTCTATATACCACTCCCCGTCCGCGCTGAGGATCGCGCCCCAGAGGTGTTCGTTGGCGTTTTCCACCTCCCGCAGCGTGGTGGCGAAGTATTTCGCACCGGGATACGCCTTTCGCGCCTCGCCGATCATGCCTTTGAAGCCTTCTATCTTTTCTGAGAGCCCCTTTCCGCCCGCCTCGGGTCCTTTGACGCCGAGCGCGAGCTGGAAGTCCTCCTCGTTGCCGATCAGGATGTCCGCAAGATCCGCGATGTTGTGGAACACTTCGCGCAGCTCCGCTTGCCGTCCTTTCCAGAATGACGCGCGGTAGTTCAGGTCGAAGCTCACGCGCGTGCCGAATTCCTTCGCGCGCTTCGCCAACTCCACACAAAATACCGCCGTCTCAGGCGAAAGCGCAGCGATCAGCCCCGAGATGTGCAATATGTCGACCCCCTCCCGCCCGAAGATGCGTTCTATGTCAAACTCTTCGATTGAGAGCGTGCGCCCGACCTCGCCCGTACGGTCGTTCCACACACGCGGGCCGCGCAATCCAAACCCGCTGTCCGCGATGTTGAACTGGTGGCGGTATCCCCAAGGCCCGCCCTGCGGAACGTTCGCGCCTTCAAAGCGAATATTGCGCGCACGCAACTCGCTGCGAATAAACGCCGAAACCGGGCTGCCTTCGATAAACTTCGTCAGCACCAGGCATTCGTGCCCGAGCGACGACGCGATGTTGAGCACGTTTGATTCCGCGCTCGTGGACGTCATGAGGTAGCGGCGGCTGGTCTGAACGCTCTGCCGGTCTTCCGGCGTGATGCGTATGCCCATGCTCGTTGGGCATGCGATTGCGTAGCGTGGTAGCTTTGGCATTATACTCACCTCGTTCCTATAAAAATGTTAAAATATCGTTTCTACATAAAGAGTATAACCAGAAATAGACATGTTCATTCATTTATCTTTTATTGTACAATTGATCCGATACGAAGTCCATATCCCGTCTTTCATTCACCGCTGACATCAGGTTCTTCTCGGGGGTTAACCGATGATCTTCTTTCATCCGGATAACTTCTCAGGTTTCATCTTAATGGTAGTTTTTCACCCTTTTCGCAGCAACAGGACATGTATCAATCGATACCCCATCGCTTCCGTGCAGAGGCTAATCTTCTGATTTTCATGTAAATGAGACCTGCTTGCCCCGGATCCGCTACCGGTTTGTTCAATAAATAAGCGTTTTCTTCATCGAGTTGTCCGAACCGCCTCATGTCGCTCGGAAATTGCCCGCTATCCTGCTCTTCCAGTGGGAAAACATCTGCTCCGTATACCAAAACGCCCGTGTCCCTGCTCGGAACACGGGCGCATTTTCCGTTTTATGCTCAGACGATCCCCTGCGCGATCATTGCGTCGGCTCTGCATAACAAGCGCCCGCGCATGAAGCGCGGGCGGTTTGTATTCGCTTATATCACGCCCTGCGCGATCATGGCGTCGGCCACCTTGGCAAAGCCCGCGATGTTCGCGCCGGCCACGAGGTTGTAGCCAAGCCCGTTTTCTTCCGCCGCCTTTGCCGAGTTGTCGTGGATGTTCTTCATGATGGCGTGCAGCTTTTCGTCCACTTCCGCTTCGCTCCAGCTCAGCCTCTGGCTGTTCTGGCTCATCTCCAGCGCGCTGGTGGCCACGCCGCCCGCGTTCACCGCCTTGCTGGGCGCCACGATCATGTGCTTCTGCTCCATCAGGTATGCCAGCGCGTCGTTCGTCGTCGGCATGTTCGCCACCTCGATGTAGTATTTCGAACCGCTCGCCGCGATCTTCTTTGCCGAGAGCATGTTCACGTCGTTCTGCGTCGCGCAGGGGAAGTATACGTCCGCCTTCACGCCCCAGGGTTTCTCGCCCGGGTAAAACGCGCAGCCGTAGCGGTCCGCGTAGTCCTTCACCTTGTCGCGGCCGCTGTTGCGCATTTCGACGAGGTAATCGATTTTCTTTCCGAGTACGCCTTTCGGGTCGTGCACATATCCGTCAGGTCCGGACAGCGTAATCGCCACCGCGCCGAGTTCTTCGAGCTTTCTCGCCACGCCCCACGATACGTTGCCAAAGCCCGAGAGCGCAAACGTCTTGCCTTCCATCTTGTCGCCTTCGTGCTTGAATACTTCGTTGATATAGTACACCGCGCCGAATCCCGTCGCTTCCGGCCTGATCAGGCTGCCGCCGAAGCTCAGACCTTTTCCTGTCAGCACGCCGGGTTCGTAGCCGCCCTTGATGCGGCGGTACTGCCCGAAAAGATAGCCGATTTCGCGCGCGCCCGTGCCGATGTCTCCCGCGGGCACGTCCACGTCCGGGCCGATATGGCGGTAGAGTTCGTTCATGAACGCCTGGCAGAAGCGCATGACCTCCCCGTCGCTCTTGCCGCGCGGGTCGAAGTCGCTGCCGCCCTTGCCGCCGCCGATCGGCAGGCTCGTCAGGCTGTTTTTAAACGTCTGCTCGAATCCTAAGAACTTCATGATCGAGAGGTTGACCGAAGGATGGAACCGTATGCCTCCCTTGTACGGGCCGATCGCGCCGTTGAACTGCACGCGGTACCCGCGGTTGACCTGCACCTTGCCCGCGTCGTCCACCCACGTTACGCGAAACGAAATCGCCCGCTCCGGCTCCGCCATGCGTTCCAGCAGGCTGAGCTTTTCATATTCCGGATGCTTGTTCACCACCGCTTCCAGCGAGGAATATACCTCCTCCACCGTCTGCAGAAATTCCGGCTCGCTTGCGCTCTTCTTCTTGACCTCTTCCAATACCCGCGCGATATAGGCGTTCATGCCTGCCCTCCTCTCATAACAATCATTGTTCTTTACAGCTCAAACGTCTTTGAAATCAGATCGACGATCTCCGCGCCGATGCGCGCCTGCGCTTCTTTCGTCGAAGCGCCGATGTGCGGCGTGGCGCTCACACGCGGGTGCTTGTAGAGCACTTCGTTCTTGCTCGGTTCCTCGGCGAATACATCGAGTCCCGCGCCGTATACCTTGCCGCTCTCGAGCGCTTCGAGCAGCGCCGCCTCGTCCACGTTCGTTCCGCGGGAGGTGTTGATGATGATCACGCCGTCTTTCATGATGGCGAGGTTCTCGCGGCTGATCACCGGATGCCCGGGCAGCGAGGGTACGTGCAGCGAGATGACGTCCGAGGACTTGAGCAGTTCATCCATCTCGACATAGCGCATGGTGTCGCATTCGAGTTCGGGCACTTTATAGATGTCGTAGGCCAGCACGTTCATGCCGAGCGCCTGGCAGCGACGTCCGAGTGCTTGACCGATGCGGCCGTAACCGACGATACCGACGGTCTTGCCGGAGAGCTCTATGCCGACATAGGATTTCTTCTCCCATTTGCCTTCACGCATGGTGTGACCGGCGACGGAGATGAACCGCGCGCAGGAAAGCATGTGAGCCAGCGCGAGTTCCGCGACCGCGTCCGAGCTCGCCCTTGGCGTGTTGCACACCGAGATGCCTTTCCCCTCCGCGCAGACCTTGTCGATGTTGTCGATGCCCACGCCCGCGCGGATGATGAGCTTCAGCGTTCCGGTCATGCACGCCGCGTCGATCTGCGCTTCGCGCACCTTGGTCGCGCTGCGCACGATGAGCACGTCGTACCCCTTGACCGCTTCGCAGAGCGCGTCCGAATCGTAGAACTTCACGTCCACCTGGCAGCCCTTGGCTTCAAGCGCGGCGATCGCGCCTTTGTCCATGCCGTCGCTGGCTAAGATTTTTATCATGTCGTTTACTCCTTTGGTCCCGGTCCGTTACAGGTTTTCCGCTTCGAACTTCTTCAAAAAGTCTACGAGCGCGACAACGCCTTCCTTCGGCATGGCGTTGTAGATCGACGCGCGCAGGCCGCCGACGCTCTTGTGGCCTTTGAGATTGTCGTATCCGGCGGCTTTCGTCGCGGCGACAACCTTCGCGTCCAGCTCGCCGCTTTCCGTCACGAACGGAACGTTCATGCGCGAGCGGTATTTCTTCTCGACGGTGCCGGTGAACATCCTGCTCCCGTCGAGGAAATCGTACAATACCTTCGCCTTGTCCTCGTTGATCGCCTGCATGGCAGTTAGCCCGCCGATCTTTTTGAGATACTTGAACACCTTGCCGCAGACGTAGATCGCCCAGCAGTTCGGCGTGTTGTACATGGAGCCGTTTTCCGCATGCGTGTCGTAGCGCATATATGTAGGCACCGTTTCCGGCAGGTCCTTGCGGATGAGGTCCTCGCGGATGATGGCGACCACCATGCCCGCCGGGCCGACGTTCTTCTGCACGCCCGCGTAGATCATGCCGTAATCGCTCACGTTGCAGGGTTTGCTTAAAAACATGGACGACTGGTCGGAAACGAGTATCTTGCCTTTCGTATCCGGCAGACTCGCGTAGGTCGTGCCATGAATGGTTTCGTTTTCGCAGATGTAAACATAGTCCGCCTCGGGGCTGATCGGCAGATCGCCTAGCTCCGGTACGTAGCTGAAGTTTTTGTCCGCGCTCGATGCGATAACGTTGATTTTGCCGTACTTTTTCGCTTCCGCAATGGCTTTTTTCGACCATGCGCCGGTTTGAATATAATCCGCGGCGCCGTTGACCATCAGGTTCATCGGGATCATCGCAAACTGCAGCGTCGCGCCCCCCTGGATGAAGAGCACCTTGTAGTTGTCCGGTATTCCCATGAGGTCCCGAAGGTCCGCTTCCGCCTCGTCGACGATGGTCTGAAACACCTTCGAGCGGTGCGACATCTCCATCACGCTCATGCCGCTGCCTTTGTAGTTCATCATCTCCGCAGCCACTTCTTCAAGTACCTCCACGGGCATCGTCGCCGGTCCGGCGGAGAAATTGTAAATGCGGTCGTATTTCATGATATGCGTACTTCCTTTCTCTATGCTTGATTGCAGTAAAGTGATTTCTTATGTTGCAATAGTATTCGAGCAGGTTATCAACGTGTTTCAATTCATTCGTTTTGTTACGCCTCCATACTCCTGTACACTGCTTCATGGATAACTTCACCGACAGTCGGGTGTGGAAAGACGATTTTCATGATCTCTTCTGCCGGTAACTGGAGCTGGATAAACGTTCCGAGCATAACGATGAATTCGCTTGAATAGTTGCCTAATATCTGTGCGCCGATTACTTTTTTTGTGTCGTATTGTATGATGAGCTTCATCACCCCGTTCCCTCCGTCGTTTTCCGCGAGGTATCTGCCGGAAAAGCGCATAGGAAGTTTGATTGTTGAAACGCGAATCCCTTTTCTTACCGCACTAACCTCGGTTTCTCCAACTGAAGCCAGTTCGGGGTTTGTATATATAACGCCCGGGATTGATTCGTAATCCATAGCGTCCGGCTTTCCAAGCATTGCGTGAACAGCGACTTCCGCTTCGCGATAGGCAGTATGTGCAAGCATCGACTTTCCGTTGACATCGCCCGCAGCAAACACATTCGCTTGATTTGTCTTCATTTGTTTGTCGGTTAAGATAAACTCCCGTTCTGTTAAGATCCCGATTTTTTCAAGCCCAATACCGCCTGTGTTCGCCCGTCGCCCGGTCGAAAGCAACACCCGATCACAATCAATCTCGTTTATTTCTCCGTTTTGTTCATATTGAACGCATCCGTTTTTGATCTCTGTGACTTTTGATAAAAGCTGAAATGTCACGTCATTCTTTTCAAGATTCGTTTTTAAAAGCTCGGTAAGTTCCGGGTCGTTTTCTCCGGCGATATGATCTAAGATTTCAATTACGGTTACTTTCGTACGGATTGACGAAAAGTAGTTGGCAAGTTCAAGTCCTATCACGCCGCCGCCGATTACTACCAGATGCTTTGGTTTTTCCTTCAGGTTTAAAATTTCACGAGTTGTGCATACAAACCCTGAAGCGATGCCCTCACTGAGCCCTTGAATGTTTGGTATAACAGTTGAAGAACCGGTAGCAATAAGCAGCCTGCTCCCTGTATAAGTAGTTTGGTCGACTTCGATATGATACCCCTCCAAATCCGATCCGGTAATTTGACCCCGCCCCATTACCAGCGTAACGCCGGCGCTTTTCAATGAAGATTCAATCCCTTTATTGAGGATCTTGACGACCTTGTTTTTACGCGCCAATACTTTCTCGTGATCGATCGTTATTCCTTCTGTGTTTACGCCGTATTTTTCGCCATGCAGCGCCGCGTCAAAAATCTTAGCTGAATACAGCAGCGTTTTTGTTGGAATGCAGCCTTCATTCAGGCAAACGCCGCCTACGCTGCGTTCTTCGATGCAGCAAACATTAAGCCCTGCGCGGCTCGCCTGTTCGCTTGCATGATACCCGGCCGGACCCCCGCCAAGGACGATCAAGTCAAACTTCATGTATCCCACCTCCAAATGAACTTGTCATGTACAACGCGCGATATCTTGTCGCCGATAAAATGATTTCTCTGCAAGTAGCAAATGTGATAACTATGGAGTAACTAATAAAAGAGACGCGCGAATGAAATCGCGCGCCCCGTATTTTAACCTGAAAGATTCTTCCGCAATTTTTATAAGACTATCTGCTGCCTGCGGAATTGCCTCGTCGGTGCCTGGCTTTCGCCAGACTTTCCAAAGCTATGTCAGGAACCGGTCCTTATGCCTGAGAGTTTGTTGCGCATTCCCCTTCGGCGCCGCTTAATACGATCTCTCCCGGTTCCGTCATCCAAATATTCGATTTGAGAGTAGTGTACCTTAATCACTCACCGGTTGTCAATGCGAAAGTTATTGTAAAATGTGGTATGGGATCAATGTCGAAACCCTAAGGTATAAGGTGTGATTCATAATCCAGAATCCCGTTCGCCATTTGATCGGTTATCACTACCGCGGTTTTACTGCAGTTGCGATTGTCTGGGATGGATTATAAGCGCAACGCGTGGAATGAGCATACTGTGGCATATGCTTTTATACGGCATAACAACAACGTACGAGTCAAGTGGCAGCATACCGTTATATACTTCACCAAAAACGCATATGGGTAAGTGGAATATAGCGTAATAACCAAAGATAAAAGGCCGGAAAACCGGTTGTTTGTCAGGTCACTCCAACGTTTTCACAGCCCGGAAAGAAAGATAACCGTATGAACTGATTTTATAGCGCGCGAACACACCGCCATCGTACACCACGATATAGGCTTGTTCTTCATTGGTCAGCGACGTATCAGCCGTCCAATAGTAAATGATGTTTGAGTGGACGTCCCACAGCGGGGATTCCTTGTCCGGTGTTATTTCGTATGCGGCCTTTTCACCGTCCGCATCCCACACGCCACTGCAGTTTTCCCCGTGCAGCATCATCGACCGTACCGCCTCGTCGACCGTCGGCAGTCTCCAAATATTCTGTTCCGTGTCCATGAGCGCGGTGCCGTCTTCGGAAAGGTATTGGCAAATCTCACGCGCTTCATTCCATGTGACCCCGCCGTCCGGCCAACCCGGGCCCCTCGGAGCCCATGCAAGGGTCACATTGTTTCCGTTGACGATCCTTGTTCCAAAATCACCATCGTCAATTCGCTTCGATACCCTGGCCGCTTGGGGAATTGAGATAGCAAGGACGATGATGAGCGGCACAAGTATGATGAGCCGTTTTGCCCATTTGACCGGTTTCGGATCGCCATAAAAATATAGCAGCCCCAACGCTATAAAGGGAATAACAATCAGAAGGCCCACCACGCTGAACGAAGCGCCCGAAAAAAACCAAACGCAAAACGCGCCGGCGAGTATGTGAATAGCCAGCCCGACTTTTTTCCATTTCAATATAATCAGCGCCAGAACCACGAAGACTATGGTGAATAGCAGATATTGGAAAAACAGCATAAAGATATTTTCCCAGATTGACACGGAATACCAACCCTCGTGAAAATTTTCAAAAGCCCCCCAGTATGCCCAGAGGCTTGAAAAAACGATGGTTATGGAAACGCCGATCCACCCTGCGATAATTCTCTTCTTCATCTCACCGTTGCTGACGCCGCATAGGAAACGGGCTTATGCAGACATCAAATCCTTTCAGATATTGATTATACCGCAATAGCGCATCCTTTGCCAGAATACGTGTGAAAGGCGTTTTTATTGCATATCTGAAAGCAGGTCAAAAGCAGGCGCCTGTTTACTGAACAGCCGTATAGTATTTATTGAATACCGTTTTAATATTATCTTTCACTAATTCACCGCTTTTTTTCTTCAACTGTCCGCTTCTGATCTTATCATACTGCAGCGGCAAAAACTGGTGAATCAAGGAATCCGGCACGTCCGTTCCATCAAAACGCTCCATCAGGCTGCGCATCGCCGTTAACACGCGCTTGTCGCCGGCGTAATACCGCCAGCGGTCGGCGTAACTGAACCAGCGTTTTTCTCGCAGCTCGGTTTCCGTACCGCGGAAATATCTGATCCACTCGTCCGGTTTTTCCCGCATCACGGCATCCAGCGTTTCGATGAAGTGAACGGACTCCCCCGTCTGTTCCAGGACATACTGCAGCGCAAACAGCCCTTCACGCATGGCAAATGTCAGTTCGGGGCCCACTTTGAGAATGCCAACGCCGTCGCGTACCATGGCGCGCAGCGCGTCGCCCGACTGATAATCCGTGGAGTGTCCCTCGAACACGATGCCCGGATGATAGGCCAGCTGTGCCGTCAGCAACTCCGCGCGCTTGCTGTCATAATCAAATACAACATCGTCGCCGAACTCTACGCCCGGCTGCACCACCGCCGCTATGATACGGTCGAACGCATCTTCTAACCCCGCGCTGTCAAAAGCGCTTCTGAAAGCGCCAAGCGTATTCTCATAATCCTCCGCGGAAGTAACGTGCATTGTGCCGGACTTCGCCTGCTCGCCGCCTGGAACGGGCACTTCGCTTCCAATCACGTATACGACGCCGTCCGATCCCAGCGTCCGGGTCGTCTCCTCCGCCGCGGCGCAGAGCCGAGAGGCTCTTTTCGCGATGGTCGCATCGCTCAGCGGCAGATCCACGCGGTCGCTGCTCAGGCGCATGCTCGTGTCCAGATGGATTTTTTCGAATCCGGCGGAAACATAGGCGGCGATCATTTCGCCCGCCTTGTCCATCGCCTCTGTTTCATGAAGATGCCTGAAAACCAGCGGACCGAGATGGTCGCCGCCTAAAATCAGCCGTTTGGAATCGAAGCCTGTTTCGCGCGCCAGCGCATGCGCCCGATCAAAAAACACCGCGGGCGTCATGCCGGTATATCCGCCGTACTGATTGACCTGATTGGCTGTGCATTCGATCAATAGATATTCGTTGCAATCCCTGGCATATTCGAAGGCGGCGCGAAGCACCGTCTCGTTTGCGCTGCAAAGAGACGGTATGCCGCGCACTTTTCTATCCGCAATCGCCTGCAGGTAGTGCGTTCCTTCACGCATAAATCATCTTCCCGATCTGTTCTTTGCCGATGTCGCCTTCCATCGGGCCTTGCCGCATGGCGTTGAGCGCACCAGCGGCCGACGCCATCTTGCCCGCTTCCGCCGCCGGTTTGCCTTCGATCAGCCCGCAGAGCAGCGCCGCGTCGTAGCAGTCCCCCGAGCCGGTCGGATCAACCTGCTCCACCGGATACGGCGGGCAGTCCACCGCGCCGCCGCGGGTATATATCGTGCTGCCGCGACTGCCTTTCTTGAGCGCGACGACTTCCATGTTTTCATGCAGAAACAGCTTCTCAACGCCTGCGTCTATATCCTCTTCCCCCGTCAGCATCGCCAGCTCGTCCACGCCCGGCATCAGCACCGCGCACTTTTCGAGCAAGCCGTTGAGTAACTCGCCGATTTTACGCCCGCCGAGCAGTTCCCTGCGGATGTTCGGATCAAACGAAATTTTGGCTCCCGCGGCAGAAAACCGCATCGCCGCGTCGATGATCCTGTCGCGGAACGCTTCGTTTGCCATCAGAGAGCAGCCCATGATATGGAAATACTTCGCACCGCCGATATCGCTGATGCGAAACGGTTTCGGGTGAACGGCCGGCGTGTTTCCGATGTGGTAGATGAATTTACGGGATCCGTCCGAAAAATAGGTCACGAACGCGACCGCCGTCGATGCGTGCTCATCCTCAAACACATAGTCGGTGTTGACACCGTCCTTTTTCAGGCGCGTCAGCAAAATGTCTCCGAAGTCGTCTTTCCCCACGCCGCCGAAGATGCCGGCGCTGTGCCCGAGGCGGGCCGCCGTATCGATAAAAATGGCAGGTGCGCCGCTGGGATACGGGCCGAGAAACGAAGCAGGCATATTCAAAGGCATGTCCGGTTCGGGGCGCATGATCTCAACGAGCATTTCACCCATCGTCCAAATCTCACACATGCCTATACCCCCGAAAACGCATGCTTGAGATAAGCCAGCGACGCCGTGATCTGCGCGTCCATTTTCTCCGCGCTCGCGCCGCCGCTCAGGTCGCGCCAAACCTTGATGTCCTCTCCGACGCGTCCTCCCATTTTCACAAACGGCTCCATGACAACGCCTTTGTCATAACCGATCTCCCGCAGCGCCAGGCCGATCTCTTCCCACGGCAGAGAACCCTGCCCGGGCAGCTTCCGGTTGCCTTCGCCGACATGCAGGTGCCCGAGATACCCCCCCGCCAAGCGAATCGCCCCGGCTATGTTGTCTTCTTCAATGTTCATATGGAACGTATCCAGCAGAAGTTTCGCCGAGGGCATATCGACGTCTTTGCAAAAAGCGATCCCCTCTTCGGCGGTGTTGAGCACAAGCGTTTCAAACCGGTTCACGACCTCCAGGCAAAGATCTATGCCGAGATCCTGCGCGGTCGCGCCCAGTTTTTTGATGCTCTCCACGCCGCGCGCCCAAACGGCCGGCTTGTCAAGATCCGCAAACTCATACGGCCAGCAGGTGTAGAGCACGCCGGCGAGTATGCGCGAATCCAGCTTGTCCATCGCCCGCATAATCTGCGTCAGAAACCGTATGCCGGCTTCGCGTACCGCCGGATCGGCGGACGCTACGTTTTTATCCTTCGGCGGTCCGATGTTCGACGATATGCTCAACTCCAGATCCTTTGCGACAACGCGCAGTTTCTCAAGCTGTGCGTCGCTCATCAGCAGCAAATCGCCCGCTGATATCTCCAGTATGTCGAACCCGAGCTGTTTGACTTTTTTTGCGTACATGATGTAATCGCCGTGCCATTCCTTTGTCCAATACGCAAAGAGCGTGCCGAATTTCATAAATGCACCTTCCTTCCCGGTGTTTGGGTTATCATCGTCTATGGCGTCAGCCTTTTACCGCCCCCATCGTCAGACCCTTTACGATATACTTCTGCGCCAGCGCGATAAACAGAATCGCAGGAATGATCGCAATGACCGCGGTGGCCGCCATCTTGCCCCAGTCGAGCGAGTAATACCCGATCGAGTTGTAGATCTCGACCGGGAGCGTGCGCGTCGCGGATCCGGTAATATACAGCGCGTACATGAACTCGTTCCACATCACGATAAACGTCAGCGCGGCGGAGGCGAATATCCCCGGCGCGATCGGCGGCAGCAGAACGTACCAAAGCGTCTGCAGCCGCGTGCACCCGTCCACGCAGGCGGCTTCGTCCAGTTCAATCGGAAGCTCGTCGTAAAAACTCTTCATCATCCATACGATCAACGGCAGGCAGATGGTCAGATACATGATGATGATCGAGAAATAATTGTCGAGCAGCCCCAGCTTGCTGAAGATGATGAAGTACGGGATCACGAGCGAAATCGGCGGTATCAGCCGCAGGGAAAGAATCGCGCCCTGCGAAAGCGTTTTTCCGCGAAACCGCAGCCGCGACATTGCATAGGAAGAAAAGATGCCAAGCAGAATGGCCACCAGCGTCGCGCTCAACGCGATGATCAGGCTGTGCCCGATCGCCCGGAAGACCTCGCTTTTTTGAAGCTGATATATAAAGTTATCCAGCGTCGGCGTAAACTTCAGCGACAGCGGATCGGACAAGGCATCCTTTTTATGCTTGAGCGCGGTGAGGATCACCAGCAGAAATGGAAACAGGCTGATGATTCCGTAGATACTCAGCACGGCATATTTCAACCCGGATACAAGCCGCTTCATCATGCTTCACCTCCTTTCGTCTCTCTTGGCTGAAACAGCCGGAAGAACAGCCCGCAAACCACCGCGACGATGACAAAAAACAGAACCGACGCGGCGGACGCTAGCCCCATATGCGAAAACTCGAATCCCTGCGAAGCGACGAACAGCGAGAGGTTTTCCGTCGTGTATCCCGGTCCCCCGCGCGTGAGCACATACATTTCATCGAACATCTTCAGCGCGTCCATGAACCGGAAGATGAACGCGACGAATACGACGGGTTTGAGTATCGGCAGGACGATCCGGCGTATCTTCGTCCAGGTGTTGGCTCCGTCGATCATGGACGCCTCGATCAGCTCCGGGGAGATGGTCGTCAGTCCCGCATACAGAATCAGAACCGTAAACGGCGTGCGCAAAAATATCTCCATGATCAGTACCGCGATCGAAGAATTCCACTTGCCTGAAAACACGTTCAGCATGGGAAGCCCGATCTCTCTGAGAACCGCGTTCAGGTATCCGAAATTCACGTCGTAAATCAGCGTTTTGAACGTAAAAGAAATGACTACAGGCGCTACCATGTATGGTATAAGCATGATCACCCGGATCAGAGAGGAGAATTTCGCCGCTACGTTTTTGCTGTACAGCAGATACGCGAGAACGAACCCCAGCGCTACCTCGCAGATCGTGGCAACGAGCGCAAAGCCGACCGTAAATACGGTGGCATGTAAAAACCGTTCGTCCGAAATCAGGTTTATGTAGTTGGCCAAGCCGATGAACGTATGCTGCGTTTGAATCAACTCATACTCAAACAGCGAGATATAGACGCTGTAAAGAATAGGAACAAGCCCCGCTATCACGACAATCGCTACGGTCGGCATGACGTACCTGTATGCGGTTACCCTGTTCGCTTTAATTGACAAGATTTCACCTCCCGGATACCCAGGCTTTACCGAGTATTCTTTGGCTGTGCCGGCAACGTGAAGTTCCCGGCACAGCCGTTGTCGTTTGGTTCTGTTCCGGCTTTTGTTACGGTGCGGCGTTATACCCAAGCGCTACGAGAGCGGCCTCTGCATCCGCGCAGGCAGTCGCTACATCCTTGATTCCCGCTACGACGTTATTCATCTCACGCGAAATGATGTCCGCCGCTTCCGCATAGTGCGCGTCCAGCAGCGACGGGGACGGGTTGATGCCCTCCGTCATCATGTACAGCTGCGCGTCGATGAAGTCCTGGCTCGGCATCGCCGCAATATAGTCGGGATCGGAGTAAGTGGACTCTCTCGCCGGGCAGCCGTACTGCGGCGCCATCTTCTTCATCAGCGTCGGCGATGTCAGCCACTGTACGAGCAGCCAAGACGCGTCTTTGTTCGCAGAGCCCGCGTTGATCGCCCAGCCCCACTCCCAGAGCGGATCCTTACCGCCTTCGTTCATGGCAACAGGCGCGAAGTTCACCTTGTCGGCAACCATAGAGTTCTCCGGATCGGCCGCGCCCGGCGCACCCGCATTACCGCCGCAGACCATCGCGACCATACCCTGGCTGAACGCGCTGTTGACGTCCGTCCATGTCCAGTTCTCGGAACCTTCCGGTCCGTAATTGACGCACATGCGGGTATAGTAATCCATGAGCGCGCGGCCGCCTTCGGTATTGATCAGCGCCGTATTATTGGCAAAGTCCATGAGTTCCACGCTCATACGGTTCGCCGTGCAGAACATATCCCATCCGCCTTCTCCGGAACCGGGCATCGTTCTTTCGATGAAAGCGTACGTGTCGACTTCGCCCTTGAGTCTAGCGTCCTCAATCGCCTGCGCCGTGGCTTCCAATTCAGCCAGCGTCGTCGGCACGGTAAGGCCCAGCTGATCGAAGATATCCTGGCGATACCAGAGCAGGAAGTATTCGGCTGTGTATGGTATCATCACGAGCTGCTGGTCCGCGGCGCTCTTGCCGCCCGCCAGCACGTCCGCCGGATAGTCGCCGATGTTGTACCATTCGGCATCGGTGAGCGCCGGATTGTTCAGATACGCTTCGAGCGGTTCGAGATATCCGCCCGCGACGAATTCTTCGCGGTTGGAAATACCGACGTTGGATACGTCGTATTTGCCGGACCCGGCGCTGAAGTCGACCACCTGCGCGTTCTTACGGTCTACGTCGTTGAGCATCTCCCATTCCACCGTGATGCCGGTCAGCGCTTCGAATTCCGGCAGATACTCTTTGTACACTTCCGACACGGGCATTGAAGTGCAGAGTACGTGCAGCTTCGTTCCGGCAAACTGCTGCCAGTCGATATTGCCGTATTCACCGGATTGGGTCGTTTCCGAAGCCTCGCCCGCTGCGGCGGTTGTCGTCTCCGACGCAGTCGTTTCCGTGGCCGCCGGCGTTTGCTGGCATCCTGCAAACAGCGATACCACGAGGCATACGGTAAGCAGCAGAGCAACAAATTTTCCCTTTTTCATTTCCATCTTTCCTTTCTTTTTTTATAGTCACGCTCGCCTTGCAAGCGCAAATACCCTTTCATCTGTTTGGCGGTTATGTCCTGATCATATTTTACACGTGTCTAATTTTAGCCAAAAATTTTTGCTCACGTATGTTGAGCAATATATTCCGCCAGATCGAGCACCTTGATGCCGTCGCCGGCCCGGCCGAGCAGTTTCACGCAGTTCGGGCATGCCGAAACTACGATGTCCGCATCGTTTTCTCCCGCCTGCTCCATGCGTTTTTGCGCAACAAGCACAGCGATCTCCGGATAAACCTCGTCCACAGCAGCGCCCGCGCCGCAGCACTCCGCCTCGTCTTTGCAATGGTGGAATTCTATCGCGTCCGCTCCGCTGCACTGCCGGATGATCTCCCTTGGCGCATCGTACACGCCGTATTCCCGGCCCAGATGGCACGGGTCGTGGTACATGACGCGCCGCGCGTCACGCTTCAGCTTCAGGGCGCCGTCCAGAACATAAGGACGTATAAACTCTACAAAGTGAACCGCGTCCACGCCCGCTTTTTTCAGCAGCGAAAGCGTATGCGCGCATGAAGTGACCACCTTGCCCGGCTTTTTCGCCTCGATCTGCGCAAGAAGCGATTTGATCCATGCGTCGTACTCGCCTTCGTATCCGAGTTCATACAACGCGGGGCCGCTCGTATCCTCGCTGTTCAGCATCGTCCAGTTGACGCCGGCTTTGCTCATCAGCTTCGCCGCGCTTTCAATGATGTTCCGCTGCCCGTTTCGAAGCGCGCTGCCTGCAATATAGAGCACGTCGCAGCCGATGTTGTCATAACGTGCCGCGTCAAAAATGTTGTTCGGCGTAACCCGCGAAATCTCTTCTGCCGCCCTCTTCACACGCTCCGGCTCGCGTTTTGCATGAACCATCGCGCGCCGGCCGGCCAGCACCATCTCGTCTTCCTGCCAATGGAACGCGCACAGCTCCCTGCAAAGCCCGCATTGCGTACAGTGGTAAAGCCGTTCGAGGCCCGCTTCGTCCCAGTCCGCAAGCCCCTCGTTGATACGCGAGAGGTTGATGGCGTATCCGCGCGGCGTATGCGAATCCAGTTTCGTCGCGAGGAATACGGGGCACGCATGGCGGCACATAAAGCAGCATCTGCACATCTTGATGATTTCTGTAGTCTTTTCGTCAAACAACATTGTTCTCTCCTGCAGTAAGTAATTGGAACTGTTTTATTTCTATCTTCTGAACTTATAATCCCAGCTTGCCGGGATTCAGGATATGATTCGGATCCAGCGTATCCTTGATGCTCCGAATCATCTCGTAGCTTTCTTCTTTGTAGATCTCCTGGATAAACCGCCCGTTGCGCACGCCGATTCCGTGGTGTTCGTTGACGACGCCGCCGTTTTCGATGGACGCACGCACGCACGCGCCTAAGATTTCATGGTAGACGCGCAGCGCTTCCGTCCGGTCTTGCGGTACGTCCTTTACGAGAAACGTCGGATAAAAGCTGGTGCCCCAGTCATACCAATGCGAGAAATGCGCATGGAATATGGCCCCGTACTCTTTAAACCCATCCTCCACCGCCGACTTCATCGCAAAATACACATTTTCGATATCCTCATAGGGCGCGACGGTATCCGTAACCGCCGTCATCCAGGGTTCGCACACATAATCGAGAGGCGGGTAATATGATTTCAGCCGGTCGTTCCACCATGCCCACGCATATTGATCGCCCAGGTCGATTCCGCCCGCCGCCTTGAATATCTTATCTGCTTCGCCCGTCTGCGCGTCCACAACGGCTTCCATACCGTCGAAGCCGACCATGAAAAAGCATCCCTCGCCTTCCATATCGTACTGTTTGCGCAGGATATGTTCGGTATCCTTTTCGTCATAGAAGCGCATGATGCACGGAAGCAACCCCGACACCATGATTTTCCGGCCCGCTTCGATTCCTTCCTTCAGGCTGGGCAGTAAAAACGCGAGAAACGACCGCTTTTCCGCAATCGGATGGATCTTGATGAGCGCCTCGGTCACGACGCCGAGCGTCCCCTCCGCGCCGATGAAGAGCTTCGTAAAATCGGGCCCTGTGGAGTGGTGGCTCACCGGCAGGCTGCGAAAGACCTTCCCGTCTGGCAAAACCACCTCGATCTGGCGCACCATGTCGGTCAGTTTGCCGTATTTGGACGAGAGTACGCCGGTGCCGTTGGTACTGATGAATCCGCCAACCGCCGACGTGTGGTACGACGCCGGAAAGTGGTTCATCGTATAGCCGTGCCTGTTGAGATATTCCTCCAAATGTTTCTGCAGTATCCCGGGTTGTACGCGGACGGTCAGCGAGCGTTCGTTCAGCGCCAGCACGCGATCCATCTTCTTCAGATCCAGCACGATCCCGCCGGTGAGCGCGAGCGTTCCGCCGCTGTCGCCGGCCCCGCCGCCGCGCGGAATCACCGGTACGTTATGGTGATTGCAGAGTTTAACGACAGCCGCGACCTGGTCTTTGTTCTGCGGAAATACGATGGCCAGCGGTTCAGGGAGCTCCACCTCGTTGAACATGCCGAACCGCGTGATCCACCAAACGTCGAGGCTCTGGCTTTTGATCTCCATCTCGTCCGTAAATATGTTTTCCTGTCCGACAATTTTCGCAAGTTCGTGCAGGAATAGCTGATTCAGGTAATCGATCTTTTTTTGCATTCGTCCGTCCTCGTCGTGCTCTCTCAAAGTGCGCTTGAAACCGGCGCCCACTCCAACGGAATACCAGCTTTCTGCGCGATGGTCTGCAGGTCCTTCATCGTCGCTTCCTCGTCGAAGATGGACGGGGCTGGCGTTTTGCCGCTCCGCACGCAATCGATGAAATGCAGCAGTTCGTATACATACCCGTTGAATACGTGGCTTTGGTTCTGGCTGATGGGGTTCCAGTCGTGCGTCCAGTGTTCGCCCGCCTCCGGCGTATAGGAAATCACCTCGCAGGCGTTTTGAATGATCACGCCTCGCCCTTTGTCGGAGAGTATTTCAATGCGCTCGGAAAACTGTCCGGGTCCGCCGTACGTCCCCCAGCCGAGCACGCCCAGCGCGCCGCTTTCAAACTTCAGCATCGCGGTCAGCGCGCCCGTGCGGTCGCTGTTTCGAAACGACTTGGCTTCGATCTCCTTGATATCGCCGCAGAACGCGCGGATGATATCGAGGTTGTGGCACTGCCATTCGAGCATGCAGGTATAGAACGTCGGAAATACGTCGAATCCGTGCATCTTGCTTTCGATCTGTATAATATTGCCGAAGGTTTGGGTATCCCGCACGATGTCCATCGCGCGCCGGTACGCAAGCCCGTGCCGCTTCTGGTGCCCTACCTGCGCGATCAGGCCTGTTTCTCTGGCAGCTTCGGCCACTTTTACCGTATCTTCGTAAAACGTTGAGGAAGGTTTTTCGATGAAAACCGGCAACCCTTTGCGCAAAACATCGACGCTTACTTTGGGCGCATACTTTCCGCCCACGCACACGATCACGCCATCCAGCGGTTCCTTTTCGATCATCTCGGCATAATTCGTGTAGGTATGGTTCCAGCCGTATTTAGCCGCCATCCGCTCCGCCCGCGCTCCGTCCAGATCGCAGATTGCCGCGCGCTCCACGTGATCGAAAAAGTGCAGCGATAAGCTGGGATAATGGTTTGCTTCGGCAAATATGCCTGCGCCGATGATACCGAGCCTGAATTTCTCCATGGTCTTCTCCTTCGTCGGGTGATATCGATTACAGTTGGCTTTCCGTAATGCTTTTATAGGTTTGATAGCAACTTCGATACGTAATTGTGTTCCGCGGATCCGCTGCGATTTCGCCCGAAGCCTGTATCGTACGCTCCGGTAACCCCAGTCCCTTCAGCGCGATGAGGCACGCGCCGTACGCCGCGTCGCCGTACCGAGGCGTCCGCGCATCCCTGCCGAGCACATCCGCGATGATCCGGCCCCACACACCGCTTTTCGCCCCGCCGCCGATGAGCAAATACGCGCCGCAGTTGCGATAGACGTCGGCATAGGTTTCGAGCACGTCCTTGATCGAAAACGCCACTCCTTCCAGCACGGCCCTCGCAAAATGCCTGCGTTCGTGCGTTGCGCATATGCCATGGAACATGCCCCTTAGCTGCGTATTCCAATAGGGCGCGTCCTCGCCCTGCAGATACGGGTGATAAATCAGGCCTTCCGATCCCGGCGGTACCGTTTCAGCCTCCCGGTCGATCAGGTCGTATGTTTCCGGCGTTTTCGGATATTCGCTGTAGAATACGTCTCGGAGCCACTTGACCGACTGCGCGCAGAAGCGCGTGTTGATATCCAGAACGATATCCCGCCCGGTCACAGGCTTCCAGCAATAGTGATCCAGCCCGGCATGCCACTGATCCTCTTTCACGACGATGGAGATGCCGCAGGAAGAACCCAGGCGAATTTTACACTGCGTGTCGTCCCGTACGCCGGTTGTATACAGCTCCACGGTCGCGTCGCTGCCGCCGGTGAATACGGGGATCCCTTCCCGCAAGCCCGTTTCGGCCGATGCCTTTGCCGATACAATTCCGCATGGATCGAAGCTGCCGACGATCTTCGGGAATTTTTCCGGCTCCAGCCCTAACCGGTCCATGATCTCTTTCGACCAGCCGTTTGATCTGAAGTCGTATACCGACGAACCGGACGCGTCGCTGTGATCTGTGGCGATCTGTCCCGTCAGTTTAAAGTTGATGTAATCCTTGGGATAGATAAACTGAAACGTGCGTTCCCATCGTTCGGGATATCGCTTTTTCAGCCAGATGATTTTCGGAAGCGTGCACATCGTATTGATCGGGTTGCAGGTGATGCGCTTGAGAAGGTCGTCATGCCTTTTGCGGAGTTCCTCCGCTTCCTCTTCGCACCTCGTATCGTTCCAGAGTATCGAATTTGCAACCGGTTGTCCGTCATGGCTGATCAGCGTCAGTCCGCGCATCTGCCCTGTTGCGCATATCGCGCCGATTTTTGAAAGGTCGAGGCGTGCGCCGATCTGTTTCAACGCGGCAGTCAAAGCGTGATACCATTCGTCGGGGTGCTGTTCGACGGTGCCGTCGTCCTTGACCAGAGGCGAATATTCCACAGTCTGGCCGGAAGCCATCTCCCCGCTCAACGCGGTAACGCAGCATTTCATCGCGCTTGTGCCGATATCTATCCCGAGCACATATTCAGGGCAATCCTTTCGGTGTACCGGCATGAGCGGCTCCTTTGATTTCGTGATACAGTGCGGCGAGGCGAAAACATTTCTTAATTTACACGTGTAACATTTATTTGATACTATCATGTTCCAAATGATCCGTCAAGGGGTTGGAACATATTATTTTACTCGTGTAGCATTTAAAGATAAAAAAATTTCTTCCGGCAGTTCTCTGATTTCAAGGTCGTCGCGCTCCGTACCGGCATGGAACAGTACCAGAAACCTGCAGTCTCTTTCGCCGGTCGGAAACGGCGTCCAGTGCCATGTGCCCTTGAAAAGCGCTACGGCTTCGCCCTGCCGGACGATAAACGCGCTTAACCGGTCCGGTTCGCCGGGTTCGCCGACGCATACGGCCGCGTCGCCTTCCAGCGCCACGAGCACTTCCGGTGTGTTCAGATGCCGCTCCAGCTTGTTGGTAGCCATCCTGCGCGGGTGGCCGAACAGCATGCCCGCGCTGACCGGGCCGTCGAACGCGGCGACACCCACACCGCCCCAATAGGTGATCACGTCGTCTTCGGCCAGCGGCGCGCCGTCGTATGCCGTCAGCACCTGCCCGTAGGGCGCAAACGCCTCCGCGGATAATTCCTGCGTTGTGAATACCATCGCCGGCCTCCCTTCACGATTCGCGTAAGATGAGTTCCGCATCCATCAGAATATGCTTCGGCTCGCCCGTATACCGCCCTTCGATGCGGTCGAACAGCAGATTGACCGCCTGATCGCCCATCTTATAGCGGTCTTCCGAGATGACCGTAACCTTCGGATCGACCAGGCTCGTCCAAATGGGGTCGTCGTATCCGATGACCGAAACTTCTTCCGGGATCCGTACGCCGCGATTCTTGAGAGACTGCAGCGCAACCTCCATATTGGTGCGCGTCGTGCAGATCACGCCGTCCACGCTGTTTTCCGACGAAAACGCCGAAAAAAGCTTCGCCAGTTCGCCGGGGTCGTGCGCCGCCGTCTCCATAATCAGCGCTTCCAACCCGCACTCTTCCACTGCGCTGAGATATCCGGCGCGTTTATCCAGGTCCGCAATGACGGCCGGATTATAACCCATCAACATGACGCGCTTCTTGTTCCTCGCTTTGACCATGTGCACTGTGGCGTTGTGTATCGCCCCATTTGTGTCGGATACGACGGAATCCGCCTCCAGCCGGTCCAGTTTACGGTTCAGCTGCACGACCGCGATGCCGCTGTCCTGCAGTTGTTCGATATAACGTGCATTTTTGTAGCTGCACGGTACGACGAGGATGCCGCTTACCTTTTTGGATGTAAATACACGCAATACCTCTTTTTCCCGCTGCAGGTCTTCTTCGCTCGAGCCGAGAATCATCGTATAGCCAAGATCATGTACTTTTTCGTTGATGCTCCGCATCATCGGCAGGTAGAATTTACTCAGGACGGGAATCAGCAAGCCGATCGCTTTGTTGCTCTGGAGTTTGAGGGACCGCGCGATTTCGTTCGGCGTATAGTTTAGTATGTCGATCGCCCGGTCTATCTTCTTCTTCAGTTTATCCGAAACATAGCGCCTGCCGTTGATATAAGCGGAAACAGTCGCGCGCGATACCCCCGCAAGCTGCGCCACGTCTTCGCTTGTCGGTAGTTTTTTTATTTCCTTGCCTGTACCGTCGCCAACCATACGCTATCCTCGATAATATAAGATGTACTATTATAACATGTTCATGTCATCCATATCTATCATCACCTTCAGCGCGCCGCTTTGGGGATTCAGCAGCAGCCCGTAGCCCTTTGCCCATTCGCGAAACGGCAAAAGGTGCGTGCGCAGTTCGACAAGGCGTATCTCTCCGCGTTCCACGAGCGACACCGCTTCGCGATAATCATTCCACGTGTACATCAGCGATCCAACCACATGCAGTTCGCCGTCCTGCACGTAGATCATATTGACCTGTGGATAGCCGCTGTATACGCCCGGAACGACCACATAGCCTCCGCGTTCCGTATAATCGATGCAGTTGTTCAGCGCCTCCTGCCTGCCTACGCATTCGAATGAGACGTGCACTTTATCCGTTCCGAAGTGGCTTAGATACGCATCTTTTATGCCTGTCTCATTCAGATGATGCCCTTTCAGCCCGCACTGCGCGGCGATGCGCAGCCGCGCGTCGTTCATGTCAAATACAACCACGTCCGCGCCGACTCTGCCAGCGACCTGCGCCGTTAAGTTGCCGATGGTACCCGCCCCCATGACGGCGGCGCGCCTGCCTTTGAGCGAAGGGACTTTTCCGCAGTTATGCACCGCGACCGCGAGCGGTTCTATCATCGCGGCGTCTTCCGGCGTTACGCCCTCTTTCAGCTTCAATACCTGACGCGCGTCCACGGCGATGTATTCGCTGCCGCCGCCCGGCAGCGCGCCTCCGATGAAGAGCAGCTTTTCGCATTGCGCGACGACGCCGGCTTTGCACTTTTCGCACGTGCCGCAGCCGACGGCGGGCTGCACGACGACCAGATCACCCGGCGTAAACCCCTGGACGTCCCCGCCGACTTCGCTGACATATCCGCTGAACTCATGCCCCTGCACAAGCGGAAAATGCACGAGCGGGTGCTTGCCTTCATATACGTGCAGGTCCGATCCGCAGATGCCGATCTTCGACACGCGGATCAGTACTTCTCCCGCGTTTGCGCGAGGCTTCTCCACCTCTCGGTACAATATCTTTTTTGCTTCCGGCATAAACGCTTGAATCATATCAAACCTCAATATTTATTATACTTGCTGTCTGCTGCATCAGCCAAGCCGTTTGAGAGCAGGATTACAATTCTCCGCCCTGATGCAGCTCCTCAACAATCTTGCTGTGCAGTTTCGCGTCGATGTTGAAGAAGGAGATGAAAGCGATCGCAATGACCAGAAGTACAGCCGGAATCAGGAAAATGCTGACCTTGATTCCGAACAGCGCGGACGCCGTCTGCGTCTGATTCGCGATATATCCCGTCGCAGCCAGCGTGGTGCCAACCAGGAATCCCGCGAACGCGGAGGCAACTTTCATCATGAAAAAGAAGATGCCGTATTGTATCCCCTCCCGCCGCAGTCCGGTTTTCCACTCCGCATATTCAATCGTATCCGCGACCATCGTCCAAGGGCAAAGCCAGTTGGTGGCGAGGCAAACGCCCGATATCACAAACAGCCCGACGGTCAGCCAGACGTTCAGGTCGCCGACAAAGAACATCAGAACAGCGTTTGCCGCCATGACGGCCATTCCCAGATTGTAGGCGAATTTCTTGCTTTTCACCTTGGATATCCAGACGAACAGCGGCGTTCCGGCGATCGCTGCAACAAACAGCGCGGCAAACGCGACGACCGCCAGCCCTTCCTGCTGCAGATTGTATTTAAAGAAATAGTTGAGCACTGCGCCCTGCATGCTGAACGCGGATACGCTGAACAATACGCCAAGTATCAAAACGATGAACGGCCTGTTCTGCACGACCGCTTTCAACGTACCCTTAAAACCGGCTTTTACTTTTTCCCCGGTCGAGTGAACCCGTTCCCGGATCGTGCCAAAGCAGATCAACGTCGTGATGATGATGACGACGCCGTACACCAGTCCCATCATGCTGTAGCCGTGGCGCTGGTTTTCGCCGCCCAGAACGGATACCAGCGGAAGCGTCGCCGCGGCGGCAATCAGCGTGCCGACGATGCTGAATACGGCGCGCGTGCCAAGTATGGACGACCGTTCCTTCGAGTCCACCGTCAGCGTCGGAAGCGACGCCTGGTAGGGAACGATCACGATCGTCAGCATCGTGGAAAGCAGCAGGTACATGACCAGACCGTAGATGTTTTTCCCCGTCTGCGTCAATTCCGGAGACTGCCACAGTAAAAACATGACAAGTCCCAGCGGAAGCGCGCCAAACAGCATGTACGGCCTGAATTTGCCCCATCTGGACTGCGTGCGGTCGCTGATTGCGCCCATCACGGGATCGGTGACCGCGTCCCATATCTTTGAGAGCAGCACGATCATCCCCGCGAACGCAGGCGCGATGCCGAACACGTCCGTAAAGAAAAACATGATGAACAGCGCCGTCGTCTGATACGCAATGTTGAATCCGACGTCCGCTATCGAGAACCCGAACCTCATCCGAAGGGGGACTTTATCGTTCGCAGCGATGGTTTCGTTAGTAGGCATAAGCTCCTCCGTTTATCCTAATATATTTTAAAAGGCAAATACTTTACTTATCCCAGGAAGACGCCGTTCGCTCTGAGCGTATCCTGCAGCTTTTTCACGGAGATCTCCCGCGGCTTTTTGTGCTCCTTTACGCAAAGCCCTGCGGCTGTCCCGGCGGCCTGCCCGGTCAGCATGCAAACGGGTTGAATTGCCCATGACGCCATGCCCTCATACTGGCCGGAAATGGAGCTGCCCGCAGTGATGACGTTATCGAGCCCCTTGGGAAGCAGGCACCGGTACGGGAAGAAGTACCAGTCGTTTCTCAGATGGTGGAAGAAGTTTTTGCTCCCTTTTGTGTCCCAGATCTCAATGCGGTACGTTCCCGTCGCAATCACGTCGTTAAACTTCTTCGCCGCAAGCAGCTCTTCCATCGTAATCTGATAATCGCCATGAATCCGCCGCGTCCCGATCATGCCGATCGAAACGCCCGTGTTGATGATTCTGGCATCCTTGAACTCCGGCAGCTCTTTCTGAAAGAGCTCAAAGATCTCCTTGATCTGGCGCCTTTGTTCCCGTTCGCCATAAGCCGCCTGCGCGGGATCCAGGGGATTTACGTTGAATACCCTGGTTCCGAATAGATGCACGACACCTTTGCAGAACGTATGTACGGCGATTCCCTCCATCGGCACCTTCAACTCGCCCGCTAGCCGTCTCTCTTCGTACAGCCGTACCGCCCTGTCCGCGTCAAGATGGTCCGTATCGACGCCTGCGATACGCCATGATGTGGAGGTCGGCAGAATCGCGCCGTCCTCCGACAGGCCGTAGTCGGTAGCAAGGCCGGCCCTGTGCACGATGTCCGCGCTGCCAGTGGTGTCGATGATGATATCCGCGGTCAGAAGATCGCGTCCCAGCAGCGTTTCCACCTCTACGCCCTTCACTGATTGACCTTCCAGCACGGGTTTGACCGCAAGCGTATTGACGAGAAGTTCGACGCCCGCTTCGTCCAGCATCTCGAAATAGATGTTCTTCAACGCTTCCGGATCATAAAAATACCACTTTGACGTCGCTTTGTCGTTTTCTTTGTTTTCGTCCGGCATCCATGAGTCGATTCCGTCCGCAACGATGCCCCGCTCCTCGATTCCGCCTACTTTCTTCAATCGCTCGATGATTTCTCTGGGAAACCCGTCGTAGGATTGCTCCAACTCTCCAATCTCGACGGCCGTCACGATCGGCCACATCGATATGGGGATCAGCGTGGACATTCCGCCTATAAAGGGATAGCGTTCCACCAGGGTGACCTTCGCCCCCAGCCTGCTGGCATGGATGCTTGCGCTGATGCCCGCAGGGCCGGCGCCGAACACCAATATATCGGTTTTTTTCGTTTTCAGTGCATCGCTCATGATACTTCTCCTTTGATGTGTCAGTTTCCGAGGAAACCTGTACTGGAATTGCAGGGTTAAGAAGATACGCTCAGTCGATATTTTACACGTGTTTAATTTTAGGTAATTGTATCAGATAACACTCTTGCTGTCAATTATAATATAGAGAAATGTATCAATCCCGAAAATATGGTCACGTGTAAAATATCAAACCCGTTGTGTGTATCATAATCATGCTGGATGCAAAGAATATTCTTCGTTAAAATGAAATGCAATACGCGTGCAAATGGCCGCGGGGCAATCGCAGGTTCACCGTTGCGATAACGTTCAATTTGCCGAATTTCTTCAACCGGGGATAGCATGCACAAATCCTTCCGCCGCAAACAATATTACGCAAAACGGCGCGTATGGATTCGAACGGTTTTCACATCGCACGGCTGAACTTGCTCGAAAAATCCGTTCGATTCAAGCATATGTTTCTACGTCTTCCGGGGAATGCTTTTTTTAATAAAAACAGCGAACGCGCCGCAGATAGCTGCAGTTGTAACCGCTAAATACATGCTCGCGCGGAATGTAAAAATCGTCGTAAGCGAGCCTGTAATAATCGGCAAAACCAACTGCGAAATGTAAATCACAAATAATACGATACCGGTTGAAAGGAATGAATTCCAGGGATTGTTTTTGGTAGAAAGCGTAAGCAGGATCGGTATGCTGCCGCCAGCGGACAGACCCGCACAGAATATGGCGCAAACCATGAAGACAGGGGATTGCAGCATAAGACCGATCGCAACAAAAACCGCCGCGAAAAAGTTCCCGGCGGCAAGCTGCCGTTCCGGATTCACGCGTATGACAAGCTGGCCGATCCTTGCCGCGGCCGTGCCGATCCAGAACAGGGAGAGCGCCAACGCCGCCAGAAAACGATCGCTGTACTGAAGCAGCATATATTGCTTGATCCATAACGAAATGCTGATCTGATGCGCCGCGTACATAAACGCGCACAGCAGCAGCAGGATATTTGAGCGGCGCAGCAAAAACCGCTTCACACTTCGGATATCCATTTTGGTGTTCGCGGGCGCTTTCACATCAGGTTTGACGCGAACTTCCTCGTAATTTCTAAAGATGCGCCATACCGCAAATGAAGCCGCAGCGAGAACGGCGAACAAAACCAGAAAGATCTGATTCCAGCTTAGTTGAGCATTCTCCAAAGCCAGAAACGCCATAGGCGCGGCGAGCCCGCCGATTCCAAAGGCGCCGTGCAGCAACCCCATAAATGGCGCGACCTTTTCGGGCGTATGTATATCCGATGTGATCGACGAAGTCGTAGAACTCTGCCATGCCAACGCGCCTCCAAACACAATATAAGCCGCCATCGCGAACCCGAGTTGTGGTTTGGTATACATCATCAGGCAAAACGCTACCATCAATATCAACGACACCTTATATATGGATCGTTTTGCCGTATCTTTTCGAAAGCATGCGATGCTCAACGCCAGGGCGGCGATTGATCCGACGCTTTGCATGGAACTCATCAACCCTTGATTCGCAGTCAATTGCGGATAATAATCGACATACTGCGGCAGCATATATCCCTGCGTAGCGTTCAGGACCGCCGTTAACATAAATGTTACAGTAATGCCCAACGTGATCTGCAGTTTTTTCGGCTTGTCTGACATACTGGTTTTTCCTTCTTCATTTGCATCGGTTTTCTCGTTTGAACGCTTGATTCGATATGTGCATGTTTTCTGTTCCAGCGTACGACCGGGACTGACGGCAGGCGTCTCTTTCGAAATATCCTTCTTGTTCGCATATCCTGCGCGCTTCATTTGCCGCCCGGCGCAGATCGAAAGAAACAGGGTTAGTTTTTTATACCTAACCCTGCGTTGACTTAATAAGATGCTGATAGATAAGGTTCAGAACGAGGTCTTAATCGTTATCCGCATTCCGAAAGGGAATCACGCTTTTTTCGCGTTCTTTCTCATATCCAGTATGACCGCGCCGATGATGATGCAGCCTTCAACGATTTTTTGCCAGTAAGGATCCACCCCCATCAGCGTAAATCCGTTGGCCAGCACGCTCAATATGACGGCGCCTACGACAGCGCCCCATATGGTGCCGATTCCGCCGGAGTGGGACGTGCCGCCGATCGTCGTTGCCGCAATCGCCTTTAATTCGTAGCCGTCCGCTGCGCCGGGATGGATGCTCGCGACGCGTCCCGCGAATACGATCGACGCAAGTCCCGCCATCAGTCCGCAGTAAGCATAGATAAGGATTAAATTACGCTTTACTTTAATACCGGATATCTGCGCCGCGTGGATATTGCCGCCAATGGCGTAAACGCTCTTGCCAAATCGCGTGTGGGACAGCAGTATCGCTGTAATAACAATGACAATTCCATAGACGATGATCGGGACCGGAATCACCTTAAACACATTGGACCCGAAGAAGAGCAGTCCGTCCGAGAGCTTGCTGATCGGCTGCCCTTTCGTATAGAGGTATACCGCGCCGCGTGCGATCGTCATCATGCCGAGCGTCGATATGAAAGCTGGTATGCCGGTATAAGCGATCAATCCGCCGCTGATCGCGCCGCACAAAATTCCGACAAGCAAGGCGGCCACGATCGGCACGATGACGGGCAATGTGCCTAGATTTTCAAACACTTTTATGCTTGCCGCTTCCGTCTGCGCCAAGCTGGCAGCAACCGAGCCGGAAAGCGCCAGAACCGATCCGACGGACAAGTCAATACCCTTGGATATGATAACAAGTGTAATACCAAGCGCAAGAATGCCAACGATCGCGCTCTGATTCATGATATTCAAAATGTTTGTCGCGGTCGGAAAGGATTGCGGCTTCAATATCGTCATTAAAACGATCATTCCCAGCAAGATGAAAGCAATACCATACTTGCTCAGTATTGCTGTATATTTCGTTTTAGCGGTTGAAGTCTGACTGCTCATGTTCATTGATCCTCCATTAATTCGTATGCGATGTTGCATATTTCATGACATCTTGCTGCGACAGATTACGGTTTTCCAGAATTCCCGTCAATCTTCCCTCGTGAAGCACTGCGACGCGGTCGCTCATGCCCAGAATCTCCGGCAGTTCGGACGAGACCATAACAATGCTCTTCCCCTGTCCGGCAAGCAGTGTGATCAATCTGTGTATCTCCGATTTCGCCCCGACATCGATCCCTCGGGTCGGTTCGTCGAGAAACAAGATGTCCGGGTCGGTCATCAGCCATCTCGCGACGAGTACTTTCTGCTGATTCCCACCCGACAGATTCATCACTTTTTGTTCAAGACTTGGCGTTTTCACCTGTATTGCCTTAATAAAATCATTGCACTTGCTGCGGATTCGCTTGCGGCTTAGAAGTCCGATCTTGTTGATCATCGTATTCATGTTTGCGATCATCATGTTGACGGCCACGGAAAGCATCGGAAAAACACCCGTCAATCTCCGGTCTTCCGTTAAAAACGCCATGCCGTTTGCAATCGCATCGCTCGGAGATTTGATCACGACCTCTTTCCCGTCGATCAATATCCTTCCGGACGTTTTTTTCCTTGCCCCGAATATGGTTTCAACCACTTCTGTCCTGCCGGCGCCGATGAGTCCCGCAATGCCGAGGATTTCACCTTTCCGTACGTCAAACGAGATGTCTTTAAACTTCTTGCCGCTGCTTAATCCCTCTACCTGCAGCTTGACCTCTCCGATTTCGCATGGGATTTTAGGGAACATTTCGGAGACCTCCCGGCCAACCATCATCTCGATCATTTTTTCGATCGCGATATCTTTGGTCAGCTCGCTTCCGATATATTCCCCGTCGCGCAGAACGATGACGCGGTCCGTAATTCTGTATATTTCGTTTAGTTTATGCGATATATATATGATTGATTTGCCTTGGCTTTTCAGTCGCTTCATCACGTCGTACAGCTCTTCGATCTCGTTGTCTGTCAGCGCTGAAGTAGGTTCATCCATTATGATCAGTTTTGCGTCGTAAGATATCGCCTTCGCAATTTCAAGCATTTGCATCTTGGCTACCGTCAGTTCCCGCACGAGCATACGCGGGTTCTCCGTCATTCCAATGGTGGCCAGAAGTTCCTTTGTCATCGCGAACATCTTCTTATGGTCGATTAATCCGGTTTTTGTTCTCGGCTCCCGGCCAAGCCAGATGTTTTCCATAATTGGCCTGTGTTCAACTGGGCTGAGCTCCTGATGAATCATGGATATTCCCATGCGCAGCGCATCGATTGTTGAATAGCGGCCTCTTTCGATGCCGTCGAATATGATCTCGCCTAATGTTGGAGCGAGCATTCCGATCACGCAATTCATCAGGGTCGACTTTCCGGCGCCGTTTTCACCAACGAGTCCGACGATCTCGCCCCGCTGTACTTTTATGGAAACGCCTTTCAGCGCTTGTACGCCCGGAAAATTCTTAACGATTTGATTCGTTTCTAAGATATAGCTGGTCTCTGCCATATAGATTCCTCTCATCACTTCACGCCAAATACGTTGGGATTCCTAGACAATCATGGAAAAGGGTTTCCCCTTTTCCATGATTTTTGTCGAGCTGATACTATCAGTTACTGCTTAATAGTTGTCTACATCAGCGGCCGTAATCAGAACAAAGGGAATCCAGGTGGTTTTATCTGCAGTGCCCATCGTAAGCAGGTTATAGGCGATCTGAATGCCGCCCGCGCCTTGCCCGGCCAGGTCCTGCCGAACCGATCCTACCATCTTGCCTTCCTGGATGGCTGCTTTTGCGTCGGGAGTGAAGTCAACGCCGAGTACGATGACGTCGGGCCTGTTTGCCTTCTGGAGCGCTTCAACCGCGCCGAGCGCCATTTCATCGTTGTTGGCTACGATAGCGGTGATTTCGCCGGCATATGCCGTCAGCCAGTTTTCTGTGATCGTAACGGCCTGATCGCGCTGCCAGTTGCCGACTTCGATCGCTTTGATGCTGAAGCCCGCGGCTTCCAGCGTATCCTTAGCGCCTTGCGTCCTCTTGATGGCGGCTTCGTTGTCGAGCTTGCCTTCCAGAATGAAGATGCTCGCGTCTGTCTGATCGCCCAGCAGCTCAACGAGGTATTCGCCTTGCTTTTGTCCGGCTACCAGCTCTTCCGAACCGATATAGTAGCATCCTTCGGGAGGTTCGGATTCGCCAAACGGGTTCCTGTTAACGAACACGAGCGGGATACCGGCTTCTTTAGCGTCGTTTATGATCGGATCAACGGCATCCGTGCTGACGGGTATGCAAACCAGAACATCCACTTTTTCAACGATAAACGCTTTCGCCTGATCCTGCTGCTTGATGACGTCTTCCTGCGCGTCTGCCTCCAGGAAGGTCATTCCGAGCTCTTCGGCTTTGGCCTTCGCCCCATCCTTGATGTAAACCTGTCCGGTGTCGTTGAAGTTGCTGCAGAGGTAGCCTATGACATAGTCTTCCTCTTCCGGAGCGGCAGCTTCTTCGGTAGTAGCAGCTTCTGTCGTTGCTTCTTCCGCAGCTTCTGCCGTCTCTGCAGTTGTCGCGCTGGGCGTAGCACATGCGGCCAGCCCGAGTACCATGAATAGTGCCAGAGCCAACATGAGTATCCGTTTCATCTTTCTTCCTCCTTGTTTTATTCTATAATAACCGATCCGATTTTGGAATCGCTTATTATAAAGCGCTGATTAAACCCAGTGTTAAAGATCTCTTCCCGGGTAATTAAAAAGATTTGCAATTCTATTTCTTGTACAGATATTTATCTTGGTTGCTCGGATGAAAACAGTAAGAATTTTGTTGATATAGAGCAAACGTTTTCTCTTCTGCGAATATATCATCCTTCAACTTTCCTGTCAACAGTTAATTGTGATATTTTTCACTTTAATTCAAGCGTTTCATAATCGGGATTGCATAAACCGCCGGATTTTTGATATAATTTATATATTATTATTGAAATTACTGACTTTTTAGCATAAAAATACTTGCAAAACCCTTCCAACTCTGGGAAAATATAAAAATAAAGATTTTTTGTTGTATTTCTATGATCGTCACCGCTCAGAGGATTCAAGCCGCTTTTTTGTAATCTTACGCGAATTTCTATCTAATCCTGATAAAATGCCCGTTGTTTCCTCAACAAATATAGAAAACGCTTGCGTTCTCTAAGCGATGGTTTATAGCAACTACTAGTCTTCGTAATACGGTATGAAAGGCGCACCATCATGGTCATTACAATCAAAGACATCGCAGAAAAGCTTGGCCTTTCTTATTCATCGGTGTCCCGCGCGTTGAACAACAAAGCAGGCGTGAGCGACGAAACCAGGAAAGCCGTCGTCAAAGTCGCCTCGGATTTGGGGTATTCCCCAAACGAACTTGCCAGAAGCCTGGTGGGAAAATCGTCCAATACGATCGGCGTCGTTCTTCCGGACATCAAAAACTCCTACTTCAGCGAAGTGCTGCAGGGCATACTGGAAGGCGCGTCTGAAGCAAATCTCACTTGCGTGTTCTGCATATCAAACTGGAGTAAGGATCGCGAGAAACAGTATATTGCCGAACTGCAGCAAAAGCGCATCAACGGCATTATTTTAAAAAGGACAAATGATTACACGGAGTATACGCAAAAGGACATTGCCGTTCCTGCCGTGATCATTGAAAACCGCAGCTCCGATTCCCACTTTGGCTATGTCGAGGTCGATAATCATTTGGGCGCCACCATTGCCACAAAGCATCTGCTGGACTGCGGTTATAAAAACATTGCGTTTGTGGGCGGTTTGAAAAATGCCCGCTCCTGCGTACTGCGCCACAAAGGGTATGCTGAAGTGCTGAAATCATCCGGATTCGAGTATGTCAAAGAAAGGGTCTCTTTCGGCGAATTCACGCTCGACAGCGGATATCACCAGACCAAAGCGCTCTTTGAGAAACGGCCTGAAATCGACGCTTTCTTCGGAAGCAACGACGTGATCTCTCTCGGGGTATTAAAATACCTGCACGAAAGACAGATCCATGTTCCCGAGCAAATCGGAGTGATTGGTTTCGACAATATTCAGTTGAGCGACTACCCGACCATAGGTTTGACGACAATCAGCCAGCCGACCAATTCGATCGGAAGAAGCGCTTTCAACCTCTTATACGAACAGATCCAGGGGAGCCCTCCCCATCGGGTCATTTTTCAGCCCGAGCTGGTACTCCGCGGAACAACCAGAAAACGCTGATCCCCGCTCCCTATAAAATTCATTCTTATCTTGACGAGCGGGTCAATTTATTATATCATCTACTCAAACGTTTGCTTTATCTGTATTCGGACTTATTTTGATCATACTCCAAGAGCAATGAAGGAGGTTTCATATGGAGACAATTCGGCTCACCACGGGTCAGGCGCTGATTCGGTTTTTAGACAATCAGTATATCGAATTCGACGGCAAAGAGACGAAGTTCGTTCATGGCGTTTTATCGATATTTGGTCATGGCAACGTCATCGGGCTGGGACAGGCGATCAAGCAGAACCCCGGCAGCCTGACGCTGTATCAGGGCCGCAACGAACAGGGGATCGGCCACGTCGCAACTGGATTTGCTAAGCAGAAGAACCGAAAGCAGATCTGCGCGGTTACCTCTTCCGTAGGCCCGGGGGCGGCAAACATGGTAACCGCCGCCGCCACCGCCACCGCAAACCGCATCCCGGTTTTGTTCCTGCCCGGCGATACGTTCGCGTCCCGGCAGCCGGATCCTGTTTTGCAGCAGGTTGAGCAGTTTCACAGCCAGACAATCACCACAAACGACGCGTTTAGACCCGTATCCAAGTACTGGGACCGCGTGGAACGTCCCGAGCAGCTGATGAGCGCGATGCTCAACGCCATGAAAACGCTGACAAGCCCAGCGCTCGCCGGTGCGGTAACGATCTGTCTGCCGCAGGATGTGCAAGGCGAAGCATATGATTTTCCCGTATCGTTTTTAAAAAAGCGCGTCCATGTGATCGACCGTACGCCTCCGACGGAGCGGAAAATAAAAATAGCGGCCGAGATGATCCGAAAGAGCAAAAAGCCCATCATCATCTGCGGCGGCGGCGTAAAATATTCGGAGGCGCACGACGCGCTCCGGGCGTTCTGCGAAAAGCACGCCGTTCCGTTCGGCGAAACGCAAGCCGGGAAATCCGCCGTCGTTTCCTCGCACCCCTATAACCTCGGCGGCATCGGAACGACGGGATGCTCGGCGGCCAATCACATCGCCAGGCGCGCGGATCTCGTCATCGGCGTCGGCACGAGATACACCGACTTTACGACGGCTTCCAAGTGGCTGTTTGCGGACGCCGACGTGATCAATATCAACATCGCCGAGTTCGATTCTCCCAAGCTCGACGCGCTGCCGCTTACGTGCGACGCAAAAGCGGGGCTTGAGGCGTTGAGCAAGGCGCTCGGCGATTACAAAAGCGCTTATTCCACCGAGATCGCCGATGCAAAGAAGGAGTGGGAATCCGAACGGGAGCGGCTGTATGCGGCGCATTACGACGGCGAGGATTTCAAGCCGGAAGTGGATTCCATCACCAGAGCGGAGCTTGCAGAGTACGCAAAGGTATTCAAGTCCGGCCTGACGCAAACGGGCGTCATCGGCATGGTCAACGAGTGCTGCAAGGAAAACAGCATCGTCGTCGGCGCGGCGGGCAGCCTTCCCTCCGATCTGCAGCGCGTCTGGATCAGCCATGAACAGGATTCGTTCCATATGGAATACGGGTACTCCTGCATGGGTTACGAGATCGCGGCGGGCGTAGGGGTAAAGATTGCGCAACCGGAAAAAGAAGTGTTCGTGATGATTGGCGACGGTTCGTTTCAGATGCTGCACTCGGAGCTCGCCACCGCGATACAGGAAAACTTGAAGATCAATCTGGTCCTGTTCGACAACGCGCAGTTCGGGTGCATCAACAACCTGCAGCATGACAAGGGGATCGGTACAATCGGAACACAGATGCGCAAGAGAGGCTCCAGCAAAATCATACACGACGGCGAGATCATGCAGATCGACTTTGCGAAGATCGGCGAAGGTTATGGCTGCAAAACGTATACCGTCCGCACGCGCGAAGAGCTGAAGGCCGCGCTGGAAGACGCGCGCAGGCAAACGGTTCCCACGCTGCTCGACGTCAAGGTGCTGCCGAAAACCATGACGCACGGCTACGAGGCGTTCTGGAACGCCTGCAGCCTCGAGGCAGCCGACGACGAAAACATCCTCCGGATTTCGAAAGAGCACAAAGAAGAGCTGGCAAAAGCTCGAGCCTATTGATCCGCAACGACGGTGGGACAGACGGCTCATCCTGCATCCAATCGCATCATGACGCCCTGTTTTACGATATTTTGGATAATAACAAGGAGTAATCGATGAACAACAGTAAAATCAAACTCGGAGCGGCGCCGATCGCCTGGACAAACGACGACCTTCCCGATCTCGGAAAAGAGAATTCATTCGAGCAATGCATCAGCGAAATGGCGCTTGCCGGTTATCAGGGCAGCGAAATCGGCACGAAATACCCTAAGGACTTGCAGGTGTTGAAAAAGCATCTGGATTTAAGAAATCTCGTCATCTGCAACGCCTGGTTTTCCGCCATGATTCTCCGGGATGGAGAAAGAGCCGCCATAGACGCGTTCATCAAGCACCGCGACTTCATATATGAACTCGGTGCAAGGGTCATCGGCGCAAGCGAGCAGAGCCGCAGCATTCAAGGCAAACGGGATGTTCCTGTTCTTGAGCAAAAACCCTGCTGGACAGACGAGGAATGGGCGAAAGTCATCCCTGTATTCAACAAGATGGGCGATCTGGCCGCGGAAAAGGGCATGAAATTCGGTATCCATCATCATATGGGCACCGAGATCGAAACGCCTGCGGAGGTGGATCGTCTCATGGAAATGGCAAGCGACAACGTGTACCTCGTATTTGACACGGGCCATTTCATGTTTTCGCAGGGCAACTTCGAAGCAGGGCCGAAAATCCTCGAAAAGTATATCGCAAGAACGGCGCATATCCACCTGAAAGATATCCGCATGGACGTCTATCAAAAAGCCAAAGCGGAGCATTATTCCTTCCTCGACGCTGTCTACGCGGGCGTATTCACCGTGCCGGGCGACGGCGATTATGATTTCAAGAGCGTTTTTGATATCATCAAGAAAAGCGATTACGAAGGTTGGATCGTCGTCGAAGCGGAGCAGGATCCGGCGAAAGCGAATGCGTTTGAATATGCGCAAAAAGCGCGCAAGTTTATTCGCGAATACCTTGGAATTTAAAATCGGCGCTCGTTTCTGAGCGCTTCCAGTCCCAACAGCTAAAACCTCCGGCCAGCGTTTCCGCTTGCCGGAGGTTTTTGATCGTTCTTTCTGCCGTTGCGCCGTGATATGTTCGCGCTATAATTTCACCGGCATGCCCGTCTCCAGCGATTTTTTGGCGGCCAGCGCGATCAGAACCGGCTTTAAACCGTCCATCGCGTCAACCGGCGTCGGTTTGTTCTCCAATATCGCGTCAACAAAGCCCTGCTCCTCCGCGATGAACGCGTCGTTATACCGTTCGAGGAAGAAGTATAACGGTTTTTCGCGCATCACGCCGTTTTCGGTGTATAGCGTCGTCAGGTTCGGCGTTTCGTTGTCCGCCGTAATGCAACCGTTGCTGCCGAATACCTCCACGCGCTGATCGTAGCCGTATACAGCCTTGCGCGAATTGTTGATTACGCCGATGGCGCCGTTTGCAAACTTGAGCGTTACAATTGCAGTGTCCACATCCCCCGCCTCCCCGATTTCCGGGTCGACCAGCACGGCGCCGTTTGTGTACACCTCGGTCACTTCGCTGCCGGAGAGGTAGCGAACCATATCAAAGTCATGAATCATCATGTCGAGGAATATTCCGCCGGACACCTTGACATAGCTGACCGGCGGCGGCGCTGGGTCGCGGCTCGTCACCATGACGATGTGCGGGTCTCCGATCGATCCGGCCTGCACGGCGTCGCGCACGCGCTTGAAGTTGCGGTCGAACCGGCGGTTGAATCCCACCTGGAACTTCACACCCGCCTTCTCCACCGCCGCTATCACTTTCTTGATCCGTTCGAGGTCGTGATCGATTGGTTTTTCGCAGAACACATGCTTCCCCGCCATCGCCGCGTCGTAAGAGATCGCGGAATGCGTATCGGTCGAGGAGCAGACGAACACCGCGTCGATCTGAGGATCCTGTACGAGTTCACGGTAATCGCCGTACACCTTTGGAATACCGTACTCTTCGGCGAGTGCTCTGGCGCTTTCCGCAACTACGTCTGTCACGGCGGCGACGCTCGCGCCGGATACGCGCGTCATCAGGTTGGCGGCGTGCAGTTTGCCGATCCGTCCGGCGCCGACCATACCGATTCTTAAGGTTTTCATGCTCGTTTCTCCCTTTCGTAATGCATAATATTAGAATAGCACATTGTAGCGGCAGTTACAGGTTTTCCATCGTTTTCGCCGCAACCGACTCCGGCGTAAGGCCGCTTTCCTCAAGCTGGAATTCATAGCAGCCGATTTTCCGGAATCTGTCCGGTATCGCGCACATGACCAGTTTCGGCGCGGATTCGAATTCCGCCCTGTATTCCGCAATCGCGGCGCCGAGGCCGCCGATGACGGAATGCTCTTCGACGCTTACGATCAGCTGGTTATTTGCAAACACGTCGTCGAGTATCTTCGTGTCCAGCGGCTTGATCGTGTGCATATCGATGATCCTCACGGATATCCCTTCCTGTTCCAGTATCTTCGCCGCGTCGATTGCAACGCCAAGCATCGAACCGGTCGAGATCATGGCGACCGTACCGCCGGGTTTATACTCTATGGCTTTTCCGATTTCAAAATCAAAGTCCTGCGGGTACAGAATCGGAAATCCCGGCGCTCCGGTGAGGCGTATATACACCGGGCCGGGATGCGCCGCCGCAGCAAAGACAGCCTTGTTGATCTGATGCGGATCGCTGGGACTGATCACCGCAAAATTCGGCATGGCCCTTACAACCGCAATATCGTCCATCGCAAAATGCGTGTTGCCAAGCGACCCGAACCGCATACCCGCCTCGATTCCGATTACCTTGGCGTTCAGGTTCATATATCCGAGCCCCATCCGCATCTGTTCGGCGCAGCGCATCGGCGCAAACGCGGCCGCGGTAACCGCGAACGGAATCAACCCTTCCTTTGCAAGCCCCGCGGTCATGCCGATCATATTCTGCTCCGCAATGCCGACATTGATCAGCCTCTGCGGGAAATGCTTCTCAAAATTAACCATTCTCGCCGTGTTGGTGATATCCGCCAGTACGGCGCAAACGTTGGGATTTTCCTCGCCGAGGAGCACCATCGATTCGCCGAACGCGCTCCGATGGCCCAGTTTCGACCATTCTTCCAGCAGTTCCAAAGATAATATGCTCATGGGTTGACCCCCTTTTCCGCCGCTTCCAGATCGGCGACGGCTTGCTGATATTCCGCCTCCGTGATGGGCGAGGCGTGCCATTTCAAAACACGTTCCATAAACGATACGCCCTTGCCTTTTATCGTGTCCACAATGATACACTGCGGTTTCCCGTTTTTCCTGTTCTTTGCGCTGTTCAGCGCGTCAAGGAGGGCCTGAATGTCATGCCCGTCGGGAACGTGGGAAACATCCCATCCATACGCGGTCCAAATCTTCGTAATATTGATGTCCATGACTTCATCCGTCGTTCCGGACAGCTGGAACCCGTTGCGGTCGATGACAGCGATCATGTTGTCCAGCTTGTATTTAACGGCGCAGATCGCCGCTTCGTGCACGACGCCTTCGTTGCATTCGCCGTCACCCACCATACAGAACACATTGTGCGTCTCGCCCTTCATTTTTGCCGCCGTCGCCATGCCGCACGCAATCGAAAACCCGTTGCCCAGGCTGCCGGATGAAACTTCGATTCCGAATGCAGGGTTGCAACTCGGATGCCCGCAGAGGATGCTGTCGTCGCCCTTAAATGTTGTGATGTAGTCTCTCGGGATATAGCCCGCTTCGATGAGCGCGGCATAATAGGAGAGGCACGCATGGCCTTTGCTCATCACAAAACGATCCCTTTCGGGCATGAAAGGCTGCTTTGGATCGTGTCGCATAACGCCGAAAAAGAGAGACGCGACGATGTCCACGCAGCCGAGCGCCGGGCCGAAGTGCGCTCCCTGCGCGCCCGCTTCATGGCCCATCTCAATGCAGTCGCGGCGCATTTTATGCGCGGTTCTTGCGATCTGTTCCTTGTCCATTTGACCGCCGTTCAAACTCATACCAATTACCTCCATTGTCTGAGAACATTTGCTATATTCGATAAAGATGGCCGCTGTACTGGCCCGACGGCACGGCTTCGGCTTCGTATTTTGCCGCATCGATCAGTTTTTCCACATCGACGCCGGTTTGATACCCCATATCCCGCAGCATGAACGCAAGGTCCTCCGTCGCGAGGTTTCCCGAAGCCCCGGGCGCATACGGGCAGCCTCCGAGTCCGCCAAGCGTCGACTGCACCGTCGTCACGCCGAGTTCAATCGCCGCAAGCGTATTGGCCATACCCATATTGCGCGTATCGTGGATATGGACCATCAGTTCAAGGTCCGGATAAGCGTTCCAGACATCCCTGATCACGGTTCGAACCTGGGCCGGGTTCGCGATGCCGATCGTATCGCACAAGTTGACCGTTTTGATCCCGCATCCGACATATTCTTTGAGAAACTCCACCGCGTCGCCGCCGTTTTTACGCCCTTCGAACGGGCATCCGAAGGCGGTCGCGAGGTCAAGGCAGATATCCATTTCGGGAAGTTCCCGCATGATCCGCATCAGCTCCGCGAGCGATTCCTCATGTGTTCTGCGAACGTTCGCCTTGTTATGGCTCTCGCTCAGCGAAACGACGTACGATATATGGTTTAATCCGCTTTGGCGGGCGTTCTGCGCCCCGCGCAGGTTGGGAACGAGCGCGCCGAGCGTCACATCGGGATATTTCGCCACGCAGGCCGCGGCCACTTCCGACGCGTCCCGCAGCTGCGGAATCGCCTTCGGGCTGGTAAAGGACGTGATCTGTATGCTTTTCACGTCCGCGTCGATGATCCGTCCGATGATGTCGAGTTTCATCTCCGGTTCGATGTAATCGCACAGGTTCTGAAAACCATCCCGCGGCCCGACTTCATAGATTTCTACTTCGTTCATATCGACCCCTATCCTCTGATACTCATAGCATGGACCCGGTTTCTTTCAGCCTGCGGTGCCATCCGACGGCATCTTCGGGTATCTGCGGATGATGCCCCGGATACGCGCGTACGGCGCGTTCCAAATAATCCAGCAGCCGCCCGCGGTATTCATACGCCGCGCAGTGTTCTATGACGGCGCGCGCGCGCGACAGGTCATCCATTCCGCGCACATCGCACCATCCGACGTCCGTTACGACGACGTCGACATCGTGCTCGCAGATATCCTGATGAAAAACCATCGGCACGATACCGGATATCGCGCCTTTTTTACTGCTGGCGGGAATCATGATCACGGATAAGGCCGCGTTCTGCGCGAAGTTTGCGCCGCCGCCAATTCCGTTGACAACGGTGGTTCCGGCGATATGGCTCGAATTTACGTTGCCGTATATATCGATTTCAAGCGCCGTGTTCAGCGAGACCACGCCGAGGCGGGAGACGATCTCCGCGTTGTTCATCAGTTCTCCGTTGCGGAGAATGAGTTTTTCCTCGATCCCTTGCGTGTCGAGTATTTGTATGGCGCGCCTGCTCATCTTGATGCCGCCCGTCGATATACAGGACGCTTTTCCGCCCGCAAGAAGCTCCAGCACCGGTTCCGTCACCCCGCCGCAAAAGAACTCCAGGTCGTGAAATTCGGATGTTGAAAACGATCTGGCAATCTCGTCGGCTATGCCGCCAAATCCGAGCTGGATAGGCGGAAGCATCCCGTTTTCCTTCTCGTATTCCTGTCTCAGGTACTCGAACAAATGCGCTGCGATGCGGGATGCCTGCCCGCTTCGGACGGCGGGCGCCGGCTCTTCACATTCCGAGATGTCCGTATCGACGGCGTGCGAGACCTTGCCGGTGTCAAAACGTATGAGATTCCCGCCGATGCGCTGACGCACGTTTGTCAGCGGTATGGGTTTTCCCGCCTCCGGCGCGTAGATGTCATGCAGCGCTGCGAGCTTCTTCGGCTGCGCCGCGTTCACCTCTACGATCACTCGATCCGCCGCTTCCAACAGCAGGTTCGTAAACCCGGAGGAAGACGTCGGGACAATCCCGTCTTTCGTCAGGTCCAGCGCTTCGACCACCGCTACGTCTATCTTTCCGAAGCGCCCGCTTCTGATCAGGCGGGGCATCCGGCACATCTGCTGCTCGACATAACGCACATCGCCGCGGTTGACCTGATGCGCAAGGCTTTTGCAGGCGATCATGGGCGCGCGCGACGCGATGATATTCTGTTTGCTGAGCTGCTCGTCCAGCCAGGGCGCGTTTGCGCCGGTGATCAGCCGGATGGAAAACGCATCGCCCGCCGCTTTCCGGTCGGCGAGCGCGCGCACGACAGCCTTCGGATATCCGGCCATCGCATATCCGCTCATCGCGACCGTCATGCCGTTTTGAATGCTGTCCGCCGCGGTTTTGGCGTCGGTAATATTTTTTCTCATCGCTCGCTCCGTATCCCGGCTGATGCGCGTTATCCCGTCGTCAGCCGGCAGATTTTGGATGAAATCCCGCGAATAGCTCTTCGTCCGTCGGTTTGAAGCTCGGTATTTCCCGTATCACCCAGGTGTTGTTCATATAGTGCTTGAGTGAAATGTTCTCCGAAACAATGTTGCCGCCCCAGGTTCCGCAGCCGAGCGAACTCGTCGCCGGCATACCGCTTACCCAGCTGCCTGTGTTCGTCAGCGCCTGCGGCTGGTTCACCACGACGCGCGTTGTATGCGTGTTGAGTGAAAGCGCAAGCGCATGTTCCGCCTCGGCCGTATAGATTCCGCAGGAGTGCCCCGCGCCGCTGTAAGCGAGGTTTTCATTCGTAATCCGTATCGCGTCGTCGATGCCTTTGCTCTTGTAAACCGTGATGACCAGGCACATTTTTTCGCCGCAGAACGGAGATACGCCGCCGGTCTTGTCTTCTTCGACCAGAATCATGCAGGCGTCTTCCGGCACATCGATTCCGGCGATGCGGGCGATATTGCTCACAGGCGACGCGACGACGCTGCGGTTGAGCACATGATCGTTCGGCCAATTCGGCCAAATCGCCTTTTGAAGCTTCTGTTTTTCCTCTTCCGTCGCCAGATAAGCGTGAACCTTTTTCAGTTCTCCGATCATATCCGCATACACCGATTCGTCGATGATCAGCGCGTTATCGCAGGAGCAGCCCGCCGCAAGGTCGAACGTCTTGCTGGCTTTGATCTTTTTCGCCGCCTGCGCAAGGTCGGCGCTTTTATCGATGACGATGGAAGAATTCCCCGCGCCTACGCCATACGCGGGCGTTCCCGAACTGTAAGCGGCCTTCACCATGTCGGCGCCGCCGGTGGCGATGATCAGGTCGCACTGCTTCATGAGTTCGTTCGTCTTTTCAATGGACGGTTGTTCAATGCAGAGAAACAGGTCTGCGGGCGCGTCGTACCGCGCCATGATTTCCTGCAGGATGCCGCAGATTTTCAAGGTCGTCTTGGCGCCTCTCGGATGGGGTGAGAAGATAATTGCGTTGCGTGATTTCGCCACATTGATCGCCTGGAGAACGGGATGCATTTCCGCCTGCGTACTCGGCACGAGCGAGCCGATCACGCCGACCGGTTTCGCAATCCTCGTCAATCCTTTTTCCGGAAGTTCTTCAACGACGCCTACCGTTTTTTCGTGCTTTACGTCGTAATATACGCCGCGGACTTTTCCTTCGATCTTGGCAACTTTGGACTCGAAGTCGCCGAGGCGGCATTCGTCGAAAGAGAATTGAGCGATCTGCCGAACCAGCTCGCTGTTCGTTACAAACTCCCATGCGATCGCGCCGGCAAGTTCGTCCGCCTTTTCCTGCGAAAAACCCTCGGCGATTCGCTGCGCGTTCCGCGCCCTGTCGATCAGCCCCGCAATATAACCCGCTGCTTCCGTCTTCTTTATCTCCATTGTAGACACCTCTTTTATACCTTGATTTCGCGTTAACCGATATACGAATCCATATGCCGCTTCATGTTTTGCGCAACTTTTAAAACATCCATTTCCCAGTGCTTCGCGCTCACCAACTCGCACGACCAGAACCCGTCGTACCCGGTGGCCTTTACCGCATTTACCCAGTCCCGCAGCGGTATATCACCGTCGCCGGGATAATATCCCCTCAGGATCGTTTCGTCCCACTTCGTATCTCTCGGCTGTTTTTTGCCGTCACAAAAGTGAATGTTGTAGATCATGTTTTTATCCAGCTTCGCAACTTCTTCCGGTGCGGTTTCGCCGCCCGACCAAAGATGCCAGAAGTCTACAACCATGCCGACGTTATCGACGCCGGCCACATCGATCATCTCCAGGCATTTGGACAGCGAATGGATCGGCGACCAGGCCACCGGCTCCATCTGAAACCGCACGCCGTGTTTCGCACCTGTTTTCCCGATTTTCCCGACATTCTCGCCCGTTATCGCGACGATTTCATCCCACGGCCTGCCTTCGAGCGCAAGCAGCGGTACGAGCTGAATCGTGCTGCAGCCGATTTCATTCGAAATTCGGCTGAGCGTGTCCGTTTCTTCCAGTAGTTCTTCCAGCCGTTTGGCATCCGGCGTTTCGACATGGCAGATGTCGTTGATGCAGACAGGTTGAATCGCATATTTCTTTAAAAGGCTCTTCAGCTCTTCAATCGAACGCTGCTCCAGAAAGCTGTAGAGTTTCGAAGCGACGATCTCCATGCCATGAAAGCCGCATTCGCCAGCGATGCGGATGTCCGTTGCAAGGTTGCTTTTATAGATGGTTTTCCCGTGCAGTGCCTTTTGGATCATTTTGCCCCCTCCGTTTTTCCGGCTTTCTCGGGCCAGATCGCCGCATCCGGATCGTCCAGCCAAAGATGTTCTTTGACAAAAACCGGTTTCATGTAAGGGTTGTTCTCCAGGTGGCGTATCACCCAGAGAAAATACATCGCGTATCCCGGCGCGGCGACCTGCGGATGTTCCGTATTGGGATAGATCTTGATCGCGTCGTTATTTTCGACCAATACGCCTTCTTCGCCAAGCTTCACCAGGCCGAACCCCTGCGGTTTGTCGAACCTGTAGAAGTAGATCTCCGGCTGTTCGTGGTAATGCGACGGAAACCCCGCCCATTTTCCGGGGTATTGAACGTCTTCTCCCAGCATGAAGTTGGACGACTGTGTGACGGAATAATCCATCACCGTCTTGACGATCCTGGTGCCGGCTTCATTCATGGTACCCTTCCCGCGGTATTCAACGCGGCACTTTTCGTATAACACCGGCTCGAACTGCTTGTCGTTATATGTCCGCATGATCACGATCTCGCTCTCGTGAGTAAGACCGGTCGCGGCGATCGAAACGCCGCTCGGTACGTTCAGCACGATGGGATCGTCATCTAAAAAGGACTTGCGCTCAACGGCCTTCTTTTCACCGTTCCATACGAGCTCCACCCTGCCGTATAGAAGCAGAAAAACTTTTTCTTTTTTGCTCTCGTCGTCAAAGCGCATATCCTTGCCTAGCTTCAGCACGCCGAAATCCATCATGATGTCCGCATCCTTGCCATCGACTTCCGTTATGCTGTTGTAGCCGAAATGAAAGTCCTCTGTGTGTTTAATCTTCATGCATCTTACTCCTTATCCGCTTCTCTGTCGTTTCTGGATTTGAAAGCCGTTCGTATTGAAAGCCCGCCGCTATGTTCAAGGCCGTTGTCCCAAGCCTGGCCTCTATTCTCTCTCGTTCGTAAAGGAATACAATATTGAATTTTTACACAAACGTTTGCTCTTTGCCTAAAAAAATAATGGTCTTGCAAGCCATCCCGTCACAAGAATATTACGGTTTTGTGGAAAAAACCTCCGCCAGCCTGTGTCTTTCATGGGTTCTATGTTTACTATTCTGCACCAATCGTGCTATATTTGCAATATGTTTTTCGTTATAATCGATACTTTTTTACTTTTTCTGAGGGAAAAATTCCATAACGCCCATTTGATCGGAGCCGCCGCGCAAGTGAATCGCGCCCGCTGAAAGCGTCTGTTCAAAACTTGATGTTGCGTCCGGTTTATTTTATAAACGGCGGAAACTTACTTTTGTTCGGAATGGCGACATCCTGAGACCGGAGATTTCGCTTCGTTTTTCCTGATTGACTATCGTTGATTCTCCGTATACAGTGTATAACTATCCGTTGCCGGCCACTTCTCGGCGTTTTATTACGGCGCGGCATCCGCGTCGAACAATATCGCAAACTTCGTTTTTCAAACGGGTCAATATCTTTACAGGAGGTTGAAAATGAACTTTTTTTTAAGCGGCTGCCCCGGTATGTGGGGTATCGAAGACGCGGCGGATCCAAATAACACGCCATGGAATGTGGTGCTGGATGGGCTCCGGGATGTCGGTTTTCGTGCGACGGAACTCGGCCCCTGCGGATACCTGCCTCATGACGTGCAGTTTCTGTCGAACGAACTGAAGAAACGGAATTTATTTGTCGTCGCCGGAACGCTTTACGACGATCTTGTTTCGGCTCCCAATCGAGAAAATCTTCTGAAAAAAACGCATCTGACCTGCCGAATCCTTTGTGATATCGCAAAATATTTCCCAGCCCAGCAGCAATATTTTGTCCTGATCGATATGGTGAAGTCGGAAAAGCAATTCTTTGCCGGTCAACCCCTCAAGGCGGACAGATTGAATCAAGAAGCGTTCGCCGATTTGGTTTCCAACATCCGTATGATCAGCGAAATCACGCAAGGCGACTACGGTATTCGATCGGTTATTCATCATCACGCCGGAGGCTATATCGAATTCGAGGATGAAATCGACCGCATCCTCAGCCATATCGACAAAACCCGCACCGGGCTGTGTCTGGATACCGGGCATGCATTTTATTCGCGCATGGATCCCGCATATGCAATCGTGAAATATGCCGCTTATATCGACTATATGCATTTCAAAGATATCGACGCGGATATATATGCCCAATCGATCGCCAACAACACGGATTTTTACCGGGCGTGCGCCAACCGCGTCATGTGCCCTATCGGCGACGGGTGCCTCGATTATGGCGAAATAATCCGTGCATTGTCCGAAATCGATTACCGCGGATACATCACGTTAGAACAGGATCGAAGCGCACAAGACAGCGGCAATGTTTGTCAATCGATACAAAAAAGCATCAAATATCTTCTGGACTTTGGATTCGCATTGTAATATAATCTCACCGATGAGGTTTTGTTTACACAAAACCAATTTATTTCAGCGCTTCGCAAACGTTTGCTATCTAATCCAGGCAGATTAACTACCACATGCAACCAAGGGGGGACTGATCATGTTTAACGAAGAATTCCGGTTTCAAGAGCCCATTCGATGGGCGATGGTCGGCGGTGGCCGAGGCAGTCAAATCGGATATATCCATCGGGCGTCCGCAGCACGAGACGGCTTGTTTCAACTTGTCGCCGGCGCATTCGACATCGATCCTGCGCGCGGAGTCGATTTCGGCAGGCATATCGGCGTCGACGAGCAAAGGTGCTACAAAGATTACGCGGAAATGATTCGTCTCGAAGCCCTGCGTGCGGACGGCATACAAGCCGTATCGATCGCCACACCCAATAAATTTCACTACGAGGTCGCAAAGGCCAGCTTGGAAGCCGGACTTCACATCATCTGCGAAAAACCCCTGTGTTTTAAAACTTCAGAAGCGCTTGAACTAAAAAGGATCGCGCAGGAAAAGGATCTCTCGATCTGCGTAACGTATGGATATACGGGATATCCGATGCTCCAGCAGGCAAGAAAGATGATCGAGCAGGGAGATATCGGCGAGGTTCGCATCATACAAATGCAGTTTGCGCACGGCTTCCATTCCTCCGAGGTGGAACGAAACGACCCCGGTACAAAGTGGCGCGTCAGTCCGGAAGTTTCCGGCCCGACGTATGTGCTGGGCGACATCGGCACGCATGCGCTTTATGCCGCCGAGGTGATGGTGCCGGGTCTTGAAATCGAGAGCCTGCTCTGCAGCCGCCAGAGCTTCATTACAAGCCGCGCGCCGCTGGAGGATAACGCCACCGTGCTGATCAACTTCAAAGGCAACCGTGTCGGGACGCTTTGGGCAAGCGCGGTCAACGCGGGCAGTATGCATAAGCAGATCATCCGCGTGGTCGGCTCGAAAGCAAGCGTTGAGTGGTGGGACGAATATCCCAACCAGCTCCGATACGAAATACAGGGGCAACCTGTCCAGATCATGGAACGGGGCATGTCCTATCTGTATAATAACGATCCCGCGATTCATTGCAGCCGCATCGGCGGAGGTCATGCCGAGGGGTTGTTTGAATCCTGGGCCAATCTTTATCATCGCTTTGCGCTGGCGATCCATGCGAAACTAACCGGCGATTCGTCTCTGGATGATGGTTTCTGGTATCCCGGCATCGAAGCGGGTATATCCGGTGTGAAGTTTTGCGAAAAATGTGTGGAATCGGCCGATAACGCCAGCAAATGGGTGAATTACTGAGAACTCCCGCACGGCGGGTTATGCTCGATTTTCAGCGCTGATGCTTCATGTGATTTCCTGCTTGTTAACCCAGCGGGCGACTTGATACAACCGTTCAAGGCATGCGTTATAGAACATCTTGTATGATGTACAGAAATGATTTTTTAACGGCTCTCCTGCAGCAACAGGCTCCTTATGCCTCCTGCATCCTCCCCTGCATACAAAAAAGTATTTGCATGCGCGGCATGAGGGGTCGATGTTTTTGGACAGCTCTACGAACCGGTTCATCGCATCGCTTTGAATGATCTTTTCAAAATCATCCGTTAGAATATTCCCCGCACGCCATTCATCCAGCACGTAGAAGTCGCACGGATATACAGAACCATCCGCTTCCACAACCGTACCCTTCGAGCATACTCCCTTCATATCACATGATTCGGCCGGCCTGCCATTGAGAATGTTGACGATGTTATCAAACATCCGGATGCTGATATACGCGCCGCGGATTAAATCTTCATACCATTCGCAAAATAATTTAATGAGAAACTCTCCATATAATTCCGGTGTTAAAGAGTATGGTTCGTGACCCATCGGCCGGTCGAAGCTTTCTATGCAGGGTATAAACTGCAGATATCTGATCCCCTGATTCTTATAGAACCGATAAACCTTTTTCGGATGCTGGGCGATCTGACGCGTAACAACACAAAGAGTATTGAATTTGACCTGATGTTTCTTTAGGGCTTGTATGTTCTTCTGAACCTGATAGAACGTCCCTTTTCCCGCATGATTTCGCCGGTTTAAATCATGGATATCCCTGTATCCGTCCAATGATATTCCAACCAGAAAATCATTCGTTTTAAAATATTCGATCCATGTGCCATCGATCAGCGTTCCGTTCGTCTGAATCGAATAGGTCGTTGGCACATGGTTTACATTGTATTTTTTAACAGCATCCGTCAGCCCGTGGTAGAAACTTAACCCTCGAAGCATGGGCTCCCCGCCTTGCAGGCAAATACTGACGCCTCGATCCGCATAGGCATATGCCTTTTCGATCAGAACTTCCAATGTGCTTTGACACATCATCCCGAAATTCTCAACCTTGCGGTTAGCAGCGACATCACGGTAGAAGCAGTAATCGCATCCCAGATTGCACTGCCCCGACGCCGGCTTGATTAATAGGGCTAACCCCCGATTTTTCTTGCTCAATGAACTCACGCCTTCATTCCAGCCGCAACAAAGAACGATTCCGGTGTATCCGCATCTGACTGTCGGAAAAAAATCGTTCGTTTTTTCTCAACCAAGCTCTGTTTTGTCATACAGCGAAATAATATACGGATGGTTCTCATCATAAACGGTCAGCGGTTTAGGATCGGCAGAAACGCCGCTTCTCCTGATATGTTTCCCGATCGACTTCGTAAAGGCATCTCCCAAATCGCCTCTAGCCTGATTCACTTGATTCATGATCGCAGCGACAATATCCGGATGGTCGTCATAAACATTGTGCTTTTCCGATGGATCCACCCTCAAATTGTAGAGCTCCCGAACCGGTTTGTTGTTGTCAACTTGCGGCGCGGTAATTTCATTGCTGTTTCGCGATGTTTCTTCCTCATCCCGCGAAATCTTCGGTTTGGATACATGCAGTTTATAATCGTTAACCCTGACAGCTTCAAGACTATTCGCCTGATAATAATAAAAAGTATTTCTGTCCGATTTGGATGTTTCGCCGAGCATCAGTCCGGAAAGGTCTATCCCGTCGATTGCTCTGTCATGGGGGATTTCACCTCCGCCGATTTTTGCCAGCGACGGTAATAAGTCCAAAGCACATATGATTTCATCGCTCACGCCTGGCTTTACGCGGCCATTCCAATGAACGATCAGCGGAACGCGCAGCCCGCCTTCCCATGTTTCGCGCTTGGCTCCTCTGAGTATACCGTTGCTTTCGCCAAAGTCATTTCTCGATCCGTTGTCGGATGTAAAAATAATGATCGTATTTTCATAAACGCCGTATTTTTTCAAGGCATCCACGATCGCGCCCGTCGACCAGTCGATCGCCATCACGCAAGCGCCGTAGTCGCCGTTTCTCGATTGCTTCACAAAAATCTCCGGCGCATACAAAGGCAGGTGAACGTGCATGTGCGCTAAATATAAGAAGAAAGGTTCGTTTTGATTCTGTTTGATGAATTCTATGCTTTTTTCCGTATAGCGTTCCGTAATCGATGTTTGATCCGGTTGCTGCTGAATGATATCGGTATCGGATAACAGAGGCAGCGGCGGGAAAACCTGATTCGCTTCCGTTCTCGCCATGTCGTTGCTGTATGGAAGCCCGTAATACTGTTCGAAACCATGATTCGTAGGCAGGAATTCCATCTGGTCGCCGCAATGCCACTTTCCAACGTGCATTGTTCTATAACCGGCATCCTTCAGTACTTTTGCAATCGTTATTTCCTTTGGATTAAGCCCCAACCGATCGCCCGGATACAGTACGATTTTACCGTCGAACGAACCGAACCCGATTCTAGGCGGATAGCATCCGGTCAGCATTGCGCCGCGCGATGGGGAGCAAACGCTCGAAGCCATATAAAAGTCTGTAAACTTACGTCCTTCCGCAGCGAGACGGTCGATATACGACGTGTCGTTTTTCCTCGAACCGTAACACCCTAAATCGCCATAACCAAGATCATCGCAATTTATTAAAATTATATTCGGTTTTTTATTGCTCATTTGCTTCACCACCATTTGATCAATTCGGTTACATAATTTCTTAACTCGATGAACTCTTTGCTGGAGATGCTCCGAGGCCGGGGCAGTTTGTTGATAACCGTTTCTTTGATTGTCGCCGGTTTATTCGTAAGCACGAGGATCTTTTCACTCAAATAAACGGCTTCTTCAATATTATGTGTAATAAACAGAACGGTCGTGCCGGTTTTTTTCCAGAGCTTGATGAGCTCGTCTTCCAGCATAAATCGAAGCTCGATATCCAGCTGCCCGTATGGTTCGTCCATCAGCAGCAGTTCCGGCCTTGTCGCAAACGCCCGCGCGATCACAACGCGCTGAAGCATGCTCGCGGAGATTTCATGCGGATAGTACTTGCGGTGCGCGGTCAGGCCCACAATTTCGAGAAACTCATCGACCGCTCGTTTTCTTTCGGCTTTCGGAACCCTTTTGATCTTTAATCCATACTCGATATTCTCTTCCACGTTCAGCCAGCTCATTGTGGAATTCTCCTGAAAGATATAGGAAATATTGTGCTTTCTCATGTCAACCGCTTCGCCGTCGACAAGAATTTGGCCCGATGTCGGCTCATAGAGCTTTGTAACCGAATTTAAGAAGGTGGTTTTTCCGCAGCCCGTGGGCCCAACGACACATAAAAACTCGCCTTCATCTATATCAAAAGAGACATTGTCCAACACAAGCAAATCATCGAATTTTTTAACCAAATTCCGGACTTGCACCTTTACTCTTTTCTTTTCGTCCATCTGATGTTATCCCTCCTCGAGTTACAGTGTCTTATCCATATAATCGGATATTTCATCTCTCAGCTTTAAGAAGCTTTCGGCAGTATAATCTCGAGGTCTTGGAAAATCAATTTGATATTCTTTTTTAATCTTCGTAGGACAATTCGTCAGTAATACGATTCTATCCGCAAGATATATCGCTTCTTCGATGTTGTTTGTAACGAACACGACGGTTCTTTTTTCGGTTTCCCAAATTCTCACGAGTTCTTCTTGCATCAAATATCTCGTCTGTGCGTCGAGCGCTCCGAACGGCTCGTCCAGGAACATGACTTTCGGTTCGTTGCAGTACGCCCGCGCGATACCAACCCGCTGTTTCATGCCGCCCGAAAGCTGGTTTGGCAGCGCGTTTTCGAATCCGTCCAGACCCACGAGGTCGATATAATGCTTTGCCCTTTGCTGTCTTGCCTTCCTCGGTACGCCCCTGACTTTGGGGCCGTACTCGACATTGCGCATAACGCTCAGCCAGGGAAATAAAGCGATTGACTGGAATACGAAGCCCCTGTCAGGGCCAGGTTTAACCACCTTTTTCCCGCCGACATATACTTCGCCGGTTGTCGCGGGCTCCAGGCCCGACAAGACGTTCAGCGTCGTTGTCTTGCCGCATTGCCCCGGGCCGAACAGCACGACGAACTCGTTTTCTTTCACGCTCAGGTCAATTTTCTCAATGACCTTTGTAATCCCTCTATCCGTTTTGAATTCTTTTGAAATTCCGGAGCATTGAATAGAGTATTTCATGTCTGCCTTTTGTTCCACGCGCATAGTCTATCCTCAACCCCTCTCATAATCAAAGCTAAAAAGAATCCTACGACGCCTATCCCCATGATTCCGATCAGACTCTGCAACACGTCGTTCGTCTCCATGCTGGAGATGATGATCCACCCGACCCCTTCCGTGGAGCGAATCATCTCCGCCGCCACAACGGTCGCCCAAGCGCCCGCAAGCCCGACCTGCAGGCCGGCAAAAATATAAGGAACGGCCGAAGGCAGAACGACGGAGGTAAATATCTGTCTGTCATTTGCGCCCAGCATCCTTGCGCAACCGACCAACGTAGGGTTTGTCGCCTTCGCGCCCGCATAGCAGTTCATCGTGATCGGAATAAACGCCGCCAGGAATATGATGAACCATTTTGACCCTTCTCCGATTCCAAACCAGACAATCGAGATCGGGATCCAGGCGATCGGCGGTATCGGCCGTATGATCTCATAAATCGGCATGAATACCGCGTCGACCATCCGGTACCAGCCCATTGTGATGCCCAGCAATATCCCGATTACCGCGCCCGCTATGTAAGCCGGCACAACCCGCATGAGGCTCCAGAGAATATGATACAGCATCGTGTGCCGCCCGATTGGTTCAACAAAGCTCAGAATGAATCCCCGCATCACCTCGAACGAACCCGGCATAACCGCGTCCAGCCTGGAACCTGATACGCCAAAATGCCAGATCAGCAGGAACGCACCGATCGAGAACACTGTTGCCAGAACTTTTATCAGCTGTTTTACAAAACTATCTCTCATCTAATCTGCTCTGCCTTTTAATACTCTTTTTTCCACCAATTTCAACAGCCAGGTTAAAAATGCGCCGCATAACCCGATTGCGATCATTCCAACGATTATGATATCCGTTCGATAGATGCCTCTGGATTGTTGAATCATGAACCCAAGCCCTTTTGTAGACGCGAGCAGTTCGGCGGCAACGATCGTCATCCATGCCGATGCAAGGCCCACCCTTACGCCCGTCATGACATAGGGCAGGGAGGTCGGTACCGCTATGGACAATAACATTTGACCGTTTGTCGCGCCAAAGGTGCGCGCAACCCAAAGATGCACTTCCTTCGTCTGCTTGATGCCCGTATAGGCGTTCAGAAGAATCGGAACAACGGCCGCGATGAATATTACGACGGCTTTTGACGCAAGCCCGAGCCCCAGTAATACGATCATGAGCGGAATCCACGCCACACCCGGAATCGGCTTCAGCAGGTCGAACAACGGCCGAACCAGAAGGTCCAACCCGCGGTACCATGCCATCAGGATTCCCATTGGAACGCCGATGATGATTCCCATTAAATATCCGGAAAGCGCTATTTTCAAACTGGACAACGTATGTTCGATCAGCGTTCCTCCATCAGGATTCGGATTCGTAAATTTGCCTATGAATGATGAAAAGACTTTGACCGGATCTGGTAATGTGTTCGGCGGTACCAGTTTCAGTACCGCCGTACACAGATACCATACCAATAGCAAAGAAATAATCGACATTATAGACACAATCAAATATTTCTGCTTGGCTATTTTCATGATACTTTCCTAGTCTGCTCCAAACACCGTCAGTTTTATTCCGTAGATCTCTTCCAGAAGTTCAGGATACATGCTCGAAATGATGTTTTCTTCCAGTTCAGGCTCGATCTTGCCGTCTGTGATGTAGAACTTGCCCATTCCTATCATCATGGATCCGAACCGGTAAGTATCCTTGCTCATTTCAACTTTGCCGATGTAGTCCTTGATCTCAATCTCTTCATCCATCAATTCATCGGTATAGTCTCTGCCGTTTTCGTTATACCATCTCAATGCGAATTCCTTTACCAGCGCACTGTCGGCATACAGCATATCAACCGCCTGATAGGTGACTTCCATGAATATCTTGACTTCTTCGCGCCTGTTCTCAACGACATCTTTTCTGCCTATCATGCCATCGTCGATGTACATACCCGAAACATCCGTCATATTGCCCGCCTCAACGTAGCCGGCCTCTTCGAGCTCGGTGTTGTAAGGCGGCACAGTAGCGATTGCATCGCCTTCTCCGGCCTTGAAAGCCTGTACCGCAGGTCCGCGTTCCATGTGAAGCATTTGATAATCGTTAGCCGTCAACCCGAAGATTTGCGCCCATGCCGTCACGTTAAACTGGTCGGATGTGCCGAGTGCTCCAAGCACGGTAATGCCTCTGATCGTATCGGCGCTGCCATAGACGTTTTCATACCCCGGAACAATACCTTTGTCATTCAGGATGGGGCTGTCGGGTCTGACGTAAACGCCAAGTCCATCAACCGTTCTCACATAATCACCCAGCCAGTAGCAATCGCCTGCAGCCAGCGCAAATACCGAAGCCATACCGCTGCCGGCTATATCCAGCTGTTTGGCAGCCATCGCCTCGTTGATCGGAGCGCCTGTCGGGAACAATACGACTTCAACGTTCAGCCCCGCTTCTTCGTACATGCCGGTCTCATATGCATACCAGATCGGAACGCCAATCTGATTCGCCATGGTTCCAACAACCAGTTTTTCCGCGGGCACGGCATCATCCGCCGCCACAGCCGTTGTGTCGCCTTCGTCGGTTTCAGTCATTACGGGTTCACTCGGAGTTTGTGTTGTACAGGCAGTAAAAGTGAGCGCCATAATCAAAGCAACGACAATAAACAGAGTAACTTTTTTCATTTCCATGCTCCTTTCCTTTATTAATTTAATTATATTTTGACATAAAAAAAACACCATATTGATTCATGTCAACATATATATCATTTTTGATGTTAGCCGAAAGCGAATGCAAGAGATTTGATTTTTCTTAATAGAAAATTGACAACGGCATTCATATGATCATTTTTTCGTATCACTGTGTTTTAATCATCCGCAATATCTCTGATCTTGGAAGGCGAAACACCATATTTCTTTTTGTATATATTGGAAAAATATGAAGAGTTCGGAATACCCACCATAAAACCAATTTCGTTTATATTGAAGTCAGTCGTTTTGATCAGTTTGTCGGCTTTCTCCAGGCGGGTGTTATTGATATACTCAAGGATGTTTAACCCGGTTTCTTTTTTGAATAACCGCGACAAGTATTCCTCGCTTAAATTGACTTTTCCCGCCAGATCCGATAATGAAATTTGTTTATGATAGTTGTTATTGATATAGGAGATTGCAGAAACGATGCTTTTCGGGTATCTGGGTATATCTTCAATAGAAGCGTAGAAATCATCAACAACCTTTCTAAGCGCTGCAATATCTCTGCACCTGATCAGCTCTGTTTCGATGTCTGTCAGCTTATGATCTTTCATATCGACATATTTTGCAGAGCTCTCGATAATTTCAGTGAAGCAACCGAAGATGTAATCGGTATCGTAAAACCGTTGATTGATGATAAAATCAAATAATTCTCTTACTAAACTGTAGCTTGCCTGTTTCCCCAGGTTTTTAACCGCGTCAATGATATTATTTCTATACTTCGCTATTTCAAGCTTCAAATCGCCGACAATGTAGTTCTTTTCAGCGTCAAACGCCGACAGGTCCCGCTCGAAAAATAAGTAATCGCACATTCTCTTCGATTCCCGAACGGCCCGCCAGAAATGATCGATATCCTGATACACATTGCTATAGCCGATCCTGACGCGGTGATGAGAATGCGCGCAAAGCGACGCTTTAATCTCATCGATGATGATCGGATAACGTTCAACGTCGTCTTCCATATTCGCAAAAAGAAAGTAATTGTGAAAGTCGCGCATGAAAATCTGATTGTTTGACAATCCCCTGATATCGACATGAAATTCCTTTAGATTGATTTCATCATGAATGTTGAACGCAACGGCGAAAAAAGGCGCGTTTTTTAAAGCGATATGATTGGCGGCAAGTTCCTCCTCGGAAATCTGATAATCGTTGCTTAAGTGCATGATTCTTTTAAAGAAACGCTCCTGGGTGATATAGTCGAGGATATCCTGATTACCCTCCGTGTTTGAAAGCAACTCCTCTTCAAAATGGAGCAGCAAGTTATGGATGTCTTCTCTGCTCACTTCATTTTTCAGCAGATAATTCATGACGCCGTACTTCAGTGCGCTTCTTGCGAATTCGAAATCGCTGTGGCATGTCAATATCGCAATTTTCGCATCCTCATTCAGCGCTCTGATTTCTTTTATAAAGTCGATGCCGTTCAACTCGGGCATATTGATATCGGTAATGATGACCTTCGGGTTGGCGCTGCGTACAATTTCAAGCGCTTCCCTGCCGTTGGAAGCGAGCAGAACCTCGTTAAACGCGCAATCCGCGGTTTCAACGCAGTTTTTCAGCCATTCTCTGATCGGCGCTTCATCGTCAGCTATTAAGACTTTATTCATCGTTGCCTTCTCTCGCCCGTTTCCCGATCGTTATAATGACATCGGTTCCTTTACCTAACTCGCTTAAAATGTTAATCCCATATTCTTTGCCGTATATCAGTTTGATTCTTGCATTGATGTTTTTCAAACCGATCCTGTTTATCGCGGACGGCGACGCATTATTGTCCCACAGTCTATCGATATCCGTTTGCGCCATACCCTTGCCGTCGTCACTTACCCTGATGATAAATTTCTCGCCCATTTCATACGCTGTTATATTGATCTGAGCGGCTTTCGTTTTGGAGTCGTATCCATGAAAGATCGAATTCTCAACGATCGGCTGCAGAATAAATCGAGGTATGAGCGTGGTCATGTCGATTGTATCGTCGACGTTTATGAAGATCGGAAACTCATACCGATTCCTCATCAGTTCGATGTAACTGTAAATATAATCGATTTCATCATAAAACGGCACCCATAGTTTTTCAGTGTTGATAGGGTACTTGATCAATTTCGTCAGGCTGTGAAGCATTTCGCCGGCGCGGTTATAACACTGCATCTCGACTAAGCATTTTATTGAAAACAACGTGTTGTGTAAAAAATGCGGGTTGATCTGAGCCTGTAAAAAATCGAGTTCGAATTTCCGTTTTTGCCTCTCTTCCTTTTTTATCCTTTTGATCAAATCATTCATCCGATCGATATTCTGATTAAAAATCTTGCCTAAAATAAAGATCTCATCATAATTCGTTTGAAGTTCGATAGGGGCAAAGCTATTCTCGCTCGATGAAACCATATCGTTTTTCATGTTTCTTAACGGATTGGAAAGCCTTTTTGAAATGATCGCCGAATTCAGCAGGGCTACGCCAATACTGAATATCAGCAAGGCTATGCCAAAATAAAGCAAATTCGCATAAGATTCCATGATGTTGCGCACATCCATTTCTTCGACAATCGTCCAGCCTGTTGCTTCGTCATAAACGTTTGTCTGAATGACATGCGCCGTGTTTTTTTTCACCAAAGTACTGGAAGTTTTCCCATATGTGGAAAAGAAAGTGGGCATATAATAGATATCCGTTCCGACCAACGAGCTTCTCGAGTGGCTGATCGCTTTTCCTGTTGAGTCCAGGATGAAGATATTGTTTCTTTCTTCAGAAACGCTGGTATAGATTTCGTTAAACGTCTTCTCGCTGATGCTGGAGATAATGACGCCTAAATATACGCCGTTTTCATCGCGTATAATCTTACCGTACGATACTTTCATCTTAACGATATTATCGATATTATCAAATCTTACCAGCCAAGCTTCGCTTTCGTCATTTGAGTAATTGTCCATATACCAAAATGACGTCTTCAGGCTGTTGACGCTGCTTTCGCTCTCCCCTTCGGAGTAATAGACATAGCCGTTGTTCAGGATGATCATCACATCCAGATCCATCTGGATATCTTTTAAGAGCATATTGGTACTGGACATGGAATCTTCTATTTCTGCAGAAAGGCTTTGATGGTTATTGATGATATCGTCGGTAAAGTAATCCGAGAATTGATCGTAAATTGAATTTGACGAGTATACGGCGATATTATTGATGATTCGAATACGTTCCGATACCTGCCTGAGCACTTTCATTCTGGATTCTTTGAGCATGGTCGTTGTGTTATTAAAGAGGATGCTGATGATCGTAAGGAATATGACGATAAATGCAAAAATATTCATGAAAGCAATGCCGCGAAATATGATTTTCTGCATTTTTTTAATTTTTTTCATCGCTTTTCCTCTCCGCTGAATTGCCCGTCGATTCTATTGAAGCATTCAAATCGGTTCCGCCGCGCGGTATGATAGGTATGTTGTTCCTGTCTGCAAATTTCGCTTAAGAGATTAGATTATACCTGAATACTACAGTGATTATGTTTCATAATGTTAATATAAACAGTGATAATTTGCAACTTCATGCGATCTGAAAAAGCATATTGATCGTCTTTCGGCTAACCCGTTTGATGAAAATCCCCCTTTGCCCCGCACATACTTTATTCGATTTCATCGCATCGTGTCTCTCTTCTTCACTGGAAATAAAACGTTAATTTCTTCATGATTCGATGTTTTTGTGCTGCAGGCTCAAATTCTTCCCTCGCAGCCAAACAAAAAGCCCCCGGTCCGGGAGCTTTTTGCTTGGTTGGCATTCTCAATTCGGTGCATCATTGAGCCGAAAACCTGCAGCTGTCCCCTCCGATGCCGATCCGGATACGTCGCACCGGAAAACATGATTCCGAATTGAAAAAATCAATCCCGCTATTTAATTTTTTTCCGCAGCAGATACAGCATCAGAAGTCCGATCATAGTGCTGATTCCCGCCAGCAGAAATGCGGGGGTGAAAGAACCCGTGTTATCATGCAGCATGGAGCCGACCAGGCCCGTAACGGCGCCTATGCCAAACGCGCTGAACACCAGGCCGTAGTTCACGCCAAGATATTTATTGCCAAAGCCCGCCGCAACGATTACCGGAAAGAGCGCAAATGTTACGGCGTATCCCGCGCCAAGAATGAAAGCACAGATCAGAAGTATGAAGAAGCTTGTCGCAATCCACGGCATGGCAAGAAATACCAGCGCCTGCAGAATATAGATTACAATCATTACGCGAAATACGCCGAACCGGTCTCCCAGCCAACCGGCAAAAGGCCGTCCCAGTCCGTTTATAAGCGAAAACACGGATATCGAAAGCGCAGCCTGCGTTGGCGAAAGTTTTAATTCCAATTCGCCGAATGGAATTAAAAGGCCTATCGCCGTCAGCCCCCCGCCGATCACCGCCGCAAGCGCAAGCCACAGCGCATAAAAGGTCGGCGTCTTGAGAAAGTCGCGCGGCGGAACGTCCGGAACAGCCGTTATGGTTTTTGAGGAGTTTTTGTTCTGCGCGAGTATCCAGTTTGGATCGGGCGTTCGCAGGAGCCTTGACCCGATGATCGATATAACGAATACGAATATCCCGAGGATAACCAGCGTACCATCCACGCCATACGTGGTGATCATGATCTTCTTCAGGGGGGCGAATACGACGGCTGCGAGCCCGAACCCCATTACCGCGGTCGATACGGCGAATCCGGGACGGTCAGGATACCATTTCCGCGCCGTCGGGGCTATGCAGGAATACGTAAGCCCGCAAGCAATTCCTACGACAACGCCGTACGATACGATCAACCATCCGTGCGACGGTATATAGTGGATCAGCGCAGCCATACCATACCCGATAAAAAACAGAAAAGCGCCCGAGATCGACACTATACGCGGCCCAAAACGATCCTGAAGCCAACCGGCCGGAATCATAGTGACCGCAAAGACAACGATAAGCACTGTGAGCGGCAGGGTCGCTTCGGCCGTAGTCCATCCCCATTCATTGACCAGCGGTACCACAAACGAACCCCAGGAATAACTCATGCCGCCGACCAGGGATAGCAAAAATCCCCCCAGCAGGACGGTCCAGCGCCGTTTCACTGGTTGTATTGCTCCTTCACCTTGCATTTTCATCTCATGATCTCCTTTGCTGAGAGTTTTTTGGGATGTAAAAAGAACGTCAATATAGCTAGGACGGGGGTGAAAATCAATACCTTCGTTCAACAATATAGATGTAATTTTGAGAGATCGTAACTCTTGAATCAGACTGCGTGCTGACCAGACCGGCTAAGTGAAGATTGCCACATTTTTTGAAGTGCATCGCTTGGTGTTTATGACACGTTACTTTATAATTCATTATCTCTTGATGTTAAATAAAAGTCAAATTTCCGGGCGCCGCCTGTCATACCGCCAATAGCAGATATCTGTTCAACGTTGTTTGTCTTCATCAAGGCTGATATAATTGCTGCAAATATGTGTGTATGAAAAAAAGAAACCAACCCGCGAATTTATCGGTTTCATCCTGTGGCTGAATGCCATCCATCCGTATTGAGATGGTAACATTCTTTGGCAAACGAGCCAAGCGCCCCGCTGCGAATCACGAGTCTTTTATACTTCATCAGCTGATCGGCATCCCTGGGAGACAAGTATTTTGATCGGAACATTTATCCAGTCGCTTCTAATCGCATATTCCGGCGCCGTTATGCCGGGTCCGTTGCTGACCTATAATATCAACCAGAGCATGCGTGTCGGCGTCCGTTCCGGTATACTTCTCATCACCGGGCATGCTATATTGGAAATGGCCACGATCGCGCTGCTGTTTTTCGGGTTAGGCGCGTTTCTGTCCACGGATACGGCGCAGATCGTCATTGGATCTGCGGGGGGCCTGCTGTTGATTTTATTCGGCGCAGTCATGGTCAAAGACGTGATCCGGGGCAAAGCCAGGCTGGACATGCAGGCGAACGAAAAAGCGAAATCGGGCGGTCTGGTCATCAACGGCATCGCCATCAGCGCGATGAATCCCTATTTTACTATCTGGTGGACCGTCATCGGCCTTGGGTTGATGATGGCGGCTTTCAAGGCGTATGGCCTTGCCGGTATCGCCGTCTTTTTCACAGGTCATATCCTGGCGGACTTTTCATGGTACATTTTAGTATCCCTATTGGTAAGCCGGACGCGAAGATTATTGAATCAGAAGGCTTACATGATTATCGTAATCATACTGGCGCTTACGTTGATCGGTTTCGGGGTAAAATTTATCTCGGACGCAGCGGGTTTACTATTCACATAACGGGGCATGCCGATGGACAGAACGATACTGCATTGTGATTGCAACTCATACTTCGCTTCGGTCGAATCGATCAGCCGGCCGGAGCTCAAAAGCGTGCCCATGGCTGTCTGCGGAGACCCCGAGAGCCGGCATGGTGTGATTCTTGCCAAGAACGAGCTGGCAAAACAATACGGAGTCAAGACAGCCGAGACCATCTGGCAGGCAAAAAAGAAATGCCCGAACCTTACGTTGGTATCGGCGCATCACGGCCTGTATGAGGAATATTCGGAGAAAATCAACCGTATCTATGAAGAATACACGGATCTGGTCGAACCGTTCAGCATCGACGAATCATGGCTGGACGTCACCGGGACGATGTACAAATTCGGCACCGGGCCGGAAATAGCCGATCAGCTGCGGCACCGAATTCTCCAGGAAATCGGCATCACGATCTCCGTCGGTGTTTCGTTCAACAAGATCTTCGCCAAACTTGGCAGCGATTATAAAAAACCCGACGCCACTACGGTAATCACTCGGGAAAATTATCAATCCCTGCTATGGCCGCTTCCGGCGAGGGACATGATATTTGTCGGAAGCGTATCCGCCGAGCGGTTGGCTGGCATGGGGATCGACACCATCGGGGCTATCGCGCATGCCGGGCGGGAACAGATGAAATCGCTCCTGGGCCGCAGCGGCGAAACGATCTGGGAATACGCGATGGGTCTCGACAACAGCCCCGTGAAAAGCTGTGACGATATCTGTATGCCGAAAAGCATCGGCAACAGCATCACTTTTCCGCAGGATCTGCGTGGCAGGCAGGAAATATGCGCAGGACTGCTGCTGCTGAGCGATCAGGTCGGATCCCGCCTCAGAAAGCACGGGCTTTTCTGCGCAACGGTACAGATACAGATCAAAGATCCAAACTTTAAAACGATATCGAGGCAGCAGAAGCTGAATGCGCCGACCAATGTCACAAAGGAGATATACGAAGCGGCGGTTGCTATTGCAGAGAAATCCTGGGCTATGTCCGCGCCAATTCGGCTGCTGTCCGTCACCGGAACGAACCTGACCGATCGCTGTTCCGAACAAATGACCCTTGTCGGTGATACGACGGAGCAAAAGATCAAGAATGCCAAACTGGATCAGGCGATGGATAAGATTCGTAACCGGTATGGAAAAGAAGCCATATCATATGCGCGGCTGATTGAGAAACACGGGGACGAGTAGTACTGTTGAACACATTTTTACGGGTGATCGTTCGGGCAGGGACAGCTTTTCATAGCGAATAAATCCGGATAAATTCAACATCGCACTGCGGGTAAAAAGGTTTTGCCTTCTGCTCAACTTTGATCATTGCTCAGCGACTTCGCGTTATAGACAAACTTCGGCACCCTTCCGGCAAGAAAATCGACGATTCCCTCGGCGGCGGTTTCGGCAACGCGCAGTACGCACTCCCGGGTCAATGCTGCTGTATGCGGCGTTAAAATCAGATTCTTCGTGGTAAGCAGCGGCGAATCATTTGCCGGCGGCTCATGCTCGAACACATCCAGAGCCGCGCCAGCAATATTCCCTTCGGCAAGCGCCGTGCAAAGCGCATCTTCGTCGACTATGCCGCCGCGCGACGTGTTGACAAGGAACGCCCCGCGTTTCATCTGCGCAAGCAACGCCGCATCGAAGATGTTGCGCGTCTGCGGCAGCAGCGGGAGGTGGATGGAGACAAAATCGCTGTTTGCGGCGACGTCCCCCATGGTCTTTTCCAGGCGCACATAAGACTCAGCCGATTGGACAAACGGGTCGTACGCCAGTATGTTCATGGAAAACGCCGCGTTCGCCTTCGCGGCGACAGCCCGCCCAATGTTGCCGAATCCGATCAGTCCGAGCGTTTTCCCTGATAGATCCACGGGCAGGTATTTCCTGCGGATCTGGAAGTCCCCGGCCCGCACGTGCGCGTCGAGCACAAACAGCTGTTTGGAAAGCGCCATGATGAGCGCCAGCGTATGCTCCGCAACCGAGAGCGCATTTGCATGCGGTGTGTTGAGCACCATAACGCCGCGCCTGCTGGCGGCGTCGATATCGACATTGTCAACCCCGACGCCCGTGCGGCTGACGACTTTCAGTTTCGGGCACCGCGCCAGAAAATCGTCCGTCACCTTCATCCATGTACCGATCTGAAGGCAGACTGCGTCCCTGCAGACTTCCTGCAATGTTTGTGCGTTGTTGTCCGTAATGACGGTTACATGCGCAAATTCTTGCAGGCGTTTGATGACGGCTTCATCCGTTGCCTGTCCAACAACTACTTCTCGCATATCTTCTCCTTCGGCCTGATTTCGGCCGTTTATTCGCTCTTGATCCGCACATGCTTGACATGCAGATACTCATACAGCCCCTCCGGGCCGTGCTCATGCCCGAACCCACTGTCAAACCAGCCGCCGTATGGCGCGTTGATCACGCCGGCGTCCACGTTGTTGACGGCCACATTGCCGGCGTTCAGCTCCATATAAAGCCGGTGCGCTTCCGACAGTTTTTCGGTATATACGATGGCCGCAAGCCCATAGCGCGTATCGTTCGCAAGCCGGATCGCCTCGTCCAGCGTGTCAAACGGCATCACACCGACGACCGGGCCGAATGTTTCCTCCCGCATCACGAGCATGTCATGCGTACAGTCCGCCAGTATGGTTGGCAGAAAGTAATTTCCTTTCTCAAAGCGTTCGCCCTGCGGCGCGGCGCCGCCCAGCACGCAGCGCGCGCCGTGTTCGAGCGCATCCGCGATATGGCTTTTTGCCGTTTCCAGCCCGCTTTTCGTGCACATCGGGCCAAGGTCGCATGCGTCCGTCAGTCCGTTTCCAATCCTCAGGAGCGCGGATTTTTCTGCAAACTTCTGTAAAAAAGACTCGTACACCTCGCGTTCTACATAGATACGGTTGACCGCGATGCAGATCTGTCCCATATTTCGAAAACTTCTGCGTGTTGCGCCGACAGCCGCCGCGTCGAGGTCGGCGTTCCTTGTCACCACCATAGGCAGACTGCCGCCGAGCTCCAGAGAAAGGTGCCGCAGGGAATCGACGCTCTGCGCGAGGATCGTTCGGCCGACGGACGTTGAGCCTGTAAACGCAATCTTTTTCAGCTTTTTGCTTCCGGTCAGCACGCCGCCGATCGCACTGCCGCGCCCCGTGATGACGTTGACGACGCCATCGGGGAATCCGGCGCGCCGCATTGCCCGGATGAACGCCAGCGGGGAAAGCGGCGTTTCGGACGGAACCTTGAGTACAAACGGACAGCCCGACGCGAGCGCCGCGCCTACCTTCCACGACATGAGTTCAACAGGATAATTCCACGGAGAGAGCAGGCCGACAGGGCCGATGGGCTGGTAGATGACGCGGCTTTCGATGTTGATTCCCTCCGCGTTCGGTATGATCCGCCCGCAAACGCGTTCGCCTTCTTCCGCATAATAACGAAGAATATCCGCGCCTTTTTTCACTTCTCCGAGCGCCTCGGCAAGCGGCTTGCCCTGCTCGAGCGTCATCAGGCGCGCAATCTCGTCAGCGTCCTCTAAAACCGCCTCGTGCGCGCGCCTGAGCAGCGCGCCGCGGGTAAACGGTGTCGTACGCGACCAGGCCGGAAACACACGATCCGCCGCGTCGATCGCAGCCAGCACGTCCGCTTCCGTCGCCGCGGGAACCGTCGCGAACGGTTCGTTTGTAGCGGGGTTCACCACATCGAGAACGGCGCCGTCCGCTGCGTCGCGCAAGGCGCCGTCGATCCACATCTGTTCGCGCATCGATTCGTTCGATTTCATATGTCCCTTTGTTCCTTTCTCACCACTCGAAGCCGGGTCAGATCAACCCTTTTTCGCGCAGCGCATCCCGGATGGACGACTTGTCGGCTTCCGAAAGCGGCAGCAGCGGCAGGCGCGGCTGCCCGCCGGCATAACCCGCCATGTCCATGGCCGCCTTCACCGCAGCGACGCCGCCTTTGCCCGATACGGACTTGTTCAGCTGGAGTATTTCCCGGTTGAGCGCAAAGCACGACTCGTAATCCCTGCTGCGGAAGAGTTCGTAAAGCTTCACCGTTACGTCCGGAAACGCGTTTGCCAGAGAGATGACCCCGCCCGTCGCACCGCCGATCAGCGCGCTTAAAAAGAAGTTTGCCGAACCCGCCATCACGCAGAAATCCTCCGGCACGCTCATCAGATAGCCGTTGATATTCCCGGTCGACGAATCCTTCATGCCGACGATGTTCGGATGCGCGGATAATTGCTTGACGAGCGCATTCGAGAGCGTGATGCCGCCGGTAAACTGCGGCGCGCAATATGCCAGGCAGGGTTTTTCGACACTGTCCGCAACGTCGGAAAAATACTTCAGCAGCGCATCGTCCGTCATCAGCTTTTTGAAGTAGTTTGGGCTGAGCAGCGTTACATAGTCCGTGCCGATCGCGCAGGCTTCCCGCGCCAGCCGGATGGTTTCATACGTCGACTCCGCAATGCAACCCGTCATGACAATCTGGCCGGCGCCTTTGTTCTGAACGATAATCTCGAGCACACGCCGTTTTTCATCAGCCAGCAGGCTCTTGTTTTCGCCGTTGCTGCCCAGCGCGAGATACCCTTTGAGCGGGCTTTTTGCATAGCGTTCCATGTTTTGTTTCAGGCCGTCATAATCGACTTCTCCGTTTTCAAGAAACGGTGTCGTAATCGGGGCAAATACGCCGCTTAGGTTGCTTCTGTGATCCATATTATGTACCTTTCCATCGATGAGATTGTACGTTATTTCGTTTTTCGGGCGAATTTTGTTCCGGGTATGTCGCATTTATTGCGCCGAAGTCTGCCGCTTCTCCTGAGTTTCTGCGTTCCGGAGGCGATCACAAGGCTGACGAGAGCCAGAATGAACGGAAACATCTTCACGATGGAACTCGGTACTCCGGTGCCTACGAGCTCGATCTGAATGCCTACGGCGTCCGCATACCCCAATAGCAGCGTCACCAACCACACGAACACCGGGTGCGCGCCTCCGAATACGACCGCGGTAAACGCTGTAAATCCGCGCCCGCTGATCATGTTTTCCGTGAACTCCGAAACCGTAACCGTAGCGATATATCCGCCCGCAAGGCCGCAAAGAAGCCCCGCAAGCACAATCACCTGCCAGCGTATCCGTTCAGGCGAGACGCCCGCCGTGCGCGCGGCGTCCTCCGATTCGCCGACCGCGCAGATGTTCAGGCCGAATTCCGTTTTGTATATCAGTATATAACAGGCGATCACGAGCAGAAAGGCGAGCCAGGTAATCGGGCTCTGGCCATTGAGCGCTTTTCCGATCACCGGAACCTTTTCCAGCATTGGCATGTTCAGCAGCGGCAGCTTGTCGATAAGCGGCGGGCGGATCTGGCCCTGCGTTTCAAACAGCGCGCGCAGCAGGTACGTTGTCAAGCCGAGGCCCAGCATGTTGATTGCGATGCTCGAGATGATGTGGTTTGCGCGAAACCGCACGACCGCCAGACCGAACACAAGAGCGATGAGCCCGCCCGCAATGATTCCGCCGAGCAAGCCGAGCCACACGTTGCCGCCCGACCATATAACGACCGAGACGCTGGCGAAAGCGCCTATGAGCATAATGCCCTCCAGCGCCAGATTGAGTACGCCCGTTTTATAACAGAGCAGGCAGCCAAGCGCGGCGATGGTCAGCGGCGTTGCGATGCGGAGCATGGAAGCAAACACGGTACTGCTGAAAATAATCTGCATGTCACTCACCCTCCCCTTCCGGCTGCTGCGGGCTGCATTCGATTTCCGGCTGCGCGTCTTTTCCCCACTTGCTAAAATACCGTTTCTTCAGCAGCGGCAGCGCCAGCTTTGCGGAAATCGTGATGATGATGATTGCCATGACGATATCCGTAATAGCGGACGGAACATCGGTAAAGCGCTCCATATTAATGCCGCCGTTATACAGCATGCCTAGGAAAAAGCCTGAAAACACCACGCCTACGGGGTTGTTGTTCGCCAGCAGCGAAATCACGATGCCGTCAAACCCGAACCCGGGATTAAATCCCGCGATGAGTTTATGCTGTACCGCGCATACCTCGATTGCGCCGATAATGCCGGCGATCGCCCCGCTGATCAGCATAACGGTGATCGTCAGCCGCTTCGGGTTCATCCCGCCATAACGCGCGAGGTTTGCGTTTGCCCCTACAATACGGATTTCGTAGCCGAGCCGCGTCTTGTAAAAGAGAAAAACCATGATCCCGGCAACCGCAAAGGCGATATAAAGCCCTACGTTCGCCGTGGAAGGCGCGAACGCCTGAAACCGCGGGAGCCATGTGTATTCCGGCAGCAGCGCGCTTGCGTTATAGCGCATGGCCGCGGCGGGGTCGCGCATTGGCCCTACGATCAGATACAGCAGGAAAAATTCCGCTAAAAAATTCAAAAGCAGCGTCGAAACGACCTCGTCCGTATTGAACAGCACCTTCAGCGTGCCCGGAATCAGCGCCATCAGCGCGCCGCCCACCATGGCTGATAAAAAAACGATGGTCAGCGCCAGCATAGCCGGCATCTCGGGCAGGGAGAGCGCCACCGCCGTCGCCGCCACGGCGCCGATGAGAATTTGCCCGTCGACGCCCAGATTATAGATTTCCGCTTTATATGTCACGCAGATCGCAAGTCCGGCCAGTATCAGCGGAATGGACCAGCGGATCGTCCCCGCTAGATCCTGCGTCAGGCTGTTCCAAACGCCTCTCAGGATAGCAAACGCGTCGTATCCGGAGAGTGCGAGAAAAACGGTTGCAAGAAGAAGCGCAAAAAGAATCAGCACGACCTGCCTGATCACTACGGTTGCAGCTTCCTTTACGTGCCGACGGATCTGCCCCGAACGAAAAAACGTTGAATCATGATCCCGGCGGGCTGTCGCATCAGAGGTTTTCTCAGCATTTTGCTTCATAGCGCATCCTCCGATAGTGTCATCCGTTTCGACCCGAGCATATACATGCCAATCTCGTGCCGCGTCGCTTCGCCGCGTCTGAACTGCGCCACGATTTGTCCTTCGTATATCACCAGAATGCGGTCGGACAGGGACATGACCTCTTCCAGTTCAGCCGAGACAAGCAGTATCGCTTTCCCGCTGTCGCGCAGTTTTGCGATTTGATTGTGAATATACTCAATCGAACCGATGTCGATTCCCCTTGTGGGTTGCGCTGCAATCATCAGATCCGCATTCACTTCGGCTTCTCTGGCAAAGATTACTTTCTGCATATTACCGCCCGACAGCGTCCCCAGACGATATCCGGCGTCAGGCGTCTTCACCTGATATGCACCGCAAAGCTGCTCGGCAAACACTCCGAGCTTCGCGCCGTCGAGAATACCCGTCCGGCAAAACGGCTTCTGGTAATAGCGGTTGAGCACGAGATTATCCTTGATCGTGCAGCTCTTTGCCACGCCAACGCGCAGACGGTCCTCCGGTATATGGCTCATGCCAAGGTCGCGCCTGCGCCGGACGGAGAGCGAGTCGATTCGTCTGCCGCAGAAACGGATCTCTCCGCTTTTCACTGGCGCCATGCCTGCCACAACGTCTACCAGCTCCGTTTGACCGTTGCCTTCGACACCCGCAATGCCAACGATTTCGCCTTCGTGCACGCTCAGGCTCACGCCGCCCAAAGCGGGAAGCCCGCGGCGGCTCAACGCGCAGACGTTTGAAAGGCGCAGCACTTCTTTTCCGGGGGAATACGGGGTGACTTTTATCTTCAGGTCGACTTCACGGCCGACCATGAGCTGCGAAAGCTCGGATGGAGTGGTATCCACTTTTGCTACGCGCCCGGTTACAATGCCTTTCCGCATGACGGTGATGTTGTCCGTAATCTGCATGACTTCATTTAATTTATGCGTAATAAAGACGATCGAACAGCCTTGCTGCTTCAACCGGGCGAGTATCTCCATCAGTTTGTCGATTTCACTCGGCGTGAGCACCGCCGTCGGTTCATCGAGCACAAATATCCTCGCGCCGCGGTAGAGCGATTTTACGATCTCCACGCGTTGCTTCTGGCCGACGGACAGCTGGTCGATGCGCGCGCCGAGGTCGACGCTCAGATCGTAAGCGGACATGATCCCCTCGATCTCCTCCGCGGCTTTTCTGCGATCGATAAAGCCAAAACGCTTGGGCACATGTCCGAGGATGATATTCTGCAGCACCGTAAGGTTCGGCATGAGCATGAAATGCTGGTGTACCATACCAATTTGCAGGCGGATCGCCTCTTCCGGCGAATGGATTGCGGTCTCTTTGCCAAATATCCGGATGATCCCCTCGTCCGGCTTTTCTAAGCCGTATAGAACGTTCATGATTGTCGATTTGCCCGCGCCGTTTTCGCCGATCAATCCGTGTATCTCGCCGTCACGGACATGCAAACAGACATGGTCGTTGGCAACAACGCCCGGAAACCGCTTGGTGATGTTGATCATCTCGATTGCGTATGCCACAGCATCGTTTTTTTGCATAGGATTGCCTCGTCTCGGTTTTTGGTTGTCCTCTTCAGGCGCGCTCAGCGAACCCGCAATTTTGAGCGGCCCGCTTCGTCCCGCGCATGGAGAATCCGCATCGCTTCGCAGGCGGCGCGGCAAGCCTTCGCCTCGCCGCCGTTGTCGCCCCACCGGTCCGTACTGCGGTTGGCGATAACGCTCAACACGGCGCCCATCCGCATGCCGTGCAGATAACCGACGACAAACTGTCCGGCTGTGTCCATTTCGATATTCGTAACGCGCGCGGTCTGCAAATCGGGGATAATGCGCTCCGCAAACGACGGCCAATAACCGGAACCGTCCTCGTTCAGCGGCCTGCCCTGACCGATGTAGAATGACCCGACCGTATACGTCAGCCCGAATCCGTACCGCAAGCCAAGGTTTTCGCAGGCCTCCGCCAGCGCGCTTACCACATCCGGGTCCGCGCAGGCGGGAAACTCAGGTTCGATATACGCTCCGGACGTGCCGTCCTTGCGAATGCACGCCACCGGAATGATCAGATCGCCTAGGTCGAATTCCGGCACGATGCAGCCGGTCGTGCCGACGCGAACGCAGGTATGCACCCCGAGCACATTCAGTTCGTGGATGCAGATCTCCGCTCCGGGGCAGCCGATGCCGGTCGAAGTCGCCGCCTGCAGCATCCCGTCGTAATATCCCGTAACCGTCTTGTATTCGCGATAATTTGCGATCTCCCGCACATCGCTCCAGTTTTTCGCGATGCGAAGCGTACGACCGGGGTCGCCGGGCAGGATTACATACTCCGGCACATCCCCTTTTTTTAATTGTAAATGATATACGCCTTCGTTGGAAGCGGTCGGCGCGGACGCTTTGTTGACCTTTTCATCCATGCGGTTTTTTCCGTCCTTTCGCTGAAATGATATCGGGAAACGTGTGTTGATCCGCCGTCGTTTACGGCAGCGCGGCGGAAATCTATAGAACCGTTCATTGCACGGTAAAATTCAAGCTCCAGCAGGTGCTGTAATGTTCAGGGCTGCGCGGCACGGAGCGCAGAAACACGCTCCGTGCCGCCTGTGCTAAGGTTAGGAGGTAACTCAGCCGTTCTTTACTCTGTCGAAATTCGGGTATTCGGTGTCGAAATCGACCGTCATCTCACCGGAGATGATCTTCTCGGCCATTGATTTTGCTTCGTCCAGATTTGCTTTGTACGCAGCGGCAAACACGGATGAGCTGTCCGCAAAGCGCTCATAGCTCGCCCAGTCCATGAAGTAACCGTTGTTCGCCAGATCCATGATACCATGTTCTCCGCCCGGATAGGTACCGGCAATATACGCTTCGATCGCCTGAATTGCGTTCGCTCCGAATCCGATGCCGATGATGCCGTTGAATTCGGGGTAGGTGTCGTAGAAATCGGTGATCTCGTTGCCGACCAGCACGCCGCCTCTCTCTTTGGCCGCATCGACCATGCCGGCATTGGATCCGCCGGAGTCGCCCTGGATGATGTCCGCGCCTTTGTCGATCATCGCCATGGTATATTCGTACGTGGTGGCGGTGTCTTCGTAGCTATTGATGCAGGCAAATTCCACCGTTACATCGGGGTTGGCTGCCAGCGCGCCGCGCATGAACGCATTGCCTTCCGCATTCGGGCTGGGTTCTTCGCCGCCCTGGTGGAATCCGATTACGTTGCTCTGGGTCGCTTTGCCCGCCATCCAGCCGGCGATGTAAAACGCGCCTTCGCCGTGGTATTCGGTGTCCCAGATATTCGCGACGGAGTTGTCGCCGACATTGATGAACTGGTAGATTGCGCAGAACATCGTATCCGGATATTCCTCCGCCACCGTTACGGTGGCTTCGCTCATGTACGGGAACGTCGTGATGATCAGATCGTAACCCGCCTTCGCCATCGCGCGTACGTCTTCTTCGAATGTTTCAGCCGAAGATTCCAGATACTTTGCCTCGATGCCGTACTTCTCTACCATGCTCTCGACGCCGGCCTTCATGTTGTCCATAGGGCCATTGTCTCCAAACCGCTGGTTTGCCACGACCGCAACCTTGACGGCTTGCGCGGCCTCGGTACCTGCCGCTTCTTCCGCAGCAGTTTCCTGTTTAGCGCACCCAACCGCCAGTGAAGCGATCATCAGTAGCGCCAGCAACACGCCAATGAGTCTTTTTTTCATGCTCGTTTCTCTCCTTTGTTTTGTTTATACAAACCGTACTCGCACGGCCTATATCCTGATCAGTCTTACGTGCCGGCATTCAACCGGCGTGTTCCGTTACAACAGCCCCGGGCCGTTTTTCCCATCCGTCCAGGCGAATACTTCCCAAATATTCTTCTCATGATCCAGGTAGTAAGCGCTTCTTGCTCCAAACGGATATGTTTCCGGCATACGCGCGCACTCTACGCCCCGTTTTGCCAACTCGGTATGAATTTCGTCCACTGTCTGCGGCGAATCCACCTTGACCGCAATCATGAAGTGGTGTCCCGCCTCCCCCAGCACTTCGTCGGACAGCAGCGCTCGCACGCCGTCGATCTGCCAGATGGTGACCGCCGTGCCCTGAAACTCAAACTCCGCATAATTTGCCTGCTGCGGGTCAGGCTGGAGCCGCTTGATATGAAATCCAAACTTTTCAACATAGAATTTCAAACTTGCCTCAAAATCACGAACATACAGGCATATGTCGTTGAGTTTCGTGAGTTGATCCAGTGGGTTCATGCCATTCCCTCCAATCCGGCTGCGATTTTCTCACCCGCTTCCGCCGCTCGCGCAATCAGCGCGGGCAGATCCATCGTAGTCAGCGTTTTGTTCGCTACGACGCGCCGTCCATCGACGAACACGTCCGCCACATCTCTCCCCGATGCGCAGAATACAACCGCGGAGGAGACGTTCTCGTATCTGCCCAGCCTCAACGGCGCCATATGCGCGCCCGTCGCATCCAGAAGAATCACATTCGCGCGCATCCCCTCTGCCAGCGTGCCCGCATCCCGAATCCCAAACGCGCGGTATCCGTTTACAGTCGCCATATGCAGCACGTCCTTTGTCCCGAGTGCGCGCGGGCCGCTGTGCAGTGCGTGCAGCAGCGCCATGCCTTTCATTTCGGCGAAAATGTCATTGACGTTGTTCCACATCGCCCCGTCGCTGCCGAGGCAAACATTTACGCCGTGCTTTTGATACAGCGGGATCGGCGCTATGCCGTCCTGTATCTTCATTTCACAAAGGGGTGTATTGGCGATTGATACGCCGGCGGACGCGAGCATCCCCGCCTCTTCATCGTCCACATACACCGCATGCGAGCCGATCATGCCGTTATGCAGCGCTCCCGATTCCGCAAGAAAGCGCACCGGCGTAGTCCCGAATCTGTTTTTTACGATCTCCACGCGCCAGTCATTCTCCGCAAGGTGGCGCGTTTCGCGCAGTTGCAGTGCTCCCGCCTTTTGGCGGATCCGGCTCACGGCTTCCTGTGTAAAATCCTCCTCGGAGATGCTGCCCAGTACCGGCACAATCCCCTCTGCGCGGCAAAGCTTGGAGAATTCCCGCAGCCAATCGTCTGAAACGAACACGTCGGGTTTCGAGAAATCCGCGCGTATGTCCTCGCATAACGCGCCGGAGATGCCGCTCTGCGCCATGGCGTAAACGGAGCGCGCGCTAAGGCTCCAGTACATGTTTTCGCAAAGAAACGTCGTGCCGCTCAAAAGCGCTTCCGCGTAGGTCAGCTGCCGGGAAGCATATCGGTCGTCGTCGTCGACGAAGGAGGAGAACCAGTTGCTGGACGCAAACGATTCGATCTGTTCGGCAAGCGTCAGTCCGTCGCCGAAGCCGCGCGCGAGCGTCATGTCTCCGTGGCAGTGCGCGTTGACGAGTCCGGGCATCACGATTTTCCCAGTCGCATCAATCCATTCCTGTGCGTCTTGCCGCGGAATCGACCCGCGCGTGAGCCGCGCGATGCGTCCGCCTTCAAACGCGACGGATCCGATAAACGGCTCATAGCCGTTCTCAGCCGACAGAATGATGCCTCCGTTGAGCGCAACGTCAAACGCCATCTCTCTTCACCTCAATACGCCGCGGAAAAGATCGCCTCGATCTCCTTCGCGCCGATGGGTCTTATACTGCCGACTTTGCCGTCGCCGATCGCCATACGCGCCAGTTCTCCCAGCCGTTCCTTCTCCACGCCAAGCGCCGAAAGCGTCAGCGGCATGTTCCATTCGCGGTAGAGCGTTTGCAGGATTTCGACACCCGCGCGCGCCGTTGAAAGATCGTCTCCCGTGTCTTCCACGCCAAGCGCATTTTTCGCGAAACGCGCGAAACGCGCGGGATCCTCCGTCAGCACGTGTTCCATCCATGCGGGAATGAGCGCGCTGAGCGTCGCCGCATGCGGCGCGTTGTAAACGCCCGAGATCGGCGCGCCCATTACATGGCAACCCCAGTCCTGGCTGCGGCCGATACCCAGCAAACCGTTGTGAGCAAAAATCGAGGCAACCATCAGCTCCGCGCGCGCGTTATAATCCTGCGGATCCTTCATCACGCGTTTGCCGAGCGCTATGATGGACCGGATGGCCGCTTCCGCAAGCGCATCCACCAGCACGGTGTCGGGCGTTGCGGTAAAATAGCGCTCCATCACATGTGAAATCATATCCGTCACGCCGCAGGCCGTTTGAAACGGCGGCAGCGTAAACGTCAGTTCCGGGTTGATCAGCACGAACGCAGGACGCAGGCAGTCGCACATGACGTCCCGTTTTTCCTTCGTAGCTTCGTTCGTGATCACGGAGCCGTTGCTGCCTTCGCTGCCCGTGCTCGCGGTTGTCATGACAATGCCGCTCGGCAGCGCGCCGCCCGGCTGCGCCTTGCCGGTATAGAGATCCCAGAGATCGCCTTGATACCGCGTGCCCGCCGCGATGGCTTTGACCGTATCAATCACGCTGCCGCCGCCGATGCCGAGCACGATCTCAACTCCATGCTTCCTTGCCAATTCCACACCCGTTCTCGCAAGTTCAAGCGTCGGGTTTGGCTGTACGCCTTTTAGCTCAACGAAATCCACACCGGCTTTTTTCAACGCATCCGTCACGCGTTTGTGCAAGCCGGATTCATACAGAAACGGCACGCCGTAGTGCACCAGCAGCGCACGCGTTCCGAAACGGCGCGCATATTCGCCGACTCGGCTTTCAGCGCCCGGTTCAAGCAGGAGTTCCGTTGGCGTATACAATTGAAAACGATCCATGTTCAACCTCCGGTTCGTCTCTTGAAAAGTGGATGTTCTTTTATTCGTGCAGGGAAGGACAAAGCGCCGCCAGCTTTGGAATTGCGAGAAATTCTTCCATCGTCAGTCCGCATTCGCCAAGTTGCCTCGGATTCTTCGCGCCCTTTTTGGCGTCGTTATGATAATCCGATCCGCCGGAACAGAACACGCGCCCTGCAATCCTCTCCCGTACCTCGTCCCAGATCTGCTCGCGCGGGCGCTTGTCCTTGCAGATGGTTTTATCGTAGGTGTAGCGCACCTCCATACCGTCCAACCCATGCGCAATCAGCTCGTTGAGAAACGTCCAGCGGTCCGTCTGTTTTCCATACCGCTCAATCGTTTCGTCAATCAGATACGGATGTGCAAGAATCGCAATTCCGCCTGTGGCGTGCACGAGGTCGATGATATCCAGCACCAGCGGTTTTTTTCGTTTGACTGCGAAGTAAGGATCGTCCCGCACAAGCAGTTTCGCGGCGCTCCAGTCCTTTGCGTATCCTTTTCGCGCGATCACGTCGAAGATGCGCTTTTTTTGAAGTTCCGCCAATGGAATCTGTTTTTCTCCGATCGTCAGCACTTCGTCCAGCGTCATGTTGTATCCGCGCTCGTTGAGGCGGCGGATCGTTTCCACATACGCTTCACCCTTGCTCTCCACGATCCGCTGCGCCTGCATTGCCAGCGCGGGAGCATGCCAGTCGCATCCCAACCCGATCAGATGCACGTCCTCAATCTGCGTTTCGCACGAAAACTCCACGCCCGGAATCAGGCAGATGCCGCAATCCGAAGCATACGAAACGAAATTCCGCGTCTCCCCCGACGGCAGTTCGATCTGCTCCGGCGGGATCACGTCGTGATCCGTTAACGCAAGAATTTTGATGCCGCGCGCTGCTGCGTTCTCGATGAGTTCGTAAGGCGTATCGTTGCCGTCCGAACAAACCGTATGCGAATGCAGTTCACACTGGTATGAAGCCTTTTGCATGGTATGCACCACCTTGTATGTTCCTTAAAGAGTATCGGTTACGCCGCCGAAAAGCGCTATGTAGCGGTACATCTCGCTTTCACACTCTTTACGTATCGCAATATCGAAGTCGACAGGCGTGATTTTTTCGTTCGCAACATGACTCCGGCATGCGCCGAGATATGCTCGTTTCAGCGCTGTTGAAATATTGATCTTCGCCGCGCCCAGGCGGATCAATCGCTGAAACACCTCGCCGGTCAACCCCGTTCCGCCGTGTACAACGAGCGGAGTCTCTTCTTTGCCGAATTGCTCCACAAGCTCGAAATTCAGTTTGGGCGCCGTCTTATAGACCCCGTGCGCCGTACCGATCGCGGGCGCGATCGCATCGATGCCGGTATATTGCACAAAGCGCATGGTTTCCTCAAACGTAGCAGGCGCGGAACATTCGCTGGAAATCTCGTCCTCCACCCCTGCGATGATGCCGATTTCGCCTTCAATTGTTTTGCCGCGCGCATGGGCATAGTCGGCCATTTCACGTGTTTTTTCCGCGTTTTGCTCATACGGCAGCGCGGAGTAATCCACCATGACGCTGTCCCAGCCCGCGTCTACGCACGCTCTGGCCAAGGCTTCATCCCTGCAATGATCCAGGTGCAGTGAAACGGCAACGCGCGCGTTTTTTCGAACCGCGTTGATCATAGCAAGCATTCCTTCTACCCCGTAAGCAATGACCGTTACCGTCGATGGTTGAAGAATCACGTTCCGGTCCGCCCGCTCGGCCGCCTTAACAATCGCGATTGTTGTAAGATGGTTGAGCGTATTGATCGCCGCCGCCGCGGTGTGCGTCGACTTTGCCTGCGATAGTACATCCGAAAAAAGATTCCCCATATTCTGCCCCTGTCCTGTTTTTTTGCGTACAGCAAATACACCTAAGCGAAGATCGCTTTTTTTCGTTAAGCTGTTCTGTTTGATTGGTTGATTGATTAGAATTCGAAGTGCAGCTTGATTTTATCCCCTCGGAACAATACTTTGCTGTATTCGAACACGACGCCCTCGGCTGTTCTGTTGATATCCTCCAACATCAACAGAGGGTGCCTGGGTTCCACGAGTAAAAGTTCCGCTTCCCGTTCGTTTGCCAGTATTGCGGAAAGCGACTCGGAAACCTTTTCGGCTTTCAGATTGAATTCCTGCGCCATGATGACACATAGCTGCTCCGTCTCCATAAGCTCATCCGTGAGCGTTGGGCAAAGCCTCTGCGGGATATAGGACTTATGAATGCTGATCGGGTCATCCTTGATGGAGCGCACTCGCTCGATGTACTGAATCTCTTCACCCGAAGGAATCGACAGCACGTTCGCGAGGGAAGCGTCCGCGTGAATACGCTTGAAGCTGACCAGCTCCGTGCTCGTTTCGTAGCCCATGCTCTCCAATTGCTCGCGGATTCCCATGTATGCCAGCGATCTTGTGGCGATCTTAGGCTCCGCAACGAACGTGCCCTTTCCCTGTACGCGGTACAGCAGCCCTTCGTTCACCAGCGTTGTGAGCACGGAACGAACCGTCATGCGGCTCAGGTTGTAGGTCTTGCTCAGCTCCAGCTCGGACGAGATAGGCGTATTAACCGCCCATTCGTGATTAATCAGGGCGGTGCGCAAGATGTCCTCAAGCTGCATGTAAAGCGGGATTGGACTGTTCCGGTCGATCATTTTACCTATTCCTTTACGATTGCATATGATGATTTGTTTGTACTTGTATGTACATATTATAATGTGTTGGGTGTATTGTCAAGATTTTTTTGAAATTCGATATTTCGATGATCCGGTTGCATCAGAATTATCCCACCCGTATTCGATATTTGCTTGACAGACAACGGTTGTTTTGATACATTTATTTTAGAATGATTCTAATCTTTAAAATCTTTCTATTTGAAAGGCAATCGCAATGAAAGACTACCCTCAGCTTGCAGAGACGCTCAAATCCAAGGGAATCAAGCCCTCTTTGCAGCGGCTTCTTCTGCTCAACTACATGCACGGCTGCAACATGCATCCAACCGTAGAGCGGATCTACGAAGACCTCGCCGCGCAAGGGCACGCGCTTTCGAAAGCGACCGTGTACAACACGCTTACGTTGTTTGTGCAAAAAGGCCTCCTGCGCGTCGTCAATCTGGACCATAACGAAGCGCGTTATGACGTGCTCGCCGTCGATCACGGACACTTTGTCTGCGACAAGTGCGGGGCAATCTACGACGAACCGATCGATTTCGACAAGCTGAACCTGGTTTTTCCGGAGGCGGCGAGTGTCAGACAACGGGATTTGTTCTATCGGGGCGTCTGCAAGCGCTGCCGATCCAAAGAATAACCGCCGGTTTGCGCCGGTATGGCGTCGGAGCGGCGAACCTTTACATTAACATGAAAGAAGGAGGCATCATCATGGACGAAACAGTACGCTGCCCGGTCACGGGCATGACGCGCGGCCCCGTTGCGGGCGGCGGCACCGGCAATAAAGACTGGTGGCCGAATCAGATCAATCTCAACATACTGCATCAACATTCAAGCCTCAGCACGCCGATGGAGCAAGGCTTTGATTACAAGAAGGAGTTTCTCTCGCTCGACCTCGCCGCTGTAAAAAAGGATCTCTACGCACTCATGACGGATTCTCAGGACTGGTGGCCTGCGGACTACGGCCACTACGGGCCGCTGTTCATCCGCATGGCCTGGCACAGCGCTGGCACCTACCGTATGGGAGACGGGCGCGGCGGCGCGGGCAACGGTACGCAGCGATTTGCCCCGCTCAACAGCTGGCCGGACAACGTCAACCTCGACAAGGCGCGCCGCCTGCTCTGGCCGGTCAAGCAGAAATACGGCAAGAAGATCTCCTGGGCGGATCTGATGATCCTCGCGGGTAACTGCGCGCTCGAATCAATGGGGTTCAAGACATTCGGTTTCGCGGGCGGCCGGGAGGACGTTTACGAGCCTGACGAGGATATCTACTGGGGCTCCGAGACCGAATGGCTCGGCGACAAGCGCTACACCGGCGAACGCGATCTGGAAAACCCGCTCGCGGCTGTGCAGATGGGCCTGATCTACGTCAATCCCGAAGGCCCAAACGGCAACCCCGACCCCGTCGCCTCCGGCAAAGACGTTGAGGAAACCTTCGCGCGCATGGCGATGAGCCCCGAGGAGACCGTCGCGCTCGTCGCGGGCGGTCATACCTTCGGCAAATGCCACGGCGCTGGCCCGGCGACCCACGTAGGCCGCGAACCGGAGGCCGCGCCCATCGAGGACATGGGCCTCGGCTGGCGCTCGAGCTTCGGCACCGGCAAGGGCGGGGATACCATCGGCAGCGGCATCGAGGGCGCCTGGAAAGCCAACCCGACGAAATGGGATATGGGTTACTTCAAAACGCTCTTTACGTACGAGTGGGAGCTCGTCAAGAGCCCCGCGGGCGCGAATCAGTGGCTTGCCAAAGACGTCGCGGACGAAGACATGGTCGTCGCGGCGCACGACCCGACGGTGAAACTCCGGCCCATGATGACCACGGCGGATCTCTCGCTGCGGTTCTACCCCAAATTCGAACCGTTCGCGCGCCGTTTCTATGAAAATCCGGAACTGTTCGCGGACGCGTTCGCCCGCGCCTGGTTCAAGCTGACCCACCGCGATATGGGGCCGCGCGCGCGCTACCTCGGGCCGGAAGTCCCTTCGGAAGAACTGATCTGGCAGGACGCTGTCCCCAAAGCCGAACTGCCGCTCATCGACGAACGCGACGCGGCGGCGCTCAAGGCGAAGCTGCTCGAGAGCGGCCTGACCATACCGCAGTTGATCAAGACTGCCTGGGCGAGCGCGTCCACCTTCCGCGGATCGGACAAGCGCGGCGGCGCAAACGGCGCCCGCATCCGCCTCGACCCGCAGAAAGGCTGGGAGGTCAACGAGCCGGAGCAGCTCAAAACCGCGCTGGATGCGATTGCAAACGTGCAGTCCGATTTCAACATGTCAAACTCCGGCAAAAAGCGCGTCTCTCTTGCCGATCTGATCGTTCTCGGCGGTAACGCGGCGATCGAACTCGCAGCCGAACGCGCGGGGCGCAGCGTGAAGGTACCCTTTGCGCCGGGCCGTACGGACGCGTCCCAGCAGCAGACGGACGCCTCTTCCTTCTCCGTGCTCGAGCCCAAGGCGGACGCCTTCCGCAACTATCAGAAAGCGAAGTTCGCCGTCTCTGCCGAATCGATGATGATCGACCGCGCGCAGCTGCTGACCCTCACCGCGCCTCAAATGACCGCGCTGCTCGGCGGCATGCGCGCGCTGAACGCCAACTTCGGCAGCGCGCCACATGGCGTGCTGACCAAGCGGCCGGAGACGCTGACCAACGACTTCTTCGTCAACCTGCTCGACATGGACACGCAGTGGAAGCCGCTCACGCCGGACGCCGACGTATTTGAAGGCGTAGACCGCGCCACGGGCGAACGCAGATGGACCGCGACGCGCGTGGATCTCGTATTCGGCGCAAACGCGCAGCTGCGCGCGCTGTGTGAAGTATACGGCGCGGCGGACGCGCAGGAGAAGTTTGTCAAGGACTTCGTCGCCGCATGGACGAAGGTCATGAACGCCGACCGGTTTGATCTTGAGTAATATTTGACAAGAAGGAGTGATGAATATGGCCAGATATATCTGCACCGTTTGCGGATATATATATGACGAAGCACAGGGCATCCCGGAAGCGGGAATCGCGCCGGGTACAAGATGGGAAGACCTGCCGGAAGACTGGGTGTGCCCTCTATGCGGCGCAGTGAAAGCTGATTTTGCAAAGCAAAGCGAACAAACCGCGGATTCTAAGAAAAAATCAGCGCCGAAAATGAATGTTGATTATGATGCAAAAGAATTAACGCCCCTGGAGATGAGCGCTCTTTGCTCAAACCTTGCCCGCGGCTGCGAGAAACAGTACAAAGCGGAAGAAGCCGCTCTCTTCTCCGAGCTGGCGGATTATTTCCAAACATCTTCGAAACCTGCCGAAAATCCCGGTTTCGAACAATTGATGGCGCTGATCGATAACGATCTGGCGGAAGGTTTGCCAAACGCCGACGCTGTTGCGTCCGACGCCGGGGATCGAGGAGCCCTCCGGGCGCTGGTTTGGAGCGGGAAGGTCACGCGCATCTTAAAGTCGCTGCTGACACGATATCGCAAAGACGGCGACGCTATGCTGAAAAATACAGGGGTATATGTCTGTACCATTTGCGGATTTGTCTATATCGGCGATAACCCTCCCGGTATTTGTCCCGTATGCAAAGCGCCCGACTGGAAATTTGAGAAAGCCGAGGGGAGGTAGGCATTATGTCAAAGAAATACGCGGTGAGAAATATACGCCTCTGCACAAAAGACTGCTTGTGTCTCTATGTCTGCCCGACCGGAGCAACGGACACCGAAAACAGCATCATAGATATTGCTGCATGTACCGGTTGCGGGGATTGTGCGAACGCCTGCCCGTCCGGAGCGATTTCAATGGTGCCTGTCGATTATCCGCCGCAGCAGATAAAGGCGGATTTGGTCGTGAAGGCTTTGAAACTCCTGCTTCGCAGCAAGTCGGAGCAGGAAAGCATGGCTGCTCAGCTGCCCGGCAATCTTGCAAAGGCAATAGAGATGTCTAACCATATCATGGCTGAGGATCTGATTCGGGAAGCCGGATATATGCTGCCACAAAGCGAAAACACAGTGAAATTTCTGCAATCGCTGCTTGACGGCAAACAGCCGGAAGGTTTTCCAAAGGACGTCGTCGAAAAATTAATCGACATCATATCAAACAGCAAGGAGAATAGTACGATGGAATCAAACAAAACACTTGACAATTTAATCGAAGCGTTTGCGGGGGAAGCCCAGGCAAACAGAAAGTATCTGGCTTATTCTAAAAAGGCCGAAAAAGACGGACACATAAATGCCGCCAAACTGTTCAAAGCCGCTTCCGACGCCGAGACGCTCCACGCATTAAAGCATTTTGAAGTGGCTGGAAAAATACATTCTACCGCTGAAAATCTCAAAGATGCCGTCGCCGGGGAAACGCATGAGTACAAGGAGATGTATCCCGACTTCGTAGAAGAAGCCAAGGCGGAAGGAAATCAGGCCGCGTTGATGTCCTTTACGTTCGCCATGAAAGCGGAAGAAGTCCACGCAAGGCTGTACCAGGAAGCTCTTGAGAATCTGGATCAAACGGAAGAAGTGTTTTACTACCTCTGCCCCGTTTGCGGCAACATCGAGAAATTCCGTCCGGAAAAATGCAGCATATGCGGCGTTCCCGGGGATCGATTTATCAAGTATTAACGATAGAGCCATTCCCCGCGCATAGTTCTATATTGAAGTATAAAAAGCCCTCGATATATGTTTTATCGAGGGCTTTCACGATGATACCCGATACTTCTGTTCCGGTTGAAAATGGATACCACCGTAAACCCGCACATCTTATTTTACACATATTTGATTTACACGAAATTTAACTCAAACAATCATCCGATATGATTTTTTTAACAATTATAAGGAGAAACTTTAATGAAAAAGAAGATTTTTGCGATGCTGATCGCGCTGGCCATGGTAACCGGGCTCGCAGCCTGCACAAGCACGCCCGCTGCGACGGAAGCAACCGAAGCGACCGTTACGGAAACCACGGAAGAGTCGGCTATGGAAGCGGCCGAAGCCCCCGCGGCAGAAGAAGCCTTCGACGACGACATCGTGGTCGTATCGCGCGAGGACGGCAGCGGTACGCGCGGCGCGTTCATCGAACTCGTAGGCGTGGAGCAGAAAGACGACAACGGCGACAAAGTGGATTACACGACGCTTGACGCCGAAATCGTCAACAGCACCTCAGTCGTCACCCAGACCGTCGCGGGCAACGTCGCCGCCATCGGCTATATCTCCCTCGGTTCTCTGAACGACACCGTCAAGGCGCTTTTCATCGACGGCGCGGAAGCGACCGTTGACAACATCAAGAGCGGCGCTTACAAAGTAGCCCGTCCGTTCAATATCGCAACCCAAGCGGAAGTCTCCGAAGCCGCGCAGGCGTTCATCGACTTCATCCTCAGCGCGGAAGGACAGGCCGTCATCGAGGAGAACAAGTACATCGCCAGCATCGATAACGCACCCGCTTATGCCGGCAGCAGCGTCGCGGGCAAGGTCGTCGTAGCGGGCAGCTCTTCCGTCACCCCGGTTATGGAGAAGCTCAAAGAAGCCTATCTGGCGATCAACCCCAACGCCGAGATCGAAATCCAGCTGAGTGACTCCAGCACCGGCGTCAAGATGGCGATTGAAGGCAACTGCGACATCGGCATGGCGTCCCGCGAGCTCAAGGACAGCGAATTGGAATCCGGCGTGACCCCGACCGTTATCGCCATCGACGGTATCGCGATCATCGTCAACCTTGACAACCCCGTCATGGGCCTGACCACGGAACAGGTTCGCCAGATCTACGTCGGCGAAATCCTCAACTGGATGGAAGTACAATAAAAACAGCGCGATAAAAGCGTAACAGTCAAACGCAAAAGCAGCGGCGGGGATTGATTTCCCCGCCGCTGCTTAATTTCCGTTAAAATCAAAACGATATGAAACGTTCAGCATTGTTTGAAGCCCGGCTTACTATACGCCCATCGAAATCCCCAGCGACTTCGCCTGCCGCAGCAGCTGCGAATCTTTCGGGATGCTCTTGAGCTTACCCGCCACCTCGCCGAGGGGAACCGAAACAATCTCGTTTCCTTTCAGCGCGACCATATACCCGAACTTGCGCTTTTCAACCAGCTCCCCAGCCATTGCGCCGAAGCGGGAACACAGCAGCCGATCGGTGGACGTCGGATCGCCGCCTCTTTGCAAATGCCCCGGCACGATCGCCCGAACGTCCTGATCCAATCGGTCGGAAAGTACCTTTGCCAGCATGTTGCCCGGCGTCATATACGGATTATTGCGCTCTTTTTTTGGCAGCATCAATTCATCCTTCGGCTCGGCGCCTTCCGCGATGACGATGATGGAGAAATTCTTGCCCTGTTTGTTTCTTTTTTCGATTGCCTTGATGACATGCTCCACATCGTAGGGAATCTCGGGAATGAGTATGACGTCCGCGCCTCCGGCAATGCCCGCGCAGAGCGTGATCCAGCCGACTTTGTGGCCCATCAGCTCGATTACGAAAACGCGCCCGTGGGACGCCGCGGTTGTGTGAATCGCGTCGATGACGTACGTCGCCTTTTCCACGGCGCTGTCGAACCCGAATGTCAGATCGGTGCCATATACGTCGTTGTCGATGGTTTTGGGTATCGTCACTACGTTCGCGCCGTTCTTGCAAAGCAAATGCGCGGTCTTGTGCGTTCCGTTTCCGCCGATGATCACAAGCGCGTCGAACTTATGCTTTTTATAGTTCTTCATCATCATATCAAGCTTGTTCGTGTTGTTTTCGTTGAGCGTCTGCATCTCTTTAAACGGCTGGCGCGAAGTTCCGAGAATCGTGCCGCCCTGACGCAGTATGCCGGAAAATTCCGCGGGGCCCATTTTTCGCCACTCGCCTTCAATCAGCCCGCGGTATCCGTCCAAAATGCCATACAGCTCAAGATCCGGGATACATCCGAACAGGGTTTTCGCTACGCCCCGCAGCACGGCATTCAGCCCCTGGCAGTCGCCGCCGCTTGTCAACAATCCGACCTTCATGGTTGTTACCTTCCTCTTCTGTAAAAAATCTGACGACGAAGCCGCCGTAACCGCCGCCGGGTTCAACATGTTCCATATCCGGTACCCCTGCCGCCGCGCACGGATCTAATCGACTGTAGCCGACGGGGAAATGCGGCGCCCGAGCCAAACCAACGCGCCGCCGACCGCGCTGCGAACCGAGCGCAAAACGAGCATCTTCTTGTGCGGCATCAGCAGTCTGTAATCGTCCAGGCACTTCTGATATTCGGCCATCTGCGCGTTTTTGAATCCGTCTGCCAGTTCGAGCGGCGCATAGCTGCCGTCGGGTTGCATGATACGGCCTTTTTCAGTATCCTTCGCCAGCGAAAACAGCATTTCTTTGATTCGGCGCGCGATCTGGCGATCGTTCACCGGGCAGAGCACCTCCATGCGCCGGTCCAGGTTGCGTGTCATTAGATCCGCCGATGAGATAAACAGCTTTTCGTCTCCGCCGTTGAGAAACCAATATACGCGAGAATGCTCCAGGAACCGTCCGACCACGCTGATCACGCTGATATTGTCCGTCAGGCCGGGGATACCCGCCTTCAGGCAGCAGATGCCGCGCACGATCAGGTCGATTTTAACGCCAGCCTGAGACGCCCTGATCAGGCGGTCGATCATACCCCTGTCCGCAAGCGAGTTGACTTTTGCAACGATGCAGCCGCCCCTGCCGTACATCTCCGTGCAGCGGATCTCGTTGTCGATCAGCTCGTAAAACTTCTCCCGGATTCCTGCAGGTGAAACATGGAATACCCTGTATGCTTCACCTATGTCGTCCATGCTCAGTTCCCGGAAGAACAGGATGATGTCGTTGGCGATCTCCTCGTTGCATGTCAGGATTCCCACGTCGGTATACAGATTGGCCGTTTTTTCGTTGTAGTTGCCCGTCGCGACATGCGCGGTGTGCTGAATGCCCTTTGAAGACTTTCGCGTAATCAACAGCAGCTTGGCGTGCACCTTCATGTAGTCCTTGCCATAGATGACATGGCAGCCCGCGTCCTCCAGTTTCGCCGCCCATTCGATGTTGTTCTCCTCGTCAAAGCGCGCTTTCAGCTCTACGAGCACCGTAACCTCTTTGCCGTTTTCGGCTGCGGCTACGAGATATTTGACAACTTCGGAGTTGTTCGAAACGCGGTAGAGCGTTTGCCGGATGGCGATGACGGAATCGTCTAAAATCGCCTCGCGCAGCAGATCCAACACCGCCTCAAAATTGATGTAAGGATGGATGATCAGATAGTCTTTCTGCCGTATCTGCCTGTGAACGCTCTCCCCCTGTAAAAGTCCAGGCACATACACGCTCTTGATGTCGGTAAAGAAATAGTCCGCAAAGCCTTTCGCCTTCGCCGCGTCGAGCACCGTCCACACCTGGCTCATATCGAGCGGGCCTCGCCGCGTAAAAACCTGCTTCTGCGTCAACCCCAAGCGGCTTGCCATCGTTTTTGCGATTCCGCTGGACGCGGAGAGGTTGGTTTCCAGGCGTACGGGCATCAGCCTGCGCCTCTTTTTTAAAATATGCTGCATCGCCGCGCGGTAGTCTTCCTCGCTGCCGGCTACCTCGTCGTCCAGCTCAAGGTCGGCGTTTCGCGTCACGCGAAATTTGCCGATCTCGACGACCTCCATCTTCGGAAACATCTCCTGCGCAAAGGCTTTTATGATGTCCTCGGCAAGATAGAAAACAACGTCGTCCGAATCGAGAAAAACGATTTTTCGGGCAGTCTCAGGAAAAAGCATCAGCCCGAGTTTTTCGCCGTTTTTGTATTTCAGGCGCGCCGCAATGAGCACCGCTTTATTCGGCAGGTACGGAAACGGGTGTTTCCCGTCGACGATAATGGTTGAAATCAGCGGGCGGATGGTCTTGTTAAACTCCGCGCGAAAGAACTCCATGTGGTCTTCGGCCAGTTTCCCGGATTTGATGCGGCGGATTCCGATTTCATCCAGCGCAGAGAAGAGCGCCGATTGTACGCCGTTATACCGCTCTACCATATCCACAGTTTTTTTAAAGATCAGGTCGAGCTGTTTTTTCGGACTCAGTTCGGTGATTTTATCCTCGCTGACCAGACCCGCCAGTGCCTGGTCAAACAACCCGCCGACGCGCACCATGAAGAATTCGTCCAGATTGGAGCAGAAGATCGACAGGAATTTCAACCGCTCCAGAAGAGGGTTTTCTGGTTTCTGCGCTTCTTCCAGTACCCTGGCGTTGAAGTCGAGCCAGCTGAGCTCCCTGTTGATATACGGTGTTTCCGTGCTCATAATAGATCTCCCGATGGCATTTGGATCTGTTTTTGCAGCCTTACGGCATGCCGCTTCCCTATCTTTATATTAGTGAGTATAACGGCTTTCGTCAATTCGCCGGCAAGGATTGACCATCAAAATACAGCCCCGCTCCGGGGCTGTATTTTGGTGGTCGTCTGATCAATCCAACTGTTCCGCTTCGATCGCGCCTGTTAACCGGCATCGTAGACAATATTCACAACATCATACTTAATCGATGCGGAAAACTCATTATATTCTTTCGGAGCCTGAACGATCAATTCGTTAAACGCGATTGGCTGGTCGAATATAATATCATGGTACTCATAATCTCCCTCGGTTGCGGATATGTCTCCGACGTACACCCATGTAGTTCCATTTTCGCGTACCCAGACGGACCAATTCTTTCCGGTAATTTTCCCGGATTTCAGGTCATACCCGAACATCAGCGTAAAACCGAGACAGTGCCGGATCTCAGGCGTCGCAACATAAGTATATCCGTGTACCGTCTTCATATTGCGCGGCGAATCGGACCAGTTGAAGCTATACGTCTTTCCGTTGCCAACGATCACTTCATACTCCAGCACGATACCTTCCGATGTCTTGCCGTTGACATAGACCGGATCGTTGTATTTAGAGGCCGGATCATACTGGATATTGGTCGCCTGCATTTCCCCATTCATATTACAAACGACGCCATAATTATCAAACAGAACCGGCCACGTCACATCATCCTCATTGATCGAATCAGGCAGATCAAAATCCTTGACGGAACATTGATATTCTTCGCCATAATCAAGATTAATGGTAACTGTATCCGGCTGCGGAATCTGCGTCGGCGTCGCCGTTGGCGTTGCCTGCATCGTTGCGGTGGGCGTAGGCAGCTGAATAGCCGCAGACGTGGCTTGTTGTGAACTGAGCTCCGCTCTGCTTCGGTTGTTCGCAATACCGTTCACGATCAAAACGGTAATAAGCAGAACAAGAACGGTCGCGGTGGCAATCAGCCCGATTAAAAGCCCTCTCTTCTTTTTGGGTTTCACCGGATAGTTTTGTGATGCGTGTGAAGTTTCTCCGTTCGTCGGCGTACCGCAGTTCGGGCAAAATTTCTCGCTTGAGAGTTCTTTCCCGCAGTTCTTGCAAAATGGCATATAAGATATACCCTCCCCCCCGTTTGTTATATTACTAGATTCATTTTACAGGCCGTTGTCATTCGAATCGTCGCCGCCTTCAATTTGATCATAGATCAGCGTCAGAGATACTTCGTTATCTTTGCCGCTCATGTACAATGTCACTTCCGTCGTTTCGGCCTCCCATGTCGCGATGTATGAAAGGTGGCCGGCAGCGAGCGCCGTGCCGTAGTTCTGAGGGTCGTCTTTCCACTGATCGTCCGACCAGAGCAGCGCATCGGTACCCGGATCTCCGTATTTTTCAGTCAGTTTCTCCTTTATGTCGCTGAAATCTTCAATATACGCATCGCCGTTGTCATACGCCGCGTCGAACATATACATCCCGCCTGTAAGTTTCCCGTTTTCAAAGCTGTACCCGATCGTAGCGCTCAATCCGGCAATATCATCGCTATGATAAAACAGCCACTCGTCGTCTTTGCCGACAGCTTCTTCCGCTTCCGCCTGTTCCACTTCGCTTTGCGTCATTCCCCAGTATGTGTTTCTGAAGTTGTAGTCCGACTCGGGCGGCGTTTCCGGTTCCGTTGTCGGATTTTCGGTCGGGGCTTCGGTTGAAACGTCCGCTTGAATCTCTATTGGAGTTTCAGCAGGCGTAGCCGTCGGGGCTTCCGTTGCTTGCTCTTCTTTGTTTGTCAATTGGTTTATAACATCCAATCCTCTTCCACACCCGAGCATACTTGCAATCAACAAGAATGCGATGGTGACGGCGGCAATCCTTTTCACAATGCTCCCCCCTTATTTTTCATTCAGTAACTGCATATAAGCGCACCGGTCCGTTCGCGACAGAAAGCTATAATCAACGAAATTGTATAGCAACGCATACCTGTTTTAAAAACCGGTCAGACAGGAACGTGATGAGTACTAATTTCAGTATAAAATTCTTTTGATTATATTGTCAAATAATTGCCTGAAATCAAGTCGTATCAGGCTGATTTTTGTATCAGGTTTGCGTAAATCCTTATTTTTCGCCCGTAATATGCCTATTGCATGCGAGACTATATTTGCACCATCATCGTCTGTGCGCGAGCAGCAGTATCACCCGCCGATCTATGAGGAATACCTCAAGCAAGCTGCGCCGCAATGCTTGCGTGTATGGAGCGTGAAAAAATGCGCGAAGCGCCGGTATGCGGCACTTCGCGTCACACTATTTGTACAGGCGCAAAGCAGCTCCTTTGCGCAGCACATCTATATTTACTGTTTGTCAGTCTTTTTTATCGTCGGTTCGGCGCCAGACGCGGCAGCGTCGATCCGCCGTACGGCATCACGATTACGCTCGCCTCTTCGCCATATTTTTTAAGCGCTGCGTCAAACGCGGTTTGCACGTTCGAAAACGGGGTTAAAAATATCCGCTCGACAAACGATGCGTCAAGTTCCGACACGAGATAGATGTCCGCGTCCTCGAGCACCATGGCGATGGCCGCAGCCTTGTGCCCGCCGAGCCGGAAGTCCTTTTGAATGCGCTCGATCATGCTGTGCGCACTCGGCGCATGCGTCATCCAATCTTCGAACGTATGCTCGCCGAGCCCTTCTTTGCACGAGCCGACGAGGATGATCACGCCGCCCTTTTTGACCGCGTGTTTCGCGTTGTCCAGCGCCTTCTGCGTCTGGTAGAGGTTCAGATCCTTCGGCGCGCCGCCTTGGGATACCACGACGATGTCCGCGCGCCCGGCGATCGGTTTTCCATAGAGCCGGTCGAGATACCGGCAGCCTTCGCGGTGCGCCTCGACTACGTCTCCTGCCGCCGCATGGACGATCTTCTTATGTTCGTCCAGCACGACGTTGACGATGAAGTCCACACCGACCATGGCGGCGGCTTCTTCGATGTCCTCGCGCACGGGGTTGCCCGTCAGACGTCCGGCAGAAGCGGTTTCTTCCACCATGCGGCTGTGGTTGCTCTGAATCGCCGCGCGCGTGCTCACGCCCGGCATAATCGCCTTCGCGCCGCCGGAGTACCCGGCGAAATAGTGGTATTCGATGTTGCCCAGGCAGATTCTGCGGTCCGCTTCGGCGACCGTGCGGACGATATCGACCGGCGTGCCGCGGCTGGTTTTTCCGTAGTGTACGCAGTCCGAATCGTCCCCGTCGACACACCTGATTTCGGCAAAGGCGCGCTCGCCCGCGAGCTTTTTCATTTCGTCCGGCGTATGATTTCTGTGGCTGCCGAGCGCGAATACGAGCGTGACGTCTTCTTTCGATATCCCCGCCGCATACAGTTCGTCCAGCAGCGGCGGCAGCACCTGATGGCTCGGCATCGGGCGGGTTACGTCGCTCGTAATGATCGCGATCTTCTCGCCGGGGCGGACGATCCCGTTCAGCCGCGGCGTGCCGATGGGATTTTGCAGCGCGCGGACGACCTCCTCCCGCCCGGTCAGTTCATGTGAAACGGAATTGGGCAGCAGTACGCAAACCAGATTTTCATCCGGCACGGTCAGCTTCTGCGTCCCCGCGCCGAATCCAAGCTCAAACTCCATATACTCCGTATTATCCTTTCGGCCTGTCAGCCGGAAGCGTCTTTGCCGCATGGCGCAGCGCACGGACGACGGGCAGCTCCTCGCCGGTTAAAAACCGGATCAGCGCGCCGCCGCCGGTGCAGATATAGCCCATTTTGTCCACAAGCCCGTATTTCTCCGTCGCCGTGATGCTGTCCCCGCCGCCAAGCACGGTGTGCGCGCTTGTTTCGCCAAGCGCCTGCCAGACGGCCTTTGTGCCGAATTCCGTTTCCGGTTTTTCAAACACGCCCATGGGCCCGTTGACGAACACGGTCTTTGCCGTAAGAATGGCTTGCGTATACAGCTTCGCCGTCTCCTGCCCGATATCCAGCAGCCCCGCGTCCGCCGGTACGGCGCCGATCTTCGCTTCCCTGCGCGCTCCGCTTTCGTCAAGATACGCCGCGTCTTGCGGCAGTACGATCTTTTCGCCGTAGCGTTCAAGCAGCGGTTTCGACGATTCGATGAACTCGCCGTAGTTCGATTTTTGGATAAAATCGAGGCTTGCGCCGCCGATCTGCTCGCCTCTTGCCGCCAGCAGTATGTTGCCGACGAGCCCGCCGGTGAGCACCCTGTCCGCCGCGCCTTTTTTCAACACCGTCTCCATCATCAAAAACGCGTCGGCCACCTTCGCCCCGCCGAGTACGAACACACATGGGCGCTCCGGAGATTCCATGAGTTCCGATATGACGCAGTATTCCCGCTCAAACAGCCGTCCCATCGCGCTTGGCAGCACCTGCTCGAAGCCGCAGAGCGACGGCTGGTCGCGGTGCGCGGCGGCAAACGCGTCGCAAACGTACAAGTCGGCCAACGGAGCGAGCTTTTGTACCACCTGCGTCTTGGCCTGCTGCTCGTGGCTTAATTTCAGCTTTGTCTCAAAGAGCGTCTGCTCCTCGGAGCAGAAGCGCACGTTGTCTAAAAGCAGGATATCCCCGTCCTGGAGCGAACGCACCGCTTCCCGCGCGGCGGGGCCGGTCACGTCGTCGAGAAATTGCACCTTTCGCCCAAGCAGCTCGGAGAGCACCTTTGCGTGCGGAGCAGTGGTGTAGAAGTTCTTATACTCGATGTCCGACCCCTGATGGGCCAGCAGAACGACCCTCGCTTTGCTTTCGGCAAGTTCCTTCACCGTCGGCACGCACGCACGGATGCGGTTGACGCTCTTGAGCGTTCCCGTCGCAGGATCGACCGGCTGGTTGATATCCACGCGGCATATTACGGTTTTGCCCGCAAGTTCGTATTCGTCGAGCGTATAAATTCCAAATCGCATTTACGTCCTCCTTACCGGTCGCGCCCAGCGTTTCGTTATTTAAAACGTCCGATGCCGAGGTATTCGTTCGTCTTCGCCGTACCTTCCTCGCGCGTTGCCTGCATACCGCAGGCGGCGCGGATGGCGTCGACGGTCTCGGGGATGGTCACGCTCTCTTGCGGAATGTTGATGGCGTACATGATGTCGTCGCCCGATTCCACGATGGAGTCTTCCCATAGCCCGATTTCATACATATCCCCGCGCGGATTACCCAGATCGCGCGCATACTTGAACAGGCTCGCGTTGCCCAAGAAACCTTCGTCGATCGACACCACGCGGATGCGCGGGTGTTTCTGAAACGCCGCCAGCGCGTCTTCTTTCGTAATCTTTTGTTTGCCGTGCGCGACGACCGTGATGATGTGCCCGTGCGTGACGGGCGTATGCACGAGGATACCCGTCGCCTGTACGTGCGGCATGATCGTCATGAGATCCACCGCCTGATGGCTCGGCGCTTTTTCCATCTGCAGCGCGTTGGTCAGACCCCGGTGATAATCGCCCGGGTCGGCCACGCGGCGGATGATCGTGATCGCGACGCGCTCAAGCCCGAATGCGCGGTCGAGGCAGTCCACCGAGCGGATCAGTCCCGTTGTATTGCAGCTCGTGAGCTTGAGGTAGTCTTTATCAATGCCTTTTTCGTAGTTTGCGTAGCCATGGAAGAACACGTCCGCAACGGAATTCTTCTCGCCGCCCTGGAAGACGGCTTTGACGCCCGCCTTCTCGTAGAGCGCCTTATTCTTCACGCCCACGCCGCCGGGGCTGCTGTCGAGCATGATGTCCACGCTCTGAATCAGTTCGTCAAACGTGCCGCTGACCGGGATACCCAGCGCGTCGAATTTACTCCTGTCCGCGCCGTCCACCAGATACAGGTTGTAAGGCATGCCCTTTTCCTTCAGCGCGCGGACCGCCAGCGTCGGCGCCAGATCCGCCACGCCGACCAGTTCCATATCCTCCTGCAGCGCCACACCGTCCGCCAGCCTCTGCCCGATGGTGCCGTATCCTGCTACGCCGACTTTGATTTTCTTTGCCATATATTTTTCCTCCAAACTCTTTTTTTGTGCTGTGGTTCGTTTTGTATGAAAGCTGTACCGGCATACCCGTTTCAATGATTTTTCCGCGGCCGGCACGATATTCGCCCCGATCAACGCCCGTGCCCTGGTCAAGCGTACGGTTTTCAACTTATCTTCTACGGTATCTATGTTTGTGAATCGGATGCAAGCGCCTTATCGCTTAGAAATTCGGCTTCTTTCTGCAGCATCCAAACGTGCTCCGGCTCGTCGATGCGTGTTTTTTGCCAGGGGTTGCCCGGCAGGTGCCGTATCCCCCACGCGTAGCAAAGTCCGTATCCCGGCGCGGCCGCCTGGCTGTGGAATCCGTTTTGAATGAGCAGCAATCCGTTATGTGACGTCTGATACACTTCGCCGTTGGCAAAACCGGCGCCAAAACCCTGCGGTTTGTCAAAGCGGTAAAAGTATACCTCCGGCTGCGGATGGGTATGCGGCGGATAGCTCGACCATCTGCCGGGAAAGCTGACCACCTCGCCAAGCACCATGTTGGAATACGGCGTGTTGTCATAGTCGAAAATCGTTTTTATATTCCGGCGCATCGTGCCCTGCAGGCTCGTCGCGCCCGCGCGCTGCACCTGTACGTCCTGCGGCAGATAACATCTTGCGTCGAATGCTTTATCGTTTTTCACGCGCTGGATGTAGATTTCGCAATGCATTTTCGCGCGGATCAGCACCCTGGTCGCCCTGGGTACGTGCAGGCAGCTCGCCTCCTCGGAAAATTCGTTCGATCGGGACACGTGCCACGCACGCCCGTCCGCGGCGAAATCCGCCTCGCCGCAAAAGAGCAGAAACGCCGTTTCCTTCTCCGGCTCGCATTCGGCGTATTCTTCGCCCCGCTCCAATATGAGCATGGCGACGTCCATGCCGATGTTGAACCCCTTGTTATCATCCAACGATACATACGGGTTCAGGCCGCTTTGAAGTGCGTCTTTCCGGATATACATTTCCCTGCGTTCCTTTTACAAAATACGAGTATTGAATTGATGATCTTCAGGTGATATAATAACAATAATACAATCACTTACTCATTATTATATCATTTTTTAACCATCATTTACCATATTATAAACGCATTAGCCTTATAACGTCAATCCGAAAATAGTTATCTTCGTTCTTTTTTTCATGATCAAATACCTGCAAAAGCTGCAAATCTGCTATAATACAGTGAATACGCAATCCGGAGCAACGCCGGCACGATAAAGCCGAGCAGACTGACGCGAAAGGACATACCCGTGCGACTGGATCGACTCAACGAAATGGAGCAATACGTCCTGCTTCACGGCACAGCTTCTTTGGAAGAGCTTTGCCGTACGTTTGACGTGTCCATGAATACGGTTCGGCGCGACGTCGCCGATTTGCTGGGCCGCGGCAGACTCAAAAAGGTTTACGGCGGCGTCTCTGCGGAAGCGCGGCAGATCCCCGTCCTCCCGTTTTCCGAACGCGCGCAGAGAAACGAAGCCGCAAAGCAGACGATCGGGCGGCTCGCAGCCTCTCTTGTGGGCGACAATATGAGCATCTTTCTCGACAGCGGCTCCACGACGATGCGTATTCTGCCCTATCTTGCGGAAAAGCGCAACGTCACCGTCATAACGCACAGCCTGACTGCGCTGAATGAAGCGGCGGCATATACGGACCTTCACACCATAGCGCTCGGGGGACTTTATAATCCCTCGACCAGTTCGTTTGTCGGGCCGAATACTTTAAACAACCTTGGCAAAATGGCGATCGATCTCGTCTTCCTGTCCGCAACGGGGGTAACGCTCGAGCGCGGGCTGACCAACACCACCTATTTCGAAGTGGAGATCAAGCAAACCGTCGCGGAACAGAACCAGAACCTCGTGCTGATGGCGGATCACTCCAAGTTCGGCAACAACGCGCTGCTTTCTTTTTGCGCGTTTGAGCGGCTCAGCGCCATCGTCACCGATCAGCCGCTGCCGGACAAGTATCGTCCCGTCATTTCCCGTTTTGGCATTCGCGTTTTGACGCCTGAATTATAAATCGTATCGTTCTGGTAAAAAACTGTATCTGATGATCTGAATGTTTAGCGGTTTATTCCATGTTTCCTATCTTTTGAATCGAATCGGACAGTAAATCTCCCATCCGGCGGATTTCATCCTTGAAATTATTCTTCCTATTATAAAAGACCGGTCTGCCGACGATGATTTCACGCCGCCGCCTGCTGATGTGCACCGGATAAAAAAGAAGATTCTCCTGCGTTTTTTTGCCATATAAAGGTGCCAAATAGAGGCATCCGATATGGATGCCTTCCTTTACGCTCTCGTCAATGTGTTCGCCGCCCCTGTCGGCGAACACAACGATATTGGTTCCCGCTTTCAATGCTTTCACGCTCTCATTCAAAGTGTCCGTTACGTTGACGGCGTCATCGTATACGGGGATGGCGTTGAGCGCTTTCATGACCCATAACGCGGGCTTTTCCAACACCTTTCCCGCGATTTTTTTAAACCATTCCGGCGCTCTGGAGTCCTCCCTGAAAAGGTTTCTTGCGATCTCTTTGGCGGCCTCCCCTTTCGTCGTGGTTCTGTAGTTCACCCACGGCCTAATATTATGAGGAAAATGCAGCATCATAGCAATAGGCCCAAACGCGCCTAAATGATTGCATACGAAAACGGCCGGACCCATGATCTTCTCTTCCGCGTTTATTTTCAGTTTCACGAAAAAGAGTTTAACGACCCGGAATACGACCCGGTACATTTTTGATTGCTTCTTATCGGCAGCACCCTTTGCGTTTTTTTCGTCGTTCATAGTCCCCTCGTAATATAAGCGTCGATGGATGAATATCAAAAAACATCACCGCAGCGGATGGTGTTTTTCGTTTTATTTTATCCGTCCAATAAATTTAAACCGGTTTTGCGGCTAAACCACAGCCGGGTAGTCAGCTTTCCTCATTTTACGCGTCTTCTTCTAATCGCGCGCCAAACAATCAACAGGATCGCCGACGCGGCCAGTACCAGCATGCCCGGAACGATCAGCTTGCTTGCGCTCCGGCTTTCTTCCCCCTGTTCCGCCGTCTGCTGCGATATAGCCGCGGTCTGAACGATGCCCGCCGTTTCGTTTGACGCGGGTGCGGCGGTCTCCTGCGCGGCGGCGACGGCAGCCGCAATCTCGGGCTCCTCGGTTATGGCAGGCGTCTACCCGGCTTCATCGTCCGGAAGCTGCAGCACGCCGTAATCCCCGAGGCGGGTGTTCAGCGTCGCGCGCCCGCCCGTTGCCCAGTAGAATGGTGCCAGGTACGAACCTTCCCTGGGTGGGTCGAAGCTCATCAGTTCCTTTGACAAAAGCGAAAAATAGGCGTATGCCGCATCGTTGTACGGCAGATCCTGCGTTACGATAAACGCAAGATTAAATTCTTTTTGAGACTCAGTATACGAAGGTACCCTCTCGCCGCCAGCGCTGTCAACGATCTGCTGCGCGGTGACGGTTTCATAGGATTGCGCGGTGATATGCTCCGGATCGGAAAGATCGGGATTCGTCAGGATATGGACATCCGGGATTTTTGAAGACGGTATCAGCCCCATCAGGTATAGTTCCAGCGGGGAGTACGGTTGATTTGTCAGGTTGGAAATCAGCCGCCAGGTCCCGTCCCCGTTGTAAGCAAAGTGCCCCGTTTGGCCGTCTTCCATGTAAGCGGCGCCCATCTGCCCCTGAATGTCGGTCATCTTGTTCCAGTGCCCGAGTTCCGCGTACAGATCCTCGTCCTTGATCATGCCGAATTCTTTCCCGACCGCCATGCCCCAGGTGTGGCCCAGTTCGTGGTCCATGATCGCTATGCTGCCAAACGAACTGTACGTAACGGACTTCAGCCTGCCTGCCGATCCGTATTCGTCCGTGTTGTCCATGACGGTGCGGCCGATATGCTCCACTTGGTTGGATACGCCGTTGTTATACGGAACGTTCTCGTGCAGGTCGCTCGGCCGGAACAGCTGCATGCCGGGCATCAGGGCGGCAAAATCGAATACGTCAGGGAAGACGCTGTAGAGCTTCCGATACGCCTCGAAATTCTTCGTTCCACAGTAAACTTCGGAAACGGGGTATTGGTTGATGACCTCGTGTTCGCTGTCCTCGATAAAAAAGGCGTAATTCGTAGCGGACAGGCCGTTTCCTAAATCCTGAACGGGAAACGCGCCTTTATGTTGCGGGTCGACCAGGCCGACGATGTTGCCGTATTCGTTTCCCAGCATGGTTCCGTCGTCCAACTCGGCCCGCACATATCCCCACCAGAGGCCGTACCCGGCGTCGTTTGGCTGCTGAAACGACAGCGATACGTCCGAAAGCGTAAATACATTGTCGCCGGGCTCTTTGTCTCCGTGCGTCCCGTCGTCAAATAATTTCCTCCGGCCGTACAGCTCGGACGATCCAAGCCCCGTCATCAAGACTTTTTTTACATCGTTTCTGCCGACGATGTGCACCTCCAGCGTCGTCGTGGACGCGGGGTCTCCCGCCCACAGGACGGAAGGCGTCGCCTGAAACCAAACGTTTTTTGAATCGAGCTGCCCGGCATAATCCGACGCACTGGCAAAACCGGGCTGCATGAAAACAGCTGCGGCAACCGCGATCGTGATTGCCAGTGCAATCAAACGGCGTTTTTTCATAACCCGGACTCCTTCCCGTCAGCAATCGCGATCACCCGCGCTTCGGTATGGTCAATCCTGTATCAGTTATGCCAGTAAAATCGGTTCCTTTTGCGTTTCATTGATTCGTTGTCGAATGCGCGGTTCATTGACCACGGTGTCTTTTCTGATGTGTACGGCGAGGAAATGACTGCTTTTTATATATTATAACACAAAAGCCTTTTCGAACGTTTATCCGAACAGAATACCGGGTGATCCGTGTGCGGCAAAAACAAGCGCCGGCAAAAGAAACTGCAATTCGCTTCTTTTGCACGGCGCGCGCTTTGCTTTATAAGTACCGGTTAACGAACTTCCGGCGGGTTATAGAACGGAACGATATAGTTCTCTTTGAGCGGCAGGTCTACCCATCCGCCGGTCTGCATCGACTGGTACGCGCCGACGAGCACGTCGGTCACGATCGCGCTGACTTCGGGCGAGAGCGACGGTTCCACGTCCTTTTCGACGCAGTTGAGGAAGTGCTCCAGCATGGACTTGTACGCCCAGCCGCGTTTCGGGTAGATCGGCACCCAGCGCTTGGGTACTTTGCCGTTGGGCTGCATGATGTCTTCCGACCAGAACAGCTGCGGATAGCGGTATTCGCGGACGATCTCCGGAAGCTCGCTCTGCTTGTATTCCTTGTTGGTAAATACCGCCAGCGGCGCGCTCTGGAACGGGTTGGTCGCTTCGGAACCCGTGAAGATCGTGCCTTCGCTGCCATACACTTCGGAGATGTTCGACACGGCGGGTGAATAGCGGTCGCCGCTGATGACGCCGGTCGCGCCGTTTTCAAACTCGATCATGATCCAGAACGAGTCGTCAAGCTTCGTATACTCCTCCGGCGTGACAAGGCGCTTCACGATACCGACGACGCGCTTTGGCATGGAGTTCATCAAAAAGACGAGCAGATCGGCGCGGTGGGCGCCGAGGTCGAACAGCGCGCCCGCACCCGCTTCCTCGGGAATTTCACGAAACCGCGTGAAGGAAAGCTGCTCGTGATAGAGCCCCCAGCCTTCGTGCAGGGAAGACCGGCCCATCATGGGTTTGCCGATGAACCCGTCGTCGATCAGCTGGCGCGCGATGATGTTCTGTTCCCAGAACCGCTGGTTGGTGCCGGCCATCAGGAACACGCCTTCTTTTTTGCACACTTCAACCATTTTCCAGGCTTCTTCGTGCGTGCACGCAAACGGCTTTTCAACGATGACGTGCTTCTTTGCGCGCATGGCGTCGATCGCCTGCTGCGCGTGGAAGCGGTTCGGCGTTCCGACGATCACGATTTCGACGTTCTTGTCCTCCAGCATGGCTTGATAATCGGAATAGGATTTCTCCGGGTTCCATTTCTTGGTCATGTTGTCGAGGATTTCCTTGTTGTTGTCGCACAGCGCGGCCAGTTTTGCGTTTGGCAGCGCCGCGATTGACGGGCAATGGCCGATCTCGGCGATAGAACCCGCGCCTACGATACCTACTCCAATTTGTCTCATATCAATCGTTCCTTCCTTTACCCAATTCGATTCTTTCCATGATCCGTTCGTTCGAAGGCATTCTTTCCCAGACGCAGCCGCCCGTCTTTTCGATGACGATCGACGCCAGCGCGTTGCCGTAAAGGAGCGCCTCGGCGATATCTTTTCCTCGGCTCAGGCTAACCATCAGCCCCGCGCCAAAAGAGTCGCCCGCGCCGGTGAAATCGATCGGTTTTTCGCCGTCGATGTTTTTAACATATTCGCCCTTTTCGCCCGCGCGCCTGAAAAAGCTTCCTTTTGATCCCAACGTCACAACGCATACCTTGGTGCCCTTCGAGAAGAAATAATCGCAAATCTCGTTCAACTCCATGTCCGGAGCGATATGCGTCAGGTCCTCCCTGCTCGCCTTCATCACCGTACAGTATTTTGCGACCTCGGAAACGATCTTTTCGCCTTCGGGCTGAAATATCGTCAGGTGATCGGCGGACGTCGCGCCGCCGTAGCCCCCCATATCTACGACGACGGTCTTGCCCGCCTCGTGCAGCATTTTATTGACGCCGATATCGACCTCATAGTCCATGGGGCAAATATAGAAAAAACCGCAACCCAGATAATCGTCCGGTATGTCTTTTTTCGTTAAGGACGGCGCCTTGTGCATATAATCCACTTTTTTCGTGCCGTCCGACCGATAGACCAGATTGTCCATCGTGCTCTTGTCCGTCAGAATCATCCCGTTGCGGTCCACCTGAAACAGCGCCCCTTCGATCAGGCTTGCCAGATCGGGACCATAATACGATACCAGCCCGACATTTGCGCCCGCGGCGGCCATGGCTATGCTCGAATACGCCGCAGGGCTCCCGAGAACAGGGCCTAAGGTTTTTTCCGGAAATACGATCATCTCATTGATGATATTCCCGATTACAACTACTTCCAATCGTTTTGCCATTTTCCGTTACCTTCCACTTCATCTTTACTGTCAGGTAAGATCAAAGATTCCAACCTGTTTTTCTATTTACCGGCAATAAAGTCTTCCAGCAGTTTTCTGCATTCGTCGTCCGTGTACTGAACCGGAGGATGCTTGAAGAAGTAGGAGGAAGGAGCTTCGATCGCGCCCGCTATGCCTCTGTCCATCGCCAGTTTGCAGCAACGCACCGCGTCGATGCTGATGCCGCCGGAGTTGGGCGAATCTTCCACTTCGAGGTGGATCAGCATCCGCACCGGCGCTCCGCCGAACTTGGTGCCTTCAATCAGGATACGCGCCGTCTTCTGGTCGCCCTGGTTGTCCACAAACGCGAAACCCGGCGCGATCGGCGTGTCCTTTTTGAGGATGCTGGAGATGGCGTCGTGCTTGGTGACGTGCTTCGTTTCGCCGCGCATGACGAGGTTGATGAAGTCCGTGTTGCCCGCGTAGTTGAGCTGGTAGGATTTCTTGATGTTGATGCCGCGGTCTTCAAACAACTTGGCCAGCGTGCGGTGGATGATCGTCGCGCCGATCTGGCTCTTCCAGTCGTCGCCGAGGATCGGTACGCCCGCGTCCTTGCAGCCCTTCGCAACGTCCTTGTCGCTGGCAAGCAGTTCCGGAATGCCGTTGACGATGCCGCACTTGGCTTTCTTTGCCGCCTCCACATAGAAGCGCGCCGCGTCGTGCGAGCCGGTCGGAAGATTGATCAGGATTACGTCGATTTTGTTTTCCTGCAGGACTTTCGCGACATCGACGGCAGGATGATCCTCGTCGACCGTGAAATAATCCTTGCCGTAATAATGGCGCAGATGCTCCGGCGCGCCGTCGAGCACCGGCCCTTTGTAAACCGGGGCGTTTAAAAACGGAACGTCGCCGATTTTATACGCACAATTGGGCCATCCCCAAATCGCTTCGCTCACATCTTTGCCTATCTTTTTGGAATCGATATCGAATCCCAAAACGACCTCGATGTCGGAGGGTTCGTATCCGCCAAGGCTGTAGTGCATTAACCCGCCCTGTTCTTCCGCAATTTTCTTGCTGGTGTAGAAATAGATACCCTCCACCAACGAAGCCGAGCAATTGCCAACTCCGATTAAAGCCAATCTGATTTTTTTACCCATTTTGGTTCTCCTTTGTCATTTCCAGGTTTCATGTTTGTTTACGCAACTCTCCAGCACGAAGTGAAATCATCACGTCGTGCGGCATTGCAAGGTTTGGGTTCAGACAACTCTCTTGCGGTCAAGCAGGACGGCCAAGATGATGATCGCGCCTTTTACGATCTGCTGGTAGAATGTCTGAACGCTCAGCATATCCATTCCCTGCTGAATAATCGTGAGGATCAGCGCGCCGATAACGCCCGACATAATCGTTCCGATACCTCCGTTAAAGCTGATGCCGCCGATGATACAGCCCGCGATGGCGTCCAGCTCGTATCCTTCGCCAAATCCCGGCTGGGCGGTCGTCAATCTGGAAATGCTCAGCATGCCCGCGATTGAAACCAGTACGCCCTCAAGGATATACGCTTTGATCTTCACCAGGTCCACATTGATGCCAGCAGCCAGCGCCGCTTTTTCATTGCCGCCGATGGCATAGATGTATCTGCCGAACCTGCGCCGCTTCATGATGAAGGAAATCACGATGATGACGGCCACAAATACGAATATCGTATAGTTGATGTTCAGCGACAGATCCGTCGGCGAGAGCTGTATGCGGCCGCCGCCCATGATGGTATAAGAATCCAGCAGCTTGGCAACAGGCATGCCCTTCGACAGTATGTACGCGATGCCCCTGCAGATCGTCATCGTGCCGAGTGTCACGATAAACGGCGGAACCTTGCCCTTCGCCACGACGACGCCGTTGAATGCGCCGACCGCGGCCCCGACCAGTATGGCAGTCAATATGGCGATGAATACCGGATCGATTCCAAAGCTGGATGCAAAGTTAAACCAGTTGGAATAGATATTGATATTGCTGACCATGACGGCGGAGAATACGCCACCCAGCGCCATCAGCGATCCGACGGACAGGTCGATCTGACCCATGATCAGCAGGATGCCCATGCCGATGGTCGTAATGCCGATCGCGGACGTCGTCTTCAACACCAGGAAAAAATTCTTGAGCGTAAAGAAGTTCGGAACCGTAAACGCCAGAATAATGATCGCCAGAATGAAAATTGTAACGATTACTCTCTTTTGGATAAAGCGCAATATGTTTTCAAAAGTAAACGTACCCTTTGTGTTCTTACCCGCAGTCTCCATTGCTTTTTCCTCGTCTTTCGTAAAAAATCAATCAGTTTTGTCCCATCGCATAACTCAGGATCTGTTCCTGCGTTGCCTCTGAGCGCAGTATTTCACCCGTCAGTCTTCCTTCATGCAGGACGATGACACGGTCGCTGATCCCAAGAATCTCCTGAATTTCCGAAGAAATCATGATTACCGCCTTGCCCTCTTGCGCCAGTTTCGACATCAGATGATGGATATCCGCTTTGGTTTTCACGTCGATGCCGCGCGTCGGTTCGTCCATGATGATGATCTCCGGGTCGGGGAACAGCGCCCTGGAAACAACGACCTTCTGCTGGTTGCCGCCGCTGAGTGAAGACACCGGCTGATTTTCATCCTTCATTTTGATTTCAAGGATTGTGGAATATTTCGCTACGTTTTCCTTTTCTTTTTTCTTGCTCAGATAAAAGCGGTTCATGCATTTTTTCAGGTCCGTAATCAATATGTTTTCCTTGACCGTCAGTTTCAACGCAAGTCCGGTGATCGCTCTGTCTTCCGGTATCATGGAAATGCCGTGTTTAATTGCATCCTTCGGCATCTTGATATTCACTTTTTTCCCTTTGACGAATATCTCGCCCTGATCCAGCTTCCGCATGCCGTAGATGCTCTCCACCAGCTCCGTCCTTCCGGCGCCCATCAGCCCGGCAATACCCAATATCTCACCCTTTTTCACATTGAAACTGATATCGGAAAACTCGCCGCGCCGGGAGAGGTTTTTGACCTCGAATATCGGTTCGCCAATCTCCGCGTCCTCTTTTGGATACATCTCCGTGAGTTCGCGGTCGACCATCATCTTGATCAATTGTTTGACGCTGATATTCTTAGTGATATCGGCTCCGATCAGGTTGCCGTCGCGCAATACGGTGACTCTTTCGCATATTGCGTAGATTTCATCCAATTTATGAGAGATGAATATGATGGTCTTCCCGTTCGCCGCCAGCTCCCGCACAATCCTGAATAGATTCTCGATTTCAGATATGCTCAACGCCGAAGTGGGTTCGTCCATAATGATGATTTCCGATTCGTGCGATATCGCTTTCGCTATCTCAACAAGCTGCCTTTTCGCCACCGTAAGGCTGGCGACATTGTCCCGCGGGTTGATGTCGATACCCATTTTTTGAATGATGGCTTTCGCATCCTTATACATTTTTTTATAGTCGACCGTCCTTAGTTTCGTCATCGGTTGGCGACCAAGGTAGATGTTTTCCGCAATGGTCAACTGGTCGACAGAGTTATATTCCTGGAATATCATGGATATTCCGCTATGTAAAGCGTCTTTCATGGTATGAAACGTCTTTTTTTCGCCATTTAAATAGATTTCTCCATCGTCCGGTTTGTACATTCCGATGAGAATCTTCATCAATGTGGATTTTCCCGCGCCGTTTTCGCCTACCAGCGCGTGTATCTCGCCTTTCTTTACACTGAAAGAAACGTTCGACAGGGCTCTGACGCCTGCGAACCTTTTGGAGATATTCTTCATTTCTAAATACTGGTCATTATCCATAATATATTACTCCCATATGAATACTGTCCGTTATATGCAGTTTTTGATCAAACCGTGGACAGGAGCTAAGCTCCTGTCCACAGTTCGATTTGCATCATTGACCGAATACGTTGAAGTACATGCTCACAAGCTCGACCCTGGCATCCTGAAGGTTCATGATGTCAGCAATGGTGTCGGCCGTGGCTTCCGCATACGGACTGTAGTTGTACTCTTCGACTGTTTCGCCGTTGGCAACGTTGATCGCCAGCTCGAGGATCTTGTAGCCGTGATCCTCGCCGGGATGGTACAGCGACATGTCGGCGGTCCCTGCCTGAACGGCTGCGAGCGCGTCCACGGTGCCGTCAATACCGGAGGTCAGGATCTGTCCGGTCATGCCGTTCTCGTCAAGAGCCCGGATAACGCCCATCATCTTGGCGTCCGACTGGCAGACGATGTAGTCGAATTCCTTGCCCGCGGCAAGCCAGTTGTTCACGATCTCCAGCGCCGTGTCTGAGGACCAACCCGCCGTATCATCGGCCACTATTTCGATGCCGGGATACTTGGCAAGGCCGTTTGCATAGCCCTGTGAACGTCCGATCTCAGCCGAGTGGCCGATAGGAGCGCGCAGAATGCCGATCTTAGCATTTTCGCCGCAGGTCGTCACAATGCGCTCGATCTGCTGTTCGCCGGCAGCAATGTGGTTCGATCCGACAAACGCCAGCCTGTAGGGCTGATAGTCCGATCCCAGGTCGTCCGTGCAGATCAGGATCGGTACGCCCGCGTCCTTGCAAGCGTCGAGGGCCGGTTTGCAGGCCTGAGGATCAACAAAGTTGAGGATCAGGACATCGATGCCCTCCTGGATCAGTGTCTCTACCTGAGAGATCTGTGTCTGCTGGTCATCGTTGGCAAACACTACCTTGGCTTTGCATGCGCCCGGATGTTCGGCGTCATACTTGCCCATGCCGGCAATAACATACTGCCAGAACGAGCTCGTGTTGCCCTGAATGGCGATGCCGATGAACGGCACTTCTTCCGCCGGCGCTTCCTCAACCGCCGCCGGGGCTTCCTCTGTCGTCGCTTCCGTTGTTTCCGTCGCAGCCGGTTCCGCCTGTTGGCATCCGCTAAACAGCGGCATCAGACCCAACATCACTACCAGTAATGCAACTACCCATTTTGCCTTCGTACTCATTTTTTCAGCCTCCTTTTTTATTTTTGTACTCTACAGTACAAATTGAAGATTCATGAAAGTTCCAAGTGGAACGGTTTTTTCAGCCCCGCGAAATGAATATCCGTCGGGATGCTCTCATCTTCGCAATAGGACGTATTCTTCCTGAACACGACCAGCGTCATGCTGCTGTCCTTCGAAACCGTACACGGGAGCGCATGCCACATGCCTGCTTTGAGAATGACCCCGCTCCCCTGCTTCATATAAAAGCTGCCAATGGTAGATTCATCCGGGGCTTTTTTTGTGCTGTCCGGCAGGGCGACGTTGATAACGATATCCCCGTCCAGTGCAACGAGAAGCTCCTCCGTATCATAGTGGCATTCCATTTCGTCGATTTGTGCGCGAATGCCTTTTTTGATTCGTAAAAACGAACAAACCAATGTTCCATCCGGGTGAAACTCGGAAACGGCATCCCAGTAATCATGGTTTTCGCTCGTGCTGGAAAGCTTCGCGTCCTTCCAGTCCAGTACAGAACCATACTGTATAAAATCATTTTTGTTCAGTGCTTTAACTTGCATTATTTTTCTGTCTCACTTTGTTCGCAGCGTTTGTTACGGTTATCAGAACAGCGTTTTGTGGATGAATTACTTCGATTGAGAATGCCCCAGCGTCGGGCTTGAGAAATCAAGTCTGTATTGTTCTTTTCTGTTATTGTTGCGTTCTTCTTGCTGTTAGCGAATCTGCAGGTAATGAACAGCAGATGCAGGTAGGTTAGATGGAAAGTTGGCGGTAAAGCTCTTCTAAAAGCTTATGTACCCTGGTGTATTGTTGATACAGTTTGACGTTCTCGTCTTTTTCTTCGTTCGCGACGATTCTTTGAATCTCGTAGTTCTTCCACAGCCCGTCGATCAGCGCATCCTGGTTAAGGCCGATGCCGACCCCGCCCATCATCGCCGCGCCGGTGCATGCGTCTACGGCCGGTGTCACAATCAGTTCCTTGTCGAGAAGGTTCGCGATCATCTGCGTCCAGACTCTGCTCTTTCCCCCACCTCCAGTAACGACACATTCTTTTATGGAAATCTTTCCGTATTTCTCCAGATCATCCATGCCGTCTTTCAGCGCGCACGCCGCGCCTTCCTGTGCGGCCCGGATGAAATGCCCCAGTTTGTGCCCCGGCGAAACCCCGATGTACGCGCCCTTTAAGAAGCTTTTCCAGTATGGCGCGCCGTTGATAAACGGATTGAAGATCAGGCCGGAGGAACCGACCGGTATCGCTTCGGCTTCCCGTTCCATCTCTTCGTAAAAATCATTGTCGTCCGGTTTATCCAGAACGCCGCTCGAAAAAGTATCCCTTACCCATCTCATGACGTGCGCGAAAGACTGCGTCGTGCCCTGAATCAGCCAGATGCCCTCTTTGTAGTATCCGCTGCATATGCCTTTCATATGGGGGTCCAGCAGCGGTTCGTTTACGGGAACGGTCATCGCCGCGGCGGATCCCAGCCGCATCATGCAGTCTCCGGGCTGAAACGCCCGCGCGGCGAAGTTCTCCGCGCCAAGATCGCCCGATCCGGCCACGACCGGAGTCCCCTCCGGAAGGCCGGTCTCCTGCGCGGCCTTTCTGGAGATTTTTCCTGTTATCTGCGTTGAATAATAGATGTCCGGCAACAGCTTCGGGTCGATTTTTAATTCGCTTAAAATCTCTGTCGACCATGTGTTTTTTCTGATGTCGTGCATCAGCGTACTGGACGCGTCGTTGCAGTCGGTCGCAAAATCGCCCGTCAGTCTATAGCGAACATAGTCTTTGCTGAGCAGTATTTTATCGATCTTTGCATAGGTGTCGGGTTCGTGCTTGATCAGCCAAACAAGTTTTGTCAGCGTGTATTGCTGGTTTACGGGGTTGCATGTGATCCGGCTTATCTGTTCGCCCATCGCGGCGTTCAGCTCTTCGGTCTCGCGGATGTTCCTTCGGTCCATCCACATGATGACCGGCCGTACCGGAACGCCGTTTTTATCCAGTCCCAGCAGGCTGACCATCTGCCCGGTCAATCCGACGGAAGCAATCTCCTCTTTCGTTGCGGAAGATTCCTCCATGCAGATTTTGATCGCTTTGACCGCGGCGTCATACCATTTCACGGCGTCAAACTCAATCCAAGTTCCGCCATGGCTGTAATCCAGTGAGTATTCCACATTGGCTCTGCTCACTATCTTGCCGTCGGAATCTATTAACGCCGCTTTACAGCTGCTCGTTCCGGTATCGATCCCCAAATGATAAGCCATATACTTCCCCTCTTGTTCTCTGCAGCGCTACTCCACGATTTCGAGGATGAAATCCAAGAATTTTATGACCTTTAAGTCCGGTTCGTTTTCCGTAAAGTTGGAGAAGCAGTGATTGCAGGATACCAGCAGCCGGTCGGCGCCCGTCTCTTTGACCTGGCCGATGCGCCGTTTTGCAATCTTTTTAGCAATCTCCGGCGCGCATAGCTTCAGCGTCGGCCCTCCGCAGCACTTTGCGTCTTTTTTGTTCCAGCGCATCTCTTTGAGCTCGACGCTGGCGGCGTCAAGGATGCCTCTGATTGTCGTTTCGTCCTCGGCGTTGCGTACCAGCTTGCAGGGATCATGGTACGTCAGGTTTTTAATTCCCGTTTTCTTCAGCTTGAGAAGCTTGCCGTCGACGAGAGTCTTTACATAAGCTGAAACAGAAACGACTTTTTCATTGTCCTTCAGCCTGCTCCAAAGATGCGGGGAATCGATGACGACGCTTTTTACGCCGGCCTGTTTCGTGAGCTGTACGATTTTATCCAGATACTTGTTGCTTGCATCCCAGAAGCCCATTTCATACAGAAGCGCGCTGTCGTATTTGCCTTCCACGACGATCGTTGCGTCCACTTTCGCTTTTTCCGCGATCTTTTTGAATGCGTCGGCATTTCCCTGATCCGCGGTGATGAACACAACCGGCTTTTTTGCCAGGCTCGCGACGTCGGCGCTCTCCCAGATGCAGTTGTCCTGGATCTGTTTTGCAAATTCCTGTACTTTTTCGGGCGCCATACCCGCTTCGTTGATGTCCGCCCTGCCGGCCGCTATTGCCGCAGGTATATCCGTATCGTCGAACCCGCACTGTGTGCATAAGCCGCAAAGGCAGCACTCGTAGATCCTTTGAACGCTTTCGTCGTTCAATTCCCTTACGCCGCTGTTGAGCAGGGACAGCAGCAGTATCCTGCCTCTCGGCATGTTCGTTTCAAGCCTTGTTTCGATTCCAACCGTACAGATGAAGTTGGCCATCGGGCAATTGCGCCATTCTTTCAACGTTTTGATATGTTTATCCGAATTTTTCATTTTCCTGTCAACCCTAGCTTTCCAATATTCATGATTCCATTGGGGTCCAATGCCTTTTTAATCTTCTCTAAAACATTGAAAGCGTCGCCGTATTGTTCTCTCATATGCCTTGCAAGCTGTATTCCGATTCCATGGTGTTCGTTTAAAACGCCCCCGTTTTCCAGAATCGCTTTCATACCCGTTGCCCAGATGCGGTTGTTCAGCTCTATGCCTTCCTCCACGTCCGCCGGCGGGTTTTCGATGATGAAGTTCGGGTATACGGAAGCACCCCAGTCATACCAGTGCGAGAAATGCGCGACGTATTTCACGCCATATTCTTTGAATCCCTCTTCCACCGCGCGCTTCATGCCGCGGTATACATTCTCGATATCCTTATGCAGCGCGCAGGAATCCAATACGCCGTACAGGCATGTGGATGACTCCAGCGTAAACGGAGGATAATAAAAGTCGAAACGTCTCTTCCACCAGGTCCATCCGGGCTCGGAGCCGAGATCCTTCGCGCCGTTTTTAAAGCAGATGTCCATCGCGACTTTTTCTTCCACGTCGACAATCTCTTTAAATCCATCGAACCCGATGACCATGTAACCGCCGGAATCGATCTCTACGCCGAGGATCTTTGCGGCCATGACCTTTGTGTCGTTTTCGTCGTAGATACGGATGACCGAAGGTTTCATTCCGCTGACCATGATCTCTCTTGCGGATTCCAGCGCCGAATGCAGGCTGTCGAACAACAAGGCTCTGAATGACAGCTTCTCCGGCAGCTTTTTGATTTTCAGCGTAGCGGTCGTGATGATTCCGTAAACGCCTTCCGCGCCGAGAAACAGCTTTTCAAAGCTGGGGCCCGTCGAGTGGACGGGGATCGGAAGGCTTTTCACAATCTCGCCGTCCGGCAGCACGGCTTCCAAGCTGATCACCATATCCTCAACCTTGCCGTACTTTGCCGAAAAGTGGCCCGATCCTCTGCAGGAGAGGAACCCGCCGAGCGTAGAGCAGTACATCGACGCGGGAAAATGATTCAGCGTATATCCCATGTTGTTCAGATGCGTTTCAAGGTCGCACTGCATGATGCCTGTCTCAACAGTAACGTTATAGCTTTTTTCATCGACGTCGATCACGTTGTTCATCTTCTTCATGTCGATGACAATGCCGCCGTCAATGGCCAGTACGCCGCCCAGTCCGCCGGCGCCGCCGCCGCGCGGTACGATGGGTATACTGTTCCTGTTTGCAAATTTCACTATTTCCGACACTTGCTTGGTCGTTTCCGGGAACACGATCACATCGGGTCTCGGCGGATTGATGCCTTTATTCATCCACACCCTTGACGGCCACCAGCCGTCGAGGGAGTATGAATCCAGATCGCACTCCAGATCTGTCAGGTTGTTCTCCCCGACAATCGTTTTCAGTTCGTCATAGATCAAAAATTGCTTTAATGTGTTTCTCATTCCTGTTTACCTTTCCCCGATAACCATTTTCCATTCTTTATCAAATCCCAGCTGGTCGCAGATTTCATAGATCAATTCAAGATTTTTCCATTCGTCATAAAGGCTGGGATGCGGAACTTGCCTGTTGTGAATCGAATCGCAGAACGTCTTGAAATTCGGCACATACCCGTCAAGCACATGCGTCATATTGACGCTGAGCGGAACCCAGTCGCTCTCCCAGCACTGGGAGTTGTTATCCTCATAGTAGGTGACCTTGCGTGCGTTCTCTACCTTGACGGCGCAACGGTGTGCGACGACTTCGAGGCTCTCGCTGTGGCAGCCGCGGTTCCCTTCGGTTCCCCAGGCAGCTACGCCCAGTACGCCGCTCTCGAAATTGCAGATCAGCCCTACGGGGCTTCTGTCGAGCCCTCTCTTGTTGCCCAGAACTTTTAATTCGCCGATGTCGCCGCCGAACATCCGGAACACGTCGATCACGTGAATATGCCATTCCATCAGGCCGGTGATAAACGTCGCATACGGATAACCGTGCGATTTTGATTCGATCATCATCACTTCGCCGAACTCCGGCAGTTTGCTGATCTCCATCGCCTTTCTGTAAGCGATGGAACCGCGCTTCTGATGGTCCACCATGACGACGCGCTTGAGATCCTGCGACATCTCCCAGAGGTCCTTGCATTGTTCAGGCGTCACGGTAGCCGGTTTTTCGACAAACACATCCAGCCCGGCCAGCATCGCGTCTTTGACTACTTTGGGATGAACGGCCGCGTTGATGCAGACCACTACGCCGTCCAGCTCTTCCTTGTCGAACATCTCTTTATAGTCTTTGTAAGCTCTTTCAAATCCGAATTGTTTTCTGATCTGCTCCGCGCGATCGATATCCAAATCACACACCGCTACGCGTTCAACAGACGGCAAATAGTTCATGCTGGGGAAAAGCATGTTTGTTGCGTGGATGCCAGCACCGATAAACCCCAGTCTGGTTGGCGCAACATCAATATCCCAATTTTTTGTATCAAATTTGCCTTTCATAAATTCCTCCTGATTGATTCAATGTATTGATATGTTTCAAGAAATCTGTATAATTTTAAATTGTTTCACTATTTGAACTGTTTTTTTTATTTTCTTTTTGATGTTTGTATTATATACTATATGTGCAGAGCAATGCAAGAGTTATTTTATTATTTCAAATCTATGTTTCATATATTGAAACTTTCGATGATTTATCGCGATTTCAGGCGCGAAATCGCATGATCTGGTATATAATCCGCCAGGTAAGGCACAAATAAACTCGCGGTATCTGTCTATAAATAGGATTTTTTACGCCTGTATTTCAAAATTCGACTTACTCTTTTCAGATTTGCAGGCGAAAACAATCCGCAAAACGATTCGACGGAGCCGGCTCGATATGCGCTGCATATATAAGAAGGAAAACCCGTATGCGCAGGAAACGCCCTCAGAACCGGAAGCGTTCGCGGCCTCCCGGGTTCTTTGGCCGATATTAGCGTTATAACGAGGAGCGAGGGAATTCGGTCGAGAATGTGCCGCTCTATGGACGGCGCGGAACGCACCCTGGTGTTTCTGTTGCGAAAATTAGAATGTAGGTTTTATATATTGACAAGTAAAATCGCAGTCAATATACTGATATAGTTATATGCGCTATGATTTGTTTATTATATTGAGGTAACGATTATGAGTAAAACACTGAACGAAGCGGTCAGCATTTTGGATGTTTTGAGAAACCACGAGCAGCTCTCGTTGACTCAAATCGCCAGCATTACGAACATGAACAAGAGCTCGGTTTACCGGCTGCTCACCGCCTTGGTCGACAACGCATTTGTTGACAAAGATGAAAATTCCAAAATGTACCGGTTGAGTTTAAGTCTTTTACGATACAGGCCAACGTTGCTCAACAGCAAGAATCTGGTGATCATGGCGAAGCCGTTTTTAGCCGAGATTGTTTCCGCAACCGGTGAAAGCGCGCAGCTGACCGTGCCGACACATCGAAACAGCATCATCACGATCGATATACAAAACAGCGGAGGGTTCATCAATCTTTCTGAAAGCATCGGAACGGAAGATCCTCTTCACTGTACGGCGATCGGCAAAGCTTATCTGGCTTTTCTGGACAATCATCAAAGGGACGTCATCATCGATCAAATAGAGCTCAAGCGGGTAACCAGCAACACGATCGTAACAAAAAAAGAACTGATCTCTTCCCTCGATAAAATCAGAGAGGTCGGATACGCCTTTGACGACCAGGAATGTATCGTGGGCATACGCTGCGTCGCGTCTCCGGTTTTGGATTACATCAATTACCCGATCGCAATCATCGGAATCACCGGCCCTTCCAGCAGAATCAACCTCTCCGATATGGAACGATACGGTAAGATCATCAAGGACATCGCTCTTCGCCTTTCGCAGAAATTGAACTGCCCTACTACGTAATATCAATCAACCCGGGCGGCAAGTTTCCCGGGTTGATTTTTCATGCCAGCCGTTTCAGTTGAGCCGGCTTTTACGCAGCCGTAAAGCCGCCCGCCTTTTTCCATCGGCCCGGGCATTCGGCCCGGTATTGGCGCTTCGATGGCCGTTGCGCAACGGCAGGTAATATGGGCTTGACGAATGTTTTATTATATGGAATACTGTTTTAAATAATAAAATAGTCAAAGCCTTATTCCCGGTATTCCAAATCCTTTTCCAAGCAGTCTCATACAGTCGCATATCCTTTGATCCATTACGCCGTACGAAGGATTCGTCGTTGTAACGGTGTAAGTATTACCGGTTCAACAAAACGCATTTCGGAAAGGAGCGTATGATCAATCGGTTCTATACCGAAGGAATCGTACAACAAACATCATGGAAGGCATTCGGAAACTCTCCAGAAGTCTGAAGATCCGCTACGGAGTTGGCGACTTCGGCGTGGCTGTCATCACGGCAAGCCTGCAATTCTACATGCTGTTGTACTACACCGACGTGGTCAAGATCGATCCGGGCATCGCGGGAACCGCAATGCTGGTCGGTAAGCTGACATGGGATATGATCAACGACGTGCTGTTCGGGTACATCTCCGACCGCACAAAATCCCGCTGGGGCAGGCGCAGGCCGTATCTGATGTTCTGTCCCATACCGCTTGCGCTGTCGTTCTGGCTCCTTTTTTCACTGCCGACGGGCATGAGCAACCTCGTAGCGTTTTTCGCCATCATCGGCACGTTCGTGCTCTTCGACACGTTCCACACCATGATCACAATGGCATACCAGTCCATGAGCGCCGAACTGACGACCGATTATAACGAACGGACAAGCCTTGCCACGACGCGCATGGTATTCTCGGTACTCGGCTATATTTCAGGTGCCGCGCTCACGACGCTGCTGGCGGCCATGCTGCGCGACGGTATGGGCATTCCCGACACGGCGGCGTGGAGCAGAGTCGGCCTGATCTTCGGCTCCCTTGCGGCCGTCACGGTTCTCATAACGGGATTGACGGTCCGCGAAAAACCCGTTGTGGACGATGCTCCCACGACGATGCCGCCGTTCAGCGCGCTGATCAGCACGCTGAAAAACAAGCCTTTCCTGCAGTTTGTGATCATCTCCATGATCATGAGCACGGCTTTCACGGTCGTGACCGCCATGCTGCCGTATTACGTCATCTACCAGCTCGATATGGAAAGCGCCATGTCCATTATCATGATGCTCATGCTCGTCGTGCTGGCGATCTTTCTCGTTCCGTGCCAGCTGGTCGCCCAGCGTATCGGCAAGCATAAAGCGTATGCGCTGGGGTTGGTCATCGCCTGCTCGGCGCTGCTCGTTTCCTTTTTCCTGCCCAATCGCCCAACGATACTCATCTACTTTGTCGCGGCAGTAGCAGGACTTGGTTTTTCGAGCCAGTGGGTCGGCCCGCACAGCATGATGCCGGACGTCATCGAATATGACGAACTGGTCACAGGCGAACGGCGCGAGGGGATCTACTTCGGCATGTGGGGCATGACCGGAAAAATCACCGGCGCGCTGGGCATCGCCATCTGCGGCTGGGGGTTGAAGCTGTTTGGCTATGTGGAAGGCGTACAGCAAACCGAATTGTCCCTGCTGGGCATACGGCTGATGTTTTCCGTACTGCCTGTCGTTCTGCTTCTCGTCAGCGTCATCCTTCTGATGCGCTACCCCATCACCCGCGAAACGCACGCAAAAGTACTCAAGGAGCTGAACAGGCGCAAGCAACAAAAGCAAGCATAGAATGGAGGCAGCCATGAAAGCCGTTGTCATCGGCTCGGGCATATCCGGGTTGACTTCCGCCGCCCTGCTTTCGCAGGCCGGCCTTGACGTGCAGGTATTCGAACAGAACCCGTTCATCGGCGGCATCACCGCGTTCGCGCGAAAAAACGGCTACTGCTGGGAAAACGGGCCGCTTCTGTTGAGCGATTTCCTGCCGGGCGAGCGGGCGTATGAGATTCTGAAGTCCCTGGGCATCACTGTGCCGGTCGTTCAGAAGGACCGCGGCATCGAAATGCCGGACTTCGCGTTATGGCACCCGAAGGAGTATGCCGGCCGGTTCTGGCGGCGGGATCGCCTGAAAGAACTGTTCCCGCAGGACGCCAGAGGGATCAACGCGTATTACAGGTTCTATGAAAATATGATGCGCGTAGCGTATTACGGCAGGTTGTGCGAGGAAAAGAGCAATCTTCTGTATAAACTGCAGCTGTTCTGGTACTGGCAAAAGGTGAAGAAATTCGCACCGCTCGACGCGGATGCAGTGACGCGGCACTTTTTCAAGAGCAAGGAGATCCGTTCGCTGTTGACCTGCATCCTCGCGGACACGTGCACCAAGCCTAGCGAGGCGCCGGGGCTCGGCGTTCCGTTTTTCAACATCGAGACCGCGTTTGACAAGCGCATCCCGCTGACCCTGAGAGGAAAACAGATCTTCGGCGGCTACTGCTATTTCGAAGGCGGCGTCGAAAAACTCGTCGACGCACTCGCGGAAAACATCACCGCGCGGGGCGGAACCATCCGCACAAGCGCGGCGGTAGCCAAGATCAATACGAAAGACGGCAGGGTGACGGGCGTTACGCTCGCCGACGGCGGCACCGCCGACGCCGATATCGTCGTTGCCAGCGGCGGCGGGCGGGAGGTCTTCTGCGATCTGCTGGGATTGGAGCACCTCGACGACGCCTACCGCAACGCGATTGAAAACTTCCGGCCCATGGAAGCCGTGTTCATGGTGCATCTTGGCGTGGATTTCGACCCGATGCAATTCCAGCAGTCGGAGCTGTGCTATTATTACCGCACGTACGATATTGAACAAAGCGTCGAGAACGTTCGCAACGGCGTCTACCACGAAGGCGACGAAGGCTTTCTCATCTATATCCCGAGCGCCGTTTCGCCCGCGATGGCGCCGGAAGGGCGCAATTGCGTAACGATCTACACCATCTGCCCCGACACGCTGAAGGAAGGCGACTGGAACGAGCTGGAAGAGCAATATGCCGATAAGCTCGTCTCCCTAGCGGAAGAGCATATCCCCGGTTTAGGCGCGCATACCGTAGAGCGGCTCATCATGAGTCCCGTTGCGTTCCGAAAGCTGACGCATCTGAAGAAATCCGCGTTCGGCGGGCTGACGCTGATTCGCGACGCGCCGGCCCCGGCTCATGTGACCCCCGTGAAGGGGCTGTACTTCGTAGGCGCGCAGAGCGAGAGCAAAGGCGGCGTCGCCGGCGTTCTGATGGGCGCCAAGAGAGCATTCGATCAGATTCGCGAACTCTAAAGCTGAACATGCAAGGCGGAAAAGGACGGCTTCTGCAATGTACAAACGGAGAACATCGATACTGGCCTTCGTGATCATGGCTGTGTTTTTGACGGCTTGCTCAGCGGGCGCGCCTGCTGCGGATGCCGCGGAACAAGCGCGGCAGGAAGCGTCCCATTCCGCTCAGGCGGATGCGCCGAACGAAGCGCCGAACGCCGAATACGAAATATCATACCGGCACGCCGATGTTTTCCGGATCGCCAACGGTTCCGTCATCCTCCACGCCATCGTAGGAATCACCAACACGGGATCGAGAAACCTTTATGTTTCATTCGGCAGTTTTGATTATCTCGACGCGGAAGGCGCATTGATCGATTCGGAGGGGTATATCATCGCTTACCCAAATGTGATTCAGCCGGGCGAAACTTCGTTTATGTATGCGGAACATGATTTTTTCGATGATCCCATTGAGGGCGTAACGGTCGTTCCGACCGAAATCGTGGAGGCGGCGACCCTGAATTGCGTGCGCCTGCCCGTATCCGGAACAACGCTTGAGTACGACAAATCCTCCGGCGTTAAAATAACGGGGCGCGTCAAAAACGATTCGGATTCCGTCGTAACGTTTGTTTACGTGTGCGCCGTCATGAAAAACGCGGGCGGGATCCCGATCGGCATGGCGGTCACAACGATCAATCAAATCGAGCCCATGGACCAGGTGGATTTTGAACTGACGACGCTTGCCGTTCGCGATTCCATGGCGTCGAATCCCATCGCTTCGTTTGACGTATTCGCATTCCCCATGCAAATACAGTTTTAACGGCGTAACCGCATCAAGTATCATGCAAAAACAGCGTATCCATCCAAGTGGATACGCTGTTTATATTCCGATGTCCTTTGAATCGCTGCGGGTGCTTAGCGCTTTCGCTTCTCTTGCCGCCGCTCGCGGTTGTTTATGCCCCCAGGAATTTTAGTGCTTCCAAAACGAGGAACACCGGCCAGACGATCGCCTTTAAAAAGCCGAGTACGCCGGGCCAGAATGCTGGCGCCATGGAAATGTAGTAAATAGCGGCGCCGATAAAACCAAAAAAGTAAACTGCGCCTGAGGTTGCATGGTTGCTGTTGGATTTTCTGCAGTCTTTTTCCATCGATTTTCCCTCCCCATCATATATGTTCTATGTCTGGCGGCTGTCCCTCCGGTTCGTGCCAGGAATTAATCTGATTGTAGCGGGGAACAACGCGCCGCGTCAAGGCTTGATTAAAATCTATCCGCTCGCCCGGCCCTCCTGCGAATATCGTTCCCGCCGGTTGACAGCAGTTAGCAGTGTAATATAATAGTAGTTGATTACTGATATATTCTGTGTTTCATTGTTTAGCCTGTACGGATATCCGCACCTTCGATTGCGCGAAACGAATTGCATAAGCCTTTCCAAACTTTATCGCTCACGCTCATTCCCTTTCACGAATAACTTTCAATTACCTTTCACGCGTCAACGTCATAACCGCAATCAATCGTATTAAAAATCGATACGCGCTGTCATCTTTTGCAGTACACAAACAGGCGGGAGATTGGTTGAATTTGGAGAAAAACGATATCAATAAAAAGATGGGGGTTATATCTGCACACTCTGCCAACTCCAAAAGCGGGCGTGGAAGAATGCTTGCGTGGTCCATCGTTATCCTGCTTTCCGCGGCCGTGATCATCTTGGGCATTATCGCGGTTCTCTGTTTGTCCATCATCAAATGCGGATTCATGTAATCGATCCGGCGAAACGCCCGCATCGCATGCGCCGGTATGCCGCTGTGATGCGGCTTTTTTTGTATGTTTTTTTCGTGCGCTGTCATTGTTTTACTGAAAGCAGTATGTATCGCTACAGATCGGCTGATTCGTCTTTATAGCGCTTGATACAATCCAGAAAGCTTTCGCCGAGCGTGTCCGTGACCTCCCGGACAGTCCTTTTGGGATCCTTGCAATACTCCTGATACTTTTTCGTCAGGTTGACGCAGGGCGCGGGCACGATGACCGCGTTTTTTCTGATGTTATGCGGGCGGTGGTTGATATCGCCGCCTAAAAGGCGGTTGACCAGATCCTCAAAGCTGACGACGGTCTCCGCGATCCGGTCGAAGGATATATCTTCACCGTCCTCTCCCGCCAGATAATCCACGTCGTGATAGGACATCAAATCTACAAACTCCATATGCCGCATGGCAAACCAGGCTTCGCCGGCATGGCGGTCCTTCAGCCCCGCTTCAAGCGGCGAGAGCGTTTCAATCCCGCTATAAGGGTATATCCCCTTCCACGCCTCCAGACGAACACGGTACATCCTCTGAACCACGCCGTCGCTACCCGGATCGATCCCGAGCAGCCGCTCGGAGACGCCCAGCGCAAAGGGAAACAGCGCTTTCCAGCGCCTTAGTCTTGCGGCTGGTTCGGTTTCTTTTTCGGCAGGTGTTTCATGTGCTTGGTACCCGTAGTTGCTGATGTAATATCCTTCAACTATATCCAGCAGACGGCTTTCCAGTGCTTCGATGCGCGGGAAAAATTCCCGCAGCGAGCCGGTAAACGCTTGTCCGGCGTCGGACTCCATGCCGCAAAGCGTCTCCATGCGCTTCAGGGCGGATATAATCTTTTTCTTGTCGCGGATATCATACCGCATCTGCAGCGACAGGGGCAAAATCAGCACCTCTTCGGACCGTGACGCGCTTTCGATATCCCTGACGCACCAGAATCCAATCCGCACGGTTCCCTGTTCGATGCGCGGAAGCGTCTCGCTGTGATAGGATATCTGCCCCTCGGGAGCGATTCCGATCGGACTGGAGCCGTCCCTCAGTGCGCTGCGAATATCGCTCAGACTCGCGGCATCGCATGTCGCGTGATAGACCGGCAGCGCGCCTACGCGCGGGAGGAGAAACCGGATGAGCGGGCCGCTCCAGAGACCCACCGCATAGTCGTGGACGAACCGAAGGTACGGCCTGTGGGCTAGCGGTTTTTTCAGTTTTTTCGCGCAGCGCGGCACGAGATTCTCAAACACATGGAAAAGAAGCTGCGGATCATCCCCGGTCGGATGCCGGAACGCGACGATCAAACGGGTCCGCCGTTCCTGAACCCCCTGAATCGCGTCGACGATCAGCTCCGGGTTTCGTAGAACGATCTTCCGGAATGAAAGCACAATCCGCAGATAGGCCGGCATCAGACAGCGCCCCACCCATGCGTAAAACGGCGAGAGTTTTGAAGCGGCCAGCCGCGGCCAGCGCCGCGCCCTGAAAACAGGCTTTTCGATCAGGCCGGGATTTTTATTGGTTTGCGACATGCTTTCGTACTGCCATCCTGTTGCGATATTTTGTTTATCCGTCGGGGAATCGATTATATGCGCAATATGAGACATTATAACAGAAATCACTTCCGAATCAAACAGCGACCACCGGATACTACAAAACCTTTGCCCGTGACCGGGTTTTCAACCCCCGGGTGCTTTACCCGGCTGCAGCCACCGCCGATTACCCCTCTGTTGCCGCGATTTGCTGAATGAACTATAATGGAATAATATATTGCAGCCACACGGTATCATGAATATTTGGAGTACGATCCGGAACGCATGATTGTTCGGGATAGAAGATGGAGGTTGTTTTGAAGAAGTTTTTTCGGATATTTGCGATTTCAATCCTGACGCTCCTTGCGGCCGTCGCCGTGTTCGCCCTCGTTCAGCGCGTCGTCTACCGGCGGAGCGTACTTTCGGGTATCGCCGACGCGTATATCACGCTGGCGGGAAACAAAAAGAAGTTCGCGTCGGCGGAAGCCGCGGACGCGTTTATGCAGGAAGAGGGCGATGCCTGGTGGAACGGATACGACATGCCGGACAACGTTAAATTTACCAGCAAGGTAGATGAAGAACAAACCGCGGGGATGCAGGTGTTCTGGCTCAATCGAAACGAGGACGCTGCGCAGACCGCCGTGCTCTATCTGCATGGCGGGGCATACGTCGGCGCGCCGCAAGCGGTGCAGTGGAATATCTGCGACGCGATCGCTTCCAAGTCGGGTTGCGCCGTCGCGCTACCTGTTTATCTGACCGCGCCGAATTTCACCTATGACGAGTGCTACGACGCGTTATTGGAATTTTATGACTCCATGCTGGCAACCTATGCGCCTTCCAGCATCGTTCTGATGGGCGATTCCGCCGGCGGCGGGCTCGCGCTGGGGTTTGCCATGTGGCTTGAGGAACTCGGATACGAGCAGCCGCGGCTCATCGTCGTCTACTCGCCCGAGCTGGACATTACGCTCTCCAACCCCGACCTGAAGGCATACGAAAAGATCGACGCCATGCTCGCAATCGACGGAATCGTCGAAATGGGCCGCGTTTGGGCGGGCGGCGCCGATCCGGCGGACTACAGGCTGAGCCCGATCAACGGGGATGCGTCCAGCCTCGCGCCGATCGTGCTCTTTGCCGGAACGCGGGAACTGCTCTACCCTGACGAAATCAAGTTTGTCGAGCAGGCGAGAGCGCAGGGCGCCGACGTCACCTATTACGAAGGGTTAAATCTCGGGCATTGCTGGCCGCTTTACCCGACGCCGGAGGGCGCGGCCGCGGTTGAAACCGTTGCGGACGCGATTTTAGGCAAATGACGGCATCTCTGCAATCTCCATAAATAACGGGCCGATCCATGTATGGATCGGCATGCTTCCTATATTTGAAATAGTTTGATTAGAACAATGTTGGATGTTAGGAAGAGGTGATATCTGAAATGATCGTAGCTTTGGTTCTGACTATTCTGTGTCTGTGCGGTTTCGTGCTCTTTCAAAGAATCACGCTTGACGATAAAAATCTGAAACCTGTCGACGCCCGCATCTCCGTCATCATTCCCGCCCGGAACGAAATGTACAACCTTCCCGTGATTTTAACTTCTTTAATGAAGCAGACGGTAAAGCCGCAGGAGATCATCGTAATCGACGATCATTCGCAGGATTCCACCAGCCAGATCGCCCGCGAATTCGGCGTAACGGTGATCGAAAGCCCCGCGCTGCCCGGAAACTGGACCGGGAAAAACTGGGCGGTGTGGAACGGTTATCTGAAATCCTCGGGAGACGTGCTCGTATTCCTCGACGCCGATGTGGAACTCAGCGAAAACGCGCTCGAAATCCTGATCAACGCGCGCGAGAAGGCCGGCGGCGCCATTTCCGTCGTCCCTTTTCATAATACGGTCAAATTCTACGAAAGGCTCTCGCTTCTGCTTTATCTGCTCGGCGTATTCGTATTCACATCGCCGTTTGAAAAAAGCAATCAGAGCAAGGGCCTTTACGGCTCGTGTATCGTCGCAAAGAGAAAAGATTACGAAAACATCAGCGGCCACAGCATCGTCCGCTCGGAACTTCTGGACGATTTGAACCTCGGCAAACGGTTTCTCGACGCAGGCATAAACGTGACGAACTTCATAGGCTATAAAACCGTATTCTTCCGGATGTATCAGAGTATCCGGGACGAGGTCAACGGCTTTGGCAAGGGCGCGCTGCTCAGCACATCGAATCTCAAACCCGCGACGATGCTTTTTGTGATTCTCTGGATCGTGGGCCTTTTATTCAGCGGTTTCTGCGCGCCGGTTTTCCTCCTTCTAAACCACGCATGGGCGGTTCCGCTGCTGATCGGATATGTCTTATATGCCCTGCAACTGATCTATTTTCTGAAGTATACCGGCAAATACGGACTGCTCATGCCGGTTCTTCATGTTTTCAGCTCCCTGTTTTTCATATTCGTCATATTGTATTCCGCATACAGGATCGTGGTAAAAGGTTCCGTCGTTTGGAAAGGACGGGAAATCAGCGTGGGGAAAAAGAAGTGATGGCTAATATTCTGTACGTTGTTTTATTGTTTTTTTCCGGTTCTCTGATGTTCTCCCATTGGATCGGGCTTCTGCTTCACAAGGACCTCACCAAATTGAACGACGAAAACCCCGGCGCCGCGAATCTGTGGCGGTCGGCCGGGGCTGGATGGGGCCTGCTCGGCATATTCCTCGATTTTATGAAAGGGTACCTGCCTCTTGCCATCCTGATCTGGACGGGCAGGCTGTCCGGCAATATCCTGATCCCTGCGGCGATCGCCCCCGTCCTTGGCCATGCTTTCTCCCCGTTTTTAAAATTCAGGGGCGGAAAATGCAAAGCCGTCAGTTTCGGTATCTGGAGCGCGCTTTCCGACTTCGAAATCTCTATCGCATTGGCCGTCATTCTCGCGCTGCTGCAGGCGGTCGTAACGCTGTTTCATATATGGAGGGATCATAAGCCCCGTACGGACGCATGGACGGCGGTCGCCGGAATACTGATATTGGGCGTTTATCTTTTTTTCCGGAGATTCCCGCTTGCTTACATCGCGATCTGGGGCGCAAATCTTGCGGTGTTCATTTTTACAAACAGAACGGAGCTCGTCCGCACGTTCCAAAGCGGTTCAAAGGAAGTCGCCCCGCCGGTTTGACGTCGCGTATTCGCGGCGCACATTACAACCCGATCACCTTCATGCCCGCGATGTCGGCGAGGGAAACGACGTTTCTCGCGGCGTTGCGGTCTTTTTGTTTCTGATGCTCCGGCAGTTCTTCCCAGGGCAGCAGGCAGTCGTGCAGCTTTTTATCGTCGTCCCGCTCGGCGCTATAGCTCCATCCGAAGCGGAGTTTCCCCTGCATCCAGTCCTCGTGTTCCATCATTGCATATCGCTCAATCACCGGCGCGCTCAATTTCGTAACAGGTTCGCCTTCTGCATCCTTTGCCGCGAGGGCATAGCCCAAAGCATGCAGCTTTTTATCCATGTTCATCGCCTGTCTGAGGTTGGAATACCGCACGGACGGCTCCAGCTTGTCGAAATCCTCGCCGACGTGGATCTGTGCGCCGTTTGCTTTCTGGCTGCGGATATAGTCGTCGTGAATCGCCCTTGCCAGCAGCTCCATGCTGTCCAGCAGCGGACGCGGCACCGCCGCGTCGCTTTCGGCCGAGCGGAAGATCTCCTCCAGCGCGACGCAGCGGATATCGAGCCCTTTGGGGAAAATCTCCTTTATGTTCAAAATCCGCCCGAAGAGCTTGTTTTTATCCGCCGTAAATTTCGCCGGAATAATGCCCCTTTCTGCGAAATAGGAAATGCGGAAACGCTGGTCGTCGATCTCGATATTCGCGGACGCGATCTGCGTGCGGGTCTTTTCCAGTATGCCGTAACCCATGCGGTTCCAGTCCTGCATCTCGTCGCAGAACATGAGCAGATACGCGATCGGATATCGCCGCGCGTCCAGCGGCGGCAGCGAAAACGCATCCAGAAGCGTCATGCCGTAGTAGTTGTGCAGCAGGATCGCGCAGGCGCTGTCCACGATGGCGTGATAAAACCGCAGCGGCGTTTCGCCCGTGGTCTGAATCAGGTAGCCGTACCATTTGAGCACGATGATCGCGCTGTAAAAGCCATGGTCGACGAAACCTTTTTTTGCCATCTCCGTCATGTAGAGGTCGAGTTTGTCCTTGATTTGCAGCATCGGCACATCCAGCGTACGGTGCATATGCTGGGCGAGCAGGTCGATCGGCTGGAGCAGGTCGATATATACGCAGCTGTCGTCCTCTTCGTAAAACGGGCTGACAAACTCCTTTTTCGGCAGCACTTCCGCGATCGAATTGAACCGGCGGAAATTCTCGAACTCGAGATGCGCCCTGACCGCGCCGCTCTGCGCGTTATGATCCGCGTCGGTGACAAACTTCAAAAACTTGCCGATCTGTTTGGATATGATCTCCACCGGATAGCCCACATCGTGAAACAACGACGCCAGCCCCCAGCGGAAGAGAAACTCCTCTCTCGCCGTTGGAAAATTCTCGGGATACCCAGCCTCGTCCATCACCGCGGCGGAAAACGCGTTCCGGTACGGCGCGTTGGAAGCATAGATCGCCAGACCGAGGATGAACACGTTGACCGAGTGCACGAAATGGTCGCGCTGCTTCTCGATCAGCGTCGCGGCGCGCTCCTCATAAGATCGGAGCGTGTCCAGCAGGTCGATAAACGGATTTCTCGTTCCCTTTAACGTGATGCGATACGTACCGAAGAAAATATCGTATACCTGAAACGCCGTATCCTTCGACTCGTCCTGTAAAAACGCGTAAACCGCCTCCGAGAGATAATCCTTCTTCCCCGCGGCGTCGCTGGCGGAAATTTTCAGCTTTTCGAAGAATCCTTCCACGCTTCTTTGCAGTTTTGATTCATTCATCTATCTTGCTCCTTTTCGTTCATATGCACTCCCGCTTCTTGTTAAAACCCGCTGAAATCAATCAGCTCCGGGCACATCGGATTTTCGCGCGATTTATCATCCATATGCCCGATTTCATACGTTGCGCTCGCCCCATGGTAATGCACAACCAGCAGATACTCTGCACCTGTGTCGTAACCGCCAAAGTCGTTCCCATTCAATAGTAGATTGACCTCGTCGTTTTTTCTTCCGAAAAAAATCGTCGTATTCTCTATTCTATCGATCCGAATCGGTTCTCCGTTTTTGAATACCTCGTAGGTGTATTCGTCGTAGATCGTCCAGGTGAGGGTTCTCAGAAATACACTGTACGGGCGCTTTGGCTCGTCGGATCCCTCAGCACCGCCAATGAGATATGTGTCAAGATGCAGAAGATCCTGCAACGGGCCAATTTCGTTCAGTTCGAATCCGTATGTCTCGCCGCCGTCTGAAAACAAGGCGAATTGTGCCGCGTCAACATACACTTTCCGGAGGCTCGCGCAGCTGTTCAGCGGAAGGAGGCTCGCCACCTGCGTCCCCGCAATATTCAGCTCTTCCAGCGCGTCCAGCGCGCCTATGCCGCTCAGATCGCTTACCGGGTTGCCGGCAATATCCAGATATTTCAGCTTGCGCAGCCTGAAGAGCGGAGTAACGTCGGCAATCTGGTTCCCCGCGACGGATAACTCCTCAAGGTTTCTTAACTGCGCGAAATCCGAAATATCGCTGATGTCGCCCGCCTCGGTCTCTTCGTCCGCATCATTGAAGAAAACCATGTCGTGCCAGACTTGTTTCTGCCAGTTGTACACCGTACCGCAGATGGTGTGTTCTCCACGGGTATCGCGCGTCTCCTGTCCGTAGACATAGAGGTTCGTTATATCGTTCATGCGCCCGCCGTAACCCAGCTGAGCCAGCAGAGAATCATCCGGTATTTCCGCATTGACGCCAATCGCAAACATGACAGCGAGCGCGGCAGCAAGTAGCATCCCGCCACCTGACACAAAGCCCGTCAGGCGCGCCGCGCGTTTCTGCGCGCGCGTCACCCGCAGGTTCTGCAGCATGCGCGAGCCGAAGAGCTTCTCGAAAAAAGCACCTTCCGTATCAAATTCATACCGGAGAATCGCCTGCTGCGTGTTTAACAGCAGCTTTTGCGCAGCCGTCAGCTCGGTCGGCGCGAGGTGGACGGCGAGCATCGGATGGTTTGTCTGAGCCGCCCGGCTGACGCCGAGATTCACCCGCTCATTCGCCGCGGCGGCTGGAGAAAGGAAGAAGAGCGCGAGCGCGGATTTTTCCATGCGCCGCCTGTCGAACCGTTCGCTCGGCCAGATCTCGTATCCTCTTTCGCGCATGACCGAAAGTATTTCTTCTGCGTTTTCGCGGTCCACCGGCGCAAACTGCGCATAGATAAACGGCTTGCCGTTCCCTGCATATGGTCGTTTTTTCATCCCTGACTCCTGTTTAAATATGCCTGATCAAAAAGAGAATACCAGAATTTTCAATATCCCGTGCAGCGCAGATCGGTAAATCGTATGTTCGAGCGGCTATCCGGCCGACTCGATCAATTCCCCCACCCTGCAGTTTTTTACGTTTAAATGCATAGCGTGCCACATTTGATACGTCGCGCTGCTCGATCCATACTTCACAACCAACGTGTATTTTGCCGTTTTGTCATATCTGCCCATCGCGGCTTCGTCGATGAGCAAATGGGTTTTATCCATGATTTCATCGTCGTAGGCGCGCCCGGTAATTTGAATTTGGCGATCGTTTTTATAAAATTCATACGTATAGTCTTCATACACGTTGCCGCTTACCGTTCTTGCATAAAGGCCATAAGCGCAGTTATCGTCCGGTCCGCCGAAAATATGGCAGTATAGTTTTTTCAATTCCTCCTGCGGCCCGATTGATGTAATCGCGAAGCGGTATTGGCTCGCTTCGGCCGAGAACATATGGTACTGCTCCGGGTCGACGAACACCTGCTCGAGATTCTTGCATGCGTCCAGCGCGGAAATATCCGTTATCTGTGTGCCGCCGATACAGAGCGTTTTCAGCCGCTTCAGCCTGCCGATTCCGTCGATATCGGAGACGGGATTCCCCGATAAATCCAGATATTCCAGTTTGCGCAGCCGATACAGCGCGCTGATGTTTTCGACTTGGTTGCCGGCGATCGAAAGCTCTTTGAGGTTCTTCAGCTGCTGAAAATCAGCGATATTTTCGATATCCCCGTACGCGGCCTCGCTGCTCAGGTCGTTATAGAACACGGATTTGCTGGTGCTGTCTTTTACGCTGTCGTAAATCACGCTGATGATAACCCGGTCGTTTCGCTCCTGCGCAATATCTTTCCCGTAAATATAAATGTTCGTTATATCGCTCATGCGCCCGGAAAAACCCAGCTGCGCCATCAGCGAATCTTCCGGCACCACCGCGTCCGGCCGGAGCAGCAGGATCGCCGCGAGCGCCGCCGCGAGCAGTACCCCGCCGCCGACCGCAAGCCCCGTCAGGCGCGCGGCACGTTTTTGCGCGCGCGTCACCCGCAGGTTCTGCAGCATGCGCGAGCCGAAGAGCTTCTCGAAAAAAGCACCTTCCGTATCAAATTCGTACCGGAGAATCGCCTGCTGCGTGTTTAACAACAGCTTTTGCGCAGCCGTCAGCTCGGTCGGCGCGAGGTGGACGGCGAGCATCGGATGGTTTGCCTGCGCCGCCCGGCTGACGCCGAGATTCACCCGCTCATTCGCCGCGGCGGCTGGAGAAAGGAAGAAGAGCGCGAGCGCGGATTTTTCCATGCGCCGCCTGTCGAACCGTTCGCTCAGCCAGATCTCGTATCCTCTTTCGCGCATGATCGCAAGAATTTCTTCCGCGCTTTCACGGTCATCAGGCGCAAACTGCGCGTAGATAAACGGCTTGCCGTTCCCCGCGTATGGTTTCTGAATCACGTTCCCCTCCTGCATGTTTCCTGATTGTTTCGGTATATTTTTTTCGCTAGTACGTGTTGGTATCAACGAGCTGGCAGCTGGATCCAGATTGGTTCGCACTGTCGAATTTGTGCCAGATTTGATAGGTCGCGCTCCATTCTTTGTAGGATACGACAAACATATACTCCGAGGCAGGATCATATGGTCCAAAATCCGACTGATTCAGATGCAGGTGCAGTTTCCTCTCTTCTCCGTCGCCGAAGATCCGCTCGCGTTCCCGCCCGGAAATTCGAACCTGTTTGCCGTTTTTGTAAACTGCGTATTCATATTCTTCGTAATCGTTCCAGCTCTTCGTCTGAACATAGACGGCGTATGTCGAATCGGGGCTTCCGGTTTCCTCGACCCCGCCGAAGATATGGACCGACAGCCACCTGAGATCCTCTTTCGGGCCGACTTCGACCAGCAGATAAGCGCGCGGTTCACCATCATTGGCAAAAGCGGCGTATTGATCCTGATCGACGTATACGGTCTTCAGGTTTTCGCACCCGTCCAGCGACGCAAGGTTTTGCACCCGCGTGTTCGCGATGCAGAGCGTATGCAGCGACCGCAGCGACTCAATCCCGCTCAGATCGTCCACCGGATTTCCCGCAATATCCAGATATTCCAGTTTGTTCAGCTCGAACAGCGGACTGATATCGGATACCTGGTTCCCCGCAATCGAGAGTTCGGTCAAATTGTTTAACTGCGCAAAATCCGATATATCGCTGATATCGCCAAGGTTCGCAACCTCTCCCGCGTCGTCGTATAAGATCGTATCGTTCCAGAGTTCATTTTCCCAGTCGCACTCTCTACCGGTAAAGGATTTTTCGCTTCGGGTTGTACCGATGCGTTCGCCATAGAGCAGGATACTGGTGATATCCTTCATCTTGCCGCTGTATCCGAGCTGCGCAGCCAACGAATCCTCCGGCACCGTTTGGTTCAAACGGAGCGTGAGCAGCACCGCCGCGGCAGCCGCAACCACGGCGCCGGCGCCGAGCAGCCATGTCAGCCTGCGGGAAGCGTTTTTCTGCGCCGGAGTCACCTCAAGATCGCGCAGCAGCGCCGAACCGAAAAGCTTCTCGTAAAACGCGTCTTCGGATGCGCATTCGTAGCGAAGGATGCCCTGCAAAGTGTTGAGCATCAACTTCTGCGCGGGGGAAAGCTGCGTTTGCGCCAGGTGAACCACGAGCACCGCCTTGTCCTTCTGCACGGCGTAGTTGATCGTCTGATTCACCGCTTCGTCCGCGGCGGCTTCCGGCGTCAGAAAGAGAATGGCCAGCGCCGCTTTGTCGATACGCCGCCTGTCGAACCGCGCGCTTGGCCAAATCGAATAACCGTGCCCGGCCATGCTCTTTAAAATCGATTGTGCTTCCGCGTTATCTTGTTGCGCGAACGCCGCGTATAGAAAGGGTTTCCCGTTCCCGGCATAAGCCCGATATTGCATTTATTTCCTCCAATTTTTGCTTCGCGGCAGTTTCGCGGCAGCTTTCATCCTGCTGTCATTGTGGATATACGGTATCTGCGATGATCTGCTGGCAATTATCCACAGACTCGTGATAGAGCAGTATGGTCACGCTCCAATCACCGTAAGACGCAACCAGTGTATATTCCGCGGATGGATCGTAGTCTCCAAAGTCCGTTTGGTTCAACAGAAACTCTTGGACTTGTGATCCATCGCCCCACAATATCGTTCCCTGTCCGTCGAATCGGATCGGTTCTCCGTTTTTAAACAACGCATAAACATAGTCGTCGTAGATATTCCCGCTTCTTGTGCCAACAATCATAGTATATGGCACAAAGTCGTTCCAATCATTTGTTATTCCTCCGTAAAAACCGCAATTAAGCCATTTGAGCTCCTCCCTCGGGCCGGTTTTTACCAGCGTATAGGCACGTGCCCCTCCGTCGCCCTCAAAATCAGAATACTGCTCGGTGTCCACAAATACCATCTTTAGATTTTCGCATCCGTCCAGCGGCACAAGTGTTTGCACCTGCGTGCCCGCGATGTAGAGGGTCTTGAGCGATTCCATTCCTTCGATGCCGCTCAAATCGCCGACCGGATTTCCCGTGATGTTCAGAATTTCCAGGTTTTTCAGCTGGAACAGCGGGCTGATATCGGTCACCCGATTTCCCGCGATGGAGAGCTCATACAGGTTTTCCAGCTGCGCAAAATCCGAAATATCGTTGATTTCACCATATCTTTCGATTGTTTCGCCGTACTTGTCGCCATATGCAATCGTGTCGTACCATTGCTCGGTATCCAGATCATACCCGCTGCTGCATAGAGTGAATGGATACTCGTTTTGACCCTCGATCACACTTTCGCCAAAGATGAGGATGCTCGTGATATCCTCCATGTTTCCGCTGTAACCGAGTTCCGCCATCAGAGAACCTTCGGGAACCGTAGTGTCGGCGGGTTTGAGCGTCAACAACGCCACCGCCGCCGCCGCGATTATTGCGGCCCCTCCCAGCAGCAAGGCCAGCCTTCGCGATGCGCGCTTCTGCGCCGGCGTCACCCGAAGGTTTTTTAATAGCGCGGAGCCAAAAAGTTTTTCATAAAACGCTTCGTCCGAGCCGCTGTCGTAGCGCAGGATGCCCTGCAGTGTGTATAGCATTAGCTTCTGCGCGGGAGAAAGCTGCGTCGGCGCCAGGTGAACCACAAGCACCGTCTTGTCCTTCTGCACGGCGTAGTTGATCGTCTGATTCACCGCTTCGTCCGCGGCGGCTTCCGGCGTCAGAAAGAGGACGGCCAGTGCCGCTTTGTCGATGCGCCGCCTGTCGAACCGCGCGCTTGGCCAAATCGAATAACCGCGCCCGGCTATTTCTTCCAGAATAGGTTGAGCGGTTTCCCGATCCTCGGATGTGAACATGGCGTACAAAAAAGGTTTGCCGTTTCCGGCGTATGGTTTGTACTGCATTTGTCCCCCCCATTTTGATTATTCTGTAACGACCACCTCAAAATCACCGGCAAGTATGTCCGCTATAGAATCCACCATATCGTAGCTCACATAGAGTTTCTTCAGCGAGGTCATGGAAAGCAGCGGCGTCAGATCCGCCGCCTGCGTATGCATCAGTTTCAGCGTCGAAAGCTGCGCCAGGTTCGTCAGCGGGGCGATATCGCTTATTTCGTTGCCCGAAAGATCCAGATAGGTTAGACTGCCGAGGCCGGAAAGGGCGGAGATGTCCGTTATGCTCTCATAACAAAGCGACAGCTCTATTAGGTTTGTGTGCCCCGCAATGACATCCAATTCGGAGATATCGCCTCGTTGCATCGCTTTGCCGCCAACGAGGAATTCTCCGTTCTTGTATTCGATGGCCGCGCGCGTGCTGACGAACGAATTGCCGCAGCAGTACAGCGCGTCTCCGCTCACCTGCGAAAGAAACAGATCGCGCGAAACCTGGCTCGTCCACATCGTGATTTCCGCGTTCTGATCCCCGCTCTCGTCTCCGGATTGTGTGATTGTAATAGAGTCCTTCTGCAGGCCGGACTTTTCCCCGAACCATCCCTGCATATAACCCAGCAGCGCGAAGCCGAACCCCAGCGCGAGCACGACACCGACGATGCCGAAAAACAGAGAGGCGTTGAAGCGGCGCTTTGCGCGTCCGTTTTCCACGGCGTATCCTTCCACCCCGTCGCCGATCAGCTCTTCGCTCAGCGCGCCGGACGATATCAGGCGGTCCACCGTCTCCGCCGCGCGCGCGGACGCGGGAACGCACGCCGACGTCGAAAGCTGCATCTTCAGCCCCGGCGGCAGTTCGGAATCGTCAAGGGACACGCAGATCATGGGTTTCTTCATGTCGACGGAAAAGTTGACTTCCCTCTCGCAATTATGGCTGCCGTTGAACTTCTTCGACGGGAAGAACATCACAAGCGCGGCCCTGAACAGGTGCGTGGCGATGTATTCCGGCCATTTCATACCCGCTTCGATGCCTTCATCGTACCAGACCCGGTAATTGCGCCGGTTCAGCTCTTCAGCGACAGACAGCGCCAGTTCGCTGTCATCGTGCGCATAACTGATGAAGATATACGGTTTCTCACCGCGGTACACGGGGAATTTTGATCGCGTAGCCAAATAAACACCTCCAGAATCGGATCAATTTATAAAGGATTCTGCACATCTCGTACGATGCGCGCCACGATTTCGATGGAGCTTATATCAGTATGAAAATATCTCTACATATCATAAACCAATTTTATTTCAAGAACAAGCAATGCTATTAAATCGACTGCCAGGAATAGATTTTTTCAGCCTCGTGAAAGTCATATGCATTGTCCGGCCAGTTCCGTTTGGCCGGTACAACGCTTCGATGGATCAAAATCGGACGCGTATGGATGTAGACTTCATTTCGGATCGATTGTATAATCAAAAGCGAGCGAACGCGCCGCCCGCAGCGAATCCGGCTCGTTTAACTCGCCCACGCCCGTTTGAGTCGATCCGTATGATTAGAAGTGTCTCAAGTATTTTAAAGGTTCATGCAACCGCGCTTGTCCATCCGGAAATACTGCCGAAGGAAGTGGTTCAACTTGTTCGACGTGTTCATCAGTTACTCGTCGCAGAATACGGATGCGGCGCAGGAAGTCTGCCGGTGTCTGGAGGAGAGTGGGGCCGCCTGCTGGATGGCTCCGCGCGACATACTCCCCGGCAGCCACTGGGCGGCCTCTATCACGCAGGCTATCCGCAACGCGCGCGTGCTTGCGCTGATGTTTTCTGTCAGCGCCAACGACTCCATGCAGGTTCTGCGGGAGGTCGACCTTGCCGTAGAGAGCCGCGTTCCGATCGTGACCGTCATGCTCGAACAGGTGAAAATCAGCGACGCGTTTTCCTATTATCTTTCCGTGGCTCAACGCTTTTCAGCAACCGGGGACATCCAGTCCGCCGGCCGGCAGCTCGCCGATGTGATCCGCCGCGTTCTGCGCGCCCGGCAACCGGCGCAGGCCGTTTTGCAGCAATCGGAAGCCATGCTGGATATCTATGACGACGAGATGGGGTGGGCGGGCACTGCGCTGCGCCGGCAGGCACATAAGCTCGGGCTATGGCATAAGACGTGCCACTGCTGGTTCTACGGCAAAAACGGCGCCTTGCCCCAGATCTATGTGCAGCAGCGCAGCATGCAAAAATCCGATTTTCCGGGCCTTCTCGATATCACCACCGGGCGCCACCTGCTCGCGGGAGAAACCGACCGCGACGCGGTGGGCAAAGCACATCTGGAGCTGGGTGTAGACGTTGCGTTCGACGAACTGCAGTATCTGGGCGTACGTACGTATGCAGAACACATAACCGATTTCTTCAACAATGAATTTAACAGCGTCTATCTCTATGAATCCGTCTATGAGCTCAACGATTTTTCGCCCGACCCCGGTGAAGTCTCCGGCGTTCTCAGGCTGGACGCGGGGGAGGCTCTGGCGCTGTTTGAAAAACGCGTAGACCATATCGACGCCGTCGGCCTGTTTTTGGACGGCGGCAAGCGTGTGAAAAAGTCCGCGATCCGGTATGAGGACTTCGTTCCGCGCGCGGACGATTATTACAAAAAAATCTGCGCTTCCGCGATCGCCGTGGCCACCGGCGCGGGAAAGGCGGGGTTTTGATTATGTATAAAAATAAGACGAGAATTTCACAAGGTACATCTACCGTTGATGCAAAGCGCTTGACAGGCGGAGTGAAAGAACGCATGTGCGCGCCGATCGGCGGCGTTCCGTTCGTCGTAGGCGTAACGGGTCATCGCGATTTGAGAAACGAGGACATCCCCGTACTTAGGCGACTGATTCGCGATCAGCTGGCCGCCTGGATGGATCTGTGCCCGAATACCGAATTTTACTGCATGACGAGCCTTGCCGAGGGCGCGGACCAGCTGTGCGGCAGGGTCGCTTCCGACCTCGGCATAAAGCTGCTCGTTCCGCTTCCCATGGAACAGGCGGAGTTTGAAAAGGATTTTTCAAACGCCGCGCTGATTGAGTTTCGCGATCTTGTAAACGAAGCCGCGTCGGTTTTCGTCGCGCCGGATACGGAACGGCAAGACGACGGAACGCGCGACTACGCTTACCGAAAGGCGGGCGTTTATCTGGCGCGGCACTGTCATGTGCTGCTGGCGTTGTGGGACGGGCTTGCGGGCGAAAGCGGCTGCTGCGGCACCGCCGAAGCCGTGGATTTCAAGATGAAGCGGGCGTACCGCGCGCCGGACACGCTGCTGACCGCGCCGGACGAAGGCATCGTACTGCAGATCGTCACCCCCCGCGTATCGGGTGAAACACCGCCGGACGGCGCGCTTACGTCGCGGCTGCTCGAAAACGCAGAAGGAGCGCTAAGGGAACTGCTGAACGACACGAACGCTTTCAACAAGGACGCCGGCGGCCTCAATCTTACGAAATCCTGCGGCGTGTTCGACGCCGATACGGCGGAACAGCTCGGCCCGGCGGCAAAACCGCTTGATCGAACGTATCGCCTCGCAGACACGCTCGCGCTGCGATTTCGCGATAAATACCTGAATATGTTGAAGTGGCTCTGCGCAACCGGCGCGCTGCTTGTCGTTTCGTTCCTTTTTTACGACGAACTCGAAGCGAATCTTTTTCTGATTTCTTACGGGCTGATCGCGGCGGTCGCGCTGTTTATCTTCTTTCGTACGAAACACGGGCGCTGCCACAAAAAATACATCGAATACCGCCTGTTTGCAGAGACGCTCCGCGTGCAACTGAACCTTCTGGCATCCGGGCTGGACGTCTGTGCGGAAGACCTGATGCCCTGGTCGCAGCGGACCATCTCGCCCTGGATCCGGGAAGCGATGAACACGCTGCCGCACGGCGGCTGGCCGCTTCCCGATGCTCCCGCGGACATATGCGCCGTCTGGATGTCGGATCAGCTAAGCTATCAGAAAAAAACGGTGGCAAAGAACACCGTCAGGCTGAAACGCCAGAGCATGATCTCAGGCGTTCTGCTGGCGTTTACGATTCTGTTCTTTATTGCGGTTGTGGCGCTGGAATTCCTGTTTCCCGCCTGGATCGGCCGCGGGCTCGCTCTGCCCGGCTGGCTCGTCCGGCTGGCGCCGCCGCACACCGATCATTTCTTCAGCGTGCGCAGCGTCTTTAAAATCCTGCTCGGCATCGTACCCGCCCTCACGTTCGTGGTGTCGAGCTATTATGGAAAGCTGTCGCTGGAGCGGAAACTCAGAGACGGCAAGCGCATGGTCGCGCTGTATTCCGAGGCCTTGGAAGCATTCAACAATCCTTTGACGGATCACGAGCGGCTGCTGACGGAGCTCGCAAGAGAGGAACTCATAGAGACCGGCGACTGGCTCTCATACGTATCCGAAAACCGGCCGGATATCCTGATCTGATCCCGGCCTGCGCCCGGCGGAATCCGTAATATGACTCATGCATTGACAAACCCGCTTCACCCTTGTTGTATTTCGTCCGAAGGCTGCTTCACAGCGGCAACGCAAAGCTGCGAGCACAGGTTCCTGATACGAAACAGCCGGCAAAACGCATCCCAAAGCAGGCTCAAGAAGTAAAACGGCAGAAAAAATCCGAAGTAATCGGATTGGTAATAGTTGCACTTGATATCCAGCACCGTAAACCCGTTTTCGCGCAACAGCCGCCGAAACGCCGTGAAGTACGTTTTGTCGTAATAAACGCGAAAGCCGCTCGCGTCTTTCAAATGAGGATAGATCATAAAAAGCAGCTTTTGCGCCAGGCGGTTTGATAGCGCTCTGTTGATCAGCGCAAAAAGGGCGAATTTGCCCGGAAATACGCTGACAAAAATCCCTCCGTCTTTCAGCGCGGCATACGCGTTTTTCACAAACGTCGTCTGATCGGATAAATGCTCCAGCACGGAGCTTGACGTAAGCATGTCGATTTGACCATACGGCAGCGGTATCTCCCTTGTGATATCGGTTACGATCCTCTCGTCGACGGCGCTGTTTTTCCTCAGCCGCACGTAATCGATATCCAGGCCGATGATCCTGATGCCGTCGGCTTCATCTTTGCCGTGTGCATAACAGCAGCCCCCGCCGCTGCCGACGTCATAGACGAGCATGCCCGGTTTGAGCAGGCTTCGCACCTTTTTTTCGTAATAGCGATAAAACCTCCGGTCGGAATAGCCGCATTTCTCCCAAAAGGCGTCCGCTATGCGTTTGTTCCAACGGAAGAATTTCTTCATCTCCATTTCCCTGTGTATGCGGTACGGTTCGCCCGCATACGCTGCGTCCGCGGCGCGGTGCCGTTGTCGTCAGTGTTCAGTCGCTGCCTCTCGGCGTAGTTGCCGGTCTCGGCGTTGGTGTCGGCGTAGGCGTAGGCGTCGGCGTCGGTGTGGGCGTCGGCGTGGGAGTAAATGTCGGCGCGACGAAGTTCATCGGCTCTTCCTTTTCTTCCTCAAATTCACCGCAGACGTTCGTCCAGTTCAGCACCTCGCTGAACACGGGTTGTGTATCGTTCGCTAAAATCGTTCCGTCAGCCTTAATGCCTATGGTTCTGTTCCCGACAGCCGCGATCTTCACAACATCTTTCCATGAACCCACTTCGCATTGCCTGTTAATGTTGTTCCCGACCGCTACGACTGTTCCGTCCTTCTTCAGGCCCACGATGTGTCTTCCGCCTGCCGAAACAGAAACGATATCCGTCCAGTTCTCCGCTTCGCGCAGCTGATATTGGTCACAATCCCCCGAGTTGAATATATCCGAAACAACCACCGTTCCGTCCGCATTGAGTCCGACGACAACGTCGTCCCCCGCTGAAACGGAGATGATGTTGCTCCAGGTATCGACATCGCTATCTTTATCGCTGCCGGTCGTTATCACCGTTCCGTCTTTTTTTAGTCCCACCGTATAATTATCTCCCGCCGAAACGGAAACGATATCGTTCCATCCATCCACTTCACACGCACCGTTCTGATGATTCCCCGCGGCGACGACCGTGCCGTCCTTTTTCAGCCCTACGCTGTGCGTTTCGCCCGCCGCAATCGCATCGATATCGCTCCAGGACGAAACGTTACACTGGCCATGGTCGTTCTTACCGGTTGCAACCACGGTACCGTCCGATTTCAAACCAACGGTATACGACATGTTGGCTGTAACCGCGACAATATCGGACCATCCCGACACGTCGCATTCCCCATGCCAGTTTGGGCCGACTGCAACAACGCTTCCGTCGGAACGCAGCCCGACCAAGTGGGTATCTCCGCCATTGAGACATACGGTTTCAACAACCTGCCTTTCTTCGGGTGAATCGTCCCCCGGCCGGTCTTGACCCCCCGGCTTGGATTTATTCTTACCGAACTGATCTTTAAAATCCTCCCAAAGGCTGCGCCCGTCGCGTTTGAACACCTCAGCGATCCCCGTCCGCTCATAGCTGTACCGGACGAGTACGCTGCCAAAGCGCCGTTCCCCCGAAGTGAAAACGAGCAGGAAGAGACACGCGATAAAATAGATCAGCAGCCAAAGCGCGACCAGCAGGATACGTATCCGCTTCTTCTCCGCCGTACACATCCAGATCGCCGCGCCGATCATCAAGAGCGACAGCACGAAAAATACGATCAGCGGAATCCGCAATTCGACCCCGTCGCCCCGTACGCCCAGCAGGAGTATCGTCATGATCACAATGCAGACGAACAGAAGCACCGCTATACATATGATCCGTATCGTCGTTTTTTTGATCAGACACATCAGCGCCGCCGCGAGTATTACGAACAACGCCGCTAAGAAATATAAAACCCATGCCAACATATTCTATCCTCCTGAAGATTCGTGCCGAAAATTATCTTTAGCTTCCATCTACGCTGATCCGCCGCTGTCTCCGTTCTGTCACTGTACGTATTGATACCGCACATGAACGATTTGACTTCACATTTCCGTTTGTTTGCAACCATCATTCCGTAATATTGTCGTACCAACTCCACCATTGCCAGTGCCCGTCACGGAACTTGGATTCGCTGGGAATGCTAAAGGCCACTTCGAATGTTTCGTTTGGTTTGATATCTTTGATCGTTATGGTATCTTCGAAATAGGGAATATAATCGGAATCTGATAACACCAGCTTGAAGTAAGTCGTATATGTGTATGAAGTGTGATTGGTCAATTTAAAATAGAATTTCCGGCCATCCAGAAAATATTCAAAATCACCACCATGCGTCTGTCCGGCTAAATCGTTTTCAATCGCCTGAAGCGCTTCCAGATGAAATGCTGCGTATTCCAAGTTATCAAGGTAGTGTTCTTTGAATTCCGCGTTGCTTTTCATGAAGCCGTATCCTTCGTTCAACCCGGTTAACGCTTCCAGTCGCTCGACGCCGCCTGTTTGCCATTGGATTTGAAATTCCGATGGAGCTTCTTCCTCCAGTTCCGCGGCATTGATCTGCGTTTCCAACCCGGACAGGTATTTCTCCATGTATCGTTTAATACTATCATCGGAAAACGATTTGTTTCGAAATGCTTCCAAATCGCCTAACTCCTTTTGATAGGATTCGGCGAGCGCTTGCGAGCTGTCACCTCTTGCTTCAACCTTCATTGTATTCAGCACGCTTTGCTGCAGCGCATCTAAAAAGTCGTCGTCGGCATAATCGTTTGCCGTCTTTTTCGGCGCCTGCGTCTTCACCGGAGCAGCCGTTTCCCGCGAGACCTGAAAGGACTCGCCGCCGGTGCTCGTTTGATTGCCGTCCGGCCGGTTCATCAGCAGGATACCCGTGAGGATGACGCCGATCAAGACGACGCCAGCCGCGATGCTGATGATCAGCACGGTTTTCTTCGTTTTCGCCTTCTCGCCGTCCGTTTCGCCCGGTTTGGAGGGCAAACTTTCTGGTGTTTCCTGTTGAATCGCGGCTTTCGGGGGTTCTTCTGTTTTTTTCAGTTCTTTTGCCGTATTTTTTATCGGTTTTTTGTGCACCGGCGGCGCGTCTTCTTCGGGTTGTTCTTTTATATCCGGTGTTGTCTGCCGAACGGACGCGGGAACCTCCGCGCCGCAGAAATTGCAGAATACCGAACCTTCCGGTACTTCTTTACCGCACTTGTTGCAGAACATTTCTTTAACCCCCAAATTTCTATCTGTTTATTCCGATGTCAAGTTCTTCAACCGTACGTAAATCAAAGAAGCTTTGGCTATGCGCTGGGTTGGATGTACAAAATACTAAATAGCGTGCTATCGTCAATACCAGGAATTTCTGCATCCACGCGGTCTTCAATCCATGAGATATAACAATCTCCGATATCTTCGACAGCTACGGTGTAGGTATATCCATCAGTGCAGATAAAGTCATAACTATCCGCTTTGACCATTCCGATTGCTTCAAACACGTCTGCTACGTTGATCTTATCCTTGTAGGAGATCATAATCGCATCCGTATCAAAGATGATATAGGCGATCTCCCAGACTGTCAGGTCGGGATTCTGTGATTCGCCAACGACAACCGGCTCGTCGTCCCCTTCAAGCGTTAAGTACTTCTTGAGGATATCCCTTAGCGGCTCTTCGGCGATAAACCCATCGGAGCCGATGATCTCTACGGTAATGTCATCATTTCCCTGTATATCGCACTTTTCATATACTTCTCGAATAGAGTATGCAGATCGCAGGTCACCTTTGTACCGTGGCTGATCGCTTGCAGTCAGGCCTTCAATAGCGTTGTTCCAGATGATGATGCGTTGTACACCTTTGGCGGCAGTTTGTACGAGCGACTCCCCTTCATTTGCCGATTCCTCTGCAGAGTTTGCCGATTGATCCATCGTATCCGAATCTTGTCGTGATACCTGAAACGAAAAATTGCTGTCGTCGGTTTCGCTGCGATTCGGTTGTTTTAGCAGTAGAGTGCCTATCAGGATAATACCGATCAAAACGACGCTCGCTGCTATGCTGATGATCAGCACCCATTTCTTCGTTTTCGCCTTCTCGCCGTCCGTTTCGCCCGGTTTGGCGGGCGGGTTTTCAGGCGCTTCCGCTTTTTTCTGGTTTGCTGCCGTCGCAGTCTTTTTCGGTTTCTTTTGCACCGGCGGCGCGTCTTCTTCGGGTTGTTCTTTTATGTCCGGTGTTGTCCGCCGAACGGACGCGGGAACCTCCGCGCCGCAGAAATTGCAGAATGCCGAACCTTCCGGTACTTCTTTACCGCACTTGTTGCAGAACATAGCGTTACCCCCTGTTTGTTACAATGTAATTGCTGATAGGTGCATTTTTCCTCTCCGGCAACAGGCGTCCGCTGTCGGCGCTTTCGGAAATGCACAAAAAAACACGATCCATTATCGATTAATAGTGGGAATTTTTAAAATATATCAGGTGTTGATCCTGTGTATTGGAGTGAGTGTGAATAGAGAAAAGTCAATCAAGATCAGTAAAACAGAGCATGTTACAAGTATTGATTCCAGTATAAATACTTGTTTCGAAAGTTGTCAAACGCTTGCCACTAAGATGCTATGTATTTCACATTTAATATTTGTTTTCACGCATAGCAGTATTATTCTGTGCTTCTGACGACGTATGATACCCGCGGAAGGATACTGCATTCGGAACGTGCGTATTGAAGATCGGGTTATTCCCCGGCAACAAAAAAAGCCCCTGAATCAGGGACTTTTCCTATGAACGAAACCTCGCGCCGTGTCGTATTGCTCATTCACGCTTTCCGGCCGTTTATTTCTTCAGTTTGTCGATTTCCTCTTCTACCTCCTCGGCGCCCTCTTGATAGAGTTTCGCTTCATCAGGAGCCAATTCATACAGCAGGCGGAGGAACTCGCCCGCATGCACCCGTTCCTCGTCTGCAATATCCTCGAGTACCTCGATCGCAAGTTTATTGTCGGTGGATTCCGCCAGCTGCATATAGAGTTGAATCGCCTCATATTCCGCCGATATCATGAAGCGGATGGAACGGATGAGTTCAGCATCCGTCAGTTTCTTTTCTTTCGCAAGTCCCGAAAACGGGTGTCCAAAGTCAGGCATTGGTTTTCCTCCCTTGTTTAACAGTTCTTTGTATTCTTCCGCAGGCCTGCAGGCTATTCAATTGCTCAACTCCCGCACTCGTCTGCATGCATGTGTTCATGGCAGATCGAACCGGTCGAGCGCAGCTCTCCCGCGAGGTAGCGTTCAACCGCTTGCGACGCGCCGCCCGCGGCACCCGTGATCACTTCGATGTTGCGTTCGTTGAAAATCTCGACGGCGCCGCCGCCCATGCCGCCGCTGATGATGACGTTCACCCCGCGGTCGGCAAGAAAGTTCGGCAGGAAGCCCGGCCTGTGTCCCGGGTTTGGAATCGTCTCCTGGCCCACGATCGCACCGTTTTCGGCGTCGAATACGATGAAGTTCTCACAGTGCCCGAAGTGCTGTGTTACCTGCGCGCCCGCGCTTGCTACTGCAATTTTCATTGTTATTCCTCCAAGTCAGATTCGTTTCTTATTCTTATATCGACAGGTCGAATTGATCGCCGCCGGAGATATAGCGGATCTTTTCGCCCATGATTGCCTTCAGTCGCTCGAACGCCGCCTTACCCGTGCAGTGGCCCGTATAGTACAGCGCGTTCGTATTGAGAAGATTCTTCCCGATCGCGTCAACGATATCAGCATCTTCATGCAGAAGCGCGCCGCGGCTGCTCAGATGGAACCCGCCGATCACAACATCGGGATACGCTCCGTTTTTCTCGTGAAATCGTTCGACGATGTTCACGATGCCTTTGTGCGCGCATCCCGCGATCAGAAGCGTTCCGCCGTTTTTCCGGACGATCAGATTCTGTTCGTGCGCAAACTCGTCCCGCGCAAACCCGCCGTCCGATTGAACGAGCAGGTTTTTATTGGACGCGGGCGCCAGCCGCTGTGCCGAAACGTCCGAAAACACCTCGAGCTCGTCGTCGATGACGCGGCTTTCGCCGCAGAACACGTATCTGTTATTCGGCAGCAGCGATTGGTCCAACCCGATATACGCCGTTTCGCCGCCCGCCCGTTTGGAATAATGCGCTTCAAACGCACGAGCTTGCAGATACACCTTTGCGGCTTGGTTGATCTGAAAAAACGTCCGCAGCCCGCCTCCGTGATCGTAATGGCCGTGAGACAGCACGGCTATATCCACATTCGACAGGTCGACGCCCATCTGATTTGCGTTGCGTTCAAACAGCCCGCTCGCACCGAAGTCGAATAGAAGCCTGTGCCGCCGAGTATCGACAAACAGGCTCAGGCCGTGTTCGCTTTCAAACTCGTCCGATACGGCGTAGTTTTCCGCCAGAACAGATACGTTCAAGCCGTTGTTCCTCCGGTTTTTATGCCGATTAATCGCATCACGCTTTCGAAAACCGCCTTCACCGCTTCACCCGAAGGGCATGGCGTATCCACGATGGTAGCGCCGCTGTTGATCGCCGTTACCGCCTGCGGGTCAAACGGAATCCTGCCGGCAAACGGCAGTCCGCCTTCCTCGCAAAACCGCTCGATCCGCTCCGCGATTTCCTCGTTGACGTCGGCTTTGTTGATGCACACGCACAGCGGCGTGCGAAATATCTGCGCCGTGCGGACGATGCGTTCCATATCGCTCAGCCCGGAAATCGAAGGTTCGGTAACGATCAGCACCATGCTCGCGCCGTTCAACGAAGCGATTACGGGACAGCCGATACCCGGCGAACCGTCGACGACAGCGATATCGGCTTCTTTGTCCGCCGCTGCCACCATTTGCTTTTTTACTTCGCTGACCAGCTTTCCGGAAGTGCCGCTACCCATTTTAAGCCGGGCCGTCGAAAAGACGACGCCGTCATCCGCGTAGAGCATCTGCTCCCCGGCTATGGACGGCTGCATCGATACGGCTCCTTCCGGGCAGACCGCTTCGCAGACGCCGCAGCCTTCGCAGGCAAACGGATCGACTGCGTACGGATCATCCGAAATCGCTTCAAACCTGCAGTTGGCTTTGCATACGCCGCACGCGACGCACCTTGCATTGTCTATGACGGCCTTTGGCATACCGTAATAGTCCGTATGCTGGGGTTCGATCGATTGCATCATGGTCAGATGCAGGTTCGGCGCGTCTACGTCGCAGTCCGCGTAAACTCTTGCGCGCGCAAGCCGGATGAAAGCGCTCGCCACCGTCGTCTTGCCGGTGCCGCCTTTACCGCTGAGAATAAGCAGCTGTTTCATGCCGCGCCTCCTCCGATACGGTATTCAGCAGCCCTGAAAACAGCTCCCGGTAATGTTCGCTTTCGCGCGCGGCGATCTTCGCGCCGGAATTCAGCTTGCCCAGCTTACTGTCAAACGGTATCCTGCCCAGAACCGGGACCTGATGTTTCCGGCAGAATGTCTCCGCCGGGTTTTCAGCCATCAGGCACTTATTGAGCACGACGCCGTGCGGTTTATGAAATACGTCCGCTAGTTCGCAAACCATTTTCAGGTTATGCACGCCGAACACCGTCGGCTCGGCAACCAGAACACAATAGTCCGCGTCCTTGATGCTCTCCATAACGATGCACGCGCTGCCGGGCGGGCAGTCGATGAACACGGGCCGTTCGCGCTCGGCGGCGTACGTTTTGTGCAGCGCTTTCACCATTGGAACGCCGGACGCTTCTCCCGGGTTCAGGGCGCCGGCGTGAACTTGTACCCGCCCGGACGTGCCGCTCTGTATGACGCCGATCTCTTTTTCCACCTCTTTGATAGCGTGCCGCGGGCATAGAAGAGCGCAGCCGCCGCAGGAGTGGCACACGTCTTTGAAGATCACCGGTTTGTTTTTGATAAAAGCTAGCGCGTTGAATTTGCAGAAGTCGACGCAGATCCGGCAGCCGTCGCACCTGTTTTCGTCGATTTCCGGCAGCTTTACGCTGATGACCTCGCTATTGGTGATTTCCGGCTTGAAGAACAGCTGCCCGTTGGGCTCCTCCACGTCGCAGTCGACATAGACGGCGTCTCCCGCCACGGCGGCGAGATTGACGGAAACGAGCGTCTTGCCCGTTCCGCCCTTGCCGCTCAGCACCGCGACTTTCAAACTATTATTTTCCATGCCCGTGAAACCCGGGGTGAAACTCGTGCAGCAGGGAAAGCTGATTGTTTTCCAGCGCCTCTATGTTCTGTTTCGCCGTCCCGGGGACGGAGCGGTAAATAAACACCTCCGCTTTTCGCAAAACCTCTTCTGCATTTGCCCCGCAGCGCGGTGTAATCAGCGCGTTTACACCGTGGTCCGCGATCACCTGTGCGGCGCGGATGCCCGCCCCGCCCTGGCTCGCGACCGCCTCATTGTCCAGAAAATAGGTCTCCTTTGTTGCGGTGTTATAAAATAAAAAATGCGGCGCGCGTCCAAACGACACGCAAACATCCGTATCGATCGATTGTTCATTCATCGGTATCGCGATTTTCATTGAAATTTTCCGTTTCCTTTCCCCGCCCTCTTTGATCCGTTTCCATTTCCGGGGCGAATTCTCTCCCGTAACGGTGCCTGTGGCAACCGCCGCCGCCGCACCCGCGGGATGCGCCGTCGCAGAGCCGGTAATCGCCGCCTTCAATCCACAGCGCTTTTCCATACACCAGCGACTCGGAGAGTTTTTTCCTTGCGTTATTATAGATGCTTTGGACGGTTGAGCGGGACACGTTCATCTGTTCCGCGCATTCCTCCTGCGTATACCCCTCAGCATCGATCAGCCGAATCGTTTCGTATTCGTCGACGGACATGTGAACGGCAGCCCCTTTGTCGGTATCGCTGTCAAGGGGCCCATACCAGCTGCTGTCCGGCATGCAGCAGACTTTTCTCCATTTTCTTGGCCTTGGCATCTCGTTCCACTCCTTTTCGATGCGCAGGCCGCCGGGGATACCCCGCGGCCTGCGCAGCTGATTACATGTTTTTTAATTGATCGTCAAGCGTTTCCAGCCTCTGTTGCAGCACGTCGCGCTGCTGCTGTATAAGTTCTTTTTGCGTTTGCGCATTCGGCTGTGCGCCGATTGACGCCCGGCCGAAGCCGAGTCCGCGCATTACGCCGCGGCCTGCGCGGCGTCCCCGCCCGAACAGCGTGTTTGCGCCGCGTCCGGCGGCCGCAGTACCCGAGCAAATTCCGAGTCCTCTTCCCGTCATCGCGCCCGCGCCAAGCGGTCCGGTTCCGTCTCTTCCTGGCATTTGATTCACCTCGATTCATTATTGGCATATGCCGGTAATAAACATAGTATACCACGTTTTCGGCATATGTCAATAACTAAATCGACCGGATTTTTCAGGTTTTTCGCCGCCGTCTTGTCGGCATTATGGAAAAATGCGGGCCTACCCTCTCTTGCCCGCCAGCAGGCGGATCGCGCCGGGCTGGTTGGAAACATGAATCGTTTCGCCGGAAGCGCTGCCTTCGTACTCGCCGTCCAGCGCCCATGCGATCGCCTCGTCCGACTGAATCGTCAGTTCCCCGGCCTGGAAAAACTCGATCGCGTGCGATTCGAATTTTCCGCTCATGATGGAGTTGATCGTCGACTGCCACTCTAAAAGAGAACCCGGCTCCTTGATCAGGATGACTTCGAAACGTCCGTCGTTCGTTTGGACTTTGTCTTCCGGAAGCTTCAATAAACCGGGAAATGAGAATAGATTGCAGACCGCGCCGAATAAATACTTGCCTTCGTGAACGTCCTGCCCGGCGCAAATGCGGATATGGATCGGCCTGATCTTCGGCAGGCTCATCATGCCGTCGAGGATATATGCGGGCGAACCGAGCATGTTCTTCATGCTCTGCGGCGTCGAGTAGGACGACCAGGAAAACGCGCCGAATGCGGCGATAAACGCAAAGCTGCGCGTATTGAACCACCCGGCGTCGATGGTTTTCATGTCGCCCGATGCAATATTTTTCGCCGCCTTGAGAATGTCCCCGGACAGGCCGTGGCTCGTGGCGAATACGTTCGTGCTCCCCGCCGGGATATAACCGAGCGGCACGTTCGCGCCGCAGCGCAGCGCGCCCGCAACCGTTTCGCTGAGCGTTCCGTCGCCGCCGACGCAGACGATCAGATCGTATCCGGCTCCATACCGCTCGGCATAGTCGGCCGCGTCAAAAGACGCGCCGGTCACCATGATAGTCACAACGCATCCGGCGTCCATGAAGATCCGTACGATATCGGCAAGCAGCCGCAGCGCCTGCTTCCGCCCGGCGACAGGGTTGACGATTAGAAGAAGTTTTCGTTCCATCGCGCGCCGTTCTGCGCGTTCGTCTTCGGATACCATAAGCGCCGCTCCTTTCCGGTCATAACCCTTCGATTCTGTCGTTTATATGATTCGTCTTATAATATTATTATATACCAAATCGCTTCACGCATGGTTCAACAAAGTCACGGACAAATAAAAAGAACCACCCGAATCGATGGCTCCTTTCCCGATCAGTTTCATACTGCATGAAGGTTTGCTGCGGTTTGGAACCGTTCTCTTAGGACAACAATCGCGCTCCGTCCGGTTCTTTCACGGCGATCGCAACCGCCAGATTGACCAGCGAAAGCGCCGCAACGGCAAAGAAGATATACTGCGAACCGAATGTGACCCACGCTACGCCGCCCATCACGCCGACGAGTATGGAAACGACGTGGTCCATCATCAGCGCAAGCGAGAGCGTCGGCGTCAGATCCGTATCGGTTATCACGATCGATTTGAGATAGATCGTTCGAATGATGCCCATCTGGGACGACAGCCGGTCGGCAACGAACAGCGCGCATGTCAGAATAAGCGGAATTCCTACCTTTGCCAGCGTGCCGGCGTTGAAAGACTGCGCCAAAAAGCCATAACACAGATAGACGCCGATGAACGACAGCGCATCGGCAAAGAGCAGTTTCTTCACGCCGAAACGGTCGATCCACCTGCCGAGCTGCGGCATGAAAAACATGCCGAGCGTAGACGCAATGATGCCGAGCAGCACGATGGTGTCCACTTGCTGACCGAGCGTTTCGATCAGCACCCACGGCCCGAATACGATCATCACCTGCTTCTGTACGCCGAACACGATGGCGAGCAGGTAATAGTATTTATACTCCTTGCGGAAGATGAACCGGAGCTTTTCTCGCTTTCTGCGCACCTGTCCGACGTTGCGCTTGAGCTTGACGAGCAGCATCAGCGTAATGGTATACAGGACGGCTGCTACGACGAACGTCCATTTCGTACCGGTAAAAAAGCTGAACACGCCAAAGCGGAAGAGAAAAAACACGGCTATCCCGGCCGCCGTGAGCGATGCAAAGCGCAGTCCCGCGAACTGACCCATTCGCTTTCCCATCATGTCCGGTTCGGACAGCGCCATGCCGATGCTGTCACGCAGCGGCATGTACAGGTGCATACCCAGCGAATTGATGAAAAGGAACCCCAGCATCACCCCGAAGGACGGCGTGAAAAAGCCCAGCACGAACAGTCCGAACGCGGCGATGCCCTGCGCGAGGATGGCGATCGAAATGTCTCCGAGATACGAGACCGCGCTGACGAGAAAGAACACGATTACGCCGGGCAATTCACGCGGAAATTCGATCAGTCCACGCTGAAATCCGTTGACGTTGTACGCGTCCTTGAAATAATTCGAAAACAACCCGTCGCTGAAGCCAAGCGCCAGATTGACCGTCACGACGACGAAGAAGAACAGGTAGAGATCTCTTTTTTGCTTGTCCGGCATAGTACAGCCTTTCACGTTTGGTCCGAGGCGGTTCCCCGCCGGTTCCTGCCATACTAACATATTTGAGGGTATCTGGAAAGAAGAAAACGAAAAAGCCCTTAACCGGGCTTTTTCTTGGCTGCGGAACCAAGCCGCAACACCTGTGCTCTATACCCTTTTATGTGGAAATTTAGGTTAGAGAGCATATTTCGTGTAAAATTGAAATTCTATACCGTTATTTTATTCCTCGTTTAATTTCGAATACCCCATATTCGTCCAATCCTCAACCTCGCTTTGACCGTAATCGTAAGCTCCCGAGATTTCCGTCGCAACGGCGGTACCGTCCGATTTCAGTCCTATGGTATTATAACCCCCCGCCGCCAAGGCAACGATATCCGTCCAATCATCTACCTCGCATTGCCCGTTGTCATACAGTATCGGGGACTCCGTTACAACGACGGTACCGTCCGATTTCAAACCCACGGTATGGAAAGCGCCTGCCGATACCGCGATAATATCCGTCCAATCTTCCACTTTACACGGCCCTAACGACATCCCTACCGCGACAACAGTGCCGTCTGATTTCAGTCCCACGGTATGCATGGCGCCTGCCGATATTGCGATAATATCCGTCCAGTCTTCCACTATGCATTGGCCGAAATCAAATCTGCCCAAAATTTCCGTTGCAACAACCGTGCCGTCCTGTTTCAGCCCTACGGTATGGTAGCTTCCCGCCGAGACCGCTATGATATCCGTCCAGTCGTCAACATTGCATTGGCCATGTCCGTTATCCCCCGTCGCTACGACCGTAAGGTCCGATTTTAAACCGACCGTATGCAAATCGCCCGCAGACACAACGATGATATGCTCCCAGTCCTCCACGTCACATTGGCCCGCATTGTATGTCTCCGGAATCTCCGTAGCGACAACCGTGGCATCCGATTGCAATCCGACCGTATGGAATTTTCCTCCGGAAACGGCGATGATATCCTCCCAGTCATCCACCTCGCATTGATTGTACCAGTTGTTCCCGGCAGCGACGACAGTACCGCTCGTTTGCAGTCCGACCGTATGCCCCGTTCCAACGCTAATACACTCCAGCGACATCATCGTCATGCATTTAATCATCAACACACTGCTGACCTTGTAGCCGGATACCGTAAGCAGCGTTTGATAGGCGTGAATATAGTCGGAATCGTCGAACTGCGCCGAGCCTTTCTGGTAGCGCGATTCCAGCACCATATTTTGCGAATCTTTAAAATCGTTCAACTCGCCGAAAACGATGGCAGCTTCGTCATACTCTCCTTGTTCAATTAAATAAACGCCCTTTTGATAAGCCGCTTCCAGAACCATATCTTCCGCGTTCTCGTAGTCGCCGAGCGCCTCGAATATCCCGGCGGCTTCGTCATACTGATCTTCTTCAATCAGATATTTACCTTTTTGGTATTTCGTCTCCAGAACTGCATTCTTGGCGTCTTTGTAATCGCCAAGCGCTTCAAACGCCTCAACCGCTTCATCATAATCCCCTTCGGCAAGAAGCGCCTGCGCGTCTGCATACGCATTTGCTTTTTCTATCTCCGGCAGCAAAAACAACACGAATAACGCGCCGAGCGCAATTACGATCACGGGGAGGCCGACGGCAAGCCACAGTTTCTTTTTTTTACGTTTCTGCGTCCGTTCGGGCTGCGCATACTGTTCCGGCGATATCGTTCCACCTTGGGAAGGCAACGTTTCTTCAGCACCGGCAGCCGGTTTCATGACCGGTGGTTCCGCTCGAGGACCTTCCTTCTCGTCTTCAGGCTTCAATGCATTTTGTTCTTCTTCGGATATGGCCGCGCCGCATTTTGAGCAGTACTTTTTATCCGCACTTACCTGAGCTCCGCATTTTGGGCAAAACATACTACATCTCCTTTGCTTATGTGTTATGGCTAATTTTCGCTACCGAAATATCCTTCCAACCGCGTATAACCTGCCGGCGAAACTTTTTAACAAGAGATCCATCGCTTCGCAAGGCGGGTAATTCACTTTATCCATCCAATTCTGACGCTTCATCTCTCTTGTTATTCTTCCCGGAGTTTTTTACATTCATTGATCCGGCCTCTTTTCCAATAGCTCGAATAAATTCGCATTAGAGGCCAGATAAAAACAATCTGTGCCGATTTCTTTAAGATATATCACTTCTACGAGATATCCATCCTCATCGAAATAATAAACCATGTACAGTTGATATCTTATTCCGTCAACTTTATAATTTTCCCCCTCTATATATCCCATAGGCGATCCGGTTCGCAAGATGTCGCCTGTTTCATAGTGATCCGTTATGTCAAATCCATGCACGTCTAAATCGGGCGTAGAATATTGGTGGAATGTGCCGTTTTTTGTGAACGAAATAACGTTTATCCATGAAGGGGCGATGTCTTCGAATTTCCAGCCTTTGATTTCGATATCCGTATCAATTGTAGCTACCGAATACCATTCCCCGCTGCAAAGCAATTCTCGAAACGCTGATAAAGCTTGCTCATCTACCACGGCTTCATGCGGCTGTGGCGTATTCGTTCCAGTATTAACGGAATCCTCCGCTGTTGATGTTGCTGCATGGAATCGATTAGGTGAGAAGTGAAACACCCCGAGCAAATATAACGCGGCAATCGTAACCAATAACAGCATTATGGAGCACAAAACGATCACAAGAGCGTTTACGCGCTTGTTTCCCTTTTTTCTGCCTTCCGCTGATTGTGCTTGTTGCGTTGATTTCTGCATATTCGGTTCTCGGGGCATTTCGGGGTTTCATACCACAGATTGTTCGGACGGGGTTTCATGATTTTCCGTATTCAGCCTGTTTCCGCAATTGGAGCAAACGACAGCGTCTTCATTCTGTTGACACCCGCTTTGGCACAAAACATGATTTTGCTTCCTAGGTAAAAAGACCTGTCCGTTTGTTCGATGCGTTATGTTGATTTAAATTGAATTGGAATGGGATTTTAATGTGTAAGGAAAACGTTAGTATTTCAGCTTTTTAGCATATGATAATAACTGCTTTTTTTACTGTATCATAAAAAAGCTATTTATACAAAAATGCTCGCTTGGTTTGACTGAAACGCCAGTTCAACCGTCATGCGCAACACACGGAATCCCCGCCGGCCTGCTGCTGAAAAACCGATCTGTATGAAAAAAAATATTGAGCTGAAAACCAGAAAAGTCCATCACCGGCACCGTATGCGGGCGGGTTACCCGCATATCACACCTTCAACTGCGGCTTTGGGACGGATTTGACAAAAACAGCTCTGTGGCAAAGTTCGAACCTTTGCCACAGAGCTTTATGTTGGCTACACATATGAACTTGATGACGAACGGCACATTCCGTGCGTACCTTCAAGCATTCCTATACACAGATTGTCTCTCGGCCTTCGCTTTCCACAAAAAGCGCTCGCTGAGCTCCCGCGTGTTTACGCGTTCTTAATATGACGCGATTGCATGCGCTTTTTCATATCGATTAAACGCTCCTTGATCACCGGCCCAATCGTCTGTACCAGAATGACCGCAATCAGCACGAGGCCTTGGAACGTATCCTGAATATCCGTCGTAAGCGCAGGGATTGATACGATGATAAAATTGATCGTCGTATACGACAGCGCGCCGAAAAACACGCCGAGCAGGTTCCCGCGTCCGCCGCTCATGCTGATGCCGCCGAGCACGACCGCCGCGATAGCGTACATCTCGTAGCTCTTGCCCGAGGAAGCCGGCGTTACGTTGCCGATCTTACACGCCTGCACAAAACTCGCCACACCGACCAGCAAGCCGGTGATAACAAAAACGGAAACCTTGATGTTCTGCACCTTGACGCCGGCGAGAAACGCTGCTTTTTCGTTGCTGCCTACCGCGAATACGCTCTTGCCGTATTTCGTGCGCCGAGAAACGAGCAGGATCAGCAGCATGACCGCCACAAAAACAAACGTGATGTATGGAATCGATACGCCCGCCAGGCTGCCGGTTCCGAACTTCAAGCGCAGCGCTTCGTAAGCGCTGTTGCTGCTCAGCATCGCAAACTGGCTGCTTGAAGACCCCGTGATGGCAGGGTCTATCTCGCGCACCACAGAGAGCGTAATCGATCGGTAGATGAGCATCGTACCGAGTGTGACGATAAACGGCGGCATCTTGGCATAACCCGCGAGCACGCCGTTGATCAGGCCGCAGAGCGCGCCGGCGGCAAGCGCGGCCAGCAGCGTCACGATGACGCTGTTTGTGATGTTGAACGCCATGATCGCCACGCCGCTGCTGAGTACGAGCGCGGACCCGACCGAAAGGTCGATCTGCCCGGTGATGATGACGAGCGCCATACCGAGCGCCATCGTTCCGACGATAACCGTGTTCTGGCTGGCGAGGATCGCCGTTACGTGGCCCCATTTAAACACGTTCCCGTTTGCACGGATCGTCAGCGCGTACACCAGCAATATTACGGCGAAGACAAAGATGAAGCTGTAGCGTCTCCACGCCTTTGACAGAAATGATCCGGCGCCCGCGCCGCCTTCTTTTTTAGCCCGCATGATTGGCTCCTCCCCGCGTGTTGATCGCGTTCGTAGAATACAGCATGACGTCATGCTCGTTGATTTCATCGTGGTTGAATATCTTGGCTACGCGCCCTTCAAAAAAGACGACGCAGCGGTCTGAAACTTTCTTGATCTCCGGGATCTCGAGCGTGTTGATCACAACGGTCATCCCGCTCGACGCAAACTCCAGAATCAGCCGGTAGATCTCCGCCTTTGCGCCGACGTCCACGCCCTGCGTCGGGTTGTCAAGCAGGAGAACCTCGGCCTTTGTGTTGATCCAGCGGGCTAAAAATATCTTTTGCTGATTGCCGCCCGAAAGCGACAGAATGGAATCCCTGGGTGAATTCGCCTTGATCCAGAGCAGTTTTTTCAACGCCTCATATCGTTCCAGCTCCTGCCTGGAAGAGACCAGCGGTTTTCTCATCGATAAGCAGTGCTCTGCGATGCTGACGTTGTCGAGAATGTCCACATCCGGCAGAACCGAGTTTTCCTTTCGGTTGCTCGGAAGCATAGCGATCCCGTTCCTCATAAATCGCGGGATTGCGCCGCGCAGGGAGCGCTTGCCGACGCGGATGACGCCTCCGTCGAACGGGAGCACACCGAACATCGTCTGCATGACTTCGCTCGCGCCGCTGCCGGCAAGGCCGGTAAACGCAACAATCTCGCCTTTCCTGATCTCCAGACTGACGTTGGAAAACCCGTGGCCTGATACGTTTTTCAATTCTACAATCGTTTCGCCAAGCGGACGTTCAACATAATAATCCTTGTCCAGGTACTGCTCGCCGACCATGTATGAGGCGATCTGGTGCGGCGAAGCGTCGCTGATGTCGCCGCTTGATATAAACATGCCGTTTCGAAGCACCGTATAGCGGTCCGCAATTTCAAAGATTTCCGGCATTTTATGCGATATAAAGATAAAGGATTTCTCCTGTGTTTTCAGTTTTCTGAGGATTCCGAACAGATGCTCGACTTCCTGCGTGCTCAGCGCGGTGGTCGGTTCATCTAAAATCAGAAGCTTCGCGTCTTCATGCAGGGCGCGGCTGATTTCCAGCAACTGCTTTTGGCTCGTCTTCAGTTCGGAAACCATAGCGCAGGGGTCGATATCGACGCCCAGCCGCGAAAAGAGGCTGCCCGCTTTTTCAATCATCTTCTTGCGATCCAACAAGCCGAGCTTCGTTTTTAATTCGCGGTTTAAAAAGATGTTTTCAAATACGGTCAGATCGTTGACGACGTTGACTTCCTGATGAACAAACGCGATTCCCGCCCGTTCCATCTGCGCGATGGTCGGATTCGGAAAGCTCTTGCCGTCAAACAGTATCTCGCCTGCATCCATCGGGATGACTCCCGTGAGAATGTTCATCAGCGTCGATTTCCCGGCGCCGTTCTCGCCCAGCAGCGCGTGTATCTCCCCGGTTTGAACGCTCAGGTGTACGTCCGATAGGGCTTTCACGCCGCCGAACGCCTTTGAAACGTGCTGCATCTCAAGGATTCCCATAGTTTTATCCCCGTCTTCCTTGTTTTTTCGGGACGGGACGGTTGTCGCCCGCGGCGCAGCAATCCGTCCGTTTCATCCGCTTAGCCAAAGATTTGTTATTACCAGTATAATCGTATTTCGCCTTAAAGAAAAGCCCGTTGCGGGTGATCAAAAATCAACCGGCGCTTTCGCCGGATTCCGCATGCAAAGGAGATTACAGCGGCGTACGGATGCAGGCAAAGCCCGCATCCGTACGCTCGACTTCCGTTTCAAAAAGTGAAGCGATTAATGTCCCGTGAAGCCTTCGTAGTTGGCGACGTTATCGGCGTCAACAATCCAGACCGGCTCATACTTGCCGTCGCCAACGTTGTATTCCCAGTTGCCGGCGAGGTAGTCGAGCATGTAGTTGATGACGTTCTCAAACATCTTCGGCGAGAAGTAGACGGACATGAGGCCGTCGAAGTACATCTCTGCCGTGGCAGCCTGCGCGGATGTGCCGTCGATGACAGCATAGAGTTCGGCCATGCCGCCGATGGCGGAGGTGTATACGTTCAGCTCCGCAAAGTCGGCTTTGGTCGCTTCATCGATTGCGTTGGCTTCGAGGAGGTTCATCAGGCCGAAGGTCATTTCATCGTCCATCGAGTAGATGTACAGGGATCCGCCCGTGGTCTTCGCCTTAGAGACGATTTCCGGCAGTTTCTGCTCGAGGTACTGATACGCGCCGTCCGCGCTCCAGTTGCAGACTACTTTGTAATCAGCGGTCAGAGCGTCGATCTCTTCCTGTGTCCAGACCTGAGAGGTGTGATAGGTCATGTTCTTGTCGGCATCGAAGTAGTCGATTTCGCCGCGGAGGAATTGTTCGAAGCCTTCCTGACGGCGGGAGCAGACGGTGCCGTTGTCGCCGATGAGGGTGACGAGCGTCGCGCCGGGCGCCATGCCGTTCATCTGCAGCCAGTACGCGATGCCCGCGCCGCACTGCCAGTTGTCACCGGAAGCGTTGAGGATAGCATATGCGTCCGGTCCGACGATGATGCGGTCGAAGGAGATGAATGGTACGTCGGCGGCAATCAGGGCTTCCTGGCCGGCTTTGGCGGAATCTTCGAGGGCGAAGAATACAACGCCTACCGCGTCGCCGTTGGCAAGGATGGTTTGAACCTGGTCTACCTGCTCTTCACCGGAGGATGCGGCCATGTAAACGGCTTTGTACATGCCATCGGCGTTGATTTCGGCTACCTTTTGTTCGGCGTAAACGCCGGCCTGTGCGGTCCAGCCATGATCCGGCGTGGGGCCAAGCACGTAGATGGTGCCGCCGGCGGTTTCCGTTGTCGTCTCCTCGACAGGCGCTGCCGCTTCATCAGCGGTCTGATCGGCCGCGGTGGTGTCCGCCGCCGGCGTCGTGGTGCTTCCGCACGCGGCAAAGCTTGCCAGCATGAATGCGCACATGAGAATCGCTAGAAATTTTTTCATGATTTCTCTCCTTTTGTTGTATTTATAACAACCAATCGCTTGGTTATTACCAAAGGTAATTGCGTCATTTGTCCATCGCGGCATTACTGCCGCCCGATTTGTTCGAACGCTTACAGTTCAACAGTTGTTCCGCTTTCGGCTGATTGGAGGCAGGCGAAAACCACGCGCATGGAATTGACGATCTTCTCCGCGTCAAGTACGGTTTTTTTATCGTCCAGAACAGCCTCGACAAACTGATCGATTACGCCGCTGCTCGTTTGCTGTGCGTCGTCGTTGGTTTGCATGCGGTCGAGTTCATAGTGTGCTTTTGTTCCGTCGGCATACACCACCTGCAGCGCATAGCGCGGGTCGTGGTAGAGCTTTAGAATCCCTTTTTCGCAATAGAGCGTGGAGGTGTTGCATTCCTCGCCATAATGCGTCCAGCTCGTAGTGATCGTGCCGAGCGCGCCGTTTTTAAAGGACAGTATCTCAACGGAATTATCGTCCACCTCGATCGGCGTACCGTCCGAAAATTTCTTGTCCAGCGTCGCCAAACGGCTGAACACGCTCTTGACGTCGTCGCCGATCAGATAGCGCATCAGGTCGATCTTATGGATGCCAAGATCGGCCATGGACCCGAACGCCGCGGTATTCTTCTTGAAAAACCATGTGTTGCTGCTCTTGTCTGCGCTCCACATCTCCGGCCCTTTGTGGCCAAACGTCGCCGAAAAGCTGATCACCCGGCCGAGTTCGCCGGAGTCCAGGATTTCCTTTGCCTTCATGTGGGCGGGCGTTAAACGCTGGTTGTGGTCGATCAGCAGGCGTTTTCCGCTTCTCTTTGCAGCCGCGAGCATATCCTCGCAGTCCTTGAGCGTGATCGCCATGGGTTTTTCGCAGAGCACGTGTTTGCCGTTGTTGAGCGCGTCGATCGTGATTGGCGCATGAAACGCGTTGGCCACGCAAACGCTCACCGCGTCGATCGCGGGATCTGCAATAAGCGCTTCTGCGGTGTCATACACCTTCCCGCCGAAGTCCTTCGCCATCGATTCCGCACGCGGGCGGGACAGGTCGAACACCGCTGCGATGTTTGCGCGCTCGCTGTGCAGATATTCCGCCGCGTGCCGCTGTCTTGCGATCGAGCCGCAGCCGATGATGCCAACGTTAAGCATAATCAATTCCCCCTGTTATTTCTTATCAAATCGATCCGGGTTGTTCTACGCGCGCTGCGCGGTTGTCTCCCGGAGAATAAAACGGTGCGGAAGGTATATCGCTTTTTCGGCGCCCGGTTTCCGCTGAATGTGATCGTAGAGAAGCAGCATGCTTCTTCTTCCCAGTTCATAGCAGGGAACGGCAACCGTCGTCAGGTAGGGATGAAACATCGTCGTATAATCGACGTCGTCAAACCCAAGCACGCTCAGATCCCGGGGAACCTGTATCCCGCGTTTCCCCGCCGCCGAGATAGCGCCAAGCGCGAGAATATCCGAAACGCAGAAGATCGCGCTAGGCGGATCATTCCGTTCGAGGAGCGTGTGCGCAGCCGCTTTGCCGCTTGCAAACGAGTAATCCGCCGAGGCGTATCCTATCAGGTTTTCGTCCTCATCCAGTCCCGCTTCTTGCAGCGCATCCTGATAGCCTCGCAGCCGTTCGGCGTTGGAGACATACCGGTTCTCGCTGGCGATAATGCCGATGCGCTGGTGCCCTAATTCGACGAGGTGGCGCACCGATTCGCGCGCGGCGCTGCGGTTATCGACCGAAATGTGCGGGATATCGACGCCCTCGGCATATTCCGAGCACTGTACGAGTGGGTATTTGCCGGCGTATTTGCTCAGCCAGTCGTCATCGCGGTTACAGGCGAGCGTGATCATTCCGTCCGCCCTGTTTTTCTGAAACAAGCTTTGAACAAGCGACTCGTCCAGCGCGCTGCTGTCGTAAATATTGCAAATTAAGGTGCTGTAGCCAAGGTTTCGGGATACGTCACAGATGCCCGAAAGCACGTTGGAGTAATACGGGTTCGAAAAGTTCGGCGCGAGAATCAGGATGATGCGGCTTTCGTTTTTCCGGAGATTTCTCGCGGAAAGATTCGGTTCGTAGGATAGCTGTTTTACCGCTTCCCGTACGCGCGCTTCAGTCTGAGCAAGTACGCCGCCGGCGCCGTTGAGCACGCGCGACACGGTCGCGACCGATACGCCGGCAGCTCGGGCGACGTCCTCGATTTTCGCCATCTGCATCTCCTCTCTCAAACGGATCCCGTACAGCGCGTGCGCTAAAAAAACGAGATTTTATCTGCATGTAATGGATTACATTACATCCGCGAAAAACTCTGCGGCCAGTCCGCAGGCGGTTTTGTTATTCGCTGTAGATGAATTGGCTCATGTATCGTTGAGAAAGTTTCAGTGCGGCAAGCCGCTGATCCAGCGTGTCTTCGAATGCTTTGTCCTCTACTTCGACCACAAGCGCCCCGTCATAATTAATATCGGTCAGCGCGGAGACGAACATGCCCCAGTCAATGTCGCCAAGGCCGGGCAGTTTGGGCAATAAGTAGTCGAGCGGCGCGGCAAAGATGCCCGCTTCGTTGAGCAGGTCTTTGCGTATCTTCAAGTCCTTGATATGGACGTGAAAGATCTTTTTAGAAAACTCGTAGATCGGGCGGATGTAGTCCATCTGCTGCAGCAGGAAATGGGAAGGATCGTAGTTCAGCCCAAAATTGTCACTCGGGATAATGGAGAACATCTCGCGCCAGATACGCGGCGAAACGGCAAGGTTTTTGCCGCCGGGCCACTCATCCTCCGTAAACAGCATCGGGCAGTTCTCGATTGCTACGCGAACGCCCTGATCCTCCGCCAGCTTGATGATATCCGGCCATACCTTTGCGAACTGCTTCATATTCTCAGAGACGGTTTTATGCTGATCACGCCCGATAAAAGTGGTCACGGTGTTCAACCCGAGCCGCGGCGCGGCTGTGATGAGTTTCTTGATATGGCGGATCGCCACATTCGCAATTTCAGAGTCGGCATCGAGTGGATTCGGATAGTATCCCAGCGAGGAAATGGAGACGCCGGTTTCGGACAGCTTGTCGCGGATGGCCGCGATATGCGCTTCATCGAGCATGTCCGCGTCGATATGTGTCACACCCGCATAGCGCCGTTCCGCTTTTCCGACAGGCCAGCACATCATCTCGACGCAGCTGTAATGGTTAGCCGCTGCAAAATCGACGACGAAATCGAAAGATTGATCCGGAAGGATCGCGCTGACATATCCGAGTTTCATGATTACTTTTCCTTCTTGCTTATAGTTTGCGCCGGAAGGTACCGAGCGCTGTTTGAATCGTCAAGATACGATTTTATGACCTGAGCGTTCCCACGCTTGATTTCAATCTATCATCCATTACACAGTATGTCAATAAGAATTACATTATTTACATGATATATTATTGTATTTTACATATTTTACATTTTTATGGTATTTTCCATCGTTTTTTGAAGCAATATACATGAACGATCATTTATGATATGATGTAATAACGTTTAATAAAGGGTATTGACATGTCACAAAGCAGGAAGAAAACAACATTACAGGATGTCGCGGACGCGGCCGGTGTTTCCATCGCCACGGTTTCGCGCGCAATGAACAACAAGGGCTGTGTAAAAAACGGCACCTACGACAAGATCGTGGAAACGATGTACGCGCTCGGTTACGACAGCCCCGTGCGGCACGAAAGCCATTTGATTCTCATCCTTTTACCGGATATCGACAACCCTTTCTATTCCGAAGTGATCCGGGGTATCTCCGCCGCAACCGGACGCCAGGGATATCAGGAAATCATCATCCGCACCGGCTCGCATCCGCTGACGCTTGCATTTATCGAAGAAATGATCGGTAAAACGCATGCGGACGGGGTGATTGCGCTCGACCCGATCCCGTCCGCGGACACGATCTCTCAGATTGCGCTGCATACGCCGTTGATCCAGTGTGCCGAATACAACGAGGAGAGCAGCGCGTCATTTGTTTCAATCGACGATATCGCCGCAAGCAAGGCCGTCGTGAACTATATTATTTCAAAAGGCAAGCAGCGCATAGCAATGATCAACGGGCCGCTGAAGTACAAGTACGCCAGGAAGCGGCAAGCGGGTTTTATCAAGGGACTTGAGGAATCCGGAATGACGCCGGTTCCCAATTTAATCGTACAGGTTCCCGAATTCTCCTACGACGCAGCGGTTTCCATCGCAACGCAGCTGTTAAGCATGCCGGAGCGGCCTGACGCGATTTTCGCAGCATCCGACGTTTTCGCCATTGCCGCAATTAAAGCGGCAAAGCGTTTCGGTATTTCCATCCCGAAAGATCTCGGCGTAATCGGATTCGACAACACAAATATCTCCGTTATGTCGGAGCCGACATTGACAACGGTGAAACAACCGCAGTATCAGATCGGCTTTCTTGCGTGTGAAATGCTCGTTGAACAAATACATGCCCCGCATATCGCCCCGCGTCAGATTATGCTTGACGTCGAGATTATTATACGGGAATCACTCTAAACATATTCTGTTTCTGCGTTTCGCATAGATTGATATTAATAAGGTCTATACTTCTTCGCTGTCTGCTCTTTTCAGTATGTTCACTGTGTCGATAGCATCGTTTTTCATAGTAGCGATACGCAAACGGACGTGCCCAACCGTTACTCTTGCTCCTTCTTCCAAAGGATGGGATAATGCGGCAAGCTTTCCTTCCATATATGAGCCGATTGTTTCTTCACCCGGGTCAGGCAGATTGATTTGAGCAATGCGGTTTACTTGTGCGATGGGTTTCGAAGCGTTAAATATAAAAAGATCCGATGTTTGAAAATCACTGGCAAATAAATATTTCCGTGTTGCAAACACGACTGCAATTGCAATGATGCCAATCAATGATTCCCAGGTGGCTATGTGCGCAGTAACCAATTGCCGCGCAATCGCGAAAAGCAGAACTTCTATAACAGCATCCGCCGAGTGTTTGATGAGCATGCGTGTAAACTCAATCCCTATCACCAGCGAAAGCGTGCCGGATAAGAATGCTGCAAAATCAACATTTTCGAGTCGTTCGCCTCTGAAAATCCCCATTTCCATAATTAAGCTGATAATCCCCAGCAGAATTGCAGCCATTATGAGCATGGCGATGATAAATTCAATAAATCCTAATATATTTGTCAGTTTTTGCTTGAATTTCGAACGCATCAGCGCCTCCCGGATTTGATCGTTTACCGTGTTCCCTGAAAAAAACCAAGCTGTTTTCTTCCATATTTTTGAGTTGGATTTTCCTGTAATGTCACATCGTTTGTACCGCGATTCATACTGGAATAATGTTTTTTCAATCAAATGAGCGTATCGATGCTATTTTCAGATCACGCCCTGCGCGATCATGGCGTCCGCCACCTTGGCAAATCCCGCGATGTTGGCGCCGGCCACGAGGTTGTAGCCAAGCCCGTTTTCCTCCGCCGCCTTTGCCGAGTTGTCGTGGATGTTTTTCATGATGGTGTGCAGCTTTTCGTCCACTTCCGCTTCGCTCCAGCTCAGCCTCTGGCTGTTCTGGCTCATCTCCAGCGCGCTGGTGGCCACGCCGCCCGCGTTCACCGCCTTGCTGGGCGCTACGATCATGTGCTTCTGTTCCATCAGGTACGTCAGCGCGTCGTTCGTCGTCGGCATGTTCGCCACCTCGATGTAGTATTTCGAACCGCTCGCCGCGATCTTCTTTGCCGAGAGCATGTTCACGTCGTTCTGCGTCGCGCAGGGGAAGTATACGTCCGCCTTCACGCCCCAGGGTTTCTCGCCCGGGTAAAACGCGCAACCGTAGCGGTCCGCGTAGTCCTTCACCTTGTCGCGGCCGCTGTTGCGCATTTCGACGAGGTAATCGATTTTCTTTCCGAGTACGCCTTTCGGGTCATGCACATACCCGTCAGGTCCGGACAGCGTAATCGCCACCGCGCCGAGTTCTTCGAGCTTTCTCGCCACGCCCCAGGATACGTTGCCAAAGCCCGAGAGCGCAAACGTCTTGCCTTCCATCTTGTCGCCTTCGTGCTTGAACACTTCGTTGATATAGTACACCGCGCCGAATCCCGTCGCTTCCGGCCTGATCAGGCTGCCGCCGAAGCTTAATCCCTTGCCCGTCAGCACGCCGGGTTCGTAGCCGCCTTTAATGCGGCGGTACTGGCCGAAGAGGTAGCCGATTTCGCGCGCGCCCGTGCCGATGTCGCCCGCGGGCACGTCCACGTCCGGGCCGATATGCCGGTAAAGCTCGTTCATGAACGCCTGGCAGAAGCGCATGACCTCCCCGTCGCTCTTGCCGCGCGGGTCGAAGTCGCTGCCGCCCTTGCCGCCGCCGATCGGCAGGCTCGTCAGGCTGTTTTTAAACGTCTGCTCGAATCCTAAGAACTTCATGATCGAGAGGTTGACCGAAGGATGGAACCGTATGCCGCCCTTGTACGGGCCGATCGCGCCGTTGAACTGCACGCGGTAGCCGCGGTTGACCTGCACCTTGCCCGCGTCGTCCACCCACGTTACGCGAAACGAAATCGCCCGCTCCGGCTCCGCCATGCGTTCCAGCAGGCTGAGCTTTTCATATTCCGGATGCTTGTTCACCGCCGCTTCCAGCGAGGAATATACCTCCTCCACCGTCTGCAGAAATTCCGGCTCGCTTGCGTTCTTCTTCTTGACCTCTTCCAATACCCGCGCGATATAGGCGTTCATGTAAACCCCTTTCAAAATACTTTATTTTTTCTATCACAGATCATACATCCAGACATGCCTAAACCAGATTCGTATGAACAGCTGTAGCAATATTGGTTGTACGGAAATAGATTTTGTTTTCTGCTTTTCTAACTGCTCACTTTCGGTTATATGTATGGATTCCGGCTTCCAGCACGTCCATCGCACGCTCAATGTCTTCAGCATATAAAACATATGCAAGGCGCGCCTCATTCTTTCCTTTGCCCGGCGTTTGATAGAAGCCGGCTCCGGGTGCGAACATAATAGTCGAACCGTTGTGAGAAAAGGAAGTCAACAGCCATTTTTGAAATGCATCCGTATCATCTACCGGCAATCTCGCCATGACATAGAACGCGCCTTTGGGTTCGGCGCAAACAACTCCGTCCATATCGGATAACCGGCGGAATATGGTATCTCGCCTCAATTGATACTCTCTGCGAACTTCGTCGAAATAGCATTCCTGAACATCGTATAGCGACGCGGCCGCAATCTGGTTCTGCGTTGCAACCGACAGTCGGCTCTGGCACAGTTTTAACGCATGTTGTCTGAGGGTTTGGTTTTTCGTGATCAACGCCCCGATACGCGCACCGCATGCAGAAAACCGCTTCGAAACCGAGTCGATGACCACTGCATTTTCCGCAATGTCCTTATACATCCCGATCGTCAGCAAGGATTCCCCGCCGTATACAAATTCGCGATACACTTCGTCGCCGATAACAAACAGGCCATGTTTTTTCGCGATATCGGCGATCATTCTCATTTCCGGTTCCGATAATACCGCACCTGTTGGATTCCCGGGATTGGTAAAAAGAATTGCCCTTGTGCGTTCGTTGATCAGCTTTTCCAGCTTTTCACGGTCGGAATAGGAATACCCCTCGTCAACACTGGTAGTCAACGGGCGGATCACCCCGCCCGCCATCCCGACAAACGAATGATAATTCGGGTAAAACGGCTCTGGAATAATAACTTCGTCGCCGGGATCGAGGATGCAGTTCATTGCGATTTGCAAGGCCTCCGATCCGCCGGCTGTAACGAGAATTTCATCGGCAGAATAATCCGCGCCATGACTCTTGTAATATTTTCTCATTTGCTGTACCAATTCCGGTACGCCCGGAGACGGCGCGTAGGCAAGCGTCCGTATGCCGGAATGATCCAACGCCTCAAAATAACAAGCCGGTGTTGCAATATCCGGCTGCCCGATATTTAAATGGTATATCTTGATCCCTCTTTTTTTCGCTTCTTCGGCATCCGGATGGAATTTTCGCATGGGAGATTGCTTGCAATTCTGAACGCGTGCGGAGTAATTCATGCGCGGGTCTCCTCCTTTTTGTTGTTTCTTGCCCATTCGCCCGTTTTCTGTTCGCTTATGAAAAGAACAGGCATGGTAAATAAGCATAAGCAAAATATGATCTGTTGAATTACATGCGGTTTTTTAATGCCTTTATCTAAGTTGTTTGCATGTCGATACAAAAATGTATGTGAATGCGTACCGCAGCGGCATTTATTCGTTGACGCTATAGCACGACCTCTATCACATCACCATCCAGTTTGAGCTGCGTGGAATACTCTGCGCTCAATAAACAAAGCGTATCGAATATCTCACGCGTCACATCTTCGCTTGCCTCATGCGGCAGTCCTTTATGTGTTTTATTTTCCGCGTAGAATCCAAGTTCAACGGGCTTTATACGAATGCGCTTGATGTCGCCGTCCTCAAACTCTATCATCGGTACAAGGCCTATGTAATTTTCCGGCTCGGTCTCTAATCCTATTGTTCCATCTTTGGAGCGCACCGCCATGGCCTCTTTCGCTGTTTTGTCGGTCGGAATGCCATATTTTTCATAATAATCAGCAGGCAGATATTCCGCTTTCTCGCTTTGAAAGATAAAGTTCGCAATGGAATACATGATAGGCTTGCCTTTGTATAGTTCGATCGCTTTTATCTGATGCGTGCCGCTGCCGATCACCGCCGAAGCGCCCCAATCGACGCATGCGCGCGCAAATTCTTCAATGAAGTAATCGGGCTCTTGATCCAGGTCCCCCTTGATCTCATGAGAATGGAAACATACCACGATATAATCTGCCGCTTCAGACGCTTCCTCAATCGCTTTTCGCATGCGTTCCATGTCGATGCGATTCGGCGTGGAGATTTTCCCTTCGTTTTTACTCAATTTGAAATCGACATTGCCCAGGGAAAATACGCCCGGTTTGGTTAGCGTATAGCCGCCCCGTTTGGAGTTGTTAATACGCCCGTTGATATGTGTTGCATCTGCAATCTCTTTTAATGCCGCCATATGTTCTTCGTTCACAAGGAACACCTCGTTATGGCGAAGCATATTCAAGCCGGGACGCGCCGGGATCAAATGCCCCGGATTCCCTGCGCGCGCAGCGTCGTCGCAAGTCGATGAAATGCATAACACGGCTACGTTCCCATGCTCGGTGGATATCTGCGCCGGGGCTGTGGCTTCCTGAAGATTAACCCCCGCTCCGCAAACCGGTATATCGCGAATCTCGAGCGCATCCAGCGTGCTTTCCAACCCGCCGTAGCTATAGTCCATCGTATGGTTGTTTGCATGCCCGAAACAGTTGAACCCAAAACTGCATATGTCATCCAGCGCCGCTCCAGTCGCGGTCAACCAAACGCCTCCGCAAAACGTTGATGCAAAGCAGTCGAAATCGGAAACCACCATTTCAAGATTATTGATGCGAATATCTGCTTGATTGATAAACGCTTTAATGGGTTCATGCGCATCGTAATCAGCGGGCAGCGGCGACATTAAGATGGAATCCCCGGTAATACAAACCTTAGTTTTCATGTTTTCATCCTTACTTTCCAATTCGTCAATCGTTATTCCATTTCCAACAAAATTAAATCGTTTTCCCTGTGGAACCTGGTTTGATACGGCCGGCTCAGCGTTTCAAGCCGGTTATATATGGTTTGCAGAATACCGCCCTCCGCTTTTCGCGGCAGCCCTTTCAGTTCGCTGTCCTGATCAAAACAAAGTTCTATTGGCTGAATTTCCACTTTTATAACTCGACCGGCGTTTAAGTGCAGTGTGGGCACCAGACCCATATAATTGTTGATATCCGTTTGCAAGCCGCGGGTTCCGTTCGCCGAGCGCACATCCAGCGCCTCGCTCGCGCTGCATTCAGTATCAACTCCATACTTCTCATAAAAATCGGAAGGCAGCTGTGCAACATGATCGCTTTGGAAAATGAAATTCGCAATTGAGTAGAAAATGGGAACTCCCTCAAAGATCTCGACGGCTTTTATCTGATGCGTTCCGCTGCAGATGACGGCCGCCGCTCCTGCTTGTACGCATAGATGAGCGAATTCTTCCACAAAATAATCCGGTTCATCGTCTGTATCGCACCGTATCTCGTGGGAATGGAGATATACGATTACATAATCCATCTCGCTTCGGGCGTCTTCTATTGCCTTGCAGATCCGCTTGGCATCCTTCGTATTCGGAATGCTGACTTTTCCTTCTTCTTGTGATTGCTGAAAGCACAATTGGCTAATGTTACACATTCCGGGCGTATGCAGCGTATAACCGCCCTTGATAGAATTATTTATCCGTCCGTTTATATGCGTAGCTGCTGATATTTCTTCCAGCGCTTTGGCGTGTCTCTCATGAACGGAATACACTTCCGTGTGCCGCAGCATATTCACACCCGGTCTGCCGGGAATCGTTCCGTGCGGCTCCCCGGCCCTTGCCGCATCGTCGCAAGTCGTAGTAACGGATATGATGCCGATACGCGCTTCTTTCACAGCAACGACTGCATGCCGTGTTGCGCACGCCAGATCGACCCCTGCGCCACTGTATGCAACGCCATGTTCCTCAAGCGCATTCATCGTACTGAACAGTCCTGCATAGGAATAATCCATAGAATGGTTATTCGCAAAACTATAGTATTGAAAACCATAGCGATCCAGTTCGTTCAGAATATCGGATGGTGCCGTAAGCCATGTTCCGCCGCAATACGTTGAGCAAAAGCAGTCATAATCCGAAATGGTCGTCTCCAGATTCGCAATGCGAACGTCCGCTTTCCGGATATACTCCTGCAGCGGCGCGCCTATCGGATCATATCGTTCGCATATTGTACCCATCAGAATCGAATCGCCGGTGGCACAAAGCCGAATCATTTGTTTGTTCACGGTTCTGTTTTCTCGATCTTGCATAGTTTATCGTGATATGCTAAATATTCATTCTTATCCGAAAATACGGGGGTGAATTTCTCTTTTACATCGTCCAACATTCGCCCGCCGTCTGCCAGCAGGTCGACTACCGTAACGGCCATCGCTTTTGCCGCTTCCACATATGCAAACCCTTCGTCAGCAACATCAAACGCCACGGTGTGCGGAGACCCTGTCGCCCCGCCGAAGTTTACATACGCCATAGGTTTCACAGCCGCCGCATCTCCTATGTCAGTGGACGATCCGCGATGCAAATCGGAAGCGTCAATCACACGTTCTTCCCCAAATAACCGGGATGCGCTTTGCGCAAACACCCCGCATAAGTTTTTATCGAGACGTGTCGGCAAGTATGCGCCCATATCGCGTATACTGACCCGTGCGCCTGCCGCATCGCTCCCGGCTTTGATAGCGGCATTGACCTTTGCATTGAGTTCGAGCATATAGTCGGTCGTGGCCGCCCGCACTCCAAATTCCATTCTCACATCGTCGGGAATGATGTTGGGGCTGTCGCCGCCTTTTGTGATGATGTAATGTACCCGCGGATGTTGATCGGCCGGCAATGTTTCCCGCATTGCGTTGATGTTGTTGATTGCGTTTACCGCCGCCTGCAATGCATTGATCGCCTTCTCAGGCGCAAGCGCCGCATGCGCGCTCTTACCCGTAAATTCAACGATTTTATTGACGACGCCATTGTAGCTTCCGCCGTGCCGAAATCGGCTTACCGGGCCGGTATTGCTTAAATGCCCCGCAAGAATCGCATCTATATCATCAAATACGCCTAGACGGACAAATTCCTGTTTTCCGCCGAAGAATTTCAGCTTGCCCTCGTCGAGCAGCTTTCTGCGGAATTCCAGTTCGATGATTTCCTCGGCAGGAACGGCTAAAAACGCGACGTCCCCGTCGAGCATTTCCATCACGCCGCTTTCGGTTAAGCCAATCGCCGTGCCAAGCATCATCGCAATCTGCGCATGGTGCCCGCAGGCATGTGCTGCTCCCGTTTTCATGTCGGCATGCGGGTGTCCCGGCATATTCAACGCATCAAGTTCACCCATAACCGCCACACAGCGTTCGTGATTGCGTCCGTGTGCTTTTGCTTTTAACCCCGTGATCGCAACGCCGCTCTGCACCGAAAGCCCGAGCATTTCGAGTGCTTCTTTCGCATAAGACGCGCTCCTGTATTCTTTAAACCCCGTTTCAGGCATGGAATACAACGTCCGGCCAATTTCAATGAGCTCTCCGCGCTTATTCTCGATTGCTTCCACAACGCGCGTTTTCATGTCCTTTTGATTCATCGTTATTTCTCCCCTTGAACAAGCACGCATGCACACATGTGCCCGCCGCCAACGTCGATTAACGGTATATCTTTTTCCGTGCAGGCCTTGCTTGCATATGGACAACGCAATGCAAAGCGGCATCCCGGTTTGGGATTGATCGGGCTTGACAGCTCCCCTTTAATCGTTTCGATTTTTTTATTGCGCATGGATATATCCGGAACGGGAATGGCGCTCAGCAACGCCTTCGTGTAAGGATGTTTCGGGTTGCTGAAAAGTTCGTCGCTGTCTGCAAGCTCGACCATCTGTCCAAGGTACATAACCATAATCTGATTGCTGATGTGTTTAACAACCGATAAGTCATGTGTAACAAACATGTACGTCAACTCGAATTCCTTCTGAAGATCCATCAGCAAATTCAGTATCTGTGCCTGAATGGAAACATCCAGTGCGGATACGGGTTCGTCGCAAACGATGAAGCTCGGGTTCAGCGACAGGGCCCTTGCTACGCCGATACGCTGGCGGCGTCCGCCGTCAAGTTCATGCGGATATGCGCTCGCCAGACGCGAAGCAAGGCCTACCGTATCCATCAGCTTTGCGGTAGCAGCCTGCATACTCTGTTTGGAAGAGTATGTCCTGTTAATCACTATATACTCTGAAATCAATTCAGAAACCGTCATTTTCGGATCCAAACTCGAATACGGGTCTTGAAAAATAATCTGCATTTTGCTGCGCATCCTCCGCATCTCGCGGGATTTGAACTGCATAATGCTTTTCCCTTTATACAAAATATCGCCGCTTGTCGGTTCGATCAAACGTAATATCGTGCGCCCCAGTGTAGACTTCCCGCAACCGCTTTCGCCAACCACACCCATCGTTCTGCCCGGGAAAATCTTCATATTTATGCCGTCTACAGCATGCAGAATTCCCTTAGATACTTTGAAATATTTTTTTAAATCAACGGTCTCAATAACCGGAATCGTTTCGTTATTCATGTGTTACCCTCGCTGAATAAGTGGCATTTGATACGGTGTGTTCCTTTGATCACGTCCTTAGGATGGACTTTTTTGCATATATCCATACACTTCGGACATCTCGGGGAGAAGTAGCACCCGTGCGGAAGGTCTGTCGGGTCGGGAACAAGCCCCGCAATTGGTTTGAGTCTATCGCTTTTCTCCAACAAGTTCGGAATCGAATTAAACAGGCCTGTCGTATATGGATGATGCTGATTGCCTGCAAAAATATCCTCCAGCGTGCCGCTTTCGATAAATTCGCCTGCATACATCACGGCAACCTTATCGCAGGTTTGCGCGATAATGCCAAGATCATGTGTAATCATGATCATCGCCATGCCGAGGCGTTCCTTCAGCTCACTGATCATAGCAAGAACCTGGGACTGAATTGTCACGTCCAAAGCGGTTGTCGGCTCGTCCGCGATTAATAAATCGGGTTCGCAAGCCAGCGCAATTGCAATAACGACGCGTTGTTTCATCCCGCCAGAAAACTGGTGCGGATAATCGTTCCTGCGTTCCAGTTGAATCCCCACAAGCTGCAGCACTTCATTCGTGCGCGCAATGATTTCTTCTTTCCCCTTCCCGTCGTTATTATGCAGGATCAATGCTTCCGCGATTTGGTCCGCAACGGTCATGACGGGATTCAGGCTGGTCATAGGATCTTGAAATATCATGGCGATTTTTTCACCGCGGATATTCTGCATTTCTTTTTTGGTCTCTGCCAGCAGCTCTTTTTCATAAAACCGGATTGAACCATCCGTTATCTTTCCCGTGCGCTCCGGAAGCAATCGTAAAATTGACAACGCGGTAGTCGTTTTACCCGCGCCGGTTTCGCCGACGATGCCAAAGGTTTCTCCCTTCTCCAACGAGAAGGAGATATCATTTACAGCGAAAACCGTCTCCAAATCGGTTTTATATTGAATTGATAAATCTTTTACTTCCAGTAATCTCTCGCTCATGTTTCGCCTCCGTTACCGTCAGGTTTTCAATTTGGGATCCAACGCGTCGCGCAGGCCATCACCGAGAAGGTTGAGCGACAACGATGTCAGCACCATAAATGCGCCCGGGAATACCATAAGATATGGCGTAGTGCGCATAAACTCTCTTGCCTCGGAAAGCAGAGCCCCCCACTCAGGCGTCGGCAACTGTACCCCCAACCCCAAAAAGCTTAAACTGGCCGCAATCAGTATCAGCTGCGCCGTAGACATGGTCGTCTGTACGATCATCGTGCTTGATACGTTTGGTGTTATGTGTTTTAAAATGATTCGGATGGCACTTGCGCCGCCGGCGTGCGCGGCTTCGATGTACTCGGTGTCCACCACGGTCAGCATTGAAGAGCGTATGATGCGCGCAAATGTCGGTATGCGTGCAAAAGCAATCGCGATGATTAAATTTTGAATAGTAGGCCCCAATGCCGCAACGACGGCGAGCGCCATCAATGTCATAGGAACTGACGCTATCATATCCATAAAGCGCATCACGATGGTATCTACCCTGCCGCCGTTATAGCAGGCAATGGCCGAAATAATCCAGCCGAAGAACAAACCTCCCGCCGTAGCAAGTATGCCGATAGACAATGAACGGCGCGCGCCATGCAATACACGCGCAAATAGATCTCTTCCGTATGCATCGGTCCCAAATATATGTTGCGCGGAGGGCGATTGCAGCCTCTCCGCCGGTACGATGTCCAGCGCTTTGGAATATGGAACAATCTGCTCTGCGAAAATAGCAGCCAGAATCAATATCGATAACACAACGAGTCCAAACATCGCCGGCTTGCTTTTTTTCAGCCTGCGCCAGATCTCCCTGGAACTGCTGTGTCGTTTGCTTTTCTTAACCATGCCGCACCTCCGTTATTTGGAATACTTAGCCTTAATCCGTGGATCGACCGCAGCATAAAGCAAATCCACGAATAAGAGAATAAAGCTACACATAGCAGCAAGTATAAACGTGCACCCCATAACAGTAGGCGTATCTTTGATTTTTATACTTGTGACAAGCAGAGACCCGAGTCCCGGAATTGAGTACAATGACTCTGTGACCACCGCGCCGCCAAGCATCGCGGCAAAAACGGTTCCCGTCAATGTTATGACAGGCAATAACGCGTTTTTCAACGCATGCCTCCAGATGACTCGACGCTCAGCGGCGCCTTTCGCTCTTGCAGTGCGCACATAATCCGAGCGGATCGTGTCCAGCATGGAGGAACGTGTATAGCGCAGTTCCTGCGCGGCATAAGGCAGTCCAAGTGATACAGTTGGAAGTATGAAACATTTCCAGCTTTCGATTCCGTACGATGGTACCCAGTTTAATTTTAAGGCAAACGTATATAGCAGCAGCATGCCGAGCCAAAAACCCGGAAGTGCCGAAAGAAAAAGGGACGTAACGGTTGGTATGGTGTCCAAAAGCGAATATTGTTTCACTGCAGAAAGCACGCCGATTGGTACGCCGACAAACACGGCGAATGTAATAGCGTTGGCTGCAACGCGCAGCGACACCGGGATACGCGGCAGAATGTTGTCAATCACCGGCAATCTTGATTTATACGACTCGCCGAAATCGCCTCTCGTGAATACATTCAAAATATATTTGCCGAGCCGTTCAAACATCGGTCTGTCATACCCGATTTCATGATTTAATTGGTCAATGGCTTCTTGTGTTGCACCGGCTCCTAATATTGTACTTGCCGGATCGCCCGGTGAAAGTTCCATCACGAAAAAGATGAATATCATCACGCCGAGAAGCACAGGGATCATCAAGAGTACCCTTTTAGCAACATATCTCCACATTACGCTTCCTCCAAAGTGAGTTTGTTTTGCGAGAGGCCGCCGAAACGGCCTCCCGCTTTCACATTAACTCTGAATTATTTCCAGCTCCAATCATAGATGTAATACCAGTTCAGGTTGATGCTTACATCAAGATTCTTATCCCATGCATATGGCAGGGATTTGTTGAAAACAGGGATGTAGCACGCTGTTCCGGCAATAAAGTTCTCCAGTTCTTCATAGATTGCTATGCGCTTTTCCGGATCGAGCTCAGACGCGCCCTTGTTGTACATTTCAAGTACCCAGTCCGCATCATAATCCGTCAGCTGATACTTCAGGAATGATGTTGAGATAGCCGGGCTTGTGTAACGCGTATAGTAATCATAGTCCAATTGCGCGTTAAATCCGGAAATCAGTGCGTTGAACTCGCCTGCGCGCCAGCCTGTAACCAAATCGGACGTCTGACCGCCGACGATTTCGCATGTGATGCCTACCGCGGCCAGCTGAGACTGAATGGTCTGAGCAATTTTCGGGTAATATGTGGCGGTTGTGTATTGGACTTCGCCAATATCCACACCATCGGGATAACCGGCCTTGACCAAATACTCTTTCGCTTTTTCAACGTCATAAGTGAACTTGAACGTGTCATCGGAAGCGCCGAAAATGTAGTCCGGGTGCATCATATGGTACGCGGGGTTTGCAAGCCCTTCATACGCGATCAGGTTGATTGCATCACGGTCGATTGCATAATTGATTGCGTATCGCAGGTCCTGATTGGTCAGCAGCCCGCTGCTGGGGTTGAGCAGCATATAACTGATATGTGATGTTGGATTGAGTACGCTTGTGTACTTATCGTTGTTGCTGATCTCATTCCAGTTTGCAGTAGGTACCGAGCAGAAGTCAAGCTCGCCGCTCTCAAATGCGATCAATCCGGAGCTTGCATCGGACATGATGGTGTATTTGACATGCTTAATCGCCGCTTCGCCACGATAGTATTTATCAAACGCTTCGAGTTCAATCCCGATATTTCCATCGTAAGAAACAAGCTTATAGGGGCCGGACCCACCGCCGGTAATGGTTGAGCCAAATGTCTCGCCTGCTTCGGTATACGCCCTCTCGCTAACGATAAAGATATTGCACACATTGTTGATAAACGGGGTATATGGCTGTGTAATGGTTATAGCCACGTCGTTATCGCCAACCTTTTCAACGGTTTGAACTATGCCGACATAAGGAGACATTACGCCGCTATTCATCGCCAGTCCGAATGAAAATACAACATCATCCGCCGTAACAGGATCACCATTGTGGAAGAAAGCATCCTTCTGAATCGTAAATGTGTATACCGTTCCATCATCGCTTACAGTATAGCTTTCAGCAAGGCGAGGATGCGCTACGCTGTAATCGTCGACAAAGTAGAGCGCATCATATATTTGATGAAACAGATCAAGATCTACGGTTAGCGCAGACGCACTCGGATCAAGCGTAGAAACAATTCCCCATAGCGCAAGGTTCAAATCGTCACGTTTTGCTTCTGTGGTTGCAGCAGCTTCGTCCGTGCCAGCACCGCCAGACTCGGTCACCGTTGTCGCGGCGCCCTCGTTGCCGACGGCAGGCTTGCAGCCAAACAGCGATGCGGTCACCATAACAATGGCGATCAGTAAAATGGTCACTCTTTTCATCTTCATTTCCTCCTTGTTTTTTTCTAGATGTTTTATCACCTGAAGGTATCAAATTTGTCATCCATACGATCAATGACAAACTGTACGCAAACCTTGCTGCCAATATCCAGCACATCTTCGTCTATCAGGAAGTCATTGTTGTGCGGCAGTGTTGTGCAGCCCTTTTGTTCGTTTCGTGTGCCCAAGCGCATAAAAGCGCCAGGTTTTTCATTCGAGTAAAATGAAAAATCTTCCGAGCTGAGTTTTCTTGGCATCGCTGCAATATTCTCTTTTCCAACAACCTTCTCAGCGGCATCCAGCACCTTTTGCGAGAGTTCAATATTGTTCACCAAAGGCAGCGCCTTATCTTCGTGGTGAAACTGAATTGTTCCGCCTTGTGCGTCTGCTGCGCCTTCCGCTATTTTCCGAATGTTTTCCACGATAAAAGCCTGCAGTTCCGTATCGTAGGTGCGCAGGGAAATCTTCATTTCCGCATAATCCGGAATCACGTTGGTCGTTGTCCCTGCGCTCAGCATACCCACGCAGCAAACATATTCGTCAAACGGATTCATGCGCGTTGCCAGCATGTTATTGATACAATTGTATGTGTTCACGGCCATGGCTAACGCGTTTACGCCTGATTGCGGCAGTGTCGCATGCGCTGTTTTCCCGAAAAACTTGATCTGTATCGGATGTGAAGCAGCCATTGAAGCGCCGGGGCATATGCCGATGGTTCCATGTTCCAGCCAGTTTTCAACATGCATGCCAAGGATGATGTCAATTTCATCCATCAAGCCGTCGTGCACCATATGGCGCGCCCCGCTGAACTCCCCTTCTTCACAGGCCTGGAACACCAGCACCACACGGCAGTGCAGTTCCGATTCAACGCTCTTTAACGCCTTTGCCGTGCCTAAGAGCATTGCCGTATGCGCATCGTGCCCGCAGGCATGCATCTTTCCGGGATGCAGGGATTTATATGGAAGATCCGTTTTCTCTGTCAACGGAAGCGCGTCCATATCGGCGCGAATCCCTATGGAAAAATCTTTGTGATCGGGGTTTATAAACGCCGTAATACTACTTTTGCCGTATTTTTCCGTGAACGGGATGTCAAGCGCCGTCAGTTCGCGCCGCACGAGTGCCAACGTAATCGGCAGATCGAACGTAAGTTCGGGATACTGGTGCAGCTCATGACGTAACGCCAGTATATATTCTTGATCAACCGCCGAGAGCGCCTTTGCTGCGTCCATTTCAATCGTCTCCTTTGTTTGCCGCTATGCCGTCCCACTCGAACGAAAAATCCATCAGCGGCGCATGCTGCTGCGCTCCATACACGTCACGCTCGCCAATCGCGCCGGAAGGTAACGGCCTTACTATCGTAGCCTTCACAGCAAGCGCCTTTTTGAAAAATACGATGTCGATGATGTCTTCTTCACCCACTTGATAGAGTGAAGCAATGGTGCTTCTATTGAAAATACCGGCATCTTGTATCAGCCGAAAATACGCTTCATTTTTCAGCATAACATCAAGGGTAAGTTCATACGGGCCGGCGTTTTTCGAACGTATCACGTTTGCTAAATCACGAAGCTTATATTTCACAAACCCAGCCCCCCTATATCTTCGTATGAGCAAGGGAATAACTCCAGCGGATTTCCCCCGCGAAGCAATCCGTAAATGCTGAATAAATAGACGTCTCCAACCGCAATATCGGATGGCGAGAACGGAAACGCTAGATTGCCCGCCGTGGCAATGCGGCCCGGATATCCGTAATGCAGCAGTGTTGAGCGAGCGACCGAACAAACGGCATTGGCGTGTTCTTTCGTATCCGCCACTACATCGATGATGATCCCCACTTCATGAGAAGTAATCTCGTTTTTTGGCTCCAACTTACCCATAACCCCGTTTTTTCCATAAACGATAAAATCCAAATTATAAAGATAATCTGCCGACAGGTTTTCCGCAGTTCGTATTTTGAGATCTTCTAAGATTGCATCTATCTGATCGATAAAAATGGCATCTCTGTTGCCGCAAATAGATATCGTCCGGTAACCCGCTAATTTCGCGCCTTCAATCTTTATGCTTGGTACATCTTCCGGAATGAATTTCGAACCTTTCACGCGCGTGCATCGATCGCTGTCCGCGATGAATTCACACTCGGACAAATCCAGGGTTCCTCCCGGGCCCGGTAAAAGATAGGGATTCGTTTTCTCATACATCGTGTGGGCGGATACGGTAATCGGAGTGCATGCCCGTTGACAACTGATTGGCTCAATGCGGAAATAGTCTTCCCCAAGGTACCCCATTATGCAGTCCGCGCCGCTCCCGGGCGTAGCGCAAATGCAAGCGCACTCCAATAGTTTTCCCAGATGCAGCGCAAGGGCTTCATCATAACCGAGCCGGACTGCCGGTGCGGCAAACGGAGCTGGATCATAGCAGCGGCCGCAAAGGATGATCTGCGCCCCGTCGTTTAAAGCTTTTATGATCGGCTCAATTCCCATCTGCGCTGCAATGTGCGTGCTCGCAAGGATATCCTCCTTCGTGATAACAGGCGCAGGGCCAAGTTTTTCAAGTTTGCCGTCGTTGAGTTTCTCCAGCAGCACCTCTTTGCTGAGCTCGGCGGATATAACCGCAAGTTTGAATTTAAGATCGTTTTCTTTTGCTATTTCTTTCACGATGCCTATTTCCCGCGCAACATGTACATCCGCGCCGCTGCCGCCTGCGGTTCCGATGATCAATGGAATATTCCGTTCGCAGGCTGCGGCAATCATCAATGTTAAGTCCCTTTTAACAGCTCCGGCATTTGTAAACGGTATTCCGCTTCCCAGATAAAACGGGCCAGGATCCGTCGACCCGGCATCGCAGGCAATCACGTCCGGCTCCAAGGCCAATCCTGCACGAAAGGATTCTTCCGGAAAACCGTACCCTACGATTCCCGTTGGCGAAAAAATCTTCAGTTCTCTTTTCATACGCACCGCTCTCTATCAGGCAGATTAATACAACTTTGTATATTTGAAGTCCTCCGGGATTCCAAGCGCCTGATATGCCTTTCTCTGATTATCTGCTACTATTTCATCTATTTGGCTGAAGAGGTTGTTCCCTTCGGTATCTATGTCAACAACAAACGGCCCGAGCCGTTCAACATCCAAATGCCACGTGGCTTCAATCGTACCGAGCTCGTGGAACAGCTCAACGTCCGTGATATGAATCGACGGAACCCATAGATTCGGGCTCACGCCTTGCGGCGATACATGCACACAGCACTTTCTGCGCATCATCTCCATGGTTTCGGCGCCCATAGTCGTCTTGCCGATTATCATATGCAAATCCCAGTTTTCGATAGATTTTGCGCCCCATTTTTCAAAGCGGATGCTCGAAGTAGGCATAAAAGAAACCAGCTCGAATTTGCCTTCTTTTTCTATAACAATCGGCCCGACATGGATCAGCAAATCCCTGTCCTTAGCCGCATCGGGCGACGAATGCCCTTCGTCAAATACCCACCTTTGCAATCTGGACCGGCAGGTGAATGCTTTTCCTGTGATATACACGAGATCTTTTACGCGCAACTTCGCAATTTCATCAAGATGAAAGGGCGTTTTCAGCTCATATACAGCCATTATTATTACCTTCCGTTAAACCAGTTGGGGCTTTCCATCGCTTCTGCCGTCCCGTCTGCCAAAATTCTGCTGGATGCCCTGCGTGCGACAAGGCAGTTGCAGCTCATTGCCACCGCAATCCCAGCGATATGCGTGTATGCATACTCGACATTTACAGCAAATACGGAAGTGTCGCCGCCGGCTCCCATCATGCCGGCTTTGAGTGAATTCAGGGCTTTATAAAGCGAATCTTCAATGGCGCTGAATTCTGGCTCTGAATGACGTGATCCGACGGTGCGTAAACAAGCCGCTTCCTTTGCAAGGTTTGCGGCAATATTAGCCGTTCCGCCAATGCCAATGCCTACCACGCTCGGCGGGCAAACCGCGCCAGCGCGGCTCGCAGCAACGAAAGCGTCCACCACAAATTTCTCTATTCCCTTGATGCCGTCAGCGAAGGCAACCACCCTATAGCGCGTACCTCCGAAGCACTCGCTTCCGCCGCCTTTGGCAACGAACGTTATCTCGATATCACGGCCGGGGACAAATTGATATGTGAAATCCGGAATGTTCATCCCGATGTTATCGCCCGGATCATAGCCGGTCAGAGGATGCTTCATCGTAGCGCGCAAAAAACCGCGGTGTGTGGCTTCTCGCACTGCGCTTCTCGCAGCTTCTTCAAGGCCGATAAACCCTTCCTCGAGATCGCACTCGTTGCCGACCTTGAAATAGAATATCGGCCAACCGGTATCCGGGCAAGCAGGCTTTTTCAGCTTGCTTGAGATTTTTATGCTTTCATAAGTGCTTTTGAGGCCTTCCTTTGCCGCGTGATATGTCTCTGACTCAATCGACTGTTCAAATGCTGCCCTGACGTCCGCACTGATCGTTGTCGAACCTCGTACTATGGTTTCAAATAAAACTTGTTCATATCGGCTTCTGTCAATCAATGCGGTTCTCCTCAGCCATAATTAAGAAATATGATTCATGAAATTCAGATATTGATCAGATATTAAACCTGTTGCTTTTTGCATTATATAATCAGTGTTATGTTGATACAATTGCGTTTTTCATTAATTTGATTGCATTTTTAACAAATCTAAATTGCGCATGTGAAATTGTATTAACTGCAACTCGATAGCACTGTAACAGTTTATTCCACAAACGATAGCATTGTTCAGTTTTCCCCGCAGGGGTTGGCTTGACAGAATAATGGAGCTGAACATAATATATATATTGTCTGGTAACTCGATCACTTATCACGTAATAAACAAGGACTCGAAATGATACGAAATTTATCGCTCAGTTACTTTCAAACCGAGACTGCATGCAAATACCATATTTACCGTATCAGTGGCAGCGAAACCAGCCAATCCTTTCATTCGCATGACTTTTTCCAGATTTGTTATGTGGATAAGGGGGAGGTGTTACATTGTGATAATAATTCCAGCGCCAAGTTGGTATACGGAGATGCTTTTATCATCCCTCCAAAGTTTATACACAAGATTATTTTTCCTGATACGAACGCCGCAATCTACTCCCTCTCGTTTGATAATGATCTGTTTCACCCTGGATTCTCGAGTTCAAACGTGTCACACTTTATGACCGCTCTTACGCTTGACTGCCCAACGGATAAGCGTATCAGTGTTCGTATGAAAGCGCGTCTAAACAAAAACCAGCGCTATATCATGAAATCCCTGCTGGAATCCTTAATCAGAGAAACCGAGTCAAACTATCCGGCAAAGCTTTCTTCATCCGCCAGTCTGATCGCGGCAATCATGTGTATTCTGTCGCAAGCGTATTTTTTAGATTCGCAGCATCAGGAAAGCCTGGAGTGCATTACACGCTATAATACTTCCATAAAGGAATGTCTGGAGTACATCGACAGTCATTTTACCATGCAGCTCACATTAGATGAGTTAGCGCGGAAATTCGCACTGTCCAATACCACTTTCAGCACCCTGTTTTTGCAGATTACAGGCACAACCTTTAAACGTTACACTACGCAGAAACGGATTGAACACGCATGTATTTTGATGATCAGCACGACTCTTTCGTTAAATGAAATATCAAGAATGTCGGGTTATAAAGATTTCTCAACATTTTACCGCAACTTTATAAAGCTGATCGGGATTTCCCCATCCGAATATAGAAACGCAAATAAAAATCACTAACCGTAAATAAAAATGTTAAGTCAAACCGGTTCCCGAATTGTCGCCAAGGATAGAAAACAACGGGATTATTAACGATTGTTTTATTTGGAGTGCGTCCGGCCGGTTTTGTTTGGACGCGCTTTTTATATGGACTTTGCCCCGGATTGCTTGTACAATAGACAGCAATTCGGAAATCAGGCGTGCGTTCCGCAACGCCAGGACAGCACCCCCGCGCCAAAACGCGCTGCTAGCCGGTTCTCGATTGCGCATATCCGTTTGATCCGCCCGGCAGTATTTCGATATTGAAAACCTCTTGGCCATCATGAATCATAATCACAGAACATTTATCTTAACAGGGAATACAAAATGAAGAATTCTTTCGGTTATATTTACATTATTCTGAGCGCGGTCATCTTTAGCACAATGGAGATTATGCTAAAGAAAGTCGGAGGAGTGTTTGCGCCCATGCAGATTACTACGCTGCGCTTTCTGGCCGGCGGATTGTTGCTTCTCCCTTTTGCCTTTCGTTCTTTGCGAAAGAAAGAGTTGAAGCTTTCGGTTGCAGATTTTGGTTTTTTTGCATTAACAGGTTTCCTTTGTGTCGTGATCAGTATGGTGCTGTATCAAATGGCTCTTACATACACCAAGGCATCTGTGGTTGCAATCGTATTTTCCTGTAATCCGATTTTTGTGATGGTGCTTGCCCGAATCATCTTACGCGAAGATATCCATAAAAACCATTTTATTGCGCTGATCATCGAGATTATCGCTATCGTAATAATTATCAATCCGTTTCATACGCAATTAAACATGAAAGGTGTTATTTTATCCATTGCTGCAGCAATCACCTTTTCTTTATACAGCGTAGTCGGCAAAAAAGGCACCTCCAGGCTTGGCGGCATTACCGTCACATGCTTCAGTTTTCTTATTGGCGGTATCGAATTGTTGTTCATTGTTCTTCTTGGACGAACGGCTGCGTTTGGCACTCTTTTTTCATACGCCGGGCTTGATATTTTTATCAACGTCCCGCTTTTAACAAATATACCAGCCTCAGCTCTTCCTGCATTGATATTCATCTGTTTTGTGAACACCGGCCTTGGCTTCGTTCTTCATATGATGGCTATGGAAAAGACATCAGCCGCCAAGGCGTCAATCATATTCTTTTTAAAGCCGATGATCGCCCCGTTTTTCGCGCTGATATTCCTGAAAGAGGAAATACCCCTCAATATCATTGCCGGCATTGTCTGTTTCCTCTTTGGCTCGGGGATCGCTCTTTTGCCTGGGTTGATGAAAGAAAGATCCGTTGCAAAAATCAACCGGTGAGCCTTTTCGAGCCGACCAGATCGTGTTTTGTTTCTAATCTAATATAGGCGCTTTTTTACAGATGTCTTCCCTTAACCCGTTTTCGCATTGCCTGGGTTTGAAGCAGTCAGGTTTCACGAACATTTCATTTATGTTATCCAGTTTTAATATCATTATATGGCCGCGATTGCTAAAAAATAAGGTATCCAGTTCGTGAACTGAATACCCTATATTGGCTGCGGAACTAGGACTCGAACCTAGACAATACGAGTCAGAGTCGTAGGTGCTACCATTACACAATTCCGCAACATGCGAGTGATGAGAGGATCCCGAAGTGCCGTTCGTTTATGCTATAATACCCGCCTCTCGGCAGGTGGGTGCGTCGTGATTGCCGCGGTCTTCCCATCCGTAACGGGCTTGACCTTGTCTTCCCAACGAACATTCCCGTAGTCACTCTGTGGGTTTATAACCGAAAACGTAACGCACACCGCAGGATTTTTTAATTGTGAAGGTGGTGGGATTAGTTGGGATCGAACCAACGACCTCTACGATGTCAACGTAGCGCTCTGACCAGCTGAGCTATAACCCCCAGTGCACATATTATTATACACGCGGAGGATGAAAAAGCAAGACGTTTTTCATTTTACAAACGGAAATATCCGTGTTCCTAACAGGTAAACTACCGGTGGTTTTATAATCTGCGCCGGATATCGCACCGTATTTCACGTCGTTTTTTACACCGTCTATACGCTGCGCCGGCGATTTGAAACGGATATTCTTATCCGGATTTTTGCTGTAAAAAATCAACAGAAATTCAACTTCTCGCGTGTAACAGGAAGTTCACTTTAAATCCATTGCGATTCCACAAGCGGGTAGTATTTTAATCTCAGAGCAAGGACATAGACAGACCCCCAATATTACCTCCCATCCCATCCCAATCAAAAGCCCCCGCTGAAAAGCGGGGGCTTTTGATTTATTCCTGCAGAAAGCAGACCCTCCCGTCGCCGCGCCAGATAGAAGAAATCTCAGAACCGCGCTTCAGGGCGGTAACGCTCGAAAATGATTGCATCGTTTCTGCGTGTCAGCCGCGCGTGATCGTCCTCGGGAAACGCCGTCCAGGCCACGCGCATCGCCCCCATCGCCTCGCTGATACGCACGGAGAGGCACTTCGGCCCGATGCGGTAGGCGATAAACTGCGGATGGGCGAGTATGTTGGTCAGCAGCCTGCTGAGCATGATCGACTGGTACAGCGGAAGCCCTTTGCGCGAATACCGCGCCGCCTCGGAGAGCTGTCCGCGCAGGATGGCCGGAGCATGCGCGTAAAACCAGCGCACAAGCCTCGGATCGAAGCTTTCGACGCAGTAGTCCCCCTGATACGCGTTAAGCAGCTCCAGCGTCTTTTCGCAGAGCGTTTTCCAGTCCCCGCCGCTCTTGAGTTCCACAATCACGGGTATCTTTCCGCCTATCGTTTCGAGTACTTCGGTAAAGAGCGGGATGCGCTCTTTTGTTTGAAACAGGGTCATCGACAGCAGTTCTTTATATGTATACGCGTCCACCCGTGCATCCTTGCCGCAAGCCCTCTTCAGGCCGTCGTCGTGGAATACGACGACTTTTTTATCCTTCGTCAGCTGCACGTCGAGTTCCACGCCGTACCCGGCTTCAACCGCCGCGGCAAACGCTGGCAACGAGTTTTCCGGCACGCTCTGGTCGGCGGAGAATTGCCCCCTGTGCGCAAAACAACGGTTCTGAAACGGCGCGCGCTGTGCTTTCGTACTCCTTGCGGGCATGATCAGCACCAGCCACAGAGTCGTTACAACCAGCAGCACCGCCAGCGCAATCCACATGATACCCATCCTCCGGTCTATTTTTTACGTCGATATGTATTGTTATTATACGATAATTGCGCTACCATGTATATAACACCGCGGCAAGTTTGGCCGCACGTTCCCGTCTGAAATCATCTTATGAAATCGGAGAAAAGCATATGAAGCTGAATTACAAGAGGACGTTTCTCGTCGGATTCGCGTTCCTTTCCATCGCTGCGTTCTGGCAGATGTACGACACGATTATCCCGCTGATCCTGCGGGACACCTACCTGCTGCCGGACGGCCCGGCGGGCATCATCATGGGTCTCGACAACGTGGTCGCGCTCTTTTTGATCCCGCTGTTCGGCTCGGTCAGCGACGGCAACCGCGCGCCAAAGTGGGTTTGGTTCGCGCTGCTCGGCGCGGGTCTTGTCACCGGGGCGCTGAGTTTCCTCTCCGGTTCGCAGGCCACCTCCGCGTGGCTTGCTTCCAGCCTGCCCTGGACCGCCGAATCGCTCGGCACCATCGAGCTCATCTGCGAAATCCTCGCAAGCATCTGCGCCGCGGCGCTTATCGTACTGCCGCTGATGACGGGGCTCGCGCGCATTAGCTCCAAACTTGGCCGCCGCATCCCGTACATCCTCTTTGGCACGATCGGCGCCGTGCTGTCCTTGGCCGTGCTGCAGTACGCCGAGCATTATCTGGGGCTGCTCTTCTTCGGCGCCGCGCTGGGCATTCTGCTTATCTTCATGGGTTCCTACCGTTCTCCCGCGGTCGCGCTCATGCCGGACGTCACGCCGAAGCCCGTGCGCAGCAAGGGCAACGCCATCATCAATCTCATGGGCGCCGTCGGCGGCGCGTTTTCTCTCGTCGCGATCAACCTGCTCGTGCGCGAAACGGTGACCGGCGGGCGCGAATACCTCTACCTCTTCCTCGCGGTCGGGGTGCTGATGCTGCTGGCCGCGCTCGTTGTAACGCTCGCCGTGCCGGAGCATAAGTATGTACAGCAGATGCGCGACATCAACTATGGCGTCTCCGAAGAGGAAGACCAGGGCAAAGCAGTCGAAGTGGACGGTAAAGAAAAGCTGCCGCCGGCAGTGCGCACGAGCTTGCTTCTGATCCTTGCGACGATCACGCTGTGGTTTTTCGGCTATAACGCGGTCACGACCGCGTTCAGCAAGTTCGCCACAAAGATGTGGTCCTCGGGCCTGGAGCACGTAGCCAACTGCCTGCTGGTCGCAACGGCGGCCGCCATCATCTCCTATCTGCCGATCGGCTTTCTTGCCTCCCGCATCGGGCGCAAGAAGACCATCATCATCGGCCTCGCCATCGCCGTGGCGTGCTTCGTCTTCGGCGCTGTCGGCGCGCGCACCTTCACGCCCGCGCTGTACGTCATGTTCGCCGCGGTCGGCTTTGCGCAGGCGGCGGTCACGGTCAACACGTTCCCGATGGTCTGGGAGATCTCGCGCTATGGCAACGTAGGCAAATACACCGGATACTATTACACCTGCTCGATGGCAGCGCAGATCGTCACCCCGATCGTTTCGGGCTATCTGCTCCAGTATGTCGGCTATAACACGCTCTTTCCGTACGCGGCGATCTTCGTCGGCCTTGCCATCATCCCCGTCGCGCTGACCCGATACGGCGACAGCAAGCCCACCAAGCCGCAATCCAAGCTGGAGGCCATGCAGGGCGCGGACGACTGAGGCTTTTCAGCCGACTGCTCCAAAATCAGTGTATTTCGGCGATTTCTGCTTGACATGACATCGGGGAATCCATATAATAGTCATGTTCAAGCAGAAGCGCCCGCTTCTCACCTGCCGGCGAACGCCAGGCACGGTAGCAACAACAATTTGTTTATGATTTTTGTATGTGGGCGCAATCTGACTTGCGCCCACTATTTTTATGATTATGGAGGTGTTCTGCCATCGCTATCACGGAATTGATGATCAACGAAAAGATTCGCGACCCGGAGGTGCGTCTGATCGGCGAGAACGGCGACCAGCTTGGCATCGTGGATATCCGCACGGCGCAGAAAATGGCCGACGATCGCGAATTGGATCTTGTCAAGATCGCGCCCAACAGCGCTCCGCCCGTCTGCAAACTCATGGACTACGGAAAATACCGTTTCGAGATGAGCAAGCGCGAGAAAGAGCAGCGCAAAAATCAGAAGATCATCGAACTCAAGGAGATCCGTCTCTCCGCAACCATCGACGTGCGGGACATGGAGATCAAAGCCCGGCAGGCCGTCAGGTTCCTTGCCGAGGGCGATAAGGTCAAAGTGTCCATCCGCTTCCGCGGCCGCCAGATCACACACAACGAGATCGGTCTGGACGTGATGAACCGCTTCTTTGAAATGCTCGACGAAGGCACGGTAAAAGAACGCGCGCCCAAGATGGAAGGCAGAAGCTTGTTCATGATTCTCGCTCCCAAGAGCGACAAAAAATAACGCAGGAAAGAAAGAACCAGGAGGAACCGACCCATGCCAAAGATCAAGACCCATCGTGGAGCGGCGAAACGCTTCTCCCTGACGAAATCCGGCAAGATCAAACGGAGCAAGGCTTATAAGAGCCATATTTTGACCAAAAAATCCACCAAGCGCCTTCGCGGCCTTCGCCAGACCGGCTATATTGCCGACGTCGAAGAAAAGAAGATCCGCAAGCTGCTGCCGTACGCGTAAGGAGGAAATGAATTATGGCCAGAATTAAAAGAGCCGTCAACGCCGTCAAGAAACGCCGCAAAGCCCTGCGCCTTGCCAAAGGTTACTACGGAGCAAAGAGCAGGCAGTACCGCGCCGCGTCACAGCAGGTCATGAAGTCCATGGCCTACGCGTACGTCGGCCGCAAGCTGAAGAAACGCGAATACCGCCGTCTCTGGATCGCCCGTATCAACGCGGGCGCGCGCCTCTGCGGCACCACCTACAGCCGCCTGATCAACGGGCTCAAGCTCGCGGGCGTCAACATCAACCGCAAGGTGCTCGCCGATCTGGCAATCACCGATATGACCGCGTTCAAAGAGCTGGTCGATATCGCCGTCAAAGCCAGAGCGTAAACCGCGCAAATTAGAACCGCCGTCCGGCGGTTCTTTTTTTTTGCAAGCAACATTGCTTGTTGACATTACTATTTCTGTAACGTTATAATTTGTGTACCATAACAAAGGAGCCGATTGCATGAACACCATCGTTCTATCGGGCAAGCGTGAACTGGATATTTATCTGAACCCGCAGCGGCAAAACCTGATCCGCTGCATGCAGATATCCGGCGTGCCAATGACGCCGAAGCAGATTTCGGGCCGGCTCGGCATCTCACCGTCCTCGGTTCAGCATCACATCCGTCAGCTAGCGGAATTAGGGCTGGTGGAATTAAGCCATACCGAGCAGATCCACGGCATCACAGCGCGCTACTACCGCATATTGCCAAAAAACATCCAAATCGGCAGCTTCAACGCAGACGAACACCAAACGCAGCGTCTCGCGATCCTGCAGGCGGAAATCACCCATGTTTTCTCAGGCTTTGTCGATTACTACACGGCGAATCCGGATGTGGTAACCGGCGCCGTGCAGCACGGAGACATGCTCAGCGGCATCACCCATCTGCGCCCTGACGAAGCGATTGAACTCTATACCATGATCCGCGCTTTTCTGGATGCGCACGAGGAATCCTGCGATCAAAGCGAACCGTGGGAATACGCGTTGGTCGCCTACCCCGCCGTGGATAAAACCCATGCGTAAAACATTACAGTTCATCGTTTTTCTCAAGAACTTTTCATTGGGCGTCATGGTGCCCGTCTTGTCGCTCGTGCTTCTGACGCACGGAGCAACGATCGCGACGATTTCGCTGGCGATCGGCGCGTATTCCGTCACCGTGATCCTGATGGAATTCCCCAGCGGCGTCTTTGCCGATCTATGCGGAAGAAAAAACGCCTTCCTTCTTTCCGCCGCGCTGTCGTTATTCAGCTACTGCCTGCTTTTGATTTCGCGCTCCGCCGCAATGCTGTTTCCGGCGATGGTGCTCAACGGCCTCGGGCGCGCGTTTTCCTCGGGCAGTATCGACGCGCTTATGATCGATCAGGCGAACGAGCGCGGCGTCGCGCTGGAACGCGTCACGACGCGGCTCGCCATCCTCGAGAGCGCGGGGCTCGCGGCAGGCGCGCTCGCCGGCGGTGCGCTCTCCGGCATCGGCGTTCAGTATTTCGGCAACCTCGGCGTCAACGCGGTGATCTATCTCTCGCTTCTGTTTCTGACTTTGATTTTTGTACGCGAATCGCCGCGCCCGACGCGCCCCTCGGGCACGATTTCCAGCAGCCGGCTGTTTGCCGCGCAAATGAAGGAGAGCCTCGCGTTCATGCGCACAAGAGGAACGGTGCGCGTGCTGTTCGTATTGTGCCTTGCCACCGGGTTTTCGCTGATATCGATCGAAACCTACTGGCAGCCGGCGCTTTCCGCCCTGCAGGCTCCGTACTGGCTGTTCGGGGCGGTCAGCTTCGGCGGGTTCGCTTTCGTCATGCTCGGCAACTGGCTTGCACAATCGCTGCTGCGCAGGCATTCGGCATACGGCGTATGGCTTCTTCTCGGCGTAAAAGCGCTGCTTGGCGTGAGCCTGGCGCTGCTCCTGTTCCAAAACGATCAAATCCCGTTTATCGCCCTGTATCTGATCGCATACCTCTTCATCGGCGGAGGCAGCGTCGTGGAGAACACGCTGCTGAACCGCCTTGCTTCGCCCAGCCACCGCGCGAGCATCCTTTCGCTGTTCTCCTTTGTACTGCAGCTCGGCGCACTCGTCGCCGCGCTCTGCGGTTATTTCGTCAGCGCTTACGGCAGGTTCCAGAACATGTGGCTTATTTCGGGCGCGCTGCTGCTGCTGCTCAGCGCAATCTTCGGACTGTTCCGAAGGAAAGCGGCCATCCCGGAAGCAACCGATTCGGAACCGGCGGCGGTCGAAAAATAGCAGGTAAAACGGCGCCGCCGCATAACGGTATCTGCTCTTGGGATAGTATGGTATACTGTACTGAACACGAAAGGAGCAAGCCGCCATGCAGCGCCTCGAAACCGCCCGGCTCATCCTGCGCGATTTTTCCGAGCGGGACACGGACGACCTCTACCGCTACGCCGCCGACCCGGACGTCGGCCCGTGCGCGGGTTGGAAGCCGCATCAAAGCCGCGCGGAATCGCTCGCCATCGTGCGCATGTTCCTCGCCGAAGGCAACGTCTGGGCCATCGAGCGAAAGAGCGACGGCCGCGTGATCGGCTCGCTCGGCCTGCATCGCGATAAATGGCGCAACCTGCAGGACTCGCGCACGTTCGGATATGTGCTATCGAAAGATTGCTGGGGGCAAGGCTATATGACGGAAGCGGTGCGGCGCGCCATGGAATACTGCTTTTTTGAGCTGAACCTGCGGCTTTTGAGCGTTTCGCACTATACGTTCAACAAGCGATCCCACCGCGTGATTGAAAAATGCGGGTTTTTATACGAAGGCACGATGCGGCAGACGTTTTTGCGATACGACGGCGCGGTATTCGACGAAGCGGTCTACTCCATCACAAAGGGCGAGTGGCTCGCGCTGCAAAGGCGAACCGCGTCCATCCCCGCCGGAAAGAAGGCCTGAATCATGATGATCGAGAGCCGCGGAAACGAACGCATTAAGAAAGCGCGCAAGCTGTTCCTTCGAAAGGAACGCAAAGAAAGCGGGTTGCACCTCATCGAGGGCGAAAAGCTCGTACGCGAGGCGGTCGAGTCCGGCGCGCGCATCGTTTCTTTTTTCGTAGAGCAGGGCAACGCGTTTCCCCCGCCGGAGGGGGCGGAGGCGTATCAGGTCACGCGCGCCGTGCTGGAATCCCTCTGTGAAAGCAAAACGCCGCAGGGCGTTGTCGCCGTTGTGGAAACGCCCCCGCTCGCGCCGCCGGAAGCGTACCCCGAAGGGCTCGTCGTCGTTCTCGACGGCGTGCAGGACCCCGGCAACGTCGGCGGCATCCTCCGTTCGGCGGACGCGTTCGGCGCGTCCGGCGTGCTGCTCTCGCCCGCGTGCGCCGACCCTTACGCACCCAAGACGCTCCGCGCGGCGATGGGCTCCACTTACCATATCCCCGTCTGGCAGGGCGAGCTTGCGCCGGAGCTGACGAAAATGAAGCGCCGGGGCTTTTCCGCCCTGTGCGGAGATTTACGCGGTAGTGAAACGCTTCCCACGCTTTCACACGGCGCCGCGCTCGTGATCGGCAGCGAAGGAAGCGGCGTGAGCGCGGATGTCGCCGCGCTCTGCGAAAACTACCGCCTGCCCATGCGCGGGCGCGCGGAATCGCTCAACGCTTCCGTGGCGGCGGGCGTGCTGCTCTATGTCGTATCCGAAGCCATGCCGCGCTGAAATCGAACGAATAGACAAAGGAGATCAACATAATGGAACAGCCAGTCAACAAGAACATCCTCGTCGTCGTGGACATGCAAAACGACTTTGTCACCGGAGCGCTCGGCACCAAGGACGCGGAGACGATCGTAGACCCGGTCGTACGGCGCATCCTCGGCTTCGACGGGCTGATCCTCTATACGCTCGACACGCATACGGAGCAGTACCTCCAAACGAAGGAGGGAAAAAAGCTGCCCGTGGAGCACTGCATCGCGGGCACCGACGGCTGGGCGCCGAACGCCGCCGTCTGGGAGGCGCTCAAGCAGAAAAACGTCGCGGACGAACGGCACATGATCGCCAAGGATACCTTTGGCGGCGTGAGCCTGCCCATGCGCATCCACGAGCTGCTCGGCGGCGAGGAGCCGGAGTCGATCCTGCTTGTGGGCCTCTGCACAGATATCTGCGTGATCAGCAACGCGCTTTTACTCAAGGCGTTTTACCCCGAGGCGGACATCTCGGTCGACGCCGCCGCCTGCGCGGGCGCGACGCCCGAAGGCCACCTCAATGCGCTGACGGCCATGAAGACCTGCCAGATCGACATCGAAAACGAATAAACGACGACAACAAAAAACGCCCTTACGGGCGTTTTATTATGAAATAGCTACAAATAACATGTTTCATTCGCTCATTTGTCTTCGCCATTCTTCATCGATAGCTTGATCTATATGTTCTTCATAGAAGCACAATGGATTGTAGAATTTCAGCAGGTCGTCTGCTTGAATTGGCTCATAGAACACAAATTTCTGTTCATAAAGCAAATGAAGTTGATTTAATACTTCAGCAACTAGACTTGTAAGTCTTTCAAGTAATCCATAGTTGATTTGATCAAGTATGACTGTTCGTTGTTCTTCATTAATCGAAATGATATCAAAATGTGCATATACCTTATCTCGCACAACAAAGATCGACTTTATCTCGTTTTCTTTATCTGCTAATGTAGTACGACACTTCGCGATAACATCATTTGGTGAGTCAAAGCTAAGTTTCGTCCATTCTAACTCATCTTCCACATAAGAGCCATCAAGAGGGGCAACTGCTTCATGCCATTCTTTAGTAAAGATTTGATTTTGATTCATTTCTACAAAATCGAGTAAGCCAAATAATGAACCTTCCGACTTCTTTTTCAACATTGAACAGAGAAAAACTACCGTAGTAACCCATGCATTGTACCAAGACACTGCCATAAATGATGGAGCATATTCATTGTATTTTTTTATTTCTACATAATGCTCAATCATTATCTTTAATACTGCAAGATTTGTCATCAGGTTAGTTGTTTCGAAATCGTATCTTTCAAAAAACTGCTCTAGTTGCTCTTTCTTGGCATTCATTTCACTTCGATCAAAAACACGAGTAATGCTTTTTGTGAGAAAAACCTTGCTTTTCATCTTGCCTCCTATTGGAACATATGCCTATTAAATTAAAAGAAAAGCACTATTTTATCAGAACCGGTTGACGATCTCTTTAAAAACCCTGCCGCGCTGCTCGAAATTATCGAACATGTCCCAGCTCGCGCAGGCGGGCGAGAGCAGCACCGCGTCGCCCGGCTCGGCGAGCGTGCGCGCGCAGGCGAGCGCGTCCTCAAACGAACCCGTCGCGTGACAGTACCCTAGGTACCCCGTGTCGCGCGCCGTATCGATTATCTTCTGTTTTGTATCTCCGAGTACCACGACGGCCTTCAGTTCGCTGCCGCGGAAAGTTTCGAACAGCTCGTGAAAATCGCTGTGTTTGTCGTAACCGCCGAGGATCAGCACGGTCGGCCGCGTCATGGCCTGGACCGCCTTGATCGTCGAGTCCGGGTTCGTCCCCTTGGAGTCGTTGATGTAGCGCACGCCTTTAAACTCCCGCACGAACTCGATGCGGTGTTCCACGCCCGGGAATGTGCGCAGCGTTTGGCGCACCGCGTCGGCACAGATGCCCATGCCGAGCGCGAGCAGCGAACTGAGCATCGCGTTTTCGAGGTTATGCCCGCCGGGGATTTTGATCTCGTCGGCGTTGATGAGCGGATACTCCCGCGTTTCGTCGCGATAGATCACCGCGCCGCCTTTGGCAAACAGCCCGCGCGGCACCTCGCTTTTGCGCGAAAAATAGTACACGCGGGCGGGGGTGTCGCCGGCCATGGCGCGCACCACGGCGTCGTCATAGTTTAAAACGGCGATGTCGTCCTTCGTCTGGTGTTCGAAAATCTTGCGCTTGGCGGCGATGTAATTCTCCATCGTGCCGAAGTGGTCGAGGTGATCCTCGGTGATGTTGCACACGCCAGCAGCGCGCGCGTGAAAGCGCACGTTGCCTTCGAGCTGCAGCGCCGCCGTCTCGGCGACCACGACGTCGCCCTCGCGCGTATCGAGCGCGTGCTCGGTGATGGCCACGCCGATGTTGCCGAGCACGAACGTATGCCGTCCGCCGTTTTGAAACATCTCCCCCGTCAGCGCGGTGCAGGTCGTCTTTCCGTTCGTTCCGGTGATACAGACGAAATCCCCGTGGCTGTAACGGTACCCCAGCTCGATCTCGCCGACGACCTCGATGCCGCGCCGCCGGGCGGCGAGCACGAACGGAACCGTCATTGGTATGATCGGGCTGATGACGACCAGGGAAACGCCGTCGAACAGCGTCTCTGGCGCTTCGCCGAGCCGCCATTCGGCGCGCACGCCCGACAGCGCTTCGTCCAGTCCTGGAATCTCGGGCTTTTTGTCGTTGACGATCACGTCCCAGCCGGATGCGGCGAGAAGCTTGGCCGCGCCGACGCCGCTTTTTGCCATGCCGACGATCAGCGCTTTTTTGTGTTGTTCCATGAATGATGCCTCCAAAAAACGCCCGGTTATCCGATCGGGCGGAACATTTAAGCCAGATAGGGCAGCAGGCAGATTGCGCAGATCACCGCCGTCACGATGGCGTACATCGAAACGATCTGCGGCGCGGGATGGCCGCCCAGTTCATAGTGCCGGTGAACCGGCACGGCGCGGAACAGCCTCTTGCCGTCCTCGCTCCTGCGGCTGAACGCCTGCAGAACCACCGACCCGACGCTCGCGACAAAGCAGAACCCCATCAGCGGCAGCAGCAGGATGGAGCGGCTGAGGATTGCCAGCATCGACACCGCGCCGCCGAGCGCAAGAGAACCGGTCGAGCCCGGCTGCACGCGTGCGGGATATGTGTTGTACCTTAAAAAACCGACGCAGGCGCCCGCGACCGCCGCGGCAAACACCGCCGTGCCAACGAGGTTATCGCCGAGCAGCAGTTCTCCGTTTTGATTGGCGGCCATCGTCATCGCCGAAAGGATCGCGATCATGAACAGCGCGTAGACCATCGTAATGCTCGTTACGAGGCCGTCCAACCCGTCCGTGAGCTGCGAAGCGGTCGTCTGCGCGAGCATCACGCCGATCGCCAGCGGCACATACCATACGCCGATGTCCCATTCCCCTCCCGCAAACGGTATCGCGAGCTTCGGCCCGATGAGCGGAGAGCGGTACGCCCATACGGCGACGACCACCGCGATCACGAGCTCTACGAGCAGTTTTTGATAGGTTTTCAGCCCCGTCTGTTCGGCACGGGTCGCCTTTATAAAATCGTCAATGAATCCGAGCGCGCCGAGCGCGAGCACCGCTACCAGCGCGGGCAGCGCAAACTCCATGCCGTCCAGCCCGAAGATCAGCGTAGCGATCGCGATCGCAAACACCATCAAAAGCCCGCCCATGCCCGGCGCGGGGGGCTTCGGCGGGGGCTGTTGTTTTTTCTTTGGCGGCGGCTGGGGCGGTTCCGGCGTGAGCGTACGCTCCGAGCCCGCGGGCTTGATGCGCCGCAGCAGCGGAATGATCAGCATGCCGAGCAGCCATACCGCTGCAAACGCCGTCAGCGCGGTTAAGACGATGTTAAACATACCGGTATTATACCCCCGAAAACACTTGCCGGACAATCCTGAATTTCATTCCCACGGCGCGAACTCGTGCCTTTGCGCATAAAATAGCCCGCATCCGGCTAAACCGCATGCGGGTAGATGGGCTATGTTCGGCATTACAGTTCCTCGAGCAGTTCCTCTACGATCTCCTTGTCGTCGAAATGATACTTCGTGCCGTTGATCTCCTGATAGTTCTCATGGCCTTTTCCGGCGATCATGATCACATCCTCGCTATGCGCAAACGAGAGCGCGTAGCGGATGGCTTCCTTTCTGTTTTCGATCACGGTGTATTTCGTGCCGCTGCGCTTCATGCCGTCCTCGATAGAGTCGATAATGGCCATCGGGTCCTCCGTGCGCGGGTTGTCGCTCGTGATCACCGCAAATTCGGAGAAGCGCCCCGCAATTTCGCCCATGATCGGGCGCTTCGCCCGGTCGCGGTCGCCGCCGCAGCCAAATACGCAGATCACGCGCCCCTTGGCGAACTGCTGCACGGTTTTAAGCACGTTTTCCAGCGCGTCGGGGGTATGCGCGTAATCCACAAATACCGAGAAACCGCGGTTGGTCTTTACCGGTTCCAGACGGCCGGATACGCTCGTGAGCGATTCGAGCCCCGCCTTGACGGCGCTGAGCTTGATGCCCACCGCAAGCGCCATGCCTGCCGCGCCCATAGCGTTGAACACGGAAAACAGGCCGGGGATGGCGAGGTTTAAAAACACCTCCCCTTCGGGCGTATGCAGATCGAAACGCACGCCGTCGGTCGTGATGTCGATATCCGTTGCGGAGATGTCCGCGCGGTCGCGTATGCCAAACGTCAGAATCGGGATTGTCAGCCCTTCCATGATGCGCCTGGAATACGGATCGTCCACGTTGACGACCGCTTTTTTGCTGTTGAGAAAGAGTATTTTTTTCGCGGAGAGATAGTTCTCGAAGGATTTATGGTAATCCAGATGATCCTGCGTAAGGTTGGTAAACAGTCCGACGTCGAATTTGATGCCGTGCACGCGGAACTGCTCCAGCGCGTGGGAACTCGTTTCCATCACGACGAGGTCGACATGCGCGTCCGCCATCATGCGCAGGATGCGGAACAGGTCGACGGACTCCGGCGTCGTGCGGTCTGTATGGATACTCTCGTTGCCGATGAGGTTTCTTATCGTTCCGATGACGCCGACCTTTTTGCCCGCCTGCTCCGCGATGGCCTTCACCATGTAAGTCGTGGTGGTCTTGCCGTTGGTTCCGGTGACGCCGAGCATCATCATCTCGCGCTGGGGATAGCCGTAGAACGCGGCCGCCATTTCGGCCATGGCTTTCCGCGCGTTTTTAACCACGATCTGCGGCACGGCAAGATCCAGCTTTCTTTCGACCAGCAGCGCCGTCGCACCGTTTTGAATCGCGGATTCCGCAAACGAGTGCCCGTCGAACAAGGCGCCGACGATGCAGCAGAATACGCTGCCCTTCTGCACCCTGCGCGAATCGTATTCAATGGATACGATATCCGTGTCTTCGCCCTCATAGCGCAGCCCCGACGCCATTGCCAGTTCTGAAAGCAGCATACCCGATAACCTCCCGTTGTGCGGCTCTCGCCGCGCGGTTTCGAAAACAAATCCCTTTTTCCTGAATATCCGTAAGCGAGTATACCCGCCCGGCGGCGCGTTTACTCTTCCGGTTTCGGCGTCGGCGTCTCGTCCGGCTCCGGGGACGGCGTCGGCGACGGGAACGTAACATAGACCGTCGTTCCCGGATCAACCAGCGTGCCTTCTTCGATCGACTGCGTGTCGATCTGGCCCGTACACTGCGTCTTGTCAAAGCTCAGCACCAGGCCCAGCTCCACCAGCTTGTCGAACGCGTCCTGCCGCCGCCTGCCGATCAGGTCCGGCACGACGACTTTTTCCTTGTACAGCTCGTCGTCGTTAAACGTCGTCATCGTCGTATAGAGGATGACGGTGGAACCGGAAGGTACGACCGTATCCCCAGCCGGGTACTGCGAAACGACGACCGCGGTATCCTCGCTTGGCACGGCGTATGCCTTAAACCCCGCCTGCGTAAGCGCGTAGACCGCTTCTTCGGCCGTCATGCCGACGACGTCCGGCGCCGTAGACGTCTTCGTTGACGCATCCGGGAGTATGCCATAGTACTGTACAAGATCGGAAAAAATCTGGGAAACCCAGTAGCCGGCGATGCTGTTCGCCTCCATGTAAGGCACCTGCGGCTCGTCGATGACGATCATGCAGACAAGCTGCGGATCGTTCACCGGTAAAAAGCCGATATACGACGCGACCACCCTGGTGCGCGACGGAGTCACGTCGTCCTCTTCAAACTTACGCGAAACGCCGCCGATGCCGCCAACCGTGTAATTAATCACCTGTGCGTTATTGCCGTTGCCGTTCTCGGCGACGGACTGCAGAAGGCTGCGCATCGTTGCCGACGTAGCCGAGCTGATGGACCGGCGCAGTATCGTCGGTTCGTTCTGGATGATCACCGTGCCGTCGTTGGATGTGATGTTGTCTACGACGTACGGCTGCATGAGCGTCCCGCCGTTGATCACCGCGCAAAAAGCGTTCGCCATCTGGATGGCGGTGGTGGTGATGTTTTCGCCGAACGAAATACGCGCAAGGTCGCTGTCGCGGATGTATTTTCTGTGTATGACCTCGCCGGTGTCCTCGCTCGGGATGCCGCAGTTCGTCTCCTCGTTGAACCCGAACGCGTAGATATAGTCGTAAAACTTGTCTACGCCCGTGGCGATCGCCATGTCCATCATGGCGACGTTGCAGGCGTTGCCAAGCGCGTCGGCAAGCGTCTGGTTGCCGTGGCCGTCCGTATACCAGCAGCGGACCTTTTCCAGACGAAACACCTTATACGCGCCGCTGGTCGAGCAGCGGTAGGTACTGTCGATCGCAGCGGTTCCGGAGTCGACCGCGGCGGCGGCTGTGATCACGTCGAACATCGAGCCCGCTTCATATGTGTCCGTCACGATGCGTGAGCGGGACATCGCCATGAGTTCGGTAACCATATCGCGCGGCGGGTCGTTCAGATCAAACGAAGGGTAAGTTGAAATCGCCAGTATTTCGCCCGTGTTCGGATCCATGATCAGGCCGGATACCGTGCTTGCGCGGTTGACCTCGTAACACTGCTGCACATACTTTTCCAGATAACTCTGGGTGACCGAATCCGCCGTAATGGTCATGTTGTAGCCTTCTGTCGGCGCGACATAGTATTCTTCGCCGTAGGAAAGCGGATTGTTCTTGCGATCCACTTCGATGACGAGCCGGCCTGTGACGCCCGCGAGATAGGAGTTATATTCCGCCTCGAGCCCCGTCTGGCCTTCCGTTTCAATGCCGGTAAACCCGATGAGCTGCGTAAAGAGCTGCCCGAACGGATAATACCGCTTCATGTCCGTGGTGTAGGAGATGCCCGAGCCGAGCTGCAGCGCTTCGAGCTGGTCGATCACCGAGCTTTCCACCTGCCGCTTGAGCTGCACCTGCAGGCGCTCCGGGTCGGATACGCGCTCGAGCACATAGTCGTAATTCAGTCCGAGGACGTCGGATACTTCGGTCGCGATGCGCACGCGGTCGTCCGCCGCGATGGCGGGCGGGTTGGCGAGCACGCGGTATGCCGTGCCGCTCTGCGCGAGCACGAGTCCGTTGCGGTCAATGATCTTGCCGCGCTGTGCGGCAAGGTTCTGCCGTCTCGTCCACTGCGTTTCCGCTTTTTGTTTCAGCTCCGGCCCCTGCACGATCATAACCTGCGAAAGCCGCAGCGCAAGTACAAGTATCAATAAACCGGAGAACACCATCAGAAGGACAAGTTTTCGTTTGATCTTCGGCGCGGGTGCCGTCGTTTTCGCCATTGGTCAATCTTCCTTTCGTCGGATCAACCGCCCGCAGGCGGCTGTTCCCCCCCGCCTGTCCCATCCGTGTTCGGATCCGCCGTATCTTCCGGCACGGTCGACTCCGCCGGAGCGCTGTTGGAAAACGGCAGCGGATCGCCGATTCGAATATACTGGCTTTTTTCCGGATAACGCATGCCGTAGGCTTCCGCAATCTGCTGCGCGTCCTGAATCGTCACCGCGCATTCGATCTGCACGTCGAGTTCGTTGATGCGCAGTTTGGTCAGTTCGATTTCATCGTTCAGGGCGTTGATGTCCGCATAAGCGCGCGAGATACGTTCGTATCCCGCCAGCGTAAAGAGCACCATCCCGGCAAAGAGAAAACCGCTGATGATCAGCCCCACGCGGCCGAACGAGGTTATCTCCGGGTTCTTCACCCGCACGCCCGGTTCGTGCGCGGCGCGTCTGCCCGCGCGCGTACGCGCGTGATGCCGCGTCGACGGTTCTTCTTCTTCGCCTTCTTTTGGCAGATAGAGCCGCGTCGTAGGCGATCTGCCCTTTTTCCGGTCGTCTTCGAAGCGAATGTCCAAAGAAAAATCCCTTTCGAAAATACTCTGCGTACAGCGGAAATTCCGCTCACCGGCGCGTCATTGCCGCACGAGCGGCGGCCGGCGCTATATCTTTTCGATACAGCGAAGCTTCGCGCTGGTCGAGCGGGAGTTTCGCGCTTCCTCCTCCGCGGAGGCGGTCAGCGGTTTCCTGGTCAGCACCTTCGCCTTCGGTTCTTTCCCGCAGACGCAAACAGGTGCGGATGGAGGACACGTGCAAGGATTCTCAAAGCGGCGAAACGCCTGCTTGACAATGCGGTCCTCCAGCGAATGGAATGTAATTATACACAGTCTTCCGCCTTTTTGCAACAGATCGCAGGCGTCCTCGATGGCGCCGTCCAAGCCGCGTAATTCGCCGTTTACCTCGATGCGCAGCGCCTGAAACGTCCGCCGCGCGGGATGTTGCGGCTCGTTGCGGTATTTAGCGGGTATGGCTTCGCGCACGATCTGCGCCAGCTGGAGCGTTGTTTCAATTGGATATTGTTCACGTGCGCGACAAATTCTCTCCGCAATCCTGCGGCTGAAACGCTCTTCTCCGAACGCAAAGAAGATGTTTGCGAGCGCTTCACGAGTGTAAGTGTTCACCACTTCCCGCGCGCTCAGCGCGGCGCTTTGATCCATGCGCATGTCCAGCGGCGCTTCCGACTTATACGAAAACCCGCGCGATTGCGTGTCCAGCTGATGGGACGACACGCCCAGATCGAACAGGATTCCGTTTGTTTCGGTTATACCGATTTCTGCCAGTAGCGCCGTTATGTTAAAAAAGTTGCCGTGCAACGCGGTAAATCGACCGCCGTAAGGCTTAAGCCGATCCCCCGCCGCGCGCACGGCATCCCAGTCCCTGTCGATTCCAATGAGCCTGCCCGTCTTTGGCAGGCGGGTCAGGACCGCCTCGGCATGGCCTCCGCCGCCAAGCGTCCCGTCTACGAAGATGCCGCCGCGCTCCGGAGCGAGTAGCTCCAGCGTTTCATTCAGCAGCACCGGAATGTGTGAAAACTGTCCGCTCATATACCGAGCGCCGCCAGGTGGGCAAGCGCGTCGCTATAGTTTTCCTCGCATCTTGCGTTATAGTCGGCGAGGGTTTCGGGATTCCAGATCTCCAGGCGTTCGCCGACGCCGATCAGCGTCGCATCCTTCGTCAGGCCCGCTTGTTCTCTCAGCTGCGCGGGAATCAGGATGCGCCCCTGCTTGTCGATTTCACAGGCGGCCGCCATGGAATATAGCTTCCTCCGGATCGCCTGCCCGCTCGTATCCGACACCGGCAGCGCGGAGAGCTTCTCGGAAAACCGTTCCCATTCTTCGAGGGACATGCCGGAAAGGCACTTCTGCGTCCGCGTTTCGAGCAGGCCCATCGTGAGGATCAGCGTATCACCCACGGTCTCTCTCCATTTGGCGGGAATGAATACGCGGCCTTTTGCGTCCAGCATGTGTTCGAACGAACCGATGAGCACGCGCTTCCCTCCTTCGGTATCCCTTTGCGATCGGCTGAATAGGAAAGAATCCCTTCGAGTGTATGATGAGTATACACCACTTTCCCCCATTTGTCACCACTTTCAGCCTAATATCCACCTTTTTTTTTGAATTTTTTGAAAATAAACGTTTGTTTGCTCGTATCCGCGCCGCTTCCCGCCGGCGTGTATATTCCGTCCCAACACAAAGTATGGTATACTGTGTTTGATCATGTGCCAGATATGGTGCATCTGCATGATAACAGCCGGCAGAACCCGCAAAACACGCGGTTTTCCTTTCTGCCGGGGTTCTTTACGTTTGGCGGCGTCTTTTTACGCGCCGCCGTGCAAAACCTGATTTTTTTCGGGATGGGAGTCTATATGGCATCGGATTACACGGTAGACAAGATTAAAATCATGGAGGGGCTGGACGCCGTGCGCATGCGGCCGGGCATGTATATCGGTTCGACCGGGCAGCGCGGGCTGCACCACCTGCTCTGGGAGATCATCGATAACGCGATCGACGAGGCGGCCAACGGCTACGCCAGCGAGATCGCCGTCACGCTGCGCAAGGACAACTCCGTCACCGTCACCGATAACGGCCGCGGCATCCCCGTACAGATACACGAAAAGGTGGGCGTATCCGGCGTTGAGGTCGTATTTACGCAGCTGCACGCGGGCGGAAAATTCGGAAACGACTCCTACGGCTACTCCGGCGGCCTGCACGGCGTCGGCGCATCGGTCGTGAACGCGCTGTCCGAGTGGCTGGAGGTCGAGGTTGCGACGGACGGGCGCATGTACCGCATGCGCTTTGTCAGCGAGCCGGACGAATCGGGCAAGATCGTCTCCGGCAAATCCATCGCCCCGCTTGAAGAGACGGGACGCACAAGGAAGCAGGGCACGTTCGTAACATTCCTGCCTGACGCGCGGGTGTTCGAAACCATCGAGATGAGCTATGAAGTCATCGCCAAGCGCATCCGCGAACTGGCATACCTCAACCGCGGCACGAAGATGATGCTCTCGGACGAACGGCCCGGCCGCCAGCGCAAGGTGGAGTATCAGTACAGCGGCGGCCTGAGCGATTTTGCGGCATATCTCAACAGCGACAAATCGCCGCTCTACAACCCGCCGATCCATTTTTCAGGCTCATCCGGGGACATTCAGGTGGAAGTCGCGCTGCAGCACAACGACGGCTATGCGGACAACATCTTTTCCTACGTCAACAATATACCCACCTCCGAGGGCGGCACGCACGAAACGGGGCTCAAAGCCGCGCTGACCAAGGTGTTCAACGACTACTGCCGCAAGGCGGGCTATCTCAAAGACAAGGACGCAGCTCTCAACGGCGAAGACTTTCGCGAGGGGATCACCGCCGTGCTCTCGCTCAAGATGCGCACGATCCAGTTCGAGGGACAGACCAAGACCAAACTCGGCAACACCGAGGCGCGCCCCGCCGTGGAAAGCGTGGTCACCGAAAAGCTCGTTCCCTATCTCGAGGATCTGAAAAACGGCGAAACCGCCGCCGCCATCGCGGAAAAGGCGGTCAAGGCCGCCAAGGTGCGCGAAGCGGCGCGAAAGGCAAAAGCCACCGCGCGCGAAAAGAACAAACTCGAAAACGCGCCGCTGGTGGGTAAGCTGTCTAGCTGCACCGGGCGCGATTACAGCCGCAACGAGCTCTTTATCGTGGAGGGCGACAGTGCGGGCGGTTCCGCCAAGCAGGGCCGCGACCGCAAGTTTCAGGCGATCCTGCCGCTAAGGGGCAAGCCGCTCAACGTCGAGAAAAAGCGCCTCGACCAGGTGCTGCAAAACGAGGAATTCCGCTCCATCATCACCGCGGTCGGCACCGGCATCGGCGAGGACTTCGACATCTCTTCTCTCAAATACGACAAAATCATCATCCTCTCGGACGCGGACCAGGACGGCGCGCACATCCGGGCGATCCTTTTAACGTTCTTTTATCGTTATATGAAGGAACTCATCACAGAAGGCCATGTCTACATCGGCCTCTCCCCGCTCTATAAAGTGCAAAAGGACGCCAAGCGCGTGTATTGCTACGACGACGACGAGCTGCGCGCCGCGACGAAGTCCGTCGGCAGGGGCTACACGATCCAGCGCTACAAAGGCCTTGGCGAGATGAACCCCGAGCAGCTCTGGGAGACGACCATGAACCCCGACGGGCGCGCGCTGGTTCAGGTGACCATCGAGGACGCGGCGGACGTGGAGCACCTCGTTACCGTGCTCATGGGGGATAAAGTGCAGTCCCGCAAAGAGTATATCTTCGAAAACGCAAACTTCAACCACGACACCAGCCAGATGTTTGAGAAATTAAAAGACTGACGTTTCAGTGATTTTTTAATAAGGAAGCAGCTATGCCGAAGACACCCGTACAACTCAAGCTGGAGAAGATCATCCAGCGCAACATGGACGACGTCATGCACCAGTCCATGATGCCGTATGCCGAGCACGTCATCCTCGAGCGCGCGCTCCCGCGCGTGGAGGACGGCTTAAAGCCCGTGCAGCGGCGCATCCTCTACACCATGCTCGAACTGGGGCTCACGCCGGACAAGCCGCACCGAAAGAGCGCGCGCATCGTCGGCGACTGCCTCGGCAAATACCATCCGCACGGCGACAGCTCGGTTTACGACGCGATGGTACGCATGGCGCAGCCGTTTAACATGTGCGTGCCGCTCGTCGACGGCCACGGCAACTTCGGCAGCGTGGACGGCGACAGCGCGGCGGCCATGCGCTACACCGAAGCACGCATGACGGACGCGGCTATGCAGCTGCTGCGGGATATCGAAAAAGATACCGTCGGTTTTTCGTTCAATTTCGACGACACGCTCAAAGAGCCGGACCTGCTGCCCGGGCGCTTTCCCAACTTGCTCGTCAACGGCGCCAGCGGTATCGCGGTGGGCTTGGCTACCAATATCCCGCCGCATAACCCCGTCGAGGCGATCGACGCGGTCATCGCGGTCATGGAAAACCCGCGCATCCCGCTCAGCGAGCTCATGCAAATCATCCCCGCGCCGGACTTCCCCACCGGAGGGTTCATCCTCGAGTCCTCCGAGATCGAACAGGCTTACCGCACCGGCCGCGGCAGGGTTTACATGCGCGCCAAGACGCACTTCGAGGAGCTGAAAAACGGCAAGACGCTCATCGTCATCACCGAGCTGCCGTACCAGGTGAACAAGGCGAACATGCTCGAAAAAATCCTCGCCGTCAGCCAGGAGAAAAAAGCGCTGTTTTCCGGCGTCGCGGACATCCGCGACGAAAGCGACCGCACGGGCATGCGCGCCGTCATCGAGATCAAGAAGGACGGCGACCCGGAGCGCATCCTGCAGTATCTGTTCAAGTACTCCGACATGCAGACGACGTTCGGCGTGAACATGGTCGCCATCGCGGGCGGCAAGCCGCAGCAGCTCAACCTCAAACAGGTCATCGCGCACTACATCCGTCATCAGCGGGACGTGGTCACACGGCGCACGCAGTTCGAGCTGGACGCGGCGCTGCGCAGGGAGCACATCCTCGCCGGGCTTATGATCGCCGTGGACAACCTCGACGCGGTCATCGCGCTCATCCGCGCGTCAAAGTCGCCCAAAGAAGCGCGCGAAGGGCTCATGAAGAAATTCCAGCTCTCCGAAATGCAGGCGCAGGCCATCCTCGACCTTCGGCTGCAGCGCCTGACCAATATGGAGCTCGTCACCATCCGGCGCGAGTACGCCCAGGTCGTCAAACTCATCGAGGACCTTCGCGCCATACTCGCGAGCGAGAAAAAGCTGCTCGCGCTGATTAAGAAAGAACTCGCCGGAATCCGCGAACAGCTTTCCGTTCCCCGCAGGACGACGTTCATCGTTACGGACGACGCGCCCGTCGACGAAGCGGAGGATCTCGCGTATGTCGAGGACGTCACCGTCTGCGTGTGCGAGGGGCTCAAGATCCGCCGCATGGCGACGCGCGTGTTCTCGCTCGCCGCCATCTCGGAGGACAAGCCGCTGTTCGTGCTCGAAACCCGCTCCAACCAGCGCATCCGGCTGTTTACCGATCAGGGCGCGATGCTCTCCATCACGGCGGACGAGCTGCCGGAGACGCGCGCGACCGCGCGCGCGGCCAATCTCGCCGCGCTGCTGCCGTTTGAGAAAAACGAACAGGTCGTCGGGCTCTTTGCCGACGAGGAGGAAGGCGACTATCTCTTCTATTTAAAAGACGGCAACGTCAAGCGCACCTCCTCGGCGGACTACCGCGTGCGCGCCAAGCGCACCGCGGCCGTCTCTCTGCGGGATAAGGACCGCGTGCTCGGCGTGGAGAAATTCGAGCCGAAGTCCCTTCTGCTGATCACGAAACTCGGCATGAGCATCCGCTTCACGGCGGAGACCGTGCCCGCCATGGGCCGCGTTTCCGGCGGTGTAAAGTGCGTCAAGCTCGACAAGGGCGACGAGGTCATCTTCGCCGCGCTCGTGCCGGACGAGGGCGAGGTGCTGACCATTACCGACAAAGGTTTCGGCAAGCGCTCTCCGCTCTTCGACTACGACCTGCAGGGCAGAAACGGCAAGGGCTTAAAGACCTTCGATCTGAAAAAGAACGGCGCAAACGGTACCTGCATCGCCGCGGCCGCCTTCCTCGCCGAGCCGGGAACGGTCACGCTCGTGCAGCGGCACGGCGCGCGTACGCCGATGAACACGGACGAAATCCGCATTGAGCCGCGCGCGGGCAAAGGCAACATGCTCGTGGCGGTCGTGCTCGACGACGACGTGGTCGGAATCGAATAACAATGCATCAAAAAAGCGCCGGCATTGCCGGCGCTTTTTTTCATTCGTTACTTGGGTTGTTCCTCTAGCGGCTGCGGCGGCAGCAGAGAAATCTCCGCCCGTTCGATTCCGTGATTTTTCATTTCGCGTATGTCGATATGCAGGCAGCCGGCGTTCACGCTGAATACCGTTCCGTCGTCCGGAATCTCGTTGAGCACGCTGAAGACGAGGCCGTTGAGCGTGTCGTAATCGCCGTCCGGCAGCGCGCATCCGATCGCCTCGGAGATGTCCTCCAGCGGTACGGAACCGTGCGTGCGCCACACGCCGTCGGATACGAGCGTAATGACGTTTTCGACATCGTCGTCCTCTTCGTCGATATCGCCCACGATTACCTCGATGAGGTCGTTCATGGTCACGATGCCGCACATGCCGCCGTATTCGTCCATGACCACCGCGAAGTGGTTGCGGCTGCGCTTCATGTCGAGGAACAGGTCGTCCGCCTTGATCGTCTCCGGCACGAAACGCGCCGGCTGCACCGCCTGCTCCATCACGTTTTCGCGCGTGCGGTCGATAAGGCGGAAATACGTCTTTGCATCGAGGATGCCGACCACGTCGTCCGAACTGTCCCGGCAGATGGGATAGAACGAATGGCGGGAGTTATGGATAACCTCGGCCCAGTCCTCGTCGCTTTCGTCCAGCCAGAGGATGTCCACCTGCGTACGGTGGGTCAGGATGTCCTCCGCCTCGACGTTGTCAAACTCGAACACGTTGTGGATCATCTCTTTTTCAGCGGCCTCGATCGTCCCCTTTTCCGAGCCGACGTCCACCATCATGCGGATCTCTTCCTCGGTGACCTCCTCGTCCTCGGCGTTGGGGTCGATGCCGAACAGGCGCAGGATGCCGTTGGTCGAAACGGTCAGAAGCCACACGAGCGGCGCGAAGATTTTCGCCACGCCGTTGATGAGGCCCGACATGCCAAGCGCGAGCTTCTCCGCTTTTTTCATGGCTACGCGCTTGGGCACGAGCTCGCCGAAGACGAGCGTGATAAACGTCAGTATCAGCGTAATCACCACGACCGAGACCGTGTTGACCGTCGCCGCGGGAATCGCCGCGCCGCTTTGCGTAACCGCTTCGGTGATGCGCTTTGCAAAGTTGTTCGCCGCAAACGCGCTGCCTAAAAAGCCGGACAGCGTGATGGCGACCTGTATGGTGGCTAAGAACCGCGCCGGCTGGCTCGTCAGCCGCGCGAGCTTGATCGCCCGTTTGTCGCCTTCCGCGGCGAGCTTGGCGACCTTCGCGTCGTTCATTGTGATGACGGCAATCTCCGCGCAGGCAAACACCGCGTTGAGCGATATCAGCACAGCCTGCAGGATCAGTTGCCATACTAAGGGGTCGTTTTCCATTCCTTTACTCCGTTAAAATTCAAAATCACATTTCGGTTGCGCAGGCCATTCGGCCCGCAAAAAAAAGAAGCGTGCTTTTCCGGTTTCTTTTTCACAAGAAATAGAAAAAGCATAACCTGTGCCCTCCTGCGTCAGCAGAGACAGATTATGTGCTTCAGAAAATATCCGGTCATTCGGTTTCGTATATGGTCGCCGGTACTGTCGCTTTCTGCGTCGTTCATGGTGATCCTCTCGGTCAAATATAGCAAAAGTATATCGGGCTATGCTGAAATTGTCAATGTTTCTGGCGTTGCGCGGTACGTTTTTCCCCCGATACGGGTCGTTTTCGGCGCGCCGGCACCGGCAGCTCCGGCAGATTAATTGCAATAAAATGACTTGACACCCCATAGCCGTTTGCCTATAATTGTAAGGCATGAGTTTGCCAATGTAGCTCAGTTGGTAGAGCAGCTGATTCGTAATCAGCAGGTCTGGGGTCCGAGTCCCCACATTGGCTCCATTTTTTTCGGGGTGTAGCGCAGTTTGGTAGCGCGTTTGGTTCGGGACCAAAAGGTCGCTGGTTCAAATCCAGTCACCCCGACCAGCAAAAGGCAGTCTTTCGACTGCCTTTTTGTTTGCCAGACATTGCGTTTCAAAATTCTTCTCTCATGTACGAAAACAAAATCGTAATATGATTGATACTCGCTATTGCAGTAGTTTACCTGTTCCCCTTGACCTTAACATCAGTAAGAAGTAAGATTAAATAACAGAACACTGTTTCAATGTCGATTATCGTTTGTTAGCTTGTAACAGACAATATTTCATTCTCGTCAGAACACCCTTTTTTCTATAACTCGACCCGCTTACAGCGAACCAGGTATAATTACAACCGTTCGCACACCTGTACCCGGCAACTGCCGCCCGCCGGAATGCCGCCTGTAAGCAGGTTGTGTTTCATATTATCAAAGGAGGCAATTCCTGTGTATTGCTCAAAATGCGGAAAGAAAAACGCCGACTCGGCCGCGTTCTGCCGGTATTGCGCCAGTGAGATCCTGCCGCCCGAAGACGAGCCATCCGGCTCCGATTCCGCGGCGGAAACTCCCACCCCGACAGAATCCGCAGCTCCCGCGCCAGCCACTATGCAAGCACCCGCTGCGCCGTCTCCTAAAGTGGAAAGCGAACGAAAAAAACGGCTCGGCGCGGGATGGATCGTTTTGCTCACGCTGCTCGGCGTCGCAATCGTTGCCGGGATAACCTGGATCGCAATCCGGTTATTCAGCGGCGGGTTTCCGTTTGGTAATAATTCTGCCCGCCCATTTTTGCGGAGGGAGAAACCCTGCATACAACTGCCGTTCCCGCCGTGACGGATACCCCTTACACGAAACAGGCAACGCCTACTCCAACCAAGACGGTTACACCGGCACCAGCACCGACGCCAACCCCGACCCCGACACCAACTCCGACGCCAACCCCGACCCCGACCCCGACGCCTGTTCCTGAATGGTATAGCGCGAGTTGGAGCAATCAGCAGCAGTTTATAGACGCGTTGCGAGCGAACTCATGGCAGTACTCGTATTCTTCGGACACGCCTGCTGATGCCGGCCCGGACGTTGGTTCTTTCGAGGATTATGACGGATATGTTATCGTGCTTACGTTCAAATCCAGCGGAACTCTTTATGAACAATTCGGAGCAACAGGAGGCGGCACTCCGACTACGTACACATATGACTACTCGCTGGATACCGGTGTAGTTTGGGTATATTTAACAAACAATATCGAATACAAAGGCGACTTCTATAATTGGTGGCAGTGTTTTTATATCAATACATACGGCAACCTCTGTTGCAGGAATTATCTGAACAACAGCACCACCAGCTTCCCCATTGGAGGGGTTGACATTTTCATACCCGTTACGGAAGGGATAGGGTTCTAACGCCGGCTCAAAAAAAGCAGCTTCACAAAACCGCGGTATTTCATTTGCGCAGCTCTGTATCCCAATACAAAAGCCCCGCGTCAAGCGGGGCTTTTTTACGTGCGGTTGCGCTGTTGCCGCGGCCGCAATTCCAGTTATGCCCTTCCGGCACCGCACCATCAGATACGCACCGGTGAAGAATTCAAACGGCGCGAGCACGGCCGCAGGAACCGCCACGCCGACTGCCTTCTTTGATTATTGAACCACAATTCAAAAATCACGTTTTAACGCCTTCCCGCCAACTCGTCGTTCCGCTTCAACACCCGCAGCGCCCTGAGCGTGAGCCACTTGCTCTGCTCGCCCTTTTCCCCGAACGGAATGAGCATCCGATCGCTTGCATAGGTGTTCTGGATTCTCCATCTGCCCGTATCGTCCTGTTTGGAGACGACGACGTTCAGCGCCTCGTCCATTCGGCCGTCCTTGATGCCAAGGGCGAGCAGGATATTGAGAATCTCCAGAACGTCGGTCTGATACATCAGGGGAAATCCGAATCTCGTCCAGCCCGGCTTTGACGTGCGTTTCAGATCGTGGCTTCTTCTATAGATATGGTGAATCAGCAGAAACTCCGCGATCTGTCCTATCGTATCCCGAACCGCTTTCGTCCTTCTTTCGGGCGGAATGGCGCTGAGCGCTTTGAGCGATTTTACCACGCCCATATGGCAGGTATGATTCCCCCAGCATGCTTCGTAACGGTTATACGGCGGATCCTGCGGATGCTCTTCGGCGCCGTCGTTCAGGCGCGTATACTTCGTAATCCAGTCGATCCCTCTTTGCAGCCGCGGATCGTCGAGATACCCGAACCGTATCAGGCACCACACCATGTTCCCGGTCAGGCAGGGGATCACCTCCGTGATCCTGCCGCCGCCCGTTTTTACAGCTTCGTGCATCGAAAACCCGCCGTCGCCCGTCTCCTGCGAGCGGCTTAGCAGGTATTCGCATTGCTCCATGATCTGCGCGTCGGCGTCCGCGCCCAGCTCCGCAAGCGCTATTAGCTGCCATACGAGGCCCCCGTATTTATTGGTATAGAATTTAGGGTACGACTGAAGATACGCCGGTTCGTGTTGCTTTTTCAGGATCTGCGGCACCATGCCGAATCGCATGATGTCCTGTTGCGCCCGCCGCACCAGCGGGTCGGATTCCGGCTTGTCCAGAATATCCTTTAAGGTAAAGTACCGTACGGACGGGTTTTCTTCTTCCAGCAGCCATTCGACAGGGTCCGCGTTCAACAAATCGTTCCACCCGCTCATATCCCGTTCTCCTTCCGTCCATCGATGTCTTGGCGGTATCCGCGCCACCGCTCCGTGGCTCTTCTGTGTATGCATGATATATATCATAAATAGTTCGATAAACACAACCGCATGCTTTTCACAATTTCTCCAAGCGTGATTAACAACCGTTCTGTTTGTATCCGCCGGAATACCATTCTGAAAAGAGAAAAGACCGCCGGTAACCCGGCGGTCTTTTTTCGTAATCAGTGTATGTCTTACAAAACGAGGCTCGGCGGCGCGTACGCGCGCGCGCCCATCGCCTGGTCGAGCATGAACAGCCCTTTGCTGTCGGTGCCGAAGAGCTCCATCTTCTTGATGTTGTCGCTGGAGTTGGTCTCTTCCTCCGCCTGCTCCTTGACGAACCAGTCCAGAAACTGCATGGTGCGGAAGTCCTTGGCTTCGTATGCGGCCTCGTAGATGGTGTGGATGGAGGCGGTGACGTACTGCTCGTGTTTCAATGAAGCGGCGAGCGCGTCCATGTGCTCCTTAAGCACGGTGTCCGGTTTGCCGATGGCTTCGAACGTAACCTTGATGTCGTTATTCTGCATGTACTTGACAAAGAGCAGCGCGTGGTCGCGCTCTTCCTGCGCCTGAACGGTGAACCAGTTGGCGAAACCCTGCAATCCCTGTTCTTCATAATAGTTTGCAAAATACAGATACAGATAGGCCGAATAGAACTCTTTGGTGATCTGTTCGTTCAGCAGTTTTTTCACTTTTTCCGTAAACATGGTATCTCTCTCCTTTTCTGAATCTTCTCTCTTGTCCCGCTGGTAACATATCGCTTTTGTATGTGTTCATTATAGCCTTCCTGATGCAATCATACTGTGCTTTGGTCACCAAAATCAACTCAATACCGCGGAAATCTTCATTCTGCGTGACTTGCGCACAGTATTGTCGTTTGCGCGTGATATACTGAGTTCATCAGTAAGGAGGCGGCAGTATGGGATATATCAAAGTGACCGAAGTCGGCAAGGTAAAACCCGGAACGATGGAAAAATTCCCGGTCGGCCAGCGCACAGTCCTGCTGGCGAACACAGGCGGCGCGATTTATGCGCTGGACAACAAATGCCCGCATATGGGCGGCGACCTCTCGAAAGGCAAACTGGACGGAACGACGGTATCGTGCCCGCGGCACGGCGCGCAGTTCGACGTGAAAACCGGCGGTAATCTCGCGGGCGCCAAGGTAGCGTTCGTCAACATGAAAGTCGGAAACGCGACTGCCTTCCCCGTCAAGGTGGAGGGAAACGACGTCCTCGTCGATCTGCCGTAACCACCGGCTTCATCAAACCCCGCGGTAAAGGCCGCGGGCGGACCATTGAACAATCAGAAAGAAGGCTGTTATCATGAAACAGAATGTAGGAATGGCGGACCGTTGGGTTCGTATCGTCATCGGCGTTGCAGTGTTGAGCCTCATTTTCTTCCTCTCCGGCGGCATTCGTTGGATCGGCCTGTTGGGATTGATCCCCCTCGTAACCGGCATCTTCGGGTTTTGTCCGCTGTATTGGCTGTTTAAGATCAAGACGAACAAATCGTAATCATCATTCAAACTCGTTATAAAAAGCCCCCGTTGGCGAAAGCCCGCGGGGGTTTTTGCTGTTCGGGTAAGCAAATCTTATATGCAACTTAATTCCATCCCCCAAAAGAATGCGCCGGGTTGTAAAATCTCCCGCGTTTGCTTGCGCGCCACAGCGCGGCATGGTACGATACCAACAGTATGCAAACCATCTTCGAAACGGGGGGAAACGTACTTTGGACCACATCATCGAAGTAAGCGGGCTTCATAAATCCTACGGCCCCGTCCACGCGGTCAAGGGGATCGATTTTTACGTGGAGAGCGGCAAGATCTTCGCGTTTCTCGGCCCCAACGGCGCGGGGAAATCCACCACCATCGACATCATCTGCACGTTTTTACAGGCGGACGCGGGACGCATCGTCGTGGACGGGCACACGCTCGGCAAGGACGACAACGCCATCCGCCGCAGCATCGGCGCGGTGTTTCAGGACGGGCTTTTAGACCACCTGCTCACCGTGAAGGAAAACCTCCGGATCCGCGCGGGATTTTACGGAGTAAAGGGAAAGCGTCTCGATGAGGTGATCGAGGACGTCGCCCGGCGCGTCGGCATCACGGAGATCCTCAACCGCCCGTACGGCAAGCTCTCCGGCGGGCAGCGGCGCCGCTGCGACATCGCGCGCGCTCTCGTCAATACGCCGAAGATCCTCTTTTTAGACGAGCCGACCACCGGCCTCGACCCGCAGACGCGCAAAAACGTTTGGGAGACCATCACCAGGCTCCAGCGTGACACGGGCATGACGATCTTCCTCACCACGCACTATATGGAGGAGGCGGCGGAGGCGGATTTCGTGATCGTCATCGACAACGGCAGCATCGCCGCGAAAGGCACGCCGTCCGACCTGAAGGAGCGCTTCACGAGCGACAAACTCACGCTGGTGGCAAAAGAGCCGGAAGCGCTCTCCGCGCGGCTTACCAAAGAAGGCTTTTCGCCGACGGTGTCCGCCAACCGCGTCACGGTGCCCGTTTCAAGCACGCTCGACGCGCTGCCGCTGCTCGAGGTGCATAAGGGCGACATCACCGGCTTTACGGTGACCACGGGCACGATGGACGAGGCGTTTATCGCCGTCACCGGAAAGGAGATTCGCGAATGATCAACTTCATGAAACGCAACCTCCTCGTATTCTTCAAGGACAAGGCTTCGGTGTTCTTCTCGCTGCTGTCGGTGTTCATCATCATCGGCATGTACGCGCTGTTTCTCGGCGACGTCTGGACCAGCGGCATGGGCGATCTGCCCGGCGCGCGCTACGTCATGGACAGCTGGATCGTCGCGGGGTTGGTCGCGGTGACGTCCGTCACCACCACGATGGGCGCGTTCGGCACCATGGTGGAGGACCAGTCGAAAAAGATCGTCAAGGACATCCGCTCCTCCCCGCTGCCGCGCGTGAGCATCGCGGGCGGCTATATCCTCAGCGCGTTCGTCATCGGCGTGATCATGTGTATCGTCGCGCTCACGCTGTGCGAAGTTTATATCGTTGCGGGCGGCGGAGAGCTGCTCGGCGGCATGCAGTTGTTAAAAGTGTTCGGGCTGATCCTGCTTTCGACGTTTTCCAACACCGCGCTGGTGCTGTTCTTCGTTTCGTTTTTCAGAAGCAACAACGCGTTTTCCATCGCGAGCACGATCATCGGCACGATCATCGGCTTTCTGACCGGCATTTATATCCCCATCGGCCAGCTGCCAAACGGCGTGCAGTGGGTCATCAAGTTCTTCCCGCCGTCGCACTCCGCGCTGCTACTTAGGCAGGTGATTATGGAGGACGCGATCAAGGCGAGCTTCGCCGGCGCGCCGGCGAGCATGGTGGAGAGTTTTAAAGAGCTCATGGGGGTTACATTCAAGGTCGGGGATTCGACGGTTTCGGTGGCGATGAGCCTCGGGATACTCGTCGTTTCGGGGATCTTTTTCCTGGGGCTGTCGATCATCAACCTCTCCAGAAAGAGGAAGTAAAAATTATATACGGGTTGGGTGTTGCCCCCGCTGGCGGTTGGTCGGCGGGGGTTGTTTTTCAAAGTTATTTGTTGAATGAAGAACATTATGCTGATATATTACTATTATATATTGTTATTGAAGGTGATTCTATGGCTTGGAAAAAACTTGAATATTCTCGCACGCAGGTAGTTAATGCTGGGAAAACAGTTCGAGACAAGTGCTGCTCAGAAGAAGATATGCGATATTCTTTGCAAGTAATTAACAATTGGCGTGCTGCGCATGCGTATCCGATGCATGTAATCTACATGCATTTGCGGAAATTGGCTTCAGGTAATCCTGACATTATCGTTGCAGAACGTATGAAGCGCTTAGAATCAATAATTACTAAGCTTAAACGAGAATCAAGCATGAGCTTATGGACGATGCAAGATTTAGGCGGATGTCGTTTCATTGTCCCAACAATTAAAGATGTTTATCAATATGCAGAGTTATACAGTTCATCGAATATTAGACATAAACAATGTAAAAAATATGATTATATTACTCTACCCAAAAATAGTGGCTATCGTAGTCTACATTTGGTGTATCAATACTTCAGTGATAAGAAAGATACTTACAACAATAATATGCTTGTTGAGATACAATTTAGAACAAAACTGCAACATTTATGGGCAACAGCAATTGAAACTATGAGTCTAATTACAAATCAAGATATTAAGGCGGGGGAATGCGAGCCTGATATAATTCGTTTCTTCGCTCTCATATCTTCTTTGTTTGCAATGGAAGAAAACTCGATTTTAATACCAAACACACCGACGAGTATGACTGACATTGTTAGAGAATTGCATTCAATAAATAGAAAAAATAATTACATCAATACACTTGCAACGAACAAGTTATTTGCCGAGCAATTTGAAATAAAAGCTCTTAAGAAATTTGGTTATATTCTTCTGATAGTCGATCTTAAAAAACAAGTTCTGAAGTTACAAACATATGATAACAACGAAACAGAACAAGCTTTAATTGACTATAATACTGTGGAGCAGACACACGATGTAGAGAAATCTAATTCTGTACTCGTGCGCGTATCCTCCATTAGCGCACTGAAAATTGCATACCCAAATTACTTTCAAGATATTACTAGTTTCTTAAACAAAGTTCAGAGTTATCTCATGCCGAATTAACCATTGAAAAGAGTTTCTTAACTCAGTGCGTCAACCATTATTTTATTCATGGTTGACATTTATTTTATGTCCCCTTATACTACCCCCTAAGGAGATTCCCCCATGACCGTACAAAACCACCTGCGCGAACTGCTCGAATCGAATAAAAGCGTCTACCTCTCCGGCGAGGAGATCGCCCGCCGCCTCGGCGTCAGCCGGAACGCGGTGTGGAAGGCGGTCAAAGCCCTGCAAGCGGACGGTTACCCCATCGCCGCCGCGCCGAATCGCGGCTACTGCCTCGCGGCGGAAAGCGATGTGCTATCGATCAGCGGCATCCGCCGGTATCTCACCGGCGAGGCGCAAGCGCTCGATCTGCACGTTTACGACGCCGTGGACTCCACCAACCTCGTGCTGCGGCGTCTCGCGGGCGAAGGCGCGCCGGAAGGCACGGTGGCCGTCGCCGCCGAACAGACCGGCGGACGCGGGCGCAAGGGGCGCAGCTTCTATTCCCCCCTCGGCACGGGCGTCTACGTCTCCCTCCTGCTCAGGCCGAAGATCGCGCCCGACGACGCGACGCTGATCACCACCGCCGCCGCCGTCGCGGTCTGCGGCGCGCTCGAAGCGCTCAGCGGCAAACCCGCCGCAATCAAGTGGGTCAACGACGTATTCATGGACGGCAAGAAGGTCTGCGGCATTCTGACCGAGGGGTCGTTCGACATGGAGAGCGGGCAGTTCGAGTACGCCGTGCTCGGCGCGGGCGTCAACGTGTACGCGCCAAAAGACGGCTTTCCGGAGGAACTTTCCAGGATCGCGGGCAGCGCGCTGGATGCTCCCGCGCCGGACGCGAAGAATCGCGCCGTGGCGGAGTACCTCAACCGCGTCCTCCCGCTCTACCGCGATCTCGGAAGCGCGGAAACCATCGCGGAATACCGCCGCCGCAGCTTCGTGATCGGCCGCGAAGTCACCGTGCTCTCGGGAACGGGCGAAACGACAGCCCGCGCGCTGGACGTGGACGATCGCTGCCGCCTCGTCGTGGAGTATAAAGACGGCAGGCGCGAAGCGCTCTCCACCGGAGAGATCAGCATAAAAGTTATGTAGCGGCGGTTCTGCCGCCGACAATGATTAAAAAATCCCGCAATCAGGAGAAAAACCGCAATGAACCCTGTCGCCAAATCCCGCACCTACAAGATGATCCTCGTGGCGCTGTTCGCCGCGCTCATCGCCGTCGGCGCGTTTATCCGCATCCCCGTGCCGCTCGTGCCGTTTACGATGCAGACGTTCTTCATCGTGCTAGCGGGCATGCTGCTGGGAAAAAAGCTCGGCGCGGCGAGCGCGCTGGTCTACCTCGCAATCGGGCTCGTCGGCATCCCCGTGTTCACGCAAGGCGGCGGCGTCGGCTACGTGCTCAAGCCTTCCTTCGGTTACCTGATCGGCTTCGTCGTCGGCGCGTATATCACAGGCGCCGTCGCGCGCAAAGCGGAAAACCCCTCGTTTGGACGGTTGTTGTCCGCCGCGCTGTTGGGGTTGCTCGCCGTCTATGTCATTGGCACGGCGTATTTCTATTTTTTGAGCAACTACTATCTGGGCAACCAGGTCTCCGTCTGGACGGCGGTGCTCTATTGCTTCCTTGTGTTTGTGCCCGGCGATCTGGCAAAAAGCGCCGTCGCCGCGCTGATATCGAGGCGCATGATCCCCGTTTTGCGTAAAAACAACCTCTCCTGACACGCTGCCGTAAAAAAGCCGGCGCTTGATGCGCCGGTTCTTTTTTGTCGGTTACAGTTTACCTTTGAGCAGTTTCCGCGCACGCTTCCAGTCCGGATAATACGCGTCCATGCGCCGCCAGAAGCGCTCGCCGTGCCCCGGCTCGTACAGGTGGCACAATTCGTGCGTGATGACGTACCGCAGGCATTCGGCGGGTTTTTCCGCGAGGCGCAGGTTGATGGTGATATTCCCGGTCTTCGTGTTGCAGGTGCCCCAGCGGGTTTTCATGTCCCGCACGCGCAGCTCCGCCGCGCGCTTGCCGAGTGTGCGTTCGATGGCGGGCAGCATCGCCCCCGCCGCCTCGTAAAGTTCCGCACGGTACCACGCGTCGACGAGCTTTTTCTTCTTCTCCGTGTCCGCGTCCCTGTGGACGTACAGTTCCAGCGCGTCGCTTTTACGCTGCGCGTGCATGCGCCCGCTGCGGTAGATCAGGCGCAGTGTAAGCCGCTTGCCGAAATAGGGAAGCTCTTCGCCGTCCTCGTACCGCCGCGCACCCGCGTTCGTTTGGCGCGCAAGCTGTTTTTCGATCCAGTCCGCGCGGCCGAGCACGAAGCGCGCGATCTCCGCCTCGCTCGCGTGCAGCGGCGCGTTGACCGCGATTTCGCCCTGCGGCGACACGCGCAGATAGAGGTTTTTGATGTTCTTTTTCGTTACGCTCATTTCGTATGCGCCCGCGCGTATGCGTACGGCTTTCGCCACCTGATACCCCCGCCGTCTTCCCGGCTTGCGGCGGCCTTTGATAAAGCCGCCGGCCAACGTTTCGTTCTGCTGCATTCTAACACCCTCCCCGCATGCGCGTCAATTCCGCGGCGCGTCCGCTTCCTCCCCGTCCGGTTCGTCTTTCGAAGCGGAACGGATTCCAAACAACCCGACCAGGCCCGCTTCTATCGCCGCGTAAAGCACGATCTCCAGAATATCCTCGCGCCATTTGTACAGCGTCGATTCCGACGCGCTCAATTCAAAGCTTAGGCGGATCATCCGCGCGCGCAGCGGCTGGCTGCGCGGCAGCGGCGTGTCCAGTCCGTACAGGCGGCTCATGAACCGTTCCTTGACGGGGTTCGTCGCGCGAAGGTAACCCCGCGCCGCGTCGATCGCCCGCGTCCAGCCGCGTATGGTGCTCCTTTGTGAACGCACCGCGGCGGCGCGGTATGCGCGCGCGTTATTGCGCCGGTAGTTGAACAGCTGCCGTTTTGCTTCCGTGCGCAGCTGCGGTAGCGTAATCACCTTCATGCGTCCTCCTCTGTTCGTTTAAAGCGAACGTTTGTACGCTTATTATACTCCGTTTCATCTGCTAAATGGTAGCGATTTTTGTACAACTTCCATTTTGAAACGGTATATATTTTTGGTAATTTATCGTATCCTGTCGATTTTTGTCGGTTTCTGCCCTTTTCGCACACATCCGCTGCGCATCGCCCCGCTCGCGGTCGAAAAATGTTGCATTCCGTTCACGCGCACACTCCCGTCCGGCGTTGCCTGCCGGGAAAAGTCGTGTTATCATAGTACAGTGGTTTAAAAAGCGATTTTTTTCGCAAATCAATTATCGCGCAAACGCACCGGAATATCCGGGCCGGCGCGCGCCGTACCATATTGAGGCACTATGTTGGAATTCTCCAGAATCACGCTCCAAAACGCCGCCGAACTGCGGCCGTATTTAAGCGTTCAACCATTTCGCAGCTGCGATTATACCCTTGGCGCCGTGTTCCAGTGGCGCGCGTATTTCCGCTCCGCCTACGCGGTCGTCTCCGGCATGCTGGTGATGCTCGCGACCTATCCGGACGAAGGCCCCGGCTTCGTATACCCCGTCGGCAGCGGCGATATGAACGCCGCGCTGGACGCGCTTGAAGCGTACGCGGCCGAAACCGGAATGCCGTACCGTTTCTGCGCCGTTCCGGAGGAAGGGCTGAAATTTCTGCAGGAGCGCTACGGCGAACGCGCGGTCGTCTCCGCGCAGCGCGACTGGGCGGACTACCTCTACGACGCGCAGGATCTCGTCAACTTCCCCGGCAAGCGTTTTCATACGCAGCGAAACCACCTGAACCGCTTTAACAAGGATAATCCGAGCGCGAAGTTCGTCCCCGTAACGGAGGAGACGCTGCCCGCGGCGATCGCGTTTCTCGACGAGTACGAACAGCACGTTCCGCTGGACAAGGTCATCGAAGCCGAGGAGATGAAGCGCGCCAAGGAAATCTTGGCAAATTCCCTCGCGCTGGAACAGAAGGCGGGTTTCATCGACGCGGCGGGCACCATCGTCGCGCTCTCCGTCGGCGAGGTCGTAGACGACACGCTGTACTGTCATGTGGAGAAGGCGCGCGTGGATTACTCCGGCTCCTATCAGGCGATCGTATCGTGGTTTGCCAAATACGCGCTCGAGCGGGACACGCTGTATATCAACCGCGAGGACGACTCCGGCGAGGAGCGCCTCCGGTATTCCAAGATGGCGTACCGGCCGATCCGGCTGATCGAAAAATACTGTGTCAAGATCAATCAGCCGTCCGGCGGCCTAAACGCACCCGGCGCGGCAAAATAGCAGGATCTCGAACCTGCATCCTTGCGGTTCGTTTTTCCGGACAGATCAAATCAACGGGGGGAATCAATGATGAAACGCGCAAAAGACTTTCGCGACACCGCGTGGAACACCCTGCGCGGGCGTTACTGGTGGGGGGTGCTTGCGTCGCTGATCGCCGTCATGCTGGGCGGCGCGGCGGGGCAAAACCCGATCGGTTTTCGCTTCGGCAACGGTGATTTCCAGCAATTCTCCGAGTTTGTACGGCAGATGCTAAACGGGAACTTCGATCCGGGCGCTCTTGTCTCGCTGGCGCTTCCCGTCATGGGGATCGCCGCCGCTGCGGGGAGCTTCCTGTTTCTCTATTCCATCGGGTTTTTCATCGTCGGCAGCGCGATAGAGCTCGGATACGACCTGTTCTACATTTCGCTGTACCGCAGCAAAACCGCCCCGAAGATCGAAACGCTCTTTTCGCGCTTTGGCATCTTCGGCAACGCGTTGCTGCTGCGCTTTCTGATGGCGCTGAAGATCTTTCTCTGGTCGCTGCTGTTCATCGTTCCGGGTATCGTCGCCGCGTACCGCTACGCGATGGCGCCGTTTCTGCTCGCCGAGCATCCGGAGCTGACCGCCGGCGAAGCCATCGAGCAGTCCAAGCAGCTGATGCTTGGCAATAAAGGCCGCATGTTCTGCCTGCATTTCAGCTTCATCGGCTGGTTCCTGCTCGCCGCGTTCACAGGCGGCGTCGGCTATTTCTTCCTCGCGCCGTATGTCAAGGCCGCGGAAACCGCGTTTTATCTCGACTTGACAGGCCGCCTGGCCCCGCAAAACGCGAGCATTCCGGTACCGCCCGCGGCGCCGGGCGCTCCCGCCGCGCCGCAGCCCGGCGAAGGCGAAACGAGCAGCCGGGAATTTGTTTGAATCGAAAAAAAGAAGCGCCGATTGGCGCTTCTTTTTTTGTATCTCATTCTGCAGGAGGTGTTTCTATTTTCCCCGACTCTTTCGTTTTTTTCAGTTCTATCGATTCTTCCGGTTTTTCCTGTTTTTTCGTTTCCAGCGGTTCTTCTGTTTTTTTCGGTTTTGGGGGTTTGTTTTCCGCCGTTTTCTGCGGAGGCTGCCCGCAGGGGCACGGATCGTCTTTCGCTTTCTTTGCCGGCAGGAGCTTTTGATACAGTTCGATATATTCCTTCGCCTGCCTGCCCCAGTCGAAGCGCTCTTTCATGCCGCGCAGCATCATGCGCCGCCACATCGCCTTGTCGTCGTTCCAGTACTTCACCGCGCGCTCGATGGCAAAGAGCATTTCGTGCGCGTTGTAGTTGGCAAACGAAAACCCGTTCCCTTCGTCGGTGTACATGTTGTATGGCGCGATGGTGTCCTTCAGCCCGCCGGTTTCGCGCACGATGGGCACGCTGCCGTACCGCAGCGCGATCATCTGGCTTAAACCGCATGGCTCGAACTGCGACGGCATGAGAAACATGTCCGTTCCCGCGTAGATGCGGTGCGCGAACCCTTCGTCCATTTCGATGCGCGCGTGCACGCGCCTCGGATACCGCCAGTTCGCCCAGTTGAGCATGTCCACAAACCGCCGGTCGCCTTTGCCGAGGAATATAATCTGCACGTCGCCGCGCAGAATGTCGCCCAGCACGCGTTCCACGAGATCGAGCCCCTTCTGCTGCGACAGCCGCGCGATCATGCCGATGAGCGGCACGTCCCGCTGCTCCAGCCCGCATTCCTTCTGAAGCATTTTCTTGCAGGCGAGTTTTCCGTCCAGGTTGTCCGCGTCAAAATGGCGCGTCAAAAAGCGGTCGTCCGAGGGGTTGAAAATCGCATAATCCAACCCGTTGAGTATCCCGCTGAGCGTATTTCCCCGCGCGCGGAGCAGCCCGTCGAGATTCTCGCCGTAAAACTGCGTTTTGATCTCTTCGGCGTAGGTTGGGCTCACGGTGCAGAGGCGGTCGGAAAATACCAGCCCGCCTTTCATGCAGCTGATACACCCGTAGTACTCCATGTATTCGTAGCTGAAGTACCGCTCGTCCAGCCCCAGCCTTCCCGATATCTGCTTCCAGGAAAACAGCCCCTGGTATTTGAGGTTGTGGATAGAAAACACGGTGCGGATGCGCGCGTAATCCGCGCTCGCCGCGTACTGCGTTTTAAGCAGCGCGGGTATCAGCCCCGTCTGCCAGTCGTTGGCGTGCAGAACGTCCGGGAAAAAGCCGATGCGCGGCAGCGCCTCCAAAACCGCACGGCAGAAAAAAGCGAACCGGAGGCCTTCCGACAGGCCGTCTCCGTAGATTTCGCTGACATAGAAAAACGACTCGTTGTCGACGAAGTAATAGGTAACCCCGTTGTCCGTGAGCTTTTCGATGCCGCAGAAGAGTTTTTCCCATCCAAAGAGCACCTCGAAGCTGCACACGTGCTCCATCCGGCTCTTCCAGTAGCCGTCGATCGAGCGGTACTTGGGCAGGATCACGCGAACGTCCAGCCCCTCCCGGCTCAGCGCGACAGGCAGCGCGCCGGCAACGTCCGCCAGACCGCCGGTCTTGACGAACGGCACGCACTCGCTCGCGCAGAACAGCACCTTCATGCAATCGCCTCCGTAAACCTTTCGCTTTATCCCCCGCCTTCTATGCAGAGGGAGGGGTTAAATAACCGTACCTTTTTTCAGAATGACCGGGAATCCTTCGTAACCGTTAAGCGTCCGCCCGTCGCGGATCACGACGCCTTTGTCGAGGATCACATGATCCAGCCTGCAGTTTTCGCCGATGCTCACGCCCTGCATGATGATGCTGTCCTTCACGGCGGCGCCGCTTTTCACGCTCACGCCGCGGAATATGATGCTGTTTTCGATCGTGCCTTCGATCTGGCAGCCGTCCGCGACCATGGAATTTTTGACCGACGCTTTTACGCCGTATTTGGCGGACACCTCGTCTTTGACCTTCGTGTAGATCGGATGCCCGGGATTAAATAGATCGTTTCGCACTTCCGGTTCGAGCAGGGCGAGGTTGTGGCGGAAGAAATCGTTCGCCGAATCCAGCCGCGCGACGTACCCGTCGTATTGAAATCCCATGATCTTCAGCGTTCCGCACTTCTTGAGCAGGATATCGCGCGTAAAGTCGTAATCCCCGCGGGAAAACGCCTCCTCCACCAGATACTCCAAAAGCAGCTTATCCATGACCATCAAATCGCAGCTTCTGTGTGTGGAGCGCGGCGTAAAGGGGTTGAACTCCATCTCGGTCACGCGACCGTCGGCGTCGAGTATCAGCCTCAGATCGAGGTTCTGCTCGTCGCCCGCGGAGGCTTCGACCTCGTTATAGAGCATTGTGATGTTCGCGCGTGTCTCGATATGCCGCGCGATCAGCTCGTCGAACGTCGTGTTGAATATCGTATGGCTGCCGGAGAAGATCACATATTGCTGCGGGCAGCGCCGCACGTACCCGAGGCAGGAGCGGATGGCGTCCACGCTGCCGCGGTAAAGCCCCGTGTTTTCCTTCGTCATGAACGGCGGCAGCATGAACAGACCCTCGCGCTTTCTGTGGAGGTCCCATTCCTTGCCGGAACCCAAATGGTCCATCAGGGAGTGATAGTTTTTCTGCGCGATCATGCCGACGCTGGTTACGCCCGTGTTGACGAGATCCGAGAGGATGAAGTCGATGCAGCGGTAGCGCCCGCCGAACGGGACCGCGGCGACCGAGCGCGATAACGCGAGGTCGCGCAGCATCGGGTTCGTCTCCCCTGTGTAGATGAGGCCAAACGCGTTACTAGTCATAGCACCTTCCTCCGCTTGCATCCTCGGTCGCAACCGTGCCCTGCGGCAGGTGGGCTTCCGGCTCTATGCCGATATCGTTGCCGACGAGCGTGATCGTGCCGGTCAGTGCGTTGTCCACCCAGTCGCCGGGACGCAGGTCGCAGCCGATCACCGCGCGTTCGCCGACGACCGAGTTCTCGCCGACGATGGCTTTGTATACCTTCGCCCCGCGCTTGATCACAGCGCCGGGAAAGATGACGGAATCAAACACCTCCGCCTCCGGTTCGATCGATACGTTGGCAAACAGCACGCTGTGATGCACCGTTCCTTCCACGCGGCAGCCTTCGGTCACGAGGCTCTGCGTTACGGATGCTTCGTTTCCGACATAATGCGGCGGCATGATGGGGTTGCGGCTGTATATCCTCCAGTTGGGGTCGTTGAGCACGAGCTTGGGCGGCGTGGAGATGATGTCCATGTTCGCCTCCCAGAGGCTCTGGATCGTTCCGACGTCCTTCCAGTATCCCTTAAACGGATACGCGTACACCGGCTGCCCGCCGTTAATAATGGAAGGTATGATATCGTTGCCGAAGTCGTTTGACGAGTTCGGCTTCTCGGCGTCTTTTCTCATGGACTCCTTCAGCGCGGGCCAGTTGAAGATATAGATGCCCATCGAGGCTTTATTGGATTTCGGATTCTTCGGCTTCTCCTCAAACGAAACGATCCGGTCGGCCTTGTCCGTATTCATGATGCCGAAGCGGTGCGCTTCCTCCATCGGTACGGGCAGCACAGCGATTGTGGCGACGGCGCCTTTCTCGATGTGGAAGCGGAGCATCGCGCCGTAGTCCATCTTGTAGATGTGGTCGCCCGATAGTATGAGCACATAATCCGGGTCGTACTGATCGACGAATTCGCGGTTTTGATAGATGGCGTTCGCCGTTCCGGTATACCAGCTGCTGTCCCCCGCGGTCACATACGGCGGCAGCACGAACACGCCGCCGTGTATGCGGTCGAGGTCCCAGTGCTGGCCTGTGCCGATATAGCTGTTGAGCGCGAGCGGACGGTACTGCGTCAGAACGCCGACGGTATCGATGTCCGAATTGACGCAGTTGCTCAGCGGGAAGTCGATGATACGGTACTTCCCGCCAAACGGTACGGCGGGTTTCGCCATGCTCGACGTCAGCACGCCGAGACGGCTGCCCTGTCCGCCCGCGAGGAGCATGGCCACGATCCGTTTTTTCATGCGTCGTCCTCCTGTTTCGTTTCGGGTTTCGGCAGGGGTTTCGGGGTGATATGGTAACATACCGCGCCAAAGGGCGGCAGCCGAAGGCGGATGCGGCAGGGATGCTCGCCGTAGTGTTCATACGCGGACATCGTCGGCGCGTTGGGATAGTCCCCCGTGCCGCCGTAATACGGCGCGTCGGTAGAAAACACCTCCGTGTACAACCCGTACAACGGGACGCCGATCATATAATCCTTCCAAGGCATCGGCGTGAAGTTGAACGTCCAGAGAAGCGAGTTACCCTCCCTGTCGGTCCGCAGAAAGGAAAGGATCGAATGGATATTGTCGTCCACGCCGCACCACTGGAAGCCCGTCCAGTTGTCGTCTATTTCATACATCGGCGGATGATCGAGGTAAAAGTGGTTCAGGTCGTGCACGAACAGATGCATTTCCGCATGCTTCGGGTAATCGAGCAGGAACCAGTCCAGCGAGTCGTCGAACTTCCACTCGATAAACTGGCCGAATTCGCCGCCCATAAACATGAGCTTTTTGCCGGGGTGCGCGTATTGATATGCGTACACAAGCCGCAGCTGCGCAAACTGCTGCCAGTAATCGCCCGGCATCTTCGAGAGCATGCTCTTCTTGCCGTGCACCACCTCGTCGTGCGAAAACGGCAGGATATAGTGTTCCGAAAACGCATAGCACAGCGAAAACGTGAGTTTGTCGTGGTGGTATTTTCTGTAGATGCTGTCCATGCCCATGTACGTGAGCATATCGTTCATCCACCCCATGTTCCATTTATACGCAAACCCGAGGCCCTCGTCGGAGACGGGGCGCGTCACATACGGATATGCCGAACTCTCCTCGGCAAAGAGCATCTTGCCGCCGGAGAGCCTGTCGACCGCCGAATTGAGCTTTCTGAAAAACGAGATCACGTCGAGGTTGTCCCGTCCGCCGTAGCGGTTGGGCAGCCACTCGCCTGGCATCTTGCCAAAGTCGAGGTAGAGCATGGCGCTCACCGCGTCCACGCGCAATCCGTCAAAGTGGAATTCGCGCAGCCAGAACATCGCGCTCGAAATCAGAAAAGATTGTACCTGCGTCTTTTCAAAGTCGAAGAGCAGCGTGCCCCATTGAGGCATTTCCCCCCTGCGCGGATCCGGGTGCTCGAACAGCGGCGTGCCGTCGAAGAGCCTCAGCCCGTGGGAATCCTTCGTAAAGTGCGCCGGCACCCAGTCCATGATCACGCCGAGTCCTGCGGCGTGCGCGCAGTCGACGAAGTACATCAGCTCTTCCGGATCGCCGTAGCGGGAGGTGGCCGCGAAGTACCCCGTCACCTGGTACCCCCAGCTCGGGTCGTACGGATATTCCATCAGCGGCATGAGTTCGATATGCGTATACCCCATGTCCGCGACATAATCGACCAGCTCGTGCGCCAGCTCTCGATATCCCAGGCCCTGTTTCCAACTGCCGAGATGCGCTTCGTATATGCTCATCGGCTGGCTTGTATCTTTATCCGCGCCCTCCCTGCAGTCGATGTATTCCTCGTCCGTCCAGTCGAAATACGGCATGTCACCGACGACGGACGCGGTGCCGTCTTCCTCGGCCCGGAACGCGAACGGGTCGGCGCGCATGACGACTTCCCCGGTATAGGTGCCGATGGCATATTTATAGAGATCGCCCGGCCGCGTAATGCCGATGGCGATCTCCCAGACGCCGGTCTCGCCGACGCGCTCCATATGATCAGCCTCGATGTTCCAGAAGTTGAAGGTTCCGACTACGCTGACGAACTCAGCATTCGGAGCCCATACGGAGAATCGATAAACTCTTTCTCCGAATTCGCCGACTCCTTCGTGGCAGCCCAGCTCCAGATAAGCCGCCGTAGAGACGCCACGGTTAAAGTAGTAGAGTGCTGTTTCGTCCGAAAATTTGCTCATCCATGCTACCCCCGGGTACTACGCTACAATGTCATCATACCATCATTTTTCAACAAAGTGAACAGGTATCTGGCCGATTAGTCGCGTTGCTTCCCGATTTTACATACGGCTGACGGTTGATCTTTCGCTTATCCGGAACGAAATTTCAAATGAAAGCGCATACCGCCGTTTTTGCTTTCGCGCGTTTCATTTACCTCACCATGAAAAAATCGCAACGCGCAGCTTCCGCTTTTTGCGCGCCGAATCTTCGGTTGTGGTATAATGCTAGCTATATCGCGCTTCGCTCCGTCGGGCGCAGACTGAACGATCCGGAGTTCATGCATGGAAAACCTGCTTCTATCCTTCAACGTCGTCGCTCCGCTGATGGTCTATATGCTCGTCGGCGTGCTGCTCAGAAGAACGAGCGTCGTTGAAGAGCGCGTGATGCGCAACGCCAACAACATCATCTTCTACGTCGCCGTGCCGCTGATGTGTTACCGCGCGATCGCGAAAAGCGACCTCAACGCGATGCTTGAAACGTCTTATCTGCTCTATATGACAATCGGTATTTTGATCCTGTTTGTATTGGCCACGCTGTTTGTTCCGGTATTCTGTAAGGACAATCAGCGCAGGGGCGTAATCGCCATGAGCACCTTCCGCTCGAACGACGCCATATTCGGACTCGCCGTCGCCACGGCGCTGCTTGGGGAGGGTAACCTTGGCCTGATGTCGGTCGCCATCGCCCTTTGCGTGCCGCTTTACAACCTCCTCTCCGTGATCATCATGGAGCGTTATCGCGGCGAAACGGTGCAGGTCGGCAGGGTGTTGCTTCGAATCGTTACAAACCCGATTATTCTAGGCTGCGCGGCGGGTTTTGCCGTGAACCTCTTTAAAATTCAGCTGCCCGCCGTGCTGCAAAAGCCAATCGACGGAATCGTCTCGATGACCACGCCGCTTGCGTTTATACTGCTCGGCGGAACCATTTCGTTTTCCGCGCTGCGAAAAAACCGCGCCGCGATCGGGGCCGTTTCCGTGATCCGTCTGCTGGTTGCCCCGGCCGCTGCCGTCGGCTCGCTGCTGCTGCTCGGCTTCCGCGGCGAATTCATCGTGGTCGCGCTGATCCTCTTCGGCGCGCCTGTCGCGATGGCCACTTTCTCCATGTCCGTCGCCATGGATGCGGATTCCGAACTGGCGGGAACGCTGGTCGCCGTAACGAGCGTGCTTTCCATCTTCACTATGTTTGTGTTTATCTTTTTACTGAAACAATTCGCTTTTATTTAACCTGCTTCACTATGTTTGTGTTTATCTTTTTGCTGAAACAATTCGCTTTTATTTAACCTGCTTCACTATGTTTGTGTTTATCTCTTTGCTGAAACAATTCGCTTTTATTATCCAGGCGAATCGCGATTGGAGTAACCTATGACAAAACGTTTGTATGATATCGACAGCCATCAGACCGAAATGGAAGCCGTGGTTTTATCCTGCGCGCCTGTAAAAGGCGCGTTCGACGTTACGCTCGACCAGACCGTGTTCTTTCCCGAAGGCGGCGGGCAGCCGTCCGATACGGGCGCGCTCGGAAAGGCGGTTGTTTCCCATGTGCGCGAGGACGACGGCGAAATCTATCACCGTATCGATCAGCCGCTGACCGTAGGATCGAAGGTCGCCGGCCGTATCGACTGGGCGCGCCGGTTCGATCTCATGCAGCAGCACACGGGCGAGCACCTGCTGTCGTTTTCGTTTTACGAACTGTTCTCCGCGAGCAACATCGGCTTCCACCTCGCGCTCGACTACGCTACGATCGACTTCGACAAACCGCTCGACGGCGAACAGATCGCCGAGGCGGAACGGCTCGCAAACCGCTTTGTCTGGAAGAATCTGCCCGTGTCCACTGTCTTTTACGACGACGAAGAGGCGGTCAAGGACCTTCCGCTGAGAAAACACGCGGACGGGCTGCAGCCGCCGATCCGCGTCGTCGCCATCGAAGGCGCCGACATGTGCACCTGCTGCGCGCCGCACTGCCGCCGTTCCGGCGAGGTGGGCTGCGTGTTCGTCGCGGACGCGTCGAGCTACAAAGGCGGTACGCGCATCACCTTTTACTGCGGGGAGCGCGCGCTGAAGCTGCACCGCTCGCAGCACGAGGACCTCGATGCGATCGCGCGCCGTTTTTCCTGCCCACGAGAGGACGCGTTCGGCGCGGTCAAGAAGCTATCCGACGACTACGGCGCGCTGAAGAAAAGCGAGCGGGATCTGGCGCGCGCGCTGAACGGCTATCTCGCGGCGGAACTGCTCGCCGAAGCTTCGCCGGCGGGAAAATACCGCGTGATCGTCCACCGCTATGGCGATATCGACGCCGCGCGGCTCAAAGACCTCGCGCAGGCCGCGTCCGCGGAAAAGACGCTCGTTCTGCTTCTGAGCGAAACCGGCGGAAGGCTCCTTTACGTGTTATCATCCGGCGCAGGATTCCCCGCGGACGTCTCCGAATTGATTCCCGCCGTCAACGCCGCGGCAAACGGCAAGGGCGGCGGACGCGGCACGCTCGCGCAGGGCACCGCCCCCTCCGCAGCGGGCGCGGACGAGACGGCGCAGCAGCTGAAGGAGTACTTCGTCCGGCGGTTGTCCGCGCTGAAATAACATTATAAAAACGCCCGCAATGCGGGCGTTTTTTGTCTGGAAAAAGCTTAAATCCCCTTGAACAGTGTACCAAGGAAGAGCAAGCCGTACGCGGCGGTCATAATCCAAAAGTCGTTTGATCTGACAAATCCGCCGATGAAAGGAATCCCGACAAACTTGCTCACGATCGCCAGCGCGGCGAGGATCAGCGCGAGCAGCCATACGATGGTTTTCGGTGCGCTCAGTTTCATTTGAGTCAACTCCTTTTTTGTTTTATGCTACCACATTTCAACTCCTGGAAAAGTAGTTTTGTCACAGAGTACTTTTCCTGGTGAATGCGTGCAAAAACGGTCGCCTCGTTAAAGACGACCGTTTTTTGCCTTTACAGGTCTTTCACGAAACAGCGGCGGCGTTTGTGCTGCACGCCTTTGAACCGGTCCCACTGCGCGAGGATGTTGTCGTTGATCTCCAGCATCGGTCCGGTCTCGGCGTACTTCACGCCGTGCTTGATGAGCTTGTGCTGCATGTCGTTGAGTACGACGGCGTTGACGCCCTGGCCCTGCAGGTCGGGGCGCACCGCGATGAGCAGCAGATCGACCGTGTCGTTCTTCCCTTTGAGCGCCTTGAGTAGATGGATCCATCCGAATGGAACCGTTTTACCTTTCATCTTCTGCATGGCTTTGTCCAGGCGGGGGCAGCAGATGCCAAACGCGACCATCTCCCCCTCCTCCGTGTAGACAAACGAAGTGGTGCGCTTGCTGACCATGGGCCGGAACTCGCCGACGTATTTCTCGATCTGCGCCGGGGTCAGCGGAATCATGCCGAAGAGTGTGTACGCGTCGTTGTAGAGCTTGAACATGTCGTTGATGAGTTCTTTCAACGGTTTATCGCCCATGTTTACGACATGAAGCTTCTTGCGTTTTTTCACATACTCCGCCACGCGTACAAGCGAGTCGATGGGCTCCGTCGGCAGCGTCAGGCGCATCTCCAGCCAGTCGACCTGTTTGCCGTAACCGCGCCGCGCCAGATGCTCAGGGTAGTATGGATGGTTATAGTAGGTGTGAAAAAGGCTTAATTGATCAAATCCCTCGATCAGCATGCCCTCGCGGTCCATGTCCGAAAACCCGAGCGGGCCGTGCATCGCCTCGCAGCCGAGTTCCCGCGCCCAAGACTCCACCGTGTCAAACAGCGCGTCCACAACTTCGTCGTCATCGATAAAATCGACCTGCGTGAAGCACATATACTTCTTGCCGAATGTTGCGTTCGCACGGCTGTTGAATATCCCCTGAATCCTGCCTACGATTTCTCCACCCCGGCAGGCGAGAAACGCTTTGGACTGGCAAAACTCGAATGCCGGATTTTTATCCTTTTGCATGTCGGCCACCTGGCTCGAAAGTATGTCCGGCACATAGTAAGGATTTCCCTTGTAGAGCTTAAGCGGGAACTCCATGAACTTGACCAAGTCCCTCTTGGTCACGGCCTCTTTGATCGTTACCACCAATTCCATCCCCCTGTTCTGAATCGTTATTCTTTTTTCTTTACGGTGACCTCCGGTTCGATCCCCTGCATCTGCTGCGCCCTGAGCGCAGCCGCTTTTTTACGCTTGTTTTTCTTATGCAGGATAATCGGCAGCCCGATGGCAAGGAACAGCACGCCTGCCGGAATCGCTGCTACGGCGAGGAAAATACCGATCGCGCCAATCGCGTTTACGACGAAGCGCGCGCTGTTGGAAAACCCGCGGGACATCTTATCCCATACGTCAGAAGCTTTCCACAGCTGGATGAGGTCTTTTTCGCCTTCGACCGCCGTCAGCGGCGTGCGGTCAATGGTGACGTTGAGCGTGGCGTAGGCCACGAGGTTGTCCCAGAGGTTCATCTGAGCGGTATAGCTCTCGATATCCGAGCGCACGCTCGTCAGGCTCTGGCGAACGGCGAGAATTTCCTCCACCGTTTCGCATCTATTGAGGATTTCCAGCAGCTGCTGTTCTTCCGCCTTGGCGTTGTCGAGCCGCGCCTGCATGTCGTAATACGACAGCGAGATATCGTCCGAGCTCAGGCGGTAGTCGTCCACTTTGCCAAGTTCGTTTGCCGCGGTAATGAGTTCCTCAAGTTTGTCCGCCGGCACTTTGATCGTGGCGGTCGCGTAGGTTGTGCCTTTTTCGTCCGTTGTCGAATAGGAACCGGATACGTATCCGCCAAGCGCTTTCGCCTTGGCTAAAAGCGTATCCAGCGAAGCGGCGGGATCGTCCGCGGTGATGCTCATGTTCGCCGTGTATATGATTTTTCGAACATCGAAATCGCCCGTGGTTTCCGTGGCGGAATTGGATGCGGAATCCATTACGGCGTCCTCCGCCTGCGGGGCATAGGCGGCTTCTTCATAAGCCATTTCCGTCTCATAGGCGCCGCCTTCCGCTTTGTCATAAGACGCGGTGCTCGATACGGCGTTTTTGGCCGCGCAGCCGATGGTAAATAGCATCATCACAGCGAGAGTGAGCGCAATCAGGATGCGTTTTTTATTCATATCTTTCTCCCTTTCTGATTCGTTCGTTTGTTCTTGCCCCCGCTCAAACACAGGCGGGCGCCGGTGAAAAACTCACCGTGCTTTCATATAGAACACTGCGCTTCCCCGCAAATGGTTGCATGTTTTAATATCAAACGCGAATTTTCGCAGAAACCCGCGCGTATCTAACCGGCGCGCCTAAGAAATATTGAATATAGAATACCATCTTTTCCCCGAAAAAACAGCTGCCCGCGTTTTTTTACGGATTCAGGCGCTTGTCAACCGGCGGGTGCTTCCATTGTTTCGGATGGTATCTCCGCCGCCGTATCGAAGGACGCGTACGCCGCATCGTCTTCGACGATCCTGCAGCTCACGAGCAGGCGCCCGTCCCCGCCGTCCGGGAGCACCACGCAGAAGGAAACGATCCGGTCGCTGGACGAAAGATTCATATTGCTGAAAAACGCGGACGTTTCGTGCAGGTCGTCGATGAACGATAAAAACGAAGCTTCGGTCGAAAACGCGATCGGTATCGCGCCGCGCGTGCCCTCCATGCGGGAGCATGCGAACACCGCCAGCGTGAGCCGGCGACCGTCCGGCAAATCGAGCAGGATCTGCGGGTGCCGCGAATAGTAGTTCGGATTTTCGTATTCCCAGAGGAAGCCGAGCATCGCGCCGCTCTTGAGCGCGTGACCGTAGATCACGGTATGGCGGTCCGAAAAATCGCCCGCGTTGCCCGTGTCGATAAACGGCGTGCCCAGTTTGTTCTTTTTTTCGTCGAAAAGGTGGTTCAGATAAAACGCGTTGTCCGTCGTTTTAACCACCGGCAGGCTGATCGCCGCGTCGTCCATACGCACCCAGGCGCAGATTTCGGGGTTGATCTCGGCCAGCGCGGCGAAATCCACCGCGTCCGCGGGGACTGTTTTTTCCGCAAGCGCCGCATAGTAATGGTTGCCGACGGTCGTACCCATCAGCATATACGAAAGCCGGCCGACCCCGTACAGCGCCGCGAGCACAATCAGCCCGAAGAATACGTACAGTACGGCCGTAATGATATCCGCTTTTGATCTGGGTCTGCGTTTTCTCCGCTTCATAAGCGCAGTATAAACCAAACGCGTTCGCTTTGCAACGCGTATGCATACCGTGCTTGTTCTATGCACCTTCTTCAGCGGATAAAAACGCAAAAAAAGCCTTGGATCCAAGGCTTTTCGCTGTTTATACACGATCGTGAAGAATCTGTGAATCCTGCATCATTCAGTATTTTCAGCATTTTTACAGGCGCGCTTCACCCCGCGCGGTTTTCGAGAAACGCCTTTGCCTTTCTCGCGACGACGATCTCCTCGTTCGTTGCGATAACGAAGATGCGCACCCTGCCGTTCACGCCGGTGAGTTCGCAGTCCGGCTTTGCGGTCTCGTTTTTTGCTTCATCGAGCACGGCGCCCATAAAGCCCAAGCCTTCGAGCGCCTTTCTACGCGTAAGCGGGCTCCGTTCGCCGATGCCGCCCGCGAACGAGATCGCGTCCACGCCGCCCATCGCCGCGGCGTACGCGCCGATCTGCTTTCTGATCTGGTAGCAGAAGCTTTCGACGGCGTTTTTCGCGTCCTTGTTCCCTTCTTCGGCTGCCAACTCGACGTCCCGCATATCGTTGGAGACGCCGCTCATGCCCAGAAAACCGCTTTCGCGGTTGAGCATGTTTTCGATTTGCTCGAGCGTATAGCCGCAGTCCTTCATCAGGTAAATCGGAATATATGGATCGATGTCCCCGCAGCGGTTGTTGTGCATGACGCCGCACTGGAGCGAGAAACCCAGATTCGTGTCGACGGACGTTCCGTTCACCACCGCGCAGAGCGAGCCGCTGCCGCCGAGGTGGCAGGAGATGAGCTTGAAGTCCCTTCTCCCCATGAATTCGGCGGTGCGATAAGAGACGTATTCGTGCGACGCGCCGTGGAACCCGTACCGGCGGATGGCGTACTTCCGCGACACCTCGATCGGAATCGAATAAAGGTACGCCTCCGGTGGCATGTTCTTATGAAACCCCGTTTCAAACGAGCCCACGAGCGGAGTGTCCGGCAGGATCTCCTGAAACTGCCTGATGGCCGCGATATACGGCGGGTTGTGGCTCGGGGCGACGGTATTGAACGCCGCCATGGCGGAAAGCACCGGTTCGTCGAGCAGCTGCACGCCCGTTACGCCTTTTGCGTGCACCACCTTGAACGCCACGCAGTCGAGTTCCTCCATCGCGCCGAGCGAACGCGCCAGCAGCGCGCCCTGCATGAGCCGTATGCCGCTCGCATAATCAGGGATCGAAACGGTCTGCTTCTGCGCCTCGCCGCCCGCGTCTTGATGCGTCCACGCGCCCGCCTGCGCGCCGACGCGCTCCATCTTCCCCTCGGCGAGCGTCCGCTCCGATTCTTTCAGGTCGAAGAGCCGGTATTTCAGCGACGTGCTGCCGACGTTGCAGACGAGGATTTTCATGCAGTATGCTCCTTTTTCACATCCGTTTGCGACGATATGCGCGCCGCTATACGCGCACGATATAGTCCGCTTTGCGCGGCGCGGGTTCGGGATACGCCCCGTCGACATAGCCAAGCGCGACGTGGCCGACGCCGGCGTAATTGCCTTCGACGCCCCATTTCTTCAGCAGCGCTTTGCCTTCGTCGCTTTCAAACTCCTCTTTCGCGCGGTGGATCCAGCAGGAGCCGAGGCCAAGCGCGTGCGCCGCGTTGAGCAGCGTGGTCATCACCGCCGCACCGTCGAGCATATACGTCGGGCGCGACTGGTCGGCGAGCACAACGAGCACGGTCGGCGCGCCGTAGAAGGGGTCGTCCGGATTGCCGTTGACCGCCGCGTTCATGCGGGAGAGCTGCTTTACCGTATCGGGATACTGCACGGCGACGATGACGGGCGACTGCCGTCCGCTCGCAGTAGGGGCGTATGTTCCCGCCTCTAGCACCTGATCCAGCAAAGCCTGTTCAACCTGTTCGGGTTTATATGCGCGTACGCAGCGGCGCGTTTTTAAGTTGTTCAGCGTTTCGTTCATTTCGATGTTCCTCCCTTGTTGCGGTTTTCTTCGTCGGTTCTTTTTTTATCCTGTTCCAGCAATTCCGTGTGCGTCTCGCCGCGGATAAACGTCGCGATCGTTTTGATCCTTTTTCGGGGCGGTTTTTCCGCGCTTTTGGCATATGTCAGTCCAAGGCGTTCATACAGCGCATAATGTGGCTGGACCCGTTTTAAAAAATCGGAGTAACGCTTGCCTTTGTGCGCCGTCCATCCGGTCTCCGCCGTCGCGGCAAGCCGCGGCAGCGCGTTGAAAAACAGCTTCTGCTCCGTATCGATCCACTCCGTCCAGAGCGCCGCCTCAACGCCGAGAATGCGGCCTTTGCTCCTCCTGTTTACGCCGCTTAAAACGGGGTTGAAGCGGAAGGTCTTTTTCAGCGGCGTCGCCGCGTACGGATAATCGTAATATACCCGCGTGATCGGGCTGAGAACCGCCTCCCCGCCCGCGTTGACATAGCGCGCGATCTGCGCCGGGCCTTTGTGCGTTAACGGCGTCCAGTACTGAACGATCGCCCGATCGGTCAGCGTATCGCACACCCCGTCATTCCAGACGACGGCGCGCCGCCCGCGCGACTCGATATGGCCGATCACACGGTTGAGGAAATACCCCTGCAGCTCGCGTTCGTCACGCAAGCGGTGTCTGCGCCGCGCCGCCTGGCATTTTTCGCAGCGCTTCCAGTCCGCCTTGACCGCCTCGTCTCCGCCGATGTGGACGTACTCGAAGTCGAAGACGTCCATCACCTCGTCCAGCAGCGCGAAAAGAAAATCGTATGTCGCCTCATTGCCCGCGCAATAAAGCTTTTTTGAAAAATCGGTCACGCCGAACCGCGTCGCGACTTCCACCGGATCGGGAAAGCACGCCAGTTCGGGATACGCCGCCATGACGGAGAGCGCGTGCCCGGGCATGTCGATCTCGGGTATGATCTCGATGCCCCGCGCCCTGGCGTAGCGCACCAGCTGTTTCAGTTCCGCCTTTGTATAATACCCGCCGTGCGGCAGACCGTCCTGCGCGCGCGTGCCGTTGCGTTTGACGAGCGTGCTTCCGCGCCAGGAACCAACGCTGTTGAGCAGCGGGAATCGCTCGCTTTCAAAGCGGAAACCCTGATCGTCCGTCAGGTGCAGGTGCAGGCGATTGTACTTATAGCAGGTCAGCAGGTCGACGATCTTGCGAATGGTTTCCACCGGAAAAAAGTGTCGGCTCACATCGATCAGAAGCCCCCGCCAGCCGCAGCGCGGCTCGTCTTCAACGGCGCAGTACGGAAGCACGCCGCCGTTTTCGGCCGCCAGCTGCGATATGGTGGCGGCCGCGTGTACGGCCCCGGCTTGGCCTCCGGTTTCGACCGTCGCGCCGCCCGCGCCGACGCTGAGCGTATACCGCTCCGCGGCAAACGCATCGTTTTTCACAAAGCGTACGACCTCCCCGCCCGGAGCCGTCGTCGTCTCGCCCAGAGAAAGCATGGCGAGCACGCCTTCGCGCGCACCGGCAAGCGCTTCGTCCATCCGCGCCGACGTGCGGTCTATCGCAACGGCGCCTTCGTAGCGGTTCATCGAACGAACCTGGGGTATCGGCATAATCGTCCTCCGTCCAATTTTTTCCGCTGCTTTATCAGGGATTCGATTTTTATTATACCGCGACGTCCGGCTTACGGCAACGCCGCGCGCGTGATATACTGTTACAAACAGCCGCCGGGCGGCATCGGAGGCAAAAACAGATATGTTCCTTTCCATCCTCAAGCGCGTCGCGCCGATTCCGAACCTAACGAAGTTCGAGCGGTATCTCTTTATCGGCCCGCATCCGGACGATATCGAGGTCGCCTGCGCGCCGACCGTCCGCGCGCTGCGTGCCGCGGGCAGGCACGTGTCGTTCCTCGTCCTCGCGGACGGGCGCATGGGCGCGCTCGATCCCGCGTTCCATGGCGACGAGCTGGTCAAAATCCGCCAAACCGAATCGCTCGAATCGGCGAAGCTGCTCGGCGTAACGGACGTAACGTTCCTGTCGTTTCAGGACGGCGGCATGTACCGCGTGGAGGACGCGGCCAGTATGATCGCAAAACAGATCGTCCGGCTCAAGCCGGACGCGGTGTTCGCACCCGACCCGGACGTGATCAGCGAATGCCATATGGACCATATCAAGACGGGGCTTGCTGCGAAGGCGGCCATGAGCATGACCCCGTTTGAAAGCGTCATGCAAAGCGTCGGCTCCTCCGGCAGCCACGCGGTGCAGGCGCTCGCGCTGTATTATACCGACAAGCCGAACGCGTATGTTCCGATCAAGCGGCATTTCTCCTCGCGCGCGGAGGCGCTCGCCTGCCATAAAAGCCAGTTCGACGAGCAGACGATCAAGGACATCACGATGTATTTCAAACTGCGCTCCGTGCGCTTCGGGCTCAGGCGGCTGAAAGGCATGTGCGACGGTTACCGCGCGCTCGCGCCGGTGCATATGCACTGCTTCCCCGAATCGGCGGAATGGGTGAGGTAATCGAGAACAAAGCGCTTCTCTATGCGGCTGGTAACAGCCGCCTTTTCTATGCCTGCGCTCACAGCCGCATCACGAATATCCGGTGCGCTTCCCGCGCGGCTTTAAACCGCCCCGCAAGACGGAACATCCCGCGATACTTCTCCGGCAGATACCGCATCGCGTCCCCGCCCGTCAAGTAGAGGGTATGCTCGTGCGCGATTCCTTCCCCGAACGCCTCCATCTCCGCCGGCGTATCGACGCCCCAGCGGATGCTTGCGCCGGTTTTTTTCAGCGACGGGTGATGCTTGGCCTGTTTGGCTGTCATGCTCGAATATGCGTCGAATATGAACGTCACATCGGAAAACACGTCCCGCAGTTTCACAAACAGCGTCTTCACCTCTTGATCGGTTAAATACATCAAAAGGCCCTCCGCAATCACGAGCAGGGGTTTTCCGTTTCGTTCCACCTGTTCCATCCAGCCCCAGTCCGTAACGGACGAGCCGATCAGCCGGTATCGCTCCGTCTCGGGATAGAGCTGCCGCTTGATGGCAATCACTTCGGGGAAGTCCAGATCGTACCAGAGCCGCGCGGGCGAGTTCAGCCGCTTTTCGCGCGCGTCCAGCCCGCAGCCAAGGTAGAGTATCGTACTGTCGGGATGAGCGCGCAGAAAGTCGACGGTAAAAGCGTCGATCAGCGCACCACGGACCGAGAGCATGATCTGCGTCTTCTCCTGAATCTGAAGTCTCGTAAAATCATAGTCGATCGACTCCACAGCCCGCTCCGCGAATTCGTCGTGGAAATACCCCAGTTTACTCATCCGGGCACGCCCATACAGGGGGATCAGGAGCGTCTCCATTTCTTCTTTCAATTGAATATTCACTTCATTCTGCTCCTTTCAATAGCTATGCCACAACTGGTGTAAAGCGAGCAACGCGCCTGCTGCCAGGCGCGTTGTTCTTTTATATCGTATTTATTACGCGTTCAGGCGTTCCTGCAGATCGCGGTTGCCGATCTCCTCGATCATCTTGTCGTAGAAGTCCTCGTCGATGATGAATTTCTTCTTCTGGATGTAGAGCGCGAAGAAGAGCAGGATCGCGGGCAGTACCGTCGACGCAAGGCGGATCCAGATACGCATGGTGTTTGTCCGCTGGTCGCGGAAGTGGAGATTCGCCGCGCTCTCGCCGCCGCTCTTGAGATCGTCGATCTTGAGCGAATACGAGCCGTTGTCCGCTGAGATCGACGCCGCGTCGAACGTTCCGAGCCGTCCGAGTTCCGTCTCCTCCCCGTCGGCGGCGGTAAGCACTACCATCGCATCGCTCAGCGCGGGCACATACGACGGGTCGAGCTGGAACTTGCTTACGACGCTGTCCGCCGCGATCTCGGCGCTCACAGTATCCGTCGCGGCCTGATAATCATCAGTACCGGCGGTCAGCCCGTCGAATTCCGACAAATAGCCCTGCACCTGCGTAATATAGTACGCCTGATCCGCCGGGCTGTGCTTATCGAAGAAATCTCGCTGGGTTTCCAGCGTGCTGATCGACTGGCTGAGCAGGAACGTACCGGAGATTGCCAGCACGACCGTCACGATCAGCGTATGCATGGCGGCGGCGAACTTCGCCATAAACGGCCGCAGCGTGGAGACGACCGCCTCGTTGCGCTCGCCGTATTTATAGTCGTTGTATTCCACGCAGTTGGCCATGTTGATGATACAGGTCATATAGAAGAGCCCCTGGCCGGAAGCGACCATGACGCAGAACACGCACAAAAGCGCGATGTTAAACGGTAAAATCGGCGCCCATCCCATCAACGCGATGAGCACGTACCCGATCGCCGCGACAAGTATGCTCACGTTCTGCAGCCGCTTTCTGCCGAGCTTGTTGACCACGAGCGGATAGAGCGCGTTGACGGCGACGGTCGTAATGCCGTACGCCACGACCACATAGAAGTAGAGCGTGCCGTTATAACCGATCTCGAGATACAAAAGGTTGGCCGCAAGGGCGATGAGCATCGTGCTGCCGACGTTGTAAAAGAGCATCGAAAGCGTCATCCAGAGCACCTGGTCGTTTCGCGCGATGGTCTTCCACATCTTTTTCATCGAGATGTTTTCGCTCTTTTCATTCTTGCGGCGCGGCGTTTCCTTCACCGTAAAGAAGAGCAGCGCCTGGCAGCCGATGAACACGGCGGCCACGAGAACACCGACGAAGCGGTAGCCCGCGCGCATGTCGCCGACGGTGACCTGCGGAATGATGCCCTGCGCTAAAATCGCGCCGACGCCCGCAAACAGCACCGTCAGCGTCGTGATGGTATTGCGCTCCTTTTTCACGCTCGTCAGGCTCGGCAGCATGGCCCAGTAACCGATGTCGTTCATCGTGAACGTCGATTCCCAGAGCAGGTACATGACGGTCATAAACACCACGAACCGCCAGCCGGGTATGCTCTGCACGTTGAACATCGTGATGATCACGAGGCCGCAGAGGATGCCGCCGAGCAGGATCCACGGGCGGAACTTGCCGCTCTTGAGATGAGAGCCTTCGATGATAGCCCCCATGAGCGGATCGTTCAGCGCGTCCCAGATGCGTCCGCCGACGCCGATGATGAGGCTCAGCGTCGTAAACTGCGCGAGCGTGAGGGAAACGCCGAACTGGATGTAGATCAGAAGAAACGAATCGATGAGCGAATAGCTCATATCGCGGCCGATGCCGCTGATGGAATAAAACCATTTGTTGCGGTGAAACGTCTTTTGGCGAAGCAATTCGGCTTCGCTGATCCCGTCCGGCGCGCCGGCGGCTGCTGTATTCGTCTCCATGCGGTCATACTCCTATCCAATGAAATGATGGGATACGAAATGAAATGCAATTCGGTCGCTCGACCGTCTTGATTAGCGTAACACATCCGGCATGTTATGACAATGGTTCCGGGCATTTCCGTAAGCTTTCATGAAGCTTTTATTTATTCGCAAAAAAAAGAGCGGAATTACCCGCTCAGAAAGCACAAGCAGACCGTTTATCTAAGTTCGATCTCTCCCGTAAAAACAATTTCCGCAGGACCTGTCATGTACACGTGATTGTCCTCCGCCCAGTCGATGTGCAGCGTGCCGAGTTCGATGTTGACGTCCACCGCACGTCCGGTCAGGCCGTTGAGCCAGCTCGCGACCGCCGCGGCGCAGGCGCCGGTGCCGCAGGCGAGCGTCGGGCCGCAGCCGCGCTCGAAGGTGCGCATCTCCAGCGTATTTTCGTCGATCACGCGCGCAAAGTTGACGTTGGTGCGGTTGGGGAATACGTCCGCGTGCTCGATGTCCCAGCCCATCGCCATCCATTTGGGATCCTTCGGGTCGTCCACATAGATCAGCGTGTGCGGCACGCCGACAAGCACGGACGTATAACGCAGCGTCCGCCCCTGCACGCTCAGTTCCCTGCCGACGCAGCGCCCCTCCCCGACGACGGGGATCTCGGCGCACTCCAGATACGGCTCGCCCATGTCGACGGTAACGCCCGCGACCGCGCCGTTTTGCAGCACGAGTTTCGGGCGCATCACGCCGGCCAGCGTCTCCACGCCAAACTCTTCTTTATTCACAATGCCGCGTTCATACACATATTTGGCAAAGCAGCGGATGCCGTTGCCGCACATCTCCGGTTCGCTGCCGTCTTCATTGATGATTCTCATGCGGATATCCGCCTTCTCGCTCGGCAGTACGATCAGAAGCCCGTCCGCTCCGATGCCCGTCTGCCGATGGCAGAGCCGCGGGGCGATGGCTTGATAGTCCCGCGTCTCGTTCCGGCCGTCGATCAATATAAAATCGTTGCCAAGCCCGTGTGCTTTTGTAAATAGCATTTGCTGTCGTTCTCCTTATGCGCTGCGTGTCATCCGCCCATGATCTCGACGAACGCTTCGTCCGCGTAACTGCGGATCGAAGTCTCCAGCCGCCGGTACGCGGTCAGAAATCTTTTGGCTTCATCCGTCAGCTGCGCCCCTCCGCCGCCCTTGCCTCCCGTGACGGATTTAAGCAGCGGGAACCCGAGATTCTCTTCCGCGATTTTGATGATCTTCCAGGCCTTGCTGTAGGCCATTTCCATCTCGATGGTCGCTTTGCGCAGGGATTTGAGCCGGTCCACGCGTTCCAGCAAATCCGCGACGCCCGGTCCGAAGCACTTGACTTCGCCGAAGATGCGGACGCTTACCTTGCAGCGGAGCTGTTTATTCGGCATGAATGCCTCACGTCCTTTCGAATGTACAATATGCGGCGACCGTTCGATGAGCAGGTTTTTCGTCTGCTTTCCATTTCGCGCCGCATAACGCGACTTCTGTCATTATACCATATCGCACATACATACGCAGCGAGCAGCGCGATGATTTTCATATGAATAACCATGTTGCGGGTAAACGCCGCCGGCCGCGCATGAAATTCATTTGTTTTTCGCCGCCGCCATTGACAGCGCGGAAGCGTGCGGCTACACTTTCGGTATGGAACCGCCGTTTGAAAGCGATATCCGCTCTCGCCTCTCCGAAGCGCTCGGCGGCGCGTTCGGCATTGAGATGGACAAGCAGAAAATCCACCTGCCCGCGCGCGCGGCCGACGCAAGCTTTTGCGTGCCGCATGGAACCAGTCCCGCACCAGCACTCGCGGCCGATTTCGGCGCTCTTTACGGCGCACCGCTGGTCGGCGGCGTCCGCATCGTCAACGGCTGGCTGCTTATGGACTTTACCCGAGCGTTTTTTGACGCGCTCGTCGACCGGGTCAACGAAACCCTGCCCGTCCCCGCGCATGACGGCGGCGATCACGCCGTCAACCGCATGCTCGCGCTCGCCCGGCACGGCGGATCCGGCTGCCCGGACTTTCCGGCGGCGCGCCGCGCGTTGCTTCTGGCCGTCACGGCGCATCAAAGCCGCGCGGCATACAAACGGGCCGCGCAGGCTGTAAGCACATTGTTTCATGCCATCCCGCCGCGCGATCGAAGCGCGGCAATATCCGTCAGCGGCGCGCTTGGCGGTGCGCTCTCCCGGCTCCTGCTCGCGGCGCGCGGATATGAAATACAGAAGTTTTAATACAACCAGCAGACGGATTTTCACAAGCTGTCAATTTTGAAAAGGAGACGATGTTATGCAAATCACCTGGTACGGGCATTCCTGCTTTCTTCTCACCGCCGAAAGCGGTTATTCCATCCTGACAGACCCCTGCGACCAGGAAACGGGATACGAGCTGCACGACATCGTCTGCGACGCGGTGACAATCAGCCACGAGCATCACGACCATAACTGCCTCGCCACCGTAGCCGGCGCTCCTCTCACCATTCGCACGCCGGGCGAATACCGCGCGGGGGAAATCACCGTAACCGGATTTTTAAGTTATCACGACGACGCCAAAGGCGCGCACCGCGGCGAAAACACCGTGTTCCGCTACCGCATCGACGGGCTCAACATCCTCCATCTCGGCGACCTCGGGCATATGCTTTCCCCTGAGGCAATCGGGCAGATCGGGGATGTGGACATACTCTTTGCGCCCATCGGCGGCGTGTATACCATCGGAGCAGAGTCCGCAACGCTGCTTTCTGACCGTTTGCACGCAAGGGTACTCATCCCCATGCACTATAAAACGCCGGCCCTCCACTTCAACATCGAAGGCCTCGAACCCCTGCTTGCCGAAAACAAAAACAGGCGTGTGCACTATCTCAACGCCAACACCGTCACCCTGACCCGCGAGACGCTCGGCGAGAACAGGCTGGTGATTCTGGACTACAAGCGGTAGCGCGCCGCTTCGGTTTTACAACCCGGGGATTTCCCCGGGTTTTCTTCTGCCGATCCGCCGTGGCAAGGCGTTTGCCGAACTGATTAACGATCTGTGAATTCGCTAGATATAGCATTTCGGGTACTTGCCTGGCACCAGATATAGTGATATGCTTGATCTGCGCCTGAAGGGGCGCCTTCTCATCTGTAATCGGCGAAAACGCATATTTTATCATCATAAAGGGGCGGGGATTTCTATGTCACTCAACGGTATCAACGACAACGCGATGAAGGTGCTCGAAAGGCGCTATCTGGCAAAGGACGAAACGGGCAAGGTCACGGAGGACGTAGACGGGCTCTTTATGCGCGTGGCGCGCGCCGTCGCCGCGGCGGACGCGGTATACGACAAAAACGCGGACGTCGGCGCCGTCGAAAAGCGATTTTTCGAGCTCATGACCTCTTTACGGTTTTTGCCGAATTCGCCGACGCTTATGAACGCCGGCCGCCCGCTCGGCCAGCTTTCAGCCTGTTTCGTACTGCCCGTCGGGGACAGCATGGAGGAGATCTTCGAGGCGGTGAAAAACGCCGCGCTGATCCATAAATCCGGCGGCGGCACTGGGTTTTCGTTTTCGCGCCTGCGTCAAAAGGGCGCGACCGTCCGCTCCACCGGCGGCGTCGCGAGCGGGCCGGTGAGTTTTATGCGCGTGTTTAACGTCGCGACCGAGGCCGTCAAGCAGGGCGGCACGCGGCGCGGCGCGAACATGGGCATCCTGCGCGTCGACCATCCCGACATCCTCGAGTTCATCCGCTGCAAGAGCGACACCGGCGATATCAACAACTTTAACCTCTCCGTGGGTATCACGGAGGCGTTCATGCGCGCAGTAAATGCGGGCGAGGACTACGACCTCATAGACCCGAAGACGAAAAAAGCGGTTTCCCAGCTCGCCGCGCGGGACGTGTACGACGAAATCATAGACGCGGCGTGGCAGACGGGCGAGCCGGGCATTGTGTTTTTAGACCGGATCAACCGCGACAACGTCGTGCCCTCGGCCGGCGAGATCGAGAGCACCAATCCCTGCGGCGAACAGCCGCTGCTGCCGTTTGAAAGCTGCAACCTCGGCTCCATCGACCTCGTGACCATGCTTAAAACCGAAGACGGCGCGACGCGTCTGGATTTCGATCTGCTCGGATCCACAATCGGTGAGGCCGTGCATTTTCTCGACAACGTCATCGACATCAACAACTATCCGCTCGAACGCATCGGCGAAATGACAAAAAACACCAGAAAGATCGGACTCGGCGTGATGGGCTTTGCGGATGTTCTGCTCGCGCTCGGTATCCCATACGACTCCGAAGAAGGCGTCGCGTTTGCCGAGCGCGTTATGACGTTCATCGAGATCGAAGGCCACGCGGCAAGCCGGCGGCTTGCCAAAGAACGCGGCGCGTTCCCGCTGTTTTCCGCCAGTACGCTGGCTTCCGGCGAGCCGATCCGCAACGCGACGGTAACCACCATCGCGCCGACGGGCACGCTCTCCATCATCGCGGGCTGTTCTTCCGGCGTGGAGCCGGTGTTTGCCTATGTGTATATCCGCAACGTCATGGACGGCACGCAGCTCGTCGAGGTGAACCCTTTCCTGATGGAGAAACTCAGCGCGTTGGAACTCGACAGCGAGGAGATGCTGCGCCGCATCGCGGCGGAAGGCACGATTCAGCATATTCAGGAAATACCCGAGGATATCCGCCGCGTATTCGTCTGCGCGCACGACATCTCGCCGGAAGCGCATGTGCGCATGCAGGCCGCGTTCCAGCGGCACACGGACAACGCGGTGTCTAAGACCGTCAATTTTCCCCATTCGGCAACGCGGGAGGACGTCCGCTCCGTATATGAGCTCGCCTACCGCGAAGGGCTCAAGGGCGTCACCATCTACCGCGACGGCAGCCGCGCGGGACAGGTGCTCAACATCGGCAAAGTCAGCGACGGCAGGCCGGAGTCTGATAAGCCCGATCTGGAAGCACCCCTACCCGAGAATTACGGCAGGATCGAGCCGCGCCCGCGCCCGTTGGTGACGCGCGGGTTTACGGAAAAGATGAGCATCGGCTGCGGTACGCTGTATGTGACGATCAACTACGACGAAACAGGCATCTGCGAGGTGTTCACCAGCACGGGCAAGGCGGGCGGCTGTCCGAGCCAGAGCGAGGCTACGGCGAGGCTTGCGTCCATCGCGCTGCGCAGCGGCATATCGATGAAAGAAGTGTACGACCAGCTCAAGGGCATCCGCTGCCCCTCGACGATCCGCCAGAAGAACATGAGCTGCACCTCCTGTCCCGACGCGATTGCCCGCGTGCTCATGAAGGTCAGCAAATACATCGACAACGGCGCGGACTATGCAACGCCCGACGCGCAGGCGAAGACGAAGGCCGCCGTGCCCGATCCCGTTGTCACGGGCAACGGCGACGTGCCGTTTATTCCCGCCGATCTGCCGGATGTACCGCTTAGCGCGGCGCAGGTGCACGTCTGCCCTGAATGCGGCGGCAAAGTGGAGCACGAAGGCGGTTGTGTCATCTGCCGTTCCTGCGGGTTCAGCAAATGCGGTTGAGGCGGACGATGGGCTTTTCTCACATGGGGATGGAAGGAAGACCGGCATGCGGACACTGATACTCACAGGCCCCGCTACGCAAGAACAGCATGGTATCGCGCAGGCGCTGAAAAACGCGCTCGGTGCGCGGGGCGACGCCAGCCTCACCGTCGGCGCACTCGCGCTGCTCGGTCCACACGCGCCGCTTTCCCTGACGAACGCACTGGAAGCAGCGGCGCTGAAGACGCCGCGCGCGTTTTCGTTTCTGACCGCCGGAACCCGGTTTTCGCACGTGAAGAAGCGAAAATCAGCCGTATACGAGACAAACGCAACCTATGCGGAAAACCTGCGCACGCTGCTTGCCGAAGGCGAGTTCGACGCGGTGCTCTGCCTGCACCGCTATGCCGCGGAGGCGATCGCTTATCTTCGAAAAGCGCTCGTGTTCTCCGCGCGCTGCTGCTTTGTCGGCTCCGATTTCGCGTGTGTTCCGTTTCTGGAGGAAACGGAGCTCGATTTGTATTTCACCGCGCACGAAAGCCTGAACGAGGCATACATTAAGCGCGGTATTCCCGCGCACAGGATCGTACCGGCCGGCATCCCGCTGCCCGCGTCATGGTTTCGCGAGGAAGAGAGGGCGGATGCGCGCACGCTTCTGGCCATGCCGCAGGACGTGCCTTGCTACTACATTGATTCCTCCGACGATCCGGGCGCGGTTGTGGACGCGCTGCTCGAGCGGCTCAACGGCGCGGACGCGCGCGTCTGTGCGCTCTCGCCGGAAGCCGTCCTGCCTAGGAACCCTTTCTCCGCGCGCTTTGCAGGAGAGATCCGCGTGGTTCCCGTTTCACCCGACGACCCGCTCGCGCTGTATCGGAACGCTTGCGACGTGATGCTCAGCACACCGTCCGGCGCCGTCTCGTCGACGGCCGCCAACGCCGGCGTCCCGCTGGTGCACCTGCCGCCGCGGGACGAGTTTGAAGCGCAAACCGCGCGGTTTTTTGCCGCGCGCGGCATGAACGCATCCGCGGACAGTATCGGCCGGGCGGCGGAACTTGCCCTCGCGCTGGCCAACGACGCCGCGGCGCGCGACGCCATGATCACCGCCCAGCAGGGCGTCTGCGGCCGGAACGCGGCGGCGCGTATCGCGCGCTATCTGCACGAAGGCAAGCTCGGGTAGCTGTTTTTGCAGGATTGGCACGTTTTTTGTCGTCATACTGTATCCTCCGCTTTCAAATCTGCAGGTGTTTCTGTTATACTGTTGTCGATCGAACAAACAGCAGGACGACCGGCAGTTTTTACGAACGGGAACGGGTTTCGATATGAAGCGATTCTTTGGCAGGCAGTGGACCAACATCATTTTTCTCGTGCTGATCGTAGGAGCCGCGCTGACGATCTACCTGCTCTCGCGCGGCGGAATCGTCGCTTCCTCCTCAGCCTCGGAACCGGAAACCGCGACGGCGCAGGCGCTGTCCGCGGAAACGCCGGCACCCGGCGCGGAAGCACCCTCGCTGTCCTCTCCGCGCGGCGTGCCCGTATCCGTTTTTTTAACGCACCTCGAAACGAGCGAACTTCTCACCGCGGAACAATCAAAAAAAGATACCGAAACCTGGGCGATCGCTTCGAAGAGCGCTCCCGCCGTAACCGCACTAATGCGCTATACGGTGAACGACGGATGCGTTTCCTCGCTCGAGATCACATTCGACATACCGCAGGCCTACGAAGGCAAAGCGGGTAACGAAATCGAAAAATACCTGAAGGAGCATTCGGACGCTCAGACGGGCGAAACACCCGACGCGGTACGCGCCATGCTCGGCGATCTGCTGCCCGCGTGCGACGCGCAAAACCGCCTTTCCGCCACCACCGCGCGCTACTGGGCGGAACAGGCGCTTCTTCTTGAAAAAAACGGCGCGGATTTCGAGGATACGCAGAGCGGCTGCCGCTTCGTGGCATACCGCACGTCTCGCGAGGGCAAAGACCTGCTCGTCTGCACGATGATATTCAACTGACCGTTTTTATTGCTCTACGCCACGCTGAAAACGCGCGGCATTTTTTGTATACGGTTTGTTGACAAATGTGTTTTCGTCAAAGATACAATAATGTTGCGATTCGCACGCCGGCTTGTGGTATAATAGGAATGATCTTCCGCTAAAAGGGGGTATTTTGCATGACTTTTCTTGAACTGCTCGGACCGACCGCCATTCCCACTATTGTTTGTCTGATTTTTGCGCTCGTTATGTTTCTCATCGAGCTCTTTACGCCCGGCGTCGGTTTCGCGGGAGCAGCGGGGTTGCTTTCGCTGATTGCCGTCGTCATCATGCAGCTCGGCTGGGGACAGCCGCGCGTGGCTTTGTACATCATCTCCATCGCGCTGCTGCTCATCATACTCGGCCTGATCTGGATTATCCGCTCCCTGCAGCGGGGGCGGCTGAGTAAATCGTTCCTCGTGCTCAACGAGCAGTCGAACGGCACGTCCGTTCCGGATGTCTCGGCGGCAAAGAACGACCTCGTCGGCAAATCCGGCGTTGCGATTACAACGCTGCGCCCTTCCGGAATCGCCGAGATTGAAGGGCGGCGTGTGGACGTCATGACCGTCGGCGCATATATTCAAAAGGGCGATCCCGTCACCGTCGTCAAAGCGGAGGGGATCCATATCCTCGTGCGCGGAGGCGCTGCGAATGCTACCGAGAGCAGCCCCGCCGCTGCCGAATAATTCAGCATCCAAACAATAAACGTCTATATTATCCATTGTTATGTTGCATCCAAAAACTGACCGATGATAAGGAGGTTCTTATGACATTTACAACTGTTCTGATTGTGGTTGCGGCAATCGTATTCCTCATTCTGTTCTTCAGCTTCGTACCGCTCGGGCTGTGGATTTCCGCCCGTGCGTCCGGCGTGAAAATCGGTATTTTTCAACTCGTCGGCATGCGCGTGCGTAAGGTCGTACCCAGCCGCATCGTCAACCCGTTGATCAAAGCCACCAAAGCCGGCCTTGACATCTCTATCAACAAGCTCGAGGCGCACTACCTCGCCGGCGGCAACGTGGACCGCGTCGCCAACGCGCTCATCGCCGCCCAGCGCGCGGGCATCCCGCTCGAATTCGAGCAGAGCTGCGCCATCGACCTCGCGGGGCGCGACGTGCTCAACGCCGTACAGATGAGCGTCAACCCGAAAGTCATCGAAACGCCGATCATCGCAGCGGTCGCCATGGACGGCATCGAACTGAGGGCCAAAGCGCGCGTTACCGTCCGCGCGAACATCGACCGCCTCGTCGGCGGCGCGGGCGAAGAAACCATCATCGCCCGTATCGGCGAGGGCATCGTCACCACCGTCGGTTCGAGTAAGAGCCACAAGGACGTGCTCGAAAATCCGGACAGGATCTCCCGCACGGTTCTGGACAAGGGTCTTGACGCGGGCACCGCGTTTGAAATTCTATCCATCGATATCGCGGATGTGGACGTCGGCCGCAACGTCGGCGCACAGCTGCAGATCGACCAGGCGGAAGCCGACAAGCGCATCGCGCAGGCGAAAGCCGAAGAGCGCCGCGCGATGGCCGTCGCACAGGAGCAGGAGAACATCGCCGCGATCGCAAGCATGCGCGCGCGCGTTGTGGAAGCCGAAGCCGAGGTTCCCAAAGCCATGGCGCAGGCCTTCCGCGAAGGTCATCTTGGCGTGATGGACTATTACCGCATGCAGAACATCAGTTCTGACACGGAGATGCGTACCGCCATCGGCAAGGGCACGAAACCCGCGTCCACCGATGCCAAGAAATAAGCCATGCCTACTACTTTATTCATCATTCTCGCGATCGTCTGGATCGTCATCCCGATCATCGCAAAGAAAAAACAGCAACAGGCGAAAGCGGCGGCGGAGCAGCAGCGCGCGGCAAGACAGCGCGCGCAGCAATCCGCCACGCAGCAGCCTGCCGCAAAGCAGCCGATGCGCACGACGCCGGTTGCGCCCCGCGTAGCTCCTTCACGGCCGGCCTCCCATCCGTCGTTTGAAGGCGTCGGTACCCGTCAGGGAAATTACGGGCCTATCGTCGAGGGTGTGGCGCCGCACGACATAGAATCCCGCCTGTCGCAGGTTGACAGCACGCTCAAAGAAGCGAAAAAGAGTATCACGCACACCGTCACGGCAAGCAGCTTGAGCGGTCACGCGCATCAGGAAACGAGCGCGACGGGCATCCAAAAAGAGTGCCCGCCGGACGAGGTTCTCGCCGCGCAAGCCGTACAGGCGGCAAGGGCTGCGCAGGCTTATGCGTCCGGGGAAAGCGCTTTCGTATGGAACGTTTCCGACGCACGCGCCGGATTGGTAATGGCGGAGGTACTGGGCCCCTGCCTCGCAATGCGCGACTAGGCCGCCCATGCAAAACACAACCCCCAAACAAGACGCATGGTTCTGGAAAAGGGTACTGTTCACATCGGTACCCTTAATCGTACTGTTTTCCGCGTTCGCCGTCTGGGTGCTCACGCGCGCGCCGCATCATCCGCTCGCGGTCGCGGCGGCGGCGGTGAGCGCTTTTCTTTTTGCGCTGCTCGGCATCCGATTCATCCCGCAGTGGATGGCGGCATGGAGCCGAAAGCCCTGGCTTCCCGCCCGCGCGCAGGAAGGCAGGCGCAGCGCGCGTAAGCAGCGCATGCACCCGATGGTACAGCTGCTGTTTTATCTTGCGCTGTTTCGCGTGCTCCTATTCGTGCTTGCCTATCTGCTCTCGCTGCTTCAAAAAGGGTATGCCGGCGGGTTGATCGACAGTCTCGGCATCTGGAACCAGCTCGGTACGGACAGCCAGCATTATCTGAACATCGCCCAAAACGGGTATGTCAGCTCCGGCGACGACCGGCTGCTGATCGTCTTCTTGCCGCTGTATCCTTACATCGTTCGCGCGGTCAACTATATTTTTCAGAATTATCTCGTCAGCGGACTGTTCGTTTCAAACCTCTGCTGGGTGTTCGCGGCTTATCTCTTTTACGACCTCGCGTTGCTGGATACGGACCGCAGGGGCGCGTTGCGCGCGCTGAAATACCTCTGTATCCTGCCCGCGTCTTTCCTCTTCTCCGCCCCGCTTTCAGACAGCCTGTTTCTGCTGCTGTCGGTATCCTGTATCTACGCCGTTCGGAAAAACGCGTACCTGCTGGCGGGCGCGGTCGGTTTTCTGGCCGCTTTTACGCGCATGCCCGGCATATTGCTCTTCGCTCCGGCCTGCTTCGAGCTCGTCGGCACGATCATCCGCGAACCGGACGCACGCCGCCGCGATCCCCGCTGGAAGTGGCGTACGACGGGCAAGGCGCTTTCTCTGCTGCTCATCCCCGCGGGGTTTCTGCTCTATCTGTACGTCAACTACCGCGTAACGGGAAACGCGACGATGTTCTTGACCTGTCAAAGCGAGCACTGGCACCAGCAGCTGGGCTGGTTCTTTGGCACAACGGCGACCATCGTCAACAGCGCGGCGGGCTCGTTTGCGGACAACACGCGCATGCTCTGGGGGTTATGGATCCCGAACCTCGTGTTCCTGTTTGCTTCGCTCGGCATCGTCATCGCCGCGCAGAACAAGCTCCGCGCGTCGAACGTTGCGTATTTTATCGCTTACTATGCCGTCTGCATGGGTGCAACGTGGCTTTTATCCGCGCCGCGTTATCTTACAGCGGCGTATCCGCTCGCGCTCGCACTCGGCGCGCTGACCGAAAAAAAGTCGGTCGACCGGATCGTCACAATCGTATGCTGCGCGCTGTTTGTGCTGTACCTGCTTGCGTTCGTCAATCAATGGTACGTATACTAAGACCCGTTCCGCCGGCCCAAACCGGCGGCGCAGGTTCGTTTCGAATTGCTGCTATATGAAAATCGTTTTACAGCTTTATGCTACGTTTTTGAAAATAGGCGCGCTGATGTTCGGCAGCGGGTACACCATGCTACCGCTGTTGCTGCGCGAAATCGTCGATCACCGCGCGTGGGCGACGGAGGATGAACTCATGGACACGTACGCCCTTTCGCAGTGCGTGCCCGGCATCATCGCCGTCAACACCGCCGCATTCATCGGACAGAAGCACGGCGGCTGGGGCGGCGCGGCGGCGGCTGTTCTCGGCCTGATCACGTCGCCGGTAGTCGCCATCATCCTCGTCGTGACGGTGCTGATGCAGTTTTGGAACACCGCCGTCGTCGCCGACGCGTTCAACGGCATCCGCGTGGCGGTCGCGGCGGTCATTACGTCCGCGGTGGTGCGGCTGATCCGATCCAACGTGAAAAACTGGCTCGGTATCGCTCTTTTGGCCGCGGGGTTTGTCATCAGCGCGGTGCTGCACCTTTCACCCTTGTTCGTCGTGCTGGTTGCCGCCGTCGCCGGTTTTGTTGTATGGGGGGTGCGCAGATGACATACCTCCTTCTGTTTTTAGAGTTTTTCCAAACGGGGTTGTTTTCCGTCGGGGGCGGATACGCTACGCTTCCGTATATTCAGAAGATGATAGAGCGCTACCCTTCGTGGTTCGGTTCGCTGCATCTGGCGGATATCACGGCTATCGCGGAGGCGACGCCCGGCCCGGTCGGCGTCAACGCGGCGACGTTCGCGGGCTACAGCGCCGCGGGCGTTCTGGGGGCGGTCACCGCCACGTTCGCGCTCGTTCTGCCTTCGTTTCTGATCGTCTCTGTGGTTGCGCGCTTCGTCGATAAGTACCGGCAGAGCAGCCTGATGAACCATCTCTTTGCAACCCTCCGTCCGGCGGTCACCGGACTGATCGCCGCCGCCGCGTGGTCGGTCGTTCAGGCGGTGCTTTTCAACGGCGTCTTCGCGAACGGGTTCCTGCAGGCGATCGATTGGCAGAATCTACTGCTGTTTTTCGTGCTGCTCGGGCTGCTGTTCATCCCGAAAGTGAAAAAACTGCATCCGGTTTTCTTTTTCCTCGCGGGCGGGATCGCCGGCGTTGTGATGGGATATTTCTGACGAACCGAGTGAAAAATCCGCAACATTCCGGAATTGACTTTATCGTCCGGCATGGTACAATAGTTTAGTTGCGACCGTGGTGGAACGGCATACACAACGGACTTAAAATCCGTCGGCGAAAGCTTGAGGGTTCAAATCCCTCCGGTCGCACCAATGCAAAAAAGAGGTGCAAACCTCTTTTTTGTATTGGTACTGTCATTCAAAGGGATTTGAAGCTGCGTTAAGAAAACAGTCCTGCGGACTGTTTTCAGCAGCCGGGCAGCGCAGGCGAACGCTTGCGCCGCGCGAAGCGCAAGCAAGCCGCAGCCTAAGCGGAAAATCCCTCCGGTCGCACCATTACAAAGGAGAGGTGCAAACCTCCCTTTTTTTGTACGCAGCATCGCAGCAGGCAACCCCTGCGCTCGAATTCTAACAACGAGGTATTTTCTATTGCCCGGCACAAACAGAGTCAAAGTCACCCTGGATCCCGTCAACACCGTTTTGCGCAAACTCGCGGTTCCCATGATCGCGGGTATATTGGGTATGGTCGTGTTCAATCTTGCGGACACGTATTTCGTCGGCAGGCTCGGCACGCTTCCGATCGCTGCGCTGTCGTTTACGTTTCCCGTCGTCATGGTAATCGGCAGCATCAACATCGGCCTGGGCATCGGCGCGGGCGCGGTCATCTCGAAGGCGGTCGGCGCGAACGAAAAGGAAAAAGTCACCCGCCTCGCAACCGACGCGCTGATTCTCGGCCTGCTCGTCGCATTCGTTATCGCGGTGGCCGGATTGCTGACCATCGACCCCCTGTTTCGGGCTTTGGGCGCGGACGACGCGACCCTTCCCTACGTCCGCTCGTATATGCGCATCTGGTATTTCGGCGCTCCGTTCGTTGTAATCCCCATGATCGGAAACAACGTCATCCGCGCGCTGGGCGATACAAAAACGCCGAGTTTCGTGATGCTCTTTGCCGCGGGGCTCAACCTCGTTCTGGACCCGCTGCTGATCATGGGAGTATGGATTTTCCCAAAGCTGGGCGTCTCCGGCGCGGCGCTCGCAACCGTTTTTTCGCGGGCGACGACATTTCTGGTCGCCCTCTACATTCAAATCGTCCGCGAAAAAGTCGTTTCGCTCAAAAGCGTGCGGCTGTCCAAACTGTTCCGCTCCTGGAAAACCATCCTTTATATCGGGCTGCCCAACTCGATTGCCCGGATGATCATCCCGCTTGGTACGGGCATCATCACCGGCCTCATCGCGACTTACGGACACGAAGCCGTTGCCGGTTACGGAATCGCGACACGAATCGAATTTTTCGCTTTGAGCGCCATCAACGCGCTCGTCGCCGTCATGCCCGTCTATGTCGGCCAGAACTTCGGGGCGAAAAACTTCGGCCGCATCATGGCGGGATTTACTGCGAGCGAAAAATTCTCCGTAATGAACGGAGCGGTTCTTCTGGCGATTCTCGCCATTCTCGCCAAACCGATTGCGTACTTGTTTACGAGCGATGCGGCAGTCGTCCAAACCGTGGTGCTGTATCTGCGCATCGTTCCGGTCTGCTATGCATTCATGGGTATCGTCCTGTTGGTCAACGCGTCGTATAACGCGCTGCACAAACCGATTAAAGCGGCTTTGGTCAATCTGATTCAGATGCTCGCGATCTATATCCCCCTGGCGGTTTTATCATCCAGATATCTCGGGTTATCCGCCGTATTCCTCTCCCGCATCGTCTCTTACGTCGTCGTCGCAATCGCGGCGCATTTCATCCTGAGAAAGGATCTTGGCAGAATCGCCGGAGAATAACGTCCGCGCAATCAGCCGGACACGTTCAGAGCCCTGCGCCGCGCGGAAAAACGCTCCGGCCCGTACTATAATGAAAGACCCACAAGGGTCTTTTTTTAAATTTAATATCTAAAAAAACTTGAATTCACATTTTTACTCAATAGACTATATAATCCGTCCTCTACGATAAACAGGATTTCTCCAACTGCGAAGTTTCTCAATTGCTTCACGAATGCTGATAATATCTTTATTCGAAAAATCAAATATTCCTTTTAAAACTAATTCATCACCAAGCGTATAAGTAGCTTCAATACCGCTTTCAATAGCAGAATTATTTAATTGTGAAAAAATGCCAGGCACTTTATCGCGAGGTATATCAGCGATTATTTCTAATCTGTCGGCTTCACCAGGAATAACGACAAAACTTCCGCCTCCAAGCGAATGAACATTAAGTTCAATTGATAATAAAGTTAGACTATTATACCAACGACATAATAGTTGCTCAGTGGTCGTGTTATTTAAATAACCGCCTAAAAGACTATTTGAAACAACATAATTTCCTTTGTTTGCTATCATTTTCGGTTTATCACCAAACACTGATAATATCACATCTGGTATTTCAATGTTTGGAGTAATATACCATGGTTTGCGTAGACGGCATTTATAGCGTTTCTGTACACCTAGCATTTCCCCACTTTTAATATATAGTCTATCGCCTTCAGAAATTGTCCGTGGAATATATAGTCTTGACGTACACTCTCCTTTATTCACTTCAATGCCAATGCCCGTACCACCATTAACTTCTTTCGCATTAAGAATAGTAGGCAGTAAATTTTCGTCTGGTAACAGAAATTGTGCGACAACATCATGTTTGGGATGGAAATATTTCTTATCGGCAGAAACATAACCAATTTTAAATTTGCAACTTTCAAGTATCGGACGAATATGCTTTTTTTCTCTTAATCGCTCTAAAATTTGTTCTTGTGGAGCAGACAATACTGCTGAGATAAAAGGCTTTTTTCTATCTAGTATATCTTCTAGAGCTATTCGTTCTTGCTGAAATGCTTGTTTTAATAACAGATCATCGATTGTATTATATATCTCATAATTTATATAATCTGTTTCCCCTCCCTTCCCATCAGCAAAGAGAAGAACTGTTTCAACATCAACATTAGGAAAAAAATCCTCGTATATACGGCAAATAGTAAGTTCAGAAAAACTCTTTGCTAGTATTTTTAACATCCCAAAAGCATAACGTGCATATGTGATTTCAAAAGGTAAAACAAATGCTAGGCGTCCATTCTTTTTAAGTGCAGTAATTGCTTTTAAAATAAAAGGAAACCACAAACTTCCATTATTTGGACATTGAACTTTATTACATGAAATGACTTGTTGAGCAGTCTCACGTTGTTCAAGTGGCACGTTTCTGATGCTTACATAAGGTGGATTTCCTAAAACTACATCAAACTGATCATCGAAATTAAGCGACAAAAAATCTGCAGTACGTACATCCAGCATCTCTGCAGGATATCTGCAACGAACATAGTTAGCCACATCTGCTTGAATTTCAACCGCCGTAATAAGTGGCTTTGAAGCACCTAACGTTCCAAAGCGTTTAAATGATTTGTCAATAAAAATTCCATTGCCAAACGAAGGCTCTATCACATGGTCATTCTTGTTTCTAATAGCCCAATTCACTACACTTTCAGCCACTTTGCTTTCTGTGTAAAATGAACCTGTAAGTTTCTGTCTATCTAAATCCATAATAATCTGTCCTAGTTATAATGGTTTGCGATTATTATAGGTATTCACAATTTTGTCAAAGAAGTTATCAATACTGAGTAACGGTATCGTGTTTATCAGAGTAGGAGGGTTGTTTTGAAAATCAACTTTGAGGAAAGCGAAATGCTCATATTTGTCCTTTGTTCCTCGCCAATCATCTCTACCTACGATGCGTTCAAACAGGCGCTCAGCACGATCAAGATTCACTTCTTCTCGAAGTCCTTCTTTAATCGGGTGGTTAGGTAATAAATAAACATAACATAAAACAGCCATTGGAAATCTATCATGTAGAGAAATACAATCACCGATAATCTCTTCATAGTATGTTAGTAGATTCTTTGCCACCGATGACATTTGACTACGAATGCCTATTATTATCTGTGGCCCATTAATGTTTTCAATGACAGCCACGTCAACATCCTTTGGTTTGTGAGAGCCATAAATGGTGGCTTCCTTAATAATTTGAAAACTAGCATTATCAATCCCTACTTTTCTTAGTTCAGATATGCAATAATCATGCAAAACATTAATAAATTCTTGACTGCGCACTGAAGCTACAGGTGCATTGAGATATATTGTTTTCATTTCTTGTAAACAATTAATTAACGCTTGTTTTTGTATTGGCATAAACGTTTCTCTCTTTCAGATTTCTGTAGTGCTTATTTATTATTGTGCCATATTCTTAATCAAATTGTTATGAAAATGCAATTAACTTTATTCCGCACAAAACCTTCCATGGTCTTTTTTGGTATTAGTGTAACATAATACAATCAAAAATTGCATCAATTAAGACAAAACAAATCCTTGATTTTGTAACTGCATTGATAATCGTGTTTTTAATAGAGCGAATATTCATAATCCTCCCTCCGTACCAATATCACTGTGCATCTCATCTTATTTGATAAAATGTGATAAAAGGAGTGACCGATATGGATCGTACCATTTTTACGGCGGCGCAAACGGACGCGCTGCTTCAAACGCTTCAATCCCGCTTCCATTCCAACATGAACCGCCACGAGGGGTTGGACTGGGCGGCAATCGAGGCGCGCCTGCGTGACCAGCCTGAAAAACTTTGGTCCCTGCACCGCATGGAGGAGACCGGAGGCGAGCCGGATGTGTTCGCGCCGGACGCGGGTACTCACGAATATGTCTTTTTCGACTTTTCCGCCGAGACGCCGAACGGAAGAAAAAGCCTCTGCTACGACCGTGCTGCGCTCGAATCGCGCAAGGAATACAAACCCGTCAGCTCCGTGCTGGACATGGCGCAAGAGATGGGCGTTTCCCTGCTTTCCGAAGAACAGTACCGCGCGATGCAGGAACTCGGCGCGTTCGACAAAAAGACATCCAGCTGGGTTTTAACCCCGCCGGAGATCCGTTCGCTCGGCGGCGCGATCTTCTGCGACCGGCGGTATAACCACGTGTTCACCTACCACAACGGCGCCGAGTCCTATTATTCCTCGCGCGGGTTCCGCGCGGTTTTGCGGGTGTAAATCAGGATAGACCACAAAAGCCCGCCGGAAGGCGGGTTTTTGCTTGTTTCGTTTTTTATCCGATGAACACCGGATAGGTGTCCACCAACACATAGAAGCGCGCGCCGTCAGGGATGGTCTCCCCTTTGTCGAGCGTGAGCACGATGGAATCGATGGTTCCGTCGCCGTTAGAATAGACCGCGGTGTTCTTTGTATAGTACAGCGGTAACGGATGCCCGGCAGAGTCGGTGACCAGCAGGCTGAACACGTGCCCGTCCGTTCGGAGCGTGCTGTCCGTAAAGCGCGCGTTGACGAGGCCTTCGTCGAGCCGCTGCTCTACGTAGACCTCTCCCGCACCGTCCGGCATCGCCGCGCTGCCCCGCACGCTCAGGCGGACGCCGCCGCGTACGAACATCTGACCGGACTTAAATTCGCTCATGCCCATGAGTTTGAGCCCGATGCCGTAGAACTCGATCTCGTCGCAGTTGGTCACGGCAATCAGGTCCGCGTCGCGTGCGAACGTTCCGTCCGCATTCAGCGGCGCGCTGATATGGTAGGACGCAAACGGCATATCCCAGGAACCGATGAACTTGATCTTGAACCCGTCGTCGTTATACAGCGTAACCAACCCGTCCTGCACGTGCAGCAGCATGGGATAACGCGTCATCGCGCCGGGATCGATGGCGGAGGTTCCGTCCTCCTGCAGCCGCCCCTCGATCACCCAGAGCAGCAGGTCGCCGTTTGGCAGGCGGTCCACCGCACCCGCGATGTAATGCAGCGAGTCGAACCCGATCTGATTATAGGACGGCAGGATCGCCGGCGTCGGCGCGGAGAGCCGGCTGAGCTCCAACAAGCTCTGTTCCATCCCTGCCGTTGCGGGCACGAACGGGTTTTCGACATCCGCGCTCCCGGCGAGGCGGAAGATAAACGTCTCTTGCACACTGCCCGTTCTGCGCCCGCCGAAGAACTTCAGCCCGAAGCGCGAGAGATTCGTCTTATAGTCCGCGTTGACGGTAATCGTGATTTCGCCGTTTTCGTCCGCTTTCCAGCCGGAAAGCGGCGGCACAATGTTGACGAAGCGGTTCGTCGCGCCGACATCCACACGGTACCCTTCGTTTCCGTCTACCGTCACGCGCACGCTGCCGCGATCCAGCGCAGAGAGCACGTTGTCGCCGTCACCCCGCACGAGCAGCGTAATCGTGACGGGCTCGTTTGCGTCGATCTGTTCCGGCGGCGCGAGCAGCAGGCTGCCAAATCCGGTCGTAAAGAGCAGGTTCACGCCGTCGCCCGGCATATCCTCTCCCGCCGTATAGCAGCGCGCATCCAGCTTGCCCGCCGCACTCAGCGGGTAGTCGTAGGGAACGAAAAACACCTCTCCGCTCTCTCCGGCGATATAGACACCGTCTTTACCGAGCCCCGGCGAACCGTTGAGGTCGTTTCGCGCCTCTGTAATACACTGGTAGCTCCAGCGCAGCGTTCCGTCCGGATTGACGCAATAAAGCTTTCCTTCGCCGTTGCCGAAATAGATATTGTCGTTTCCGTCCACGGCGGGCGAGGAGCGGATGGGTTCGAGCGTGTCAAACTCCCAGACGGATTTGCCTTTGCCGGGGTCGATCGCGTAAAGCGTACCGTCCGTGCTGGCCTGGACGATCGTTCCGTCGCTGAGCTGCGCGGGGCTTGCGTAGATGTGATCCTTGGTGCCGAATTTCCAGAGCAGCTTGCCGTTCTCCTGCGCAAACGCGCGCACGAACCCGTCGAATCCGCCGACCACGACCGCGCCGTTTTCCGCCGTGCTGGTCAGAAGCGACGTCGCCGCGACGGTGCCGAAACTCCCGGTCAACCAGAGGCGCTCCCCGTCGATATCGTAGGCGAACACATTTCTGAGAGTCTGATAGTCCGACGCAAAGAAGATCCTTCCGGTTTCGAGATTGACGGACGGCAGCGACCAGACCATCTCGTTTGCCAGATACGCCGCTTTGCGTTCGCCCGTCTCTCTATCGAGCGCGTAGACCAGATAATTGTCGTTTGGCGCGAGCAGCGTGCCGTCTTTCAGCATGGCGAGGTTGCCCTCGAACCAGTTGACATTGTAGGTTTTTATATCGTACTGCGCCTCCACCTCATCCGTGCTCTGCGCGGCCGATTTCCAGAGCACTTCGCCCGTCTCCCGGTCGATGCAGTACACGTTCGCATCGCCGGAACCGACGTATACACGCCCCTGATCGTCCAGCAGCGCGGAGGAGTCTATGATCTCCCCGGTCTTGACGGTCCACTTCACCGTTCCGTCAGGCGCAAAGCAGTAAAACACCGTATCTGCCGATCCGATGTAGCAGTTTCCCGCCGCGTCGATCACCGGCGAGGAAAACACGCCCTTGCCCGTGCGGTAGCTCCACGGCGTGAGTGTATCGTCGGCCGCCGGTTCCACGGGGCTTCTGCCGTTGTTGAGCGCGTTGGCACGAAACTTCGCCCATGGGCTGGCCGGATCGAGCGGAATGCCGTATTCATACGTTCCGTCTTTATTGATAGCGGTATCCGGCGCGGGCGAAAGATCGTGCGGCCCGAACGGCACCAGCAGTACGACGGCACAGAGCGCGCCGAGCACGATCAGTCCGAGCAGAATCTTCCAGCCGAGGCCGTGCCGTTTTTTCTTCGGCCCACTCTGTTTGCGTTTGCCACCCATCGAGTAATCCTCCTGTGTAATCATATGATCATCTTTAACCCAGTCGTTCTCGTCCGGCGCTCGTGCAGACGCCGCCAAGCAGCATGCGCACCGCGCGCTTTTGCAGCGCCGCGAAATCCGCCGTGGTCAGCCGCTCGCGCTCGAGCATCAGCCCCTCCATCGCGTAGGCATAGAGCCTGCTGAACAGATCTCGGTCGAAGTTTTCCAGCGTTCCTTCCGCGCGCGCTTCATCCATCACCGCGAAGGTCTTGTCCCACCCGGTTTCAAGCCAGCGCGTTAAGAGCAGATACGCTTCTGGAAACGCGCGCTGCAGTTCGCGGATGCGATACTCTTGAAACGGCATCTCCGGCACCACGCACAAAAGCCGCACGACACGCTCCAGCGCGCCGGTCGACGCGTCGGTCCGGATGGCGGCCTGCTGGCGTTCCACCGCGTCGAAGTACCGTGCGAGCGCGCGCAAAACCAGCTCCTCTTTACTCGGCACCAGTTCGTAGAGCGTCTTCTTGCTCACGCCAAGCCTGTTCGACAGCTCGTCCATCGTAAATTTCGCGCCCTGTTCCTGATAGAGCGCGAACGTTTCGCGGTAGAGTTCGTCTTCGTTTCTCATATCTGCCTCGCTGATGGAATATCTGGAGTTTTTAACTGAATAAACTATATTGGTTTATTGAGTTTATTATAGCAGAATCGCACCGCTTCACAAGCTCTTTTTTCCGGCGTGTATTCCGCCGCCACGCTATGGTATAATGACACAAGCAAACAAATGTACTCTTTTGTTATGGAGGCAGACTTTGGAAAAACGCCGCGTTGCCGTCCGCACCCTAGTAGAAACCGTCATGCTGTCCGGCAGCCTGTCGCCGGCGGCGTCTTCGGCGCGCCTGCTCGACGGCATCCGCGGCCATCAGGCGCTGCAGCGCGTCGCCGCCGACGGCGCGCAAAACGAGGTCTCCGTCTCCGGCACGGTTTCGTCCGAGCACATCGAACTCACTATATACGGACGCATCGACCGCATCTACGGGCTGGAACGTGTCGAGGAGATCAAGACAACGTATCTCGAACCCGGACGGCTGGGCGCGGGAGACGCGCAGCATTGGGCGCAGGCAAAGTGCTACGCTTATTTGTATTGCGTAAAAGAGAACCTGCCGTGTATCGACGTAAGCGTAACCTATATCAACCTCGGCACGGGCGAGATCACGACCCTGACCGAAAATTATACCAGCGAAGCACTGGAGGAATTCTTTCTGCTGCTTACACGCCGATATCTAAGCATGCTCGAAACGGAATACCGGCACGAACAGGCGCTCCGTGCGGACGTGAAGGACATGCCGTTTCCGTATCCCTCGTTCCGCGCCGGACAGCACGAGCTGGCTTCGCAGGTATATTACGCCGTACGCGAAAAGTCCGCCCTGCTCGCGCAGGCGCCAACGGGCACGGGCAAGACCATGGCGGTTCTCTACCCCGCGCTCAAGGCGCTTGCAAACGGGCATGCATCCAAGATTTTTTACCTCACAGCCCGCACGACGCAGCAGCGCGCCGCAATCGACGCAGCCAAACGCATCGACGCGCCGCACCTGCGCGCGGTGGTGATCTCCGCCAAGGAAAAGATGTGCGTCTACGACCATCCGATCTGCCGCGAAGGGGATTGCCCGCGCGCGGATGGCTACTACGACCGCCTCGGCGACGCGCTGTTGAGCATGAACGATACCGACGGCGTGTATACGCCGGACGATATCCGCGCGCACGCGGCGCGGCACTTCCTCTGCCCGTTCGAACTTTCGCTCGATTTGTCGCTGTCGTGCGACCTCATCATCTGCGATTATAACTACGCCTTCGACCCGCGCGTGCGGCTGCAGCGCTTCTTCCACAGCGGGCGGAAAGGATTCGTGCTGCTCGTGGACGAGGCGCACAACCTGCCCGACCGCGCGCGGGGCATGTATTCCGCGGCAATCTCCCTGCGTGATATCGTCCAGACCCGCCGCTCCGTGCCTAAGCCGCAGCGCAAAGGCCCGCTGTACCGTTCGCTCAAACGGCTGGAAAACGCGGTGTCCGCCTGCTTTGCCGAACTGAATACGCCGCTCGCGCTCGACGAACCGCCCGAAACGCTTGAAAAAGCGATCGAAGACGCGCTCGATCAGCTCTCCGCCGAAACTGTACCCGCCGAGCGCGCGCTCGCACGGCAGCTGCGGTTCGACCTCTCGACATTCCGGTATATCCTTGACCTGTATGATGATCACTACCGCACGCTCTATCAGGGCGGCAAAACAACGCGCACCGTCACGCTGTTTTGCACCGACGCGGCAAAAAAGCTTGCCGATACGTATAAGAGGTGCCGCAGCGAGATCCTCTTTTCCGCGACGCTCGCGCCGTTTCCTTTTTACCGCGATTTAAGCGGAGTGAAGCCGGAGACGCCGTTTCTCGCGCTGCCATCGTCTTTCCCGTCGGAGCATCTGGCCGTATACCATCTGCCCGTCGACACGCGCTACCGCGCGCGCGAGGCGACGTTGCAGACGGTAGCGGACGCGATACGCGTTTTCGTGAGCGCGCGTGAAAAGGGCAACTATCTCGTGTTCGCCCCGAGCCACGCCTATTTAAGCCGGCTCTCCGCGCTGCTGAAACCCGCGCTGCCGCTAGTCGAACTCATCGAACAGTCGCCAAAGATGGACGACGCTGCGCGGGCGGACTTCCTTTCGCGGTTTCAACCGGACGGCGATGGAGTCACCGTCGGCCTCGCCGTCATCGGCGGCGTGTTCGCCGAAAGCATCGACCTGCCCGCCGAGCGGCTCTGCGGCGCGGCGGTGATCGGCGTGGGATTGCCGCAGATCTGCCTGGAACGGGACGTGCTGCGCGACGCCTTTGAGGAATCCTATCAGAGCGGCTACCGTTACGCCTACGAGTACCCCGGCGTGAGCCGCGTGCTGCAGGCGGCGGGGCGCATCATCCGCACGCCGGACGACCGCGGCGCGCTGCTGCTCGTCGACACGCGCTATTCCCTGACGGAATACCGCGCGCTGCTGCCCGCGCACTGGGCGGTGCGTCGTTTGAAAAACGCCTCGGAACTTGTCGGCGCGCTCGCGGATTTCTGGAACGAACCCGTGCAAGTCATTGACCCGGCTTCGAAAAACTGATAGACTGCTGACCATATGAAAAAGAAATTTCCAAACTTCAAAGCCGTCGTGTTCGACATCGACGCCTGTCTGATCGATTCGGGGCCGAATCTATTGGCCACGCTCGACCGCGCGCTGATCGATACCGGCGGCGGACATCACCCGGAGGAATACCGGCGCAAGATGCTCGGCCTGCCCGGCAGCGCGCTCGACGAGCTCTTCGACCTGCCAAACTGGGAGCATACGCTTCGAACCTGGAGCGAGTATTACGCCGAAGTCGCTCTTACGAACCGTCCTTTTCCGGGCATAGAGCGCCTGCTTTCTGCGATCAAGGCGGCGGGGTATTCTCTCGGCGTCGCCACGTCCCAGGGGCGCTCCCTGTATCGGAAGCACTTCCATAAATACGGCCTGAAACCCTACTTCGATCTCGCCGTCTGCGCGGACGACGTGGAAAACCCCAAGCCCGCCGCCGATTCGCTGCTGTTCGCGGCGCGGCATTTCTCAATAGACCCCGCCGAAATCCTGTTTCTCGGGGACGCACCCTACGATATGCAGTGCGCGCGCGCGGCAGGTTCTTACGGCGCGCTCGCCGTTTGGGGAACGGCCGACCGGTCGATCCCCGCGGATTACTACCCCGAAACGCCGTTGGACGTGCTGGGCATCCTCGGCCTGCCGGACGAGGGGTAACGTTCGTCCCGGCTTCTTATCAGGATAGAAAAAACGCGGACGGAAACCCGTTCGCGTTTTGTGCTGCCCGAATATCTACGGCGTCAGTGCAGCGTCACCTTGTCCCTGCCTGTGTTTTTCGAGGTATAGAGCGCCTCGTCCGCGTTGGCGATCAGTATCAATTCGCTGCCCACGGAGGATTCCGGCATGGAATCCCCGCCGACGCTGATCGTCACGCCGATCTGATTGTCCCCGTACCGCGTTTTGTGGTCGCGCACGGCGTACCGGACCCGGTCCGCAACGGCGAAGATGTCTTCTTTGGAAGCGCCCGGTAGGATCACAAGAAATTCCTCGCCGCCGTAGCGCATCAAAATATCCCCTTCGCGTATGCCCTGTCTTATCAGCGCGGAGATGCTTTTGAGTACGCGGTCGCCTACGACATGACCATAGGTGTCGTTCACCGCCTTGAAGTGGTCGATATCGAACATCAACAGCCCCAGCGGCGTACCCTTGCGGATCGAGCGGGCGTACTCCTCGCGCAGACGCACCATGCCGAAGCGGCGGTTCAGCACGCCCGTGAGCGGGTCGAGCGCCGCGAGTTTCTGCAGCTGCTCGTGCTCAAGCGCGTTGTGCAGGGCGACGGCCAGGCTCTGCGTGAAGATGGCGAGCTGCTTGGAATGCCCCTCCTGAAACCGCTCCGATTTCGCCAGCAGTATGACGGCGATCGGCACGCTCTTGAACAGAACGGGCTCGATGATCACCTCTTTGGGATGAAACTGGGTCAGCGTGCTTTCCACGATCACCTGATCGGGATGGGAAATGGTATACGGCATGCCTTTGGTAAAGGCGTTGAGCACGTGCGCTTCGGACGCGAGCGCCTTTGCGTCCCGGATGCCGAACGAATGCAGCACCCCGATTTCCCCATCCTGGTCGTACAAGATCGCGCCCGCGTCGGCCCCGGTTCCCTGCATGACGCGATCCAGCGCGAATTCCGCCAGCGCGTGCAGGTCGAGCTGGCCGGAGAAGATCGCCGTATACGTCTTGATGTCGTCCAGCATGCGCAGGGAGTTGGCGAACGATTCGATCAGCTCGTTGAACGCCTGCGCGCTCCGGCCGAACTCGTCCTCCGTCTCCACCTGAATACTGCAGTGTTCCGGATTGCATTCGCCGATGTTGCCGTTGCTCGAAACCGTGATGATCGAGTCCTTCACCTCGTTCATCTTGCCGGTCAGGTGCGTGAGCTTGCGCCGCACCGTCATGCCGGAGATCAGGATGTTGACGACCCCTACGATGACGCCCGCGACGATGCAGGACACATAAAACAACCCGTTGAACACGATGTGCTCCGGTACGCCGAACAGGAGCATGAAAAACGGGAAGATTACGCCGATCAGCACCCCGAACCCGATCATGCGTATGGCAAGTTCGACAAACGTATTTCTGGAACGGTTCATACAGTTACTCCCTATGTAAAATATTTAACACAATCAAGTTACAGTGTAGCATATCGCGGTGCGCGGTACAACAACCGCTCCGCGTATATGGTATACTGATCGTAATCCATATTCGGTTCAGGAGGGTTACCATGGGCAGAAACGATCGTTTTATCCGAATTTATTCCAAAGGCGCGATGTCGACCAACGAAATCTGGGTGGACCGCGAGACCGGCGTGAATTACCTCTTCCATTCCGGCGGATACGCGGGCGGGCTCACGCCGCTGCTCGACAAGGACGGCAAGGTCGTCGTCACCGACGCGTATACGCTCGAGCATACCTACGGCCGCTGAGCGCGGCAATGTAACCTTTAACGGGGCGGCGCATCGGCCGCCCTGCTTTTTTGCGCACCGCGCATTATCCGCCGATCACCAGCACGGCAAACCTGCGCGCGCGCGGACCGTCGAACTCGCAAAAGTACACGCCCTGCCAGGTGCCGAGCGTCAGCCTGCCGTTTGACACGGGGATGGTCGCGCCGCTGCCGATGACGCTCGCTTTGAGGTGCGCGGCGCTGTTGCCTTCCATGTGCCGAAACTCCGGCCGGTCGGGGTATGTTTTCTCCAGCGCGAAAATCAGGTCGCGCACCACGTCCGGGTCGGCGTTTTCGTTGATCGTAATCCCCGCCGTCGTGTGCGGGCAGTAGACGAGGCAGAGGCCTTCGCTTACGCCGCTTTCGCGCACGGCGTCCTGCACCCGCGCCGTCACGTCCGTCCAGTCGTTGCGCCCCGTCCTCAGCGAAAATTCGCGCTGCATGCCGCATCCTCCCGTTTTTGTCCCGTTTCGCACATTATACCACGGCAACATCAAATCCGCGTTTACGAATCCGCGCGATGCTGATAGAATATGGCTATTAAAACACAGATCGGAGTGGTACGTTATGGCAGCGGCAAAAGGGCTCACGGCGGTAAAGGCGGATGAAAAGGCGAAGATTCGCGGCTACGGCATCGAGCTCAACGACGAAAAGCTCTCCCGGATCGACAAGATCGTGGAGAGCTACGAGCGGCGCGTCGCCGCGCGGCTGGACGAGGAATACGTGATGCACACGCGGCCCTCCGACCGCGTTGCGGACAAGGTCGCGGCGTTCGGCGGCAGCTGGACGTTTATCATCATCTTCGCGGCGTTTCTGTTTATCTGGATTCTGATCAACCTGCTTCCCGTGCTCGGCGTGCAGTTTGACCCGAAGCCGTTTATCCTGCTCAACCTCATCCTCTCGTTCATCGCCGCGTTTCAGGCGCCGATCATCATGATGAGCCAGAACCGGCAGGCGGCAAGGGACAAGCACGAGTCGATCATCGACTTTGCGATCAACTACAAAGCCGAGCAGGAGATCGACGATCTGCAGAAGCACCTGCACCGGATGGAGGCGGAGTTGAAGGAGATGAAGGAGATGTTGAGGGAGAGGGGGTGAGGACTCAATTAAATGAGATTATCCGATTTTTGTTAACTCTACTTGAATATTGGTTAACATTCCTTCGAGCAAGCGCTGCTGCACACAGAAATATTGTTCATCTTCATCATTTATACCTTCTGTATCTTCTTGCCAGAATTCAGAGTGTTTTTTGGCAATATCTGGTTTCAGCTTTAGGTGGTCTTCATTGTGTCTGTATACTTTTATTCTTTCCAAGGATGAAAACAAAGCTGGATAAGATGCTTTTATTTCTGACCAAAAATACTTGGCTCTGCCTATAGAAACACCATAGTTTTCTATAGATTCAACGAAGCACCTATTGCATATATTTATGAAATGATAAAAATCGCTTTTTCGCGAAGTTGGCGTAACCGCAGCGAATTTTTCGGCTTCAGGAAAGGAGTTCTCTCCAAACAATTTTGGAAGTTTTAAAATGTAGATTGCCGTCTCTAGTTCTCTCATATCTCTGATAATTACACTTACTCTCTGAGCAATCCACTTTTTACGCTTCTCTTTATCAATTACCTTATAAAGCGATTTTCGGTTTTCTTTTTTTGCTAACTCTGTTGCGACATATCTACCTGCAACTGGCATTTTTACTCGTGGAATATTATCCGCATCCTTTTCAACAAGACCATAATTATATAAATGTTTTACAAAATCTGATAACGCTGAAAGTTCAATAAAATCACTTGTTTGGCCAGAAGCTAATAACTCAAACATCTCATACTCTTCAGGATAAAACTGCTGTATTTCTGAAACAATATGTTTAAAATAATAAGCCAATTCAGTATCTATATCCGTTTGATACTTTTTTATCTCGTTGAGACTTACTTCAACTGGTCTTTTTGTATTTGAACACTCACGATTAATATAACTACATACAAGTCGAGTAAGCATCGGATGCCCATTGTATTGTTTGAAAAGAAATTCAATTGCATCATAATTGAATTTAAGACCCATTCTTCTGCCCAATGTTCGAATCATATTGTGCAAGTCTTCATTTGTTAGTCCTTGCAAATATTCTGATTGGACTATTCCAAACAATGGATTTTGTATTCCTTCAATTGTATCGATTTCAGTTACACTTGGATTTACACCTGAAATAATGAAGACTAAATTTCTATGTAAGCTCTGAATTGACCACAAAGTTTGCCAAAAATCAACGAACTCCGTTTTCCAATGCACATCTAAAGGCGATTTAAATGATATGTATTCAATCTCATCAAACATTATGATAATTTTTATATTCCTTATCGATGCTTCTTTCATAACGAAACGGAAACTTTTTATAATATTCAATGCATCATATTCTCGCCGTATCCTCACTTTTAAACGCTTCGCAATATTATCACAAATTGATCCCAAAAATTCATTCCAATGCATTTTTCGATACGATGGAGATTTACAGTCATAAAAGAACACAAAACCCAAATGCTGTTCTCTAATCACCCGATCAATCTTGAAAAGAAGGGATGTTTTTCCAACTTTTCGCACGCCAAAAATCCCTTTATTTTCGCATCTTCTTATTGAATCTATATATCGAGCGACTAATTGTTGTCTGCCAAAAAAAGAGCTTTCTTCTCGTATAGGAAGCGTATAACCAAACAGATCAATATCAAAGAAATTATCTCTAAGAATATTTCTTATATACCATGCATCGCTTCTGTTTTTTAATAGATCCGAATACAATATTGGAACAAAAACTCTTGAACTTTCATCACCAAAGAGCTTTACTCCTTTATGCTCTAATACCCTTTCGTCTTTTGAAACAAATATACAATTAAGTGTATCTACTCTTCCTTGAAACGGATGAATATTGAACAAAGAATGTGCAGCCTGAAATGCCCTAGGTTGTAATTCATCAAACGGAGTATAGATTAGAAGTATTTCTTTTTCAAGACCGAACGCTTCTGTAATATGTTTTTCGGGTTTCAACATGAATACAAAGACTACCGTATTAGTAGTCTCTTTTTTATCAGCATATGTCACATCAAAAACATGTATGAATGCAGCTAGAAAACCGTAAAATTCAGGATATTGCGTCAGAAATCCATTCTGAACTTCTTCTTTTATTCTGCCCATATATCCTCCTCAAAAAATGCGAATTCTTAATATGACTTTACATTAAGAAAATACAAATTTCAATAGAATTTACTACATTCTTAAGTGTTTCTTCCCTTTGCTCCTTACCCTTCCTCCAACTCCAAATCCAATAACCCCCACTATGCCAAAACCACCCGCAGCCTATTCCGCGCGCCCCGCGTTAAATCTCCCCTACCCCAACAACAGCGCTTCCAACTCCTCAAACCCGTCCACGGTATAGGTCGGCTGAATCTCTTCGCGCGCCTTTGCACCCTCTGGCCGCAGCCAGCAGGTGTCCATCCCCGCGTTGATGCCGCCTAAAATATCTGCGGTGAGCGAATCGCCGATCATGAGGTATTTGCTCCTCTTTTCGTCGCCAAAATGGTCGAACACGCGGTCGAAATACGCCTTGTCCGGCTTCTGCACGCCCATCTCCTGCGAGATGAACACCCCGTCGAACAGCGCGTCGAACCCGGTGCGCTTCAGCCGCTCGCGCTGCACGATCTTCAGCCCGTTGGTCACGGCGGCGATGCGGTAGCGTTCTTTGAGCCGCACGAGCAGCTCTTCTGCGCCGTCGAACAGGACCGCCTGCCGGCTGAGGTTGTCCACATATTGCGCGTTGAGCGCGGTCGCCCCGGCGGCGTCCTGCCCGAGATGCTCCAAAAACATCTCGAAGCGCACGCGCTGCACGCCCTCGCTGTTTAGCAATCCCTTTTCGAACCTGCCCCATACGACCGTATTGATCTCGCGGTACTTTTTGTAGTCGCGCTCGCCGATGGAGCTGCCCCGCTCCTCCATCGTCTGCATCAGCGCGATCTTTTCGCCCGCGTGGAAGTCCATGAGCGTATTGTCGAGGTCGAAGAGCAGGAATTCGTAGCGCAGGGGTTTTGTAGGATCGTTCGTCTTTTTCATCATACCCTCAAGGTTACAGTATTCGAGCGCGAAGTTCAACCAAATCCGCGCGTTTTGTCGTACGAAAAATCGCCGGGCTCTTTTGTGATTCGATTTTGCGCGATCATAATTCGACCACATTCCGCACTTATCATGAAAGTACGAAATGCAACCGATTAAAGGAGGTGTAACCATGAGGAAAGTATTGATGATTATCGCAATCGCCGTTCTGGTGCTCGTACCGGTCACCGCGCTCGCGCTGTACGCCAATTCCGCACCCGCCGCAGACCGCGCCTACTACCGCGCTGAGGTGGTTCGCCCGGAATTGACCGAGCAGCAGCAGGCCGATCTGGAGGCGTCGTTCAACGACATGATCGCGCTTCGGAAAGAATCGATCGAAACGATGCTGGCGGACGGTCTTTACACCGAAGAACAGGCGCAGCTCGCGCTCGAGCGGCTCGACGAGATGGCAGCGTACCACGCGGAAAACGGCTATTGGTACGGCTATGACGGTGAATTCGGCTGTTTCGGCGACGATGACTTCGGCTACGGCCGCGGTATGATGCGCGATGACAGACGCGGCATGATGCCCGGTTACGGCTACTACGACTGGAACTGAGTTGGAAAGGCGGAAAGTGAAATGATGTTCTTTTGGTTGTTATTGATCGGGGTTGTCGTATATCTGGTGCTGGCCAAGCCCGGCAAACGGATCGTCAGCCTGCCGAAAGTTAGCGAAGACCCCGAGGACGTGCTGATCAAGCGGTTCGTCAACGGGGAAATTACCCAGGAAGAGTATGAAAAAATGTTGAAAGTCATCAGAGACTAAGGAGGTATGATACAATGATGTATGTAAAAGGTTTAGGAACCAGCGGTATGTTTTACCACGGAGTCGGGTTTGTGCATCCCGCCGTATGGATCGGCCTTGGCGTGTTGTTTGTCGCGGCGCTGGTCGTCGTGATCGTGCTCGCGGCCAAGAAGAAGAACGCCGCGCCCGACGGAGCCGCCGATGCGCTCAAGCTGCGCTATATCAAAGGCGAGCTGACCGAAGAAGAGTATCTGAAGATGAAGGACGTCCTCGGCAAGTAACGAGCGATGCGCCCTGAAAAACACAACGAGGTGGAACGGTGCAGTACCAGATTATGGTCGTAGAAGACCAGGCGGAAATCAGAACCATCGTTGAAAAGTACCTCCGCAAGGAAGGTTACGCCGTGCTGAGCGCGGCCAACGGGTTCGAAGCGCTTGAGCTCTTCAACGAAGGCGCCGTCCACCTCGTTATTTTGGACGTCATGATGCCGGGCATCGACGGCTTCGAGGTGCTCAAGGAGATCCGGAAACTCTCCGAAGTGCCGGTCGTTATGCTCACGGCAAGACATGGCGAGGTCGACCGCGTGCGCGGCTTTCGCGCCGGCGTGGACGATTACGTCGTCAAACCCTTCAGCGCCAAGGAGCTCATGCTCCGCGTGCACAGGCTGTTAACGCGCGTCTACCGCGAAGCAGACGAAATCGTCTATTCATACGGCGATCTGCATCTGCACACCGGCGGCATGAAGCTCTACCGCGGCGAAGAGGAGATCCCGCTTACGACGGCGGAGTACCGGCTGCTGCACGCGATGTTCCGAAACGAAGGCCGCGTGATGTCCCGTGAACGGCTCATCGAGCAGGCCTACGGGGACGACTACGAAGGGTACGACCGCAACATCGACAGCTTTATCAAAAAAATCCGGCAGAAGATTGAACTTAACCCCCGCAGGCCGCAGATCCTGACGACGAAATACGGCGCGGGGTATCTATTTGGAGGGAAAAAACAATGACATTTAAACGGCAGTGGATGCTCGTGCTGGTCTTATCGGTCGCGTTGTCGGTCATTGTGAACTCCGTCGTGTTCGGCCTTCTGGTCAAACGTTACTTCATCGACTATTCGCAGGAGAATTACGACAGCCACGTTTCGCAGGTGGTCACATTCGCGACCGAAGCGCTCTCCGGCAGGGACTATACCACGCAGCAGCTGGAAATGCAGCTCGAGTCGCATTTAAGCGACCCGATCAATCGGATCAGGCTTTACAACAGCGACGGGGAACTGCTCGCCGACGTCGGCACGCAGGAATATCCGATGATGGGTACGGTGCACAGCGAGATGATGCGCCGTATGCTGCCGTCATCCGCCGAAGAGGTCGACTCGATCGATATCGTCTCAAACGGCACGACGCTCGGCAGGCTGAATATCACGCGCTACAGTTCCGTCGGCAATTCGCTCGGTACGAGGCGGTTTATGGCGTCGCTTGTCGTCAACAGCCTGCTTTCGTTCGCCATCGTATTCGCGCTGATCTTCGTGCTCGGTTATTTCATCAGCAAACGCATGAGCAGGGATTTAAGCCTGGCCGCGCAGCAAGCCGTCGATATCGACCTCGGCCGCGAAAGCAGCGCGCCGCAGTCGCGCGTGCTGGAGATTAAAACCATCCAGCAAAGCCTGGAGGCGCTCAGAACCCGCCTGAAGCTCAAGCAAACCAGCCGGAAACAGCTCGTCGACGAACTCGTGCACCAAACGAGGACCCCGCTCACGATCTTGAAAACGCATCTGGAGGGATTTGCGGACGGCGTGATCCGGTTTACGCCGGAGGAGATTAAAACCTGCGACGCGCAGATCGAGAACCTGTCCTCCATCATCGCCAACATGAGCGGTCTGATCGACGCGGAGCGCGAAATCGATAAAGTCAGCATCGGGCAGATCGAAATCTCCGCGCTGATCCGCCAGATCGTCGCGGCGCTGAAAGCGCAGTTCGATAAAAAACAGGTCTCGCTAGAAGCGTCGACGCAGCAGAAGGTCGTTCTCCGCACCGACCCGTACAAGCTCAGCCAGGCGATCTATAACCTGCTGACAAACGCTTATAAATTTACCGAACCCGGCGGAAAGGTGCGTGTGGAATACCGCCTTGAAAACGGCAGGCTCGCAATCAGCGTGCAGGACACGGGCGCGGGCATCCCCGAAAACGAACAAGAGCAGATTTTCGACGCGTACTACCGCGGTAAAAACTCGGCGCATACGTCCGGCGAGGGAATCGGCCTCTATATCGTAAAGGAAAACCTGCGCAAGATCGGCGGAAGCGTCGGCCTGCGGTCAAAGCCGGGCGAAGGAAGCAGCTTCATCCTCAAAATCCCGATCGATTATACCAAAGAAGCCTCAACCGCCGAATCCGGCGGATCATGACGAAAGCGCAAAATTAAAAGGGGGGCATCCCCCCTTTTTTTTAGCCGTTTGATACCGGTTTTGTAAGCCGCTACGGGTTCACTACGTTGACCGGCGCGCCGCCGGTCCATGCGGCGAGGTTGTTTGCCGCCGTGTCCATGAGCCGACCGCGGCTTTCTTTGGACGCCCAGCTGATGTGCGGCGTGATGATACAGTTCTTCGCCGAAAGCAGCGGGTTGTCCGGTTGGATGGGTTCGGCGGACACCACGTCAAGCCCGGCGGCGTAGACTTTGCCGCTGTTGAGCGCGTCGGCGAGGTCCTGTTCCATAACGAGCGGCCCGCGGCTGTTGTTGAGCAGGATGACGCCGTCTTTCATCTTCGCGATGGAAGCGGCGTTGATCATGCCCTCCGTTTCGGGAAAGAGCGGGCAGTGCAGGCTGATCACGTCCGACTCTCGAAGCAGCGTATCGAGGTCGACATGCCGGCCGATCGCTCGCCCGGTATCGCTTTGATTCTTATCAAACGCCAGCACACGCATACCGAGCGATTTTGCGATTTGCCCCGTCCTTTGTCCGATTCTGCCGAAGCCGACGATGCCCATGGCCTTGCCCTCGAGCTCGATGAGCGGATAGTCCCAGAAGCACCAGTCCGCGCTGGAACTCCAGCGTCCTGCGTGCACCGCGTCGCTGTGGTGCGCCACATGGTGGCAGATCTCGAGCAGCATGGCGATGGCGAACTGCCCTACCGCGGCGGTTCCATAGCTGGGAATATTACAAACGGGAATCCCCCGTTCCCGCGCCGCCTTTACATCCACGATGTTGTACCCCGTCGCAAGCACGCCGATATACTTCAAGCCCGGACAGGCGGCGAGCGTTTCGCGCGTAATCGGCGTTTTATTGGTCATTACCGCATCCGCATCTCCGATGCGCGATACGATTTCTTCTTTTCGCGTACGGTCGAATACGCTCGTTTCGCCGAGCGCTTCGAATCCCCCCCAGCTTAAATCGCCCGGGTTGAGCGTGAACCCATCCAATACTACGATTTTCATATCCATGATTCCCTTCCCAGATGAAATTGATCCCGAAATATAATGCCTTCGACTGTTATCTATTGTACCCCGCTTCCGTAAAACGGGCAAACCGGACTTTTTTGTTGCCGTCACAAAAAGATCCTTCGGGTTGCCCGCGCAGGATCAACTGAGCTATATACTTCGCATTTCGTTATGAAAAATAACGTACCGCAGACTCGAACAACCGCATGTCGAACTTACCCGGCACGTTTTGATAGAGCCCGGGACCGATGCGCTCGCTGTGCCCCATCTTGCCGAGTACGCGCCCGTCCGGCGACGTAACCGCCTCCACCGCCGCGTACGAACCGTTGGGATTAAAGCGCACGTCCATTGAAGGGCAACCTTTTTCGTCCACATACTGCGCGGCGACCTGCCCGTTTGCCGCAAGTTCGGAAAACGCCTCCAGGGTGCACAAGAACCGCCCTTCGCCGTGTGAAACCGGAACGGTATAGATTTCGCCTGCGTTTGCCAGCATCAGCCAGGGCGAGCGATCGGACGTCAACACCGTGCGCACCAACCGCGATTGATGCCGTCCGATGGCGTTGAACGTCAGCGTCGGCGACTTGGCGGAGGGTTTTACGATCCTCCCGTGCGGCACAAGGCCGAGCTTGATGAGCGCCTGAAAGCCGTTGCAGATGCCGAGCGCGAGGCCGTCGCGGCCGTCGAGCAGGCGCATGAGCGCGTCCGCCGCGCGCGGGTTTTGCAGAAACGCGGTGATGAACTTGCCTGAGCCGTCCGGCTCGTCTCCGTTGGAAAAGCCGCCCGGTAAAAACAGCGCCTGCGCGCGATCCAGGCGTGCGGCGAAACCGGTGAGCGATTCCTCGATTGACGCCGCGTTCTGCGTTTGCAGCACCAGCACGTCCGCAACGGCGCCGGCCCGCTCCACGGCGCGGGCGGATTCGTATTCGCAGTTCGTTCCCGGGAAAACGGGAATCAGCACGCGTGGTTTTGCAATCGCACTCCCGCGTAACACCTTTCGCTGCGCCGTATGATACGGCGTTATCTGAGGCATGTCCTCCGGAACTTCCCGGCGCGTTGGAAATACGTCTTCGAGCGTATGCTCATACGCCGCTTCCAGCGCGTCCATTTCGACGCGCTCGCCGCGCCAGACCAGCGCGCGGTCTTCGCTCGTTTTCCCGAGCGGTTGGCCGACGTCTCTATCGTCCGCCAGTTCCAGCACAAACGCGCCGATGCGCGGCGCAAACAGCGCCTCACGCGTCAGCGTGTCGTTAAAATCAAACCCCATCCCATTGCCGAGGCACATGCTGAACACCGCCTGCGCGGCGCCGCCCGCGCCGGCCGCGTAGGCCGCGCGCAACCGCTTTGATCCGGTCAATTTCGCAACTTCACGCAAAACGCGGTTCATCGACGCGGCCTCCGGCAAACCGTCCTCACGATATATGGGACTGAGCAACACGACACGCGAACCGGCTCGCTTGAACTCCGGCGAGCAGACCGTATCCGTCTTGCCGATCGCCACCGCGAAGGACACCAGCGTCGGCGGCACGTCGAGAGACTCGAACGAACCGCTCATGGAGTCTTTGCCGCCGATTGCGGCAACGCCGAGGTCGAGCTGCGCCTGCATCGCGCCGAGTAGCGCGGCGGCGGGTTTGCCCCAGCGCGCGGGATCGACGCCCGGCTTTCCGAAATATTCCTGAAACGTCAGATAACGCTCATTTAGCGGCGCGCCCGCCGCGGCGAGCTTGCAGAGCGAGTGTACGACGGCGGCATACCCGCCCGTATACGGCGACGCCTCCGATAATTCCGGATCGTATCCCCAGCTCATCGTCGTGCAGGCGTTTGTTTCCCCTTTGGCCAGCGGCAGCTTCGCCGCCATGGCCTGTGCGGGGGTCAGCTGGCGCGCGCCGCCGAACGGCATGAGCAGGCTGTATGCGCCGACGGTCGAGTCGAAACGTTCGCTCAACCCCCGACGCGAACAGTGCTTGAGGCCGGAAACCAACGCCGTATAACGTTCTGTTAATCCGTCCGGTAAATCCGGTTCGGTTTGCGTCTGCGGCGATTGCACACGCACTTTCGTATGCTTCGGCGCGCCGTTGCTGTCGATCAGGCTGCGCTTGAGGTCAACAATCGTCTCCCCGCGCCAGCGCATCGTCAATTTCGGTTCGCGCGTAATGCGCGCAACGGGCACTGCCGAGAGGTTTTCCTCCCGTGCCAACTCGACAAAGCACGCCGCGTCCGCGGCATCGACCACGACCGCCATGCGCTCCTGCGACTCGCTGATGGCGAGTTCCGTTCCGTCGAGGCCTTCGTATTTGACCTGCACCCGATCAAGGTCTACGCTGACGCCGTCCGCTAATTCGCCGATGGCGACGGATACGCCGCCCGCGCCGAAATCGTTGCAGCGCTTGATGAGGCGCGAAGCTTCGGGGTTTCGAAAGAGCCGCTGTAGCTTTCGCTCCTCCGGCGCGTTGCCCTTCTGCACCTCCGCGCCGCATTGTGCGAGCGAATCCGCGCTGTGCGCTTTTGAGGAGCCCGTCGCACCGCCGCAGCCGTCCCGCCCGGTTTTTCCGCCGAGCAGCAGCACGACGTCGCCGTCCTCCGGCGTTTCGCGGCGCACGTTTTGAGCCGGCGCCGCGCCGATGACCGCGCCGATCTCCATGCGCTTCGCGACATACCCCGCGTGGTAAATTTCGTCGACCAATCCCGTCGCAAGCCCGATCTGGTTGCCATAGGAGCTGTATCCGGCGGCGGCGGTGGTTACAATCTTTCGCTGCGGCAGCTTACCGGGCAGCGTCTCGGCGTACGGCACGCGGGGATCGGCGGCTCCGGTGACGCGCATCGCCTGATAGACGAAGGCCCGCCCCGAAAGCGGATCGCGGATCGCGCCGCCGATGCAGGTCGCCGCGCCGCCGAAGGGTTCGATCTCCGTCGGGTGGTTGTGCGTTTCGTTTTTAAAGAGAACCAGCCACTCCTGCTTTTGTCCGTCGGCTTCGATCTCGGTTTTCACCGTGCAGGCGTTGATCTCGGCGGAGTCGTCGAGCTTCGGCAGTTTGCCCTTTACCTTGAACCAACGGGCCGTGACGGTCGCGAGATCCATCAGCGTTACGGGTTTCGTTATGCCCAGTTCGCGGCGCATATTCAGATACGTGCGGTAGGTTTCCTCCGCGCGCGGGTCGTCGAACGCAACTTCGTCCAGCTGCGTTAGAAACGTCGTATGGCGGCAGTGATCCGACCAGTAGGTGTCGAGCAGCTTCAGTTCGGTCAGCGTCGGATCGCGCTGTTCCGCTTTAAAATACGCGCGGCAGCACTTGATGTCGTCGAGGTCCATCGCCAGCGCGTATTCCCGGATCAGTCCGCCCAGCTGCATATCGTCCATGGCGCCAAAGCCTTTCAGAACGGCGACCTGAGACGGTTGTTCGACACCAAATTCCAGTGTTGCAAACTCGTTCAGCGACGCTTCCCGTGATTCCACGGGGTTGATCACGTATCGCTTGATTACGTCCATCTCCGCGCCGCTGATCTCGCCGTACAAAAGATACACGCGCGCGGTTCGAACCCTCGGCGCTTCTTTTTGCGAGAGCAGCGCGATGCACTGTCCGCAGGCGTCCGCCCGCTGGTCAAACTGCCCCGGCATGTATTCCACGGCAAAAATCAAAGCGCCGTCATCCGGCAGCGCGTCGTATGCAATATCGATCTGCGGCTCGGCAAATACGGCATAGCGGCAGGAGGCGAATACCCCTTCGTCCACACCCTCCACGTCGTAGCGGTTCAGGATTCTCAGTTGTGAAACACTCTGTATCCCCAGCACGCCGTGAATATCGCCGATGAGTGCGTCCGCTTCCTGCGCAAACGCGGGCTGTTTTTCCACATAGATTCGACTGACCATTACCCGTTCGCCTTCCCGCCCGCACTCAGAATGGCGCGTTCGCCGATGTCGCTCCGGTAAAACGCGTTTTCAAATGTTACACACCCAAGCGCGTCATATGCGGCGCGCTGCGCTTCCCTTGCGTTTTCCCCGATCGCGGTTACGCCGAGCACGCGCCCGCCGGAGGTGACGAGGCGTCCGCCGTCCCGTTTCGTCCCCGCCTGAAAGATCTGCACGCCTTGATTTCGCTCCGGTTCTTCGAGCGTAATTTCACAGCCTGTTTCATACTTCGCCGGATACCCTTTCGACGCCAGCACCACGCAGCAGGACGCGCCCGGCCGAAAGCGCACGCGCACCTCGTTTAGACGCTCCTCCTCCACGGCAAGCATGATTTCAAACAAGTCCGTCTCCAGCATCGGCAGGACGACCTGCGTCTCCGGGTCGCCGAAGCGGCAGTTGTATTCGATGACCTTCGGGCCGTACTGCGTCAGCATCAGCCCGAAATACAGGCAGCCTTTAAACGTCCGCCCTTCCGCGTTCATGGCTCGCATGGTGGGTAAAAAAATCCTTTCGCGGCACTCGATGGCCAGTTCCGGCGTATAAAACGGATTCGGCGCGAGCGAGCCCATGCCGCCCGTATTCAAGCCGAGGTCGCCGTCCAAAGCGCGTTTATGATCGAGCGCGGAGATCATCGGAATCATCGCCGTTCCGTCCGTAAACGCCAGCACGCTCGCCTCGTTTCCTGTGAGGAACTCCTCGATCACCACGCGGCTGCCGCTTGCGCCGAATACGCCGTCCTCCATCATGGATCGGACCGCGTCTTTCGCTTCCCGCTCGTTCTGCGCGATGATCACGCCCTTGCCCAGCGCCGGGCCGTCCGCCTTGACGACGGCTGGATACGGCGCTTTCGACAGATACGCATAGGCATCCTCCGCGCGGTCAAACACCTCGTACGCCGCGGTCGGGATGCCGTATTTTTTCATCAGTTCCTTTGCAAAGCTCTTGCTGCCCTCAATCTTCGCCGCCGCGGCGGAAGGGCCGAAGCATCGGATACCCGCCGCGCGCAGCCGGTCGCACGCGCCCAGTATCAGCGGGTCGTCCGGCCCGATGACCGCGAAATCGATCTTGTTTTGCACCGAAAAAGAGACGATGGCGTCGATGTCCGTCGCCTTGATCGGGACGCATTCGGCGTGCGCACACATGCCGCCGTTTCCGGGCAGCGCGTAAATTTTTTTGATGCGCGGATTTTTGCGCAGGTATTCGAGGATGGCGTGTTCGCGGCCGCCGCCGCCGACGATTAAAACGTTCATATCTGTATTCATCGATTTTTGCTTCATTTTCAATGATGGAACAAGCGAAGCTTCGTAAAGAACATCGCCATGCCGTATCTATCGCACGCGGCGATCACGTCGCTATCCCGCACCGACCCGCCGGGCTGGGCGACATACGCAACTCCACTCTCTTTCGCGCGCTCGATATTGTCCCCGAACGGGAAAAACGCGTCGCTTCCGAGCGAAACGCCGGAAAGCCGCGCCATATGCGCGGCGCGCTCGCCCGCCGTCAGCGGTTCAGGGCGCTTCGAGAAATACGCCGTCCAACCGGATTTTGAATACGCGTCCCCGCTTTTGCCGGAGATATACAGGTCGATCAGATTGTCGCGCTCGGAGCGCTTGATGTCGGGCAGAAACGGAAGGCCGAGCACCTTCGGGCAGCGGCGCATCCACCAGATGTCCGCTTTCTCACCCGCAAGGCGCGTACAGTGAATGCGGGACTGCTGCCCCGCGCCGACGCCGATGGTCTGTCCGCCGGCGGCAAAGCAGACGGAGTTGGACTGCGTGTATTTGAGCGTAATCAGCGAGAGGATCAGGTCGCGCTTTGCCGCTTCGTCGATCTCCGTTTTTGCCGTGGCGGCTTGCCCAAGCAGCGCGCCGTCGATCTTAGCGGTATTCCTCGGCTGTTCGAACGTCACGCCGAACACCTGCTTGCGTTCCGTTTCGCCGGGTTCATAGTCCGGATCGATCTGCAGTACTGCGTAGCTGCCGTTTCGTTTGGTTTTTAAGAGCTCCAGCGCTTCGGACGTGTATCCCGGCGCGATCACGCCGTCCGACACCTCGCGCTTGATGATCGCGGCGCACGTTTCGTCGCAAACGTCGCTCAGCGCGATGAAGTCGCCGAACGACGACATGCGGTCCGTCCCGCGTGCGCGCGCATAAGCGCATGCGACCGGGGAATCGTTGACGCCGGGGATGTCGTCCACCGCGCAGGCAAGAAGGTCTGTTTCGCTCAGCGGCAACCCGATTGCGGCGCCCGCCGGGCTGACGTGCTTGAACGACGCGGCGGCAGGCAGTAAGAGCGCCTCTTTGAGTTCCTTCACCAGCTGCCAGGCGTTGAGCGCATCCAGATAGTTGATATACCCCGGCGCGCCGTTGAGTACATTCAGCGGCAGCTCGCCTGTTTCCGCGTAGATGCGAGCGGGCTTCTGGTGTGGATTGCAGCCGTATTTCAATGCCAGTTCCTTCATTTGCCGGTTCCTCCCGCCGCGTATTTATTGAAAACCCTATCCATATAGATACCGGTTTCGACGTTTGTATAGCGCACGTAAAGCGACACCTTGTTCTGCTCGTTCAGCGCGTCCCACAAGCCCTCCGCAAACGCCGAAAAATCGTCCGGAATGCCGACGGCCTTTGGTTCGCCCGAGAAGCTCGGCAGCACCGCTCCGTCCGTTTGATAGGTCGAGATAAAGTGGCCCGCGCCCGCAACGGATTCATACTCAAAAAATTGCCGCAGCGCCGCCGTGCCTTCCGCGTTCCCCGCCTTCAGGATAGACAGCGCGTAGGAAAACCCGCCGTCAAAATATTGGATCCCGCTGATGCGCGGCGTAAAGTGCGGCGCATCCGGCTCAAACGTGCGCGTCCTGAGCGCGCCTTCAAACGATCCGCCGTCCGCCAGCGCGGCGCGGATTGTGTCCGTCTGGTCGCCGTTGGTCACGATGGTTTTACCGGGCAACGTTCTAAGCGGCGCGTAGAGAATAAGGCTCGTATCGGCGATTTTACCCGCGTCGAGCATATGGATGCCGACGTCGTCTCCATCTTTTACAAACGCGCGGCTGCGGCTGCCCGCGCTTCGCCCCATGATGAAGTACGCCAGCGCGGCGTTTTTTGCATCCGGCGTAAGCCCGAGCACGATGCCGCGTCCTGGATACGGGTTGTTCTTCAGTCGGTCAAACAGATCATTCGGTTCCATCGTGATTTCCTTCCATGTGTTTTTGCGCCAACTCGACGCAGAGCATCTCGACCGCCTGCGGCAGCAGCAGCCACTCGGCCTGCTCCATCACGCGCCGCTGGAGCGTTTCGGGCGTGTCGCCCGGCAAAACGCGCACCTCTTTCTGCATCAGGATACGCCCGCCGTCCGGCACTTCGTTGACCATATGCACCGTCGCGCCGGTCACGCGCTCGCCCGCCGCGAGCACCGCTTTGTGCACCTTCAGCCCGTAGAATCCCTTTCCGCAATAGGCGGGAATCAGCGAGGGATGCACGTTGAGGATGCGATCGGGGTAGTGCGAAACGAACGCAGCGGACAGGATATGCAGAAACCCCGCGAGCACGATCACGTCGATGCCGTAACGGGAGAGTTTGCGTAACAATTCCGCTTCATACGTATCCAGGTCGGGAAACGCGCCGCGCTCCACAACCTCTGTCTTTATTCCCGCAGCCTTTGCCCGTGCCAGCGCGAACACACCCGCCCTGCTTGAAATAACGAGCGCGAGCTCTCCGCCGGAAAACCGGCCGTCGTCCCGCGCGTCGATGAGCGCCTGTAGGTTGGTTCCGCCGCCGGAAACGAGAACGGCCACGCGCGGCTTCAGCATAGGGTCACGCCTTCCCCGCCCGCGACAATTTCGCCGAGCGGGTAAGCCTCCACGCCCGCATCGGACAGCACGGCAATCGCTTGGTCCGCCTGGTCGGCAGGCAGGGCAATCGTCATGCCGGCGCCCATGTTGAACGTTGCGAACATGTCGTTTTCCTCGAGGCCGCCAAGCTTTTGCAGCAGCCGGAAGACGGGCAACACGCGCACGCTCTTTTTTTCGATACGAACGGACAGCCCTTTGGGGATGCTGCGCGGAATGTTTTCAAAAAATCCGCCGCCTGTGATGTGCGCGATGGAGTGCACTTCGACACGTTCTATCAGCTTCAGCACGGGTTGAACATAGATTCTTGTCGGCGTGAGCAGCTCCTCGCCGAGCGGTTTTCCGAGTTCCGGCGCGTATTCGTCAAGCTTGCCGCGCCGCATCTCGATGAGCCTGCGCACCAGCGAAAACCCGTTGGAGTGGATGCCGGAGGACGCCAGCGCGATCAGCGCGTCGCCCGCGCGCACGCGAGAATTGTCGATCAGGCGTTCTTTTTGAACCATGCCGACGCAGAATCCCGCGAGGTCATATTCCCCCTCCGGGTAAAAGCCCGGCATCTCGGCGGTCTCGCCGCCGATGAGCGCGCAGCCCGCCTGGCGGCAGCCCTCCGCGACGCCCTTGACCACGCCCGCGGCAACATCGGGAACGAGTTTGCCGGTAGCGATATAGTCGAGGAAGAAGAGAGGCTTCGCGCCGTGGCAAACCACGTCGTTGGCGCACATGGCGACGCAGTCGATGCCGACCGTGTCGTGCTGATTCAACGCGAACGCTGCTTTTAGCTTTGTGCCGACACCGTCCGTACCCGAGACGAGCACCTGCTCGCCGAGTGAATACATGCCCCCGAACGAGCCGAGGGATTGCATCACGTTTTCGTCAAACGTGGATTCGGCGTACGCCTTCATGCGCCGGACGGCTTCGTATCCCGCCTCGACGCTGACCCCGGCGTCCTGATAGGTCAATGGCATAACGCTCTCCTTATCGGTCCAGCAGTTTTTTTCCGTTTTGCTTCGTCACCGCAGATACATCCTCCGGATAGTTACCGTCGAAACAGCCCGCGCAGAAATTACAGGCCGCGCCTTCCACGGTCTTTTTCAAATCCTCAATGCTCAAATAGCTCAGCGAATCCGCGCCGATGAATCGCCTGATCTCCTCGATGGAGTGATTCGCTCCAATGAGCTGCTCGTAGGAGGACGTATCGATGCCGAAATAGCACGGGTGCATGACCGGCGGCGAACTCACGCGGATGTGAACCTCTTTTGCGCCCGCCGTCCGCAGCATTTCCACGATGCGCTTGCTCGTCGTGCCGCGCACGATGGAGTCGTCCACGAGCAGCACGCGCTTGCCGCGTACGTTGCGCTTGAGCGCGCTAAACTTGAGCGAAACGTCCATCTCCCGCCGGTCCTGCGACGGCTCGATAAACGTGCGCCCCATATAGCGGTTTTTGGACAGCGCGATGGTAAACGGCAGCCCCGCCTGTTTTGCATACCCCATCGCCGCGTGCAGCGAGGAGTCCGGCACGGCGGCGACGACGTCCACGTCCGCCGGGGACGAGATGGCAAGAAGCTCGCCCGCGCGTTCGCGCGCGCGGTGCACCGAGATACCGTCTATATCGGAATCCGGCCGCGCGAAATAGACATATTCAAAGATGCAAAGCGCGGTGTCGTTGGCGTGTACGGCCTGATGCGATTTTAACCCACGCTTGTCGGCGACGATGATCTCGCCCGGGCGCACGTCGCGGATGAACTCCGCGCCGATGGTGTCGAACGCGCAGGATTCGGAGGCGAACGCATAGGCGCCGTCGAGCGTGCCCAGCGCGAGCGGGCGCATTCCCTTGGGATCGCGTACGCCGATCAGCTGCGTCTTCGTCATGAGCACCATGGCATAGCTGCCCTTGAGCCGCTCCGCGGCTTTTGCTGCGCTCTGGGTTATCCCCTCGCCGATGTGTTTTGCGATCAGCTGCGCGACGACTTCGGAGTCGATGGTCGTTTCAAACGCGATGCCCTCACTCTCCAGCTCGGCGCGCAGTTCGTGCGCGTTGATGATGTTTCCGTTGTGCGCAACGGCCAGCGGCCCCGCCGAAGACACCACCACGATCGGCTGCGCGTTACAAAGCGAGCTGTCGCCCATGGTGGAATAACGCACGTGCCCGATGGCGAGCGACGCGCCGCTGAGCGACGAAAGCCCCTCGCAGAAGCGTCCGCTCACGAGCCCCATCTCTTTATGGCACTCGATGCGCCCCTTTCTAGATACCGCGATGCCCGCGCTCTCCTGCCCGCGGTGCTGCAGCGCAAAGAGCCCGTAATAGGCAGCCTCCGCCGCATCGATCCCGCTGCCGTCGGAGTATAAGCCGAAGACGCCGCATTCTTCTTTCATGCAGTCGCCGTCCGGTTTGAGCCGTTCATATGCTTCCGGCAATCGAATGCGCAGCGGCATGTTATTCCCCCATCAGCCTTTTGATGATCTCATGGTATGCTTCCTCTACTTCGCCAAGATCGCGGCGGAAGCGGTCTTTGTCAAGCTTTTTGCCCGTTGCCTTGTCCCAGAAGCGGCAGGTGTCCGGCGAAATTTCGTCCGCGAGGATCACCTTGCCGTCGCAGCGCCCGAACTCGAGCTTGAAGTCGATGAGTTCGATGCCGAGCTCGTCGAGATACGCGCTGAGGATGTCGTTGATACGAAAGGAGAAGTCCTTCACCTGCTCCATTTCCGCGTCGGTTGCAAGATTCAGCGCGCGGATGTAATACGAGTTGATAAACGGGTCGCCCAGCTCATCGTTTTTATAGCTGAATTCCAATATCGGGCAAGCGAGCCCGGCGCCTTCCTCAACGCCCATGCGCTTGGAAAAGCTGCCCGCCGCGCGGTTGCGAACGATGACCTCGACCGGCAGAATCTGCACGCGCCGTACCGCCGTCTCGCGCTCGCTCAGCTGCTCGACGTAATGCGTGGGGATACCCTTGCCCTCCAGCAGGCGGAAGAAGTGGTTGGAAACCTTGTTGTTGACCACGCCCTTGCCCGCGATCGTTCCTTTTTTCAGGCCGTTGAACGCGGTCGCGTCGTCCTTGTAGTCCACGATCACAATGCCTGGATCGTCGGTTGCGAACACCTTTTTTGCCTTGCCTTCGTAGATCTGCTCCATCTTTTTCATAGGGTTGCAATCTCCTTTTGCAGCGCCGCATTCGCTTCGGCGGACTTCTCCGTCAGCTTGCGCGCGTAATCTTTCAGTTTTTGGTTCAGCTGTTCATCCGACAGCGCGAGGATGCGCACGGCCAGCAGCGCGGCGTTTGCCGCGCCATCGATCGCGACGGTTGCGACGGGTACGCCCTTTGGCATCTGCGCGGTGGACAGCAGCGCGTCCATGCCGCCTAAATCCTTGCCGCCGACCGGCACGCCGATGACCGGCAGTATTGAATGCGCCGCCATTGCGCCGGCAAGGTGCGCGGCTTTGCCCGCCAGCGCGATGATCGCGCCGCAGCCTTCCGCCTCGGCCGATTTTGCAAACGCGGCCGCTTCGTCCGGCGTACGGTGCGCCGAGAGTACGCGCGCGGCGTGCGGCACGCCAAACTCACTCAAAATTGCGAGCGCTTCCTTCGCTAAAGGCGCGTCGGAAGCGCTTCCCATGATGACCGCGACAGATTTCACGCTGATTTCCCTCCGTTATTCCACAAAAATCAGCCCGTATAAAACGAGCCTAAAACTTCATGCGCAGCATCGTGTGCTGAATCACGCCGCCGATGTAATACTGCGGAGAATAAAGCATCGGCATGCCTTCCTTGTCGTAGTCCAGTTCGTCCAGATAGAGAAGCGGCGTGCCTTCCGGCACGCGAAACAACTCCGCCAGATTTGCGTCCGCCGCGGCGGGGCGCACTTCGGTGAGGTCCATATGTGCTTCCAGCGAACAGAACTGCTTTAAAAACGAGAAGATCGGCTTTCGTAAATCTTCGTCGGTATACTCTTTTTTCTTGACGAGCGATGCGGGGATATAGTCCTCGCAGTAGATCGAAGGCTTTTGATCCGCGCCGATGAGCCGTACGACGCGCAGCACGGGATCGCCCTGCCTTACGGCGAGCCGCTCGGATACCGTTCCGTCGGCGGGAACGGTTTCGCTGTCGAACAGCAGCAGACTCGGCTCATGCCCGGACTGGGTAATCATCTCCAGAAACTCGATCTCCATGTCCATGCGGACTTTGACGGCCAGCACGTGACGGTTGATCACGGTGCCTACTCCCTGATGACGGCTGATAAACCCCTCGCGTTCGAGTTGGGCGAGGCTGTCTCTCAGCTGCGTGCGGCTGATGTTCAGACGCTCGGCAAGCACGCCTTCCGGCGGCAGTTTCCCCGAATAACGGTAGGCGCCCTGCTTCATTTCACGCAGCAGCCTGCTTCGCACGGAGTGCATTTGCATCTGTTCGCCCATACCGCTGCGCCCCTTTCGGTCACACTGATTGGTATTACTAATATGTACTACCAAATTAGATACAACTATAGCATTTTAACGCGGCTTTGTAAAGGCGCCAGCGTGCGTTTGAGCCATGTTTTTTTCATCTGCCAGTCAGATTTTTACACCGCGTCAAAGCTCCACGACGCCTTCGAAATTCTTGCGCGCGTCTCCCGTCATCCAGACGGCTTCTTCCGTGTAACGCACGAGCAGATCGCCGCCGCGCAGTCGCACGGTAATATCCTCACCTTTTTGGCAAAATCCATTTTCCACCGCGGCGACGACCGCCGCGCACGCGCCGGTGCCGCAGGCGAGCGTCTCTCCGCTGCCGCGCTCCCAAACGCGCATCTTGAGCGTATGGCTGTCCACCACCTTGACAAATTCGATATTCGCGCGCTCCGGAAAGACACTCGCGTACTCCAGAGCGGGGCCTGTTGCTTCGATGTTCACCTGATCGGGATTTTCCGAAAAGATTACGCAGTGCGGATTGCCCATCGAGACGCAGGTGATCTCATGCTCCGTTCCCTCGATCGAAACCCGCCGCCCGACGACGCGGTCGCCCTCAAGCAGCACAGGAATTTCGGCGGGTGTCAGCACCGCTTTTCCCATGTCCACCGAGACGGACTTGACCTTGCCGCCGCGCACATAGAGGCGCAGATGTTTTTCCCCGCTGAGCGTGTCGATGGTCAGTTCGGTCTTGTCGGTCATACCGTTGTCGTAGAGGTATTTACCAACGCAGCGAATGCCGTTTCCGCACATTTTTCCCTCGCTGCCGTCGCGGTTGAAAATGCGCATCTTCGCGTGAGCCGTCTCAGACGGGCAGATGAGGATCACGCCGTCTGCGCCTACGCCGTGGTGTGGATTCGAAAGATACACGCTCAGCGACTCCGGCGCGTCGATCTGCCGCTTGAAGCAGTCGAAGTAGATATAGTCGTTGCTCGTTCCGTTCATCTTCGTAAACGGCAGTCGAATCTTCTCTTTGCGCATGCGGTTGATGTCCACAAGTTCCGTACTATGCTGCGTAAACCGGCTGACGAGACTGTCCGCCAGCGCGTTGGCGGTGTCCGCCGAGGTGATGCAGGGCACCGCGAGTTCAATCGCCTTGCGGCGAATTTTCACGCTGTCGCGCGAGGGCAGCCTGCCTTTGGAGGACGTGGAAATGATGTAATCCACCTTGCCGCTTTCCATCAGCGTGAGTATATTGTCCGAGGACTCGTGCAGCTTGCCGACCTCGACGGCCTCCATGCCCGCGTCCCGGATCGCCTTTGCCGTACCTTTCGTCGCGTAGACGGTGAATCCCAGACCGACGAATTTTCGAACGGCGTCCGTCATCTCGCCCTTGTCGCTGTCCCGCACGGTCACGAGCAGGCCCCCGCGCCGCTTCATGCGGTAGCCCGCCGCGACGAGGCCCTTGTAGAGCGCTTCATCCCGCGTTTTACCGATGCCGAGCACCTCGCCTGTGGATTTCATCTCCGGATCGAGCAGGATGTCCACATCCGCAAGTTTTTCAAACGAGAACACCGGCACCTTGACCGCGACATACGGCGGTGTTTTGTACAACCCTGTGCCGAATCCCATATCCTGCAGCTTTTCGCCGAGCATCGCGCGCGTCGCGAGGTCCACCATCGGCACGCCCGTGACCTTGCTGATGTACGGCACCGTGCGCGAGGAACGCGGGTTGACCTCGATGACGTAGATTTCATTTTCGTAGATCACGTATTGGATATTGATGAGTCCGCGCGTGTCCAGCGCGAGCGCAAGCCGCCGCGAGTGGTCGATGATGCGCTCGATCAGCGGCCCGTTGAGATTCCACGCCGGATACACCGCGATGGAATCTCCTGAATGCACGCCCGCGCGCTCGATATGTTCCATGATGCCTGGAATGAGGATCTCCCCGCCGTCGCAGATGGCGTCCACCTCGATTTCCTCGCCCGCGAGATACTGGTCGATGAGCACCGGATTGTCAATCCCGTGCCGCAGGATGATGCCCATATATTCCCTGACGTCCTCGTCCGAAAAGGCGATGATCATGTTCTGCCCGCCGAGCACATAGCTCGGCCGGATCAGCACGGGATAGCCCAGTTCGTTCGCGGCGGCGAGCGCCTGCTCCACCGTCTTCACCGTGCGCCCGCGCGGGCGTTTGATGTTGAGGTCGGAGAGCAGCTTGTCGAAGCGCTCCCGATCCTCCGCCGCGTCGATGCTGTCCGCGGGAGTGCCGAGAATCCGCACGCCGTTTTCGGTCAGATGCCGCGTGAGCTTGATGGCGGTCTGCCCGCCGAACGCCACCACCACGCCGTAGGGCTGCTCCGTTTGAACGACGTTCATCACGTCCTCGGGCGTCAGCGGCTCGAAATAGAGCCGGTCGGCGGTGTCAAAATCGGTCGAAACCGTTTCCGGGTTGTTGTTGACGATGGCAACCTCAAACCCCGCGCGCTTGAGCGACCACACGCAGTGGACTGACGCATAGTCGAACTCAATCCCCTGGCCGATGCGGATCGGGCCCGAACCGAACACGATCACGCGGCGCTTGCCCGTTTCGTGCTTTTGCAGAAACTCGGCGGCTTCGTTCGGGCAGTCGTAATCCGCGTAAAAATACGGCGTCTGCGCTTCAAACTCCGCCGCGCAGGTATCCACCATGCGATAGCCCGCGGCAAGATGTTTCTCGATTTTTCCTCCAAAGATGCGCTCCAGCACCCGGTCGGGATAGCCGAGTTTTTTACCCTCCACATAACGCGCTTGGGTCAGCCCCTCTTCCGCTAGCACAAGCTCAAACGCCGCGAGGTTCCGCAGCTTGTGCAGAAACCAGTGGTCGATCATGGTGATTTCGTGAATCTCTTTGGCAGACACGCCGCGCCGCAGCGCCTCGAAGACCACAAACAGCCGCTCGTCGTCGCAGTTTTGCAAAAGCTCCCGAATCTCTTCCGTGGTCTTTTCTTTCAACTTCGGCAGGTTCAGGCTGTCGAGCGAGATCTCCGCGCCGCGCACGGCCTTCATGATCGCCTGTTCAAAGGTGCGCCCGATCGCCATGACCTCTCCGGTCGCCTTCATCTGCGTGCCGAGCGTGCGCTTTCCGTAAACGAACTTGTCAAACGGCCATTTGGGCAGCTTGACGACCACATAGTCCAGCGCGGGCTCAAAGCAGGCGGAGGTGGTGCCGGTCACCGCGTTTTTGATCTCATCGAGCGTGTAGCCGATTGCGATCTTCGCGGCGACTTTGGCGATGGGGTATCCCGTCGCTTTGGACGCCAGCGCGGAGGAGCGGCTCACGCGCGGGTTGACCTCGATCACCGCGTATTCAAAGCTCGTAGGATGCAGCGCAAACTGACAGTTGCAGCCGCCCTCGATGCCGAGCGAGTCGATGATCTTGCGCGTTGCCGAGCGCAGCATCTGATACTCCCTGTCGGAGAGCGTCATGGCGGGCGCGATGACGATGCTGTCTCCCGTGTGCACGCCGACTGGATCGAAGTTTTCCATACTGCATACGGTGATCACGTTTCCGTTTTGATCGCGCATGCCCTCGAACTCGATCTCCTTCCAGCCGGAGATGCATTTCTCGACCAGAATCTGCGTAATCGGCGAGAGCCGCAACCCGTTTGCGGCAATCTCTTTCAGCTCGCGATCGTCCTGCGCGATGCCGCCGCCGCTGCCGCCGAGCGTGAACGCAGGGCGAACGATGACGGGATAACCGGTTTCGGCGGCAAACGCCAGCGCGGCGGCAACGTCCGTGACAACCCCGGACGGGATGACCGGCTCGCCGATTGCCTGCATGGTGTCCTTAAAGCGCTGCCTGTCTTCCGCCTTGTCGATGGTCTCCGGGTTTGCGCCGAGCAACCGCGCGCCGTGCGTTTTTAAAAAGCCCGATTTGGCGAGCTGCATGGACAGCGTCAGCCCCGTCTGACCGCCGAGCGTGGAGAGGAGGCTGTCCGGTTGTTCCTTCTCGATGATGCGCTCCAGCGTCGTAACCGTGAGCGGTTCGATGTAGATATGGTCCGCCATGGCCTTGTCGGTCATGATGGTCGCCGGATTCGAGTTGACCAGGATGACCTCCAGCCCCTCTTCCTTCAGCGCACGGCAAGCCTGCGTGCCCGCGTAGTCGAACTCCGCGGCCTGGCCGATGACAATCGGCCCCGAGCCGATGACCATGACGCGATGTATGTTGGTATCCAGTGGCATTGCGTTTCTCCTTCCGTTACGCCGTGCTTATCGTTCGCCGTGCTTATCTGCCGATTCGTCCATGAGCCGGATGAACCGGTCGAACAAAAAGCGCGTATCCAGCGGGCCGCCGCACGCTTCCGGGTGAAACTGAACCGAAAACGCGGGCAGATCGGTATAGTCGATCCCTTCGCAGGTGCCGTCGTTGAGGTTTAGGAAACTCACAACCGCGTTTTTCGGCAGCGTCTCGCCCGTCGTAACCGCGTAGCCGTGGTTCTGGCTCGTGATGTAAACGCGGCGCGTCTGTTGCTCCTGCACGGGTTGGTTT